>OY970278.1:0-3274130 GCA_963715815.1 Vulcanimicrobiota bacterium | reverse complement strand
TCGGCGTTGCCCCACAGAGCATGGTGGCGTATAGTGGTTCCGAGTGGTAGCTAATGGCGCCGTGTGGGGTATTCCGTGCCAGGCGAGGTTCCGCGTTTTACCGGTTCCGTGGAGCACGCCCTTGACGACAAGGGTCGCCTTGTCGTGCCCGCCCGGTTCCGCGAGCGCCTTGGCGCCGGCTTCTTCCTAACGATCGCGGAGCCCGAGCCGTGTTTGGCGCTCTATCCCGCCGTCAGCTGGGCCGAGTTCTGCGCCGGCTGGAATCCGCACCTATAAAGGATGGCCGCTATCGCCGCCTGGTGCGCCACATCTTCGCAAACACCGAGGAAGCGTCGTGCGATCCGCAAGGCCGCGTCGCGATCCCGGCGCACTTGCGCGCCTACGCGGACATCAAGCGCGACGTCGTGACGGTCGGCTCGCTGACGCGCGTCGAGATTTGGGCCAAAGAGAAATATCCGGATGGCGCCCTGGACGCCGACGACTTTGCCAAGTTCGTCACCGAGCTGGGACTCTATTGATTGCACATTCCTGTTCTCTTAAAGGAAGCAATCGACGGGCTCGCGGTTCAGAGCGGCGGGACGTACGTCGATGCAACGTTCGGTGCGGGCGGTCATACGCAAGCGATATTGGATCGCCTCGGGCCGCGCGGACGCGTGATCGCATTCGACATCGACACGACGGTCCACACGCGCAGCGATCTGCCGAGCGATCCACGACTGCTGCTCGTGCACGCGAATTTTCGCACGCTGGAAGCGGAGCTTGCGCGCCGCGAGATCACGCGGATCGACGGCGTCCTCTTCGATTTGGGAGTCAGCTCCATGCAATTTGACGTCGGCGAGCGCGGTTTCTCGCTGAGCGCGTCCGCTTCGGACGCGGCGCTCGATATGCGAATGAACCAGAGCGAAGGGTTCACTGCCGCAGAGTACATCGAGCGTAGCAGCGAGCGCGAGCTCGCCGACGTCATCTTCAATTTCGGCGAAGAACGCAGTGCACGCAGAATCGCGCACGCGATCAAACTGCGTCATCCGCAAACGACGGGCGAGCTGGCACGCATCGTCAGCGGCGCCGTTCATCGTCCCGGCAAGCGCGAGCGCATTCATCCGGCTACGCGAACGTTTCAAGCGCTGCGCATCGCCGTCAACGATGAGCTTGCCGCACTCGAGGAAGGCTTGGAAGCCGCGACGACGGTGCTGCGTCCCGGCGGACGTCTCGTCGCAATCGCGTTTCACTCACTGGAGGATCGGATTATCAAGAACAAGATGCGCAGCGATCCGCGCTTGAATCCGCTGATGCGCAAGCCCATGGTCGCAAGCGACGACGAGCTTGCGCGCAACCCACGCTCGCGTAGCGCCAAACTTCGCGTCGCGGAGCGGCTAGCATGATAGAGCGCAAGCCCGAGCTCGAAGCGCCCGCACGCAAGCCGCGCCCACCGCAGCACGGACGCTATCGCCGCCGACGGCGGTCGCTGCTGGCGCACTACAGCAGTTCCGCGCGTGTGCTGAGCATCGTCGCGCTCGTTCTCGCACCAGTCATGGTGTACGTCATGCTGACGTCGAACCTCACGAGTCTGAACTACGCGCTTGCAAAAGCCGAGAGTCAACGTACCGTGATGCAACAAGACGTGCAACGCCTCGACGATCAGATCGCGCACTTGGAATCACGCGAGCGTCTCTCCCAAGTCGCAGCCCAGCTCGGAATGCGCGATCCGGCGCGCTTTGAAATCGTTACGCTTGCTCCCCCGCCCCACGACGATGGAGCCGGCGGCATCGCGTTTCTCGGCTGGCTTCGGAGGTAGAAGTGCGAGCGCGCGGCGCGCTCGTGCGCATCTCTCCGGACCGCGCGAAGATCACGTTCTGGCTCTTCGCCCTAATCGGTTTGTTTTTGACGTGGCGCCTGTTCGATATTCAGGTGCTGCACGGACACCTCTACTCACGTGTCGCGCTCGAGCAACGCGCGCAGACGATCGAGATTTTTGCACGCCGCGGCACGATCTACGACCGCACGCGCACGGTCTTGGTGCGCTCGCTCAAATCGGAAAGCATCTACGCCGATCCTTCGCAGATCTCCGATAAGAGCGAGGCAGCCGCAAAGCTTGCTCCGATTCTCGGCTACGCGCCCAATGAGATCGTCGCGGCGCTCGACGAGCCGACGCATTTTCGCTGGCTCAAACGCAAAGTCGCACACGACGTCGCGCAGAGCGTCCGCGCGCTCAATCTTCAAGGCGTAAATGTCGTTCAAGAAGAGACGGGCCGCCGTTTCTGGACGTCGGGACGGCTGGCATCGACGGTTCTCGGTTTCGTCGGTATGGATGAGAACGGACTCTCGGGCGTCGAGTATTCGTACGACAACGTGCTGCGCGGCACGACCGGTAAAATGATGCTCGAAGCCGATCCGTTTCAGCGCGCACTGCCGTTCGGACAGCAGCACGTCATCGACCAACCGCATCCGGGACACAGCCTCGTGCTGACGCTGGACGGCTATCTTCAGTTTGAGTCCGAACGACTCTTGGACGCACAGGTGCGGGCATTCCACGCGCGCAGCGGTTCCGTGATCATCATGGATCCGCGCACGGGCGAGATTCTCGCGATGGCCAACGCCCCCGATTTCGACCCCGCACACTACGGCGCCGCAAAGCCGGATGCGTGGCGCGATCGCGCGATCGCCGATGCCTATGAGCCGGGATCGACGTTCAAGCTCATCACCGCCGCTGCAGCACTTGAGAGCGGTAAAGTAAACACGAAGTCGCGGTTTGCAGCACTCGACCAGATAAAGATCAACGGCAGCGTCATTCATAACGCGGAAGACGAGATGCCGTTGGCATCGAGCACGGAATCGCTCGAAGACATCATCGCGTACTCGCACAACGTCGGCGCGGCGGAAGTTGGGATGCGCATCGGCGCTCAGGCCGAGTATCGCGAGATTCGCAAATTCGGTTTCGGGGATGCAACGGGCGTCGATTTACCGGGCGAGAGTCCCGGAATTCTTCCGCCGCTCGATGAGTGGAGTGGAACATCGCTCCCTACGATTGCTTTCGGTCAGGGCATCTCGACGACGCCGCTTGCAATGGTGCGTGCGTACTGCGCGATCGCAAACGGCGGCATGCTCGTCAAGCCGCATATGGTTCGGGCGGTCCTGAATGAAGGCGGGAAAACCGTTCGCACTTATGGGCCCGAATTCGAAGGCCGCGTGATGTCGCAGGAAACCGCGGCGACGCTGCGCTCGTTCTTGCGCACCGTCGTCGTACGCGGAACGGGAAACCCGTCCGCGCAGGTTCCGGGTTACACGACCGCCGGTAAGACGGGAACGGCGCAAGTCGTTGGCAACGGCGGTTATGTTTCCGGCGCGTACATCGCATCGTTCATCGGATACATTCCGTCCGAGCATCCCCGTTACGTCATCCTTGTTAAAGTCGACGAACCGCGCGGCGCGTACTACGGCAGCATCGTCGCGGCGCCCGTCTTTGCCAAGCTCGCGCAGCTCGCGATGATTCATGCCGGCATCTATCCGGCGCCCCCACCGGCCCGCTTGGTTCCCCCAAAACGCGGCGCGAAGGTCGCTGCGCGATGATGCCGCTTGCCCGCTTACTCGAGGCAATTCCGGACGCCGACGTCGACGGCCCGGTCGAGGGTGTCGCGATCGCGACGCTTTCCGCCGATTCACGCGACGTCCGGCCGGGCGCAATGTTTGTTGCCCTTCATGGCGAGCACGTCGATGGCCATCGCTTCATCGCGGACGCGATCGCTGCGGGCGCACGTGCAGTCGTCGTCGACCGCAAACCTGCTGACGGAAGCGCCACAATTATTCGGGTCGCCGATACACGCATTGCGCTCTCGCGTTTGGCCGCGCAATTCTTCGCTGAGCCGTCGCACAAGCTGCGCGTCATCGGCATCACGGGAACGAACGGCAAGACCACGACGACGCACATGACGCGTGCGCTGCTCGACGCATGCGGGATCCGATCCGGCTATGTCGGGACGCTCGGCGCGTCGTACGGCGAATGGACGCGCGGCTTGCAGAACACGACACCGCTGCCGATCGAGCTGCAAGAAACGCTGGCGATCATGCTCGATCTCGGAGCAAGGGCAGTCGCGATGGAAGTCTCTTCGCATGCGCTCGCGTTGCATCGCGTCGACGACATTCGTTTTGCAGTTGGCGCCTTCACGAATCTTACCCGCGACCATCTCGATTTTCATCTGACGCTCGATGCCTACGCTGTAGCCAAGCGCCGCCTCTTCGATCTCGCCGAGCGCGCCGTGCTCGACGTCGATGATGCGCACGGTGCCAGCTGGGCGAAAGAGCTGCGCGCACGCGGTACGCCGGTGATTACGTATGCGCTCGAAGCGCAGGCCGATGTGCGCGCGAGCGACGTCGAGCTGCGTCCTGATGCGAGCACGTTCTCGGTCGACGGCGTCCGCGTCGAAGTCCCGTTGCCCGGACGCTTCAACGTGCGCAACGCCCTGTGCGCGCTTGCGATCGCGCGCTCGCTCGATCTCGATTTGAAGAAAGCCGCGACTGCACTCCATGGCTTGCCGCCGGTACCGGGGCGGATGGAACGCTACGCGCGCGACGGCGTTGTCGCGATCGTCGACTATGCGCACACGCCGGATGCGCTTGCGAACGTCCTGCGCGCGACCCGGGAAACAATGGACGGCGGGAAGCTCTTCGTCGTCTTCGGCTGCGGCGGCGACCGCGACGCGGGTAAACGTCCGCAAATGGGAACGATCGCGAGCAATCTCGCCGATGTCGTGATCGTCACGAACGACAACCCGCGTTCAGAGGATCCTCGAGCAATAGCACGCGAGATTCTCGCGGGTGCGCCTAAGGCGGAGGTCGAGCTCGACCGCCGGGCGGCGATTCGAGCGGCAATCAAACGCGCGCGCAAAGGCGATGTGGTCGTCGTCGCCGGCAAAGGGCACGAAGATTATCAGATCATCGGCGCGGCACGCACGCATTTCGATGACCGCGACGAAGTTCGCGCGGCGCTCGCTTGAGATTCTCGTTCGGCGAGCTGTGCGATGCTACGGGCGGTCGACCCGTCGGCACGCCACCGGCGGAGAGCGTCCGCATCGTCACCGACACGCGCCATATCGAACGCGGCGATGCATTCGTTGCGCTGCCCGGCGAGAATTTCGACGGCGCCGATTTTACGGGCGATGCATTCGCGAAAGGCGCGTCGCTTGCGATCGTCCCGCGTGAAAATTTACTGAACGGTAAACCGGGGATCGTCGTCGATGATCCGCTGCGGGCGTACATGGCGCTGGGCGCCGCGGCACGCTCGCACTCGAACGCGATCGTCATCGCGATCACCGGGAGCACCGGAAAAACGACGACGAAGACGTTGCTCGCGCAGCTGTTGTCATTCTTCGGAACGAAGCTCGCAGCCACGCCGCAAAACGAGAACAATGAGATCGGTGTCAGCAAGCTGCTGCTCGCGCTCGACGGTGACGAGCGGATCGTCGTCGTCGAGATGGGCGCGCGGCACGACGGCGAGATCGCGGAGCTTTGCAATATTGCGATGCCGCATCTCGGCATCCTTACGAACATTGGCGAAGCCCATCTCGAAGTTTTCGAAACCCGCGAGCGTCTCGCAGACACGAAATGGGGTCTGTTCTCGACCGGCGCGATTGCGATCCTCAACGTCGCCGATGAAGAATCACGCCGGCGTTTCGCAACGTTACCGCGCCCGCCGGGCTGGTTCGGCGCCGGCGAGACCGTCTTCGAGACGGTTCTGCTGCCGGCGACGTTGATTCCGTCGCGCGATGCGATCGTTTTTGCCGACGCTGCCGGGGCCGAAACGCTTGCAATGTCGACGTCGCTGCCCGGCGAGCACAATCTTGCGAATCTGGCGGCGGCCGCCACCGCGGCGCGCGCAGTCGGAATGACGCCCGCAGCAGTTGTCGAGGCGATTCCCAAACTTACGCTTCCGCCCGGACGCTACGAGCGCATGTCACTGCCGGGTGGCGTTCATCTCGTTTATGATGCGTATAATGCATCGCTTTCGGGGACGCTTGCGACGCTGCGAGCCTTTTCGTCGGAGAATGCGGAGCGACGGATCGCAGTTCTTGGCGGCATGGCCGAGCTCGGAGTCGAGTCGCCACAGATGCACGAAGCGATCGGTAAGGCGGTGAAGGAATGCGGGATCGACGTCGTGCTTATCGGCGGCGAACACGCGGATTCAACCATTCGGGGTGCCGTACGCGCCGGCATGGATCCGCTTTCGATCGTGCCGTACGACGACAATACCCACGCGATGCAGTGGCTGCGCGTGAACATGCGCGACGGCGATTCGATTTTGCTCAAAGGCTCGCGGATGTATAAGATGGAGGAGATCCTTGGTGGCCTCAAAGCTCTCCGTCCATGAGCGTGAGCTCCCCGAAGGTCTCGTTGCGCTGCCGATTCGCACGCGGTTGGTTGCGCGCGGCGACGATCTCGTCGAGCTGGTTGCGGAAGCGACCGCGGGCATGGTGCAGTCCGGTGATGTCGTTGCGATCAGCGAAACGGCGCTCGCGATCGCACAAGGCCAATTTATCGGCGCCGAATACGTGCGTCCGTCTCGGCTCGCATATGCGCTCGCCCGTCAGGCAGGCGCGATGGCGACGCTCAGCCAGCCAGAATCGATGCAGCTCGTGATCGACCGCGTCGGAACGCCTGCCGTTCTAAGCGCCGTCGCCGCACACGTCGTCGGACGCATGCGCGGAAAGCGCGGCGTGCTCTACGAACGGCTGGGAGAAGCGATCGCGACGATCGACGGTTACACCGGAACGATGCCACCCTACGAACAAGCCATCGTGCTTGGACCTGAAGATCCGGACGGCTTCGCGCGTGCGTGCGCGGAACGTCTCGGTGCGGGGTGCGCCGTCGTCGATGCCAACGATCTGCGCATTGCAAAGGTGCTCGGCGCGTCGGCCGGCGTCGCGCGTGAGATGGTCGAGCGCGCATTGCTGGGAAACCCGCACGGAAACTCGGATCAACAAACGCCGATTGTTATTTTAAAGTGGCGCGCGCTGGGAGCGAATCCGTTATGGGAGTGAGCGCGGCGGCAGCATTCGGCGGCGCGCTCGTTGCGGCGTTCGCGCTCGGGCGTCCCTTAATATCGTTTTTGCGAGCGATCTCGGCGAAGCAGACGGCGTACGAAGACGCGCCCAAGACGCACCAGACGAAGACCGGAACGCCGACGATGGGCGGCGTGCTTTTCTTGCTCGGCCCCGTCGCTGCGTTGATTGCGGCGCCCAGTACCATCACGCTTGCGCTCGTGATGTTAGTCGTCGCCTGTGCGGCGATCGGCTTCGCCGACGACATCATAGCGATCCGCGTCGGACGCAACCGCGGAATGCGTGCGCGCACCAAGCTGCTGCTCACGGGCGTTGCGGCCGCAGGCTTCGTGTGGATGGTGCTCGCAACGCAGCCCGGTTTACAGCCGGCGATCTTCGGACTTGGGGAGGTTTCGACAGCGATCTTCGTCGTGCTCAGCGTCTGCGCGATCGTGGCGACAACGCATGCCGTTAATCTAACGGACGGCCTCGACGGACTTGCCGGCGGAACCATCGTCCCGCCGCTCGCCGTCGTCAGCTACGTAGCGTTCGCGAGCGGACGGAATGACGTTGGCGTGTTCGAGCTGGCGATGATCGGCAGCGTGGTTGCGTTCCTAGCTTACAATCTGCACCCGGCGAAGGTTTTCATGGGCGATACCGGGTCGCTGGCGCTCGGGGCCGCACTCGCAGGCGGCGCATGCTTGACCGGAATGCAGCTCGTGCTGATCCTGATCGGCGGCGTTTTCGCCGCCGAGGCGATTTCGGTTATTCTTCAAGTCGCTTCATTTAAGATGACGAAGCGACGTATCTTCCGTATGAGTCCTTTGCACCATCACTTCGAGCTTGGAGGCTGGCCGGAGACGAAAGTGACCACACGATTTTGGATCGCTTCGGCGCTGTGCTCGCTTGCCGGCGCCGCTCTCGTAACGGTGCGCCAATGATTCCCGGATTCGAGCGCGTCCTTATAATCGGTTTGGGGAAAAGCGGGCGTTCGAGCGCGCGCGTGCTGCACGAGTTGGGTTCGAAGATCTGGGCGACAGACGAGGGCGCCGAAGAAAATCTGACGTCGGCACTCGCGGAGCTGAAGAAGCTCAAAGCAACGTTCGTAGCGCCGGACAAGATCGACGAGATTCTGGGCGAGCTGGATGCGGCCGTGCTCTCACCGGGCGTCCCGCTGAACTCGCCGTTCGTGCGCCGCGTACAAAGTGCGCGCGTCCCGGTTTATAGCGAGATCGAGCTAGCCTTCCGCTTGTGCAAAGCGCCGATCATTGCGCTTACCGGAACGAAGGGCAAGACGACGACGACCTCGCTCGTCGGTCATATCTTGCGCGGCTCGAATAAGAAAGCGCGCGTGGGCGGGAACATCGGCAATCCGCTGATCGAAGAGGCCTTCGCGGCCGAGCCGAGCGACTGGGTCGTCGCCGAAGTCTCGTCGTTCCAGCTCGAGTCGATCCGCAGCTTCAAGCCGCGCATCTCGTCGATCATCAACATTTCACCTGACCATCTGGACCGGTATTTCTCGATGGACGAGTATGCCGAAGCAAAACTTCGCATCTTCGCCAATCAGAACGCCGGTGACACGTTCGTCGGAAATCTTGACGACGAGCGAATCGGTTTGCTCGCCGAAGGCGAAGGCGCTGTACGCGTCAAGTGCCGCGCGCTGTGGTATTCGCGCGATCCGCATCGCAACTCGACGCTTTATCTGCGCAACAATGAAAAGGTTGTCTACGCGCCGCCGACGGGGGATCCGCGGCCGATCGACATCATGGACGTTGATGAGATCCCGCTGCTCGGCCAACACAACGTCGACAACGTCATGGCTGCGACGCTGATGGCGCTTGCGGCCGGCGTCCAGCCGAAGAAGATTCGCGAAAGCGTGATTTCTTTCAAAGCATTGCCGCACCGGCTCACCGAAGTTTCCGAGATCGGCGGCGTTCGCTACATCGATGATTCCAAAGCGACGAATCCGGGTTCCGTCATCGCGGCGCTCCGCACGTTCGATGATGGCCACATCGTCTTGATCGCCGGCGGCAAAGCCAAAGGCACCGATTTCGCAGATTTCGGGAAAGCTGTTTCATCGCGTGCGCGCGCCGTCGTCTTGATCGGTGCGGCCGCAGACGACATGGCGTCCGTCATCAAGCGCGCCAAAGTCGTGCGCGCAGACTCGATGCAGCATGCCGTCGAGGCTGCTTCGGAGCTCGCCAAGCCGGGTGACGTCGTGTTGCTCTCGCCGGGCTGTGCGTCGTTCGACATGTTCGAATCGGCAGAAGCGCGTGGTGAGGCCTTTGTGGCTGCAGTCAAACGTCTCGAACGCGGGACAGAGGCGGTGCATTGAACGCAGGTCCGGATACGCCGCGCCCGCCTGACGCCGCGCTTGTCGCGATCGTCGGTTCGCTCGTCGCACTCGGTCTCGTGATGGTGTTCAGCGCCTCGAGCGCAACGGCGTACGCATTCCATCATGACACTGCGTATTTTCTAAAGCGGCAGCTGATGTGGCTGGTTGTCGCGCTGATCTGCGCCGCGGTCGCGTACAAGCTCGACTATCGCGTTTTGCGAAGGGTGGACGCCGCGATCTTGATCGCGGCGATGCTCGCGCTCGTCGCGGTGCTCATTCCGCACGTCGGCATCGTCTCGGGCGGTGCACGGCGCTGGATCGGTGCGGGCGGTTTTCAGTTTGAACCGTCGGAGTTTGCGAAGCTCGCGCTAATCGTCTACTTAGCAGCTGCGATCAGCCGCCGGCAAGAGCGGATTCGCTCGCTGACGCGCGGACTGTGGCCGCTCCTGATCGTTACCTTCGCACTTGCTGCGCTCGTGCTCGTCGAGCCCGACATGGGTACGGCAACGCTGGTCGTGTTCACCGCGTTCACGATCATGTTCATTGCCGGCGCGCGCGTCCCACATCTCATCGCGGTCGTTCTCGCGACGGCGCCCTTCGTTATCTTCGAAATCTTTGCGAGTCCGTACAAGCGCGCGCGCATCCTTGCCTTTCTCGATCCTTGGAAAGATCCGCAGAACACGGGCTTTCACATCGTGCAATCGCTGCTCGCTCTTGGAAGCGGCAGCCTGTTCGGCGTGGGCCTAGGACTATCGCGTCAGAAGTTCTTCTATCTGCCCGAACAGTACACGGACTTCATTTTCGCAATCGTCGGTGAAGAGTTGGGCCTGCTCGGTGCGCTATTCGTCATCGCGCTCTTCATTTGCTTCGCGTATCGCGCGATCAAGATCGCACTTGCGGCGCCGGATCAGTTCGGATTTTTCTTGGTCGTCGGCTGTACTGCGCTGATCGTGATTCAAGCCTTCGTCAACATCGGCGTAACGACGTCGTCGTGGCCCGTAACCGGCGTTCCACTGCCGTTCATCTCGTTCGGCGGCAGCTCGCTGATCGTCAGTCTCGTCGCGGTGGCGTTGATCTTGAACGTCGGTCGGTCGCGCCGTACCGCACCGTCGCGGTGAGGGTCGTCGTAACAGGCGGAGGCACGGGCGGGCACATCTATCCTGGTTTGGCGATCGATGCCGCGCTGCGTGACGATTGCAGGGCGCGTGGTGAAGAATACGCATCGGTTTTCTTCGGAACCAAGCGCGGACTCGAAGGCACAATCGTTACGAAGGCTGGCATTCCGCTCGAATTGATTCCATCGCAACCGCTCGCGCGCCGTCTCTCACCACGACTGCTCGCGACCGTCGGCGCAAATGCAGCCGGACTTGCCGTGGCCGGGAATGCGCTCGCGCGTTTTCGTCCTGACGTCGTTATCGCGAGCGGCGGATACGTGACGTTTCCGGTCGTCGCCGCAGCGCGCGCGATGCGCTTGGCGCGCCGCATCAACCCGGCGTTGACCGTGCTCGAAGAAAACGCGCTGCCGGGTCTCACGAATCGCCTCTTAGGCCCACTCGTTGACGAAGTGTGGACGGCGAGCTGGACATCTCCTGACGCGTTCAAAGGCAAAGCCGTCGTGACCGGAGTCCCGGTGCGCGCCGAATTCAAGGCGCTCTTGCCAAAACAACGCGCGCGCGAACGGCTCGAAATCGATTCCCACGCGCACGCGATGGTTGTCGTCGTCCTCGGCGGGAGCCAAGGCGCGCGTTCGATCAACGATGCCGTGCTCGACATGGTGACGAGCCGTGGCGTACCGGCCCCGTGGTGGATCGTGCACATTTGCGGCGAGCGCGATTATGAGGCGATGAAAGCGCGTTTGACCGAGCGGCCCAGCCGCTTCACGCTCGTCCCGTATTTTGACGACCCGTCGCCGGCGTATGCTGCAGCCGATCTGGTTGTGGCGCGAGCGGGTGCCTCGACGCTGGCCGAGCTCGCGGCGAGCGGACGCGCGTCACTGTTGATCCCCTATCCATTCGCATCCGAAGATCACCAAAGCGCCAATGCACGTTTTTTTGCGGAGAGCGGCGCTTCGCGGCTTCTACACGACGCGGAGCTCAGCGGCGACGTGCTTTACTATGCGCTCAGCGAAGCGCTCGTTCCCGAGCGAATTGAAGCGATGGCGAAGTGCGCTGCGGCGCTTGCGCCGGCCGATGCGACGGCCATGATCGTGCGCCGCGTCCGCAATCTGCGCGAGGGCAGTGCGCCGGCTGTTGCAGAAAGTAGCCGTCCGTGACCCATCTGGTAGGGATCGGCGGGATTGGGATGAGCGCAATCGCGCGGTTGCTGCTCGCACGCGGCGAGAAAGTTACCGGCTCCGACGTCAAGCAGACACCATTGATCCAGAAGCTCCGTGACGAAGGTGCGCTGATTAACATCGGACACCGCCCCGAAAACATCAAGGGCGCGACGCGCATCGTTGTCAGCTCCGCGATCGACAAGAAGAATCCCGAATTCGAGCGCGCGACCGAGCTCGGCATTCCGGTCACGTCGCGCGGACAGATGCTTGCAGAGTTGACTGCGGGAAAGAAAACGATCGCCGTCGCGGGGACCCACGGCAAGACGACGACGACGGCAATGATTGCGCACGTCTTGGCCGCATGCGGTCTGGATCCGACCGTCGCAATCGGCGGTGAACCGATCGATACGGGGATGAACGCGCGTCTCGGAAAAGGCGAGTGGTTCGTCACCGAGAGCGATGAGTCCGATGGTTCGTTTCTGCACCTGAATCCGACGATCGCGGTCATCACGAATATCGAGAACGATCACATTCGCTTCGAGAGTGAATGGCAAGCGATGCTCGGGACGTTCAAGCGTTTCGTTGCCAAGATTCCGAGCGACGGTCTTCTCGTCGCGGGAGTCGACAATCAATACAGCGAGGAGATCGCTCGAAGCCAAAATACCGTTCCGCTCATTGCGTACGGCATCAACGCCTGGCAGGCCGATCTTCACGCAACGGTCGACGCTTATGAAGATTTTGGAACGCGAACGTCGATCTCGTTGCGCGGCATGGCTCTCGGAACCTTACGCCTGCATGTGCCGGGCGAGATCAACGTGCAAAATGCGCTGGCAGCGATTGCAATCGGCATGCACCTCGGATTGTCATTTGAAAAAGTTGCCGACGCGCTCGACGATTTTTCCGGCGTGCGCAGACGATTCGAATTTCTCTTGCGAGAAAAAGACCTCAGCGTCGTTGACGACTACGCACACCACCCAACCGCCGTGCGCGAGACTATCAAAACGGCACGCCGCTATCACAAGGGACCGCTCATCGTCGCGTTCGAGCCGCATCGTTACTCGCGCACGCGCTATCTGGCGCGCGATTTCGCGGATGCGCTCGCCGGAGCGGATCATGTGATCCTCGCGCCGATTTATGCTGCGTCCGAACCGCCGATCGACGGCGTGAGCTCGCGCTCGATCGGTGAGCCTCTTGCCGCACGCGGGACGGACGTCACCTACGTCAAGGACGTCAAAGCGTTGCCGGCGGCGCTCAAAATTACTGCACCCGCGGGTTCGCTCGTCCTGATGTTGGGCGCCGGCGCGATTACGGAGAGCGCGCAGAAGTTCGCTGCACGATGAGCCGCATCGGCGAACGCGAGCGCAAAGAGCTCGCGGATCGCTTTGGCGAGCGCGTCCGGTTCGACGAGCCGCTCGCGCCGTTCACTTCCTGGAAAATCGGTGGCCCGGCCGACGCGCTCGTCTCGATCGAATCGACCGATGAGGTCGCGTTCGTCCTGCGCCTGTGCGTGCGGCGCGGTATCGCCTGGTTCGTCCTCGGGAGCGGATCCAATCTGCTCGTCGGTGACGGCGGAATTCGCGGAATCATCTTGCGACTGGGAGGCGAGTACGCTTCGCTGGCGGTCGACGCCACCTCGGAAGCCGGGACCGTCATCGTCCGCGCCGGCGCGGCCGCTTCGCTCTCGCTGTTGACCGCGCAGGCAGCATCGGCCGGCGCGCGCGGGATTGGTTCGCTCGCCGGAGTTCCTGGGAGCGTCGGCGGCGCGCTGCGGATGAACGCGGGGACCGATCGCGAGATGGGCGATTTCGTGCGCGACGTGTGGATTCAAACGCCGTCTAAGCCCGATGCGCACGCGGTCACGCCGCAGTACTATTACCGCCGCACGTCGCTTGCGCGTGACGCCATCGTCTCGCACGTCACGCTCGCGTTCGAACGCGCCGAACCCGCCGAAGTGCGCGGCGAAATGCAGCAGCGCCTCGTGCGCCGCAAGAAGACGCAACCGCTCCAATTTCCGAACGCCGGTTCCTGTTTTCGCAACCCGGAAGGTAACCATGCGGGGCAGCTGATCGAAGAGGTCGGAGCCAAGGGGTGGCGCGTCGGGGGAGCCGAAGTCTCACGCCTGCACGCGAATTTCATCGTCAACGTCGATGGTGCGACGGCCCAAGACGTCACGACGCTTCTCGCGCGCGTGCGGCGTGCGGTGCACGAACGTTTCGCCGTCGATCTCGAATTGGAAGTGCACTTGGTAGGCGAGTTCATATGCCCGTAAAGCGCCCGAAAGTCGCCGTCGTCATGGGCGGTACGAGCACCGAACGCGAAATCTCGATCGCGAGCGGCTCGAACGTTTTACGCGCACTCGACAAGCTCGGCTATCCGGCGCGCTCGCTCGATTTCGACAAGAATTTCATCGAAAATATTCGCGAGCTCGAACCTGACGTCGTCTTCAATGCGCTGCACGGTCCGGGCGGCGAGGACGGCATGATTCAAGGAATTCTGGAATGGCTCGGCTTGCCGTACACGGGCAGCGCAATTCTTGCATGCGCTCTTGCAATGGACAAGCACGTCACGAAAAAGATTTTATCTGCCGAAGGTTTGCCGACTCCGAATTGGGACGCGTACGATCTCGGCGGCGGTGCGCTGCCGCTCTTGCCGGGTTCGCTCGACTTACCGCTTGTCGTCAAACCGCGCAACGAAGGTTCGAGCACCGGCGTCACGCTCGTGAAAACGCACGAACAGTGGACGCACGCGATGGTCGTCGCGAGCACGCGCACTCACAACGCGCAAGTGCTTGCCGAAGAGTACATCGCCGGGCGGGAATTTTCGTGCGGCATTTTGGGCGACGAAGCGCTGCCGGTCGTGGAGATTCTTTCCAGCGACGACTTCCTCACCTACGACGCCAAATACACGCCGGGCGGAAGCCGGCATCTGTGCCCAGCGCCGATCGACGAGGATCTGGCCGCACGTATCCGGATGCTCGCGCTCACGGTCCACCGGCTGATCGGATTGCGCGACTACTCGCGCACCGACTTCATCGTCTCGAAGGAGGGGCGGCCGTACATCCTCGAGGTCAACGCCCTCCCGGGCATGACGCAGAATAGTCTGATCCCCGACGAGGCGGCGGTAGCCGGAATCTCGTACGAAGCGCTGGTCGACCGGTTGGTAGGGTACGCTCTGGGCCGCCGGCTGAAGGGCAAGGTCCCTCAAACGAACGTCGGGTAGAGAGTAGATGTAAAATGCCTCTAGATACAGAAAACCGCTAGGCTATGGTTGAGGCACGCCGTGCTTCGGTCGAACGGAAGACGAAGGAGACCCAAATCACCCTCCGCCTGGACCTCGCGCCCGGGCCGATCGAGGTAGACACAGGGGTCAAGTTCTTCGACCACATGCTGACCTCGCTGGCCACACATGCCGGCTTCGGGTTGGTCTTGGTCGCCAAAGGCGACGGCATGGACCATCATCACCTGATCGAGGACGTTGGGATTGCACTTGGCCGAGCTCTCCATGAGGCGCTCGGTGAGAAGCGCGGGATCACGCGCTTCGGTTCGATGATGGTACCGCTCGACGATGCACTCGTCGCTGGGAGCGTCGACCTTTCCGGTCGCGCGTACCTTAATTTTGCCGTCAACTTCACGGCTGAAGATCTCGGCGACATGAAAACCGAGATGGTCGCCGAGTTCTTCCGAGCCCTAACCGACAATGGCCGCTTCAATCTCCACCTGGTGCAGATGAGCGGCCATGTTAATCATCATCTGTGTGAGGCGGCGTTCAAAGCTTTCGCCCGTTCGTTTGCGCAAGCCAAGACGATTACGGGCAGCGATATTCTTTCAACCAAAGGCGTTCTCGAGTAATGGAAGGAGATCAAAGTGCCTGAGGATACGCGAAAATTCAAGCTCGTCGACGACCGAGGCAATTTGATCGCCGATCTACCGGTCTACAAGGGAACGTACGGTAACGACGTCATCGACGTACGCAAATTGCTCGCAGACACCGGTTACTGCACCTTCGATCCCAGCTTCGGAAGCACGGCCGCCTGTCGCTCGACGATCACGTACATCGACGGCGATCAGGGCATCTTGCTCTATCGGGGCTATCCGATCGATCAGCTTGCAGAGAAGAGCACATATCTCGAAGTCTGCTATCTGCTGCTCTTCGGCGAGCTGCCCACCAAGGTCGAGCTCGAGCATTTCCGTTGGGAGATCAAGCATCATACGATGGTGCACGAGCAGCTGCTGCGTTTCTATGGTGGTTTTCGCCGCGACGCGCATCCAATGGCGATCATGCTCGGTGTCGTCGGCGCACTCTCGGCCTTCTATCCAGACAGCACTGACGTGTTCGATCCGCAGCATCGCATCATCTCGATCTATCGTCTGATCGCGAAGATGCCGACGATTGCGGCCGCCGCGCACAAGTACGCGCTCGGGCAGCCGATGGTCTATCCGCGCAACGATCTCACCTATCCGGCGAACTTCCTGCGCATGATGTTCTCGGTTCCGGCCGAGGAATATACGGTCAATCCGGTCTTCGCAAAGGCCGTGCGCGCGCTGTTGATCCTGCAAGCCGATCACGAGCAGAACGCCTCGACCTCGACGGTTCGCACCGTCGGTTCGAGCCGCGCGAATCCGTTCGCCTGCGTTGCAGCCGGCATCTCGTCGCTCTGGGGACCGCTGCACGGCGGCGCCAACGAAGAAGTGATCAAGATGCTCGAGATCATTGGGGAAAAGAAACGCATCCCCGATTTTATCAAGCGCGCGAAGGACAAAGACGATTCGTTCCGCCTCATGGGTTTCGGCCACCGCGTCTACAAAAGCTACGATCCGCGCGCGAAAGTGATGAAGCAGATTTGCGAGGAGGTGCTCAAGGAAATCGGACACGAGCACGATCCGCTGCTCGAGATCGCGGTCGAGCTCGAGAAGATCGCGCTTAGTGACGAATATTTCGTCTCGCGCAAACTCTACCCGAACGTCGACTTCTATTCGGGTATCGTGATGCGTGCGATCGGAATCCCCGAGAACATGTTCACGGCTGTGTTCGCAGTCTCACGCACGGTCGGTTGGCTCGCGCAGTGGAAAGAGATGATCGAAGATCCGGATCAGCGCATCACACGTCCGCGTCAGCTGTACTGCGGCCCGGAACGACGCGATTATGTCCCCGTTGAGAAACGTGCAATCGGAAGCGAGGGCCGGCCGATGACCAGCGGCAAGCCGATGCCTTCCGAACCTACAGTGGTTGGCGGAACTTAGCCTAGAGGACGCGACCCTAAGCGCACGTTGACGGTTTTGGTTTTGCCCTTCCGCCAAATGCGCACGCGCGCGATTTCGCCGGGCTTGAGCGCGCCGACGATCTTGATGACCGTTTTCGAATCGGTGACGTTCTTGCCGTTCACGGCTTGAATCACGTCGCCGGTGCGTAAGCCTGCGCTTGCGGCCGGCGAGCCGGAGATTGCGCCCAGCACGACCGCACCGTTCCCCTTGTAGTGCAGCGCTTTACGCACCTGATTGTCGATCGGAATCAGTTGCACGCCGAGAAAACCACTCGGCGCTAAGTTCATCACGCCCGGATGTGCTTGAATCGACGCGACGCTCGTCTTTATGACGCTGGCCGGCACGGCGAAGCCGATACCCTGCGCGGGTGCCGCCACGGACTGATTGATCGCGATGACCTGACCGTCGAGATCGATGAGCGGGCCACCCGAGTTTCCAGGATTGATCGGCGCCGAAGTTTGCAGCAAGTTGCGGAAGGTGCGTTGTACGCCGTCCTCACCTTCGATTTGTTCGTCGCGTCCGAACGCCGAGGCGACGCCGACGGTGACCGTTTGCGTCAACTCGAGCGGTTCGCCGATTGCGATCGTCCATTCGCCTTTCTGAACTGTAGCGGAATCGCCGAGCTCGAGCGGCGGCGGGAGCTTCGCATAGTTCTCGACTTTAACCAGCGCGATATCGTTATTATAGTCTTCACCGAAGATCTTGCCCGGTATTTTGTCGCCGTTTTGGAAGACAACGATGATTTTTTGCGCGCCGTGAACGACGTGATCGTCGGTTAGGATCAGTCCTTCTTTATCGAAGACGAAGCCGGAGCCCGACGCCATTTCATGAAACGGTACGACGCGTTCGCCGCTTGGGACACCGAAGAGCATACCGAGCGGATTCGTCGGTGCGATACGCGTGCCGTTAGCGGTGACGTTGAGCGCGACGACGGACGGCTCGCTGTGCTTGACGGCATCGATGATGCGCTGTTGGTCGTCGAGGTTGTCAGCCAGCACGCGGTGCGGCGCAAGATTGAGTGTCACGATCGTCCCTGAGACGCCGCCGACGATGCCGGCGAGAATTGCAACCAGAACGACGTTGGATTTCATGTTAGTATTCCATTCTTAATCAGCTACCGTAGCGTACACGATAAACCGCTCCCGCGGCGTCGTCTGCAACGTAAAGGTCACCATCTTTTCCCACGGCGATGCCGGTGGCTCGACCAACGCGCCCGCCGTCGGCATTCTGAAAGCCCCCGACGAACTGGCGCCACTGTCGATCGGGATCGCCCCACGCAACAGGCGTTGCAGGCTCATCGCCGTGCAAAGGCACGAACAATACGCGCGGCGGACGCAGCGGCTTGTGCCAAGATCCGTGCGTGCCGATGAAGATACCGCCGCGATACGCAGCCGGAAAGGCGTGCGCAGCGTTCGTTTCTTGCGGGTAGATCGCCATCCCGATCGGCGTGATGTACGCCGGAAGCGCAACGCGCGCAACTGTCATCAGGCGGCAATCGTGCTTTCCGTCCGAGCGATTGTCTTCGTAGCATCCGGGCCAGCCGTAATTCGAAACGCCCGAGTGTAGCGTGAACGGATCGACGATCTCATAAGGATGCCCATCGGGTAAGTAATCTTGACCGGCGGCGCCGAGCCACACGGCTCCCGTGTTCGGATTCGTGGCAAGCGCGATTGCGTTGCGAACGTGAACGGCGACCGGATGCATTGCTTTTCCATCGGGCTGCATGGCCTGAATCGTTGCACGGGTGTTGTCGAGCTCGCTGTCGCACGCGTCGCACGACGAGCCGACGCTCGCGTACAAAACGTTTTTCGAGAAGGCGACCGACGTCGTGATGTGATCGCTCGAGCGGCCGCTGGTCCGCACCGACGCGACCTTGTGCGCCTCGCCGCTAGCCGTTTCGTCGCCGGACTTGTAAGGAACGCTCCACACGCCGAATTGCGTCCCGACGTACAGCGTGCCGTCACCGAATGTTACACCGGCTGCGGGCTGATCCGGAAGCGATACGAAAATGTGCGGTGCGGCCGGCGTCGTGTCGGGATGAGCGATGATGACGACATCGCTGCCTTGCGTGCCGACGAACAAATCGCCGTTCGGTGCGACCGCCAGCTCGCGCGCACCTTGAACTCTTGCAATACGCGTGATCGTAAAGCCGGCGGGAACCGTGAGTGTATTGTCGGCTGATGCTGCTGGAACGGCGAGCATAACGACCAGGGTAAGGACGATCCCGCAAAAACGTAGCACGGCAGTGTTCCTCGTTCCCTAAGAAGGTCTCGGACAAGCCCCCGGCTCAGAGCGCCTGTAATGCTGGCAGTCGTCGATTATGGCGGAGGGAATCTGGGATCGCTCGTCTCCGCGCTGCGACGAAGAAACGCGCCCTTTGAAGTTACGGGCGACCCCGCGCGGCTACACGAAGCCGACGCAGCTATCCTTCCGGGCGACGGCGCCTTCGAAGCGACGATGCGTGCACTGCGTGCAAATAGCTTGGACGTCGCACTACAGAAATTCATCGGCGCCGGCCGGCCGTTCTTCGGAATCTGTATCGGGATGCAAGTGCTCTATGAGCGCAGCTTAGAATACGGCGACCACGCTGGTCTCGGCGTCTTTGCCGGAACGATCAAGCGACTCGAGAATGCGCCGCGCGTCCCTCACATGGGATGGGACGAGCTCGAACTTCTCGGCCAACATCCGATTCTCGAAGGCATCAACAGCGGCGACTTCGTGTACTTCTTGCACTCGTATTACGCGCCGGTTGGCGACGAGACGATCGCCGCTTGTACCTACGGCGAACGGTTTTCAGCGATCGTTGCGCGCGGAAATGTCGTCGGCACGCAATTTCATCCTGAGAAGAGTCAACATGTCGGCGGACGCCTTCTCGATAATTTTCTTACACCGTATCTCGCAGCGTCACGCTGAGCGAGCGCATTTCACCGTTCTGCTCGATGGTGAAGACATGCGTCGCACCGCTCGGTCCGTACATCAATTGCCAGAAATCATTTTGAGTGACGTTCGAGGCCGGGATGCCGTCGATCGCCGTTATCCGGTCGCCGGTTCGTAAGCCGGCTTCAAACGCCGGCCCATTTGTGAGTACGTCGACAACGGTGAAATAGGCGCGGTCGTCGTTCTGCACGTACATGCCGGCGCGGTTCGGCGGCGTCGGAACGTTCGTGCGTGAGTTGGGCTCGAGGTATACCACGCGATTGCGGTAGTCGAGCGTCATCGTGAAACGTGCAAGGACGTCGTTGCCGATGTTGCCGTCGACCCAACGCGAGGCGAACGCGCCGGCGGTATCGGTCGAAAGATCGATGACCATGTCGTCGACCGTGAATTCTCCGATGCGCAGCTGCTTGCCACGCGCGAGATCGGCGCGCGAGTAGCCGCCGATTCCCCGCCCGACGATCAGATTTCCGGCCATTTGATACTTCTCGCGGAGTTTGTTCGCCTCGACGAACGGCGACGTCAGAATCAGCGACGCTGAAGAGCCCGTATCGATCTGAAACGAACCGGTCAGTCCGTCGATCGAGGCGCGCACGATTGCTTCGTCCGTTCCGAGTTGGAGTGGAACGGCCACACCCGATCCGTCATATCGGAAATCGCTCGGCGGCGTGAACGTGAGCGTCTGCGCGTCGTAGTCGACGCGGGTGACGTAACGCGCCAAAATCTCGCGTCCGACGATCGCATTTACGGAGATGCCGTTCCCGTCTGTCAGCGATCCCGGAAGCGGAAGCACGGCGAACTCCTGATCGTGGAGCACGAGCGAACCGAAGCCGAGCGTGTTGACGTGCGTCCGCGAGGCTTTGACCGTTTGCTCGCCCGCGCCGGACGCGGTGCCGATGGGTCGCACGCGCAGTCCGAGCTTGCGTGCAAACTGCGGGTCGATCGCGTTGCCGCCGCCCGTATCGAAGAGCGCGTATGTCGGCATACCGTCGATCGTGATCGGGATGACGAGATGGTTTGCCTGGAGAGAAAACGTTAAACTGAACGCGAGCGCGAGGAACACGCGCGCTGTTTGCGGGAAATTGTGGGGATGGACCTGCTCGCGCGCTCCATCCTCGTTGTCCCGGCAATCGACTTGCGCGGCGGACGATGTGTGCGCCTAAGGCAAGGCGATCCGGCGCAGGAGAAATCGTATGACGCCGATCCGGTCGCGCGCGCGAAGACCTTCGTTCGTGCCGGCGCGACCCGGCTGCACGTCGTCGATCTCGACGGCGCGCTCGGCAGCGGCGAGAATCTCGCAGCGCTGCGTGCAATTTGCGCAGCAACGGGCGTAAGCGTTCAAACCGGCGGCGGCGTGCGGCGGCCGGCCGATATCGAAGCGCGTTTCGCCGCGGGCGCAACCGAAGTGATCATCGGAACGCTGCTGGTCGAAGATCCGCCCGGCGCGCGGATGTTGATCGAACGCTTCAGGGAACGGCTGATCGCCGGGATCGATGCGCGCGGCGACCGTGTCGCGACGCGCGGCTGGCAGCAGCAGTCGCACGTTTCGCGCGATGCGCTGGTGCGCGACGTGGCGAGCTGGGGTGTCGAACGCATTATCTATACGGAGATCGCACGTGATGGGATGGGGAGTGGGTACGATCTCGGCGCGCTCACGCACGTCGCGAAGTTGGCGGCGGTACGGATCTCAGCGAGCGGCGGCGCCCGCACGATCGACGACTTGATCGCGCTGCGCGAGGGGACGCCGTCGACGGTCGATCACGCGATCGTCGGACGCGCGGTTTACGAAGGAACGATCGACTTAGAGGAAGCGATAACCGCCGTCGGGACCTGATCGTCGACGGCCGTCTCGTCGTGGAACATCTCTACGGTTTGACTGAGGCGTGCGGCTTCAATGTGCAGCGAGAAGGTCATGTCTTGGAATTGCTCGGCGGTTTTTGCGACGGCGCGCGAGCCTTCGGCAAGTGCCTCGACGTTGCGCGTCGTGCGATCCGCCGCCAGACGTCCGCGCTCGGACGCATCCACGAGCGTTTCGATCGTCGTGTCGAGGACTGCGCCAAGATCGCGATTCCGCGTAGTCAGCGTCTCGAGCTCGCGGCTTGCTGCGCGCAACGAGTCGCGAATATCGGATTGCGAGCCGGCGAGTTGCGCAGCGGTCGCGATTTGCGCGCGCATTGATTCGATATCGGAGACGATGCTCGCGAGTGCTTCCGAAGCCGCAATCGTTCGCTGGCGTCCGCGTGCAACGGCGGTGCTGCCGGCCCGCGTTTCCGTAACGGCACGCTCCATGTCGGCCTGCGTCTTGCGAATAAGTCCGGAAATTTCTTTTGTCGCTGTTCCGGAGCTGTCCGCAAGCTTGCGAATCTCATCGGCAACGACTGCGAATCCGCGCCCGTGCTCGCCCGCGCGCGCCGCTTCGATTGCGGCGTTGAGTGCGAGCAAGTTCGTTTGATCGGAGATTTCCTCGATCGTTACAGCAATTGCGCCGATCTGAGCGGACGCCGCGGCGAGCGATACCATCGCTTCCTGCATCCGGTCCATCGTCGTCGCGGCCGCGCCGGACGCAACGGAGGCTTCCGTAAGCGCCGCCGTAGCTTCGGCCGCGTTCTCGCCCGCGCGTCCGCTGAGCTCCGATGCATTGCGAACGACGCCATAACGTTGCGCGGTGATTTCCTCGAGATGATCGAGCGAGCTTGAAGTGATCGTTGCGGCATGTCCGAGCTCGCCTGCGATCGCAAGCGATTCGCGTGCCACGCGCCGCACGGTTCCCGTCGCATCGACGACTTTGCCAAAGGTCAGGTCGATCTCTCGCATCGCTGCACTCGAGGATTGCAGATCGTTCGCCGTGAGCGCTGAAACCGATGAAAGCTCGGAGGCGCGCTCGCGCAGCGCCGTCGCTTCGCCTTCGAGCGCGCGAGCGACACGATGCGCATCGCCGAACGCACGGCGTACGGTTTCGACCAAGCGGCGGAGCGCGAGTCCGAGCACATCGCCGCGCGAACGCGGTATGACTTCGACGCCGAGATCGCCGTGCGCGATGCGAATGGAATCTTCCGCCAAATGGGCGAGTGCGACGTTGGTTGCGACGAAGGCTGCAACGAGGTTACCGATCTCGTGCGGTGCTTGCGGCTCGTAACGCATCTCTTGAGCGGCAACAACGTCGCCGTCCTGACCGCGTCGCAGCAGCTCGGCAATCCGTCGAACGGGCTGTACGATGCTTAGATTCAGATACCACCCGATCACAACCGCGAAGACGATTGCCGTCCCGCATGAGGCGACGATCGTCAGAATCGCGAGCCGGTAGCCCTCGCTCGGATCGCCGCCCATTCGCACCAGCGATGCCATGTGCAGCATCCCGGACGCCATTACGAGCAAGATGACGATGACGATTGCGCCGACCGCGACGCCGAGCCGGCGTGCAAGGCCGCCTTCCCGGCGATCGTTGGACGGGACGTCGATCGAGACGCTCTGGGCAACGAGTGCAACCAAGGCTGCTCTCGCCTGTTCGCTGCTCAAATATGTCGGCACCGCGACGATGATCGTCGCAATCGCCAATAGCAGCGGAGTCTCTTGAAAATTACGCGTGAGCGATTCACCGGCGAGCGCGTTTCCAAGAGGTACGGCGGCGAGAATGATGATGTCGTAGAGCGCCGCCATCAAAACGGAAACGAACAGCGGAAACCACTGTAGGCGCGACCAGACTTGACCGAGTTTGCGGAAATCACGTTCGCCGCGCTCGAAAGCCTGCAACGCAATGCTAACGGGTGCAAGGAAGCGGCGCAGGGCGAGCGTTCCTGCGAACGACGAAATGAGTGCAGCGGCGATGATGCCTGTAATCGGCCATCGTCCTACGCTGTAGTTGCCGAATGCGAGTGCGACAACGACCAGCAGCGGCGCAGTCGCGAGTGTAATGACGTAACGCCGCAATGCAGCTGCCGACAATAATTCATGATAGCGCACCAGCAGAGACATGCCCGGCCGCTTCGCCGCTACGTAACGAACACCCGCGGCGTGTGATGCGGCAAACGTGCGACGATTTCGTAGTCGATCGTCCCCGCCCAGTTTGCCCAATCTTCTGCGCTCAAAATTGCATCGCCGTCGCGTCCGATCAGCGTCACCTGCATCCCCGGCGTTGCAGAAGTGACGCTCGTCACGTCGACCATCGTCATATTCATGCACACGCGACCGACGATCGGACAGCGTTTTCCGTCGATCAAAACGGCGCCCCGACTGCTGACTGCGCGCGGAATTCCCTCCGCGTAACCGATTGGAAGCACGCCGATACGAGCGTTCGCCGTCGTTCGATAGGTGCGACCGTAACCAACCGATGTTTCTGCTGGTACGTCACGAACCGAAACAAGACGCGTCGTCCAACGCAATGCAGGTCGCAGCGGAATCGCATCACCGAGGCGCGCTTGTGTTTCGGGCGACGGCCACAAACCGTAGAGCGCTATTCCGATGCGAACCATGTCGAGACGCGTTTGCGGCCATAGCATCGCTGCAGCCGAGGCTGCAATGTGGCGAATGCCGGGCGGCGCACTCTTCACGGCTTCCTGAAAACGCGCCAGCTGAACGAGTGTGAAATCGGAATCGAGCTCTTCGGCGGCAGCAAGATGCGAATACGCGCCTTCGAGCGTGAGCTCGGGAGTGCGTGTGTAGGCGTCGATCGCTGCGGGCGCACCCGCGGGCGATAGGCCGATGCGCGAGACGCCGGTCTCGATCTTCACATGGACCGCAAAGTTCTTGTTGCGGCGGCGCGCGACGCTTGCGACGCGCCGCGCATACGTGCCCGTGTCCCAAAGCGTGATCGCTGCGTTCGATGCGTGTGCGATATCGAGGTCGCTCGATTCGATCGGACCCATGATTAGGATCGGCGCACGAATTCCGGCTTCGCGTAACGCGACGGCTTCCGCGACCTCGTAAACGCAGAAGCGTTCGACGCGATCCTGGAGGGCGCGAGCCACTTCAGCGATGCCGTGCCCGTACGCGTTCGCTTTGACAACCGCCGCAAATTTCGACGGCCGCACGAACTGCGAGATCGCATCGACGTTCGCCGCGATCGCGCCGAGATCGATCTCGAGCTGAGCCTGCATGAGGGTCGCTTCGTCGCCACGCCGGTGTCACCCTGAGCGAAGTCGAAGGGCCGTTCCGATGAAAGTTGCAGTCGTAACCGGTGGCGGGAGTGGAATTGGGGCTGCCCTCTGCCGGCTTCTCGGCGAAGCCGGCTATCAAGTCGCTGTCGCGGATCTCGACCTCGCCGCGGCTGATGCGATTGCGAAAGAATGCGGCGGCAAGTCGTTCAAGGTCGACGTCGGCGACGAAGCCTCGGTCGTTGCATTATTCGCGGACGTGCAGGCAGCGTTCGGCAAACTCGACGCGCTCGCGACGCCGGCCGGCATCGCGGATACAACGCCGTTCAGCGAGCTGAGCGTCGAGCGCTGGATGCAGATCTATCGCGTCAATGTCGTCGGCACGTGGCTGTGCATTCGTGAAGCCGTCAAGTATATGAAGACGGGCGGACGCATCTGCACGGTCGCGAGCGTCGCGGGCAAACGGGGCGGCGGATCTGGCAAGTACTGCGGCGTACTCCGCCAGTAAAGGCGCAGTGATCGCATTGACGCGCAATGCCGCGCGCGTCTTCGGACCGAAAGGCATCGGGATCAACGGTGTGTGTCCGGCCGGCACCGATACGCCGATGGGCACGCAAGTGATGCCGACCGCCGAAGCCCGCGCGCTCTCGATCGCCGCACATCCTATCGGCCGCATCGCAGATCCCAAAGAAGTCGCCGAAGCTATCGCGTGGCTGCTCTCGCCGAAATCTTCCTATGTATTAGGCGAGATGCTCAACGTCGACGGCGGCGTCATGATGGACTAGAAGTAAGCCGCTCCCGATACGGGATCGAATGCATGGGTTTTTGCGACGTTGAACGCGAGCGTGACGTTCGCGCCGGCTGCAAGAACCATGTCGGGATTCGTGCGCAGCAGTAGATTCTGATCGCCGACGACGGTGAAGGCGAGCTGTTCGGCGCCGAGTTGTTCGACGACGTCGACGCGCCCGTTTGCGCTCGAATCACTTTCGGGTGACGCGACAACACGCACGTCTTCCGGCCGGACGCCCAGGACGATCTTGTTGCCGTTCGAGCTGAGCTTCGCGCTGTGCGCTGCCGGCAAGAGCGTCTTGAAACTGTTGCCGTGCGCGTAGACGCGATCGCCCTCGCGCGTGAGATCGGCATTGATGAAATTCATCGGCGGCGAACCGATGAAGCCCGCGACGAAGCGGTTGACCGGATGATCGTACAATTCTTTGGGTACCGCGGTCTGCTGGATGATGCCGTCGTTCATTACGACGATGCGGTCGCCCATCGTCATCGCTTCGACTTGGTCGTGTGTGACGTACACCGTCGTGGTTTGAACGCGGCGATGCAGCTGTACCAGCTCGACCCGCATCTGCACGCGCAGCTTCGCATCGAGATTCGAGAGCGGCTCGTCCATCAAGAACACGGCGGGGTCGCGGACCATCGCGCGGCCGAGCGCGGCGCGCTGGCGCTGTCCGCCCGACATTTCTTTCGGGCGGCGCTGCAAGAGATGCGTGATGCCGAGAATCTCGGCGGCGCGTTTGACGCGACCGTCGATTTCGCTCGACGTCATCTTGCGCAGCTTGAGCGCGAAGGCCATGTTCTCGTATACGCTCATGTGCGGGTACAGTGCGTAGTTCTGGAAGACCATCGCGATGTTGCGATCGCGCGGCTCGACGTCGTTGACGACGCGGTCGCCGATGAAGATCTTGCCGTCGCTGATCGTTTCGAGTCCGGCGATCATGCGCAGCGTCGTCGTCTTCCCACAGCCTGACGGTCCGACGAACACGAGAAACTCGCGGTCCGGAATATCCATCGTCATTTCGTGAACGACGACAGCCTTTCCGAACTTCTTCGATACGGATTCGAGGCGCACGCCAGCCATGCGCCCAGACCGTTCAATTAGGCGAGATGATCACCTTTGCGGAATCGCCCTTCAAGAGCGCAATGCCCCGATCGAATTCCTCGAGGCCGAGCCGGTGCGTAATCATACCGGAAAGATCGAGCCTTCCGGATTGGACCATCGCAAGCAGCATCTCCCACGTATCCCAAATACGACGACCGAAAGTCCCCTTGAGGACGATCATCTTCTTACTAATGAAGGCCGCGATGTCGATTGGAATCGGTTCGTTCGGAAGTCCGACACACACGATCGACGCCTCACGGCGCACGCCGCGCAGCAACGTTTCGAGCGTTCCGGGCGCGGCCGACATCTCAAAGCCGGCGTCGAAGCCGCCGTGCCGCGCGTAGTCTTTGCGCACGATTCCGTCGAGATCGAAACCCGGCGCCAACGGATCGAGCGCACGCGCACCGCGTGCTTCGGCGAGCTTACGCCGGAACGGATTGGGTTCGAGCGCGACGACCGAGGTCGCGCCCATGACGAGCGCGAGCTGAATCAACACCAATCCAATCGGTCCGGCGCCCGTGATCAGAACGCTGCAGCCGTCGAGATTTCCCGCGCGCTGTATCGCGTGCACGGCGCAGCCGCTCGGCTCGAAGAGCGCGCCCAGCTCGAGCGACAATTCGTCCGGCAGCGGAAAGCAGACGCGCTCCGGCAACGCGACGAATTCCGCAAATGCTCCCGGGCGCGTGACGCCGAGCAATTTCATCGCGTAACAGTTGTGGGCGTTGCCGGTGCGGCACATGTAACACGCCCCGCAGAAAACGTGCGACTCGACCGCGACCCGTTGACCCACGCGCAGGCTCTTCACGGTGGAACCGATCCGTTCGACCGTCCCGGCGCACTCGTGCCCCATGACGAGCGGGAGCGTGGGGTCAAAGGCTTGGGCGCTCTTGTCCCAGGCGTAGAGGTGGGCGTCGGTCCCGCAGATCGAGGTCGCCCCGACCCGGACGAGGACCTCATCGGGTCCGATCTCCGGTTCCGGCTGTTCTTTGGTGAACTCGACGCCGGCGGCGGGGCGGGACTTGAGGATCGCGCGCATATCTCAGCCTTAGCTCAGGGTACTCGGAGGCCTTTCCAAGCGTCGCGGGGCTACGATTGGCGCGGGAAAGGAACCCCCTAAGGAAAGCCTAGCAGCCTGGTTGCCTCCACGGCTGCGCTTATAGGGGAGGGTCCGTCCGCCCGAGAGCCCCTCTGCGAGCGAACGACCCTCCCCTCACTACTTGCACTCTGATGCCGGGTCTGCTAAATTGGTTCGGCGCCTAGCAGTCTCTGACTGCAAGTGCCAGAAGCATATTCGAATTTGCATTTTGTTTGGGAGGAAGTCTGTGATAGGTAAGCCTCTGGGCGATCGCGTGGTGGTCGAACACATCGAGCAGGCCGACAAAACGGCCGGCGGCGTGTTCCTGCCCGATACGGCCAAGGAAAAGCCCCAAGAGGGCAAGGTCATCGCCGTTGGGAGTGGACGCATTCTTGATAACGGCAACAAGGTCCCGATGGACTTGAAAGTCGGCGACCGCATACTCTACTCAAAATACTCGGGCTCCGAAGTCAAAATCGAGGGCAAAGAGTATCTCATCATCTCTGAAAAGGACGTGCTCTTAATTTTGAGCGGCGTCCCGGCGGGGGTGTAAGAAAGAAACATGGCAGCTAAGGAACTCATTTTTGATGAGAACGCGCGTCGCGCTCTCGAGCGCGGCGCGAATATTCTCGCCGACGCAGTCCGGGTAACGCTCGGACCCAAAGGACGCAACGTCGTCCTCGACAAGAAGTTCGGTTCTCCGACGATCACCAACGACGGTGTGACGATCGCCAAGGAGATCGAGCTCCCCAACACATTTGAAAACATGGGCGCACAGCTCGTAAAAGAAGTGGCGTCCAAGACGAACGACATCGCCGGCGACGGCACGACGACCGCAACGGTGCTCGCGCAAGCGATCATCCGCGAAGGTCTGCGTAACGTCACCGCCGGTTCGAACCCGCTGCAAATCAAGCGTGGCATCGACGAAGCGGTCGAAGTGACCGTCAAAGAGATGGAAAAGCTCGTTCAAAAAGTCGACACGCGCGAGAAGATTGCGAACGTCGCATCGATTTCGGCGAACGACAAAGAGATCGGCGAACTGATTGCAACCGCGATGGAGAAAGTCGGCAAAGACGGCGTCATCACGGTTGAAGAGTCGAAGTCGATGAAGACCGAAGTCGAGACCAAAGACGGCATGCAGTTCGACAAGGGCTACATCTCGCCGTACATGGTTACGGACTCGGAGCGGATGGAAGCGACGCTGAGCGATCCGTACCTTCTGATCACGGAGCGCAAGATCACGGCAATCGCCGACATCCTGCCGCTGCTCGAGAAGATCGTGCAGGTTCAGAAGCCGCTCGTCATCATCGCGGAAGACGTCGAAGGTGAAGCGCTTGCGACGCTCGTCGTCAACAAGCTGCGTGGAACGTTCACGTCGGTTGCGGTCAAGGCGCCGGGCTTCGGCGATCGCCGCAAGGAAATGCTCAAGGACATCGCTACGCTCACCGGTGGTACGGTCATCAGCGAAGAGCTTGGTCTCAAGCTCGACAAAGTGACGCCGGATCTTCTTGGCCAAGCCAAGACGGTTAAAATCACCAAGGAAGAGACGACGATTGTTGATGGCGCCGGCAAGTCCGATGCTATCAAGGGCCGCATCGAGATGATTAAGCGTCAGATCGATGAGACCGACAGCGATTTCGATCGCGAGAAGCTGCAAGAACGTCTTGCGAAGCTCTCGGGCGGCGTCGCCGTGATCCAAGTCGGTGCAGCAACCGAGACTGAGCTCAAAGAGAAGAAGCATCGCATCGAGGACGCGCTCTCGGCAACGCGAGCGGCAGTTCAAGAGGGCATGATCCCCGGCGGCGGTGCCTCACTGATTCATGCGCTCAAGGAGCTCGACAAGAAAGTCAGCTCGCTGGGCGGCGAGCAAAAGATCGGCTTCGACATCATCCGTCGTGCGCTCGAAGAGCCCACGCGGCAGATCGCCGAGAACGCCGGCTTCGAAGGCAGCGTTGAGGTCAACCGCGTCAAGCAAGCGAAGGCCCCTATGGGATTCGATGCGATGAGCGGCGAGATCGTCGACATGTTCAAGCAAGGCATCGTTGAGCCGTTCAAGGTCACGCGTTCGGCACTGCAAAACGCAGCGTCGATCGGTTCGCTGATCCTGACGACGGAAACGCTGATTGCCGACAAGCCCGAACCCAAGAAAGACGCCGGTGGTCCTCCCGGCGGCGGCATGGGCGGCTACGACGGAATGATGTAATCTCGCGCAAGCGAGTAGACATCGAAGAGCCTCCGAGAAATCGGGGGCTCTTTTATTTTTAGTGTGCGCTCGTGTACGAGTGAAGAAAATCCAGAGTCCGCGCCCAGGCGTCGACATTCGCTTTTGAATCGCCGCTGCTGCTGCCTCCACGCGCGGGCCCGCGCGCACCGTGCATGAATCCGATTACCGGCGGTGAGGCTCGATCGAAGAGGTGACCTGCGTCGGGATAAACCTGGATCTGATATGGCGCCTTGACGTTCTCGAGAATACTCGCCAACCGAAGCGCAGCGGCAACGGGCACCGTTGCGTCATCTGCGCCGTGCAAGATCAAAACCGGAGCGCTCGAAGCGCTCGCGAGCCTTTCGAAGCGTGTCAGCGTCTTATCGGTTCCGGCGCCGGAATACGCCCCGTAATAACCGACCGCGCCGTTTACCTTGTCCGTCAGCGCCAGCCATACAGCGAAGTATCCGCCGGCGGAAAAACCGACCGCGGCAAGCTTTGCGCCCTGCACCTTGGGATTGCTTTGCAACGTCGCGAGCGCAGCCACGAGATCGGCATAGATTGCGTCACCGTCGCGAGTGAAGGCATCAAACCGCGATTGCGCGCTCAGACCGTATGCCGCCATGAACGCCGGAACGAGGCAAACGTAGCCTTCGCCCGCGAGCCTGTTCGCGAATGCAAGATCGGCGTCTTCCAAGCCGCCGCTGCTATGAAGAATCAACACGCCGGGATACGGTCCCGGTCCATCTGGTGTCACGAGCGTTGCGTGCATGCGATCTCGCACGCCGACGGTTATTTCCGTCTGCGCGGCACATACCGGCCGAACTATTATGATTGAGATGACTATGAGCGCGAGAACTAGGCGCTGAAACGACGTCATCATTGTCGACTTGGTTTTCGTTGGCTCTTGTCAGCGACCTTGACGCCGTGGTCAGACGTCCGCGCGAGTGACAAAATGCGCTACTTGATGAGCGGCAGCTCCCACCATTCATCGAAGTGATCGTGCCCGAACGCATGCGTCTTCGTCGATTCGACCAATTTGAATCCGGCTTGTTTGTAGATTTTGCGCGCAGCTGACAAGATGTCGATCGTCCATAGCAGCATTTTCACGTAGCGGCACTGCCGCGCGAAACGAACGCACTCGTCGACGAGGCGATGTCCGATGCCAAGACCGCGCGCTTCGGGATCGACGATCAACATGCGCAGCTGCGCGACGTTCTCGTCCCGCTCGAAGAGAAAAATGCAGCCGACATTACGTCCGTTGCGTTCGGCGATCCAGCACCGTTCGCGCTTAGAATCGAACTCGCGGATGAATTTGGCGACCGTGTCGGCGACGTAGGCTTCAAACGTGATATCCCAGCCGAACTCGTGCGCGTATAGCGCGCCGTGACGCGATACTACCCAACCCATGTCACCGGGTTGATGCGAACGAATGATGTACGGCTCCGCGCCTGCTGCGGGCGAGAATGCCGTTTGTATCTCGCGCATCGCGGAAATCGCGCGCTCTTGTTCGTTTTCCGGAATCTCGCCGAGCATCGCCGCGACCTCGGCGTTCTGGCGCTGGTTGAGGGGCGCAAAGGCTTCGCCACCCCGGGGCGTCAGCGTCAGCATGGTCTGCCGGGCGTCGGTCGGCGATTGACGCCGGCTGACCAGGCCCCGACCCGCAAAGCGCTGGAGGATGCGGCTGAGGTAGCCGGGGTCAAGACCGAGATCGCGACTGAGCTCGCCGGCCGTCGTCGCCTTACGATGCGCAAGCTCGTAGAGCACGCGCGCTTCGCTGAGGGAAAATTTGCTTTGCAGCACGCCTCCGCGCAGCAGGCCGATCTTCGTGGTGTAGAAGCGGTTGAAGCTCCGAACCGCCGCTATCTTGGTCTCTCCGGCAGTCATCCGGCTGATTGTCAACCTTTTAGTTGTCGTAGTCAAGTATTTCGGGATTTGTCAGTATATGGCGAATGCCCCGACCACAAGGTTCCCCACGAAAGCTCGGTACTGAATGCCCAAAGCTCCGCACCGCGAGCTGCTGACCGATTTTCTGAAATCGCGGCGCGCGCGGCTGAGGCCGGTTGATGTCGGCCTTCCTAGTGTCGACACTCGGGGGCGACGGACACCCGGTCTGCGGCGCTCTGAGGTAGCGCAACTCGCCGACATCAGCACCGAGTGGTACACGCTGTTTGAAATGGGGCGCGATCGCGCGATGACGCAGCGTATCATCGAACCAGTCGCAAGAGCTTTGCGCTTGAATAGCGTCGAGCGCGATTACGTGTACACGTTGGTGCGCGGCGAACCCCCGCCGCCGCGCGGCGTTCGCCCGATACATCCATCTCTCGAGTACTCCCTCAAGCACACGCGTGAAGCTGCAGTCCTCATCTACGATCCATGGCTGACTCGGGTTCGCGCCAACGGCGTCGCGGAGAGAATCTTTTTGCACGGGAACGAAGAGTGGCTCGCACGCAACGTTGTGTGGCGCACCTTCAAAGATGATGCGCTGCGTAATATGATGGGCGGCGCTTGGGAACAGCATACGCGCCGTAATTTAGGACTTTTCAGGCGATCGCTCGCGCGCGATCCGGAAAGCCCGGCCGCAAAGCTTGTGCTAGACGCGATGCGTGGTCATTCGGAATTCGAACGTTTGTGGGCTGCCCACGACGTGAGCTCGTTCGATGAGCTCAACCGGGAGAACTTGATGAAACCGTACGCGATAACGCATCCCATGTACGGCCTATTGGCCGTACATGCAATAGTTTTTCCGGTCGCCGGATGGCCTGGCGCGCACACGCGCTACCTCACACCTGCAGACGACGCGACGGCCGAGGCGTTTCGTGACGCGGGTGGAGGCTCCAAGCTTTAGTCTTCTTTTTCGGCTGCGCGTTCGGGCGTACTCTTGCGGCGAGATTCATCCCACAATGCTTTGTCGAGCGACGCCATACCGCGATCGGTCGCCTTTGGATCTTCCAAAATACCGCTTAGCAGTGAGCGCTGTGGGTCTTTCTTCGCGCGCGGCTTGCCTGTGTAGGAGCCATTCAGGTTTTCATCGGGTTTCCGCATGGAAAACCCGTTCCCGGGGCCGCTGCGCGCGAAACGTCTATGCTTGGCCTTTAAAAAATGCAAGCAGACGCTCCGCAGTCTGCTCGGGAACTTCTTCGGCAAGATAGTGTCCGGAGGGTAGCGCTTCACCGCGGACATCGTTCGCGCGCTGCTTCCAAAGCGCAATGGGATCGAACAAGCGCTGCACGACGCCTTTCGAACCCCACAGCGCCAAGAGCGGTTCTTCAACTTTCTTGCCGGCATCCGCATCGTCGTGTTCGATGTCGATCGTGGCCGCAGCCCGATAGTCTTCGCAGCTCGCGTGAATCGTTTTCGGATCTTTGAAGCAACGAATGTATTCGGCCAGCGCTTCGGGGGAGAAGATCTCGCTCGCGAGTCCGCGTGACCATGCACGCATCTTCTCGCGTACGTAGTATTCGGGATCGGCGCCGATCAAGCGCTCCGGATAGTCGAAGGGTTGCGCCAGAAAATACCAGTGATAGTACGCCATTGCAAATTCAAACGAGGTCGGTTTGAACATCTCGCGCGTCGGTGCGATATCCAATACCGCGATGCGTTCGACGACGCCGGGATGATCGAGCGCCATGCGATGCGCCACACGTCCGCCGCGATCGTGCCCTGCGACCGAAAACCGTTCGAAGCCGAGCGAACGCATCGCCGCTACCTGATCGCTCGCGGTCGAACGCTTTGAATAAACGAGATGCTCCTTGTCGCTGGGCGGCTTATCGCTGTCACCGTAGCCGCGCAGATCCGCAGCAACGACGGTGAACTGCTTTGCGAGGACGGGCGCGACTTTGTGCCACATGACATGCGATTGCGGATAGCCGTGAAGAAGCAGAAGCGGCGGACCGCTACCGCCGATGGCGGCGTTGATATGAATACCGTCAGCGCCGGGAAGGCGCCGCGTTGCAAAACCTTCGAACATAACGGCATGCGCGTTATCGGAGGCGGCGGCGTCGCCCTGCACGTTATCGACGAAGGGAATCCCGCCGGCCCGCCGATTCTTCTGATCCACGGCTACTGCCAGTCCTCGTTTGCCTGGCGCAAGCAGCTCGCGAGCGATCTCGCGCGCGATTTCCGCCTGATCGCATTCGATTTGCGCGGGCACGGTGAGTCGGATAAACCCCTCGAGGCAGCAGCGTACGCGGAATCGCAACTGTGGGCCGACGACGTCGCCGCCGTCATCGACGCCTTCCAGCTGCGCGACGTAACGCTGGCGGGTTGGTCGTACGGCGGCTACGTGATTGCCGACTATCTACGTTTCTATGGCAGCGATCGCGTTGCCGCGATTGCCTTCGTATGTGCTTTGACCCTCAAGGGCGGCGAGAAGTCGCGCGGATTTACCGGCGCGCATTTCGCAGCGCTCTTTCCCGCGCTCTTTTCGCCCGATCCGGAAGTTCTGCGACCCGCGATGGCACGCTTCGTTGACATGTGCGTCGCCGATCCGTCCCTCTTGCCTGAGAACGATCGCGTCAAGCTGCTCGCCATCGGGGAGCAATGCCCGGCGATCGCGCGTGAATCAACGAGCCGGCGTAAGCTCGACAACGACGATGTGCTGGGCGTGCTGCAGATTCCGGTGTCGTGCATGCACGGGACCGAGGACGAAATCGTAACCGTCGCGTCGTCCCAGCACAACGCCGTCGTTATTCCAGGCGCGCGGCTCTCGCTGTACGAGGGCATCGGGCACTCACCGTTCGTCGAGGATACGGATCGCTTCAACCGTGAGCTGCGGGAACTCGCCGCTCGAGCTCACGAGCCGAGCTGACACTGACTCTCTGATTGCGGGACGGGATACGACGCCGAACCCAGCGTCTCGACGAAATCCCACTGGTTCTGCATCGCCTTCTCGCCTTTACCGCGCAAGAAATAATACGGCTTGATCACTTGGTGATCGAAACCGCGGATCGTCTCGCGACCGGTCGGGCCGGTATAGCTGTAGCCTTGTAGCGCTTTTGCAGCCGAAAGAGGGTCGATCGATTTTGCGCGCTCGATTCCGGTCAGTGCGAGCTTGGCTTCGATGTATGCGCTCGCGCCGACGTAGCCCATCGGCTCGCCGTATGCCTTTTGATACGGTTCGCTGGCTTTGCGCGTTTCGGGACTCGCGTCATGCCAGTATTGGCAACCGATGTAGAGATCTTCCATTGCAGCCGGACCAATGCCCTGATAGTCGAGCAAACCGCCGCTCCACACGTAGAGCAGCTTCGCGTTGTTCTTGACGCCGAATTCCTGGGCCGTCTTGATTGTCTTGATCGCATCGCCGCCGAAGTTGAGCAGCGCGATCACGTCCGGCTTCGATGCGATAGCGGCGGTGATGATCGAAGAGTACTCGGTCGCTCCAAGCGGATGATACGCGTTTCCGATCACGTCGAGATTGTGCTCTTTCGCGACGTCGCGGACGTTGCTCAGGAGCGAATCGCCGAAAACATACGACGGGGTGATCGTGTACCAGCGCTTCGCGTTCGGAAAACGTTTGATGAACGGATACATAGTCGCGCGGACGGCACCGTACGTCGGAACGGCCCAGCGGAACGTATACGGATTGCAGGATTTGCCCGTCACGTCATCCGCACCGACGCTGGTCAGGAACATAGCGTGCTTCATTCCGCAGATTTGTTCGATTGCGAGACCGACCGAGCTGGAAGCGACGCCGACGAAATATTTCGCGTTCTCGTGATCGATGGCGTCGCTGACCTGTTGAACGCCGACGCCCGGATTTGTTTGGTCGTCGCGAATGATGTAGCGAACCCCATGGCCGAGCGCCTTACCGCCGGCTTCAGAGAGAGCCAGCTTGATTCCACGGTCCGTGTCGCGGCCAAAAACTGCGTATGCGCCCGATTGCGAAAAGATGCCGCACAGCGTAACGTCGCCTTCGGCTGCGTTTGCGCGCGTAAATGGAAGGGCGAGTGCTGCACCAGCGGTACCGGCTCCGAGCTTCAGTACGTCGCGTCGCGTGAGATGTTGTGGCATGAGTCCTCCCTGTTGCCAGCCTTTATCCCACGCCGAGATAGTTCGCCTGCAGATCGGAGCGCGCGCGCAGATCGTCGACACTTCCTGCGTAGACGAGCGCACCCGTTTCCAAAATGTAGACATGCGACGCCAAGTGCATCGCGATCGAGACGTCCTGCTCGACGAGCAAAATGCTCAAGCCTTCCGAGCGCATGCGCTGCACCGAGTCCATGACCGTGTCGACGATCACGGGCGCAAGCCCCTGCGACGGTTCGTCGAGCAGAAGCAGTTTCGGGCCGGTAACCAGCGCACGAGCGATAGCCAGCATTTGTTGCTCGCCGCCGGAGAGGAAGCGTCCGCGCCGGCTGCGCAACGCGTGCAATTGCGGGAAGAGGTCGAAGATTCGCTCGAGCGGCCACTTTGTATTCGCGTGCCGCGCAATTCGCAAATGCTCGTCGACGGTGAGCTCGGAGAAGACCCGGCGTTCTTCAGGAACGTAGGCGATGCCGGCGCGATTGATCTCGTGCGGCGTGCGGCCGTCGATGCGCGTGCCGTTCAGCGCGATCTCGCCGCTTCGCGCGCGCACGAGTCCCATGATCGCCTTGAGTGTCGTGCTCTTACCTGCGCCGTTGCGCCCGAGCAGCGCGACGATCGAACCGTCACTGACCTCGAGCGAGAGATTCCAAACGACCGTTAGATCGCCGTATCCGGCATCAACGTTACGCAGCACGAGACTCACGTGTTGCGCTTCCCCAAGTACGCGGCGCGAACGCGTTCGTCGGCGCGAATGGCTTCGGGTGTTCCGCGTGCGAGAACGCTGCCGAAGTTCATCACTGTGATTTCGTCGGAGAGTTCCATGACGAGCCGCATATTGTGTTCGATCAATACGATCGTATAACGTGCTGCGAGTCCTCGAATTCGAGAGAGTAATACGCGTGCGTCTTCGCCAGAGAGTCCCTGCGAGGGTTCATCGAGGAGCAGCAGCACCGGATCGGTAGCGAGCGCGATTGCAATCTCGAGCAAACGTTGATCGCCGCCCGCCAGCTCGCCCGCGCGACGGTCGCCGAGCGCTTCCAGACCGAGCTCCGCGAGCACCGTGCGTGCGCGCGAACTGACGCCGCCTAAGCGATCCGTTCCAGACCAGAAGTCAAAGCTTGCACGCGTCCGTGACTGTGCGGCGATACGAACGTTTTCATACGCGCTCAAATTGCGAAAGAGATTGGTGCGCTGAAAGCTTCGCCCGATCCCGAGGTGCGAGCGTTCGCGAACGTCAAGCCGCGTGATATCGCGGCCCTCGAACGCAATCGCACCTTCGCTCGGCGCGATATCTCCGGCCAGTAGATTGAAGAGAGTCGTCTTCCCCGCGCCGTTCGGTCCAATGATCGCGTGTAGCGTCCCTTTGCTCACATCGAGGTCGACACCATCGACCGCCACGATGCCGCCGAACCGTTTCGAAAGACTACGCGCGCTTAACATGCAACAACTGCACGGCACCGCCGCGCAGCACCATGACCACGGTACAGAACAGGATGCCGAGCAGCAGTGGCCAGTGCGCCCAAACGTGACTGAGCCGGTCCGAGAGTAGGGTGAAGATTCCGGCGCCCGCGAGCGCGCCGTACGGCGAGCCGATCCCGCCGAGAATCCCCATCACGACGATGTTGGTCGACGTCGTGAAGTCGACGACTTCGAGCGGCACAAAACCGTAGAGCATCGCGTACAGTGCGCCGCCGATTCCGGTGATCGCGCCGGAGATCACGAACGCCGTGACTTTGAAGCGCCGCGTGTCGTAGCCGATCGCGCGCGCGCGCGCTTCGTTTTCGCGGATCGCGCGCAGCACGTGCCCGAAGGGCGCATCGATGATTCGCAGCAGCGTATAGAACACGATCAGAAAGATGACCGCGGTGAAGTAGTAATACGCAACGCTGCTGTTCAAGTCGAGTCCGAAAAGCGTGGGACGGACGATGCCGCGCAATCCGTTGTCGCCGCCCGTCACGTCGCGCAGCTGAAAGGCGAGATAGTAGGCTAGCTCGTTGAACGCAAACGTCAGCATGACTGCGTAGACGCCCGCGCCTTGGCTGGCGAGCAGGCCGACGATTGCGGCGCCAGTCGCGCCGCACAATGCCGCCGCAATGAGTGCAAGCACGATCGGAACGTGCGCCACGTGAACGAGCAGCAGCCCTGCGGCGTATGCGCCGAGTCCGTTGAAGACGGCTTGTCCGAACGAAAGAAAGCCGAGCTCACCGAGCAACAAACTGAACGCAGCGGCAAGAAGCCCGAAGATCAGCGTTTGCGTAAGCAGCTCCGGATAATGCACGACGAGCGGCGCGACCGCGATCAGTGCGACGAGAATAGCGAACGACAAGCGTCGCGCGTTCATCGCCGCCCGAAGAGTCCTTGCGGACGCACGAGCAGCACGACCGCCATCGCAACGAAGATCGCGACCTCGTCAGCCGCCGGAAAGACAATCGACATCAGCGATTGCACGACACCGACCAGGATGCCGCCAACGACCGCACCCGCAAACGAGCCGAGTCCGCCGATCACGACGACGACGAACGAGAGTGCGTTGAGCTCGTTCCCCATTGCGGGTTGACCGCCGCGTAGCGGCAGAATCAGCGCGCCCGCGATCGCTGCCAGCGCTACGCCAAGCCCGAAGACGATCGTGAAAAGCCCTTGGACGTCGTACCCGATCGCATCGACCATTTCCGGATCCTCGATCCCTGCGCGGATGATCGCGCCGAGTTTCGTGCGTTCGAGGACGATCCACACCGCCGCGATCAACAGCGTTGCAACAGCGACGAGGAACACGCGATAATATGGAAACGAGATGACGCCGAGCGCGATGCCGCCGGTCAGGCCATGCGGAATCTCGACGCTGAGGGGACTCGGTCCCCAGATCAAAACGATTGCTTCCTGCACGATCAGCACGAGCCCGAGCGTGAAGAGAATCTGATATGTATGTCCGGCACGCGCGAGCCGCCGGATGAACAGGGCGTCGATGATGATGCCGACGAGTCCGACCGCGAGCGGCGCGGCAATCAGCGCAAGAGGAAAGCCGGCATGCGTCATCGCCGTGTACGCGACGTATGCGCCCAGCGCGTAAAATGCACCGTGGGCGAAGTTGGGGATGTCGAGCATTCCGAATATCAACGTGAGTCCGGCGGCAACGAGCGCGTAGATGACGCCGAGAACGATGCCGTTTAGAATCTCGATCGCGACCAGGGAAAGCTCCACGGTGCTACGCTCTACGACGCGGTGCGGACCGTAACCCTGAAGGCATCGGCCACGGCCGCGCAAGGATGCCGACGAACGTAATCGCGAGCGTTGAGGCGCCGGCAACCTCGAACATCACGTTCGTTCCTCCGCGTTCGCAGATCCATCCGACGAGCAACGATCCGATCGGCCCGGATGCCAAGAAGAGATACGAATAGAGCCCGGCGATACGGCCCTGCAAGAACTCGGGCGTCGCGAGCTGGACGAGCGCGTTTGTCGTCGCCGTGTATGTCGTATAGAAGATGCCCATGACGAAGAGCGAGGCTCCGACGACGAGCGTGTTTGTTTGAGGCGCGGTCACGAATTGCATCACGCCGAAGCCGGCGGCGGCTGCGAGCAGGATCACTGGCGCCGCTTTGGCGCGCGCCGCCGTGAACAATGCTCCGACGAGCGCACCGAGACCGAAACACGCCGTGATCAAGCCATACACCTCGGCGCCGCCGTGCAGCGTTTGCCGGGCGAGAATGGGCAACAGAACGTTGAAGTTGATCGCGGTCAGCGAGATAACGAACAGCATCGCGAGCGCGATCGCGATCGTCTTGCGGCGCCGCGCGTATCGCAAACCCTCAACGATCGCGGCGCGGAACGACTTGACTTGCGCCGGGCGCCGCGCGCGCGTATGAAACTCCGAGCGCCGCATCAACGCGATTGCGACGATGACCGGGATGAAGCTGATCGCGTTCAAAGCAAAGCACGCAGCCGTTCCAACCGCCGCGATCATCACGCCGGCGATTGCGGGACCAATGATGCGCGTCGCATTGTTGAGACTCGAGTTGAGGGCGATCGCGTTCGCAAGCTCGCGGCGTCCGACGATCTGTACCATCAGCGCTTGACGGCTGGGGTTGTTCAGCACGAGCACGGTCCCGCGCACGGCTGCAAGCAAGTCGACGACCCATACGCGATCGACGCGAAAGACAACCACCAGCGCGAGGACTGCAGCCGCGACTGCGAGCGCGCTTTGCGTCACGATCATCGTCCGTTTGCGGTCGAGACGGTCGGCGAGCGCGCCGCCGAAAAGGCCCAGGAGAGCGTACGGCCCGTAGAGGCAAAAGCCCATCACGCCCACGGCTTGCGCCGAGTGCGTGAGATCGAGGACGAGCCAGGCTTGCGCCGCGTTCTGCAGCCAGGTGCCGATCTGCGAGATCAGCTGGCCGTAGAAATAAAGCCTATAGTTCCGGTGTCGTTGTAAGCTCGCAAAGGTCGCGGTCAGAGCCGGCGGGACGCGCACTCATGCGTAAGCGTCTATATTGGCTCCCAGACCCTCTTGGGGTGCGGCTGCAATGACGCCCGTCGGTTTTGGCGCTGCCGCATGGATTGCGATCTCGGAAGGGGCGACCCAACTAGCCGCCGAGGGTCCCGATCAGGAACCTACTGCTGCGATGCTCATGTACGCAGCTTACCGCCTTCGATCTCAGGCGAACTGTAGGCTAGCTTACGAAGGCGGAGAGTAGGCGCGCTTACCGACGCGGGCCGCTTTTTTGCGTAGCCTACCCCCAGGACAGTACGTTCTCACATTACATCTCTGAGGGAGATTAAACTTATTATGTTTGCTAAGTTTCTCGTGGCGCCGGTGCTGGCGCTTGGCTTTGCCTGCCTCGCCGCGCCCGTAGTGGCGCAGCAAACCATGAACTCGATGCATTCGATGGCGGGTTGCTCGTCCGATGGGATGCACGCGGCCATGGCGAAAATGGCCGACAGAATGTCGTCGATGCAGAGCAGCGGCGATATGGATAAAGATTACGCGCACGCGATGATGATGATGTCAAAAGATCAGCGCGACATGAGCGCGTGGGAGATGAAGTGCGGCAAGGATTCGAAGACCATGGGAATGGCCAAAGAATCGATGCACCACGCGGATTCGCAATACAAGGCCTGGGGCGGGATCTTCGGCGGAGCCTAGTCCTTAAGTGATCCGGACATCCCGGCGACGTAATATTCTGCAAAGAAGAAATACGCTAACAGCGCCGGGATGATCCCGATCAACGCACCGGCCATCAATTGGCCCCACTGAAAGACGTCACCGCTGATCAGCTCCGACGTCATCCCGACAGAGACGGTCTTGTTTTCGGGCGACGACATGTACACAAGCGCGTAAAGATATTCGTTCCACGACAACGTGAACGAGAAGATCGCCGATGTGATCACGCCCGGTATGGCAATCGGGAAGATGATTCGCCACATGATCATCAGGTTGCTCGCGCCATCGACGCGCGCTGCCTCTTCGAGCTCGCGCGGTATCTGCTTCAGAAAACCGATCAGCACCCAAGTGCAGAATGGGATCAAGAACGTCGCGTAGATCGGGATCAGCGCCCACAACTTGTCGAACCAGTGAAGTTGGATGAGGACGGTCGCAAGCGGGATGAACAAGATCGCCGGCGGGACGATGTACGCGAGAAAGATCGCCGTTCCGAACGCCTGGCTCCCCGGAAAACGCAGCCGAATGATTGCGTATGCGGTGATGTACGAGACGGCGACGCTCAGTAGCATTGCGCCGATCGAAAGAAACAGCGTGTTGCCGAACCAGGCAAGATATCGCGTTTGCGTCAGGAGATTGACGACGTGCTCGAGCGTCCAGTGATAGATCAGGAACGGGTTGGGCGTAACGAGCAGCTCCTGGTTTTCCTTGAATGAAGTGACGAGCATCCAGTAAAACGGCAGAAGCAAGAAGACCGCGTAGAAGGCCAGCGGCACGTAAATCCGTAGCGCGCGTGCGCGATTCATGTGGTCGCCCGCTCCTCACGCACTGAGCGCACGACGAACCATGCGAAGATTATCATGAAGACGATCGGCGAGATGGCAACGGCTGCGCCTTGTCCTAGCGACCCGCCCGTTATCGCGCGCTGATAGGCGAGCGTAGTGAACACTTGCGTCGCGTCAGTTGGTCCGCCGCGCGTGATCGTCCAGATCAACTGAAAATCCGTCAGCGTGAAGATTGCCGAGAACGAGACGAGAATCGTCGTTACCGGTAAGAGCAGCGGCCACGTGATGCGCCAGAATGATTGCCACGCCGACGCGCCGTCGATGGAGGCCGCCTCGAGCAGATCCTTGTTGATGCCTTGCAATCCGGCAAGATAGCCGATTGCAAAGTACGGAAGTCCACGCCAGATGTTCACGACGATCACCGAAATCTGAGCGTGCGTCGGCGAACCGACGAAATTGATCGGCGCGTGGATGAGGTGGATCTTCAGCAGCAGCCAGCTAATAGCGCTGAACTGCGGATCGAAGAGCCATAGCCACGCCAATGCGCTGAGAACCGTCGGCGCGACGTATGGCATCAGCATCATCGCGCGCGCGATACGATATCCGGCGAACTTCTGGTTGACGATAAGCGCCAGGATCAGTCCGAGGCTGACCTTCCCGATCTCTGCGAAGAAGGTGTAGGCTATTGAGAACATCGCCGCGCCGCGATACGTCGGATCGGAGATGAGGTCGATGTAGTTCTGGAATCCGATGAACTGACCCGGTGTCCCGAGCACCGTATTCGTCAGGCTCAACCAAACGCCGAGCAACAGCGGATATGCGAGCAGGCCGCCCAAAATTAGGACGGCCGGCACGATGAGGATGAGCCCGAGAACGGGCGGCGAGTCGAGACGCCGGAGCAGGGCTACGCCTGTTTGTAGATTTGCGTGAGTCTGTTTTCTGCTTTTTGCATAGCAGCGCGCGGCGCCATCTTGTTGATGCAGACGTCGGCGTACATGTCGATCAGCACGAACTGATCCGTAGCTTGCGCTGCAGCGCGTCCGGGAACGCCGGGCCAGCCGTCGAAACGCGCGCCGTCGAGCACGTCGCGGTAGGGCGTGACATTCGGGTCGGAGGTCCAAACCGGAAGGCTCGAAAAGCCGCGATATGCGGGGGTGATATAGCCGATCATGTCGGTCACCCACTTACCCGCCTGCGCTCGATCGAGCATGAACCGCAAATATTCCTTGGCAGCGTTCGGATATTTGCTGTACTTCCAAATGTAGGCGTGCGTGAACGTGCTGAATTGCGTGCGCTGCTTGATCGGCCCGAGCGGCGGAAGCGCATTGTACGTCACCGGGAAGAGTTTCGGATACTGTGCTTTGGCGACGTACCAGATGCTGATACCGTTCATCGTTAGTGAAATCTGGCCGGCGAGGAATGCCTGATTGTTGTTTGGATCGCCCCAAGACGCAACGCCGTCGATCATCGTCTCGAAGAGCTGCTGCGCGTATTCGATCGATGAGAGCGTCTCTGCAGATACGATTGCCGGAGAACTATCGGCGTTTACTTGACGTCCGCCGTGTCCCCACAGATTCCAATGCGACCAGCCCTGACTGTCGCCGACTGCATGACCGAGGGAGAAGCCGCACGGGTGTCCCTGTTTCTTCATCGCTCGCGCAAGGGCGAGCATTCCGTCCATGTCGGTCGGGAAACTCTGAAAGCCGGCTTGCTCCATCCAGTCCTTGCGATACGCCATGGCATTGCCGGGAACGCCGATCGGAACGCTGATCCAACGCTTGAGCGTGTCGTGGTAACAATACGAACGCGCGACGGGGTAAACGTAACCTGATTTCTTTTGAATGTAATCGACGAGGTCGCTGACGTCGACGAGCTTATCCGGATAGAGATACGCGTCGCTGTTCCAGCCCATGATGAGATCGGGTCCGGAGTTGATCTGCGCGGCGAGTGCGGCTTTCGGCGAAACATCCGGCCAATTCAACCACTGAGTTTGCACCGGGACGCCGGTCAGCTGCGTAAACTTCTTGGTATTCTCTTCCCACGCGGTGCGATCGCCCTTGACGAATTCCGTCCAACGCAAGAGCTGCAGCTGTGCGCCCTTTTCGGGTTTGAATGGTGAAGCCTCGGCGGCCGCAATTGCTTCCGCGGGAAGACCGGTTGCGGTTGCTGCCCCGATACCGGCAGCAGAAAGTTCGAGAAACGTCCGTCGGTCAAGACGCGCCATGAAAGCCCCTCCTTCAAACAGCGGACGAAAGCTGTTCCTAGTCGCTCGACCAGACCCTTTCGGCGCCCACATACGTTGCTCTGATCGGAATCGACGCGATGCGGGAGGGCGCGGCAGTCAGCGGATCGTCTTCGAGCAGGACGAAATCGGCGAGATACCCGGGCGCGAGCCGGCCCTTTATTCCGCGGTCGCCGGCAGCTTCGGCGGAGCCAAGTGTGTAGATCGCAAGCGCTTCTTCGGGGCTCACGCACTGATTTGCGCCGAGCTCGGGACCGTCATCTGCGCGCCGCGTGACCATACTCTGCATGCCGTAGAGCGGCTCGAACGGTCCGCACGGATAGTCGCTCGATCCCGCCACCGTGATCCCTTCGCGCAGAAACCAGCTGTGCGCGAACATCCGCGACAGCCGTTTCTCGCCGTACCATTCGATCAGTTTGCTGCCGTGATACGCGACATAACCGGCGAACGGGATCGCGCAGGCATCCAAACGCTTGATGCGTTGCAGGATCTCTTCGGTGACGACGCTGCAGTGTTCGATGCGATGCCGTAGTCCCGGCCGCGGGAATTCATCGGCGGCGCTTTCAAAGGCGTCGAGCAGAATCTCGAGCGCGCGATCGCCGTTGCAGTGGACGCATAGGCGATTGCCGTCCGATTGATTGCGCCGAACGATGTCGCGCAACTCGTCAGTAGGCGTGGTCTGCATTCCGTGATAATCGGTCCCTTCGAAGGGGTCGGCCAACAGACACGTCCGGCCTCCGATCGCGCCGTCGACGAACGATTTGATCCCGCCAATCCGCAAGTGGGTGTTGCCGAAGCCGGTGCGTACGCCGATATCTTGCAGCTTTTCGTAGTGATCGACCGCGAGCATGGCGTTCAGTCGCAGCTTGAGATCGCCGAGACGCTCGGCTTCCGCAAAGAGCGCAATATCCGCCGGGCCGCAAAGCGCATCGCCCATCGACGTGATACCGGCTGAGAAGAACATCGTTTGTGCGCGATTGAGTCCGTGCAGACGTTCAGCGTCCGTGCTCGCCGGCGCAACGCTCGCCCCGCCTTGCGCGACCGATGAGTAGGCGAAGTTGAAGATCGCTTGTTCGTAAAGAACGCCGTTGAGCTTTCCGGCAGCATCGCGTCCGAATGCGCCGCCCTGCGGTGGCTCCGTCGACTCGTCCACGCCACCGAGCGCGAGCGCGCGCGAGTTCACGACACCCCAGTGTCCGGCGACTTGCAGGACGAGGACGGGATGATCGGGTGCGACTTCATCGAGATCGGCCCGCGAAAGAACCCGCCCCTCCGACATCTTCGCATCGTCGTAGCGGCTACCGCGAATCCACTCGGATGTCGGACGATTTGCGGCTTCCGCGCGGATACGCGCTTTGATTTCCGCGAGCGAGTGGACGGATTTGATCGAGAAGTCGAGGTGCAAAAGATCCTCGGCCGCCATCGCGAGATGCGCGTGCGCGTCGTTGAATCCGGGAACGACGACGCCGTCGAGCTCGACAAGTTCCGCCCGCGGATAACGGTCTTGCAGAAGCGTGAAGCCTCCCGAGTCGATGATCCACTCACCGAAGGTCACGAACGCTTCTGGTTCGATGCGGCGATCTTGCGCGACGATCCGGCGCGCAGCGAAAAGGCGAAGCCGGCTCGAGTTCACCAGCGGGAGATGACGACTTTTTGTTGTGTGTAGAAAGCGACGCCGTCTTTGCCGTGCATACGCATGTCGCCGAAAATCGATTCTTTGACTCCGCCGAACGGGAAGAACGCCATCGGCGCAGCGACGCCGACGTTGATGCCGATCATGCCGGCCTGAATCGAATGGGCAAAGGTTTGCGCGGCGCCGCCGCTTTGCGTGAAGATCGACGAAGCATTGCCGTATGCGGAACGATTCGCAAGCTCGATCGCAGCTTCGAGCGTCGGGACGCGCACGATCGAGAGAACTGGCCCAAAGATCTCATCGCGCGCAAGCGGTGATGCCGGATCGACGTGGTCGAAGATCGTCGGACCTACGAAACTCCCTTCGGACGGTACGTTCTTGCGCCCGTCGGCGACGAGCTCACTCGTTCGCAAACCGTTCTCGATGTAGCCGACGATCCGCGATTTCGCTTGGTCCGAAATAACCGGACCCATCTGCGCGCCATCCGTATCCCAGGCCGCGACTTTCATCTTGGCCGTCGCGTTTTGCAACATCGGTAGGAGCGCATCACCGGCCTCACCGACCGCGATGACGACTGATCCCGCCAAACAACGTTCACCCGCGGCGCCGAATGCGGAGCCGAGGATTCCGTCGAGCGTCGCTTCGTTAACGCCGTCCGGCATCACGATCAAAAAGTTTTTCGCCCCGCCGAGGGCGGTCACGCGTTTGTGGTGCTCGATAGCGAGCGCTTGAACGCGCCGCGCGATCGTTGAGCTTCCGACGAATGAGACTGCCGCAGTTAGCTCGTGCTCGATCAAGGATTCAACGACATCCCCATCGCCGTGCACGACTTGCAGCACGTGCTCCGGGAATCCGCACTGGTTGAAGAAGTGCAAGAGACGTTCGGCCGAGAGCGGTGTTTGTGGGGATGGTTTGACGATGAACGTGTTGCCGGCCGCGATCGCAATCGGGAACATCCACGACGGGATCATGGCCGGGAAGTTGAAAGGCGTGATGCCGACGCAGACACCGAGCGGTTGACGGATCGTGTGCGAGTCGATTCCGCGCGCGATTCCCTCGAGCGAATCGCCCATGAGCAGCGTCGGCATCCCGCACGCGAACTCGACGCACTCGATCCCGCGTCGCACCTCGCCGCGCGCATCCGCGAACATTTTGCCGTTCTCGTTTGCGACCAGCGTCGCAAGCTCGTCCAAGTGCTCATCCAAGAACACTTGGAGCTTAAAGAAACGGCGCGCGCGTTCGACGACCGGAATCTGGCTCCACGAGGAAAAGGCTTTCGCCGCGTTACGAACTGCGCGATCGACGGCTGCAGCGTCCGCGCGCGTGACGCGCCCGAGCTCTTTGCCGTTCGCGGGATTGGTGACGACGATTTCGGGGCTTGCCACGCTCGTGGCGGCAGTCATGCGCTTGCGAGCGCCTTATCGAGATCGCCGAGCGCGCCGTCGAGCGCTTCGAAGCCGCGCTCCAGCTCGGATTTATCGATCGTCAGCGGCGGCGCGATCGCAGCGAAGTTGTAGCGCACCAGAACCCATGCACCGCGTTCACGCAAGCCGGCATTGAACGCCGACATCGCGCTTGGTTGCGAGCTCTGCCACGGCACGACCGGTTCGCGTGTCGTCCGATCCTTCACCAGCTCGAGCGCGAAGAACGCCCCGACGCCACGAACGTCGCCGACCGATTTGTGCGTGCGCGCCAACTCGTCGAGACCTTTACGCAGCGGGCCTTCGAGCGCACGCGCTTTTTCGAAGACGTTTTCGTCGCGATATGCGTCGAGCGTTGCGAGTCCGGCTGCCATTGCGAGCGGGTGGCCCGAATAGGTGTGTCCCGCCCAGAGCACGTTCGTATCGAAGTGTTTCGCGAGCTCTTCGCGTAGAATGACGCCGCCGAGTGGGACGTATGCGGACGTGACGCCCTTCGCAAACACGATTGCATCCGGCATGACGCCGAAACGATGTGCGGCGAATGGGGCGCCGGTTCGTCCGAATCCGGTCATGACTTCATCGAAGATGAGCGCGATCCCATACTTGTCGCAAACCTTGCGCAGTCCGGCGAGATAACCGTCAGGATAGACGATGATTCCGTTGCTGCCGACGATGGGCTCGATCAGAATCGCCGCGACACGCTGCGGATCTTCGTAGGCTAGAACCAACTCGAGATGCTCGAGCGCGCGCTTCGTTTCTTCGTTCGGATCGTTCGTCGAGAACGGGCTGCGATACGGATACGGTGCGAAGAAATGAACGACGCCGGGAACACCGGGCTCCGCGGCCCAACGGCGGCTCTCACCGGTCAGCGAACCCGCGCCGGCGGTCGAGCCGTGGAACGAGCGGTACGCGGTCAGAATCTTGCTGCGTCCGCTCACCAGTCGCATGATCTTGCTGACGTCGTCGATCGCGTCTGCGCCGCCAGTCGTAAAGAGGACGCGCCCGCCGTTCGGCCATCCAACCAATTCCACGAGGCGCTCGGCAAGTTCGGCGCGTTTATCATTCGCCCAGCTCGGCGGCGAGAACGCGACGCGCTCCGCTTGTTCCTTAATAGCATCGATGACCCGGCTGTTGCCGTGCCCCAGATTGACGGCGACAAGTCCGGCCGTCATATCGATGTACTCTTTACCGTCGGCATCGTAGAGCGTCGAGCCGCGCGCCCGCACGATTACCGGCGGCGGCGCGCCTTTTTGGGCGACCCAGGGGGAAAGAACGTAGCGAGCGTGCTTCTGCGAGATCGATTCCGACGACGTGGCGAGCATGGAGACCTCCGGACGCCACAACTTCGCCTCCGCAGGCCCGGCCCACTCTCCTGGACGTTAGGCCAAAGCGCCTGGCGATGGGCTGCACGAACGCCCGTGGCGGCATGCAAGGTCTTTCCGGGGTCTTCGATGAGTTCGCGGATGAACGCGGGCATCCACGCGGCCACTACGGTGCGCTGGCGCAGTCGCTGTCGGCGATCGCCGACGCCGATATCGGTAATCGGCTCGCGCAAATCGATTCGGCGCTCTTGCAGCGCGGCGTCACCTTCACGGTCTATTCGGATGCACGCGGAACGGAGCGCGTACTGCCGTTCGACCCGCTGCCGCGCATCATCCCCGCAAACGAATGGGCGCATATCGCAGCCGGAATCGAACAGCGAGTTCGTGCGCTGAACGCCTTCCTTTACGATATCTATCACGAGCAGCGCATCGTCTTCGCGCGCAAGATTCCCGCCGAGATCGTCTTCTCGTCGAAATTCTACACACGCGAGATGATCGGGCTCGAGCCGCAAGGCGGCGTCTACATTCACGTCTCGGGGATCGATTTGATCCGGGACGGCTCCGGCGAGTATCTCGTGCTCGAAGACAATCTGCGTACGCCCTCCGGGATCGCGTACGTTCTCGAAAATCGCGAGATCCTCAAGCGTACATTTCCGCAGTTCTTCCGTGATTATACGCCGCGCCCGGTCGACGACTATCCCGCGCGCTTGCGCGAGACGCTCACGAACGTGGCGCCGGCCGGGATCGACGACCCGACAATCGTGATCTTGACGCCCGGTATCCACAATTCCGCGTATTTCGAGCACGCCTTGCTCGCGCGCCGGATGGGCGTCGAGCTGGTCGAGGGTCAAGATCTCGTTGTCCATGACAACTTCGTCTATATGAAGACAACGAAAGGTCTGGCGCGCGTCGACGTCATCTATCGCCGGATCGACGACGACTTTTTGGATCCCTTGTATTTCCGTCCCGACTCAGCGCTCGGTGCGGCCGGCATTTTCGATTCGTATCGCGCCGGGAATGTCACGCTCGCAAACGCCGTCGGTACGGGCGTCGCCGATGATAAGGCGGTTTATCCGCATGTCCCGGAGATGATCCGCTTTTACTTGGACGAGGAGCCGTTGCTGCCGAACGTGCACACGTTCGATCTTACGGTGGCGAGCCAGCGCCAGCACGTCGTTCAAAATCTCGAGAGCCTCGTCGTCAAGCGCACCGCGGCATCCGGCGGCTACGGGATGTTGATCGGACCCGCATCGACGCAAGCCGAACGTGAAGTCTTCGCGGCAGCAATCGAAGCGCATCCGCGTGACTTCATCGCGCAGCCGGTCATCGAGCTCTCCTCGCACCCGACTTTGATCGAGAACGACATTGCACCGCGCCGAATCGATTTACGGCCCTTCGTCTTATATGGTCGCAGGATCGATTGTCCGCCGGCCGCGCTCACGCGCGTTGCGCTCGAGTCCGGCTCGCTGGTCGTGAATTCGTCGCAAGGCGGCGGCAGCAAGGACACCTGGATTTTGGGGGGCTCTTAACGTGTTGAGCCGTGTCGCACAATCGCTGTGGTGGCTGAGCCGGAATCTCGAGCGCGCCGAGACGCTGGCGCGCATTCTCGACGTCAACTATTCGCGCACGATGGATCGCTACAGCGGTCGCGAGTCACTGCGGCACTGGAAAGTCGTGCTGGACGTGGCAGGCATGCAGACCGATTTGGACCTCATCCCGGAAGCAAGCGTTCCGGCGACGGCGCTGCACTATTGCACGTATTCGCGTGAAAATCGCACGTCGATTGTTTCGTGCATTCAGATCGCGCGCTCGAACGCGCTTTACGTTCGCTCGGAGCTTTCCAGCGAGATGTGGGAAGCGATAAACGGGCTCTATCTGTTCACCGAAGCCTCATCGCCGAAGACGTTGGCGCGTGAAGGGCCGTCGTCGTTTCTCCGGCACGTGCGTGACGTCGCACAAGCACTCGGTGGGATCATCGATGCGACGCTCGTCCGCGATGAGCTGTGGGATTTCTTACACATGGGCCAACACTTCGAACGCGCCTACGTCACGAGTCGCGTCCTGCGCGCTCAAGCCGGGAGCGACCTCGCCGCCGAAGTGCAAACCGTCTTGCAGATGTGCTGCGCGAGCGAGCCGTTCGCGCGCGTCCCGCACTCGGTGCCCGAGCCGGATCGCGTGATCGCGTTTCTCTTGCTCGACGCAACGTTCCCGCGTTCCGTACGCTACGCGTTGCGCGAAGTCGACGGCTCGCTGCACCGTGTTTCGGGGACGCTGGCCGGTACCTTCAGCAATGACGCGGAGCGCGTCTTAGGACGTCTGCTCGCGATGCTCGATTTTGCGCACGCCGGCGAGATTGCAAGCGAAGGCGTCGCAACGTTTGCGCAGGTCATCTGCCGCCGGCTCGACGAGCTTTCGTCGGCGGTCGAGCGGATTTATTTCCCCCGCATTCCGGTAGCGGTGTAGACCGGAGTGCAGTTCACGATTCGTCATCAAACAACGTACCGATACGCGGAACCGATTCACGAGAGCTATACGGTCTGTCATTTGCAGCCGTTCAGCGACGTCGAGCAATATTGCACGCAGTTCGACCTCAGCAGCGTTCCGCGCGCAAAGGTATTCGCGTATAACGACCGCTTCGGCAACCGCGTCCACCATTTTTCCGTTATTCCGGAACATCCGCTGCTCGTCATCTCGACGCGTTCGACGGTCGTGACCGCGCGCTCGGAAAATGCCGCGCAAACCTCGGCGGACGCATCGCGGCGCGCGCTGCTTGCCGACGCGCAGCTCGTCTCGCTCTACGATTACTTGCAGCCGAGCCCCCTGATCGAGTTCGGTCCCGATCTGAGCGCGCTTTCCAACGACATCGGCGAGCCATCGGAAGACCTTCTGGCGTGGTACGTTCACGCGGGAACGTACATCAAAGAGAATTTCGAATACGTCAAGCGCGCAACCACCGTGCGCACGACCGTTGCGGAATCGGTTCGCTTGCGCGCCGGGGTCTGTCAGGACTTCGCGCACGTACTGATCGCACTGTGCCGTGATAGCGCGATTCCCGCACGCTACGTCAGCGGCTACATCTTCAGCGGGCAAGCCGATTCGGTGCTAGGCGCCGAGGCTTCGCACGCATGGTGCGAGGCGTATCTTCCGCCCTTGGGCTGGGTCGGATACGATCCGACGAACGCAAAGCTGGTTAACGACTACTTCGTGAAGATCGCCATCGGTCGCGACTATCGCGATGTCAGTCCGGTTCGCGGCGTGTACAAGGGCCTTGCGCAAAGCACGATGTCCGTCAACGTTGCGATGGACGAGCTTTACGACGCCGAGCGTGAGACCGAGCTTGAGGCACTTTACCTGCAGCAACAACAGCAACAGTAACTAGCGCGACGGGAACGTGTGACGATCGATCCCCAGACCCGGGAGAATCGCCAGCTCCACGTTGTCGCTGAGCGAGCGCACGGGTCCGGCGCTCAGCTCGCGCGGGAGTGACGCAGGGTCGATCGAGATCGTCGCATCTTGCGAAATCGGTTGCCGCGGGAAAAAGAACGTTCCGTCCGCGTTCGTTTGCACGGCAATATTGCCAGGCTCGATCAGCACCGTGATCCCGGCGAGCGAGAAATCAGACGGTACGATCGCGGTCGGCGCGAGCGTCACGTGACCTTGTACGCTGTGCACGGGTAAGAGCGCGAGCGCAACGGTGTCGCCCGGGGCTTCGACGTTGACGGAAGTGTCGGGCGAACCTTCGCTTCCGTCGGTGCTCTCGGCCGAGAACGTGTGCGTACCTCTGGTAACTTGAATCGTAAATGCCGACGTGCTGCGCGTCCCGGCAGGGGTTCCGTCGACGAACACACGAACGGCGTGCGTCGCTTGACCTTCAAGGCGAACGTTCGCGGGAATCATTGGTTCGCTCGATGTGTGGCGGCGTCCGATCGTAGCGGCGACGCCGAGATGCAAGCGATACGGACCCGATGCCGACGGACGCAACGTACCTTCGATCGACAGCATGCGGCTTACCGGAATCGATAATCCCGCGATCGGACCGGCGTGACCGCCGCTCGGCAAACCGACTCCCGTGACGAGATTTAGACCCGGTCGATTCGTGCGAGCTTCAATGTACGATTCGGCATCGCCGAGCGCGTTGTATGATTGCGCGTCGATCGTGATCGCCGGGAAGTAGTAGGTGCCTTCGATTCCGCTTGCGCGTGAAACGCCGGGGACGGTGTAGCCTTGCAGGTCGGCGTTCGCGGCGTGGTAGGCTAGCGAACCCGAGATCTCGTGATTCGTCGCGCTGATTCCGGCGACGAAATTCTGCGAGTGCGTCGAGATACCGATGAATGGACCGAGTGGCGTCTGTGGTGTCTCTTCGAAGCCGGCGACGACGGTCGTAGCGTCGCTGAGCTGGTGGCCGAGGTCGACGCGAATCGGCGCGTCATTCGGCCCGAGCGGTAAACCGGGCGACGCGTAAGTAATGGCAGTTTCGACGAACGTGCGTCCGCGGGTACGCGCGCCGAATCCCATCCCGAAGCCGCGGCTGCCGATGATGAACTCGCGTGTGTAATCGCCCCACGGCTCGTGCCAGACGGCGAAACGCCGCAACAGCATTTCCGCATATGAGGAGCCGTGCATGAGCACGTCGAGGGTATCGCTCGTTCCGTCGTGCGGATCGGAGAGCACCGTACCGAAGCTCGAGTAGCCGTCGTCGAGGCGCCGTCCGATGAATGCATCGTGACCCGCGTTGCCGTTGTGAAGATCGATGCCTTCGTAGACGCCGCCGCCGAAGATTAATCCGGCCAGCGGATCGCTAATGTAGCCGATGCTCGCGTTACGCTTTGCGTCGCCGACGATTACGGTTGCGTCCGGCGGACCGATTTGATTGACGCCCGACGAGTTGACCCGCGTCGCAAGGAACGAGCCGTTCGTTTCGCTTTGAATGTTTAGCACGTTCGCCGAGCCGACGCGATCGAGCGAAAGCAAAACGCGCCCCGCATTTGCAGTCGCGCCGTCTCCGCCGTTGCCACTCGTCCGATTGACGCGGGGCGTAGCGGTCGGATGCGGCGTTGGCGAGGCGGGGATCTCGCTGATCTGCGTATCGCTTGAAAGATCGCGCGGACGATGAAAGATAAGCTTACCGCCGGTCGTAAGACTCAGTCCGAACAGTCGCGCAGCGTCGTGCGCGCTAAGATAAATTTGCCCGTTGCGGTCGATCGGCGGTTCCGCGAACATGGCATGCGGGTCGCCGTTCTCGCCGACGGTGCGCAATCCGATCGTCAGTGTGAGCTGACGGTCGTGCCCGATCAAAACTGCGGTGCTGCTCGTGCGCACGACCTTCCAGTCGAGTGCGTGCGCGAGAGCGCTCAAGGCGACGAGCGGATCTTTACCGGCGTCGCGTTCGATGGCGTTCGTGCCGATTTGCGTGTCGTCGACCCATACGACGGGGTTCGCGCTGGGTTGTGCCGCGGCCGGAGCGATGCTTCCGAGCAGCGCGATACTAAGCGCAAGCAGAGCGGCGAGAGCGCGCATCTTACGGTGCGTCCGCCGTGACCGAGAGATTCGCCGCAACGTACGCCGGATCGCCGGGGAATGCCGTCGCGTCCTCAGTGTCGTCGAGGAATAGCGAAACGCTGAAGGTGACCGTCTTGTTCTTCTCACTTGAGGCGATCGTTGCGCACGTTACGGCGCTCGAACTAAGATGCACGGTCCCGCTTGACGAAAAGATCCCCGAGGGATCCGAGCTTGCGCTGCACAGCGCATAGAAAGCTGTTTGTGGAATCGTCGCGCCCGTCGATCCGGTGATCTTCGGCGCGACGAGCGTGATCGAGCCTTGATTCGCGCTCGTCGTGATTTCGAGTGTGAACGAACAGCTTTGTGAGCCCGGAAGCTGAGAGTGCGTGATGTCGACGACCGAGAAGTCGATGCTCCCCGAGCATAGCTTCGTAAACGTGGTAATCTTGCCGGCCGCCGCGTCGGCACGTCCGAACGCTGCGATTGAGAGGAAAGCTACGGCAAAGAGTGAGACAAGCAGCCGGCGCACGCTATCGCACCGTAAACTGAGTCGTCCCCGCCACAAGCGTGCTGCCGCCGTAGTCGATCGTGACCTCGAGCGAATAATTGCCCGGGGTCAATCCCGAAAACGTGCGCGTGTATAGCCGAGGACTTCCGGCGAAGACCGCCGGTGTGCTGTCGTCGCGCTGCTGGACGATGCGTCCGGCTTGCGCGATCTGTAAGTGAATTTGAGGACGAACATAGGTCTCGCCGTCATTGGACATCCGCGCGATGAGGCGAACGTTTCCGTTGCCGGCATCTTCGACGCGCAGGTTCGTGAGCTTGAGATGTTTGTGCGCGCTGCCGACGGTCTCATAGACGAGGATGTTGGCGCCGACACCGAACGAGCCGGCCGGTCCCTCCGCACTTGCCGCGCGGATGAAGTAGCCGCCCCAGTGATCGCCGATCGCCGACGGAAACGTTGACGGAAGATCGAGCGTCAACGTCATCTCTTGCGTCTGACCGGGAGCGAGCGTGAATTCGTTACCTGATAAGTGAAGGTACGGGTCGACGGATGAGACTCCGGACATTCCGGGTTTGCCGGTTTTCACCGAGCCGTCGACGTTGGAAATCCAATCGATTTGGTTCGCGCTGACGCGTGCCGCTTGCGTTCCCGTGTTTTTGACGATAACGCGTGCGCTGGCTTGTTGACCGGGCGCGATTGCAAACTGCACGATCAGGGGTTGAACCGATATCTGGAGGCCGGGCACAGTTTGTGCCCCGGCCGCCAGAGGTGCAAGAGCGATCAATGCGACCATGATCGCGCTCGCAATGCTGCGGAGCATTATTAGTTCGCGGTTGCCGTCGCCGTGAAGTTTGTTGCGGCGTACGTGTCGGCCGGAACGAGGCTCGCGTCGAGCAAGAGCGCAACGACGAGGCTATAGTTGGCGACGATTTCGCCGCTCCACGATTGGCAGGCGGTTGCCGACGTCGAGAGCGCGGCAGTCGTTGCGAGCGTTCCGGGCGTTCCGGGGTTCGTCGGACTGCCGGTCGTGCCGCCGGTGCAAGTCATCTCCCATGCCGTGGCAGGGATGACGCCGCCGCCGGTACCGGTGATCGATGCGGCCGTGATCGAGACGGAGGTTCCGCCCGTATCGGTCTTCGAGCTGCGGAACGTTCCGGCGAGAGTCGCCGTGTTGGTGCAGGCAACGAAGCCCGTGATCGATGCGCCGACGTTGCAGCTGATGTTGCTGCCGGCCGAGTAGCTGACGCCGATGGTGGCTTGAACGCCGGCCGTGACGGCGACGGAAACGTTTGCGGTATTGGAGGCGGCGGCTGCCGGAGCGCAGAGCGTTCCGAAGGCGAGCGCGACCGATGGGATGAGCGCGAGGCCGAGTTTAGCGAGCCCACCGCGATTCAGACGAAGCATGTCTCTCCTTTGTGTGAGTGGGCGGAGGCTCTTTAGAGCATCCGGCCGGGGTGCTCGCAAGCGAGCGTCCAGTGCAGCCCCCACACTACGCGGGTCCATGCCGTCACGCCAAGTGATTTAGAATGAGTTCGATGAAAGTTAACTCAGTTAATGTTGTGTAACGTTCGAAAAGTCATATGGCGTATGGTGTTTTTGATGCTCGTAAATTCGCGCATCGCGACAAATATCGCTTTGTAAAGCCCGTGCAAAACAAGTAGCAAATAATATTTGTTGGTGTGCCCAGCCGCTTTCTCGACGCCCGGAATGGGTACTAGAGCAAGAGGCAGAGGGGCGAGCGCAGTGGGCATCGCATCCGAGCGGCTTAGCAGCGGGTTTGGGAGAGTGCTAAATGCACGAAGACCGATTTTTTGAGCTGGCGCGGCGGCGGCGTCCTGGGCAATTCAACCCCAACATGGACGTCTTTTTGGATGCGGAATCGCAGCGGATCGTCGTCCAGGTTGAACTGGCCGGCGCCGACCCCGAGAGCCTCACAGTTTCAGCCGACGAGACGTCCCTTTATATAACGGGGCATCGCCTCGACCACTCGGCGGAGGCTTGCCGCACGCTTTCCATCCTTCAAAAGGAAATCGAGTACGGCGAGTTCTCGGCGCGCATCCCGCTGCCGGGCCCGACCGACGTCGATGAGGCGAACGCCACGTACAACGACGGCATCCTAACGATCACGCTTCCGCTTGCGGTGCGTGAGCCGCGCGCGCTGCGTACTGAGCTGCGCGTGACGGTCAGAAAGATAATGATATGACCACGACCACTCTCCCCACAACCGATACGCTCGGCATTCTTCCGCTGCAAGAGGCGGTGCTGTTTCCGAATACCGTCATTCCGCTGGCGGTCGTGAAGAAGCCGGGCATCGCGCTCGTTGAGGAAGCGCTGCGCGAAGGCAAGCCGATCGGTCTTGTCGTCCTCAAAGACAAAGATACGGAAGACCCGGGTCCCGACGACATTCGCCGCGTCGGCACGATCGGCACGATTCAAAAGATGCTAAAAGTTCCGGACGGAACTTTGCGCTGCATCGTCGCGGGATCGAATGTATTCCGCATTGACAAGATCGTGCAGACCGAGCCGTACATGTCGGCGACCTTCGTCGAGCTTCCCGACATCACCAAAGAGTCGGAAGAGCTCGTTGCGATGCACCGCAACCTTGCGTCGCTGTTCCAGAAGCTGCTGAGCTATCTGCCGCAAGCACCGCGTGAAATGGAGATGGAAGTCCAGAACATCACGGACTCCAACCTGCTCACGTATTTTGTGGCGTCGACGATGCGCCTCGACACCGACGATCGCCAAGCGATCCTTGAAGAGCGCAACACCGAGAAGCGCCTGCGCAAGCTGACCGTGCTTCTCACCAAGGAGCTCGAAGTCGTCGAGCTCGGTCATAAGATTCAGTCCGAAATTCAAAAGGAGATGGAGAAGAACCAACGTGAGTTCTATCTCCGTCAACAGCTGCGCGCAATTCAAGACGAGCTTGGCGAGACCGATCCGCAACAAGCCGACGTCAACGAGCTGCGCAAGAAGATCGATGACGCGAAGCTTCCCGAAGATGCAAAGAAGGCAGCGGATCGCGAGCTTGACCGGCTTACGAAAGTTCCGCAGGCTTCGCCCGAGTACAGCGTCATTCGCACGTACTTGGATTGGATCGTCCAGCTCCCATGGAGCCAGACAAGCGATGACAACATCGACATCAAGAAAGCGCGCGAGATTCTCGACGAGGATCACTACGATCTCGAGAAAGTCAAAGATCGCATAATTGAGTACTTGGCCGTCGGCAAGCTGCGCAAGAAACTGACCGGTCCGATCCTGTGCTTCGTCGGTCCGCCGGGCGTCGGCAAGACCAGCCTTGGACAGTCGATCGCACGCGCCATCGGCCGCAAGTTCGTCCGGCTCTCCGTCGGCGGCGTTCGTGACGAAGCCGAGATTCGCGGACATCGCCGCACCTACATCGGTGCGATGCCGGGGACGATCATTCGCTCGTTGCGTGATGCCGGAACGAAGAATCCGGTCATGATGATCGACGAGATCGATAAAGTCGGCAGCGATTACCGCGGCGACCCTCAATCGGCGCTACTCGAAGTTCTCGATCCGGAGCAAAACAACAACTTCCGCGATCATTATCTCGACTTGCCGTTCGATCTTTCGTCCGTGCTTTTCATCTGCACGGCCAACGATCTCTCGACAATCTCCCCGCCGCTGCGGGACCGCATGGAAGTGATTCAGCTGGCGGGTTACACCGAGCAAGACAAGGTCCAGATTGCACGTCGCTATCTGGTGGCGAAGCAGCGCAAAGCGAATGGTCTGAAGCCGGTCCAGGGCCAGATCACCGATCCCGCGATTCGCTCGATCATCGGCGACTATACGCGTGAGGCCGGCGTGCGCAATCTCGAACGCGAGATCGGCACGATATTCCGCAAGATCGCGCGCAAGATCGCGGAGGAACCGAATTTCCGCCAGCGTGTCAAGCCTGAGACTCTGGTCGACTACTTGCAGAAGCCGCGCTTCTTCAACGAAACGAAGAAACGCGTCGCATCGACGGGCGTCGCGACCGGTCTGGCGTGGACGCCGGTCGGCGGTGACATCATGTTCATTGAAACGACCACGATGCCGGGAACCGGGAAGCTAACGCTTACGGGCCAACTTGGCGACGTCATGAAAGAAAGCGCGACGGCAGCGGTCAGCTTCATACGCTCGCGTTCGAACGAGCTTGGACTCAGCGAAGATTACTTCGCGAAGCACGATCTGCACATCCACGTTCCTGCCGGCGCAGTTCCTAAGGATGGTCCGTCGGCTGGTACATCAATTTCGACCTCGATCGTCTCGCTGCTCACTAATCGTAAAGTGCACAGCGACATCGCGATGACGGGCGAGATCACGTTGACGGGGCAAGTGCTTCCGGTCGGCGGGATCAAAGAGAAAGTCCTCGGCGCGAAGCGCGCGGGAATCCGCAAGGTGATCCTACCGCGACGCAACGAGATCGATCTCGACGAGGTCCCGAAAGAGGTTCGCGATACGATGGAGTTCGTGCTCGTCGACGAGCTGAGCGAAGTCTTTCTGCAAGCGCTGGGCAACCGCGTCATCACTCCAGTCTATTTGGGCGTCGAACCGGTGCGTCAACGCGCGAACAACGTCGTCGCGTTGCGGCCGCGTTCGGCGGCGAAACGCGTGCGCGTCAATGGCAAACGCGCGCGCCAGATGTCACGTAAGAGATAGCCGCTGAGGCGGCGCGACTGGTTCCATCTCGGGCTGCTTTGGCTCGTCGGAATGGACCTGCGCTTCACGATGCTGGCGGTACCGCCGGTGTTGACGCAGATCCACCACGACCTTGGGCTCAACGAGAAAGCAGTCGGCGCATTGACCTCCGTCCCCGTGCTGCTGCTCAGCGTCGCGGCGATCGGCGGCTCGCTTTTGATCGCGCGTCTCGGCGCGCGCCGCGCGACGATCATCGGTCTCTCGATCATCGCGGTAGCGGGTGCATTGCGCGGCGTCGGTCCGAACATGGCGATGTTGTTTGCGATGACGTTCGTCATGGGCGCGGGCGTCGCAATCTGCCAACCCGCCGCGCCGACGCTCGTTGGCGAATGGTTTGCGACGCGTATCGGATTCGCGACTGCGGTTTACGTCAACGGCATTTTGGTCGGCGAGGCGATTCCTGCGGATCTGGTGCCCGCGCTTCTTCCGCACATCGGCAACAGTTGGGAAGTGAACCTCGCGCTGTGGTCGATACCGGTTATTTTAACTGCGCTCGTGTTCGGTATATGGGTTTCCGATGTAGATGTAGACGGAGATGTAGATGCAGCACCACGCGGAGAGCCGCGTTCGGTCGCGTGGTGGCCGGACTGGCATAAGTTTCTCACTTGGCGGCTCGGTATTTTGCAAGCTGGAATATCGGTGCTTTATTTCGGGCTCAACGCGTACATTCCGGATTACTTTCACGCGCTCGGCCGTCCGTGGCTTTCACCGCTTGCAATCGGTGCACTCAACACGGCCCAGGTTCCGGGCTCGATTGCAGCGATGTTCGTGGCGCAAAAGCTGGCTGGAAAACCGCGCTTCTTTTTCGTGATTCTGATTGCTGCGCTGCCGGCGCTTGCAATGTTGATCGCGGGATCGGACACGCTCGTCATCGTCGGCGTCTCGATATTGGGGCTGACTTCCGCAGTCGGTCTGACGATGATCATCGCGCTGCCTCCGATGCTGACGCATCACGGGGACGTACATCGCCTCTCGGCCGGGATGTTCACGATCGCGTACCTCGGGTCGTTCGTATTAACGCTGCTCGGCGGTGCGCTTTGGGACGCGACGCGCATCCCCGCAACAGCCTTCATTCCGGTCGCGATTGGCGCAGTGCTGGTTGCCTTCGCCGGCGGCACGCTGCCTAAGTCCCAGTTCGCCCATCGGGCTTGACGCTTGCCATTAGCGTATGATAATCATTATCACACGCTAATGAAACCTGAGCTCATCGAGAAAAGCCAGCACCAGGACTACGCGGCCCACCGGCTGGCGGAATTTACGGAACGCTGCCGCGAGAGGGGTCTCGCGATCACGCCGCAGCGGCTGGCTATCATCCGGGCCTTGCTTTCCTCGGCACAGCATCCAACGGCGGACGCCGTCTACGAGACCGTGCGACAAGAGCATCCGTACATTTCCCGCGCGACCGTTCACCGGACGCTCGAAGTGCTCTGCGACGCCGGCGAGGCGCGCAAAGTAACGCTGCTGCACGACAGCGCGCGGTACGACGGCAACGTCGCGCCGCACCACCACGTCGTGTGCGTGCGCTGTCACCGGATCGCGGACGTCAGCATCCCGGATGCTGATGAGCGCCTTCTGAGCGCGTGCAAGAGCATCGGTGATTTTCAAGTCTTAGGCGCTTCCGTCGAAATTCAGGCGGTTTGCGCCGATTGCAGCAAAGCTTCCATTCGGTAAGGAGAGTTCGCTAACAATGAAAGACCTCAAAGGTACCAAGACGCACGGCAATCTCAAAGATGCGTTCGCCGGCGAAAGCCAAGCGAATCGGCGTTATCTCTATTTCGCCAAGATCGCAGACGTTGAAGGCCATCCCGACATCGCCGGACTCTTTCGCGACACAGCGGAAGGCGAAACCGGTCACGCGCACGGTCACCTCGACTATTTGAAGATTGTCGGCGATCCGGCAACCGATCAGCGCATCGGCGACACGTCGCTGAATCTGAAATCAGCCGTGCACGGCGAGACCCATGAGTACACCAACATGTATCCCGGCATGGCAAAAACGGCGCGCGACGAGGGATTCTCCGAGATTGCGGATTGGTTCGAGACGCTCGCCAAGGCCGAGAAATCGCACGCCGGTCGCTTCGAAAAAGCACTGGCGACGATCGACTAGAGCGAGCCGAGCGCCATTAAATCTCAGCAGCCCACGGACGGGCTCAGCTACAACGCGACCGAAGCGAAGTACTGGGACCCGTCCGCGCTGGAAAATGAAGTCGAGCGCGCGTTCGACATCTGCAACGGATGTCGCTTATGCTTCAATCAATGTCCATCATTTCCATCGATGTTCGAGTCGATGGATCGCGTCGACGGCGATGCCGCAAAGCTCGCGCCCGAAGAACGCGATAAAGTCGTCGATCTTTGCTACAACTGCAAGATGTGCGAAGTGCGTTGTCCGTACACGACGCGCGACAAGCACGAGTTTCAGCTCGACTTCGCACGTTTGATGATGCGCGCGAAGACCGTGCGCGCAAAGCAGCACGGGATCAAGCCGCGCGAGCGGATGCTCGGCAATCCCGATCTGCTTGGGAAGACCGGCTCGTTGACGCCGTCCTTGGCAAATGCCTCGTGTCACAATCGCGCGCAGCGCATCATGATGGAGAAGCTGCTCGGAATTCACCGGGATAAGAAGCTGCCGGATTTTGCAAACGAGACCTTCGAGAAATGGCTCAGCCGTAATCCGCTTCCGGCGGATCCCGCGTCGCCGGCTGCTAAAGTTGTGCTGTTTCCGACTTGCTTCGTCAACTATTACAATCCCGAGCCCGGCAAAGCTGCCGTTGAGGTGCTCGCCAAGAATTCGTGCACGATCGCGTGTCCGAAGCAAAATTGCTGCGGAATGCCCGCACTGGACGGCGGCGACGTCGAGTTCGCGCGTAAACAGGCCCGGAAAAACATCGAAACATTTATGCCGTACGTGCGTCAGGGCTACAAAATTGCGGCCATCAACCCGACGTGCTCGATGACAATGAAGATGGAATATATCGACATCCTGGGGCCGGAGGAGACGAAAGAGTTCTCTGCAGCCGTCATGGATTTGCACGAGCTGTTGTGGTCGCTCAAGCAGGCAAACATGTTCTCACGCGACTTTCGCAGCTCTCCGAAATCGGTTGCGTATCATGTGCCGTGCCACTTGAAATACCAGCAAATAGGTTTTCGTTCGCGCGATCTGATGCGGTTGATTCCGGAGACGGAAATCACGACCGTCGATGCGTGCACGGCGCACGACGGAACGTGGGCGATGAAACGCGAGTATTTCGAGCTCTCCATGAAATGGGGGAAGAAGGCGTTCGACGGATTGACGGATGCGGGCGCAAACATAATGGCGACGGATTGTCCGCTCTCGGCCGTGCAGATCGAACAGGCAACCGGCGTCAAGCCGATTCATCCGATCGAAGTCCTCGCTCGCTCGTATAGGAGCGATGGGTTTTCGTGAAAGCAATAACGCTGGAGCAGATCATGCCGTACGCGCAGTGGGAACGCTTGCGTCCGGTGTTGCGCCCGCTGTTCATTCACGAAAAGGAACGCCGAAGGCTGCGCGTCGGCGAGCATCTGACGTTTCTATTCGAGAATACCCGGAGCGTGTGGTACCAAGTGGAAGAGATGTTGCGCGTCGAGCGCATCACCGCCGATGATGCGATTGCGCACGAGCTTGACACGTACAACGATCTGATCCCGCGCGAAGACGAGCTGTCGGCAACGATGTTGATCGAGTACGAAGATGCCGCCGAACGCGATGCGGCGCTCAAGGCACTTGTCGGGCTCGAACGCCACGTGCACTTGATCGCCGGCGACCGCAAAGTGGCCGCATCATTTTCCGAGGCGCAAATTTCGACGGAAGCGGTCAGCTCGGTACAGTTTGTCCGTTTCGTCTTGCCGCGCGGACTTGGCGAGAAGCTCGTCGGCCTCGCAGCCTCCGGAAGACTCGCGATCGAAGTCGATCATCCCGCGATGTCGGCGACCGCGATCATCTCTGAGGAACTGGCCAGCAGCCTCTTTGAAGATCTGAAATAATCTCTACCCCTCGACTTCGCTCGGGGTGACAAAAGCTACCCGACGCTGATACCATCTCCAGTGAGGACGACGCCGATAATGTGGGCCGACGGTCCAATCGCGGCGATTAGTTTCTTCGCGTTTTCGCGCGGCACCGAGATCAATAATCCGCCCGACGTCTGCGCGTCGGAGAGCGCCATGCGCACCGCGGGATCGATGTTTTCCGCGAAGCGCGTGAACGCCGCGTGCGTCTGTGCGTTGTCTTTCGTCCCGCCGGGGATGCAATCGTTGCGAATCAAATCGAGGACGCCGTCGAAGATTGGAATCGAGACCGCGTCGAGCGCAAAGCCGACACCCGATGCCTCCATCATTTCACCTGCGTGACCGAGAAGCCCGAATCCCGTAACGTCGGTCGCGGCGTTGACGCCGACCGCGACCATCGCGCGCGCGGCATCGGCGTTGAGCGTCAGCATCGAGTCGATCGCGGGCTGCAGCGCCGCGTCGTCGATCAGGTCGCGCTTGCGCGCTGTCGTCAGAATCCCCGTACCGATTGGTTTTGTGAGGATCAGTAAATCGCCGGGACGGGAGCCCGCGTTCGTGACCACTTTCTTCGGATGGACCGTCCCGGTGACGGCCCAGCCGTACTTGGGCTCCGCATCTTTGACCGTGTGGCCGCCTAGCAATGCCACGCCAGCTTGCTTCGCGATGGCAGCCCCGCCTTCGAGAATGCGGCCGAGAATCTCGGCGTCAACTTCCTCGACCGGAAATGCACATACGTTAAGAGCCGTTAACGGCGTCGCGCCCATCGCATAGATATCAGACAGCGCATTTACGGCAGCGATGCGTCCGAAATCGTACGGGTCATCAACGATCGGCGTGAAGAAATCCACCGTTTGTACCAGCGCAAGATCGTCGCGCAAACGGTAAACGCCGGCGTCATCCCGCGTCTCAATACCGACCAGGACGTTCTTGTCTTCACTCAGGGGCAAACGGCGCAGGACCTGCGCCAGGTCGGCGGCTCCGACTTTGCTAGCTCAACCTGAGGTCGACGATAGCGTAGTCAGCCGAATCTGTGACGTCATGTGCAAGGGCCAAGTTGTGCCGGTTGTTCGCGGGATGCCTGCAGGCTTAAGAGGAAAGGAATTGCCATGGACCGGCGTACCACGAGCAACAAGCAGCTTCTGTTCCTACCGGGCCCGGTTACCGTAGCCGAGCCTGTTCTGACGGCGATGACTCGTCAGATGGTCGACCATCGCGGTCCGGAGTTCAAACGAACGCTGGAACGCATGAATTCGCGACTGCGGCCGATCTTCGGAACGCGTCACGAAGTCCTGATGCTCGGCGCATCGGGGACGGGCGGCCTGGAAGCGGCGGTCGCAAATCTGTTCGGTGCCGGCGAGAAAGTTTTGGCGGCTCCCGTCGGCGTGTTCGGCAACCGGATCGCGTCGATAGCGAAGATGTGGGGCGCGGACGTCGAGATCTTCGACACGAAGTGGGGACGCGGCGTCGATCACCGTTTGCTCTCCGAGCGACTGCGCGCCGACGAGAATTGCGAGATCAAAGGCATTCTGCTGACGCACAACGAGACGTCGACGGGCGTTGCGAATGACATGCATGCGCTCGCGACTGCAATCGGCAAGCATCCTGCGCTCGTCATCGTCGACAGCGTCAGCGGGATGGGTGCAACGCCGTTCATGATGGACGACTGGGGCTACGACATCGTCGTTGCCGCATCGCAAAAGGCATTCGCGGCGCCGCCCGGTCTCGCGATGGTTGCCGTCTCGGATCGCGCCTGGGAAAAGATGGAGAAGACGCGCAGCTCGCGCTTCTATTTCGACTTACGCCGCGCGCGCGAGTTTCAGAAGATCGGACAAACACCCTGGACGCCGCCGATCTCGATCGTGTACGCGCTCGAGCGTGCGCTCGATCTGTACGAGCGCGAAGGCGACAAGAAAGTACATCAACGGCTCTCGCTGAATGCGCACGCGATTCACACGTTCTGCACCGCGATCGGTTTGCGTGCGTTCTCGCATTCGCCGCACCACTCGAATACCGTCGTCGCGATCCATTGCCCTGAACGTGTTGACGCATCCGCAGTTCTGCAAACATGCCGCGATCAGGGCTTCGTTCTCTCAGGCGGCCAACAGCAGCTCAAAGGCAAGATTTTCCGGATTGGCACGATGGGCGACATCACGCGCGACAACGTGCTCTCGATGTTGGGCGCATTCGAGGACGCGATCGACCGTCAGGGATTCCCGGTCGACCTCGGCGCCGGCGTCGGTGCCGCGCGCGAGGCCTTTAAACACGGCCTAAACTCGGTTGCTCTTTAAAAAACCCTGAACGAACGGCCGCGCGAACCACGGCAGCGATTCAACGATTACCGCGTCGACTTGCGTGTTGGGCTGCGTTGCCATCGCGACGAGCGATGAATGCCGCAGATCGGTTCGCACGTCGTTTGGTAACGGAAACAGCAGCGCAACGTAGATAACCGCCCACACCAACACGGCGGCCTTCAAGGCGCCGACCGGAATCCCGAGCAGATTGTTTGCGAGACCGAGTACCGGAAGCTTGGCGAACACGGAGAGCACGTTGGACAGCACGAGCAACACGATATAGATCGCGATTGCAAACGCGATCGCTGCGATCACGTGCGCGGAACCCTGAGTCGTGTTCGTCACGTGCTGGACCAGGCTGTCGAAGCCTCCGTTGTAGTGCAGTCCGGCCCAGAATGCAAGAACGATTGCTATAAAGCCGCCGATCTCAGAAACGAGTCCCCGCTTGAACCCTTTGAGCGCGCCGATGAGGAGCACGGCGAGGATCAGAATATCTGGCCAGGTCATTGTTACCTCTAACTAAACCCACGCAGCGGTAGATTCAGATTCGCTCCGCGCTGAAGCCAATTCAGCGCGGAGTACTTTGCGCTCGCGTCAACTGCGTGCAGTGTGTACGCGTGTCGTGACAGTGGGGATCGATTCGGTTCGCTGTAGTGCGGCAGCAAGCCATGAAAGACGACGAGCGTCCCTTCCTCGACTTCGAGCGGGACCGCCGATTTGCCGCTCGGCCACGGCGTCGTGTCGAGCCGCCGAACGTGCGTGTTGCCGTTCTCGACGACGAAACGCTCGCGCAGCGGGGTGCGATGCCCTCCGGGCTGCGTCCACAGACAGCCGTTGTTGCGATCGGCGTTCTCGAGTGCGAACCAGAAAGTCGTCACCGTGATCGGTTTGGTCCAAAAGTATGTCGCATCTTGATGCCAGCGGACTTCTCCGCCGATGTGCGGCTGTTTGAAGATGTACATCGATTGATAGATCACTGGATCGCGCAGGCCCGCACGCTGCGCGACATCGGCCAGCCTTGAGCCATGCGAGAATTCATCGAAGACCGGATCGAGATCGTGCATTGCGTGCCCGATTTTGTTGATCGAAAGAGCCTTGGATTGCTTGAGGCGGCCTCGATCGTCGAACGCTTCCTCTTCGAAAAAGCATCGAATCTTGTCAGCCGAACTCAAAAAATATTCATCGTTCTTCGTCGATTCATCGCTGGTCGTGAAGATCGAAATGTTTTCGGACGGGTCGAATTCGTTGACGATGGCGTCGGCGCGCGCTCGCAGCTCACGAATCTCTTTCGCTGACTTGAAACCGGGGATGACAAGGTATCCTTGCTCTTCGAACGCGTTCACGCCGTAGCAACTTTCCACTTACCGAGTGAGCCGAACGCCAGAACGAGCATCCCGACGAAAATGGGGAGAAACGCCGCCAGCGGAGCGTGCGTCGCATCCCACAGAACGCCGCTCAAGAAGTTACCGATGAACGTTCCCCCGTAGCTGATCGTCAATACACCGGCGGTCAGATGATGAACGTCGTGCTGTTCGGCCGCCATCGGTAAGAGCGCTAGCACCATCACCATCGTGAACGACGTTGCAGCACCGACGAACCCGATTCCGGTGATACCGAGCCAGTTCGGCGTGAAGATGAACAAACCCAATCCCGCAATCGCGATGACGCCGAGATAGAAGAAGACTTCGTGCCTTCCTGCAAGGCGTTGTGCGAAAAAGAGCGTCGCGAAAGATGCGGGCAGCTGCCCGAAGTTCATCACTGCCAAACTGGGCGCAATCATCTCCGGCCTGTGTATCGCGTGCAGATAGTCTGGAATGAACGCGTTGGTCGCCCAGTACGCAATCGACGCACCGGCTTGAATGATGCCAAGCCGCCACAGTAGGCCGTCACGCCAATTAGGCCACCATCGGCGCATCTCTGTTTGAGGCACGGAGTGTTCGCGCGAAAACAGCGCCAGAAGCACAATCGAAAGCGCAACCGGCAGCGACCAGAACACGAAGCTCCATTCCCAACTTGATCCGAGTAGCGGCAAGATATACGGAATTGTGAACGCAGCACTCAGTGTTTCGCCGACTAGCAGACCGTTGACGTAAATCGCGGTTGCAAGACCGATCGAGGATGGAAACCATTCGCCGACGATCGTCGGTGCTGCCGGCTGACAGACTGCGACCCCGATCCCCATCAGAACCGTCATCACGAACAACATGCCGATCGAAGGGCCGGCTCCGCGCGCCGCACCGCAGATCGCAACGAGTAACAGTCCCGCGATCCACGCGCGTCGAGCGCCGATGCGCGCGATCAACGCCGAACCGGCGATTGCCGCGGTGCTCAAGATGAGGATCGGCAAGCCGGTCAGCGCGCCGACGGCCGCCTCGCTCAATATCAGATCGTGGTGAATCGCCGGCAAGACCGGCGGCACCGCGAGAATGGTGATGCGCAGATCGACACCGACGAGCCACACCAGGAACAAGTTCGTCCAGAAACGTGCCGGACGCGGACTGGTTAACTGCGTATCGTCGCGCCTAACTCGGAGCGCAACGCACCGAGGATTTTTTCAACAGCGGTGTCGGCTTCGGAGTCGGTCATCGTCGTGTCGTCCCGTTGCAGGACGACCCGAACTGCAAGACTCTTTTTGCCGTCGCCGACCTGCGGCCCGTGATACTCGTCGAAGGTACGAATCGTACGCGCCAGCCCGTCGAGCGCACCGCCGATCACTTTCTCGATCTGTGCGGCGCTGACGTCGAGATTGACGACGAGCGCGAGATCGCGTGAGATGCTCGGATAGCGTGACGGCGCGAGATAACGTGGGATGACCGGATCAGGCAGCTGCGCAAGATCGACCTGCGCGGCGTACACGCGGCCTTCGGCGCCGAATGCGAACGTCAAGCGTGGATCGAGCGCACCGACGATCGCGACCGGAGCGTCATCGAGTACGAGCTCGGCGCAGATGCCGGGATGCCAACCCGCGTGCTGGGCAGCGCGAACGCTCGCCGCGAGCCCGGTCGCAGCGCGCACGAAAGCAAGCGCGTCTGCCTTGAGCGCGACAAAGTGTTCGTCAGTCCACGAATCAACTTGCGGCGCGTTCGTGCGGCGCACGAACATGGCGAGTGTCCGCTCGAGGATTTCGCCGGCTTCTGAAAACACGTCGCCGATCTCGAATATCTTATCGGTTCCAAGAGCCAGGAGTGCCGGCAAGAGCGAGAACCGCATGAAGCGCTGATCTTCCGAAAGCGGATTCATGATCTCAACGACCTTCGCTTTCAGCGCAACGCCGCTCTGGCGCCAACGCTCGTGAATCGAGCCGGGCTGCAGCGCGAGCGTAATGACTTCACGATAACCGAGCATCGCGAGCGCATTCGCGACGCGCTGTTGGAGGCGATACGCGCTGCTCGGCACGTGCTGCTCCGCAACCGGCGGCGTTGCCGCTTGTACACGGTCGTAGCCGACCATGCGTGCAACTTCTTCGACGAGGTCGGCTTCGATCGCAATATCGCTGCGCCACGGCGGGACTTGCACTTCGAAGATCGTCTCGCTGGCCGACTGCGATGGAACGCTCTCGAATCCGAGCGCAGCCAAGACGCGCACGATCTCGGCGTCTTCGAGATCGAATCCGAGCAAGCGCGGAATCTCGCGCTTACGTAGCGCGATGATCGCCGGCACAGGGATTGGAACACCGAAGCCGTGCGGAGCGTGAACCGTCGCGCCTTCCCCAGCCAGCAGTTTTGCGGCGCGTGCCGCACCCACATCCGTGAGCCCAAGCGGTAGCGCGCGCTCGTGCCGCGCCGACGCGTCGGAGCGAAGCGCCAGCTCGGCGCCCATGCGCCGCACACGCGGACCTGAGAAATTCGCGGCCTCGATGACGATCTCGTGCGTCGATGCGGTAACTTCGCTCGCCGCAGCACCTTTAAGTCCGGCCAGACACTGCGTCTCGCGTTCGTCGGCGATGACGAGCGCGCGCGGGCTCAGCGTGCGATCGATGCCGTCCAGCGTGCGCACCTTCTCGCCGTCGCGCGCGTCGCGCACGATCAGGCGATGACCCGCAAGTTTGTCGTAATCGTAGAAGTGCAGCGGCTGTCCGGTCTCGAGCATGACGAAGTTCGAGATGTCGACTAGATTGTTGATCGGATGCTGCCCCGCCAGCGCCAAGCGAATGCGAATCGCGGTCTTTGCGGTGCGCACCGTGACGTTCGAGACGCGCTGCGCGACGAACCGATGGACGTCCGGGCTTTCGAGCCTGACGTCGAAGTCGCCGCCGGACGCATAAGAGATGACGATGTCAGGCTCGCGTACCGTAGTGCCGAACGATGCGGCGAGCTCGCGCGCGAGGCCGAGCATCGACATGGCGTCGACACGATTCGATGTGATCTCGACTTCCAAAACATCCTGGTCGAGGCCGAACAGTTTAATGACGTCGGCGCCGAGCGGCGTCTCGGGATCGAGCTGCAGGATCCCATCCTCGAACCAGTCGCTTTCGAGTCCAAGCTCGTTCGCGGAGCCAAGCATGCCTTGCGAATCGATTCCGCGCATCTTGCGCGGCGCAATGACGAGGCCGCCCGCGAGCTCCGCCCCGATCGTCGCGACCGGGACGATCTGGCCGGCAGCGACGTTTTCGGCGGCGGTCGCGATCTGCAAAGCCGGCCCGCTTCCGATGTTGACCGTGCAAACTTGCAGGCGATCCGCATTGGGATGCTTCTCGACGCGTTCGAGCTTCCCGACGACGACGCCCGACATCGGTTCGCGCGTTATGATTTCCTCAACCGGAAAGCCGAGCATCGCAAGCCGGTCGACGATCGTATTCGTGTCCGGTGGAAGATCTACGTAATCGCGCAGCCAGGCGAGCGGAGTCCTCACGCCAGCTGCTCCAAGAACGATGGCTCGTTCCAGATGAACTCGCGAATGTCGCCGATGCCGTAGCGGATCATCGCCAAACGCTCGATGCCGCAACCGAAAGCCCAACCGCTCACGACTTCAGGGTCATACCCGACGTTACGCAGCACGTTTGGATGCACCATCCCGGAGCCGCCGATCTCGATCCATCCAGATCCGCCGCAGGTCGGGCAACTCGCAGTCGCACCGCCGCAACGCGGACAGGTCGTGTCGATCTGCGCCGACGGTTCGGTGAACGGAAAGAACGACGGTTGAAAGCGCACGTCTTGGTCCGGTCCGAAGAGCTCGCGGCACATGCCGATCAGCATCCCCTTGAGATGCCCGAAATGAATTCCCTCGCCGACCATTAGTCCTTCGATTTGGTTGAACTGATAGAGATGGCGCGCGTCGACCGCGTCACGCCGGTAACACTTGCCGGGGACGACGATTGCGATCGGCGGACCGTATTGTTCCATGGCGCGAATCTGCATTGGCGACGTGTGCGGACGCAAGAGCAAATCGGGACGGAGATAAAACGAATCAAAACCTTCGCGCGCCGGATGATCGGGCGGAATGTTGAGCGCGTCGAAGTTGTGACGCGTTGTGTCGACTTCCGGTCCGAGCAACACCGAGAAGCCGTGTGATTCGAAATACGCGCACGCCGCTTCGGTCGTCTTACGAATCGGATGAAACGAACCGGTTGGCGTCGGCACGTTGTGCAGCGTAACGTCGACTTTGTTCTCGAGCTCGCGTTCGAGCTTGAGCGCGCCGAGTTTGCGCGTTGCCGATTCGAGCTGCGCTTCGAGTCCAGCAATCGCGTCGTTGATCGCTTTGCCGGCTGAAGGACGTTCCTCCGGTGGCAGTTTACCGATGCCACGCCGGATTTCCGTGATTTTTCCGGAGCGCCCGAGATACGCAACGCGCACCTCTTCGAGCGTCCGTTCATCGCGCACGTCTTTCAAGGCGGCGCCAAGCTCCGACGCAAGCGTCGTCAAACTTTCGCTAAGATTCATCGCGATTGCGTCTTACGCAAAAACAAGACGCCCGGCCTTTTGCCGAGCGTCGAACATTATGTAGGGATTGTCTCGAGGGTCAGGTGGTAACCGGTGAAGGGTTCAGTCTTCGATACATCAGGTACGCGTTTACAGAACCCGTGTTGGCGAAAAGTTTCCAGAAAAATTCGGACGTTCGCAAGGGCGGTACCCCGTATTACTTTCCGAGACTGACGTGGATTGTATCACCGGAGTAGTGGCCCGCCAAGACTTGACAAGGGGCTTGACATGCCCTTATTTTTGGAGCCGAAAACGGGGCGAAAAAGACCATTCGTAGAGGACGATTGCCCCCGCAATGCCTGCATTCAGGCTCTCGGTTGGGCCGGCGTGAGGGATAGCGACGCTCGCCTCCCAGCGGGGCAGCCAAGCCGCTACCCCGCCCCTCTCAGACCCAATCGCGACGATGGGATTTGGGGGGAAAGTGAACTCCGGAAGCGGCGTCCCGTCACGGTCTGCGGCAATGACCGGCCTCCTAGACCCGGACGCACCCGCGAGCAGTTCGGCGGCCGTAGCCGTGCCGTGGGGTAGGCGAAAAAGCGATCCCATCGCGGCGCGGACGACCTTGGGATGATACGGCTCGACCCCGCCCTCTCCGAAAATGACGCCGGCGGCTCCGAAGGCCTCGGCCGTGCGCACGAGCGTCCCGGCATTTCCCGGATCGGAGATGCCGGCCAGCAAGAGCAGGAGGCCGGGAAGCCCGAGCAGCTCCGGCAGCGGCCGCGGTTGCATCCGTGCGACGGCGACGATCCCTGGGGGCGAGTCCAGGTCCGAGAGCCGATCCAGCGCGCGGGTCGAGACCTCGATCAGCTCGGCGCCGGCCGTCCGGGCGCGACGCATGAGCGGAGCGGCGCCCTCGCCGGCCTCGGCCGTGGCACGCACTTCGAGCACGTCGAGCTCGCTGTTCAGGGCCTCCTCGAGCAGCGAGGGACCCTCGAGCAGAAAGAGGCCGTGCTCGCGCCGGCCCTTCCTTCTAAGAAGACTGCGGACGACGTCGGTCGATAGGGGCACACATGCGGCTTGGCGCGGATCTGATCGAAGGCCTCGCGCTCGTGGCGATCGCGGTCGGGATTACCGCGGGCGGACGAGCGCTCTTGGCGCAGCTGCACGCTTTCGAAGCGCCCGCCTTCGTGCTGCTGGGGCTCACCATCATCGCACTCGTTGCATCGATGCGCCGCGTCGATACGCGCTTAGCCATCACGGTTCGCGCCGCGTATCTCACCGGCGTGTTGCTCGCGATCGTCGCCGTCATCTTTCCGGCGCGCTGGAGTTACGGTTCGTCGATCGTGATGGTCGACATAGCGATCGTTTTCGATTTATTCACCCGATTCGCACGTTCACGTTAGGACCTTCATGCAGCCGAAAACATTGTGGTCGCGCTCAGTCTATCGCGGCAAAGTCGTCAGTTTGCGCATCGAAGAGCTCGAGTTTGCGTCGCGCCGCGCGGTCGTCGAAGTCGTCGAGCATCGCGGCGCGGTTGTGATCGCAGCCCAACCGACGCGTGATTCGATCGTGCTCGTCGAGCAGTATCGCTATCCGATCGGGAAGCGACAGTGGGAAGTTCCGGCCGGATCGATCGATCCTGACGAGGGACCGGCCGCGTGCGCAGTACGCGAGCTGCGCGAAGAAACAGGCTACACCGCTAAACGTATTCGCCGTTTGTGGTCGGCGTATTCAGCGCCGGGTTTTTGCACCGAGCTCTTACACTTTTACGCGGCGGAAGATCTTACGCCGGGCGAGCGCGAGCCCGATACCGGTGAAGAAGACATGGTCGTGAAAACGTTCGCGCTCGACGAGGCGTGGGCCATGGTCGAGCGCGACGAGCTTCCCGATGCGAAGACGCAGATTGCGATTGCGTGGGCTAAAACGAAATCGTAGCCGGATCACCGCCGGAGCTGGACGTGATCGTCACGACGCAACCTGCCGTGTTTCCGAGATGATAGAACGTGAACTTCCCGCTCGATGTGATGTATCCGGAGAACGGCGGTGCGCCGGGTTGACCGCCACCGACGATTTGCAGCGTGCGGATGCACTGCGGAGAACCGCCCGCAATGAAGTAGGTTCCGGGCGGCATGTCATTTTGTGACGCGGTCACCGTGACCGATTGACCGTCGGACAGATTCGGCGGTGCGTAGGAGTCTTGGCCGTTCAATAAGACGGGTCCGAAGGCGACCGCCAGGGCTGCCATGCTGAGGATCGTTTTCATGCTCGCCTTTTCCCCAGCGAGCGCGTTTTCTAGACTGCGGTCCCGAGCGAATCCTTGGCAAGAGCGAGCAAACGTGCGAAGGCTTTCTGATCGCTGACTGCTAGCTCGGCAAGCGCTTTGCGGTTCATCGCAACGCCGCTTTTCTTCAAGCCGGCCATTAGGCGTGAATACGAAAGCCCCTCACGCCGGGCTGCAGCGTTGATGCGAGCGATCCACAGCGAGCGAAAATCGCGCTTCCGCGCGCGGCGGTCGCGGAACGCATAAGCCAGCGAGTGCAGAAGTGCTTCGTTTGCAACGCGGTAGTTGCGCCGGCGGGACGCACGAAAGCCCTTGACGAGCTTCATGACCTTGCGGCGGTTCTTGATCTTGTTGACGCCGCGCTTTACTCTAGCCATTTCTTACGAATACCTCCGGCCTAAAACAAATAGGGAATCTGCGGGCGAAAACGCTGCAAGTCGCTTGGCGACGTTTGCTGATCCTTGCGGAACTTGCGTTTGCGGTTGCGCGATTTCTTGCTGAGGATATGACCGCATCCGCTGAACTGATGGCGATGCAGCACTTTGCCGGTGCTGGTCACCTTGACGCGTTTGGCGGTTCCGCGATGGGTCTTGATCTTAGGCACTGGAGGTACTTTCTATTGGCGTGGGTAGCGTGGGCGTTTGCTCGATGTCTTCTTCTTGGTCGGCGTCTTGCCGCTCAGCTTCGTGTTTCTTATCGGCGGCTGCTTGTTTTTCGGCTTCGTGTTTATCGTGGTGTGTGAACTTCGGCGGTCCGAGCGGCGTCTGTCGCGGCGAGAGAATCATGAACATGTTCTTGCCTTCTAGACGCGGCTCGCGTTCGACGATCGCAAGGTTTTTGAGATCTTCAGCCATTCGATCGAGCAGACGGCGTCCGAAGGAGGTATACGTGATTTCTCGCCCGCGGAACATGATCGTTACTTTTACTTTTCCGCCGTCCATGAGTAGCCGCTCGGCCATGCGGGCTTTGACTTCGTAATCGTGCGTCTCGATTTTGGGACGCAGTTTAACTTCTTTGAGCTCAAAGCCGCGATGTTTCTTGCGTGCATCTCTATCTTTTTTAGCTTGTTCGTACTTCAGCCGTCCGTAATCGGTAATGCGGCAGACCGGTGGAACCGCGGTAGGTGAGACTTCGATCAAGTCGAGTCCACGTTGCCGTGCGAGGTCGAGCGCGTTTTCCGTCGCCATCACACCGAGCTGCGAACCATCATCATCGATGACGCGCACGCTGCGGATTCGTATCTGCTCGTTTATGCGAAGTGGTCGAGCTGCTATGGATGACCTCCAAAAAACAAAAGTGGCGATGCCGAAGCATCCCCACAAATCGAACCTGCCGACGGTTCGTTGCGGACCGGATCGCCCGCAGGCATCCGGTGAGAGGCCCCCGGCCCCTACTTCGGCGACCCCGAGCATACCAGAGGCCGCCCTAGGCGGTCAAACCCGGTTGCGGCCCTGGGCACTAGTGAAGGACCCCCATCTTGCCGTAATCTTAAGAAGATGATTTCCAGCGTCCCGACCATCGGGTCCCTGAGCGCCGCGATCGACACCACTCTGGGTGCCACTGCCGTTTCGGCCCTAGCTCACACCCAGCTGAACGAGCGGGCGGCTCCGCCCGGCTACTCTCTGCAACAGTCTCAGGTAGCCCAGTACTCGAAGAACGTCTACTCGGTGCTCCTCAACGGCCTTACGGCCCAGCTGGGACCGGACGGTACCTCGGTCGGCGGAGCGATTGCCCGCGAGAGTCTTTTGGGCCCATTTGGGACGCCGCCGCCACCGGCAGGCACCGCGGCGGGTATACCTTATTCACAGGGCGCCAATCACAACGATTACGCGGCCCAGGTTATGGCCTCACTCCGGTCGCTGGCCGGTAACGGGCAGATATTCCAGACGGACGGTTCGAAAAAACATTGAGCATGGTCTCGCCGGTCTCGATTAGCGCGACCCAGCAGCTGACGCACGTAGCGCCGGTCAGCTCGAGCGTGTACACGGCACCTGCTCAATCAAGCTCGAGCCCAAGCCAATTTGCGGCTTCGTATCCTCCGCAAGTCTACGCGGTCTATCTCAACGGCTTGAGCTCTGGGATTGCGACGCCGTCGGTATTGGAGACTGACGTCTACGCCGCAGTGGTGTCGCAACCCGGCGATCCGCCGCCTCAGATTCCATCGCTGCCGCCGATCGACGCTTCGCAGCAAGTCATTCAGGCGCTCACGCCGCTCGCGGGATCAGGGCGAATTTTTACTGGCGCACCGGTACAAACGGTAGCGGCAGGTACGGGCGCGGTTCGAAGCTCGGCTTTCCATTCGTCTGCGCACGTAGCGACGCGATAAGTTCGAGCGCTTTCTCCATTTGCGGGTCGTTGCCGGCGCGCGAGTCGTGCGGCGCGATGTCGACGTCGTAATCGGGATCGGTTCCGTAATTCTCGACACCCCAGCCGACATCGACGAACCAAAATGAAAACTCCGGCTGTGTCGTGATCGTCCCGTCTACGAGATGGTGCGACGGATTGATCCCGATAACGCCGCCCCACGTTCGTTTGCCGACGAGCGGCCCGAGCTTGTAGAGCTTGAACGCGTGCGAGAAAATGTCGCCGTCGCTACCTGCGAATTGATTCGTCAACGCCACCATCGGTCCGGCCACGGATTCCGGCGGATATGGAACCGGCGGGCCGTAACGCATCACGTCGTAGCCAATGCGCTTGCGCGCAAGTTTCTCGAGCAGCAGCGGTGAGACGTGGCCGCCGCGATTGTAACGCACATCGACGATCAAGCCGTTGCGATTGAACTCCGTGAGAAAACCGCGATGGAATTCCGAGAATCCCCAGGGTCCCATATCGGGGATGTGGAGGTAGCCGACGTCACCACCGGTGCGCGCGTGAACATAGTCGCGATTTGCGGTGACCCACGCGCGGTAGCGCAAAGTCGTTTCGTTTTCGAGCGCTTTCACGAGAACGCGGCGCCGCTCTTTCTTCTTTCCTGAAGCGAACGTCAGCGTAACCTCTCGGTCGGCAGCGTTTACCAAAAGCTCATCGACGCTGACACCTTTTTCGACCGCGTGTCCGCCGACTGCAACGATTGCGTCGCCGATCTCGATTTCGAGCCCAGGCGCGGCGAGCGGTGAATCGAAGTTGCGTTCCCACGAATCGCCGCGATAGATATTTTCGATCCGCCAGCCTTCGAGCCGCTCATCCCATGCCAAGTCACAGCCGAGAAATCCACGCTTGTAATTCGGTGCGACGCGATAATCGCCACCGATCTCGTAGGCGTGCGAGGTTCCGAGCTCGCCCTGCATCTCCCAAATGAGATCGGAAAGCTCGCCGCGCGCGCGGACGCGTGGAAGAATGCGGGCGTAGCGCTCGTACACAACGTTCCAATCGACGCCCGACATACGCTCGTCCCAAAAATGTTCGTGCTGTAAACGCCACGCTTCGCGCAGCATCTGTGCCCATTCGTCGCGCGGTTCGACCAGCACGCTGATGCGCGCTAGGTCGATCCAGCCGCTGCGCCTTCCCGGATCGGAGCCGAGTTTGTGCTCGTCGGCGTCATCTTCGGGAAGATCGCCGCCCGCGTCGATTGCTCGCAAACGATCGTTCGACGAATAAACGAGCGTCCGATAGTCGGCGGCTAACCGGATTTGATCGACTTCGGTCGCGAGCGTCGCGAGTCGTTGCAAGTCGAAATCATATGCGTGCAGATCGCCGAATTGCGGTTCCTCGTCGCTCCAGCGTTTCGTCGGGACTTTGATCGCTTTGAGCGGGAAGCGCGTGAAGAGCACGCGCCGGCGAACGGCAGCGATGTCGTCATATCGTCCTTCCTCGACCGGAAATGCGATGACGCGGCCGGTGATGCCGTCGAAGTCGATTTCGATCTTTTGCGCTTTTGGTTTCTTACCAATCTCGTCGTCGGAGCGATGCTCGCGATGCAACGGCGTCGGTTTTGGAACGAAGGGCGAGGGCACGTCTTTCCGCAGCGCGACCGCGAAGGGTCGCATTGCGAACGGGAAGCTCAAATCGAATTGAAGCGCGTCGTAGACCGGATTGAAGTCACGGGTCGAAAGAAAGTAAAGATATTCGCCGTCCGGATCCCAGGTAACGTTTGCATCGACGCGTAGCGGCGCTGTGACGTCATGCTTCTCGCCCGACTTCACCTTACAAACGCGAATGATGCCGACGTCATGCGATGGCGACCACGTATATGCGAGAAAGCGTCCGTCCGGAGAGAACGCCAGACGCGAGGTTACGTCGCCTGGACTCTCGTCGATTTTTCGCAGCTCGCGCTCCTCGCAATTGAGGATGAACAGCTCGCGCCGATGGTTCGTAAACGCCACCAAATCGAGCGCCGGCGAAACTGTGAGCTCGACCACACGCCCGATGTTTGTGTCGGTGAGGACGCGTGGTTTGTCGTCTGAATCTTTGCTCATGTCGATGTCGATGATGCGCTCGTAGCCTTCCGCGTCGTCGACAAGAACGAGGTGGTCGGCATTCGGCATCCATTCGGCCAGGCGATAGCGCACTCGACTTCCGCGACCATGATGCGTCACGGCTTCTTCCCAGAGCGGCATTGCGTACGGCTGTCCGCGCGAGACGAGCGCGATTTGCGTGCCGTCGGGCGAGGGTGCAAAGTGCTCGAGCCGATCCGAGCTTTCTACGAAACGCCGGACCGTTTGCGGAGCGGTCGACGGCGTCGCGACGTCCAGGGTGCGGACGCTGCTGTCGACAGTATCTAGCGCCCGCAGCTCCGCGCCGGCACCGTAAACAATCAGACGTCCGTCAGTCGAGGGATAACGGACGTAGTATTCGCGCTCGTCCGTGTGCTTGCTAAGATCGTTACCGTCTTTTGTGCACGAGTAGATGTTTGCGATGCCCTCGTGATCGGAGACGAAGAAGACCCGCTCGCCCAGCCACAACGGCCAAATCAAGTTTCCCCGCAGCGTAATCAGCCGCCGGAACGTTCCCGCACCCGACGGATCGATCCACAGATCTCCAGCCGTCCCGCCGTGATAACGCTTCCAGCGCGCGGCGTCGATCGCGTTCCGTCCGATGAGAGTCGCGTTGTTCGGAGCGACCGCTATTGTGGCGACGTGCCCCAAGCGCAGCGGGCGTGGCGCACCACCTTGCGTCGGCACTGCGAATGCCTGCGTTTCGCGCTCGAACGGCGACCCGTAGTCGGAGGTAAAGAAAATATCAGTGCCGTCGGCGCTCCAACCGCACACGACGCAGACGTTTGCGCCGACGAACGTGAGCCTGCGCGCCGGGCCGCCCTCGGCCGGCATAACGTAGACCTCAGGGTGACCTTCCTCACGTCCCACAAAAGCGAGCAAACGGCCGTCCGGTGAGAAGCGTGGGAACGCAATATCGCTGACGCTCGTCGTGAGTCGGCGCGCGATTCCGCCGCTTAACGCGCCGAGCCACAGATCGTCTTCGCTGACGAATGCAACACGTTCGCGAAAGGCAGTCGGGTAACGATAATATCCTGGGTCCATCGGAGCCTGAGGCTTGGCTTTAAGGGGAGGAGTTCCCGCGGCCGCGACCTACAAGGTGCCAATGGACCTCAACGCTTCGCCGCCGGTTATTCGGAAGGCCAGGTTTAACTAATGGCCGGTACCGCTCAGCCCCCGCAACAACCTCAGCGTTTCGACAAAAAAGTCGGGATTATCGGACTCGGTCGCATGGGTTCGAACATCGCGAAGCGGCTTTTCCATGCACACGTTCCGATCGGTGTCGTTTACGACAAGAATACCGCACTCGCCGCACAACTTGCGCGCGAACTGCGTTGCTATCACGCTCAAAAACTTGCGGAAGTCAACGCCAACGCGGAGATCGTCTTCACCGTCGTAAGCGACGACGAAGCGGTCGATACAATTTACGCCGAGAGCGGCGACAGTTTGCTTTTGGGTGCCGGCGGAACGTCGTTCATCGAGTGCAGTACCGTCTCGCCGAAGTTGCATATCGAAGTCGCGAAACGCGTCGCTGCGCGTAACGGACGATTTATCGAAGCTTGCATGGCAGGTTCAGCGCCGCAAGCGCATGACGGAACGCTGTACTTGATTTTGGGCGGTAACAAGTTCGTCGTCGATCAGCTCGCGCCGATCCTGCGCATGATGTCGCGCACGCAAGTATACGTCGGCGAGATTCCGCGAGCTGCGGAAATCAAAGCGCTCGTCAACATGGTGATGAACATCAATACGGCGGGCCTCGCTGAAGGACTCGCGCTCGGAAGCGCGCTCGGCATCAACCTCGACGAGCTGCGTGAGATTTTCTCGCGCACGGGCGCCGCGTCGCGCGTGCTGCTCAGCGATGGCGAGGACATGCAGAAGCGCGAGCACACCACGTACTTCGCCGCCGAGCATGCGCGTAAGGATTCGGGCATTGCGCTCGACATCGCAAAGGAAGCCAAATTGACGCTGCCGCTCGCGGAAGCGACGAAAGCGCAATACGACATGATGTGCGAGGTTGGGCTCGGACACATCGACAAGTCCGGCGTTTCCGAGATCACGTTCGGCGAACGCCGCAAGCGTTACGTGCAAGCCCCGCCCGAAAAGGTACCGACCGCAGCACCCAAATGAGGACGCCGCGGACGCCGTTCCTCGCGACGCGTCCCGCTTCTCCCCGCGACTATCTCGGTGCGGGCTGCGTTTTCTTTATCGTTCTCGTCATAGCGGGAGCAATTGCGCCGTACGCGCCGTACAAGGTCGGCATCAGCGACGACGTCATCGGCGTTTGCCAAGTGGCGTCGATTGCGTTTCAGCTGACGACGGCGCTGCTGCTCTACGGACAATGGCGTGCGGGACGCCATCCGTCAACCGGATTTCTTGCGATCGCATTTGCGTATAGCGCGATCATGACGCTGATCTTCGTCCTCGAGTATCCCAATGTAGTGACGGCGGGCGGTGTCATTCCGGTGGTACCGAGCACCGTTGGCTACTTCGCATATGCATGGCAGCTCGGGACGTACGTGCTGCTCGCCATCTTCGCCGTGACGGCACAACGCTTGCGCCCGTTCGACAAGGTTATCTGGATCACGGCTGCAGTCGCCGGTGCGTTTACCGTTGGCTTAGCGTTACTCATTATCTTCACTGGCGGCGCGCTACCGCCGCTCACCGTCGACGGCCACTTCACGCCGATCAATCAGTTCGTGTGGCATCCGATCACGCTCTTGATCGGCGTTGCGACACTCATCTCCGTCGTCGCGGCAACGCGTCTCAAGCGCTCGATCGACGTGTACGCAGCGCTCTTCCTTACCGGACTCGTTGCGGACGCGTATCTGCTGCAAGTCGGATCCGAGCGTTTCTCCTTCGGCCGGATCGGTGCGCGGCTCGAGGTTCTGATCGTTTCCGCAACGGTCGCGTTCGTCATGATCCGGCACGTCAATTTGCTCTATCGTCAGCTCACGACCGAAAACCGTCGTCTGGCGCGCGCCGCAATGGTCGATCCACTCACGGGCGTTGCGAACCGCCGCGCGTTCGACGTCCATATTGAAGGGCTCGAAGGCAGCGCGGTTTTGCTGATCATCGACATCGACCACTTTAAGAATTACAACGATCTCGAAGGTCACCGCGCCGGCGACGATTGCATTCGGCGCGTTGCACGTGCACTAGCGGCTAACGTGCTGCGTTCCGAGGATCTCATCGCGCGCTACGGCGGCGACGAGTTTGCCGCCATTTTGCACGACATCGACCTCGACGATGCGATTCATGTTGCAGAGCGCATTCGTCGCGCCGTTACGGATCTCGGCATCCCGGCACAAGAAGCCGGCGCGACGATCACCGTCAGCATCGGCCTTGCGGCGTTCTTGCCCGGCGAAGAGACGAGCGAACTCGTGCGCCGCGCCGACGAAGCGCTCTATCGCGCAAAATCCGACGGCCGGAATCGCGTGGCGTTCGACGAAGAGACGGTCGAAGTGCTATGAGTCAACGACAGATAACATTCGACGACGGCAAAACGACGACGCTGGAGACGTGGGGTTCGGGCGGTCCGAATGTGCTGTGCATTCACGGTATGACGAGCTCGCGTAAAGCCTGGAATCGCACGGCCGGCTCGCTCGAGCTAGCGTACACGGTGCACGCTTACGATCAGCGCGGACACGGCGATTCAGCCGCGGTCAAGGGTCCGATGACGTTCAAACGCATCGTGCGCGATTGCATCGAAATCCAAGACGCCATCCCGGGCGGCATCGACACCATGATCGGACACTCATGGGGCGGCGCCGTCGCAATACTCGCGGGAATCCAGATGGGCGTCTCACGCATCGTCGCAATCGATCCGATGTTTCGTCCGTGGGGCCGCACGTCATGGGCCGAACACTGGCACGAGCAAATGGATCCGATACTAAATCTGCACGGCGCCGACCGTGAACGGAAGATTCTCGAAGAGTACAAGGATCTTCCGGATATCGAGATTCAAGCAAAGATTCACGCGCTGCAGCACATGACGATCGATCCGTTGATCGGAATCGGCGTCGAAAACGGCGCCGACGAAGGCAAGCTCGATCTGCGTGAGAGCATCGTCAACTATCCGAAGCCCCTGCTGTTCATGCTCGCCGACGAGAAAGAGTCTGTCGTCCATCGCGACGACGTGGAGTTCATTCGCCGGCACGGCGGATCGAACGTGACGATACGCGTCTTCCCGGGCCAAGGCCACAGCCTGCATCGCACGGGATTCGACGAGTACATGCGCGTGCTCGACGCGTTCATCAGCGTCCCCGCCTAGTTGAATCCGTCGACGACGCCGCCGATGAGATTGCTCGATCCGAGAATCGCGTCGCTCGCGCGCACGCTCGCCTCGTCAAGGGTCGCGTAAATATCGCGCAGCGCAAGGTGCGCTGCATCGACGGTGCAGGCTGTGAAGCGAACGCGCTCTGCCGGGCGGTGTTGCGCGAAATGTCCGACATCGGCACGCGTCACGGTCCCGAGCTTCGGATAGCCGCCCGTCGCTTGATGGTCCGCCATCAAGATCACCGGCTGTCCTGAACCTGGAACCTGGATCGCACCGAGCGGAATCCCATCCGAGACGATATCGAAACCGGCTTCGTGCGTGAGCTTGGGGCCTTCAAGCCAGTACCCCATGCGATCGAAGCGGCCGCTTATTGCATAGCTTTCCGAGAAGAACGTCGCTCGGGCGCCGCTCGTGAAGTAATCGTCCTGCGGACCGAGGAGGACACGGATCGGCGCATTCCAGCGCTCGAGAAGCGGAGTCCGCAGCGTTCCTTCTATCATATTGTGGCTTGCGTGTTCGCCGGATTGAAGAACGTCGTCTGCGCGAAGTGCGCGGCCTTCGAGTCCGCCTATCGCAAAGCGTGCGTACGTCGAACGGCTGCCGAGCACCGGAGGAACATCGATGCCGCCTGCGACCGCAAGATACGTCCACGTTCCCCACGCGCCGGCCCGCGCACGCAAGTGCTCGCCGGGCTGCAAGGTGATGACCGCTGCGACGGGCAGACGCGCATTCTCGCGCTCCCACACGAATCCGCCGCCCGCGAACGCAACGAGAAGCGGCCCATCGTCGCACACGACCTCGATCCCGGCCAGCGAAATCTCTAGCGCTGCTGCGTCTTCCGGATTTTCGAGCGCGCGGTTCGCAAGACGGAATGCGATCCAATCCATCGGCCCCGAAGCGACGATGCCGTAGCGGAGATAACCGTAGCGCCCGGCGTCTTGAATCGTCTCGCCCGGTCCGGCGCGCACGATGCGCAAGCGTCCGCTCACAAAAGCCGCTCAAACATGGCGTTGTCGATTGGTTCGAAGACGATTTCGTCGCCGACGTCGAAGATGAACGGCGACTCTCGCGCGAGATCGATCACACGAAGCGGTGTACGTCCGATCATGTACCAGCCGGTCACCGATGCAACACCGGTGATGACGACTTGCTCGCCGACGATGATGATCGCGCCTGGAGGCACGGCCGGTCGCGGGCTTGCACGGCGCGGAATTGCCAGCTCCTTTGGGAGCCGCCCAAGATACGCGAACCCCGGAAGAAAACCGTACATGTAGAGCCGATACGCGGGTTGCGAGAAAACATCGATGATGCGGTGTTCGTCGAGTCCAAGCGTGCGCGCGACCTCGGGAAGATCTTCGGCGTACGGAGGCTCATAACAGACGGGGACGACGTGCCGCGACGGTGCGGGAGGCTGCGATGTCGCAACGCCGAGCAGAGCTTGTACGCGCGCGACGATCTCGGAGCGCTCGATCCGCGTCGAGTCATAGTAGACCATCAGCGAGCGATACGTTGGCACCGTCTCGGTGATGCCGTCGATTTTTGCCGCCGTCAAGGCGGCGTCCAGCGCGAGCACGCGATCGTGCAGCGCAACGTCGACGACGCGGCCGAACTCGACGACAATCGCCGATTCGCCGGCGTCGAGGAATTTAGGCTGGCTCGACCTTGTGTCCGGCACGTTCGAGTCCGGTGCGCACCGCGCGTCCGATCGCGGCGGCGCCAGGCGTATCGCCGTGAACGCACACGCTGTCAATCGTTACCGGAACGCGCTTGCCGCTTGTCGAGATGACTGCACCTTCGCCGATCATCTCGACGACGCGTTGCGCGGCGATCTGCGGATCGTGGATCACCGAACCCGGAATCTTTCGCGAAACGAGTTGGCCTTCGTCGTCGTATGCGCGATCCGCAAAGATCTCGTAGATCGCGCGCAGACCGGCTTCGTCCGCAGCTCGCACGAGATGCGTTCCGCCCATTACCAGCAGCGCCAAATTCGGATCGACTGATTTGGTTGCGCGTGCAATGGCACGCGCAATCTCGATGTCTTCGGTAGCCATGTTGGACAGCGCGCCGTGCGCCTTTACCGACGTCAGCTTGTGGCCGACGAGCGACGCCACGCCGGCGGCGGCGCCGATTTGATACGCGACGAACCGTGTGATTTCGTCAGTCGAATATGGTAAACGCCGGCGCCCGAATCCCCACAAGTCGGGAAAACCCGGGTGCGCACCGATCGCTACGCCGTTTTTCTTCGCGGCACTCATGGTCGCTGCCATCACTTCCGGGTCGCCGCCGTGAAAACCGCACGCAACGTTTGCCGTCGTGATGACCTGGAGCATCGCCATGTCGTCACCGATCGTGTACGCGCCGAAGCTTTCACCCATGTCGCAGTTGATGTCCATCGTGGAAACGAAGTTCGCCCCATGAACAAGCGCGTCTTGCTTGCCCGCCGGCCCGAAGGCGAACCCGTCGATGCGGATTTCCGTTTTGTCGAGGAACCGGTTCCCGGGCTCGGTGAGGGCCACGTGCTGCTGCGCACGCGCTATCTTTCGCTCGATCCCTATATGCGCGGGCGTATGAGTGCCGCACGCTCGTATGCGAAGGCGGTTGAAATCGGTGAGATGATGGTGGGGGCCGCCGTCAGCGAAATCATGGATTCGAAGAACGACGCGTTTCGCAAAGGCGAGTTCGTATTGGGATACACGGGTTGGCAGAGCGAGCATGTGAGTGCCTGCGACGGCTTGCGCAAACTCGATCCGAACGCCGCTCCGTTGACGTATGCGCTCGGCGTTTTGGGAATGCCCGGACAAACCGCGTATTGCGCGCTGCTCGATATCGGCAAACCAGAACCGGGCGAAACGGTCGTGATTTCTTCTGCGTCTGGTGCGGTCGGCAGCGTCGCCGGACAGATCGCAAAGATCAAAGGCTGCCGTGCGATCGGAATCGCCGGAAGCGGCGAGAAATGCCGTTATGTCGTCGAGGAGCTCGGTTTCGACGCGTGCATTAACCGGCGCACCGAAGACCTAGACGAAGCATTGAAAACGCACTGCCCCGACGGCATCGACATCTACTTCGACAACACGGGCGGCCCGATTTTGCAAGCCGTGATGCGGCAGCTCCGGCTGCACGCGCGCATCGCGATCGTCGGGATGATCGATCAGTACAATGCCGTCGTCGCGCCGCCCGGCCCGAACCTGCGTCCGATGCTGACCATGCGTGCAACGATGCAAGGTTTTCTCGTCGGCGATCATCAGGCGCATGTGGCGGCCTTCGAGCGCGAGGTCGGCGCATGGCTTAGGGAAGGCAAGATCCGCTACCGGGAAGACGTGGTCGAGGGTCTTGAGAATGCGCCGCGCGCGCTGATCGGGCTGCTGCGCGGGGAGAACTTCGGAAAGCTGATCGTCAAGGTCTGACGAAAATAGGAGCAGCCATGGCCAAAATGATCGAACGGGCAAAGCCCCTCAAACGCGGCGGACCGGGTTCCGGCGCGACCGACCGGACGATCTCCGATATACCGCTCAAAGAGGTGTATGGCCCGGAGGACCTCGCCGGGCTCGATCTGGAACGCGATCTCGGGCAACCGGGCGAGTATCCGTATACACGCGGGATCCATCCGTCGATGTATCGCGGGCGTCTGTGGACGATGCGTCAATTCGCCGGCTTCGGCAATGCGAAGCAAACAAACGAACGGTATCACTTCTTATTGGCGCAAGGTCAGATGGGGCTCTCGGTCGCGTTCGACATGCCGACTCTGATGGGGTACGACTCCGATGCGCCGCAGTCGCTGGGTGAAGTCGGCAAGTGCGGCGTTGCGATCGACTCGCTCGTCGACATGCAGCAGCTTTTCGACGGCATCGACATGGGCGCGATCACAACGTCGATGACGATCAACGGTCCGGCTTGCATCGCACTTGCGCAATACATCGCGGCCGCGGAGAAAAAAGGCATTCCGCGCAGCGCTCTCGGCGGAACGATTCAAGCCGACATTCTCAAAGAGTACATCGCGCAAAAAGAATGGATCTTTCCGCCGCGGCCTCACGTGCGCATCATCGTCGACATGATGAAGTTCTGCACGGAGCAGATGCCCAAGTGGAATACGATCTCGATCTCGGGTTACCACATTCGTGAAGCCGGATCGACCGCGGTGCAAGAGCTCGCGTTCACGCTCGCCGACGGCTTCGCATATGTCGAAGCCGCAATGAAGGCCGGGATGGACGTCGACAGCTTTGCGCCGCGTCTCTCGTTTTTCTTCAACTCGCATATCGACTTCTTCGAAGAGATTTGCAAGTTCCGCGCTGCGCGGCGCATCTATGCGCGGCACATGCGCGAGAAATATGGCGCGAAAGATCCGCGTTCGTGGCAGTTGCGGTTCCACACGCAAACGGCCGGCTGCAGCGCCACCGCGCAACAGCCGCTGAACAATGTCGCGCGCGTCGCCTTCGAAGCGATGGCTGCGGTGCTTGGCGGAACGCAATCATTGCACACGAATTCGATGGACGAAGTGCTCGCGTTACCGAGCGAGCGCGCCGTTGAAGTCGCACTGCGCACGCAACAGGTCCTCGCCTACGAAACAAACGTTACGAACGTCGTCGATCCGCTTGGTGGATCGTATTTCATTGAATCGCTGACCGATGAGATGGAGCGTCAAGCCGAAGAGTACTTCCGTCAAATCGAAGAATACGGCGGTTGTATCGAGGCGATCGAAGCGGGTTTCCTGCAAAAAGAGATAGCGGACGCGTCTTATAGCTATCAGCGTTCGCTCGAAACACAAGATCGGATTATCGTCGGTGTGAACGCGTTTGAACGCGAGGGTTCAGAAAAAGATATCGAGCTGCTTCGCATCGAGCCGAAAGTCGAAATGGAGCAGGCGAAGCGCGTCAAGACTATGCGCGTCGGTCGCGATGCGGTTGCGGTCGAGAAAGCCCTCGCGTCGCTCAAACGCGCTTGCGCGGACGCATCGATCAACATCATGCCGCCACTCATCGACGCGGTGAATGCAATGGCGACGGAAGGCGAGATCGTCGACGCGATGGTCTCGGTCTACGGCCGCTATACGGAGACCCCGCATTACTAGGTGTGTTGTTGCGAGGCCGGCGAAATCACCGTGCAATGTTTGATATGGTGATGGGCCGAGCGCAACTGGGGGCCCCAACCGCAAAGCGGTTGGGGGGCGCGCAGCCTGGGGCGGAGCGCCTTTAAAATGGAGCAGAAGCGACCGCTGCGAGTGATCGTGGCGAAAGCGGGGCTCGACGGACACGACCGCGGCGCAAAAGTGATCGCGCGTGCATTGCGCGACGCCGGGATGGAAGTGATCTACACCGGGCTCTTCCAAACGCCGGAACAAATCGTCAACACGGCGATTCAAGAAGACGCTGACGGCATCGGGCTTTCAATTCTCTCGGGCGCGCACATGACGCTCTTCCCACTCGTCGTCGAACAGCTCAAAGCCAAAGGTGTCGGCGACATCGTCTTTTTTGGCGGCGGAACGATCCCGCCCGATGACGCCGTCGAGCTTAAGCGTCTAGGCGTGCGCGAAATCTTCACGCCGGGAGCGCCGCTCTCAAATATTATCGCGTTCATCGAACGCGAATGCGGCAAGCGGCGGGAATTGGTCGGCTAGCGACGCTCTCACCGCGAGACGCCGAGCGAAAACTTGCCGAGATCGAAAGGCGTTTGGCGCGGCCGCCGCACGCGGTCGAGGATTTGTTCGCGCGCGCGCAACTGTTCGAAATGCTCGGCCGCAACGACGACGCGCGTGAAGGCTATTTCGCGCTGCTTTCGGTTGCGCCGACGCACTTCGGCGGACTCAACAACCTCGGGAACGTACTGACGCGTGCCGGAAAGCGGCGCGCGGCGCAAGCCGCGTATGAGGAAGCGGTTCGTCAGCATCCGCAAAACCCGCTCGGACACGTGAGTCTTGGAATCTGCATGCTCGAGCTCGAGCAGTTCGAGGGCGCGCGCCGCGAATTCGATGCCGCGCTCGCGCTCGACCCTAAGAATGCCGCTGCGCACAAGGGCCTCGTCTATCTGTTCAGCCGCACGGGCGACGAGGTCGCCGCGGATCGGCATCGCAAGCTCGGCTTCGGTGTCGAGCCGATCGAAGTATTGCCATATCTCGGCGACGGAAAACCGACCGAGGTGCTCGTGCTGGTTTCGTCGACCGGCGGTAATCTCGATGCCGAGAGCCTGCTCGACAAACACGTCTTCGCGACGACCAAGCTGTACATTGAATACGCCGATCCGGCCGTGCCTTTGCCGCGACACGATCTCGTCTTCAACGCCATCAGCGATGCGGACGTTGCTGCTGACGCGCTGCACCGCGCGCGCGAATTCGCAACGAAGGCTCCGCTGATCAACACTCCCGATGCGGTCATGCCGACCGGACGCGCCGAGAACGCCGAACGGCTACGATCTCTCAAAGATGTCGTTGCGCCGCGCACGCGAGTGATCGCACGCGAGATGCTCGAACGCGCCGGCGCAGCCGTTCTCGAAGAACACGGCTTTGCGTTTCCGGTACTCTTACGATTGCCGCGGCAGCACACCGGCCGTCATTTCGTTTTGGTAGAGAAGGCCGAAGAGCTAGCCGCGGCTCTCGCGCAGCTGCCGGGCGACGAGTTCTTTGCCATCGAGTATCTCGACGCACGCGGCTCAGACGGGCAAGCGCGCAAGTACCGCGTGATGTTCATCGACGGAAAGATGTATCCGTTGCACCTGGCGGTTTCGCCGCACTGGAAGATTCACTACTTCTCGGCCGACATGACCGAGAACGCTGCAAATCGTGCCGAGGACGAACGCTTCCTCGGCGACATGCACGGTGCACTTGGGCCAGTCGCGATCGAGGCACTGGAACGGATCGAACAAACCCTCGGACTCGACTACGCCGGCATCGACTTTGCCGTTGATGCGCAAGGCCGTGTGTTGCTCTTCGAAGCGAACGCGACGATGGTCGTTGCGCAGCCGGGAGCCGACGCCCGTTGGGATTATCGACGCCCCGCCGTCACCGCAATCTTGAAAGCGTTCAAGGATATGGTGATAGGGCGAGTAAGAGTCTGAGCGTGTCCGATAAACCGCGCGTACGATTTGCACCCTCGCCGACGGGATTCTTGCACGTTGGCGGTGCGCGTACCGCGCTATTCAACTATCTCTACGCGCGCAAGCACGGCGGCACATACGTGCTGCGCGTCGAGGATACCGATGTTTCGCGCGAGCGGCCCGAATATCGCGAAGAGATTTTCCGCGCGCTCAAGTGGCTCGGTTTACAACACGACGAAGGCCCCGACGTCGGCGGTGAGTACGGACCGTACAATCAACGCGAGCGTCTCGAACGGTATGCGGCCGCCCTCGAAAAACTCGTGCAGGCCGGTCGCGTCTATCCGTGTTTTTGCGCGTCGCGCGCCGACGACGTCGCGCAGGACGATGAACCGCTGCAGAAGAGCGCGGCCTGCCAATGTTCGTTTCTCCCGGCCGATGAAGTAGTCTCGCGCACGGCTGCACTCGGCACGTCGCCGGCGATGCGCTTCCTCATTGACATCGCACGCACGTATCGCGTGAGCGATCTCATTCGCGGCGAGGTCGAGTTTCCGCCCGGTGAAGTCGAGGACTTCATCATCGTCAAGGCAGGCGGCGGACCGCTGTACAATTTCGCAGCAGTCGTCGACGATGCGGCGATGAAGATTACGCACGTTATTCGCGGCGAAGAGCATCTTGCCAACACGCCCAAGCAGATCGCGCTCTACGAAGCGCTGGGCGAGCCGATCCCACAATTTGCGCATCTTCCGATCATCCTTAATGCCGAGCGCAAGAAGCTTTCAAAACGCGACGGCGCTACCGGCGTCTCCGAGTATCGTACGTTTGGCTATCTTCCCGATGCGCTCGTCAACTTTCTGGCCTTGCTCGGATGGTCGCCTCCGGGCGGCGAGCTCGAGATCATGACGCACCAGCAAATGATCGATCTGTTCGATCTCGCGCGCGTCCAAAAGCATGGCGCAATCTTCGACGTCGTCAAGCTTGCCTGGATGAACGGCGAGTACATTCGCACGGCACCGCTCGCTACGCTCGTCGATTTGACGGTCGACATGCTTGCGAATGCGGCTGATGCCGCTAAGCTTCGGAGGGACCGGGCGCATGTCGAAGCCGCGTGTGCGCTCTTGCGCGAGCGTATCAAGACGATCGACGATCTCGTTTCCGGCTCGCGCTATCTGTTCACAACCGATCTCGTGATCCCGTGGGACGAGCAAGCTATCGCGAAACGTGCCGGAACGCCTGAGGCGCGCGAGCGTCTGCACGACGTCGCAGAGGCGTTGCGCGGCATCCCGGGCGAGTGGACGCACGCGTCGATTGAAGAAGCGATTCGGTCGCTCGCGGAGCGTAAGGGGATCAAGGCCGGCGAGTTTATCGGCGCGACACGCGTCGCGATCACCGGTGCGGCCGTCTCGGCCGGACTCTTCGAGACAGCGGAAGTTCTCGGACGCGAGATCACGATCGGGCGGATCGAGGCTTTTCTGCAAGCGCATCCATCCACGGTGAGCGCATGACCACAAACGGTTCCGCGCCCGCGAAGAGCAGCAGCTCAGCAATTGTCTTGGCGGCGGGCAAAGGTGTGCGCATGAAGAGCACGATGCCCAAAGTGCTGCACGATATTTGCGGACGTCCGATGATTTGGTGGGTGCTGCGCGCATTGCGCGACGCCGGTGTTGAGCGCGTGGCGATCGTCACGAGCCCCGAAAACGATGCGGCGATCGCCGCGATCGGCGATGTCATCCCGGACGTCGAGATTTCCACCGTCATTCAGAGCGAACAAAAAGGCACGGGGCACGCCGTCCAGATCGCGCTGAAAGCGCTGAAGTCCAGCGACGGCACGATTCTGATCGCGTACGGTGACATGCCGGCCGTCGACGGTCCGCTTTTCCGCGCGGTCGTCGCAGCCTGCGATACGTTGACCGCGCTGGCGCTCGTGACGGCGCGAATGCCGCTGCCCTCGAACTTCGGGCGCGTTATCCTCGACGGCGACCTGGTGATGCGGATCGTTGAAGCGCGTGATTGCAGTCCCGACGAGCTGCTCGTCGATGAGATGAACGCCGGTATCTATGCGTTCGATGAAGGCTCGCTGCGCAGCGTGATTGGCGATCTTAGCCCCAACAATGCGCAGGGTGAGCTGTATCTCACCGATACGATCGCGATGCTCGTCGAGCGCGGCGACCGCGTCGTCCCGGTTGTGAGCGATGATGCTGCGCTCGTCATGGGCGTGAACGATCGCGCCGAGCTTGCTAAGGTACGCGCGGTAATCAATCAGCGTCTGTGCGAGGAGTATATGCGCGGCGGCGTGACGATCGTCGATCCGGCGCGCACGTACGTCGAGCCTGATCTCTCGTTCGGAACCGACGTCGAAGTCGCGCCCAACACGACGATCGGCGGCGCATCGGTCATCGGGAGCGGAACGCGCATCGGCCCCAATTGCCGGATCTACGGCGCGACAATCGGCGAATCAGTACAAATCACGGAGAGTGTCGTGCTCGATAGTACTGTCGGCGCACATTCGGTCGTCGGCCCGTTCGCGCACCTGCGCGACGGCGCGCGTCTGGACGCCGACGTGGCAATCGGCAATTTCGTCGAGGTCAAGGATTCGAAACTCGAGCGCGGCGTGAAGGCCCGGCACCTCGCGTATTTAGGCGATGCGGAAGTCGGCGAAAGTTCGAACATCGGCGCCGGCTCGATTACCTGTAACTACGACGGCACGAAGAAACATAAAACGAAGATCGGCAAGCGCGTAAAGATCGGCTCCGACACGATGCTCGTTGCGCCGGTCGAAGTCGGAGATGATTCAATGACCGGCGCGGGCTCCGTCGTGACGCGCGACGTCGCACCCGGCGACCGCGTCGCCGGCGTCCCCGCTAAATCGATTAAGAAAACGCCAGCGAAGTAGGTTTGTCATCCCGAGCGTAGGCGCGAAGCGCCGTAGTCGAGGGGCAGCGATAATGCTGACCCTTTTGTTGCTAATCGTCGCCAGCGGAAATGCACAAGCGGCGACGGTTCGCTCGCTAAATCTCCCGGATGGTTACACGATCTCGCCGGAGTCCGATGATCGAGCAATGAGCGTTGCGCCTGACGGCACTATGTATGCGGCCATTCACTCGGTAGACGGACGAACTCAACCGTTCGTCATTCGTTGGACTGAGTCGGCTGACTGGGAGCCGTTTCATCCGCTCTACCTTGACGGAAGTAAACCGGGACAAGGCTCGCCTCCGGAAGCAGGTCCAGTAATCGCGTTATTTTCCGGCGGTGCGCTCGTAACGGTCCATCAAGCCTTCTCTGGCGCATATCTGCACATTCTGTACGAAATTCAAAAGTGGAACGGCGGAGGCGTCAAGCGGTGGAACCCACCTAGCTGCGCCTATCGGAAATGGACGGGTGCGCATGTCTATGCGATCGATCCCGGGGGACGAATTGCCCTCACGCTTGATGAGAGCGCGCAAGCTGCCGGGATGGACCCTTACGATCCGCCTGTAGCCATCGTCGTCAAGCAGCATTCGTGCGAAGAGCTTGGCCGAGCCATTCTGATGGCGATTAACGGAAAATATGTCGCAGGCTATCGCGGATATCTTGATGGGAGATCGGCCTCTTGGTTCGTCAATGCAATGTCGCAAAAACGCATCGCAATACGATGGACCGGAACTCACGGGACGGATCTGGGGCCGGGCGTTCCGTTTGCAATTACGCGTGACGGCCTTGCCGTGGGGGCTTCTGCGCTTCCCGGACACGGCAGCGAACACGCTTACGGCAACATGCTTGGACCGGCGGGCCGATACGAATATCCGACGCCGCACGCTGTTGCGTGGTTTCCGAACGGCCAAACCATTCAGCTCGTTCGCGATGACGAGGAGAGCGTTGCGTGGGACGTTTCCGAAGACAGGACGATCGTCGGAGGCGAGATACTTCAAAACGGAAAACACTACGCGTTCCGTTGGAAGAAGGGGCGTATGCAGCGACTCGACGATTTGCCGCATCCTGCCGGTTGGCGCTTTGAGACCGCTTACGCGATTCGTGCCGACGGAGCGATCGTTGGCATCGGTACGTATAAGGGTGTAGCTACGGCGTTCGTTTGGAGCGAGTAGCCGACACTATCGCTGTCCCTCGACTACGGCGCTTCGCGCCTACGCTCGGGATGACAACTTAAGGCGGCGGAGGCCGCTCATCAAGCCTTCCGGCATGTTGACGAGAATCGCAACCAAGATTATGCCGAAGAAGAAGGCTTGAAAATCGCCGCGTGCGCTGGGCAGAAGTTTCGGAACTTCGATCGAGAGGAATTGGCCGAGCGCGACGACGGCGGCGGCGCCGACGATTGCGCCCCAGACGCTACGCAGGCCGCCGATCACCGACATCAAGACGAAGTTCACGGACAGCAAGAAACCGAACGACGTCGGATCGATGTAGCTGAAGTACGACGCGTAGACGCCGCCGCTCACGCCCGCATAAATTGCGCTGAGCACAAAGACTTGGCGCCGCAGGCGATCGCCGTCGAGGCCGAGGGCGAGCGCACCGAGCTCCCCGGACGCAAGCGCAATCAGCGCGCGTCCATATGATGACGTAACGAGCCGGTTTGCAAACCACACGCCGATCGCGACGAGCGCCCACGTTAGCACCGCATAGCTGCGCGCATCAAAGGTGTGGCCGAAGAAGACGAAGCCGGGAATCCCGCTGATGCCGGAGGTCCCGCCGAGAAAGTCCCATTGCGTGAAGACGACGTTAATCACGATGCCGAGCGCCAGCGTAGCAAGCGCGAGATAATTCTCGCGCAAGCGCAGCGCAACGAAGCTGATCGCATATGCAACGACTGCGGCGACCAGCGCGCCCGCGAGCGTACCGATCCAGGGACTGACGCTGTAGCGAACGGCCAAGACTGCGGACGTATACGCGCCGATTCCGACGAACGCAGCTTGCCCGAGCGATACTTGGCCGGCGTAGCCCATGAAGAGATTGAGGCCGAGCGTGACGAGCGCGTAAAGTCCGCACAACGTCAAGAGTCCGGCGTAAAATGGGGGCAAGACGAGCGCAAGCAGTGCTCCGAAGACGAAGATCGCGACGCTCTGGATTGCGAAACGTACTTGCATCGACAAGACTCGCTTCCCGGGAAGCGGTGGTGAGCCTTGCGGCGAAGGGCCGAAACGTGAGCGACAGCTTGGCAGGCCGCGTGGCGCTTGTCACGGGCGGGGCACGAGGGATTGGAGCAGCGATCGTACGCGCGTTGTGGGAACGCGGCGCGAGCATCGTCGTTGCCGACAACGGAACCGAAATCGACGGTCGCGGTGAGGATCCGAACCTTGCCAATGCGTTCGCCGCCGGATTCGACGATCGTGTGGTGGCGTTTACAGAAAATCTCGCGCAAGCCGGCGCGCCCCGACACGCCGTCGAGCTTGCCGCAAGCTCGTTTGGTGGAATCGACATCCTCGTCAACAACGCGGCGATCATCCGCGATGGGTTTGCTTTCAAAGCACAGCTCGAAGACTTTGAGGATGTTCTCGAAAACAACGTGACCGCCGCGTTCGAAGCGATTCGCACGGCGACTGCGCTCATGCGCGAACAAGCCAAGTCCGGCCGCGGCGGCGAGCGTTACCGCTGGGGCCGCATCGTGAATATTGTCTCGACAGCCGGGTTTTACGGCAACTTCGGGCAGGCAGCGTACGCGAGCAGCAAAGCCGCGCTCTTCGGACTCACGCGCGTCGTCGCGCACGACATGGCGCGCAGCGGCGTCGCCGTCAACGCCGTAGCACCCTTTGGTGCGACGCGCGTAACCGAATCGATCCAACCGCAGAACGATGCGCAGCACGCATATAAGAAGCAGGCGCTCGGAATCGAACCGGCGTTCGTGGGGCGCTTCGTTGCGTTTCTTGCTTCGGATGAAGCGGAGTCGATCAGCGGCCAGCTCTTCTGCGTGCGCGGCGCGGAAGTGATGCTGTTTTCGCAGCCGCGGCCGATCGCGCGCTTCGCGCTCGACGCGAATGCCTCGCACGACGACATGACGCGCGAACTAGGAAAGTTTTCTGCTGCGTTTACTCCGCTCGAAACGGATTTGGAGGCGTTCTCGCATGCCGGCGTATCCTGACGTCAAGACTCCCAAAGCGCTGGCTGATGAGCCGGCCGATTACCGTCATGCCGTTGAGAAAATCGTCGTGAGTCATGCGATCAATGAGCTCCACGGCGCGCGCGTCTTCGACGAGGTCGCGGTAGCGTTTGCGCCCACGCCGTATTGGAAGTGGCTCACGTGCCGTGTCGCGATGGAGGAGTACGGTCATCACGTGCGCTTCTTCCGGCTCGGACGTGAGATCGGCGTTCCCGAAGACGCGATGCTGCCGAACACATCCACGAAGCGCACGCTCTCGATCTTCGACTTCCCGCTCAAAAATTGGGAAGAGTTCAGCGTGATCAAGCTCGTCGCCGACCTCGCCGAGATCATCCAAGTCGAAGATCTGCTGAATTGCAGCTATATTCCACTGCGCAACGCCGCGAAGGCGACGTTGCCCGAAGAGAAGTTCCACGCGAAGTTCGGCGAGCAAGCCGTCGCGGAGATCATCGAAACGACGGAAGGCAAAGAACGCGTGCAAACGGCGCTCGATGCGATTTTTCCGTCGATGCCTGCATTCTTCGGATCCGACCGTTCGAAGAACAACGAGATTTATCGTCAGTTCGGGATCAAGTTCCGCACCAACGGTGAGATGCGCGAGGATTATCTTGCGCGCGTGAAGCGAGTCGTCGAGGATCTCGGGCTGGCGCTGCCGGCCGCATGATCGCCGAGCTCTGGCAGTTCTTTCTTGCGGGCCTCGTCGTTGGCGGAATTTTCGCACTGATAGCGGCCGGCTTCGTGCTCGTCTATCAGGTTTCGGGGATCATCAATTTCGCGCAAGGCGAGTTTGCCATGATCGGCGCGATGACGTCGTCTTCGCTTGCGAGCAAGGGTCTGCCGGTTGCCGTGGCTGCGTTCGTCGCGATCGTCGTTGCCGGTGCGGTCGGCGGAGTGGCGCAGCTGCTCGCGTTGCGGCCGGCGCGCCGCAGAGGTAGCGGTGCGGTCACCTTGATCTTCATTACACTCGGCCTCGACGTAGCGATTCGCGGCGCCGCGCTCTTCGTGTGGGGAACGAATCCCCTGTTGCTGCCGCCGTTTTCTGCCGGCGCGTCGTTTGCGATCGGACCCGGAACGATTCCGCCCCAAGCACTCTGGGTTTTCGGTGCGGACGTCGTAATCGTGCTCGCGCTGTTTTTGTTCTTCCGAAAGACGTACGCCGGCACGGCAGTGCGTGCGGCGATGGCGAATCCGAATATCGCACGCGTTTTCGGAATGCCGCTCGAGCAGTTCGCGTTTTGGAGCTTTGTTGCAGCTGCCGTCATCGGCGCAATCGGCGGGGTCGTAATCGCACCGATCACGAGCGCAACTTACGACATGGGCTTGTATCTCGGACTCAACGGCTTCGTGGCGGCGATTCTAGGCGGACTCGATAGTCTGAGCGGTGCGCTGGTCGGTGGCTTCTTACTCGGGATCGTCGAGAAGATGTGCGGCGGAGTCTTTTCGAGCGGATGGGAACAGGGAATCGCGTTCGTCATCCTGCTCGTCGTTTTGATCGTGCGTCCGCAGGGCTTGCTCGGACGAACGTTGCGCCGCGCGTGAGCCTGCGCGTCGAGGACGTGACCGTCCGCTTCGGCGGCGTGGTCGCGCTCGAGAATGTCACGTTCGAGGCGCAGCCGGGCGAAGTTCTCGGCGTCATCGGTCCGAACGGCGCGGGAAAGACGACGCTCTTCAACGTGATCAGCGGATTGCAACGCCCGAGCACCGGAATCGTAACGCTCGACGATCGCAAGCTGACGCGTCTTCCGATGCACCGCATCGCTGCGCTCGGCGTTACGCGGACCTTCCAGACGCCGGTGATGTTCTGGGGACTGAGCGTCTGTGAGAGTTTGATGGTCGCGCTCGAGACGCGAGGATTGAAGTCTTGCGAAAAAGTCGCGCGCGAGCTACTCGCGGGGACTTCGCTCGAGTCGCGCGCCGACGTTCCCACGGACTCGCTGTCATTTGGTCAAGAGCGCGTGCTCGAGATGCTTCGCGCGCTCGCCGTCGAGCCGAAAGTGCTGCTGCTCGACGAGCCGCTTTCCGGACTGGGTGGGGATGAAATCGATGCCGTTCTAGAGCTCGTGCGGGCGGCGCGCGCGCGCAACGTCAGCATTCTGTTCGTCGAACACGATCTGCATCGTTTGCTCGCTGCGGCCGATCGTTTCGTCGTGCTCGATCACGGCCGAAAGATTGCGGAAGGTTCACCCGAGGCGATTTGCAACGATCCCGTCGTTCTCGATGCGTACATCGGCGACGAGCTTTCCGCATGAGCGACAACGTTCTCGAGCTCGACGGTATCAAGACGTATCGCGGCCGCGTACAAATCTTGTGGGATGTCAGCCTCGAAGTTGCGCGTGGCGAAACAGTCGCGGTCGTCGGTCCGAACGGTGCCGGAAAGACGACGCTGCTGGGCTCGATCATTGGTTTGTTCCCGCCCACAAACGGACGCGTCCGCATCCTTGGCGAGGACGTTACAGGCTCACCGCCTGAAGCAATGGCGCGCCGGCGCATCGCCATCGTTCCCGAACGCCGCCAGCTCTTCGGGCCTCTCTCCGTTCGCGAGAACTTGGTGCTCGGGGCATACGCACGCAGCGACCGGAGCAATCTCGATGCCGAGCTCGACGACGTGCTCGAGCTGTTTCCACCTTTGCGCAATCTGCTGCGGACACCGGCCGGCTCGCTCTCCGGCGGCGAGCAGCAGATGGTCGCGATCGGCCGCGCGCTGATGGCGAAGCCCGAGCTGCTGCTGCTCGACGAGCCAAGTCTCGGTCTCGCGCCGCGCGTGCGCGCCGAGAATTTTGCGGCTCTCGCTCGTCTGGCGGAAGGTTCAGCGACGATCGTTCTGGTCGAGCAGAACCTCCGCATGGCGGCTCGTATCTGCCGCCGCGCCTATTTTATGGAGCGCGGACGAATCGTCGGAGCCGGGACGGCAGAGGATTTGGTTCGCAGCGGACGGACGTACTTTATGGGACCTGTCGGAAAGGAGACTTCGTGAGGGGCTTTGTGAGACTTATTGGACTCGGGGTTGCTTTTGCATTCGTGTTGGGTGGCGTTACTTTGCGCCCGGGCGATGCAGCCAACGAACCATATATCATCGGTGCCGTCGTCTGCGAAAGCGGGCCGGCCTCGACGCTCGGACGACCTGCGGGGGACAGCATTCAGCTCGCTGTCGACGAGATTAACAAAGCCGGCGGCGTAAATGGGCATCCGCTGCAAGTCACCATCATTGACGACGAGACTTCGCCCGCAAACGCGGTGAACGCGACGCGTAGATTGCTCGACCAGCACGTCCTCGCAATCATCGGCACGTCGATTACACAAGGCAGCCTCGCAATGGTGCCGGTCGCGCAAGCCGCGAAGATTCCGATGATATCGCTTGCGTCTTCCGGTACGATCATCGAACCGGCGAGCGACCATCCGTACATTTTCAAGATTCCGCCCACGGATACGGCCGTCGCGCGCATCATACAGAAACATATGAAAGCCGCCGGAATAGAAAAAGTCGGCGCGATCTATCGCAACGACGACTACGGTAAGACCGGCATCGCGCATTTTGCGGAAGCCGGGAAATCCGCGGGTTTCGCGGTGACGGATTCGGAAGCGATCGATGCTACCGGAACCGATGCAACGACGCAGTTGACAAAAATCCGAGCTTCCAATCCGCAAGCGGTTTTGGTGTGGAGCACGTTGCCGTCGGTCGGCGTCGTAACGCGCGGTTACCGTCAGCTTTCGATGGGCAACCTGCCGCTCTATTTCTCGGACGGCGCAGCAGATCAGCGCTTTCTCGATCAGGCGGGGGTGGCACTGAACGGTGCGTTCATCACGACATCACGCGCATCGATCGCAAGCCAGTTACCGAACTCGGATCCGTCGAAGAAGATCGCCTTGCACTACGTCAGCGCATTCGAATCGGCGTATCCGAAAGATAAGCCCGCGAACATGTTCGGCGGCTTCGGCTACGACGCGGTCTATTGGCTGAAGCAGGCGCTCGCGAAATCGGGACCCGATCCCGCGAAGCTCCGCGACGCACTCGAGCACATCAGCTATGCCGGCGTTTCAGGCGTCTTCCATACGTCGTCGACAGATCACAACGGCCTCGCTCCGGATGCCGACGTGGTCACGAAGGTCGTCGACGGCCACTTCGTACTCATAAGGTGATCTCGCCGCCGCGTACGCAGGTACGCCGTTCGCTCGACGATCGTTATACGCTTGAAGCAGGGGCGCTGTATTTGAGCGGGATTCAAGCGTTGATTCGCTTGCCGATCGATCAGCACAGGCGTGACGTTGCAAGCGGCTTGAACACGCGCACGTTCGTGACGGGATATCCAGGCTCGCCGCTCGGCGGCTACGATATCTCGTTGCGAACGGCGGGCGCAATCGTAGGCGAAAGCGGGATCACGCACGTCCCGGCACAGGCTGAAGAGCTCGGCGTAACGGTGCTGATGGGAACGCAGATGATCGACGATCATCCGCGGCGTGACGGCATCGAGGGCGTCGTCGGCATCTGGTACGGAAAAGGTCCGGGAATCGATCGCTCGGGCGATGCGCTGCGGCACGCGAATTTCGCTGGAACGAGCCGCCTCGGCGCGGTCGTCGTGCTAGGCGGTGAAGATCCGGAAAGCAAGAGCTCGACGCTGCCGTTCCAGGAAGACTACGCGTTCATGAGCGCCGGGATTCCGATCGTGTATCCGTCCTCGGTTGCGGAGTTCTTGGAATACGGTTTGCACGCGATCGCGCTTTCGCGTTATTCCGGCTGCTGGATCGCAATGAAGCTCATCGGACAATTGTGCGACGGCGGCGAGACGTTCGAAGTCTCGCCGGATTTCCCGAAGATCGTCATTCCCGATCTGACGATCGACGGCGAGCCGTTCCGCAAATACACCGACTTCACGTTCTTCCCGGGGCTCAATATCGATCCTGAGCGCCGGTTGTATCGCGAGCGTCACCTCGCCGTGCGCGCGTACGCGCGCGCGAATCACCTCGATCGCATTCACGTGCGTACGACGCGCGATCGCGTCGGCTTGCTCTCGGCGGGCAAGAGCTTCTCGGATTTGCGCCAGGCGCTGCTCGATCTGGGTTTCGACGACGACGCATTGCGCGCGGCCGGAATAAGACTCGGACGGCTGGGCCTCATCTATCCCGCTGACGAGTATTTCTTGCGTGAGTTTGCGGACGGGCTCGACGAGATCATCGTCGTCGAAGAGAAGCGCGGCGTGGTCGAAACGGCGCTCAAGGCTGCACTCTGCAATCAAGAGCGCCGAGTGCGCGTCGTCGGAAAAGACGATGAACACGGTGCTCCGCTCTTCCCGGTCGAGAGTGGGATGGACGCCGACATCATCGCCCGGATTATCGCGCCGCGTCTCGGCAAACACGCGCAGCGACTCACCGCGATCGCCGAACGCACATATAAAGACCTGCCGAAGCGCACGCCCAACTATTGCTCCGGTTGTCCGCATAACACGTCGACCGTGTTGCTCGACGATCAAATTGCATGGGGAAGCCCCGGCTGTCATTCATTCGCGTCGATCATCGAGCAACCAAAGCGTCACATCGAAGCGATGACGCAACTGGGCGGCGAGGGGATGCCGTGGATTGGCCTTGCGCCCTACACCACGCGCACGCACATGGTGCAGAACGTCGGTGACGGTTCGCTGTTCCATTCGTCGTACATGAACATCCGATTTGCAGTCGCGACTGGCGTGAACATCACGTTCAAGATACTGTTCAACGGAGCCGTCGCAAACACGGGCGCACAGGCGCCGGTCGGCGAGAAGAGCGTTGAGGAGCTCGTTCAGCTTCTCGCAATCGAGGGCGTGCGCCGGATCGTCGTATTGACTCAGACACCCGAGACCTATCGACGCGCGCAGTTCCCGGCCGTCGCGCAAGTCTGCGATGTCGACGAGCTGGAAGCGGCATCCCGCGAATTGCAAGAAACGCCCGGCGTTACGGTGCTGATCTACGACGGCACGTGCGCGAACGAGCGCCGGCGCCGTCAAAAGCGCGGAAAGGCCGCGACTCGGACGCGCTTTGTCGTCGTCAACGAGGATGTTTGCGAGAATTGCGGCGATTGCGGCGCGCTCACGAACTGCATGTCGCTCGGAAAAGTCGACACCGAGTTCGGGATCAAGACGCAGATCCATCAATCGTCGTGCAACCAAGATCAAAGCTGCATAAAAGCGGAGTGCCCGTCATTCGTAACCTTCGAAGCCGAGCCCGGGACGGGAATTCGCAAACCGAAAGCCCGTCCGATTGACGTTGCGCTCCCGGAGCCCAACTATCCGCGCACGCTCGCGCGTCCATATCATATCTATTCGCCCGGTGTCGGCGGGACCGGCGTGCTAACGCTGAATGCGATTCTCGCGCAGGCTGCGGCGTTCGATGGTAAGCGCGTGCTGAGCTACGACCAAACTGGTGCGGCCCAAAAGTGGGGTGCCGTGCTGTCGAGTTTGATCATCGCCGAGCCGGAGCACGATGTTGCCGCTAACAAGATCGGCGCGGGCAAGGCCGATTTGTATCTTGCACTCGATCTCTTGGCAGCCGCGGATCCGGTTAATCTCGACCGCTGCGATCCGGAAAGCACGATCGCGGTGATCAACACGTCGCTGCTTCCGAGCGGCGAGATGATTCGCGATGTCCACTTCTCGGTGACGCCACTGCTGCTCGTCGAAGCGATTCGTGCCGTGACTCGAAAAGACGGCGACGTGCGCTTGGCTGCGCGCGCGATTGCCGAGGGCGCGTTCGGCGATCACATGATGACGAATATCGTCATGCTCGGCGCAACTTATCAGGCCGGCCTGATTCCCGTTTCGGCCGCCAGCATCGAGGATGCAATTCGCCTCAACGGCGTCGCCGTCGAAAATAATCTGCTGGCGTTTGCGTATGGCCGGCTGGCCGTCTGCGATTCAGCCGCGCTCTTCGCGCAGATCGGTGCACAGGAACCGCTAGCCGATCGTTTGGACGGCGCTCGGGAAACGCGCGAATCGCGCAAGCTACTGGAATGCTGCGCGGGTCTCGATCCCGAGGCGCAACGACTACTTCGTACGCGCGTACCCGATCTCTGCGCCTACCAGAACGCGTCGTACGCCGCGCGCTATGTGAATGCGATTCTGCTCTTCGCCGAGCGCGAACGTTCGCTCTACGGTAAGGACGGCGCGCTAACGCGCTCAGTCATCCGTTCGATGCACAAACTCATGGCCTACAAAGATGAATATGAGGTCGCGCGGCTCTACGTGGACGGCGCCTTTGGCGCGCGCTCGCGAGCGCTCTTTACCTCGCCGCGGAAGATGTGGTACAACCTGCACCCGCCGATTCTTCGTTCACTGGGACTGAAGCGCAAAATCCGCATCGGGTCGTGGTTTACGCCGGTGCTGCTCATGTTGGCGACCGGCAAAGTCTTGCGTGGCACGCCGTGGGACATCTTCGGCTATGCGAAGTTGCGGCGCGTGGAACGCGAGCTGATTGTCTGGTATGAAGAAATCGTCGCGAATGTGATCGCGCGTCTTTCAACCTCCAACCTCGCCGCGTCTCAAGAGATTCTCGAGATCCCCGATTCGATTCGTGGCTACGAGGACGTCAAGCTGGGCAATGTCGCACGCGCCCAACTCAGAGCAGTGGAGCTGCTCGCGAAGCTAGCCTAACAGACTTGCGGGCACTCACCACGGTGTGGTGCGTGCCGCTCGCGAGCTCATCGCAGCCGCACGCGAGGGAGTTCCCCACGTGCTCGGCACTCTCGATTGTGCGCTGCGCGCGTTATGCGAAGACGTCGACGCGGTTACCGCGTGGGAGCTGGATGCCGACCGGTTCACCTGCGTTCTCGCGAGCGGTCTACGCTATACGCACTTCCATGGCGCGACGCTCTCGGCGCTTGCCGCGCGGTCGCCGCTCGCACGCGCCCGCGCGGAGGGAATTGCTCGCTTTATAGGAGCGGACGTCGCACCGCTCCATCCCGGCGACCGTATCGCGCTTGCAATCCCGTTCGACGATTTACCGCTGGTGCTTTATGTTGCGTTCGCACAGCGTCCGCCGAAATCGACGCTCGCGGACCTGCTCGACGTTTGCGCGATTGCTGCTCCGGCACTCGCGATCGCGCGCGACCGGGCTGAAGATCGCACGCGAGCAACCTACGACGGCCTGACCGGACTCTTGACGCCGCGCGCCTTTCGCACGCTCCTCGTGCAGCGTTTGCGTGAGGCGCCGCGTCTTCGGATCGTTCCAAGATTAGCGTTGCTGTTTCTCGACACCGATCGTTTTAAGGAGTGGAACGATCGTTTCGGCCACGCCGCGGGTGACGATCTCTTACGGCGACTCGCTGCGATGCTGCGCGCTCACGCTACCGGGCCCGAAGATCTCGTCGCGCGGAACGGCGGCGACGAATTTTGTCTCGTGTGGTACGACTGTGAGAAGTCACGTGCCGTCATGCGCGCCGATGAGCTGCGTCTGGCAATTGGGCGCGAATTCGCCGGCGAAGCGGTCGCAATCACTGCCAGCATCGGCGTGGCGGGCTTCCCGCTCGATGCGCAAACCGCGGAAAGCCTGCTCGAAGCCGCAGACAAGGCGATGTACGAAGCCAAGCGGGCCGGACGAAACCGGGTCTCCTACGCGTGAGGTCGAACCCTTCGTCATGGCGCTCAAAGTCGTGCTCCTTTCGCACAGTCCCGACCCGGAGCGCGCGGTCGCGACCGCAGCTCGCAACTGCTACAGTCCGCGCGACGTCGCATCGATCGACCGCAATTGGTCTGAAGGCGATATCAAGAAGATGGTTGCCCGCGTTCGCGATGCCGGGCATCTCTCGACATTCGAGCACACGATGTTCACGTTCGGAGTCGCCGGTGTCTCGCGGGCGCTCACGCACCAGCTCGTGCGTCACCGTCACATGTCATTTGAACAGAAGAGTCAGCGCTACATCACCGTCAAGGGACAGTTCGAGTACATAACGCCGCCGTCAATCGCTGCGCGCCCTGAGATCAAAGCGAAGTACGAAAAGCTGATGGGTCAGATCGCCGAATTTTACGCTGATGCGATCGAAGCCGAGACGCCTGCGGAGGACGCGCGCTTTGCGCTTCCCAACGCCGCGGAAACGCAAATCGTCGTAACCGCAAATGCGCGTGCATTGCTTGATTTTTTCACGCTGCGCACGTGCAACAACGCGCAGTGGGAAATTCGCGAGCTGGCGTTTGCGATGTTGCGCTTGGCGAAAAAGGCCGCTCCGGATCTCTTCGTTCGCGCGGGCGCAACATGCGTGCGCGGATATTGCAACGAGCCGAACGGTCCGGAATGCCCGCGCTATATCGCTGTTGCGAACCCCGTCGAGGCTCGCCGGAAGGCAAAAATCGACGAAGGCGGTCCGCGCCGCTCGAGCAAGGAAATCGTGGCCGACCAACAGACCGCGGCCACCGCGGGATAGGCCTGCTCCGGGGCCGAACGGCGGCGGCATGGCAGTAGCAAAAGGCCGCACATCGACTGCGGATCATACGTCGACATTGAAGGTCGGGGATGTTGCCCCCGATCTCGAGTTGAAGGCTAACAATAGCGACACACCATGGAAGCTCTCGGACCAACGCGGGAAAAACGTCGTTATCGCGTTCTTTCCGTTTTCATTCACACCGGTTTGAACCTCGCAGCTCCCGGCATATGAAGCAGCGCAAAGCCGCTTCGCCGCGGAGAATGCCCAAGTTGTGGGCATTTCTACCGACCCGACGCCTTCGCAAAAAGCTTGGGCGGAGGCGATCGGCGGACTCTCGTTCCCTCTACTTTCAGATTTCTGGCCACACGGTGACGTCGCGAAAAAATACGGCGTTCTTCGGGACGGCGGGTTTCCCGAACGCGCGCTGTTCGTCATCGACAAGCAGGGTGTCGTCCGTTACATCGACGTTCACGAGCTTCGCGAGCAGCCTGACGAAGAAGTTCTCTTCGAGGAGCTTCGCAAGCTTCGTTAAGCGTGTCCCGGTCCAGCGCGTCCTAATAGCGTTGTGCGTCGCGATTGCCGTTTGCGCAGTCGCGGCGCAAGCGCAAACGCTGCTGACGGCTCCGCTCGGAGCGCTCGTCGATCAGCAGCGGCAGCATTTGGCGGAAGCGCTCAACGCGCGCAAGCCGCCGCTATTTTTCGGCTCCGCCTTTCTCGAGATCGGCGCGCTTCTTTGGATGTGGCACTCGGGCCGTGCTGCGGCGTTGCGCGACGCGCTGCGGCGCAATCTGCGCAACGCATTCCTCTTGCGGTTTGTCTACGTGTGGTCGCTTGCAATGATCGCGCAGATCGCATCGCTGCCTGCGGCGATCGTTGCATACCGGCTCGTCGCCGATGCAGGCCTGACGCAGCGATCGCCCGCTGAATGGCTGGGCCAATCGCTTTCAGGTGCCGTCGTCAGCGCCGTGCTTGCCGCAATCATTTTTTCCTTCATGCTGATGCTGGCCGCGCGCACGCGCCTATGGTATCTCTTCGGTGCGTTGTTCATGGTTACGTTCGTGCTGGTCGCGGCTTTTGCTGAGCCAGTCGTCTTCGCACCGTGGATTCATCATCAGCAAGCTCTCCCAGCCTCCGCGCTGAGCGCGCGGCTCTATGCAGCCGAGCAGCGTGAAGGCGTCAACGTTCCTATCATCGTCGAAGAGAGTGCAACCGGTACCGGCGCCGACGCTGCACGCGTAGCCGGCCTTGGCCCGACCCAAGAGATCGTCATCAGTGACGCTTTGCTTCAATCTGCGACGCCGGGCGAGCTCGAGTTCCTGATCGCACGCTTTAGCGCGCACGTTGCGGCGCGCGACAATCTCAAGTTGGACTTGTACGTCTCGTTGTGGTTGATCGTCGCCGCCGTCATATCCGTCACGCTTGCCGATCGCATCGGATTCCGTCGCGACGATGACCCGCTCTCGCGTCTCGCGCTGCTTGGCACCTTTTTGGGACTGGCGATCTTGTTGTTGCTGCCGGTTCAAGCCGCGTATTCGCGCCGCTTGGAGGCGCGTGCCGATCATACGGCTCTTGTGGCGATGGCCGATCCCGCGTCGGCGGTGCGTCTGATGGTGCGACTCGCGAACGTCGACTTGCTGCAAGTCTGTCCCTCACCGATCATCCGGCGTTACTTTCTTTCGTATCCTCCGATCGGCTCGCGTATCGCCGCGATTCGTGGAGGAGGCGATCCCTGCCACTAAATAAACGACCTCTTAAATGACGCGGGGAGATGCGGACGCGCTCTTCAACATTGTAGTCGACGCCGATCCGAATCTGGTGTTCATCTCTGACGCCCACGGACGAATCGTTCGCGTCAATTCGCGCTGGGTCGACTACACAGGCGTGACGGTCGATGAGATATCATCGGATCGCGGTGCCCCCCTCAACGTCGTCCATCCCGACGATCTGGATCGCACGTGGTCGAAATGGAAACGTTCGCTCGAGACCGGCGAGCAGTTTGAGATTACGTACCGGCTGCGCGGGGCGCGCGACGGCAACTACCGCTGGTTTCTCGCGCGCGCTCTGCCGTATGTCGAAGACGGAACCACGATCGGATGGTACGGCGTCGCCACCGACGTCGACGATCAGACCCGTAACTTGGAAGCGTCGCGCTTTCTTTCCGAATCCGCAACGGCACTGACATCGTCGTTCGATCGCCGCCGCATCCTCGAAGCATTCATGCGCGTTGCGAAGAGCCGGTTTAGCGACGGTGTCATCATCACGCTGCTCGACGAGAATCGTCAGTTTCAGCGCGCCGGACTCGCCCATCGCGAACCCGCGATCGAGGCACGCGCGCACGAGAAGTCCCGGAAAGTTCCAGTCTTACCGAAGAGCGTTGCGGCGCGTGTCTATGAAACGAAGCAGTCGCTCTTGATTCCGGATCTGCTCGATCCCGAGCACAAGGGTTGGACCAACGCAGAAGGCGTCGAGGTCCCGGGGATCTTTGAGCCGACGCATTCGATTCTTGCGGTGCCGCTGCTAATCGCGGATCACGTGCGCGGGACGATCGCATTCATTTCGTCGCGCCCCGGCTCGCCGTTCGATGAACGACATCTCGCCGTTGCCGAAGCGGTCGCACGTCAAGCCGCAACGGCGATCGAACATTCGTCGATCTTTGCGCGCGAGCGCGCAACGACGGAACGGTTCCGCTACCTCGCGCACGCGACGGATCAGCTGTTCGCGCCGGGCGACCTACGCGCGAATCTTGACACGCTGGTGAAGAGTCTGGTCGGATATTGGGCCGATTGGGCGATCCTCTATCGAGTCGACGACGAGGGAGCCGTGCGGGTGCAATCTGTTTCGTACTGCGATCCGGCCGGCGCAATCATCGAAGAGTTGCGCGGACAACGCCTGTTTCATCCGGATGCTGAACGCGGGTTTCTCGACGTCGTCGCCAAGCATCGCTCGCGTCTGCGTACGGACGTCACGATCGAATCGGTCCGGGACATTCTGCAACCGTTCTTGCGGCCGATCGTCGAGCAGATGCGCATTCAATCGCTGCTCGTCATCCCTCTGTTCACGACCGAGTTCGACTTCGGAGCGATCGCCGTGTACATGGCACGGCGCAACTACGATGAGTCGGATCGTGAGCTGTTCGAAGAGCTTGGCCGAAGAATCTCGCTCGCAATCGAGCATGCTCAGAGTTTGGGTCGCGAGCGACGCTTCGCCCAAACGCTTCAGGAGGTTGGGCTCCCTGCGCAGCTGCCGTCGGTTCCCGGCGTGCTGCTTAGCAGTGCCTACGCGACGGCGACGACCAGTGACGCGCCTGTCGGCGGTGACTGGTACGACGCTTTCCAGCTGCCGAACGGTCGCGTCGTCTTCAGCATCGGCGACGTCACGGGCAACGGGTTGCAGGCATCTGTGATCATGGGCAAGCTGCGGCAGGCGGTCAATTCGATCGCATTGTTCGAAGAAGATCCGGCGCGAATCTTGGACTCCGTCGAATACGTCGCATTGCAGCGCTATCCGGATGCTATCGCCACGGCATTCGTCGGGATTTTCGACCCCGCAACGAGGATGCTGCAGTTCGCAAACGCTGGGCATTCGGCGCCGCTCGTGCGATCGCGCGACGGGACGATCCAAGAACTCGTCGCGCACGGTCTTCCGATCGGATTGCGCAAGCTGATCGAGCCTGCGGAATCCCGATCGCATTCCCTTGCCGATGCATCCTCGATTGTGTTTTACACCGATGGGATTACAGAAGCCGGTCGCGATCTCTACGAGGGCGAGCGCCGCTTGCACGCGGCCGTAGCCAACGACGCGATGCTGTACGTGCGCGACGCGGCCACACTTGTTGCCACCACCTGTCTTCCGGAAGGCCCTCGGGCCGACGACGCTGCGGTTCTCGTCGTGACGTTCCCGCGCGGGACAGCGTGGCAGTTCGATGCCGACAACGCGAAATCGGCGCAACTTGCGCGCGGTGAGTTCTTTGCGCGACTGCAAGCCGAGGCGGAATCGGAAAGCGATCTCGGCGCAGCCGAAATCATTTTCGGTGAGCTGGTCGGAAACGTCGTCCGGCATGCGCCCGGCTCGATCGACGTTACGCTCGAATGGGAAGGCTCGCGTGCGCTACTGCACGTGATCGATCGCGGCAAAGGGTTCGAGTACACGCCGCCGGTGGAGATCGACTTGATGCGCGAAGAGGGTCGCGGTTTGTGGCTGATCCATCAATTCGCAGTCTTTACGTCGATCGAATATCTGCCCGGCTACGGATCGCACGTCACGGTCGAGCTTCCGGTGCGCCGTAAACTCGCGCCCGATCAGGGCGAGACAAACGCGGGCGAGACAATCAAAACCGTTCCGGCGATCTGAGTCCCGAGGTGACGTGCCGTCACCAGCTCGACGATCGCAGCGTGCGCGATGCGGCCATCGATAATCTGTGCGGCTCCGACGCCGCCGCGAACGCCAAGCGCCGCCGCGCGAATCGCGGCCGCGAGCGATGGCGACAAATTTCCGGAATCGGCGAGCGCTAGCGCTTCGGCCGGCGTGAGCTCGTCAACGAGCTTTTGCGTCTCGGTGTCGACGACGCCGCCGTTCGGATCGAAGAATAAGATGCGCGATGCGTCGGTCGCTTCGGCGATTGCGCGCGCAACGTCGTCAACCGGCAGCTGGATGTCGTCGCCGCTCAAGCCGATCGCGGTCGGCTCGATCACGGGGACATAACCCGAGCGCGTCAGCGTTTCGAGCAAGCGCGTTTGAACGGAACCGATCGCCGTTCCGGCAGCTGGAATCATCCCAGCGTCGGCGCCGCGTAGCCCCACTGCCGCATCACCGCTTCGGTTCATCGCGCCGACGAACGCGCGCGCAAGATCAGCCTGGGGGGCAACGACAATCGGGCGGACGTTCCGCTGCTGAAGAAACGCGATGTCGGAGACGAGAGTGGTTACGCCGAGACTCGTTTCGTCGACGCGGAGCACAATCGTTCGGCCGGTGAAATCTTGCATGAGCGTGGGGGACTCTTTCCCTACCTAACGTTCGGCAGACTCGGCCGGGTTGCTTTCCTCGCCTGGGAGCCGCCAGCCGTTCGCCATATTTGCCGCGGCCGCGACGCCATCGTCGAGCCAACTCAGCGCTGCGTCGGCCGCTGCGTTGACGACGAGCGGCAGCAGCTCGCGCTCACGCTCGTTGAAAGTGCCGAGGACGCGGTCGATCGCTTCCGCGCCGTCGTCTCTGCCGATACCGACGCGCAAGCGCGGAATCTCCGCGCCGAAATAGCTGATGATCGATTTCATGCCGTTGTGTCCGGCCGAGCTTCCGCTATCGCGCACGCGCAAGCGCCCGAACGGCAAATCGAGCTCATCATAGATCACGAGAACGCGTTCTGCCGGAATGCGGTACCAGGTCGCGACGAGCCGCGTCGGGACGCCGCTTTCATTCATATAAGACTGTGGCTCAACCAAAATAAGATCGCGCGCACCGATTCGCACCTGGCGCGCGCGATCTCTTGTTTTCCAATCGCGTTCCTCGACGTTGAGCCGCCGCGCGATTTCTTCGACGACCATGAAGCCGACGTTGTGGCGGGTGTTGACGTATTTCGTCCCCGGATTTCCGAGGCCGGCGATTAAGCGAAGATCGCGAGTGGTGCCCTCTTCTATGTAGAAGCGGCCTCGGCGGCTGGTGCTTCCACAGGAACCGCACCTTCGGCGCCTTCAGGGACGGCGGCCACTGCAGCCGGCGCTTCTTCAGCGCGGGGCTGCTCGATCGCGACGATCGTCGTGTCGGAAGGCGTGATCAGGCGAAGTCCTTCGCTGAGCGTCAGCTCGCCCGCACTGATGTTGTCGCCGATCGTCAGCTCCGAGACATCGACCCGAATCTCTTCGGGAATCTTGTCGGCCGGACCGCGAACTTCGATCTCGTGCGTGACGAGATCCATCATGCCGCCCTGATCGCGTACGCCGACGGCGATACCGATAGTGACGATCGGAACTTCGGCAGTGATGATGTCGCTGCGAGAAATCCGCTGCAGGTCGACCGACAGGACACGGCGCGTCACCGGATCGAGTTGCATGTCGCGAACCATCGCGGTGTCCTTCTTACCGTCGAGCTGAATGTCGATGATGTTTTGACGGCGTCCGCCGTGCAGGAGCTCGCCGAGCTCGCGACCTTCAATCGAAACTGCAAGCGGCTTCTCGCCGTGACCGTAGATCACGCCGGGTATGCGGCCTTCGTGGCGCACTTTGCGTGAGCCGATCGTGCCGGGGTTCTCGCGAAGCTCCAGCTTCAGCGTTGGACTTGTCTTTGCCATGATCTCTTTCTTAGCGTCCCGCGACGACGACCGGCTCGGACGGGGTGACGACTCCGTCGATCGCCGAGAGTCCCTCCGGAGCTGCGTCTTGGGCGTCTTCGTCGCCGCTGAAGAGCTCGGAGACCGAGCGATTAGCGGTAATCCGCTTGATCGCGTCGGCGAGGATCTGCGCGATCGAGAGGACCTCGATTTTGCCGGACGGCTCGCGCGGGATCGTATTCGTTACGACGACCTTCTTGATCGGGGACGCCTCGAGTTGTGCGATGGCGTCGCCGGCAAAGATGCCGTGCGTCGCCAGCGTATACACGTCGGTCGCTCCCATTTCCTTGAGCTTCTCGGCTGCCTTGACCAGGGTGCCACCAGTCGAGATCATGTCGTCGACGACGACGGCGACGCGCCCGGCCACCTCGCCCACGACGTGCGAGACTTCGGAGATGTCGGGCTCCGGACGCCGTTTCATGATGACCGCGATCGTCGAGCGAAGCCGCTTGGCAAAGTTCTCGGCCCGAGCAACCCCGCCGGCATCCGGTGAGACGACCACGATCGAATCGCCTTGTAGGTCGTTGCGCTTGAGATAATTGGAAAGATCGGGCGCCGCGACCAAATTGTCGACGGGAAGATCGAAAAAGCCCTGAATCTGCGCCGCATGCAAGTCGAGTGTAACGACGCGCGCAGCGCCTGCTGCGGCGATCATGTTGGCGACGAGCTTCGCAGAAATCGGTTCGCGGCCGCGCGTCTTCTTATCTTGCTTTGCGTATCCGTAATACGGAACGACGGCGGTGATGCGTTGCGCCGATGCACGCCGGAGAGCATCGATCATCAATAGCAGCTCCATCAAGGCATCGTTGACGCTGCCGCCTTGCGGGACCGCGCCGCTCTTGTGAATCTCGCACAGCGATTGAATGACGAAGACTTCTGCGCCGCGGACGTTCTCGCGAATCTCGACGCGGCACTCATCATTGCGGAAACGGCCAACCATCGCGCTGCCTACTCTCGTCTGCATGCGTTCGGCTATCTTGGCGGCCAGTTTGGGATTAGAATTTCCGCTGAATAGAAGCGGCTGTTGGATCAACGAGACTCCTTGGGCGGGCTGGAGGATTGCTTCCCAGGCGCCGGGGCGGGTTCCCGCCCAAAACCACTGTATGCCCAGGTGTGTTCTCAAGCGGTGCAGTGCCTAAAGCGGAGCGTTTCGAGCTCGTAACCCCATATGAACTCGCCGGTGACCAACCCCGAGCCACTGCGGCGCTCGCCGAAGGCGTGCTCCGCGGGGATCGCACGCAAACGCTTCTTGGGGTCACCGGCTCAGGAAAGACGCTGGCGATGGCGCGGATCGTCGAGCTCATTCAGAAGCCGACCCTCGTCCTGTGCCACAACAAGACGCTCGCGGCGCAGCTCTGCGCCGAGTTTCGCGAGTTCTTCCCGCACAACGCGGTCGAGTATTTTGTCTCGTACTTCGATTACTACCAGCCGGAGGCGTACGTCCCGCACACCGACACCTATATCGAAAAGGACAGCTCGATCAACGACGAGATCGAGCGTCTGCGCCATTCCGCGACCCAGTCGATTTTGACGCGCAAGGACGTGCTCGTCGTCGCCTCGGTCTCGTGCATCTACGGTCTCGGCTCGCCGGCCGACTACGTCGAGCTTTCGCAGAAGGTAGCCATCGGGCAGAAGCTCGACCGCGATGCCTTCTTGCGCCGCCTCGTCGACATGCAATATCGTCGCAACGACATCAATCTGCTACGCGGCACGTTCCGCGTGCGTGGCGACACGCTCGAATTCGTCGGCGTCGATGAGGAGCTCGTTCACCGGATCGAATTCTTCGGTGACGAGATCGAGGCGATCAACGTCGTGAACATGCTCACCGGCGAATACGTCGAGAGCAAGAACGAGATGACGATCTTTCCAGCCAAGCACTTCATCACGCCGGAAGAGAAGCTGCGGCGCGCGATTACTGCGATCGAAATCGAGCTTGACGAGAGTCTCAAGCTTTTTAAGGACGCGGGGAAGCTGCTCGAAGTGCAGCGTCTCGAAATGCGCACCCGCTACGACTTGGAGATGCTGCGCGAGGTCGGTTACTGCAACGGCGTCGAGAACTATTCGCGGCACCTGGCCGGACGCGAAGCCGGCTCGACACCGTGGTGTCTGCTCGATTTCTTTCCGAAAGATTGGATGCTCTTCGTCGACGAATCGCACGTCACGCTTCCGCAAGTCCACGGGATGTATGGCGGCGACCACTCGCGCAAGACGATTTTGGTCGAACACGGATTCCGTCTGCCCAGCGCCCTCGACAATCGTCCGCTCACGTACGACGAATTCGAAAAACACATCAATCAGATCGTCTACGTCTCGGCGACGCCGGGGACGTACGAGGTTAACAAGTCGACCCAAGTGGCGGAGATGATCATTCGCCCGACCGGGCTCGTCGATCCCGAAGTCGACGTGCGGCCGACGCGCCATCAGATCGACGATTTAATGGAAGAGATCCGGCTGCGCGTCGACAAAAACGAGCGCGTTCTGGTCACGACGCTGACCAAGAAGATGGCGGAAGATCTTACCGATTATCTGCTCGAGAACGGCTTGCGCGTGCGCTACCTGCACAGCGAGATCGAGACGCTCGAGCGGATCGCGATTCTGCGCGATCTGCGCAAGGGCGTGTTCGACGTACTCGTCGGGATCAATCTCTTGCGCGAGGGGCTGGATTTACCTGAGGTTTCGCTGGTCGGAATCCTGGACGCCGACAAAGAGGGCTATTTGCGCAGCGGAACCTCCCTGATTCAAACGATCGGTCGTGCCTCGCGTAACGTCGAGGGCAAAGTCATCATGTACGCCGACACCGTCACGGATTCGATGACGCGTGCGCTCGGAGAGACGTCGCGGCGCCGCGAAAAGCAGCTCGCGTTCAACGCCGAGCACGGTATCGAGCCAAAGTCGATTCGCAAGAGCGTCCGTGACATTCTCGATTTGGTCGGCACGCCGATTGAAACGATGGCGGACGCCGTCGACGCCGAGAAGCTGCCGCGCGAAGTCGTGGCAGCAATGGCGAACGAGCTCGAGCGTAAAATGCGCGAGGCTTCGGCGAATCTCGAGTTCGAGAAAGCTGCGGCCCTCCGAGACGAGCTGATCGGCTTGCGCCGCAGAATCGGCGGCAACGAAAGCCTGCTCTTCCAAGGCAAAGCCCCGAAGATATTCGCGCATGCGCTCAAAGAGCTCGTGGGTTCTTAATGCAAAAGACGGTCGTTGCGGACGTCTGGACCTGGAAGCGTTGGCAATCCGATCGCTCCATGGACTTCAATTCGTGGTTTTGCAAAGGCGACGTGAACATCGCGGTCGATCCGCTGGAACCGGATGCGGACGATCTGCGGCAGATCGAAGAGATGGGCGGTGTCGACTGGGTCGTGGTCACGAACCGCGACCACGAGCGGGCGACAAAACTTTTCGTCGAGCGCTTCGAAGCGAAAGTCGCGGCCGGCGACGGCGATGCGGATCAGCTGAGTTCCCGAGTAACGCAACGGCTCGGTGATGACGAGCTCTTCCACGGATGGCGCGTAATCACGCTCGACGGATTCAAGTCACCCGGTGAAATTGCGCTCTATTCGAATCTACGGCGCACGGTGATTCTCGGCGATTCGCTGTGGGGTGATCCGGCCGGTTCGCTACGCTTCATGCCGGACGACAAGCTGGAGGATCCGCAGCGCGCTGTGCTTTCGATGCGCAGAGTGCGCGGAGTGGTTCGCCTCGACAATATTCTCGTCGGCGATGGTGCGCCGATTTACGGCAACGGCCGCGCGGCACTCGGGCGCTGCGTCGATGCTCGCGGCGTCGCTGCAGCGCTGCGCATCAATCTCGATGACGTTCCGCTGCGCGAAGATGTGGGTCCCGGGATCTACACGGTCTTTGAAGGCGAGATCGGATTCTTGCTTGGCGCCGAGCGGCTCGGATATCGCGTCGCGAAGCTGGAGCCCGGGACGTCGTTTTGTCCGATGCACTGGCATACGGTGGAAGAAGAGCTGTTCATCATCTGGTCCGGCGAGCCGACGCTGTTGACGCCGTGCGGCGACGTGAAGCTACGAAAGGGCGATTGTATCGCCTTCCCCATTGGAGAGATCGGCGCACACAAACTGCGCAACGACGGGTCGACCCTGGCGTCGATCATCATGATCTCAAACGTTGGCGGCGGCGACGTCTGCTTCTACCCAGACTCCAAGAAGCTGCTCGTCGAGCGCGAGGATTTGATCGTCCGCAGCGAGCCTACCCTGGACTATTTTGACGGCGAATAGTGCTATACTGGGGGCGGTCAGGGAGGATTAGGAGGATTAGGATGTCTGGGATTACCCCGGTTTCAAGTAACTATGGCTCGACCGACACGCAATCGGCTTCGAGCGCATCGCAAGCGCAAGCTGCTGCGGACCAACAGGCCGAAGAACAGCAGCAAGCTGCAGCGGCAGAGGCATCGGCGCAAGCCGCGGCCACGACGGTCTTCACGTCGACCGTCCCTCAGGGAGTGAACTCCACCGCCTAAACGACACGCACTGCGTCTCGCCGAATCCGCGCGGCGAGACGGAGTTTGCGAGCTGCGCGGTTTGCTGCCGTCGTTTGCGCAGTCAGTCGGGCTCCGGTACGAAACGCGTACCGGTGCCTTGCTGCGTGTCGACGGCAAGATCGCGGGCGCATTCGATCGCGAGCACGACACGATCGTCGTTGCTGCGTCGAGCACCGAACGAACGCTGACGCTCGAGATCGAGCTTGCGTCGCTTCCGACGCACGGATTGCCGAACGGTCCCGGTGCGCGCTGGACGCTCATGCAAAAGCGCAAGGCCGAACGTCCGCGCGATCGCATCGAGATCGTAGACGCACCGGAAATAAATGTCGCGCCGATGCCGGATGCACCGCTGCCGCTCATCGCCCACGCACATCTCGATCTCGCCTGGTTGTGGACGTTCGCGGAAGGTCGCCGCAAAGGTTTGCGCACGCTCGCAAACGCGCTGTACATCGCCAACCGCGCGCCGGATTACGTGTTCATTCAAAGTCAGCCCGCGCTTTACGCTTACGTCGAGCACGACGACCCTGAGTTTTTCGCACGCATCACCGAAGCGGTGCGCAAGGGACAAATCGATCCAAGCGTCGCCGCGCCGTGGGTCGAGACCGATTGCAATATTCCGAGCGGCGAGACGCTTTTGCGTCAGCTCGTGCACGGGATGAACTACGTGCAGGGCCGGTTCGGAATCATCCCATCCGTCGCGTGGCTGCCGGATACATTCGGATTTCCGAACACGTTTCCGCAGCTGCTCGCGCACGCGGGCGTCCGTTTTTTCGCGACCGCCAAGCTGCAATGGAACGAGACGACGCGCTGGCCGCATCCGCAGTTTGTGTGGACGGGGCCGGACCGCTCCGCCGTCGTGGGCGCAGTTATCGACGGTTACGAAGGCGGTGCGTCGCCGCAGCGCGTCGCGAAGGCGCGCGAGCGGCACGAGGCGCTGGTTGTCGGATACGGCGACGGTGGCGGCGGACCGAACGACGGTATCGTACGAGAAGCCGCTCAGTACGGCCGCTGGACGAGTGCGCGGACGTGGTTTGAAAGCATCGCGATGCGCGCCGATCAGCTGCCTCGCGTTGCTGGTGAGCTGTATCTCGAGACGCATCGCGGCGTGTGGACGACGCATCACGACGTCAAAGCCCAGCGCTTTGCGCTCGAAGGCGCGCTCGATGAAGCTGAAGAGCTGGCAGCATGGTGCGTTGCGGTCCGAGCCTCCGCGAACCTCACGTCGCCGCTCTCGGCGGACTTGCGCAGCGCGTGGCCGCCGCTCTTGCGCGGCGACTTTCACGACGTGGTATGCGGAACGTCAATTGCGCCGGTCTACGGTGAGCTCGACCAAGATTACGAACGCGTAGGGCGCGTCTGCGCGCGCGTGCGAGAGGCGGCCTATTCGCTCTTGCCGCGTTCGCTCACCAATGCGACGAACGAAGAGGTCGCGCCGCGCGAAGACGACGATGCGTTCGTATTCGAAAACGCGCATCTGCACGCACGTGTTCGCCGCGACGGAACAATCGTGGCTTTACACAGGCCCGGTGAACCCAATCTCGTCACAGCTGCGAACGTGTTGCGTGCGTACGTCGACCGGCCCAAAGAGTGGGAAGCGTGGAACATCGATGCAAACTACGTAAAGCGGCCCGTACGCATCCGCCCTGACGGGAGCGACATCGAAGATGGCGCGCTCGTGGTCCGCTACCGCCTGCGCAATTCGACGATCGTAATTCGCCTAGCCCTCGGCACGGATGAGCCGTACCTACGCGCTGACGCCGCCGTGCTCTGGGACGAAGTGCGAACGCTCTTGCGCGTCGAGAATTGGCTTGCCATCGAAGCCCAGCATGCGACGTTCGGGACGCCGCACGGCACGCTCGATCGCACGACATCCGTTCAGACCGATACGGAGCGTGCGAAATTCGAAGTGCCGGCTCAACGTTTTGCGCGTGTCGATGGCCCGCAGGGCGGTTTTGCGCTGCTCGCGACCGACAACTACGGCTGGGATGCGCGAACGCTCGTTCGTGGCGGCACCCACGTGGGTCTCTCGCTTCTGCGCAGCCCGCTCTGGCCGGACACGAATGCAGATCGCGGCGAACATCGGCTTTCGTGGGCGCTTGCGCCGCTCGCGCCGGAAACCGGCATCGGCGTACTCGAGAACACGTGGCGCGAGTATGCGTACCCGTCGCGCGTCCGGCTCTTTACATGCGATGATCCCGCCGTGTTGATCGTCGCGTGCAAGCCGGCCGACAATGACGACGGCATCGTCGTTCGCGTGCGCGAATGCGACGGTGCGGGGCGCCGGATGCGCCTGCACGTCGGTGCACGGGCACGAAGCGTCGAGAGCTGCGATGCACGCGAGCGCTCACTCGAGCGTGAATGCGCGATCGACGACGGCGCGATCGTGGCCGGATTGGAACCGTACGAGCTTCGCACGTTTCGAGTACGATTGTGACCTTAGACCTGGGAGCCGTCGTCTTCGATCTCGACGACACGCTGCACAACGACACCCATGCATATCAGTCCGCGGCATGCGATGTCGCCGAAGAGATCGGTGCGTCGCACAATGTCTCGGCGCAGACGATCTTCGATTCGTACATCGAGCACACGTCGCGCTATTGGCGTGCGCTCAGCGCCGAGCACCTCAATACGCCGATCGCGGATTCACGTTACGAGCTTTGGTCCGCGGCGCTGCGTTCGGTCGGTATCGACGACGACGCAACGACCCGTGCTGCCGCGCGCCAGTACGGTGAACGGCGGCGATCGTACTACACGCCGTTTCCCGGGACGCTCGAACTGCTTGAAGCGTTGCGAAAGCGCGGACTGAAGCTGGGTTTGATCACGAACGGATTTGCAGAGACGCACTACGAGAAGCTCGAGCTGCTCGGACTCGCGGCGTCGTTCGATGCGGTGATTTGCGCTGACGAAGTCGGAATGGTAAAGCCCGATCCAAAAATTTTCTTGCACGCCTGCGAGTTGCTCGAAACACCGCCGTCTCGTGCGGCAATGGTCGGGGATCGTTATTTTCGTGACATCGTCGGCGCGCGCGATGCCGGTTTGTTCACGGTGTACATCGACGTCCACTCGGAACCTATTCCGCCGAACGAGGCGCCGGACGTGCGCGTCAAAGGCATACAAGAGGTCCTCGCCGTCCTGCTACCGTAGGCGGTTTGATGCAGTCTCCTCCGCAGAACGTGGAGAGTACGTTCGGCCGTTCCTGGGATCTCCTGATGAAGAACGGTATCATCATCGTTCCGGGGCTCGTCATCGGACTCGTCGTCGGTGTGATCGACTATTTTCTCGCGCCGCACACCGAATACGTCGTCGGCTACGGTGCAACGTGGTGGGCTGCGGCGACGGCGTCGATTCTCCTAATCCTCGTGAATCTGGCAGGCTTCATCCTGGCCCAGTGTTACATGACGGGAATGGCGGGCGCCGCATGGCAGCGCGGTACTGCCGATCTTTCGGACGGCACGCGAGCTTTCGAGCGCGACGCATCGAACGTATTCATCGCGCTAATCGGATTGTTCGTCGCGCTCGTCGTCGCGGCGATCCTCGCGTTGCCGACGCTCGGCATCAGCGCCCTGTTGTATTTCTATTTCTTCATCTACACGTTTCCGGCCGCGATCATCGGAGAGCGTCCGGGCTTCGCCGCGATGGGCGATTCGTTTCGGATCGCCGGACGTCGCGTCGCACCAACGCTGATCGTCACGATCATGATCGCGGTTATCATTTTCATCGGACGAATGATCGGTGCCGTACTGCACTTCATTCCGCTGATCGGTCCGATCGTCGCTGCGATCGTCGTTCAATTGGTGCTGGCCTACGTGACGCTTGTCGTCGTCGGCGAATATCTCGCGCTGCGCGATTCCTTAGGAAAACCTCCGACCGTCGCCTAAATTGTCATCCCGAGCGAAGTCGAGGGCAGCGAAAATAAAGAGGCTAGTGGCAAACTTCCAAACACCACTCCGAAATCGCCGCTTGTATTTGATCGCGTACAGAGCGCATTCGAGTAAGGCGATCCTTGGGCGGTAGTGCGTCGGAAACCAGAGCTGGGTCCTCAAAATTCCAATCGATACGTTTCGCAAAACCTGGGACGGTCGGACAGCGCTCGCCGGCGGCCTGGTCGCAAAGGCTGATGATGTATTGAAATGTGTAGCCATGCTTGTAGAGCTCGAAGACGGCTTCAGGCTTGTGGTGAGAGATGTCGATGCCGATCTCGTCCATCGCTTGGACGGCGACGGGGTTGAGCTCGCCCGCGGTGATCCCTGCACTGCACGCCTCGAGCGTGTCGCCGCACATCTTGTTGAGTAGCGCTTGAGCCATAGGGCTCCTCGCGGTATTGTGCACACATATGAACAGCACTTTGTCTTTCATGACGAACGTTTTCTCCGTTTAATTAAGTGAGGGGACGGTAGAAAGCCAATTGTTGACGCGTGCACGAATCGCATCGCGCACAGTTCGTGTTTGCTCGAGCCTCGATTCCTCCGATCCGGAAAACGACGATGGATCGGGAAAACTCCAATGTTCGCGTAAGCCCTGTGAGGGGAAAATCGGACACGCTTCTGCGCTCGCTTCGTCGCAGACCGTAACGACGTAGTCGTAATCCCGTCCTCGAACTTCCGGATCATCGACCCTCTTCGCGCGATTGTGCGAAATGTCGATTCCGATCTCGTTCATGGCTTTGATTACGACGGGATTTAGTTGTCCGCGCTCAAGGCCCGCACTGAAGGCGTGAATGCCGTTACCGTTGCTATTGACGAACGCTTCGGCCATCTGGCTGCGCGCGCTGTTGTGAATGCAGACGAAAAGAACGGATTTCATTGGTTTGCTCCATGTGACGAGCGCGATGGCGAGCACCGTACCCACGATCTGCGCAGCGATAAAGGCGGGAACGTCGAGTGGGCGTATTCCGGCGAATGAATCCGAAAGAGTGCGAGCGATCGTGACGGCTGGATTCGCGAACGACGTCGAGGATGTAAACCAGTAAGCAGCGGTGATGTAGGCACCGACCGTCACCGGCGTCCAGAAGCCGCTTCCGCGCGACGAGAGCGCAATCAACGTGAGGAGGCCGACCGTCGCCACGATCTCGGAAAGCCACGTCTCCGGCGACGAGCGAGCTTTGACCGAGAAGGCGACCGCCTTGCCGAACATCGCGTCCGCGATGATGACACCGGCGAGTGCACCGCCGAGTTGGGCGATGCTATACGGAGCAACTTCGCGCCACGAACGCGTTCCGCTGTAGGCTTCCGTCAACGTGACGAGTGGATTGAAGTGTGCACCTGTCAGGGGCGCAAAAGTCGCGATCAGGGCAACGAGCGCGCAACCGGTTGCGACCGCGTTGCAAAGTAGCGTTAGGGCGGGATCGTTCGTCAATCGCTGCGCCATAATGCCGGAGCCGACGATCGCGGCGAGAAGGATCGCTGTACCGACAAACTCGAGCGCCGCGCGGCGCTTTAAGTCGAGCAGCAGCTCGTTGCCTCGTCTTTGGCGACTTCTTCCAAGACCGCGTACGTTTCCCAGCGGCGGCCGTCGGGATCACTTGCCCAAACTTTATTCTGCTTGGCGTAGCAACACGTTTCTTCGACTTCGATGTCGACCGGTACGCCCGCAGCTTGCAATCGTGCGATTGCCGCCTCGACTGCATCGCTCGACGTTGCCGCAAGCCCGTAGTGTACATCATTCGAAGCCGCGACCCGCGCAGAGGTGTTCAGTGCGAGCTCGAGACCCGGCTCTTCGGTTATGAAGAGTGCATAATCGTCATAATGTTTCGCCGGCTCGGCATCGAGTAGCGTCGCGTAGAACGCAACGCTCTTCGCGAGGTCGGCAGTGTGAAGCGAGATGTGCGTTTTCAAGCAGCAGCCTTTGTGGGACGAAGAGTAGCGTGCAACGATGCAGCGGTGCGCTCGTGTGCGTCATTTGCGAGCCGATAATACATCCACGTGCCGCGCCGCTCGGCCGTAACGAGCCCGGCCTCGCGGAGCAAGCGCAGATGGTGCGAGACGGTCGGCTGGTTTAAGGGAAGTCCGGCGGTGAAGTCACAAACGCACACGGGGTCGGGGGCCTTGGCGAGGGTCGCCAAGATCGCCAGGCGGTGCGGATCCGCCAGCGCCTTGAAGAGTGCCGCGTCTTCGGATCGGTCGACCGGGTCAATCTCGGCCGGCGGGCAGCAGCGTTGCATCGACATATTTCAATATTGAGGATTAGATCGAACATTGTCAATACAGGGCCCCGCAACGAACAGCAGTTCGATTCGGTCTAAAATGCCGTGAAGCCCCAGCCGGCAGTGACGGGCCTTGATTCAATTGTCATCAAGGGCGCCCGCGAGCATAACCTCAAGAACGTCGATCTTGTACTGCCGCGCAACCGGCTGACCGTGATTACGGGCTTGTCGGGAAGCGGCAAATCGTCGCTTGCCTTCGATACGATTTACGCCGAAGGTCAGCGCCGTTACGTCGAGTCGCTTTCGTCGTACGCGCGACAGTTTCTCGGGCAGATGGAAAAGCCCGACGTCGATTACATCGAGGGGCTTTCGCCCGCGATTTCGATCGATCAGAAATCGACCTCGCGCAATCCGCGCTCGACTGTCGGTACGGTCACCGAGATCTACGACTATCTGCGTCTGCTTTTTGCACGCATCGGCAAGCCGCACTGTTATAACTGCGGACGCGAAGTCAGCGCACAGAGCGCCGAGCAAATCATCGACAAGATCATGGAGTTCGCCGAAGGGACGCGCCTGCAGATTCTCGCACCCGTCATTCGCGGACGCAAAGGCGAGTATTCGAAGCTGTTCGAGGAGATCTCGAAAGAGGGCTTCGCGCGTGTGCGCGTCGACGGCGAGATCAAAGAGCTGCGCGAGAAGATCGATCTCGATAAGAAACGCAAGCACACGATTGAGGTGATCGTGGATCGCCTGGTGATGAAGCCGGAGATCCGCACGCGCCTCGCCGACTCGATCGAGACGACGCTCAAGCTTTCGAGCGGCATCGTGACCGTGTTGTACGATGCCAAGACGCAAGGCGGCGGCAACGCGCCGCAAGAGATGACCTTCAGCGAAAGCTTTGCGTGCGTCTACTGTGGACTCTCTTTCGGCGAGCTCGAGCCGCGGCTGTTTTCGTTCAACTCACCGTTCGGCGCGTGTCCCGGTTGCAGCGGACTCGGTGTGAAGATCGAGATCGATCCATGGAAAGTGATTCCGGATCGTTCGAAGTCGATCGCGCAAGGTGCGATCGTGCCGTGGAGCAAGTCGATCGGGACCGGCAAGTATCCCTCGATGAATCCGTACTATACGCAGCAGGTCGAGCGCGTTCTGCGCAGCCGTCGCGTCAAGATCACGACGCCCGTCGATCAATGGCCGTCCGATTTGCTGCAGACCGTTTTGTACGGCGCCGACAAGAAGCAGAAGTTCGAATACGAGTCGCGCAGCGGTCACACGTGGGCGTACGAAGCCACCTTCGAAGGCGTGATCAACAACCTGCAGCGCCGTTACAGCGAAACGAGCAGCGACTACGTCAAGGAAGACATCGAGAAATTCATGTCGGCCAACACGTGTAAGGTCTGCAACGGCGCGCGTCTGAAGCCCGAAGCCCTCGCCGTAACGATCGGCGGCCAGAACATCACCGCGATCACGAGGATCTCGGTCGAGCGTTCCGAGCAGTTTTTCCGCGATCTGGAGCTCAACGAACGCGAGCTGCTGATCGCGCAGCAGATTCTCAAAGAAGTTCGGGCGCGGTTGGGATTCTTGACCAATGTTGGCCTGGGATATTTGAATCTCGCGCGCTCGGCAACGACCCTTTCGGGCGGTGAATCGCAGCGCATTCGTCTGGCGACACAAATCGGTTCGTCGCTGGTCGGCGTATTGTACATTCTGGACGAACCGTCGATCGGATTGCATCAGCGTGACAATGCGCGGCTCTTAGCGACGCTCAAGACGCTGCGCGATCTCGGCAATACGCTCATCGTGATCGAACACGACGAGGAGACGATGCGCGAAGCCGACGTCGTCGTCGATATGGGGCCGGGCGCCGGTGCCGAGGGTGGCAATGTCGTCGCGATCGGGACGCTCGACGAGATCATACAAGATCCGAAATCCTTGACCGGTGCGTATCTTTCAGGACGGCAATTCATTGCGATTCCGGCGCACCGCCGCAAGCCGCGTGCCTTTCTTTCGATCAAGAAGGCTAAAGCCAACAACATCGATGGGCTCGACGTCGACGTGCCGATCGGTGCGTTCACATGCGTTACCGGCGTGAGTGGTAGCGGCAAGTCGACGCTCGTCAATGAGGTGCTGGTCAAAGCGCTCAATCAGCATCTGCACCATCAACCTGCAAGTGGGACATACGGCTCGGTCAAGGGCGCCGAAGCGCTCGACAAGATGGTCGTGATCGATCAATCGCCGATCGGCCGTACGCCGCGTTCGAATCCGGCGACGTACACCGGCGTTTTCGATTTGATTCGCGATCTTTACGCGCAGCTGCCGGATTCGAAGATGCGCGGCTATTCGCCGGGACGCTTCTCGTTCAACGTCAAGGGCGGACGCTGCGAAGGCTGTCAGGGCGACGGCATCATCAAGATCGAGATGCACTTTCTGCCGGACGTCTACGTGCCGTGCGAAGTCTGTAAGGGCAAGCGCTACAACGCGCAGACGCTCGAGGTCAAGTACAAAGGGAAATCGATCTCCGACGTTCTCCAGATGCGCGTCGACGAAGCGGTCGAGCTGTTTGCCGCGATCCCGCGCATTCAAACGAAGCTCAAGACAATTTGCGACGTCGGCCTCGGCTACATCGCGATGGGTCAACCCGCGACTCAGCTTTCGGGTGGTGAAGCGCAGCGCATCAAGCTTGCGACCGAGCTTTCGAAGCGCGCGACCGGCCGGACGTTCTATGTCCTCGATGAGCCGACGACGGGACTTCACTTTGCCGACATTCACAAACTGCTCGAAGTCTTGCAGCGTCTGGTCAAGCTCGGAAATAGCGTGCTCGTGATCGAGCACAATCTCGATGTCATCAAAACTGCCGATTATTTGATCGATCTCGGTCCCGAAGGCGGCGATCGCGGAGGTCAGCTCGTCGCGGTCGGGACGCCGGAAGAGGTTGCGGAGAACGATGCCTCGTTTACGGGCGTTTATCTGCGTCCGGTTTTGGCGGATGCACGCGCGACGGGGCGCTTGCACTCGGATCCAGAACGGATTGCCGAAATGGAAGGCCGCAACATCGCGGCGCTCGAGGAGTTGCACGCGAATGGAAGACGCGTCCCAATCGAAGCCTAAGGCGTTCGTCAGCGACTTCTCGATGCTTATGGTGCTGTGCCGAGATCTCGCAGCGTCGCGAGATTTCTATCGTAACGTGATGGGATTGCGCGTGATCAACGATCAAGTTCCGCACTGGGTCGATTTGGAATTGGGCGAAGGCAAGCGGCTCGCACTCCATCCGGAGGGCGCGGGGCGCAAGGTGACGCCGGGGACGGTGCAGCTCGGGTTCGCGGTCCCAAACGTAGACAAGTTCATCACCGACGCACGCGTGATGGGCGCGCGCATTTTGCAAGACCCGTTCGACGCCCCGTTCGGCCGGATTGCAATTCTTTCTGATCCCGATGGCTACGCGGTCCAAGTCTACACTCCACGAGGCTGAGGCTCGGGCGCGCGAGTTGCGCGCGGAGATCAACGAGGCCAATCACCGGTACTACGTTCTCGACGCCGCCGAGATCAGCGACGCCGAGTATGATGGGCTCTTTCGCGAGCTGCGCAAGCTCGAGGAAGAGCATCCCGAGCTCGTCACCGAGGATTCGCCGACGCAACGCGTCGGTGCGGCGCCGGTGGAAGCATTCGAACCTTACGTGCACACGCGTCCGATGCTCAGTCTGGCTAATGCATTCGATGGCGACGAGCTGCGCGCGTTCGATGCGCGCGCACGCAAGCTCGCCGGTACGGATTTCTCATACAGTTGCGAACTAAAGATCGACGGGCTCGCGATGGTTGCGCGCTACCGCGACGGCACCTTCGACCGCGGGGCCACGCGCGGTGACGGAATGGTCGGCGAAGACGTCACCTCCAACGTGCGCGTGATTCGCTCGCTTCCGCTGACGCTGCGCGCAACGAAAGATGCGAAGCCTCCGCACCTGATCGAGGTTCGCGGCGAAGCGTTCTTGCGACGCAGCGATTTTGCGAAGCTGAACGAGGAACGCATGAAGAACGGGCTTGCGCCTTTTGCGAATCCGCGCAATGCAGCGTCCGGCGGCGTGCGGCAGCTCGATCCCAAGGAAACCGCAAAACGTAAGCTCTCGTTCGTTGCGTATGCAGTCGGCGTCGTCGAGGGGAATCTTCCTGCGCGCGGTCAGTTCGATCTGGTCAAATACTTGGCAGCACTCGGGCTTCCGACCGACAAGCATACGAAGCAGTGCGCGACGATCGACGACGTCATCGCCTTTTGCGAGCACTGGGAGCACGCGCGCGAAACGCTCGACTACGAGATCGACGGCGTCGTCGTCAAGATCGACGATCTTGCGCTCCAAGAGAAGCTCGGTGTTGCAGGCCGCGATCCGCGTTGGGCGATCGCGTTCAAGTTTCGTGCGGCCGAAGCGCAAACGAAGCTGCTCGCGATCGAGGTCAACGTCGGACGCACGGGCTCGATCAATCCGTATGCGGTGCTCGAACCGGTGCCGATCGGCGGCGTCGTCGTCAGCCGGGCGACATTGTCGAATCAAGACGTGATCGACCGCAAAGACATCCGCGTCGGCGACACCGTGATCGTCCGGCGCGCAGGCGATGTTATTCCCGAGATCGTCGGTCCCGTTCCGGGGACGCGCAAAGGGAATCCACGCCGCTACAAGCTGCCGACGACGTGTCCGGAATGCGGCTCACCGGTCGAGCGCCTCGAAGGCGAAGCGGTCGCGTACTGCACAAATGCGGCGTGTCCGGCGCAGCTGCGCGAGCGCGTGCGGCATTGGTGCTCGCGCGGCGCGATGGATATCGAACGCATCGGGGACATTCTCGCCGGGCAGCTCGTCGATCTAGAACTCGTCCACGACGTCGCCGGGATCTACGCGCTCGATGAGAAGAAGCTCGCGAAAGTCCCGCGCATGGGCGAAAAGTCGATCGCAAACATCCTCGAGCAAATCGGTGTATCGAAAGCGCGCGGACTCGCGCGCGTGCTGGTCGGCCTCTCGATTCGCTACGTCGGTCTGCAAAATGCGAATGCGCTTGCCGGAGCATTCGGTTCGATCGATGCGATCGAGCATGCAAGCTTAGAGGAGCTGCAAGAAGTCGAAGGAGTCGGTGAACGGATCGCCGAGAGCGTTCATTTGTTCTTCGGGCAGAAGATCAATCGCGGCATCGTCGAGCGCTTGAGCGATGCGGGCCTCGTACTTACCGCACCCAAGCGGGCGCGCGCGGCAGCCGGTAAGCTCGCGGGCAAGACGTTCGTGCTGACGGGAACGCTCCCATCGATGACGCGCGAGGAAGCAACGGAGTTGATCACTGCCGCAGGCGGTAAAGTCAGCGGTTCGGTTTCGAAAAAAACCGACTACGTCGTCGCAGGTTCCGAAGCCGGCAGCAAGCTCGCAAAAGCAGAAGAGCTTGGTACGACGATCCTCGACGAAAAGGGCTTGCGCGACCTAATTTAGGCGACGCGCACGACCGGCGGTGACGCGATTGCCTCGCTGTGGTGATCGTAGGCTGCAGCGATTTCCTCGATGACGTCGCCGGCGACGACGCCGATCGGACGTTTCTTCGCCGCAAGTTGACCTGCGATGCCATGCCAGTATGCGGCAGCGCGCGCGGCGTCGACGGGCTCGACGCCCTGTGACAACAGCGTGCCGATCATGCCTGTAAGGACATCGCCGGTCCCGGCCGTTGCAAGCGCCGACGTCCCGCTGGTGTTGACGTGCAGTGCGAGGCCGTCATGCACGAGTGTCGCGCGGCCCTTGAGCAGCGTCGTAACGCCGTGCTCTTGCACGAAAGCGTGCAGTCGCGTCACGCGGTCGCTTTCGGGAACCGTTCCTTTTCCGGATAACCGCGCGAACTCACCGGCATGCGGCGTGAGCACCGTGCGCTTGCGAAACAAGACATCGAGATGCTTCGCAAGATGAAAGAGCCCCGTCGCATCGATCACCATCGGGAGGTCGACGTTCTTGATCACTTCGCGTACGATCGTGCCCATTGCGTCCGATAAACCCAATCCGGGACCAATCGCAAGAGAGCCGTAGTGGCGCGCGACGCCGACGATCGTTTCGACGGACCCACCGATGTCGCTTGGATCGTAGGTTACGACGGTTTGTTCGAGCAGGTGCGCACGCACGGCAGCGGCCGCCGCCTGCGGAATTGCGACCGTGACATATCCGGCGCCCGTGCGCGCCGCGGCGCGCGCGCACAGCACGGCGGCACCCGGAAATTGTTCCGAACCGGCGATCACGAGCGGCGCACCCGCTTCGCGTTTTTCCGCGTTCTGTGCACGCTCCGGCACGAGCGCGCGAAATTCCGCGTCGGAAAGACAGTGCGCGACGACGCCCTGGTAGGTCGACGGGAAACCGATCGGCGCGAGCCACAAATCGCCGGTCGCTTTGCGCGCGGGATCGAGCAATAAGCCGAGCTTGAGAGCTCCGATCGTAACGGTCGCGTCAGCGTGCACCGCCATGGGATCGAGCGCCCCCGTGCTTGCATCGACACCGCTCGGCAAGTCAATCGCAAGCACCGGCGCTCCGGAGGCGTTGATCGCGTCGGCGATTTTGTTCATCGGCTCGGTGAGTGGAAGATGCGAGCCGACGCCGAGCAGTCCATCCAGAATGATTCCCGCATCCGCCAGGCCGCGAAGCTTGGCTGCGCCGTCAATCGCACGAATCTCGACGCCGCTCGCGCGCGCACGCAACACCGCGTCCGCGCGCGCTTCTGATTCGCGCTCGGCCGGCAACGCATAGACGATGCGTTCGAACGCTTGCGGCACGAGCGCGAGCGCGGCAAAGACGTCGCCGCCATTGTTGCCGGGTCCGGCGACGCCGATGATGCTGCCCTCACGCCTGTAGCGTGGAACGAGCGCGGCAATCGCGACACCGGCGTCGCGCATCAGCGTGATCTCGCCGCGGTGCGCGACCTGCTCGGCGTCGAACGCGCGCATACCCTTGGCGTCGAGGACGATCATTGTTCGAGAATGACGACGGCTGCCGCCATCGTCGCAGTGTGCGTGATTGTTAGATGAATGCGCGAGATCTCGCGCGCGGAGATCAGGCGCTCCGCTTTCCCGTAGAGACGAATGATGGGTTTTCCGCTGTCTTCATGCGAGACGCCGACCCAGCGCCACGGAATTGCGTGACCGAATGCTTTGCGCGTCGCTTCTTTTGCGGCGTAAAATCCCGCCAAGCGTTCGGCCCAGTGCCGCTTGCGCATTGCGTACGCCCATTCTTCTTCGGTGTAGATCTTGCGTTCGAACCAGGCGCGCCGGCGCTCGTCGAAGCGATAGCGCTCAACCTCCGCCAAATCGATGCCGATGCCGACGATCACGCGGCGACGCTTCTCGTCGAGGCCAGGACCTGCCTCGGGAAGGAGAGAATTGCGCAAGACGTGGGGCCTGGTATCTCGCAGGAACCGATCAGCATCGTCCCCGTTAATTCGATCGATGCTGATTTTGTGACCCGTCTGGGCCTGTGTCTCGAGGAACGCTTCCTCGCACCGTTTCTCGTACGCGCACCACTGCGCGTTCCGAAGAATGTTTTGAACGGCGTACGTGGACAGCTCTTCACCGGCGCGCTCGCAACGCATATTGCAACGAAATATCCGCCGCGCGACGGATACGTTCTTTCGGTCACCGACTACGATCTCTATCGCATATCAGCGCGCTACGTCTTCGGCGAAGGCGATCCGACGACGCACATCGCGCTCGTCTCGCGATTCCGTTTGACGCCCGAATTCTACGGCGAACCGGTCGACGAGAATCTATTGTTTCAGCGCACGCTCAAAGAATCGGTTCGCGCGCTGGGACGCGCACTTGGTCTGAGAAATTGTCTCAATCAGCGTTGCGCGATGCACCACGCTGATTCAATCTTCGAGACCGACAATCGGCTCTCGAATCTGTGCGACACGTGCGAAAAACGCGCGAAGGCGGGTCGCTAGCGCACGACGCGGACGCCGTCCGCTAACTCGATGACGCGCTCGCCCGACTGGGTCTCTATGACGAGTCCGCCGCCGTTCCCAAGGCGCAACGCTTCGCCCTCGATTTCGCCGCCGTCTTCCAGCGTGAATCGGTAGCGCGTTCCCGGGACGCCGGCACGCCGTTCCCATTCACGCGCGATCGATACCGGGTTATGCAGCGCATCCAGATTTGCTTCACACGCCCGCAATATCTCGCCGAGCAGCTCTTCGCGAGCATGGTCGCCGAGCACGCGAACGTCATCGAGAAAGATCGGCGGCGGGCTGATCTCGTCGAGGTCCGGGCGATTCCGCGGGCGATACACGTTCACGCCGATTCCACAACCCAGCGTCGCCTGATCGGCGACGATGCGCGAGACGCACAAGATTCCGCACAGCTTTCGTCCGTCGAGCAGCAGATCGTTTGGCCATTGCAGCGTCGGCTCGACACTCCAGCGCTCCAGCGCTTCTGCGACGCGCAATCCGGCCCAAAACGTCACCGCCCACGCAGCCCCGGCATCGACAGCTTTTGGCAGGATAGCCGTAAAAAGCAACCCACTGCGCGGTGCCGCGACCCACGTGCGACCGCGGCGTCCCTTGCCCCCTGATTGCTCGTCTGCGACGATGACGAGCCCCGCTGCGGACGGCTCGCCGAGGCGGCGTTGTGCTTCATCGTTGGTGCTGCGTATTGTTCGATGATGTTCGATAAGCTGGAAATGTCGCAGCCCCGAGGCGGCTATATTTGCAGCAAAGGCGTCGGCATTCCCCATCCCGTATGAGCTTTTCCCTATGCCGGTCGAACAAACTCTAATTCTGTGCAAAGGCGACGCAGTTCAGCGTGGTCTTGTCGGCGAGATCGTCTCGCGCTTCGAACGCCGCGGTTTCGTCTTAACCGCGATGAAGCTCCTTAACGTGAGTGAAGACCTCGCGAAGAAACACTATGCCGAACACGATGGCAAGCCGTTCTTCAAGAGCCTGGTCTCATATATTACGTCCTCGCCGATCGTCGCTATGGTCGTTTCCGGTGAAAGCGCGATCGAAGCATGCCGTCAAACGATCGGCGCAACCGATCCGCGCAAGGCCGCGCCGGGAACGATCCGCGCGGATCTCGCGCAGACGATTGGCCGCAATCTCGTGCATGGTAGTGATTCACCTGATAGTGCGAAGCGCGAGATCGCGATTTGGTTTACGCCGAATGAGCTCTCCGCGCGCATGCATCCGTTACAGAACGAGATCGTCTCCGACTGATGGAAAGCCAGCGCGGCGCCGGACATCCACTGATCGAAGGAGTTCGCGCCCGCGAAGTCCTCGATTCGCGTGGTAATCCGACGGTCGCGGTCACCGTTGCGACGAGCTTCGGGATGGTTGAGGAGGCGATGGTACCGTCAGGCGCCTCAACGGGCGCGCACGAGGCCGTCGAATTACGCGATGGCGATCTGCGACGCTACAACGGTAAGGGTGTCGAGCGCGCCGTCGACGCGGTTAATGAAGTGCTCGCGCCGGCGCTCGAAGGCGCGGTTGCGACGGAACAACGCGACGTCGATGCGTTGCTCATTGAATTGGACGGAACCGAAAACAAGAGCCGCCTGGGCGCAAATGCGATTCTCGGCGTTTCGCTCGCCGTTGCTCGTGCGGCGGCCGCGAGCGTCGGCCTTCCGTTCTACGCATATCTCGGAGGGCCGCTCGCAACGACGCTGCCCGTTCCGATGATGAATGTCATCAACGGTGGTAAGCATGCTGAGGGCGCGCTGCAATTTCAGGAGTGCATGATCGTTCCGATCGGCATGCCGACGTTCCGCGAGGCGGTGCGTGCCGGTGCCGAGACGTTTCACGCGCTTGGCAAGATGCTGCACGATCGACATCTGCCGACACTTGTCGGCGACGAAGGCGGTTACGCGCCGCCACTCGAGTCGATCGACGAAGCGCTCAAGCTGCTCGTGGAGGCGATCGAACGCGCCGGCTATACGCCGGGAAAAGATATCGCAATCGCGCTCGACCCCGCTGCGTCGGAGTTCTATCGCGACGGAAAGTATTGGCCGCATCTTGCAAACGATCATCCTGTTACCTCTGCGGAAATGGTCGGTTTATACGAAGGCCTAATCAAGAATTATCCGATCGTCTCGATCGAAGACGGCCTTGCTGAAGACGATTGGGACGGCTGGAATTTGTTGACGACGCGTTTGGGCTCACGCGTCCAGCTCGTCGGTGACGATTTATTCGTTACGAATACCAAGCGGCTCGCACGCGGCATAAAGGAAGGCGACGCCAACGCAATTCTGATCAAGATCAATCAGATCGGAACGCTTTCGGAAACGTGGGATGCGGTCGAGATGGCCCATCGCGCCGGGTATCGCTGCGTGATCTCGCATCGTTCGGGCGAGACGGGTGATACGTCGATCGCCGATATTTCGGTTGCGACCGGCGCCGGACAAATCAAGACGGGTTCGCTCTCGCGCAGCGAGCGTGTTGAAAAGTATAACCGTCTGATGGCGATCGAAGCGCAGCTCAATGGCTCGGCGCGCTATCCCGGAGAGGCCGCGTTCCGGGCGCTCGCCAACGTCTAGAATGTACGGTCTACGCTGATACGGGCCTGTAGCTCAGCGGTAGAGCGGCCGGCTCATAACTGGTTGCGCGCTGGTTCGAATCCAGCCAGGCCCACATTCATGCGTCCGAGATGAGCTTCGCACAAGCCCGAAAGGGCCTCTCGCGCTTTGGCGCGCGCTTGCGCTCGGGAAACGGAACGCGCATCGTTGCGTTCGGTGGTGGTCTGACGTACGACGGTTACTATCTCGCTTCGCTCGCGCGAACGCTGACGAGGGTGTATTCCGGTGCAATCATCGAAACCGCGACGCGCGGATTGCCGGGATTCGGTTGCGAGCGTGCGGTGTTTCGTACCCGCTCTGTACGCGATCTAATTCCCGATCTCGTGCTCGTCGAGTTTTCAATCGAGGATGCCCGCTATCCGTCCGAGGGCATCTCACAGGCAGCTGAAGGGATCGTACGTCAGCTTCGTGTGAACGATCCGGATCGCGAAATCGCGTTCGTCTATTTCTTCACGCCTGCGCAAGTTGCGAACGGTGCAATCGATCGCGTCTTGCCGAAGTGGGAAAGCGTCGCGGAGTATTACGGTATTCCGTCCTTCAACGGTGCGGAGCTTGCGAGTTCGATGATCGCGCAAGGAGCCGTGATCTTGTTCGAACGGTGGCCGGGGCGCCGCAACTGGGACGAACGCCGTCCGATCGCGCTGATGCGTGAGGACGGAAATCATACGACGCTCGGCGGGACGCTATTCGGTTCGCACATCGCGCAATCGATGATTACCATGTTCAATCCGACGACATTGAAAACGGAAAGCGAGCTGCCTCCGGTGCTCAACGCGGGGGAATGCAGCGACGCGATCTCGGTCGACGTGTCGACACTTGGTGGCGAAGGATGGCTCGGTGGTCCGCTTGCGGACTCGCTTGCGAATAAACCGATCGCAGCGTACTTTGACCGGCTGTGTGCTGCGGATGTCGTCGGAGCGAAACTGCGCGTACCGTTCGTCGGACGGTATTTGGCGTTGTGGAGCGTCGGAAGCGGAGGGACGATGGCTGCATCGATCGATGGAAAATCAGTAACGCTTTCGCCGGGATCCGACGATCTGCATCACGAGGACGTGCTTTTGAACGAGCATCAAAATAAACGCCACGTCCTAGAGCTTGAAGTCCTTTGTCCTCCTTCCGTAATCGCCGGATTGGATATTCTCGGCAAGCTCGACGTCTGATATCATTGTTACGTTGATGTAACATCGGTGTAACATCCTAATTTCGAATATCACCGGAATGATCATAAATCTTAAGCAACTCTGCCCGATAATTAATTGGCAGAGGTTGCTTATCGCAAGTGTCGATCAACTCCGGTTTTCGAAACGATATGTCAGGAGCGCCGTACAATCTCGGTCTCGCTTTCGAGCGCAAAGGCCGGCGTGCGGAAGCGGCTGCGCTCTACGTTCATCTCGGAACTGCGCTGTTGGCGCAGGAGCGTTATGCAGACGCACAACATGCCTTCGAGGGCGTGCTCAGGATCTCGAGCCAAAATCTGGACGCGCGCAACGGACTCGGCATAGCGTTGCATCAGCTCGGGCGAAACCGAGAAGCAGAAGCGTTATTTCGAGTTACACTCGCGCTGGATCCGAAATGCGCCGATGCGGCTTGCAATATCGGAAAAGTCTTGCTTGAGACCGGAAACATCGCGGCGGCGACTGAGTGGTTCGAGCGTGCGCTCGAGCTTGAACCCAGCAACGGCCTCTTTCATTGGTTACTCGTATTCAGCCGCTCAGGTGCCGTTGACGATAGCGCACTTGCCGATATGGAGTGCCTCGCAAGTGAAATGGACTCGCTTCCTGCAACGCAGCAAGTCGAGCTGCACTTTGCACTCGCAGCTGCGTACGAAAACCGGTCGCGCTTCGACGAGGCATTCGAACGGCTGCGGGCAGGAAATATGCTCAAACGTCGTGCCATCCTGTACGACGAATCCAGCACATTGAGTCTGCTCGCGGCTCTCGAGGATGCCCTAACGTTCTGGGCGAGCTGCGCAAATCTGCAAAATTGCGGCGACCCTTCCCCGCGCCCGATTTTCGTATTCGGAATGCCGCGTTCGGGGACCACACTGGTCGAGCAGGTTCTCAGCGCGCATCCCGCCATCAATGCGGGCGGCGAGCTTCGCGTCTTCGAACAGGTGCTGCGCGAAAAGCAGTACCATTTTTGGCCGGAAACTCGAGACGCGCCGCTGGCGGTATCCGTCAACGAAATGCGATCTCACATTCGCGCGATCGGCGCGCGCTATATGCGCGAGACCGATGCGGTTGCGTGCAGCGCCAAGCATCTGACGGACAAGCAGACGAGCAATTTTGCGCTTGCCCCATTAATCCACCTTGCTCTTCCGAACGCACGATTGATCCTTGTGAAACGCGACCGGCTTGATACTTGTATGTCGAGCTATGCAACGCTCTTCGCCGGCCAGGCAATGCCGTATGCGTACGACCTCGGTGAGCTGGCGGGCTATTATCGAGCGTACGAAAGCATGATGGCGGCATGGCGCGCCGTGCTCCCCGCCGATCGCTTCATCGAAATCGAATATGAACGTCTGGTTGAGGATTTCGACTCAGAGGCGCGGCGTTTAGCCGCGTTCTGCGATTTGTCTTGGGACGCTCGAATGTTGTCGTTTCACGAGGTGAAACGGCCCGTACTAACCGCCAGTCGAGTCCAAGTTCGTAAGCCGCTCTACCGAGATTCGATCGGGCGGAGCCGTCGATTCGGGGCAAATCTTGGCCCGCTGGTTGAGGCACTGAAGAGCTAGGGACGTTTAGAATCTGGGAATAGTGGTCATCGTTGTTGCGAACGATGAATAAACTGCTTACTCTCCTGACTCTCGTTCTCGCCTTCACGGTGCCGTCGATCTCGCCGGCCTTGGCCCAGAACGCATCCGTGACCGTTTCCGTCAACGGTCAACCCATTCAATTCGATCAGCCGCCAGTCGAGCGCGCCGGCCGCGTTTACGTCCCGCTGCGCGGTGTCTTCGAACACCTCGGCGCGTCAGTCGTCTATGACAATGGACAGATCAACGCAACGCGCGGCTCGACGACCGTGCAGCTCAGCATCGGCAGCACGACGGCAACCGTGAGTGGTCAGCAACAAACGTTGGATAGCCCACCGTTCCTGATCGGAGCGCGCACGCTCGTACCGTTGCGCTTCATCGCGCAATCGCTCGGCGCGGTCGTAAATTACAACGACTCCAACCAAACCGTTTCGATCACTGAGACGAACGCGGCGCCGAACATGGCGGTAACGCCGGTTCCCAACGGACCCCCGCCTCCGCCGCCACCGATGTCGTGGACCCTGCTGCGCATCCTACCTCAACCTGACACGACCGTTGACGGTTTCCGTCCGCAGCTGAGCGCGACGTTCCCGGATGCCGTGCGTCCCGATAGCGTCGTCGTTCGTCTGGATGGACGCACGATTACTTCCGACAGTTATGTCTCCGCGCGCGGCTTCAAGTTCACGCCGACGTATGACTTGCCGTCGGGTTCGCATCGGGTCGAGATCGAGGGCCGCCTCGAGGGTGGTCGATCCTTCCACACCGGATGGGGCTTCCGAACGCGCGGTCCGCACCCGTAGTTGAGGTGTTGCGTCCACGCTGGCCGAACGGGTAGAATCCCAGAGGCCGGCGTGGCGCCATCGTCTATCGGTTAGGACATCGCCCTTTCAAGGCGAAAAGACGGGTTCGATTCCCGTTGGCGCTACCATCAAAGCGGATTGGGCCTTTTGCTCGGTCTTTAATTTGTTCTCTGCATGGCCTTAACTTGCAAACCGCAAAGTGACCGAAACATGTCGGACTTGATAAGCAACCCGCCGCGATGCCTGGTGTTCAGGAATGGCGCGACGGGTGTCGCCCTAGAAGATCTCGATGAGATCAATCATATTATCAAGCAGCCCGGTGCGAATGTCTGGCTTGACCTGGTCGATCCTTCGCCGCAAGTGGTCGAGATGCTCAAAAGAGAATTCGGGTTTCACCCGCTCGCCCTCGAAGATGCAACGTTACCGCACGAACGTCCGAAGGCCGACGAATATGCAGACTATTGGCTGGTCGTAGCACATGGTATCAGCGGCACCGCGGAAAGTTTTGTCGCTCATGAGATTGCGATTTTTGCTTCGCATCGTTATGTTGTAACGATCCGGCAGTTTCCGGCGTATCCGCTCGATGAGGTCGAGCGTCGCTGGTTGCGCGAAGGCGGAACGGTTCGGCACGAAAGTTCGGCCTTGGTGTATCTACTGCTCGATACGATTGTTGACGGATACTCGAAGGTCGCCGACGGTTTCGGCCGCAGAGTCGCCGAAATCGAAGAGATGCTCTTCGCGGGCGATCACGAGCCGCGCGAATTTCTCCGCGAAGTATTCGCCATCCGCAACGATTCGATGCGCCTGCGCCGCTCGATAGCGCCGATGCGCGAAATATTGAGTTCGATCATTCACACGCCGAATGATATCTTCATGCGGCAAGAGGTAGAGTATTACCGCGACATTCGCGACCACTCGCTACGCGCGTTGGACGAGCTCGACGCGGCTCGCGACGCAGCCGCGGCTGCGCTCGATATGCAATTTCGCATCGAGAACCAGCGGCAAAACGACGTGGTCAAACAGCTGACCGTGATTGCGACGATATTCTTACCGCTGACGTTCGTAACCGGCTTTTTCGGTCAGAACTTTGGATGGATGGTATCGCATATCGATAGCATCAAAGCGTTCGCGATCTTTGGGGTTGCCTTAGAGGTGGCGATCGTCGGCGGCTTGCTGACCTGGTTCAAAGTCAAACGCTGGCTTTGAGAACGCGCGCGACGAGGTCGGGAGCGCCAAACCGCTCGCACATCGCGCCGAATGCATCGGTAGGTCCGCGCCATTCGAGCTCGTCAATATTCGCAAAGAGCGCCGCGTCGGTTCGGAGCGTCGCCAGCTGCTTGAATAAGAGCGCCAACTCTTTTCGCTCACCGAGTACTTCAGGCGGGAATGTCTCGATCGCGCCATAGCGCGTGAGAAGCGCTACCGCGCCCTTCGGCCCAATGCCGGCGATGCCCGGATAACCATCAGCGGCATCACCAACGAGCGCTAAGTAGTCGGGAATCAATTCGGGTTCTACCCCGAACTTAGCGCGCACGCCCTCTGCGTCTCGGATGACTTTGCTCTTGCGGTCGACTTGCACGACGCGATCATCGCGCACGCATTGCGCGAGATCTTTATCTGGTGTCCAGATGCAAACTTTCGCGACCCGGGCATCCCGCGAGGAGATAGCCGCCGCAGAGGCCATCGCATCGTCGGCTTCCAGCTCGATCATTGCCCACACGGGGACGCCCATCGCGCGCAGTGCATCCTCGAGCGGCTCGAACTGCGAGCGCAGCGCGCGATCGATTCCTTCGCCGGTCTTATATCCGGGCCAAAGGTCGTTGCGAAACGACTCGATTACGTGATCCGTGGCAACACCGAGATGCGTAGCTCCTTCGCTGATCATTTGTCGCACGGTATTGAGCACGCCGACGACCGCTCCATACGGGCGGTCTTTCGCATCGGTGAAGCGCCGCAACCCGTAGAAATGACGGAAGAGTTCGTAGGTCCCGTCGATCAGATGAACGATCACGTGCTCGTTTACGAAACGGGCGTGTACGTAGGCTCGGTCAAGAATGCATGCAACGCGTGCCAGAAAAGTTGACGGTTCTTTCCCCAAACGAGCGAATGTGCGGTCGCGGGTACGACGATGAATTGGCGATCGCCGTTGGGCAGCTTTTCATAGAAACTCATCAGGTCAGCCATCGTCGCGATTCCATCGTATTCGCCGCGTAATAGCAGAACCGGAACGGTTACGTTCGCCGGATCGACGATGGGCAAATTCGCGGTCATGTCGAGGTACGTCCCAGTCGGAACTTGATCCCCGTATCTGAGCTCGATTGCCGCGATCGCGGCGGCGAGCCGCGGATCGGATGTTCCCGGTTTGTCGCGTGTGAAGATGCTTTCAATCATCTTCGCGTCGCGCAGCCGCCGGTTGTGCGTCTTGTAATACGCGAGATCTTTCGCGCGATTCGCGAGCGTCGGCGAACCTTCACCTGTGTACGTGTAGGCGCTCAGAGCGAGACGGTCGACCCGATCAGGATTTTCTGCCGCAAAGAGGGCCGCTCGCAAGCCACCTGAGGACTCTCCGAACAGAGAATATTTCGTCGCTCCCGTCTCGCGCGCGATCATGTTGGTGGTAGAAACCAGATCGGCGGCTCCACTCGCGATATCCGAGTTCGAGTCGGTGCGCGACGAGCGCCCGTAATTTTCAAAATCGACCGTCCACACGTCGAAGCCGTTGCGCGCGAACACGTTCATCACCGAATATTCGCCGGCGCCGGGAACGGTCAGATCGAACGACGGGATTGCCGACACGGAAGAGCCGTGCGCCAAGAGCAGCACCGGCAACGGCTTCTCATTGGCTCTCGGGGCAGTCGGCCGCTTGCGGTAGACCGCGAGCGAGACGCTTCCTTTTGTCGCAGTGTACTGCGCGCTCCACACTCCCGGTGCCGCCTGGATCGCTGCATCGGGTACGAACCCGGCTCCGAGTGCGGCGCCGGTCGCCGCCAGCACCCTGCCGCGCGATATTTTCATAGGGAAATCATCGCCACAGGCCGTTCCAGACCATTCCGGAAGACCCCAGAGTAATGAAAAAGCAAATAATGACGTTATCGGGCGTCCGGGAAGTGCATGGCAGCGACTTCACGGAGGCCATCTTGGGCCCGAAGTTCGTGCGAAAGCATCCCATGTTCTCGTTTACATTCGCTTGCGGCGCGATGGCCCAAGGTCAGGGCGCCGACGCCTTGACCATGGAAGAAAAGTGCGCAGTTCACAAGCAGCGTCCACGCTCGCGCGTCTCTAAGAACTAAAGGACTGCGCGGAGCCTACGCTCCTTTTTGGCTTCCGGCGTAGAAAATAATCTTGAGGATCGCTTGCGGAACGGTAACGAGCGTGTTCGGGTCGCCGTAGGCGATGTAAAGCTCTTCCTTCTTGAAACGCACGTGATAGGCGACCGAGATATTCGAGCATTTGCCGATACAGTTGCCACCGCCGTTGGGTGCGGGCGGCGTTCCGTCGACTCGGCGCACGCCAACCGCTAGCGAAGAGTCGCGGCTGAGCTGATACGAGTATGCTGCGCTCTGAAACCACTGGATGTTGTTCGGACCGCTCGGCATCCATTGCGCGGTATCATCGACCGCTAGCGAAACTGCGCCTCGATTGCCGACTCGAATCGTCGTCGTTCGCAGCCACGTATCGAGCCGGCCATCGCCGAAGCGTCCGGTGTTATAGTACAGCCACGTCGGATATGCAGACGAGCCGTGATTCGGGCAGCAGAAGCTCCCCGGACTCTCTTGCAGTCCGCTATGGTACATGAGGCTGAATCCGGCATTCTGCGAAACCGGCGTCAGCGTTTGTCCGAAGCGCCAATAGTCGGAACCCGTATAAAGCTGGAAATCCCACGCGCTCTTCGTGAGAACGTCGAGCGAGAGAATTTGATCGCTCTGCGATTGCCCGTTCTGCGTGCCTTGATATCGGTCCATGAGACCGCCGATGCCTATGGCTTCTAATTTGCTTGATCCGGAAAACAGCCAAATCTTGCCGGCGTACAAACCGTAACCTGCGATGTCAGGATGCGCAGAGAAACCGTCGACGGGATTGAAGTACTCTCCCACCTTCTTTATCGCGGCGTTCAAATTGAAAGTCTGGCTTTGCCAACCGAAGCCTGCGTCAATCGAAGACGACTGCGAGGGGTTAAGCACGTTCGTGCCGGCGTCGGTCGCATAACGGAAGTATCCGTTGAGATACTTGAGGCTATTCCAGTTGACCCCAATTTCGTTGGAATCATCGATAATGCCGGGAAGGTCCGCGGTAACGTGCTGAAACTCCGAGTGCCACCGCGAGTCTGAGGACGTATAGTCGACGGCCGCCGCGCTATCGTTGCGCTGCGCCCCGATCGCATCGAATGCTGCGAAGCCGAAGTCGCCCTGTTTGCCTTCAAAAGCGTAGCCTTGCGATGGTGTCGGTATTGCCGGCGTATACAGCGTGGTGTGGAAGTCTATACACACGTTGCAGCCGAACGTGTCATAAAACTGCGCGGCTTGCGTGAAGAACGGACGTACTTCGGAATACACGCGCTGCACGACGGTTGGCGCGATGGTCTGTTGATCGAGTTCAACGTTCGAATAGTCCGGATGGAACGTCGAGAAGAATGCCGATGTCTGCGTGATTGGAATGGAAAGGTCGGCGCCGACCCGTGACGTCGAGCCGCCTGCTCCGGAGCTTGCAACCGATCCGAGCGCATACGGAGCTAGCCGCGGCGCTGCCCGTGCTGTTTTTTCCGTGGCGGCGGGCATCGTAATGATGCCTGCTCGTGCCGCGTCGTCGGGCGACGTTTGCAGGCTATCATACGACCACACGTAGGCCGCACCCGTGTTGCGGACGTAACGAATGAATTGCGCGCGCCATGCGCCGCTGTGCGTACCATGGATCACGGCAAGCGGAATCGCCATCGTGACGGTGTAGCCGCCGTCGTAGGTGGTGCCGTGCGATTCCCAGCGTGGCGCAAAGGCAGTGTTTTCGGTCGACGCTTCGTTGTGCGAGCCGCTAGCGTTTGCTTCGAACTGGTATTGAAAGCCGCCCGCGCCTGTCGGCCACAAGTCGACCCAAACCGCGTCGTCGCTCCACGCGATGCTGCCGGCGCCGCTCGTACTCCCGCCCGTGACCAAATCGTCACTCTGCTGCGAGATGACGACCGGCGTGCGTTGCGTCGCATCGAAGCGGACGTAGAGAAACTTGCCGTCGGTCGCGACGTGAACTTCGGTCGGATCTGCGGCCGCCCGCTGATGCGGGACGTCCCAAGTTAGCGAGAGGCTCGAGCTCTCCGTCCAAGCGTTGGAGTTGGCACCCGCGTCGAGCGGGACGTTCGCCTTCAGCCTCGGCACGTCGGCGCGCAACGTCGCGGCCGAGGTCGTCGCGCAGAGAAAGCCGGCCAGATAAAAGATGAGGCCGGCTCGGCGAAACGTGAGAGGCGATGGCCACATGAAACTAAATTTATAGTTGTCTAACAACTAATTGTCAAGTAGTTTCTTGGGGCGCTCCCTTCCGCACTTGGCTAGGAAAGTTCGGCTTCCGCTTGGCCCCGAATGCGGTCACACCCTCGATGAAGTCGGGTGTCGTGCGCAGTCGAGCATATTCTCGGCCTTCCAGATCCATCGCGACGTGTAAGGGTGCATCGTACGCAGCGTTGAGAACGCGCTTGAGCGTGCGCAGGGCTGGTTGCGGAAGGGCAGTCAATTCCGCAGCAAGGTTGGCAACAGTTTCCTCCAGCTGCGCTTGTGGGACGACGTTCGTTACGAGTCCCCACTCGAGTGCTTCGGCGGCGCTGACGCGACGGCCGCGCATGACCATGTCCTTCGCGCGACCGAGGCCCGCGATCCGCGCGATGCGCTGACTGCCGCCGCTGCCGGGGATCATGCCGAGGCGGATCTCCGGAAGCGCCATAAGCGTACCTTCGGCCGCGATTCGCCAATCGCACGCGAGCGCAATCTCGAGACCGACGCCGAACGTGAAACCCTGGAGCTGCGCGATCACCGGTTTCGGACAGCGCTCGGGCGCACCGATGTTCCATGCCAAATCGGAGAGCGCTTCGGGTTCTTGCTCGAGGAATTGCACGATGTGTCCCCCGGCGCTGAACGCCTCGTTTCCGGCGCCCTTGATAACGATGACCCAAACCCCGTCGTCGTTCGCTAATTCGTCGAATAGCGACGCGAGCACACGCCGCGCAGTGAAGGGAACCGTGTTGTGATGTTCGGCATCGTCGAGAACGACCGTCGCGACGTGACGCTGCGGCTCGCGTTCGACGCGCAGGGCATATTCGCGCAATCTCGCTGCATCGTCAATGAGGTTCACGATCGTAGGCTCACTCCTCGGCGCTCGTATTCTCCGGCGCGCAGTTTGGTGCGAAGGATCTTTCCCGACGGTGATTGGGGAATCGCGCGAACGAAGATGTACTCACGCGGTCGTTTGAACTGAGTCATTCCGCAGGAGCGCGCGTACGTTTCCAGATCCTCTTCCTTCACCTTGTCGTTCGCCGGTTCGACAAAAGCGACGATTTTCTGGCCCAAGCGTTCGTCCGGCATTCCAATGACCGCGATGCGCCCGATCGCCGGGCAATGTGCCAAAGCGTCTTCGACCTCGGCGGGATAGATGTTTTCACCGCCGCTAATGATCATATCGTCGACGCGGCCCAGAACGAAGAGATCACCGTCCTCGTCAATCTTTCCAGCATCTCCGGTGTGATACCATCCATCTCGAATCGCGCGCGCTTGCGCATCCGGGCGCTTCCAATATCCTGAGAATGCCTCCGGCGAGCTCATGTGGACGACAATCTCGCCATCGACGACTCTCAGGCGCTCGTTGATTCCGGCTTTACCGGCCGACGCCGGCTTTGTACGCAAAGTGTCGTTGATCGAGAACGTGTAAATCTCCGTCGAACCATAATGGTTGACGAACACGTCCGGGTTGAATGTTGCGAAACAGCGTTCGACGAGCGCCGGCGTCATCGGCGCGCCGGCGAATCCGAGCTTCCGCAGCGCCCCCAGATCGTGCTGTTCGATGCTCGAATCGGTAAGTAGATCGTAGTATAACGTGGGTGCGAGGTAGAGGTTCGTAATACGCTCGCGTTCGAGCAGATCTAGCGCTTGCGCCGAATCCCACCGCGGCATTGCAACGAATATACCGTTGAGCATCGTCATCGCGATGAGCGAACGGATCCCCATCGTGTGATAGAGCGGCATCACTCCGAGCGTTCGTTCGGAGCGAGCGTACCTGTTTTGGGCGATATGTGCGAGCGCTGCGGCGCGTTCCGCACGATGCGTCCGCAAGACGCCTTTGGGATGCCCGGTGGTTCCTGACGTGTAAAGCATGATCGAGTGCGCCTCATCGGAGACAGGCGCGGTGCTCGTCGCGGAAAAGCCGGCGATCAGCTCTTCGAAGGCGGTCGCAGTTTCGCTGACGACGCAGCGCGGCTCCGCATTTTCGATGATGAATGCGAGCTCATCGCGCGAAAGGCGCCAGTTCACGGGGGTGAACGTCGCGCCCAGCAATTGCGTTGCCCAATAGAGTGTCGCCATCGGCTCGCTGTTCTTGAGAACGGTGGCGACGCGATCGCCGGGGCCGACGCCACGTCGCTGCAAACCCGAAACGACGCATCCGATGCGCTCTTGCCACTGCGCGTACGTCAGCCGTATGGTTCCGTCGACGATCGCGACCGCATTCGGTTCGCGCTCTACGGCAGCGCGAAACGTCGCACCGATATCCATCAGCCTGCGGTTTCCTTCGTCGCCATGATTGCGTCCACGATTGGCGTATAGCCGGTGCACCGGCAAAGATGACCGGCGAGGAGCTCTTCTACCTCGCGGCGCGTTGCCGCCGGGTGCTCGGCCAGAAATGCGTGCGCGGACATTAGGATACCGGGCGTGCAAAAGCCGCACTGCAGCGCGTGATGCGCGCGAAAGGCTTGTTGTAGGGGAGAGAGACTATCGTGCTCGCCCAGCGAGGCAACGGTCTTCACCTCCGTCCCTTCGCCCTGCACGGCAAACATCAGACACGAGCGCACCGCGCGGCCATCGATGAGAATCGTGCACGCTCCGCACACGCCGTGCTCGCAGCCGACGTGCACGCCTTTGGCACCGCATTGACCGCGTAAGAAATCGCACAAGAGCAGACGCGCCGGCACCTCTGCCTTGACCGCCTTTCCATCGACGCGCAGACTGATCGACGCGCGCTCGTTTTTAGAAGTTCGAATCATCGCGCGTCCTCGAGCGCGCGCGACAGCGTGCGCTGGATCTGGCCCTGTGCAAGCCATCGGCGGTACTTCGTCGTACCGCGCAGATCGTTCGGTGGATCGATGTAGGCGGAAACCGTTTGCGCGATGTCTTCGATGTCGCGCGGCGTCAACGTGCTGCTGAGCCACGCACCGGTGTCGCAACGTTGCGGCCGCTCGCTGACGCCGCCAAGCACGATCGAGAGCGATTCCATCTTGCCGTCGGCGGCGACGCGAACGGCGCATGCCGTTGCGACGATCGCAAAATCGCCGTGCCGTAGCGCAAACTCTTCAAACGCATATCCGCAGCCTTTGCTCCGCGCGGGAACCGAGACACCGGTTACGAGTTCGTCTGCCGCAAGTGTCGTCGTGAAGAACGAGTCGAAAAACGCGTCCGCTGCGATCCTGCGCGACCCTCCTGCCGATTGCGCTTCGATCTGTGCATCGAGCGCAACGGCGACGAGCGGAATCTCGGCGCTCGGATCTGCGTGCGCGAGCGAGCCGCAAATCGTTCCGCGATTGCGCGTCTGGCGGTGCCCGACATGCGGAAGCGCAAGCGCCAAAAGTGGAATCGCCTGCGGTATGCGCGGGTCGCGTTCGGCGTCGGCTTGGCGTACGAGCGCGCCGATGTGAATGCTGCCGTTGTGGCTGTAAATATCTGATAGACCAGGGAGACGATTGATATCGAGGATCGTCGCAGGACGCGCGAGTCGCATATTCATGGTCGGGACGAGGGATTGGCCGCCCGCCAAGACTTTAGCGTCCTCGCCGAACTCGCTCAGGATCGCAAGCGCTTCTTCGAGCGTATCTGGGCACACGTAGTCGAACGGCGCGGGCTTCATTCCGGTGTCTGCGCGTGCGTGAGCGAAAAGATGCGGTTCGGAGTCAACGGAAGCACGACCGTTTCGACGCCAAGCGCGTCCGCGACGGCATTCGCGATCGCCACAGGAACGCTCATCGCGTTTCCTTCGCCGACGCCCTTTGCACCGAGCGGCGTAAAGGGTGATTTGACGTCGACGTGATCGATCGACAAGGGCGGAATTTCAGTAGCCGACGGGATCACGTAGTCGACGAGCGTGCCGCTGCGCGGTCCACCGTCTTCCTCATAGACGAGCTCTTCGAAGAGCGCGCCGCCCAAACCGTGAGCAAATCCGCCACGGATTTGACCTTCGACGATCTTAGAATTCAACACCGTTCCACAATCGTGCACCGTAACATATGAGTGAACGTTGACTCGCGATGTCTCCGGATCGATTTCGACGTAGCAAACGTCGGACATAAATCCGTAGACAGCCGAGGAATCGACACGATCGTTCGCATCCGGCGGCGCGAGCACGTCGATCGTGAAGTGCGCCGTCTCGTAGATTCCCGGCTCCATTCCGGGCGGAAGGCCGAGCGGATGCCAATGTGCAGTGCCCGCGAGCCGCTTGAGCGGCGTGCTGCAGCTACCGTCGAGCGTGTAGGCCGCCGCTTCCGCTAGTACGACGTCCTCGGCGGCGACGTCGAATTGATGTGCGGCGATCGCGCGAAGTTTGCGGCCAACCTTTCGCGCGGCGTCGCGAATCGCGACGGCTGCCACGGGCGCAAAACGGCTCGAATAGGAACCCGAAGCGATCGACCATGCTGACGTTCGAGTGTCCATTTCGGCCACGACGTCGACCGCGTCGGGCGTGACACCGAGCTCTTCAGCTACGATCTGCGCCGCAACGGTCGCGTGACCTTGACCTTGCGGCGTCGTTGAAAGCCGCACCGTAATCGAACCGAGTGGGTCGATTGCAACCGTGGCAGCCTCCGTGCATCCGGATTTCGGTAGTGATTTTTCACGAAGCTCGCGCGGTAATGCAACAGAGATATAGCCCATGTTCGAGCCGGACGGCTCGACGACGCACGCAATTCCGATTCCAGACCGGCGACCTTCGGCGCGCGCGCGTGCGCGTCGTGCGATCAACGCGTCATAGCCGGCGATCTCGAGCGCGCGCTCGAACGCCGCTGGGTAGTCGCCGCTGTCATAGATCGAGCCGGCAGGCGCGTGATACGGAAACTCGTCCTTTCGAATCAAATTTTGCCGCACGACCTCGGCGTGATCGAGGCAGAGCTCTCGAGCCACGAGAGCTATCAAGCGTTCCAGCGTGAAATATTGCTCTTGACCGCCGTAACCGCGGTTGAGGCCGGTCGGCAACTTGTTTGTCGTTACTAAGCGATTTCGGATTCCGACAACGGGAATGCGATACGCTCCCGTCACCGTGCCATGCATGCGATAGAGGCATGCAGGCTCGGGCGCGCGCACGTAGGCGCCGACGTTATCTACTTGATCGAGACGAAGCCCCAGAATCGTTCCGTCTCGCAGCACCGCTGCTTGTGCCCACGTGACCCGATCGGTCGAGCTCGACGCCGCGACCAGGTGCTCCAAACGGTCCTCGATCCATTTCACCGCGACTCCGCAAAGTTTGCTCGCGAGCGCGATCAACACGATATACGGATAGATGTGGGCTTTGATTCCGAACGAGCCGCCGATGTCAGGCGGGACCATGATCCGCAAACGGTGGCTCGGCACTCCCAGCGCGCCCGCCATGACCGCTTGCAAGACGAACGGGCCATGGAAGTTGGCGTGTACGACGTAGGCATCATTACCGCGCTCGTGTTTTGCGATCACGCCGTAAGTTTCGATCGGAGTCGACGCGTATTTTGGGAAATCGAAACGCGCGCGGACCACGTGCTCGGCGTTGGCGAATGCCCCGTCGACATCTCCGTATGTGAACGTACGGTCGTGAACGACGTTCGATCCGATGTTCTCGTGCAACGCCGGGCCCGACACGAGCGCGTCATCGATCGACACGACCGCCTCCAAAGGCTCGTACTCGACATCAATCAGCTCGAGCGCGTCTTCAGCGATGTACCGGTCTCGTGCGACGACGACGGCAACTGGTTCGCCGACGTAACGCACTTTGTCGATGGCGCACGGATAGAAAACCGGCTGCGTTTCGATTCCGACGGCGAACGGTTTGCATGCAGCAGCGACTTGCTTGCCGGTTACGACTCCGGTGACGCCGTCGAGCGCGAGTGCCCGGCCGACGTCGATGTTTTTTATTCGCGCGTGCGCGTACGGACTTCGCAGGATCGCCGCTTGGTGGATGTTCGGGAAAGGCTCGAGATCATCGATGAAGCTTCCCTCGCCGACCAGCAGCGCGGGATCTTCTTTGCGCTGCACGGGCTCTCCGATCCATTTTCGTGGTTTCGGGACTGTTACGACCCTAGTAACGGACTTAGCCATGAGCGCGCGTCTCTAGCCGTTGTCCAGCCTTTCCGATGGTGTAGTTCACGACGAAATACATTGCGGCAACCAGGGCGAACACCGGCAGCGGCTTGAACGGCGGCGCTGCGTAGACGATCTGTGCGCGCCCGAGGAGCTCGGGGATCGTGATGATCGCCGTAAGCGACGTATCCTTAAGCAACGATACGAACTGCGCGACAAGCGCCGGCATCATGTTGCGCAGCGCAATCGGCAAGACGATCCTTTGCATGATCGTCGATCCGCGCAGACCTTGCGATTCGGCAGCTTCGATGATTCCGCGCGGAACGGCGAGGATACCAGCGCGGACGATTTCTGCCACGAGCGACGCCGAAAAACACGACATCGCGATTACGCCTGCGGTGAATGGCGAGAATTTGATCCCGACCCATCGTGGAACGGCAAAATAGACGTACACAATGACGAGGAGCATTGGGAGCGCGCGCATCCCCTCGATGTAGATGGTTGCGGGCCAGCGCATCCACGGATTCTTGGAAAGACGCGCAAGCGCGAGAAGGATGCCCAACACGAAGGCGATCGCAATCGCACACAAAGCGAGCTTGACGGTGACACCGAGTCCACCAATGAGAAAAAGAAGCGTCGGCCAGTTGAAGAGCCAGCTCATCCGACGTGCACCGACACGACTTTCATTCGGCTCTCTAGACGGTTTACGGCGTACGCCGACGGAAGCGTCAGGCAAAGATACAATATCGCCGCGGCGGCGTAGGCCGTGCTATATGAGAAAGTTTGTGAACCGATCGAGTCGGCGCTGTGCAGAATGTCGTAGACGGCAATCGTGCTGACAAGGGAGCTGTTTTTTATGAGATTGAGCGTTTGATTGCCGAGCGGTGGAATCACAGCGCGGATTGCTTGAGGCAAGATCACGAGCCGCATCACCGTGATGTAGCTCATCCCGGACGCAAGTGCGGCTTCCATCTGCCCCCGATGGACGGAGAGAATTCCGCCCCGAATCGTCTCGGCAATGAACGCCGCGGTGTAGATACCCAAGGCTAGAAAACCGCACTCGAAGGCCGTGAACCGGATCCCGATCGACGGCAGCCCGAAATAAAAGAAGAATATCTGTACGAGTAACGGGACGTTTCGGACGAACTCGACGTAAGCCGTTCCCAACGCTTGCAGCGCGCGGTTGGGAGCCGCGCGCAGCATCGCGACGATCGTTCCGAGTGCGAATGCAAGAATCAAAGCGCACAACGAAACCTCGACCGTAACGCGAAGACCGAGTAGTAACGGCCTCCAGTTAGAGGCCAGAAGCCCCCAGTCGACCATCGGGAAAGATTACTTGCGCGCGGGCTGATTTGCGAAGTCGTCGGCAGCCTTTTCCGCCGACATCGCGTACCAGGTCTTCCAATTCGACGGCAGCGGCTCGTTCAACCATTTCTGATGGATCTTCGCAAACGTTCCGTCGTTTCCGATCGAGACGAGCGCATCGTTCACGGCTTTTAGGAGCGTATCGTTGCCCTTCGCGATACCAATACCGTAAGGCTCGAACGTAAAGAGGCCGCCGACCATCTTGAATTCCTTCGGATTCTGATTCCGGAAACCGACGAGGATCGTGTTATCGGTCGTGATGGCTTCGGTTCGGCCGTCGAGGAGCGCCTGATAGCACGGCGTGTAGCCGTCGAAGGTTTGAACTTCGGCCGTGGGGACCAGCTTATGAATCGTTTGTTCCGGGGTCGAGCCTTTAGCGGTGCACACAGTCTTGCCGGCGAGATCTTGATAACTCTTGATCGTCGAATTCATTTTGACGAGCAGCGACTGGCCGGCCGAGTAATAGACGTTCGAGAACGCGATCTGCTTTAAGCGATCCGGCGTGATCGTTGCGGTTGCGATGAACATATCGATGTCGCCATTTTGCACCATCGGAATGCGATTCGATGTAATGACTTGTGTGAATTGCACTTTGCTGGGATCGCCCAAGATGCGCTTCGTGATTTCGTGCGCAAGGTCGATCTCAAATCCCGTCGGCTCACTTTCGCCGGCCTTGAGATAACCGAACCCGGGGTTATCATATTTAACGCCTATCTTGAGCGCGCCGCGCGCCTTGACTGCGGCCAGCGAGCTGTCGGCGAATGCGGCTACCGGAATCAGCGTCGCAGCGGCTGCGCTTCCGGCGAGAGCAAGATACGACCGTCGGGAGATTCCGTTGTTCATGCTGACTCCTTATACGTGATGCGCGAGAATTTTGGAAAGAAACGTCTTGGTGCGCTCGTTCTCGGGGCTCATGAAGAAATGCTCTGGCGTGCCGGTTTCGACGATTCGTCCGGCGTCCATGAAGATCATGCGGTGCCCTACTCTCCGTGCGAAACCCATCTCGTGCGTCACCACGACCATCGTAATACCGGTGGTTGCAAGCGACGCCATTACGTCGAGAACTTCCTTGATCATTTCCGGGTCGAGCGCGCTCGTCGGTTCGTCGAAGAGTAAGATTTTCGGGTGCATTGCAAGCGCTCGAGCGATCGCGACGCGTTGCTGTTGGCCGCCGGAGAGCTGCGCCGGGTACGCGGCTTCTTTGTCGGTCAAACCGACACGGGCGAGAATCTCTCGGGCCGCGCGTTCGGCTTCGGTTCGCGCTGCGTGTCGCACGTTTATCGGCGCGAGCGTGACGTTTTGTAGCGCCGTCATGTGCGGATAGAGGTGAAAACCTTGAAAGACCATGCCCACTTCGGCGCGGACGGCGCCGATATCGGTGCTCTTTTCGCCAACGTCTTTGCCGTCGACGATCAGCTTTCCGGACTGGATCGGTTCAAGACGGTTGATGCACCGGATCAGCGTGCTCTTCCCTGAGCCCGAGGGGCCGATGACGCAAACGACCTCTCCCTTCTCGATCGAAAGGTCGACGTCGATCAGTACGTGATTTTGCCCAAACCACTTGTTGACGCCGATAAAGTCGATGATGGACACTAAGTCCTCCATAATGGCGCTGGAGTTCGGGGACCGTGGGCCATTTGCAGGGATGCAATTGCGCATGAATTGGGGAAACGCATCCTCGTGGACGTTCTCTCGGCCGAACGGGATTTAAGCGCCGGTGGCCGGCTGCATGTCCGCGTCGGCTGTGAATTCGAGTTGACTAGTGACGCACCGACGCCGGCGGTCGTGATGGTCCAGCCCAAGCTTGAGAGCGGTCTAGCGATCGTTGAGGAGCATTGGAATGTCCGGCCGGTGACCCCGTTTCGCGAGGCCGTCGACGCGATTGGAAACGGCGTTCGACGTCTCGTTCTCCCCGTGGGTGACTTCCTGTTGCGCTACGACGCGATCGTCACGATGTCGAGCGACGTCGATGCAACCGAACCGGCCGCGCAACAAATCGACCCGCACGAACTTTCCGGCGAGTCGCTGATCTATCTCCTTCCAAGCCGCTTTTGCCAATCTGACGCACTCCTCGACAAAGCGTGGCAGATGTTCGGCGGCGTCGAGCCCGGTTGGTCGCGCGTTCAGGCAATCTGCGATTGGGTGCACGAAAACATTCGTTTTGAATACGGCGGCAGCACGCCGACGACGAGTGCAACGGAAACGTTCGAGCGGCGCGTCGGCGTGTGCCGGGACTTCACGCAACTCGCCGTTGCGTTCTGCCGTGCTCTGAACGTGCCGGCACGTTATGTATTCGGTTATATGCCCGATATCGGCGTGACGCCGTCGGACGCGCCGATGGATTTTTGCGCCTGGATGGAAGTGTATTTGTCCGGCCGCTGGTGGACGTTCGATCCGCGTAACAACGTGCGTCGCATCGCGCGTATCCTCATCGGGCGTGGACGTGACGCCGCGGACGTTCCGATGATCATGACGTTCGGCACACCGACGCTGGCGAAAATGACCGTTTGGGCCGATCAGCTTTTATGATGGACGATTCTGCGGCGCAATACGTCGTACGGCAGCGGTTTTCGTATGTCTATCCGGGTCCGATTCACAATCTACGCCATCGTCTGCTCGTCAGCCCACTCGATCGCGATGCGGGGCAACGGCGTCTGCAGAGGCATCTGCGTATCTCGCCCGAGGTCGCAGTCGTCGACGGCATCGACGATTTTGGAAACGACGTCGTGTACTTCGATGCGCAGCGCATTGACGGCCGACTCGAAATCGAAGCGGAGAGCGTCGTTGAGCGCCGGTGCGGCTTTGAGTTTCGTCGCGTCGACCCCGGTTTGCTGACGGATCCGCTTTTTCGTTCGCACACCACCCTTACGTCATCGGATGCGGAAATGCACTCGGTTGCACTAAAGCTGAAGCGTCTGAGCGCAAACGATGCCGAGCTTGTCGCATCGATCAACACCTTCGTCTTCGAGACAATGGCGTATCGCAAGAACGTGACGAACGTGACGACGACCGCCGCGCAGGCATTTCACTTGCGCGCCGGCGTTTGTCAGGATTATGCGCATATTGCCATTGCTCTGGCACGAGCGTGCGGGCTGCCGGCAAGGTACGTCTCGGGGCACTTGCTCGGCGAAGGCGGGACTCACGCGTGGATCGAGATCATTCTCCCATCGGAGGACGGCAGCGGTGCCGTGGCGTGGCCGTTCGATCCGACCCACAATCGTCGCGAGTCGCTTGACTATATCGCGGTCGCGATCGGCCGCGACTACGAAGACGTCGCTCCGACGTCCGGCACCTTCGATGCTCCCTACAACGGTGCGCTAACCTGTGCGAAGGTCGTGCGAAGACTTCCCGCAGCGTGAACCCCGAGGTCGAGGCTCTTTACGGCCGCATCCCAAAAATCGAGTGCCGGCAGAAATGTCAGGAGTATTGCGGCGCGATCGTTCAGCTCGGCGCGTACACAGAAGCGGAACGGCCCGAAATCGAACGCGCCATTAAAAATGCGGAGTTCGTTCGTCCTGCCGGAGCATCGCCGCTCGAGTGCAGCGCGCTCGACTCGCATGGCCGCTGCACGATCTACGCTGCGCGGCCGGCGATCTGTCGATTTTTTGGAGTCGTCGAAGGGATGACGTGTCCGCATGGATGCGAGCCCGAGCGGATAATGTCGCACGCGGAGATGAACGAAATTCTGAACGCATTGGCGGCGATCGCCGGTGCGGGACGATTCAACGATGCGAAAAAATCCTTAGCCAACGCCACGCCGGAAGAGTTGATCAAACACGTCGCAGAGACGCTCTTAGCCCGCGAGTCAGACCTTTAGCCGGTATTTTCCGGGCGAAACGCCGACTTCCCGAGAGAACCAGCGCGTAAAATAAAAGCGGTCTCGAATTCCTACTTTCGAACCGATTTCTCCAATCGTGAGCTGTCGTTCTTTGAGTAGCTCTTGGGCCCGCGCTAGACGCAATTGGCTCAAATAGTGGTGCGGCGTTACGCCCGTAGCGACTTTGAACTGGCGCAGGCACGTAAAGGGTGAGACATTGATGCTGGCGGCGATATCGCCGAGGGCGATGTCCTCAAATGCGTGCAGTTCGATGAACCGCTTCGCACGCTGGATACGCAGCGAGCGCTGCGGCGACCGGTCTCCGTCGAGCGAAGCGCGCGAAACGTGACCAAAGACTTCAAAGATCAACGAATCGAATTCATCCGTCGTCTCAATAGCCAAGCAGCGCGCCAGATCCGGTACGCGCAACCTATCGATCACCTGATCGTCAAACATCGGCTCTTCCGGATCGAGTGCGCCCGGCCGAAGACACGCGATGTAACCCGGATTCGACGCGTTCCTGTCGTGTTTGCAGCCGAAGTGAAGCCCGGGAGTGCCGGCTACGATCGTTTGAGGATCTACCGTCGCGCCGCCGCGCTTGCCGTGAAATTCCCATGAGCCGCTGAGTGTTTGTCCGACCATTGGCGCCGTGAACATCTTGTCGTCGACGCGTCGCGACGTATGCACGGATGGTTCGTAGCGATAGAGCACGCACAGCGAAGACCACCGGACCGGGACGTGCGCGCCGCATCCGAGATCGACAACCTTGGGGTCCGAGGGTGCGCTCATATTTTAAAGGACGGGAAAGATTAGGACGACACCGTGCGTCTGCCTCCAACGCGGCGGTGTCGTCCTTGAGAATTTTTCTATCGCAGCGTAGGAGAGGGTATGAACGCCGATAGCCTTATGCGGCTCACGCAAAAGGCTTTTGGACGAAATTGACCTCTTACTAGCTGAGGACCGTGACCTCGCTGTCGTCGTCGCGCACGAGCACCTGCGTCGTGAACCGCTTCAATCCGGCATAGCTGCTGATGCTCGAGCGAACGGTAAAGCGGTGCATCTGCTGGCTGTTTTCCGTGAGCACGCCGCCGTATTCATACGTAACGGGAAGCGGTTTTTGCGGATCGATTCGCGAGCGGATCCGCAGCTCGCTGAGCATGCGTTCGCGAAATTGTAACGGCAGGAGTGTTTTTACTTCGGTCTCCGCAAGCGGGATCGATTCCAATTGCGTCACTGGTTTCGAATTCGGTCCGGTAATCCACCGAATGACGGCGTCCCAATCGGGTGCATTGATTTTCTCGAACTGTATTCCGTAGTACGGAGCCTGCTTACCGCGGTGCTGTGTGGTCGTTCCCCAGATCTTGCGCAGACGAATGGCGATCTTTCGTCCATCAAGGTCGACTCGCGCGTCGAAGACGTCGGGCAAAATGGGCGAGGTACTGATCATGCACATCCCGCCGCCGCTGAGATCGACGCCCTGTCCGAAAATCCAGCGCGTTCCGTCGATGGAGTATTCGACGTCGAAGTCCCGCTTAACACGAGGGAAGCGCCGACGATTACGCTCGCACCCCGTATACCAGCCGACAAGCGCTGCGAACATCGATTACACCCCCTGGTAAAACAATTATAAGCGTTTACCATTTGTAAAGCGTGTGCGCGCGGGCACCACGGAACCACGACTGTTGTCGGGAGTCCCGACAGGGGCCTCCCGTGGGAAGGGGCCTTAAGGGACGATTGCAATCACGCGGGCGGGGAATCCCGAACCGCCGCGCGGCTTGGGAAACGTGACGATTGCGAGCGAGCCATATTCCGGAACGCGGTCGAGATTTGCGAGCATTTCGATCTGATAGTGGCCTTTGTGCAAGAGCCACGATTCGAGTGAATAGTCGCCGTGCGAGGCAAGGACGCCCGGATCCGTATCGGTCGTCTCGTGTCCGGTTGCAACTGCATTCCGGTCGATGTAGAGATATTTCAGAACCGGCATGCTCCAGCCGGGATAGTGCGCGATGCCTTTTGCATCTTTGTTCTCCATCGCGGCTTCGCTCGGCCAGCGCTTTGACCAGTCCGTACGCATCGCTATGAACGCGCCATCCGGAATAGCTCCATGCCGTGATTCCCAGGCGCGGACGTCGCCCATCGAAAGAACGTAGTCGGGATTCTTCGCGACCTTCGCGTGCACGTCGAGGATGACGAGCGGCAAGAACATCTGCCTGGGATCGATCTGGTCGACCGTTTTATTGCCGGGGGCGAAGTGTGCCGGTGCGTCGACGTGCGTTCCCCATTGACCGACGTGACAAAACATCTGCGCGAAGAAGCCGTCCTTTTTATACGTGTATAGCGTACGGACGGTCTCTTTCGGAAAGCCCGGCCAATGTGCGATCTGTGGATCGAACGCGTGCGTCAGGTCGACGAAGTTGTGTCCGGCGATAACGCGATACGCGTCCATCAAGTCGTCATTCGCTGCATTTGCGCGGTGAGCCGAGAACGCCATCCCGCCGAGAACGCAGCACAAAGCGAGGCACGTCCCTAAAAGCATCTTTCGCATAGTAGTTACCTTTCTTCGAGTTCCGTCAGAGTCTTCGGCCAATCGCCTTTGAGCAGTCGCGAGAGACTTCGATCCGCAAGCAGCACGCTGCCGGTCTGACACTTGGCGCAATAGTTCGTCTCGTTGTCGGCGTAGCGGATGCGTTGCACCGGACTACCGCACCGCGGACACGGTTGGCCGTGCCGTCCGTGAACCGTCATGTCTTTCCGGAATGCCGTCACGTGCTCGGGAAAAGCGCCCTTCGCTTCCGCGCGCAGGCGGTCGATCCAGAGTTGGAGTGTTGCACGCGTCGCGTCAAATAGGCGCTCCCACTCGGCGTCGGTGAGCTTGCGCGTTTGCGCGATTGGCGAAAGCTGCGCGGCGTGCAAGATCTCGTCGGAATATGCGTTGCCGATTCCACTGAGGATACGCGGATCGGTCAGCGAGCGCTTGAGGGTATGATTCTCGGCCGTCATCGCGCCCCGAAACGCAGCCAGATCGTTTGAGAAAACGTCGATTCCGCCGGCGTCGAGCGCGGCTGCAGCTTCGGTTCCGCGCAACATGTGCAGCTGCGCGCGTCGTTTGCTGCCGGCTTCCGTAAGGACGAGCGTACCGTTTGGAAAACCGAAGGCGGCGAGCTGATTGCGTCCGGCGAGCTTGGTCCCAGGCGCGCGCCAGTGCAGGCGTCCCGCGATCATCATGTGCAGCACCAGCCAAAGGTCGTCATCGAGACCGAACGCGATGCGTTTACCGATGCGCCGCAGCTCGTGCACGGTTTTGCCGACGATGCTCGCGAGCGGCGGGTCGGTGGTGCGCAAGAGCGAGACGCTCGCGACGACCGCACTTTCGATCGGCTGACCGATGACGCGCGGCTCGAGTGCGGTGATGTACGCAGCAACGTCCGGAAGCTCGGGCACGAGCATGAGGATTGATCTGCGGCACAAAAAGCGCCTCTCGTATGGAATCAGGTTTCGGACGCGCGCTTCGCTCGCAATTTCTGCTCCAAGAGGACGGCGCGTTCCTCAATCACGGGTCGTTCGGCGCGTGTCCGATCCCGGTCTTGCGCGAGCAAGAGCGCATCCGCACGTGGATGGAAACGCAGCCCGACGCGTTCTTCACGAAGGACGTCGTGCCGCGGCACGAGGTGACGGCCGTGCGTTCCGCGGCAGCTGCCATCGGCGAATTCGTCGGCGTCTCCGGCGACAGTATCGCCCTGGTGGAAAACGCGACGTCAGGGACGCAAGCGGTATTGCAGTCGATCGATTTTCGTCCCAGCGACGAAATCATGATCACAAGCCATCAGTACAATGCCGTTCGCCTCGCCGTCGAGCAGCGTTGCAAAGAGACCGGCGCGGTTCCGAATGTCGTCCAGATCCCGGTGCGGACGAATCCGGCGGATGTGCGCAAGCGCTATCGCGAGGCGGCGAACCCGCGCGTTCGGCTCGCGATCGTCGATCACATCACGTCGCCAACCGGCTTGCTCTTTCCACTAGCCGAAATCATCGAAGACTTGCACGCACAAGGCATCCTCGTGCACGTCGACGGCGCGCACGCGGTCGGACAGATTCCGCTGAACGTCGCGGAGCTGGATCCTGATTGGTACACGAGCAACGTTCACAAGTGGCTCTACGGTGCAAAGGGAACCGCCTTTTTCTACGCTTCGCCGCGCGTCGCGCCAATGACACGGCCGGTTCTTACGAGCCACTTCATCGCGATGGGCTTTCCGCGATCGTTCGACTATACGGGGACGCGCGATAATTCGGGTTGGCTCGCAATACCGGCGGCGATCGCGTTTTTCAACGGGCTCGGACCTGAACAATTCCGGCGGCACAATCACGCATTAGTCGAGCGCGGAACTGAATTGCTTACGAGTCTCGGCGCGGAACCAATCGCTCCGATCGAGATGTCGGCGGCGATGCGGGCCTTTATTTTGCCGCAGCGGCGAGCGGCCGAAGAAGCCGATGGTGAAGCGCTCAAAGAGATGTTGTGGTCGGATGAACGGATCCAAGTCAACGCGAACAGCATGATGGGCGCGCTGCTGATTCGATTCTGCGCGCAGGCATACGTTGACGACGCGGATTTGGAGCGGCTGCGCTCGGCGTTAGAACGGCGCGGTTGGCCCGGGCGTTAGCGCGGGGATTCGATCCAGTTGATGATTTGGTGCAGCACGTCGGGTTCGATTCCGAAGTACCCGTGCGGTGAAAGCGGCTCGCAGACATCACCGTTGAGCTGCGAGCTGGAGAAATGCAAGATCGTTGCGGAACCAAGGCGTTCCGCGAGCGCGCGTGCACCGCTGGGCGGCGACACGCGGCACGTGTCGTCGTCGTTCGTGACGACGAGTGCGGGAATGGTGATCGAGTGAACGTCGACGCGCGCCAGCGAATCGTTTCCGACGGTGACGGGCGACGTAAGGATCAGCAGATCCGGACCGTTGGCGCCGAGCCGAGCTGCGTTCGAGCCCGCGACGATCGTCCCGCGACTCGTACTCAAGATCACGACCGGCTTCGCAATTGCGCGCAAACGCCCGATCGCGTCGCTTAGGTCGGCCGGATTATCCATGTAGGCGATTGCGTAGCCGTTCGCAAGCAAGAGCGGACGCGTTCGAATTACGAAGTTCGAAGAATTCGTTTGGCCTTTCGGACCGAGCCTCAAAAGCGTCGATCCACCCGGAATGAGCAATACGATGCCTTTTGCGGGCGGAACGTCGGGTTGGACGACGACGAGATGCCGTCCATTGGAGAGCGCGATTACGTCAGCATCAGCTGCGATTGCAGGTGCAGCGAGCCCGACGAGCGCGACGAGAGAAACCGCCGCGACGAGAAGTCTAAGCGACTGCGAGAGACTCTTCGACGCTAACCGTAACCGACATGATTGCCGGCAAGTGCGTGATCGTGAGAACGCGCTCCACGTGACTTTGAGGCGTGACGACGATTCGGAATAGGTTGCCAAGGCGCTTGAACGATCGAATCAGCACTGAGATTGCGGTCGTATCGATGAACCGGCATTCTGAGAGATCGATCACCAGCGGAAGAGATGAATCGATTTCGTTGATCGAGGTCTCGAGCTCGGGGGCCGTTGCGATATCGGCGTCACCGAAGACGTGCAGTATCTCTGCGTTCGGCAGAGTCTCACGAATTATGACGAGTGGCGAAGTAGAGTGCTTGAGGCGATTTACCACGTCATCATCCTGACGCATCTGCGCTGGGGAAGCAAGATACCGTCTTGCGTGTGCTCACGGCCGGGCTGCGAATGAACGGGCCGCCGTAAGCAGAGGGCCCTGTATATCGCCTAGCTCGCCGTCCCGCAGGAGCATCATCGGGATGGCGTCGCCGAGCTGCGGGTTCGAACCGTGGAACCAAGCGCGTGCTATCTCGCGATTGGCGTGGCTCGCGATCATCGAGCCGAGCTGCAGAGAAAAGCGCAAAACGTGCGGGCGTTGAGGGGCCCGGCCGTTCAACCACTGCGTAACGGCACGCGTCTCTTTCACCCCGCCGATGACGGCAACGGTGGTCGCACCGAGCAGGGCGACGAGTTCCCGGACGACTTCTTCGATCGGGATCTCCATCGCGTGCTCATGGGCGTTGATATCACCCCGAACAGCATCCTTCACAGCTAGGTACATAGCACATCAAATCACACGTGTAAAGACACCCCAGTTATACGGCTTGACGGAGGGCGGCTCGGGCCAGAAGCCGGGTCGTATCGAGCGAAAGATCGGTGCAGCCACGGCAGCGGCGATTCGTCTTCAATATAAGGTAGAGCTTGATGGATCGTTCAGCGGCCGAAAAAGTCGCGGAGAACACTGCCGGCAATTCCGCCGGCGATACCACTTTGAATCGAACCTGACGTCTGAGCTTCACCGCCGATGTAGGGCGCGAGCGCGTGCGCGAGATTCGGGAGCGTCAATGATTGCAGCCAAACTTTTCCGGGGCCGGTGAGACGTGCGACGAACAGGCCGTCGCCGCCGAAAAAGATATTGCGAATTCCGGGCAAGAGCGTAACGTCGAAGCTCACGCTTTCTTCGAACATCCCGACGTGGCCGGGGTGAACTTGCAGCGTTTCGCCCGGCGCCAGATCGTAGGTGACGATCGCGCCGCCGAGTTCAACCCACGCCGTGCACGCGCCGCCGAGCCGTTGTAGAACGAATCCGTTGCCGCCAAATATCCCCGCGCCGAGCGAGCGTTGAAAACCCATCGTGAGCTCGAGGCCGTTAGTTGCGCATAAGAATCCATGACGGTGAATCATGTAGCCGCGCCCGGGCTGCACTTGCAGCTCCAAAATGTGGCCGGGAACTTTGGCTGCGAAAGCGATCAAGCCGGGGCCGCCTTGCGCGCTGTACTCCGTCATGAACAGCCCGCCGCCCGATAGCGCGCGCCCGAGCACGCCGAACAATCCCTTAGCGCCCGCCGTCATCGGCGTCGTGTTCAAGACGACGTTTTGCGTCATCCAAGAAAACTCACCGGGCTCCGCGATAACCATGTCGCCAAGCTCGAGGCCGATCTCGAGAACCGGAAGCGTATCACCCGTGATCTTCGACTTCATGCGGGCGGTGATTCAATGGGTTGAACGAATATCTTCTCCATGAGCTTCACGCTGGGTCTCGTGCAACCGATCGCGCATCATCCGCCGGAGGACGAACGTAACGTTGCGGACGCGCTTGCCGCGATTGCGCGTCTTGCGAAGCAAGGTGCGCACGTCGTGATGTTCCCGGAGACGTATCCCGGACCGTGGCGTATGCCGGCGCACTTCGATCCGACGCAAGCTATGGCCGCAGCCGCGAAAGAACATGGCGTGTGCGTTGAATTCGGTACGCTCGAATCGATTGATGAATCGGCCGGAACCGCGTACAACACGCTTGTTCTCGCCTTGTCGGATGGTACGACGCACGTGTACCGGCGCACGCATCCGCCGGGGCCGTGGCTCTACACCGGCGGCAAAGATTGGGAATTTCAGTACGTCGCCGCCGACGATGATTACACGGTTGTACCGACGGAGCACGGAGTGTTCGGGCAAGCGATGTGCAGTGAAGTGTACGTTCCGGAAGTCGCGCGCGCGCTCGCGATGCGCGGCGCCGAAGTCTTGTTCATGCCTGCCGGCACCGATAAACGCAAGCTTTGGTCGACGTGGCGCACGCTCTTGTGGGCGCGGGCAATCGAGAACATAGCGATCGTCATAAGTACGCAGAACATGTGGAATCGATCGGAACGCGGACTCGCGCTCGTCGCCACCCCCGAAGAAATCATCTTCGAATCGACGGAGCCGGGCGAATTTCTCGTTGACATCGATCTCGAGCGCGTGCGCGCGATGCGCGCAGATGTCGACGGCGTCGCTTCCGGTACCGTCTATGCATCGAAGGCTGGTTTGCTCACGCAGTGGCAGCGGCCGGAAATGTATCGGAAGTTCTTGCCTGCAGAGACCGCGAGCCGGACTCGTTAACGCCCGTTTCCGCACGAGCGGCCGTCGCGCCGGCCAACGCTTCGACGCCGAACATCATGTCACGACCGAAGCGCTGATTTTTCTAAGCACGCTCGATCCCGAAGCGATCGGGCCGAGTCTCGAATTTGCGACGCACTACGAGCCGACGCCGATTCGCGAAGCCGAAGCGCTGCTCGATGCAATACCGGAGCCGCTCGAGTCGACAACGTTCGTCGACGTTGGATCGGGGATGGGGCGTGTCGTCTTGCTCGCCGCGCGCCGGCCGTTCAAGATGGTCGCAGGGATCGAGATCTCCGGGGCGCTGCACGAAGTCGCGCGCGAGAACCTCGCCCGCTTCGACAAAGATGCGTTGCAATGCCACGACATTCGCCTGACCCGCGTCGATGCGGCGGAGTACAAGTTTCCGCGCGGCAAACTGGCGCTATATCTCTACAATCCGTTCCGCGCCAACATCCTGTCGATCGTGCTCGAACGTTTGCTCGCGCAACCCCGTGAGATCACGCTGCTCTATCACACGCCGGTCGAACGCGAGGCGATCGAAGCGACCGGCGCGTTCGAGCTAGAGCGCGAGCTAAGCTACGCGGCAATCTTCAGAAGAGCCTAGGTTGGAGCCGGTGCCGGCGTTCCTGACAACAAGTTGCTCGGGACGAGCACGTCGATTTCACCCACGTCGATCGTTCCGTCGCTCCGCGGGAAGCCGATTGCGAAGACGCGCATGCCGCTCGAGAGCGCCTGCGGGCTAGGGTCGACGAGGAGGTAGCCGCGCGGATGAAACGCGAGCTGCACGCTCTGCCCGCTCGGTGCTTGGAGCACCGCCCCGGAACTGCCGACCGACGTCAGGGTGCCTTCAACCGCGGTGTTGGGAGTGATTATCGACGCGACGGGCGGTGCCGTCGCCGGCGGCATTTGGGCTACGGCTCGAGTGCCGACCAGGCCGAGTGCTCCGAGAAGCAGCGCAAATGAGAAAAGTGCAACGAATAGCGGACGCATGTGGGATCCTTTCCCACCAAGCGCCCAGCGGAAAACTCTGCAAGGGAGTCGTACTCTTCAGCGGCGGGTTCCGCTTATGAGAGTAGGTTGCTTGTGCTTTCAAACTTGATGGGGCTATTCGGGGGTAAGGACCCGAATCGTCGCGAGCACGAGCGCGTCAAGAAAGGCTACAAAGCCGCGTATAGCCTCGACGGCGAGACTTGGCGGCCCGCGATCGGCGTCGACCTCAGCGATGAGGGAATGTGTATTCTCACGCAAGAGGAGACGGGCGATCAGCAATACAGCGTGCGCGCCACGCTCGATACGCGTGTCGTCAACATGCGCTGCATTCCGGTCTGGCACAGCAAGGTCAACCACAACGGAAAAGCGGTCGAGTGCTACGGATTGAAGTTCGTCGGCATCGGCGCCGACGATTGGGACATTGTGGTGCGTTTCATCTCCGGCGAAAAGGTCGAGGTGAAAAACAAGGCTCAGGAAGAGCTCGAGACCGTCAAGGTCAAGACGGACGACGTCGCGCGTATGCTACCGCAGGCGTTTCAACACAAGCTCTTTGCGGAGCTCGTCAAACGCCATCGTCTCGCGCCGCTGGAAGATAAGCCTCACCCGTTGGTTCAGTTCGAGTACGGCGGCGTTGCGCCGTGGCGCGGCAAGAACATGCACCGTCTTACGATCCATTCGAAATTGACTGAGGGGAAGAAGGAAGAGCGCTTTTCGACGCGCTTCATGTTCGACGATAGCGGCAAAGAAATAATCGTTCTGAACTGACCCGGCGTGCGCGAAATCAATCGTTTGACGCAGACACGCTACGGCCGGTTTCTCTACAATCCGAACGACATTTACATCGGAAAAGCGCTCGAAGCGTACGGTGAGGCGCACGAGTACGAGCTCGAGCTGCTCCGGCAGCTGTGCGCACCCGGCAGTACGGTCTTCGATCTCGGCGCCAATATCGGCGATCACACGATCCCGCTCGCGAAACACGTTAGCGCAAATGGATTCGTGTACGCATTCGAACCGCAACGCTTGATCTTCCAAATGCTATGCGCAAACATTGCGCTCAACGATTTGCCGAACGTCGACTGCATTCACGCCGCGGTTGGTGCGACGCATGGTGAGGTGCTGATTCCCGAGATCGACTATTCGGTAGAAGCAAACTACGGCGGGATCGAAGTCTCCGAGTTCAAGGAAGGCCGGCCGGTCGCGCGCATCGTTCTCGATGACTATCTGGACGCGCGCAGCGCCGATCTCGTGAAAATCGACGTCGAGGGAATGGAGGCCGACGTGCTCCGGGGAGGCCGCAAGTTCATCGCGCGCTTCCGCCCGGTAATGTACATCGAGAACGATCGCATCGATCGTTCCCAAGAGCTCATCGAGCTATTGTACGAGCTTGGCTATCGCGCGTTTTGGCATGTGACGCCGCTCTACAACGATGCGAATTTCAAACAGAACGCAGAGAACCTGTATCCGAACATCGTCACGACGAACATGCTGTGCGTGCCAAAAGAGACGCCGTTCCAGACGCAAGGACCGAGCTTTAGCGAAGTGCTCGATCCGAGCGAGCACCCGTTCAAAGACGCCTAGCGAATCTTATTGACGACGCGCGAGGCGAACCACTGATGAAGCGCCTCAACCATGACGGGGTCGCGCGTCATGTACCGGATGCGCGAGCCGTTTGGAAGATCCTCACAGCGGACGTGCAGCTTGCCCCACTGATGCCGCATCTCGCGGAGTCCGGGTACAAGGTCGCCGTGCGGGTTGGTGGGATCGACGAAGCGTCCGTGTTCGAACGCGAGCGTCCGGCGCCGTGCTTCGTTGCGAAGCTTTCTCACCTCGGTGATATCTGGGACCAGAACGACGTCATATTCGACGCCCCCGCTGGGCAGCGCGATAAACGTCTCGCGAATGCTGCCGCTGGTAAAACTGGCGTGCTCGGTTGCTGCCGCACTAAAGAGCGGCAAGAAGAGCAGCGGAGTCAGCGCCGCGACTGCGGCAAACGTCGTTTTCCTCACGCGTCGTTTCTGATCGTATGTACATTGGTGAAAAACGTGTTTCCTGGGTATCTCCCAGGTCTAAAGGAGGCCGGTTAGCATGTGCCGGAACTCGCGCGACTGAATGTTCAGAGGATTAGCTGAGCACACCAAGGTTCGTGTACTTGGCATAACATTTTTCGCGGCGCTGCTCGCCGGCCTCGCGTTGACGACTGCGATTATGCGAATCGACGAACGCGAACGCGAAGCGCTCGTCGCGCGCTTCGTGCATCAGGCTGCAACATTGGCCGTGCCCGCGCCGCAAGCGCTGTTCAATAAGAACGAGTTGTTGGTGCTGCTGCTCGGCGTCGACTACGATTACACGAACCGCGACATGCCGTCTTCGGCGCACGGACGCAGTGACACGATCATGGTTGCAGCGCTCGATCTGCGCACTTCGCAGATTCACCTCGTATCGGTCCCGCGCGACATGGAAGCAACCTTCGACGGCCACGCCAACAAGATCAATGCCGCGTATTCGAATGGCGGGATCACGGAAGCCGACAACGTCATCGGCTCGTGGCTTGGGTTGCCGCAAGTTGCACCGAACCGTTATTTCGACCGCTATATGGTATTGCGCATCGCCGCCACAAAGGATTTAGTCGATGCGATCGGCGGCGTCGACGTTATGCCCGACGAGACGATGAACTACGACGATAGCTGGGGTCACCTTCACATTCATTTCACGGGCGGCAAAGTCTATCACATGAACGGCGAGCAAGCCGTATCGTACATGCGCTTCCGTCACGACGCGTGCAGCGATCCGTGCCGGATCAAACGCCAGCAGCAAGTTATCCGCGTCGTGCTTTCCAAGCTGGAGAAGGACAAGCTCAACGACGTTTTCCATCTGCGGGATCTCGTCGACGTGACGCGACGCGACGTCGTGACGAATTTCAAACCGCAAGAGCTGCTCAGCCTGGCGAACGCGTACGCTTCTTTCAATCTTGCGAATCTGAACGCGACGCAGATTCCGTTTACCGGCGATCGCGCGACCGGCTACGCGGGCGACATGCTGATCGCGGACGAGCCTGCCAAAGCCAAGATCGTCGCCAACCTCTTCGAGCCGAAATTCGATCCGGGTAAAGTGCGTCTGCGCGTCGAGAATGGCAGTGGCGTCCCGGGCCTAGCCAAGAGCCTTGCGGCCGCGCTCCACAAAGAAGGCTTCGCAATTGCGGCGGTCACCAAAGCCGACGCCTCCTACCCGACGACGGTCATCCGGCTCGCTCCGACGGCGCCCCCGGGGATCGACGGCGTTCTGCGGCGCGACATGAACCTGGCCGATGCCCAGGTCCTCGCCGATGTGGGTGTGGGCATGGCAGCGACCCAGCACGACGTAACCATCATCCTCGGCAAGGACTACGCGACAGCCGCACCCAGACAGTGACCCCCGGCACGGCCCTGGACGGGGGAGGCCCCCGCGCCCGAGCGAACGTCGAGAGTCATTATGGATATCAGCTCGATCAGCTCTGTTGCCGCAAGTGGAACGTCGTCGGTCGCGCTACCGGTCCTCAAAGGCGTTGAAAATCTCCAAGCCGTTCAAGCCGACATCTTGATGAAGTCGCTCGGCGTCGGCAACAACGTCAACGCCTTCGCCTAAGTAGCGAGCGCCGCGAATCCATCGACCGTCATGTCGCGCGTTATGCGCAGACGTGGCATTTTGTATGGATCGCGAACATTTTTCGCGCGGCCGACGATTTCGGTCCATGCAGACCGGATTCCGATTTCGCGCATCACGTCGAGCGTCGTCGCGTTATATGCGCCGCTCGCATACGCATAGCTGACGGGACGAAAACCGAGAAAACGCTCGATGCGCGCGACGCAGTCGCCGGCTTCGTGCAGCTGACCGTCGCGGTCAAGCGTCGAGAGATCGAGATGATGCATTCCGTGCGCCCCGATTTCGTTGCCGGCCGCGCGCAAGGCGCGCATCTCTCGCCAACTCAAATGATTGCGATGTTCGATCGTTCCGGCGTTGACGAAGAACGTCGCGCGCGCGCCGTAACGCGCCAAGAGCGGTGCGATGACGATCGAGCTGTCCTCGTAGCCATCGTCGAACGTGAGCACCACCGTGCGTTGCGGATGCTCGCCGCGTGACAACGCCTGGGTGAGCTCGCCGGCCGTGAGCGTTGCGATCTTGTTATTCGCGAGATAACGCAGCTGCGCTTCGAACGACGCCGTCGGAAGCGTGAGGCCAAGTGCAAGCTGACTGCTCGGAATCGTATTGTTGACGTGGTGATACATGAAAACCGGAACGCCTCGAAAAGGGGCGGCAACGAGCGTCGCGCCGATTGCTGCGAGTGCCTCGAGTCGTTTCATGGCGTTCCCGGAAGAATGACGGTGGGATTACGAAACCCGATCGTTCCGGCCGCGTGCACCGGCGGCGTTCCGAGCGAATTGACGGCGTAGAGCGAGACGAGATGAATCGGCGGATTCAAGAGACCAGGGATGACGATCCTACGTTTCTGCCATCCGCGCCAATCGACGCGTCTCGCAAGCGTCAGGGCCGTTCGCTCGCCGAGACTATTCACGAAAGCAGCGCGCAATCCGACGCCGCTCGCGTCGCCATTGATCTCGACACTGAAGCTGAGCGGATCTCCCGGCAGCGCGTACGCTCCGTTCGCGTACGCGATGCGGGTACTGCCCGTGAAATCGTAATTGAGCGAAACGCCCTGCGGTGAAAAGCCCGCGACCGGAACCTCGTGGCGTCCGACGCGCACGAGCGTTTTTGCAGACATGCCGCCGGTCGTTGCAACGACTGTTGCATCGCGCGCGCCGGCGTGGAACAAGCCCGGTTCGATAAATGTTCCGCTGTCCGAGCTCCAGTGCACGGCGCCGCTCGTATCGATGGGACGTCCGGAGGGATCGTATGCATCTGCGGTCAGCTCGATGCTACCATTCGGATCCGGATTAGGCCGAGCGGGGCCGATCGTTAGGTGCGCAACGCGATCGACAACCTCAATCGGAAGGTCAGTGCGCAGCGCTCCGTTTCGCACTGGGAGCGTTTGCGTGCGCAGCGCATCGACGGTAAGACTCGGTGCTGGTCCGAGCAAATGTCCGGCTGCATCCGTGATTGCAGCCGTAACACGAACGCGGGCTCCGCGTACCGCGACGATGCGCGACGGATGCAGCACGAGCCGGGCCGGCGGCCCTTGGGGCGCATCGCTGTAGACGAAGAGACCGTCGGCGACGGGCCGTTCGCTGCCGTCCGAGGGTGCGTTGAGAAGACTGGTTGTCGTTTCGCCGAGACGGCGCGCAACGAGCGTTGCGGAACCGCCCGAATCAAACGCCATTCCGTCGCTCGCGCCGAGTCCGGCCATTAACGCGCCGAATTCGGGGCGCGTCAAGCCGATCGAAAGCGCTCCATCGCGTCCGTCGACGGCGATAAAATACAGCGTTCCGTCGGCGCTGAGAGCTGCGCCCGAGACGGGAAAACGGCGATCGCGTTCCTCGGGCGCCGGGGCGTTCGGGTCGTTATAAGGTTTTCCGTCGACGAGCAGCGCCGGTCCGCCACCAATCGCGGTTGCGATGTTCGCAAGCGGCGGATTGGTGTCGCCGGCAATCGTTACCGTGTCACCTGGTTGCGGCGGAGGCGTCAGCTTGAGCGCAGCCGGACCGAGTGCGAGCGTCGGCGTACCGAGCGGGCCGGTCGTAGTGGAATATACACCGATCACACGATAGTCGCCGGCAAGTGCATTGGGCGCACCGAGTGCGTTGAGCGAAACGAGCACGATATCTTGCGTCGACGCGGACAGCGGACCAAACGCCGCGCTGAGCAGCGAGGCTCCGCCTTGCGGCGGCCATTCGTTCACCGCCGTCAGCGGTATCGTCGTCCCGTTGAACGTTGCCGTGCCGTTAAAGCTGAACGGCTCGAAGTGCACGCTTCCGTCACGGCCGACGTCGAGTGCTACTCTGCGGCTCGGCGTTCGAATAAGCGTGCCATCGGTTATGACGATGCCGAGCGGTTGATTTGTCTGACCGATATCGAAGTAATCGGCGTTGATCCCCGCGATTGCGTGTGTGCGCAGCGCCATCGACGAAACCGTTTCACCTGCCGAAACCAAATGATCGTTCGCGATGACGTCGGCAAGGCGGACGGTCGGATCGTGCGTGTCGATCGCGATGACCGAGATGATGAGCGGACCGTTCACCGTGGCTAAACGATAGTCGCCGCGTGTCACGCCCGGCGCGACGAATTCCCGGGCGAGCGATTGCGCAACGATATGCGGAAACGGCGCGGGCGGCGCAAGCACGGTCGGGAGCGTCGCGGCTGCAGCCGGGGCGACCACGCTCGCAAACAGGAACGCCGTCAAGAGACGCATAGACTGGGTAATGCGTGAAAACACAGTAAGAAAAAAATTGAAGGCTGGTGGAGTAAGCGTCGGTTCGTGGCTCGCCTTCGAGAGCCCGCTGTCTGCCGAGATCATGGCCGCCGCCGGATTTGAATGGTTGATGGTCGACACCGAGCATGGTCCGATCGCCGGAAACGCCGTCATCAATCTGATCAACGCGGTCCGCGCGGCTGGTTGCACTCCATTCGTACGCGTTACATGGAACGAGTCGTCGCTCATTCAAAAAGTGCTCGATATGGGCGCCTACGGGACGCTGGTTCCCGTCGTCAACACGTCGGATCAAGCCAAAGCCGCCGTCGCCGATGCAAAGTATCCCCCGCTTGGGAATCGGAGCTGCGGTGGGATTCGTGCGCCGATAGCGTTTGGAAGCGAAATGCCTGAATATCGTCCGCGTGCGAACGAAGAGACAATGCTGATGGTGCAAATCGAAACGCCGGAAGCAGTGAAGAACGCAGATTCGATCGCAGCGACCGAAGGCGTCGACCTGCTCTTCGTCGGGCCAAACGATTTGGCATTGACGATGGGCGAGCCGTCGATGGTCTGGTCGAAGATGACCCAGCAGTATAAGGAAGCAATCGCCCTCATACCGCAAATCGCCAAGAAGCACGGCAAGTACGCCGGCATCCAGATACACGACGCAGCATTTGCAAATGATTGCGTCGCGATGGGCTACACGCTCGTCGGTTATTCGGGTGACAGCGGAATGCTGTTGCGTGCTGCGAAGGGCGCACGCGCCGAGGTCAAGGCATAGCGCGCATCATTCTCGAGCTGCACGGCCGCGTGCAGGGAGTTGGTTTTCGTTATACGGTCATACGCCTTGCCGCGCGATTTCCAGTCGCGGGGACGGTGCGTAATTTATCTTCGGGCGCCGTCGAGATCGACGTCGAGGGCGATGACGACGCCGTAAACGATTTCATCGATGCGGTCCTGAGAAATCCACCGAGCGGCGCGAGCGTCGAACGCGTCGAGCGTCGTGAGGAACAAGCGCGAGGCATCAGCGGATTTAGCGTCGCGCAGTGAACGGAAACGGAAACGGGAACGTTCGCGGCGGCGTGCTCTTGGGAATGGTCGGGATCGTCGCCTTCAGCGGAACCTTCCCGGCCACGAAGCTGGCGATAACGGGCTTTGATCCCTTCGTCGTAACTGCCGGCCGCATCATCATCGCGGGAACGCTTGGCGCCGCGTTACTGATCCTCTCTCGCGTTACCGTTCCGGCGTGGCGTGATCTCGTCGTCCTCGCGGTGACGGGTGCAGGTCTAGCGATCGGCTATCCGTTGTTCGTCGCGCTCGGACTTGCGACGGCGTCGTCGGTGCACGGTGCCGTCGTTGCCGGCTTCTCGCCGTCCGCGACTGCCGCGCTTGCAGTTCTTCGCAACAACGAACGTCCGCCCGCAATGTTTTGGGTCGGCTGCATTGGCGCGCTCATCGCAGTCAGCGCGTACGTGCTCGCATCGGGCGTCGGATTTACGGTTGCAGATCTCTATTTCATTGCCGCAGTCGCGAGCACGAGCATCGCCTACGTCGAGGGGTCGCGCCTTTCGCACCGCCTGGGCGCCGACAAGACGTTGTCGTGGGCGCTGCTGCTGATGATTCCGGTCGTTGCGATACCGCTCGCAATCGATCTCCTAAAGTCACCTCCCCACGACGTCTCGCTTGCTGCGTGGGGCGGTTTTGCCTGGGTTTCACTGGTTAGTATGTTTCTCGGTGCGATGGCGTGGTATCGCGGGATGCAGCTGGGCGGTACGGCTCGCATCAGTCAGCTGCTCGTATTGCAGCCTTTGGTTACGATCGGGATCTCACGCTTGATCGTTCGTGAAGCCGTAACGCTTCGCGATCTCGTCTATGCGCTTGCCGTAATCGCGTGCGTTGCAATCGCTATCCGCGCCCGAGCTCCGGAGACCTAGAACTGAAATGAGCAAATAACCGGCGTAGAGAATCGCGCCAACGCGCGGTACATAGTATCGGATACAGCGGTCCCCCTTGTATTCGCGATACAAAATCGCTGAATGAAAGACGCTGAGCGGGTCATCCAGGTCTCAGACGTTGCCTTGCTCCCCGCGGCGACCGGTTATCGTCGCCCCTTGGAAAGAAGTCGCTTCGGAACCCGCGAAAAGTAATTTTAGTGTCGTTTCGAGCTTTCACGTATCGCTCGTTTTCCACTGTTGTCGCGGTTGCAATTTTCACTTCTTGCGCTAGCTCGTCGCGTCCGCCCGCAACCCCCTCGTCCAGCGTTAGCAGCACTCCCAGTCCGGTTGTAACTTCTACGTCGTCTCAGCTGCCAACACTCACGTCTCTTAGCGTGAGTGGCGGTCTCATTGGGACGAATGTGAACGAGACCCTCACGGGAACGAACTTCGCGAGTGGAGCCGTCGTAAACGTAAGCGGTGCCGGCGTCGACGTAAGCTACGCAACGGTGACAAGCTCAACATCTTTATCCGTGAGCCTTTTTATCGATCCATCGGCGTTCGCAGGGTCTCGAAGCGTCACCGTTACTACGGCGACGGGGACAAGCGGAGCTCAGCCTTTCACGGTCTCTTTTTCGGGCGCGATCGTCGTGTCGCTGAATACAGATTCGAATGCGGGCACGCAAGGATCTCTAACGAATCCGCCAGGAACAGGGGACGGAAACCCGGGCGACTTACGCAACGCGATTCTCAACGCAAGCTCTGGCAGCTCGATCGTTTTTAACACGACAGCGATGTGCGGCAGCTCAACATGTATCATCTCGCTTAACGGTCCCCTTCCGCCGATCGAGAACAACATCACGATTGACGGCGGATTATTCGGTCGCGTCATCATCGACGGTGCCGCCGCGTATCGTGCCTTCTTCGTCGACAACGGCACTGCGACGCTGCAAAACCTTCAGGTACAGAGAGCTCTTGCTCAAGGCGGCGCGGCGGGCATCGATGGGTACTCCGGAGGGGGCGGCGCTGGTCTCGGGGCTGGCATTTTTGTAAACAATGCCTCAGTAAATACTCGCGAACGTTTACTTCTACGATTGCACGTCCTTAGGAGGAGCGGGAGGAGCCAACGGCGCCGGAACGAGCGGCGGCGGTGGCGGCGGTCTCGGCGGCGTTGGTGGCAGTTTCGCCCTTTCAAGCCCTGTTATGGATGGCGCGCCTGGTGGAGGCGGCGTGCTGGGCGCAGGCTTCCCGAATCCGACGACCGCTCCGATCGATGCAGGGGGCAGCGGCGGACTAGGAGGCGGGGGCGGCGGCGGCGGGCTCAACGGTGCCGCAGTTGGCGGGGGCGGATATGGCGAGAACGCTGCCGGCAGTAATGGCGCGTTTAACGGAGGCGCCGGAGGTTTCGGTGGAGGCGGCGGTGGCGCTGCTGGTTCAAGCAATTTTTCCGGCGGCGCTGGCGGTTTCGGCGGTGGTGGGGGTGGATGTGGCTCGGGAACGGTCGGGAATGGAGGTCCCGGCGGTGGGGGAGGTTCGTGTTCTCCCAACGGTGGCGTCGGCGGTTTGCTAACGGCCAGCATCCATGGCGGCAATGGAGGTACGCAAGGATCAGGCGGAGGTGCCGCTGCCGGCCCCGCAATCTTTGTGAACGTTGGCACACTGACGACGACGAACAGTGGCGCCGACGCATCGTCAGCGACCGGTGGCGTCGCCGGTGGCGGACCGGGATCGACCGGCGGAACTTCCGATGCTACGCCCGTCTTTAACTACGCCGGTACGGTCAACGGCTCTACGGCCGCTGGACCTGTGCCCAGCGCGCTTTCGAGTGCAATACCCTCGTCTTCTTTTCGGCGTCAATCGAATCGTTAGATTTACACCAAGGTTTACACGTGGGGAAGATCTCTGAGCATTATGAATACGTAACCCAGTATCGCAATACAAAATGCAATTGCGATACTAGGTAAACGCGCGGTACGTAGTATCGGATACAGGCTAATTTCCTGTATTGGAGATACGCAATCTCCGAACGCGATACACTCTTCGGATTGAAGTAACGTCCGCAGCGGACTAACGCCAGTTCAGGGACTGAGGCCCACTGCTCGAGCCGAACTTGATATCGCCAGCGCTTTGGCGTATTGGTTTCTGAAGATGAAGCCGCCAGTCAGCAGAACCAGCCTGTGGGCTCAGCTCGGAGAGCGTTGGGTAAAGGATGTAACCAGTAGCCTGCCGGCGGCGATTCTCATCGTTCTTGGCGCCGTTGTCGGCATCAGGGACGCCCTGATCTCGGTGAACCAGACACCGGCGATCGTCTTAGGTGCTCTTGGAATTTGTTGGGCCGGTGTGTCCCTATTCAGGGCTCTCTCTCGGGCCTGGAGCGACTCCCGGGTAGAGGTGGCGACACTTGAGGCGGAACTGGCACTGGAGCGCGCCAAGCGTCCACGACTTGTGCCGGCGATACTCGGTGCCTCGTACCGTGCAGTCGAAGAGTTCAACGGCTGGCTGATCACCACTGATGTCCTGGTTGAAAACGAGGGATCAGAGGGGGCGCACATATCCGCCGTAGAGTCTGCGGTTGTCTTCGCGGGTGAACAACAAATATCCGGAGGTTTTCAGGCACCGGACGGCTGGTCGTACTTAATCCACAGAAACCGCCTGCCCATCGCGTCCTTGCTGTCTCATGGCGAGATTGGCCCACGAGCAAAGATCCAGGGTGCCGTCGTGGGTGTTTTTTACAATCTGTCAATGACTAAGTTTTCTGACCTAGTACTGATGGTGCGCGTAAGAGGCGTCGGCTGCGAATGGTCAGATTGGAAGACCTTCCAGCCTGTCGATGATTCCGCTCTCGACGTAACCAAGGATCATAAGCCCGCGTGGTTTCAAGGCCACCAAATGGAAAAGAATTAGCTACGAGCAACGATGAGTAAAGCAAACAGCCCATCTGAGCATTCCCAACAACCTAACGCGGCAGAGCGTGCAGCGAAGGCGGCCCGCAGCGCGGCCGTTGCTGCGTGGGCAACGCTTTTCGTAGCGGTTGTGCTCGCCGCAGCAGGGTGGTATGCGGCCTTTAGGATCGCACAACCACAAAACAAAGCCGCGTCCGCCAGCCGGACGCCGGTTTCTCGAATGGAATGCGACGTGAAAAAAGAACGTGCAGCACAAATAGCCACATCCGCGTATGATGTGCCGCTTGAAATCTCGCCTTACCTATTCGATGCTAGCTTCAAAGGTTCGCCGTATTTGGGCCAGGTCAGGGACAGAAGTGTTGGCGTTTGCACTCTAAAGAATACCGGCCCAATAGTGCTGCAAGACATTTCGCTGCAATTTACAGCGCATTTTTATCGCGGGAGGATATATGTGCCGCGAAAGACCTACGAAGCGACAGTGGTGACAGCGACGATTCCTTTGACGCTTGCGAACGGCGATGCTCAAGAATACGTCTTTCATAACGGCACGACATTGAACGAAAGGGTCGACATCCCCGATTCGATGCTAGCCAAGATTCCGCCAGATGAGACATATGAGCGCGTTAAGACAGGCCTCGATCTCGAAGATACTTGGAATGGCATCACAATATCCGGAACGCGACCGCGGTAAGGCTGTCGCGGAACCTAACGGAGCGCGAGTCCGATACCGTCCAGTCTCGACCGTCTACGCTCGTCAGCGTCAAGCACCGACCGGCTAATGTCGACACTTTCGCCTTACTAAATTAGGACGACGCGTCCGTTCGTCGAGGCGAGCCACCGGAAGTTGGCCAAGACATCCAGCGCAATGTTAAGGACCTTTCAGTATGAACGTCCCTTGCTGAACCGGAGATCGACGACGTGATTCTCGCCGAACTTCATGTGGGCGGATGGCGCCAGTACTCACGCGTTAACATCAAGTTTCATCCGCGGCTGACGGTCCTTACAGGCGAGAACGGTGCCGGCAAGACGACGCTACTGAATCTCTTGAGCCAAAACTACGGCTGGCAGGTTCCTCTCATTGGTACCCCGAGCCGCAAGGGCGGTCCGTTAAAGTATCTTACAGACCTCTGGGATCGCGTAACCGGGCATCCACAAATCGGCGCCGTCTCAGAATCCATTAGCTTTTTGCAGCTTGCCAATGGCCAGCGATCTGACCTTATTTGCCCGTAAGTATCGGTCCGACGTACGTGGTGCAGTTCAAGCCTCCCGTGAGCATTCCGGGACTCCACATAGCATCGCATCGCGCAGTTTACACACATCAGCAAGTAGAGAGCATACCAACAGCCGTTCAACCGAGAGAGCATCTATTCTCCCAGTACTACGGAGCCGTTCTGCAAAGGTATCGGCAGGGCGGCGGACGGGCACCAAATTATTCAATAAAAGAAAGCCTGATCTCGTTAGCGCTCTTCCGCTCGGTAATGAGGTAGTCCGCCCGAATGACGAATACGTTGCACTCTACCGCGGCTTCGAGGAAACTTTACGGAAAATAATGCCCGCGAGCCTAGGGTTTCAAGGTTTATCGATCGAGCCCCCAGACGTGCTCGTGAAAACGAGCGCCGGCACCTTTTCGCTCGATGCGGTATCCGGCGGCATAGCATCTGTCATCGATGTTGCGTGGCAACTATCCATGTTCGCCACGAGTGGTAAGGAATTTGTCGTCACTTTCGATGAACCAGAAAACCGCTTGCACCCCGAGCTGCAGGTGCGGTTGCTGCCGGGCCTTATCGACGCATTTCCGACGGCGCAGTTTGTTGTTGCAACGCATAATCCGCTAGTTGTTAGTTCTTCCCCCGATTCGCAAGTAATCGTCCTGCGATACAATGGGCAGCACAAGGTAGACTCTGAAGAGCTCGACTTTGTCGAGAAAGCATAGCCGGCAAATGACATCCTGCGCGATGTTCTTGGTCTTCCATCTTCGATGCCAGTTTGGGCTGCGGACCGCCTAACAAGGATCTTGGAAATATACAAGTCGCGCCCGTTTACCGTCAATACCGTCAACGAAATGCGACAAGAGATGACAATGGAAGGCGTGGGGCGGTTCGCTCCTGAGAAGATAGTTGAACTCGCCGAGAACGAAGATCAAAACTGATTAAGCTAAGTCGCCGCAACAACAGCGCCGCTCAACGTTGGCTGGATGGGCAATCTCAAAGGATGGTCCAGCTAACCGAAAATGGTGGACACGTTCCTGACAGCCTGAAACACGCCTATTCAGATGCGCGCGTGAAGACAGAGCTAATGCTAGAATGTCATGACAAGTGCGCCTACTGCGAGAGCAAAGTGCCCCATGTCTATCCGGGCGATGTAGAGCACATGCTGCCTAAAGAATATCGACCGGACCTGCTCCTCAATTATGCAAACCTGACAATAGCGTGTTACTGGTGTAACAATGCGAAGCGTGCTTATTACGATCCGGACAATCCGCTAATTGACCCCTATCTCGATGACCCCAATAACCATCTGTTCGCCGCTGGCCACTTTGTAATGCCGCGCTTTGGCGATGATAAAGGCGAAATCACGGAGACCGTCGTGAAGCTAAATCGACCAGAGCTCGTGCGAATTCGTCAAGAACACTTGGCTCACATACGTCGAATCGCAGAGCTACATGCGAAATGTAAAAAGCCACTGGTCAAGGCAGTTCTCGAGAGGAGCTTGAGCGTGAGATTGCAGAGCACGCGCAGTACGCGATGGTAACTAGAATATTTCTCGACGCCGGCGGAATTGATTTGTCCTAGCGGCATGAATGTGCTCAGTCGCGGTGCACGCTCACCCTTCAACATCGTGGGCATCAACTCAGTGCATGAACGGAGCCGACACTGCCGTACGTTAATGGCTCTTGGCGGCCCCTAAGCAACGACGAGATTGAGGACGTCGTCAAGAGGATCGGCAGATTAGTTGATGCAGCCAGCCCCGCTCCGGAGGACCCTGGTCGGGATCTTAGGCTGAAAAAAAAAAAAAAAAAAAAAAAAAAAAAAAAAAAAAAAAAAAAAAAAAAAAAAAAAAAAAAAAAAAAAAAAAAAAAAAAAAAAAAAAAAAAAAAAAAAAAAAAAAAAAAAAAAAAAAAAAAAAAAAAAAAAAAAAAAAAAAAAAAAAAAAAAAAAAAAAAAAAAAAAAAAAAAAAAAAAAAAAAAAAAAAAAAAAAAAAAAAAAAAAAAAAAAAAAAAAAAAAAAAAAAAAAAAAAAAAAAAAAAAAAAAAAAAAAAAAAAAAAAAAAAAAAAAAAAAAAAAAAAAAAAAAAAAAAAAAAAAAAAAAAAAAAAAAAAAAAAAAAAAAAAAAAAAAAAAAAAAAAAAAAAAAAAAAAAAAAAAAAAAAAAAAAAAAAAAAAAAAAAAAAAAAAAAAAAAAAAAAAAAAAAAAAAAAAAAAAAAAAAAAAAAAAAAAAAAAAAAAAAAAAAAAAAAAAAAAAAAAAAAAAAAAAAAAAAAAAAAAAAAAAAAAAAAAAAAAAAAAAAAAAAAAAAAAAAAAAAAAAAAAAAAAAAAAAAAAAAAAAAAAAAAAAAAAAAAAAAAAAAAAAAAAAAAAAAAAAAAAAAAAAAAAAAAAAAAAAAAAAAAAAAAAAAAAAAAAAAAAAAAAAAAAAAAAAAAAAAAAAAAAAAAAAAAAAAAAAAAAAAAAAAAAAAAAAAAAAAAAAAAAAAAAAAAAAAAAAAAAAAAAAAAAAAAAAAAAAAAAAAAAAAAAAAAAAAAAAAAAAAAAAAAAAAAAAAAAAAAAAAAAAAAAAAAAAAAAAAAAAAAAAAAAAAAAAAAAAAAAAAAAAAAAAAAAAAAAAAAAAAAAAAAAAAAAAAAAAAAAAAAAAAAAAAAAAAAAAAAAAAAAAAAAAAAAAAAAAAAAAAAAAAAAAAAAAAAAAAAAAAAAAAAAAAAAAAAAAAAAAAAAAAAAAAAAAAAAAAAAAAAAAAAAAAAAAAAAAAAAAAAAAAAAAAAAAAAAAAAAAAAAAAAAAAAAAAAAAAAAAAAAAAAAAAAAAAAAAAAAAAAAAAAAAAAAAAAAAAAAAAAAAAAAAAAAAAAAAAAAAAAAAAAAAAAAAAAAAAAAAAAAAAAAAAAAAAAAAAAAAAAAAAAAAAAAAAAAAAAAAAAAAAAAAAAAAAAAAAAAAAAAAAAAAAAAAAAAAAAAAAAAAAAAAAAAAAAAAAAAAAAAAAAAAAAAAAAAAAAAAAAAAAAAAAAAAAAAAAAAAAAAAAAAAAAAAAAAAAAAAAAAAAAAAAAAAAAAAAAAAAAAAAAAAAAAAAAAAAAAAAAAAAAAAAAAAAAAAAAAAAAAAAAAAAAAAAAAAAAAAAAAAAAAAAAAAAAAAAAAAAAAAAAAAAAAAAAAAAAAAAAAAAAAAAAAAAAAAAAAAAAAAAAAAAAAAAAAAAAAAAAAAAAAAAAAAAAAAAAAAAAAAAAAAAAAAAAAAAAAAAAAAAAAAAAAAAAAAAAAAAAAAAAAAAAAAAAAAAAAAAAAAAAAAAAAAAAAAAAAAAAAAAAAAAAAAAAAAAAAAAAAAAAAAAAAAAAAAAAAAAAAAAAAAAAAAAAAAAAAAAAAAAAAAAAAAAAAAAAAAAAAAAAAAAAAAAAAAAAAAAAAAAAAAAAAAAAAAAAAAAAAAAAAAAAAAAAAAAAAAAAAAAAAAAAAAAAAAAAAAAAAAAAAAAAAAAAAAAAAAAAAAAAAAAAAAAAAAAAAAAAAAAAAAAAAAAAAAAAAAAAAAAAAAAAAAAAAAAAAAAAAAAAAAAAAAAAAAAAAAAAAAAAAAAAAAAAAAAAAAAAAAAAAAAAAAAAAAAAAAAAAAAAAAAAAAAAAAAAAAAAAAAAAAAAAAAAAAAAAAAAAAAAAAAAAAAAAAAAAAAAAAAAAAAAAAAAAAAAAAAAAAAAAAAAAAAAAAAAAAAAAAAAAAAAAAAAAAAAAAAAAAAAAAAAAAAAAAAAAAAAAAAAAAAAAAAAAAAAAAAAAAAAAAAAAAAAAAAAAAAAAAAAAAAAAAAAAAAAAAAAAAAAAAAAAAAAAAAAAAAAAAAAAAAAAAAAAAAAAAAAAAAAAAAAAAAAAAAAAAAAAAAAAAAAAAAAAAAAAAAAAAAAAAAAAAAAAAAAAAAAAAAAAAAAAAAAAAAAAAAAAAAAAAAAAAAAAAAAAAAAAAAAAAAAAAAAAAAAAAAAAAAAAAAAAAAAAAAAAAAAAAAAAAAAAAAAAAAAAAAAAAAAAAAAAAAAAAAAAAAAAAAAAAAAAAAAAAAAAAAAAAAAAAAAAAAAAAAAAAAAAAAAAAAAAAAAAAAAAAAAAAAAAAAAAAAAAAAAAAAAAAAAAAAAAAAAAAAAAAAAAAAAAAAAAAAAAAAAAAAAAAAAAAAAAAAAAAAAAAAAAAAAAAAAAAAAAAAAAAAAAAAAAAAAAAAAAAAAAAAAAAAAAAAAAAAAAAAAAAAAAAAAAAAAAAAAAAAAAAAAAAAAAAAAAAAAAAAAAAAAAAAAAAAAAAAAAAAAAAAAAAAAAAAAAAAAAAAAAAAAAAAAAAAAAAAAAAAAAAAAAAAAAAAAAAAAAAAAAAAAAAAAAAAAAAAAAAAAAAAAAAAAAAAAAAAAAAAAAAAAAAAAAAAAAAAAAAAAAAAAAAAAAAAAAAAAAAAAAAAAAAAAAAAAAAAAAAAAAAAAAAAAAAAAAAAAAAAAAAAAAAAAAAAAAAAAAAAAAAAAAAAAAAAAAAAAAAAAAAAAAAAAAAAAAAAAAAAAAAAAAAAAAAAAAAAAAAAAAAAAAAAAAAAAAAAAAAAAAAAAAAAAAAAAAAAAAAAAAAAAAAAAAAAAAAAAAAAAAAAAAAAAAAAAAAAAAAAAAAAAAAAAAAAAAAAAAAAAAAAAAAAAAAAAAAAAAAAAAAAAAAAAAAAAAAAAAAAAAAAAAAAAAAAAAAAAAAAAAAAAAAAAAAAAAAAAAAAAAAAAAAAAAAAAAAAAAAAAAAAAAAAAAAAAAAAAAAAAAAAAAAAAAAAAAAAAAAAAAAAAAAAAAAAAAAAAAAAAAAAAAAAAAAAAAAAAAAAAAAAAAAAAAAAAAAAAAAAAAAAAAAAAAAAAAAAAAAAAAAAAAAAAAAAAAAAAAAAAAAAAAAAAAAAAAAAAAAAAAAAAAAAAAAAAAAAAAAAAAAAAAAAAAAAAAAAAAAAAAAAAAAAAAAAAAAAAAAAAAAAAAAAAAAAAAAAAAAAAAAAAAAAAAAAAAAAAAAAAAAAAAAAAAAAAAAAAAAAAAAAAAAAAAAAAAAAAAAAAAAAAAAAAAAAAAAAAAAAAAAAAAAAAAAAAAAAAAAAAAAAAAAAAAAAAAAAAAAAAAAAAAAAAAAAAAAAAAAAAAAAAAAAAAAAAAAAAAAAAAAAAAAAAAAAAAAAAAAAAAAAAAAAAAAAAAAAAAAAAAAAAAAAAAAAAAAAAAAAAAAAAAAAAAAAAAAAAAAAAAAAAAAAAAAAAAAAAAAAAAAAAAAAAAAAAAAAAAAAAAAAAAAAAAAAAAAAAAAAAAAAAAAAAAAAAAAAAAAAAAAAAAAAAAAAAAAAAAAAAAAAAAAAAAAAAAAAAAAAAAAAAAAAAAAAAAAAAAAAAAAAAAAAAAAAAAAAAAAAAAAAAAAAAAAAAAAAAAAAAAAAAAAAAAAAAAAAAAAAAAAAAAAAAAAAAAAAAAAAAAAAAAAAAAAAAAAAAAAAAAAAAAAAAAAAAAAAAAAAAAAAAAAAAAAAAAAAAAAAAAAAAAAAAAAAAAAAAAAAAAAAAAAAAAAAAAAAAAAAAAAAAAAAAAAAAAAAAAAAAAAAAAAAAAAAAAAAAAAAAAAAAAAAAAAAAAAAAAAAAAAAAAAAAAAAAAAAAAAAAAAAAAAAAAAAAAAAAAAAAAAAAAAAAAAAAAAAAAAAAAAAAAAAAAAAAAAAAAAAAAAAAAAAAAAAAAAAAAAAAAAAAAAAAAAAAAAAAAAAAAAAAAAAAAAAAAAAAAAAAAAAAAAAAAAAAAAAAAAAAAAAAAAAAAAAAAAAAAAAAAAAAAAAAAAAAAAAAAAAAAAAAAAAAAAAAAAAAAAAAAAAAAAAAAAAAAAAAAAAAAAAAAAAAAAAAAAAAAAAAAAAAAAAAAAAAAAAAAAAAAAAAAAAAAAAAAAAAAAAAAAAAAAAAAAAAAAAAAAAAAAAAAAAAAAAAAAAAAAAAAAAAAAAAGGGGGGGGGGGGGGGGGGGGGGGGGGGGGGGGGGGGGGGGGGGGGGGGGGGGGGGGGGGGGGGGGGGGGGGGGGGGGGGGGGGGGGGGGGGGGGGGGGGGGGGGGGGGGGGGGGGGGGGGGGTTTTTTTTTTTTTTTTTTTTTTTTTTTTTTTTTTTTTTTTTTTTTTTTTTTTTTTTTTTTTTTTTTTTTTTTTTTTTTTTTTTTTTTTTTTTTTTTTTTTTTTTTTTTTTTTTTTTTTTTTTTTTTTTTTTTTTTTTTTTTTTTTTTTTTTTTTTTTTTTTTTTTTTTTTTTTTTTTTTTTTTTTTTTTTTTTTTTTTTTTTTTTTTTTTTTTTTTTTTTTTTTTTTTTTTTTTTTTTTTTTTTTTTTTTTTTTTTTTTTTTTTTTTTTTTTTTTTTTTTTTTTTTTTTTTTTTTTTTTTTTTTTTTTTTTTTTTTTTTTTTTTTTTTTTTTTTTTTTTTTTTTTTTTTTTTTTTTTTTTTTTTTTTTTTTTTTTTTTTTTTTTTTTTTTTTTTTTTTTTTTTTTTTTTTTTTTTTTTTTTTTTTTTTTTTTTTTTTTTTTTTTTTTTTTTTTTTTTTTTTTTTTTTTTTTTTTTTTTTTTTTTTTTTTTTTTTTTTTTTTTTTTTTTTTTTTTTTTTTTTTTTTTTTTTTTTTTTTTTTTTTTTTTTTTTTTTTTTTTTTTTTTTTTTTTTTTTTTTTTTTTTTTTTTTTTTTTTTTTTTTTTTTTTTTTTTTTTTTTTTTTTTTTTTTTTTTTTTTTTTTTTTTTTTTTTTTTTTTTTTTTTTTTTTTTTTTTTTTTTTTTTTTTTTTTTTTTTTTTTTTTTTTTTTTTTTTTTTTTTTTTTTTTTTTTTTTTTTTTTTTTTTTTTTTTTTTTTTTTTTTTTTTTTTTTTTTTTTTTTTTTTTTTTTTTTTTTTTTTTTTTTTTTTTTTTTTTTTTTTTTTTTTTTTTTTTTTTTTTTTTTTTTTTTTTTTTTTTTTTTTTTTTTTTTTTTTTTTTTTTTTTTTTTTTTTTTTTTTTTTTTTTTTTTTTTTTTTTTTTTTTTTTTTTTTTTTTTTTTTTTTTTTTTTTTTTTTTTTTTTTTTTTTTTTTTTTTTTTTTTTTTTTTTTTTTTTTTTTTTTTTTTTTTTTTTTTTTTTTTTTTTTTTTTTTTTTTTTTTTTTTTTTTTTTTTTTTTTTTTTTTTTTTTTTTTTTTTTTTTTTTTTTTTTTTTTTTTTTTTTTTTTTTTTTTTTTTTTTTTTTTTTTTTTTTTTTTTTTTTTTTTTTTTTTTTTTTTTTTTTTTTTTTTTTTTTTTTTTTTTTTTTTTTTTTTTTTTTTTTTTTTTTTTTTTTTTTTTTTTTTTTTTTTTTTTTTTTTTTTTTTTTTTTTTTTTTTTTTTTTTTTTTTTTTTTTTTTTTTTTTTTTTTTTTTTTTTTTTTTTTTTTTTTTTTTTTTTTTTTTTTTTTTTTTTTTTTTTTTTTTTTTTTTTTTTTTTTTTTTTTTTTTTTTTTTTTTTTTTTTTTTTTTTTTTTTTTTTTTTTTTTTTTTTTTTTTTTTTTTTTTTTTTTTTTTTTTTTTTTTTTTTTTTTTTTTTTTTTTTTTTTTTTTTTTTTTTTTTTTTTTTTTTTTTTTTTTTTTTTTTTTTTTTTTTTTTTTTTTTTTTTTTTTTTTTTTTTTTTTTTTTTTTTTTTTTTTTTTTTTTTTTTTTTTTTTTTTTTTTTTTTTTTTTTTTTTTTTTTTTTTTTTTTTTTTTTTTTTTTTTTTTTTTTTTTTTTTTTTTTTTTTTTTTTTTTTTTTTTTTTTTTTTTTTTTTTTTTTTTTTTTTTTTTTTTTTTTTTTTTTTTTTTTTTTTTTTTTTTTTTTTTTTTTTTTTTTTTTTTTTTTAAGTGCATCGGGATGCTGAAGAAGTGTCACGAAATGCACGCTTTTGTCGGCGGCCATTTCAGCGTAAGCGATCCCGGATTTGGTGCAAGTCCGAAGATGTTGCGAGGTAGCTGTCCAAATCTAAACTTTAACTTCTCCGCAACGGAGGAGAGCCGGACCATCGATCCGCTATTTGACGCCCATAAAAAGGTAGCGGCCGCCCGAGGTGGTGCGCTTCTCGGCGACTATATGGGCAGAGGACTCGTTGATCAGGAAACCTTCTGGCGCAGGATTGATCCCAAGGCGGTCGGTCTCCCTAACGGGACGGAGCCCGGTTTTTCAACTCTAAAGGCGCATAGGGCGGGCACAAATTTAACCAGACCAGATATTGCCGCGATCTATGGGAGTCTCATCGATCGGAACAGGCTTCTAGGATGGATGGGCTTTGGTCACTTTGATGTGATCGTAATCGTCGTTGCTGGTCTTGATCTTGATGCGTTGAAGGACACGATCGACGAACGCCACGTCTTTCTGCATCTCCCGCTAGCGGTGCAATCGATTCTCGACCAGGTGCCATCCCGACATCAAAAATTCGCTCGAAAGTATCTTAAGAATTTCAATAGCCGAGACAGCTTACGCCGTCAATATACGATATCGGTCCATGGAATCAGAGATTCCCTCAAGCTCACGGCGTACGAAGAACGCATTCGCGTAGACGCTGCTCTCCAAGAGACCATTGAAAGGATGAGCGGTATTTTATTTGCTCGCTTAAAGAGCCGCATGCCTTACTATCTTGACGAAAAGATCTGGCGGGCGTTCCTTCAGTGGAATGCCTCGGACCGACCCCCGCTCGATCGCAGCTCAATATTTTATGAGGCGTATCAAATCGCTTGCTCCGATACTGGGACGCTGTACGAGCGTGAACGAGCATTTGCTGAAGCGCTGAGCGACGCGCTCAAGGACGCGATCATCCCCATAGAGGCAGATCTTACCGATGATTCCGAGTTCTCCCCAATATCCTCGGAGATATTAGAGTTGCGTGCGCTAAACTCTGAATATATGGCATGTGTGCTTCGCCTGATTAATGCGCCCGGCGACGAAACGCTTCTTCGAGAGTTGTCGCGGATTAGTAGTGAAGCAGGTTGTATGCCGTTGAGAATTGATGATCGGCTTTTGAAGCGCCCCGATTCGCCTAGAGACTGGAAACGGCGCAGCGCGAGATCCTGCGCAAACTATTTCCCGACGAGTTTGGCTCCTCGAAAGAGTGACGGTGTTTGTCGCCGTTGCTCTGCGGACGGCGACAAAACACTTTCAGTTGAGGAAGTGCGGATGCGCCGGTGGTGGCCCCGTGGACTCGACTTGCAAACGAAAACACACGAAAAAGTTGGATCGGCTTCCAACCATCAACCGTCGAGATTGGCGTAAGCTCGAGCAGATGCACCGCTTGGTATACGAATGGAATCGGAAAAATGCATTGGAACCGTTACTCGCAATGTCGATCGGTGATCTCCTCAACTTTGAGCGACATTCGGGAACGATCGAAGTTGCTGTTGATGGGCAGACGCTCTCGACATATAGCGGCCTTTGGCTACGGACTCTCCACGCAGCATGTAGGCAAGCCATCCGGCAGGCCGATACGCTCGAGGAACTGATCGGCATGTCCGTCTTCGTTCGTTCTAACGGTGAACGCGTAACGATCCAGTCTCTTGATAGAGATATCGCGAGCTTGATGAGTCTTTAATGGCATGCGTGAAGGGCTGGACACCGAAAATGGACGTCAATGTTTCTTTCGCCGGCATTACGGTAGTAGGGTGCCGAGACCCAAGCCCACTTTTAGCAAAACCACGATCGGTGCGGGCGGCCACCGCATGCCGTGGATCTTTGGTCGAGGTCCGCGCGAGCAAGTGTTGGCGATGCTTTCGGCGAGGCCGGCGCTATATTTTACGGAGATTCTTGAGGGCCTTTACGGCAGCACCACAAACAGACACGCAAAGATAAGGCTAATACTGCGGGCATTGCGAGATGCTGGACTGGTTGTCGTTCAGCGCGATCCGCGAGGCAGAAAGATGGCTGGATTCAACCCTAAGCATGAGCTCTATAAGCAAATGCTGTCCCTCGGCCAAGCTTTCTGCCAGCTGGGTGATGTTACGCTTGCTGAAATGGCACTCACCAAGCCGAAAATCAACGGTCGTAAAACAAAACTAAAGTGGGCCGAGATTAAAACAGTTTTCGGAAGTGAAAGCCGAACGCGTATCTTGCTTGCCCTGCGCAAGCCAACGAGTGTAAACACCATTGCCACAAGTGAGGCGTTGGAAGCAGGTGACATTCGGCTAACCCTTCGACGGTTGCTCGATGATGGAATCGTTGCTCGACAACAGAATGGACTCTACCATCTAGATCGGGGATGGAGAGGTTATGTTGGGCTTCGATCGGCGCTCAATAAAATCGCAAATGTTATGCCGCTGAAAGGAAGCGTTACGGGTCGCAAGGGCCTTAGATGGCGAACGAAGTGCCCGGTTGTTTTCGGAACCGAGACTCGCCACACGCCTCATATCGCTGCTTGCTGCCAACGGCCCAAGCACATACGCACAACTGACATCCGCGCTCGGGATCACGAAAGCTAGCGTGTATAGTGACACGCTGCTACTCGCAAAGCAAGGACTTGTGCAGTTAATGCGCCCGCCAAGCTCCGACCGCATACTTGGCGCGTCGCACTTCGCTTTGAATCCGCAGCACCCGCTTCACGACCCACTTATATCTCTGGGACGGTCTATTGCCGAGATGTGCGGTGCTCCAAAGTGGAAGAATAAGATTGCATTGATCAAGACTGAAGTAACAGGGAAAGGAAGAACGGATGCGCGTTCCTGGTTAATCAAGAGGATATGGAAGACGAAGATACTTCTCGCAGTTTGTGCGACGAATGCCCTGTCATATCAGGAAATTGCCACGCTATTTGGCATTCGCTATCACTACGTCGTGGCAACCGTTTCATATTTGGCTGATGACAAGCTTGTGCGAATTGTCAAACGAAACGGCCTCCTAAGCGCAATTCCGAACCGAAAGCACGTGTTATTTCGCGGGCTTTCGAGACTCGTGAACGCGATGATAGCGACGCAACACCGGGAGATATATGGCTTAGTGAAAATGGTCGGCCGCGCTTCCAAGCCCAACACCCTTTATGGTGTGTCTTAGAAGACTATCGGCGGCTGCGTTGCCTCCCCAGATAAGTCCAGGACGGGAGCGCCCGGTATTTGAAGGTGACCCGCGAAGTCCGGACGGCCGAAACACTATAGTCGTGTAGTGTGAGTTAGGAGCCGATGACTGCCATAATTCTCGCAAGTGCCGACCTTCCGGGTGAAATGCCGGCAGCGCTTTCTGGCTTAGGATATCGGCCTGCGATGATCGGCATCACCGATTTGATCAAGCACGTGTCGACACCCTCGAGCTTCGCGGAGCTGATGGTTATAGATCCTCCGCAGTGGACGCAAGGCGGAGAATTGGGCATCGCTTTCGCTCGGCGGTTTGTCGAGGACGTACGAAAACTTCCTCGCGATGCCGCAATGTGGGACGGGCGGAAATGGAGCGGCATCCCTATAGCGGTCGTTCAATACGGAACCGCGCCGGATGCGGCCCTTCGCGAAGCCCTGATGGCTAGTGGTGTAGCGATAATTGATAGTCGCAACATGAGTGCAATGGCGGGTTCGCTTCACGGCTTGCTAGAGGACTATCGGTCGCGTTTAATGAGTGACTATGATCGTTTAGGATTCCATGTAGTTGAAGATAATGGAATGTTCTACGTCAACGGTCTCGCGATCAAAATGCGCAAAGGAAAGGAGAGTGAACTTTACAACGGCGACGCCGATATGCGGATCGGGCGGATGTTCGTTCTACGAAGAAACCCGGAGCGACTTGGTCGTGAAATCGATGAGCTGCAAGAGCTGATAAACCAACCGAAACTTCCTGAGCCAGAGCTTCAGCGCTTTCTCGAACAGAATCCACACTTCATAACCGACAACATCGGGCGAGCTATCCCGCATCCAAGACTCCCTACCCGAACAGGGCAGGAGGAAGACATACCTGATTTCGCGGTCGTGCCGTACGGTCCACTGCCGCGAGATACGGATTTTGAAATCCTAGAGATCAAGAGGGCGGACGAAAAGTTGATCGTGAAAAAGCGCCGCGGCGTCAGGAAAGTATCGGCGGAACTCGCTTATGGGATCAGTCAACTAAGACAGGCGCGAAAGAGTTTACAAGATCCGAGGAATGAAGAACTGGTCGCGAATACTCTCGGCCGCGCTGTAAAGCATCCTCGTCTCGGATTGATAATCGGCAGGACTCCGGATGATGAAGAATTACTCGAACTTGACGAGCAGCAGTCTTTTTATCCGGACGTAAGAATAACTACCTCGGGATCAGATTGTTGAGCGCCAGGCACGTCGACTGCCGAAGGAAGGCTCAGGAGTTTCTGAAGTCTTCTTTGAATCGTCCGAGGAATTCTCCAGTCTATCGCAATTCCGCTCAAGGAAGAGACGCTAAACGGAGAACGCGTGAGCGGCCTATTCGATGGATGTTTACGATTTTACGCCATTCGAGCCTACGGAATGTCTGTATTGCCCTAACGTACCTGATTCGCGCGAGCATATACTTCAGCGGTCAGTAGGCGGGCGGCTTCAAGCGCGAGTCATTTGTTCGAGTTGCAACAACCGACTGGGCGACCTCGTTGATCAACCCTTCGCCGACGTGTTTGCGCTCTTTGTGCACGCTCTTCAGATCCCCAAACAGGGCGGTGAGCGAGGAGTGAGCCTAAGGGCCACTGATGTGGATGGAAGGCGCGCCACCATTGACGCCAACTTTAACGTCTCTTATGAGCCTACCATCAAGTACCGGTCGGACGGTAAACCGCGGGAGATTATCCACCCCGACGTCACCCATGTCGATAAGATTTCACGGGGACTTCAAGGGACTCCGGCGGTGGAGATCATCACTCGCCCCAAAACTTTCAAGTATGAAATCGCGAGCGATGAGAGACTCGCGCGCGGCGCCCTTAAGGTAGCGTTCCAATTTGCTCAAGCCTTTGGGACAGAAACGACCTTTCTCAAACGCGATACTAGAGATGTTGTCTATTCCATACTGACCGGTGACGGCGCTGAACGAAATGTCGCGTATACCTTTCATAAGTTTGGAATTGAGGAAGGCTTCTTTCATGAAGTCGCAACCTATCCGATCAAGTACGGAACGGTTGTGACGCTGTTGTTGTTCAACACGCTTCCGGTGGCTGTCAAGCTGCCTGGAATCCCAACTACCCGAGCTTGCCGCTATCTACAGCACTTTGGCGTGGACGTCCGTCCCATCATCAGCACAATTCAAGCCGACGTATCAGGGATCCGAGTCGTTCATCCGTTTCAAGTGGCAACCTTTCAAGCCGAAGCACAGCGGCGAGTAGATGTCATGCTGGCGAGAAAGAATGAGATTGAACTCGAGGACATGTTCGAAGATGCTTTTGAGCGTTCTCTGTTATTCGATGGACGACGAGTCGTCGAACGTGAGACTTTTCTGGAGCTATTTGAAGATAATCTGAAACGTCTTTTTATTCGGGACGAGGAACGATCTGGCATGGTCGCGAGAGCTCTGCAGCGGTTTGACGATGGTCCGCGTGAGTGAACCTTTAATAGACTTGTTCTGGGAAGGGACGAGGTCCGCGTTGGGGTGGGCGACGAGATTGTAAGTGCGGTACGCGCAGCAATCTCCGACCTGCGGGAGAAGGGGATGCAAGAGGCCAGCTTGCGCGCGGCTGTTGGCGGGGCAATCATTGCCGAGCTTCTCGAGTAACCCTAGGGCGGTGTAGGGTAAGTCCGAGTCGTATTCTGAATACGGAAACCTGTATTGCAATACAAAATCGGATTGCGATACTAGGTAAACGCGCGGGCGATTAGCTCAGTTGGGAGAGCAGCTCCTTTACACGGAGAAGGTCGGCGGTTCAAGTCCGTCATCGCCCATGGATTCTGCCGCTGTACAAACGTCTAAAGGGGAAGCGAACGCCCAAGCGCGACCCGTCGCGTATGAAGCGTATTACATTTACGACGTTGCTGCTGGCCGGCGCGACGGCCCCGGCTTTTGCGGATGAGCTGGACGACATCGCGAAGGCGGGAGTCGTTCGAATCGCGGTACCGCAAGACTTTGCGCCATTTGGTTCGACGGGCCCAGACATGCAGCCGCAAGGGTACGACATCGACACGGCCCGTCTCATCGCCAAGGGCTTGGGCGTGAAGCTCGAGATCGTGCCGGTGACGAGCGCCAATCGTTTACCGTATCTTGAAACACGAAAGGTCGACCTGATCATCTCGAGCCTCGGTAAGAATGCCGAGCGCCTGAAAGTCATCGACTTCAGCTCGGCCTATGCACCGTTTTATTCGGGCGTGTTTGGGCCGCCGTCGATCGCCGTCTCGAAGCCCGACGATCTCGCCGGCAAGTCGATCGGCGTGACGCGCGGCGCGCTCGAAGACTTAGCGCTGACGAAAATCGCGCCGTCGACCGCCGACATCAAGCGGTTCGAGGACAACAACACGACGATTTCCGCATTTCTCTCGGGACAAGTGCAATTGATCGCAACCGGCAACGTCGTCGCGGCAGCGATCATCGCCAAGAATCCGCCCGTCAAGCCGGAGAAGAAGTTCATCATCGCAGATTCTCCCTGCTACATCGGTCTCAACAAAGGCGAGCCCAAACTACTGGACAAAGTCGACACGATCGTTGCAGCCGCAAAGAAGAACGGCTCGCTTGACGTGATTTGCCGGAAGTGGCTCGGCGTCGCGTTGCCGTCAGACTTGCCCGCGTAGCTCCTCGCTCGCGCGTTGCGATATCACTTCGATTTTCTTGCGGTCCTAGAATACTGGCCGCTGCTCGTGCGCGGTGTGTTCTTGACGCTCGAATTGACGGCAGTTGCGATCGTGTTGGGGACGACGATCGGGATTATGGGCGCCTTCGTTCGGACCGCGCGCTTGCCGGTTCTAAGCGTTGTCGTCGGCGCATATGTCGAGCTGATCCGCAATACGCCGTTTATCGTGCAGCTGTTCTTTGTATTCTTTGGGTTACCGTCGCTGGGTTTCAAGATCACGGCGGTCGAGGCAGCGGCTCTGGCGATGACGCTCAACCTGGGCGCCTACGCCGTCGAGATCGTCCGAGCCGGGATCGAATCGATCGGTCGCGGGCAGATCGAGGCGGGCGAAGCACTGGGGATGACGCGCTTCCAAATCTTTCTCCACGTCGTAATCGTCCCGGCGCTCCGCAACGTCTATCCATCCCTCGTGAGCCAGTTCGTGATTCTGATGCTTGGCTCGTCCGTGGCGTCGCAGATTTCGGCGGAAGAGCTGACGTTTGCCGGCAACTTCATTCAATCGCGCGATTTTCGCAGCTTCGAAGTCTATTTTATCGTGAGCGCGATCTATCTCGCGATTGCGTTCACCATGCGGCGAGCCTTGGGCGCCGTCAGTCGCGTTGCGTTCGCGAGACGATAGGCGCCGGCGTGGAGCAGTTTACAGTATGGGACATCGTCCGCAATCTACTGCTTGCGGCGCGTTGGACGATCGTGCTCTCGTGCATCGCCTTCGTGTCGGGCGGCATCATCGGCTTCATCGTAACGCTCATGCGCGTTTCCGAAAGCAAAACGCTGCGCTCGATCAGCATCGCCTACATCGAGTTCCTACAGGGAACGCCGCTCCTGATGCAGCTGTTCTTATGCTTTTTCGGTCTATCGCTATTGGGCTTCGAGGTCTCGCCGCTCGTTGCTGCGTGGGTTGCGTTGACCGCTTACACCAGTGCGTTTCTGGCGGAGATTTGGCGCGGGTGCATCGAGGCTATCCCGACCGGACAACGTGAGGCCGCCGATAGTTTGGGCCTTCGTTTCCTCGAGACGATGCGCTACGTCATCCTGCCGCAGGCGATTCGCATCGCTATTCCCCCGACCGTTGGTTTTTCGGTTCAGGTCGTAAAAGGCACGGCACTGGCATCGATCATCGGCTTCGTGGAACTGACGAAGGCCGGCACGATCATCACGAATTCAACGTACCAGCCCTTTCTCGTGTACGGGTTCGTCGCATTGATCTACTTCGTGTTGTGCTATCCGCTGTCACTCTGGAGCCGCTCCTTCGAACGGAGGCTTCGTGCCGCTCATTGAGCTTTCGAACGTGCACAAACGGTTCGGCGAGAACGAAGTCCTTCGCGGAATCGACCTTAGCGTCGAAAGCGGTGAAGTCATCGCGATCATCGGCCGCAGCGGCTCGGGAAAATCGACGCTGTTGCGGTGCATCAACGCGCTGGAGACACATGACGAAGGCTCGATTCGGGTCGATGGCCGCGTGGTCGATCGGCGCTCGCGCGACGTGCGGGTGATTCGGCAAACAGTCGGGATGGTGTTCCAATCTTTCAACCTGTTCCCGCACCTATCGGCGGGTGGCAACGTGATGCTTGCGCCGCGCATCGTGCAAAGCAAAGCACCATCGGACGTCGAGCGTATCGCGCGCGAATGTCTCGCGCAAGTCGGGCTGAGCGAAAAGTTTGCAAGCTTCCCGTCGCAGCTTTCGGGCGGCCAACAACAGCGCGTCGCGATTGCGCGCGCGCTTGCAACGTCGCCCAAAGCGCTACTGTGCGACGAGATCACCTCGGCGCTTGATCCAGAGCTGGTTGGCGAGGTGCTGCGTGTCGTCGAGAATCTTGCAGCTGCGGGGATGACAATGATTCTCGTAACGCACGAGATGCGCTTCGCGCGCAACGTCTGCGACCGGCTCATTTTCATGCATCACGGGAAAATCCACGAGATCGGCCGGCCTGAGGATTTATTCGATTCGCCCCAAACTCCGGAGCTGGTGCAATTCCTGGGGGCCATCGTCTAGCTCGCGTCCGTTCAATTCTTTCACCGGCAACACGACGCTGCTCTTGCCGCCATTCAATGTTTTGGTGCGCGACAAGTTACCGCAGAGGTGCCAAATGATGTGCAGCCCGCGTCCGCTCTCCGCATACAGCGGCGGCTCAACCGGCCGAGCGATCGTAAAGTGCATCGCGTTATCGCAGACCTCGACGGTTACCGTGCCGCGCTCGTTGCTGCGAAGCATGATCTCGATCGGTCCCGGCGCGTGCCGGACGACGTTTGCAACGAGCTCACCGAAAACGATTTCGGCAGCCTGAAAATCCGACTCCGGCGTGCATCGCGTTCGCAAGAATTTGATGAACTCTCTTCGTTCCGGCAAGGCCTCGGCCGCGTCGGCCGCTCGAAAATGCCACTCCATCGCGCACCCCTGAAAACGGTGTCCCCTTGGGGGTCGCGAGGCCGTTATTTGGATCATACCCCAATATGTACGGTTCCGTACAGTATCCAGCTTGGAAATGCGCAAGGTGCGCCACGACTGCTTCCGAAGCTGTTTATACTCGCCGTACGTTTAGCAAGCTGCGTAGGTCGCCTCGGGTAGAACCCGGCAGATCTTTCACCGAGTAAGCTCGACTCGCTAATCGCTACCGATTAGCAGAATGACGCTGAACGGCCACGCCAGCTTCCGGGAAATCGCAGCCCACGGGCAATCTTTTTTTGGATCGCTTGCCGGGACACGTCTTGAAAACGCTTCGCCCTTCGTTGCATCGCACCGATGTTGCGGCGGCCCAAACACTCCAGGCTCCGCAGAAAACGATCCGCGACGTCTATTTCCCCATCAATAGCATTGTCTCAATCGTCTCGGAAATGTCCGACGGCAAGATCTCCGAGGTTGGAATCATTGGCCGTGAAGGCACAACGGGTCTCCCTGTTGCGCTCGGTCAGTCGAGCGCCAATCATCGCTACATCGTACAAGTTCCCGATTCTGCGCTGAAAATAAGCACTCCAGCGTTCCGGGCAGCGGTTGAGAAAGCGCCGGATCTCAGCGCGTATCTCTTGCGCTACGCGCAGGCAACGATCGTCGCCGTTTCGCAATCCGGCGCGTGCAATCGACTCCATCCTGTGAACGAGCGCTGTGCAAGATGGTTGCTGATGGCACACGACCGGGTCGAGGGTGACGTCATCTCGCTGACGCAACACTTCTTGAGTCAAATGCTCGGCGTTCGGCGGGCGGGAGTCACCGTCGCTGCTTCGGCCTTACAGAAGGGCGGTTCGATTTCTTATTCGCGCGGGCGCATTGCGGTGAAGGATCGCGAGCGCTTGGAATCTGCAGCTTGCGAGTGCTACGGCGTCGTCGAACGCGAGTGGAAGAAGATCATGGGATATTCCGGCACCAAGACGAGCGGGCGCGGCGTTCGACGCTGATGTGGGAACGTTTATAAGGACGAGGCAGTGGGCAATTAAGGGGCAATAGATAGGGCGCTTGCCTACTCGCTTAGTGAGGGAATATGAAACTACGCATTACGGTCGTCGCTCTGATCGTGGCACTCGGATTACCGGCCGCGGCACTCGCGCAATACTACAAGCCTGCGGGCACCCAGATGTCAGGCAACATTCAACAAGAGCTTCGCTCGAAGACCGCGCAGGACGGACAAGGCTTTACGATGGTGACGCCTGGTGGTTCGACGATTTACGGTCACCTATCGGAAGTCGATCGCGCGAATATCGGTCGCAAGGCGCATTTGAAGTTGAACTTCGATACGATCCGCTTTCCTGACGGATCGACGTCGCGCATTCACGCCTCGCTCGTCGCGGTGCAGCAGCACAAACAAGTCAACTACACGCAGGCCGCGGGACAAGCACTCGGCGGTATGATCGTCGGCAACATTCTTGGCAAAGCCATCGGAACGAACATCGGCGGTGCGGTCGGACTTGCCGGCGGTGCATTACTTGCATCCAACACCGCAACAGACATCGACATTCCAGCCGGCGCTTCGGCGACGATCCAGCTAACGCGTCCTCTGAGCAGCGGACATCCGCAAGCTCGCTAACTTACTTGAAGCGACGCACGTAGTTAAGCGAAAAACCTTGCTGACCCGCGAGCGGTTGCTGGGCCTGTAGCGAGATATTCGAGCCGGGCTGTGCGGCGAGGTAGGCGGGAAAGTATCCGAAGCCTTCTTCGCCGTACGTGCTGAAGATCGAAAAGCGTACCGAGCTATCATTGTTGATGCGCTCGTCGGCACCGAACGTCGAGCGCGACGGAAAGCCGTACGTCGACGCAAAGAACAGCGACATGTTGTTGCCCATGCCTTTTCTGACTTGCGCGGAGAAGCCGCCCTGTCCGGCGAGGTCGTAGTTCAATTGCACGTTTTGCAAACCGAGCGCGTTACCCAAGCCCCCTTGCAGCGGCTCGAGCAAATTGCGCGCAAAGAGTCCGTTGACGTAGCCTTGCCCCGCGCCTTGTAAGAACGAAGGTGGCTGCGGACCATTCGCGGTTTGCATGCCGTTGATTCCGGCCAGACTCGGACCGCCGATCATGAGCGCGATGATCTGCGCTTGATCGTATGGCGGATTCGATGTCAGCACGAGGTTCATGTGCGTTGCGGGTCCGCTCACGTGCAGACGCACGTCGGCCGTCGGCTGTGAAAGCAGCGTCGTGGCCGTCGCGTTTACATTGGGAATGACGCCGTCGCCGTTCCACGCGACGACCGCGTGCGCAACGTTGAAATCGCGATACATATTGATCGTGCCGCCGGTTGACGTCATCGAACCCGTGATCTTCGGATCGGCGAGTGTTCCCGCAAGCGCGATCGATCCAGCCGCACCGACGTCGACGCCGACGCCCTGCACGCGAACATCTTGCCCGAGCGCCAGCTTCATATTGAGTCCGAGCGCGGGCGGTGTCGCGCCGCTCGGCTTCGCGAGCGCTTGCGCGATGACGGCGGCCGCCGGAACGCGCGCGTGTGAAACGGCGAATGCGCCGGTGAGCTGCGGGATGCCGTTGGGTGTCTTGACGGCGGTCATCGCTCCGTCGAGCTGTCCGCTGAAATATTTCGGCAGATTGAAGGCGGCCCGCGTCGCAGAGAGCGCAACGTTGAAGCTTGCGTCATGTGCAGGATCGCGCAGATCCGGAACCTCGAAGTCTCCGTGCGCTTCGAGAGCGCCGTTCTTGCCGACCGTGAAGCGCGTGTCGCTCAGCGTCGCGCGCGTTCCAGAAAACGCAAGCTTCGCGGTGCCGTGCGTGAGTGGTGTCGCTTCGATCGGCGAGGAGTAGGACGCGTTGGTGAACCCAAGCGCTCCGCCGAAGAGCGGCGCGACGTTCGTTCCGCTCAGCGTCACGTTTCCGGCGAGCACGCCGCCGAGCTTCGTCCCCTTCGGCAACAATGGTGCAAATTGTGCGAGATCGATTCCGTTTGCCCTGATGTAACCGCTGACCGGCGGATCGATCGTCGTCATGATTGGAAGCTGAGCGGCAAACTCGGCGCTGCCTTTTTCGAAGGTCAGTGACCCGTTACGAATATCGAACGTCTTGCCGTAGGCGGCGACTTCCGTATGCGCATGCGGAAGCGCGAAATTGTTGTACGTGAAGCGCGTGAGATCGGCAACGTCGTCGAGGCGCGGTTCCGCAGGCGAGCCGGTCGCGTGCAAGGTGGTGTCGGCAGCGCCGTGATACGCAACCTTCTTATGCGTGATCGTCGTCGCGAGCGCGCCGATGTCGGGGCTCGTCGCGTGCAAGATCATGTCGACCGGTGAATCCGGTTCAAATCCAAACGTCCCGCTCGCGCTCGCGACGAGGTTCGGAATCTCAAGCTCGGAGTTGACGATGCGTCCGCGCCCGTTTCCGGCAGTCGCCGAGACCGTAAAACGCTGCACCGGGATCTGATTCACGAGACCGTTGTGCAGCGTTGCGGTCGCGCTCATCGCAACGGTGCGAATCGGCCCCTTCGCGGTCGCATCGGCATCGACGTGACCGAGAATCGGCATGTTGATGCCGGTTGCCGGCAGCCAGGTCTCGAGGTCGACGTTGCGAATCCGCGCGCTCGCGTTCACATACGGGTCGGTTCCGGTGGTTTGGGCGGTTGCGTTCAGGCTCACGCTGCCACCCGTCCCGATGACGGTGCCGTTCGCAGCGATTTCACTGCCGGTCGTGTTCCAGTTCGCCTTGGCGTTGCCGAGCGCAAATCGCCGGAATCGCACGCCGGCCATCGTTACATGTCCGCTCGAGATGGCGCCGGCATCCGAGTCATCGAGGATGGCACTGATCGCACCGTGACCGGCGAGCGTCTCCGCGCTGTCGAAATAATCGTTGAAGTCGGCAAGATTGACCGCGTTGCTCGAAAGGCTGATTGCTTTATGCGAGGCGCCGACGTCGGCTGCGAAGTTCAGCTGCGTCGAACCGACCACGATCTTGCCGCCGTTCGTAACGATATTCTTCGCGGTGCCGCCGAAGCGCGTCGCACCGGAGAACGCAAGACCGTTGATCGAGGCTGCGGGAATTGAAACGTTACCAGCGATCGACGGATTCTGACCCGAGCCGCGCACGTGCGCATCGGCGTCGATCGAACCTTCCGGATATGGCAAGCGCAGGCCGGCCGCTTTCGTGAGCAGCGCGACGTCGGCTTCGCGCATCTCCGCGTTGACGTCGTATCTCGCGTGCCCCGAACGCAAACCGGTTACGCTTCCGTTCGCGAGGCCGATGCCGCCGCCAAGCGAGACCGCGGATTGCAGGATGCGCAAACGATCGCCGCTGTACGCAAGTTCGGCGTGCCCCGAAACCTTCGTCTGGGCAACGCGTGCATCGGCGAGCGCCGAGAGCAGCACGTTGCCGCGCACGTAGTTGCCGAGCGCCAGTGCGCGATCGACGTTGACGCCGTTAAAGCGCGCGGAGCTGACGGCCGCATCGCCGCCGAGATATTCGAGCCCTTTTCCATGCTGCAGCGCGACGGCGCGCGTGCCGAGCGTTCCGTTGAGAGACGGGAACGGTTTTGAGGGAAGGCCGGGCAGCGTCGGATTTTCGCCCGGATGAATCACGAGGTGATGCGCCGAGACAAAGATCGCGTTCTCGTCGGATGGACGGTCGAGCGCTACGCGCGCATACAGCGACTCGCCGGATGGACCGTCGATCGTGACCGGACCCGCAGTGCCGGCGCCGTTCGGATCGACGCTCGCAATTGCGGTGAGGTGTTGCGTGCGGTTTGTCCCGTCGACGATGCCATCGAACCGCAACGCGCGATCAACGCCGCTCAGAACGGCAACACCGCGCAGCGGCATATGCGGCACGATGTGCGCGACGTACGGAAGGTGATCGGACATGCCAGTAATGCGCGCGACCATCTCCGTGCCGATCTGCTTGTTGAAGGTCAGGCGTCCACGTGCTCCAACATCGAGCGGACCATAGCGTAAGCCCGCATCGATGACGTCAACTTCCGAACCTTGCATCGCGAGCAAGCCGTGCGCGTTTGAGACGCTGAAGTTCGCGTAGTGAATCGAGGGCGATGAAAGCGTTGCGAGCACCATCGGATTCTCGGCTTGGCCTTCGGCCAGCAACGTAACGGCAAGTTTCCCGCTGACCGGACGGTTTGCGATCTGATCGACGACCGTCCGCAAGCGCTTGAGCGGCCCCGCGATCGAGACCCCGAACTGCAACTTCGGATCGGAGAAGTCGTAGACGCCACCGGCCGCGGCGACCGGAATGCCGGCAAGCGTCGCATCGAGGCGCGGCATCGTCATCGCATCGTCGCCGATCAAGAGATCGCCGTGCCCGTTGCGCAGCGGCTTGCGTAAGCCGGCAGCCGAGATGTTCGCATCTTCGAGCGTCGCGTGACCGGCAACGTGCGCATGGAACGTGCCGTCGCGATCTTGCAGGCTGAACATCCGGAAGTCGATCCCGCGCAGCGCACCGCTCAGGATGCTGACTTGATGCGTCGGAATCGCAAAGTCGAGAAGGTCCGCGACCGGAAGATCGGCGGCCGTCCAATGCTGCGACTCGAAGCCTTGCGGATCGTCGAAGATCGCGTAGCCGGAGACGGGGTACTGACGGCCACCGACGGCGATCGCGAGACGCGCATTATAGGAAGAGCGGCGATTTGGCGCGAGGTCGGCCTCGGCGTTGATTCCGATCAGCTCCTCATGCCGCGATTTTGGCGCGATGCTGTAATTGTCGATCATCGCGACCGTGCCGTCTTGCAGCTTGAAACGCATCCAAAGCGGCGCTTGTTGCTTCTGCGAGCCGCGCGGCAACGAGATCGGTTTGATGTTGTAGCTGCCGTCCGCATGATGGATCAGCGTGATGTACGGCCGCTCGATCGTAGCGTTCTCGAGACCGAAGCGGCGCTTTCCACGCGCGAGGTCGGTCAGCGAGTATCGGAGGTAGACGCGATCGGCGGTGAGGACGGGCTCGCCCGCGAGATTCTGCACGCGCACGTTTGCGATCTTCGCGTCGCGAAGCCCAAGATCGAAGCGATCGAAGCTGACGCGATAGCCGTACGAGCGTGCAAGCGCCTGGACGATGCTGCTCGCGACGGCGTTGTGCGCAAGGCAAACACCCGCAACGACGACGAGCGCCGCGACGATCCCAGCCAGGATTATCTGAGGACGGCGCATGGTGAGACAGTCGTTCCCTCCAGTGGGGGTAGCTACGCAGGTGACGCTCGGGTCGCTCGCCGGATGACCGGCCGCTCAACCGTTTTGCAGCCTCCCCGCCCCCAAGGGGTGTATAGTGCAAAAGGAGGGCTGACATGATCGCCGACGCTCGCACCTTTGTACGCCGTACCGTCCTAGAGAACGGGATTGCTGAAATTACGCTCGATCGCCCCGAGAAGCGCAATGCGCTTTCACTCGAGGTGATGCGGACGCTGATTTCCGAGCTCGACGCGATCGCTCGCGATCATTCGATCGCCGCCGTCTTGGTGCGACACGAAGGCCCGGTGTTCAGCGCCGGCCACGACATTCGCGAGATGATCGGCCGCGACGTCAGCGCGTATCGCGAGATATTCGACGTCTGCAGCGATCTGATGCAGAAAATTCAGCAGATCCCACAACCTGTAATTGCAGAAGTCTCCGGAATCGCGACTGCAGCGGGTTGTCAGTTCGTAGCCAGCTGCGATTTGGCGATTGCCTCGGATGATTCGAAATTTGCGACGCCGGGCGTGAAGATCGGACTCTTTTGCACGACGCCGATGGTCGCGCTAACGCGCGCGATCGGTCGCAAGCGTGCGATGGAGATGCTCGTTACGGGCGAGTTCGTCGATGCAAAGACCGCCGCCGAGTGGGGCCTGATCAATCGAGCCGTTCCAAAAGACAAGCTGCACGATGAAGCGCTGGCGCTAGCGCGCAAAGTTGCCGAAGCAAGCAAGTTCGTGGTCGGTCTCGGCAAGGCCGCATTTTACGCGCAGATCGATCTCGATCAACCCAAAGCGTACGCGTACGCGAAAGAAGTCATGAGCATGAATGCGCTTGCCGCCGACGCGCAAGAAGGCATGTGCGCGTTCGTTGAAAAGCGCGCGCCCCAGTGGCCGGAGCGTAACGGCGCCTAAGGCGCCGGGATCCAGTTATATAGCGCGAGGCCGCCGTCGACGATGACGGTCGTGCCGGTGACATAGGCGCTAAAGCGATCCGACACTAGCGCGACAGCCATAGAGGCGATGTCTTCGGGCGTACCGGTTCGTCCGAGTGCGATCATCTTTTCGAGCGACGCGACGTCGGCTGCAAAGCCGCCGCCGGGAATTGCGCCGGGCGCAATCGCGTTAACGCGGATGCCGTGTGGACCGAGCGCGCGTGCAAGCTCTTTCACGAGCATCGTTTCGCCGGCTTTTGCTGCGCTGTAGTGTGGGAGATTGCGGGGTGAGTCCGCGTGCAGTGACGTCACGAACAACATTTTGCCGCTTATCTTTTCAGCGATCATCTGTTTTGCGATGGCTTGGCTGAGAACGAATCCCGAACGCAAGTTGGTATTGACCATCGCGTCCCACTCTTCGCCGGTTACGGCCAGCACGGTTTGCGACTCACGTCGCGGAGGCGATGCCGAATGAACGAAGATCGAGATCGAGCCGAGCGCTTTCGTAGCCGCATCGAACGCTGCACGTGCGCCGGCTTCGGCCGACAGATCGGCTTGAATGAAGGTCGCGCCGAGCTCGGATGCTACGCTCCCGCCGCGATCCGCGTCGATGTCAACGACAGCAAGGCGCGCGCCTTCGGCGTGCAGTGCGCGTGCGATTCCGCGTCCGATTCCGGAAGCGACTCCGGTCACGAGCGCGCGCTCCGCTGAGAGCAGCGGAGTCAGATGCCGCGTTCTCGGATTCGACGGACCGGAAGAATCGGTGCCACCGGCTCGATTGCTGCCAGCGGACCATCGGGGCTGCTGGTTCCATGCCGTGCAGCGCGTGCCAAACGATAACGCTCAATTGCTTCGCGAAGCTCAGGTTTCACGAAGTGTTGCTTCTTGGCGGGACGCTCGGTACCCCACGGGGCCTCGTTTGCGTCGTCGTCCTTTTGATCGAAGTGGCGTGGTTCCATGACCGTATGACCATGTTACCCATTAATGAGTGAAGTACCAGCGGTTTCGAGCTCAAACACCGGAAGGTCGCCTTGCCGCCCGAGCATCGGTGCACGCGGAGTCGTCTCCCGAAAGTCGATGGGAGCAACCGACTGGGCTTGCCAGCGTGCGCGACGTCGCGCAATCTCAGCCAAATCGGCCAACACCGCCGAAGCAGTAGCGTTGCGGCCCGCGCCATGCCCTGAAAAGCTCAGCTTGCCGGAGTGCGTGCCTTGCACACGCACGACGTTCTCCGGTCCGCGCAAACGCGCGAACTCGTGATCTTCCGGCACGAGCACAGGTGAAACTATCGCTTCGATGCGCTCGCCGTTGCGGCGCACGAGCGCGAGCGGAACGATCGCTGCGCCGAGCTTACGCGCCTCGGCAAAATGCTCCGGCGTCAGCGTGCGTAGCGACGTTCGCAGAATTTGATCCGGATTGATCCGGACGCGAAATGCAAGCGGTGCGAGAACGGCCAGCTTGCGCGCAGCGTCGAGGCCATCGAGATCGTCGCTGGGATCGATCTCCGCGTAGCCGGCTTCTTGCGCGCGACGAATCGCGTCTTCAAGCGTGCCGCCTTCGCGCATTGCATTGACGACGAAGTTCGAGGTGCCGTTGAGGACGCCGGCGATTTCGATGACGTCTTCCGCTGAGAGAATCTCGCCGAGCGTGCGCACGACCGGGATCGCGCCGGCCACGGATGCTTCGTAGCGCAGTGCTGCGTGATTTTGCTGCGCGATCAGCGAGAGCGCCGCGCCGTGCGCAGCAATCAAGGCTTTGTTCGAGGTGACGACGTGCTTGCCGGCGCGCAGCGCGGCTTCGACGAACGTTCGCGCCGGTTCGACGCCGCCGATTGCTTCGACGACGACGTGCACGTTGCGATCGCCGATGACATCTTGCGGATCGGCCGTGAGCAACGGGATGACGGCTTCAGGTTGGCGCGGCTTCTGCAGATCGCGCACGAGCACGCGGCCGAGCCGCACGGGAACGCCGAGCAACGTTTCCGTCGTCAGGAGTCGCGCTGCAACGCCACCGCCGACAACGCCGCAACCGAGCAGACCAATCGTCATGCCGGCCGTCCGTAGACCGAGATTTGGAACTTCCTTGATTTTTTGAGCAGCCAGCATCACAGCAACCCCACAAAACAAAACCGCCTCGCACAGAGGCGAGGCGGCAATTTTTCGGTCTCTCCCGATCTCAGCGTACGCTGAACTTTGCCGCCTCGTCTTGCAGACAAGTCGTAATCATCGTCATCGTAATCGCCATAGACATGAAGAGAGTCATGAGTAAGGGTTTTAGCACAGCAGTGCCCCCCTGTCAAACGTTTACGAAGGGTACAGGATGAGTTTTTGCACGCGCCAGTTCAGGATCTCGGCGACGTAAAGCTCGTGCTCGGACGTCGCGACCATCTCGTGAATCCAGCCGAATTGCCCGAGCTGCTTCCCGGACTCGCCCAAGACGCCAACGACTTCGCCCTCGAGCGTCATCTTGTAGATCCGCCCCGGATACGAGTCGGACGCGAATAGATATTGTTTTGGCCCCGGTGAGATCGCGACCGTCCAGGGCGCGCCGGGCGAGAACGTCCCGGTTTCGAGACCTTTGCCTGTCGGGCGATCGCCGATCGCGACGTACGTGTTCGGATCGTACGCGACGTCGATATGGATTTGCCGAATGAACTCGCCCTTCGTATTGAAGACTTGAATGCGGCGGTTGGCGCGATCGGCGACGTAGACGCGGTTCTGCGCGTCGATGGCGATACTATGCGGCGTGTTGAATTGGCTTGGCCCCGTTCCCGGCGTGCCCCACGACGCGAGCCACTTGCCGTTCTTGTCGACCTTCGCAACGCGCGAATTGATGTAGCCGTCGCTGATGTAGGCGTTGTCGTCGGAATCCCACGCGACGTCGGTGACTTGACGAAAGCGTCCGTTCTCGGCCGGCAGGGGTGGATTCGGATGCTTGAGCGGAGCGGTGCCTTCATCCGAGGCTTCCAATTTGCGTCCGAAAACCATATCGACGCGACCATTGGGTTTGAACTTGATGACCATGTCGGAGCCTTTGTCGCAGCACCAGATGTTGTCGTAGCGATCGACTTTCACCGTGTGCGCGAACGACCACGCGTACAAATCGTGCCCTATCTCGCGGATGAATTTTCCATCGGGACCGAATTCGAGCAGCTGCGCGGCGGTCGCAGCATACGCGGGGCCCGTCGAGTTGCCGCGTGAGAAGACGAAGATGTGACCTTTGGAATTCAGCGCAACGCCCGGGCATTCGCCCAAGTACAAATCGTCCGGCAGCGTAAGCAAATTCGGAACCGATTCGTACCGAATCGTCGAAACTTTGCGCAAGAGCGGCGCGGGGGCGCTTTGCGCAAACGCAGCCTGTCCCGCAGCGACCAGATGGCCACAGCAGCCCATTGCTGCGGCTCCAAACATGAACGAACGCCTTGATGTCATAAGCCCCTCCTTATGTTTTCAGCTTTCTATACGAAGAATGGCCCAGCCCGCGACGTTTTACAACTCGGCGAGGTCGCGACACCTGAACCCGGACCCGGCGAAGTGCGCGTGCGGCTGCGCACCTCCGGCGTTAATCCGTCGGATTGGAAGGCGCGCAGCGGATCCCGGCCGATGACTGCGCCGCTCGTCATTCCGCACAGCGACGGCGCTGGTGAAATTGAGAAGCTGGGTGCGGGCGTCGACCGCCGCCTTGGCGAGCGTGTCTGGATTTGGAACGGGCACTGGAAGCGCGCCTTCGGAACGGCGGCCGAATTCATCGTCCTCCCAAGCGCGCAAGCACCGCCGCTTCCGGAGGGCACCGGTTTTGATGCGGGCGCCTGCCTGGGAATTCCGGTCTTCACGGCGCTCCAAGCTATTCGGCTGGCGCGCGTCGAGAAAGGCACGACGGTGCTGGTGGCCGGCGGCGCCGGATCGGTTGCACACTATGCGATCCAGCTTGCGAAGATGCGCGGTGCACGCGTGATAACGACGGTGAGCGGCGATGTAAAAGCAGCGCACGCCCGCGCAGCGGGTGCCGATGAAATCGTGAACTACCGAACCGAGGACGTCGGCGCCCGCGTAAAAGGCGTTAACGCAGTTATCGAGATGGATCTCAACAACGACGCCAAGCTATATCCGTCCGTTCTCGCGCCGCACGCGACGGTCGCGGTTTACGGAATGTCGAGTAGCGAGAGCACGATTCCAAGTAGCTGGATGATGCAGAACTCGATCGATCTGCGGCTTTTCCTTATTTACGAGATATCCGAGGACGATCGCGCATCGGGAATGGCTGAGATCAACGCCTTGCTGGAAGACAATCGACTGATTCACACGATTGCACGCCGCATGCCGCTGGAGGAAATCGCCGACGCGCACGATATCGTCGAGCGAGGCGATGTTATAGGCAACGTCGTTTTAGACATCGGAAATCGCAAAGAGAGCTAGGTCACGTCTCGCCGTAAAACTTGGGTTAACCCCTAGCGAGGGAGCACGCTAGCAAGCTAGAATCTCGGCAGTCCCAGCGACGTGGGCGCGCTGGTCAACGGAAAGTGAAGACGTCGCCCACACCCGGTAGCGCAGCAATGTGCTACGCGACGGCAGTGAGAGCCCGCTGCATCAGCGGGCTTTCCTGTTTTGTCCACAGTTTACGGTCTTGTATCCACAGGGCTCTCGCGAAGCTTTCTCTCGGCTGCCGCGAAGGAGGGTGCCCGTGAGTCGTTATCGCCAGGCCCTCATCGCCGTGCTGGGCCTCGCGCTCCTCGCGAGCCTGTACGTCACGGCGGTCCGCTATTCAAAAGAGCGGCAGAGCAAGCATGTCGAGATCACGATGGACTGGGCCGATTTCGACGCTCTCGCTCGCTCCTACGGATATAACGAGGAGCAGTTCCTAATTGAGCTGCGGCGCGCCGGCCTGACTTCGATTGCGATCGGTGAGGAGATTGGGAGTTCGGTTGGGACGATCACGCCGAACGCCGCCGCTTACACCGGCGCGGCTCTGATCAATCAAGCCCGCATCACGCCGCTTGCAAATCCGACACTCGCAAGACTGCTGCGAGCCGGCAAGATCGATCCCAACTTCGAGTATCTGATCGTCTTCAAAGATTCGACTTACCAGCGCTATCTGCGCGAGTTACCGATTCGCTTCGGTGCGCCCGCGATTCGCGTTTTGAGCCGTACGAATCCCTATGTCATCGGGATTCGCACGCAATCGGATTTCTTCAACAGCATGGGCCTTGGTATTCCCGAAGATCAATTTGCACTCGCGCGCAAGCTGCATCTCCTCGTCGATCCACGCGTGCAAAACGACGAGCGCTACGGTGCGCCGCAGATCGATGCGCTCTTCAGCTCGTTCGAGCGTGGCGCAAAGCTCGGTACCGTCATCTTCATGGGGCTCGCCAACGAAGTCGTGGGCTATCCCAATCATTTGCACGACACGGCGAACGCGTTCAAGCGTTCGAATCTGCCGTTCGGTGCGATCGAATGGTACGACAAGGCACAAGATCAGCGCGGAACGGAAGCGCTCGGGACATTGCTGCCGGGCCACGTCACACGCGTTCAAGCCATCTCTAAGACGGAGCTCGACAAGCTGAGCCCACAGACCGAGATCGCGCGCTACATTCTCGGTGTGCGCGAGCGAAATATTCGCGTCGTCTATCTGCGCCCGTACGCGCATCTTTGGGAGAAGCGTTCGATCGAACGAACCAACGTCGCGATCGTGCGCGAGATCGCGACCGGGTTGCGTGCACGTGGTTTTCCGCTTGGACGCGCAACGCCGGTTCCACCCTTCCGCATCAATCCGCTCGTCGTCATCGTAGTATCGCTTGCGGTTCCAGCCATCTTCTTGCTGATGCTCGAGGCCTTCGGAATCGCGGATATGCGGATTGCGCTCGCGCTCTTCGCGCTCGATGCGATCGTGATCGGTCTCGGATATGCGTCGCACCACGACATGGCGGCACGCAAGCTCGACGGTCTTGCGGCGGCGCTGCTCTTCCCCGTTGCGGCCGCGATTGCAATCGCTCCGGTCTTCCGTGGAACGAGCCGCGAGAATCCGTATATTGCCGCCTTACGCGCTCTTGCGATCGGCATCGGCGTGGCACTCGCCGGAGCGCTCGTCGTCATCGGGTTGCTCAGCACGCCGCTTACGATGGAGGAGATCGACCGTTTCTTCGGCGTCAAGATGGTCCTCGTCGTTCCGCCGATCGCGATTCTCGTGCTCTACTGGACGACGCCAATCTTCGGTGGCCGCCTTACAAACATCCGCACTTCGCTCGAATCGCCCGTGCGCATCATCCAGCTGGCCGTTTTGGGCGTCCTCGCGATCGCAGCGTTCTTCGTGATCATTCGCAGCGGCAATCAGCCAGACGTCACGCCCAGCACGCTCGAATTGTTGCTTCGCACGAAATTGACGGCGCTGCTCTCAGTTCGCCCGCGCTTCAAAGAGTTTGTTGCGGGCTGGCCATTCCTGATGCTGCTGTCGACACTTATCCCCGCCGACCGTCGTGCCTGGGGCTGGTTCTTCGCACTCGCAGTCGGGGTCGGTCTGTCGGACGTGCTCGACACGTTCTCGCATCTGCATACACCTCTGACGGTATCGATCGTTCGCGTCGTTCTCGGCGGCATACTCGGCGCGATCATCGGTGCAGCGGCAATTTTCGTCTACCGTTTATTTCGTAAGGAGAATAGTAGTAGAATAACGGCGTGAAAGCGCTGCGATTCTTAGTCGCCTGCATTTTGCTATGCTCGGTCGTCCCCGTCGCCGCCCAGGAGACGATGGACGAGACGACCCTCCGGCAGCACATGATCATAGCCGAGGGCAAGCCGCCGGATTCGTATCGTGAGGAAGATCGAACGACGTCGACGGCCGGCGATTATTCGCTAGTGGAGTTGCATCGCGGGATTGATTATCGAGTGGCTTGGGACGATCCGCTGCTACATGGTGAATATGGACGATTTGAAGGCCACATTTGGGATCAGGATTCCAATGGGTTGACGACTATTCACGACCTGCCCTTAGGCAACGAGCGGCCAATGCCGACCAAGGTGACGGTTACGCGCGTAGTCCAACCGCTTAATGCATGGAAAGAATCTTCGCTCAATCCTCAGGGATTCGGGCGTATACGTTATATCGACCCAACCACATTCCGCGTGCTGCGCGTTGTAGCGGTCACGCGTTCGGGCGACGTTGCGACGGATTACGACGACTTCCGCACGGTGAGCGGCTACACGCAGCCATATCATTGGAAGCGCGACAACCAAGCTAACAAAATTACGAGTGAGGGGCACATCGTATCGTTCGACGTGCGTGACGTCAACGACATTGAGCTCGCCATTCCACCGACCAAACCGTTCCTTTCGTTTCCTCAAGGACAGGCGTCAGTCGACCTACCTACGACGTTTGCCTTCGACGCTATAGTCGTTCGTGTCATGATAGGCGGCCGGGGTCTCGATTTTGTCCTCGATAGCGGCGCTGGCGGCATCTTTATCGACGGTGAAGTTGCGAAGGAACTCGGCTTAAAGACGACTCCCGGCTACTCGACGGTTACCGCCGGACGATTCGATACAAAAGAGGCCATCGTTCCTGACATGCGAGTCGGTGATTTCGTGATGCACAACGTCGCCGTCCAGACGATACCATTCTCATTTGATTTCGCGCCGTTACCATTCACAACCGGACAGTATGGTTATATGGCACGGACGAGTTTGGTAGGGCTCTTGGGTTACGATTTTATTCGAAGCCTCGGACTCACGATCGATTATGCACACCGCCGCGTAACCGCTTTCCCCGCCGGAAAATATGTCCCACCCGTAATGACGCCGGAATCCGACATTTTGCCGATACGTCTCGGCGATCACGTCCCTGAGATTACGGCGACGGTTAACGGAGCTCTGGCGGAGCGCGTTCTGGTCGATACCGGCGCGGGCGGATCCGAGCTTATGCTTTTCGACTATTTCGCGTTACGCTATCCTGAAGCCGTGTCATCGCGCGTTGCGATGAGATTGGACAACTTGCAATACGTCCTTCACGGGATCGGTGGTGGATTTGAGTCCAAGGCTTTACGATTGAAAGAGGTCGACATTGGTCGCTATCATTTGCCCAATGAAGATGTGATACAAGTGACGTCCGTGCGAAAATTTCAATTCAATTTGGACGGCCTCGTAGGAGCTGACTTCCTCCAGCGCTTCACGGTCGGCTTCGATTACGCCGGCGGAAAGATGTATTTGGTTCACAACGAAGGGCAGTAGCAGTGAACAAGTTTGTTTTGCTCTGCTTGACGTTATGTATGGTGAGCCCGGCGGCTGCGCAACAAATGGATGCCGCCACTCTAATGCAGCGAATGATCGCGGCGCAAGGGAAGCCGCCCAATCAGTATCGCGAAGAGATCATAGCGGCCTCGTCGCTCGAGGGAACCTTCCTTCGGCGCGAATATCATCGCGGTCTCGATTATCGCATAGTCTACGGTACGGGACCGTTTCAACACCAAAGCGGCCGCACTGAAGGGCGCGAGTGGGATCAAGATGCCAACGGCATCACAACGGTTCACGATGCGACGCCGAGTCAAGAGCGCATCGAGCCGCGCAGGGTAACGGTCTCGCGCGTCAATCAGCCGATTTCGTCGTGGCGCATTGCGGACCAAGACGTGCACGGCTACGGAACGGTTCAATACCTCGATCCGTCGACGTATCATCTCGTGCGCGTCGAGGACAATACGCCGACCGGAGTGATCACGACGGTCTACGATGACTTTCGCCCCGAGAACGGCTACACGATTGCACATCACGCGGTGACCGATGACGCCACGACCGGCGCGCACATCGACGCCAACGTCATCACGTTTTCGCTGACCACGATCGGTGATGCCGATCTCGCAATGCCGCCGAGCCGAAAATTAGTTGAATTCCCCGCGGGTGGTGCGCCGGTCACGCTGCCGACGACCTACAATCCGCCCCACGTTGTGGTGCGCGTAGCGATCGGCGACCACACCTTCAACTTTTTGCTTGATACCTCGTCGCCGGGGATAACGCTTGATGCGAACGTCGCGCGCCAGCTCGGTTTAGTCAACAGCACGCAAGCGCTGCTGGCGAACGCACGACGCACGGGCGTGCAGGCCGTCGTCCCCGAGATGCACATCGGTGCGCTGACGATGCGCAACGTCGTCGTTGCGCTCGGACCTGTGAGCGCGAATCAGCAGATCGATTCACAAGCGGTCGGCGCAATCGGATACGATTTCTTCCGCAGCGCAACCGTCACATTCGATCTATCGAAGCGACGCGTCACAGCAGTCCCTTCGGATCAGTTCACGGCTCCCGTGATGACGCCCGACTCGGATATTCTTCCCGTGCGCGTGATCGATCATCAGCCGGTGATCTCCGCGACAATCAACGGCGCGGTCGCGGAACGCATCGTGCTCGACACCGGCGCGGGAACGGACATGATTCTCTTTGGATATTTCGTACGTCGATATCCGGAGATTTTCGCAAGCAAGATCGCAACCAAACAAGACCCGACGCTTTATAGCGGCGCGAAAGAGCCTGACGGGAAGGGCTATCGCATGCAAGAGGTCGACATCGGCCGTTACAAGTTCAAGCCGTTCGACGTCACGACGGTCGAACAGTTGAAGAACTATTCGCCCGAGACCGACGGCTTGCTCGGGCCGGGAATGCTCGATCACTTCTCCGCGAGCCTCGATCTCATCGGCGGCAAGTTATATCTCGTGTACACTGGCTAGTAGGCGACGACGCTGCGTCTGCTGCTTTCCGGTTACTACGGCTTCGGAAATCTCGGCGACGAGGCGCTGCTCGAGATCACCGTACGCGAGCTGCGCCGGCGACATCCTCAGCTTGCAATCGACGTGCTTTCGCACGAGCCTGAAGCGACGAGCCGCCGATATGGCGTCGAGTCGACGCCGCGTGCGGATCTCGCCGCGGTGCGGACTGCAATCGCGCGTTCCGACGTCGTCCTCTCCGGGGGCGGCGGTTTGTTGCAGAATGCGACCAGTACGCGCAGTCTTTTGTACTATACGGGCGTCATCCGCGCGGCAATCCGAGCCCACAAGCCCACCATGATCTTCGCACAATCGATCGGTCCGCTCGATGCGATCGGCCGGTTCGTCGTCCGCGAGATGTGCCGTGGCCTGCGGTGCGCGACGGTCCGGGACGAAACCTCGCGCGCGCTCCTCGAGCGGATTCTTCCGAAGGTACCCGTGGAGCGGACGGCCGATCCGGTCTGGATGCTCGAACGCAGCGATGCGGCCTTTGATTTGGAAGCCGAAGGGCTCGGCGCGGATAGCGATCCGCTCGCGATCGTGTGCGTGCGCAAGATTCCGGCCTTCGAGCGGGGCGTTCGGGCAATGGCAGCCGGCGTAGACCAGCTTGCCGCGCGCGGGGCGAAGGTAGCGTTTCTTCCTCTAGGTGGCACCGAGGATGCCGAGGCCTCGACCACGGTGATCCGCGCATGCGCGAGTGCGCCCGTGCTCTTGCCGGCCTTCGAGCTTGAAAAAGCGGCGCACGTGATCGGGCGCGCGCAGGTCGTGATCGGGATGCGCTTGCACGCCGTCATCATCGCGGCGCGACTCGGCGTTCCGTTCCTTGCGATCCCGTACGACCCGAAAGTTTCCTCGCTGTGCAGCGAGCTCGCTTGGCCGCTTCCGCCCTTGTGGGAGCCGAATAAACGCGGCAGCGGAACGGATCTCGGTAAGGTGCGTGCGATCGTCGATCGTTTGTGGGATGAGCGAGAAAGCTTACGCGTGCAACTCGCATCACAAGTTGACAAAATGCGCGCACTTGCCCAGCGGAACTTCGAGGTGGTAGACGAACTCCTGACCTAGATGGTCGGGACGTATTCGCTCGGCAGAATCTTCCGTATCCGGGTGGGTTTTCATATCTCCTGGATTGCGTTGTTTCTGTTCGTTGTGTGGGCGATTGCGAGCTCGCTTTCGCAATTGCGCCTTCCGCTCGCGTTCGGACTCGCTGTGGTCTGCGCGTTCTTGCTGTTTGCGAGTGTCGTCGTGCACGAATTTGCGCACGCCCTCGTTGCACGCCGCTTCGGCGTACAGACGCGCGGCATAACACTCTTCATTTTCGGCGGCGTTGCGACGCTCGAGAGCGAGCCGCCGACTGCGCGCGCGGAAGCCGCTATCGCAATCGCCGGGCCGCTCATGAGCGGACTCGTTGCTCTCGCATGCTTCGGCATGACGTTACTGATCGATCGCTTTGCCTTGGGCCCGATCGCGGAAGCCGTGAGCATCACGTTCGCGTACATTGCCGTCGCAAATGCAGTGCTGGCCGTCTTCAATCTCGTCCCCGCATTCCCGATGGACGGTGGCCGCGTACTGCGCGCGCTCGTCTGGATGCGCACGCGCGATCAGCGCGCTGCGACAATTGCCGCAGCACTCGTCGGGGTGACGATTGCGCTCTGCGTCGGCGTCGCGTCGCTTGTGATGCTAGGTTCGACGCGCGCGTGGCCGTACGCATGGTACGCGACGCTTGCGGGATTCATTGCGTGGTCTGGGTGGACACACCTGAGGGCAGCGCGAACGACCGGCGGATGACCGTCGAGACCCGAGACTACCGCAACACTCTCAACCTCCCGAAAACCGCGTTCCCGATGAAGGCCGAGCTCACGAAGCGTGAGCCCGCCCGGGTTGCGTGGTGGGCCGAGCACCGCACGTATGAGAAGCGGCTCGAGCGCAATAAGAGCGCGCAGCCTTGGATTTTGCACGATGGTCCGCCGTACGCGAACGGCAACTTGCACATGGGGCACTTCCTGAATCGCTTCCTAAAGGATGCGTTCACGAAGATTCATCTGTTGGATGGCGCATGGTCGTGCTTCGTTCCGGGTTGGGATATGCACGGCTTACCGATCGAGCTTGAAACGCTCAAGCATCTCGGTCTCGACTATCACAAGGTCGATCCGATCGAGCTGCGCGCGAAGTGCAAAGAGCGCGCATTGCATTGGCTCGACATTCAGCGCGACACGATCTTGCGCATGGGTTGTTTTGCGGGTCTTTACGACGATCCGTATCGCACGATCGACCCGTCGTTCGAACGCGCGATCGCGAACACGCTTGCGGATCTTGCCGAACGTGGCCTGATCTATAAGGGCTTGCGTTCGACCCTGTGGTGCATTCACGACGAAACGGCGCTCGCGGAAGCCGAAATCGAGTACGAAGATCATGTCTCGCCGTCGGTCTACGTGCGCTTCACCGCATCGCCGGCACAAAAAACCGACATCGTTGCGCGGTTCGGTGATCCTGCCTTGTCATCCCGAGCGAAGTCGAGGGACAGCGAAAAACTCTCGGTTGTCATCTGGACGACGACGCCCTGGACGCTTCCCGCGAACTTGATGATCGCGCTCGACCCGGAAGCACCGTACGGCATCTACGAAGCCGACGGCGAGCTGCTGCTTGTGGCGCAAGCGCTTTCCGAACACGTCGCGCAGAAGCTCGGCAAGCCAATGACGCTCGTCGGCACGGCGATTGGCGAAAAGCTCGATCGCGCCGCGGTGCGACATCCGTTTCTCGATCGCGACTCGCTGATCGGCGTTGCCGATCATGTCGAGCTCGATACCGGCACGGGCGCCGTGCACACGGCACCCGGACACGGCGCGGAAGACTTTGAGCTGGGCGTTGCGTACGGGTTCGAGCCGCTCAATCCCGTCGATGCCTCCGGACACTACACCGCGCAAGGCGCGCCGTATACGGGCATGGAGATCTTCGATGCAAACGCCGTGATCATCGATGATCTGCGCAAGAGCGGCCAGCTCGTTGCGTACGAAGATTACAAGCACTCGTATCCGCACTGCTGGCGCTGCCACAATCCGGTCATCTTCCGCGCGACGGCGCAATGGTTCATCGGGATGGATCGCAACGATCTGCGTCAGCGCATCCTCGCTGTGATTCCCTCAGTCGATTGGGTTCCGGATTGGGGCGAGCAGCGCATGGAGCAAATGATCGAGCTGCATCCGGAGTGGTGTCTCTCGCGCCAGCGCACTTGGGGAACGCCGATCCCGGCGATCGACTGCACGAGCTGCAACGAATCGATTCTCGATCCGGCCGTCGCGCGCAAAGCCGCAGAACGCTTTGGTAAAGACGGCAGCGACGTGTGGTGGACGCAGCCGGTCGAAGAATTCTTGCCCGAGGGTTTCCGCTGCCCGAGTTGCAACGGCACCACCTTCCGCAAAGAATTCAATATCGTCGACATCTGGTTTGAATCCGGCGTAACGTGGCGCGGCGTGCTTTGGGAACGCAAGATGCCGTTTCCGGCAGATCTGTATCTGGAAGGCGGCGATCAATATCGCGGCTGGTTCCGCTCAAATTTGATCACGTCGGTTGCGGTGACGGACGGCCCGCCGTATAAGGGTGTGCTCTCGTACGGATGGGTGAACGACGCCGAAGGTCGCGCGATGTCGAAGTCGATCGGCAACTATATCGGCGCGATTGACGGCATGGAGACGTACGGCGCCGACGTCTTGCGCCTATGGGCAGCCTCGGTTGAGTGGAGCGCCGACGTGCGTTTGGGTAAGACGATGCTCGAAAACGTCGGCAACGTCTACCGCAACTTGCGATTACGCCTGCGCTATTTGCTTTCGGCGGTCGACGATTTGCCGGTCGAGCGCATCATTGCGCGCGAGCAGATGGAGCCGCTCGATCTGATCGCACTCGCGCGCGTGGACGAGCTTGCGAAGGAAGTTCGCGAGCTGTACCTCGCCTATCGCTTGCACGACGCCTATCTTGCGCTCGTGAAATTCGATCAAGAATTCTCGGCGTTTTACGTTGACGCCGTCAAGGACCGGCTCTACACGAGCGCGCCGGATTCGGATCGCCGGCGTAGCGTGCAGAGCGCCTCGCTCGAGCTTTTGAAGACACTGTGCGTCTTGCTCGCGCCAATCCTCTCATTCACGACGGAAGAAGCCTGGCAGTTCTTGCCCGAACGGCTTCGCACCGAATATGAGAGCGTTTTCGATCTCACGTTCCCGTGGATCGAGCACGTCGACGAAGCGAAGATCGAGCTATGGAACGAGTTGCGTGCGCTGCGTGCCCGCGTCGCAGCAAACGAGGGTTTGCGCGATTATCAGCTGATGGCGCATGTTACGACCCCGCATGAACGCTACGGGCGCTATGCCGCGCTCGGTGACAATTTGCGCGAAGCCTTGATCGTATCGGAAGTCGAGCTCAAAGAAGTTCCGAACACGACGCCCGAGATCACGCTTGCGAAGGCATCGGGCGATAAATGCGTGCGCTGCTGGAAGTATCTGCCGCTCGGCACCGATCCCGAGCATCCGCAGCTCTGCGCGAGCTGCGCCGCAATCGTTCGCGACCTAAAGTAAGAAGCCGGAAGTGGTCGCGACTTCCGGCCTCTTTTTTTCCTCGTTCGTTCGGCGATTTGGACCTCGACCGATTATCAAACGAGGATCAGCCCACACCACAGGGCAGTGAGAGCTACGCGCTAAGCGCGTCGCTAAAATCGCTCCAATAAGCACTCTTGCGATGATCGCGGCAGGGCTGCCAAAGATACGAGAGATCTGCCTGGATCGCGAGGCAGCCGCAGTTCCAAGAGAGGCACGTTGACTCGTCGCGCACTTCGTTGTCTTCCGCGCTCCCGATTAGTGAAAGCAGCGCCGGTTTAGAGATAGCGATCGTTGTCATGCTGCGGCCCATTCTGGCATCTCGATCGTCGCCGTCAGGCGTGCGTCGAGACGCAGCTTCGGAAGCGGACGAAGCGTGTCGTCTTGCGTCTCAAGCGCAAGTGCGCACTTCCACGGCTCGTCTTCGGAGAGAACAAACGGAAGATGCGGGTTGCTCGCGAGATCGTAGCCGAGCAGATTGACGCCGCTCGGGAGAAAATCGACGATCGAGAGCGCGAACTCCATGCGGAGCTGCTCTTCTCTACTCGGAAGCGAGCGCACGATGGCCGGATACAGCCGGATGCGGGCGTCCTGAACGATTTTTGCGATTTCGGCATCGAGTGTATGCATGGTCCGTTTCCTTACTTGTCAGTAGGGGACGATGCCATCGTACCGGTCGCTGAGGGTTCGCGCCCCGTTAGAACTATGGGGTTTGGGCGCGAACACTGATGAAATCAGGGTTTATTTAGAGTAATACAAGCAAGCGTTCAGGCTTGCCTGACGCTTGACAACCGGGATTCTTGGGGTTTGCGTGGCGCTGTGGAGTGTCCACAGCGCCCGCAAACTCTGTGAATTAGGCCGTAGCCGCCAAACCGCGATCTCTTGCGAGAACTGCGTCCGCGACGTGGTGCCGAGCGCTCAATAGGAACCCGACCACTTTGGAGAGATCGTTCCGGCCATAGCGCCTTGCCCACACCTTTGCGTACGCATTGCAGCCGGCGTAGATCAGATTGCAGACGTCCTGAGAATCCATGGTCCGCGCCGTGCTCGTGGCCCAGCGGGCAAGGATCGTGGGGTCGCCGGCAATCACTGCACGATCGATCTGTTCGAGTGCGCTCGGGATCCGATGCGCGAGCTCTTCGGGATCGCTGGAGGTGCAGCTACCAATGAGGCTGAGAGTTTCCCGGATTTCCGGGCTTGGAATAGCTATCATTTCAGGCCGCCCCATCAGGAAACAGGAAGACTCGTGAGTTCCATTACGTGGCGGGCGATGATATGGATAATCGAAAACACGAAGTGACCAACGGACATTACAAGCATCGGCGTCCTCTCCGAGCGAAGGGTGATCTGCCGACACTGTAGCGATCGCGGGGAAATCGCGCGCCTCTACTTTTGACGGGCCGGAGCCCGGATCGAGCGACTGCCTGTCTCGCCGAGACGTACGAGTTTTTAGCAGCTATGCGCTCGCTTGAGTTGTCGTGCGCCCGTTAGGCGACTACTTGCCCGATCAGGGCAGCCTGTGATATTCCCTATATAGGGTGGCTCGCTCGCCTTCCAGGGGGGAGGGGAGTCTTTGGCTATCCCCTGTTTGGCGAGGCTAGTGAACGATTTAGATCGACAGACCCCACCGGCTGACCCCGTCGGCGCATTAGCGTGGCTGCATGAATGCGGCCTGGACGCGTGCGACCTCGACGACAGATCAGCCGTGGAACGCGCACTAAGTCTCGTCTCAGCTGCGAAGCGAAACAGCGATCCGGCCTGCTTAGCCGTGCGAGCCGCGCTAAGGCGCTACGACGGGCAGATCGATAAGGCCTTAGAGTTGTACGAGCGGGCCCTAGCGAGCGTCGGCGCTGAAAAACAACTCGAAGTTTTGATAAGAGAAAGCCTCGCCATTCTTCGCTTTCTCCGAAAAGAAACGGTTGAGGCAGAGGAAACACTGGTTAAGGCGCTTCTGCTTGCGCCGGATGACGCCCGCCTTATTGCGTTGCGCGCGACTTTTCGAGCACAGCGCGGCGACCGCCGGGCTCGTGAGGATATTGATGCCGTGGAAAGCGCGGCATCATTCCTACCAGATCTGTGGCGCGCAAGATCCTATATTCGTGCATGCCACGCCGCGTACAATCTCGGCGACGTCCCCATAGCCGAGAAATACGCCCACTTGGCCGTGGAAAGCGCGGAGTCAGCGGGCGCAAGTCGGCAAGCCGCGACCGGCTATCACATTTTGATGAGCATTTACTCAAACAACGTTGGAGACGTTGCTCTGAGTTTGCATTACGCCGACTTGTGCGCAGATGCCGCAATGCGAGCTGGAGACAAGACGCAGTGGTTCCTGATCCTGGTGGCTCGCTATAGTATTGCCGCCGAGATTGGCGACAAGATGCTCTTGGCCGATATTCGACGGCAACTCGAGCCACTGCGCGGCGCCGAAAAGTACGACGAACGCTTCGCAATAGTTGTGGCGGATGCGCTGTATTATTCCTGGAGTCTCGCATTTGATACGATGCGTCAGTACCTAGAAGCTGTTAATCTTGGTCGAGTAAACGCGGCGCAGCGAGCTCTCTGCCATGGTCTTCGTGCTGTCGCGGCCTCGGGATGCGGGGACGAGAATGAAGCGCTGAAATCTGCGTACGTTGCTCTCTCGATGGGTCGGCCTGTACAAAAGGAGCCCGTCCAGGCCGCTCGTCTACGCCTCTTAGCGCGTGTCATGGGGGCCGCTGTCCTTATGCGCGCAAACCGTAAGAGCGAAGCTATGCGTATGTTCCATGCTTACGGACATCGTACTACCCTTTCGATTCGGCGATTAATGCAGGCGGCTATTGACGACAATTACGAGCCGCTGAGGGACACGGCGCCCGACCTTGTTGGGTACGGCATGATGTTTCAGGCTCTTAAACAGGCGGAGGCTCAGATTTACGAAACGACCGTTCGACTAACGAAGCGTGAGACGGAGATTCTGCACGCCTGTGCGGCGGGCGAGACGGCAAAAATGATCGGGCAGAAACTTGGCATTGATGAAGCGACGGTCGTTTGGCATCGCAACAATATTCTGAAGAAGCTTGGGGTTAATCGAACGATCGCGGCTGTCGCTAAGGGACGCGTTCTCCGCCTAATTCCGTAAGCGAAAGCCGCTAAAGCGTCGTAGTGATTTCGACGGGTTCAATGATTCCGTATTCGTAGCCGCGGGCGACGATCTGAGCCCTTGATCGGGCTTCCATCTTTGCAAATAGCATACGAATGTGGAACTCGATTGTTGGGCGGCTTCGATCGAGTGCGGTCGCAATTTCCTTGCTTTGCAAGCCCCGCGCAAGTGCCCGCACTATCGCTAACTCGATGTCCGAAAGATTTCTCGGCATTGTTACCTCAAAATGTGCCGGCGGTGCCCCGCTGTTGCGGCACGCAGCCCTCCGACATCGCTAGCATAAAATGGCTGCCGTCATCCGAAAATGAGCCGAAGCTACTAGTCGCGATGTTTCGCAGCCGGATTTGCGTCGTCGCGCGGCTTTGTTCGTCGTTTATCCACAGTTTATTAGCAAGGGTCTAAGCTAGGTAAGCGAGTACCGTCGCCTACTTACTGCCACGTAAACCGCTTTAAAGGCGCTACGAAGGGGCATCGGTCGCATGGATATTAGTCCGCGTCTGTCGGCGATACTAGACAGAGCGCTTGAGTATCGCATTACCGAAATCGTTGCTCCGGTTGGTTTTGGCAAGTCGACTCTACTCAATGACTTGGCGGGACGGGGGTTTCTGCTCGCACCCATTCGTCCGGACGTCGATCCGGCGCTGGCGCTCATGCGAGCGCTTTGCGAAGCGGTGTCGCTACCGTTGCCGGACCTGTTACGTGCATTGCCAACTGCATTCGAGAATGCATCGTTAAGCTCAAAGCTCGAGCTGGGCTCGTGGTTCGCACGGTCGTTGCGCGGAAGTACCTACAAAATCGCCGTCGATGATCTACACTACCTGGCCGACGACGAGACGGCTTGGAATTTGCTGGTCGACGCTATTGAAGCGACGAGAAATGACGGCACACAATGGGTCTTGTCTTCTAGAATATGGCCCAAGCTGCCGACGACGTCGTGGATAGCGGATGGTGAAGAAGGTGCGCCCATAACGGAAAGTCAGCTCGCGATCTCGGGCAATGATCTTGAGTATATTTGTTCCTCTTTTGGTGCGACGCTGGAGCCAAAAGAGGCAGTGCAGATAATCTCGATGACAAAGGGCTGGCCACTTCTATGCGCATACGCTGCTCGGCTTCTCGCTCAAGGAGTTAGGTCAGAAAGCCTGTTCGAAGCGATTAGCGGCCGGGGTGTCGCAGCGATTGCGGACCGCCTGTTAGCCGGAGTCAACGATGCTGATCTCAGGCTCTTGCTTACCGTAACTGTCCATGATGGCGCGCTGCCAGAAGATCTCAATGCCAGCAATCCTCAGGGAGCGCAGAATGTCTACGCACTCGCGCGAGCCGGTCTTCCACTAACGCAAGGAAACGACCGGCGTTGGCGTCTTCACGAGGTTTTGCGCGAGCATATTCTTATTCGCTTACCGGCACAATGCCGCGAAGAAGCAGATCGCATCGCTCTCGAACTCGAAAGTCGGCGAGAGCTCGATGAAGCTCTTGAGATCTGTCTCGCGGCTGGATCGCAAGCAACACTTCTCTGCCTCCTGGAGCGCAACTCGCGTCACTTTACCGACGCTGGAAGCCCTACTCTTCTTCGGAGAGCTCTTTCCAAGTTTACTCGCAACGTCGTCGAAACAAATCCGGTTCTGGCCCTTCTTCGCGGAATTGAAGAGATGGTCAGAGGCGAATCAGCCGTAGCCATTGGCTTTCTTCGCAGAGCGGTTGATTTGAGCGATGGCAATTCGAAGACGTACGCAAAGTCGCGGCTTCTCCAAGGGTTGATTAATTCCGAGGGTCGCTTGGATGCGGCGGCAACTGTGGTTGATGAGTTGAGGCTCGAGCAGCTCCCTGAGGCGCCGGTCGAAGCTTGCGAGGTCTTGGGACAGCTCGCACAGGCCTTTGCGCTTTTCGGCGATGCTTCGGCAGCAGAAGATTCCGCTCGTGCGGTAATTGAGTTACTGCCCGCAGCATCCGATCCGGTCGTTGAGTCGAGAACGTATCTAAGGATCGGACGCGTCGCCCTTAGTTTATCGAACTTGTCCGATGCGGAGACATTTGCGGATCGTGCAATCGATCTTGGTGAGCAGCATCGACTCTTCGACTCTTTATTCTGGGCTTATCACCTGCGCTTGCTCATCGCTGCCGTCAACAACGAGTCTCGCGCTATCGCATGCGCGCAGAAAATGTTGGCCAACGCTTCCCAGATTTTGAACAAGAGAGCAGTCTATGCCGCCGAGTCATCTCTCTTCGGATATGCGTGTCGTGCTGCCAAGCTTGATGAGGCGCGCGCCTTGCGGAAGCGCCTCTTCCCAATACCGACCGATAGGCGAACTAGATTCGGATCCACGGTTCTAATCATCTCGGCTCAACTGGCAATGTTAGAGGCGAACTACTGGGAGGCCGCAAGACTGCTCGCCGAAATTCGAGATTTCGGAGAGCGCGAGATTGACGGAACATTAGTTACAGTACGAGAGATAGTGTTTCGCGCTGAAACGGCGATGCTCAATCAATTGACGGGAGCTTGTACCGCCGCGGTGCGTGAGACCGGCAAGGTATTGGAATTGTGTTCTGTGCTCAACCTCCAAGGTGCGGCGATCGCCGCGACTCCGGACCTTGAGATTGCACAAATCATGTCTGCGGCAATCTTCAGCGCAAATGGTATGTTGGTTCAAGCTGAAACCATTCTCGATGATTTGGCGAAGAACGCACACGAACAGTATCGACGCGATCTGGCGGCGTGGGTAAGCGCCGCTTTGAGCGATCGCAATGCTGAGCCGTCAGATGCTGCAATAGAACATGCAAAGGGCATCGTTGAGCTTATTCGGCGAGCGATCGCGCCGGTTGAACAAGCTTCACTGACGCGTACGGAGCGACGCGTGCTTGAGTCTCTCGCGCTTGGCCGTTCGAGCAAAGAGATGGCGGCGTTCGCCGGCAAGTCCGTGAAAACTATTGATAACCACGTCGCAGCAATCTTGCGCAAACTGCAGGCGCATAGTCGCGGCGAAGCAGTCGCCCGAGCAAGGCGCACGGGCCTATTGACCGACCAACAAGAGGAGACCGTTAAAGCGTAGCGAGAGCGCTTCGAAAATTCTCCCAGTTTCCAGCCGCGATCGCTTTTCTCGCGTCGCGCATGAGCGCGACCAGCAGATAAACGTTGTGATATGAAAGCAACTGCGCAGCTAGCATCTCGCCGGCTCGGAAGAGATGCGATAAGTATGCGCGCGTATAGGTCGTGCAAACCTGACAATCGCAGTCGGGATCGAGCGGCGAGAAATCGCGCGTGAACGCAGCGTTCTTGATATGTAGTTCGCCTTTGCGGGTCATCGCGCGACCGTTGCGCCCGCATCGCGTCGGATATACACAATCGAACATGTCGACGCCGGAATCGACTGCGACGAGCACGTCTCGCACGGTGCCGACGCCCATCAAGTAGCGGGGCTTCTCCGCTGGTAGGGTTGCTGCAGCGAAGCGCATCATACGCTCCGTCGCCTCTCGGCTTTCTCCGACAGAGAGTCCGCCGATCGCGTAGCCAGGGAAATCGAGTGGGATAAGATCGTGCGCGCTTTGCGTGCGAAGACGTTCATCGAGCCCGCCTTGCGTGATCCCGAAGAGCAGCGTCTTGTCGCGCGCTTTCCACGCATTCGCGCAACGCTTCGCCCATTCTGTCGTGCGGCGTACTGACTCGCGAAGTGTCGCCTCATCCGTCGGCAATCGCACGCAAACGTCGAGCGCCATTGCGATGTCGACGCCAAGTGCTTCCTGAAACGCGACGACGTTCTCGGGCGTGAAGCGATGCGTGCTTCCGTCGAGATGCGAGCGAAACGTGACGCCGTCGTCGTCGAGCTCGCGGCGTGACTCGAGACTGAAGACTTGAAAACCACCGCTGTCCGTAAGGATCGGACGCTCCCAGGCCATGAATTTGTGCAGGCCTCCCGCAGCGACGATCGTTTCGAGTCCGGGGCGCAGCCACAAATGGTACGTGTTTGCGAGAATGATCTGCGCGCCGATTTCGATGAGATCGCGCGGCGCGAGCGCCTTGACTGTCGCGGCCGTCCCGACCGGCATGAATGCCGGGGTCTGCACGACGCCGTGCGCAAGGGTGAGCGTTCCGGCGCGTGCCGGCCCGTCCGTCGCCTCGAGACGGAAGCTCACACGCGTAAAGATTCGAGGGCTGCGAGATATTCCGTGGGAGGCTCGACCTCGAAGTGCAGCCGCTCTTTTGTTTGCGGGTGCTTGAGATCCAAGTGCCATGCGTGCAGCGCTTGACCCGGCAGCGCGAGACGATGGTCCGCACGTCCGTAGATCGGATCGTTGATGACAGGATGCCCAATCGTCGCAAGGTGCACGCGAATCTGATGCGTGCGTCCCGTTTCCAAAGTTACGAGCAGCTCTGCTGCATTGTTGAGCTTCTCGCGCAGTGTATAGTGCGTTACCGCCGGCTTGCCGTCCGTGCGAATCGCAAAGCGCAGTCGATTGGCCGGATCGCGACCGATCGGGCCGTCGATCGTTCCTTCGGGTGCACTCGGAATGCCGCGGACAATCGCGAGATACTCGCGCTGAATGTAGCGTTTCTGCATCGCGCGGCCGAGTGTCGAGAGTGCTTCGGGCGTCTTGGCGATCGCAATCAACCCGCTCGTATCACGATCCAGGCGATGAATCAGACCGGCGCGTACGCGTTCGCCTGGAAGTGACGGCAAATATGCAAGCAACGCATTGACCAGAGTTCCGTCGCTTGCGCCGTGCGCGGGATGCGTGACCATTCCGGCGGGCTTGTTGACGACAAGCAGATCGTCGTCTTCGAAGACGATCTCGAGCGGAAGCTCCTCGGGCTCAACGACGAGCTCAGGCCGCACCGTCACTTCGTAGTCGACGACGTCGCCTTCGCGCAACTGTAAGCTCGGCTTTGCCGGCTCGCCGTTGACGCGAATCAGCGCGGCCTTGTGCGCGACCGCAACGCGCGAACGCGGCAAGCCGCTGATACGCGCTATCACCGCATCGGTGCGGTGGCCGTTATCTTCCGGTTTGGCGACGTAGCGATTCAGTGCGTAAGCTCACGAGTACGAGCGCAACGACGCCGACGCTGATGCACGAGTCCGCGATATTGAACACGGGCCACCAACGCAGGTCGATGAAGTCGACGACGAAGTGATAGTGGATGCGATCGACGATATTGCCGATCGCGCCGCCGACGATCGCACCGAACGCGATTCGTACGATCAGCGATTGGCGTGCGGCATCTCGGAATGCGAACCAAAAGATCGCAAGTACGACGAGCGCCATCACGACGAGAAGAATGGTAGAGTCGCCAAAAAGGCCGAATGCGCCATGTGTGTTCTGCACGTAATCCCACCACAGCACGTGCGGGATTGCCGTGCGGCTCTCGTTTGGGAGAAACGTGTGCATGATGAAACGCTTCGTAAGCTGATCGGCGACGAGCACGATCAAGGCCGAGAGCCAAAGCGCGTTCACAGGCTCGGCGTTGGAATGAACTGCGAGAAGAAGCTCGCGACCTTTGAAAAGAGTCCGAAGAATGCGACGCATCCCGTCGCGACGAGAAGACCGCCTGCAACGAACTCGATTGGCCCGAGGAACCGCTTGATTCGGTTCATTGCCGAGAGCGAGAAGCTGATCGCTGCCGCGGCAATCAAGAACGGTATCGCAAGACCGAGCGAATAGACGGCAAGCAAGAAGATTGCATTCCCCGTGTTCGTCTGCTGAGATGCGAGCAGAATTACGCTGGCTAAGAACGGCCCGACGCATGGTGACCAGCCCGCGGCGAATCCGACGCCCACTAAGAATGATGCGAGCAGCGAACGGTTGGGGCTGTGGACTTGTACCCGTTTGGTCATCATCAAGAATGGAATCCGGAAGACGCCCATCATGTTGAGGCCCAGAATCACGATGACGACGCCGCCGATCCTGGCGATCAAATTCTTGTGTTCAGCGAAAGCTGCACCGAGTGCGGCTGAGCCCAAGCCGAAGATCGTGATGAAAATGAACGAAAAGCCCAGTGTGAAGGCGACGGCGTGCAAGAAGACCTTCAGGCGGTGAATCTCTTGCGTCCCATCACGCAATTCTTCGACGCTGGAACCCGTCAAAAATGAGAGATATGCCGGGACGAGCGGCAGCACGCACGGTGAGATGAAAGACAACAGGCCTGCGCCGAGCGCGGTTAAGACATTGAGATTCGGCTGCATCGACCAGCCGCGTTTCGAGCAGGGAGGAGCGGTCGCCTCCGGCTAACGCGCGCAGTGTGGAGCATTGGTTTACCTATCCCAATATCAATCCGATCGCCATTCAGATCGGGCCTGTCGGTATTCACTGGTACGGCCTCTCATACTTAGCCGGATTCATTCTGGTGTTTCTTTGGTTGAACCGGTCGGCTGGGCGACGCCGGCTTGGGTTGTCGACCGAAGAGATTCAGGATTTTCTGGTGTACGCGCTGATCGGCGTACTGGTGGGCGGACGAATCTTTTTCGTTCTTGCCGATATCGTCACGCGTCACACTCTCGCCGATTACATTTCGAATCCGATCAACATTGTCGCCGTCTGGAATGGCGGCATGGGATTTTTCGGCGGCTTGATCGGCGTCATGCTTGCCATCTGGCTCTTCCTGCGAAAGCGTCCGCATTTGAAGTTTCAGGTGTTTGCGGACGAGATCGTGATGATGCTTCCGATCGCATTGATGCTCACGCGGCTCGTCAACTTCATCAACGACGAACTTCCGGGCGACGTCTGCAACCCGGATCGTCCCTGGTGCATCAAGTTTCCGAACTACTACGGCTATCGGTACCCGTCGCAGATCTTCGAAGCGATCCTCGATATTCTCGTACTGCCCGTGCTCTTCATAATCTACCGAAGGCGTCCACCTGACGGTGTCGTCGCGTGGACGTGGTTCACGTGCTACGGAATCTGCCGTTCGCTCGGCGAGATTTGGCGGCAACCGGACGCAACGCTCGGGCCGCTGACCGCCGCGCAAATGATTTCAATTCCGATGATCATCATTGGCATCTACCTGGTCTGGCGCGCCGTCCGCGGCGGCACGCACACCGACGAGACGCTAAAGGCCGGCTAGAGCTCGAACGAGACGATCTGGTCGGCCTCTCGATGGTTCGTCCAGAAGTGCTTGCCGTCGTATGCAAGTGCGCGCGCCTGAAATGAGAGGTGCGCGATGTCCTCGACCTTGTGTGAACCGTTGCTGCGATGCACCCGCGTGATCCAATAGTCGCCGGAGGCTTCGTCGTCGGTCGTGAGCACGTAGAAGGCACCGTTCGCGAACGTTTGGCCGCACACGCCGTGCGGAATGTCGATCGTCTCTTGAACGTCGCCCTTGTCGTCAACGGCGAGCAAGCGCTTCTTGTACCACTGGCTGACGTAGAGTCGCTTACCGTCGAACGAGAGCTGTGAGCCCGTGTCGTCGGGGCACTGAAAGTCGCCTTCGCGCGTGAAGCCGAAACCGGGAACGAAGCGGCGGACGAAGCGGTTGTCTTCCTCGGTCTCGCCGCAAATGACGCGCAGCTCGCCGTTCATCGAGGCCATCCCCCATGGTTTGCCCGGCGCCGCGGTTTCAAATCCAATCGCAAGCGTATCAGGATTCAGACGATAGATTTTGCTCGTCGCGACCGAGCCGATCCACAACGATGAACCGTCGAACGCAACGGATTGCGGTTTTGGAAACGGCGCTGCTCGACGGCTAACCTCGCGAATCTCTTGCATCCTTCGCCTTTCGAATGGGGGAGCGTTGGGGTGCCTGTGGAAGATAACAATCCATGGAGCTCGCCCTCGGAGCGCCGATGAACGCTTCGACGACGATCGCTGAGCGCGTGCAACGTCTTCGAGAAGAAGTCGCGGAAGTCGCTCGCTCTGCGAACAGAAACCCGGCTGAGATTGCGATCGTTGCCGTCTCGAAGCTCCAACCTCGCGAGTTCGTCTTCGAGGCGTACGCAGCGGGCATTCGTGCCTTCGGAGAAAATCGCGTCCAGGAAGCGATCCCGAAGTTCGCGGGCCTCTCGCATTCGGCCGAGCGGCACTTCATCGGGCACGTCCAGACGAACAAAGCGAATCGCATGGTCGCCGAATTCGATCTCGTGCAGAGCGTCGATCGGCTCGACGCGGGCTTGGCTCTTGCCAAAGCTGCACGCGACCGTGAGACGCCGATGCGCGTCCTATTACAGCTCAACATCTCGTTGACGGACCGCTACGGGCTGCAACCCGAGCAGGCACCGGCGATCGCCGATCGCCTGCGCGCCGAGGGGCTCGAGGTTGCCGGTACGATGGCTATCGGCCCGCTAACGGACGACTCTACAACTATTCGTGATGCATTTCTGCGCGCGGCTGAGGCGCACCAGCGCGTGGGCGGACAGATCCTATCCCTGGGGATGAGCGCCGACTGGCCAATCGCAATCGCATGCGGATCGACAATGATTCGCATCGGCACCGCGATCTTCGGCTCACGCCCGAAAAAAGGAGGCACTCCCGCATGAGCGTTTTGGAGCGCATCGGTTCATTCTTCTCGTTACGCGATGACGACGACGACGATTTCGACGAGCACGGTAACGTCGTCCCGATCACCTCGACCAATCGTATTCGCGCCGGTGGCGTCGAGGTCGCGATCTTCGCGCCCGCCGCCTTCGCCGACGTTACGGACATCGCAGACGCATTGCGTTCGCGCCACGTTGCAATCGTCAACTTACAAGGCGCCGACCGCTCGCTTCTCCAGCGCGTTGTCGACTTTACGTCAGGCGTTGCCTATACCATCGACGGAAAGATTCAGAAGCTCGCTGATTCAATTTATCTCGTCGTACCCGCCGGTGTTGCGGTAAATTCTGCCGGTGTTCGCGAAGCAATTCAAAACGACACACTAATCGACCTAAAGCCGCGTACGACATTCGGCGCGCGGCAGGGCTAAGGCACGATGCAACGGATCACACCTGTCGACATTCAGCACAAGACCTTCAAGAAATCGCTGCAAGGCTATGACCGCGCAGAGGTCGATCAGTTCCTCGATGAGCTGATCGAATCGCTCGAGGACGACGCGCAGGAAAAAGCCGCTCTCGACGCGGAAATCGCGGACCTTCGCGAGCGCATCAGCCATTTTAAGGCGATGGAAGAATCGCTTCAGAACACGCTCATCCTCGCGCAGCGCACGGCCGATGAGGTCAAAGCGACAGCCCACAAAGAAGCCGACGTCATCAAAGCGCAAGCGAAGATGGAAGCGGAAAAGGAGATCGGGTCTTTGGTCGAACGGACCGACGAAGCGAAGCGCGAGTACCAGCGATCTCTTGATAACGCCGAGAAGGCACGGAGCGAACTGAGGAGTCTATTGATGACCCACCTTTCATTACTGGAACGAGTCGCCCCGAAGCCGGTCACACTCAACGGCATCGCTGAACTGCCCGATCAACACACGCTCGTCCAATGAGCCGTGCACAGGCGCCTCTTGCTGCGGTCGATCGCGCCTACCACCTAATTGGGGTCGCGGACGAAGAATTTGCGGGACGCCGCCTGCGCGTCGAAGGCGAAAAGATTACTTTCTCGCGCTACGAGAAGATTGCGCTGCTCCTGCGCACCGTCGAGGCGGATATCTGGACGCCTCAGACCCTCGATCTGAAGAAGAACGACTCGAGCTGGCTCACGCGCGAAGCGCGCCTGCACGAAGCGATCGTTTCCCGCGCGATGGTGCAGGGAACGGTCGTCCCGGTTCCGCCTTTCACGGTTTACGCCGATTCCACGTCGCTCGATATGGCGACGCGCGCGCAGTATACGCGTTTCCGCCGTAGCCTGACCCGGATCGCGGGCAAGGCCGAGTGGGCCGTCCACGTTTATCGCGGGCCGCACCGCTTGCCGGAGCTGACCCCCTATCTCTTGCGCACGACGATGGCGCGCCCGCGCGAAGAGGCAACTCGCAAGGTCGTGCGTCCGCACAGCGATCACGTCATGCAAGTCTGGAAGGCATGTTCGGCGCTTTCGACCGCCGCGCGCCGCATCGAAGCGCTGACCGATCCGCATCAATTGTTCTGCGGCACCTTTCTCGTGACGCAAACGCGACGCGACGAATTTCGCGAGACGCTCGAGAAGCTGCACCCGCAAGCCAAAGAGCTCGGCTTGACGTACTACCTCGAAGGACCTCGCCCCGCATTTAACTTCATCTAACCCCTTGTCATCCCGAGCGAAGTCGAGGGACAGCTGAAATGTCTCCTATCGTTGCAGTGTTGCCGGGCGACGGTATCGGCCCGGAAGTCACGCGAGAAGCTGTCGATGTGCTGCGTGTGGTGCGTCCCGACTGCGAATACATCCCGTGCGACGTCGGCGCCGGTCCGCTGCTCGCGGGCAACGGTGCGCTACCCGGCGAGACGCTCGCGATCTGCGAGCGTGCCTCGGCGATCATGTTCGGCGCGGTCGGCGGATTGCAATTCGATGGCAAGCCGCTCGAAGAGCGCCCGGAATGGGCGCTGTTGCGCCTGCGCAAGCATTTCGAGCTGTACGCGAACGTCCGTCCGGTCTACGTTTTCCCGGGGCTCGAAGATGCGTCGAGTCTCAAGCCCGAGCTCGTGCAAGGGCTCGATCTGATCGTGCTGCGGGAGCTAACGGGCGGCGTGTACTACGGCGAGCATCGCTTCGAGCGCACTCCCAAGCGCCGTGCTTTCGACGAGCTGAAATACGACGAGGACGAAGTGCGGCGCATCGCGCGTTTCGGTTTCGAATTAGCTCGCGGCCGGCGCAAGAAGCTGACGTCGGTCGACAAGCTCAACGTGATCGCGACCTCGCGCTTGTGGCGCGAGATCGTCGACGAAGTTGCGAAAGAATTCCCGGACGTGACGCTCGAGCACATGCTCGTCGATGCGACCGCGATGCATTTGGTGCGCGAGCCCAAGCGCTTTGACGTGATCGTCACCGAGAACATGTTCGGCGACATCCTTTCGGATGAAGCTGCGATGCTGGCGGGGTCGCTTGGAAATTTGCCGAGCGCGAGCATCGGGACGGGGAAGAGCGAGTTCGGAACATTCGGCATGTACGAGCCGATCAGCGGAACCGCGCCCGATATCGCCGGCAAAGGCATCGCGAATCCGACATCCGCGATTCTTTCGGCGGCGCTGCTCTGCCGCTATTCGCTCTCAGACGCCGAGAGCGCGGCACGCATCGAACGCGCCGTTGCGCACGCATTTTCCGACGGTTTGCGTACGGCCGATTTGATCGGCAGTACGAAGCCGCTTAGTACGCGCGAGTTTGGGGACGCTGTCCGCGCCTCGCTTGCACCGCTACTGCGGTGAGGACACCGAGCAAGAGCCAGTAAACGGCCGGCGGCGTAACCATCATAACGATTGCGGATGTGACGTGTTGCATCGCGACGCGAATTGCTTCGGACGGTGCGCCGATGATTGCCAAAACTAACCAGGTGCAGATTGCGAAGGCGACGCCGACGACCCACAGCTCCCAGGGTCGAAAGGCCGGTTGCGGTCGCTGCGCGACTGCCGCGATGATGCGCGAATGCAAATCCGCCGGCGTATCCTCGAGCGGAAGCGCTTCAAGTGCGCGTTCGAGTGCTGCGTCGTCGTATTTCATAGTACTGCGGCCATCCTTCTCTGCATCCATCCAAAACGTGATTTGATTGCGACAGGTTCTTCGTCTTCGTCTTGTTCGCCCGACAAACGCCGGCGTAAGAGATCTTTTGCCCGGAACAGGTGCGTTTTCACGGTTCCCATCGGCACTCCTAATATCGTCGCAATCTCGTCGTACTGCTTGCCTTGCAGGTGGTAGAGCGTGATCACGGCACGGTACTTGTCCGGAAGCTGATCGATCGCGATGCGCAACGCTTGCGCTTCGTCTTCACGTTCGGCTTCTTCGGCCGGTCCGGGTCCCGGGTCGGCGCGGTCCGGTAGCTCGGAATCGGAATAGCGGCGACGCTTGGCGAGCCGATCGCAGCTCGCGTTGTACGCGATTGCGAGGATCCACGTCGAGAACTTCGCGCCGGTCTTGAACGTGCGCAGCGAACGGTACGCCTTGAAGAACGCTTCTTGTGTCGCGTCCTTGGCGTCTTCGACGTTACGCAGCATCCGGAGCGCGAGGTTATAGACGGCTCGCTCGTACCGGCTGATGAGGATTTCAAAATCCGCACCGTTGCCGGCGAGCGTCCCAGTTACCAGATCCTGATCCGAGGGTGCGGAGATGGCCGCCATGTGCAAAAACCTACGAAGGAAGGCGGCCGATTGTTTCGAGCTTTCACGCCCCAGGCCCGCCGGTGAAACATTTCCCCGGGGTCCCTGCGTAGATGGGGCAGCATGGACGACAATGTTGTAGCGGCTCTCGCAGTCGTATGTATCTTCGGCCTGCCGGTAGCCGGCTGGATCATCACCCGGATGCTCAAGCACATGGAGCGTATGGAGATGATCAAGCGAGGCATCACCCCACCTGGGGATTCCTCGCGCTGGGACTGGCAGAAGTACGAGCAAGGCCTTGGGGCCCGCCAGGCGGCACCGCCGCCTGCGGCCGGCATGTACGTCAACCATCCGAGCACCTGGAATGCCGCCGCTCAGTGTGGCCTGCGCAAGGGCATCGTGACGACGGCGGTCGGGTTCGCACTGCTGATCGGGCTCTCGTTCATCGGTATGCGCGGCGACGGCGTCTTCGTGCCGGGTCCATGGCTGCTCGGCGGCTTGATCCCAATGTTCGTAGGGCTCGCGCAAATTGCGAACGCCATCCTCGCGGGTGCACAGTTTCCGCGCTCGGGTGTGACGATCGGTCCGATCCCGCCGCCGCCCCCAGGTTCCCCGCCGTCTCCCCCGTCTTCAGGCCCCTACACGTATCGGCCGGGCAATACTGAAGAGCTGCCGCGCACCAAACCACCCCGCACGCAATAACCCTAGGGCTCGAGCTCGGCGACTTTCCCTTCGATGAACGTGCGCTCCGTAGCGTTTTGCGTGAGCGCTCGGGCCGCTAGATAGGACTCGCGCGCTTCTGCGCGGCGTCCCAAGCGCGATAGAAAATCCGCGCGTGCAACGTGTGCGGGATGATAACTCTCCAGAAGCGCGGGATCGATTGCATCGAGAACCCGTAGCCCCGCTTCCGCTCCCTGTGCGAAGCTGACCGCGACAGCGCGATTCAAATCGACGACGGGCGACGGCGCAAGAATTGCAAGCTCACCATAGAGCTGCGCGATCGCATCCCAATGGACGCTTTCTGCGGTGCGCGCATTCGTATGCTCGGCTGCAATCGTCGCCTCGAGTTGATACGGTCCCGCGTAGCGATGCCGCACAGCGCGACCGAGCAGCGCATTCGCTTCCGCGATCAGCGCGCGGTTCCACCGCGTGCGATCTTGTTTTGGCAGCGGGATGAGCCCACCGTCCGGGCCCGTGCGCGCTGCGCGTCGCGCGTGCGAGTACAACATGAGCGCGAGCATTCCCATAACCTCGGGCTCTTGCGGCATCAAACGAGTCAGAATGCGCGCCAGACGAATCGCTTCTTCACACAAATCGTGCCGAACGAGCTGCTCACCGCGCGACGCGAGATAGCCCTCGTTGAAAATCAAGTAGAGGACGGCGCAGACGTCCGCGAGCCGTTCGGGAAGACGTTCCGCGGGCGGCACGTCGAGCGGAATCACGGCTTCGCGAATCTTGCGCTTGGCGCGCACGAGCCGTTGCGCCATCGTTGCAACCGGGACGAGAAACGCATCCGCGATCTCTTCGGTTTCGAGTCCGCCGAGCGTGCGCAGCGTGAGTGCAACGCGGGCTTCGACGGCGAGCCCGGGATGGCAGCACGCGAAGATTAGTCCGAGCCGGTCGTCGGGAACCGCAGTCGTTTCCATCATGTCTTGCGCGTCATGCGCGAGGTCGAGCGTCGCGAGAAGTTCGAGTTTCTCGCGCCCGCGACGCTCGCGTCGCAGCTTGTCGATCGCGCGATTGCGCGCCGTCGCCAAGATCCAGGCGGTCGGATTCTCCGGCATCCCGTCGCGCGGCCAAGATTCCAGCGCGACGAGATACGCATCCTGAATCGCATCCTCGGCGGATTCAATGTCGCCGAGATGCTTGGCGAGCGTCGCGAGCGCACGTCCCGCATCATCGCGGAACGATTGCTCGATCGTCGCCGCTTGACTACATGTCGACGACTGGACGGAGTTCGATCGATCCATATTGCGCAGCGGGGCATTTACCGGCCAGCTCGATCGCATCGTCGAGCGATTTGCAGTCGAGTAAGTAGTAGCCGCCCAGCCATTCTTTCGTTTCCGCGAACGGTCCGTCGGTGACGGTGCGCTTTCCGTTTTGCGCGCGTACCGTGGTTGCACTCGTCGTTTCGGCAAGAGGGGCGCCCGCGACGTAGGCTCCGCGATCTTGCAGTTCTTTTGAATAGGCCATCCAGGCCGGCATCGAGGCGGCGCGCTCTTCCGGTGTTACCGGCTGATGGGGTACGTAGATCAGCAGCATGTATTGCATTGGTTTCTCTCCTCCGTACCCCTAAGACGAATAGCCTGCCGGGAAATCGACAACCCCGCCCTGTCATCCCGAGCGAAGTCGAGGGACAGCGGAAATTTTTCTGCTACGCTCGGCTGGTGAACGAGAAAGAACGCTTTACGACCTTAGCGGGCGTGTACAATGCCGGTCGCCCGGGCTACCCGCCCGAAGTCGGCGAGTTGATCCTTGAGGGACTCGGCGATCCGAGCCGGCTCGTCGTCGCCGATCTCGGCGCGGGGACGGGTATGTCGTCGTTGCTTCTCGCGGCGCGCGGCGCCGATGTTCGCGCGATCGAACCGAATGTGGCGATGCGGGCTAAAGCGGAAACGCATCCGCGTGTGACGTGGGTCGATGGTTCGGCCGAAAAAACAAAGCTGTCCGATGCCAGCGTCGACGTTGTTGCGGCATTCCAGGCCTTCCATTGGTTCGATCCGGTGGTTGCGTATCCGGAAATCATGCGCATCCTCAAAGACGGCGGACGCGCGGCACTCGTGTACTACGAACGCGATGAAAGCGATCCGTTCGCAGGCGCGTACGGCAACCTCGTTCGCAAGTTCGCAACCGACGATACGGAGCAGCGCCGCGCGCGAACGCGCGAAACGTTTGCGCTGTTCGACGGCTGGCGCAGCGTGCGGCAGCGCTCGGTGCCGAGCGAACAGATCTTTGATTCCGCGGGCATCGTCGACCGCGTGAACAGCAGCTCGTATCTTCCGCATGCAGGCCCCGAGAGCGAGCAACTCCATCGCGAAGCTCAAGAGCTGTTCGAGACGTATGCGCGCGACGGAAAAGCGCGCATGGCGCTGCAATATCTCGTTTTGATCGGGGAACGTTAGTGGACGGCGTGACCACTTTAATGTTCGACTTCTACGGGACGGTCGTCGACATGCAAGCCGGTTTAACCGAGGCGATCGCGCCGTATCTCAAAGAGAAGAAGTACGAGGGTAAGCCGGGCCAATTTGTCACGTGGTGGCGTCGCACGCATTTCGAGAACTCGATGATCGACGCGCTGCTGCACAAAGAACACACGCCGTATCGTGAGATCGGCTTTCGCGCGGTCGACTATACGCTTGAGCGTGCCGGCGTGGCGCACACGGATCAAGAAGTGCGCGATCTCGTCGACGCAATTACGCGATTGAGACCGTTCGCTGATGTCCCCGCGGCGCTCGATCGTCTCCGCTCGAAATTCAAGCTCGTGATTCTCTCAAACGGTGATCCCGATATGCTTGCGAGCGGTGTGGAGTACTCGGGAATCACATTCGATCGCGTGATTTCCGTCGCCGAAGCCGGATCGTTCAAGCCGCATGTCGCGACATACAAGAAAGCCGCGGAGCTGATCGGCGCCAAACCGCAAGAAGTGCTCTTTGTCGCAAATCACGCCTTTGATTGCCTGGGCGCGAAAGCATTCGGAATGCGAAGCGCCTTCATCGACCGGCGAAAGCGTCCGTTCGGCAAGACGCCGTATCAGCCCGACGTCATCGTTGCCGGCTTCGCCGAGCTCGCGCGAGTTTTGCTCTAGCAACGCGCACGTAATCTCGGCGTAACGCCGTGCGGCGATACTTCGCCGCATGGATGGGATCGGATGGACGGCGAGCGCAATGCGAACTGCGCGCGCCCGGCTCGAAATCTCGGCTCAGAATCTCGCGAACGCTTCGACGGACGGCTTCCGAAAGTCGGTCGCCCGCGTTTCACTGACCTCTCGCGGGCTTGCGGTGCAACACATCTCGTCGGATGAACAAGGCGCACTGCGCCACACGGGACGCACGCTGGATCTCGCAATCGTGGGCGATGGGGCGTTCGTCGTCGGCGGCAAGCCGACGCGCAACGGTGCATTCGAGCGCGACACGCACGGTTTTCTTGCTGACGATCGCGGAGAGCGCGTTCAGGGAGCGCACGGTTTCGTGCGCGTTGCGCCCGACGGAAAGCTGCTCGACCAGATTCCGCTGCCGTATCGTTCCTCGATCGTCAGTGGTGCGCTCGAAAGCCCGAATGTCAACGCCGTCGGCGAGATGGTCGACGTGCTCGACGCGCAGCGCGCCTTCGAGACCGCGCAAAAGGCGCTCGGCGCAATCGACGAAACGCGCGCGCGAGCCGTCAACGAGGTTGCCCGGCTGCGATGAATCGCGCACTGGTCGTCGCGGCATCCGGTATGGCCGCGCAGCAAATCCATCTTGACGTCGTCGCCGACAATCTCGCGAATGCTGACGTCGCCGGCTTCAAACAAGCCGCGGCTGCGTTCGCGAATATTAACGGTCTCGGCGTCGTTCCGGCGGGGACGCATCTCGTTTTCGAGCAGGGAAAGCTCGAGAAAAGTGGCGGCCCGTTCGACGTTGCGATCGACGGGACGGGGTTTTTCATCCTCACGAACGGCGCGCGCACCGCGTATACGCGCAACGGTGAGTTTCACCGCGCACCGAATGGTGTGCTTGAAACGAGCGACGGTTGGCGCGTGCCGGGCGTGCGCATCCCGTCTGATGCGACAAGCGTCAGCGTCGAGCCGGATGGCCGCGTGCATTGCGAGCGCCCGCGCGGCGGCAAGTCGGATTGCGGGCGCATCGTGCTCAGCATGTTCGCAGCGCCCGAAGCGCTCGAACCGATCGGCAGCGCGCGCTTTGCGGCGACGCAGCGTTCGGGTTCGCCGGTGCGCATGCTTCCAGGTGCCGAGCATGGACCCAAGATCGCATTCGGCGTGCTCGAGCGTTCGAACGTCTCGATCATCGGATCGATGATGGAAATTCTCGCCGCGCAGCGCGCGTATGAAGCCAACGCCAAAGGAGTTCAGGCTGCCGATGAGATGCAGCGAATCGCAAACAACCTGCACCGCACCTGAGCCGCGCGAGCGTCGCGTGTTTGAAGCACTGCTGTTTGCGCAAGTGCTCGAACCGCTTACGAAGTCGCTCGGGCCGGTTGGAGAAATCGCGCTCGGCAGCGTCGCGCAACAGCTTTTCATCCCGAAACGACGATGAATGCAGACGAGCGCGATAGTCATGTGCACAATCTTTTTCCGGTCGTGTTCAAAATCGCGCATCGCGTCGCGCGCATCTGCCGAGTTCCGGATGAAGACGACCTCGTCGGCGACGGTGCGCTCGGACTGGTACGCGCACTCGATTCCTACGATGCGACTCGCGGCGTCACGCTCGACCGCTACGCGCGGCACGTGATTCTCGGCGCGATGCTCAATGGTTTACGCCGGAAAGATCCGATTTCCGAGCGCGCGCGGCGGCGTGTGCGTGAAGGCGACCGGCTGCAAGCCGCGCGAGAAACACCACTTTCCGAGCGCGAGCTGGAAGAGGCGATGCCGGGGATTTCGCGGGCGCGTGCACAGGTCGAACGCGGACTGCCGCTTTCGCTGGACGCGCCGCTCCCGGCCGGCGCGCGCATGCGTGCCGATTGGAGCAACGATCCCGCGCAGCTTTACGAAGGCGTCGCGCGCGAACGCGCGGTGCACGGGGCGCTAGAGCGCCTCTCGCCTCGTCAACGCGAGATCGTCGTGCGGCATTATTTCGCGGACACGCCGCTGCGCACGATCTCTCAATCGATGGCCGTGACCCCGCAACGCGTTTCGCAACTGCACTGCGCGGCGCTGCATCGCATGCGCGCCGCTGTTATAGGAGAAGTCCGATGAACGATATCTCAAGCACCTCAGTCTCCGGTGGAGGACAAGCCCAAGGCGCACGGCCACTCGCACTTGCCGATCTCGCGAACGAGCGGCAAGAGCAGCTGCCCCGCGACTATCCGCGGCAGCCGGGCGATGCGATCACCCTCAGCACTCAGGCCCGCGAGATCGAAGCCGGTCCGGGCAGCATGGCGGCCGCACAACCTGCCGGCTCCGGGGACCATGCCACACAAAACGCTCCGGTCGGGAACCGGCAGATCGGTGTCGACGCCAGCGGGAGCTACAAGCTCGATTAATCTGTTTTATCGCCCGCTTTGCGGCGCGGCTCGATATGCGCGGTCAGACTCTCGAGCTCGCGCCATCGGTTCGCGCCTTCGGACCTCGCGCAGCCGCGATTCCCTTCGCGTATGCCGATCGGCAACCGGAGGTCGAAGGCTCGCTAAACGGCGTGAACGGCGCGTTCTCGATCGACACCGGAAGCAATCTCGGTGCATCGACTACCCACACCAACGTCTCGGGCTTCTTCCAGGCGGCGATCCCTCGCCGAACATCGTGCACGACCGTTCCGGAATCGTGCTCGGCGCTCGCGGCAACACGCTCGTTGCAGGGACGGTCCTGCTCGGAACGCCCGCGGGGGACGCGGGAATCAGGGACGGTTCCGCGATTCTTGCGGTCAGCGGACGCGCCGTCAGTAGGCGCGACTATCGGCGCGTGCAGTCGGTCTTGCGAGGCGCGCCCGGGACGGTCGTGCGTATCACGCTCGCCGACCATCGCATCCACAGAATAACCCTCAAACGGTACCTCTAAGGGCGGGTCTGACAACTGCCACTGACGAACGCGCGCTTCTGAATGGGCGCGAAAAAAGTGGCGGCCGGCCTTACGACCGCCGGGGTTGTCTTTATCGCTGGATGCGGAGGCGGTGGCGGCGGCCACGCCGCGCTCAGTGGCGGCGGATTGCCCACCTCGCAGCAAAACGGCAAGAAGATTTCGCTGAGCTTTACGATCCCTCGCTCAGCACCGGCCGTGCTCGAGATGCCGGCGCGACCCCAGCCCTACGGAAAGCACCGTCGCGGCGCCCAATCGACGACGCGGGCTACACCGAAGGTCGTGCGCAAACCGAAGTACATCAGCACGGCGACGCTGAACGGCACGATCGGCCTGTACATCTATCAGGGCGCACAACTCGCGTCGAGTCAGACGTTCACGATCGGTTTGAGCAACACGACCGATTTCGAGTGCTACTTCGTTCCCCCGATTTATTCGTCGCTCGCGTGTTACAACACGGTCAATATTTACGTACCGGGCGGCAGCGATACGTTTTACGCTGCGACGTACGACTCACAGAATCGCATGCTCTCGGTGACTCCTGGGCTGCCCGGAACCTCGAGCTATGGAACGCCGCCGTCCGCGATCAACGTCCCCTACGCCGGCACAATCGCCATCCAGACATATGGGTTTGCCAGCAAGGTTACGGCGATCAGCCCGACGCCGTGCGTCAACGGGTTCAGCACGAACTTGGTCCTCCAGGACGTGGACGGCTCGCTCGTCACGGGACCGCTCGCAAATCCCGTAACGGTCAACGCCGGCACGTTTTCCATAGTCTACGCTGGAACCAGCGTCGGTTCGTCCTACACTTTTTATACTGCGCCGGATCCTGACTACTGGTATTTTTCCTCGCCAAGTAACCTCAGCGGCGAGACCGGCGTGCTTACGGCAAGCACGTCGAGCGGTAGTTTTCCGGTGAACTTCCCGGCGATTTATTCGGTCAATGAAACAGCCTTCGTCGCATCTACTAGCGGTCTTTACGCGCTGGGCCTCGTCAATGGCAGCCCGACGTCGTACCCGTGCGGTCAAGTTCCGCTGACCTTGTATAACTCGTTTGCCTCGGCAGTGACGTTTACCAATCCGGTTTCGATGTCACAGGACGGAAACAACGCCATCGTCGTGCTCGACGACGCAGGCTCAAATCCGATCGTCGATGTCATCCTCGCGAACGATCTGGTCATTGCCCCCGCAATTTACGTTCCGGTCGCGCAGACGACGCTTTCGAGCACAGGCGGACTCGACGTTGCCGCGACACCGAATCTGCAAGCGTATGTTCTGAACTCCGACGGCACGATTCAGCGAGTCGATTATTCGAATGCAGTGCAGTTTGCGTTCCAGGACGGAAATACGAACGACGGCGCGATCGCCACTAGTCTTAATGCGGCGGGCGGCAGCTCGATTACGGCGTTGTCATATGGCGCCGATGATTATGTTTTCGCGTCGTCGGCGAGCTCCTCAAACTTATACGAGGTCGACTTCGCGAATTCAGAGCCAACGGGAAGCCCGTTCAATCTCATGGGCGACTTCGTTAGCAACACTGAGGCTACGTTCACGTCGGCCGTGGTTACGCAAGCGTCCTCGTCGGACTTTACGAACTTGTACGCGTCGTTCCGCGCTTTCGACAACGGCATATCGCCCAGTAATGTGATAGTTTCATGCACGCTATACGACGGCGTGCCTTGCCTGGGAGAAATATTCGCAAACGCGTACGCCAACAACCCCGGCACCATTGGTTCGCTCGCGACGATTATCAGTGGAACGCCGGCTCTACTCATGACCAACGGCAACACGATTGCGGCCATATACGAAGAGAACACGGCAAACGCGTACTCTTTTGGTACGACGTTCTCGCCGGTCGTCACCCGCATCGTTACGTCACCTGACGGCATGTGGGCGGGCGCCCTACAAGGGTCGACGTTCGCTTTCGCGTCAACTGCCACGCAGACGCCCGTCGGCGCGCAAGCCGGTTCGGTTGCGGCCATCTGGGGCTTCCCGTTCTTCTAGCTTGACGCGCGCGAAAAAAACGGCAGCCGGCCTTACGACCGCTGGGCTCGTTTTTATCGCCGGCTGCGGTGGCGGCGGCGGAGGCCACGGCGCGCCATCCGGCGGCGGCATACCCAACACGCCGCAAAACGCGAAGAAGCTTTCGATCAACTTTTCGATTCCGCATGCGGCGCCCGGCTACTTAACGATGCCCTCCGCCAAGAATCGACGTAGCGCGCAATCGAATCAGTCGAGGCCGACGCCGACGCTGGTTCGGAAACCGAAATACCTTGGCTTCGGCGTGGTGGGCGGCTACATTCTGCTCGACATCTACCAGAACGGGCAGCTGGCGTCATATCAGACGCTGACGGTTGGTTTCCAAAATAATAGCAGCGATCTCAACTGCTATTTCGCACCGCCGACGTATTTTGCGCTGGACTGCTATAACAACGTCGACATTTACGCGCCGGGCGGGAGCGACACGTTCTATGCCGTCGCGTATGACTCGCAGAATCGCATTATCGCGTTGACGCCGGGCTTGCCCGGGACGAGCGTTTACGGCACGCCGCCTACGCCCGTCAATATCCCGTACGCGGGCACAGTCAACATTCAAACGTATGGTGTTCCGGCTGCCGTCTACATCGACTCGGCGACGCCGTGCGTCAGTCCATCGTTCGTGAGCTTCCACTTCGCGGACGTCGACAACGAATTTATGGTCGGGGCGCTCGCGTACCCGGTTACGATCAACACGAATAGCGGCTTCAATATCCTCTACAATGGCGCATCGCTTGGGACGTCGCCCACGATCTACAACGCGACCGTCGAGCAATACTATTTTCAAGCTCCAGGGTCTGCGAGCGGTCAAACGACGACGGTCGCAGCGCAATCGCCGGCCGGAACCGTGCCTGTGAATTTCTCGACGATGTACAGTGTCGATCACATGGCTTTCACGGCATCGACGAGCGGGCTCTATGCGCTCGGACTCGTCAACGGCGGCCCGTCCTCGTATACGTGCGGACAAGTTCCACTCGCGTCGCTGTACGCGGGGGGAACCCTCACGTTCACAAACCCGGTCGGAATGTCGCAGGACGGCGCCGGCGCTCTTGTCGTCCTCGATGACACTGCCTCGGGTCCGGTCGTTGACGTCATTATCGCAAACGGACTCTTTATCGGGCCCTCGGTCGTGCCGGTCGCGCAAATTCCGCTGTCGAGTACCGGCGGCGACGACATCGCGGCAAGTCTCAACGAGCAAGCATACGTTGTGAACTCCGACGGTACGATTCATCGCATCGACTATTCAAACGCCGCCACGTATCCTTTCGCCTACGGTACTGCGACAGATACCGCGATCGCCGGCGGTCTCACTGCGCTGGCGGGCAGTAGTATCACTGTGTTTTCGAACGGCACGTTTGACTATGTTTTCGCGACGTCCGCTTCGTCGACGTTGTACGAAGTCGATAACGCGAATACCGGATCGCCGCTCGGCGGTTCGTTCAACGTTGCCGGCGTCGGCCTCCCGAATATCTACGCCACGTTATCGTCGTCAACCAGTACGACCGCAGCGACTTCGGACAACATACACCTTTACGCATCGTTCCGCGCGTTCGACCTGGCTTACGCGAATAACGCCATCCTAACGTGTACGCTATACAGCAGCGATCCGTGCTTGGGGAACATTCAAGCCAACGCCTACGGCAATCAGTTTGGCGCCGCAGGGTCGCTCGCAACACTGCCGGGCATACCGGCCCTGCTCTTCAGCTACGGGAATCAGCTCGTGGGAATGTACGAAGAGAGCAGCGCAAGTGCGTTCACGATCGGGAGCACCTTCTCGCCATCGCCGGGACGCGTCGTAACATCACCTGATGGTGTCTTTGCGGGCGTACAGCTGGGCGCGACGTTCTACTTCGCGCCCACGACCACAGCGACGCCCGTGGGTTCCCTCAACGGCGTTGTTTCCGCGGTCTGGAACTCCCCGTTCTTCTAACGAAATAGGATCGCATGGCATCGCAAGGACGCTCGAGAGCAGGCTCGTTTCTCGCTCTCGGAGCACTTGGCGTCGTCTTTGGCGACATAGCGACCAGCCCGCTCTACGCATTCGGTCAATGTTTTCTCGGCGATAGCGCGCCGAAACCGACGCCGGAGAACGTGCTTGCGATATCGTCGATGTTCTTTTGGACGCTAATCGGTGTAGTGTGCATCAAATACGCCGGCTTCATCATGCGCGCCGACCACGACGGTGAGGGCGGTACGCTTGCGCTTCTCGGTTTGATCTATCCGACCGATCCGATCAAGGCGGCGAAGCAAACGCGTTTGCCGTTTATCGCGCTCGTGATTCTGTTTGGGACGGCCGCTTTGTACGGCGACGGCATCATCACGCCGGCAATCTCGGTGCTTAGTGCCGTCGAGGGGCTCAACGTCGCGACGCCGGGCGCGCTTGAAATGTCCGTTCCGATTACGGTACTGATCTTGATCGCGCTCTTCGTACTCCAGCCGCGTGGAACCGGCAAGATCGGCGGTTTGTTCGGCCCGGTGATGTTGTTGTGGTGCATTGCGTGCGTGGCGCTCGGCCTGAATTCGATCGTTCACAATCCGGCGATCCTGGCAGCGCTCAATCCGCTCTACGCACTGCGCTTCGTGCTGCACCCGAGCCTTATGGTCGTCGTCGTTTTGGGTGCGACCGTCTTATGCATTTCCGGCGCGGAGGCGATGTACGCCGATCTCGGTCACTTCGGCATCAAGGCTATTCGGACGGCATGGTACGCGGCGGTCTTCCCGGCGCTCGCGTTTGAGTATCTCGGTCAGGGCGCGCTTGCCCTCTCATCGCCGAAAGCGTTTGGCTTTTACTCGATGGTACCAGCGTGGGCGCTGATGCCGATGGTCATCCTCGCGACGGCGGCGACCGTAATTGCATCGCAAGCGCTGATTTCGGGCGCCTTCTCGCTGACGCAACAAGCAGTGCAGCTCGGGTATCTTCCTCGCTTGAGTGTCGTCCATACATCCGACGAGCGAGCCGGTCAAATATACATCCCGTTTGTGAACCTAGCGCTCGGCGTCTTGTGTATCGCGTTGGTCATCGTGTTCAAGCACTCGGCGAACCTCGGCGACGCGTACGGTCTGGCGGTGACGCTCACAATGATCTCGACGACGATTGCCTTTGCGGCCTTCACGCGTCGCGTCTGGCACTGGCAGTGGTGGCAAACGACAATCCTCACCGCCTTTTTCTTGTGTTTCGACGGCTCGTTCTTGGTTGGAAACATCTTCAAGATCCCGACCGGCGGTTGGATTCCGCTAACGATCGCCGTTGTCGTGTTCACGATCTTCGTCGTATGGAACATCGGCCGCCGCCGGCAGGCGCGCGCCTTCGAGAAGATGGGCGTTCCGGTCGAAGAGTTCATGAGAGATATCGACTCGCGTCCACCCACGAAGCTAGTCGGAACTGCGGTTTTCTTAACGGCGCATCCGCAAGGTGTCCCATACGCACTGACCCATCAGTGGCTGCGTACACACGTAACGTTCGAGACGGTGGTACTTCTCACGATCATCTACGAGCGACGGCCTTGGGTCCCGGCAGAAGAACGCATACAGCTCGAGGAATTGCGAGAGAAAACTTTTTATCGCGTTACGGCCCATTACGGCTTCATGGAAACACCCAAGACCGGCGAGATAGTCGTCTTATGCCGCAACAAGGCAAAAGACAATGTGTTCAATGATACGGTATTCTATCTCGCTGAATCCACACTCGTTCCGGGAGGAGACGGACACCGACTGATGACCTGGCAACGCAACTTGTTCGCATGGATGGTGAGGAATGCGCTTCCGATGGAAGCGGTGCTCGATATCCCGCCCGATCGTGTCGTTAAGATAGGCGTAGAGGTTCCCGTATGATCGGAAGTCGTTATTTCGAGGATTTCGCCGTTGACGAATCGCTGATGTCGCCGGGCGTGACGATAACGGAGGCGAGCATTATCGATTTTGCCTTCAAGTACGATCCGCAGCGTTTCCACATCAACACGGAAGCGGCGGAGAAGTCGCCGTACGGTGGATTGATCGCGAGCGGCTTTCAGACGCTCACGTTTGCGTTCCGGATGTTCTTTCATATGGGTTTGATCAACGAGACCGGGTACGGTTCGCCCGGCATCGACGAGCTGCGCTGGACGGAACCGGTGCGCCCCGGCGACACGATTCGAACCAAAATCACGATCCTCGAGAAGCGTGAATCACGCTCGCGTCCGGATCGCGGCATCATGCGCCTCGGCTTCCTGGTCTACAATCAGAAAGACCAGGAAGTTATGACGTTCACGACTGTCGCATTCATCGCCCGAAAACCGCCGAAGCAAACGTAGACTCGAAAGGCAGTGGATCCATGCAACTAATCGTGTTGGTCTCCTTTGGATTAATCGCGGCGGGCGTGTATTACATGCTCTGGCTATGGACGAAGACCATGGGCGTCAAGGCGTCGCCGCTGCCGGCGGCCGGCGCGCTTGCGGTAATGGCTGTCGCAGTCGTCGTCGATTCGAGCATGGTGATCGTGCCGTTTGGGCAAATCGACATCGTCACGTTCAACGGTGCGCTGACGGATCGCGTATTGGAGCCGGGTCTTAATCTGAAATGGCCGTTGATCAACGGCGTCTATCCGATCAACACGCAAATGCGTGCCTTGAAGGTCGCCGGTGATTCTGTGTTCACTAAGGATCTCCAAAACGCCGACAACGACTACGTCATCAATTTCTCGCTCGATGACAGCAAGCTCAAGGATATCGTCGCGCAGTTCAAAGGTGACGATGGGCGCGATACAAGCATTTCCGGACGGCTCATCGAACCGCGCGCGTCCTATTGGCTCAAGCAAATCGAACCCAACTACAACGCAGCAGTATTGCTTGCGAATCGTGCGCGCGTTGCGAACGACCTGCAGGCTGACCTAGATCGCGATCTCAAGCCGTACGGCGTTCGCATGGCGTTCGTTTCGCTCACCAATATTTCGTTTGGACCGAAATATCAGGAAGCTTCCGAAGCGCGCGCTGCAGCCGAGCAAGAGTATCAGCGCGAGCTGACCGTCCTGAACACCAAGCGTGTTCTGGCGCAACAAGAGATCACAACCGCCGACGGCGATCGCAAAGCCGAGCAGTTACGGCGCGAAGGGCTCGGCACGGATCCGCGAATTGCTGCCGATCTCGTCTCGCTCACATTCATCGAGCACATGACCAAAGACAATGGTTGGGACGGGCGCGTTCCTCAAATGCTCGGTGGCGGGAGTGGCCTGATGAATCTCGACAACGGGTCGGCTAAGTAGCGCCGAGCACTTCGTACAAGCTCAATTTGGCGCGATTGCGGCCGCTGCGCTTGGCGGCGTAAAGCTCGGAGTCTGCGGCGTGCACGATCTCTACGGCATCACGTGGCGAAAGCGGCAAACCGTTCGCGCCGCCGATGCTGATCGTAAGGAGTGTACCGTCGCCGCGTGGGATTGCCAGCACCGATAGAGCGATGAACATGCGGTCTGCGATGCGTTGGAGATCTTCGAGCGTCGAGTCAACGACGATGGCGGCAAATTCCTCGCCGCCGTAGCGTGCGAAGACGTCTCCCGTTCGTACACAAGAAGCGCAGGCTTGCGCGACGGCGCGCAACGCTTCGTCGCCGGCTTGATGCCCGAGTCCGTCGTTGTAGTCTTTGAAGTAGTCGATATCCAAGATCAGGATGCCGAGCGGCTTTTGCGTCGCAACGGCACGCGCCGCGGCAGCATCGAGAGCTTGATCGAACGAGCGGCGATTGAGAACCCCGGTGAGCCCATCGAGGCTTGCAAGCTGCGTGAGCTCAACTGATTCCGAAACCAATCGCCGGTTTTCGGCGCGCGTCTCTTGGACACTCGAAGCGACCGCGATCGCTAAGATCAGCGCCTGCAACGCATTCCCGACCTGAAAAGCGTAAACGAAGAGATCCTGCCGGGGGAGCGCGTAGGAGCTCATGTTTATGGCGTACCCGATCATCGTGCACGCAATGCCGATTGCGTAAATCCGCCCGATGGGCATACCTGAACGCGCAGCGCGAACACCGGCGTAGAATAGCGTGGCGTAAAACAGTAGGCTTGCGATGAGCGTCCACACCCACGCGAGGGTTGCGTTCGGGAAGAAATCGGTGATGTACACTGTGAGCACGCACGCCGTTCCGAACAACACGACGGAGAACGCGCGACGGTCGCGCACGTTAAGGCGCAAGAAGCCGATTGTGAACGCGGTGAGCGCGACGGCCGCGCCGAGCGCCGCGCAGTCGTAGACGAGCTCACGGGCTAAGAACGTGAGGGGCGGAAGCACTTGCCACAACACGCCGAAGCCGATGACCGTCGCCGCAGCCTCGAGGAACATTACCGTTGCATAGTCGAGCAGCGGGCGATCGCGCAACGCGAAGAACGTCCAAAGAACGAACGCACCGATGGCAATGAAGAAGCCCGTGAAAAATCCGAAGGCGATGCGCCGCTGAAGGGAGGCCATTAGCGCGGGTGCGAGCGGCTGGAGCGTCACCGATCGTGGGTCGATGACCGTCGCGATGCGCACGTAGACTGGCGCGCCCGACAATGCCCACTCGGGAAGTTGTAACAAGCCGGGTACGAGCGCGGAATCACGATCGGCCAGATCGTATCCGCCGCCGACATGCTCGAAGCCGCCTCCGGCGGCGCGGTAGACGTCGATCTGCGTGACCTTGTATGAGTAAGCAAGCACGGGTGGCCAGTTCGAAGTACCGTGTGGGAACGTTACGCGAAACCAATACGCCCGAGGAACGTAACCTTCAGGAAAGGTCGGCAACATTTCAGCGTTGCCGAATCGTGCACGCGCGTCGCCGGCGACGTCCTTTATCTGCAACGTTCCCGCCGGATCGTAGAGAGCGAGCGCCCTCGTGAAGATCGGATCGGAAACGCTTGGCACTGGCCGCCAGCGAACAGCCGCCGGTAAAATGAAAACAACGACCAGGGCAAACGCCCACGCCAGCGTGCGAAGCCGCATGGCGATTAGGTTCTACGGCGCTTTAGGCGAGTCTTCCGCGGCGTTTACGGACGATGGCGCCGACCTCTTGCTTCGGCATCGACTGTTTGAATGGCACCGCAGGCGGGTTTAGGCGATTGAGTGCCGCTTCGACGGCTTTGAGGGCGTCGGCAGTTTGCGGAAGCGTGGGCACGTTCATGTTCGGCGGTTCACCGAAACCGAAGGCGCTCGTGAGATCGCCGCTCGTCTGACGGCGCCATGTCGAGAGATTCGGTACTTCGACACCGAAGCGTTTTTCGATCAAGCGCAGACACGACGTGTGATCGAAGGTATCGCCGCACACGTAGCCTCCGCGCGAGAACGGCGAGATCACAAGACACGGAACGCGAAAACCAAGCCCGATCGGCACGCCGTCGATGTACTCGCCGGCGGCTCCGGCCGGTGGCGTCGGCGGAACGACGTGATCGAAGAGTCCGTCGTTCTCGTCGTATACGATGATGAATGCCGTACGCGACCATAGTTTCGGGTTCGACCAAAATGCTTCCAGAATTTTCCGCACGTAATCTTCGCCCGCGGCGGGCAGCATATCGGGATGTTCGCACAGCGCGTACGGCGGGACGATCCACGTCACAGACGGCAGATTTCCACTGCGAATATCTGAGAGCATCGTATCGACCGAGCGCAGTTTCACGCCGCTGTCGTAGAGCGACGAAGTCTTATTCGCATCTTGGAACGGCGCGAAATTCATAACCACGTCGAGACCGACAGGATATTGTGCGTCGCTTTCGGGCCGGTAGATGCGCCAGGAAACGCCGGCTTTCTCGAGACGTTCGGGATATGTCGGCCACGTGAAGCGCTTGTGCTCGCTATTGGACTTGGCAGGTCCGCCGTTCTTGCCGTCGGGATCGATCGTCGCCGTCATCCAGAAATAGCGATTCGGATCGGTCGGCCCCATCACCGAACAATGGTAGCCGTCGCAGATCGTAAACGCATCGGCAAGCCCGTAATAGAACGGCAAGTCGTCGCGCGTGTAGTAGCCCATCGTCAGCGGGCCTTTCGGGCCATTGCTCTCGCGGTGCGAGCTCACCCAGCCGTCGATCTTTCCGCCGTTCCAGCTTTCGTGCAAGATCTTCCACGCGTGGCTGAGGTCGTAGAGGCGCTGTGCGCTCGTCGTTTTCGTGTCGAGATGAAACGGAAGAACGTAGCCGCCCTTGGTGAGCTGGTCGGGTTGATAGAAGACCGGACGGCCTTGCGGCAATTCGACCGCGTGCGGATCGCCGAACCCGCGCACGCCTGAAAGCGAGCCGAAATAATGATCGAACGAACGGTTTTCTTGCATCAGAAAAACCAGATGATCGATATCTGAGAGTTTCGACGGCGCGGCTTGTGCCATGGCGGGCCGGATCCACTCGACCATAGGCGCCATCGCTGCAGCGCTTGTCGTGGTAAGAAAACGCGAACGCGAAAAACGACTCATGCGCGCGCCTTCGCTCGTTTGCGTTCCGAGTCTTTCAGGTAAACGACGTTAACACTCATGAGCGGGCGCGCGTTCGATTATCGCTCGCCAGCACATACGCGCCCCTGGTGATCGTGCTACAAGCTCTCCACTATTGAGTCGAGCAGGCGGGCGAGGTCCCCGGCGCGTGCGTTGCCGGCGGCCATCACTTCTTCGTGTGACGTGTGCAGACCGACCATGTTCGTAACCACGCTAAAACCGAGGACGCGCATCTTCAGATAGCGTGCGCGAATCGTCTCGAGCACGGTCGACATGCCGACCACGTCGGCGATCGAGCGCAGCCAGCGCGCTTCCGCGAGCGTTTCGAATGCCGGCCCGACGAGACCGGCGTAGACGCCCTCGCGCAATTCGATGCCGAGCGATGCGGCCTGATGGCGAGCAAGCTCGCAAAGTGCAGGATCATACGCATTCAGCATTTCGATGAACGGATTCGGATCGTCAGGGCCGATCAACGGACTCGTACCGGTGAGATTGATTTGATCCGTGATCAGCATCAGGTCGGTCGCGCTGAAATTCGAATTCAATCCGCCGCATGCATTGGTAAGGATGATCGTCTTGGCGCCGGCCGCGTGGGCGAGATCGACCTGCGCGGTTACTTCGCGCGCATCAAAGCCTTGATAGAGATGAAAGCGTCCCGAGAATGCGACGACGCGGCGTTTATGCCACTCGCCGACAAGCGCTTCACCCGCGTGTCCAAGCAGCGATGCGTGCGGAAGCCCGAGCTTCTTGTACGAAATTTTTCGCGCCCCATGAATCTGCTCCGAGACGAGCCCCGAAAGCCCAGTCCCCAAAACGACCGCGAGGTCGATCTCCCCGCCTGCGCGCTTTGCGAGCTTGTTCACGCCAGCAGATTTTTTCCGGTCATCTCGCTCGGTGTGCGCAAGCCCATGAGCGGCAGCAACGTCGGCGCGATGTCACCGAGCTTTCCGCCGTCGGCCAGCTTGCCAACCGACTGTTGCGAGACGATCACGAGCGGAACGGGGCTCGTGGTATGCGCGGTAAGCGGATTGCCCTCTGCGTCGATCTTTTCTTCGGCGTTGCCGTGATCGGACGTGATCACGAGAATCCCGTCGCGCGCAAGCACGCGTTGTTCGAGCCGTCCGAGCGAGACGTCAAGCGTTTCGACCGCGGAGACGGTCGCATCCCATACGCCGGTATGACCGACCATGTCGGCGTTCGCGTAATTCATCACGATGACGTCGTGGTGTTTGTGATCGAGGTCTTCGATCGCAGCCGTCGTAATTTCGGCCGCCATCATCTCGGGCGCAAGATCGTACGTCGCGACTTTGCGATTCGAAGGGATCAGAATGCGATCTTCGCTTTCGAATACGTCTTCGCGGCCGCCATTGAAAAAGTACGTTACGTGTGCGTACTTTTCGGTCTCGGCCAGACGCAGCTGACGAAGTCCGGCTTCCGCAACGATCTCACCGAACGTCTGCGATTGCGGACGCGGACCGAAGAGCACCGGGTTCGGAAAGCTCTCCTCATACTTCGTCATCGTGGCGAAGACCAAATCCTTGTATTTCAGCGCGTCAAAGTGTGAGAACGACGGGTCGGTGAACGCCATCGTAAGTTCGCGCGCACGGTCGGGCCGGAAGTTGAAGAAGATCGCCGAGTCGCCGTCGCGGATCGGGCGAATCGCACCGATCAGCGTCGGCTGGACGAACTCATCGCTTTCATCACGCGCGTAAGCAGCTTCGATCGCCATGCGCGCATTCGGCGCGTTGAACGGGGCCTTGCCGCGGGCCAGCGCTTCGTACGCGCGCTGGACGCGATCCCAGCGCTTGTCGCGATCCATCGCGTAGAAGCGTCCGATCACCGACGCAATCGCGTTCGGCCGCTCGACGGCTTCGAGCCGTTTGCTCAAGCGATCGACGTACGTGAGCGCAGAGCGCGGCGGCGTGTCGCGCCCGTCGAGAAAGGCGTGAATTTCGAAGGGCACTTTGGCGTTTGCCGCGGCGTCGATCAACGCTTCGACGTGCAGCAGCGAGCTGTGCACGCTGCCGTCCGAGAGAAGGCCGAGAAAGTGGAGCGAGCCGCCCGTCTTTTGAACGTGCTCGATCGCCTGCTGCAGCACGGGATTCTTCGCGAAGTTGCCCTCGGCGATCGCGCTGTCGATGACGACGATGCCTTGCGGGACGACGCGTCCGCTGCCGATGTTGATGTGCCCGACTTCGCTGTTGCCCATGATGCCGTGCGGCAATCCGACGGCTTCGCCGCTCGCTTCGAGTAGCGTGTGCGGATACGTCGCGAGAAAGCGCTGCCAATTCGGAAGCTCCGCGGCAGCGATCGCGTTGCCGTGCGTTTCGGTTCGCGTGCCCCAGCCATCGAGCACGGCGAGTACAACGGGTCTGCGCGTCTCGCTCATGCGGCGACCGCCCGACGCGCATTACGGATCAGCTCGGCGAAGGTTTTCGCATCGAGGCAAGCGCCGCCGATTAGTCCGCCATCGATGTTTGGTTGCGCGACGAAGCCGGCGACGTTGCCGGGTTTCATGCTACCGCCGTAAAGGATGCGAACGTTGGCAAGTGCGGGATCGCAGTAGCGAATCGCCGCCATCACGTCATCGGCTGTACGCGGGTCCTCGGCGACTCCGCTGCCGATCGCCCAGATCGGCTCGTACGCGAGTACGCACCGCCGGCGTCCCTCTTCGTCAATGCCGTCCAGCGCAGCTAATATTTGCGTCGTCACGCGTTTCTTCGCGATTCCGGCTTCGTGTTCGGAGACGGATTCGCCGACCGCAATTATCGGTGTGATCCCGTGAGCGAGTGCCGACTTAACTTTCAAGTTGATGCGGAGATCGGTTTCGCCTTCGTCCGCGCGTCGCTCCGAGTGTCCGAGGATGACATAACTGCATCCGACTTCGCGGAGCATGACAGGTGAGATCTCCCCGGTATAGGCGCCTTGTTCGCCCCAGTGCATCGTCTGCGCACCGAGCAACGGCTTCTCGGCGTCAGCGAGTTCGGCTGCGACGGCTGCCAGCGCCGTGAATGGCGGCGCGATCGTGACGTCGATATCGGGATGTTGCCATGACGTGTCGTCGAGCAATGCACGCACGAGTTCGCGCGCTTGCACGATCGTTTTGTGCATCTTCCAGTTGCCGACGATCAGCGTGCGGCGCTGCATGCTTCGAGTGCGGCGACTCCGGGCAATGTTTTGCCTTCGAGAAACTCGAGCGTTGCGCCGCCGCCGGTGCTTACGTGCGTCACGCCTTTGTCGAATCCAAGCATGTGTGCAGCGGCCGCGGCATCTCCACCGCCGACGACGGTCGTTGCTCCGAACGACGTCGCTTCGACGAGGGCTTGACCGATGACGCGCGTCCCCTGTTGATACGCAGCCTTTTCGTACACGCCCATTGGACCGTTGAAGACGACGGTGCGGGCGTTGCGAATCACGTCCGCATAGACGCCGGACGTCGCGGGGCCGATGTCGAGGATCATGCGATTGCCGAGCGGCTCAAGGAGCAGCACCTCTGCGGATTGCGCCGAATCGTCCAAACTGTCCGACACGATCGCATCGGTCGGCAGATGGAATTCGACGCTGCGCTCGCGTGCGAGCGCGAGAATCTTCTTGGCCGGCTCGAGATCGGGATCGCGCAGCGATTTGCCGACGTCGACGCCCGATGCCGCCAGAAACGTGTTGCCCATTCCGCCGCCGACACAGAACGCGCTGACCTTAGCCATTAGATTGGTGAAAACGCCGATCTTGTCGGCAATCTTCGCGCCGCCGATCGCGCAGACGTAGGGCTGCGTCGGATCGTCGGTCAGCTGCGAGAGCGCCGAAAGCTCGGCTTCCATCAGCAAACCGGCCGCGCATGGAAGATAATGAGCGACGCCTTCGGTCGAGGCGTGGGCGCGATGTGCTGTACCGAAGGCGTCGTTGACGTAACGCTCGGCGAGCCCCGCAAGTTCCTCGGCGAAGTCCTTGTCGTTCTTTTCTTCCTCGGGATGGAAGCGCACGTTCTCGAGCAGCAAAAACTCGCCGTCACGCAGCTTTTCGGCTGCGGCTTTAGCCTCGGGTCCAATACAATCACCCACAAATGTTATTGGGACCTCGAGCAGCTCGGAAAGTCTCTTGCCGACGGGTTCGAGCGAATATTTCGGATCGGGCTTCCCGTCCGGCCGTCCCAAATGCGAACAGATGATCGTCCGCGCGCCGCCTTCACGCAGCTTGCGCAGCGTCGGAAGGGCCGCCAGCAAGCGCGTGTCATCGGCCACTGTCATCCCGAGCGAAGTCGAGGGACCGCTCTTCATCGGGACGTTGAGGTCTTCGCGCACCAGCACGCGGCGGCCGCGATAGTCGAGGTCGCTAAGGGTCAGAAAGCGCAAACGTCGCTCAGACCTTGGCCGGCATTTTGCTGAGGATCATGTTCGCGACGTCGGCGAGGCGGCACGAATAACCCCACTCGTTGTCATACCAGGCGCCGATCTGAACGAGATCGCCGTTGGCATTCGTCAATCCGGAGTCGATGATCGAGCTGTACTGCGAGCGTTTGAAATCGCTCGAGACGAGCAGCTCATCGGTGTACTGCATGATATCCTTGAGCCGGCCGCTCTCCGTCGCGCGCTTGAGCAGCGCGTTGAGCTCGTCCTTCGTCGTCGGTTTCTTCGTTTGCGCGACGAGATAGATCATCGAGACGGTCGGCGTCGGAACGCGCAGCGCAAATCCGTCGAACGTTCCCTGCACTTCCGGAATCGTGAGGTACAGCGCTTTTGCGGCGCCGGTCGAGGTCGGCACGATGTTCGTTGCGGCATTACGCCCGCGGCGCCAATCTTTGTGCGGCGCATCGAGAATGTGCTGATCGTTGGTGTACGAGTGAATCGTCGTCATGAAGCCGCGTTGCCAACCGAGTGTGTCGACGATCGGCTTGACCGCAGTCGCCAAACAGTTCGTCGTGCACGACGCGTTCGAAATGATCTTGTGTTTTTCCGGATCGTACTTGTCGTCGTTGACGCCGAGAACGAGCGTGATGTCTTCGCCGCTCGCGGGTGCTGAGATGATGACTTTCTTCGCACCGCCGCCACTAATGTGCAAGCCGGCTTTTTCGGCGTTCGTGAACAGCCCGGTCGATTCGATCACGACGTCGACGCCAAGATCTTTCCACGGAATCTTGCCGGGGTCGCGTTCGGCAACGACTTTGATCTTTTGCGAACCGACCTTGAGCTGATCGCCGTCGGCTCCGACCGCGGCGTCGTAGACGCCGTAGTTCGAGTCGTACTTGAAGAGATGCGCGAGCTCGGCGGCGCTCGTCAGGTCGTTCACGGCCGCGATCGAAACCTGCGGATACCGTTCCAAAAGCGCCTTCGTGAAGTTGCGGCCGATCCGCCCGAACCCGTTGATCCCAATACGCATGCAATTCCCTCGTCAGTTAGTGCGGGGCAGCCCTTCCGCTATACCCTAGCCGCGCCCTCGCGAAGACGCCGCGCCAAGCGGAGGATGGCCGCAAGGCGGCCATTGACGGTTGCTTTGGGGACCGCCGGGCGGCAACGGCGGCCTAGCTGTGAGAGCGATTCGTCGGGGTGCTGCACGCGCAATTGCGCGATCTCGCGCACCACGGGCGAGAGCTTGCGCAATCCGTAACGATCGGCGACGAGCGCGATTGCTTCGCGTTGCGCCGCCGACGCGCTGGTCGCACGATCGAGGTTCGCGGCTTCGGTGTTGACGAGGCGGCGAATGCGATTCTTCGTCTCCTTGATCGCGCGCACGTCTTCGAGCTGCAGCACGGCGCTGTACGCGCCGATTTGGCTCAAGACCGCGACGATCGAATCGAGATCTTTGTAGTAGAGCAGCGCACGATTCTTACGAATTGTGCGCTTGGGCGGGTTGCCCAGCTGCGTGAGGATCGACGTCAATCGCGCAGCTTCGTTCTCCCCCGGGAGAACGAATTCCAAATGATAGCCGTGGGCCGGCGTCGCGAGCGAACCGCACGCGAGAAATGCGCCGCGCGCTTCCATGCGGCGTTCAGGCTGCGAGCGCGGCATGCGCGTTCCCGGCAATGGAATGGCGAGCGCGTACGTCGCGGTGCGATAGAGTCGCGTGCCGGCCAATTTCGCAATCGATGGCGAGTCGCCGGAGAGCACGTGCGCAAGGCGCGCGACGGCGGGACGTTGCGTGCGAAAGATTCCCTCGCGCGCGCCGTAGCGTGCAAGGCCGTCACGCAATGCCGTGCGCGCAGTCGCGCTTGCGGGAAGATCGCGCGCCAGCGCGTCCTTTACGTCGGCTGAAAACGAAACGCGACTTGCTACAGCCACTGCTCCGCTTCTTTGTGTTCGCCGAGGATCGTGTAGAGTTCGACGGGCTTGACGCCGGGTGTGACGCGCAAGGGAACCGACTCGACGCGCACCGTCAGCACTTTGCGCGCGTAGTGAATCTCGAGCACGTCGCCGGCTTTCACATCGTAGCCTGGCTTTAGTGCACGACCGCGCCGATCGAAGATGCGTCCGGCTTCGAGCGCCTCTTTGGCCTCGGTGCGCCGTTTAGCGAGCCGTGCGACCTTGAGGAACTTATCGAGCCGCAACGTTTCGCTGATTTGCTTTGGGCACGACGCATGTCCCACGCGCGCGCACGACGACGAAGGGCTCATCGACGACGTCGGCCGCGCTCGGCGAGAGATCCGGACGTGCAGCGATGATCTTGCGCGCTTCAAAGCTCATCGTACGCGAGGTCGTGCCGACTTTCGTGATCTCGCCGTATGCTTCGATGAAATCTCCCGCGTAAACCGGCGCGAGGAACTCGACGCTCTCGTAGGCAGCGAAGAGACCTTCGTCGCCGTCGTTTACGATCAACAGCTGCGTTGCGACGTCACCGAAGAGCGCGAGAATCCGTGCACCGTCGACGAGGTTGCCGCCGTAGTGCGCATCGTGCGCGCTCATGCGCACGCGCAGCGTTACGCTGCCGTTTTCGCCAACTGCCATAAGTCTTCGAGCTCATCGATGCTCAGATCGCCGAGATTGCGTCCTTCGGAGGACGCGCGCTGTTCCATGAAGGCGAAGCGACGATAAAATTTGTCATTGGCTTCGCGCAGTGCGCCTTCGGCATCGAAGCCGAGCTGCCGCGTGACGTTGACCAGCGTGAAGAGAACGTCGCCGATCTCTTCGCGGATGCGACTCGGATCGCCGCTGGTTTGCGCTTCCGCGAGTTCTGAGATCTCTTCGCTTAGCTTGTGCGTCACGGCGCGTGCGTCCGGCCAATCGAATCCGACGCGCGAAGCTTTTTCTTGCATCTTTTGCGCGCGCTGCAATGCGCCCAGAGCCTTGGGGATACCGTCCAGGCGGCTGTTGCGTCCGAGCGCTGCGCCTTCTGCAGCCTTGATTTGCTCCCAATTTTTCCAAACTTCGGCAACACCCGAGACGGCTTGATCGCCGAAGACGTGCGGATGCCGGCGCACCATCTTATTGGAGAGCGCGTCGATCACGTCGGCGATCGAAAACTTTCCGCGCTCGGTTGCGACCTGCGAATGAAAGACGATCTGCAGCAGCAAATCGCCGAGTTCTTCGCACAACGCATCATCGCGGTCGTGTTCGATCGCTTCGGCGACTTCGAAGGTTTCTTCGATTAGATACGGGACGAGCGAACGATGCGTTTGTTCGCGATCCCACGGACACGAACGCCGCAAGCGCGCCATGATCTCGACGAGATCTTCCCACGAGTGATGCTCCGAGCCCGGCGGCAGCGGGACGAGCGGCATCGTGATCGCGGCAGAGAGCGTCGCTTTCGGGACGCCGGGAATGATATCAACGGCGATACCGCGCGCTTCGAGCGCACGCAAGAGCACCGGAAGTCCGGCGAAATCGGAGAGTGGGTTCCCAAGCACGCCGAGCCCGATATCGCGGCTAGCGTCGACGCGCATGACGAACGCATCGATCTCTTCGCGGCTACCGCGCATGAAGAGCCCGGGTCGTTCGACCAACTTGAGCAGCTCGACCCCTTCGCTTTCGAGGAAGAGCACGAGCTCGGGCGGCGCCAGAACAGTCGCTGCACGCCCAATCGAGCGCAACGCTTCAAGACTTCCGAGCGTGAGCAAGTCCGGGTCGCCCGGACCGAGCCCGACGATGCGGATCACGCCGGTTCGTTCAACCGGCGCGGCGCGGTTTACTTCGTGGCGGCCGGAGATGCCGCAGCTGATGCAGCCGGTGCCGCAGACGCAGCCGATGACGGTGCAGGCGGCAGCGGCGTGCTCGCAAGGTCTGAGAACTTCGGATCGCTCACGCTGATCGTGGCTTTGCTACGAAGCTCTTGCAAGAACGGCTGAATCTGCTGCTGTTCGGCTTGCTGGAGCAGCGTCTGTCGAATTTGCGCCTCGCTGCCTCCGATCGTCGCTTTGATGGCCGGCTTCTTTTCTTCGACTTGAATGATGTGATAGCCGAACGGGCTCTTCACGGGTTCGCTGATCTTTCCGACCGGTAAGCTGAATGCGGCTGCATCGAAGGGTTGCACCATTTGTCCGTGTCCGAAGAACCCGAGCTCGCCACCCTTGTCTTTGCTGGCGGGATCGGCCGAATATTGCTTGGCGAGCGCAGCGAAATCGCCGCCCGCTTTCAACTTGGCTTCGACCGTCTGCGCGGTCTTGAGATCCGGAACGAGGATGTGGCGCGCGCGCACTTGCTCGGGCTTATCGAGCATCGCGTGGTTTTGCTTGAAAAACGTTGCGACTTGTGCGCTCGTAATCGGCGGGATGCGTTTTGCAACAGCTTGCTGGAGTACGAGCTGCTGGCGCAAGATGTTGCGCACGTCGGCGTCGGTCAGTCCCTGCTGCTTGACGATCGCGTCAAACTGTCCGTTCGGATAGCGCGACTTCAGTTTGTTTAGCTCGTCGTTGATTTGCGCGGAGGTCGGATCGATATGATTCTCTGTCGCGTACTGATCGATCAGATCGCTCTGAATCAACTGGTTGAGCACGCCACGTCCGGCCTGGCTCGCTTCGAGCTTGTTGTCGTAGGTGCTGCGGCTGATCGCCTGACCGTTGACGGTCGCGATCGCGCCACCGCCGCCGCCGCTGTTGCAGGCGGTGAGCAATAAGCCGAATCCCACGGCAATTATTCGTATATTTCGCAAAACAGGCGGGGGTTCGTAGGGGTGCCGGGGGTTCCTCCCCGGCTTAACGCCGCACGAGCGCCATCGGTGCCGACGTCCCCAAGGCGGCCGGGACGGGCCCCACGGTCGTTGAGCCGTTCACGCTGCCGGCATAATTGAAGACCGGCGTCGAGTCCGCGCCGCCTGGACTCGCTTGAGTCTGGTACGGGACGGTTCCCCCTGTGGCCGAGCACTGAATTGCACCGCTGCTCGCAGTCTGGATACTCCCGGCGTTCACGAAGATCGCCGGCCCGGCTGCGGCGCCCCCGCCGCCTCCGGTGCCGTTTGAGTTCGTGGTTTTTCCGGACCCGCCTGAGATCGTCGCGAGTGCTCCGCCCTGTCCGCCGCCGTTGGTATAACCGGTAGCTCCACCGCCGCCGGGACCGCCATTTCCGCCTTCACCCCCGCCGCCGCCACCGCCGCCAAAGCCCCCGGCGCCGCCGAATCCGGTTGGGATGTTAGCTAAGGCGGCGCCGCCGCCACCGCCTCCGCCGCCGAACCCGCCCGTTCCGCCAGTCCCATCGACGTTGATGCCGCCGCCACCACCGCCGCCGCCACCCCCGCCGGGGCCGCCATTCGCTCCATTACCGCTCGGCGCTGTGCCGCCGCTTCCGGCAGAGGGCCCGTAGCCAGACCCGCCAAAAGCGCCGCCGCTGGTTGTGGCGGTGTCGCCCGCTTGCAGCAGCCCTCCACCGCCCGATCCACCCAAATCACTTGGGCTGGAAAGTGTGCGGCCGCCACCGTTGCCACCGAGACCGCCCCCGCCGCCGCCACCCCCGAACGAAGGATCGCCGGGATTGCCGCCGCCGGCACCGGCTCCGCCGATTGCCTGGCAGTTGACGAAGAAATCGTCGCTGACGCTGACGCTGGCAGTTGCCTGATTCACAAAGATGCCGGCACCGAGGCCGGCGCCTCCGCCTCCCCAGGGGTAACCGCCGTCGCCGCCCTTCGCCGTGACGTTTTGAATTTGCAAATTGTCGATGACAATGCTGCCGCTATCGGCAAAGAACGCGCGGTATTTTCCGGCGCCGTCAATCGTGATTCGCCCAAACGCTCCGCCGTCGATCGTAAGGTTGTTTTCGATGATTGGAAGCGGACCCGACAGCGTAATCGTGCACGCATTGTTGGACACACAGAGCCGGATTGTTGCCGGCGATTCGTTTGACGTCGAACTGAATCGTCGTATTCGGCTGTGCGTGCGCCATTCCGTATCGCAGATCGCCCTTCACACCCACGCCACTGCCTACGCCGAGCAGAACAGAAGTCGGATTCGAGTCGGTTCCGAGCGTGACCGTGTAGGAGGTGGACGCGCCGGGATTGGGCATCGTGGTTGGAGGCGAAGTGCACCCCACCAATATGCAGAAAAACGCGACGGCAAAAGCTGCGCCGGGTTTCATCTTAGAGTGCCTCGACGAGTTGTCGTACGAGCGGAAAAGCTTCTCGCGGCGATTCGATGCGCGTGGGCAGGTCGACCGTGATTTTTCCGTCGCCGAACCGGAAGCGATTCTTAGTGAGCGACTGCAAGCGCGGAATCGCGGTCGGCTCGAGCGCAAAGCCGCTACCGACGCCGAAGGTCAAGCGACGCTCGTCGATCACGACGCGCGTGATGTTCTTGCGAAGCGCGATCGTGCGCAGCTTCGTAATCTCAACGAGGTCGCGGAACTCATCGGGGAATGCGCCAAATCGGTCGCGTACGCCGGCTGCGATTTCTTCGACTTGCTCTTCGCTGCGCGCACCCGCAAGCTGCTGGTAGACGGCGATCTTCTGCGAGACTTGCGGAATATAGTCGGCCGGAATGAACGCATCGATCTTGATGTCGATAACGGCTTCGCGGCGCTGCTCGAGCGTGTCTTTCGCGCGCCCGCGCCGCTCCGCGACCGCATCCGCAAGCAGCGAGCAGTACGTTTCGAAACCGACCGCGCCGATGAAACCGCTCTGGGCTCGTCCGAGTAGATTGCCTGCACCGCGGATTTCGAGATCGCGCATGGCGATTTGCATCCCGCTGCCGAGATGCGTGAATTCGCGGATCGCCTCGAGCCGCGCTTTGGCTTCTTCGGTGAGTGCTTTGTGCGCCTGATACAGCAGATACGCATAGGCTTGTTGATTCGAACGCCCGACGCGTCCGCGGAGCTGGTAGAGATCGGCGAGTCCGAATTTATCAGCGTCGGTAATGATGATCGTATTGACGTTAGGGATGTCGAGGCCGTTCTCGATGATCGTTGTCGAGACGAAGATGTCGACCTCGCCGTCGATGAAGCGCTGCATGACCGGTCCAAGCTCGGTCTCGCCCATCTGTCCGTGTCCGATCCCGATGCGGGCTTTCGGAACGAGCTGTTCGAGGGCTTTGGCTACCGCATAGATCGTCTCGATCCGGTTGTGCACGAAATAGACTTGTCCGCCGCGATCCAGCTCGGCCATGATCGCGCGCTGCACGACCGAGTCACTCGACGGCACGACGACCGTCTTCGTCGAGAGCCGATTGGCCGGTGCGGTTTGAATGAGCGAGAGATCGCGCACACCGAGCAACGACATGTGCAGCGTTCGCGGAATCGGCGTCGCCGAGAGCGTCAGCACGTCGACGCTCGCGCGCAGCTGTTTGAGCCGCTCTTTGTGCATGACGCCGAAACGTTGTTCTTCGTCGATCACGAGCAGGCCGAGATCTTTGAAGACGACGTCTTTCTGTAAGAGCCGGTGCGTGCCGATGACGATGTCGATCTTTCCGTCGGCGACGTCACGCAAGGTCGCTTGCTGCTCTTTTTTCGTCCGGAAGCGTGAAAGCTCGGCAACTTGCACCGGGAAGCTCGCGAAGCGCGCGCTGAAGTTGCGGAAGTGTTGTGATGCGAGCAACGTTGTCGGGACGAGAATAGCAACTTGTTTTTTCGCGAGCACGGCCTTGAACGCGGCGCGAATTGCGACTTCCGTCTTGCCGTAGCCGACATCGCCGCACACGAGACGATCCATCGGCCGCGACGCCGCCATGTCGCCTTTGACCTCGACGATCGCTTTGAGCTGATCGGGCGTCTCCGTATACGGAAAGGCTTCTTCGAGCTCGGATTGCCATGGCGCATCGGGACCGAACGAATAGCCCGGCGCCGATTCACGCTCGGCGTAGAGCGCGACGAGGTCGTCGGCAATTTTCGCGAGCTGCTCGCTGACGCGGCTCTTGGCGCGCGCCCAGTCGCCGCCGCCCATGCGCGAGAGACGCGGCGCGTGGCCCTCACCGGAGTTGTATTTCGTCACCATGTGCATTTGGTGCACGGGGACGAGCATGCGGTCGTTGCCCGCGTATTGCAGGGAGAGATAGTCACTCGTCGTGCCGAGAATCGTCTCGGTGCGCAGGCCGAGATATTGTCCGATGCCGTGCACTGCGTGCACGATGAAATCGCCGACCGAAAGATCGGAAAGCGTGACCGGAACGCCTTCTTTGACGGCACGCAGTTTGACGCGGCGTGCTTGCTGGCCGTAGATCTCGCGATCCCCGAGCACGTGCAAACGTAATGCCGGAATCGAGAAGCCTGCATCGATCGAACCTTGATCGACGTAAACGGCGGCGTTGCCGAGCAGCGCACGCGGCATGCCGCGCTGCGTATCGATGCCCGCACCTTGCAGCATCTCGTGCAAGCGCGAAGCGCCGGTGACCGTCAACCAGACGGTGTCGCCCGCTTCCATCCATTCGCGCACGGACGTCATGAATGCATCGATGCGGCGTTGGAAGTGCTCGACCGGACGCGTCTCGAGCGCAAAGCGTTCAAGGACGCGCGGCAACCACGATTCGGCCGCGTCCCCTTCGATTGCACCGGCAATCACGAGCGTCGTCGCTTGAGCGAGCTCATCGCGCAGCGCCGGCAAATTCGGATACGGCGCGATGACATCCGCGAGCAAGGCTTCGCCGACTTCGTCCGTACGCACGTCAAGCTCGCCCGACTCGACACCCGCAAGCAAGACTTCTTGCTCGCGCGAGCGCTCTTGGCTCAAGCTCTCATCGATCGTCGCGAGCATCTGCGGCTCTTGCAAAACGACGAGCGCGCGCTTGGAAAGATAATCGAAGAGCGTCGCATGCCGGTCATAGGCAAGCGAAAGCCACGCTTCAGGAACATCCGCGCCGGTCGCAAGATACGCGCGAACGGCCGAGACAACGCCGGGCTCGCCGTCGACACGCTCGCTGACGCGCTCGCGGTAAATGGATTCGCGCGGGATCTCGCCCCAGGGCGCAATCGTGACCTGCGCCAGCGGCTCGCCTGCATCGCTGCGCTGCGATTGCAGATCGAAGGGTCGAATGCTGTCGACGTCGTCGCCGAAGAATTCAACGCGGACCGGTTTCTCGGCGGTCGCCGCAAAGACGTCGATGAGTCCGCCGCGCACGGCGTATTCGCCGGCCGCACCAACGACGTCGACGCGATGATAGCCGAGAGTGAACAGACGCTGCTGCGTCTCTTCAAATCCGGCGCTTGCGCCGCGTTCGATGGAGAAAATGAGACTCTCGAAGATCTCGCGCGGCATCAGATACTGACGGAGTGCTGCAACCGGAGCGACGACGATCATGGAGCGTCGCGCAGACAGATCGGCGAGCAGGGTCATGCGCGCGCTGCGTTCCGATGGGCTTTCGAGCGCGCCGATACTTTCGTCGCGCGGCCGCACCAACGCCACCGGGCCGTTTTCACCCTCGGCGAGATAGTAGAGTAGATCGGCGAACGTGCGTTCCGCGACGTCGGCGGTCGGCACGACGACCAGCATCTGGTCGCCGAGCGCTTTGAAGATGCCCGATAGTAAATAGGGTCGTGCCGCGGCGCCCGTTTCGTGCAAAGCGAATGCAGCGGCACCGCTCGATGACCGCAATCGGTCGAGCAGAGCCGCAAATGAACGATACAGGACGGGGGTGGCTAGGGGCACGGAGTTTCTATGCTAGCACATCGCGAAAGACGGGGGATGCGGATCCTTGTTACCGGGGGCGCGGGCTTTATTGGAAGCGCGCTCATTTGGGAGCTAAATCGGCGCGGCTTCGATGATATTCTCGTCGTCGATCGCTTGGGTACCGGCGAGAAATGGCGTCATCTCGTTCCGCTGCGTTTTCGCGACTACCTTGAAGCTGACGATCTGGCGAAGATCGTAAGTGAAACGCCCGGTAAGCTTGACGAAATCTCGACCATCTTTCATCTCGGCGCATGTTCGTCGACGACGGAGAGCGACGCAAGTTATCTGATCCGCAACAACTTCGGCTATACGAAGATGCTTGCCGAGTGGGCGGTCGCCAAAGGCCGCCGCTTCGTATATGCAAGCTCCGGCGCAACATACGGCGCGCGCGAGCACGGCCTGCGCGAAGATCTCGAATCTTCGGAGTTGCGGCCGCTCAACAAATACGGATTTTCAAAGCATATCTTCGATGTGTACGCCGCGCGCACTGGAATGCTCGATCGCATCGTCGGTCTGAAATATTTCAACGTCTACGGTCCCAACGAAGATCACAAAGGCGACATGCGCTCAGTCGTCCACAAAGCGTACGAGAGCATCACGCGCGACGGATGGGTCGGACTCTTCAAGAGTTACCGTCCGGAGATTGCGGACGGCGAACAAACACGCGACTTCATTTACGTCAAGGACGCGGTCGCGATGACGGTGCACCTCGCGAACACGCCGAGCGCGCACGGCCTCTTCAATGTAGGCTCGGGGGCGGCGCGGACGTGGCTCGATCTTGTCGGCGCAGTGTTTACGGCGATGGGGCGCAAGCCTGACATCCGCTTCATCGAGATGCCCGAAACGCTGCGCGGACGCTATCAATACGCGACGCAGGCCACGATCGACAAGCTCCGGTCCTCAGGCTACGACCGGCCGATCACCTCGCTCGAGGACGGAATTGCCGACTATGTCCGCGGCTACCTGATCCCAGGCATCCCGCTGGGCGACGAAGTTCCGGTTTTGTCACGCCGAGCGACGCCGAGGGGCAGCGAAGCGGTCATCAGCCTCTAAACGCGGGATACGTTCAATAGGCGAGCGTGATCGGAATGGTCGTGCTCGCTTTTTTTCCGTCCGCCGTAAGCGCATTGAACGTGACCTGATACGTCTTCAGGAACCAGGGCGGAATGAATCCCGGAATCGTTTGAATGCCAGCAAAAACTCCGTCTTGGGCTTTGGGAATCGAAATATCGTGCCCCTCAACCGAGAGCACCAGATTCGCAACGTTTAACGACGTTGTGATGCGGCACGCGAACTGACCGCCGATGTGCACCGTCTTGTCGATGATCTCGATGCGCACGATCTGCGGCGCGCCGGCTGTTGCATTCGGATCGGGCGTCGGCTCAACGATGTACTTGTACGGATTTTCTGGTGTCGCCGTCGGCGAGGGTGATGCTGTTGGTGCGGGCGTGGCGCTCGGCGTCTCCGTCGGCGTGGGCGCGGCAGTCGGTGCGGCGCTCGCGCTGATTTCCGGCTGCGGCTCCGGTGCGGGGGTCGACAATTGCGCAACCGCCTGCGCAGCGGCGCCTAACGCGAATCCGAGGGTGAAGATGATCAGGCGAAAGATCACGTGGGGTATGGTTCCCTCAAATAGCCGGCCAGCGGGGTCACCAGGGCAAAGAGTTCGAGCCACGGAGCCGCCGGCGCGAACCCATAGGCGTCTGAGAGGTAACGCAGTGTGCTGCTAAACGTCAGCAGCACGAGTACGGGGCCTTCCCGCTGCTCGAGCGTGAACGCTGCCAAGGGGAGCAGCCATACGCCGTACCACGGGTAGTCCTGGGGATAGAGTGCCCAGACTACGAGGGCGGCAGCGGCAAGGGCCGCAGCGCGATCTCCCCTAGACGCGTTGTAGAGCGCGCGAGCGACAAGTGCGAGCGCAATCAGTCCGCGTATGCCGATCGCAATCGCCGCGCCGGCGGAGCCGACGAAATCAGTCGGCGCCGCAGTCCGGTAACCGCCCGCGAGCTGCGTTGCCAGCAGCTGCACGAGAACGCTCGCGAGGATTGCGCCGCACGCCCAAGTCGTAAATCGCCGGTTCTTCACAGCGTAGGCGAGCGCAAGCGTCGCGACTGCGCCCGTCGCTTTGATGAGCGTCGATGCGCCCGCCAGAACTGCGGCAAGTTCCGGCTTACGAATGGCGATGAATGCACCGAGCGCGATGACAAAGAGAATGAGCGCATCGTTGTGGCCGTCCGCGACGGTCGAGATGACGACCGGGTTCAGCCCGATGACTGCCGCGAGCAACCGGCCGCGATTCGGAAGAACGTGGGCGGTGACGCCAATGGCCGCAATGAACGCCGCGATTTCGATCGCACGCAGTGCGAGCAGCGTCCGCGGAAGATCGAAATGCGTCGCGACGACGATTGTGCGCGCGAGCGCGATGAATGCCGGACCGTAGACGCATGCGGGCAAGGACGGCCATTCAAAACCAATCGCATGCGTCCATTGCGTATTGATAAGCTGCAGCGGCGGAAAGGTGTAGTAGAGGTATGGATCTTTCCCGGCCGCCGACAATGCACCGTATGCCGCATACACATATACGTCGCTCGAGAAGATGAATCGAAACGCGAACGCCGCGCAACACGCGGCCGCGCTGGAAGCCAGAATCGCGACAAGCGGGGTGTTCCGGCTTCGAACGATCGCGAGCCAATAGCCGATGCCGGCGACGAGCATCGTCGCAAAATAGATCGCCCAGGCAACGACGCCCGACCAACCCCATCCGGTGACGACGGCTATCGGCTGCGTGAGAGCGGCATCCGGCTTGTGCAGCGCAGGAAACGCAAAATGCGACGCAATCGCACCAATAACAATGACGAGCGGTACGAACCACGCCGTTGTCATCCCGAGCGAAGTCGAGGGACAGCGATTACGTTTGCGATTCCTGAGCGGCTATGCCAAGCAGCGCAAACCACATGATCGCGACTTTCGGATAGAAGACCAGATAGTCGACGAACCCGTGCAGTGCAAACGCGATGCTCGCAGCGAACGCGGCAAGGCAAAGCGGATTGCGCAGCGAGCGCATGAACGTTCCGATCGACGCCCACACAAGCCCGCACGTCGCAAACAGGAGCGGCAATCCGCCTTCGACCAGCGATTGCAGATACCAAGAGTTTGCGTGCGTGCGAAGACCGGTCGCGCCCACGGTCGGCAAAAGCAGCTCGAAATTCCCGGCGCCGACGCCAAGGATAGGATGCTGCGTCCATAGCGTGTAGGCTGCGCGCCACAACGTGCTTCGCATTCCAACGCCGCCTGAGCGTTGGACTTCATCAAGTGAGAAGAAGCGCTCGAAAACACCGCCTTCGTGCCAGCTGACGAGAACCTTAATGGCGATGAGGAGGCTCGCCGCGAGCGCAATGATTAGCGGAATGCGTGCATTCGCGCGGCGGTGCACGACGAAGACGATCGCGACGGCGACAATCGCACATCCAATTCCGCTGCGCGAAAGCGTCAACACCAATGCGATTGCGGCGAGCGTGCTCGGAACGAGCCTGATCCACGAAACGCGCTCGAGAGCCCAGATGAGCAGAAACGGTAGTGCGATGCCGAGATAACCGGCCAGTTGATTCGGCCCTTCAAGCGGTCCGGCGATGCGTGGGAATGGGTGGCCTTCGAACCAGATACCGCTCGGCGAGCCGATAAACTCTTGCGCAAGGGCCAGAACGGCAACGACCGTTACCGTAATACTGACGGTAAGCTCGAGCCTGCGTCGATCCGGGTCCAGCTGCCACGCCGCAGCTGCGACGCTGAAGATGAGCAAATACTGAATCCATTTGAGCGTCTCGCGCAATACTGGGCCGCGATACTCCGCGACTGCGAGCGTTAATAACGTCGCGATGATTACGAAGAATATCGAGATGCCGATTGCACGGGGAATCGTTACGCGCGGGCGTCGCAACCCAAGTCCGGCGATTGCCGCCAGCAGCGCGACCTTATCGAAGGTGATCGTGGTCGCGCCGATGGCGTGACTGAAATCAAACGGCGCCGTCGCAATAAGTGCGACGATTGCGTTCGACGGCCGCAGCCGTGTCGCAACGAGAACGACCCCGCCCAGCGCACCGTAAACGGCGAGCGACAGAAGGTCGACCGGGGGGAAGACGGCCATTCGGCGGGCTTCGAGGCGCGCGCTGCGAACACTCCGCGGCGATGGACGAAGTCCAACTGAGCCGCGCGATCGCGCAAAAGCGCGACGGCGAAGCGCTCGACGCGTCGATGTGGGAAGAAATCATCGCGGCATATGTCCGCGGTGAGCTCGACGATGCTCCCGTCGCGGCACTGCTTATGGCGTGCGTCATTCGCGGAGTTGATCGGCACGAGACCTTCGCACTGACGCGCGCGATGATCGCTTCGGGCGAGACGATCGATCTCGGCTTCGATGCTGTTGACAAGCATTCAACCGGCGGCGTCGGCGATACGGTGTCCCTAGCAGTCGTGCCGCTCGTTGCGGCATGCGGCGTGCGGGTTGCGAAACTCTCGGGACGCGCGCTTGCTCACACCGGCGGCACGCTCGACAAGCTCGAGGCGATTCCCGGCGTGCAGACCGAGCTTCCGATCCCGCGCTTTCGCGAGATCGTGAAAACGGTGGGATGCGCGATCTCCGCACAAAGCGCGAAGCTCGTCCCGGCCGACAAGAAGCTGTACGAGCTGCGCGATCGCACGGGAACTGTCCGCAGTAACGGATTGATTGCGGCATCGATCGTTTCGAAAAAGATTGCGAGCGGTGCGCGCTGGATTGTTTACGACGTCAAGTGCGGACGCGGTTCATTTCTGCGAACCGAGCCCGAGGCATTCGAGCTGGCGGAGACGATGGTTCGACTCACTGCTGATCTCGGGCGCAGCGCCATCGCGCACGTTACCGATATGGAAGAGCCGCTCGGCCCCGCGATCGGATCCGGCGTTGAGGCCATCGAGGCACGAGATTTTCTTCGCGGTATGCGGCGCGACTCGCGCTTGGCAGCAGGCGTCTCACACGTCGGCCAAGCCATGCTCGAACTTGCCGGCATCGAGAATGCACGATCGCGTTTGCAAGCGACACTCGAGGACGGAAGCGCGTACGAAAAATTCGTCGCGATGATCGAAGCGCAGGGTGGGAAGCGCAGCCATCTCGAGGAGATGCGCCCGCTGCCGGCGCGCGCGGTCGTCGCGGCCGAAAGTGGATTCATACAGGAGTTCGACGTCGTGGCGCTCGGCGAGCTCGGCCATGACCTCGTACGTGCAGAAGGTGCATTTGCGGGTATACGTCTCGCCGTGCGTTTGGGTGAAGCCGTATCCGCGGGCGAGATCGTAGCGGAGCTTTTTGGTGGCGATGAAGCTGCGGAGCGTCGCGCTCACGCCGCGATCACGATCGGTTCCGCTCAGCCTGCTTCGCGCACTCTGACGATCGGATCGATTACTTCGAGTTCGCCTTCGCGAATGACGTCCGCAATCAGATAGAGCGGACGGCCTTTTACTTGTTCGTAGATACGCCCGATATATTCGCCGAGCGTCCCGATAGCGATGAGCTGGACGCCGCCAAGAAAAAGGATTGCGAAAATCGTCGAGGTGTAACCGGGGAGATTGTAACCGGTAAAGAGTTTGATGAGGATCTCGATGACGGCGACGATGAACGCAACGATCGAAACGGTGAACCCCAAATAAGACGAGAATCGCAGCGGAATCTCGCTGAAGCTCGTAATGCCGTCCATCGCAAAGCCCAGCATCTTGGTGACCGGGTATTTGGTCGTTCCGGAAAAGCGCTCGTCGCGATCGTATTCGACGCCGATTTGTGGATAGCCGACCCAGCTCACGAGGCCGCGCAAGAAACGATGGCGCTCACGCGTCAACTTAAGCGCGTCCACAACGCGCCGGCTCATCAAACGAAAATCGCCGGCATCAACGGGGATTGCCACCTTCGTCAATCGCCGAACGATACGATAGAATGCGCGCGCGGTTACGAGCTTGAACGCCCCCTCGCCTTTGCGCGAGCGGCGTACAGCGTAGACGACGTCGTAGCCTTCGCGCCAGCGTTCCAAAAACGCGCCGATCAGCTCGGGAGGATCCTGGAGATCGCCATCCATCAAAACGATCGCTGTGCCGCGCGCCGTGTCGATTCCGGCCGTAGCAGCAATCTGATGGCCAAAATTTCGCGACAAATTGACGACAACAATCTCATGGTGCGTCAGCGCAAGATCGCGAAGCCGCCGGAGCGTTGCATCCCGCGAGCCGTCGTTGACCAAGACGAGCTCGTAAGGGGGCTTGCCCGGCAATGCGTCCATCACCGCGCGTATGCGACGGACCAGTTCGTCGACGTTCCCCTCTTCGTTGTAAAGCGGGACAACGACGGAGATCAACTCGGATGACATCTGCTCGCTGCCTACGCGTGGTCACCGCAAGCGCCCTCTTAACGCTTGGCGGTTGCTTCCCGCACGCGGCCTCAGTCTCGGGTCCGCAATCCTCGCCAACACCGGTTGCGACCGCGACGCAGGCTCAAACGGCCCGCTCACTCTCGACGGCACCCGTGTACGTTATCCGAAGCTCGGCACCCGCTAAATCGACGCCCGAGACCCCCGTGCCTCTACCAAGTGTCACGCCATATCAAGTGATAGGGAGCGTATCGCGCGCTCCTGTCATCCCGAGCGTAGCGCCGAAGGCGCGTAGTCGAGGGACAGCGACTGTCACCGATAACGAGCCGCGTATTCTCGCGATCCATCTCTCGACGCTCGCGATCCATTCCGGTGAGACCGTCAGCGGGTACGTCACAACCAGCGACAACGTCTCGGCTGTGGACATTCACATCAGCGCGTGGGCGATGCCGGTTCCGAAATCACATGCAGGCCTGTTTCGTGCATCAGGCGTCGTTCCGGATCTTCCGTTTTTTCTGAAAGGTAACTACACGTTGCAAGTAATCGCACGCGTCGGCAACGGTCCGACGACAGAGCGCGACATTCCGATCAGTTTGCGCTAGCGCGAGCGCGTTCGGCTTGTAGGTCCGGGTGCCGGCGTGCGTATCGGGAAAGGCGTGGGGTATCCGAACGGACTTGGGTTGAACGGCGTTGGCGTTGCGCCGGGTTGGATCGCTTGTCCACCGGTTGCCGGATTGTAATCGGACCAGTTGTAAACTTCGTCGTCGCGAACTTGGGTATCGGGTTCGCCCAGCGCGGTTGCGCCGAGGAAAAAGTGGTGCGGCGCCTGCTCGATGCCGTTGCGACCGCGTTCCGATGACTGCCACGAGCCGCGGGTGAATTTGTAGTAGAAATTCCGTACCGGTGCGCAGCGGGAGCATCACGGCGTAATGCAGTGCATCTAGACGTTCCATACGAATCGCTGACGGGTTCCAGCCGCTTATGTCTGTCGCGAGATATACCGCGTCCGTCATGGGCGTCGTCGGCGGCACCTGTACGACGAAACGGACTTGAACGATTTTACCGGTGAGCGCGTAATGACTGTTCGCGGCGCCCTGACCGCGTGGCCGGTTTGGGTCGAGATCGGGATTGGGAGCGGCGGGCTGAGGGCGACGGCAAATTTGTGCACCTCTGCATACGACCCTTCTGTCGGAAGCCGGTGCTTCGAAAGTGCGAGCGTGACGACTTTCCCCGTTTCGTCGAAGGTCGCTGCCGCGTACATCTTCGTCGTCGCCGACAATGTTGTCGGTTGTCCCGTATCGTAACTGATGACCTTCGCACCGGGCGCCAGTTTGAACGCATCGCCGGTCGTAAAGAACACGAAATCGTGCTGCACGTCGAGCAACTCGCCTGTGAAGTTCATAAGGCCACCAATTGGTGTCGCCGTCGCAGGCGCAACAGTCGGTGGCGCAGTGTACAGCGGCGGCGGAGTCGCCGCACCGAGCAGCATCACGAAGGCGGCAGCGGCGGCAAGCGTTCGCATCATGGTCCGAACTGGATCGTCCATCCACTCCACCGTTCATTGCCGAACCCGAAGGAATATGATCTACGCGATCTGTACGCTGAGAATCGAGTTGATCCGAATCTGCGTGCGCAGCGCAATCGAATATGGCGCATTCCCGTAGTAGTACGGGATCGGAGCGGGAAAGTCGTCGTGCTTGTCGGCTTGCATCGTGAATGAGAAGTACGCCGTCGGCGTATATGTATACGCGTACTGCAGGTCGCGGGTGGTTGAAAATCCGGCGAACGCGGCGTAACCGGGATACGTTTGATTGTTGTACGGGTTGTTGATGATCGTCGGCGGATATACGATCGCGCTGCAAGCGCCCCGAGAAGTCGCCGTCGTTGGAGACGATGTAGGAAAGATACATCGACCCCTTTATGACCCTGCATCTTGCTCAGCGTGCTCGTCAACGTGCCGGCATCCTGGAAGCGCGGCATCGAGTCGACGAACGTGCGTTGACGGTCGTATGTTTCACTAAAATACGCCGATTGGTCGAACGGCGCGTGTGGCGTGAGGCGATACGGATTGGACCAAATCGTGAAGCCGAGATAATGTTGCCAGTACGTATCATAGGTGATGCCATTGATCGTCCGAGCCCGTAGGTATCGTGCGCCGCGAATATACCACCGCGAAAATCGAAGTTGATCGGCATGTACTTGCTGACCGCCTGCCGCGAGCCGATCCATGACAGTGTAAAATTGGTTGGGTGATTGGGTAGCCAATCATGTTCCGGCGTGCCGTACCAGTATCCGTTTCCGTTCGAACGAGCGCCGGCTGTGCGAGCAAGCTGTCCTGATACTCGTTGCCGCTAGCTGCAAGAACGAATTCCGCAAACCGTACGTAAGCTGTTCGTTTTCTAAACCGCTTGCGTTCAATGGTTGAGAGAAGCCGGATTGGAATGCAAAGATCTGATCGAAGTTCGTGAGCTGAAATCGCTGGTTCGGCGTTTTATAGGAGCCGAGAAAATTGTATTGTTTGTCCGCCCTCGTGAGCGGATTGATGGAGAAGACCGCGTAGGCGTTCGGGTGACGCAAGATTTTCCTCGGTGGCAAGATAGTGCTGTTGGCGGAGTCGTAACGTCCGTACAAGCGTTGTTGTCGAGTTTTTCGAGCCGATGAACGGATAGCCGACGGCGCCCGGTCGCGCCGGCCAAAGAGTTCTCGGCAAAGTATGGGTTTGGAGAAAAGTTCGCGTAGTATTCGGGCGTCGGCGTGTACGCGCCAAACGTGTAGATGCGCGCCGGCTTGAAAGAGACGCCCGTCTTCGGAATGATTTTCGCTTGTTTCGCAATGACGAAGGCGTGATCGCCACCAGTGTCCGGAAATGCGAACGCGTCACCCGGCATTTCCCGCCCCGGAACCGGCTTCGAATAGTCCTCGTCGAGGAATGTCCAACGATCGGGCTCGCTCATCGAGCGGCAGAAAATATGCTCGCTTGTAATCGATATACTCCGAGAAGGCTGCTCCGTCGTAGCTGATTGAACCGTGCACGACATGCACGCCGCCTGCGACCATGAAACGGTTTGACTTCAGGTCCATCGCGAACGAGCGGCCGGTGATTGTGGTCCCGTCAGTAATCCGGACATAGACATTGTCGTCCGCGGTAATGATGAACTTGCCGCTATAGAATGCAATACGATCGGCGTGCAACACGATTGAATCGATCTGCGCCGATGCGGCACGCGGAAATACGGCGGCGGATACAGTTAGCGCCACTATACAGGGCGAGACTAAATATGCGCACTGCGTTTTTCCGTCTTCCGAGGCGTCACAGGCATCGCCTTTGTACGCCGGGAAAAGCCGCGCCATGCCGCGGATGGTCGTCTTGGTGATCGACTCAGGTGGCGTCGGCGCCTTGCCGGACGCCGGCGAATACGGTGATACCGCTGCCGTAAATACGATCGGCAACGTCGCCGCACACGTCGGCGGCTTGCATCTCCCGACGTTCGAGCAACTAGGACTCGGCGATCTTACGACGATCTCCGGCGTTGCAAAAGTAGAACATCCTCGAGCTGCCGTTGCGCGCCTGCGCGAACGCTCGCATGGAAAAGACACGATCACGGGACATTGGGAGATGGCCGGCATCATTACCGACGTTCCGTTCCCGACATATCCGCAGGGGTTTCCGCAAGACGTTATCGAGCGTTTTACTGCTATCACCGGAAAGGCGCCGCTTGGCAACAAGCCGGCGTCCGGTACGGACATTATCGCGGAGCTCGGTGACGAGCATGTACGTACCGGACGTCCGATCTTATATACATCGGCGGATTCAGTCTTTCAGATCGCTGCACACGAAGAAGTCGTACCACTGTCGACACTCTACGATTGGTGCGAGCGCGCTCGCGTTATGCTCGCCCCACCGAATAACGTCAATCGCGTGATCGCACGCCCGTTTGTAGGTACCAGCGGCAATTACACACGTACGCCTAACCGGCGTGACTACGCGATTGCGCCGCCCCCGACCGTACTCGACACCCTTGCGGCTGCGAACGTCCCCGTTCACGCCGTCGGAAAAATCTGCGATATCTATACGGGGCACGGGATTACGACGTCCGTGCGTGTTGTCGATAATGATGATGCGATGAATCAAACCGCCGCACTGCTCGAGAATCTCGAGCATGGACTGGTTTTTACGAATCTCAATGATTTCGACAGCAAATACGGTCATCGGCGGGATGTGCGGGGATATGCGCGTGCACTCGAGCGATTGGACGTTCGCTTGGCGGAATTCATACCGCAATTGCGCTCGGGCGACGGTTTGCTTGTTACCGCCGATCACGGATGCGATCCGACGGCACCCGGAAGCGACCATACGCGCGAATTCGTCCCCTATATCGAGCTCGGTACCGCGCCGGGCGGCGCGCTCGGTACCCTTGAAGGCCTAGATCAGATTGGGAAGCGATTAAGCTCGGTCTTGCTACCCAAGAAGGTCGCCGATAGCACGAGAAGGTAACGCCAGGTAGGGCCGTGATCGAAACTATTCAAGCATCCCAACTCCATCAAGAGGTATCGATAAGCCGCCCGGTTCCACGATGGTGGTGGGCGGCGAAGCGCGTGACCGATGTCACAGTGGCTTTGGTGGGTTTGGTGATTACCTCGCCACTGTTTCTGTTCGCTGCGATCGCTATCAGTGTTGTATCGCCCGGGCCGCCGTTGTTTTTGCAAACGCGCGTTGGCAAAGGCGGACGCACGTTCCGGCTCTTCAAGTTTCGCACGATGAAGATGGGTGCGCATCTGTTGCACGACGAGATGCGCCCGCTTAATGAGGTCGACGGTCCGGTGCTGAAGATCCGTAACGATCCGCGATTGCACGCGCTCGGATCGATCCTGCGGCGAACCAGCATCGACGAGTTGCCGAATTTCATCAATGTTCTGCGCGGCGAGATGAGTGTTGTCGGACCTCGTCCCCCGCTTCCGTGCGAAGTCGAACACTACGACGATCACGCGATGCGCCGTCTCACGGTGAAGCCTGGTGTGACCTGCCTTTGGCAGATTAACGGTCGCTCCAACGTCAGCTTCGAGCATTGGATGCGGCTCGATAACGAGTACATCGACAGCTGGACGCCGATGCGTGATCTCGGCATTATCGCCCGCACCGTCCCGGCCGTAATAAGGGGCATCGGGGCACACTAGGCGCCTCGGTCGCCCCGAGCGAAGTTGTGGGTAATGAAGCCCCGCCTTCGCGTAATTCCGGGCGTCGTGCCGACGCGTCATGCGTTGGCCCGCTCGACGCTTCTGGTGATGGCGGCGACTCTCGGCTCGGCACTGCTGGGGTTTTGTCGCGAAGTCGTCAACGCGCACTATTTCGGAACCCAGTGGGAACTGGACACGTTCCTTGCGACGGCGACGATCCCGACGATCATTTTCGGGCTCTTCAACGGTGCGCTCGTAAGCGCGCTCGTCCCGACGTTTTCTGACTACATCGCGCACGGTGAAGATGAAGAAGCCGGGCGCCTAGCCAGCACCATCTTCAACGGATTGGCAATCCTGCTAATCGTGGCGGCGATTCTCGGGTGGTTCTTGGCTCCGTATATCGTCCCCGTGATCGCGCACGGCTTTCAGCCCGAACAAATGGGCATCGCAGTACGGATGGCGCGCTGGTTGATGCCGAGCATCATTGCGACCTCACTTGCCGGCGTACTTGCGGCCATGCTCAACGCGCATCAACGCTTCCTCGGACCCGCACTGCAAGGTATTGCGATCAACGTCGTGACGATGACGACGACAATCGTACTCTTTCACAATATCGGCATCTACGCACTCGTTCTCGGAACGGCGCTCGGACTTGGTGCGCAGCTGGCAGTGCAGGTTCCGTCCTTCCTGCGCTTGCGTTGCTACCGGTTCATTCTTGATCTCAAGCATCCCGGATTGACGCGCATGCTTTCGATGCTCGGTCCAATCGTCATCGGTTCCGCCGCCGGCCAGCTGTCGCTGTTTTTCGATCGCTTTTTCGCCTCGACGCTCCCGCACGGCTACATGTCCGGAATGAACTATGCGGTGAAGCTCGTTTCGTTTCCGCAGCAGATATTCGCGGCTGCGATCGCGACGGTGTTGTTTCCGCTGCTCGCATCGCAGTTCGCCGGTTCCAACCGCCCGGGCATGCGTCAATCGGTCGTCACCGGCTTGCGCCTCGTCAACTTCATCATGATCCCCGCGATGTTCGGGCTCGTCATGCTTGCATATCCGATCACACAAGTGCTGTTTCAACGCGGCCAGTTCGAAGTGGCCTCGACGCAGCTCGTTGCCGGCTTGATAAAGTGGGCGGCATTCGGCGTTATCGCAATTGCGGCGAACATCGTACTGACGCGCTGCTGCTTCGCGTGCAAACAAGCGAAGTCGGCCGTCGCAATCTCAATCTTCTCGGTCGCGGCCAACGTTGCGCTCTCAATCCTGTGGCTACCGACGCTTGGCGCGCGTGGACTGCTCCTCGCCAATACCGTGAGTGAAATCCTCGGAACGCTCATGCTTGCCGTGGTCGTTTGGCGATTGCTGAACGGCTTCGATGCTGCGGCCGTGCTGCGGTCGTTTGGTGGGACGCTGCTCGCTGCGACCATCATGGCCGGGCAGCTGTGGTTTGTTGCGCAGTTCATCTCGGCGCCGCCCGGCGCGTTTGCGCAACAAGCAGCATTCTTGTTCTGGCAGATCGCGATTGGCGCGCTCGTGTTCGTCGCGGCTGCGCGGCTACTACACGTCGAAGAGCTCGACCTGGTCGTTCGCTTGATCTTGCAGAAGTTCGAACGACACTTACCGAGCGCTCCCGAGAATCGAGACGTCCCGCTTGGCTGATTCGCCAACCGTTGTTTCCATTTCTCGTTAACCTAACGTTGTTCCAGACGATTTCCGCAATCGTTTGGAGCGCAATGCTTTGGTACGCGGCTCCGCTTTTTGCGCGACAAGGCACGATAGACGTCCCGTCTCGTCTGCGATGGACGCTGTTCTTGATGACCGCAATGCCGTTGCTGTTAGGTTTTGCGCATATGTTGACCGCTTGGGCGCTGTTTGTAGCGGCAGCCATCGCCTGTTGTCTGCGGTTGCGATTCGGCGCACCTACTATGCAATTTTCATCGTGGGACGGCGTCGCCGCGGCGGTGACGTTCTTGGCGGCATCTCCCTACATTGTTCGGCCGCCCACGGATGGTGACTCGGTCGGATACCATCTAACGAATGCCATGGCGTGGGTGCAAACCGGATCACTCGAGCCTACATGGATGGGCTTGTGGTGGTATCCTGGAGGATCGGAAGTCGCCATTTCCGGTGTCATCTCCGTTGGTGGACAGTGGATTGCCGGCGTTCCGTCCTTGCTTGCCGCGATGATGCTGACGACGCGTATAGCTGGATGGCTTCACGTTCTCAACGTGCCTCGGTTCGCCGCAACGGCAATCGCCGCGGCGTTTATAACGATTCCGACCGCGGCATTTCAAACATACGACCAACGCAATGATCTCGTCTTGGCAGCGTGGTTCGTCGAAAGTTTGTGGGCATTGCGCGAGCCGGGTCTTCTCTCGATGATGCCACTAGCCGTGATCTCGTTGATAAAACCCGATGGGTGGACCTATGGACTCGCGGCAGCGGTTTGCGCTTGGCGCCCCATTGCGGTTTTCGCACTCTCACCCGCAGCTGCTTGGTGGCTCCACGTGACTCTCCTAAAAGCGAAAGCGATCTACCCATTCAGATCCTTGACGCTTCAGTTTCTCTGGAGTACCACGATTGGAGCGAATATACCGACTTCACTCGGTGTTCTGTGGTCGACGCTAATGGGAGGCGGCTCCGCAACCATTTGCTTTTTCGCAGGGCCATTCGTCGGTTTGATTTTCGGCGATGCCGCGGAGCGGAGGATCGCTGTTGCAGGCATACTCGCTTTGCTTCTCTTCCTGATAACGCCGGTGGGCTATGCCGTATCCGGAGTTCAGTACTTGGCAACAGGCTCGTCGCTGCGCTATTGTCTTCCCGCTCTTGCTCTAGGTGCGGTTTGCCTCGCACCGCTCGCGCGAAGGCTCCCCATAGGCATCGCACTGCTTGCTGCGGCCAGCGCCGTTTTGGGTATCGTCCAGCTGTACCTCATTTTCGAAAATGATTCCATAACTCCGACAGCGTTTGAAGCTGCTGCGATCGTGCTGTCACTCTCGATTGTCGCTTTCTCGACGCGCTGGCGCAGAACCGCTGCCGCGGCTGCGTCGATCGTTGTCGCGGCTATCGTCCTTTATGGTGTTGGTCCGGCTTCCGTTCGAGCGGCTTCATTTTATGCGGATGAGATGCCGCGAATTGACAACCATTCGACGAGGTTCTTCAAATGGTTTGCAAAGCACCCGCACGCTGCCGAGGTTGTCAATATTCAAAACGGAGAGCTTCTGATGCTCGCCCCTAAGGCCCGAATCGTGAGCGCCGATGCGGTCCAATGCGAATTTGCGGCGCGCTCCAAAATGTGGGTCGTCGTCGGGGTCGGCGGCGAAAGTTACAACGGCGCGCGCACTTGCGGGCGCGTGCTATTCGACGATGGGGATGTCATTGTTGCCGGAACTCGGTGAGGGAGCCGGAATAGGCCGACCATGATTCGATGGCAGCCGGGGTACGTATTCTCGCCGGTCTTCAATCCGCCGCACTATCACCTCGGGCCGCTCCACGCGCTCTTTTTTCTTGCTATTGCGGTCGCCGTCGGATATCTAACGTACCGGCGCCCCGCACTCGGCGTCGGCGCGATGATCGTGTGCCTACCGTTTGCCGAAGCGCGTTATATCTTCGGAACATCGGTTACGATTCCGAAGGCCGCATTCATCGGGTTTATAATCGCGCTCTTGCTGCATCGACCTTCGCTGCGCATTCTGAGCGATCGTGTCGTGCGCGTCGTGCTCGCGGCTTTCGGATTCGTACTGGTGACGATTGCGCTCTCGGCGATCTCTGCGCAGCATCACGGTCAGGTCGCGCGCGAGCTCGCGAAGTGGATCGAGTATCGGGATCACGTTCATCGCCGCGGCGATCGCGTTCGACAACGATCCCGACGATCGTCCGATCTGGCGTGCACTTATTGGCATCGCGATCTTCGAATCTTTGTACGCGATCGCGCAGCTCTTCATTGGTGCGCCTTCGGGCGTGATCGTGCGCAATCACGTTTGGCCGCGCGTCGCCGGCTCGCTGGAAGGGCCGAACCAGTTTGCGGGTTGGTTGAACCTGATTTTCCCGGTTCTTTTCGCGCGGACGCTGCTGCATCGCGACGTGTGGCTCGTTTCGGCCACCGTGCTCTCGGCAATTGCAATGGTGCTGACGCTGTCGCGCTCCGGAATCGTCGCGGGCTTCGTCGGTGCCGTTGTGGTGCTCGTTCTCCTGCGTCCGCCGAAACGCATCGGAGTTAGACTCGCCGGCGGACTCGTGCTCCTTGCGGTCATTCTCGTCGGCATCGGCTTGATGGCCGGGCTTGAAGCGCGCTTCTTTTCGTTCGCGGAAGTGGCTGTCGCGAATCATCTTGGAACACGCTCGATTCTCTGGTCGGCTGCAGTCGAGCTGTGGCAGCGCTCGCCACTGATCGGCATCGGCGCGGGAAACTATGAGCTCGAACTGGGTTTGGTCGGCTATCCCGACGTCCACACCCACGCAAACAGCCTATACTTGCAGTCGTTGGCCGAGACCGGCATCCTGGGGCTCGCCGCGGTGCTATTCCTCATTTATGAATCGATCGCCCCATTCGTCCGGCGGTACTCGCGGCGCGTACTCGTCATCGGCGTCGGAGCGGCCAATATCGCATTCGCGCTCCATCAGATCTTCGATTATATGTGGTTCTATCCGAAGGTTGGCGGCATGTGGTGCTTGCTCTTCGGCATCGCGATTGTCGAGCTATTGGCGTCGCGCGACGATGTTGGAATTCTCCCACAATCGTGATTCGCTCGAACAATCCCCGGATCGATATTGAAGCGCTGCGGGCGCGCGTCGCCGAAGAGGGAGGCCGTATGAGCGAACCCGCGGGCAGCCCGCGCGTTTCGAAGTTGGCGCTCGAGCTGCACCTTCAGGCGGTAGAGCAGGCCCTCGCGGCGGCTGAGGAACGTTCGGTGCCGCGCACGACGTGGCCCGAGAATCTGAAGATGTTTCCGTTCTCGGTGAGTCGCGGGCTGCGCGAGTTTGCGCTGCGTGTTCTTGGCCTCGCCATGCGCGATCAGCAAGAAGTCAATGCGGCCTTGATTCGTTCGCAGCGCGAGACGCTGGCGCTGGTTCGAACGCTCTTGTCGCAAGTTGGCGACGATTAACCGCCCTTGTCGCTAGCGGAAGATCTCCTCGAACGAGAGGACGAGATCTGGAATCGTAGCGGCAGGCATGTCTCGATCGAAAACAGCTACGTTCCGGTACGTGTCGCCGTCGGGCTCGGTGCATCGTTCGATCGTGCGTATGTCCGTATCGACGATCCAATACTCCGGGAGAGCAAAACGCGCGTACAGGCTTCTTTTTCGCCCCAAATCGATTCGTCGTGTCGATGGCGAGAGCACCTCGACGAAGAGGCTCGGGACGCCGAGGATCGCGCGTTCCCCAATCCGGTCGAGCCGATCTGGGCCGAGGTAGATGACGTCGGGCTCGACGACGTTTTGCGCGCTCAACACGACATCGAGGGGCCCGCTGTACGCCTTGCCGCCAGTCGTCCGCGCATGTGCACGCAGGGCTTCCGTGATTGCATCCGCGACGCTTTGGTGCCGCGGGGTCGGGCTCGGCGTCACGTACAGGTCGCCGCCGAGAATCTCGCGGCGCCGGTTGTCTTCCGGGAACTTCTCGAGGTCCTCGTACACCAAGACCGCTCGATGCGCCATGCTGTCTCCTCGCTTCGCACACCACTCTATCACGACGAAGGCATGCGACGAAAGGCTTGGGCGTGAGGGTCGCGATAGTCACGCCGTGGTTCGGCGCCGACCTGATCGGTGGCGCGGAACGTCTTGCGTTCGACCTCTCACGTGCGCTCTTGCGCAAAGGCGTCGACGTCGAGGTTCTCACAACGTGTTGCCGGTCGTTCCACGACGACTGGTCGGCAAATTATCATCGGCCGGGTACTCAGAAGGTCGATGGCATCAAGATTACGCGATTTCGCGTTGATCCCCGCGATCGTGTCGCGTTTTCGAGGGCAAACTCTGCGCTTCTCGCGCTGCGCCGCGATCAGCTTCGTCGCGATCTTGCGCCGTTGCCGCCGGCTGCGACCGACGCATTTATCTCGCAAGGCATTCGTTCATCCGCGTTAATGCGCGAGCTCCGGGAGCGTGCGCATGATTTTGATGCGTTTCTGTTTCTGCCGTACCTCTACACGACGACGGTCGAAGGCTTACCGCTCGTTGTGGACCGCGCGTTCTTGATTCCGTGCCTGCACGACGAAGCATACGCATATCTCGACCCCATCCGCGAGGCGTTTCGCCGTACGCGGGGTTTGCTTTTCAACAGTGAAGGCGAGCTCAACGTCGCGGCTCGGCTTTACGGGCCGTGGATACACGGACGGTCGACCGTAATCGGTCATGCGGTGGACGTCGCGACGCCGCCGAGCGAGTTCCTCGACATCAAAGGATTCGCGCCCCGGCGCTCACGCTATCTGCTTTTTCTGGGACGCGGCGACAAGACCAAGAACATTGATCTTGCGCTCGAGGCATTTTCGCAATTTCGCGAAGCACGGCGAACAACGTCTCTGCAGCTGATCGTGGCCGGACCTCACGCGCAGGCGTTGGGGGGTGAAGGCATCATCGATCTCGGTGCAGTGACGGAAGAAGCGAAATCGACTTTGCTCGGGCACGCGCGAGCGTTGCTGCAACCGTCGACGAACGAGAGTTTTTCGCGAACTGTTTTCGAGGCGTGGCACCTTCGGCGTCCGGTCGTCGTTCATTCGGACAGTGCGGCAACGGCCGAGATCGTTGATCGATCGGGTGGCGGCTGGATAGCGCGCACCGTCGACGAATGGGCGCGAGTCTTCGCGATTATCGACGAATCGAGCGACGCCGAGATTGACGGAATAGGAATGCGTGGGAGAGCGGTCGCGCTGCAATCGGGCAGCTGGGACGACGTCGCGAAGCGTACTCTTGGTGCAATCGAAGCAAGAATGGCTCAAGAGATCACGCGCATCGATCAGATCGTGAGCCTGGAACGCTGGGCCGCGCCACGGGCTAAGACTCCTCGTTTTGACGACGGCAAGATCAACGTCTTATCGTTAGCGCCGCTCGACTCGGGCTCGCTTCAGGGTTTCATTGAAATCCTGGCCGCTCTTCAAAGACGGGCCGGTCCGATACGACTGTTCGCTTTCGAGCAGGCGTGTTCAAATGAAGTACGCGGCGCTCTGAGCCAACTCGTGACCGTAACGCTTCTCGGCGAGGACGTTTCGACCCAGATAGCCGCTTTTCGAGACGCGCATGTTGCTTGCGCTTTTGGAAAGCCGCAAGCTGCCGCGGACGCAGTTGACCAAGCCTTGTGGTTCGAGATCCCGATCGTTGCTTTCGACGATGTCGCGCAGTGTGAGCTTATAGAAAATTGCAGCGTCGTTTGCGATCGCGCGAGTCCGTACGAAGCAGCTGCTCTACTTTACCTCGCGGCTACGGACGCCGATCTGCGATCTCGAATTGTGGTGGAAGAACGGCGTAAGTACCGAGAGGAACTGGCCGCAGAGTATTCGGAATTCGGCCTCAGGTTGTAACGACGGGCAAGTCACATCGACTGTTTGAACCACTCCCAGGTTCGCGCAAGACCGCCTGCGAGCGAGGTCTTCGGGTCGTATTTCAAAACGCGTCGTGCCTTCGCAATATCGCACCAGCTCCGGCGAAGCTCTCCGCTGCGGAACGGCTCGTAGCGAACTTGAACGGGAAACTCATCTCCAACGACATTCGTCATCAATGCGATCAGCTCATTAACGCTTGTCGGCGATCCGGTTCCTAACTGAAATACTCCGCTTTCGGCTGCCTCCATCGCGCGCATGATGCCGTCGCAAATATCCTCGACAAAGACATAGTCGCGCGTTTGCGCACCGTCTCCGAAGACGACCAACGACTGCCGCGCCAAAAGTTGCTTAAAAAAATGCGCAACGACGCTACCCTTGTGATAAGACCTCGGGCCATACACGTTTGCGAAGCGCAGACTCGTTGCGGAGAAGCCGTAGACGCCCGCGAACGCCGAGCAGTAGCCTTCGGCGGCTAGCTTACTCGCGCCGTATGGTGAAACTGGCGAAGCCGCGATATTCTCGTGCGCAGGTGGATCGATTTCGCCGAGGATCGCACCACCGGTCGAGGCATTTACGATGCGCGAAACGCCGGCGGTTCGCATGCTGCAGAGCAAATTGAATGTCCCGACGACGTTGGTCTGAAAATTCCGCTCCGGTGCCGATATGGATTCAATGACCCGCGTATCTGCTGCCAGATGGACCACTAAGTCCACATTTTTGAGAGCTTTTGCCACGGCTTCGGCGTCATTGATGTCGCCGACGATAAGCTCTACGTTAAACTCGGCAATGTCGCGTTCGGAACTACTCGTGCAGTTGTCGAGGACGCGTATCTCACAGTCGACGCGCTTCCGGAGAAGATTTATTAGATTGCTTCCGATGAAGCCGCAGCCGCCTGTGATGAGGACTCGCGAGAAATCAGGCACTCAAGTTTGGCTTCGTCGCTCGGACGAATAGCGTATCCGCCCAGAAACCGCTTGCTTTCGGAGAGAACTTGCTGAGTTGCCAAAAATGGCCCCCGGTACGGAAGCGCTGCTCTCGTTCGAAGCCGACTTTTTGCAGAGCGATGGCGGCTGAGTCGACAGCGCTTCCGAATAGAAGGTACATATGACGACCCGAAACGTTGATATCGGCGAACCCCGCGCGCTCGACTGCTCGGCGTAGGCTCTTTTGTGAAAAGAACCTCACGTGCCCAGGATGCTGAACCTCACTCGGAGTTCGCCCGAGGGCTGCAAGAATACGATAGGGCCAGAACGCTGAATTGGGAGTAGACAAAATGAGCTCTCCACCCGGACGCAACACGCGAAAGAGTTCACGTAGAAATGTTTCCGTGTCCGTACAGTGCTCAATCACTTCCGACGCGTAGGCCAGATCGAACGTGCCGTCGTCCAGCGGCAACGACTGGGCGCTAACATCGCAAACAAACCCTTCGAAGCCCTGACCGGTAAACCGCTCGATAGCCACGGGAGAGATATCGACGCCGGTTACGCTGTGTCCGGCGGCTTTCAAGAAAGACGCATTGAGACCAGTTCCGCACCCAACATCTAAGATTCGCGATGGGTGAATCCCGGTGATCAATTCACGCATCATCTTCTTGCTGGACCGTTCATATTCGGACGCGTCGCTATAGTGCGCGTCTGATATTCGGGCCTCCAAAGGTTTCTCCACAGGTCGTTAGACGGAGATCTCTCGCGCGTCGAGCGTGCGCTGGCGCTGCGCGGCGTCGAGGAAGGCTTGCGCCTGACGCGATCCGCCTTCGAGAAGATCCTCGCGCGCCCAACGATGATAGCGAAGTGGCGCTTTTGGGGGAACTTGCTTCATGACTTTGCGTAGGCGCAGTATATCCACGATATTTCGATATATCTTTGCGATCATCAGATTTCGTGGAGGGCGCACTTCGGAAAGGGGAACCGGAACTTCCGCAAGCCACAGTCCCGATCGCGCCGCGCGGAGCGTCAGCTCGGTATCGAATTGCCCTCGGCGCATGACGCAGCGGTCTGCGATGGGACGTACAGTTGGAAGGTGGATGAATTTTTGTCCGTGCGTGTCCGAACCGACAAACCCGAAAAAGAACTGCAATATTGAATTCAGTCCCCAACTCAGAGCCCGTCGATACTTAAACTGCTGATTCAGCGTCATATCCGCGCGCTTGGAACCGAGGACAAGTTCGTAGAGGCCTCGATGCTTCCAGCACCACGTCAACATGACTTGGTCCCAGAAGTCGACGTTGATAATATATGCCCACTCACCTTCAGAAGCACATATGCCGTTGTACATCGCGTTGCCGTAGTCAGGGCGTGGGAGCTCAACGACCCGTGTTGTCGGCCATTGCTCCGCAATGGCTCTTGCGCGCTCGCGCGTACCGTCAGAGCTGCCATTGTCGACAATGACGAACTGCCATCGCCCGGCGCCGACGACTTCGTCCAAGCATGGTGACATATTTGTCGCCATGTCCCAAAGATCGTTCGCTTCGTTGAAAGCGGGGACGACGACGGATAGGTCAATCACGATTGAGCGATCGTGGCATAGGAGATTATTTCGATACGCTCTTTGCGAATGAGGTCCTTGACTTCGGGGTCGGTGACCACATCGAATTCGCGCTTGCGCGTTGACGAGGAAAACCACCGGCCAACCTCCGGCGGAAGGTCGAACTCGGGCTTCTCTCCGGGATGGCCCGGATGGATGCCGGCCTCCCACACGTAGTCGGTCCGACCGATGGACCGAAGAAAGCTTGTAAAAGACCGGCGATCGACGGTGTCTGATTGCATTAGACCAAAGAAGCGTTGGTTCGTCCGTAACTTCGGCTTGATGCGGTTCGCGAGCGTCTGAACCAGAAATGCCTTCAGAAAATTGTTGCGTTTAAGATTATCGACGAGACCATATGTGAACTGAAAAGCAAAAAATGGTTCGCGGACGAACCGCATCGCCGGTATCCCGTTTTCGGCAGCGACGCGCTCAACGATCTCGTAAATGTTTGGATTCATATGTACGTGTTGATGCGAATCAACGTGGGTCAACCGGAAGCCCTTGCTGAGGACCCGCTTAATCTGGGCATCGAGCTCGATCTCGATTTGATCGTAAAATCGCTCGCGTTGCGCTCGACCTCGAAAGCCCATAGCAATCAGCTGGCCCGCCGACTTTGCGAAACGTCCGCGTTCATCAACTAAATCGGGTATTAGAGCTCGTTCGGACACGGCGAAGCCGTGCGTTAGCGAAAGATGCAGTCCTGTTGGTAGTCCTGCTTCTTGTGCCGCTGCTGCCGAGCGCTCCCAATGTGGGGCGAAGGTGATCAGGAGAGTAGCCGAACTGACGATCCCGTTTCGAAATCCTTCGAGAATGCCGAGATCGACGTTCGGATCAGCACCGAGGTCGTCGGCATTCACGATTAATTGGGCCATGTTACCTTGTTGGCTGCCGGGCTTGCGCCATACTCTTGACCCGCACGCGAACAATGCTAAGGAGACTGAAGGCGATTAGTGTGCCGAGCGAAGCCATTAGGTACGACGTCGCCAGTTTGCCCGGACTCACGTCGTGAGCCAAAAATTGAGCACAAGCGAACGCGAGGCAACCTGCGAAGGGCATTTGCGCCAGCCAGTAAAGGCGTTGTCCAAGATCGACGGTGATCGCCACCCGAACGATTGCAAGCAAAACAGCGGCGACGGCGAGGGTCGTCATGAGCGTCGGATCGCAATACCGGATCCCGAATCTCCCGCTGCAAATAAGAGGCGACGCTAATGAAAGAAAGGCGGCTCCGACTGACCCCAGGACCACGGTGAGGCCAATAGCTCGCCAAACGGCCCTTCGCACGAGCGCAACTTTACCTTCAGTTGCAACGAGAAGCGGAAGAACGACTTGAGCGATGGGCTGCGTTACCATGACAATGGCTTTTGGAAGAACGGCCGCGGCCGAATACGCACCGAGCTGTACACTGCTGAATAAGAAGTATGCAATTAGAATGTCGGCGTTGTTGAGAAGAACGAATCCGACGTATGCGCTGCAAAACGGAAGTGCCTCGGAGAGTTCGAAGGGCGGCGGCTTGTTCGGATCGACAGGCAATTGCGTTGCGTTTCGAGATAGGTGAAAAACGAGCGCTACGATGGCAACCAAAGCGAGAATATTTGCGACAAAGATCCCGGCATAAATGGACCAAACCGAATGTGCCAGTAGGAGTGCGACAAGCGCAAGTGCGCATTGAGCCGCACACCATATGAAGAACGCTGCACCGAACAACGTTCCTCGCAGAATGGCCGGCAACACGGCGCGAACGATCTCGACTGCGAAATAGGATCCAGCGGTTACCGGCAGCAAAAGGGCCAATAGCCAAGAATCGGCTATCTGCCGCCCCGCGGCGAAGAAAACGATTTCCGTTGCAACAACGCCGACGAGCAGCCAAGGCGCAAGAGAACGGGTGACGCGAAAAAGAGCGAGGCGAATTCCTGATTCGGCTTCCCGTCTGAACGCCTCCGCAAAGTAGCGTGTGGCGACCAAAGATAATACAGTCGCCGGTGTCGCGAGGATATTGATCGTGGCCCATGCCGCGTAGAAGCGCCCGAAAGCAGCTGCGTTGAGCGAACGGTTTGCAAGCAAGATCAAGAGATAATTGAAAGCCTGGCCGAGGATTACGAGAATAACGACGATCAACGAGCGCCGAATTACGGAATAGCGGGTGCTCGTCGCCGTCATTTACAGTCCCTTAAAAGCGCTATCTCCAGCGCACCCGAGGCATGATCCGATCTCGTACGATCAGATCTCGGTAGGGCATGATGGTCTCAAACATCGCGGCGATCACGTCGTCAGTCATGAAATGGGGCTTCAACCCGAGCTCTAGTAGCCCTGAATGAACGGGATTGTAATAGTGATTCTCAAGCTCTTTGCGCGGGTTTTCGATCGACTCGATACTGACATGAAGTCCGAGAGCCGTGCCGACGCGGTGCACGCGTTCGGCGAGCTCGTTCACCGAGAACGTTTCGGTGAACTGGTTAAGGATACGAAGCTCTCCCGAGGTTGGAGGGCTCGACGCCGCGAGAGCGACGCACTGAAGCGTGTCGCGCAAATTCAGATACCCGCGAATTTGCCCGCCTTTGCCGTACACGGTAAGCGGAACTCCCGCGATCGCTTGAATGATAAAGCGGTTTACCACCGTGCCGAAAATGTCGTCGTAGTGGAAGTTCGGCATAAGGCGCTTGTCGAGATCGGCCTCCGGTGTGGATACACCGTACACTGGGCCTTGCATCAGGTCCGTCACTCGGAGGCCGTACGTACGTACGTAGAACCAAAGCAAATCGGTGTCGAGTACCTTGGTCGTGTGGTACAGAGAGCCGGCCTGTCGGGGAAAGAGAAACTTATCGCGCCTTCCCTTGTGATCGATCTCGATCCAGCCTTCCTCGATGTCGATCTTTGGGGTGCCGTATTCCCCCATTGTCCCAAGTTTGATGATGTGACAGTTTGGTGAGTTCTGAAGGACCGACCAGATAACGTTGAACGTTGCCTCGAGGTTATTCGTTAGAGTCTTGTGAGCTTCGCGGTACCCAATCATCGAATACGGGGCCGATGGTTGCTCCGCATAGTGCACGATTGCATCCGGCTCGAGGCGCTTTACGAGGGCGGAGAGGAAGTCGTAATCGCAGCAATCGCCTTCCACGACCGAAAGATCGTAACCGGTCGCCGCCTTGTAGATCGTTGCGCGTTCGGGCAGTCGAGGATTAGGTATCAAAGCGTCCGAGTCGGTTTCTTTGGCGATCTGACGGCGAGAATAATTGTCGACCACCGTAACTTCGTGATTGGCGTTACGGAGATCCATGGCGGTCGGCCAACCGAGATAGCCGTCGCCGCCGAGAATTAAAATGCGCATGAGATCGTTGCAGCGATTAGGACCTGGTCAATTGATTCCTGTGTAGGACCTTAGGCAGGCGGCAAGAAGCAGCGCGCATGGTTGTCCTTGCGCGCCCCCCGATTAAAAGATTGTTGGACAACGTGGCGTTGCCCGTTCGCGCGTTGTTCATGGGTCCACGAGGTTTCATGGGTCTAACGTCCATGCGAGACGAGCGCATGTGGCAGGTCGCTCAGTATAGCAAAGGGCGCGTACTCGATGTCGGCTGCGGTCCGGGCAACCTCTTCATCAAGCGTTTTATCGGGATGGATCGGGGCATCGGCATTGACTTCTTTGCCTACGAAGGCGTCGAGCATTTAGTAGACGATCCGACGCACATTCCTTTTCCTGATAGTAGTTTTGACACCGTTACTCTTGTCGCAGTCGGAGGTCACATCCCGAAGAATCTGCGAGCGATTGAGTTTATGGAATTTAGCCGGGTTCTAAAGCCTGGCGGCCGCCTCGTAATGACTGAAGGAGAGCCGATTACTCAACTGATCAGCCACAAGTGGCAGCACTTCTATTTGGGGCTTCAAGGCAAAGTTGACATGGACCATGAGCGTGGCATGGAGGAGGATGAGGAGTTTTGCATGCCGCGCGAAGAGTTACTAGGATATCTCAACACACGGCCACTGCGACATGTGCTAACTCGTTCGTTTCAATGGGGACTAAACAACGTTTACGTGGCGGAGAAACTTTCCTAATAACGCTACGATTGTTCGATGAGTCCCTTTTCATGAAGGAACTGTGTCAGTTCACCGACCGATAACGGCTGTTCGTTAGCCGAGTTGTAGGGCCGGGTGACGGTCTTTCCGGCCTGCCCACCGTAGTCGTCTCGAGGATCGCTGAGCATTGCGGGACGCACGACGAAATAACGTTCGAGCTCGACGGAGCGGCGAGTTTCCTCGTCGTTCATCAGTTCTTCATAAAGCTTTTCGCCAGGCTTTGGGCCAATGTCTACGACGCGAATGTCAGTTGGCCGCAACCCGTAGCGCGGAGCTTGCTCGCTAATCATGACCGCTGCAAGGTCGCTGATATTGATAGTCGGCATCTTCGTGATGAGAACGTCGCCAGGCGTAGCAAGGACGGTCGATTCGATGACGAGCCACGCCGCCTCGTCGAGCGACATGATGAATCGGGTCATTCGCGGATCCGATAGTGTCACGGGCCCACCGCGTCGTATCTGATCTCGGAAGATCGGGATAACCGACCCACGCGATCCGAGAACGTTTCCAAAACGTGTCGATAGAAAAATCGTATCAGATCGATCCGCGTCGATTGCTGCAGCTGTTACGAGCCGTTCGCCCATGAGCTTGGAGGTGCCCATGACATTTGTTGGGTTCACCGCCTTGTCGGAGCTCGTGAACACGAGCCGGGAAACGTTATTGTCACTCGCGCATTGGATTACGTTTTGAACTCCGAGCACGTTGGTTTGTATCGCTTCGAGCGGAGAGCGTTCACAAAGATAGACATGTTTGTATGCTGCCGCATGGAAGATAATGTCAATTCCCCGCGCTTCGCGCTGCAAGGACGATCGGTCGCGTATATCGCAGAGGCGAAAGCGCGTGTTGCGATATCTCTTGTGACGCTCCTCGAGAAACAACAACTCACTCTCGTTATTGTCGAGCCCAATGAGTGCCTCGACTTCTAGGCGCTCGAGAAGATGGCGCACGAGCTGTTGTCCCACAGTGCCGCAGGCTCCGGTGACGAGCACTCGCCGGCCGCGAAAGTAATCAGCGACGCTCTTGGACGGCATATCCAACGGCGGACTAGTCATCGCGTCTGGAAATTGACTCACCTTCGCAAGATTCCTATGGTGATTGCGCTCAAAGGCTCCGCATCTAGTCGCGCGAATTGCCACGCGTGCTGGCCGAAAGCGCGCTGAGCGTAAGGACCGTCGTCCCGTCCGACCTGACGGCATGGCAGGAGTTCGTCGATCGTATGCCCGAGGCGGGACCGCTGCATCATGCGGCGTGGTACTACGTCTTGCGCGATGCCTTTTCAGTCACGCCGTACTTTCTCTATGCGTTGGATAATGCCGGAAGCATCGTTGGGGTATTGCCGGCGTATTTCAGCCGAAGCCTGATCACCGGTCGGCATGTATCTTCCCTCGAGGGCGGCATTCTTGCGAAATCCGACAAGGCGGTGGACGCGCTTCTGCGTGAGGCTTTAAGGTTGCGCGATAGTTTGCGAGCACGCTACCTGCAGCTTCGCGGCGGGGCGCCCGATTCGAGCGCTTTGATTGTTCCTACGGTTCACACGATCATCGGTACGCGACAAAACGTCGACGCGCTTTGGTCGGCGGTAAAAGGCAAGACTCGTTGGGGAGTTCGGCAAGCCCAGAAGTCGAGCTTGCGTATTGAAGCGGATCCCGAGTTATCCGAGTTGGACGAATTCTATCGCGTATATGCCGCGCACATGCGAGATCTCGGCACGCCAGTATTCAGCCGCGAGATGTTTCGTGCGATGAAAGCCCATCTTGGAAAGGGGCGTCTGCGACTATACCTTGCAAGATATAACGGCCGGCTCGTTGGGGGGATGCTTTGCATCATCCACGGCAATTCATGGACGGACTGGTTCGCAATAATGCGATGCGAGCGGGAGGTTGAATTTGCGAATTATCTTCTATATTGGCACGTGATTCAGGAGGCTTCGAAAAGCGGCATAGAAAGTCTCGATTTAGGACGAAGTACGCCCGGCAGCAATGTTCATCTTTTCAAGCGCAAGTGGGGTGGTATCGATATCGACGTACCTTACCATTTTTACGCAACGTTTGGCCAGCGAAGCCCCAACAAAGGACTCGAAGAACGCAAAAACTCCAAGAGTCTCGCGCAAAAGGCTTGGTCCCGCCTTCCGCTGCCTGTTTGTAATGCGATCGGCCCGTTGGTGCGCCGAGAATTGCCTTTCATCTAGCTAAAGTGGGTCGAGTTCGAAAAAGACGCTGCGTGATTTAAGGGTTCAAGACCGCGATGCTTGACAGCTGAATTATCGGGCGTTTCGTCGTATCGGCGGCAGTCTCAAGGACGAGCCCTCCGGGTTCCGCCCCGCTTGCAAGGTGCAATGTGATGACCACCCAGCGCGATGACGGCGCAAGGATCACTCGGTCTAGAAAATCGGTCTGTTGTGCGTTGAGCACACCGATGCCGACCGGAGCGTCTGCCACTTTGACTGACAAGCGGATGCTGAGCGGACCAGCGAGAGCGTTGTCTTTAAACTGAAAGAGTGCGCCGTAGGCCCATGGTTGGGAAGGCATAGTAAAAGTGAGCGGCACGTTCGTTTGCCCTTGGACGCTGGGACCAGCAGGTGGGAAGAATGCGTCTTGAATCATTGTCCCAGGCAGCAGCTTATGATCGACCCGGCCTGCAATATGTTCGACAAGAATCTCATAACGGACATTATTATACGCGACAATCTGGCTGGTCAGCTTCACGGTACGCAAATGGAGCGCGGAGAACGCGCTACTTGTCCGAGCCGAAAGACCTTGCGGATTGCTGATCACGACGACGTCGTCGCCAGGCGCAAAACGGCAAAAGTACCAAGACGTCCACAAATATTGATCGATGTTTGGAAAAACTTGATTCTTGTGTTGGAGAAAGGCCCTCGGATAAATGGCGGTTTCAGGTATGCTGCTTTCTTCAACCCAAAATTTTGGGTACGTGGCGAAAGGTAGATCGTTTAGAAATCGCAACCCTTGATCCAGTCGAACGTACATATCACGCTGAAAGCGTGCCTCATGTCGGTCTTGCGTCCATATTAGTAAGGACCCGAGCGCTTCTTCGGGCCGCGCCAGGAAAGCCATAAAAAGAACCAACACGAGATAAATTGGAGGTAGGACCCGTCTTGTCATATGGAGCCAGTGCGTGCGACGAAGCCCATAGAGTATGGCGAGAAACAACGCGAACGCGAGGGACGCGATCGCCTGGACAGGTTGCTTATAAAGCCACGGAGCCCAGTGTTCGCGCACTAGGGCTAAAGCTAGCGAAGCGGCATAAAATATAGCGATGTACCGCACCTGTCGGTCGCCGGAGAACGCCGAAATGATAAGGGGCGGAAATAACACGAGACCTAGATACGGCAAAAAGCAGACGAAGTACGAGGAATAGGCCACAAAGGGTCCGCCAAACGCGCTGTACCCGAGAAGTACCGTAGACAATGTCAATACGCTGACGGAGACGGCTACAAGCCGGTTACGGAGTTCTGGCTCCTGCACAGCGTTGCCCCGATTGCCCACAAGGCTAATCAGCGAAATGAGACACGCGGTAACGATCATTCCTAACTCCGCGCCCTTCCAAAGCCAACCGATAGTCGCTGATCGGTCTAAGCTATTTTCAGCCGCGGTAATATACACAAAATCATTGAAAATTTGACCAAAGTGCCCACGAAAGGCGACGACGAGAATCAACCCCAAAACGATCGTGATAAAAACGATTCCAGTCAGTACCGACAAAGCACCTAGGAGAATCTCTGTCCACCGTTGCCTGAGCGCGCGCGCAGAAAGCAACTTCCAGCAGACGAAGATTACGTAGTTGGCGCACACATAGGGAACGAACACGAGGTGGCAGTGAATTGCCAGACCGGCAAAGATCCCCGAGACAAAGAGTGGCCAGAATGCGCGAGTTCGTGTCGGTCTGGTTATCTCGTAAGCGACAAAATATAGGGATATGGCATTAAAGGAAATGCCCGGAACCTCAGACAGCGTCGTCGAGAAGTTCCCTATTATGAAGGTGCTTGTCGCCAAAAACGTGGTTGCAAAAAGGGCAACCTGAGCAGTGATGAGCCGCCGCATAGCATGGTAAAAGAAGCCCAGAGTCGTCAGATAGTAACCAAAAAACAGAATATAAGCGACGACAACGCCGTTGAAAATATTGGTTAACAGAAATCCGGGCAACACTGCCGGTAGGCGGCTAACCTGACGATAATTTACCAGCCAATGCAGTTCCCTCGGGTAGTTATAAAACATCCCGAAATCGTACCAGAGCTGCGTATCAATCTTGCTGTTCGCCAAAGCAATGGATGGGAACCAAAGCACGAGCACGACACCGGTGATGGCGATGAAAAAAAGAACACCTAGCGACCTTCTCAGTGCGCGTCGGCCTTACCGATAACGTGCTCAACGAGCAATTCGTAACTCAAGCCTTCGTACGAGACCAGCGTATTCGCAGACTCTTTGACGCGCAGACCGCGCGCCGTAAAAGCATTCTGCGCCCGGGCAGAGAGATCGCGAGAATCTGAAATCACAACGATATTGTCGCCCAAGTTAAATTGACACAGCCTTACATCGTAGCAAAAGACGTTGTCGATTCCCGGAAAATACGGTTGATATCTGTACGTCATGAAAGCACGTGGGTAAATGCCGGTTTCGGGTATTCTGCTCATATCCACCCAAAACTTCGGATACTTCTCAAAATTTTGCGCCGTGAGGAACGTCAATCCACGCTCTAGTCGGACGTATTCACCCCGTTGAGTTGCTTCTACTTCGCGACTGTGAATCCAAATCCAGGATCCGACTTTCTCCTCAGGGCGTGAAATTAACGATAGGGCAAGAACCGAGAACATGTAAATCGTCAAAAGCGCGAAGGTTGTGTGACGGGTTCCGAATTTACGCGCGATAACCAGCAAAAAAAGACCTGCTGTGCAGACTCCACAAATAATGGCGGCGCGGGCTTGCGCGTTTGGATCGTAAAGCCAAGGCGCCGCGTTTTCTCGGATCATCGCAATAAGCAACGATGCGACACAAAATGCAGCAGCGAGGGCGACGATGTGTCGCCGTTCGAATATGGGGGTTACAGCGAGAAGCGAAAAAATCAGCATCGCAAGATACGGTACGAAGCAAGTGAAATAAGAGGAGTACTGCAGAAAGACACCGCCGCGCTGATTGTCGATGAGCAATGCAGCGCTGAGGGCAAGGACCCCGACGGAGATTGCCAATATTCGGTTGGCGAGTTCTCGATCGGTAGGACCGGCACCGACTCTCATTGCGAAGATGTTGAGTGTTGCGATTAGGCAGGCAGTTAAAAGCATTCCCGCTTCGGCGCCACTCTCGTACCAATCTGCATTGTGAAATTGGGCAAGATTTCGCTCTGCGGCCGGTACATAGGCGAAATCATTCAGGATCTGAGAAAAGCTCCCGTGAAAGACAAGTGCGATAATTGCTCCGAGGATTGCGGTGACTACAAGGATCCCAAGCAGAACGAGGAGAGATCCAAGGGCAAAATCCGTGACGCGCTTTAGGGTCTTGCCCGGTGCGAGGAATAGTTGCCAGGTGCCATAGATGACGAGATTGGCCGCGAGATAGGGTACAATCACAAGGTGACAGTGGACGGCAAGGCCAGCTGAGAATCCGGACGCTAATAGAGCGAGTCTTGCTTTCGTCCGGTTTGTTGAAGTCATTGCTACTGCGATGAAATACAAGCACATCGCATCGTAGACGACGGCTGGTCCATTGGCTAATGTCGTGGAGTACGCGCCGATCAGGAAGGTGCTGGTCGCGAGGAAAACGACCGAAAAGAAAGCGACCTTGCGCGTGATAAACCTGCGGACTGCACAGTAAAAGAACCCAGCCGTTGTGATGTAGTATCCGAAGAACATAATGTAAGAAGCAGCGATTATTCCCCACAGATGGGTAAGAACGTAACCCAGGGAGTACCACAGGTACGCGACTGACCTGGCGGGAGTCCGAAAACCAGCGTATCGCCTCAGGATAGTTGAAAAAAAGTCCAAAATTGTACCATAGATCGATTTGGTTGTCGGCAATCGCGACTGATGGGAACCATAAAACGAACACGACGGCAAATATGCCGAGCATGATCATGACGATCATGAAATCAGATGCACTTCTGAAAGAACGCATTAAGCTTTCCCAATGTGACAGGAGGATGCGAGTTCCCCGCCCAGGCAAACCTGAAGCCGTTACGTGCCCTCTGGAGTTCCCCACCGCTTCAGAGCCCACTCATAAAGCGCAACGTCTGTTCGATTGCTGGCCGCGATCGCGGATAGATCTTCGCGCGAAATATTTTCGCGCTTAGCGTAATTCGTGCGAGGTATCTCGGAGGGTGCCGCTATGTTAGCGAAAGCGCAAACGTCGCTGACGACGGTTTCAAATTGGTTGAAGAAACCGACGTAAGAGATGCGTTCAAGAGCCCGCTTAGCGCCTTCTAAGACATCCTCGCCACTTTGTGATCCATCCTGAAAGGATTGCCCCGAGAGATACCGTGCCTGCCCATTTCGCGCTTCTCCCCATCCGCCGACAATAAAGTCGACCGCGGAAAGAGAGCGAGCCCGAGCATGTGCCGGGTGGTGCTCGTTATGAAAGCAATACCAGTACGCCGAAAGAGCTCGATCGATTGGCTCCCTTAGCATCGTGAAGCTGAACGGGGATAGCACGTCGTCGAGAATCTCGAGAGGGGCATGTCCCGCTATAAAGCGCAAGCGCTCTCTTTCCGATTTGCTCAGTGCTCTGAAATCCTCCAACGAACCAGTCCGACACACATTGGACCCCAGGTCGATCAGAAAAACCTGATCGTGGCCGAGTCGTTGCACGAGTGGCATGAAAAGCGCATCGCGCAATGCAGTGCCGCCGGTTCGCGGGACATGCACCTGAACCAGACAAGAATTCCCCAGCGCTTTGCTGATTGTCCGAGCCGTTGTGGCGCCCATAAGGCGCTCAAGCCATTTCATAGCCGGTACATTGCTCGTCGGTAATATGTATTGCGCTGGACATGTTCCAAGGCGTCGAGTTCTACTCGACACGCGCGCTTCAGAAAATCGGCAAAGGAAAAACGCCGCCGAATCAGCGCCTGCATGTCCTTGATAAGGTGCTCGCGTTCGTCTGGGTGTGACAAGAAATGTGTTATTCTATTCCGCAGATCACTGGCACCGTGATACATAAATTTCAGTGCAATGTCACCGAGTTCCTCATGCAGATCGTGTCGAAAATCGACTAACATGAGGCTTCCGGAAGCAAAGCAGTCGAAGAGCTTTGACCCACAACCTCGTACAAACGGCGCGTTCGTTGCGTCAACCCATATAGCGTAGCGAGCAAATGTCTGCGGCAGCTCCGTAAAGAAATCGACGCTTCCGGCGTAGTGCACGTTGCGCCGCGCATCGAGGTATGCATCCGTGCGAGTCACGGCAAAGTTTCCATAAAAGTCGACCGGAAGATCTATCGAATCGAGTACTGCGAGCCGGAATGCCGTTACAACGCGAACAGACAATAATTCCGATGCCGCATGCCAGAAGAATCGATGTTCCGGCGTCAGTCCTCGTCGACGGCGCACAGCAATTGGAATCTGTCCCAGTAAATACTGGAGAATGTGCCATCCCGGTATGTCCCAGTATTGTCTTTTTGCGTTAAGTAATGCGTCGTCGAGGGCGCGGATAAGTGGGTCTCGCAGAATCTCGGGATCTAGATTCGCATACACTTCCGGCGAATGCCACCCTGTCCCAAATTGCGGGAGCCGCAGCGTTCTTGCGACCATAATCAATGAAGTGCGGAAAGGCTGCCGGTCTGTAGCGTACGATATTGCCTCGGCCAACGACATCCAGGGCCTCGAGGATTTCAATGTGACCGCTGTCCGGTGAATAATGTCTCAGGAGCGGATTGTTGAGCGCGTATTTTAAATGACCAAGTGCTGTCGGCTTTGCTTCGAATTCGTCAACAGCGGGCTCGAGAAGGTCGCCCGGCGCTGCGTAAGGATGTGGTCCCGACGCTAAGATCAGTGGTATGGAAAGAAGATCGGTAAACAGGTTGGCTCGTCGCTCCGAGTCCTGAAAGAAAAGACCATAGCCTGCATTGGGTAAGCCGATGGCAAAGTGTGGCTCGAAGTCTCTTATACGAGCAACGAGTCGTTCGCGATTTTCGGTGTTCCACTCATCGCCGCCAACCGTTTCAACCTGCGCACCTAGCGAACGAAGCGCGTCAACCGCACGCATGGCCGCGCTCTAGGTCGTGTCCTCCAAAAAATTTGGCGGGTGCGAGAGCTGCGACAACTCGCGCGTCAGTGAGAGGAGTCGATCCGTCGCTCAACTTCGTGACGGTCCTCCGGGAGTGTTGTCGTAGAAATCGCGGAGCTCGCTTCCATTAACGTTGAAATCAGGGATTACTTCCGGTTCCGTTTCAATCGCCGAAATGACGATGTCTCGCAACTCGACAATGCGGCTCCGAGTGGTCGGGCGAACCGTTGCGAATCAAAATCGATCGGCACCTCTTTCCGAAATCCGTACCGAGCACGGATCTTCGGCTTGAGCCGACGCGGAGACGGATATCCTCCGAATAAGGGCACCGTCTTCTGATAGGAATCCATCCCGATTATGCCGCTGAGAACCTGCGCCATGACCTGCACGCGCAGGCTAGATTCGTTGTTGATCGCGTTCGGAATTGGAAACTCGACTGCATAGGCCCATTGCGCGGAGGGCGTGGAGATTGTGAGGACGTCCTTACCTTCGACCGTCGATGCGTTGTGGATAATAGCGCTGTTTAGTGCCACAGCGTTGGAGCCGACGATTGTCTCCTCCGCAAGTACGATTGCGGAACCGCCCGCCCGTAGAATCAATCGAGATTCCTCATTGCTGATTACAAGTGTCCCTTCAAGCTCAGCGTGCTTTCGGAACAATTGTTTGTCGGCATCGCGGAAGGTCAGGGAATTGCCCGTTTGCGCGAAGACAGTGGCTCGATAATCTTGCACGCGAAGGCAATAGTCGATGCCGTCTTCCTTTAGGCGCCAAATCGGGATCGACAATCGAAGTATTGCTTCGCCGTCGATCAATCGGTGGACGGTATCAAGACCGCCTTCCACTTGATAAAGACGCGACGTGGTCTTGCATAGTTCCTTCGATTTCCTTGCCAGAACCGCGACAGCGAACGGATCGATAACGCAGTCGCCCCAATATTCGACCTCTTCGAATGAAAAAGAATCGTCAAGGAGCTCGTGAAATCCGAATGGCGACACGCGCCAGTAGTCACCGTATCCACGCGTAAAATGCAACTCGTTATGAAATGGAACCGATATATAGGCTTTCCCACCGGGTTTTAGTACGCGCGTTATTTCGCGTACGACGGCATGCATGTCGTTCACGTGCTCGAGTACCGCAATCGCCAGCACCCAATCATATGACTCCGATGGAACCATCGGCATGTTGCGCGCATCACCCACGTACGTCGGCTGTTTTCGGACGTTACGTCGAGCGTGTGATACTCGGTGTTCGTCAGCCGGTGATCGAACCGATACGTAACGGATTGATTGCCGGCACCGATATTGAGCACTCGCCCGTAAGTCTTTTTCCCTAATATTTCTCTCGCATATGCGTTCATGATGACCGAGCCGAGGAAGGAGGTCCCGGGGAGCACGGGGGCTTCTGCGGCGAACTCGTCGTACGCGTCCCGTCCTGTGTGGCTATCGGCTCGCGACCTGCTGTAGTCGCTCGGCCGTGACTATCTGGTCGAAGATCCAACGATAGGTTTTTTCGAGCCCCACTTCCAGTGAGAGATCTTGGGCTCCCGACATTTGAACCTGCCTATTGATGAGCGTGTTGTCGGAGCTACGACCGCGAACGCCCTTCGGGGCGTTGAGCTTGTACGACCGCTTCAGCTTGATGCCGGCGATACGTCTCGACGATGTCAACCATTTGATTGATTGAAACGAGTTCGCTCGAACCCACATTGAGAGGTTCAGCGAAATCGCCATCAGTTAACATATACGAGCCGCGAACGCAATCATCGATGTACATGAATGTGCGAGTCTGCTCGCCGTCGCCCCAAATCTCGATGTCGTGATTCCCTGAAATCTTCGCGAGCGCAACTTTTCGGCAAATCGCCGCCGGCGCTTTTTCACGGCCACCATCCCATGTCCCATTTGGTCCATATACGTTATGGATACCGAGCTACACGAGTTTGGACGCCAAAATCTTCAAGGAAGTGACGGCACATGCGTTCTGAAAACAACTTTTCCCAACCGTAGCCGTCTTCGGGCATGGCGGGGTACGCGTCAGCTTCCTTCAGCGGTGTTACATCGGCCTCGCGCTGCTTATCGACGTTGTACACACATGCTGACGATGAGAAGAAGTAGCGCTTCACTCCGAGATCGCGAGCAGCGCACAACAGATTCGTATTTATGAGCACCGAGACCATGCAATTGGCGCGATGATTCTCGATATAGCCCATCCCGCCCATGTCGGCTGCTAAATTGATGACGTATTCTGCGCCGCGAACGGCTCTGCGGCAATCGTCGGGATTCCGAAGATCCAAGATTAGATTATCGACATCCGAATGAACCTGATACCACTCTTCGAAGGGCTTGATGTCGGCGCTGCGCACGTGCGAGTGGCCGCGGGCCAGCGCTTCGCGTGCCATCCACCCCCCGATGAATCCGCCGCCGCCGGCAATAAGAATCGGCCCACGTCTTGACATAGCCAAGCGCAGTTCCGAGGTTCGAGGTTCCTCTCCTTCGAAACAAGCGCGCACATGAACGTTTCCGTAATCGGCTTGGGTAAGCTTGGGGCGCCGATGGCGGCCGTTTTCGCAGCAAAGGGTCACAGCGTCGTCGGCCTTGACGCAAATATTACGTTTCTGTCGGCGCTCGAAGCGGGGCGCGCGCCGATCGAGGAGCCGCGTTTGCAAGAGATGCTCGATGCCGGCAAAACGCGCTTGCGCGTGACGTCGGACTATCGACAACTCGTTGAAGAGAGTGACGTTTCGTTCATCATCGTGCCGACGCCAAGTGGTTCAGACGGAGCGTTCTCTAACGAATATGTCTTGGCAGTCATCGAGAAGCTCGGCGTTGCGCTTCAGGGTAAAAGCAGTTATCACGTCGTCGCAATCACATCGACGGTTATGCCTGGTGCAACCGGTGGCGTCATTCGCGAAACACTCGAACGAGTTTCAGGACGTCGTGTCGGCTCCGAGATCGGGCTTTGTTATAATCCTGAATTCATCGCGCTCGGGACCGTGATCGACAACATGCTGAAGCCCGACTTCTTGTTGATTGGTGAAAGCGACCCGCGCGCCGGCGACTTGGTCGAGTCTGTTTACAAAACGGTTTGCGATAACGATCCGCCGGCTCGACGCATGAACTTCGTCAATGCAGAATTGACAAAGATCTCTGTCAACACGTTCGTAACGACAAAGATCTCGTATGCGAACATGCTCGCCGACATTTGCGATCGTCTTCCTGGAGCGGATGTTGACGTCGTCGCGGAAGCAGTTGGGACCGACACGCGAATCGGCCGAAAGTATCTTCGCGGCGCGATTGGCTACGGCGGTCCGTGTTTCCCAAGAGACAATGTGGCGTTCGCGTCGCTTGCGACCGCCCTTGGAGCACGTCCGGATATTGCGCGCGCAACCGACGCAATCAACTCGTATCAAGTCGATCGCCTATTGCTCGCGATCTCGAACCACGCATCACACGGTGCGCGCGTCGCGGTCCTTGGAATGTCGTACAAACCTGACACATCCGTCGTCGAAGAGAGCCAAGGCATAATGCTCGCCCGCAAGCTTCGCGAAAAGGGTTACACGGTTATTATCCACGATCCGATGGCTCTCGAAGCTGCTCGTCGCGTATTAGGAGATGGGTTTCACTATGTCGACACGCCGGGTGAGGCCGTAGGCAACGCCGATATCACCGTTATAACGACGCCATGGTCGGAGTACAAGAAACTCACCGACGTCGTGCTAACTCAGAAGGCGATTGTTATAGATTGTTGGCGAATCGTGCCCCGTAGAGGCAACACGTCCGTTGAGATCGTGTGGCTCGGTTACGGAGACGCCGCTGCCATAACCTCAACGGCTTGAACCGCTGTCGGTAGCTTTTGAAGCCGAACCGCAGTAAGAAACAGATCCACTCTTCTTGATGCGAGAACGCGAAACTCGAAGAGCGAATCTGGCGCACCGCCTCGCGCAACCGTAAATGCGAGATATCTCTGAGCCCGCTCTCGCCCCAGGTCGAGCATCCGCTGCACAGCCTTGGAATTACTCGGGTCAAAGGTGTCCGTGGCAACCACCCGTGTTCCGAAATCTGTGACGATATCGACTGTGACGGACGCATTCGGAAGTGCTCGGCCGATGCTAAACTCGAACGTTACTCCGTAATTCCCCGGCTCAAGCCGGATGTAAGGTCCGAATGCAACAAAACCTCTTCGTCCTAGAGGACTGCGGATCGCTGCGACCTCGGATTTCGTTGGTTGTGCCCACTCGCTTGTCTTACCGGTGAAGAGCAATCGTAGCAGGTCAAGATCAAGGTTGTCGTAGTCTATCTGATTTACGTTTCCGAGAGCGGATGCGGGCCCAACCTCTTTGAGCGTCGCTTTGCTCACTGTGAACTGCATCGCCCCTGAGGTTCTAAGCCGAAACTCGACTCGTGGCCATTCAGGTTCGTCGTTAATTCGACGCGGCATCGAAAACTCGATGATCGCTGTCCCGCCGCTCAGCTCGTCCGGCCCAACCTCGCGATACGCGAGGATCCGGCCGTCAGATACCACCTCTAAGACGAGTATTGCGTTCCTAGCTTTGGCGTTAACGTCGGTGAACTCTAAGCGAAGACTATAGGCTGCTGGATCCAGGTCTAGAAATGGGCCGAAAAAAACGTATCCCGAGACACCTGGCAACGATACAATGCCCTTGGCGAGTTTTTGACCGGCGCCACCGGCGTGGAACCCCGGAAGAAGATCGCCTTCCTCATCATCTGCTTTAGCGAGGAATCCTTGCCGAATGTGGGTGGCCAGGGGTGTCAATGCTGCACTTATGTGGTTGTTGAAAATTGCTTCGACCGCGTTATTGATCGTGTTGACGCCGATGAAGCGTCGGGCGGGCTTATCGTCTTTGTTACGGGTTGCGCGTTCGAAGCGTGCAGCTCGCCGAAAACCTCGCGTAACCTTCTGTATGATCGGATCTTTATCGAAGACCCACTGCGGATCGTTACCTTCGGGACGGCCCCAATCAAAGACAAAGACATTAGCCAGCTCGCAAGCACGTTCCCAAGGCGCGAACGTGCAACCTATTGGAAGAGGTTGACCCAGCCAGTCGCCGTCCGAAAAAACCAAGATCGGCTCCGAAAACCCCATGTCTCGCCATATCGAAGCAAAACATTCAAGTGTTCGTCGTTTTCCTCCCAGCCACGCGACAATGGTGTTGCGAGGATAGCTGCTCAGGCTGTCCGCAAGAAATGGGACGACATGCTCGCTCGTATAGTCTAGACGATTATAGCTGTCCGCCGAATAACCGATCCTTAACGCGTCTTTTAGCGGAGGACCTACGGCTGCGTGGAGCGCGGTCAGGTACGCAGCACTTGTCGTTCCGAGTCTGATCTCCTCGATCGTTTCGTCCGCCAGTCCCCACCCCCGCGACTGCTCGGGAATATCGGCGCGTTCAACGTTCTCAAAGAAAACTTTTTGATCGTTTTGCGCCGCTCGCGCCTTATGAGCCGGGGTAACCTGTCGTGTGTGATCGCAGTGATAGCCGTAGAGATCCTCGACGATGTCGCCGATCGTGCGGGGCAAGAGCGAAAGACGTCTCGCAATGTTCGAGTCGACGTGCCAGCCGAGCAGCATCTCCTCGTGAAAACCGTTCAGTCGCCATAAATCTTTGCGAAGCACCAGCTGAAAATCACCCGGGCCGTCATACCGCACAGACTCGTGATACGCGTACACTATCTCGTTCAAGTGTAATTCGCGGCCCCAAGCCCTGAAAGACTGGATAATCGAGACCGGATCCAGACGGTCGACGCTTTCCCAAAGCGTCTCCGGCACTTCAAATCGAGGCAAGTGATAGTAGGCATCGGGAAGCGATTCCACGATCTGCGAGAGCGATTTCCCGGTCCTCGGAACAAAAACCATATCGGTGTTCGTGGAAAGTATCCAACGATTTTGAGGGTTCGAACGACGGATCGCGACGTTACGCGCGATTGGTTCCAGAGCGACGAGATGGGTCTTGTCGCGAAACCTCGCATGTTGAGACGGCCGCACACGCAGTATTCTTAAGAGGGATTGCGCTTTGGGGGTAAGCGTATCTTGAATCGCTTCGGGAAACGTTGGAAAGTCATCAGGAGAATTGTAATCGACGAAAATGATCTCATCAGACGGATCGGTCTAACACTTCAGCCATGCAGTTAAGGCTAATGGCTGCGCGTTTGTGTAGATTGTAGCCGTAACTGTCGTTGCGGCCATACAAGACAAGCGAGATCATTAGCGGGAGGCGGTCGCCAGGTTCCCTACGGGTTCGCCCTCCGGTATACGGTCGATAGTCTCGTCGGAAAAGCGCAGCGCCGCCGTGTCATCGAGTTCGTTGGACGTCATCCAATTATTGTCGAGCACGAGATGCCGGCTTCCCTCGAAGAAGGCGAAGAGCTTCCCTGCGTATTTCGAGTCGGCGTGCTCGGGGCCGAGTAGCAACATCGCTGTCCTTTCGGTGCCCTCCAAACGCTGTTGCTCGACGCGAAGCTTGTACTGCAGAACAGCTTCTTGCGGCGCGCCGTCATACGCGATGGAACCCTTATCGAGCCAGAGCGCGCGATCGCACGCTTTCAAAATAAACTCAAGACTATGGGAGACGACAAGAATCGTAACGTGCTCATCCCACAGTTGATCGATACGCTCGCGGCATTTCCGCTGGAACGCTTCGTCGCCGACGGACAAGACTTCATCGAGGATAAGGATGTCCGATCGAAACTCGGTAGCGATCGAGAAACCGAGTCGCGCAGTCATCCCGGAGGAAAGCGTTTTGACTGGTTCGTTGCGGTACTCTTGCAGTTCAGCAAAGTACAAGATCGAGTCGAGATGCTCGATCATGCGACGCCGGTCGATGCCCAGCAAGAGGCCATAATACACGATGTTGTCGACGAGTGAAAGTTCGGGATCGAATCCCGCGCCTAGCTCGATAAGGGGCGCGATCGTTCCATTGCTAACGGCCTTACCTCGGGTCGGTGACAGGATTCCGCAAATGACTTTCAAGAGCGTCGTTTTCCCGGATCCGTTCGGACCGATGATCCCTATCTTTTCTCCGGCCTTAATACTCAAGTTGACATTCGCGAGGACCTGCCGGCGACTTGGTTTCCGATGCCGCCCGCGTAAGAGGCCAAAAACGAAGCGTTTGAGGTCGTAATGAAACTCTTCTTGCGTGCGGCGCCATAGGTCGACGCCTTGCATGCCGATGACTTGAGGCGGCATTAGAGTAGATCCATTGCGTGGCGCCGTAGCGAATAGAATACGGCTACGCCTATGAAAAGCGCAACGATGGCGTTCAGCAGTGTGAGTGCCAGCGACTGAAATGCGGGAGCCGTCGGGCTAAACGCGATTTGCCGAATGTCGTTTGCAATCGCGGCGATCGGGTTGATGTGCACCCAGAAACGAAGCTTCAGGGGTACGATTTCCTCGGGATAAAAGATCGGACTCGTCATCCACGTGACGAACACGATAAGCTCGTAGACGTACGGCAGATCGCGGAAGAAAACGAAGAGTGCAGATGTGGCGAGCGACGCTCCGACGGTTACAAGGAGGAGCGATAGCGCGGGGACGATCAGAAACAGCACGCGTTCTGGATGATGGCTTGCAAGCAGCGTCACGATCACGATAACAGGCAAGACGCCGACCATGAACTGAAACAAGTTCGCGACGACGATCGAGGTGGGGAAAACGCTCAACGGAATGCGGATCTTATTGACGAGCGATCCATTCGCGACAACCGAGGTTAGGGCTTGGCTCGACGTCTGCGAAAAGAACGTGACGACGACGAGGCCCATGAAAACCGCCAAAACATAATTCGAGATAGAGTTGCCGTAGTACGAGGCAAAAGTCGTCCCAAAAATGAGCGTATAGACACCGGTCATGATCAAGGGATTCGAAAGGGACCAGAAGACGCCAAGAACCGACCCGCGATAGCGGGCCTTGATGTTACGTTCTGCAATGGTGGTGACGAGCTCGACGTACCTTCGCACGCTCGCGTTGCTCGTTGCCGGAAAGATCGCTGCGGCCACGTTAACGAGTCTCTAGCGGGCGGGGTCGGAGTCCTGCCGGAACGGGCACGATACCGTAGAGCGTTACGATCAGCGCGCAGATGTCGCCCGTGAGAAGCGTCATGAGGACGGTGTGCACCGAGTTGTGACGCACGACGACAAAGACGATCTGCGCAAACGCAATCACCGTCAATGGTATGGCTTGCTCGAACCGGCCGAGCCCAATTTTGTAGTTTGCCACGGCATTCGCGCCTGCAAGGGCGACGAGCGCAACGACATAGGGTAGAACGTACGGCCCCGCTCCGGCGAAGGTGGGGCCGGCTATCGAGCGCACGACGAGATTCGGCGCAATGATACTTGCCGCTATCGCGACGACGCCGACAACGCACACGACCGTCCCGGCGAGAACGAGGAGCGGCGTCGAGCGCTCGCCTCGAGCGGTACGCTGTGCTGCGTTCGGGAGCAAAACGATCGGGATGAAAGCGACAAGCGCGTACACGCCGCGCGCGACCAGTGCGGCAGCACTGTAGAGCCCAGCCGTCTCGGCGCTGAAATAATGCCGAACGAGTATCGTGTCGTACGACAACATCGCGTTGATGGCGAGCAGCGTCAACCCGATCCCGAGCGCGGAACCGGCAAACGTTCCAAACGAAAAGTCGAGTCGGGCGGTCTCTTTTGGGATATCGTGCCGCATCACGATCGAATCAAAGATCGCGGTGATGAAAAGATCGATCGTGACACCCGCGAGGGCGCCTGCAACGCCGTAGAAATGTGCGCCGATGCCGCCGAGCAAGGCTCGTGTTAGGGCATCGATGACGTACGAAACGGCAAAAGCTCCGAAGCGATGCCGCCCCTGTAAATAAGCGCGTTGTGCCGTGACCACCAGGGAGAGACCGAGCGCGGCGCCTGCGGCGATGATCGGCGCGATGGAAGTTAGATGAAAGAACTCGCTGATCGGTCCTGAGAAGATTACGACCAGAGCGAAGACGATAACGCCCGCTCCCCACGCGGTGCGGTCGACGACGTTGGCTAGCCATCTCAGACGGGCGCCCTCGCCTGTCGCGTGCAGGTCGGCTGCGATCTTTGCGATGACCGCGCCGGCGACAGTAGAAGGTAAAGAAAACAGCAAGATCGCCGACATGAGAGCGGTGACGACACCGTAACCCGTCAATCCGACGATGCGACCAACGATGACATAATAAAGGTAGAGAAAGAGATTGCCGGCGGTGAGTCCCGCGAAAACTATCGCGCCGTGGCGAGCGAATTCACGAAGGCTTCGCAATCGCGCTCTCTATTCGGAAAACGTGCGGATTGGATTCGGGTGGGGATCCGGCTTCGAAAAGGGTGACTGCATCCGCGAGACCGGCAGCGGTCCCGGCCTCGGGATCGGCTGTACGCGCTACTTGCTGCAGGTCGCCTAAAGGATACAGCGCCTCCGTCGCGTCGTCGTTAACGATCGGTTTCGCGTTCGAAAGCGATTGCAACTCCGATTCGATTCCTTTGCCACGGTCGGCGAGTCCCTGCCGATAGACGAGTATGCCATCGAATCCGGTGAGGAGCGTGACGGAGAGGAGCGCTTTGGGAGGCAGGCTCGCAAGCCACTTCTCGAAGCCGGCGTCGCGTGTCCCTTCGACCGCTCCAACCGACCACCGCAATTCACTCGAGTACAGCGACGGAATCTGCTCCTGTTGCGCGTACAGGCTCTGCACGATCGGAAGCTCGGGATACGATACGTATGGTAATTCGAGAACCGCCGCGTGGGCAGGCAGCGACGCCACGATCCGTCCCGACCAAGCGCGATCGATTGCCACACGCGCCTTGCTTTGCTCGAACGGCGCCCATGCGGCGGGGGATTGGTCGAAAACGCCCACCGCCATCACGACAACTGCGAGCGTCGCGTATGCGGAGGAACGTTTCCCCGCTTTCATGTTGCGCCAGATGTGGTCAAGCACGTATGCAGCCGCAAGCAGGCAAAAGAATGCGATGAATGGGCTGATGCGGTTGTACGCACGAATCTCGGGCATGACGAATCGATTGAAAATCGCACCGAGGCCGCCGGTCGTCGCGAGCGCAAACGCCGCCAAAGTGAACAACGCGCCGTCTTCGAGAGCGTGTGGAACGTTGCGGGCTCCCCGGACGACGAGCGTTATCACCAAGATGGCAAGACCGAACGTCGCGATGAGTCCGAGCGTCGCTGAAGCATTTTCCGTTGTTAACGATGGGAAGATATTGTCGAAGCGAAGCCGCACTGTAGCAAGCAACGGGATGCGATGGCTCGGAATCGGCAGAATCATCTGCGAAAGGGAAAGCGAGTATAAGTAAGCTTCGATCGGCACTCGCGCATACGACGAGGCGTGATGGCGTGTGAGGGTCCAGAGAATCGCCGGAGCGTCGTTGAGCGCGAAGCTAGCAGCCGTGATGAGGATAAAAGCGCGGCCGGTTTGGAGCGGACGGAACGAGCGCGTCCGGAAGCAACCGATCAGAATCGCAACGACGGCGAGATAACACGCGAAGAATGCTTCGTAGTGGCTCTCGAGACCGGCAAGGATGGCCGTAGCGACGAAAACGGCGCCGTCGCGCGTTCGTTGCAGAGGCGTGCCGTCTGCAATCTGGACCAGAGCCAGACAGATGAGTGGTACCACCCAATATGCGGCAATGAACTCGTGTCCGGCAATGATTCGCCAGAAGACGAGATAGAGATTGCCGTATAGAACCGCGCAGGGGATCGCTGCTTGGAACGCGAGGCCGAGACGGCGCGCGGCGTAAAGAAACGCGAGCGCATTGAGAATCGGCGAGAGAATGTTGAAGAGATTTTCCGCGATGAAAGCGCTGCGCGTAAGCTCGACGAGTACCCAGCGAATCGCCCAATTCAGTGTATAAAGCTCGGGGAGGCCTTGCGTCGCCTGCCCGAATGGCGCGGCCAGCCGCGGATCCCAAAACAGCCACCCTCCGTTCAGCATCTCATCCATCTTGGTGTTGATGACGTCGCCATAATTCGCGTACTGAAACGGAACGGCGAGATTGGCTTTCCAGAGATCAAACGCGAAGAAAAACGCGATGAACGAAAGCACTCCCGTTACGACATAGGGGAGCAACGAGCGTACGCGGCTGGTCGGCACGCTAGTGGTGAACGAGATCGGCGGCCAAGGCGTCGATGAGCGGATCGACGCGATCCGGAAGGAAGGCGCGCCGACGGTCGCGTTGGGCATCCAGAATCGCAGTACGCAGCTCGACGTTCGTACACACCTCATAGACGAGTGCCGCGGTATCGCACGCATCTGCTTCAGGATCGAGCAATAGCCCCGCGTTGCCGAGCGTCTCTGGAACGGCCGTCAAAGCCTTGGCAACGATTGGTATATCGAAGAACATCGCCTCGACGAGTGGAACGCAAAAGCCTTCGTGTTCGCTCATGCAGACGAAGACGTCGGCGCTTCGGTATCTCCCAACCATCTTGGCATCGTCGACGTATCCGGTAAACGTAATAAAAGGATCGATACCGCGATCGACGATCCAACGGCGCAACTCGTTGTAGTAGTCGTCGGACGGATCGAATTTGCCAACGATGATAAGGCCTGCAGCGTCGTCGAGGCGCAGATATTCGGCAAACGCCTCGACCAGCGCGGTAAGGCCTTTGTTGGGGGCCACGCGCCCTACGAAAAGCCAGATCGTTCCTCGACCTGTTCGCAGAGATCCCTCGGCCGGCGAGCAATCAAAACGCCGCAGCTCCGGGATCACCGGCAGCGTCCGCACGTTTTGCGCGCCAAGCTGCGAGAGCTCGCGCGCATTGTAGTCCGAATCCCCAACGAAGAGGTCGAAACGCGCGATCATTTCAGGGAGCTGTTCGCGCCCGCGCTCAAGCTGATTTGCGACGTCCGGTGCGTATTCCGCGAAGAAGCTGCCGGGTGTAATGTTGTGGTAGATCATCGCTTTGCGGCAATCGACGGCCCCAACTGCATCTGCGGCAGTGGAACCAATCGAGTGGTGAAAGATGATGGCATCCTCGCGATTCAGCGAATTCCCGTGCAGGGCTCGTGCGTCGTTAAATCCAGGAGCGATGTTGGCGGCATAGATGTCCGACTCGTAACCGGTGCGCCGCAGTCGAGCCCTGATGCGCTTCGCATGATCGGAAATCGCGTCGCCGGCATCGATTGCTTCGAGCACTTGGTCGATTCGTTTGTTGCGTTTCGGAGCGGCTTCGAAAGCCGAATCGATTCGAATGGCCGTGCGTAGCCTATCAATCGCTTTGTCCCAGTCGGCATTCTCGCCGGCATAATTCGCACCATATTTCCCCATCTGACGACGTTCTTCGATTCCCATTGATCCGAGCGCGACGAACGCGGCGACCCACTCCTGTGACGTTCCAGCGACCAGGCCGCCTTTTGATTCGCGGACTGCCGTTGCGGTTGCGAGACATTGTGCGTGAGCAATGACCGGTGTCTCTTCACGCCACGCTTCCATCAGAACGCGCGAGTAGCTTTCGTTCTTACTTGGATTTACGAGCGCGATCGCATTCTGCAAAAGCGCGCGTTTCGTCGCTTCGTCCACAAAGCCCAGATCTCGTACACCCGCAGCGTCGTCCTCATAGGAGTGTTGACCGGGTCCTGCGAGGACTAGGGAGACGTCGCGCTGTGAGCCGTTGCTGCGATAATGCTGAAACGCCTCGAGCAGAGATTCGATGCCTTTCTCAGGTTCGCGCCGGCCGAGGTACAAGTAGTACGCACCCGCAACGGGTGACGCTCCCACTTCAGAGGGCGGTGGAATGCCCGTCCCGACGACGTGGGATTTCGACAGAATGCCCGGACCGAACAGGCGCAGTGCTAGTTCAGCCTCGCCGGCACTGTTGAACAGCAATGTTTGGGCGCGATGGAACGCATCCTCGATGCGCGGGATGCGTGCGTAAGCCTCGTCGTGCAAACACGGTATCAGATGAATCGGGGTGCGCGACACTTCAACGGCGCGCACCACGACGCCGTAAAGATAAGGCAACGCGATCACGGCGTCGTAGAGCGACGCCTTTTCTTCAAGGTGTCCTTCGAGCTCTGTTGAGTTGATGGATTCGTCGATGAAGGGCTCCGTCAGCGCTCGACGTCGAGCGACATCGGGCCATCGGTCGCTCGATAGTGCAAGCAGTTGCTGATTCAACTCGCCGAAGATTCCGGCGTTGCGCGTGACTACTCGAAACCGCAAGACGGTGTAGCCGTTCTCGCGAGTTTTGCCCGCCTCATGGAAGTTGACGTCCCATTCGTGAAGAAACGAACGCGACGTCGTCGTCAGAATTGTTACGTCATCGTCTACTGCCAGGCGCGCCGCAAGCTCGCGCGCGAGCGATTCCGCACCCCCCGTGCATTCCTCACCGTACCACGGCGTGACGATCGCGATCCGGCGCTTCACTATTCCTTGTTTCGGAGTCGTTCGATCTCGCGCTCGAGCTGTTCGATGCGTTTCATCGCGTCGATCCCCGCGGCCATGATCTCGCGCAGCGCCTCGATCTGGAGTGCGTTTGCTTCGCGAAGCGGGCGCAAGGCGAGGTTGTAGGTGCTAGTAAAGAGGCGTCCGAGCGATCCGAACTTCGCGAGGCGGTGCGGGATGCGCGTTCGAGGCTGATTGAGCTCTTCGGCTCGTTCCAGGAAAGCTTCCGCGGCGCGGAAGTGCGCGAATGATTCGCGCGTTGCAAGCTCGGGCTGTTCGCGCAGCGAGCTCGCTCGCGAGCGAACTACCGCTCCGAGTGCCTCGACGTCGATCGAAGGGTTGTTGCGGCGTATCATCAACCTGGCGTCTTTCGCTCGCTCACGAGCGGAATCTTCGCCAAAGATATCGAGTCGCCATCGGAGCGTACGCGTTTGAGGAGACTCCACTCTCCTGAAAGCTGCGCCAGGCCGTAGTAGTCGCCGATAACGGCGTGCATCGCGATTTCGATCATCGCCTGGGCGGCAGCATCCCACGAAAAACGTGACGCACGCTCGCAAGCCCCAGCCTCGAGATGCTTGCGCAGTGTCTCATCGCGTATCACGGTAAGGATCGGGATCGAGAGATCGGATCCTTCGGGAACGATCAATCCGCTTGTACCGTCGACAACTGCTTCGCGTAGTCCGGGAACGGCGTAGACGACGGCCGGCGTGCCGCACGCGTTCGCCTCGATAACGCCGATGCCCCAGCCCTCGATCTCAGACGCGGAGACGTACAACCACGCTGACTGCAGCAGTTCGATCTTGCGTTGCTGCGAAACGAAGCCCTCGAAGACGACGCTGCCGGGAACGCCGAGCCGTCGCGCGCAGTCTTCGAGTCGCGCGAGATCGTCGCCATCACCTGCGATGCGTAAGATTGCGTCCGGGAAAGCGGCGCGAACTTTCGCAAAGGCCTCGATGATGCAATCGACGCGCTTGTACGCTTTGAGACGTCCGAGATACACGAGCGCCGGGACGTCCGCCTTTTTGCCAGGTTGTAACCCGTCGTCCACACCGCTATGCACGATATCGATGGACTGGCGAGGAATGCCGAGCTCGTGCATTGCCTCGCGCGTGTCGTCTGAAATCGCAACGAACTTGCTCCTGTGATAGACGCGCGGCATCAAAAATGACTCGGCCCACATGAACATCGGGCCGATGATCGGCGGCAGATATTTCTTCAGCACGTCCTGATGCACGTGAAAGATCAAACAGATCTTCGGCTTCATCGAGAAAAACGGGCTGAAGAACGGAATCCCGTTCTCGGCATCGACGATCACGTCGAAGCGATCGCGAAACTTCCGCAAATACATGAGTGGAAGCAGCGCGTACACCGACATCTGTCCGCCGACGCGTGTGACGACGCACGCCGTCGATGATCGTCGTTCGCGCCGCGCCGGGGAATCCCGCAGCGAGCCATTCAACCGAATGCCCCCATGCGACCCATCGGCACGCCATTTCGTGCAGGTATTTTTCGGCGCCGCCTGCTTGTGGATGCTGCGGATCGCGCCAGTTCAGAATGAGAACGTTCAAGCCCGAATGCGAGCGCATCGGCGATGTCGGAAACATTCGGTCGAACGCAGGGACGACGTAACGTAGAAACGAGTTTCGAATACGAAGGCGAACGATCGATGCGAACATGCGCGCAGATGCAGACGCGAGATCTATGCGCGAACCTTCGACGTTGCGCCAAACCGTCGGGACTTCGCTGACCCTCATCCCGGCGTTCTTCATCGCGAAGAGCAAATCGACGTCGAACGCAAAGTTCGAGGTTTCGACGTACGGAAGAATTTGGCGCATCGATTCACTGCGAAAAACCTTAGCGCCGCATTGTGTATCGGTGAAGGGCAGACCGAAGAAGATGCGTACGAGTACATTGAAGACGCGGCTCGCAAGACGACGCGCAAACGGTTGCGCGACCTCTACGATGGCGCCCGCGCACCAACGGGAGGCAGCAATACCGTCGCGCGATTCGAGAAGCTCGCACAGCCGCCGCATCTCCGAGGCCGACGTCGCGTGATCGGCGTCGACGTATCCGACGACGGGAGCCTTTGCGACGAGCATGCCGGCACGAACTGCGCCGCCCTTGCCGACCGGATCCTCGATCTCGATAACGATGAGGTTGGGATAACGCGCCGTGAAGCCGCGAACGATCTGCGGCGTCTGGTCGGTGCATCCGTTGAGAACGACGATGATTTCGGAATCCGCGAAAACCTGCGCGAAATCGTGCAGCGTTGCTTCGATACGCGCACCCTCATTGCGGGCGGGGATGACGATCGAGAACTGCGGGACGCTCATCGGCCGCACACAGCGGAATCGGAGAGCTGCGAAGGTTCGGTGACGGAGGGACCGTCGTGCGCGGGAAAGAGGCGCCAGATACCTCCGGGCTTACGGTAAACGTCCTCGGGCGAGCGCTCGGGAAAGCCTGCGGCGCTCAGCAGATCGCGCCGGACGAAAAAAGCGTTCACACCTGCGGAATCGGTCCCGATCAGGGCATAGCCCTTTTTCTCCCCGAGATATGCCAGTGCGCGAAGGCTGGCTCCGTAGTAGAGGGTTTTCTTCCATATATAAGCCGCATCGTAGCGCATCACCCAGAAGCGGTCGGGAGGGACGCTGGCGTTGTACTCGATGACGACGAGCCGCGGCCGGTACGCGTCGAGCGCCTCCCACACCCAGAAATCGTTGCCGTCGATATCGATGGAGAGAAAGTCGAATTCTTCGGGAACACCGGCGCTCCGAAATATCTCGACGATGCTCGCGCGCGTCACGTACGCCGTGCGCACCTCGACGGGCGAGCTTCGATACCGCTCACGCAGGGCAGCGGCGAGTTGCGGGTCGCCTTCGATCACAAGCCCTCGCCACCCGTAATGTTGCGCGAGGAGCGCACTGTTGCATTCGCTACCGTCGCCGACGCCGAACTCGACCAAATAGCGATCGCGCCCGATGCGGAACAGAATCTCATGGATGATCCCATCCTCGGCGTTTTGCGAGAGCACTTTTTTCTCGAACGTCTGCAGATCGGAAAATCCGCGCAGTTTACGCGTATGCCGCCGTCGCGCCAGCCTGCGTAGCGTCGCAAGACTATTGCGGAAAACAGGGACATTAGAGAGAGTCACAGCAAAGCGACCGAGCAATGATCTCACCGGCCGGAGGCAGTTTGACAAAGCTTCTGGAGCGTCCCCTGGTCATCGGTGCTTCGGGCCAGCTCGGAAGCGAGCTTATGCGCGTGTTCGCGGACTGCGATGTGGCCGGTTTGGATCACTCGGCGATCGAGATTGAGGACACGGTTTCGATAGAAACGGCTCTCGCCCGAGTTCGCCCGATCGGTCGTCATCAATACGGCTGCCTACCATAACGTTGACGAATGCGAGCAAAACCCGGATCGTGCGTTTGCCGTAAATGCGAAAGCGGTCGACCGGCTTATCGGCCGCATGCGTGAGGATCGGTGCGGCGTTTGCGACGATGAGCTCCGACTATGTCTTTTGCCGGCGACCTCGGCAGGCCGTACACCGAACGCGATGAGCCGGCACCGCTGAATGTCTACGGCGCTTCGAAGCGCGAGGGTGAATTAAACGCGCTCCGCCGCAAGCACAGCTTCGTATTCCGCACGAGCGGAATGTACGGACGGCAGACGTCGACGCAAAAGGGTCACATGTTCGTGGATCGCATTCTCAAGCAAGCACAAGATGGCGAGACGCCGCGCGTCGTCACCGATGTTGTCTACTCGCCGTCGTACGCAATCGATGTCGCTCGGGCGATCCGCCAGGTTATCGAACGCGAAGCGTACGGGCTCTATCACGTCACCAACGCCGGATATTGTAGTTGGTTCGAATATGCGACGGAAGCATTGCGCTTAGCGGCGTTGTCGACCCAGATTACGCCGGCCTCGTACCGGGACTTTGCGTCGACTGTAAAACGGCCAACGTATAGCGCGCTCGCACACGACGCACTCGCGCAAATCGGCATCAAGATGCCTTCCTGGCAAGATGGATTAAAACGCTATATCACCGAGCGATTTGCCGTCGGCGCGACGTGAAAACGTTCGCCGCAACCGTCTTTGCGGTTCTCATCCTTGCCGCTGCAGCGATGCAAGTCATCGCCGATGGCGCAACCGGCCAAGCCGGCGGGCGATTCTCCGTCCCGCGACTCTGGCGAAAACAATCGGCGATCGACCGGCGCACGCGCTCGGATTATTTCCGCCGAATTCAACCGCCGATGTCTTGACGGTTCGCGCGCACGTCGACGCTCTCGACAAAGCCGGGGATTATCGCGGCGCCACGACACTCGATCGCACGCTCGTAGCGCGACTCGAGCACGATCGTCAGGATGAGGTCGCGCTCGCCGATGCGCTGTGGCGCCTGGGTCAGCTCGATGCGGAAGCCGGTTATGTCGAGCGCGGAAACCGTCGCGTGCAATGGCGCGCGGCGCTCGGCGACTACGAGCGCGCCTTGCAGCTGGAGCCGCTCTCCGAGACGATGCTGCTTGCGGCCGGCAATCAGGCCTTGCTTAACGGCGACCGCGCCCTAGCCTTGCAATATTTCCAGCGCGCGCTTGCAGTCGATCCGGGAAGCGCGGATGCACACGAAGGGTTGCGCCGCGCGCAAACAGGCGAAGGCGAGCCGCCTCCATTTGTCGCGCCTGCTGAATGGAAGAAGAACTAGCTGAAGATTTCCTCGAACGAAAGAACGAGATCAGTTAGAGTCGCCGCCGGCATGTCGCGATCAAATACCACGACGGTTCGATAAACGTCACCTTCGGGATCGCTGCAGCGCTCGATCGCGTTCGCGTCGAGATCGACGATCCAATATTCCGGGATGTTGAAGCGAGCATAGAGATTGCGCTTGCGACCCCGATCGGTCATGGCCGTGCCGGGCGACAATACTTCGATTACGAGGCTTGGTACTCCAATGATGCCTCTGTCGCCAAGAGTGTCCCGACGATCCGGCGCTATGAAGACGACATCGGGCTCGACCACGTTCTGCGCGCTCAAAACGGTGTCGAGCGGGGAGACATAGACGTGCCCACCCGCTCGCTTGGCATATGTCGTGAGCGCGACCGCGATGGCCAGCACTATCTCCTGATGACGGCGCGTCGGCGACGGGGTCACGTAAAGCTCGCCGCCAAGAATCTCGCGACGGAGATTGTCGTCGGGGAAGGACTCGAGGTCTTCGTAGACCAGCGGTACTTGAGTCGCCATTCGTTGCTCCACACATAACCCTATCACGTCGTCGCCTTCGACGTGAAAGGGCTTAGCGCGGCAAGACCGCGATGAAGTCGGCGTCCTCGAAAAGCGCTTCCCCGCAGTCGCTTCGCGCTTGCGCGGGGCCTGACGCCTCCGGCGACGACGATCACCGCGCCTTCCGCGGCCGCGCGCAAACACGAAACATCATCTGCGTCATAAGCGCGTGCGTCGGGAGCAAGCATGAGTAAGTTCGCCGGTGCGCAGATTGATGCTTTCGGCGTCGTGCGGATGCGACCTAAACCAGCGGAAGAATGTCGTACCGTTCGTCGATACTGCGTAGAAGCCGGCAACATGTGCGGCTGCGATGATGCTGCCGTAGAGCATGAGGGCGAGCGCGATCGCGGTTGCTGCGAAGCCGGCGACGCGGCGAAGCGGCGCGATAAACGCGACGATCGCAGCAAGCCCTGCAGCAACGGCGATAAGGAACGCGATGAGAATCGAAGCGTCGTGATTCAAGATATACAGCAGCCGGGCGATGCCCGCGAGCGCGCTGCACGCCGCAAGAACGGCAATCGATATCGGAAACCGGCGACCCAGCGGCGAGAGGCACAACATCTCCGAGCGCAAGCGAGGGAAGATCGTACCGCAGCGACCAGCCCAAAGCGAGTTGCGGGATGTCGTTTGCGTAACCGAACGGCGTGAGCAAGAACAGCACGAGCGCGCTCGTTCCCGCGATCGCAATCCAGCGTTCCTTGCCACGTGCCAACAGGGCAAACATTGGAGCGACGAAACAGCAAACCGCGACCGGCCCGCGCTCTGCAATGGCTTTCGCGAGTACAGTCAACGACGCGGGCAGATTTCCGGCTACGGTCGTCGACCACGTGCCAATCGCGTTTGTCGATGCGATCGAGATGAGCGCGCGCGGCGCGAGTACTGCGTCGTGCACGATCCACAATGCAAGCGGAACGAAACCCACGAGTGCGCGTGGTTTGCGCGTGCAAACGATCGCCAGCAGCGCATACACCCAGCCGTAGGGCTTGATAAGCGCAAGCATCGCAATCGGGAGCGCGCCGCTCCATGAATCGTTCCGCAGCATCCATAAGGTCTCGACGAACCACGCAGCCAGTACCAGATCGTTGCGCTGATCGTACGTTTGGAATGCAGCGGTCGTGATCGTGATGAGAGCCGCGCTCATGGCAGCTGCCGTCCAGGCGGGAACGTCGAGCGAACGCAGCCACATGCCGATGCGCGACGTCAGCATCATGGCTGCGAGCAACGACGGTACACCCGTGATCCAAAGGCCCCCGCTTGCGATGATGCCGGCTATCGAGATTTCCGATCCGCCGGGGTACCACCAGTAGCGCATCCATGTCGGATCGAGCGAACCGGCTTGCGCCCACGCGATTGCATTTGGCAAGTGGTACGCAAGCGAATCACCGTCGGTCGGTGCGCGCGGAATATATACGGACGCCGTCAAGAACACGATCGCGACGGCGAGACGCATCCCACGGATTGTATTCGAGTATCGATCGTCGAGCGAAACGAAATCGCAGCGCGCACAAGATCGCCGCGGCGATTAGCAATGGTCCCATCGCGAGCAAATGCACCGCCGCAAGAAATAGCGGTATCGCGGCCATGAGGACGAGCGTGTAGCGCAGGCGCGAGGGAATCGTGAGCCCTTGCGTTCGCGATAAGAGCGGCGCCGCATACCACAACATCGCGAGCCAAAGGAGCGCGACGAGCTGTCCCTCGACTACGCTCCCTGCGGTCGCTACGCTGGGGATGACAAGCCTAGAAAGTTTTTACTTTTGAAAGACCTGACGAGCGAAACAGCGTCTCGATTTTGGGAACGTTATCCGGCTTTCCGGCGAAGTATGCAACGACACTGCGGCCGGCAGCAAGCGCTTCGAGATAATTCTCGATCTCATCATCGGGGATCTCGAAATCATCGAGACGATCCCACAGCTCTTCGTTGCGAAAGTACGAGCTGCCGTGCGGGATATCGAAATCAGAGTGCCCGCCGGTGAGGCCCGGCACGCCCGTACCCTGTCCGCCGCCGAGGCTCAAGCGCGTATCGACGCGCTGCTGGCTTTCGGTGTCGGCGAGGTTTTTATCGCTATCGTCGGGGTTGACGAGCTGAATCGGGTCGAGCGGAAATCCCGCGTCTTGCAGCGCTTTCTCCAACCCTTTGATGTCGGCGGACTGCGAGATACCGGTGACGGTCAAACCCAAGAGAACATCCCTCCGAAGCGCGCGGCGCGTCGGCCTCGCTTCGCTGGGGACCCAAGGCGCCCTTTAGCGCGTCATCGGCGGGCCGCTAATAGTGCGGCGCACGCCCGTCGCGGCGAACGGAACGAATCCGAGAATCGCCGCGCCGAGGCCGACGAGAATCATCAGTGCCGTCACGAACCAGCCCACGCCGGGAACGATTTCCGCCGCGCTGACGACGATCAAGCCGAGGAGCAGCGCCGCGAGCGGAGAGGGCGTCGTGTTCGGCCGCACGAGTTCCGAAAGCCGCCGGCCGACGAGCAGTGCGATCGCGGCCTGGCCAATCCACACGCCCGCAAAAATCGCCGCAAACTCGATGATGATCAGCGGAATTCCGATGATCGAAAGAATCAATAATATCCCAAGCGGTATCACGGCGACGCACGCCAGCAGTCCGATCACGGCTGCGAGTCCCGGCTGCGTTTCGACGCGCGCCAGCGCCAAACGCACGCGCATCGGGAAGAGCAAGAACATCAAGAAGACGATGAAGTTCCCGAATAACGTCATCGAGAGATGCTTCGATTCGCCCGCAAACGGAATATCTTCGAAGGCGTTTCCGACCCACGGAACGATGCCGCCGAGCGACGCGGTCTGCAAGCAATTTACTTCACCTTCGACCATGCCGTTCGTCGTATCGCAGCTGCCGCCGAAGACGTTGAGATCGCCGTTGACCCGGCCTTCGATCGTCGCATTGCCGAAGAACACGTTCAGATCGCCGTCGACCGTCTCGCCCTGCTCGACCGTGACGTCGCGGAACATGTAGTTTGCGCCGTGATGGAACCAGAGATGGTGGTGGTGCGGTGGCGACGACCACGCGCGATGCGAGAGCATCGCAACAGCGAAAATCGCGACAAGCGCGACGAGCCCGGTACGCCGCATCAGACTGGCTCAGTCCGCGCGAGACGCGAGATGAGGCGCGGTGCAAAGAACGCAAGCGCGATCAGCAGCACGTCGACACCCAGCACGAGGACGACGATGCTCGCGATTCCGGTCGAGCCGAGTCCGGCTGCTACCGCGCGGCCGATGTCGTGGAACGCGCGCGAGCTGTGATCGAATAAGCCGAGTACGAGGGCGAGCAGTCCGCGAGCGTCCGGTCGTCCGAATGCAAGCCACATACCGATGCCGAGCCACGACGCGAATAGATAGAACCCGAATGCCGACCAGAGCGGCAGACGCGGCGCAGCTGCTTTGGGTGCCGGCATCGCGCGAATCTCGGCCATCGTCTTTTGTGTAAAATTCGGCGCCGGCTCGAGCAGACGCGGCGTGAGCAGCAATGCGTCGATGACGCGCAGCTCTTCGAGCACCGACGTGCAACGCGCGCACGTCTCAAGGTGCGATTCGACGTTGCGCCGCTGCAGCACGCTCAGCGTGCCCTCGAGCAATCCGTCGAAAAGATTTTCAGACGTGCTGCAACGCATGCATCATACTCAAGGCGCGAAAGCTGCTGGCTTCCGTCTCAGCTTGACGGAGCTTGTGCGCGAGCGCGAGCTTGCCGCGGTGAATCAACGTCTTCACGTTGCCCAGCGAAAGCCCCATCGTCTGCGCGATCGTTTGATAATCCATGTTGTCGTAGTAACGAAGCGCGAGCACGGCGCGCGTGCGCTCCGGCAGAAGCGCGAGTGCGGCGCGAACTTCCGCCTCGGCTTCCGTGCGCAGGACACCACCCGCCGGATCGGCTTCAATCGACATATCGGGCAGCGTGTTTTCAAGCGTCTGTTCTTCGGCGAGCTCTTGTGTCGCCGGACGGCGCTGTGCTTTCCCAAGATGCGTGCGCACGACGTTGCGCGCGATGTGGTAGAGCCACGTCGAGAACTTGCCGAGCTGCGGATTGTACGTGCCGAGATGCGCGTACGCGCGCATGAATGTCTCTTGCGAGAGATCGGCAACGTCGGCCGGCGAGCGGACGCTCGCGCCTATGAAATTTCCGATGCCGCGTTTGTACCGCTCGACCAGAACGGCAAATTGTTCGTGGTCGCCGGCGAGGACGTTTTTGACGAGGGCTTCATCACGCGGTCCCATGGCTTCACCGGGAGATACCGCCGGAAGGGAGCAAGGTTTCGCCGATGCAGCTCGAGCTTGATTGGGACGCCGTCGTGGAATGCCGCGACCTGGCGCGCCGGATCGTCGACCCGGTCAGCGCCTTCATCGCCGCGCATTCGACCGTCTCCGTCGAGCGAGCAATCGTCCGCTTACTTGGCGAGAGCGGAGCGGGCGCCGATGGGGTCCCTGTTGCGAACACGATCGTCGATGGGCTCGGCGCCGGACTGACACACGGCGTCGCCACCGCAATGGCGGCCTCTGTGGGTCGCGCCGAGATCGAGCGCCGGGCACGCGCTGGATTGGCTAAGATCGATGCGCGCCGTAGCGAGCGCGAAGCATTCCTCGAGCGTCTGCCGCAGGGCGAGCCTCCGCTGCTGTACTTGATCGTTGCCAGCGGCAACATCTACGAAGACCGTGTGGCTGCGGTCGCTGCGGCCGAAGCCGGTGCGCAGATTATTGCGGTGATCCGCTCGACCGGGCAGTCGCTGCTCGATTTCGTTCCGGAAGGGGCAACGACCGAAGGCTTCGGCGGCACGTACGCGACGCAAGAGAACTTCCACATCATGCGCGAGGCGCTCGATGAAGCCGGCGAGCGGCTCGGGCGCTACGTGATGCTCACAAACTACGCGAGCGGTTTGTGCATGCCCGAGATTGCCGCGCTCGCGGCGCTCGAGCGGCTCGACATGCTGCTCAATGATTCGATGTACGGAATTCTCTTTCGCGACATCAACATGCGCCGGACGTTCGTCGATCAGCATTTCTCGCGGATGCTCAATGCGCACGCCGGCATTATTATCAACACCGGCGAGGACAACTACCTCACGACTGCCGATGCGGTCGAACAAGCGCCTTCTGTTTTGGCGTCGCAGTTCATCAACGAAGAGTTTGCGCATCGTGCAGGCTTACCCGACAAGCAGCTTGGTCTCGGCGACGCCTTCGAGATCGATCCGGATTTAGAAGACGGGTTTCTCTTCCAACTTGCGCAAGCGCAATTGACGCGTCAGATCTTCCCGGACGCGCCGCTCAAGTACATGCCGCCCACCAAACACATGACCGGCGACATCTTCAAAGGTCACCTCATGGACGGCATGTTCGATCTGACCTCGGTGATGACGCATCAGACGATTCATTTGTGCGGGATGCTGACCGAAGCGATCCACACGCCGCTGCTCGGCGATCGTGCGCTTTCGATCGAAGGCGCGCGCTATGTGATGGGAACAGCGCGCCATCTCGGCGACGAGATCGAGATCAAGCGCGGCGGGATCATCGAGCACCGCGCGCATCACGTGCTCGAGCTTGCTCGCACGCGCTTGCGCCACGTCGCCGAAATCGGACTCGAAGCCGCGATCCAGACGCGCGTGTTCGCCGACGTCTCGCGCATGCCGACCGGCGGACGCGGTTACGAAGGCGTCTTCGAAAAAGCTGAGGACTATTGGAATCCATTTGAAGAAGCGCTAGGGCATGTCTCAGCGACACGGTAGTGAGGCCGAGCCCCCAACCTCGTGCCGCTGCTCCCTTCCACGTGCAATCATGAACGTGCGCCCATATGGCGACACAAAAGATGACGGGGTCGTCCAGTTGAGTTTTACGTTGCCGCTCGAGTGGAGCGAAGCTGCGGATGAAGCTGCGCGACGGCTCGTTGCGCAGATGGGCTTCACCGACGTTGCGGTAGCAGAAGGTCGCGAGATTGCACGCGGCTTTTCGTTCTTCGTCGTTTACGCGCGCACCAAAGTCTCGGTTGAGGTCGACAACATCGCCGCGGCGATTCCACGCGAGCGGCCGCTTGCGATGGAAGAGGTCGACGGACTCTTGCGCGAGCGTTTCGGGCGCAAGGTTCGTGTCGCCGGAGCATGCATCGGCACCGACGCGCACACGGTCGGGATCGATGCGATCCTGAACATGAAGGGCTACAAGGGCGACTACGGCCTCGAGCGTTACGCGATGTTCGAGACGCTCAACTTGGGTGCGCAAGTTGCCGTCGAGGATTTGGTGGGCATCGCGCGGGAGCGCGATCTCGACGTCATCCTGGCCTCGCAAGTCGTCACGCAAAAAGGCAGCGACGTCCTCAACTTCACGGCGCTTGCAGAGCGTCTCGAAGAAGCCGGCTTGCGCGATCGCATCTTGCTCTTGTGCGGCGGACCGCGCGTCACCAATCTCCTAGCCGCCGAGCTTGGCTACGATGCGGGCTTCGGCCGCGGCACGTTGCCAAGCGAAGTCGCGACCTTTATTGCACGGCGTTTAGTTGACCGCGGACCCTGACGGCGTTTACCCCGAGCGAAGTCGAGGGCAGCCGGGATGACAAAAGTCTGTTGCGCGGCGTGCGTTCGTCCTTGCACTTACCGTGGACGCCGGCGCAGATCAGCAAGCTGCATGCGGACGTCGACAACATGCTCAGCTCGGCGAAGACGCTGCGCGGCGCGCACGTCGGGTTTCTCGCGGTCGACACGCGCAGCGGCCGCGTCCTCTACAAGCACGATGCGGACGACGCATTCATGCCGGCGAGTACACTCAAAGTCATCACGGGCTCGAGCGCGCTTGCCGTGCTTGGGCCGAATTTCGCGTTCACGACGCAAGTTGCGACGCTTACGGACGGAACGACGACGAAGCTCGTCCTGATCGGCGGCGGCGATCCACTCTTGAGCGCGAAAGATCTCGACGATGCCGCGGCCGGCGTCGCTGCTGCGAACGTCGGTCCGATTTCCGAAATAGATGCCGACACGAGCCGCTTCGATCAGGAGCGCTACGGTTACGGTTGGACGCTCGACGACATCGGTGAAGCCTATGCTCCGGCGCTTACGGCACTGTGCTATCAAGACAACGTCGCCGATCGCGAGCCGCGCGCCGATCCCGAACACGTCGCGCTTGCGATTCTCGCGAGCGATCTGCGCACGCGCGGCGTTTCGATACCCGACTTCGTTTCAAGCGACGTGTTCGTTCGGCCGCCCGCAAGCGCGTATCAGGTCATCTGGACGCACCAGTCCAAACCACTGACCCAATACTTGGCCTCGATGTGGTATCCCAGCGACAATCTCATCGCCGAGATGCTTATCAAGTCGATCGGGGTCGCAACAAAAGGCACGCCCGGCTCCGCGGCCAACGGCGCCGCTCGCGAAGAGCGTTGGCTGCGCTCGCTCGGCATCGACACGTCGCGTAACACCGCGATCTTCGACGGCTCGGGTGTCTCGATTTACGATCGGCTTTCGCCGCGAACGCTCGTCCGTGTATTTCAAGTCGATTGGCGCAGCCCGAACCGTGATGCAATTCTTGCCGCACTGCCGCTGGCGGGCGTGCGCGGCACGATCCGCAATTCATTCGCGGGAACGCCCGCACGCGGGCGCACGTACGCAAAGGACGGCAACCGTCTTTTTGCGAGCTCGCTTTCAGGTTACGTGATGCCGCTGCGCCGCGGCACGATCACGTTTGCATTCATGGTGGACGATTGGACCGGTGACGACGACGATCTCGACCGCTTCGAAGGCCGATTGCTCTCGCGGTTCATCACGAGTTAAAATGCTGGGCGAACGATTCGAGCGCGAGATTCGCGAGCAACCCGAAGTGTGGCGCCGCATCGCCGATTCTTCGAAAGCGGAAGAGCTGGCGCGCGCGATCGGCAGCGGACCGGTGTGTTTGGTGGGAAGCGGCAGCTCGCTATTCGTCGCGCAGCTTGGCGCACTCGCGTTGCGCCGGCGCGGAATTGCGGCAAGTGCGCTCGCCGCAACGGAAGCGCGCTTCGATCGTGAGGTCTATCGAAACGGCTGCGTCATCGCGCTTTCGCAAAGTGGCCGCTCGAGCGATTTGCTCGCCGCGCTCGACGTTTTGACGCCCCGGGCGACCGTCGCGCTCACGAACGTCGCCGATTCGCCGCTCGCAGCGCGGGCCACGCTTGCGATCGATGTCGCCGCCGGTCCGGAAACCGCCGTCCCTGCGAGCAAGAGCGTGACCGCAATGGCTGCGATTCTGTTATGGAGCGCAGCACTGATCGCAGGGCATCGCAATCGCACGGCATCGACTCTGCGCGAAACCGCGCACGACGTTGCGAGCTGGTTTGCGAGCAACGGGTGGCGCGAAGCGGATGAAACGGCGCAGTTGCTTGCGGGCTGTCGCGCCGTCGCGATCGTGGGCGCCGGTTACAGCGTTCCGGTCGCCTACGAACTTGCTCTGAAGATGAAGGAAGCTAGCTACGTACACGCCGAGGGTTTTCCGGCGGGTGAGTTCCGGCACGGCAGCTCGGCAATGCTCGACAAATCGTGCGCGCTGATCGGGATACTCGATGAAACCTCGCGCGACATCGTCGAGCGGCCGATGCGTGAGGCCGAGGCGGCCGGCGCGCTGCGCTTCGCGATCGGCGCACCGCTCGGCGAGATTCAGCTTCTGGGACCCCAGGCGGGCGAAGCGTTCAACACGCTGGCGTGGCTGGTCACGGGGCAGGCGCTGGCGCTCTTCACGGGGCGTGCCGCAGGCGTCGACAGCGACACCCCACGAGGGCTCACCAAATTCCTCGCCTGATCGGCGCAGGGCCCAGTGGCGGGCGGTCCAGAATCGCCCGGTAATGCCGCTTCCCGAGCTTCTGGCGTGGTTTACCGGTAAAGAGGTTAACCGCCGGAAATTTCCGCGTAAGAAAAAGGGCTATCGCGCCACGTACACGATGGACGGCGGCCAGACGATGCACCCTGCAATCGGTATCGACATCAGCGGCGGTGGAATGTGCTTCCTCACGCAAACGGACGTCGCAGACCCGGAATTCGAAGTGCGCGCGACGCTCGATCAACGCACGGTGCGCATGCGTGTTCGGCCGGTCTGGAAAGACAAGGTCACGCACGCGGGCAAAGCGGTGACGCGCTTCGGCGTTCGATATTCCGGAATTCCGGCTGACGATTGGGATGCCGTGATGCGCTACTCGACGGACAAACCCGCCGAGGATGGCAACAAGGCGCAAGAAGAGCTGGTCGCGGTCAAGATGACCGAGGACGACGCGCAGCGCCTGATTCCGATGGCACTGCAGCGGAAGCTGCTCGACATGCTCGTCTCGCGCAACCGTCTTGGAAGTCTCGATGGCAAGTCGACGCCGCTCGTGCAGTTTTTCTACTCGGGACTCGTTCGCTACCAGAACAAGCCGATGCACCGCTTGACGATTCAATCGAAGATCGTTCGCGATGACGGGACGGACATGTACGAGACGCGGTTCCTCTTTGATGAGACCGGCGAAAACGTCTTGATGATGAACTGAACCGAATGAAGACTGCGCTGATTACCGGGATCACCGGCCAGGACGGATCGTACCTGGCCGAATTCTTGTTGGAGCGCGGTTATCGTGTCATCGGCATGACGCGGCGCTCGAGTACGGACGTGCACGAACGGATCGAACACATCGTCGATCGCATCGAGATCGTTTCGGGCGACTTGCTCGATCAAAGCTCGATCACCACAATCGTTGCCGAGACGCGTCCCGACGAGATCTACAATCTGGCGGCGCAGTCATTCGTCCCGACGTCATGGACGCAGCCGGTGCTGACCGGCGAGTTCACGGCGCTCGGAGTCACTCGCGTTCTCGAAGCGATCCGCGCCGTCGATACGAAGATTCGTTTCTACCAAGCCTCGAGCTCCGAGATGTTCGGCAAGGTACGCGAGGTTCCGCAAAACGAGCACACGCCGTTCTACCCACGCAGCCCGTACGGCGTCGCGAAAGTCTACGGGCACTACATCACGGTCAACTATCGCGAGAGTTACGATATGTTTGCTGTAAGTGGGATATGCTACAACCACGAGGGGCCTCGGCGAGGCAAGGAGTTTGTAACACGCAAGATTAGTGATGGTGTGGCGCGGATCAAACTTGGAATTGCAAAGGAGCTACGACTCGGCAACCTGGATGCGAAGCGTGACTGGGGCTTTGCCGGTGATTATGTTCGCGCAATGTGGATGATGTTGCAGCAAACGAAGCCGGAAGATTTTGTAATTGCTACAGGTCGAGCTCATAGTGTCAAAGAGTTCGTGCAGCTCGCATTTGCGTGCGTCGGTTTAGATTGGGAGAAATACGTCGTCGTTGATCCCCGGTTTTATCGACCGGCTGAGGTCGACTCATTGCTTGGCGATCCCACCAGGGCGAAGCGCGTTTTGCGTTGGGAGCCAGAAGTTTCTTTCGAAGAGCTAGCAGAAATGATGGTCCGAGCGGACCTCGATCGTCTGCGACCGTTCGCGGCGGTCTGAACATTGTCGCTGCCCCTCGACTTCGCTCGGGGTGACAAGTAAAAGTGGCCACACGTGTGCTGGTTACTGGTGGGAGTGGTTTTGTCGGGCGGCGATTGGTCGCCGCGCTACGCGAACGCGGCGACGATGTCGTTTCGGCTGCGCCCTCGCACGGTGACGATCAACATATTCCCCTCGATCTAACCGATTCCGAAAACGTTCGCGCCGTCGTCGAGCTGGTGCGGCCCGAAGTCGTCTATCATTTAGCAGCACAGTCGTTCGTCCCGGCTTCGATTGAGGATCCGCTCGCAACGTATCGCGTCAACATCGACGGGACGGCGTATCTGCTCGAGGCCTTGCGCGATCTCAAACCGCGATTGCTCTTCGTAAGCTCGGCGGAAGTTTACGGACGCCGTCCGCAAGAGGATATGCCGCTGCGCGAAACGCTTCCGCCGCGGCCAACCAATCCGTATGCAGCCTCGAAAGCCGCGGGCGAAGCGCTGGTGCTCGGCTGGTACAACTCCTATGGAATCGATGCAGTCATCTCGCGCGCGTTCAATCACATCGGCGCGGGACAAGATTCACGCTTTGCGGTACCCGCGTTCGCGCAACGTTTGGCGCGCATTGCAACCGGCCAAGATCGCGTGCTCAACGTCGGCAACGTCGAGAGCGAACGCGATTTTCTCGACGTGGGCGATGTTGTGGCTGCGTATATCGCGCTCGCCGATCGTGGCGTTCCGGGCGAAGTCTACAACGTCTGCAGCGGGCAAGCCGTCAAGATGCGTGAAGTGTTGCGACGGCTCGTCAATATTGCCGGCGTTCCGGTGGAGATTCGCGAGGACCCCGAGCTGATGCGCGCAAGCGGCGAAGTTTTGCGCTCGGTCGGCGATCCCAGCAAACTCAAGCGCACGACCGGATGGTCGCCGCGCGTCAGCCTTGCGGATTCGCTGCGCGAAGTCTACGAGGAAGCGCGCGCCGAAGTCCCGGCCTGATGGGCGTTCGTGCCTTCGTCTTCAAGAATCGCGGAGTACTGCTCGCGATACCCGCGTTGATTCTTGCGATCTTCGGAAAGCCAAATGCGACTTCGATTCTAGCCGGGCTGCCGCTCGCGTTTGCGGGCGAAGCAATTCGGATTTGGGCCGTCGGCTATTCGGGAACGACGACACGCGCCGATCAAGTCACCGCGCCGCAGCTTGTCACTGCCGGGCCGTACGCCTTCGTTCGCAACCCGCTCTACATAGGAAACTTTCTCACAGCGCTAGGCTTCGCGCTCGCGTTCACCGGGAAGAATCCGGAAGTCGAACGTTGGGTGTTGATAGGGATTAGCTTGGCTACTATGCTCGCCGTCTATGCAACGATCGTCCCGCACGAAGAGAATTTTCTGCGTGCGACGTTCGGCGCGAGCTTCGATGAGTATGCAGCGCGCGTTGCGCGCGTCTGGCCGCATTGGCCGAAACCTTCGATGCCGCAGCTCGGCTCCTATGACGCGAGCGTCATCGTGCGTGCCGAAACGCGCACGTTTATCACGTTCGCTGTGATGCTCGGTATCTTGGGTTTCAAGGCGATCGTGACATGACGCTGCGAATCGCGTTCATCGCAACGACGCTGGTTGCGGCGATCGAATGCGCCGGCGGATTTCTCGCGCATTCGCTCGCGCTGCTGACCGATAGCGCGCACGTATTCCTGGATGCAGTCGCGCTCTTGATCGCCATTGCCGCGGTTCATCTGGCTGCCCGTCCCGCAACGCGCCGCCAAACATTCGGTTTCGGGCGCACAGAGATTCTTGCGGCGCTACTCAATGGCGGGTTGCTCTTCGCGGTCACCGTGTTCATCGTTGTCGAGGCCGTGCGCCGTATGATGCACCCCGTGACGCCGGAAGGTGCGTTGATGGCGGCGTTCGCCGGCTTCGCGCTCGTCGTCAACGCTGCGCTCGGTACGGTGCTGGCGCGTAAGATGCACGAGAGCCTCAACATGCGCGCCGCAGTGCTGCACGTGCTTGGCGACGCGCTCTCGTCGTTCGGCGTCATCGTCGGTGCGCTCGTGATCTGGCGCTTCGGCTGGTCGTGGATCGATCCGCTGCTTTCGATCGCGATAGCAGTCGTCATCGTCGTCGGCGTGGTGCGCATCGTCCTCGAAGCCAGCGACGTCCTGCTGGAAAGCGTCCCCGCCCACGTCAACGTCGAGCGCGTGCAAGAGCGCATCCGCCGCGTCGAGGGCATCGTCGGCGTGCACGATCTGCACGTCTGGACGCTGGGAACCGGAAACTATGCCCTTTCCGCGCACATCTTATTACCCGATCGCAGCATCAGCGACGCGACGCAGATACTGCAAAGCGTCGATCGCGCGATGCGCGACGAATTCGCGATCTCCCACGTCACCGTGCAGTTCGAATGCCAATCGTGCGCGGCCGACGAGCGGATCGTCTGTACCCAACTGCAGCCTAAATAACTTCTCCGGGGTCAACAAGAGCATGAATGGAAAAGCCGTAGTTCTTGCCGCGACACGCACGCCGTTCGGCCGTCTCGGCGGTGCCCTCGCCTCGCTTCCCGCGACGACGCTCGGGGCCGAAGCGATTCGCGGCGCGCTCGAACGCGCCAAAGTTGATAGAGCCGACGTCGATCACGTGGTGATGGGACAGGTCTTGCAGGGCGGGGCAGGGCAAGCGCCGGCGCGCCAAGCTTCCTATAAAGCGGGCCTTGCCAAGACGGTGACGAGCGAGACCCTCAACAAGGTTTGCGCTTCCGGGATGCTGGCGGTTGCAACGGCCGCGCGGCTGATCGATAGCGGCGACTACCGGCTGATTGTCGCCGGCGGGATGGAATCGATGTCGAACGCGCCGTACGCACTCCCCGGCGCACGCAGCGGTTATCGCTTCGGCGACGGCAAGCTCGTCGATCTGATGATCCACGATGGGCTGTGGGATTTTTTCTTCGATGTCACGATGGCGTCGCAGGGTGCGAAGGTCGCAGCCGAACTTGGTTTGACGCGCGAGATGCAAGACGAGTTCGCGTATCAGAGTCACCTGCGCGCGACGCAAGCGCAAGAAGCCGGTCATTTCGGCGCCGAGATCGTGCCGATTCGCGTTGCCGTGAAACAGAAAGGCAAGATCGTTGTCGAGACGGTTCCGACGCGCGTCCCGCCTCGCGTTCCGGTACTCGCCGGTGGAAACGGAAGCTCGAGCGTGTGGTCGCACACGCCGCCCGACACGATGGTCCCCGATCCGCAAAAATATTCGCCGTATCTCGATGCGCACGCGCACGGTGACATTCCGGTGACGCTGGTGGATCGCGATGAGGCGGTGCGCACCGACGCCAGCATAGCCGCGATGGCAAAGCTTCCGGCGATCGATAAGGACGGAACGGTGACGGCCGGCAATGCGCCTGGCGTCAACGACGGTGCCGCGGCACTCGTGCTTGCCGATCCGGCTTACGCGAAGAGCCATTTCGGGACGGAAGTGCTCGCAACGATCGTCGATCACGCAACGGCTGCATGGGATCCGCCGTATCTCGCGCTCACGCCCGCGATGGCAATTCAGAAATTGCTCGATCAACAAGGTCTCTCGCGCAACGATATCGCGGTCTGGGAAATCAACGAAGCGTTTTCGGCAGTCGTGCTGAGCTCGTCGCAACGCCTTGGCCTTGGCGCAGACAAAGTCAATCTGCAAGGCGGCGCCGTTGCGATGGGGCATCCGATCGGTGCATCCGGCGCGCGCATCGTCGGAACGGTGATCCATCAGCTGCGCCGGCGCGGCGGCGGACTCGGCATCGCCGCAATCTGCAGCGGTGGCGGCCAAGGCGACGCAATTCTGGTGAGGGTCGATTGATCGCCGCGGCGCTACGCGTGGGCCCGCAAAGCGTGCCGCTGAAGTAACATGCGAATTCTAGTAATTGGCGCGGGGCAGATGGGATCCGGTATTGCGCAGGTTTGCGCGCAAGCCGGGCACGAAGTGCTGCTCAACGATCGTGAGGAGAAATTCGTCCAGCACGGCTTACGCTCGATCGAATCGAATCTCGATCGCGCAGTCGAAAAAGGACGGATGACGCCGGACGAACGCGGACGCGTTCTCTCGCACATCGATCCGCGGCTGCACTTCACGAACCTCGACGTCGCGATCGCAATCGAAGCTGCGACCGAGAATCTTGAGCTAAAGCTGCAAATTTTCCGCAAGCTCAACGAGTCGACCGCGCCCGATACGATTCTCGCCAGCAATACGTCGTCGATTTCGATCACGAAGCTGGCTGCCGTCTGCGACAATCCGGGACGCGTGATCGGAATGCATTTCATGAATCCCGTTCCGGTCATGAAGCTCGTCGAAGTGATTCGCGCAATTCAAACGACTGATGCAACGGCGAAGTTCGTCCACGATCTCGCGGCCGATTTGGGCAAGACGACGGCGGAGTCGCGCGATGTGCCCGGCTTTATCGCCAATCGCATTTTGATGCCGCTCATCAACGAAGCAGTCTTCGCGCTGTTCCAGGGCGTCGGCACGCCCGATGCGATCGACACGGTCGCAAAGCTCGGGCTCAATCATCCGATGGGCCCCCTCGAGCTCGCCGATTTGATCGGACTCGATACGTGCCTTGCGATCATGGAAGTTCTCTACGCGGGTCTCGGCGATCAAAAATACAATCCGTGCGTGCTGCTGCGGCAATATGTCGATGCAGGCTGGTACGGGCGCAAGACGGGCCGCGGATTCTACGTCTACGAAAACGGCCGCAAGGTTAGCGCTGAGGCGGTACCCGCATAGCACAATTCGAGCTCACTGACGACCAGCGCGCAATTCAACAGCTCGCTGCCGATTTTGCAAAGCGCGAGATCGCGCCGCACATTGCGGGGTGGGATCGCACGCATACTTTTCCGCGCGAGCTATTCACAAAAATGACGCAAGCCGGGTTGATGGGCATCAACATCCCGGAAGAATACGGCGGCGTCGGTGCGGATTACGTGAGCTACTCAGTCGCCGTGGAGCAGATTGCGAAGGTCGATGCAGGTGCGGCCGTGACGCTCTCGGTGCACGCGATGATTTGCTCGGCTATTTTGCGCCTCGGAACGGAAGCGCAGAAAAAGAAATATCTGCCGATGCTGGCAACGGGCGATGCTATCGCTGCGTTCGCGCTAACCGAGCCCGAAGCAGGTTCCGACGCGGCGGCCTTGCGTGCGACTGCACGGCGCGACGGCGACGGCTTCGTCCTAAACGGCCGCAAACAGTGGTGTTCGAACGGCGGCCACTCAGCGGTCATCATGGGAATGTTCCGCACCGGTGGTGAGGGCGTGCGCGGCATCTCCGCATTTCTGATCGATCATCCTTCGAAGGGCATGGTCATCGAGAATCTCTCGAACAAGCTCGGCATTCACACCAGCAACACGTGCGACATCGCGTTCGACGACGTGCACGTTCCAGCCGGCGCGTTGCTTGCTGCCGAAGGCGAAGGCTTGCGCAGCGCGCTCAGCACGCTGACATCAGGGCGCATCGGCATCGCCTCACAAGCTTGCGGGATTCTCGGCGCGTGCCTCGATGCGTCGGTTGCATTCGCAAAGGATCGCGAAGCGTTCGGCAAACCGATCGCCGCATTCGAAGCGATTTCGTTCAAGATCGCGCGCATGGCCGCGGATTTAAACGCCGCGCAGCTCGCGACGTATCGCGCAGCTGCGCTCTGCGACGCCGGGAAGCCGTTCGCGGTCGAAGCCAGCATGGCAAAGTTATTTGCATCGACCAAGGCACGCGAACACGCGTCGGAAGCCGTGCAAATCCACGGCGGTTACGGATACATGAGCGACTTCCCGGTCGAACGCTACTACCGCGACGCGAAGATCACGGAGATCTACGAAGGTACTTCAGAGATCCAGCAGATGATCATCGCCCGCGCCTTGCTGGGCCGCCTCGACTAGCTTATTTATCGGAGCCGCTTTCGCAGGATTCGAAATCGAAGCTGTACACGCCGACGCCTGAAGCTTGCGGTGAAAGTGCGAGCTCGTGCGAGCCCCACTTCTTGTTCATGACGATGTCGTATTCGCGCGGTTCATTGACGGCGATATAAGAACGGCCTTGCGCGTCGTACTGAATGTCGGCGCCGGCATCATCCTTCGCGAGCGGCTTGTCGTCTTGCGTGACGATCACGTTCACAGCGCCGCTCTCGGGCCGCATCACGGCGACGACCTGCACTGCGTGATATTTCATCGCGACGTGGCCGTGTCCGTCGGCGGAGACGAGGCCCTGTTCGTTCTTGCGCCAGCCGCCTTGCAAATAGAATGCGCCGTCCTGATGCGAGCCTTTGTCGTAGTACATGGCTTGGTTCATGCCGCTGAGCGGCGACTGCTGTTGCCCGAACATGCTCGATGCGGATTGCGGCGGAGCGTTCGCGATCTTCGCGCGCGGCCCGCCGAGGAACGTCTCCTCGGTTTGCGGATAGCAAACCGCACCCGGCTTGTCGTAGCTGTCTTGCGGTAAGAGCGCCATGATCGGCGGAAGCTTCAGGCCTGGATTCGCAGCGCGCAGCAGCGCCTGAATGTGCGCTTCCGTTTGCGGATAGCTGCCTTCGCCGATCACGCTCTCAATGCGTTTACCGTTTTGATCGAAGAGCAGCTCGTGCGGCCACGTGTTCGTGCCGTAGCGATCCCAAATTGCGTTCTTGCTGTCGAGCGCAACCGGCCACGTCACGCCCAGGCGCTTATCGGCCGCGTCGACGTTTTTCGCGTCGGCTGAAAACGTGAACTCAGGCGTATGGACGCCGACGATTACGAATCCCATGCTCGCGTAACGCTTGTACCACTCGCGCAGATACGGCAGCGTGCGCAGACAATTGACGCACGTGTATTCCCAAAAATCGACGAGCACGATCTTCCCGCGAAGTTCGGCGGGCGTGAGGGGGCTGCTGTTCAGCCACCCGGTGGCGCCGTCGAATGGCAACATCGTGTCGGGTTCAGCAGCCGATACGAACGTCGGGATCAACAAAAACGCTGCGATCAGGACGAACGAGCATAAGCGCTTCATAATGATACTAACGTCGGAGGCGGACGGAACGTTTTCCTCTGTCCCTCGATCCCGAGCGAAGTCGAGGGACCGCAAACGGGATGACAACATAGTCCACATTGCGAACGCGTTTGGGCTATGAAATTGGTCGAGTATCAAGGCAAAGAGCTGTTCAAGCGTGTCGGAATTCCCGTTCCGCGCGGCGAGCATGCGAAGACTGCGGACGACGTCGCATCGTTCATTGCGGCGAATCCCGGATCGTGGGTGCTCAAAGCGCAAGTGCAGATGGGCGGTCGCGGTAAAGCCGGTGGCATCAAATTCGCCGACAACGCCGACGAAGGCAAGAAACTCGCCGCCGCACTGATCGGCACGACGCTGCGCGGCATTCAGAATCCGCAGGGCGAGCTCGTGAAGTCCTTGCTCGTCGAAGAGAAAGTTGCGATCGCGCACGAGGCCTACGTTTCGATTACGATCGATCGCGCGGCGAAGCGTCCGGTCTTCATCGTTACCGCGCAAGGCGGAATGGACATAGAAGAAGTTGCGGAAAAAGATCCGCACGCGCTCTCAAAATACTGGATTGACACGGCGATCGGATATTCGCCGTTTGAAGCGCGCCGGTTGTACTTCGCATCCAAGCTTCCGGCCGGCTACGCAAAAGAGTGGCCTACGATCGCAGGCGCGATCTACAAATTATTTTTCGAATACGGCGCCAATCTCATCGAGATCAATCCGCTCGTGCTCACCAAAGACGGACGCGTCATCGCCTCGGATGCGAAAGTCGAGCTCGACGACAACGCGCTCTATAAACATCCCGAGCTGTCGGCGTGGGAGAAAGAGAACGAATCGCCCGACAACGAGGACGAGGCCAAGGCCGTTGCGGTCGGACTGGGACGTTCGAACTACGCGCGTCTCGACGGCGACATCGGTGTGATGGCGAACGGCGCCGGCCTCGGTATGGGCACGATGGACGCGATTCGAACCGCCGGCGGCTCGGCTGCGAACTTTCTTGACGTCGGCGGCGGCGCGCAGGCCGAGCGCGTGCGCAAATGTTACGAGCTGATCGTCAGCGATCCGAAAGTCAAAGCGATGTTCATCAATATCTTTGGCGGCATCACGCGCGCCGATCAAGTTGCGGCGGGGATCGTCGAGGCGCTCTCCGGGAACTCGATGCGTAAGGTTCCGCTGGTCGTACGGCTGACCGGCACCAATGAAAAAGAAGGCCGCGAGATCCTGGCCAAAGCCGGGATCGCGTCGGTTGAGACGATGGATGACGGCGCGGCCAAGGCCGTCGCCGCCGCGAAGGGAGCCGCCTGATGTCGATCTGGCTCGATAAGAACTCGCGGGTGATCGTCCAGGGGATCACCGGGCGCGAGGGCGGCTTTCATGCCGGCCGCATGATCGCGTATGGAACGAACGTCGTCGGTGGCGTGACGCCCGGCAAGGGAGGGACCAAGATCGAGACGGGGCAGCCGGTTTTCGATACGGTCAAGGCCGCAGTTGAGGCTACCGGGGCGACCCATTCCATCATCTTCGTTCCCCCGCAGTTTGCGACCGACGCCCTCTACGAGGCCTATGATGCCGGAATCGCGTTCTGCGTCTGCATCACCGAGGGGATCCCGGCGACCGACATGCTCAAAGTCGTCGCGACGACCCCCGGCATGCGGATCCTCGGGCCGAACTGCCCGGGCCTGGTCTCGCCGGGAAAGGCGCTGGTCGGGATCATGCCCGGCCATATCTTCGCCCCGGGCAAGGTCGGAATGGTCTCGCGCTCAGGGACCCTGACCTACGAGATCGTCGACAACCTGACCAAAGCCGGCCTCGGGCAGTCGACCTGCGTCGGCATTGGGGGCGACCCGATCATCGGGACCACTTTCGTCGATGCGCTCCGTGAGTTCAAGAACGATTCGCAGACCGAAGCCCTCGTCATCTGTGGCGAGATCGGCGGTTCAGATGAAGAAGACGCCGCCGCCTTCATAAAGGAACACCTGACCGGCGTTCCGGCCGTCGCCTTCATCGGCGGGCGTTCCGCGCCACCCGGTAAGCGCTTAGGGCACGCCGGCGCCATCATCTCGGGCAACACGGGCACGCCGGAGAGCAAGGTTACGGCGTTTCAGGCGGCCGGGGTCCCAGTAGCGGACCGGCCTTCAGACATTCCAAAATTACTTAAGGAGAGGCTTAGCAATTTAGTCCATACCTGAGCCGAAATATACAGAAATAGTGAAAGATTGTATTCTTGCGCTTGCCCTGCGCATTAAGAGGGTTAAGCCGGTCACATAAACGAAAGGCGCGGAGCGAGCAGGGGGCCCTCGGGGCCGCCCACTTGTTTAGTTTGCCTTTCCCAATTGGAACAATCTGGAGGCAGCATGCGACTCACTCGGATTCGCCATGCGTCGGTAAAGTGCATAATCGCGTCACTGTTAGCTGTGGCGATTTTGGCACTCTCGACGCCATCGGCGTTCGCCGCGGGCGGCGTTTACGGCGGGCTCAGCGGTACAGTCCTTGACTCGACAACGCGCGCACCAATTAACGGTGCAAGCGTAACGGCAAAATCGCCGAGCAATTCATACTCGGCTACGACCGACTCGTCGGGTCACTTTTCACTTATCGGTGTCGGTGTCGACACCTACACGATCACCGTTACAGCGCCCGGACACGATATCGTCAATGTCCCGGGCGTCACGGTTTTCGGTGACCAAACAAACTCGATCGGGACCGTCTCGCTCGAACCGCATCTTGCGACGATTGCGCGCGTAACATCGCGCAGCGTCTCGAGCGCGTATCAACCGACGCAGACGACCGACCAATACACGATCAACCAACAGCAAATCACGGAAGCCACGGGTAAGGCCTACTCGACCAACGAGAACCAGGCACTACTCTCCGTTCCGGGCGTCACGCTCACCAACAACAAGGGCATGACGGGCGGCGGTACCACGCAGGTTACGATCCGCGGTGGTGCGGCTTACGAAGTTGGCTATCAATTCGACGGCGTTCCGTTCCGCGAGCCGTTCCTTAACCAGAACGCTTCGTTCGGACTCATGAACGGCGTCGGCAACGTGCAAGTCGTTGAAGGTGCCGGCGATGCCACACAAGCGGGCGTCGGCGCGGGCGTGATCAACATCATCCCGCAACGCGGCAGCGGCCCTGGATCGGGAACCCTCGATCTTGAAGTCGGCGGCCCGAACTTCAACCACCAGCTGGGCGTCACGTACGGATTCTCGACGCCGGACAACCGGTTCTCGGAATTCGTTTCGTACATCGGCCAGCGCTACGCACCGTATTATGGCTATGACAGCACGAACCTGAGCCAATACGGAAACTACTTCGCGAACCAATTTACGAAGAACAACCAGATCCTGAATAACTTCTTCTACAAGTTCGGTAAGGATCAAAGCCAACAGCTGCAAGTGCTGTATCAGAACGTCGACAACGAAGGCTATCGCGGGTACCCCTGGGTGCGGCGGCGTCTACAATATTGCGACGAATCCGTGCGCCGGCGTCTACTATCCGTATGACGATCTCGTCAACGGCCAGGCGATCAATCCGCTCTCGCAGGTCGCTTGGTTTGGCGCCGGGACAGTACGCGCAGCTCGCGCCGCTGACCCCGGGCACGCCCGCGACGAACACGGCGATCACCTCGCCGCAGCAGAATTCTCGAACCAAACGCGGTTCCTGAAGATCGAGTACGACAACAATCTAAACTCGTCCACGTATCTTGCGCTCCGCTATTACAACTGGGAGACGCTTGAATACACGGACGGGTCGTATTCGTTTGGCGCGTGGCAAACGGGCTTCCCGGGCGCCGCACAGGTCTACAACAACACCGGCGGTCCAACGAGCGGTGTCAACCTCGACTTGGTGCACCAGTTCGGCTCGAACCTGACGGTCACGCTGAACGGCCAGTACAATATCCTCAAGCCCGTCTGGAATGACAATGCACCGGGCTACAGCGCTCTCTCGTTGATCGGCTGCTGCTCGGGCTTGGCAAACATCCCCTTGATGTCGGACTGGCTGCAAGCCGATCCCATCAATCCTGTTCCCGGCGGCGCAGGCGCGGTCTGCAATTATTTCGCAACGCAATAAGGTTGCGATTCCGGCCAATGACTGCTCGTCAGTCGCGGTTCCGGCAGGCTTCGCATCTAATTGCTTGCCACGCTTCCCGGATTGGGGCATCAACTACAACAACACGACGTTCCAAAATTGGGGCGCAGGCCTTCGGTTCCAATATAATCCGACCGATCGCCTGCGATTCGATCTTGGCGTTCGCGAAGAGGGTCAGAACCAACACTGGCTCGGGATGAACAACGGCCAGTTCGCATCCTCGACCGGCTTTGCGTGTAACGGCACCTGCGGTGGTGCGCTCACGGGCGCCGCAACGACGATCAACAATCCGTATGACGCCCCGGCGACGTCGTGGACGTCTGCCGTTCTGAATCCGACCGAAATGGAGCCTCGCCTGTCTGTCTCATATGAGATGGGCACGAACAGCTCGATGCGCTTCAGCTACGGCCGCTCGGCGGTCTTCGCAGATGCGCAAACGGCCGGTACGCCGTTCGGTTTGTACGGTCTCGAACCGTATTACAACATGCCGGCATCAGCCGGCTCGACCTGCGGCTGGACAGCCACAGTCGTCTTCGCCTGCAAAACCTACGCGCAGCAACTTTACTGGGAGGGCGACAATTTAGAAGCGCCCGACGCCGGTAACGGTTTGCCCGCGTTGTACAACAACTGGGATCTCAGCTATAACCATCTCTTCTCGAGTGGCTATGGCATGCGCGTCACCGGCTTCAATAAGGTTGGAAGCAACCTCCCGACGTTCTTCTTGCTAAACCCGGTTCTCGGCATCTTCGCCGTCTCGAACCAGGGCTACAACAAGACGACCGGTGCTGAGTTCGATTTCACGACTCCGCAGCGGCCGGTGGGCGTCTCGGGATTCCTGGCCATGACCTATCAGAACGTTCTGACAACGACGCCGCCGTTCACGACCGCGGAAAACGAAGTTCCGCTCGTCAACTCGGCATCGCTCGCGCTGCACAATCTGTACCGCGCGGGATACGTCTCACCGTTCTCGATCGATCTTGGTGCGGTCCAAAACTTCAAGAACGGGTTTAGCATCAGCCCGCAGCTCCACTTCGACGTCGGTTATCCGTACACGAACGGAAACTTGATTGCAGGAACGCTCGCGAACGGAACGTTTGCGAACGTCCCGCAAGTGGACTTCGGCCCCGGCATCACCGGTGGTAACTCGAGCTTGATCGGCGGGAGCCCAGGCGCCGCGATCTCTACCAACTACTACGACCCGGCGAATCCGGGAAGCGCAACCAATCCAAACCTCGCTGCCACGCGCGGTATCAGCGCGACGGCCGCGAACGGCGGATATCTCTCGCACTTTAACGTCCAAGGCAACGTCACGTTCCAATATAAGTTTGACCGCAACACGGTCGGCGTTCAGCTGATCAACTTGTTCGGAAACGGGTATATTGGAGCGGTGCCGGCAGTCAATCCGTTCTATCAACCGGTTGCGACCGGCGTGTCTGGTCCGCAGACGAACGTGAACTCGTGCATCAATCAGTTGGGCGTCGGCATCCGCGGATGCTACGCGAACATACCGTCTGATGCCAACGCATTCACGAACGCCGCGTACCTGCTCACGAACGGAAACTACACGGCATCGCCGGTCGTCGGACCGACGCAGCCGTTCGCGCTCCAAGTCTACTTTCAACGATCGTTCTAAATTGGAATGGGTATGAACAATATAAATAGACTCATGACATGCGGAGCGATCGCGGCGTTCGCTCTCACGGGCTGTGGTGCAAGCGGCGGGGCTAACGCCCCGTCGCCCAACACCGTGGTGCCGGTATCAACCAACGTACTGCAGTTTGCAGTCGGTGCGGCGAATATCTACGGCGTCGCAAATGCGGGTCTAAACGTGGTTACAACGTACCGTCAGCCCGCCGGCGGCTATGCCCCGGGCAACAGCGGTACGCTCGTAAACACGCCGACGCTTACGCTGCCCGCGGCGATCGGGGCGGGTGCTGCTGCACCTGCTGCAACCGCCGAAGCGTTTGACGCCTGCTCGACGGCTGCGTTCGGCGCTGGGCCTAACGAAGTCGCCACGACGGCGATTACATCGACGTCGCAAACGCCGGGTTCGACGGCTCTCACGACCTTCGGTCAATCCGGCGGCGTGTTCGGCGTCGGCATCGAGCCATTCAACTCGACGGGTCAGGGTGATTGCACGCCGCCGTCACCCAGCGGGACGGGCGCGCCGTTCCAAGTTGCTCCCTATCCGGTTCCCATTTACGACGGTGCCGCGGGCGCTGACGTGAATCAAATGGACGCTGCATGGGGCGGCCCGCCTGCGATCGTTCTCAAGGATAGCGGCGGCGACTCCGTGGTCGGAAGCGGTAACTATCCAGGGGGCACAGCCGGCATTAGCTTGGGCATCGACGTCTTCAACGTCGTCCCGGCAGCTGCAGGCGCGTATAAACTGGCCGTCAGCGTCCCGGCTAATACCGGAACGGTGACGACGTCAGCGTCGTACACGCTTGCCGGTATCACGGATCTCGGTACGGCCGGTGCCGCAGCTGCGTTCGTCGCAGACGGCATCGGTGGTGGAACGGTTACGATCGTTCCGCCGGCGGGAGCGTGGACGGAAGCGTTGGTCGAGGTCACCGATTATGGTGTCCCGGCTGCCGGCGCAACGCCGGTCTGGTACACGATGGAGGCCGTCAACGGTGGAAACGGCGTTGGCTGCGCTGCACTCGTGTGCACGCTGCCAGATGGAATCGGACCTGGCGCAACGCCGTCTACGGCGGCGGGCGACCAAGTAGTCACGCAAGTGATCTTCACCGACTATCCCATCTACGAGATGCAATACGGCACACAAGCCGCGAACAGCGGCGGCAAGCCGTCACCGACGATCGTCGGAGCAGCTGGTTCGACCGATATTTCGATATCGACACGAACCTGCACGATCACCGTCGCGGCCGACTGCAACGCCAACCTACCGTTGCTGCATCTGCGCTACGGTCCGCATAAAGGCAACGCGGTCATTCGCAAACACTAACGCCGAATCGTTCGGTAAAAGAAAGGGCTCGGCTTCGGCCGGGCCCTTTTTCTTTTGCAGAGAAGCGCATCTCGTGAAGTACGGTTATCACTGCGAAGAATGTGAAGACGCGATCTGGCCGGCGACGACACGCTCGGAGCTGTTGTGGCTACGCCAGAAACAGCACGTCGTACAAGAAGTCTCGCGTCATCTGCAGTCCGGCCTCGATACGTGGATGGTTGAGGGACTCGATTTCCTCGATCGCCACAGCGGGCACAGCGTCGTCATCGTGCGCCGCCCGTAGTTCTGCACAAGGACGCTCATCCGCCGGTAACGTAGGCGCAGCAACCGTGCGCAACCATCACAGTGTGACGCTCGAAGAAATCGCCGACAGCTTGAAGCGGCTCGACGGACGCTTCGACGGTTTGGAAAGCCGTTTCGATGGCTTAAGAAACTACGTCGGCGAAAAATATGCGGAACTCCGTTACGACATCGACAGCGTGCGTTCGGAGATGAACCAGCGCTTCGGAGATCTCGAGGGTCGCATGATGCGTCGCTTCGATGAGGTCAATGTAAGACTCGACCGTGTCGAGGGTCGGGGCGGCCACCTCTAACTAACGCCGGGGCAGAAAAAGAAAACGAGCCGCATTTGCGGCCCGTTCGCCCATCACACCGGTGAGATTACATTGGAACGCGGATGCGTTGTCCCGGTTGGAGCGTTGCAGTGTCGAGGTGGTTGTCGGCCATGACCCGGTCTATTGTGGCTTGGACGTCGTTGCCGGAGGCCGTCCGAGCCGCGGCGAGTGTCCAGAGATCATCTCCGGGCTTCACGACGACCGTTTCGTAGCGCTGCGGACTCGCGGCGTAGAGATGGCCGGTGGCGAGGGTCGGGATCGAGACTGCCAGACTCAAAGTCCCGAGCGCGATCAGCGGCATCAGGGTGAATCGGGTCTTTCGGGTCGCCAACATCACTTCGTCCTCGCTATATATAGTGGCAAACGTCTGTTCGTCCCCAAGATTGTACCTCTGCCGCTTGCTTGCCGTCAAGATGTCTACGAACGTATGTTTGCCTTTTTACCCAGTTCTTGGTATCGTGAAAGCAATTGAGCGGCCAGTCCGACCCTACCATAGGCCGCTGTCGTGCCACATGGGTGGCACCCTTTTTGGGGGGAACCTTTGCCGGAAGCAGCTACAACGGACCGACAACAGCGGATCCTTGACGCGATTCGAGCCTTCACGTCCGAACGCGGGTACCCGCCGTCCGTCCGCGAGATCGGCGAACGGGTGGGACTCTCGTCCTCGTCGACCGTCCAGTCTCATCTAAAGACGCTCGAACGCCGCGGACTTCTCAAGCGCGATCCGACCAAGCCACGCGCACTCGTCGCGTCCGACTATACGCCGCATAGCAACGGTGCCCACAGCTCCGTCGCGCATGTACCGATCGTCGGTAAGGTCGCAGCCGGCGTCCCGATCACAGCAGTCGAGAACGTCGAGGACACCTTCGCGTTGCCGGCCGGGTTCGTGCGCGATCCAGGCGCCTTCATTCTGAAGGTCAGCGGGGACTCGATGGTCGAGGCCGCTATCCTCGACGGGGACCTCGTCGTCGTAAAACCGACACCAGATGCCAAGAACGGTGAGATCGTGGTTGCGATGCTCGACGGGGAAGCAACCGTCAAGCGCTTCTACCGTGAGCCCAGCCGCATTCGGCTCCAACCGGAGAACCGCAGTATGACGCCAATTTACGCGGACGATGTTACAATCGTCGGCCGAGTCGAAGCGGTTATCCGAAGACTCTAGCGATTTAATCGAGGCCGTCCTCGAGCATGCGAGCTGCGGCCCGAAGTCGCGCATGCCGCGCGGGCGGCCGCATCGATGCTCGCGCCGCGCGACACGGCGCTGCGCGCGCGTATCCGTATGCGCGTCGTCGGCGCTTTTCTCGAAGAAGGTCTGGCAGAATCAGATCTCGCCGGCACGCTCGGCTACGGTTACGACGATGCGGCGCGCGAGCATTACGAATCATTGCTTGCACGCATTTTTCGAGGCGAGCGCGCGCTCGCGCGTTTGAATTTCGCAAGCGGGACACACGCAATTCTCACTGCGCTCGCAGCCTGTACGGCTCCCGGTGAAACGATCGTGTGCGCAGCGGGCCGTCCGTACGATACGCTGCACTACGCGCTCACGTCCGCACCGAACTCGTTCCACGAACAAGGAATCGGCTACGCGGAAGTTGCGCTCGATGGTCGCGGACGTTTCGAACCCGGCGCGCTAGCGGAAGTTCTCGCGACGACGCCAGCGCGCACGATCTTCGTGCAACGCTCGCGCGGCTATAGCCCACGTCCCTCGATGTCCATCGCCGAGATCGAGGAGCTCGTAAACGTTGTAAGATCGTTCTCGCCGCAAGCGCGCATCATCGTCGACAACTGCTACGGTGAGTTCGTAGAAGAGCGCGAGCCGCTCGAAGTCGGCGCCGATGCAATCGCTGGTTCGTTGATCAAAAACATCGGCGGCGGTCTCGCGCCGGCCGGCGGCTACGTGATCGGACGCAAAGAGATTGTCGAGCTCACTGCAGCGCGCTTGTACGCACCGGGTTTGCGCGACGCGCTTGGCTCGACGCTCGGCTTTGGCCGCGCGCTCTTGCAAGGCTTGTTCTCGGCGCCCGCGATGGTCGGCGAGTCGCTGCGCGGACTCGATTTTGCAGCGACGCTGTTCTCGGAGCTGGGGTTCAAAGTCGAACCGCTCGGCGGCGCACCGCGCACCGACATCGTGCAAGCAATTACGCTCGGAAGCCGCGAGGCATTGATCGCCTTCGCTCGCGGTCTGCAGCGGGTGCTTCCGGTGAACGCGCGTTTCGCGCCCGAGCCGGGGCCGGTTCCGGGGTACGTTGATCCCGTGATCATGTCCAGCGGCGCTTTTATTGCGGGGTCCACCGCGGAGCTTTCCTGCGATGCCCCCCTGCGGCCACCGTACCAAGTCTATCTGCAAGGCGGGACGCTCGCCGAGCACGTCGCCCTGGGGGCGATTGCGGCAGCCGATGCGGTTATGAAGGGACAGAAGGGCGAGCAACGGTAGGTTTGACCGTGTCGTACATCCTCGAGATCATGAGCGGGCCGCTCGACGGCAAGACCTGGGCGTTCGAGAACGAGATCACGATCGGACGTGATGAGCGCGTTGCGACTGCGTGCATCACGATCGACCGCTACGTTTCACGCAAGCACGCGCGGCTGTACGCTTCCGATAAAGGTGATCTGCACATCGAAGATCTTGCGAGCCGCAACGGCACGCGTCTGGGCGGCAAGCCGCTGAGCGGTGACGCGGCGCTCGAAGTCGGCACGCCGTTTACGATCGGACGAACGCTCTTGCGCGTCATTCGAGCCGGTGCCGGCTCGGAGGCCGAGCACGATTAGAGTTCTCCTTGGTGTATGCGGCGGCATAGCGGCATACAAAGCAGCAGCGCTAACGAGCACGCTCGTACAACGCGGCGCCGAAGTCAACGTCGTCATGACCGACGACGCGCAGCGCTTTATTGCGCCGCTCACGTTCGCCGCGCTCACGCGCAACCGCGTCTACACTTCGCTGTGGGACGAGCAAGAAAAGATTCCGCACATTCGCTTGGTGCGCGAGGCGGACGTGATGGCGATCGTTCCGGCGACCGCAAACGTCATCGCGAAGCTCGCGCAAGGCATCGCCGACGACTTGCTGACGAACGCGGCGCTCGCCGCGACGATTCCGATCGTGATTGCGCCCGCGATGAACGCGGCCATGTACATGAACGCGGCCACGATTGAGAACATGCGCACGCTGCGAGCGCGCGGCATCGAATTCGTCGAACCCGAATCGGGCTTTCTGGCTGAGCGTGAGCACGGTATCGGCCGCCTTGCGGACGAGTCGAAAATCCTTGCGGCGATCGAAGCTGTGGTCGCGCGCGGCAGCGAGCTGCGCGGCGAACGCGTCGTCATAACGGCCGGTCCGACGCGCGAACCGATCGATCCGGTGCGGTTTATATCGAACGCTTCAACCGGGACGACCGGCATCGAGATCGCGCGCGAAGCATTGGCGCGCGGCGCCGTCGTCGATCTCGTCTTGGGACCGACGAATGCTGATCCGCCCGAAGCCGCGCGCACGCATCGCGTAACGACCGCGCAAGAAATGTACGACGCGACTGTTCCGCTGGCGAAAGACGCGACGATCGTCGTTGCTGCAGCTGCGGTTGCGGATTGGCGTCCCGCGCAAACACACGCGCAGAAAATCAAGAAAGAGACGAGCGAAAAGGACGAGAGCGTCGCCCTCGTGCGCAATCCCGATATTCTCGCCGCCATCGGCGGGCAAAAGAATGGCACCTATCTGATCGGCTTCGCGGCCGAAACGCAGGCTCACGAAACAAACGCGCGCGAAAAACTGCGGCGAAAGCATCTCGATGCGATTGCGGTCAACGACGTCGCGGACGAGCATGGCTTCGGAACCGGCGAAAACGAGCTGATACTCTTGCACGGCGAGGCAGGCCGCATTCCGCTGGGTCGCGGACGTAAGCGCGAGCTCGCGACGCGGTTTTGGGACGCTATCGCGTCGCTGCGCGCGGATCGTAACTAGCCGTGCTGCTCTGCATCGACGTCGGCAACACCGACACGAAGCTCGGCTTCTTCGGCGTGCCCGCTTCGGGCCTGGGACTCGAGATGGTCGCGCAGTGGCGCGTCACGACCTTGCGCCCGCGAACCTCGGATGAATACGGCGTGCTGTTCACCTCGCTCTTTAGCTCCGAAGGCATTGCGCTCGGCGCCGTGCGCGGAATTGCGATGTCGAGCGTCGTTCCACAAGTCGATCGCGAATTGCGCGAAGGCTGCAAGCGATATTTCAAAGCCGATCCGCTCTTGCTGCGCGCGCGCTCGCAGCAGCTGATGGAAGTTCGCACCGAGCGTCCCAACGAGCTCGGTTCTGATATGCTCGCAGCTGCGATCGGCGCTCGCGGAAAATATGGCGTACCGGCGATCGTAATCGGCTACGGTACGGCGACGACGTTCTCCGCGATATCACGCGACGGCGCGTTTCTCGGAACGGCTATCGCGCCGGGGATTCAGATTTCAATCGACGCACTAGTCGCGCGCGCTGCAAAGCTGCCGCAGGTTGCATTCGAGCCGCCCAGCTCACCGATCGGACGCGAAACGACCGAGTCGCTGCAATCGGGTCTGGTCTACGGATTCGTTGGACAAACCGAAGGCGTGGTCGCGCGCTTCAAAGAGGTGCTCGGTCCCGATTGCCGTGTGATTGCTACCGGCGGCCTCGCCGAGATCGTTGCGGAAAATACGCAAGTAATCCAGATCGTGGATCGCTCGCTCGCGCTCGACGGCCTCAAGATGTTCTGGGAAGCCGAAGTCGCTGCATCGGTGCGGCGATGAAGCCGCTTCGCATAGGTCCGCATGAGATTTGGCCGCCGATCGTTCTCGCGCCGATGTCGGGCGTAACCAACCGGACGATGCGCGCGCTGTACAAGCCGTTCGGTTTCGGGCTCACCGTGACGGAATTCGTCTCCTCGAATGCGCTGCAATTCGGCAGCAAGCGCACGATGGAGATGATCGATCAACACGGTGTCGAGCGTCCGGTTTCGACCCAGCTGTGGGGCAGCGATCCCGCGGTCATGGCGTATGCCGCGAAAGTCGTGCGTGAATGTGGCGCCGACATCGTCGACATCAATTTCGGCTGCCCGGCGCCAAAGGTCACGAAGACCGAGGGCGGCAGCGCGTGCCTGCGCGATCCGCAACGCTGCGAAGCGATCATGAAAGCGGTCGTCGAGGCCGTCGATTGCCCGGTGACGATGAAGATGCGTCTGGGCTGGAGCGAGAACGCGATGGTGTTTATCGACGTCGCAAAGCGCGCCCAGAGCGTCGGCGTGCAAGCCTTGACGCTGCACGCGCGCACGGCGAAACAATTCTACAAAGGTAGCGCGGATTGGGAGCAGATTCGCCTCCTTAAAGCGGCGGTCGATATCCCCGTCATCGGCAACGGCGATCTGAGCGATGCGCACGACGCGATGCGGCGCATGCGCGAAAGCGGAGTCGACGCAGTGATGCTTGGCCGTGCGATCCTCGGCAATCCGTGGCTCGCATCAGGTTTGCACGCGCTAATGGAAGGTCGCGAACCGCAACCGTATCCGAACGCCGTCGAGCGTCTACGATTCGCTCTTCACCACTACCGCGTGATGGTCGACGAGCTGGGTGAATCGCGCGCGGTGCCGCAGATGCGCAAGCACCTCGGTTATTATCTGAAAGGATTCAGCGGCGCGAGCGACCTGCGCGAACGCGTCATGCGCACGCCGACCGCCGCCGAGACGCTGGCGCTCGTCGAAGCGACGGTCGAACGGCTCGAAGCAGAACGTCAAAAGGCGGCGTAGTGATTGCCGAGGATGCGAAGCAGTCGCTCTACGATGAGACGTACGAGAACTATCGCGATTATGTGAACCCGCCGCTTGCGCGCGTCATGAAGCTCTCGGGTTCGCCGCTTGAAGTCAGCGCGCACGGCACGACGATCGTCGATTCCACCGGAAAGTCGTATCTCGATTTTGCCGGCGGCTACGGCGTCTTTACGATCGGCCACAGCCATCCGCGGGTCGTCGAAGCGGTCCGGCGGCAGCTCGATGAGATGTCGCTCTCCGGAAAGACGATGTTCAACGCGCAGCTCGGACGGCTGGCAAAGCGTCTTGCGGAGCTGACGCCCGGCGATCTGCAATATTCATTTCTCTGCAACAGCGGGACCGAAGCCGTCGAAGGCGCGCTCAAGCTCGCACGCGCAGCGACGAATCGCTCGAAAATCGTGGCGACGCAAGACGCGTTTCACGGCAAGACCTTAGGCGGACTCTCGGTGAGCGGGCGCGAGGCGTTTCAAGAACGTTTTCGCCCGCTGCTCGAAAACGTCGTGCACGTCCCGTTCGGTGACGCGGATGCGCTGGCGCGTGTTCTCGACGACGCAGCGTGTTTTATCGTCGAGCCTATTCAAGGTGAAGGCGGCATCAACGTTCCGCCCTCCGGCTATTTGAGACGCGCGCGCGAACTGTGCGACCGCGCCGGCGCACTCCTCGTCGCCGACGAAGTGCAAACCGGTCTCGGGCGCTGCGGTGTGATGTTCGCGTGCGAATTCGACGGCGTCGTGCCGGATGTGATGACGCTCGCCAAGGGACTTTCCGGCGGCGTCATTCCCATTGGTGCCGTCGTCGCGCGACCCGCAGCTTGGAATGCAGCGTACGGGAAAGCGCCGCTCTTGCACACATCGACGTTCGGCGGCGGCGAGCTTGCGTGCGTTGCCGCTTTGACGGCGCTCGATGTTCTTCGGGATGAAGATTTGGTCGCAAATGCAAACGTGCGCGGCGAACAGCTCATGAACGGCGCGCGCGAAATTGCGGACGCGCATCCGACCGTGATCCGCGAAGTCCGCGGCCGCGGTCTGCTCGTCGGCGTCGAGCTCGTGCATGAAGGTTACGCCGGTACGATCATCCCCGAGATGCTCAAGGCCGGCGTTACCGCGGCGTGGACGCTCAACCAGCAGCGTGTCATTCGCCTGGAGCCGCCGCTGATCGTAACGCAAGTCGAGGTCGGGCGCGCGCTTGCCGCGCTCCGCCACGCGGTCGCAACGGCGCAAACAAAGCTCGGCGTTCTCACCTAACGATGCCGTACGTTGAAGTCGAAATCGTCGTCGCGGCTCCGGCGCGCGACGTCTACGAGCTCGCCAAGGATCAGGAGCGTTTTCCGCAGTTCATGCCCGATGTTGAATCGGTGACGGTGCTGGAACGGCGCGACGATTCGATCCTGACGCGTTGGAAGACGCTGGTCGAAGAAGCGCCGATTGAGTGGACGGAAGAAGACCGGTTCGACGACGCACGCACCCGTATCGAATACAAACTCACCGAGGGCGACCTCGACAAGTTTGAAGGGACGTGGACGTTTGATGATACCGGCGATGGGACGACGCGGGTCGTGCTCAGCGTCGAATATGATTTCGGCGTGCCGACGCTGGCCGAGCTGATCGGGCCGACGCTGCAGCGCAAGGTTCAAGAAAATAGCGAGATGATGCTCGCAGGCCTCAAGCGCGAGGCGGAAGCTCTGGCCTCAAAGACGCGCGTGTGACGCGACTCTGGCCGTGGCTCCTCGCCCCGGCAGTTTTCGCGCTCGTCGCCGGGCTCGTCGTCAACGTGCCGATGTTCGATGAGTGGACATGGGCGCCGCTCGTTCTCGCGTTGCACGACGGCACGCTGCATCTCGGCGATTTATGGGCGCAACAGCAAGCCCATCGTAGCTTCGTTCCGAGCGCGCTGATGCTTGCGCTCGCGCAGCTCGACGGTTGGAACGTCCGCATCGAGACTTTCGTAAACATCTTGCTGGCGCTCGCGACGCAAGCGCTGCTGTTCGTGCTCTGCGCGCGCCTCGACGAAACGCGCCGCGTCGCGGCATTCGGACTCGGCAGTCTCTTGCTGTTCTCGCTGCTGCAAGCAGAGAATTGGCTCTGGGGTTTCCAGCTCTCATGGTTTCTCGTGAACCTGTTTGTTGTAGCGGTCGTCGTGTTGCTCGGGACGCGAAAGCCGCTCGGCTTCATCGGCGCCGTTCTCGCAGCAATCGCTGCATCGTGCTCGCTCATCTTTGGATTCGGCGCGTGGATCGCCGGGATCGTCATGCTGATTCGTTGCCGTGGGCTGCTCGTCGCGTGGTGCGCGATCGGTGTGTGTTTCGCCGCGTTGTTCTCGATCGGCTATCATCCGCCGCGTTTTGAAAACGGCTGGGCTTCGCTCTCGACACCGTTCGCCGTCGCGCAGTTCATTCTCGTGTATCTCGGCGATCCGCTGGCTGCGTGGGCAGGCCGCTACGTGGCTGAAATCGCGGGTGCCGGGTTGATCGTCGCATTCGCGTACTGCGCGCGTCTTTCGCGCGAGTCGTCGCAGGCCTGGTACGCACTCGGCGCATTTGCGTTTAGCGCCGCCTGCTTCGAAGCGATCGGTCGCGCGGGCAACGGCGTTGATGCGGCGCTCGCACTGCGATACGTTACGCCTTCGACGCTCGGATGGATTGCGCTCGTCGGCTTATCGGCGCAGGTTCTCGACCTGCGCCGGTGGCGTGTCGAGACACTCGCCATCGGTGCGCTTGCGATCGTTGGCTGCATCGCCGGATGTTTTTACTCGTACTCGCTTGCAGGTCTCCAGCTCGACGCGTTCATTGCGATGCAGCATCTCGACCGGATCGACGACGAAGAGCTTAGCGAGTACACTGCCGATCCCGATACGCGCACCCTCGCCGCGCGATTACGCACCGCCCACCTCGGCCCATACCGCTAACCGCACCAACGAGGGCTAGCCGCGGACGTTGATCGCGGCGTCTTCGGCGACCGGAACGCCTCGCGAGTCGCGCGCGATGAAATGAAAAGTAATCGTATAAGGAAAGCGCGCGAACGGCGGTAGTACCGGGACGTGATACGCGCAGCCGAACTTTCCGAAGTCGTGCTTGATCAGCGCGCGCCCACCATAGAACGTGCGCATCTCCACGACCGCAACGTTAGTCGATGCCGTTACGCGAATGCGCACGAGATCACCGCCTTTGAATGTCTTCCCCGAAATCCAGACGGCTTGAATCTGCGGCGGCGCGTCGTTGGCGCGCACTTCCACCTGAATTGCGGGTGGCTTGTCGCCGTACGAGACGACCGCATCACCCATCTGGACGCGTGGGCCTGCGCATCCGCATAAGATCGTGAAAACAGCCGTGACAAAAACGAGACGATTCAGCACTTCGGATAGCGCATCATTGATAGTGCACGAGCACGTCGCGGGCGATCGAGACGAGATCGTCGACAAGATCGAGCGGCTCGAGAATCGTGACGATCTTGCCCCACGCAAGGAGTTGTTGAATCGCGGCTCCACGCGCCGGGAACTCGAAGCGCACGACACATTGCGCGTCGTCCTCGTCCACGCTCTTCGGACTCCAGTAAGCCGTGAGCACGTCGAGCACGCTGCGATCCGCGCGAACGGTCACCGGCAAGCGTTCGTGCATTCCCTCGTAACTGCGCGAGCTTTGCGACCAGTACGCATCCAGGTCGAAATCGAGCGGACGTTCGAAGTGCGCGTCGGTTAGCGTCACCGTTAGGATGCGATCCGCGCGAAAGCTTCGCAGCTCGCTGCCGGAGCGCGCAACGATGTACCAAATTCCGGATTTCGAAACGAGACCGAGCGGATCGATCTCGCGCGTGGAGCGGGTTCCGTTCCGATCGCGGTAGGCGATCTCGATGCGGCGATCGTCCCAAACCGCGCGGCGCACGAGTCCGAGCGTTTCGGTTGGCGCCTCGCCTTGTCCCCAACGCCGCTGATCGACGCGGATACGCGCGTGCGCTTTTTCAGCGATATTCTTCTGACGTTCGGAGAGGGCGCCCGAGAGTTTCTCGCGCGCACGCTGGAGCGGCGAGCCGAAGCCGAGGTCAGCCAGCGGGTCGCTGCCCGAGACGTAGAGCGCGTGAATCTCGTCCTCGTCGAGCTCTGCGATGGCACGCCGGTAGCCTTCCATCAGGTGGATGCCGCCTTGGGCCCCGCGGGTCGCGAAGATCGGGACCCCGCCGGCTCCGAGCGCCTCGACGTCGCGATAGACCGTCCGCTCGCAGACTTCGAGGTCGCCCGCAAGCTCGCGCGCCGAGCGGGGACTCTTCGTTTGAAGCAGCAGCAGTATCCGCAGGAGACGCGCCGATTTCACCCGTTCAGCCTACGCTTTCAAATATGACAGCGGATGTCAGGTATGATTCGATAGGCTTGGGTAACACACCCACCTCACCAAGACCAAGATTGGAGCTTTGCGATGGCAGCAACTCAAACCGTGACGATCCGCGGTGTCGACATCACCGCGTATTTGATCAAGGATACGGATCGAGCCAAGAAATTCTACGGCGACACGCTTGGTCTCAAAATGACCAGCGATTACGGGCCGCAGGGCGGCGAGTTCACATTCCCGGACGGAACGACGTTTGGACTTTGGCGCGTAGACGAGCCGGAATGGCACACGAGCGGCACCGTCATGTTCAACGTCGACGACGTCCGTGCGGCCGTCGACTACTACAAATCACGCGGTGTGAAGATCGCCGACGACGTCTTCGACTCACCCGTCTGTCTCATGGCGTTTGGTGAAGACAGCGAAGGCAACAGCTTCATTCTGCACCAGCGCAAAAACGGCCGAGATTAGTCGGGCAGTTTGAACGCGACGAACTGCGCTTCCCAGCGCTGATTCGTCCAGAAGCGCTGTCCATCGTGGCAAAGCGAACGTGCTTCGAAGGGGACGCTCGCGAGATCGGTGATCTCCGGCGTCCCTTTTCGTGCATCGACTTTCGTGATGCGATAGTCGCCCGAATCCATGCCGGCTGACGTCGCAAGATAGAAGCAGCCGCCGAAAATCGTCATTCCGGTGATCTCGCGCGGAATCTCCGCGACGACGCGAATCTCACATCCTTTGTCGTCGATCTCGAGAATGCGTTTTTGGAAACGCTGACTGAGATACAGAAAGTCGCCGTCGTACGCGATGAACGAGCCGGTGTCTTCCGGACATGCAAACTTGTCTTTATCTTTGAAACCGTGACCGGGAACGTAACGGCGAACGAATCGATTGTCTTCTTTGCCGTTCTCACTGCACAGCACGCGCAGCTCGTCGCCGACGACGCACATGCCGATCGGTCTGCCGGGTGCCTCGTTCTCTTCGAAGACGCGGCCTTGTCGAGAATCGATCCCGTAGATCCGTTTTGTCTCGAGCGAGCCCATCCAAAGCGTCGTCCCATCGACTGCGAGGGCCTGTGGTGCCGGGGCCGGCGAAGGGACTCGATAGAGCTCTTCGATTTCGCTCAATGTTTGCATGGGCGCCCATTCGACTCCGCAAGGCAGAGCCTTGCTACGCTCAGGGCAGCCTCAGATGGGGGGCGGGGCAGGACGGCCCGAAGGGGACGCGCGGCATGGGCAAGTTCTGCTTCGTCATACATCCGGTGTCGTTTGAGGACGTCGCCCGGTACGAGCCGGGTGCGGCCGGCAAAGGACGTCCGATCATTGCGAAGATCCTCGAGTGGATGCCGTCGTACGCCGCCGCGCACATAACGGGCGTCCGCGCACCTGACGGCCGGACAACCGAGGGCTGGTTCGTGGCCGCGCCGCTTTTGCCGGCTCAGATGCTCGAATTCCCGCGTGAAGAAGTGTACGCGCGCATCGTGCGCGCAATTGAAATCGGCGTTGAGCTCGGTGCGCAAGTTGCGGGTCTTGGCGCATTTACCGGCGTCGTCGGCGACGGCGGCGTGACGATTGCCGAGCGCGTTTCCATCCCCGTAACGACCGGCAACTCGCTGACGATTGCATCGGGCATTGCGAGCCTTTTCCGCGGCGCTGATGAGATGGAGATCGATGCTTCGCAAGCGACGGCGGTCGTCGTCGGTGCGACGGGCTCGATCGGCTCGGCTTGCGTGCGGCTGATCGCACCGCGCGTTCGAGAGCTCATTCTCGTCGCGCGTAACGAAACGCGATTGCGCAAATTTCACGAATCGATCGCGAGCGAGCTGCCGTGCGCGTCGTCGTATACGACCGACCTGTCGCGCGCCGTGCGCGCGGGTGACTTGATCCTCACCGCAACGTCATCGACGCAAGAGATCATTCAGCCGGAAGATCTCCGTTCAGGCGCGGTCGTGTGCGAGATCTCATTGCCGCACGACGTTTCCCGCCGCGTCGCGACCGAACGCCCCGACGTGCTGGTGATCGAAGGCGGCAATATGCGCATGCCCGGCGATCCGAAATGGATGCGCGTGCGTGAACCGGATCTGGAATTCGATTTGGGGTTGCCACGCGGCACGGCGCTTGCGTGCATGTCGGAAACGATGACGCTCGGGCTTTGCGATCGCTTGGAATCGTACACGCTCGGACGCGGCATCAAGGTAGAGAAAGTCATCGAGATCGAAAAGCTCGCCAAAGGGGCTGGTTTCGAATTCGCCGACATGCGCGCGTTCGATCTCGCAATCACGCCGGAGCAAATTGCACGAACGCGAATGGCAGCCAAGTCGCGGTCCCTCGATACCCTCCGGGGCACAGGCTTCGCTCGGGATGACAAGGCGGGGTTGTCGGCGTGAAACACATAGTTTCGGTTTCACTAGGTTCATCCACGCGCGATCATAAGGCGCAGATCGAGCTCTTAGGCGAGCAATTTACGATCGAGCGGATCGGCATGGACGGCGTGCTCGACGCTGCGCTCGCAAAGATCAAGGAGCTCGACGGCAACGTCGATGCAATCGGCCTGGGCGGAATCGACGTCTATTTGTACGCGGGCAGCGATCGTTACGCGCTTCGCGACGGACTGCGTCTTTTGGGCGCCGCAACGAAAACGCCCGTCGTCGACGGCAGCGGCCTGAAGAACACGCTCGAGCGACAAGCCGTCTCGTATCTGCAGAGCGATTTGGGTCTCGATCTGCGCGGCCGCAAAGTGCTGATGGTCAGCGCGCTCGACCGGTTCGGCATGGCGCAAGCGCTCGTCGAGGCGGGCGCCGACGTGCTCTTCGGTGATTTCATCTTTGCGCTCGATCTCGACAAACCGGTGCGCGGGCTCGCAGAGTTTGAGGCGCTTGCGCGGCGCTATTTGCCCGACGCGTGCAAGCTGCCGTTCCAGTTCTTCTACCCGACCGGGAAGAAACAAGAGCGTCCGCCCGAGCCGAAGTATCCGCAATATTACGAAGAAGCGGCAATCATCGCCGGCGATTTTCATTTCATGCGTTCGTTCATGCCGGATCGTCTCGACGGCAAAGTCGTCCTGACGAACACCGTCACGGCGCGCGACATCGAAGATTTACGCACGCGCGGCGTTAGCCGCCTCGTGACGAGCACGCCCGATTTCGGCGGCCGCTCCTTTGGAACGAACGTGGTCGAAGCAGCGCTGGTCGCGTTCCTCGGCAAACGTCCTGACGACATCGGCCCCGATGATTACAAGCGTGCGATCGCGCAGCTGAACTTGCGCCCGCGCCTGATCGAGCTGAACGCAACTACCCCTGCGTAGAGTTCTCTCGCTCTTCGATCTTTCGGTGTTGGCGTCGGCGTCGATGGGGCCGGCGTTTTCGCTTGCGAGTACGCTCGGCGTCATGGTCGCAGTGGCGGGTTCGCTGACAATCGCGGCGCTGCTCGGCACTACGATCGTGTTGCTACTGGTCGCAATCACGTTCATGCAGCTCATCACGCGCTTTCCCGATGCGGGTTCGTCATACGGTTGGGCGCGGCGCGCATTCGGCGAGGGGATCGGCGCCTATACTGCCTGGATTTTGATCGTCGCGAATTTCTTCGCCGTGCTGGCGACCGCGATTCCGGCAGGGACGTATACGCTCGAGCTCTTTGCACCGTCGCTTGTCAACTCTGCGATCTGGAGCGCCGGCATCGGATGCGCGTGGGTCATCGCGATCGCACTCGTCTTGTTCCTCGGCATTCGATCCACGGCGCGCGTTGCAGCGGTTTTGCTGATTGCGGAGCTGGTTGTCTTAGCAGCGAGCGCGTTCGTCGCAATGTCGCATGCGCCGCCGGCGTCTTCTCTCGCTGCAGCGCCGTCGCATTCGCTCGGTGCGATCGGTTTCATCGAAGCCATGGTGCTTGGAATTTGGATGGTCGATGGTTGGGAAGTGACCGCTTCTACGTCGGAAGAGACGCGCGCTAACGCGCGGGTGGCCGGCGTCGGCGGAATCGTCGGCTTGCTCGTGACGGCAGTTTTCTTGATCGCTTGCACGCTCGCATATATGCACGCCGGCGGCGTACAGGGGCTTGCGGCAAATCAAAGCGACGTACTTGCGTTCGTTGGTGAACGGCTAGGCAGCGTATGGCGAACGTTGCTTGTCATCACGGTTCTGGTTTCGCTCGCGGCAGCGCTCGAGACGACTCTGCTGTACCTCGTACGCAGCGTCTACGCAATGGGACGGGACGGTGTTCTGCCAAGCGCGCTCCGATCTCTAAATGTCGCGCTCGTTGCCGTGACGATCGCTTCGCTCGTTGCCATGGCGATCGTCGGCCTGGTGCCAAGTGCAAACGACCGCCTCACGCTGGTTCTCAACGGGTCGGCGGTGTTTCTGGGGATGCTGTTTTTGATAAGTTGTCTTGCTGCGCTGCGCTTGCGTCGCGAGGAGACCCCTCTTTTCGCAGCCGCGGGAGCTCTCGCTTTGGTCATTATCTTGACGGTCGCAATCGTGCAAGCGACACCCGCAACGCGCGGGTGTATCCTTGTGGCCCTTGGCCTGGGATTGCCGATAACCTTAGGATTCGCTATGCGCGAACGCATGCGGAAGGGACAGAGCCCGGCCGCTGGGAACATCGGGGGCTGATTCGGAGGGTTCCGTTGAACGAGAAAGACATCGTCCTTACAAAAGAGGGCTTAGAAAAGCTCGAACTCGAGCTTGATGACCTCAAGACCGTCCATCGTAAGGAAGTCAACGACCGCATTCGGCAAGCCAAAGAATTTGGCGACATCTCCGAAAACGCCGAGTACGAAGACGCCAAGCAAGAGCAAGCGTTCGTCGAGGGCCGCATCATCCGAATCGAGCAAATGATTCGCAACGCGCGGCTCATCGATGCCTCAGGTTCGGTCTCCGAAGACGTTCAGCTCGGCGCGTCCGTACGCGTGAAAGACGTGCGCAGTGGCGACGCTTTCGAGTTCTCGATCGTCGGCTCGGCTGAATCGGACCCACCGAACAAGCGGCTTTCAAACGAATCGCCGCTGGGTTTGGCGCTCCTTGGCAAACGTAAAGGCGACACGATCGACGTCGAAACGCCGCGCGGCAAAGTTCAATATAAAATCGAAGCCGTCAATAAGACGGCGAAGAAGGCAGCCGGCAAGAAAGCTTCGTGAGCGAAGCCGATCTCGTTAAGGCTCGCCGCGCCAATCTAGCGGAGTTGCGGGCGCACGGGATCGATCCGTTCGCGACCCTCCGCTACGAGGTTAGCGCGCACGCGCGTGACCTGCTGGTTCGCTACGCGAACCTGACGGTCGAGGATCCGCCGCCGACAGATGAATTTGCGCTCGCCGGACGCGTCATGTCGATTCGCAGCGCCGGTAAGACGTTCTTCGCCGACCTCGTCGATCGCAGCGGCAAGATACAGATCTATATACGGAAGGACGAGCTCGGCGACGAACCGTTCGCGGCGTTCGCTGCACTGGACCGCGGCGATCTGATCGGCGTGAGAGGCCACGTCTTTCGTTCGAAGATGGGCGAGCTAACGCTCCGCGCCTCGAGTTTTGACGTGCTCGGCAAATCGCTCGCGCCGCTGCCCGATAAATGGCACGGACTGGTCGACGTCGAGAAACGCTACCGGCAACGCTACGTCGATCTGATCATGAACCCCGAAGTGCGCGAGACATTCATCAAGCGCAGCCGGATCATCGCAGAGATGCGGCGCTTCATCGATGCGCGTGATTTCCTCGAAGTCGAGACGCCCGTCTTGCTCAACGTCGCCGGCGGTGCCGCGGCGCGGCGCTTCAAGACGCATATGAACGCACTCGACATCTCGGTCGATTTGCGGATCGCGACCGAGCTCAATCTCAAGCGCCTCGTCGTCGGCGGACTCGAACGCGTCTACGAGATCGGGCGCACGTTCCGCAACGAAGGCATCGATACGACGCACTTCCCCGAATTCACGATGCTCGAACTGTACGCGGCGTACTGGTCCAAAGACGACATGATGGCGTTCAATGAAGAGCTAATGGCGCATCTGGTCGAGCAAGTGCACGGCGGTGATTCCCTCGTCTATCGCGGACGGCAGATTTCGTTCAAACGGCCTTTTGCGCGCATCGGCTTTCTCGAATCACTGCAAAAATATGGCGCTCTTCCGCGCGAGCGGCTGCTCTCGGCGGACGGGGCGCTTGCGATCATGGGCGAGCTGGGCTTGGGTTTCTCGCCCTCACACGCGCACGCGCTCGACAAGATTTTCGAGAGCGTCGTCGAGCCGCATCTGCTGGATCCGACCTTCGTGTACGACTATCCGGTCGTGCTCTCGCCGCTTGCGAAGCGGCTGCCCGACGATCCCGAGCTAACCGATCGCTACGAGCTGTTCTGCCACCACTTCGAAATTGCGAATGCCTTCTCCGAGCTCAACGATCCCGACGATCAGCGCGCACGTTTTGAGGCGCAAGTCGTCGAGCGCGCGGGCGGCGACGAAGAAGTCCCGGATCCGGACTGGGATTTCGTAACCGCGCTCGAATACGGTATGCCCGCAACCGCCGGAATCGGCATCGGCATCGACAGACTCGTCATGCTGCTCACCGACAATACATCGATTCGGGACGTCTTGCTCTTCCCGTTGCAGCGCCCGCTAGGAGAACAAAATGTTGCTAAGGGCCCCCTCGGGGAATGAACACTTTTTCGTTATGATGGCGGGCCCTGATGTTTGGGGGCCCCATGCGGAGCATGGGGGGCGCGGAGCCCGGGGCGGAGCGCCGTTAAAATGAACGATCTGCACATGTCTTGGGTCGTCCGCGATGAGAACCCGCCGCCGGCGCAATCATTTGCGCACTTGCCGCTGGGCGGAATGCACTTCGGCGTCAAAGACATCATCGATGTCGCCGGATTTCCGACGGCGTACGGCGTCGATTTTCTCACTCAGCATCCGTTCGTCGACGCCTGGTGCGTTTCGGCGTTGCGCGCTGCAGGCGGAATTCCCATCGGCAAGACGCACACGACCGCGCTTGCATTTCGCGATCCCGCAGTGACGCGCAATCCGCGCGATCCGTCGCGTTCGCCGGGTGGCTCGAGTGCGGGAAGTGCGGCAGCCGTCGCCGCCGGCGACGTACCGTTCGCACTCGGCACGCAAACGCTCGGCTCGGTCGAGCGTCCCGCTGCATATTGCGGTGTCGTCGGCTACAAACCGACATGGGGACGCATCCCGACCGTCGGTATGGCGCCCTGCGCACCCTCGCTCGATACGATCGGCATCATTGCAGCAGACGTCGCGATCGCGCGGCGCGCAGCCGAAGCGCTCTTCGTGCTCGAAGATCGCTTGTCGTCGTCACCGCGGCTTGGTCTTGCGCTCGGATATATGGCAAACATTATCGAGCCTGCGACGCGTAGTGCGATCGAGCATGCCGTTACGCGACTGCGTGAAGGCGGGTTGAGCGTGAGCGACGTTGCGCTGCCTGCATCGTTTGAAGAAGCGGCCGCCTACACGGCGCGGCTACAAGCCGTCGAGACGTGGATGTCGTCGGGAGCGTGGCTTGCCGGTAAGCCGGTGCCGCAGTGGGTTGCGAAAGTCCTCGAGGCGGGGAAGGCGGTCGACTACGCGACGTATCGTTCGGTACGCGCATGGCGCGAAGCGAAGCGTCCGGAGATTGCGAACATCTTCAATTCCGTCGACGCCGTCATCATGCCGTGCGCGAATCTGGCGCCCGAGTTCGGCTCGACCGGTGATCCGACGCCGCTGGCGCCGGTGACGTTCTTCGGGCTCCCAGCAATCGCGGTTCCGATCGGCAACGACGCGGCGACCAAGCTTCCGTTCTCCATGCAAATCGTCGCCCCGGCCGGTGCAGACGGGCGTCTTTTGGAGATCGCGGCCCGCATCGAGCAGGGTCTGGCCGCCCTTGAAACCGTCGCTGCCGCGGCTCGGTCGTAGGCGTCGCCAACCCTACCTCTGGAAACGGGAGTGACCATGGATCTTACTACTTCATATCCACGCAGCGTCCGTGAAAAGCACCTTGGCTTAGTGCAAGTCGCGCGCACGATCGACAAAGGCAAAGCTTCGCTCGAAGGCAAGATCGGCGAATATCACTACGACTGCCCGATGGATAAACATCTCTTCGAGTTCCTGGGCCTCAACGCCGACACTGTGCTCGACGCCATTAAGAAGGGCGACGCGGCGGCAGACGAGATTTTCAAGAACGCAATCGCAAAGAAGAGCGCAGCCGATATCGAAAAGTTCAATCGTGAATGGCTCGATTATGGTCCGGCGGCGGGCTCCGATGGCGAGAAGTATTTCCTCGAATTGCGCGGACAAGTCGCGCCCGATCGCACCGACGTAACCTCGTGGGCCGATCTGCTCGACCTCGACGAAAAGCGCCCGGTGCCGAGCCGGGTTCCCGCGTAGAGATTCCGTAGCGGTGCCGACGTATCGTCTCGTCGTTGAATACGACGGTACCGATTTTCACGGGTTTCAATTTCAACCCCAGCTGCGGACCGTGGCCGGCGTGTTGGAGGGTGCGTTGTGCGCGCTCTTTCACGCCGAGATCTCGGTCGCAGCTGCGGGGCGAACCGACGCCGGCGTTCATGCAACGGGGCAGGTTGTCTCGTTCAAATCGAAGCGTCAATTTCCACACGAGCGCTTGGCGCTCGCGCTAAACGCAACGCTGCCGCACGATATCAGCGTGCGCGAAGCGGATTTCGCGGCAGCAAACTTTTCCGCGCGCTTCGATGCCTACGAGCGAATCTACGAGTACGTCATTTTGAATCGCGCGATGCCTTCAGCCGTATTGCGCAGATGGACGCATCACGTCCATCGCCCGATCGACGATGCGGTCTTGAAGCACGTCGGCCAAGAGTTGCTGGGGACGCACGATTTCCTCGCGTTCTGCGGCGTGCTGCCCGAACTCGGCGGCACGGAACGCACGGTAAACGCCTTCGAGGTTGAGCGCGATGGCGATATCGTGCGGGTGCGGATCGCTGCCGAGGGATTTTTACACCGCATGGTTCGCATCATCATGGGCACGGCGATCGAGATCGCAACCCACCGGCGGCCGCCCGACGAGATTCCGACGATCATCGCTTCCAAGGATCGCCGCCGCGCCGGCTATACGGCGCCCGCAAGCGGGCTGTACTTGGCCGGCGTGCGCTACAACGAGTTCGATTCGTATCATCGCCCGGCGCTCGCTTATTCTAGTTCTTAGAGCAACCCCTTGACGCTAAGGGTGCCGGACCGTATACTACCTGGGTTGTCCATGCGCACATATCAGCAGAAAACCGCAGAAACGAAGCACGACTGGTATATTGTCGATGCTGCTAACACACGTCTTGGATTGCTTGCCGTCCGTGTCGCGCGCGCTCTTTCGGGACGGCGCAAGCCGACCTGGACGCCGCACATCGATGACGGCGATCATGTCATCGTCGTGAACGCAGAGAAGGTCGAGCTGGGCGGGCGTAAGTGGGATCAGAAGCAGTACCGCCGCCACAACCAATATATGGGCAACCTGAAGACCGAAACGGCACGCGAAGTCCGCGATAAGAAGCCGGAACGCCTCATCGAGATGGCCGTCCGCGGGATGCTCGCGCCGAACAAGATGCGCGCCGCCCAGCTGAATCGCCTCAAGGTGTACGCCGGCGCCGAGCACGAGCACGAGGCTCAGAAACCACAACCTCTTCCGTGATGCAACAAAACGACGACATTTTTTTAGGCACCGGCCGCCGCAAGCGTTCGGTCGCGCGCGTCAAACTCGCGCTGGGTTCCGGCCAGATCACGATCAACAAGAAAACGATCGATGATTATTTCACGCGCGACAGTCTCAAGCAGATCGTGCGCCAGCCGCTCGAAGTAACGCAAAGCCTCAGCCGTTTCGACGTCATCGTGAAGACCGAAGGCGGCGGAATCGCCGGTCAAGCCGGCGCCGTGCGCCACGGCATCGCTCGTGCGCTCGTCTCGATGGACGAATCGCTGCGCGAAGTGTTGCGCCGCAACGGACTCCTCACGCGCGACCCGCGTGAAAAAGAGTCGAAGAAATACGGACGCAAGCGCGCCCGCAAACGCTTCCAGTTCAGCAAGCGCTAATAGGGTATATGCCACACTGCCGTAATACCGTGCAGCCTAAGCTGGCGCATGGAATCGAATGATTTTTCTGTAGTCGGTGCGCGTACGCTCGAGACACGCGAGCGATTGACCGCACTCGCGCAGCAGGGCGGCGATGACAAGCATATGGCGGCGATCGGGACGACGGCGCTCTTCGAGGAGGCGTTGCTTGGCGCGTTGCGTGCGCATCTCAACGAGCTGAAGATCGTCGCGCGATGAGCGAGTTCGATATTCTCGCCGCGGGCGCATCGGGTATGGAACGGCAGCGCACGCTGCTCGAGCTATCGGCGCGCAACGTCGCGGCGGCGCAAGCCTCGACGCCTGGACACGAATATCACCGCTTGGTCGCCGACTTTGAAGACGACGTTGCACAAGGCGGCGGCTTTGATGACGAAGGTGAGCCGCACGTTCGCGAGAGTGCCGAACCCGTCGACGCGCTAACGGAAATGATCTCGATGCTCGATGCGCAGCGATCGTACGAAGCAAACGCGTCGATCTTCGACGTTGGAAAGCGCATTGCCGAACGCGCAATCGATCTCGATCGTCCGTGAACGTTACCGATCTTCAGCCGGATAGTGCGCCGGGCGGAAACAATGAAGCTCCGGCGGTCACGCCGCTCGAGCAAACTCCCTTTCAGAAGATACTCGACGGTGCAGGTTCTGCACTCGATCGGGCGGATCGCGCGGAGCACGCCTTTGCCGATCAGCGTGGGGGTCTCGTAGAGATGATGGTCGAGCGCGCGAGCGCCGACGTGATGCTGCAGCTTGCCGCCGCTGCGGCGCAGCGCACGACGCAGGCAGTCTCGACGCTGCTCGGGATGCAGGTGTGAATCTAGCGCCACTACTCGAGCGTTGGAATGCTCTCGAGCCGCGATTTCGAATCGGAATCGGCGCAGCTGCATTCGCCGCCGCCGTAATCGTCGCGGTTGTCATACTGCTTGGGCGCGACACGCGCGCTCCACTATTTGCGAATCCGCTCAAACCCGATCAGCTCGCCGAAGTAGACGAACAGCTTTCCGCATGGAACATTGTGTTCGTCCCGAGCCACGACAACGTGCGCGTAGATGGCAGGCAGCGAAGCGCGATTCTGGCGCGCCTTGCGCTCGCGGGTGTGCCGCATGCGCACGTCATCGGGACGAGCGAAGCGCTTTCGAACGTCGGCACACTCACGCCGCAGGCAATTCTCGACGCGCAAACGCGTACCGGACTCGAAGGTGATCTCGAAAAAGGCTTGCGTGGCCTGGGCGGTATCGCCGATGCGCACGTGATCATTGCACCGGCGCGAAGCGGCGTGTTTGCCGATGAGTCTTCGTCACCGGCGAGCGCGAGCGTTCGTTTGACGGCAGAACCCGGAGCGACGCTGTCGCCCTCAACGCTGGATGCAGTCCGTGCCTTCGTCGCTTCGGGCGTTGCGGGTCTTGATGTCGCGCACGTCACCATCGTCGACGATCGCGGTGCGTATGACGGCCGTAAGCAGGATGACGGTTCGGATCGCGAGCTCGCACTGCAAAGCGCGCTAGATGCGGCATTTGGGACCGGCGCGACAATCGTGCGCGTCCACGTTGAGCGCAATACGACGGCGACCGAATCACACGATGTGAAACGCAGCCCCGATGGGCAAGCAGCGATCTCGCGGCACGATTTGGTCGAGCGGTTCACCGATGTGAAGAAGAGCTATTCGCGCAGAGCGACGACGGAAGATCGCGGCAGCGACGTGCGCGACGAACGCACAACGCTTGCAGCCGGCGTCCTAGCGCGCGTATCGATCGCGGTCATCGTTGACGCACGACGCGCGCTCGACGTGGAGAAGATCCGCGAAGTAGCGGCTGCTGCCGGCGGTTACGATCCGCGTCGCGGAGACACGTTGTCGGTCGAGGCAGTCGCGTTCGACAGGCCGTACGGCGTCGCTCCGCAACCCTTCGCGTACGCGCTTGGCGTACTGGGTGAGGCGATTCCCGGCGTCGCGCTCGCCGCTATGGTGATCGTCATCGTGCGCGTTGGTGCGCGGCCGGCATTCGCTTTGCTGAGCGATACTGCGCGTCGTATCCGTCTCGAACGCGAGACACCGGCCGGCTCCTTATCGGCGCAAGAGATTTTCGAGAAATTGCGCGGAGAACCGCCGCATGTCGTGGCTACGATCGTTGCGCGCCAACCCTCGCCACTTGCAACTGCAGTGCTGGAGCTTTATCCCATCGACGAACGCCGCGCGATTGTCGAGCGTCTTACGCGAAAGCCGACGCGTCTCGTAGAAACGCTCATGCGATGAGCGTTGAGTTCAAAAGCCTGGCTGAGATTTTGCGCGAGACGCGCGCGGCTTCACCTTTGATATCGCCGTTAATCGCGGAGCCGGCATGCGTCGTAGAAGTGCCCGAGGCGCCGGTACACGACGACAATGACGACGATCGGCTTCCTCAAGCACGCATACTCGAACGCTTCGAAGGCGCCCTTCGCCGAATGCTCGAGGAGATCGCGGCAGAAGTCCTTGGACGCGAGCTTCAGCTCGCTCCGATCGATGTCGAGCGAATCGTGGCGCGTCTGCGGAGCCGTTTCGGCTTTTCCAATGCGACGGTCACGTGTACGGACGACGACATCACCGTAGCATGGAGCGGCACGGAAATTGACGCGTCGCTAGGGCGCCGGCTTCATTCGGCGATCGAGCGCGCGCTCGGGTGATCCTACTTCGGGGTCACGTTACGTCGAATCGGCCTCATCGCATCGAGACAAACTTGCACGGCGTGTGTCTTGGGGATCGCGTTTCGATTCGTGCGCGTGGACAAAACGTTGCAGCGGTCGTTGTCGCCGTCGAGGGTGAGCGAACCACGCTCTCATTACTCGATGATGCCCGCGGTGTAACGTTGGGCGACGTTGTCGAGCGTGAGGACGCAGCCGATTGCACGGTTCTTGGAACGAGTTTGTGCGGACGCGCCGTCGACGGGATTGGCCGACCGCTGGATGGACGCGCTGTGCCTAACGGTTCCCGCTTTTCGATCGCGCGTTATCTCCTCGCCCCGCCACCGCTCGAGCGACGCGCGTTTTCGCGGCCGCTATGGACCGGTGTTCGCGCGATCGATGCTTTGCTGACTCTCGCGCGGGGCATGCGGCTCGGCGTTTTCGGTCCGCCCGGCGCCGGAAAATCATCGCTGCTGCAAACCATAGCGCGAGACATACAGGCAGATGCGGTCGTTGTTGCGTTGATCGGCGAGCGTGGTGCAGAGGCCGAGCGACATTTCGCAATTCTGAGCGAGCGCCTCACGATCGTTTGCGCGCCGGCCGATCGCACCGCCGGTGAGCGCGTCGCTGCAGCGCAGCTCGCGATGGCGCAGGCATGCCGTTTGCGCGAGTGCGGACTCGACGTCGTCCTAATCCTCGATAGCTTGGCGCGCTACGCGCATGCATTGCGCGAGATCGCACTTTCGTGCGGCGAGCCGCCCGGACGCGCCGGCTACCCTTCGACCGTTTTTGCGCGGCTCGCGGAACTGTGCGAGTGTGCCGGAGCGACCGCGAGCGGATCCGTCACGCTGCTCGCGACAGTGCTTTCCGAGGTTGGCGACGCCTCCGACCCGCTCGCCGAGGCCGCCCGATCGCACCTCGACGGCCACCTCATACTGTCTCGAAGCCGGGCCGAGCGCGGTGCCTTCCCGGCGATCGACGTTCCGGCGAGCCTTAGCCGCCCGATGCCGGGCGTTGTCGACCCTCATCACATGGCTGCCGCGGTTCAGGTTAGGGCTGCCCTCGCCCGGCTCGAGGACTCTCGGGAAGCCCGCGCCCTTGGTTTAGCCCCTCCCGACCCTCTGGAAACTGCTCTCGAGGGGTTCGTGCGCCAAGATTCTCTACCAGAGCTTATCGCTCGGACCCTAGACGCGCTCCATCACCTTGCCGATAGAATATAAGCATGGATTTTGACGCCGGCCTTTTCCGCATTCAGGCTCGGATCGACCAGATTTTCGGGGTCGACCCGGCCGAGCAGACGACGCCCACCATCTCGAACGTCCCGACGAATGGGCATTTCGCCTCGATGGTGCAGCAGCAAATCGCAGGCCAAGACGGTGCCGCGGCAGGGCCGCAGGCGACGCCGGCTATCGAGCAGCTGGTCCAGACGAACAGCGCTTCGCAGGGTGTCGACCCGGATCTCATCCGTGCCGTCATGGCGAACGAATCCGCCTTCGATCCGCACGCTACCTCGAGCGCCGGTGCGCAAGGCTTGATGCAATTGATGCCGGAGACCGCCGCGGATGTCGGCGTGACCAACAGCTACGATCCCTCGCAAAATGTCGCCGGCGGTACGAAATACCTACGAACGTTGCTGGATCGATTTGGCGGCAACCTCACTAATACGGTAGCCGCGTACAACGCGGGTCCGGAAGCCGTCGAGAAATATAATGGCGTCCCGCCGTATCCCGAAACACAATCGTACGTCAAGAACGTCCTCGACACGTACACGCAGTACAAGTCCGGAAAATAACTAGATAACATCGCGCCGCTAGACTGCGCATCATGCACGCAGTCGCCGCGAAATTCGACCTCGTAAGCGTTCGATCGCCTGGGGTTGATCGACGTGCCCTATCGCAGGCGTGGTATGACGCTCTGCATTTGGCTCGGACTGACCGTTCTCGCGCGGTCGCTCAGCGCGGTAACATTCCTCTCCTGAACGCTCGACTTTTCCATCCTGGAAAAGTCTGCTCGCCCACTTTTCCCTCTCGCCATCCATGGCTCCGGGAAAAGCTGGAGCGTCCGTCGAGAAATGTCACCGCGACTGATCTCCCTACGAAAAGATTGTTAGGGGACCGTAGAGCGCGATTGTCTGCGCTCGCAACAGATATTCTTGTGCGATTGCGATCGCAGCCGAAGGCGACGAGGTTTGTTTTTGAGGTGCCGCAAGGCCGAGTTTGTCTTTATGTCGTGCGCGGCGAGAGGACGTGTGCAGATCGTTGCGTTTTGTCCGGCTGTGCTGCGCGATGTCGTGGAGAAGGCGCTTGGGCAGGTGAGGTACGCGCTGTGAATGTTGGTGTTGCGAATGCGATCGAGAACGTCGAGCGGCGTGCTGAGGATTTGCGCATGATTTTCACCGGAGGCGCGCAGCCGAATTTTCAAGATGCGCTTCGGCCCGAGCGGGCGGAGCTGACGAACGATCCGTTGTCTGTAGCGTTACCGCCGGATGCGTATCTTGTTGCCGGCGATGCTGCGCGGCCATCGTACACGCGCGATGGCGCGCTTGCCGTGCATGATGGCTTTCTTGTCAGCAGCGATGGGACGCCGGTGCTTGGATTTGTGATGGGGATGACTCCGGCGTATCCGCGTCCCTTGCAGATCGACGCGAACGATGCGTTGCTCGGACGCGCGCAGGATATTCGCGTCGAGCCGGACGGCGTGTTCGGATACGCGCGCAGCGTGCTCGATCCGAAAACCGGCGAGTCGAGCGTCGAGCGTGTCGTTGTGGGACGCGTCGGGCTTGCCCGTTTTCCGGCGGGTACGCGTCTCGAGCGGATCGATGCGACACATGTGGGTGCTCCCGCGCATGTCGTTCCGTTCATCGGATCACCGAACGACGGCAGCTTCTTGCCGATCGAAACGCAGAGACGCGCGCTCGGGCGGCTTGACTCCGATGCTGCCATCTCGCGTCTGCAGGATGCCTATCTTGCGATGCGCGCGATTAGTGCCGTAGAACGTTCGCAAAATGCCTTCGCGCGCGGAGCTTTCGATCTCGTTAAATGAACGTTCGCGAACTGGTGTGGGCGCCGGATTCGAGCGCGCGGTTCGAACGGCGCGTTCCGTTTGATTTACGCTTGATCGCGGCGATTGCGCACGCGGTCGAGTCGTGCGCCTCCGATCTTTTCGGCGAATCGATTGCGATCGACGCATTTCCACCGGTGCATTTGGAAGCCGCAACGTGGGCCCGGCTCTGCGATGACAACCTCGTCTTCGAGATGACGGCTGCAGCCGGCGATCTGAGTATCGTGATCTCGCCCAAAGCTGCGCGGCGTATCGTGGGTTGTGCGTTCGGCGAGAGCTCACCGCATCACGAGCAAAAGCTGTCCCGGATGGAGACACGAGTTTTCGAACGCTTCGTCGCAGAGCTTACGGACCGGCTCAAGCCGATTCGTGGATCGTGCAACGATGCGGTTGCACGAGCGAAATCGCCGGCCGAGCGCCGTGCATACTGTGAGCTGCGAATCCCCCCACCACTCGACGTTGTGATCGGTGTCGCGGCCAACGAGAAGGCTCCGCAAATTGGGCCGATGATCGCAGCCGAGGACCTGGAAGATTGCCCCATCGAATGCTCCGTACAGCTCGCCGTCGCCGTGTTCAATATCTTTACAATAGCGGGTCTAAAGCCCGGCGATGTCGTCCCCCTCGGAACCAAGGTGGGCCCGTACGCGACGCTGAACGCTGGGCCCGACCCCATCGCTGCGGGCGAAGGCGGCGTGCTCGGCGATCGATCCGCCTTCAAGGTACATGAGTTGATATGAGAGTCTCGGAGAACGGCAAGAATCTCGACCTGCTCCTGAACGTGTCGCTTCAGGTCACTGCTGAATTGGGCAAGGCGAAGATGAATGTCCGCGACATTCTCAAGCTGGGCACCGGCTCCGTGGTCGAGCTCGACCGGCTCGCCGGCGGCCCTGTCGACTTGCTCGTGAATAACAAGCTTGTCGCACGCGGCGAGGTCGTCGCGATCGATGATAATTTTGGTGTCCGTATTACAGAGCTAATCGAGAGGCCGGAAACGCCCTAGACCTGCCTCGGCAATCTAGGCGAAATTCGCTGCGCCCACCATCGCTGTGGTGGACGATCTTTTCGCGCTCTTCGCGCATACGCGAGCGTCCCTACCCCTCGACGCGCTCGCCGGACTGACGCTCCTTTCGATCGTTCCGTTCATCGCGGTGATGACGACGTCGTTCGTTCGCATCGTCGTCGTCCTCTCGCTCGTGCGTTCGGCAATCGGGTCGCCGACAATTCCACCGAGCATGGTGCTCACCGGACTTGCGATTGTTCTAACGATGCTGGTGATGACGCCGACGATTCAGGCGATCCAGCATGACGCGCTCCAACCGTACGCGCACGGCCACCTTTCGCAGAGCGCATTCGTCGGGCGCGCCGTCGAGCCACTGCGCAAATTCATGATCCGGCAAACCCGCGCAAAGGATCTCGCCCTGTTCGCACGGGTTGCGCATCGATCGTCGAGCGAGATTACCGTACTTGTGCCCGCGTTTGTCGTCGGAGAACTACGCAGCGCATTTGCGATCGGCGTGGCGTTGTATCTGCCGTTTCTCGCGATAGATCTCGCGGTTGCCGCGATCTTGATGAGCCTCGGCATGATGATGCTCAGCCCGCCGATCGTGTCGTTGCCCTTGAAGCTGCTGCTGTTCGTCACGGTCGACGGGTGGGCGCTCGTCTGTGCGGGGGTGACCGCGAGCTTTAGATAATTATAGGTTAGATGCGCATCACCGAATCGCTCGAGCAGCGGCAGCCGTTTTTCTCCTTCGAATTCTTCCCACCGAAGAACGACGACGGCGTGCGCTTGCTTTTCGAGGCGATCGCGCAGCTTCGGGCCTTGCAGCCGGCCTTCGTTTCGATCACCTACGGCGCGGGTGGTTCGACCCGTGCGCGCACGGTTGAGCTTGCCAAGCGGATCCGCAACGAGCTGGGTCTCGACGTCATGGCGCATGTCACGTGCGTCGGTGCCACGCGCGATGAGCTGCGTTCGCTGTTCGATGATTTAGCCGCCGCGAATATTGAAAACATCATGGCGCTGCGCGGCGATCCCCCAAAGGGTGAAGAAGCGTTTAGTGCTTCGAAGGACGGCTTTGCGCACGCTGCAGAGCTCATTGCGATGCTTTCCAAAGACTACGCGTTTTGCATCGGCGCCGCGTGCTATCCTGAAACGCATCCTGAAGCATTCAACGCGGAAACGGATTTGCGCTACGCCGCCGAAAAAGTTCGGGCCGGCGCGCATTTCCTCACGACGCAGCTCTTTTTCGACAACGAACGCTACATCACGTTCGTCGAGCGCGCACGCAGCATGGGAATCACGGTGCCGATTCTTCCCGGCATCATGCCGATTACCGATTACCGCCAGATCAAGCGCTTTACGGAGATGTGCGGTTCGGAGATTCCACTCCGGCTGCGCTCGGAGCTCGAGCGCCGAGCGGACGAACCCGAAGCGGTTGTCGATCTGGGCGTCGCGTACGCCACGCTCCAGTGCGCTGATCTGCTTGCACGCGGTGCGCCGGGCATTCATTTCTATACGCTAAATCGCTCGCCCGCAAGCCGTGCGGTTTGTTCCGCGTTGCGCGCCGCGAATCGCTGGCCAGGTCTCACACTTCCGGTCTAGCGAAGCTCGAGCCTAAGATGGCTTTATGGCTCGTTCGTCTTGTCGTGCCCGCGATGATTGTTACTTCCGGAGCGTTCATGGCCACGGCTTGGTTGGGGCACCTGCGATTCAGGTCGTCGCTGACGTTCTTCGGGGCTCTCGCGATTAGCTGGGCGATCGTTCTCCCTGAATACGTCCTCAACGTCACGGCAACGCGGCTCGGAAACAGTACGGGAGCATTCTCCGGTGCGCAAATGGGCGCCATACATTTATGTTCAGGAATTGTTTGCGTCGCACTGGTGTCCCGGTTCATCCTTGGAGAGCCACTCAGCGGACAGCAAATCGCCGGCCTTGCGTTGCTCGCGGTCTCGCTCGTCCTGATCCTCGCCCACGTACGTTAGTCATCCCGGCGTAATCGAGGCGTCATAGCGGCGCTCTAAACTGCGCCAAATGACGGCGCTGGATGACCTTTTGCGTGAGGCTCTCGTGGTCAGTGCAGTGTTGGCGCTGCCGGCGGTTGTGCTCGCGACACTCGTTGGAACGGCGGTTGCCGTCTTGCAAGCCGCGTCGCAAGTCCACGAACAGACGCTAACGCTGCTCCCGAAACTGATTGCGATCGGCGCACTCGTCGCAGTCTTCGGACCGTTCGGGTTACGCCTCTGCGCAAGTTTGTTCGCGAACGCAATCGGTGCGCTTCCGGCGCTCGTCCACGGCACGTGACGGCGACTCTATTTGCGGTCTTCGCGCGAGCGATCGGATTCTTCGTGCGTGCGCCCGGATTTTCGCGGACGAACGTCCCCGCAAGCGTGCGCGTGCTGTTCGCATTTGCGCTCGCGGTCGCGGTCTTGCCAAGCGCCGGGGCTCTTCACGAACATTCGGCAGCAGCGTTCGTTGCGGTCGTTGCGAGCGAGGCGCTGACGGGCGCGGTATTCGGCTTTGGCGCCACGCTCGTCTTTGAAGCGGTTGCGGCCGCCGGACGCATGCTCGACGATCTCGTCGGCTTGCGCGCGAGCATTCCCGGAATAGGTGTTGCGCCGGTCGGGTTCGGTGGTCTGTGGCTGCTCGTCTTCATTGCGGCATATTTTGCGTTGGGCGGAATCGATGCGCTTGTCGTAGCGTTCGCGAAAACGTTTTCCGTCGTTCCGTTGGGCAACGCCGTCGATGCACAGACGCTGCGCAGCGTCGGCCTCGGCTACGCCGCAAGTCTCGCACGACTGTGTCTTCAACTCGCGACGCCCGCGATTTGCGTGACGCTCTGCGTTCATGCCGGTCTCGCCGTGCTTGCGCGCGTCATCCCTCGCTTCGGGCATCTGTCGCTCTCGTACCCGGCCGCGTACGCCGGCGTCTTATTGATCGCGTTTGCCTCTCTGGCCTACCACTGAAATCGTTTGAGCCGACACCCTCGCGGCTCGAGCGCGCGCGCCGCGAAGGCGATCACCCGATTTCGCGTGACGCCGTTGCGGTCGCAACATTGTGCGGTGCTTCGCTCGGACTTCTTGCGGCGCTACCGCTTGTCCAGTCGGCGCTCTTGGAAGGTCTGCGGACGATCCTAAATCACGGCAGTGACGCGCGTATTGCCACCGCAACGTGTATCGCCGTCATTGGAACTGGGAGCGGCGGCGCGCTCGCAGCCGTGCTTACAACGTTCGCGCAAACGCGTGGACCCTCGCTGCGGTCGCTCGCGTTTCGGCTGAGCCTTACGCCTCCGCTCGGAATCGACGCGGCGAGCAGCGTGGCACGCAGCGCACTGGCCGTGATCGCCGGCCTCGTTGTCATCGCATGCGAGATAGCACCCGCGCCCAGCGCGATCTTGCGCGTCATCGAAGGTGCGATCGCAATCGGTTGCATCGCTGCAGTGATTGACCTGCTCGTCGTGCATAAGAGTTGGCGCCGGCGTTTGCGCATGACGGTCGACGAACTGCGCCGCGAGATGCGCGAGCACGATGGCGACCCACAAGCGCGCGCACGCCGGCGGCGTTTCCACCGAATGATGGTCCGCGGTGCGCTGCGCAACGTTCGGCGCGCCACGTTCGTCGTCGTCAACCCGACCCACATCGCGATCGCAGTCCGTTACGTCGCCGAGGAAATGCCGGTTCCAATGATTTTGGTTCGTGCCGCAGACGAAGGCGCACTGCGCGTCAGGAAGCTTGCTGCGGAGACGCGCATACCACTCGTTGAGAATCCGCCGCTCGCGCGGCAGCTCTACGCGCACGATGCGCTGGGGCCGATACCGCCCGAGCTCTATCTCGCCGTCGCGCAAATCATCGCTGCGTTGCAGAGAGAATCGTAATGCGCTCCACCTACGCATTCGCGGCTGTCGTGCTGGGAATCGTCCTTGTACTGGTCGTTCCGTTACCGCCGCTGCTGCTCGACTTGCTCTTAGGGATCGATATCCTCTGCGCCGCGCTCGTCCTGATGGTCGCGATTCGGATCGAAGAGCCATTACAATTCTCTGCATTCGCGCCGGCACTGCTGGTCGCGACCCTCTATCGTCTCGCGCTTGACGTCTCCGCAACCCGCTTGATTCTGACACACGGCGACGAACCGGGCGGCGTCGGCGCGGTGATTCCGGCGTTCGGTGCGTTTGTCGTCGGCGGCAGCCCGATTGTGGGATTGATCGTCTTTGCAATCTTGATCACGATTCAATTCGTGGTCGTCGCCACAGGCGCGCAACGTGTCGCCGAAGTTGCAGCGCGGTTCACGCTCGATGCGATGCCGGGCAAACAAATGGCTATCGATGCCGAGGTGCACGCCGGCCTTCTCGAGCCGGATGCGGCGCGTGCTCGCCGCGCGCGAATTCAAGCCGAAGCAGATTTCTACGGCGCTATGGACGGTGCCGGGAAGTTCGTCAAGGGCGATGCGGTCGCTGCGCTCGTGATCGTGCTGTTGAATCTGGTTGGCGGAATTGCAATCGGTCTCACCCATGGTCTGGCGCCGGCCGATGCCTTCGCGCGCTATTCGATTCTCTCGATCGGGAACGCGCTTGTAACGACGCTGCCGGCGTTCTTGATCTCGCTTGCGATGGGCCTGATGGTGACGCGGGTCGCCGTCGAGCGTTCGCTCGGCAGCGATCTCGCGCAACAGCTGCTCGCGCGCCCCGATGCGTTGCGCGGCGCTGCAACGTTGATTGGCCTCCTTGCTTTCGTGCCCGCTCTTCCGGGACCGCTCTTCGCGACGCTTTCGGGCGCTGCGTTCCTAGTATCTCATCTTGCGCAGCGTAAGCAGCGCGACGAGAGTGCATTCGCACGCAAGAAGCATTCGGATGCACGACGCGTTGCATTGCGGCGTCCAGAAAGTGCGCTCGGGCTCGTCGGCGTCGATGCAATTGCGATCGACGTCGGTGCGGACTTACTCGCACTGCTCAAGCCGCCGTACGACGAGGCGCTGCTCGATCGGATCGGGGAGGTTCGTCGCGCACTCGCGATTGAGATTGGAATCGCGATTCCCGGCGTACGCCTGCGCGACGATCTCACACGCGAGAAAGACACGTACGCGATTCGCGTACACGACGCCGTCGCGGCGGTTGGCCGCTTACAGCTTGGCCGGCTGCTCGCCGTCGGCAACGATGATCTTCTGGCGAGCGTTGCCGGCGATGCCGTTCGCGAACCCGTCTACGGCCTTACCGCGCGTGCAATCGATCCCGCGCTACGATCCGTCGCAGAAAAGTCGGGACTGATTGTATTCGATCCGATTTCGATTCTCGGCTCGCATCTGGCGGAAGTCGCGCGGCGGCATGCCGCCGAGCTCTTCGGCCGCCAAGAGTTTGCGACGCTGCTCGAGCATCTTCGTGCGGCCGCGCCGGCGATCGTCAAGGAGATCGGTGATGCCGTGCCCGTTGCGCTTGCGCACCGAGCGTTCGTGCTGCTCTTACGAGAGAAGATGTGGCCCCGCGATCCGCTCGTCGCGCTGGAAGCGCTCATCGACGCGAGCGCAGGACGCGAACCGCGCGAGCTCGCCGAAGCGATGCGACGCCGCATCGTGCCACTCGAGCTGCGTCGCCGCAATCGCGTTCCGCACGTACTCGTTGCGGCACTCGATCTCGAAGAGACGCTGCTGCGCTACGACGATCCCGAGCTTGGCGTTGCGCCGGATCCGGGTTTTGCGCTCGGTCTACGTTCGGCGCTCGTCGCACACGCGGAGCGGTTTGCGCACGCCGGCGCGATCGTCACGGGTTCGCGCGCCAGACCTTTACTCGGCGAGCTCGTGGTGCGGTGGGGAATCGAGCTCGAAGTGTTTTCCTACGCCGAGTTGCCGCGCGAAATGCCGCTCGAGCCGATCGGTACGCTGGCCGTCGAACACGACGGACAAAGCCCCGTGACGGTCAGCACGCAGTCGATCTCCGAGAATCCCCGCGTCGAGCCGATCGCTGCGGCAAGATCGGCAAGTCCCGGCGCCGTGATGTTGACGAGCTGAGTGCACTTTGTACACAAAAGATGATGATGTTTTTCGAGCACGGCTTCGAACCTCGCCGCAGAACCTGCATGCGAAAACACTTGGACGAGGCCAAGTTCGCGCAGGATATCGAGCGTGCGGTAGATCGTCCCAAGGCTGACGCCTGGAAGCTCCTCACGAACGCGTTCTAAAATCGTTTCCGCGGAAAGATGTGCTGCGCCGTCTAGAGCACGCAGAATAGCGGCGCGTTGCTTCGTCAGACGATATTTCGTCTGAAGAAGGCCGGCGTCGACCCCCTTAACATCCACCATCTCAAGCGCCCTCATTCGCGGTTTGACCCGGGATGCCGACCCTGCTACAATCTCTCGGTTCTCCCCTTCCCGCGGGCGGAAAATGTGGTCTAAGTTCAAAAATCCATTGAAGGCGGCACTGCTGGCCGTCTTCGTCGCCCTTTGCGTTTGGGCGATTGTCCCCGTGCAACAGAAAATACGACTGGGCCTCGACCTGCGTGGCGGCGTCCAGGTCATTTTGCAGTTGCAACCGACCAAAGACGTCCCAGCCATCACGAGCCAGGTGCAAAGCCAGGTCGTTCAAGTCATCGACAATCGTATCAACGGATTGGGTGTGACGGAGCCACAGATCACGCGCGTCGGCAACGATCGGATTTTGGTCGAGCTGCCTGCGGTGAAGAATCCCGACGAAGCGATTCGTGCGCTCAAAGACGTCGCGCATCTCGAATTCAAGATCGTTCCGGAGCAAGTTGCGAGTCGTGCATACGCTGCGCAAACCTCGGGCAAAGATCAAGCCTATATTCAAGGAAGCGTCCAGAAGCCGTCACCGGCGTACCTCGCCAGCGGTGCGACGATCTATAGCGGCTCCGAGCTAAAGGGCGCTCAGGCTTCTTACGATCAGAGCGGCCACCCGAAGATCGACTTTCAAACGAAGAATCCCGGCAAGTTCGATTCGCTGACGCGCAAGTATCTGCATCAGGATCTCGGCATCTTCTTGGACGGCAGCTTCGTTTCGTCGCCCGTGATTCAATCGCCGATCGGCGAGAGCGGCGAGATAACCGGTAACTTCACCGAAGATGACGTCGTGCGCATCGCAAACGAGCTCGACGCCGGAGCGCTGCCGGTCCCCGTCGTGATCATCTCAGACGATACGATCGGCCCTGTGCTCGGACAGCTCGACTTAACGGAATCGCTCTATGCTGCGGCGCTCGGTCTTGGTCTCGTCCTGGTTTTCATGATCATCGTCTATCGATTGCCGGGATTGCTCGCCGACTTGGCCCTTGTCGTTTACGTCGTCGCTCTACTAGCGCTGCTCGCCGTCAACAAAGCAACACTCACACTACCCGGCATCGCCGGATTCGTGCTTTCAATCGGTATGGCGGTTGACGCCAATGTCCTGATCTTCGAACGGCTCAAAGAAGAGCTGTGGGCGGGCAAGACCTTGCGCGCCGCCGTGCGCACCGGTTTTGCACGCGCGTTTACGACGGTTTTCGACAGCCACGTGACGACGATCGTTGGTGCGGGCGTTTTGTTCATGCTCGGCACCGGCACCGTCAAAGGCTTCGCGTACACGTTATTTTGGGGAACGGTATTCTCGCTTGCGACGGCAGTATACATCACACGCTTCTTTATGGACGTCGTTGTCGATGCGGACATCGTCACCGCACCGTCCGCGTACGGCGCCAGCGAAAAAGATATCGCGGCTGTGAAGGCCGGAATCTAATATGTTCTTCCGGCGTCTGAATTGGAACATCGTCGGCTGGTTCCGAGTCGTCTCGGCGATCTCGTATGTCGTGATTGCGGCCGGCCTCATCACGATGGGCGTGCATTGGCACAATACGGGCGCACCGCTTCGCCTCGGCCTGTCGTTCACGGGCGGAACCGACGTAACGCTCAAGTTCGATAAGAGCGTCACGCAAGCGCAAATCACTTCGGCTCTCTCGACGATCGGCGTCGGCGACGAGCGGATCAACACGCTTACCAAGACGGGCGACCTACCGGATTCACGCTGGAGCATCGAGACCCAGACCGACTTTGGCAACGACACTTCCAAGTTGTGGGGTGCGCTCGGGAGCTTAGGGACAGTCGATCGCGCGCAATCGTCGATATCGACGGTCGGACCGACGCTGTCTCACGAGTACCTGCTGCACGCGCTCTACGCGCTCGTCATCGCGATCACGATCCAATTCATCTACATCGCGTTCCGCTTTGGCTGGAACTATATCTTCGGACTCGTTGCAATCATCGCGCTCGTACGCGACTCGCTGATGATGATCGGTATCTACGCGATCGCCGACAAGCGCGTCGACGACGCGTTTCTCGCCGCGGTTCTAACGGTCATCGGCTACTCGGTCATGGATACGATCGTGATTCTCGATCGGATTCGCGAGAACACCAAGGTCATGGACGGTGAGCCGTACGAGAAAATCGTCAATACCTCGATCCTGCAGACGATGACCCGCTCCGTGAACACGCTCGCGACCGTCATCATCACGCTGGTCGCGCTGTTGGCACTGGGTGGAGCGTCGCTCAAGAACTTCGCATTTGCGCTGCTCGTCGGCATTTGCTCGGGCGGTTACCACTCAATATTCTACTCGGCGCCGCTGGTCGTTAGACTGCGCAAGCAGCAGTTGGAACGCGCCCAACGCCGTCGCGCGCTCGGCCTCAGCACGCCGGTCGCGCGTCCGCGTACGGTCGCCGAAGCCAAGGCACAGGCGGCACGCAGCGCGATCGAGCGCGAAGCGATTTTGGCTGCGCGCAAAGAGCGCAAGGAAAAGGGAAAGTCCGAGAGCGGCGGCGACGCGCGGCACACGCGCTACCGTAAGCGTCGAGTCGCGACGGCGGCGACCGAAACGATCGAGCCGGAGATCGAGGAGATCGATCCGCTCGACGCACAACGCGCCGGTTTGCACGACGAAGCGCTCGAGCAAGGCCATGAGGAGATAAAACTCAATCTCGAAGAGACCGAGTAAGTCTCTTCCCCCCGCGACTCCGTCCGAGGCCGCGTTCGAGCGGCTCCTCGCGACGTTCGATGAGGAAAAAAGCGAATCAAGCGCGTTCGTCGATGCACTGTTTGCAAAGTCGGCGCAGTTTCTGGATCGCGACCGCTACGCAAATATCGGCGATTCGGGCGAATTCAATACCAAGCTCGCAGGCGTCAGCTTCGAAGGGCGTCAGGATATTGCCGCAGGCGTACGGCCGGGCGCAACGATCGAGCTGCGCCGTCAAGCCGATAATCCGCACGATTCAAATGCGATCGCTGCATTTTATGGAGCCTTGCAGCTTGGCTTCCTGAAACGCGATCTTGCCGAGAAACTTGCGCCGCTCATCGACGCCGACGGCCGCCGCTACACTGCCGAAGTGACGGCTGTAACCGGCGGTGGCAACGGCCGTTCGTTCGGTGTGAACATTCGCGTCAAGCGCACCGACGTCGTGCGAGCGCGCGCTCGCGCAGCGAAGACTTCAGGTCCACCGCGCCACGATGAGGTCGTGCGCGCGCTGATCGGGGCGCATCCCTTGCGCGAATCGCAGTCGCTCGTCGTCGAACGCATCGAAGACGGACGCAACACGCTCGCGGTCATGGGCACCGGACGCGGAAAATCGTTTTGCTTTCAGTACCCGTCTGCCATTCGTGCGCTCGAACGCGGCGCGAAGACGCTCGTCATCTATCCGCTCCGCGCTCTCGCGAACGATCAGTTCTTGGCGCTCGAGCGCAGACTCGGCGATCTCGGCATTCGGATGTTTCGCGCAAACGGCGCGATCGATGGGGCAGAACGGGCCGAGCTGATGGCGGTGCTCGAGAGCGGCGAGTGGGATATCGTCTGTTCGACGCCTGAGTTCATCGAGTATCACATCGAGCGCTTCGGTGCGCCGCAAAGCCGCCCGGCACTGCTCGTGATCGACGAGGGTCATCATCTCTACGAGTCACGCCACCGGCCCGCGTACGCGAAACTTCCGGAGATTCTGCCGAAACTTGGGATGCCGCAAGTACTCGCGTTGACGGCGACCGCGACCGACAATGCCTTCGAGCACATCCGTCGCGAGCTTGGCATCGACGCTTGGGTCATCGACACAACGATTCGTGAAAACCTGCACGTTGTGGACGCTCGCAATACAACCCAGAAGGAAGCATATCTGATCGACGTGCTGCGCGACGGTGGGCGAGGCATCGTCTATTGCAACTCGCGAAGCGGCGCAACCAATGTTGCAGAGAAGCTTCGAACGGCGCTCGGTAACGATGTCGCCTTCTATCACGCGGGGATGGGCTCAGCCGATCGCGCGATGGTCGAAAACTATTTTCGCGATGGAGCTTTGCGCGTCGTCGTCGCGACGTCGGCGTTCGGCGAGGGAATCGATCTGCCCGACGTGCGCAATGTATTTCTCTATCACCTTAGCTTTGATTTCACGCAGTTCAATCAGCAGTCAGGCCGAGCCGGACGCGACGGCGCCGACGCCAATATTCACTTGCTCTTCGGCGAGAGCGACAAGGGGCTCAACGAGTTCCTGATCGATTGCGAAGCGCCGAGACTCGAGACGCTGCGGGAGATCTACCGAGCCGTCCGTGGCTTTGCCCGCGACGGAATCGCGCGGGTCGATAACGAGACGGTCGCTGCGAACCTCGACCTGCGCAACGTGCGAGCCTCGACGATCGGGTTTGCGCTGCTGATTTTCGCCGACGCCGGGCTGGCCGAAGTCGGCACCGACGACGACGGACGGTTCATACGAATCCTCGATATCCCCGGAAAAATCGACTTGACGCAGAACGCGCGCTTTGCAGAAGGTGAAGCCGAACGTGAAAGCTTTGCGCGCTTCTGCTCGCTCGTGCTCGTGGAATCGCCGGAAACGCTCGAGCGGATCATCAATCGTCCGATCTATCCGCAAAACGTCAAGCTCATCGAATAAGGGGTAGGGATGCATTCGAACGCAACAGCCATCGATTCGTCGATCTACCGCGATATATTCAGCACGCCGGAAATGCGCGCGGTGTGGTCGGACGGGCGCCGCGTTCAACACTATCTCGACTTCGAAAAGGCGCTTGCGCTCGTGCAAGCCCGGCTCGGCATCATCCCGCAGAACGCGGCCGCCGAAATTGCGAAGCATTGCAAAATCGAAGCCATCGACTTCGTAAAGCTGAAGGCCGCGACCGAACGCGTCGGCTTCCCGATCATGCCGGTCGTCCAGCAGCTCACCGCGGCCTGCGCGGACGGCCTCGGGCAATGGTGCCACTGGGGCGCGACGACGCAAGATGTCACGGACACCGCGACGACATTACAGATGCGTGCCGGCCTCGAGCTGATCGAGCGCGATATGTACACCGTTACGGGCGAGCTCGCCAGCCTCGCGCGCGAATATCGTGACACGCCGATGGTCGGACGCAGCCACCTCCAGCAAGCCGTCCCGATGACATTCGGCTACAAAGTTGCGGTCTGGCTCTCCGGGTTCCAACGCCAGCTCGAGCGACTCAATCAAATGAAGCCACGCGTGTTGATCGGCGAGCTTGGCGGCGCCGTGGGAACGCTCGCGTCGCTCGAGGGTCGCGGTTTCGAGGTGCAGGACGCACTGATGGATGAGCTCGGTCTCGGACGTCCGTCGATCGCGTGGCACACCATGCGCGATACGATCTGTGAGGTCGGAAATTTTCTTGGACTCTTGTGCGGTTTGCTCGAGAAGATCGCACTCGATGTCAAGTTGATGATGATGACGGAGCTCGACGAGGTTGCGGAACCGGCAGGTGCCGGTCAACGCGGCGGTTCGAGCACGATGCCGCAAAAACGCAATCCGATCTCGTGCGCGTATATCACCGCATGCGCCGGCGTCGTGCGCCAGCACGTTGCCGGATTGCTCACCGCGATGGGCTCGGATCTCGAACGCGCCACGGGACCGTGGGAAATCGAATGGCTTGTGCTGCCCGAGATATTTTGCTTCACCGCAGGTGCGCTGGCGCAGGCGAAGTTCATGCTCGGAGGTCTTGAAGTTCATCCCGAGAGCATGTTGCGCAATCTGCAAATCACCGATGGTTTGATCAACACCGAGAACGTGATGATGGCGCTTGGCCCGAAGTTGGGTCGTGAGATCGCGCACGACAAGATCGCCGAAATTTGCGTCGCCGTCGCAAAGGGCAAAGGGCGTCTAATCGATCTGCTCGCAGCCGATCCGGAGATCTCGAAGATTTTCGATCGCGCGGCGCTCGAAAAGTTACTCGATCCGCGTAACTACGTTGGGTTATCCGCGGCGATGGTCGATCGAGTGTTAGGCGACGATAACAGGGTCTGAGGGTGGTCGCTGTCCCTCGGCTTCGCTCGGGATGACAAGTCTTGAGATTTCCTCGTCCGACAAACCAAGATCGTTCTTCAACAATCGCGCGGTGTCGGCGCCGAGCTCCGACGGTCCGGGGACGAGTGTTGCCGGTTCGGAATTCAAGAATTCGGGTTGCGCGCGCATCATGCGCAGCGCGCCGAACGTCGGATCATCGACCGTGACGTACGACTTGCGAAATTGAATTTGCGGATTGTCGAAGACGGTTTGGATCGTTTCGAGCGGTCCGATCGCGCAACCGAGCGGAATCAACGTATCCAGCACGTCTTGACGGGTGCGAACCTTGCACCAGTCTCCGATCGCACGGTTGAGTGCGTCGCCGTTCTTGATACGGTCGGTGTTGGTCTTAAACCGAGCGTCTTGAGCTAGCTCTTCGCCGCCGATGGCGCGAATGAAGCGTTCGGCAATTGACTGTGAGCTGCCGGATAGCGCGACCCACAGACCGTCGCTGCACGCAAATGCGCCGCGCGGCGCGGTGAACTCGAGCTCATTACCTTTGCGAATCGGAACGTGGCGCGTCTGATCGTAGTCCATCATGTGCAGCTCGGTGAGCTTCATTGCGGCTTCATAGATTGCGCAGTCGATGATCTCGCCTTCGCCGGTCTCCTGAGCGCGCACGTACGCTGCGAGGATCGCGCCGGTCGCGAGCATCGCCGCCATCGTGTCGGCGAGTGCAAACGGCGGAAGAAGCGGTGGCCGATCTTCCCAGCCGCTGAGCGCTGCTATTCCGGTCATCGCTTCCGCGAGCGTTCCGAAACCGGCGCGATCGCGATATGGACCTTCTTGCCCGAATGCCGTCATGCGCAAGATAATCAAATGCGGATGTTCCGCGATCAGCTCGCGCGGATCCAGATTCCAACGTTCGAGCGTCCCGGGGCGAAAATTTTCGATCAGAATATCAAAAGTTCCAAGCCAGCGTCGAAAAATTTGTTGCGCTTCGGGTTTGTGCAGATCGAGCGTGACGCTCGATTTGTTGCGCGAAAGTGTTTTCCAGTAGATTCCTTCGCCGTGCTTCTCGGCACCGAAGTGACGCGCGGGATCGCCTTTCCCAGGATGTTCGAGCTTGACGATCTCTGCACCGTAATCGCCGAGCTGCGCCGCGCACAGCGGCCCCGCGATCATCGTCGCACAATCGAGGACGCGCACACCGCGTAACGGCCGAGGGGCTGCTTCGGAAGCCATAAGCCGGAGTTCCCGGGGCGTGCAGCCAAGCTCCTGGCGAGTGAATTACTTCCTGCGGCGTCCGATTTTTGCATCGGTGTGCTCGCTTTTTATCGTGTTGGTCGGGCTGATCACGATCCCGGCGCTTCCGATCTCCCAGTATCCGCAAATCGCGCCGCCAACCGTTACCGTCACCGCGACGTATGTCGGCGCAAGCGCGGAGACGGTCGAGCAAACGGTCACGATTCCGCTGGAAGAGGCGATCAACGGTACCGAAGGCCTGCGTTACATCAGCTCGCAGAGCACGAACAACGGGACGGTGACGATCACGTGCACCTTCTCGCTCGATACCAACCTTGATATCGCCGCGACCGACGTACAAAACGCCGCGAACAGCACGCTCGGAGTCCTGCCTTCGGCCGTACAGCAGACCGGACTTGTTATCAAGAAGAACTCCGGCTCGTTCGTGATCGCGTTCGGACTGTACGCGACCGATCCGAGCGTCAGCCGCCTCTTCATCGCGAACTACGCCGACATTTACTTGGTGGACGCGCTCAAGCGCATCAAGGGTGCCGGCGACGTGCACACCTTCGGTGATCGACGCTACGCGATGCGTGTGTGGATCGACCCGAAGCGGCTAAATGCGCTCGGGCTGACGGCCCTCGACGTCGCCAACGCAATTGCGGCGCAGAACGTGCAAGTCCCGGCCGGCGCATTCGGCATGCCGCCGATTCCGAACAACACGCCGTTCCAGATTCCAATCGACGTCAGTGGCCGCTTGGCAGATCCTGCGCAGTTCGGGAACATCATCGTCAGGACGACCGCGAATGGCGGCTTTGTGCGCATGCGCGACGTCGGACACGTCGAGCTCGGCGCGCAAGACTATTCGACGGAGTTGCGCTTCAACGGCCGTCCGTCGGTCGGCATTGCGGTGTTACAGCTGCCGAGCGCAAACGCCCTCGACCTTTCGCAACGTGCGCGCGTGACCATGGCGGAACTTTCAAAGCATTTCCCGCCCGGCATGAAGTACGGGCTGGCATTCGATTCGAGTGAGTTCGTACGCGAATCGATCAAGGAAGTGTTGATCACGCTGCTGATGGCGATTGCGCTGGTCGTGATCGTAATCTTCTTGTTCTTGCAGGATTGGCGCACAACGCTAATCCCAGCGATCACGATCCCGATCTCCTTGATCGGAACGTTCTTTTTGATGAAGGTCTTCGGGTTCACGATCAACACGCTAACGCTGTTCGGTCTTACGCTCGCGACCGGACTCGTCGTCGATGACGCAATCGTCGTCATCGAGAACATCGCGCGTTTCATTCAAGACAAAGGAATGGAACGCATGGAAGCCGCGCAGCAGGCACTCAAAGAGATCTACGGCGCGGTCATCGCAAGCTCTCTCGTGCTGCTCTCGGTCTTCGTTCCGGTCGGCTTCTTTCCAGGTACGACCGGAAGACTGTATCAACAGTTCGCATTGACGATCGCTTGCGCGATCGGCATCTCGCTATTCTGCTCGCTAACGCTCACACCGGTGTTGTCGCGCCTGCTGATCAGTTCCGAAGAAGGCTCACACGGGCGATTCTTCGATCTCGTCAACGTCGTCATTCAGTGGATGCGTACGGCGTACGATCGGACCCTTGCGCCGACGATGCGTCACGGCAAAACCGTCGGTGCACTCTTCGCGATCGGATTAATCGTAACCGGTTTTATCTTCACCCGCACGCCGAGCGCATTCATTCCGGACGAAGACGTGGGTTATTTCTTCGTCTTGCTGCAGGCTCCGGACGGCTCGTCGCTACCGTATACCTCATCGGTTGCGCTCAAGGCCGAGAACATCATTCGCGCGGAGCCCGACGTGCTCGACGTTTTCAGTATTCAAGGTTTCAGCTTCGTAGGGCAAGGTCCGAACTTCGGATTGATGTTCGCGCATCTCAAGCCGTGGGGAGAACGGCCCGGTGCGCAGCACACGCTGAAGGCGATCTTGCAGCGCTTGAACGCAAAGCTTTCGCAGATTCCTGAGGGGTCGATCGTAGCGTTCAACCCGCCTGCAATTTCCGGCGTCGGCAACGTCGGCGGATTCCAATTCGAGCTCGAAGACACGGGCAACATTGGACTCTCAGCGCTTAGTAAAGCCGCGCGGCAGTTCGTCCACAACGCGAATCAAGATCCTAACCTGCGCTCGATCTACACGACGTTCCACGCGAACGCTCCGGAATTAGTCGTCGACATCGATCGTGACAAAGCCCAGCAAATCGGCGTCTCGATCGCAGACATATTCAGCACGCTTGCGATCTACATGGGATCCGATTACATCAACGACTTCACGTATCTGAACCGTTCGTTCCGTGTTTACGCCCAGGCAGACACGTCGTACCGGCTCTCGCAGCTGAACTTCCAGCGGATTTTCGTTCGCTCGTCGGGCGGCGGCTCGATCCCGCTCTCGGATATCGTTAGCGTGCATCCGGGTCAGGCGGCGCCGGTAATCACGCATTACAATCTGTTCCGCAACATCGAAGTTTTGGGACAAGCTGCGCCCGGACACGGAAGCGGCGACGCGATCGCTGCGATGGAGCAGCAGGCGAAGAGCCTGCCCGCGGGCGTGCAATACGAATGGACCGGTATCGCGCTCGAAGAGACGACTGCCGGCGGCCAATCGCTCATGATATTCCTCTTAGGGATTCTCTTCACGTTCCTCGTGCTTGCGGCAAAATACGAAAGCTTCACCGAGCCGCTGATCATTTTGTTCACGGTGCCGCTCGCTATTTTGGGCGCTCTAATAGGCCTGCATGCACGCGGTTTCCCGAGCGATGTTTATGCGCAAGTCGGCTACGTGATGCTGATCGGTCTTGCGAGTAAGAACGCGATCTTGATCGTCGAGTTCGCGAATCAACAGCGCGAGCTCGGAAAGACGCCGGAAGAAGCCGTCAAGATGGCAGCCGAGATTCGTCTGCGACCGATATTGATGACGTCGATCGCGTTCATTCTTTCCGTCGTCCCCCTTGTGATCGCAACCGGTGCCGGAAGTCATGCGCGCAATTCGCTCGGAACCGTCGTCTTCTTCGGGATGGTGCTCTCGACGATTCTCAATCTCTATGTGATACCTGTGCTTTACGTGTTCATCGTACGGCTGTTCAGCAAGAAGGATCACGACCGTCCGTTGCGTCCGTTCAGCACGCTGCGCGCACGCTTCTCAAATGGCAAGAACGGTAACGGCCATCGTCTTGTCGCCCCGGGCTCCGTCGAGGAACCGCGATAATCGAAACAACACACACGTCGCGTGGCAGCGGCATCGAACAGATTCGTCTGCCGATGACGGATCATGCGCTCAAATATATCAACGCGTACCTTATCGAAGGCGACGACGGCTACACGCTCGTCGATTGCGGATGGGGACTGCCGGAAGTTTTGCAGACGCTCGAAGATGCGCTGAGCGAGCTTGGCAAGAGCATCGATCAGATCTCGTGGGTGATCGCGACCCATTTTCACACCGACCACTATGGGATGGCCGGCACGATCGCCGACCTCGGTGGTGCGAAGCTGATGATGCACCCGGCCGATTGGGCCATTCTCGACACGCGCTTTCGGCATATCGAAGCCGAGCTGCACCGTCGCGACGCGTGGCTGGAAAGCAATGGCTTTTCACTCAAGGGTCAGACGGCAGAAGATCGAGGCATGCTCTTCGCGCGGCGGTTCACGCTGAAGGCTCCCGATCGTAATCTTGCGGACGGCGATGAGCTGCGCATCGGAAGTCATTGTTTTCGTGTCGTCTGGACGCCGGGTCACACGCCCGGACACATCTGCTTGTATGACGACGAGCGCAAGGTATTGCTCAGCGGCGACCACGTGTTGCCGCGCATTACCCCGCACATCGGGTTTTGGAATGCGAACGACGGCGATCCGCTCGGCAAGTTTTTGGAGTCGCTGCACAAGGTCGCGTCGCTCGGCGCAAAGACCGCATTGCCTGCGCATCGCGAACCCATCGATGATCTCCCGGGCCGGATCGAGGAACTGATCGCGCATCACGCCGAGCGCGAGACGCAAGTCCTCAATGTTCTAACCGGACAGATGACGGGTACGGAAGTGGCGTCGCGGCTCACGTGGCGAAGGAACCTGAGCAGCTTTGACGATCTACCGGCAAGCGAACGGAGCTTTGCCCTTGTTGAGACTTTGGCCCATCTCGAGCACCTTCGCGCAAATGGTACCGTTGAGAAGATTCAGCAAGCAGGCGTCTACCGGTATCTTCCTACGTAGCATCGCAACACTGGTAACGCTCGTAGGCTTCGTTCTCTCCGCAGTGCCTGCGCGAGCGCAAACGACTCCAGCGCCGGCAACGCCGCTCCCCTCCGTTTCTCCAACGCCTGCACCATTTTTAGTCGCGCAGCCCGTGAGCTTCACGATTACCGTCGGCGGCGCGCAAGACGTAAAGATCCTCGGCGCAACCGGCGCGCTGACAGCGCAACTTTCGTCGGCGATTGCGCAAGTGACCGTCGATCAGACGACAATTCATGTCACCGGACAACAGCTCGGTGCCGCGACCTTACACGTCACCGATCAGAACGGTGCGTCCGTCGACGTGCAAGTGCGCGTCGGTCAACCTGCGGGAGCGATCCCGCCGACGCTCTCGCTTACCGTAACCGGCTCGCCGGCAGGCCCGCAATTCTTGATGCGTCAGGTGCAAGCCGCGCTCGATCGCGCAATCCGGCCTTCGTTGGTACCGGGTGCATCGATTGCCTACGGGCCGCTGTCTGCGCCGCAGCCGCTGCAACCTGAAGGCGTCGCAACGCTCGCGATGCCCGTGACCATTGCAGGCTCCGAGGATACGGCAACGGTTACCGGCGTTACAAACGTCACCGTTACGAACATGGCGCTCGCACCGCAACCGCCCGTGCAGCTCTTCTATGATGACGATCCGGAATATGTCAGCGGACTCGGCGTGCTCTTTCGCGGTGCCGTCACGGTCGACAAGCCAACGCGGCTCTACTACTACCACGACGATCTCAATCTTCCCAAAGATATCGCGATCATCATCGGCTCGGATGGCCAGAGTCAAGTGCAGTTGATCGATTCGGGTGCCGGACCCGACCTCGATGTGATGAACGTCGGTCACTTGGTCTCGAAGTTGTTTATGCTGGCGGAACCGCGCAACGAGGGGATCGTTACGGACGTCACAGCCACGTCTCCGTTCGTATTACGCAGCTCGACGACGCTCGCCGGTGAGCTCGTTGCCGGCGCAGTCGATATTCGCGTCGTCGGTGGTGCGCCGGTGACGGTTAGTGTGATCGCTTACCCGGCCGGCGACGATTGGCACAAATACATGACGGGACTAACAACGCCCGACGGACACAATCGTCATGGGACGTTCGATCTTGGCGGCTTCGGAATTCAGGCGCTCGCATATAGCGTTGGCGGTCCGGACGTAACGTACGAGTACGGTACGCGAGACACAACGCTGCGCAACCTCGATACAAGCGATCCGGGACACGACTACGGCGATTACGGTGTGATTCATCGCATCACATTCGACATCGACAATCCCGGAAATATGCCGCAGACGATTTATCTCTATGAGAAACCGCTGGGCGGCGGTCCCGTTCGCAGCACATTCATCGTCGATGGTCAGGTCAAGGAGCTTGGTTGCGCGCGGGTTGCGCAACGCTATCAAATCATGGCGTACACGATGCCTCCGCTGCAGCAGGCGGCATCGACTGTTATAACGATGACGGACGGCGGCTCGAACTATCCGATCGAGATAGGAATGACCGGAACCGCTCCGCTGCTCACGGTTCCGCCACAAAACGCACCCGACGGATGTTTCCCGAAACCGTCGCCGTCGCCAAGCGAAACACCATCTGCGGAGCCGTCCCCATCGCCCTCGCCGTAGCCGCGTCCCGCCACGGACAAAATGACAGCCTTCCGGCGAAATGGTGTTCCAAATAGCGAACGGCAGCCCATTCTAAACTCCGGAAAGCTCGCACTCCACACATAACGGCTCGGAGGAAGAATGTCCAAACAACCGTTGGCGCGAGCATTTAGTTTGCTCGCGACTTCATTTTTTTTGCTTAGCTCGCTATCGATAACACCGACATCCGCTGCCGGCACCGTCAAGGTAGGCGTGCTGCACTCGCTGAGCGGCACGATGGCGATCAGTGAGGTCACCGTCAAGAACGCGACGCTGTTGGCGATCGATGAGATCAACGCCAAAGGTGGCGTCATGGGCGAGCAGATCGAGCCGGTCATCGAGGACGGCGGTTCGGATCCAGCGATTTTTGCGCAAAAGGCTCAAAAGCTCGTTCAAGAAGACAAAGTCGTCACGGTTTTCGGCGGATGGACGTCGGCGAGCCGCAAGGCGATGTTGCCCGTTTTCGAACGTTTCCATGGCTTGCTATGGTATCCGGTTCAGTTCGAAGGTAACGAATGCTCGAAAGACATCATGTATTCGGGAGCGCAGCCGAACCAGCAGATCCTTCCCGCGCTCGACTGGGCAAAAGCCAAAGGATATAAGACCTACTTCCTTTTGGGTTCGGATTACGTCTTTCCGCGTACTGCAAATCTGATCTTGAAGAAGCATATCGTCCACGACGGTCTAACCGTAGCGGGCGAAGAGTACGTACCGCTGGGCGGCACGGACTTCAGTGCCATCGTCAACAAGATCAAGCTGGCGCAGCCGTCGATCATCTTCAATACGCTCAACGGCGACAGCAACGTCTCGTTCTTCAAGCAGATGGCTGCTGCCGGCTTGACGCCGTCCAAGCTTCCCGTCATGTCGTTCAGTATCGCCGAACCCGAAGCAAAGTCCATCGGGCCATCATTGCTGCAAGGCAGCTACGCGGCATGGAACTATTTCGAAAGCCTTCCCGATCCGGTCAACAAGAAGTTCGTCGCCGCATATCATGCCAAATATCCCGATCAACCTATCGACGACCCGATGATACACGGTTATCTCGACGTCTATACGTGGGCAGCTGCGGTCGAAAAAGCCAAGAGCTTTGATATCGACAAGGTTCGAAAGGCCGCAACACATCTGATGTATTCCGACTACGGGATGGGCAAAACGAAGTTCGCTCTCAACCAAAGCCTGGTACAGACGGGATTCGTGGGCGAGCTCCAGCCCAGCGGTCAGTTCAAGATCATCTGGAAATCGGCGGGACCGATCGAGCCGGTGCCTTACGATCCGTTGTCCTTCCCGGGCAAGGTCTGCTCGGTCTAAAGGGCTCCATATCGCGATGAGCGAGTCCGTTCTCGTTGCAGGTCAACTCTTCAATGGGATTAGTGTCGCCTCGATTCTCCTCTTGGCGGCGCTCGGACTCGCTCTGAGCTTTGGGCTCATGCGTGTCATCAACATGGCGCACGGCGAGATGTTGATGATGGGCGGTTACCTCACATACGTGTGCACGCTGCTCTTCGGAAAGAGTACGGGTTTTCTCATCGGTATCATCGTCGCGTTTTTCGGCGCAGCCGCGTTTGGTGCGCTGATGGAAGCGACGCTCATCCGAAAGCTCTACGGCAGGCCGCTTGACACGCTTCTCGCGACGTGGGGTGTGAGTCTCATCTTACAACAGGCTGCGCGCAGTATCTTCGGCCCGATCGGCGTCGAAGTTACTGCGCCCTCGTGGCTAGCGGGATCGTTATCCATTGGAGGCACGGCATTGACCGGGCTTTCGATCCCACTCGTGCGCGTCTTCATCATCATCGTTGCGGCAATCGTCTTAGGCGGCGTCACCTTTCTGATTATGCGCACGAGGCTCGGAATGCTCGTGCGCGCGGTGCATCAAGATCGTGGAATGGCGGACGCACTCGGCGCGGACACGCGTTGGGTGGACCTTTGCGTGTTCTCACTCGGCACCGGCATCGCCGGGTTGGCGGGCGCCGCGCTCACCTTGATTGCGCCGGTCACACCGACCGTCGGCCAAGGCTATATCGTCTACGCGTTTCTCGTCGTCATCTTAGGCGGTCTCGGTAGTCTCGCCGGAACGCTGGCGGCAGCGGTGATCGTCGGACTGTTCTCGGCGACGGCACAGATCGTCACCAGTCAAAGCTTTTCAGATGTGCTGTTGCTCGTCTTCGTTATTGTCTTCATTCAATTCCGGCCGCGCGGTATCGCGTCGTCGCGCTCGAGGGCGCTCGACGAAGCATGAACATCCCGCGCAAAGAGTTTTTGTACCCGGCCCTGTTTGTAATCGCGGCGTGCGCGCCGTTGTATCTTTCCGGATACGAAGTCACGATTCTCGGCAGGTTCTTAGCGTTTTCGATTCTCGCGCTCGGCATCTCGCTGATCTGGGGAACGGGTGGAATCCTCAGCCTCGGGCAGGGTTTGTTCTTCGGGCTCGGCGGCTATGCGCTGGCGATGTATCTCAAGCTTTCAGCAGCGGGTCCCGGCCAATTGCCGGATTTCATGGAATGGAACGGCGTCTCGACGTTGCCGTGGTGGTGGGAGCCGTTTCGCTATCCGTCGGTCGCGCTGGCCGCGGTTATCATCGTCCCCGGCGCGACAGCTCTCGCACTTGCGTTCCTCGTGTTCCGGCGTCGCGTCAGCGGCCCGTATTTCGCAATCATCACACAGGCGCTCGTCTTGGCTGCCGCAACACTCATCATCAGCCAGCAGCCGTACACCGGCGGATTCAACGGCCTCACGAACTTTAGCGACGTTTTTGGATTGCAGCTCACGGACCCGAAAACACAGCTCGCACTCTATTTCGCGACGCTCGCGATTCTCGCGATCGCTTTCTACGTATTGCGCTACATCATCCAATCACGTTTTGGGCGGCTGCTGCTCGCGATTCGCGACGGTGAGAACCGCGTGCGGTTCCTAGGCTATAATCCGGTTCCGTTCAAGATGATCGCATTCGCGATCGCAGGTGCGCTTGCAGGAATCTCGGGTGCGCTTGTTACGCTCAGTATCGGCGACATCTCTCCGGCCATGTTCGGAGTCGTCCCCTCGATCGAAATGGTCATTTGGGTTGCGGTCGGCGGTCGCGATAGCTTGCTTGGCGCGATCGTCGGGACGCTGCTTGTCAATTTCGGAAAAGATTGGATCAGCAGCGCGTTCCCGAACGCGTGGCTATATATCGTCGGTGCGCTCTTCGTCGTAGTCGTGACCGTCTGCGCCGCGCGGACTTGTCCCGCTGGCGCAGGTTGGAAGCCTTCGCATCGCTTCGCTCGTACGGCGGCGCACCCGCGTGCAGCCGGCAGTCGAATGAGCGTGGAAAATCCGTTGCTCCTGGTCGACTGCGTCACCGTCTCGTACGAAGGCTACAAAGCCTTGACGGACGTGACGTTTACGGTCGAGCCTGGAGCCGTCCACGTCCTCATCGGACCAAACGGTGCCGGCAAGTCGACGCTGTTGGATGCGATCATCGGCCGCGTGCGTCCGACGTCCGGACGCATCGTTTTCAAAGGCGAAGACATCAGCGCACTGCCGGAATACGAGATCGTTCGCCGCGGGATCTGCCGCAAATTTCAAACGCCCGGAGTTCTCGAAGCACTGACGGTGCGCGAGAATCTAGCAGTTGCGGCGACGCACAACCGAGGAGCGCTGCGGGCCCTTGGGACGTTTTCGCTCAACGGCTCACGCGCACGCGTCGATGAAGTGCTCGAGACCGTCGGCCTGGCTCCGAAGGCGAACTTCCTCGCCGCGCACCTTTCGCACGGCGAAAAGCAGTGGCTTGAAATCGGTATGGTCGTTGCCTCCGATTCAGAATTGTTGCTGCTCGACGAGCCGGCAGCCGGAATGACGCATCGCGAGGCGGAGCTGACGGCGCAATTGATCCGTTCGCTCGTCGGACGCCATGCATTCGTCGTTATCGATCACGACATGGATTTTGTCGGTTACCTCGCGGCGCCCGTCAGCGTGCTGCACATGGGTCGCTTCATCGCTGAGGGCAGCATCGACGAAGTTCGGCGCAATCCGCAGGTCGTGGCTGTCTACCTCGGACGCGAGAAAGCGGCGTAGGATGCTGAATCTCGAGCGCGTTGGTGCTGCCTACGGTGAGAGTCAAATTCTATCCGGCGTCGACCTTACCGTCGGAGTCGGAGAAGCAGTGACGCTGCTTGGGAGAAACGGCGTCGGCAAGACAACGCTGCTGCGCTCCATCATCGGTCTGCATCGCAACAATCAAGGACGCGTATTCTTCGACGACGGCGACGTGACGGCGATGCAGCCGCATCGCCGCGCACGAATCGGAATCGGCTACGTTCCACAAGGGCGTGGGATCTTTCCGCACCTGACGGTTGAAGAGAATCTCGCGATGGGCTCCTCGGCACTCGAAGGCCGTCCGAAACGCCGGAAGGGCGCCCTCGAGCGCGTGCTCGAGCTCTTTCCGACGTTATCGCGCGTGCGTGAGAGAAAGGGGGGCGTTCTCAGCGGAGGCGAGCAGCAGCAGCTTGCGATCGGACGCGCCCTGCTCGGTGAACCACGTCTACTATTGCTCGATGAACCAACCGAAGGCATTCAGCCATCGATCGTTCAGGAAATCGAAACAGCTCTCGTTTCGATTCGTAAGGATTTTGGCGTCGCGGTGTTGCTCGTCGAGCAGCATCTGGATTTTGCATGGTCGATCGCCGAACGCTACTATGTGATGCAGCGCGGCGCGATTGTGCGCACTGGAACGACGCGCGACGACAAGCCGGACGATGTTGCATCGCTTCTAAGCGTTTAGGAAATCAACGCGTTCGTCAAACGGTCTGCGTCGACGCTTTTCCAAAAGGCATTTGCGGTTTCGGTCATCTGGGGAACCCACGGATCGATCTGGTTTTCGCGAATCGGTGCGTGAACGGTCGGCCCGATCGCGTCGCTGTAGCTGACGCCGCCGTACGGTGCAAACTCGCGGCTCTCGCGATGCGCGAGAACCGAGCTGCGAACCGACGCCGCGGCCGCAGTCGCGTCATCGCGAACCTTTTGCGGAAGACGCGCGTCGCTCGCGAGTTTGTCGTAGAGAGCGATAGCGGGCCGATCCGCGCGCCAAGGAAGTGTTTGCTTTTCGCCACGCGCCATGCCATGCACGCTTTGTTCATCGGCCCGAACGTGCGGCGCGAGCGCGGGATCCTTTTTGATCGCCGTGGCAAGGTCGTCGTCGAGCGTCTTTACCGCCGTGCGGATCTGCGCAATCGTTTCCGGCGTCGTATCCAGGACAGAAAAGGAAGCCGCAGGCGCAAACGCCTCACCCCCGATCGCGTAGCGCGCCGTCATCGTCGCCGCGACGACGCTCTGCGCCATTGCTTGCGGATCGTCGAGGTGCCGCGCGATTGCGGAGGCGACAGTTGTCGGCACGCCCGGCGCTATCATGATTTCGTTGCTCGCAGCTAAGCGCGTGACGCCGGCCTCGGAGAGTGCGTCCGCAAAGCCGAGTGTCCCCATCAAACACTGATTGGCGACCACGCCGTCGACCTTGCGATCGGCATCTTCAGGGTGTGCGCTTGCGTGCATTGCGATGCCGTCGGCGATCGCGCCGGCAATATCGCGCTCGCTCATCATCGAGCCGTGCGTTGCGCTTTCGAGTCCACCGCCGTCACCGCCGCCGTGATCGACGAGCTCGATCCACGCCTGCTGCGCATGTGTCTGCTGTGCCCGATCGAGCGTGCGCGCAACGAACGCCGCGAGATTTTCGCGGCTCGAGGGATCGTGCGGGGATTCGACCTTCACGTCATCGGCAACGCCGTCGCGAATGACGTAGCTTTCGGTTCGAAGCGCGCCTTCGTGAAGAAGACCTCGCCGTGAGGTCGTATCTTCGACCACGAACTCGATCGTTGAATCGCGGCTGCTGACGTTCAGCGCCTGGTTGATCACCAGCGCCTGTTCGTGATCGAGATTGTTGTCACCGTCGCGGTAAATGCCGAACTCGAGCGCAGCCGGCGCGATTGCCATAGGGACCTCGCTTTCTTGTAGCGAGAGTCCTTATGTTGCAGAGTTGTGCTTCAGAAAGAGGGAGTTGCTTCGATCGTCCAGCCGTTCGTGTTCGTGAAGGGCATCGCGTCGAACGTAACTGCGCGCGTTTCGACTATAGAAAGACGAGCCAATAAGCCGTTGTGAACGCGACCTTCTATCCGAATGATGAGTGAGGTTGGAGAATTTCCGCCGCTCGAGCCCCGGCCGCTTCGACGAAGATCGCCTCCAGGAAAGCTGCCTCCAGGATAGCCGCCCCCGCGGCCACCGCCCGGGAAGCCGCTTCCGCCTCCCGCACCAACCTGCGTAGTGCGTTGCGGTGAGGTCTCAATCGTTGATTGCGCGCTGCCTCGCATGTCCCAGTCGTTACCGCTCGCACGCATGACGAACATCGGAACCGTAATCGATGTGTCAGCACCGCGCGCGTTGGCCAGAGGCAGGACGGCGTTCCAGCCGGTGCGCGGATCGTTGACTGCATTTCGAACGATGGCGATCGCGCGGTTGAGGCCCGTGAGGATATCACGCAAATCGGCGTCCTGCCGGTCTACTTGATCGTCCACAGGGATTTGAATCGAGCCGTCCGAGGCGATGAGGAGAACCGTCAAGTCGGTCCGGCCATTCGCGTTCGTTCGTGAAAGAGCGGCCGTCGTCGGTGCCTTGCGGACGATCGTGACGTCGATCGTTTTCGCTTGCGTGCCGTCAGCAGCTTGCGTCGTTCGCGTCACATGATAGCGGACGCTATCGCCCGCATGCGGAGGAAATACGAGCACGGGCGTAATGCCCGGCGGGGCGGTCCCAACTGCTATCGCAAAAATAAAGCACGCCACGTAGAGCCCGCTCGACATGATTTGAGTATAACCCACGAGTCTTAGAGGCGCCTCAAAATCTGCAAGAGTCCTCAAGGCGCTGAAGAACCGCGAGCTATGCTCCGAGCCTGCGTGTTTTTGTTGCTGCTGAGTGTCGTGGGCTGTACGCACACAGCGCCGGGCGACGCGCAGACTGCACGCCATCCATGGACTGAGCCGGAGACGTTGCGCATCGCGATGGTCTCGAACCCGAAAACGCTCAATCCTATTCTCTCGACGCAAGCGTTGGAAGCCATGGCCGAGGCGTTCGTGTTCGATCCGCTCGTCGCCACAGACCCCGAAGGCCATGATTATCCGGTGCTGGCCTCGGTCGTGCCCACGTTGCAGAACGACGGCATTTCAAAGGACGGTTTGACGATCACGTACCACTTGCGACACGGCGTGCGTTGGCATGACAACGCGCCGTTCACGAGCCGCGACGTCCGCTTCAGCATCAACGCGATCATGAACCCGAATACGGCGGTTTCGTCGCGCCATGGATACGATGATATTGCAAACGTCGCGACCCCCGATCCTTACACCGTCATAATTCGCCTCAAGCAGCCTTTTGCTCCGGCGATCCACACGTTCTTCGCGAACAGCGACACACCGTATATGGTTTTGCCGGCGCATCTGCTCGAGCATTATGCGAGTCTCGATCGCGTCCCGTTCGACTCGCATCCCATCGGCACGGGTCCATTTCGTTTCGTCCGGTGGTTACGCGGCGATCGCATCGAGTACGTTGCGAATGACGATTATTTCTTGGGCAAGCCGAAATTGCGACGCGTCATCCTTCATATCGTACCGGATGAGAACACGATCGCAAATGAGCTGCGATCGCACGAGATTGATTGGTTCATCCAGGCGTCCCCGCGCACATATCCGCAAATCAAGGGCATTCCCGGAATCGACATTCGGCTCGTCAGTTTCAACGGAAACGATGCCATACAAATCAACGTCACCAAAGCGCCGCTCGACGACGCGCGCGTTCGTCAGGCCGTCGGGCTCGCAATCGACAAACGCGTGCTCGTCGACAAGGTTACCTTCGGAACGACGGTTCCCGCGAAAGAAGATCTGCCGCCGTTCATGTGGGCCTCCGATCCGACCGCAGGCGAGGATTCGCGCGATCTCCCGAAAGCGCGCGCACTGCTCGACGCCGCCGGCTGGAAACTCGGAAGCGACGGTCTCCGGCATCGCAACGGAGTTCCGCTTTCGTTCGAGGTTGCATTTCGTATCGAGACGGCGACCGACCGCGATCGCGGGGTGCTGATCGCTGCGATGCTGCACGATGCCGGAATCGACGTGCAGCTCAAAGGCTACAATACATCGATGCTCTTTGCGACGTCAGCCCAAAACGGAATTCTCGCGAGCGGACGTTTTCAAGCAGCGCTTGTCGATTGGTACGCCGGCGTCGATCCGGACAATTCGACACAGCTCGTGTGCGACCAGAGGCCGCCCAATGGTTGGAACTGGTCGCGCTACTGCAATCCAAAAATGGACGCATTGCAACGAGTCGCGCTCACGCACTACGATCGCGCCACGCGGAAGGCGGCCTATTCGAAGATCGAGCATCTGCTTGCCGACGATACGCCGTTCGTGTATCTTTGGTGGCTGCGCCAGATCGAAGCGATCAACGACGATCTTAAGAATTTTCGCCCCAACGGGATCATCGAGAATTGGAACGCTTACCAATGGTCGATCTAATATGAAGCCGTCGACGTTTTCGATCGTGGCCGTCGATCTCGCAGCAGGCGAGCTAGGTGTCGCCGTGCAGTCGAAATTTCTCGCCGTTGGTGCTGCAGTACCATGGCTCGAAGCCGGTGTCGGCGCGGTTGCGACACAAGCCTGGGCAAACACGAGCTACGGTCCTCGCGGTTTGGCGCTGTTGCGTCAAGGGGCGAGCCCCGCGGAAACAGTCGATGCGCTGGTTACCGAGGATGAAGGGCGCTCGCGCCGCCAAGTTGGGATCGTCGACGCGCGCGGAAAATCGGCGACCTACACGGGTAATGAGTGCACGGAGTGGGCCGGCGGTATTTGCGGCGACGGATTTGCCGCGCAGGGAAATATTTTGGCTGGAGCCGCAGTCGTTGACGGGCTCGTTGACGGTTTTCAGAAAACGCAAGGGACGCTCGCGGAACGTTTGCTTGCCGCGCTTCGCGCCGCGCAACAGGCCGGCGGCGACAAACGCGGTCAGCAAAGCGCGGCGCTCGTCATCGTCAAACCCAAGGGCGGCTACGGCGGATACAACGATCGTTACATCGACTTGCGCGTCGACGATGCGGCCGAGCCGATCGAGCAGCTCGCGCATCTGCTCGATCTCCATAGGTTGTACTTCGTGCCGCCCAAGCCGGCCGACATCATCAAGATCGACGACGCAATCGGCGCGGAGCTTGTCGCGATTCTCACGGAGCTAGACGCGCTTGCGAAGGGTCACCAGCGTTTTGACGACGATGCGTGGGCCGCGTTCGAGCACGTCATGGGCGTCGAGAATCTGGAAGAACGCATTCGCACGGACGGCACGGTCGATCGCCAAACGCTCGAATATTTCCGCGAGAAGCTACGTTAGGGCGTGTTCGATCGCCTCGTAAAGCCGTTCCGACTCAAATGGCTTGTTGACGACGTCCTTCACTCCCATTCGGAGGAGCTCGTCGAGAATTCGTTTCTCCGTTTCAGAAGTAACGACGACGATTCGAGCTGTCGGATCGAGCTTGAGTAATACTTGCACGACGCCCATCCCGGAGAGCTGATCCATGTGGATGTCGAGCGTGATCAGATCGGGGCGCTGTGCGTGATAAAGCTTGACCGCCTCTTCACCGCTTCGGGCCTCCGTGCATAGATAACCCTGCTTGCTCAGCAGCCTCTGCAGGAGCAAGCGAGTCGTGCTGGCGTCGTCGATGATGAGGATCCGCTTTATACCGGGAGATTCGGTCATCAACGCCCTTCGTTCAAGATTGCCAACAACGCGTCAAGACCGAGTACGTACGAGTTCGTTCCGAATCCGGTGATCATTCCACGCGCCGTTTCCGCCGTCAGCGACTTGATGCCACGCTTATCGATGTTCGTCATGTGAACTTCCACATACGGGATCGGAATCGCACGCAGACAATCGCGGAGCGCGTAGCCGGCGAAGAGAAACGCGGCCGGATTCATCAGGAGTCCGTCGGCCCCGTCTTCGACCGCTTGGTAGATCCGCCCGATTGCTTCGCCTTCAATGTGCGTGTAGAAAATGTCGAGCGTGAAATTATTGGCCTTCGCGTGTTCGCGAAGCATCGCGTCGAGCTCGGCCGCCGTCGTCGTTCCGTAGAGCTCGGGCTGGCGTTTCCCGAGGTACGACATGTTTGGGCCCTGGACCAACAAGATCTTGAATGGCATGACGTCTCAGATTTGCGAATGTCCGAAAGGCCGCCCTGCCGCTAACGAAAAGTCGAATGCTCCGGCGCGAGCCCAGAGATATGCTAATTCGATGGACGCACCGGTCCTCAACGATTCCGACGATCCAATCGTCGCCTTTGCGCGGTATCTCACCGAGCCGGGGGCCGATTTGGGATTGAGGCTCCCGGAGGCCGAGGGGGATGCTCGGGAACGCGCCCTGCGGGCGGCTCTCAATGCGACGGCCGAGCGCATCGCCAAAGATCTTCGCGAGCTTGCGTTGATCGCCAACGCGTCCTCGACGAAAATCGCTCAAAACAGCTTCTTTCTCGACCGTATCGGAAAGACGGCCGAAAAAGAAGCCGATCTGGTCGACAACGCGATTGCCGGCCTGGGCAAGACGGTCGAGCACATGCGTGAAGTAGTCCTCGGCGCCCAGCGATCTCTCATCGTTTCGCTCGAAACTTCGAGCATGTCAGCCTCGACGGCCGCGACGGCGCGCCAAGTTGTTTGCGACGTCATCGACGTCTGCACGCGGGTTGAGCGACTGCACGAAATGTTTTTCGACCTGCCGAACGCCGAAGCGTCGCAGGCGCTCCGTCTTGCGACGCGCGAAGCGCTCGATATTGCTAAAGCAGTTCGCGTTTCATCGCAGCGCATCGAAGAGGCGCTCACCGACGTAGCGATCGCCACGAGAGTCACGCACGACCAGATGGCGGCCATCGAAGTGAGCACCGCCGAGCAAACGATGCAGCTGGAAGCGCTTGTATCGGACGCCCGCTCGGTCGCCGCCGCCGCGACATCGACACTCCGAATGGCCGCGGACGCCAACGAACTGCACATCGGAGATCTCAATTCGAAGCTCCACGAGGTGGTCGGGAGATATCGTCTTGGTACCTTCGTCGACCATGCGCTCGATTTCGCGGAAGCGACGGCGAGTGAGGTCGAAGCAATTCTTGAGGACGGTCTGCAGCGGGGTCTGTATCAGCTCAACGAGCTGCTTGCGCCCGCATATCGCGAACTGCGCGGCGATGAAGTGATCGATCTTGCGCGGCTCTTCGATATCGGGCCCGCCTCGTCCGCATTCGTACCGACGAAGTACGGCGTCAGCTATGACGCAAAGATCGATAAAGCACTCTGCGACCTTCTGGATCGACACGCAGATCGAAATCCGATCCTAACCGCAATGTGCATTCTCGACAACAACGCGTTCCATATCGGCTATTCGCGTGCAGGACGCGCGGCGCTTACCGGAAGCCGGATCGTCGACCGTGCGAACAATCGCGTCAAACGTATCTTCGACGATCGTACATCGCTGCGCTGCGCCCGCGTCGGATTATCCGCCAGTGAGCCGCCATTGGCGCTGCTCGATCCGCGCGTGCTGGAACAAAGCGAGAACAGGCGCTCGGCGACCGCGCGCAGGCCATATCTCTTACAGTCCTACGCGCGCGATACCGGCGAAGTTTTCAACGATCTTTCCGTCGCCCTATACGTACAAGACAGACACTACGGCGCACTTTCCATCGCATATCACGCGCACGTCGTCTGAGGCGACAAAGCCCCTTCGCGAACGAATCGCGTTCCTCCGTGGCATCGTCAGCGATGTTTTGCGGAGGCATGCATCACCGGATACGATGGAGCTCGTCGAGCAGATTCGCTCGCTGACCGCGCAGCGCCGAACGGCGCAGTCGGAGGCCCTAAATACTCAGATCGGTGGGCTGATCGATGGTCTCGATCAGCACCAAGCCGTCGAAGTAATTCGTGCCTTCGCGCTGTACTTCTGGATGGTCAACTTGGCCGAGCAGCTGCACCGCGAGCAGCGCCGTCGTGGACGTCTCATCGGCGGTGAGAAGCCGCTTGCGTCGTCGCTCGACGCGCTCGAGATCGACGACGCCGGCGCCTTCCGCGAGAGCGTCGCCAATCTGGAGATTTACCTCGTCTTCACGGCGCACCCGACCGAGGTGCAACGCCGGACGACGATCGAGAAAGTCGGGATCATTGGGCAGCTGCTGCGTGACTTGGACGAGCGGCTTCAAACGCCTGACGAACGCGCAGCCATCGAATCAGAGCTGCGCGCGCAAATATACCTTTTGTGGCAGAGCAACGAGCTTTATCTTACGCCGCCGACCGTTCAAGACGAAATCCGCAATTTGATCTTATGGTTCCGCGAGACCATCGTCGACGAGGTCGCCGCTTTCTACGATAGGCTCGAAGCTCGCGTGGCCGATCCCGAGAGACTTGGAACGATCTTTCGCTTTGGGTCTTGGGTCGGCAGTGACCGTGATGGCAATCCCAACGTCACGGCGGCGACGATTTTCACTGCGGCCGCAGAGATGCGCCGCTTCATTTTGCAGCATTACCTTGCGGACGTCGAGCAATTACAGGTGCGGCTTTCGCAAGATGTGGTTCGAGGGACCGTCGACGACGATCTGCTTCACTCGCTCGCCGTCGAAGAGACGCAACTGCAAGACGTTCGTTACACCGTCGGTCCGCGTCAATGGGCGGAACCGTATCGGCGTAAGCTCGCATACGTGCATCGCAGGCTGCGCATGGCGATCGAGGATGCCGCAGTCGGGTACCCAAACGCCGAAGCCTTGCTTGTCGACCTTCGTCTCATCGAGCGAAGCGTTACCCGAAATAGCGGATCGCCCGTCGCGGCACCCATCGTACGACTGATTCGCAAGGTAGAAACTTTCGGTTTTCACTTATGCTCCCTGGAATGGCGAGACCATCGCGCGCAGATCGCGCGAAAATCGGCGGACACCGTCGTCTCTCTGGCTGCAATCGGCGAGCTCCGCCGGAAGCGCGGAGCGCAGGCTGCGACCGCGCTGATCGTTTCCGGCACCGAGAACGCTGCCGACGTGCTGGCGTTGCTCGAGCTCGCGCGCGAAGCCGGGACGCTGGACGCGGGTCCGATGCGAATCGTTCCACTCTTCGAAAATATCGAGTCGCTCCGGAACGCTGCGGACATATGCGCCGAGCTGTTGGACGATTCGGCGTTTCGAGAGAATATCGACGCCGGCGGGGTCTTCGAAATCATGCTGGGGTATTCGGACTCGAACAAAGCCGGCGGGATCGTCACCAGTTCGTGGGAGGCGTATCGCGCTCAGCTCGCGATCGCATGCGTTGCGCGGGCGAAAGGCGTGCGGCCTAGATTCTTTCACGGTCGCGGCGGCTCACCTGGAAGAGGTGCCGTCGATCCACGCCAGGCCGTGCGCGTGCAGCCTTCCGAGGCGCGAAACGGTGCGTTCAAGGTAACCGAACAGGGCGAGGTGATTGCGTCACGTTACGGACTTCCCTCGCTAGCCCGGCGAACGCTCGAACTTTGGTTCGATGCTTTATACGAAAGCGTCACAGAATCTGATGCAGAGATTCCCGCGTCTTGGAACGCCGCGCTCGATGAGTTGTCAAGCCGCGCGCATGCCGCTTACGAGGAGCTGATCAACTCCCCCGGGTTTGTCGGCTTTTTCGAGCAGTGCACACCCGTCGAAGAAATTGCAGCGATGCAAATCAGCTCGCGCCCTTCACGCCGTGCAGGGGCGCGCTCTCTCGCCGATTTGCGTGCGATTCCATGGAGTTTCGCGTGGACGCAGACGCGCGCCGTCGTTCCGGGCTGGTACGGCCTCGGCTCGGCGATGCGCAATGCGGACTTTTCGCTTTTGCGCGAGATGTTCGCAGGCTTCCCGTTCTTTCGCATTCTTATCACGAATGTCGAGCGTACGCTGGCAACAGTCGATCTCGCGATCTTCAGGCTGTATTCCGAGGCGCTCGTTCATGATCCCGAGACGCGCCAACGTTTTTGTTCCGTCATTGCCGACGAATATCAGCGCACGGTCGAGGCCGTGCTCGAGGTCAACGGACGGAACGAGCTCCTTGCGGGCGATCAGCTTTCACAAAGCATCGCGCTTCGAAATCCGTACGTCGACCCGATATCCTTTCTACAAGTGCGCTTGCTTCGCGACTACCGGAAGAATCCGGATCCGAGCATCCTGGATGCGATCCGGCTCTCGATAAACGGAATCGCGTCGGGCTTACGCGTATCAGGATGAGCGATGCCTACGCAAACGGATCAGCTTTTTGCCAACGCGCTCGCGCATGAGAGGCACTTCAAGGGGCCACGTGCACTCATTCCGTCGCGACACGTCGCGATCGTCACCTGCATGGACTCGCGCATCGACAACTTCGCGATCTTCGGCCTCGAGTCAGGCGAAGCGCATATCTTGCGCAACGCGGGCGGCATCGTCACCGACGACGTGCTTCGTTCGCTCGCCCTATCGCAGCGCTTGCTCGAGACGCGTGAGATCATTATCATGCACCACACCGACTGCGGGATGAAGTTCGACGATGTAGACGAGGCGGTCCGCACCGCGATGCAGCGCGTGCGCGAGCATCCGCTCTTACCCCACCGTGACAACGTTCGAGGCTTCGTTTACGAGGTCGAGCACGGGCGCGTTCGCGAAGTGGTGTAGATGAACACCGTCGACGATCCCCGCGAGCTGCGAACAGTCTATCCGATGCCAAGCGAGCGCGTCGCCAACAAGGTCCTGCCGGGGCTTGGGCACTACATGCGCGAGTTCATCGAGCTCTCCCCGTTCGTCATCATCGCTACGTCGGGCGAAGGCGGGAAGATCGACGCCTCGCCGCGCGGCGATGCTCCGGGTTTCGTGCGCGTCGTCGACGAGAAGACGCTGCACCTACCCGATCGTCCCGGGAACAATCGCCTTGATTCTTCGCACAATCTGCTTAGCGACTCACACGTTGGGATGATTTTCTTCGTGCCCGGCGTCAACGAATCGCTGCGCGTGAATGGCCATGCGTCCATTACATTCGATCCGGCGCTGTGTGAAGCCAATGCAGCCGGCGGGAAACCTGCGCGCGCCGTGTGGGTCATCGCGATCGACGAAGCATTCTTTCATTGCGGCAAAGCACTCATTCGCTCCGATCTCTGGAATCCGCAGAAGCTCGTTGAGCGCTCGACGTTCCCGACATACGGAAAGATTTGTGCCGATCAGTTCGGTGGCCAAACCAAAGAAGAATACGACCAATATTTCGAAGAAGGCTACCGCACGAGGTTGTACTAGCGATGCTCGAATTGCGCCCGGGTTGCGAATGCTGCGATAAGGATCTCCCGCCCTCGGCGACCGATGCGATGATCTGCACGTACGAGTGCACTTTCTGTCGCGAGTGCGTCGAAACAAAACTCAAAGACGTCTGTCCGAATTGCGGCGGAAATCTTTCGCCGCGCCCGATTCGCCCCGCGGCAAAGCTCATCAAACATCCGCCCTCCGCGCAGCGCGTTTTCAAACCCGAAGGCTGCCGCTAGGGGACTAGCGCGTCGCGAATCTCGCCGGAGCGATCGACCGCGAAGACACGGGCATCGTGATCGTCGGGCGCCGGAAGTGCGCCCGCTCCGGTAAAGGCCGCATACGTTCGGGCGATTTGATCCGCACTGCCGGTTACGCCCTCGATCGAAGGCCACGCGCGTAAATACCGCAGCAGCGTTGCGGGGTGGTCGCGGAGCGGATCGATCGTCACGAAGAGCACGCGTGCGTTTTCGCGCGCAAGTCGCGCCAACGTTGTTGGGCACGCGTCGCGACACCTCGTGTAACCGAAGAAGACGAGCGCTCCGGCGCTCGCATCTTTGAAATCAATTAGCTTACCGTGTGCAGTTTCGAGTTTCGTATCGGGGGCATTTCGAGCGACGATCGTTGCATACGGCGCCTTCATCGTCAGCGATAGGGCGGCGAACGCGGCGGCTACGATCGCAACGGCTAAGAACGATTTCACGCGCGGGCTTGGGCAGGAAGGCGTATCGGCAGATTGAGCAGCGCGGCCCCGAAGCTGACGATGATCTCGAGAATCCAGATCGGCGTGTATGAACCGGTCAGCTCGTACGAGACACCTCCGCCCCATGCTCCTAAGAACGATCCGACCTGGTGGCTGAGAAAGCACACTCCAAACAGCACGCCCAAATTGCCTATGCCGAAGAAACGCATGATGACGGCGTTCGTCAGCGGCACTGTGCCGAGCCATGTAAGACCCATGAGGACTGCAAACGTCATCGTGGAGAGTACGGTCGGCGGCGCGATCGCGAATCCGAGAATTGCCGTGGCCCGCGTCGCGTACAGTGTTACGAGCAAGTATTGCGGCGGAAAGCGATCGATGAGACGTCCGAAGACATAGCTGCCGATGACGTTGAAAAAGCCGACGGTCGCGAGCGCCGCTGCGCTTACGTTTGCACCGATGTGGCAAATGCTCAGATAGATTGGAAGATGCACGCCAATGAACGCGAGATTGAAACCGCACGCGAAGAAGCCGGCCGTCAGAAAAAGATAACCGGGTTCGCGAACAGCCGCCAGGATCGCCGGCCGCGATGCCGCGCGGGGCACATCGTGCGAAGCTTCCGTGCGCCCGCGTCCGAGCAAGAATCCGAAAGGCGCGACGCCGATGACGAAGATCGCCAGAAACAAGAACGCGCGGACATAGCCTTCGAGATTTATCGAGGCTTGCGCGATGGGAACGAAAGCAACTTGTCCGAGCGATCCGCCTGCAGCGGCGAGGGCGACCGCCGTCGCACGGCGTGCGGGCGATGCGGCTTTGCTTACGGCCGAAATGACGACCGCGAACGTCATGCCGGCCTGACCGAGTCCGACGAGTATTCCAAAGCCGCCCAGCAAGATCAGCGGATTCGGGTCGAGTGCCGTTCCGGCGAGGCCGAGCGCGTACGCGAACGCCGAGACTGCGACCACCATGCCGGGTCCGTACCGGTCGCTGAGTCCACCTGCGAACGGTTGTGCAACGCCCCACATCAAGTTCTGAATCGCTAGCGTGAGCGCAATCTGACCAATCGTCACGACGTGATGCGCAGCCATCGGCGCGGCAAAGAGTCCGAATGTTTGCCGCACGCCCATCGCCGTCGATATGATGAGAATGCCGCAACCGACTACGATCGCGAGCGATGTGCGTTCGTTCCTCATCGTGATAGAGTCCGGGCTGCGACACGTTTTGCGGCGCGTACGGGTTCGAGCGAGCAGCGCTTCGTCGCAGAGGCGAGCGCGCCGTCAAACATGACGTCGATCTCTTCAGCGACGGACTCGGGCCGCGGCACGGCGGCCTCACGTAAACGCGCTTCGAACCACTTGCGGCGTTTGGAGATGCGTCGCTCGATTAGTTGACGAGCCGGATGACGGCGGTCCGTGAGCTCCGCGTTGTAGATAATGTAGGGGCATCCGCGATAACCGGAATTCTTGAGGTAGGCCGAAAGCGCGTCGAAGGCGCCCAAGATGCGATCGCGCGGTGCTCCGTCTTGAGGGAATAGCACGATCGATGCGGTGCGGAGCGCTTCGACAATGAGCTCGTCCTTGGAAGAGAAATGGTGGTAAAGGGTCCGCTTGGTGACGCCCGCTTCACCGGCGACGCGATCGACGCCGACACGGTGCAAGCCATCGGCGTAAAACAGATCGGCGGCTACTCTGGCGATGTGTTCCTTGAGTTTGGGTCCGCGCGCAGCGTGCATCATGCCGCTCCGTTACGAAACTCAAAGTATACCGACCTGTATACTTGAAAAGAGGGGGGCCAGGCCGGTGGCACGCTGGCTCATATTTCGCGATCGACGAGAAATGAAAAATTTCTGAAAGCCGGAGTTTCGGCGGCGATTCGCTCGGAGGAGGTCGCCTAGAAGCCCGGTAAGTGCGACATTTAATGCATTTGCAGGATGACGCCCGTCATCTCGACGAGCTCGAATCGACCTCAATCTACATTTTGCGCGAAGCGTATCGTTGCGTCGCGCCGCTGTGCATGTTGTGGTCGATGGGGAAAGACAGTACCGCGCTCCTGTGGTTGGTGCGGAAGGCGTTTTTCGGGATCGTGCCTTTTCCGGTTGTCTTGCTCGATACTGAGATGGAATTGCCGGAGGTCTATGCGTTTCGCGATCGCATCGCGCGCGAGTGGAACCTCGACGTGCGCAATGAGCTGTGTCCGCCGGAATCCGAGACCGACCCGGATCTCGCTCCCGCCTCGCGTGCTGCCGCGCGTAAGACGGAAGGACTCAAGCGTCTCTTGCAACGCGACCAATACGCCGGCGTCATCGTCGGGATTCGTCGCGACGAACAAGCAACGCGCGCGAAAGAGCGTGTCTTCAGTCCGCGTTCAACCAGCGGCGACTGGGACGTCCGCGGACAGCCCGCAGAATTTTGGGGACGCTACGCGACCGACGTTTCGCGCGGCATGCACGTCCGCATCCATCCGCTCTTAGCATGGACGGAAGTCGACATTTGGCGCTACACGCAACGCGAAGAGATTCCGTTCGTCGATCTTTACTTGTCGCGTAACGGCGAACGTTACCGTTCGCTCGGCGAAAAAAACATAACGCGTCCAATTCAGAGTAACGCCGCGAGCATCGACGATATCATCGCCGAGCTCGAAACAACGAAGACGCCGGAGCGTGCCGGGCGCACGATGGATCACGACAGCGAAGATTCGTTCGAGCGTCTGCGCTCGGCGGGATACATGTGATGAGCGAGCGTACGCCCGCAATCGTCATCGTCGGTCACGTCGATCACGGAAAATCGACCTTGATCGGCCGCATGTTGCACGAGACGGGCAGTCTGCCGGACGGCAAGCTGGCCGAGCTCGAAACGTCAAGCAAACGGCGCGGCGTTCCGATGGAATGGTCGTTCGTTCTGGATGCCCTGCAGTCCGAACGCGATCAGGCAGTCACGGTCGACACGACCCGCGTCTGGATGCGCGCAGGCGATCGTCGCTACGCGATCATCGATGCGCCCGGACACCGGCAATTCATCTCGAACATGCTCAGCGGCGCTGCTGAAGCTGACGCGGCCATCTTGATGATCGACGTGACCGAAGGCGTCAGCGAGCAGACGCGGCGCCATGCGTATCTCTTGCGGCTGCTCGGCATCGACCAGATCGTCGTCGCGGTCAACAAAATGGATGCGGCCGATTGGTCGGAGGCGCGCTTTGCGGCAGTTGCACGCGAGTGCACCGCCTACTTCGTGGAGCTCGGGATCAGCGCGTCCGCGATCATTCCTATCTCGGCCTATGAAGGTGCTAATCTCGTCGTTCGCTCGGAAAATCTGAAATGGTACACGGGACCCACATTGCTCGAAGCATTTGCCAGCTTCGTTCCACGACTGCCGGCGTACGACGGTCCGCTGCGCTTGCGAGTGCAAGACGTCTATCGCCGGGGAACGCGCCGTATCGTTGCCGGACGCGTCGATTCAGGTTCCTTCGCGGTCGGTGACACGGTGCTCGTCTCGCCCGCCGGTATTACAGCCAGGGTCGAGAGCTTCGAATCGTGGCCCGAAAAGCCGAAATCAAATGCGCGCGCAGGTGAGTCGGTTGGTTTTTGCGTCGATCGGCCGCTATATATCGAGCGCGGCGACATCATCAGCCATGAGAACGAAAGCCCTGAGCGTTCGGGCTCGTTCGACGTAACGCTGTTCTGGCTCGATGAGACCAGCCCGGACGCCGACGAACGTTTTCGAATACAATTCGGGCCGACCGAAGGCCGCGTTTGGATCGAATCGATCGAGCGCGTCGTCAACACGGAGAACCTGGCGCAGTCGACGACCGGAGCGGTAGCGCAGTATTCCGTCATTGAAGCGCGTTTGCGCAGCACCGCGCCGCTGCCGCTGGATGTGAACGCGCATCTCGTCCTCTTGCGTGGATCGCACGTGGTTGCGGGCGGTCTTGTTTCGCGGATCGCGGGCGCAACAAAGGCGACGAACCTCTACCCGCAACAGCATCTGATCTCGCGGCACGAACGCGCGGTGCGCAACGGTCACGCGGGCGCCGTGATTTGGTTGACCGGACTATCGGCGTCGGGTAAGTCGACGCTCGCAATGGCCGTCGAGCGGCGGCTGTTCGCGCGAGGGTGCTTCGTCTACGTTCTCGACGGTGACAACGTGCGGGCCGGAATCAACAAAGATCTCGGCTTCTCGGCCGAAGATCGAGCCGAAAATATCCGGCGCGTCGCCGAGGTCGCCGCGCTTTTCGCTGACGCGGGGGCAATTGTGGTCACGGCCTTCATCTCGCCGTTCCGCAAGGATCGCGACGCGGCGCGCGCGGCTGCCGGTTCGGCATTTCACGAAATCTATGTGAGCGCGGATCTTGCGACGTGCGAAGCGCGCGATCCCAAAGGACTATATCGCCGGGCACGGACCGGCGAGGTCAAAGAGTTCACCGGTGTTACGGCGCCGTACGAAGCGCCGGAATCGCCCGAGCTCGTCGTCGATACCTCGAAACTTTCGATCGATGACTGCGTCGAGCAGCTCTACGCGTACGCTTACTCGGTGACGCGTAATGCGATCGATCCGCTCGGCGAGCTATCCTTTCAGAAAACTCCGTAGCACGAACGCCACGTTGGCGGGACGCTCCGCCAAACGGCGCATGAAGTACGGATACCACTCGCGCCCGAACGGCGCCGCGATGCGCACCGTGTAGCCTTGATCGCGGACCTGCCGCTGGAGCGCCGGCCGCACACCGTATAGCATCTGGAACTCGAAGCGATCCTTCGGAATCGCGCGCTCTTTGATAAAAGAAGTCGCGTGCCGGATCGCATTCTCATCGTGCGTCGCAATCGCCGTATAGCCGCCGGCCCCGAGTGCCTGCTCGATGAGCCGCTTGAACGCCGCGTCGACATCCGTCTTCTTGGGATATGCGACGGAAGGCGGTTCGAGGTATGCGCCCTTGACGAGGCGGAGATTCGGATTGCAGTCCGCGAGGCGGGCGAGATCGGCCGGCGTGCGGTACAGATACGCCTGCAAGACCATCCCGACGTTTTCGTGTCCGGCATTTCGCATAGCGCGATAAATTCGGAGCGTCGCATCGAGGCGTGACGAGTCTTCCATGTCGATACGGATCGAATTCTTCAGACTCGCCGCGTGCGCGACGATCTCCGCAAGATTCTCGGATGCCAGTGTTTCGTTGATCCCGAGGCCCAGATGCGTCAGCTTCAGCGCGACGTTGGCCTTGAGTCCCTCTGAGGCGATCCGCGAGAGAAGCACCTTGTACTCTGCCGTCACGCGTCGTGTCTCAGACTCTTGGAGAAGTTCTTCGCCGAGGATTGCGGATGCAACGAGGAAGCTTGCTTGATTCAACTCTTCCACGGTAGCGATGAAATCGTCGAGCGTTTCACCGGCAACGAATCGCCGCGCTCCGAGCTGCAGGCCTTTCGAAGCCATAAATCGTCTCAGAAGCCCATCTCGCGATGCAGCGAGCAATACGGAGCGCGCTATCATGCAGGAGCCGTACGCTCGAATGGCCGAGGAGTCCCCGTGATACGAACGATGTTACGGGGACTCTTCGCGTTATTTGCCGTGCTGCTCGTGGCCAATACGGCGCTTGCGCAGCGCGAGGATGACCCGCATTACAAACCAGTCAAGCATGTCGGCAATCGCGAATTCCTCGTGCAGGCCCCCGAGGGTTCCGGCATCGTGCACTACTTTGGCACAGGCTCCCTGGATGGATCTCCGACCGCGGTTCGCGCGCTGATCAACATCTCAGGATTGCTGCGGAACAGCGATGTGTACGAGAAGACGGGTGAAGAAGCCATCGCTGCTGCGGGTGCCGGCGCGGATACGATTTTGATTACGCCGCAGTTCCTGGCTCAGATCGACGTCACGGGACATTCCCTTCCGGCCAGCACGATTCGCTGGGACGTTCAAACATGGCTCGACGGTCTACCGGCCATCGGGCCGGCTCCGATCAGCGGGTTCTCGGTGCTCGATGCGATCGCGAAGCGGCTTGCAGATCGTTCGCGGTTTCCCGCGCTGCAAGAGATCGTTTTCGTGGGGCATTCTGCCGGAGGCCAGATGGTTCAACGCTATGCCGTCGTCGGCAAAGCGCCGGACGATCTCGCAGCCGCCGGCATCGCGATTCGCTTTGTCGTTGCGAATCCGTCGTCGTATCTGTACTTCGATTCATTCCGGCCCGTGCCGAGCATCGAAGCGTCCTGTCCAAAATTCAACAACTGGAAATATGGCATGGATAATCTTCCGCCATACGTGACGCTCGATTCGGCGACGCTTGAAGCGCGCTACGTTAAGCGGCGTGTAAGCTACATGCTCGGAATGCTCGATACCGATCCTAATCATCCGGTCCTCGACAAGTCCTGTATGGGTGAAACCGAAGGGCCGTATCGATTGGCACGTGGTTTGTCGTACACGCAATATCTGCGGACGCGGCATCCATCCGGGACGAATCAAGACGTCGCGGAAGTCCCCGGCGTCGATCACGACGCGAACGGCATGTTTACGTCAGCCTGCGGCGTCGCCGTGATATTTCAGCGGCCGCGCACCGCGTGCGTGGCGAACGCGAGGATTTAGGCGATCCCTCGACTTCGCTCGGGATGACAAGAGAAAAGATTAGCTGCCTTCTCGTGACGACGGCTGAGCCATCGCGTCGGCGGATGTTCAAGCGGAGCGTCGCGGCGTACTGCGCGCAGGCCCACGCAAATAAAGAACTGGTCATCGTCTCCGACGGTCCTCGCGAAGCCGTCGACGAGATCGCGACGCACCTGCAGTCGCTCGGTCGCGACGATGTGCGACTCGTGCGCTGCGATGAGCGACTTTCGCTCGGAGCGCTGCGCAATCGGAGCTGCGACCACGCTTCCGGTGACCTGTTTTGTCAGTGGGACGACGACGACATCTATCATCCACAACGTCTCGAAGAGCAGTATGCGGAGCTCGTTCGCCTTCAGGCCGCATGTTTGTATCTCGAAGACACGCTACAATTTATTACGGCATCCCGACGCCTATACTGGCTCAACTGGCACGCGACCGAAGCGCGTGCGCACCCGGGGACGTTGCTCTGCCGGCGATCTGCACAGCCACGCTATCCCGAAACAGGCGACACCGCCGAACGCGGCGAGGATTCCATTGTTTGTCTCGAGCTGCAGAAGACTTCGGGATTTGCGACCTTAGGCGGACGGCCGCACCTCTACGTCTACGTGACGCACGACGTCAACAAGTATCCGCGCGTGCATCACGAGATGCTGGCCGAGCAGCTTGCGATTTCGAAAGGTTTACTGCTGCGGCGTGAGTCTGCGTTACGCGAGGGACTTGAGCCGCTCGATTTCGGCCCAGGCGAGGTGACGGTTCAGGGCAACAACGGTACCGCGTTCGTGTTGAACGAGAACCGGTCTTCGTAGACAAGCGCACCGGTCTCGACGGAAAAGAGTCCGAACGCCGCGCCATCGTCGACTGGTCGCGATAGGACGTGCCACGCTTTCGGAAACTGTACGGACGGAAATCCCGTGAACGTGTGCGGCAGCGTCTCCGTCGTCATCCGCGCATCCAACTTGCCGAAGAAGACGTCGCGCCACTCGGCATCGCGACCGCGCAGAGACAGATCCCAGCAGATCAGATCGAACGGCAGCCAGCCACGGTCTTCAGTCCAGACTTCGGCCCAATAATGGTAGTAAGGCACGGAGTAGAGCGCGTATCCGCTCAGCATGCGCGCAGGTATGCGAACCGCCCGGCAGAGCGCGACGATCAGCGCGGCGCCGAGGCGGCAGTCAAACAAACCGGACTTTATGACGGCGTCGAGCTGTGGTTCGCCCAAAGCATCATAGTGTACGACGCCGAGCGTCATCTCTTCGAACATAAAACTCCAGATGCGGCGCATTGTCGCGATCGGATCGCGGTCGCTCAACTCGAGTTTCCTCGCGAGCTCGACGACGCGCGGGGAGATTTCTATCAGCCCCTCCGATGTGCGAAGATAGAGCTCGGTGTCGTCGGTTGTCGCTGTCCCTCGATGTCGCTCGGGATGACAAAGGAACGAGATCTCGGCCGCGACGGATATGGTTTTCTCTTCCGGCACGGACACGGTCGCGATCATTCGACCGGCTTCAATCCTGGTTTCCCCGTCAACATCGGGTGTGACGCGAACGTCCCTTGCGCCGTAACTATCGTCTTCGAGTGGAAGGGGAAGATGGATGCGGACGCGCGTGCCCGCGTCATGATGCGCGAGATTTACGTGTCGTTCGAGGCGTATGTGAAAACCGTTGGACGAAGAATCCACGCGAGCGCGCAGACCGTCGATCAGCTCGCGCGCCGTCGCAACGTACGCGTGCTCCCAGAAGTCATCCTCTCCTCGTATGCCGAGCCCTTTCGCAAAGTTGATGACTTCGGCCGGATCGAACGCGCGAGCTGAGCTGCCTTCACGGTACGGGAGTCCGGCTGTAATCCACCGTTCGAGCGCATTCGCTGCCGTGTCGCGCGCGGTTTGCGGTGCACGGCGATATTGTTCCGCCCATCCCGAAATGCAGAGAAGATCGAGAATGCGGCCCTCGTCGACCGTGCGGTAGAAGTCGCTCGATGGCGATGCCAAAGGATTCACGTGCAACGAGCAGGATTCAGAGGCGATGGTCGCTGCCCCTCGACTGTGACAATGTTTTGGTTCTGATCTTGACGCTGCCTACGATCAACCCGCTCATGACGACCGCGGTTATTAAGGCTGTGCACGTGAAAGAAGGCGCGTCGCTTGCCGCCGGCGGGAAGTTTCTCGATCTGAGCGTCGATTTGACGAGTTATGCAGAGCACGACTGCCCGGCAATCTCGTATTTCAGGATCGCAGTTCGAGAGCGCGCATGGGTGCGGCGCTTAGCGATTTCCGCTGGAGACGAAATCAAGCCCGGTTCGACGCTTGCACATTTGACGACCGATCCGGCGGAAGATTTGGATGCCGCGCCCACTCGGGCCGCGCGCGTAAGCGTCGCCGGAATTCTTTTTCAACCGGAGTGGTGGTGAGCGGACTGCGCGCTGGTCCACTCGATCCTGAAGGCTTCGCGGTCGTTCGTTCCGGTGTTCGGTGGCTCGCGGACGAGGGGTACAATTGCAGGCCGGGAGAGGTGCTCGGATATTGCAACGTCGGTTTAGCGTGGCTCAACCCGACGAGCTACATGCCGTTCGCAGATGAATGGCGCGACGTTCAGGTTGCGTTTTTGTCGCCCGGCAATGGGCGGCTCCGAAAGGCGAACGTTTCGCATGGCGGGTTTCACGATCGGCATCGACATCACAATCGATGGCAGTCTGATTTTTCGATCGGTAACCTCGAGCTGCGGCCCGGAGAAAGACCGACGGTGCCGCCGAGCGAGTTCATGCAACTGCTGTTCCTTGCCGGCCGGCGCACCACGCAGTTAGCGGACTCGCCTTCCGGTTTGCTTTCGGGCTGGTACGATCGTGCGCGCATGTGGCGAGGCGATGCGTCCGGTCCGTTCACGACGGTCTTGAGTCTCGGCATCTGCGAGCAGAGCGGGATCTTTCGCGGTGAACGTGACGCTTTTTTGGAACTGGCCGCGCTGCTCTCGCCCTCGACGCATGTCGTCTGGTGCTCGGACGATTCGCTCGTACCGTCGGCGCGCGTGCTTCTCGAACAGCTGGAACGTACGCCCGAGCAACGGCGCGAGATCGAAACCGATGCGGCTACGACGCTCGCCGCAGAATCGCCGGCGCCGTCCGGAGCGGATTGGATCGTAGCCGGAAGTATGCTCGCTGCGCTCGCGCGTTCTCCACTTGACGAAACATACGATCTGCTCACGCGCAGCGGGGTTGTCGCAGCAGGCCCCGCCGACATCGTCGTTCTCTCGTTGAACTCCGAGCTCGCGCATGCGTTTCGGCACCGGCGTCTTGGCTTTACGCTTACCATCCACGGCTTTCGCCAGAGCGAGCTCTCGTCGGCCCTAAAAGCATGGATCAAATCTGATTTCGATATCGTTATGCGCTCGGTCGCGGACGTAAAGAAAGATTACTACGACCTCATCGACGCCGTGCGTGCGCGCCGTCCGACGAAATTCGTCATACTCAATGCGTTCTCGAGCTCGATCGGCGATGCGATCTTCAATTACGCCGCTTTCGATCGACCGATGAGCGACGACGTCGCTTCGGTGCGCGCCAAAGAGCTAAACCTCATGCTATACGATCTCGCGCGCGATCGCGACGTCGCAATCGTCGACGCCGACACACTCGTTGCAATGCTAGGCGCGGCTCAACATTTGCCGGACGGCGTCCATCAAAGCGGATTCGCGCAAGCACTGCTCCGAGAGCAGATCGCGCGGATCATCGGCTAGGCGATGTAGAAACTCGCCTCCCAAAGCGGCAGACCGTCAGCCGATTCCGGAAGCGCACTGTCGGGCTCGTCGCTCAAGATCGCAAGAACATCTCCAAGTTTACGCCATTCGCCCGCGTTGCACACGATGCGACGCAAAACTCCGCGTTGCTGCGCGCGAACCTCGACGATGACTTTGTGCGTTTCGAGCTCGACGATCAGGTCGCCGGGCGTAACGGCAGCGCCGGTCTCAACGTGCCACTCCAGCAGCCGGACCTCAACGGCTTCTTTGGTGCCGCCGACCACGAGAGCGTACGTCATGCGAGGGACGCGTTCGCTTGATAGGAACGGTCGTACAACGTGCGTGCCTGCTCGATAGTCTCGGCGGCGATATGATCGTCGAACGCTCCCGTCGCGAATAGTGTTTTCACGATTACGTACGCGGCGATTTCGCGCGCGGCTCGTCCCTCGAGGCGGTAACTGGTTTCCAGCGGCCGTGCACCGATGTCGGCGAATTGCCGGTCGAAGTCGATGACCCCGATGTCCAAATCATGCGAAAGATCAATGGCGAGCAAATTGAGACGGCGAATGCGCTCGAGTTTCGATGGGTCGTCTTCGCATCCGCGAAAGACCGTGCAAAGATAGACCGCGTTGAGGTTGGCCAGTTCCGAGCGAAGGCGGCTTTGGAGCCGATCGATCGGTTCGTCCGTATCGAGCTGCGTGAGCAGCGAAGCGATGTAGACCGCGGGCTTGCGGTCGGTCTGAAGCTCACATTCGATCTTCCATTCGGTCTGCCCGGCGCGCACGAAGAGCTGGCGCATCTGCTCGACTGCGAGCATCAACGCACTCTCTTCGTTTCCAGTGACGGCGCCGGCGATCAGCATCTGAGTCGCTCCGCTGCAGCTTCCAACTCCGGGATCGAAAGGATGCGTTCATTGGAAGGTATCGTCGAGTCGGGTGCCAGGGACGCCCATAGCACCGGCAAGAGCTTCACGACCGGGACGGGATGCGCGCGATAGAAGACTTCTTCCCATGCGCGCTCCTCCAGCGGATTGCGTGTCACGCCGTGAATGAGATGATACGTCCGCGCTCCGGATACCGGTACGAGACGAAGACCTCGCGCGTATAAGCGCAGTGCAAGCTCGCGATGCTCGTTGAGATCGAGCTCTTCGAGAAAACCGCCGGCATCCTGAAATTGCATGCGTTCGACCGAAAGATTGCTCCCGCTCGCCGCTGCCCACAGCACCGTCGAGTCCGGATGATTGTGGAGCGCGTCCATCTCGAGCTCGTACACGCGCCGTGCTCCCGAGCCGGGATAAATCCCGACGGAAGCGCGCCGTTCGATCGAGGCAAAATCGTGTAATATAGTATCGCGCGTAATCCGCATGCGCTCTTGCTCGTCGCGAGGACGCTCCGCGAGCGTGCGCTCTTCACCGGGCCAGGGCTCGAGTGTCTCGGGATCGCGCAACAAACGGGTCGAGCGCACGTGGTACGTCTCGCCGCGTCCGATCACGTTCGGACTTTCGTGTACAGCACGGTGACGTTCGACGAGCTGCGGTCCAGCCAGCGTGTCGCCGTCCAGAAAGATCAGCACGTCGCCCGTTGCGGCGCTTGCACCCGCATTCGACGCCGCAGAACGCCCGCGCGCGGTCGTGTGCTCGACAGTGACTAAGTCCATCCAATTCGCAGCCTCGCGCAGCACGTCGCGTGTATCATCCGACGAACCGTCGTTCACGACGACGGCTTGCGCCGGCACCGTTTGCGCCGACAACGACGTCAGCGTCAAGCGTAGCCGTCGCGCTTCGTCTTTGGTGCGGATGACGACGCTTGCGTCCATCAGACCGCGGTGTTCGTAAAGAAGTCAAGCTGTTCGAGCATCTCGACGAATTCGTTTGCGACGAGCCGGCAGCCCTCGGGCGTCAGGTGCAGCGTATCGATCTTGGTGCGATCCGCGCCGGCGCGCGCGACGATCGTGTCGACGTCGACGATCCAGACGCCGGTACGTTCCGAAACGTCGATCAAGCCGAGATTGAAACGCCGGATGCGTGCAGAGAGGCTTTCGGGGAATTCCGCATAGTTGCGAACGGATTCGCCGGGGACCACGCTCGAGACGTTATAGACGAGAACCGGCGCATCGCTTATCGCCCGAATTCGTTCGATTACACGTTCCAAAGCGCGCATCGCGCTTTCGACCTCAAGCATGCCGGCGAACGAAAAATTCTCTTGCAACCAGCTACGGTCGGCCCGCGGCCAAGATTCTTGGTTGGTCGGATACAGCAGATACCCATCACGGCGATGCCGGTAGAGCGCGGTCATGATATCGGCCTGAATTGACAGCACGTATACGTCGGCCTTGGTCTCGAAAAGTGCGCGACTGAACTGCGTTTCTGGAACGTACGGGTCCAGTAGGGAGCGGCGTCCTTCCAATCCGTCCGGCGCGACTCCCGTCGCCGCCAAGAGCGCATCGGAACGCGTGTGAAGCTCGTGCCGAATGCGGAGCGTGCAGCCGGGGAAACGCTCGCGGACGATTTCGTTCACGCCGTTCCACGCGAGCGCGCCGCCTAGACGAAGCGAATGCAGGGAGTCTCGTACGTCGAGATTCCCTTTCGCAAAGACCGTCAGGCCCGTGCGAGCACGATTCCGAGCGGGTGACGGAAACGAATCGTCCCATCCTCGCGATACGGCGCGAGCCCCGTCGGTTCGCCGCCGGCGAGGTCGGCTTCGAAAGCTGCGCGTAGCTCGTCTCGAATCTCGCTCCCTGACATGTCGATCCAATCCTCGAGTTCGCGCACGCGGTCTTGCGTGTAGGCCTCGACGATGTTTGCTCCGGCAGTTGTTGCCCAGCCTTGCAGCTGCGGCCACGTCGGCGTCCAGGCGTGCGAGGGATCCCGGCGGCGTTCGATCGCGTTCGCGCGCTGTGCAAAATCCGGATCTTCGTGGACGAGCATGTCGATCAAGAGCACGCGTCCTCGTCCGCGCGCGACGCGCGCCATTTCGTCGACGACGCGCTGCGGCTCGGCGATGTGATGGAGTGAGAAGCGCGTCACCACGAGATCGAACGAACCGTCTTCGAATGGCAGCGATTCCGCTTCAGCTTGCATGAACGTGATGTTCCCAAGCCCTTCGCGCGTAGCTGCCTCACGTCCACCCGCGAGCATCTCCGGCGTGATGTCGACAGCGACTACTTCTTTCGCGCGACGAGCGAGCGCACGGGCAAGCAATCCGCTACCCGCTGCGACGTCGAGCACGCGTGCATCCGGCGACAGCTCGACGCGCTGCAAGATTGCCTGCAAATCGGCGGGGATACTCATCGCTCCCCAGTGCACGGCCTGCTGTGAGAACTTGGCCTGAACGAGCTTATGCTGCTCGGAGTATCGCGGCGCCATGGCGGCGACTTGGCGAGAAAAACGAAACCGCCTTGCGCGAGGGGTTGCGCAAGGCGGTTTCCCGGAAGCAGATCCCCCACGCGGACTGCTCCCGCCGTTGCGAGCTTACCCAAAGCACCTTAAGGCAGCATGAAGGTTCGGCCAACGAGAGGAGCGCAAGCGGGCGGAAACTGTGAAGCACAAGCAACTGCGCGTTCAGCCGGGCGTGCCAATCCGTTTGGCAAAGATCGATCCGAACGACACAAACGGTTTCAAAGATAAAGATGACGTGCGCGAATTACACGCGCGCAATATCCACAAGCTCGAAAATCTTCAAGAAATGCTTGCGGCTTCGCGTTCGTATGCAGTTCTGATCGTGCTGCAGGGAATGGATTCATCCGGCAAAGACGGGACGATCAAGCACGTCATGGCTGGTGTCAATCCGCAGGGTGTCGACGTTCGAGCTTTCAAGCAGCCTTCGGAAGAAGAGTTGAGCCACGATTTTCTGTGGCGCTGCCAAGCGGCATTGCCGCAGCGCGGCCGCATCGGCATTTTCAACCGCTCCTACTACGAAGAAGTGCTCGTCGTCCGCGTGCACGCGGACTTATTGGCCAACGAGCACGTCGAATCAAAAGGTAAGGACATTTGGCGTGAACGCTTCGAGGACATCAACGCGTTCGAGCGTCACCTCGTGCGCAACGGAACGCGTATCCTCAAGTTCTTCCTGCACATCTCGAAGGACGAGCAGCGCCGACGGCTACTGGCCCGCCTCGATGACCCTTCGAAGAACTGGAAGTTTTCTCAAAGCGATGCGACCGAGCGGGAGTATTGGGATCAATACATCGCCGCCTACGAGTCGATGCTGAGTGCCACGAGCACGGACCACGCGCCGTGGTACATCATTCCGTCCGATCACAAATGGTTTTCACGTACCGCAATCGGCGAGATTCTCGTCGATGCGCTCGAGTCGCTCGATCTTAACTATCCCAAACCTAATGCAGAAGAGGAGAAATCATTGACGCGCATTCGCAAGCAGTTCGAGGCGGAGAAGCGATGAAAGGGCTTGCGGCAGTTTTTGCGATCGCGGCGGTTTTTTTAGCGCAGCCCGCGTCCGCACAGTCGTTTACGCCTGCAGCGTCGCTTGCGACCGAGCAGAATCCGATGACGCTGGTCGTGGATGCACGCCAGGTCGCGCACGGCGTCCTCTTCGTCCACGAGACGATGCCTGTCCAGTCCGGAACGTTCACGATTGACTATCCGCAGTGGGTTCCGGGCGAACACGGACCTAGCGGACCCCTCTACGACCTTGCTAGCCTGCGCGTCTCGTCCGGATCGACGCCGGTTGCGTGGCACCGCGACGAAGTCGACATGTACGCATTCCATCTCGACGTTCCGCAGGGGATGACGAGCGTCACGCTCGATTTCGACATTCTGCTCAATGCGCCCGGAGACATCATGTCGACGGCGGCACTCGCGATCATCAATTGGAATCGCGCGCTCCTATACCAACACGGGATTGACTCCGCGCAATATTGGGTGAAAGCCTCAGTGATGCTGCCCCCCGCCTGGCAGTTCGGAACGGCGCTGCGCGTCCAATCACAACGCAGCGATCGCGTTGACTTTGCGACCACGGCAATCGTCAATTTTGTCGATTCACCGATGGATCTGGGCGAGTACTCCAAGAAGTGGACGCTTTGGAAGGAAGGCGCCGCCTTCGTCGAGCTCGATGCCTTTGCCGACGATCCGAAAGACCTCGAGATCGCGCCGAACATCCTCGGCGCCTACGAACGCGTCCCCGCCGAAGCGTTTGCGCTTTACGGGTCGCGTCATTTCGCCGATTATCACGCATTGCTGACCCTTAGCAACCCGATCCCTTTTCAAGGCATCGAGCACCACCAATCGAGCGATAATCGGGCGGACAATGATTTTCTGACGAACTCGCAGGCCAACGTTTCCTACGCCGACTTGGTGACGCACGAGTTCTCGCACTCGTGGAACGGAAAGTACCGCCGGCCGTACGATCTCACGACGCCGAACTTTCAAGTTCCGCAGAAGACTGACTTGCTGTGGGTCTACGAGGGGATGAATCAGTATCTCGGTGATTTGATTGCGTTTCGTGCCGGTCTGCGCGACCCGAAAACCTACCCCGATCTCGTCGCCGCCGATTACGCATTGTTGGCATCAGAGTCCGGACGAAAGACCACGCCCATCATCGATCTGACGACGGGCGCTCCGTATTATTACTACCAGCACGGCGAGTACGACTCGATCCGGCGGACCGCTTCGGATTTCTATTCCGAAGGTCATCTGCTATGGTTGGACGTCGATACGATCATCCGCGAGCGTTCCCACGGAGCACGCTCGCTCGATACGTTTCTGCACCGGTACACGCTGCCGGCAGTGACCGGTCCTATCGTTAAAACGTATACTCGCGCGGAGATCGAATCGCTCCTGAACGACGTCGAGCCGTACGATTGGCACGCGTTCTTCGAACGTCATGTCTACACGATTTCGGTAAATCCGCCCGAGGACGAGCTGGCGCGTGCCGGATGGAAGCTGGTGTGGAACCAAACACAGAACCCGTATCTGGCGCCGGACGATATTGCCGATCGTGGCGGACTCAGTGCGTGGTTCAGCCTCGGCTTTACCACGGATGCGAAACACGTCGTAAAAGACGTGCGCGAAGGCTCGCCGGCCTGGGATGCAGGCCTGGAACCGAATGCAACGGTTCTCGCGGTCGATGGATACGCCGTCGACAATGCACGACTGAACTACTCGCTAAGATCCGCGGAGCACGCGAATGTGCCGATCGCGCTACTCGTTCAGCGCGACAGCTCGTTTGCGGTGCTCAACCTCAACTATCACGATGGCCCGCGCTTCCCGCATCTCGAGCGCATCTCGGGGACGACTGATATGCTCTCGGCTATTGCGGCGCCCCACGCAAAGTGACGACGGTGTTTCCTCCGCTGACGACGATGCCGACGCGCTCGCCGTCTGCAGGAGTATAGACGCCGGCTAGGAGCGCTGCAAACGCGGCTGAGCCGCCCGGCTCCGCGACGATGCGAAGATCGTTCCACAGACGCTGCTGCGCGTGCTCGATCATTTCATCTTCGACTAGCACGACGCGCTCGACGTATTTCCGAACGATCGGAAAGACCAGGTCGCCAACGCGACGCGGCGCGAGCGAATCCGCGGCGATGCCGCCGGCTTCCGCATCGACGGGTTTGCCGGCTTCGAATGCACGGGTCAGTGTCGGCGACTTACGCGGCTCGACGCCGATAACACGCGTTCGTCCGCCGTACCATGCAGCGATTCCGCTGATCAAACCGCCGCCGCCGACGCCGACCAGCACGCTGTCGAGGTTTGGCGCTTGTTGCTCGAGTTCGAGTGCGAGCGTTCCTTGGCCGCGAATCGTTTCGTGCTGGTCGAACGCGTGAACCGGCATCGCGCCTGACTCGCGCTGGAACTCCTCGCTCGCAGCGAGCGCATCGGCGTAGAGATCGCCGCGAATCTCGAGTCGCGCACCATACGATCGAATGCGATCGATCTTTGCGGGCGACGATATTTTCGGAACGAAGATAGTTGCCGGAACGCCGAGACGCATTGCGGCATATGCAACGGCTGCGCCATGATTGCCGCCGGAAGCTGCAACGACGCCGGCTTTTGGAATCTCACGAAACAAGAGATTCGTAAACGCACCGCGTGTCTTGAACACGCCCGCGTATTGCATCAGCTCGAGCTTCAGCGTAATCCCTGCGCACGCAATTCCGAAATCGGCTGGATTTATCTCAATTACCGGCGTTCGCCGGATGTACGGGCGAATGCGTTGTTCGATTTCTGAGATTTCGTTCCTGAGCTTTTCCGAGGAATCTAAATCGTGCACTCCCAGGCTCCGACGTCAGGTATATCACCCCTAAAAGGAGTTACACGTGTCGTCGGCTCTCACTGGAATCACCTCCTCGCTCGCATCCTCGCAATCCGAATCTAGCGGATCGATCAGCATTCCCACCGATCTCACGCCCGCGCAGGACGCGGAAGTCCAATCGATTTTGGGACAGCTCGCCAGCGGTTCGATAACGGCCGCGCAAGCGCAGAGCGAAATCTCCGCGATTTCTTCTTCGAGTAGCCAGAGCGCCGGCGCGCAGGGCGCGCAACATACTCATCATGGGCATCACGGTAAGCATGCGGATGGAGCCGACGGCGCCTCGCAAGCACAAACGCTAAGCTCGGCGCTCGGTCTTACCACGGATCAAGAATCTCAGATTGCTTCGATCGTTCAGTCGGCGCAGCAAAGCAACGCCGATCCTGCGAGCGTGCTCTCCCAAATCGACGCCGTGCTGACTCCCGAGCAGCAGCAGAAGCTCGCGCAACTGCTGTCTCCGACGTACTCGTCGGTTGGGACGAACAGCACGGGCTCTCAGCCCCCGCTCTTTAGTACGACGGCCTAAGTTCCACCGGGTTTCGGCGCGCGAAACGTGAGCGCGTCGATTTTCCCGGAGTCGTCGAAGTGAATGTACACGTCGTCGATGCCTTTGGCGAAAACTGCCGTATAGCGTTGCCACGTGTCGTCGAAGGGCGGATCGTTCTTTTCCGTTGACTTCTTGACGCTCTTATACTCGCCTAGCTGCGACTTGAGTTCTTTGACGATCCCGTCGACTTTGGCTTGCGAGTTGTGCTCCATATACGAAGCCGCAAAATAGTCCGGCGTGATCTTCGGCTTGGTGAGAACTTCGTCGATCCGAGCTTGGCCGACGTCCACGGTGCCCGAAGCCGGCGCCGACTGTGGTGAGCTTTGTGCATTGAGGCCGGTCCACGGCCCGCAGGCGATCAGTGCGAAGAGAACGATGACGACAGTTTTCATTTTGGGCCGGTGCGCCTCAACGATCTCCATTCCTCCGTCCATTTGGATGATTTTACATGTCCGATGAGAGCGGTTAAGCTTGCCCGCTTGACCGGCTGCGCGTGTGCGTGATAAAGTCCAGCGCATGTCGGCTCACGCCCGAATGATGACCATGGCAATGTGCTGTTTCCCGCGGGGATCGGCGTAAGGAGTCATTGGTCTTTGGCCCAAGACGCCTCCGCCGGTCGGAGGCTTTTTTATTTGCTTCGTTCCCCATCTCAAAAAGGACGAATTGACATGAGCGCTACTCTCGAGAACCGAGTACCCGACTTCGAAACCGTCGCCATACATGGCGGACACTCGGGCGATCCCACCACGAAATCACGCGCCGTCCCGATTTATCAGACGACGTCTTACCTCTTTAATGATACAGGCCACGCGGCGCGTCTCTTCGCGCTGGAAGAGTTCGGCAACATCTACACGCGGATCATGAATCCGACGACCGACGTCCTCGAGCAGCGGATTGCGACGCTCGAGAAGGGCGTCGCGGCGCTCGGCCTGGCCAGCGGCCAGGCAGCGGTGATTTACTCGCTACTGAATCTGGCCGGAACCGGTGACCACATCGTCAGCGCGGCTTCATTGTATGGCGGGACGTACTCCGCGTTCACGCACACGCTGCCGAAGCTTGGCATCACCGTGACGTTCGTCGATCCGTCGAAGCCTGAAAATTTTGCGCGCGCGATACGGCCGAACACGAAAGCAATTTTCGGCGAATCGATCGGCAACCCGAAGATCGACGTGCTGGACGTCGAGCCGATCGCGGAGGTCGCGCACCAGAACGGGATTCCGCTGATCGTCGATAACACGCTCGCGACCCCATACTTGTTGCGGCCCATCGAGTGGGGCGCCGACGTCGTCGTGCATTCGGCGACCAAATTCATCGGCGGTCACGGCACGTCGATCGGTGGTCTGATCGTCGACGGCGGTAAGTTCGACTGGGCTGCGTCGGGCAAGTTCGATGAGTTCGTCGAGCCCGATCCCTCATATCACGGGATCCGGTACCAGAACGCGTTCGGTCCGCTCGCGTACATCATCAAGGCACGCGTGCAGCTCTTACGTGATCTTGGTGCGGCGCAGGCTCCATTCAACTCGTGGCTCTTCCTCCAGGGCCTCGAGACGCTGGCGCTCCGCATCGAGCGGCATTCGCAAAACGCGCAATCCGTCGCCGAATACCTTGCGAAGCACCCGAAAGTGCGTTGGGTGTCGTATCCCGGATTGCCGGATCACGCTGCGTACGGACGCGCGAAGAAATACCTCCCGAAAGGCCAGGGAGCTATCCTGACCTTCGGGATCAACGGTGGCGCCACCGAGGCGCGGGCGTTCATCGACCGCCTCAAGCTCTTCTCGAACCTCGCCAACGTGGGCGATGCGAAATCGCTGGTTATACATCCCGCTACTACCACGCATCAGCAGCTAACCGCCGAGGAGCAGCGAGAGAGCGGCGTCTCAGAGGACACGATCCGCCTTTCGGTCGGAATCGAAAACATCGGCGATATCGTTGCCGATCTAGAGCAAGCTTTCGCGGCTGCCTAGAGGCCTGGATCACGTTTTTCAAAGGAGGCGGGGGTGAGCTCAAGCGAAATCTGGGCCTCCCCGCCTTTAGGATTAGGATTAGTGCCGCTTTTCGGATCGAGTCGTGCGGACAAGAAGCGCGGTCATACAGAACGCGCGCATCAGCGCGTCAAGCGGCCGTTCAAAGTCCAATACTCACTCGATCGTGGTGAGACGATGGTGCCGGCGCTTGCAGTCGATATCAGCGTCGGCGGTTTGGGGCTGCTGACGACTGAAGACATCGGGCTAAAGGAATTTCTTGTCGAGCTGACGCTCGACGATCGCCAGATAACGGCGCTCGTTTCGAAAGCCGCTTCGGTTCCCGGCAAGCTGCGCGGCGGTGAGGCCTGGCGAACCGGTGGAAAGTTCATCGGCATCACTGCCGATCATTGGGACACGCTGGCGCGCTTCGTCGACAACCGTGGGGCGCCGAGCGACAAACTGCGTGTGGACTTGAACTCTCTGCAAACGCGCCCCGATGATGCGGCGCGGCTGCTGCCGAAGACCGCGCTTGCGCAGCTGCTCGGTGAGCTGGTGAAGATGAAGCGCCTTGCACCGCTGCATGCGACCGTCGAGCCGCTCGTCAAGCTGCGCTATCTTGGAAAAACGGTTCGCCAGGGCGTCGACATGCACGTGCTGCGCATCGAATCGCGCGTCGTGAAACCGCATCACGTCAACAATTACGTAACGCAGGTTTATTTCGACGATACGCTGTCGCGGGTCATCACGATCCCGATGGACCAGCAGGGTTAGTCTAAGACAATAATCTCGGCGCCGCCATCATCGAAGGTGAAGCGCGTGCGATGACGTGCTTCCGTGTGATGGTGGTTGTGCGTGGTGTGCGAGATCTTCGACTCGATCGTGAGGTGGTGCAGACGCTTGCCGTTCTTCACCGTCGCACCGCTGTAGTAGTACGCGACGAGCGGTGAGTGCTTTCCGTCCGGCGGCGAGAGTCGCTTGCGCGAAACGAGCTCTGCGTGCAGACGGTCTTGAACGGCTTTTGGAAAGAGCCGGTTCACGTCGTCGGGACTGATCCGCGCGGCAGCGAGCTCTTGTTGAGCTTTGTTCTTGTCTTCCATTGGCGCACCGCGCAGCCAACGCAGCATCGCGTCTTGATCGTCGCGCTTCATTGAAACGAATCGCAGCGCGTATTTGTGGAGCTTGTTACCGCCCTGAATTGCGCCCTCGTGACGTACGACCGCCATGCGGCATGGAATCATGCGCGAACCAATCGTCAGCTTGAAGTCGAGCTCAGTCTTGTGCAATCCGTGCTGCGAAAGTATCGAGATCCCGCCGACGCCGATGTCGATGCCCATAACCGGACTCCACGTCAGTCCGTTGGAGCTGCAGGTTACCTTATAAGGCATGCGGGCGCGTGGCTGCTCCCGGCGATCGTCCGCGCGGGAACCGAACCAATCCATTAGGTCGGCGAACATATTATCTTGTTTCGGCAGATGGGGCCCAGAATTGCTCCCGGTCCAAATCACAACTCGCCGACACCCGGCGGACAAGGGTCGAAGAGCGTCATCCCATTTGGTAAAGTCTTGGCCAAGGTAAGACGAACGGCCGGCGGAGCATTTGTGACATCGAAGCCCGCCGGCGGCAATTTAGCGGCAACCATGTCATTGTCGTCGTTTTGCGGCGGCTTAGAAAATGGGTCATCGGCTGCACTTGGATAGTGCCAGGTGTACGGGAAAATACCGTCCAGCCGCTCGCCACTGCCAAGAGTCAAATGGACTCTGATAGTGTCATCGACTCCGCCGTCTTTCGCGCGTTCACTGTGTATGCGGAAGAAGTATGGACTACCGCAGGGGGCAGTCGCGTTCGCGACGCCGCTCCCGTTGCCGCCGGTTCCACCACCCGGCCCCGCGGCCGAACCGGCGCCGCTGCCTGTTCCCGTTCCGCTGCCGCTTGAGGCACCTGCGTCAGGCGCCGGTTGCGTCCCGGTCCCGGTGCTCGCAACGATTTTCGAGCCGTGCATCGCCGACCACCAAGTCGGCAGGCTTTCCTTATGATGGACGATCTTTTGGGTGCGAACTTGAAGTTTCGGTCCGCCTTTCGAACCGCCGGTGTGAACCGCGATCATCGTGGCGCGCGGCGCGGCGACTTTTTGGACGGTAGCTGCCCTTACTCTTGGAGCTGGTGTCGGCGTGGGTGCGGGCGTGCGCACTTCGATCGAAACGAGCGTCGACGCGACGGCTTGCTGCGGAACTGGATCACGTTCCATGCGTAAGAAGCCGCCTGCGCCGATGACGATCTCGTGAATCGCGATCGAACATGCGACCGCAAGAAGCAGACGCTGCCGAAATCGCTTCAAGGATTCCTTACGTAGGCGGAACGCCGTATGTCTTTGCGTACCAGTCGCGGAATTCTTGATCCGACGGATAGTGTCCGTACTTTTTGTAGAACCACTCGCGATACGCGGTTTGACGGCGCCCTTGTTCCGCCATCTCTTCTTGCTTGATGCGCTTCTTGTGGTTCCAATTTGTGAGACCGATTGCAGCAGCAACGCCGGCAACAAAGATATTACGCGTGCTCGCCGTGCCGTCGGCGAGAGCAGGGGCCGCGGCGCCGAATGCGATTGTCGCACACAGCACGCCGGCCGCCAAAGTCCTGATATGCATGTAGCAGGTCCTTTCTGCTAGCTTAAACGCTGCCGAGGGCCCGAGGGTTCTCCCCGCGAAGCGCGGCGCGTGCATTTGACAGAGCTTAAGGGACTGATTCGAACGATCCCGGACTTTCCGATTGCCGGGATTCAGTTCCGCGATATCACGCCGCTGATCAAAGATCCCGAGGGCTTTCGCGCGATGATCGACATGTTCGTCGAGCGCTTCCGCAACGACCGCATCGACGTCGTCGTCGGGGTCGAGGCCCGCGGCTATATACTGGCGGCGCCTCTCGCCTACGAACTTGGCGCAGGATTCGTGCCCGTTCGCAAACCGGGCAAGCTTCCGGGTTCGAAGATGACCGAAGAGTACGCGCTCGAGTACGGCACCAATTCGCTCGAGGTCCACGACGATGCGGTCGGCCGCGGCAAGCGCGTGCTGATCGTTGACGACGTCCTAGCTACGGGCGGTACGGCGGCTGCGACCGGACGCCTGGTCGAGCGCCTAGGTGCCGAGATCGTCGAGTTCGCTTTTCTGATCGAGCTCGAAGCGCTCGCCGGCCGCAAGGCACTCGGCAAGCACAAGATTACCAGCTTCATCAGCTACTAAGCGCCGGGTAAGCGACCTGCGGCCTTCCCAGCCGCCAGCGTGTTGTGCTTAGATAGGCGTTAATACTCTGCTTGGGTTGCTTGATGTCGATAGATGTACTAGTCGCTAAAGTCCAGGAGTACGATCCGTCGCTGGACGGTGCGTGGCTTCGGCGCGTCTACGATATGGCCGATCAGGCGCACGGCGAGCAGAAGCGCGCCTCGGGGCTCGCCTACATCGAACACCCGTTGGCAGCGGCAGAAATTTTAGCAGAGCTGGAAATGGATCGCGCAACGATCGCCGCTTCGCTCTTGCACGATGTCGTCGAAGATACGGTCGTTACGAGCGAGCAAGTCGCGGCCACGTTCGGCAACGAGATCGCAACGCTCGTCGAGGGCGTCACCAAGCTAACGCGGATCCCGTACCAATCTAAGGAAGACGCACAGGTCGAGAACCTGCGCAAAATGTTCATGGCGATGGCCAAGGACATTCGCGTCATCATTATCAAGCTCGCCGATCGCCTCGACAACATGCGGACGCTCTCGAGCTTGCCGGAAAGCAAGCAGCTTGCGATCGCGCGTGAGACGATCGAGATCTACGCGCCGATCGCGCACCGTCTGGGCATTTGGAAGATCCGCTCCGAGCTCGAGGATCTGTGCTTGCGGTATCTCGATGCGGAGTCGTATCGCGAGATCGCTGAGCGCGTCGCGAAGAAGCGGACGGAGCGCGAAGAGGCCGTTGCGAACGTTACCGAGATTTTGCGCGAGAGTTTGGATGGCGTCGGCATCAAGAACGAAACGACCGGCCGTCCGAAACATTTCTATTCGATTTATACGAAGCTGAAGAAAGGTCGCGATTTCTCGACGATCTTCGATTTGACGGCGGTGCGCATTATCGTCGATTCAGTCAAAGATTGCTACGGCGCACTCGGCGAAGTGCACGCGCGCTGGAAGCCGATCCCCGGACGCTTCAAAGACTACATCGCGATGCCCAAACCGAACATGTATCAGTCGCTGCACACGACGGTCGTCGGACCGGGCGGCGATCCGCTCGAAGTGCAGATTCGCACGCGCGACATGCACCGCACTGCGGAGTACGGCATCGCGGCACACTGGCGATATAAGGAAGGCGGCAAGTCCGACTCGTTCGAGAACAAGCTCGCCTGGCTCCGTTCGCTGCTCGAGTGGCAAAGCGACGCTCGCGATTCGCGCGTGTTCATGGAGAACCTGAAGCTCGATCTGTTCGAGAATCAGGTTTTCTTGTTCTCGCCCAAAGGCGACGTGTTCTCGCTGCCCAACGCGGCGACGCCGCTCGATTTCGCGTATCACGTTCACACTGACGTCGGTAATCGTTGCATCGGTGCGAAAGTGAACGGGAAGATCGTCCCGCTGGACTATCAGCTCAAGAACGGCGACATCTGCGAGATTCTCACGCAGAAAGCAGCGCGCCCGTCACTCGACTGGCTCGGGATCGTGCGCACGTCGAGCGCTAAGCACAAGATCAAGCAGTGGTTCCGCAAAGAGCGCAAGGAAGAAAACGTGCTCGCCGGACAGGAAGCGCTCGAGGCCGAGCTCGTACGCCAGAATCTGCGTCCCGATGCTGCGCGCGGTGAATCGCTCGAACGCATCGCGCACAAGATGAATTTTGCGACCCCGGCCGATCTCTACGCGGCGATCGGTTTCGGAGATGCGTCGGCCGTTTCGGTCGCGCAGCGCATGCGCGAAGAGCTCAAGAGTTCGAACATCGTCGACATCACGACCGTTCCGCGTCCGCCGACGCGGCGAGTCACGCGCAGTAGCTCGGGAATCAAGATCGCCGGCGTCGACGACGTGCTGGTTCGGCTTTCGAAATGCTGCAGTCCGGTTCCGGGCGATCCGATCATGGGGTTCGTGACGATCGGCAAAGGCGTTTCCGTGCACCGCGCGGATTGCCCGAACGTCGCGTACATGAACGCGCAGCCCGAGCGAATCTTGCAGGCGACCTGGTCAGACAACATCACTGCGACGCACGCCGTCGACGTCGAAGTCGAAGCTCTCGATCGAGCGGGCCTCTTGCAAGACATCATGGCGGTTTGCGCCGAGATGAAGGCGTCGGCGTCGTCCGTCACGGCGCGCGTCAAAAAAGACATCGCCGTAACGTCGCTCACCTTGCAGATCGATAATCTCGATCAGCTGCACAAGCTACTGCGCAAGCTGGAAACGGTCAAGGGCGTGCGTACGGTCTATCGCGTCACGAAACGGGAAAGAGCCAGCGGCTAGCTAAATGCGCAACGTCGTTCGGCGACTGAGACGACGGCAAAGAAGACGATCGCCAGGAGCGACGAGACGAAGACTGCAGCGTAGAGTCGTTCGGCGTGATAGTTGAACGTCGACTCGATGATCAGCGCACCGAGGCCTTTATTCGTTCCGATCCACTCGCCGACGAGCGCACCAATGACGCTGGTTTGCGCGGCGATGCGGAGCGCAGCGAACAGATAGGGAACGGAACGCGGGAACCGCAGATGCAAAAGGATCTGCAGCCTCGTCGCGCAGAGTGAGTGCACGATGTCGAGCTCGGTGGCCGTCACGGATTCGAGACCGCGAATCATATTGACGAGCGTCGGGAAAAAGCAGACGATCGCCGCGACGACGACTTTCGGAAACATGCCGAGGCCGAAGATCAACACGACGATAGGCGCAAGCGCGAGAATCGGAATCGTGTTGAAGAAGAGCACGATCGGAAAGTACGTGAGGCGCAGATAGCGATTCGCGACGAAAAGTATCGCGACTGCAACTGCCGCGCCGTTTCCGAGCGCGAATCCGAACAGACTCTCGAGCAAGCCGTGGGGACGGTGTTGCTCGCGATGAGCGCGCGTTCATGAACGAGATCGTCGAAGACCGCAAGGGGTGTTGGCACGATGTAGTGCGGCACGCCGAAGACCGTGACGACGAGCTGCCACACGAGCAGCAGCGTGATCGCGCCGATCGCGGGATAGATCCATTGTCTCAAGCGCGTTTTGCGCGCAGGGCTTCGCCGCAGGATCTTCATCGAATAAACGTCTTCGACGCGAAGCGAGCTCTTGAGGAGTCCGACGGCGGCGTATGCGCGCATTTGCGCCGCAAGCTTTTCCGGACGAAACGTTCCCCAGCCATCACGCAAGGTGTCGCCGTCGAACGTCAAACGCAGAACCGTCGGCATGATGCGTTTCTCGACGCTCGCGTCGAGCTGCGGATATTCAGTCGCAGCGATATCGACGGCTTCGCTTGGATGCTGGTACGTCCAGTCCCAACCTTGTGCGAGCGCTCGAATGAGGCGCGCGAGTTGATCGCCGTTCTTTTCGATTGCGTCGTCCGTTGCAAAGTACGTGTCGCCGTACGACGGCAGCCCCGCCGATTCCATCGAGAGCGAAACGAGCGGACCGGAGAAGATCGACATCTCTTTCGCGTTTGTGATCCAGCCTGTGATCGCATCGACGCGGCCCGCGGCGAGCGGCGTCATGTCGCCTCCGACATCGGTAACCTCGACCTTGGCGGGATCGATGTTATTTTTCGCGAGAATCGCCTCGAGAACGTACCGCGCCGTCGGCTGAATGCCGATGCGTTTGCCGATCATGTCGTGCGGACTGCGAATCGGATTCTTCGGCAGCGAATAGAAGGCGAACGGTGCAATGCGCATCCCGGCGGCGATGATCTTGATCGGAATCCCGGAGTTCCGCGCGAACATGACCTGACCCGAATCGGAGAGCTGGCCGAGCTGCGCGTGTCCGGTGATGACCGGCGCGGCGGCCGTTGCGTTCGGACCGCCCGGTGCGAGCTCGACCTCCAGCCCCGCGTCGCGGAAAAACCCGCGCTTCACCGCGACCACGTCCCCGATCTGGCCATTGCTCATCAGCCAATCGTATTGAATGACGACCTTTGCTGCGGCGTTCGCACCAGCCGGCGCAAGAAGGGCGAGTCCGGCGCACCCGGCGAGGAATTGGGCTCGATTCTGCAGGGCTGTCCTCCTTGTCGCTGTCCCTCGACTTCGCTCGGGATGACAATACGGGGGAAAGGTTGACACACCCCCGATGTGGGTTAAGGTCGGCTGTACATGAGAAACCGCGTGCCTGCCACGAGCGTAGCAAAGCGTAGTCGAGTGGGCCTCATTCTCGTCCTTACGGATTCGTCTACGACGTAGCCGCTAGCGACGTTTTGCCTTCACAGGCCCTTCGCCCAGCGGCGAGGGGTTTTTTGTTTATACGGGAGCTGCGAACGACCATGGACCGCGTGATCATATTCGACACGACCCTGCGTGACGGCGAACAATCGCCGGGTGCGACCATGACCCCGTCTGCTCGACTTCGGATCGCGCAGATGCTCGCCGAAGCGAAGGTCGACGTGATCGAAGCGGGCTTCCCCGCTGCCTCGCCGATCGTCGTGCAAAGCGTCGCGGAAATCGCAAAGGCGGTCAAAGGTGCTTCCGTTGCTGCCCTTGCGCGAACGACGCCCGGCGACGTCGATGCGGCTTGGGAAGCGCTCCGGCACGCTGAATCGCCGCGCATCCATACCTTCCTTGCGACCTCGAACCTGCATCTCGAGCACAAGCTGCGCATCTCGCACGATCAAGCCGTCGAAGCGACGACCGAAGCCGTGCGGCGTGCCAAAAAATATTGCTCGGACGTCGAGTTTTCGGCGGAAGACGCAACGCGCTCGGACTGGGATTTTCTCGTTCGCATCTTCACGGCCGCCATCAACGCGGGCGCGACGACGATCAACGTCCCTGATACGGTTGGCTACACGATGCCGCAAGAATACGCGGCGCTAATGACCTATCTGCTCGAACGCGTCAAAGGGATCGAGAACGCCGTGATCAGCGTTCATACGCACGACGATCTCGGCTTTGCCGTCGCAAATGCTCTCTCGGCTGTGCAAGCCGGAGCGCGGCAAATCGAGTGCACGATCAACGGGATCGGCGAGCGTGCCGGAAACTGCTCGCTGGAAGAAGTCGTCGTCGGCATGCGAGTCCGTAGGGACATCTACAACGTCGACACGGGCTTTGATACCAGCAACCTGCAGAAGATCTCACAACAGGTCGCGCGCTCGACGCGGATGCCGGTGCAAAAGAACAAAGCAATCGTCGGGGCGCACGCATTTACGCACGAGTCCGGGATCCATCAAGACGGCATCCTGAAACACAAAGGCACCTACGAAATCATCGAGCCAAGCTCGGTCGGGGTCGAGCAAACCAAATTCTCGATCTCGCGCAACTCCGGCAAACACGCCGTGCTCGCGCGGGTGCGCGACATTGGGTTCGTTTTCGACCGCGCTGCCGAGAAGAAATTCTTGGAAGCGTTCGCCAAGCTCGCGCAGACGCGGAGAGTCGTTTCCGACGGCGAATTGGTGCGGCTCGCACAGGAAGCCACCGGCGCATCGCTCATTCGGCCGCCTGGCCGCTTAGAGGAAGTACCGGCGTCCGGCGATCATCACGCGGGTCGTGAATTCGCGAGCAACGCGATCATGACGAGCTTCACCTAAGGGGAATCATGCAAGCCTATTACGACAAAGACGCCGATTCGAGCGTCCTCGAAAAGAAACGCATCGCCGTCATTGGTTATGGCAGCCAAGGCAATGCCCAAGCGCGCTGTCTTGCAGACTCCGGACTCGACGTCGTCGTCGGGCTGCGCGAGGGTTCGTCTTCGGCCGACACCGTGCGGGGCCACGGTCTCGCCTCGAAGAGCATCCCGGATGCGGTCCGCGGCGCGGACGTCGTGATGATTCTCATCCCCGATGAAGAGCAGCCCGCGATCTACGCGCGTGATATCGCGCCGAATCTCAAAGACGGCGTGTACCTCGGATTCTCGCATGGCTTTGCGATCCGCTTCGGAACGATCGTTCCGAAAGCGAACGTGAACGTGTTCATGGTCGCGCCCAAAGCGCCGGGGCGGCTCGTGCGCACCGAATACGAAGCCGGCCGCGGAACGCCGTCGCTGATTGCCGTCCACCAAGATCCAGCCAAGAATACGCGCGAGATTGCGCTTGCGTACGCGGTCGCGATCGGCGCCGGTAAGGCCGGCATTATCGAAACGACGTTTTCGGAAGAAACCGAAACCGATCTCTTCGGCGAGCAAGCCGTCCTTTGCGGTGGGATCTCGGAATTGATCCATGCCGGATTCGAGACGCTCGTCGAAGCCGGCTACGCGCCGGAGATGGCGTACTTCGAGTGCTGCCATGAAATGAAGCTGATCGTCGATCTCATTTACGAACGCGGCATCGAAGGGATGCGCAACGGGGTTAGCAACACCGCGAAATACGGTGACTACACGCGTGGGACGCGGATTATCACCGACGAATCGCGTCAAGCCATGCGCAAAATGCTCGAAGAGATTCGCAGCGGTGCATTCGCGCAAGAGTGGGTCGCCGAACATGCCGCTGGCAAACCGCGCTTCGATGAATTCCGTAAGAAGGGCCAAGCCCATCCGATCGAATCGATCGGGCGGCGTCTGCGCGCGATGATGCCGTGGATGCCAAAAGAAAAGCAACCCGCGACCGTTTCCTAATGGGCAAGACCCTTTTCGAAAAAGTCTGGGATGCGCACGTTGTCGAGAAACTTCCCGGCGACAACGCACTGCTTGCCATCGATCGCATCATTGCAATCGAGATCACGACGCCGCAACCGGCCGCCGAGATCGCGGAACGTTTCGGCGATCGTTTGTTCGACACGTCGTCGATCGTTGCGATCATCGATCACATCTCGCCCGCGAAAGACACCGAGACGGCCATTCAAGGGCAAGCGCTGCGCAAGTGGGCCAAAGCGCACGACGTCATGTTTTACGACGTCGGCAACAACGGCATCTGTCACGTCGTCATTCCCGAGCGCGGTTGGGTCGAGCCGGGCATGACGCTCATTTGCGGTGATTCGCATACGTGCACGCACGGAGCGTTCGGCGCGTTTGCGCTCGGCATCGGTTCGAGCGTCCAGTGCGGCGCGATGCTGGCCGGCGCGATCATTCAAAAGCATCCGAAAGTCATCCGCATCAACGTCAACGGCACGCTGCACCCAGGCGCGACCGCTAAGGATCTCGCGCTCACCGTGATCTCGACGATCGGTTTTCAGGGCGGAACCGGTGCCGTGCTCGAGTATCATGGCAGCGCGATCCGCGCGCTTTCAATGGAAGAGCGGATGACGCTCTGCAACATGGCGATCGAAGCCGGCGCGACGACCGGGATGATCGAGCCCGACGAAACGACGATCGAATATCTGCGCGGACGCGAAGCGCAGCCCAAAGGCGAGGACTTCGAAAAGAAGGCGGCATATTGGCGCACGCTGCGCGCTGATCCCGATGCAGCCTACGAGCGCACGATCGATATCGACGCCTCGCAGATTCGCACCGTTGTCTCGTGGGGAACGAATCCCGGCGAATCGGTCTCGATCGATGCCGTCGTCCCGAACGGCGACGCGGCAGTCTTGAATATATGGATCTTAAGCCGGGAACGCCGATGCGCGGAATCGCAGTCGATCAAGCCTTCATCGGCTCGTGCACGAACGCGCGTATCTCGGATTTGCGCGCGGCTGCCGAGATATTCAAAGGACGCAAAGTTGCCGTCCCGACGATCGTGACGCCCGGCTCGCAAGCCGTGAAGCGTCAAGCCGAGCGCGAAGGTTTGCACGACGTCTTCCAAGATGCGGGCGCCCTTTGGACGCACTCGTCGTGCGGGCCGTGCCTCGGCATGTCGATGGGCGTTGTTGCGCCGGGGATGCGCATCATCTCGAGCACGAACCGCAATTTCCGTAACCGCATGGGTACGGGCGGCCGCGTTCATTTAGCGACGCCGGTCGTCGTCGCCGCAAGTGCGATTCTCGGCCGCATCGCAACACCCGACGAATTGCCCGCAGAGGTGCCGGCGTGATCCTTTCGGGTTCCGTCATGGCGTTGCCGCAAGCGAATCTGGATACCGATCAGATGTATCCGGGCAAATATCTCTCGCTGATCACGCGCAATGGACTCGGACGTGTGCTCTTCGAAGCGTTCCCGGCCGGTCGCGAACTGCTCGAAAAACATCCGGGTGCATCGATCTTCGTTACGGGCGAGAACGTCGGCTGCGGCAGCTCGCGCGAGCACGCGGTCTGGGCACTTGCGGATTGGGGAATCCGCGCGGTTATCGCGCCCTCGTTCGCGCGCATCTTCCATGAGAATTGCTATTCGAACGGCGTCGTCCCGGTCGTGCTCTCCGATCCGGCAGCACTCGAACAGTGTTTATCAGCGAAGACGCTCGAAGTTGACGTCGACAACGAGGTCGTTCGCAAGGACGGCCGCGAGATCGCACGCTTCGAGCTCGACCCGCTTCGGAAGGATTTCATCCTTCACGGTGGATTTCTCGAGTACATGGCGACAAAAGTTGATCAAGTTCGCGCCTGGAGAAATTGCGCGCTCGCAGCGTCACGATAAGGGTTGCACTGTCACGATGACCTGGCGCACGTACGATTGCAATAGGCAGTCGATTTCGCGCAAAGGGCCGCCTCTAGGCGTGAATCACCTTGCTGTCATCCCGAGCGTAGCATCGCGCAGCGGCGCGAAGTCGAGGGACCGTTCCAATGACGCTGGCTGCGAAACAACAATAAAGGTCGCGGGCACGATCGTGCCCGCAGCCTTTGAAGATCGTAGCGCGGCCCGAAGATCGGATGGTCCCTGACTTCGGGCCACTGCGGGGCCCTACGCTCGGGATGACAATTGGCGGAATAGTGCATTATGCGGCGGCCTTTGCGCGGTGCCACGTCGGTAAGCGCAAATAGAACGTGCGCTAGGTGATCGTGCCCATCGGTAAGCGGAAATCGAACGTGCGCCAAGTAATCGTGCCTCGCCAATGACTGAACCTTCAGGACCACTTAAGGGGCTGCGCGTCTTTGATTTGACGCGCGTGCTCGCGGGCCCAACCTGTGCGCAGATGCTCGGCGATCTTGGCGCCGATGTCATCAAAATCGAGAAACCCGGATCCGGCGACGACACGCGCGGCTTCGCGCCGCCGTACATCGAGGGGACGAAAGAAAGCGCGTACTTCGTCGGCGTCAATCGCAACAAGCGTTCGCTCACGCTCGACATCGCAAAACCCGAAGGGCAAGAGATCGCGCTGCAGCTGCTCGCGACGTGCGACGTCTTGGTCGAGAATTTCAAAGTCGGTGGACTCGAACGCTATGGCCTGGGCTACGATCAACTAAAGAGCCGCTTTCCGCGGCTGATTTACTGCTCGATCACGGGATTCGGACAAACGGGCCCGTACGCGACGCGTCCGGGCTACGACAGTTTGATTCAAGCCATGGGCGGCGTCATGAGCGTAACCGGCGAGCCGGAGGGCGAGCCGCAAAAAGTCGGCGTTCCGGTCGCGGATTTATTTGCCGGGCTCTACGGCTGCATCGGCATTCTCGCTGCATTGCGACATCGTGATGCAACGGGCGAAGGCCAGCAGGTAGACATCGGCATGCTCGATGCAAGCGTCGCGTGGCTCGCGAATCAAGCCATGAACTATCTCGCGACGGGCGAGAATCCGCCGCGTCTCGGGAATCAGCACCCCAATATCGTCCCGTACCAAGTCTTTCCGACCGCTGACGGCTACGTGATGCTTTCGATCGGCAACGACCCGACCTTCGAGCGTTTTTGCAAAGCATTCGGTGTCGAACATCTTTTAAAGGATGAGCGTTTCTCCACCAACGCTGCTCGCGTGAAGAATCGGGCGTTCGTGACCGAGACCCTCGAGACGGTGATGCGCGCGCACCCGACCGCATGGTGGGTCGAGAAGCTCGAAGAGCAATCGATCGGGGGCGGACCGATCAATACGCTGCGCGACGTCTTCCAAGACCCGCAGATCAAGGCGCGCGACGTGGTTCAGAAGATGCGTCACGCCTCGGGCAAGGACGTCCCGGTCATCGCAAATCCGGTTCGTCTTTCCGCGACGCCCCCGGACTATCGGATTCCGCCACCGGTCCTGGGCGAGCATACCCATGAGATCCTGGCCGGCGAGCTTGGACTCAGCGAAGAACGCCTTGCCGACCTGCGGTCCAAAGCCGTCATCTAAACGTTCCCTTATCCATTAGAAGAAGGAGGGGCGTGCTCGTTCCTGTATACCGGCACCATGAGGTTGGGTCTGCTTATTTTTGTTGCCGCGGCCCTAATTGCCGGCTGCGGTGGTTCGGCAAGTTACATGACGAGCACGAGTGTGCTCGTCGGTATGACCGGTACATCGGCGCAGCCGAGTCTTACGTTGAATTTCGCGCAGCTGGGAACGCCGATGACGGTAACCGTCAGTCAGCCGACGTCGACAAACACGACGGTGTTCACGGCAACGCCTTCGGGCGGGTGTAACGGCGTCGCTGCGGTCACGGGCTCGGCGAGTGCGACGACGGCACTTGGTCCGGCCGGGACCTTTAGCGTCGTAGCGCTTTCGACAGCGTCAGGTTGCACGATAGCCGTTAGTTCTACGCTTTCGGGTCCGTCAGCGACGATCAACGTGAATACGTCATCCGTGCAATTTATCTCACCGACATCGATTCCGATTAGTAGCAAAGAGCACGGTGCGGGTTCCTGAGTTTCGGAGTCTTGCCCTAAGCCTCGTCATTGCAACTGCGGTTTTCGCCGGATGTAGTGGGGGCGGGAAATCGCTTGTCCGGGCGCCTTCTCAACAGAGCTCGGCCAAAAAGTTCCTGTAACCTTTACGGTTACGATCGGCTCGCAGTCGCAAACACAGTCGACGAAGCGTAGCCCGCAATTTATTCCGAGCAACACGCAATCGATCGTCATCGATTACATCGGTGACAATCCTTCGGCAACGCCCGCTCCCGGTGCGACGCCGCCTGCCAATGTAACGACGGCCGCGACCGTGAACGTAACGGCGACGACGACGAATCCACCGCCGGCGGGAGTGCTTTGCGAGCAACGGCACCTACACGTGCACGATTTCGCTGAAATTGCCGGTTGGGATTCTGGATCTTTACGTGCTTGCGTACGCGGGCCAAAACGGAACTGGCCTCTTACTCGCGGCAAAGCCGTTATCGCGCAAGTCAACGCGAACGGAACGGTCACGCAGCCGGGCGGTACGGCGCCGATTTCGATTGCGCTCGTGCAAAAGGGCGTGCAAGTCGGAACTGCGACGCTGGGTGCGAACGGAGCGATCGTTCCCAACGGCATCGCGAAGCCGAGTGTCGCTGCACCAAGCTATCCGACCAATTCCGCACCGTACGTCTATTCGGCTGCTGAAACTGTTGCCGTTGCAAATCCAAGCGGGACACCAATACCGGCCGGCACGCCGATTCCAGCCGTCACCATCACCGATAATGAAAGCAGCGGCGCGACGTGTCTCGTCTACATTCCGAACGGCGCGACGACGGCGACCCGTGCCCGTTTGCGACCTCGGCTTCGAGCGTAACGCTTTCGACGTCGGGCGACAGCTACGCGTTGCTCTTCAACGGTAAATTCGCTCCGGCTGGTTCGATTTCGATTACGGGATCGGTTGCCGGCGCCTCGACGGTACCGACGCCGATCACCGTAGCAATCACACCGACGATCTTCTCGACTGGAACCGTCTCCCTGAGTGGTTGCTGCGCTTCCTCAGGACAATCGCTTACGATCCGACCGGGAAGAACGTCTACGTCGGCATGGGGAGTCCCGACACCGTTGTACAAGATTTCATACAGCACGTCGACTGGATACGCACGCCGTGCCTTGCGGTGACCGCGGTCAACGGTTCACCCGCCTCAACTCAGCCACTTGAGTGCGTGGAATGCGTAGCAGTATCGGCGGAGGCAACCCAATGATCCTTGGACCGGACGGCAACATCTGGTTCGATCGAGCAAAATCAGCGTGGAATCTCCAATATGTCGCCGTCGCCGCGATTCAATAGCGCCGTCGTAAATCCGCGAACGGCGCGACGATCTCGCCCGGCGCGGGCGTCTTCGCAGAATACACCCTGAACAGCTTGAGCGGCTGCTGCAGTCCTGACGGTCCGACGTTGAAGGGCATCGCCAGCATGGGCGGCTTCATTTGGGTCATCGATAAAGAGGGCGATCTCTGGCGCTTCAATCCGACTAATGGACTCGTCAATCCAAATCTCGCAGCCGGCTATCTGCCGGGACAATCTTCGACGAAGTGAACCGAGTGACGGATCCGACGGTGCGACTCTGATCGGGGGTACGCCAGGTCGGCCCCGGCGAGACGTCTTCACACCGTTGATACCGTTGAACGGTACGTTGTACATCGCGAATAGTTTCTACACCAGCTTTGATGCGTTGAGCTTCGACACGAGTGCGTCACCTTCGGCCGGCGTATGCTCGACGCCCGGACCTCCACCTTGCATTGCGACGTTCACGCAGTCGCTCTCGGGACTCTTTCAAACGATTCTTACGGTGGACGAGCGATGGCACGAGTTACTATGCGCTCAACGGTATTAGCGGCGCAGTTTACAAAATACGCCGCCATCTACATTGGTGACTTCCGCGGTTCGTTCTCGTTTGCTACGGTGGCCTGGGCGACTTCCGATGGCTGGATCTGGACGCTAAACAACACGGTGTGCAGGCGATGCAAGGCATCAGTTCGTCTGCTCCATTGGTTTCGCCGGCCGCGGTCACGGCCTGCCGAGTAGTCAGAGCGATATTCGGCGCGGAGCAATTTCGTTCATCGCCGGGCCGGATGGCACGTGGTTGTTCTCGCCGAGCAATCAAGACGAAACACTCGCATCGACCGCCTGCTCTGCGCCGTCGTCTACTAGGGGAAAAATGCAATTTCCGTATTTCCGCTACGCCGCAAGCCTCATTGTTGCGGCTGGGAATTTCGGCTGGTTGCGGTGGCGGCGGAAAATCGCTCGTGCCGGGGGGTTCTTCGCAACAGAGCCTCGGCCAAAGCGTTCCCGTAACCTTTACGGTCACGATCGGCTCGCAATCGCAAACACAATCGACGAAGCGTAGCCCGCAATTATATTCCGAGCAACACGCAGTCGATCGTCATCGACTATATCGGCGACAATCCTTCGGCAACGCCCGCTCCCGGTGCGACGCCGCCTGCCAACGTAACGACGGCCGCAACCGTGAACGTGACGGCAACGACGACGAATCCACCGCCGGCGGGCGAGTGCTTTGCGAGCAACGGCACCTACACGTGCACGATTTCGCTGAAATTTGCCGGTTGGGGTCATCGATCTGTACGTGCTCGCGTATGCGGGGCAAAACGGGACCGGCCTCTTGCTCTCGGGCGGCAACGTCGATGATCGCGCAAGTCAACGCGAATGGGACAGTTACGCAGCCGGGCAGCACGGCACCGATTTCGATTGCACTCATCGCAAAAAGGCGTGCAAGTCGGAACTGCGTCGCTCGGCGCAATTAGAACGAATCGTTCCGAACGGTCTACCAAAAGCGGGAGCCTGCCGCGCCAAACTATCCGACCAATACCGCACCGTATATCTATACGGCTGCCGAAACTGTTGCCGTGGTAAATCCAAGCAACACACCAATACCGGCCGGCACCCCGATTTTGATCCATAACCATCACCGATGACGAAAGCAGCGGCGCATCGTGTCTCGTCTACATTTCCGAACGGCGCAACAACCGCGACTCCGTGCCCGTTTGCGACGTCGGCTTCGAGCGTAACGCTTTCGACATCGGGCGACAGTTATGCGGTGCTCTTCAACGGTAAATTTCGCTCCGGCCGCTTCGATCTCGATTACGGGATCGGTCGCCGGCGGCTCGACGGTACCGACACCGATAACGAGTCGCAATACACACCGACGATTTTCTCGGTTGGAATTGCAGTCACGTTGCCTTCGGGACCGGCGACGGCCCCATCGGCTCGCTCGCATACGATTCGACCGGTAAGAACCATCTACGTTGGCACGGGTAATTCGATCGGCGCCGATATATAAAATCGCGTATAGCTCGACGACGGGCTATGGCATCGCCTTCAGCCGTCAATGTCACATCCGTCAACGGAGCGCCGGCAAGTTCATTAGTTGAATGGTAGCGGCTGCTGCCGCGTCAATCGGCGGCGTCAACGCAATTGTGGTTGGCCCGGACAACAACATCTGGATGATCGAGCACACCGGATATGACACGACGATACAGTACGTTTTGCCGTCGCGGCGATCAATAGCAGCCGTCGTTGAATCCGACCAACGGCGCTTTCAGCATCTCGCCCGGGACCGGATGTGTTCGCAGAATACGTTTTGAATGTTGCCCGATTACATGGTGGCAACACTAGGGCTTTGCTAAAGGCGCATTGCAAGTATGGGTAGCTATATCTGGGTCGTCGACAAGGACGGCGATCTCTGTGGCGATTCGCCCAGACAACCGGACTGGTCAATCCGAATCTCGCCATCGGCTATTTGCCCGGTACATTTTTTAGTCCTTCTACTAGTTGTGGGCCGAATCTTTTTACGGATCCCACGGGTGCGACGGTTATATCTGTTCCGCCGGGCAGCGGTAACTGCTGCCGTCTGTCGCAGGTCTTTTTTCAATGCGCTAATCCCATTGGGTGGCACGCTCTATATTGCGGATGTAATCGACTCAAGCCTTTTCGATGCGCTGAGCGTTCGACACGAGTGCATCGCCCATCGACGGGGTATCTGCACACCAGGTGGCCCTCCGCCAGTGCATCGCGACGTTTACTGCGCTGCGTTGTAGCGGCTCCGTTGGCGAGCCCTATTATGATGGTATCCACGACCGATGGAACGAACGTTTACGTGATCAACGGCAACACGGGCAAATTCGTTTTGAAAATTACTCCGCCATCGACGTTAGGCAACGTCTACTGCAGGCATTCTCATCGTATAACGGAGGGCTTGGCGCTTTCGGCCGACAGTTGGCTTTGGACGTTGACTTGTCTTCGGGCGTGTCGGCGCTACAGGGCATGACGTTCAGTGCTTCACCCGTATCGCCGACCGCCGTCATCGACGTGCTTCGTCTTTTTATCGGAGGATATCGAACGCGGTGCGCAGGGATTGATCGTCGGGCCAGACGGCACGTTCTTGTTCTCGCCGAGCAACTCAAGATCAAACACTCGCATCGACCGCGGTTCTTCTGCGCCGTCGTCTACTAGGGGTAAAATGCGATTTCCGTATTTCCGTTACGCCATAAGCCTGATTGTCGCGGCTGGGATTTTCGCTGGGTGCGGTGGCGGCGGGAAATCGCTCGTGCCGGGTGCGCCTTCGCAGCAGAGCCTGGGCCAAAACGTTCCCGTAACCTTTACGGTTACGATCGGCACGCATCGCAAACACAATCGACGAAGCGTAACCCGCAATTTATTCCGACGAACACGCAATCGATTGTCATCGATTACATCGGTGACAATCCCTCGGCAACGCCGGCTCCCAGTGCAACCCCGCCCGCCAATGTGACGACGGCCGCAACCGTAAACGTAACGGCGACGACGACGAATCCACCGCCGGCAGGAGAGTGCTTTGCGAACGGCGGCACCTACACGTGCACGATTTCGCTCAAGCTGCCGGTCGGGATCTTGGATCTGTACGTGCTTGCGTACTCAGGGCAAAACGGAACGGGCCTCCTACTCTCAGGCGCCGCCGTCATCGTTCAAGTTAATGCGAACGGGACGATCACGCAGCCGGGCAGCACGACGCCGATTTCGATTGCGCTCGTGCAAAAGGGCATGCTTGTCGGCGCGGCCTCACTTGGTTCGTTCCGCGGTCGTTCCCAACGGCTTACCGAAACCGGGAGTCGCAGCGCCGAGCTATCCGACGAACTCTGCGCCATACGTGTACTCGGCTGCGGGAACTGTTGCCGTTCAAATCCAAGCAAGACACCAATACCGGCCGGAACACCGACTCAAGCCGTCACGATCACCGATAGTGAGCGAGTGGCGCATCGTGCCTAGTTTATATACCGAACGGTGCGACGACTGCGACCCCTTGTCCGTTTGCGACCTCCGCGTCGAGCATCACGCTGTCGACCTCGGGCGACAGCTACGCGGTGCTCTTTAACGGTAAATTTGCGCCGGCTGGTGCGATACGATCAGTGCCGGATTTGTAGGCGCATCGACGTACCGGTACCGATTACGGTCTCGATCAAACCGACAGTTTTCTCGGCGGGTTCTTACCCGTTTTCGAATGGTGCGGGGCGTAGGAGCCGCTGTCTACGATCCGGTGAATAGCACAATACGTCGCTATGGCAACGCGAGTCACCGATGTACGCCGTTCTTACAGCCAGAACGGTTTATAGCGCGCCTTCGGCGGTGAATGTGACATCCTTGAATGGGTTGGGTTCCGCGCTGTCGGCGAACCGGAGTGGAGGCGGCGTACATGCGTTTACGATCGGCCCGGACAACAATATTTGGATGCTTGAACATGACGGTGGTGACAACGCGCAGTACGTTGCGGTTGCCGCTCTTCACAGCGCGGTCGTTAATCCGTCAGGGGGGGCCGCGATCAACCGGCGCCGGCGTTTTTGCGGAATATGTGTTTTCGGCGACCGCGGGCACATGGTACGCGCAACGACGCTGTTGCACACCATGCCAGCATGGGTGGCTTTATATGGGTCGGACAAGGACGGCGATCTGGGCGGATCAATCCGACAACGGGCCTAGTCAGTCCGAATCTCGCCGCCGGCTATCTGGCACGACGCCGGAGACCTTGGTTCGACCGCAACAGATTCGACCGGAGCGAAACAGATCACGGGGACGCCCGGTCCCGTACTTTAGGCATTCTTCACTCTTCGCTTTTGGGTCAGACCTTTACTTCGATAACAAGAATACGAGTCTCGATTTTTGACGGTCGACACGAGCACGTCGCCTTCCGCGGGAATCTGCTCGCCTGGTGGCCCGCCGCCATGCATCGCGACATATGTCGTTCTTGGCGGTCAGTTGACGGCGCCTTTAAGGCGGCTGCAGCGACGGTACGAACATTTATGCGGTTGATTCCATACGGGCACGTGTTTAAAATACGACGGCGGCGCACTGAGTACATCGTCGTGCGCATACTCGAATATCTCGGCGGCATTGGCGACGTCCGATGGTTGGTTTTGGACGCTGAACAACAACGGCGTAGAAGGGCTACAAGGCTTGACATCGGGTGCTCACGGTCGTCGATCGCCGCAGTTACGGCTTGCGGCTCGCCGGCGGATGTCTTAAGCGTGGCTCGATTCCGTTTATGATCGGCCCGAAGGAGCATTGGTATTCTCACCGAACATCTCCAAACTCTGGCTTCACCTCCGTCCTTTGCGGAGTTGTGTACTAAGGGCATGCGATTTCCGTATTTCCGTTATGCCCTAAGCCTCGTCGTTGCAGCCGGGATTTTTGCGGGGTGTGGCGGAGGCGGGAAATCACTTGTGCCGGGCGCCTTCGCAACAGAGCCTCGGCCAAAGCGTTCCCGTAACGTTTACGGTTACGATCGGCACGCCGTCACAAACACAGTCGACGAAGCGTAATCCGCAATATATTCCCACGAATACGCAATCGATTGTCATCGATTACATCGGCGACAATCCCTCGGCAACGCCGGCTCCAAATGCAACACCGCCCGCCAACGTGACGACGGCGGCAACGGTGAACGTAACGGCGACGACGACGAATCCGCCGCCGGCGGGCGAGTGCTTTGCGAGCGGCAGCACCTACACGTGCACGATTTCGCTCAAGCTGCCGGTCGGGATTCTGGATCTTTACGTGCTTGCGTACTCGGGCCAAAACGGAACGGGTCTCTTACTCTCGGGCGCACGTCGTCATCGTGCAAGTGAACGCGAACGGGACGATTACGCAGCCGGGCAGCACGACGCCGATTACGATTGCGCTCACGCAAAAGGGCGCGATTGTCGGAACTGCGACGCTGGGCGCGATCGGCGCGATCGTTCCGAACGGTATCGCAAAGCCGAGCGTCGCTGCACCGAGCTATCCAACGAATTCCGCGCCGTACGTGTATTCTGCGGCCGGTACTGTTGCTGTTACAAATCCAAGCAACACACCAATTCCGGCCGGAACACCGATTCAAGCCGTCACGATCACGGATAGTGAAAGCAGCGGCGCAACGTGTCTGGTTTATATACCGAACGGCTCGACGACGGCGACCCCATGCCCGTTTGCAACCTCAGCTTCGAGCGTTACGCTTTCGACCTCTGGTGATAGCTATGCCGTGCTCTTCAACGGTAAATTCGCGCCTGGTGGTGCGGTAGCGATCAGTGCTTCGTTTGTGGGAGCATCGCCGACACCGGCACCGATTACCGTGTCGATTACGCCGACGATTTTTTCAGCCGGTACGGTGAACTTCTCGGGCTACGGACCTTCCGGCTCAATGGTCTACGACTCCACAAATAAGAATATCTATGTTGCCACGGCCTCGGGAGGTACGCCGCTGTACAAGGTCGCGTACAGCAGTACCACGGGCTATGGAACGCCTTCGGCCATCAACGTCGCGTCAAGCAACGGTTCTTCGGCGACAGCTCTGTTGGAGGGCGATTCTCCTGGCGGAATCAATGCGATGGTCATCGGCCCAGACAGCAATATTTGGTTCATTGAGCACAACGGTCGTGACACGACGCAATACGTAGGTGTCGCTGCGATCAATAGCTCGGTCATCAATCCCACCAACGGAGCGACCATATCGCCCGGCACGGGAGTTTTTGCAGAGTATACGGTCGCTGCGGTAACTGGCCCCGGCTGCTGCTCAGGTGCGACGCCGTCGTTGCATTCGATTGCGAGCATGGGCGGCTTCATTTGGGTGCTGGACAAAGACGGTGACCTGTGGCGCATTAATCCAACAACGGGCCTCGTGAGTCCGAATCTCGGTGCTGGCTACGCGCCCGGCGCATCAGTGAATCCCGCTTCCAACGTTACGGATCCCACCGGTGCGACGCAAATTAGTACTGGTACAGGCGGCCGTCAACTTGAGAATTCGCCGCTCTTCGCTTTCGGCAGCTCCCTTTACGTCGCAAACTACTCTTATGGAAGCCTAGACACATTAGCGGTCGACGCAAGTACGACGCCGTCTGCGGGAATCTGCACGCCTTCCGGGCCGCCGCCATGTATTGCGACCTTCACGCGCTCACTAACCGGTCAATTCACCCCGGAATATGGTGGTGGTACAGACGGTACGAATATGTACGTCAACGGCGGTGGTCCCGTTTACAAGATCACGACCGGCGGCGTGTTGACGACGTCGACAGGCTCGTTCTCGAATTACGTGGGTGGCGTCGGGATCAGTCCCGATGGTTGGCTCTGGACGTTGAACGACAATGGCGTGGAGGGGCTCAAGGGAATGACCTCGTCCGCTCTTGTCGATCCGACTGCTGTGACTGTTTGCGAGAGCGGTGCAGATGGTCTCAAACGTGGCGCGATACCGTTTATGATCGGGCCGGACGGTACATTTTTGTTCACGCCTGACATTCAGCCTAGCAGCGGAAGCTCGGCTGCCGCTCTTTGCGCCGTCGTCTATTAGAGTTCTGTAAGCTCCGCGCATAGGACAGGCGAATGAACGCTCCGCGCGAAGCGGAGTTTGTCGTGCGCCCCTCCCTAATACTTACCCTTTTGCCATTGCTTATTGTCGCTGCTGCGTTGATCGCCGGATGCGGAGGCGGTGGCGGAGGTGGCAGCACTCCGGGCGGTGGAGGCGGCGGAACGCTCATACGGCCACGCCCACGCCGCAACCGAGCGGACCGGCATTGAACGCCATTGCTGCCATTGTTCCGAACGCTTTGCCGAATGCATCCGTGACCGCGCCGCCGATTCCATCCGCGAATTTCGCGAATGGCCTCAGCAGCGGACCTTTTGTTTACTCTGCTGCCGGTAAAGTCACGTACGGTACGTCCAGTCCGCCACTCACCGTTACGGATAACGACACATCAGGCGCGACGTGCCTTGTCTATGAAGCGGCGGGAGCATCATCGGCAACGCCATGTCCCTTCGCTGCCATCGACATCGTCAGTGACGCTGACGAGTGCGAACGACAGTTATGCTGTTTTATATAACGGCAAGTTCCTGGCCGGCGGCGCGCTGATGATCTCGGCACCCGGCTTCACGTCGCTTACGGTTTCGATTACGCCGACGACGATCGGTATCGGGTCAGCGATAAGATTCACGGGCGGCGAAACGCCGATCGGCGCAATCGTTTACGCTCCAGCCGACGCAGCGAGAATCTCTTCGTCGCCGTTACGGATCCGTCGAATCCGCTCTACATGGTGCCATACAGCACCTCGACAGGCTACGGCACGCCCGTCGCCTGTTGCGGTTACGTCGGTAAATGGCTCCGCGGCAACAGCGCTCACGGCACCGGGAACGGATCGACGATTCTCGGTGGTGCGCACGACCTTGTAGTCGACGCTAGCGGCAACATCTGGTTTCCCGAGAACAACGCCCGAAACAACACGCAGTACGTCGCCGTCTACGTACGGAACGGATCCGTCGTCCAATCCGAACGGCGGCGCGCCGATCGCCGCGGGAGCCGGGCGTCTATGCAGAATACACGCTGCTGCCCAATGACGCCTCACCAAGGCCCACTCAAATCAATCGCGCTACTCGGCGGCTTCATTTGGGTGATGGACGATCTTGGAGAACTCTGGCGCATCGATCCGTCGACGGGTAACGTGTCTATCCGAATCTCGGCACGATGTACACCAGCACGACGCCGATGTATCCTGACAACGCTGCGCATGGAAATGACGGATGCGAGCGGCACAAATCTTCGTTTGGAGCGACAGGTTACGATCAGATATCGAATCTCGTCGTCTCAATTCAACTCTGAGCTGTGGCTGACCGAGGACGGAAGCCCTCCTCATCTCGTGCAAGTGACCGTCGATACGAGACTCCCTCAGGACGCCGCCGCTGCGGCGCAATCGGAACGTACGTGACGTCGCACGGGCACCGAGCAATGTCCGAACGGCCTCTACACCGATAACACGAACTTCTACGTTCCCGATTGCTTCGCAAGCAAGGTCTACGAGTATTCGCCAACGCCGCCGTTCACACAGTCGATCTCGGCATCAACGTTTACCGGCTTCGTGCAGGGCGGCCTGACGCAAAGAAGCGACGGATGGTTCTGGACCGCAGTCTCGAACGGCGCCGCCGCAGTCGAAGGGATGAGCGCAACGACGAGCGGCCCAGCGACGGCGTCCAATACGGCTTGCAATAACAACAATCCGAATTTCCGAGCGAACGGCTTCCTCGTTGGCCCCGACGGGACGTTGCTCTACTCGCCATCGAGCCACAATAACGGGACGACGGCAGTCGTTTGCGGCGTAGTCTACTAGCGCTGTTACTCGTGCTTGTGCCGCTTCGCGGCACAAGCGCAGAGCGACACCGGCGCGATTACGGTGTCGGTTGTCGATGCCGCGACCAACGCGCCGATTTCCAACGCGCGGATTTTTCTCAGCGGCGTCGTGATGGCGAGTGCGCTGACGACGCGCGGCGGCATCGTACGCTACACCGACGTGCCATCGGGGATCTATCACGTTCGCGTCGCGCGCGCCGGTTACGACGTCGTGAGCAGCAGCGAATTCGACGTGCTCGGCGGGAGAGCAGTGACTCTACGTTTCTCGCTGCAGGCCGCCGCTGCGAAAGGGAATCTGCGCGTCATCGGCGCGGTCACCGTCCGCTCGACCGTGCAAGTCAGCACGAACGCAATAACCGGCGACAGTCCGGCGCGGCGTATCTCGGATTCCTTGCTGAATGCGCTCGATACGCTAGGTGGCGTCTCGGTCAATCAAAGCTCGAACGATCCGGATTCAGTCGTGACGATTTCGCTCAACGGCCACGACGAATCGCAGACGGCCGTGACCGTCGACGGGATTCCGCTTTCGGCTCCGGGAGTTGCCGCAAATCTGCGCGGCATCGCAACCGATTTGTTCACGAGCGCGACGACGAGTTTTGCGCCGACCTCGGCGGGTCTCGGTGGCAGCGTGAATTTTCGCACGCTCGAGCCGACGCAAAGCTGGAATTCCCGCGTTTCCGGAAGCGACGGCACCTACGATCACTGGAATTATCAGATCTCAGAGACCGGCAGCATCGGCGCGCTCGGAATCGCGGTCATGCACACCAGTCGCGGTGCGAACAATCCGCTGACCTTCGACAATTTCGAAGACGAAAGCGGACTGACGTACTCGCACGGCGGTTTCTCGACGCTGGACGGTGATATGGTGAAGATGCGCTCCGTCTTGGCGACAGCACGTCGATCACCGGTTCGTTCCTCACCTCGAACAGCGCAGTCTCGCTGCTCTGCACGCAAGATACGACGTTACTGCCATGCGGCTTCGGGCCGGGCAACAATCTCTACAACCGCTTTGCGCTCGGTTACGGGACGCTCGCGTCACTGATCGGGAACGTCGGCGTCACGGCGACTGCGTACTCGGCGACAAGTCAAGAAGATCTCAACGAACAGAATCGCGTGCTCGCCGGTACGCTCGATCCGTTCGATAGCGTGACGCAGCGACGCACCAATGGATATTCGTTCACGGCGTCGCTTCCAACGGGCCGGCACACGCTTTCGCTCAGCGGCAATACCTTTGCCTCGTCAACGGTCTTCAATCCGATCGTCACGGAAACGCTGTTCGTCGTGCCGTCGTTCACCGCAGTCAACGCGCATCAGCTGCAGCTCGCCGATGTGATCAAGTCGAGCGACAAACTTGCGCTCAATGCCAATATTACGTCCGCAAACACGAGCGGAATCGGCTCGTCGTTTCTTGGCGGCGGCGGTGCGACGTGGACACCGACCACAAACGATACGGTGCAGTTCGGTGCAGCCTATGGAAGCGCGCAGCCCGGATCGATTGCGCCGCACACCTTAAGCGACCCGGATGCGGCGCGCTTTGTGTGCGCATCGGGGACGACGGTCGTCTACGGTCCGCCGGATCCGCCGCAGCATCAGTTCTCTGCGAGCTACAACGCCGGCTGGACGCATACGTGGGGCAACAGTCAGCTGACCGTCGATGCGTATCGGCAATCGCAGCTTGGGCAAACGATCAGTGGTCTGATCAGTGCTGCCGGTGAGCCCCCGGGCTTTCTTCCGGGCGGCTACATCGATCGGCTCGAACAAGCATGGGCGCAACCAACGGTTTGCGGTAATGCGACGTTCTCCCCGATGGGCATCTACGTGATTCAGCCGATAAGCGGAACCGCGCGGATGTACCAAGGCATCGATGCGAGCGCGCGCGTACAATTAGGACAATACGTGATGCTGCTGCCGACATACGCACTGAACATTGCAATGCTCGTTGCGGGTGATCCCCGCCTAACGGTGCCGCTCTCGCCGATGATCGTCGGCTCGCAACTCCCGGGGCGACCGATTCATCGCGCCGGCCTTACCGTCGATGGTTTGATCCCGCGCTACCGGTTTCGAGCTGCTCGCCAGCGCGCAATACACGGGCGCGAACAACGCGCGCTATCTCACGCCGTACACGACGGTCGCGGCGGGCGTCTCGCGAAAACTTGGTCCCGGCCGCCTCACCGTCTTCGGCACCAATCTCTTCAATACGTCATCCGGCACATTCTCGACGTTGCAATTTGCGCAGCCGTTGCCACTTGCGGGCGGTGGCAGCGCTTCGTTCGCCGGGCTCTCACTCACGCCGCGCACGTGGAACGTCAATTACACGCTCGCAGTCGGGAAGAACGCGGAAAACGCGTCGCCTCTCGAAGGGCAGGCGGAGGCTGCTGCGCGTGCTGCCGGCAGCGGCGGTACGGAGCAAAGTAACGGTGGTCCGGGCGGACCGGGCTCGGGAACGGGGCTTGGCGGTCCGGGCGGCCCCGGTTCGGGAACCGGCGGCGGCCGATTCCGCAACGTTTTGCCGCCGGGCGGCGACCCATTCGGACTTGCGACGAACGCAAATTGCGACGCGCAAGCGCAAGACATCGCTCGTCCGGTGCTGCAGATGCTGCGCGCATACGTCGGCGCGTACGAATCACACAAGACGCTTCCGTCGACGAACGGCTTCACCATCACGATGCACACGCTTCCATCGCAAAACAAACCGGCGTATTGGCTCGATCTCGAACCGGAGAATCTGCAAAGCAGCATCCTCTCGGGCCGTGTCCGCTCGCTCTTCGCGTGCTCGTACATCACGACGCTCGGCGCGGATCAAGCCAAAGCGCGCGGAATCGAAACGACCAGCCGCGTCTTCCTCGGCTACGCTCCCGGAATCGGAATCTTCAGCGTCGTTCCGCGGCAACTGCCGCCCGGAGGCGGCAACGCACGTTAGTCGGCGTAAATGATCGTGCCGACGTCTTCGCCCGCGAGCGCACGCGTTATCATCCCCGGCTTGAGGCCGTTGATGATCTGAAGCTCTGTGCAGGCGCGCGCACGCGGAAGATATTCGATGACGACCCGTTCCAACACGAGGTCGGTCAGGTCGCGACGTAGCAGCTCGCGCGCTCCGATGCGTGGGATGAATCGCGCTGACGGGTTCTTTTTCGGGTCGTCGTCGTAGAGACCGTCTTCATCTTTGATGAAGATCGCACGCGTCGCGCCCAGCACTTCGGCGGTGAGAAAGACTCCGGCGTCGGTGCGATGACGTGGTATGCGTCCGTTCTCCGTCGGCTTCTCCCAGTAGCCGAAGGGCGGCATTCCCGTCATGATCGGGATGCAGCCGAGGCGAAAATATAGCGGCAGCTTTTCGAAGTCGTCGTGAAGCATGAAGATGCCGCCGTGCTTGGCGAGCAGCATCTGCAGCATGCGCGCGTTCTGTCGCGGCACGTAGCCGCCGAGCGCCGCCAGGACGCCGGTCGGCAGCTCGAGATCGGAAGCCATCGCGTAGATGTGACGCGCTCGCGTTCCACCGCCGCAGCACAGCAGCAGCTTGTATTTATCTTTTGCGGCCGAGAGCTCGTCGAGAATCGGAAAGACCGCGCTGCGTCCACGATCCATGATCGACTGGCCGCCGATCTTGATCACTTTGACGTCCGGCATCATCGCAACGGCGTCGTAATTGAGCCGCGGCGCACCGCCGGTTAAGGTCGCGTCGGCGAGCGCACTGTCGATCCTGACCCGGTTATGCATGGGCCGTTTCCGCTTCAGCGGGCGCTGCTGTCGTCGCCGATGCGTGTCGATCGATGACCGTACCGACATCCTCGCCTTGTATTGCGCGGGTCAGCTCGCCGGGCCGCAGTCCGTTGATGATCTGCACGCGCTCGACGTGACGCGAGACTTTCCATGCATCGAAGAGCTGTCGATCGAGAATCAGCTCGTCGGGTAGGTTTGCGAGCAAATCGTCCAGCGTGATGCGGCGAATCAGCTGCGCATCTGAGTGCTTCTTCGGATCTTTATTGTAGAGGCCGTCTTCGTCTTTAACGAAGATGATGCGTCGCATGCCGAGCACTTCGGCGTGGATGAAGAGTCCAAAATCCGAGCCGTGCGTCGGAAGTGGGCCCTGGCCCTCCTCGGACGGCGGCTCCCAAAAGTGATAAGGCGGAGTCGAGATCACGATCGGCAACATGCCGCTGTCGAGATAGAGCGGCAATTCCCAAAAGTGCTCGCGCTGCATGACGATCGAGCCTTTTGCCGCGAGCAATGCGTTGAGGAAGATCGCATTCGCCTCTTCCATCGCACCGACGAGCTGCGCTATTCCGCCGGTAGGTAGGCCCAGGTCGACTGCGATCGAGACGGTATGACGGACGCGTGTGCCGCCCCCGACCCCGACGACGATCTTGTGTTTTTGGTGAAGATCGGCGAGCTCGCCGACGAGAGGAACGACTGCGGTGCGTCCGCGGTCGAAGATCGATTGTCCGCCGATACCAACGAGCGTGACGTCGGGTAGGATTGCAAACTCGTGCTCTGAAGCGGTCTTGGCGATTACGCTGCGGTCGACGAGTGACTCGCGCATGAGCGGCGACGAAATATGAGTCCGACCATCATCGGAAACGAGCTGATTCATAAGATTTTGCCCTACGCTTGGTGGCTGAGAAAGCCCTTGTGTTGCACGCACAAGGTGGAAGGTCACATAGCCGGAGACCAGCCCGAAAAACGTGTGAACTGCAAAGCCCGGAATGAGAATCGCGTACGCGACGATCGGCGCCATTGCGAAAAACGTCATTATTAAAATTGTTGTAAAGCGCGCTGCTCCGACCAAGCCGCCAAGCAGCGTCCAGACGATCGGACTCGTCCGCAGCGGATTGCGCGCAATGATCGGAACGAAAAGGTCGCAGACGACTCCGGGCGTGACGTGCTTGGCGATCTCGAAGATGCCGAAGCGACCGTCGCCCATTGCGAATGCAGCAGTTCCCATCGTTAGACCGGTAAGGGTCGAACCGAACGGCGAGCGCGTCTTGAGCGACGCGATGATATAGAGCGGCGTGAGAATTGCGAGCTTGTGGCCCGGCGCAAACGGAATGTTCGGTAAGATCTTCAGCGCGCGAACGCCGAGCATCGAGAGCGAAACGCCGGCGATCACAGCCGCATCGCGTCCCATTGGTCCGTGTGTCGCTTCCAAATACTCTTGCGCGCGAGCAATTTGCATGTCGATGCGCTGCGCAATCGGCCCGACTTCGCCACGTGCAAGCCGCTTCACGGAATTCCAGAATCCGTCAGTTGGTTGTCCGTTTTGACCGCGTCCGCCGCCGGTGCCGCGGCCCCTTCCGCGCCCGCCGCCTTCAGCAACGAGCGTGAGTACTGCATCGATGCACGCCGAGATGAGCTTTGGCGCGCCTAAGCGTTCGAGTCCGGTAGCGATCGCACGACTGTCGCCCGCACGCGCGATTTGCGAGGCGAGTACGATACTAAGCACGCGCAGCGCCATAACTGCGCCGATGAGAAGACTTGCAGTCGTCCAACCCGTGATCGCGTACGAGACAATCAAGAACGCAGCGAAGCTCGCGAATTTGACCAACTGTCTTCCGAGTTGACGCCAGCCTAATCCGACGGCAATCCAAAGCACGAGTTGCACGATCGTTGCGGCTGCAACGAGAATCGGCGACCGCACGAAAAAGATGCCGACGGCGACAACGATTAGATAGAGAACGCGAAGGCGCGCGTCGATCACGTCAGCGAGGTTCTATTTCTAGCTGGAAAGTCCGCGATTGGGTGTTCGAGGTAAGGAGAGCCGGCGTAATCTAGGTCAGGGCAAAGTCAAGAGGAGGGGATTGCTTGGTATACAGAATCCCAGGGGCATGAGGAAGGAAATTTTTGCCGTCGCGGTCGCGGCCCTCATGGCGGGTTGCGGCTCTCAGACCTACACCCCTAATACGGGTATCCAGCTGAACACCAGTGGCTCCACGCTCCTTAATGCCGGAAACGGTAGTCCGAGCGTGACCTTGACCTTTACGGCCCTTGGGGCTCCCGCTGCCCAGACCGTTACCGTCAATCAGCCCCCGGCGACCGGGACGACCGTTTATACGGCGACCTCATCGAGCGGGTGCGCGGGCGTGGCGACCGTTGCGGGTTCTGCCGCTCCAACTCTATCGAACGGCCCAACCGGGTCGTTCACGGTCACGCCGGTGGGCGTGGCTGCGGCAGGGACGTGTACGATCTCGATCACCTCGAGCACACCGGGTGCCGCCGGGACGATCACCGTCGATACCTCGGGAGCCTAGCCCAACTCCCAGCTCGTAATCCCGTAGACTTTCGCGAGATCGATCTCGGGAAGCGTGCCGCGCCACATGCGCGCACACGCGAACTCACGCTGCATGCCGCGTTCGTCCGCAAGGCCGAGCGCGGTAGCATTCGACTCGGGGATCGTGAGAATCCAGGGTGAACGCGTGCGTTGGGTGATCGTATCGAAGAGCACGGCTGCGGCATCGACGCGCGAGGCAAAAAGCGGCCCGATCTTCGTGCCGTCGCGGCACGGACGTCCGACGCCGTAGCCGACGATTTCGCCGCTGTCGAGCGAACGCGCCGAGAGTGCGACGACGTCCGGTTGCGCGACCCAGCTCTGCAAAAAAGCGGAGCGCTCCGATCCGAAGCAGGCAAGGTCGTAGCGCACGATCTCGTCGTCGAGGACCCGAACGCGCTCGAGTGCGAGCTTGCTTGCATAACGATCGCGCGGTTCGCGTGCGTCGTAGCGATATCGCGCGCTGTGAAAACTGCGCCTGAAGCCTTCTTTTTCGTAACGTGCTTCTTGCGCCGCTACGGCATCGAGGCCGATCGGGAGATCGTGCAGATGTTGCATCGCATAGTCCCACAAGGCGGCGCCGTATCCGTTCCGGCGTTGGTCCTCGCGCACGATGAACAATCCGATGAAACCGAAGGTCTCGTAACGCACAGCCGAGATGCAGCCGATGATCTCACCGTCCAGCTCGGCGCCAAAAAAACCGTCGTTGTCTGCGGCGTAGAACGGCGCCGCATCGTGCAGTCCGGGATCCCAACCTTCGGCTGCGGCAAAATTCAAACAAAGACGGATCTCATCTCGTCCGAGCGTCCGGATCGTCAAGGACATGATCCCTCCACGCGGTTGCGCCCGCGTGATTTCGCAGCATAGAGCGCGTCGTCGGCTGCGGAAACGAGGTCGAGCGGATTGTCGCGAGCCGTGGGACGAATGCGCGCCACGCCGAGGCTAATCGTTACGATGCCCTCGGGATTCGTAGGATGTGGAATCGCAAGCTCGGCGACTGCGACGCGCATGCGTTCGGCAACGACCGCGATATCGTCGTCCGTGTGCGTCACGAGGATACCGGCGAATTCTTCGCCGCCGTAGCGTGCGAGGAAATCGTTGGTTCGCTTCATCGAAGCCGAACACGCTTGCGCGATTTTCGTAAGACACAGATCTCCCGCGACGTGCCCTTCCGCATCGTTGTATTCTTTAAAGTGATCGACGTCGATCATGATGACGCCGAGCGACGTTCCTGCGCGGAGCGAGCGCGTCCAACCGACCTGCAAATGGTCGTCGAAAGCGCGGCGGTTCGGGATCCCGGTTAGCGGATCGAGCTCGGCGAGCACCTGAAGCTCTGCACGACTAAGTTTGAGGTTCTCGTTTTCGCGCGCGATTTCGTTCATGCGATCGGCGAGCGCGACCGTGAGCCAGAGCGCTTCCCACGCAACGCCGATCGCGTAAAGATCGACGATGAGCTTCGGCGCCGGCAGTGCCAATGTTTCGACCACAATGTTGGTTGTCACGCCGATGGCAACGCCGACGCTGCCGACTATGAAGAAACGCGCGCCGCGATAGCCGCGCCGCGCGGCGCGATACCCCGCAAGGACGATTGCGAGCAACAGCATGACGAGAAATGCGAGCGTCACGATGTCGACCCAGGGTGGCCGCGAAGGGAAAAGGCCGGCGAGCAGATCGAGCGCGCTGAGCGCGACGAGTACGATTAGTGCTCGATCGAGCTTCGGATCGAATTCGGAGAGATCGAGGAACACGCGTGCAAAGTACGCGGTCATCGCAAAATAGAACCAACCGAAGAATTCGTGAATGAGCTCGCGCGAGAATTGCGTGCTCGGAACGTAACGCCAGGCGACGTCGTCGGTCACGAGCACGAGCAGCGCCGTTGTGACGACCAACGCGTAGATCAAAAGCGGCCGTTGCCGGAGCACCAAGAACATCAAGAGATTGAAGAGCGCGATCGCGAGGAAGAAGCCGCCGTAGCTCGGCGCCATCGACCATTGGAGCGTCAGCGCTTTTGCGAGTAAGAGAATCGATGGCGAACTCAAGTAGTAGCCGGTGAATGCGCGCAGATAACAGGTACGGTTGTACGCGCCGTCCGGTAGTACCAGAATGTGGTCCGTCAGTGACTTTTCAGACGAATCGTAACCACCGCTCTCGTGCGAGAACGTACCGTGGCCCGCATCGCAATACAGATCGATGCGTCCGATGATTCCCGGCCAGACGATCGCGTAGTTATCCGCGGGCGAGCGTCCTTCGAGCCGGAATCGATACCAGACCGGCGTCTGCTGCGCGTCGTTACCGCTTGGGATCTGCGCATCGCGCGACCAGCTCGTGGTGCGTTGCGCGATTTGGTCGATGCCGGCTTTTTCCGTGGGATCGACGTACGCGTCGACCGTTCCCAATAAACTGATGCGCTTCGATGGATCGAGCGCAAGCGTCGATGCAGCCGCGGGCGCCGCGGCGAGGACTTGCAGCAACCAAGCGGCGAGAACCAGGATAAGGAGCCGTTTAATGGCCACCGTTTGCTTGCTTGATTCGCCCAGGGGAGGGCATTGCACCCGCTGACCGAACAACGCGCGGTCCCGCTGCCCACATCGTGGGCCGCCGTCTATCTGGCGGTGTCCGTAGAGGGAAAGGTACAGTGGCAACAACTCTCGCGAATGACTACGAAGTCACATATATCTTGCGTCCGCATCTCGAAGATGCCGACGCTGAAGCGCAGGTGACGCACGTCGCCGACCAGCTCCGCCAAACCGGCGGTGAAGTTGTCGGCGAGATCGACCGGCTCGGGAAGCGACGCCTGGCGTACGAGATCGGCGACTCCCGCGAGGGATTCTACGTCGTGATGCGCTTCAAGAGCGACGCCGCCCAAGCTAAGGAGCTCGAGCGGTTGCTGCGCCTGAACGAGAACGTCATCCGGGCGCTCTTGATCCGCCGGGAAGAGCAGAAAGAAGCTCCCGTCCCGGTATAGTGCCAGACACCTGGCATTGCTGGGGAGCAGTTTGTGCACATAAAGTACTGCGCGTCGCCGAGATGGGCTACACCTCGGGGCGCATCTGAATCGTTGCAATTAGAACGAGAAGGGAACGTAGCATGGCTGGATCTTTTAACCGCATCACGATCGTCGGGAACCTGGTTCGCGATCCTGAGATTCGCTACATCAACAGCGGAGCCGCGGTCACGAAATTCACGCTGGCGGTTAATCGCCGCAGCAAGCAGCAAGAAGAGACCGACTTCATCGATTGCGTTGCATGGGATAAGCTCGCTGAAACCTGCAACACGTATCTGAAGAAGGGCATGAGCGTGCTGTGCGACGGACGTCTTTCGATTCGCTCGTACGAAACGAAAGAAGGCGAGAAGCGCAAAGCCGCCGAGGTCGTCGTCAACGTGATGCAAATGCTCGACCGCGCGAACAAATCGTACGGCGAGAACGGCGCGTCTAACGGAAACGGCAACGGGCACGCGAACGGTGAGACCGTGCGTCAATTCTCACCACGAGGACGCGGATCGCAGCAGAACTGTCATTGTATGCGGCGGCCCACAAACAATACTCTGGAGATGCCCCTCGCTTGAGCAGATGCTTCGCCAGTTCAAGATTCTTGCCGCGAGCGATGACATACCAGAGCGGGGTAGCTTTCCATTGGCCTTCCCGAAAGGCTTCGCGGTTGATATCGAGACCAGCGCGGATAAGCACATCGACACTTCTTATGCTGTCCCGTGCTCGCAGGCGATGCTTGCTGATATCGATGCCGCAGCAAATGTGCAAGTAGTTTTCGCCTCGTTTGCCGCGGTAATCCAGGAGCTCCGCCTCCTGTCTCAACGCGGAATCGACTCCTTTCCAATCCAAAGCCTTGACGAGGGCAAGCATCTTCGTCTTAGAAACTCTGGCGTTCTTTCTCATCGGAGCAATCGTTCTGCGATACGGGCTGCGTCATCCCTCTTGAAGCGCTTGCCCGGGCCGTCCGCCGTCGAGAAGATGTGAAATTCTGTCTGTCCGTGCTATCTGCTGTGAAATTTCCGTTCACCGTGAGTCAACGCCGTTCTGACGCCCTCCCAGGCGGAAGGATGCACTTCGAAAAATGGTTCACCCATGGGATGGGATGAAATCAGTGCGCTTGCCGCTCTTGCCGGCGCTCTGGTCGTGTTGGTCGGAGCCGTCGCTGCGATCGTGCAACTCAAACATTTACGCCTGACGTACCAAATCGGGACATACGTAGAATTGATGGGACGCCTGAACTCCCCAGCGATGGTGGCCGCCCGCGAATATGTCGAAACCTGCGACTTTCACGACGCTGCGTTGCTGGAGAAGACGCTGCGCGAAGGCATAGATCACCGAGTGCTGATGTACGGTGGGTTTTATCAAACGGTGGCAAGGCTGATAAATCACGGGATCGCAGATCGTGATTTGTTCGCTCCAATTATCATGACGTCCCCGGCCGTATGGAAGAAGCTCGGTCCGCTCGCATACGCTTGGCGTGAACGCCAACCGAGTAATCCGCGATGGGCCGATTTTGAATACCTTGTTTTCGATGCCCTCAACAAGCGGCCATTCGATGTCCGCAAGTACAGTGCTCCGTTCAGAAAGCGCGTTCAGTTCGAGCGCGCCTTCGAGGCTTGGCGCCTTGAGGCGCAGGAGTCGCTTGCGCCGTAGCTTGCAGTTAAGGTGAAATGTATCAGTTTTCGCCGAATTAGGGTGAAAGGAACCTAAAACGTGAGACAAGGCCTTTTTAGCGTAGTCGAACCACAGTGATAATCACGAGACCCGGTCGAAAGGGCGAAAGCGTGCGAAAACTCATTCTCGCTTTAATTGCGGCAACGATTCTCGTGCCAACCGCAGTATCTGCTTCATACATTCAGTTCGATATCCGCAACAAATCCGACCGGTGCGTCTATTGGCGGCTTCCTCGCTGGAATAAAGGCCACAGCGGCTACTTGCACCCCGGCCAGTCTGCGACGCACTACATACACGACCCATCTATTTATAGCGTAGAGATTAAAGTCAGTATTTATAACTGCAAAGCGGAGGGCGCCGCTGTCGAAAGATACGACTACATACCGCTCAACAGCCGCTCGGAGCTCTCAATCCACAAACAGGGCAACACCTACATTATGCGGCATGGTCCGTAGTTAACGCCGTTTTAGCGTTTAGCGGCGTGCCCGTTGCTGCGCTGCCCGCAAAGATACAGCGAGCTCTCGAAAGTACAGCACGGGTTCTTCCTCGATCGTGTGCCGGAGTGTCGCCGGATAATAGCGTTTAACCCAGGCTGCCTTTCGCGCGATTGCCTCCCGCATTTCGGTATGACTCGGTAGCACAGCTTCGCCGCTTTCAATTGCAACGAGCCATGGCGCTTGTCGCTCGTAAGCCTGATTGGCGGATCCGTTGACATTCACGCAGGCCTATGAAATAGAGTCCGGGCCAATCGGGATGAATCATCCGGTTGTAAAGCTCGACCTCATTGTTGCGCACCGGAAGAATGTCCTCGGATAAAAACGGAAGCGCAATCTTGTATCCAGTAGCAGCGATCAGCGTGTCGAATTCCTCAGCCGTCCCATCTGCAAACGTTATGCGACGTCCCTCGATAGATGCGATACCGTTCTTCGCCTCGACGCGGCGGTATGCGATATGCTGAACGATCGTCGCGTTGCTCATGGTGTGAGCGCGTCCTCGCCGCGTCTGAAATCCGAGTCGTTCCATTGGGACCATGAATGAGATAAGTCAACGTTCGCGTGATCTTACGACCGATCCATTGCGGAATCAACGGATGAGCCTAACCACACGGTCATGTCCGTAAAGGGCCTACCGAAGATCAATTTCGGAACGATCAAGACGCCAGAGCGCGCAACGATGACCGTCCTCGGATTGACGCTGGCGAGATCCGCCGCGATATCGAGGCCACTATTACCCGCTCCAATGACGCAGACGCGCTTCCCGAGGAAGTTCTCCGGCCGTCGGTAGTCATGCGAGTGAAGATATTCGCCGCCGAACGCGCGGTATGTTTCGGAGTGCAGCGGCGAGCTGAGGTGTCCGCTAGCCACGACCACCGCATCGAATGTCTCGCTATTCCCCTGCTCCGTCTCAACAATCCATGCCGAGCGCTCACGAGGAATCGGATTGGCGGGGTGCACTCTCGTGACGCGCGTGTTGAAGCGAATAAGCGATCGAAGATTAAAGTGATCGACGAATCGTTCGAAGTACGCGTGCATGTCGCGATGATCGGGAAAAAGTTGCGTGTCCGGCGGAAAGTTGAAGTCCCTGAATTTCGTCAGACTCTTCGCCGTGTTGATATGGAGCGTTCGATAGGCGGCCGAGAGGCCGTTGTCATTCTCGAAACACCACAAGCCGCCGACTTTGGTGCCAATCTCAAAGACCGTGACCTGAAATCCGGCTTCCTTGAAATACCGCGCCGCGCAAAGTCCCGAGGCCCCGGCGCCGATGATTGCAACACTGCGGGTCATATCGGGGCTGTGCGACCGAGCGCTGCGAACGCCTCCTCGCCGGAGTCTTGCGATTCGCGTCGTAGATTTGTGGACGATGGGAAAGGCAGTTATCGAATTTCCGAATGAGCTCGAGGTCGTCGTCACGCGTGAATTCGACGCTCCGCGCGAACTAGTCTTTGACGTAATGACGAAGCCGGAGCACCTGAGGAAAACGCTCGCTCCTTTTGATGAGAAGGTGACGGTTTGCTCGACTGACCTGCGCGTCGGTGGAAACTACCATTTCGTCTTCGTCACCAAGGACGGAACCGAGTGCTCGTTTCGGGGAACCTACTCGGAGGTCGAGCCGCCGACCCGGACTGTCGCGACGTGGCGGTTCGAAGGGTGGCCGGATGTAGAGGCCGTCGAGTCGACGGATTTGCATGAAGATCGTGGAGTGACGACGTTGACGTGGTCGCTCGCGTTCCGTGACAAGATTGGTCGTGACCATATGACCAAGTACGATGGCATCGAGGCCAACCTCGACAAGGTGGAAGATCTCTTGACTTCGCTTCTGGTTCGAGACGATCGTAAAGTTAGGGGACTGACGTGAGCAAACATGTGGCTATCGTGCTTTACGTAGTTGCGATGGCAGCAGTCATAGTCGGTGTAGATGCTGTGTTCTTCAGGAACCGGTTTTGGGAACGGCTGATCGCTAATATCGGAATCGTGTTGGTGTTCGCGGCGTTCTATTTGAGATTCCTGAGGCGTCTATGAAATCGTCAGCGTCGCGATAATCGAATCGCAGTCAACCGCTCGGCTGGTCCACAGTTCATTGCACGGAACAGCAGCAATTGTTAGTTCGGAGGGACTCGATGAAACGTCTTACATTCTTGTTTTTGTGCGGTTTGTTTGCCGCAGCTTCAGTAGGCGCGGCGTTTGCCGCGTCCCCGCCGGTTATCAATCGGGTTTGGGACTGGAATATCAGTTCGACGACGGCCGGACTAAGCATGAGCTACAATAATCAGGATCAGAACGCGCGCGTGTGGTTTGAATACTCGACCAACAGCAATCTGTCGGGGGCGAAGCGCGTTGCCGAAACCACAGTGGCGCCTCGTGGAGGCGGATCCCAATGGCACGCCGATCTTAGTGGTCTGCAACCTGGCACCGCCTACTACTATCGCGCCTTCATCCGTAATTACGATGGTGAAGTGTACAGTGGAATCGGTACGTTCCGCACGGCTGCCGGAAGCGAGCAGCGTCCGCCCACGGTTACGTTCGAGGAAGCTCGTAATACCGGCTCTTCAATTCAGCTCGGGTTCGGCTGCGACGGCAAAGGGGTTGAAGGATCGTGCTTCGCGCGCTGGAGTACATCACCGAGCATGAGCGGCAGCCACGAGTTGTCCAGCCTCTCGCTCCGTCCGGCTCCGGGCGGATCGTATATGCACGCGACCTTCCAAAATTCGGCCGTCCCCGACAACACGCGTATCTACATTCAGGCTGAGGCCAAGACCGCAAACGGAACCGCAAAAACCGCCGTTCGCGATTTCTTGATTCGTAACAAGCCGATTTAAACAGTTGATAGGAGATTATTTTACATGGCGATTAAGGTCGGTGACCAACTGCCCGATGGCGAGCTTAAGGAAACTACCGATTTCGACACCGCGACGCAGTGCGCGATGCCGCCCCACGCAGTCAACATTGCGGACGCCGTTCGCGGCAAAAAGATCGCGATCTTTGGCTTACCTGGTGCATATACGCCAACGTGCTCGGCGAAGCACGTTCCCGGCTATCTCGCATCCTTCGATCAGCTAAAGAAGAGTGGGATTGACGAGGTATGGTGCGTCGCGACAAACGATGCATTCGTCATGGCCCACTGGGGGCGTGACCAGAAAGCGCTCGGTAAGATCCGCTTCTTAGCAGATGCTACCGCTGAATGGACGAAGAAACTTGGGCTAGACTTCAATCCACCCGCGATGAACACGCGAATGAAACGCTTTTCGATGGTGGTGGACAACGGCGTTATCAGACAGCTAAACATCGAAGAGCCGGGTAAGTTCGAAGTTTCAGACGCTGCAACGATGCTCGGGCAACTCGTAGCAGCCTAGATTGTTGCTGCAAAGACGCGAACGTAATTTCCACCTAGGATCTTGCTGACGTCGTCCGATGCAAAACCCGTCTCGAGCATTGCGCGTGCGAGATCGGGTAGGCGATCGTATCGCTTGAAAACACTTCCGCTTACGAGGCCGAGCATGTCGGTACCGAGACCGACATGCTCGACGCCCACAATGTCAGCCATGCGCGCCATGCCTCGAGCCAGCGCGCGGAGGTCTGAAAAGATCGAAGCGGGTGGCCAAATCCCGATTACGCCGCCGGTCGCGGCAATTACACGCGCGTGATCGGGCGAGATTAAGCGGCTTCGAGCGTCGGGGTGTTCGCTAAGCGACGTGTGTGAGAGCAAGAGCGGCTTCGACGAAACGCTCGCAGCGCGCTTGACTAATTCATACGTGCCGTGCGCAACGTCAACTACGATACCGAGCGCATTGCAGCGCCGGATGACGTCGGCGCCAAAATCTGTAAGTCCGCCGTAGGCCGGAGTTTCCGTTTGAATATCGCCGAGCTCGTTCACGCGGTAATGCGTCAGCTGAAGTTGACGAAGCTTATAGCGCTCGTAAGCCTCGTCGACGCGCTCGAGTTTGCCTTCCAAAAAATCGCCGCCTTCTGCCGTGACGATTGCCGAAGGATTTGAGGGACGAGCAAGATTCAGCTGGCTTGCACTGGTGATAATCGTCAAACCTTGACTGCGAATCAAATCGTGCAAGCGCTCGAAGTTCATCACTCCGTAACGGTAGAGCTCGCCCGGCTCCGGCACTCGATACGGATGAAGGCGGCCATCCGGCATGACCTTGTGACACGGCGAATCGGAAACGATTGCAAGACACGCAACGGACATACCGCCCGAGCGCATCGGTCCCGCTACTGCCGAGAAATCGCGGTGTTCCTCGACGTTTCGAACACCTACTATGCTCCCCGCATGGCTGTGCGTGTCTACGGTTGGCTGGGAAGCGAGCAACGTTTCAGCTTGCGCACGATGACGTGCCATGATCGTGAGGAACGGCACCGATGCAATAACGGCGCGTCGCGTAATCGTTCTGCGCGCGGGCCTCGACGGATCGATGGGCGCAGCGCAGCAACACGCGGACATTACATGCTGCCCATCTTCCGTGTGGCAACCGTTCCGTCTGACCAATGCGGGACGGGAATCATGAAGATCGTCTCCCCTTCGGGCATGTCGACGTGCTCATCGTCAACGACTACCGGCGATCCTTTGACGTTCGCGCCCCAGTTTGCGGCGTCCGTCGTTGGAACGCTAAACATCAGGTGCGGATGCCAGTGCCCGCAACAGTCGGCGAGATATTGAGTTTTCGACATCATGTAGGACATGGCGCCTGGCGCCGGCCTCGGCAGTTCGTTGCGCGCCACGCTTGCTTTTATGCGCGCGTGCAGCTGCGCTTTTGAAACGCCGGCGAGTACCAGATTCGTCCGATTGATTGTGTATGGAAGAATGGTGCGTACGGCCGGCGGATTGTAGCAAACAGGCCCCCGGATTTTTGGGTTCCAGAATTCCGGATTATCGAACGGGTTCATCCAAGAGCGTTCGACGAGACACACGAATCCATTCGTTCCTTTGACGGCGGTCTGATAGCCGTGCGCTCCGAGCACTAAGATCGTCGCGTTGCGCGAGATCCCTTCGGGGGCCGCAGTGCGCGCCATCGCGATCTCAGCGTTGCGGTTTGGCATCATGTACTTGCTGACCGCGGCCATCTGCGGATACTTCGGTTGTGCCAATGCAGGCTGACTTGTTGTGATCATGAGTGATGTAGCAAGAGCAGCGAACGCGATCCGTTTCATGGTAGCTTCCTTTCGGCGAGTAGAGCGTTAGACGCGGGCCAGGCGACGACCTTATGGAGGTCTAAGATGCGAGTCCCATGTTCACGCGCGATGAATTGCGGAACATCCCCCTTTTCTCGGGGCTGGCCGACAAGGATCTCGACCATCTAGCGGCTACCAGCGCCGATATCCGTTTGCTGCCTGGGGAATACGTCATCCACGAAGGCGATTCGCATCGCGCGTTCTTCGTCACAGTCGAAGGCCGGATCGAGGTGACGAAATTCGTCGATGGCGTCGAGCGCGTAATCGGGTCCCCGCGCGGCCCCGGCGATCCCTTCGGCGAGGTACCCGTTACCTTCGACACGCCGTCGCTGGTGAGTTTTCGTGCGACGGAAGCGTCGCGGGTGATGCGCGTCGAGCTCCGAGATTTTCGCGCACTATCGGCGTCTGCACCGCAGGTCGTCGCGTCAATAACCGCGCTCGCACTCGATCGCGTCGAAGGACTTCAGGAACTTGCAGCAACGCCGTCCTCGCCGATTGCCGTCATCGCTCCTCAGTGGGACGATGCCGGAGTCGTGTTGCGCGAATTTTTGCAGCGCAATTCCGTCGAATTCGACGCGCTCGCTCCGGAAGACGGTCAGCAGTACCCGCTCGTGCGCTTGCGCGACGGCAGCATCCTCGTCACTCCCACGATTCGCGATATCGCAACGGCCATTGGCTTGTGCGTCTTCCCAACCGCCACGCAGCCATACGACGTTGCAATCATTGGTGGCGGGCCCGCCGGCCTCGCTGCTGCAGTCTACGGAGCATCCGAAGGGCTGAGCACAATTCTTCTCGAGCAAGAAGCGCCGGGCGGCCAAGCCGGCACGTCGTCGCGTATCGAAAATTATTTGGGCTTTCCGTTCGGCATTTCGGGAGATGATCTCGCACATCGCGCGTTGCAACAGGCCACGCGACTGGGAGCTGAGATCGTCGTCACGCGAACCGTGCAAAGCATCGACGCAGATTCGCGAAGCCTGACGCTTGACGGCGGTGACGTGATTCGCGCGAAATCCATTATCCTCGCGACGGGCGTCTGTTGGCGCCGGCTCGACGTCGTATCTCTCGAACGTCTAAGTGGCCGTGGCGTTTATCACGGTGCTGCCCCGGGCGAGACAAGATTCGTGCAGGGCGGCGATGTGTATCTCGTCGGCGGTGGCAACTCTGCAGGTCAAGCCGCGATCAACTTCTCGAATTTTGCAAAATCGGTGACGCTTCTCGTTCGTGGTCCGTCGTTGGCCAGCAGCATGTCGTACTATCTCATCGAGCAGCTGAGGACAAAACCGAATGTTCGAATCGAGACCAGCTCGGAAGTCGTGGATGCCGTAGGTATCGACCACCTTGAGGGAATCGTTGTAGCAGATAAAGCCAGCGGGGAAACCACGACGCGCCAGGCTTCTGCGCTCTTCGTCCTCATCGGTGCCGATGCCGAGACTGCGTGGCTTCCTCCCGCGATCCTACGGGATTCGCTTGGTTACGTGCTTACCGGGCGGGATGCAAGGACCGATCAATGGCCGCTCGAGCGCTATCCCTACATCCTCGAGACAAGCGTTCCGGGCATTTTCGCGGCGGGCGACGTGCGCGCGGGTTCTGTAAAGCGCGTTGCTTCGAGCGTCGGTGAAGGCAGTATGTCGATTGCCTTCGTGCATCAATATTTGGCGAGCGAGACGGAATCGGCAACCCTTAGGTAGGTTCCGGGGTTCTGCAGCCCGGTCACCCTACCCGCGCGATCTTTCGTAAGAGCGATCGAAACCGCGCTCCTTTTACGAAAGACTCTACGCAAAATGGCTACGTTTGCCGATTTCGGCTTGCGCCCGCAGCTCGTGCGCGCGCTTCAAAAACTTCAATTTACGAAACCGACCCCCGTTCAAGTCGCCTCCATCCCGCCGGCCTTACAAGGCAAGGATGTGATGGCGAGCGCGATGACCGGCAGCGGGAAAACCGCTGCTTTCGGATTGCCGCTTCTAAATTCACACCTCGATCCGGCTCGCAAGGGGCAGCGTTCGCTCGTCCTCGTACCGACACGCGAGCTCGCGGCACAGATTGCTGCGCACCTCAAAGCGTTGTCCGGTGATTCCGGACTGCGCATCGTCGCGATCTTTGGTGGCGTTGGTTTCGGCGGCCAAATGCATGAGCTCAAACGAGGCGCCGATATCATTGTCGCAACGCCGGGCCGACTTCTCGACCATATGACGCAGAAAACCGTTTCGCTTGGCGGCGTATCGTGTCTCGTGCTCGACGAGGCAGACCGGATGCTGGACATGGGTTTTCTTCCGGCGGTGCGGCGGATCGTCAAAGCCTTGCCGGCCAAGCGTCAGACCCTGTTCTTTTCAGCCACGATTCCGGCTGAGATCAAGACGCTCGCGAAAGAGATGTTGGTCGATCCCGTACGCATCGATCTCTCGCCACCCGCAAAAACTGCGAGCGGCGTCACGCAAACGATCTATGCGATCGATCAAAACCGAAAGACCGATCTGCTCGTCGAGCTGCTCAAAGACAACGCAATCTTCAGTGCGCTTGCGTTCACGCGGACCAAGGCACGTGCGAATCGCTTAGCCGATGCGCTTGCCAAACATAACATCCCGACGGAACGTATCCACGGAAATCGATCGCAGGGTCAGCGCACACGCGCACTCGCCGACTTCAAGCGCGGCAAATACCGTGTCCTCGTCGCGACCGATCTAGCCGCGCGCGGAATCGACATTCTGGATCTCGATCTCGTCGTCAACTACGACGTGCCGCTCGAACCGGACAGCTACGTCCATCGCATTGGCCGCACGGCCCGAGCCGATGCCACCGGCGATGCGGTTACCTTCGTTTCACGCGAAGAGCAGCCTCAGCTGGCCCAGATCGAACGGGCGCTGGGCAAGAAGCTTGACCGCGCCGTGGTTCCGGATTTGCGCCGCCGCTAGGAGCAGATAAGGAGCCGTGCTCCACGGCTTGGAAAAACCAACTCAATGCCGTCATGGTTTGGACGCGGTCTCATATTCGCGATCATCGTCGTGTCGATTCTCTATGTGTGCGGTTCCGCTTATATCGGGGAGACGCCGGGCGACTATGGAGGGCTTGGTGCCGGTTCGCTCACGTTCGAGAGCTTTCAAATCGCGGACGCTCCGAAAGGGTCGAGCGTCGCTGAGGCAGGGTTACATTCCGGCGAAACGGTTCGCTTCGCACGTTCTGACCTGCAAACGCGCGCGGCCTTGCTGGAGCCGATGGTGGGGACCCGGCTGACGTTGATTGCCGCGGGCGGCCGGGAAGTCACGCTTGTAGCGCATGCCGGTTCGAAACAAGGCTTTTCACTCGCGCTCATTGCCGTAAAGCTCGCCTACTTGTTCGTCGCCGGACTGCTCGTGCTCAGGCGTTGGGAAAGCGCGTCCACTCGCGCACTCGTCCTGTTCCTATCGGGTTTGGATTGGGTCTAGGGCTACCGAATGCAAATCCTATCGTATCTTCGGAGTTCTCATTCGCCCTGTTCTTTGTTGGCGCAATGCTATTGCTCGTGTGTGCGGGTGCCGCGGCAGCGGAATTTTCCGCACACCTCTCCGCCTCGCCGACTTTAGCCGAACGGCGCCTGGCTCGAACAGCCGTCATTTTGGCCGGCATCGCGCTCGTGGCCAGCGTCGCGATCCAATTTTTCCTTCCCTTGCACGGCGTCGCGCGCGCACGCTGCTTAGTCTGCTCCTTGCGTTGCCTTTCGTGCTTGCGATCGCGACGCTCGTCGTCGGTTTCGCTTCCGCACGTGCAGCAGATCGCAGCCGGCGGCTTTGGGTCCTGCTAATCATCGGCGTGGGGATTTCGGGGCCGGCCCTCGACTTTATCGTAAGCGCCATGGCCGGTTACAATTGGCGCGTCGATCAGTTCGCGCTCCTTACTGTCGCGATCGTTCCGGTCGGCCTCGCCTACGTCATCCTGCGTCATCGTTTAATCGATGTCGGCTTCGTTCTCAATCAAGCCGCAGTTTACGCCGGCGTATCGATCGTCATCGTCGGTATTCTCGTCATCGTCGAGACATTGCTTTCCAACTATGTCACGAGCAGCAGCCACGTGACGAACACGGCAGTTCAACTCGGCGTTGCGCTCGCTCTCGGTTTTTCGATCAACACAATTCACAAGCGAGTCGAACGTTTCGTCGACCGCGTTTTCTTTCGAGTGCGCTATGCCGCGCAGGCCGCGCTACACGCGTTTGCCCTCGATGCTCCGTATCTTACCGACGCATCGCTCCTCCTGGAACGTTGCGTGCAAAACGTTCATCAGCACGCGCGTGCGGCGCGCGCGGGTGTGTGGATTGCTGACTCGTCAGGGGAGTACACGATGGATGCCGGAGATTTTCCGGCGGACGAGCGTTTCGATTTGAACGATCCGGCCGTAGTGGCGATGCGCGCTCGGCGTGTCGTCGTCGATCTGCAGGACGCGGGCTCGGCGATCCCCGGAGTGCTGGCATTCCCAATGGTCAGCGGCGGAGAGCTGCTCGGGGTTCTCGCTTGTGACGGCAAGACCGATCAGGAGACCTACGCTCCCGACGAGCGCGCGTCTCTAGAAGAGGTAGCCGGTGCCGTGGCGCATGCGCTCGGCGCATTGCGTATCAGGGATCTCGAACGCCAGGTTGCCGCCCTTCGCCCGCTGGGTGTCTAGAGGCGTAAAAGACCCCCGGTTGGGGCACATCGGCAACCCTGGGGGGACCTCCCGGGTTCTGGTCGCGGGCGGATTCGCGGCGTCATGCGATCCGGACCTATGCCGACTATTAAGTCGCTAGACGTCTCGCTACCGTAAAAACGTACACCGAGCGCGTCACTATTCGACGCCGGAGTAATATGTACAAAGACGAGACGTTAAATTGCGCGGACTGTAATCAGCCGTTCACGTTCAGCGCGAGCCAACAAGAATTTTTTGCCGAGAAGGGCTACACGAACAAGCCGACGCGCTGCCAGGATTGCAGAGATGCGCGCAAAGCTCAGCGGGGCGGCGGCGCAGCGCGACCGCAGCGCGAGATGTTCGCAGCCGTCTGCGCGGCCTGCCACAAGCCGACCGAAGTTCCGTTTAAGCCGCGAAACGATAAACCAGTTTATTGCCGCGATTGCTTCTCCACGCGGCAGACAACGCGATAATGCGTCGAGGCTCGAACCGTCGAACGACGCGCACCGCGCGCCGCACCTCCGAGGCTCCTGCCACCGTGTACCCGGCTAAAGAAGAGCCGCTTGAAGTCTACGGTACGATTCGACAGGTTTTCCCAAGCACGATGTTTTCCGTGGAGCTTGAAAACAATACGACGATTCTCGCCCACATCGCAGGCCGGCTTCGTCGTCACCACATTCGCATTTTGCCCGGCGATCGGGTAGATGTCGAGATCTCACCGTACGACCTTACGAAAGGTCGTATAACCTATCGCTATCGAGCCGGAGAGCCGAAGCGCACGTAGTCACGAGACCCGGTCGAAAGGCCGGGTCTTTTCGTAAGATCATAGAAGACTGCGTGGCCATGATACTTCGCATCGTAGCTCTGGCCACCGCACTTGGTCTCGTTCTCTCAGCTTCGTCGAGCGCGCAGGTCGCGCAGCCTGTGCCACGACCTCCCGTCGCGACCGGCCCGTTGATCACGCTCTACTCGCGGGATCTTTATAACGGCCCGAGCCTTAAAGTCGACGGAGTGACGCCGGACGTGCATGTAAAGACTTTCCCCTATCCGACCGCGTCTTTCATCGTCAATCGCGGACGTTGGATTCTGTGTAACGGCCGGAGTTTTACGGGGCTGTGCGTCAAAGTCGGCGTTGGGATGTATCCGGCAGCCTTCGCGAACGGTTTCGCGCAGACGATCGTCTCGCTGCGACCCGCGAACTAAAATCAATAGCGCTTATAGGGCAAGAATTTACCGGTCATGGAAATACTAACGCGATCGCCCTTTGGATCTGGCTGGCGCTCCACGGTCATATCGAAATCGATCGCGCTCATGATGCCGTCTCCGAACTCTTCCTCAATGAGTGATTTCCACGTTGTACCGTAGACTTGGACGAGCTCGTAGAAGCGGTAAATTAGCGGATCGGTCGGCGGCAGCGATGGAAGCGAACCGCGGTATGGAATCTCCGTCAAGAGTGTCGTTTCGTTTTCGCTGAGCTCGAGCAACGCGGCAACGCGCGATGCCTCCTCATTCGTCAGCTTCATCTGGCCGAGTAGTGCTGCCGTCGTAACGATCGGCGAGCCGCTGCCGGCGGCCTGCGCAATTGCTTTCCAGGTTAGCTTCTTGGCGCGCTTGATAGAACGAATCTTTTCTGTCAGCGCTTCTCGAGTCGTGGCTTCGGTCGATAACTCTGTCAGCATGTCGACTCCCTTCGTGATGGAAACATGCCGTACCAAAGCAACTGTGCCTTGGGCCAATTGGCCAGCCGGTTTCGCCTTAGAAAGATCGCACCTCAGCGACCAGCCAAAGTGCAGCGGCCATTAAGTAATTCGAGCTGATCTCGGTATAATTCGAGAGCAGGTGCGGCTGCGCAACGATATGCGGCACCCAAACGATCACGCCGAATAATACAATCATCAATGCCGTCAGCCGCATTGCGATGCGCGCTTGGACGTTTATAAGCATCGCGATAGCCGCAAGGCCGAACGCGATCGTCGTGAGCCACGTCCAGAATACTTGATTGGGTGGAATCCATGCCGGAACCAAGCTCGCCGTGTATTGAAGATAGACGACTTGTGCCCATGCAAATGACGCCGTGCAGATTCCGAGAGCAATGCGCGCGATTCGCCCAAACATTGTCGATCGTGCTGCGTTCGTTTCATTGAGCGTGTAAACAGCGAACGCCCCGCACACGATCGAAAGCACTTCGAAGAAGTTCACGTATGCGCCGGCATCCAATGGTTTGGCGATCATGTCCGGCACGGAAGAAAGCGCGAACAGCAGATAGATGACGCCGAGAACGATCGACGAAAGGCGCGCGGTTTGAGAAAGCATGATCCCGATACCGAAGCCGACTTGAGCGATCGCAAGACACCAGGCTATGGGCGTGCTGATCAGCGGGGAGAACAGATTCGCTAACTGCCACGTCCCCGAATCGTGCCATAGCAATCCGGCGATGCCGTACACCACCGCCGACAAGCCAAAAACGATTCGTCCGTACAGGGCTGATTTCACAGCCCGAGCTTAGCGAAATAAAGTGGCCCGGTCTAGATCTAGGCGCGTCGCGGGGCGGCGCAAAGTAAGCGTTTCATATGGAGAAAGTTGACCATCTGCGCTTAGCCGGTGTCGCCGAGCGAGATCAATAGCTTACGAAGCAGGTCGCTCAGCTGTTGCTGCTCGCGTAATGTAAGCGCGGAGAGTAAGCGCTCTTCGTTTGCGACGTGCTTCGTCGTCGCATTGTCGATTAGCGTCTTACCTTTCGGCGTAAGGCGCACTTGCGTACCGCGACGATCGTCCGGATCGGCGCGTCGCGCGACCAGGCCGGCTTCTTCGAGCCGGTCGATGCGGCTCGTCATCGCGCCTGAGGTCAGCATCATCTCGCGGTAGAGTTCCGTCGGCGAGAGCTGGTGCGGTGTGCCGGAGCGGCGCAGAGACGCCAGGACGTCAAAGGCTTCGCTCTGGAGGCCCGACGCTTCGTGTGTCTCGTCGAGAAGCGGGCGAAGGGCCGCTGTGGCGCGTTGGATGCGCCCGATGACGCCCATCGGGCGGGTGTCGAGATCGGGGCGCTCGCGTTTCCACTGGCCGAGGATCTTATCGATGCGGTCCTGCATATCTTGATGTTAAGACACTTGACACGCGGTTCCTGGTGTAGTATCTTGACGTTAAGACAATGAGCATAAAGATATTATCCGTCGACCACATCGTCTTTAACGTCGCCGACGTCGAGCGGAGCCTCGAATTCTACGCGGCCGGCCTAGGTTTACGGCCCGAGCGCCTCGATGAGTTCCGCGCCGGGAAAGTCCCCTTTCCATCGGTGCGGATCAATGCAGATACGATCATCGATTTCTTTCCGCCCGCGTATCACAAAGCCGTACCGGGCGGACAGAACGTCAACCATATCGCGCTCACGCTTCAAAACACGCCTGCGCAAATCGAGGCTTACTTGAAGGAGCGCGGGATCGACATCGTTCGCGAGATGACCGGCAATTTCGGCGCTCAGGGCGATACCGCACATGCCTTTCACGTCTTCGATCCGGACGGAAACATGTTGGAGTTGCACGCATATGCCGACTGACTCCTAGGAGAGAAGAGGGCGCGTTCGTCTAACGAGTCTGAATGAACTCGTTCGGTCAACCAATCGGCGAACCGCTTCCAGACTGGACTCCGCGCCCTCTTCCAAGCGGTGCGCCACTCTCCGGGCAGTACTGCCGCCTCGAAAGACTCGAAGCCCGTCACGGCGAGCAGCTGTACGCTGTAGCTTCTCAAGACGACGCCTCGGCGTTTACCTACTTATTTTACGGTCCGTTTGGAAGCCGCGCAGAATTCGATGAGTGGTTGCGCAATGCGTGCGCCTCGCATGATCCACTGTACTACGCAATCGTCGAGAGCGCCGGTGGAACCGTCGTCGGTTTTGCGAGTTATCTTCGCATCGAGCCGAACGTCGGCGTGATCGAAGTGGGCAACGTCTACTTCTCGCATCGTTTGCGAAAAACGCCGGCAGCCACCGAATCCATGTATCTGATGATGCGCCACGTATTCGACGATTTGGGCTATCGGCGCTACGAGTGGAAGTGCGATTCGCTCAACGCGCCCTCACGCAAAGCGGCGGATCGCCTCGGCTTCGTCTTCGAAGGCATTTTCCGGCAAGCGACGCTCTATAAAGGGCGTAGCCGTGATACGGCGTGGTTCTCCGTCATCGATAAAGAATGGCCGAAGGTCGGCAGCGCCCTCGAGCGATGGCTCGATCCAACAAACTTCGATACGGGACGTCAGCGCAAATCGCTAACGGCGTTGCGCGAACACGGCTAACCTAGAGAAGGCGCTCCGCGTTTCCGGCGTAAATCGAATGGCATGAAACATTCACGCAAAGCCTTTGTCGGCGCTGCGTCCACGTTCGCGTCCATAGGACTGCTTCGTCGTCCTGTCTATGCGGCTGAGTTCAGTCTCAAACTTGGCTTCGACCAGCCGGTAAATCACCCGATGACGATTCGAGCGTCGCAGGCGGCCGACAAGGTCAAACAAGAATCGGGTGGCCGCCTCGAGGTGCTCGTGTTTCCGAACAACCAGCTCGGCGGCGACAGCGCGATGCTCACGCAAGTACGTTCCGGTGCAACGCAGATGGTCTTGATGTCGGACGGCATCCTTTCCAATGTCGTCCCGCTCGCAGCAATCGAGAACGTTGCGTTCGCGTTTTCGAGCTACAAGCAGGCCTTCGATGCAATGGACGGCTCCCTCGGCATGCAGATGCGTACCGCGATTGCAAAAGCCGATTTATATCCCTTCTCCAAGATCTGGTGCTCGGGCTTCAAGCAGGTCGTTAACAGCGTTCGAGCGCTGAATGCGCCGAGCGATTTCAAGGGATTGAAGTTCCGTGTACCTCCGTCTCCTATGGAGACCGCGCTCTTTCGCGCAGTTGATGCATCTGCCGTTCCGATCAATTTCGCAGAGACGTATGTCGCGATGCAAACCCATCTCGTCGACGGCGCGTCGCTCCCAATTGCGACCGTAGAGACCTCGAAGTTCTACGAAGTGCAGAAGTATCTGACGAAAACGAATCATATCTTCACTGGATACTCGCTGATCGCGCATGCAGCGACATGGCAGAAGCTTCCGAAGGATCTTCGGGAAATGACCGAGCGGCATTTCAATGTCGCCGCCTTCCTGCAGCGCAGCGACATCGTCGGACTCGACGAGCAAGCCGAAGCAAAACTCACGGCTGACGGCATGCAGATCGCGCATGTCAACATCGCGCCGTTCCGCCGTGCGATGCACGATAGTGGATTCTATAAAACCTGGAAGGAGCAGTTCGGCGCCGAAGCTTGGGGCGCGCTCCAGAAATCGACAGGGACGCTGAGCTGAATCACGTTGTCGCGGCCTACCGCCGGGGATTGCCTTCCGGCGTGCGAGAGGCAGCGGAGAACACATTCCTCGCATGTGCGCAGCAGGCGTCATCATCAGCCGAAGATCCCGTCGTAGCGGCGCTCATGGAGCTCGCCGCAAGTCTCAGCGGAAAAAACGACCGGTATTACGCCGCACTGATCGCTGCCGTTGGGGCGCAGCATTTCCCGGGCGCGACGCCATTCGGTGCGTTGATGGCTCTGGGCGAAACGCTCTCGGAGGATGCACGGCTGGCGGCGTTTGCGATCGGCTGTGAAGTCAACGTTCGTCTTGCAGCGTCGCTGCGTGAACAGGTGAATAGCGGCTGGGACGCCGGCGGGATCGCAGGCGTGATCGGAAGCGGCGTGACCGCCGCGTTGCTGCTGGATGCGGATGAGACGATGCTCGCGCGCACAGTTGGTATCGCATCCAGCATGACGCTTGGTCAACGCGTCGCAGCTGCGACGCCGAGTGCCCGATTGATTGCCGGAAAGGCATCTTCGAACGGCGTGCTTGCAGCTTTGCTTGCGCAGCGCAAATTCACGGGGCCGGCCGGTCTGGAAAGTCCGCGCGGTTACAGCACGGTTTTGGCGGCTGCGAACGTGAATGATGCGTTCGCAGACTTGGGCGAGCGCTGGATGTTCGCATGACCGTCTCCGAGCGGCTTGCAGAATTTGCATCCGCACCGGTTCATCTGCGCGACGACGTCGCGCAGATGGCGAAGCAGATCATCGCGAACGCAATTGCGCTTGCGCTTGCGAGCTGGGAATCCGAACCTGCTGCGATTGCGTATGAGGTCGTCGAGAGTTTTCGAACGCCCGAACAGGCGACGGTGTGGGGACGGAACGTGCGGGTCGGCGCAGGTTGGGCCGCGCTGCTCAACGGTACCGCCGTACATTTCGAGGATTACGACGACACGCACATGCGCACGCTTTTGCACGCCGGTCCGGTCATCGTTCCCGCCGCGCTTGCAATGATGGAGTACTGTAATGCGTCGAGTAGTGCAGTGCTCGAAGGCGTCGTGTTCGGTACCGAAATCGCGATGCGCATCGGCAATGGAATTAGCCCGGCCCACTACGAACGCGGCTGGCATGTGACGAGCACGATGGGACGAATAGGTGCAAGCGTTGCCGCGGCACGGGTCGCAGGCTTGTCCGCCGAGCAGATGCGCAACGCAATGGCGATTGCTGCGCTCGAGACCGGCGGCGTGACGGCCACACTCGGCACGATGACCAAACCGTTTCATCCAGGGAAAGCGGCATTTGATGGAATCGAAGCCGTGCTTTTGGCCGAGCGGGGCATCGCAGGAGCACCGAATGCGATCGAAGGCGAGTTCGGTTTAGCTGCGCTGATGAGCGATGGCTCTTGACGTCGAGACGATCCTCGATGGACTCGGCGAGCGCTGGGAGATTCTCACGAACAGCTTCAAGCCGTATTCGTGCGGCCTCGTCAGTCATCCAATCATCGATGCGGCGATTGAGCTGCGTAAGCGAATCGCGCCCGAGGAAATCGCGCGCGTCGACGTTACCGTGCATCCGCTGGTTCTCGATCTCATGGGAAAGACCGATCCGCAGAACGGCCTCGAAAGCAAGTTCAGCGCATATCATTGCGGGGCAATCGGCTTCTTGTTCGGCGCAGCCGGACCGCAGCAATTTTCGGATGGCTGCGCGCGTGACGCCGCGGTGCGCGATCTGCGTGGCAAGATAGCGATCGAGCGTTCGAACGACGTTGCGGTTGATGCGGCGCGCATGACCGTGCACGGCCGCAACGGCGGAAGCGAACACATCGAGATTCCGCATGCGACCGGCAGCATTGAAAATCCAATGTCCCCCGCGCAGCTCGAAACAAAGGCGAGGGCACTCTTAGGCGAGCATTTCGATCAACTGCATCAGCGACTGGCGGCATACGGGATAAATTATAAGGAGACAAGATGAAACAAGCTCGATTTGCGCCTTCGGGTGCGAGCTCAGAGTACGTGACGGCGCGCGAAAATCTCTGGAAAGCTGAGAAAGAGCTGCGCGAACATGTCGAACGCGTTGCGGCGCAGCGACGTACCTTGCGAAAGCCGTATCTGTTGATGTACCACGTGATGTATTGGCAAGACGACAAAGAATTCTGCCCGATGTGCTCGATATGGATCGACGGCATCGACGGCGTTGCCCACCACGTGGCACGGCGCCAAGACTTTCGACCTGGCATCTCTTCGATCTGCTGCCGAGCGGGCGGGGCGACGCCGCGTTAGCGCTTTACAGCACCGTTTCCGTTCGTGCTCGGGTCGCCTTGCACGAGGCGCTGTAACGTCAGACCCAGCACATCCAGATCGTGCGTCGTTTTTTCGGCTAGGCTCGTCGAGGCGAGCGTTTGTGAAGAAGCCTGGTTGATCTCGCGCATCGCCCGCTGAATTTGCACGATTCCGACAGTTTGTTGCGAAACGGCGGCGCTAATCTCGGTCGCCATTGTCGCCGCGTCCACGATCATCGCGGCAAGATCGCCGATCACGCCGTCGGCGCGGCGCGCCGTTCCGATCGCGCGATTGACCGTATCGGTGCCGTCGTTCGAGGCACGAACCGCGCTTTGCATCGCTCGCTCGATCTCGTTGATCATGCGCTGAACGTCAACCGTCGCAGATTTCGATTGTTCGGCGAGTGCTTTGATCTCGGCGGCGATGACGGCGAAGCCACGCCCCTGGTCGCCGGCACGCGACGCTTCGATCGCGGCATTGAGTGCGAGGATGTCCGTCTGTTCCGTCAGCTCCGTGACGACGGAGATGATCTCGCGAATCTCTTGCACTTGGGTCGAAAGACCGAGGATGCTCTTGGCAACGGATTCACTCCGTTCTTTGACGTCGCCCATGACGACGACCGTCTCTTCGACTGCGCGCCGGCCCGTCGTGCCGGAATCCGCCGCGCGCAGCGCGGTCTCGGCGACCGCTTTGGCTCGTTGCCTGGAGACTTCGGCCGTACTCGCGATCTCTTCGATCGTCGTGACGGTTTCCGCGACGGCGGCAGCCTGTTCGCGAACGCCCGAGACTTGTTGGGCAGTCACGTTCAGAATCTGCGATGTTGCCGTTGCAATCGCGTCGACTGCGGCTTCAACCGGCCTGTTTACGCTGCGAATGAGGGCGAGCGAAGCAATAACTAACACCGCCACCGCCGCGATCGTCCCGAAGATAACAGTATTAATCGCCCCCTGACGATCCGTACCGTATAGCAGGCTCGTGAGCGTGATCACGCTTATCGCGATAAGCGCAATCGGGCCCAGTGCTAAGACGGCCGCAATCTTACGGCCGAGACTCCACTCAGCGAACACTTGTCCGTCCTTTCGCTGCATTCGGGGGAGCGTCCCATGCAACGCCGAAAAAATAAGGGCTTTTTGGGGGTGCACGATGCAGCGTTCTGAGCAGGCTTCGGGCAGTAATACAGCCTGGGTAGTTGCGTTCGTGATCGTCGCGGTTGTACTTGGTGCGACGTATCTTTTTTGGGGGCATTTCGCCGACGTCATCGGTCCGCAACCGGTATTCTTGCGGATCTATGCTGCGATTATCGGTCCCTGTGAAGTTGCGACTGCGATTCTGCTGACGCGACGCGCAATGCGCCTTCGTACGCGGCGCGCGACGCTTCTTGCAGCAGCCTATTGCGTATCCGCACCGCTCGTACTCGAGAACCTCAGCTCGCTGCCGGGCATTTTGGGCCTGCATGGTTTCGCGCATCAAACACCGCCATGGTGCTGGACGGTTTGGCACATGGGCTGGGCTTTGTGCGTCCTCTTGTTCGCGTGGCTTCCCGATCGACCGGTGCGAGCGCCGCTGACGACGATCGGCGCCGCATTTGGACTTGCCGTCATCTTCGGGCTCGTCGCAGCGCGCGCAGATACGTATCTCCCGCCGGTTCTCGCGGCTGGTGACGTCGTTTCGCCGCTGCTCTTCGTCCTCGGCTGGGTTACGATTGGCTTGCTAATGCTGGCGGCTTTCGGTCTTGCCGCCTATCGCGGTGCAACGCTTGATGCGTGGCTGCTAGTCGCGGTTTTCGCGCTCGCGCTCGACGAAGCGTTCGTACTGACGATGAGCATCCGATTCTCGATCGGAACGTATCTCGCGCGCACGCTGGGCGCGATCAATGCCGCCGCGATGCTCGTACCGGTCGCGCTCGAGAATCAGCCGGAGCCGCCGCAGTTGCAAGTCGAGATGCCGCGCGCGTAGCGCTGCGGCCGGCTCGGAATTCCGCTGGCTGCATCGCGCGTCCCATCGTACACTTTGCGGCCGCTTGAATATGTCGCGCGGATTCGCGTTTGCATAATCGATTCGGGTGCGGCCTTCATCCAGTCCTGATCCATCACGACAAAGTCGGCGTACTTGCCGAGAGCGATCGAGCCGATCGTATCCTCAGAGAAGTTTGCGTGCGCTGCCCAAATCGTCATCGAGCGCAGCGCCTCATCGCGGTGCATACGTTGCGAAGGATACCAGCCACCGGCAGGCAGGTTCTCGCTGTTTTGCCGTGAGATCGCGGAATGGAACGTGCGGAGCGTGTTGACCGGCTCGATTGGGGCGTCCGTACCGTTAGCGATGATCACGCCCGTGTCGAGCAACGAGCGCCACGCGTATGCGCCCTTGATGCGCTCGGGACCGAGCCGGTCTTGTGCCCATCCCATGTCGCTGATCTGATGCGTCGTTTGCATCGACGGAATGATGCCAAGCGCTTTAAAACGCGGAATGTCTTGAGGGCTGACTACTTGCGCGTGTTCGATGCGGAGCCGGTAATCGCGCGGCGATACCGTGCGCAGCGCGGTTTCGTAAGCATCCAAGACGGTTCGATTTGCGCGATCGCCGATCGCGTGCACGCATGTCTGGAATCCGTGCGCGAGCGCGCGCGTCGCGACGTCCGTGATATGAGCTTGCGTAATGCGAAGCAGTCCCTTGTTCGCCGGATCGTCGGAATAGGGCTGTAAGAGCGCAGCGCCGCGCGACCCAAGCGCGCCGTCGGAGAACATTTTGATTGCGCGCACGGAGAGCCGGCCTTCATACGCACCGTGGATCGGGCCTTTGGCAAGGTGCGTCGCGATCAGCTCGGGATCGTCGGCGAGCATCGTGTGAATCCGAATCGGAAGCTGATTCGTACGGGCCAGCTCTTCGAACGCGGCTAGCGCCGCGCCCGTCGTATAAGCCTCGCCTATCGCGGTAACGCCGAAGCGGTTCGCTTCCGTGCACGCTGCGCGCGCCCAACGGACCAGCTGTTCGTGCGACGGCGCAGGCACGACGGCATATATCAGCTCCGTCGCGTTGTCGATGAAGACTCCCGTTGGGTTGCCGCCGGGATCGCGCAGAATACGCCCGCCCGTGGGATCCGGCGTTGCCTTCGTTACTCGCGCGATACGCATCGCCTCGGCATTGGCGAGGATCGCGTGTTCGTCGACGCGGTGCAAGAGCACCGGACGATCGGGGATAGCGGCGCTCAGCGCGTCGTGCGTCGGAAAGGCTTTGCCGGGCCAGAGATTTTGATCCCACCCTTCGCCTACGATCCAGTTGTCCGGCGACGTTTTCGCGAATGCAACCGTTCGTTGTACGACCTCGTCGAACGACGTGACGTGATACAGATCGACTTCGTGGAGCACCTGGCCGACCGATGTGAGATGCATGTGCGCATCGACGAGTCCCGGCAAGATCGTAGCGTTGCCGAAATCGACGACTTCCGTTTTGGAACCACGCAGCACAAGCGCGCCGTCGAGCGAACCGACGTACACGAAACGTCCGCTGCGGACTGCGAATGCCGTTGCGGTTGGATTCGCCGACTCCACGGTGTGAATCGCTTGCGCGCTCACGATCAAGTCGGCAGGCGGTTCGGTTGCTTGCGCTGCGCGTGCAAGCATCGGCGTTCCGATCGCCGAGAGCGAAGCTTTCAGGAATCCGCGTCTGCGCATATGTGGCGTTTCTCCGGCCGGGTTGAAAATGCCTGAAAGAAATCGCGTAACGCCGTACGGCGAGGTCATCGCCACGCCGCTTCGGGGAAACTGGCTGGGAAATCGCGGTTGCATCCACCGCGGACAAGACATCATACGACCCTGGGCTACCAAGCGATGGATAACGTGCGCGCTCGAATATAAGGGTTGGGTTGCGCCGAAGTGGGCTCCGGGACGCTGGACGGCGTTGTTTTTTTACGATGAAGCATTGGCACTTGCGGCCGGACATCGACCCTGCGCGCTCTGCCGTCGCGACGACTACAACCGCTTTGTCGCTGCTTTTGGAGTAGCCCGTGCGGACCCGATCGATGCGCGCTTGCACGATGAGCGGCTCGAGAACCGTAGAAAACGTCTGCACGCTTTTCCGTGGCGCGAGCTGCCCGTGGGTGCGTATATCGAGATCGACGCGGTACCGCACGTCGTGCTCGCGGACGCGCTCATGCCATGGTCTGCGAAAAATGGATACGGCGAAGCTCGCGCGCGACCGCATGCCGGCGATGCTCGCATGATAACGCCACCCTCGAGTACTCGTGCAATTCTTTGCGGATACGCGCCACAAATCGGTGGACCGAACCCTAAGGGCTCGAGGCTTCAACCTCCGCGCGAATGACGCCGAGAATCGAGCGCTTGTGCGAGATGAACTCCTCCGAGGTCGTTACCTCGAGCGTCCGGGGACGCTGGATCGTGACACGCAGGCGCTCGCGAATACGACCCGGCCGCGCGCTCATTACGCAGACCTGATCGCCGAGGAAGAGCGCCTCGTCGACGTCGTGTGTGACGAAGATGATCGTCGGCTTCAGAGCTTCCCAGATCGAGAGAAGAAGCTGCTGCATTGTCGCGCGTGTTTGCGCATCTAGTGCTCCGAACGGCTCGTCCATCAAAAGGACTTCGGGCTGATTGATGAGCGCGCGCGCGATCGCGACACGCTGTCGCATTCCGCCCGAGAGCTCGTAGACTCGATGCCGTTTGAATTCGGACAAACCCGTCGCTTTCAGCAGCCGGCTTGCACGTGTGGTCGCCTCGTCGCGATTCAGGCCGCTCATACGCGGCCCGAACATCACGTTCTCCCAAACATCGAGCCAGGGGAAGAGCTGCGGCTGCTGAAAAACCAGCGCGCGGCTCGGATGCGGTTTGTCGACCGGCTTGCCGCCGACTGTGGCGCGTCCACCCGTCGACGTGTCGAACCCCGCGAGGATGTTCAAGATCGTGCTCTTCCCGCAGCCACTAGGTCCGAGCAGACAGCAAATCTCGCCGTCGGCGACTGAAAAGGATATGTCGGTCAGTGCAATCGTCGGTGCGCGATCGCCCCGCCCGGGGAACGTCTTCTCGAGCTTCTCTATCTCGATCACGACTTGCCCGCCCAGTGCATGGCGCGGCGTTCGATCGCTTCGAGCGACATGCCCATGAAGAGTCCGATTACGCCGATCAAAATTACGCCGACGTAGACGTCTTTGATGCGGTAAAACGTCGCGGCGTCCTCGATCAGGTAGCCGAGACCTTTTTGTGCGGCTATCAGCTCGGCCGCAACGACGACGGCCCAGCTGACGGCCAGGCCGGTTTTCATTCCGGCCATGATCGAGGGCATTGCGGCAGGGAAGATCACGTGTCGAAAGAGCTGCGCGCGATTGGCACCGAGATTGATTGCGGCGCGAATCAAACCTTCAGGGATCGTCGAGACGCCCGACGACGTATTCAGGACGATATACAAGAATGACGCGAGAAAGATAACGAAGATCTTCGAGGTCTCGCCGATCCCGAACCAGAGCACCATTACCGGGATGAGCGCGATGGCCGGAACCGGCCGTAAGAGATTGAAGAGTGGACTCAGCACGGCGCGAACGTACGGATTCAGACCCATCCACAGTCCGACCGGTATTGCGACAACGGCGGAAAGAATGTAGCCGGTCAGCGTACGGCCGAGGCTGGCAGCGAAGTCCTCCCAGAGCGGTGTGCCTACGTATCCTGTCCGTAGAAGCGTGACGAATTCTTCCGCGATGCCGAGCGGCGAAGCGAGAAACTTCGTCGAGATCGTGTGCGTTCCGTCGGTCAGCAGCTCCCAAAAAAGGAGCACCGCGAGAACGCTCGCGATGCTGATCGCGCGGAACTTCAGCGTCTAGGCCTTTGCGCCAATATACTGGGCGACGTACTTCGTTTCGATCGCCTTCCCAAAATCAGGAGATGTTTTCAACGTGCCTTGGCTCTTTTGAAATTCGGCTTGCCGCGAAAGCGCGTCGATTAATCCCTTGTCGCTACGCATCGCCGCCGGATTGATCGAAAGCGGATAGCCGGGCTCCCAACTCTGCTTCATCGTCGGCCAGGTAGCTTCTTTCGTAAGCACGCGCAACGCGAGCTCTTGCGTCACGCCCATGTCGGCGACGATGTAGCTCGCGGCTTTTTGCGGATCTTTGTTGATCACGGCCGTTGCTTGGTCGACGGCCTTGAGCAGGCGTTCCACGATCTCGCCGTTCTGGGCGAGCCAATCGCTCTGTGCAACCCACACGATTCCGCCCGCAATTCCGATCTCGCCGTCGGTCGCGATCTGTTTTCCACCTGCTGCGATCATCTCGCCTTGCCACGGTTCCCAATACCATCCGCCGTCGATGTCGCCGCGCGTAAAGGCCGGGATCAATGCCGAAACGTCGACATCGAGAAACGTGATGTCGGAGAGCGTTAGGCCGACTTTTTTCAATGCGCTTTGCAGCGCGTAGTCGCCGGAGCTGCCGCGCTTGGTCGCGATCTTCTTGCCCTTCAGATCCTTGAGCGAATTGATGCCGCTCTCTTTGCGTACCACGAGTGCTTCCGATCCTGGAGCATAATTCTCGACCGCGAAGATTTGCATGGGAACGCCTTGCGCGATGCCGATGACCGCGGGCGGCGTGCCCATGAATCCAACATCGATGCTCTTCGAGAGAAACGCGGAAAAATAGGCCGGGCCTGCCGTGAATTTGATCGGTTCGACGTTCAGGCCGTTCGAGGTGAAGAATCCCTCGTGTTGCGCGACGAAGTAGCGTGCCGCATTCAACGTCGGCTGCCACCCGATCCGAACGTTCATACTGGCCGCTCGTGACGTATTAGTCGCGGCGCCGAAAACTGCCGCACCTGCAGCGGCGCCTGCGAGTTGTAATACCTCTCGACGAGAGTGATTCCGCATCATCATCCTCCGAGATCGCGTTTTGTGGGAGATCGTCGTTCCGCACCGAAGTTGAGCCGCCCTTTGAAGACGTCACTGCAAATCGAAAGATCGGCTGAACCGAGCGTCGCCGCGGATTTGATCCTCTACAACGGCAACATCTTGACGATGGCCGAGAAGACGCGCTTGGAAGCTCTTGCAATTCGGGACGGACGCATCGTCGCGCTTGGAACGAGTCACGACATGCTGCGCTTGTGCGGAAGTACCACGCGCTGCGTCGATTTGGCCGGCAAGACGGCGCTGCCGGGGTTCATCGAGACGCACAATCACCCGATGCACTACGGCTACGCAGCGAAGATCGCGGTCGACGCGAGCACGCCGCCGAATGAAACGATCGACGAGATCGTCCAGCGCATCGAAGAACGCGTTCGGTTGACGCCCAAAGGCGTATGGATCCGGGCTGAACGGTACGACGATACGTCGCTCCGCGAGAAGCGTCACCCGAACCGTGCCGATCTCGATCGCGTCTCGCCTAATCATCCTGTCTACATGACGCACGTGACCGGTCACTTCAGCGTCGCGAATACCGCTGCGCTCGCCATTGCGGGTATCACGAGAGAAACGCCGGACCCTCCCGGGGGCATTATCTATCGCGACGAATCGGGCGTTCCGAATGGCGTCCTCGCGGAGAGCGCCGCGCAGATGCTGGTCTCCGAGCATCTGCCTGTGTTCAGCGAGGACGAGATGCTGGCGAGCCTGCAAGCCGCGAGTGAAGAGTACGTCAAGGCCGGTGTTACCACCGCGCACGATCTCGGAATCGGTTTGCACGGCGGTACGCAGGCCATCGGCGCGTATCATCGCGCGAAGGAACGGGGAATCTTCAGGCCACGCGTGTACGGCTTCTTGGCGGAGCAAATTCTGCCGGAGCTTGCCGAAGGGAAACTCGGACCGATGGTGCGCGCCGTCGCCGGCATTGGCGACGATCATCTCCGGCTCGGCGGCGTTAAGATGTGGTCGGACGGTTCGATTCAGGGAATCACCGGCGCACTTTCGGAGCCGTACTATTGTCAACCGACAACGCGCGGCTTGCCAATCTACAGCGAAGAGGAGCTAACGCTACGCATTCGTGCCCTGCGCGATGCAGGTTGGCACGTCGCGATCCACGCCAACGGCGACGCGGCAATTCAGGCCGTCATCGCGGCGTACGAACGAACGCCGGGCGGACAGCGTTATCGAATCGAGCACTGCCAGACCGGACGAGAGGACCAGCTCGACCGGATCGCAGCGCACGACATTCACGTGTCGTTCTTCATCAAGCACGTCTACTATTGGGGCGATCGACATCGCGATATCTTCCTTGGACCCGAACGCGCGAAACGGATCAGCCCGCTTGAGTCCGCGCGCCGGCGTGGAATTCGCTATGCTCTGCACTCGGATTGTCCGGTTACGCCGGTGATGCCGCTCGAAGGCATTTGGGCGGCGGTCAATCGCGTGACGAGCGGCGGCGCAGAACTTGGACCAGAGCAGCGTATAGATGTCGACAACGCGCTGCGAGGCTACACGGCCAACGCCGCGTATCTATCGTTCGAAGAAAAGAAAAAAGGAACGCTCGAGACGGGAAAGTTCGGCGATGTCGTCGTTCTCGATCGCGATCCATTGACAATCGAACCTGCCCAGTTGAATCAAGTGAATGTCAGGATGACTATCATCGGAGGACAGGTAGTCTTCGAGCGGTAAGCTCGCGCCAATGGAGACTGCGCAAACCGGAATTTTTGCGTTGGGAGACGCAGCGCACGGATTCTTCGAATTCACCTTGCGGCCGGGAGCGGATGCCGCTGCGGCAGCTGCGGCGCTCATCGGCGTACGCGAACCGCGCTCGACCGTCGGCGGCGCGAATCGAGTGATCGGGTTCCGGCCGTCGCTGTGGAGCAAGATCGCGCCGAACGATGCCGCAAAAGACGTGCGCGATTTCGAACCGATCCGCGGCGTCCAAGGCTACAGCATGCCGGCGACTCAGGCCGACATTTGGGCGTGGTTCTCGGCCGCAAGCTACGACATCGTCTTTGACATGGGGAAAGAAGCGGTGACCTCGATCGCACAGCACGCGGGGCTAACACGTGAAGTCCGCGGCTGGTCGTACCGTCACAATCGCGATCTAACCGGCTTCGAAGACGGAACGGAAAATCCGACGCTCGACGCCGCGCCCGAAATCGTCGTTATCGGCGACGGACCCGGCGCAGGCGGCAGCGTTCTTCTCTTTCAGATGTGGCAACATCGAGAGAACGCGTTCAGTGATTTACCGGAAAAGAAACAAGAGGCCGTTATCGGACGCACCAAACCCGACAGTATCGAGTTCGACGAGAAGAAGATGCCGCCGGATTCGCACGTTTCGCGCACGACGCTCGACGTCGACGGCAAAGAGCTCAAGATATTTCGCCGCAACGTACCGTATGGGACCGTCTCGGATCACGGAACGCTGTTCATCGGGTTTTGCGCGCAGCAAATGCCGTTGCAACGGATGCTCGAGCAGATGGCCGGGATCGGCGGTCCGCGCGATGCGCTAACGCTTTATACGGACGCCCTCACGGGGGCGTATTATTTCATCCCCTCGGTGCAGGCGTTGCGGCGCTTTTGCCCACCCGGCGACGATTAGCCGCACGAATTTTCTTTTGTAGCCGGATCAACCGGCCATCTTCGAGCAGCTCGACGTCATCGACGAGCGCTCGCATGATACCAATACCCATGTCGCGCGAATCGAGCGGACGCCCGAGCTTTCTTGCGCTTTCGGGCCCGTGCGAGTGATTCTGGATCTCGATCTGCAGCAACGGCGACTCGAGCCGGCAACGCAGCTCGAAAAAGGTCTCTTGGGCAAATCCGTGTTCGACTACGTTGGCAATCGCTTCGCCGATTGCGCTTTCAAGGTCGGATTCGGTGCGCGGGTCGAGATGGAGTAGTGCGAGATAGACTCTGAACGCTTGCCGCGCGCGCGTCGCATGTCGCGGTGTGCACGGAAAACGTATGTTGAGAGGTTGTGGGACCATAACTGCTACACCCGTACTTTGATGGTTCGCTGTTGCCCGACGACGAGACCCCGTGACGCCTCGCACAGGTTACCCGTGAGCAAGCGCAACTATTCCCGCCAACATGAGCGCCGCCGCGATCAACCGTAGGTGCGCGCGGTCACGTTCTTTGAAAAGCACAATTCCGAAGAACGTCCCGAACATGATGCTGAGCTCGCGTGCGGGTGCGACGTAGATAACCGGGGTCCACGTCAAAGCCCACAAGACGAGCAGATAGGCAAGCGGCGAAAGCACGGCGATTCCCGCCGCTTCGAACAGATGCTGGCGATATGCGGCGCGAACTTCGTCCCATCGACGTACCGCGACAGGCGACATCAATACAAATCGCACGAGATTGCCTCCCCAGTCGTATACGATCGGCGAGAGCGCAAGCGCAGTCATCGCGTGCTTGTCCCAAAGCGTGTATATCGCGATTGATACGCCGGTTGCCACGCCATAGAAAACGGAGGCGCGCGCATGCGCCGTGTTCATGCCGCGGAAGCTGGCAAGAAAAACGCCGGCAATAATGATCGCAATCCCGGCGGCTGCAACCGGCGTCGGGCGCTCCCCGAAGAAGACGATTGCGGCGAGCGAAGAGAGCAGCGGTCCCGTACCGCGCGCCAAAGGATACACGACGGACAGGTCACCGGATCGATAACCACGCTGCAGCACGACGAAATAGAAGAGATGTAATGCGCCGTTCCCTACGATGAAGGCGAAGCCGAGAAGCGTGATCGGTCGCGGGAAAAGCCACCATACTGCGATCGCAATCGGCGCATAAAACGTTGTTGAGATCGCAAACGTCAGCCAGATGAACGGCGAACCTGCGCTGGCGCGTTTTGCGAGCAGATTCCAACTTGCGTGGAGGACCGCGGCGGTGAGAACGAGTCCGAGAGCGAGCGAGTTCAGATGTAGTGCTTCAGTTTAGGCCAAAGGGTCGAGAGCGGCACGCGAATTCCACGACAGACCATGACGGGGATATCAGTCTCCCAGCCGATCGTGTACGGAGCATTGAAGCGTGTGACAAGCTGTGCGCTCTTGTAGAGATGCGCGTCTGCGCCGCAGTCTCCGGGGACATCGATGATCACATTTCCGCTGTAACCGCGCGTTCCCCAAAGCCAGAACTGATTGTGCCCGCTAATGACCGGGACGTCGGGCGTGAAAAATTCGATCGCCGCGGCTTCGCCGTAGTTGCTGGCGACGACCACGGCTTGTGCCCGCTCCGCGGGCGGCAGCGAATCATAGACGCTCTTGATAGTTTGGGCAAATTGGGGCCAGCCGTGCATGTCGGCCCAATCTCCGGGCAACGGCGACGCCTCGCGGCCGTGCTCGGTAGCCAATACCCCTTTTGTGATGCGCATAGCGCCCACGATGTGAGCTTGGTACGATAAGAAGATTTTCTCCGGAAGTATCGGCAGCGCAAACGGAACGAAGATGATTCCAAAGATCGCTGCATACGTAACGATTGCAAAGCGAACGGCGCGCCGCGCCGTCGTCCAACGCGCGATTTGCGTCGCGCCGGCCGCAATCAAGATCGGATAGATATTGGCTGGATAGTAGTGCTTTCCATGAAAGACGATCATTTCGAGAATGAGCACGACGTACGCGTAGCCCAGAAAACGATTGGGCGCATCGCGGAAGAGCCAAAACAATCCTATGATCCAAACCGGCGCGAGAAACAGATTTGTGATCAGGAGCTGCTGAACGAGATAGAGCCCCGGACTCACATTGATGTTCTTGCCGTGCTGTCCGCTCTCGAGCAATTCCCACATCGGAAAACCGTAGTGTGCTTGCCAGAGGAACGCCGGCAGGGCGATGAGGAGCGCGATGCACGCGCCGGCTCCGACCCAAACGTTGGCGAGGACGCGGCGCTGCGGTGTGAGCAATAGTCCGGCGATGAACGCAGCGAGCAGGAAGAGTACGCTGTATTTGCTCTCGATCGAGAGTCCGGCAACAAGCCCGAATAACATCCATAGTCGCGGATCGCCACCTTTGATGATACGTACGACCAAGAGTGCCAACAGCGGCCACGTCCATAGTCCGACCTCGTCAGGCCCCGCCTTCGTGCCGAAAGCCATCAAGACACTCGCGAAGAGGTACGTGATCGTCGCGAGTGCCTGCGCGAATGTCCCGCCACCGAACTCCGCGGCGAGCACGCAGGTTACATAAGCGCCGCCCGCAGCGAAGAGTGCAGGAACGATTCGCAATAAGAACAGCGAATGCCCGAAAATCTGCGTAGCCGCAGCCAACAGCGGCACGATCGGCGGCTGATCGACGTAGCCCCACTGCGGATGCCGCCCGCAAATGATGAAGTACAGCTCGTCGCGGAAAAATCCGTAATGGGCATTGCCTATTGCGTGGACGAGGAAAACGACGATGGCTGAAATAAGGGCGACGCTATTATGATGGCTTTGCCGGCCCCTGAGGCCCTGAGAGCTCACTGGTGGGCTCTGCTCTTGCGCGGAATCATCGCACTCCTCTTCGGGTTGCTCTGCTTCGTCTTGACGGGCGCAGCGGTTTTTGCACTCGTCATTTGGGTTGGTGCATTCTTCATCGTCGACGGCGTTCTGATGATCGTCGGAGCGATACGAAGTGCGTCGGCGTCGCAGATGAGCCATTGGTTGTGGCAGCTGATCGGCGGCATCGCCGGCGTCGTAGCCGGCATCTTGACGTTCCTTTGGCCTGGGATCACGGCATTCACGCTCGCGATCTTAATCGGCGCTTGGGCCATCGTAACGGGCGTCTTCGAATTGATCACGGCGATCCGTTTGCGTTCCGCGCTTCCCAACGAGTGGCTATGGATCCTGAATGGCGCGCTCTCGCTGCTCTTCGGATTGTTCGTCTTCGTGTTTCCAGCCGCAGGGCTCGTCGCGGTCGTCTACGTGCTAGGCTTCTACGCGATTTTTGCCGGGATTGCGATGATCGCGCTTTCATTCCGTCTGAAAAAAACCTAGCTCACCCTCCGGACATCGCACCGATGATGAAGAACGGTTCGCTGCCGGTGGCGACCGCATCGGGAAGCGGCGCGTCGGGCGAATCGTGTGAGATATCGCGCTCGCACGCAAAGAAACGTACGTATGCGCGGCGCTTGTGCGTAACGTGATCGCGAATCGCACCGCGTAAGACTGGGAAGCGGTCTTCGATCGCATCGAGCACGCTGCTCGGCGTGGCACCGCTAGGCACCTCGATCTGAACCTCGCCGTCGACCCGTGCCAGCGTCCGTAAATGCGCCGGCAGTACGACGCGGATCACGACAGCGTTTGCACTTCGACCGAGAGCACGGCGGGGAGATCGTGCGCAATCGCCTTCCAGCTGTCGCCGGCATCGGGCGAAACGTAGACTTGTCCGCCGGTCGTTCCAAAATAAACGCCGCAGCTATCGAGCGAGTCGACCGCCATCGCATCGCGCAGCACGTTAACGTAGCAGTTGCTTTGCGGCAATCCTTTGGTCAGCTCTTGCCACTCGTTTCCGCCCGAACGGCTGCGATAGACGCGCAGCTTTCCATCGACCGGATAATGTTCCGAATCGCTCTTGATCGGAACGACGTAAATCGTCTCCGGTTCGTGCGCATGCACGTCGATGCAGAAGCCGAAGTCGGTCGGAAGATTGCCGCTGACTTCGTGCCAGACGTCCCCGCCGTCGCTCGAGCGCATGACGTCCCAATGTTTTTGCATGTACAGCACGTCGGGGCGCGTGCGGTGCATGGCAAGCCGATGCACGCAGTGTCCCACCTCCGCATCTCGATCGGGAATCTGCTCGGAACGTAAACCCTTGTTGATCGGCTGCCACGTCTCACCGCCGTTCGTAGTGCGAAATGCACCGGCGGCAGAGATCGCAACGAACATACGCTTCGGATTCTTTGGATCGATCAGAATCGTGTGCAAGCACATTCCGCCGGCGCCGGGCTGCCAGCTCGAGCCGGTCGTGTGCGTGCGCAGTCCGGAAAGCTCGCTCCAATTCGCGCCGCCGTCGGTCGACTTGAAGAGCGCAGCATCCTCGACGCCGGCATAGATTGTATCCGGGTCGTCGAGCGACGGTTCGATGTGCCAAACGCGCGCAAATTCCCATGGATGCGGCGTACCGTCATACCATTGATGCGTTCCGGGGACGCCGTCGTAAACGAATTTGTTTCCGCTCGGTTCCCAGGTTGCGCCGCCGTCGTCGGAGCGCTGAATCTGTTGACCGAACCATGCCGAGGTTTGCGATGCCCACAAGCGGTTCGGATCGGCGGGAGAGCCTTTGACGTGATAGATTTCCCAACCGCCGAAGAACGGTCCCGAGATCGCCCAGTCCTCGCGTTTACCGTCAGCGCTCAGGACGAATGCGCCCTTCCGTGTCCCGACCAGTACACGCACTTTGCTCACAGCGTTGCTCCGTTTCTTGCAATAATTTGCATACCTGCGGTTTGCACCGAGGTCGTCCCCGTCAGCCCCATCGTTACGTCGAGCTCTTTGCGAAGGATTTCGATCGCCTTCGTGACGCCGGCTTCACCAGCGGCGCCGAGACCGTAGAGATACGCGCGACCGAGCATGCAGGAGCGCGCACCGAATGCGAGCGCGCGCAAGATGTCTTGACCGGAACGAATCCCACCGTCGAACATGACTTCAATGTCATTGCCGACGGCTTGCACGATCGGCTGTAGCGCTGAGATCGACGACGTTGCGCCGTCGAGCTGACGCCCGCCGTGATTGGAGACGATGATCGCAGCTGCGCCGGTCTTAGCCGCAATCTTCGCGTCTTCGACTTCGAGGATGCCCTTGAGGACGATCTTGCCGGGCCAAAGCTCGCGGATCCACTCGAGATCTTTCCAGTTGAGCGACGGATCGAATTGTTGCGAGACCCACGCCGAAAGGGATGTTATGTCGTCCATTCCTTTGATGCGGCCCTGCAGGTTTCCGAACGTCTTGCGCTTGCCGCGCAGAATACTGATCAGCCACGACGGTTTCATCGCAACGTCGATCAGATTCGGAAGCGTCAGTTCGAGCGGAACCGACAGACCGTTGCGGACATCGTTATGCCGCTGTCCGAGCATGGTGAGATCGAGCGTGACGACGAGCGCGCTGCACTTCGCCGCGGCTGCACGAGCGATCAAATCACGGACGAAGCCGCGATCGCGCATAACGTACAGTTGGAACCAAAACGGGCGTTCGACCGCTTCGGCGACGTCTTCGATCGAACAGACGGACATCGTGCTGAGCGTGAACGGGATGCCGGCCGATTGCGCGGCACGAGCGGCAAGAATCTCTCCGTCGCCGTACTGCATGCCGCAGATCCCGATCGGAGCCAGGACGAGCGGAAGCGATGCGGGCTCGCCGAGGATCGTCGTACCAAGCTCCCGTGAGGTCAGATCGATTCCGACGCGCTGGCGAAATTTTATGGCTTCGAGATCGTCACGGTTCGCGCGCAGCGTCGCTTCGGAGTATGAGCCGGCGTCCGCATATTGAAAAAATGCGCGCGGAACACGACGCTCTGCGATGGAGCGCAAGTCGTCGATGGATGCGACGCGCTTTAGGGAATCGGCCAAGCCCGCTTAGGCTTGGAAGTCGACGATAGACGATCCTGTAGGTGCGCTCGAATAGTTGTTGAGCACCGTCTGCGCTTGCTGATCGCTTTCCGACTGGACTTCTTCGAGCGTCGGGATATTCGACGTCGCGTCGGTCGTCGACGAGCCGACGTTGTTCGATAGCGTTTGGATCGTTTGCGCTTGCGCGGCTTGTTCGTCGGCATCGATCGCAGCCCACTGCGAGAGCACGCTGATAATGTTCAGCTGCGCGTTTTGTTGCGTCCCGAACGAGACGTTGAAGAGCTCTTGAAGATCGTCGGTTTGCAGGGTGTCGTAGGATTGCACGTACGGATTCGTCGTTGACGTGCTGCTCGAGCTACTGCTGGAACTCGAGCTTGAAGATGTCGACGACGATGACGATGATGCCGGCTCAATCCCTTCAGGCAGATTTCCTGATGGATAGGTATATGGGGCCGGATCCGGGATCGAGATCGGGGTAGAGCTCATATCCCTCGGTTTCGCTCGGACCGGCAGAACCGCCCTGTGCTCGGACGCACTGCCTGTGTAAACCTCGCGTTAGCGGGGCAGGCCCAGCATGTAGTCATTCCAGGCCTTGAGCCCAAGCCAGCCGCCGATCATGCCTCCGACCAGGAGCACGAACAGGCCTACCATCAGCGCGTTCTTGATGCCCTCGTTGTCTTTGTCGAGGCGCAACTCATCGAGATGCAGCCACTCACGCAATGGCTTCATCACGCCGGGGCTCCCAGACCGCGTTCCGTGACTTCAGCCGGCGGATGCTGCTCCGCTTGCTTCTGCTCCTTAGGAACCTTCCAATCGCGGGGCGCCATCCACATGTACGCGACCGGAACGAGTAAGAGCGTCAGCACAAGCGAGCTGAGAACGCCGCCGATGATGACGGTGCCGAGACTGGTTCGGGCACCTGAACCGGGCTCGAACCCGAGCGCGAGTGGAATGTTGGCGGCGACGATCGAGAAGCTCGTCATGATGATGGGACGGAACCGCGTGTGCGCGCTCTCTTTAATCGCAGCGAGTTTGTCGAGTCCGCGCGAGCGTAGCGTGTTGGCGTAATCGACGAGCAAGATGCCGTTCTTCGTTGCGATGCCGATCAACAAGATCGAGCCGATCAACGAGAACAGGTTGAGTGTCTTGTGCGTGATCATTAATCCGCCGAGCGCGCCGACCGCTGCGACCGGTACCGAGAACATGATGATGAACGGTGAGCTGTAGCTGTTGTAAAGCGCTACCATCAGTAAGAAGACGAGGATGACCGAGAAGATCATCGACGCACCCAGACCCTTGAGCGTTTGGTTCATGAACTCCTGAGAACCGAGCGGAGACGCCTTGACCTCAATGTTCACGGGTAAGTGAAGCGACGGCAGTTTCTTGAAGAACGCGTTCTGCACTGCGGAGAGCGACGAACCGGGCACGTAGTTTCCGGTTACGTGCACGACGTTGTGGCGATCGGTACGCGTCACGATCGGCGGCGTGGGTTCGTACCGGAACCTCGCAAAGTCGCCGAGATGGACGATAGCGCCGGTTTGCGAGCGGATCGGAATTGCTGCGAGCGTCTTGAGATCGCTGCGCAAATCGAGCGGATAGATGATCTGAACTTGCTCAAGACCTTGCGGCGTCTCGAATTGCGTCACCTGATTGCCGCCGAAGGCTGCACCGGCGGCATTAGCTGCTGCGGCGATGTCGACGTTCAGCGCATTCATCTTGGCGCGATCGAAGTCGATTTCGATCTGAGGCGCGAGCTGGCTTCCCGAGCTGCTTACGTGCGTCGCATTTGGGATACTCTTGAGAAGCGCCAAAACTTTTCGTGAAGCTTCGGTAGGATCGCCGCCGTATATGTCCGAGACGATCATGTCGATTGGCTGTCCATTCCCGCCGGACGTTTGTGTCGAAGGAACGGAAACGGTATCGGCTTGCGGCATGATCTTGCGCGCCATTTGACTGAAGCGCGTCGCCCACCAAGAAGTGGAATTTTTACGTTCGTCTTTGAGAAAAACAACGATTTGGCCGACGTTCCCCTGGTAGACAAATGCGCCGAAGGACGCTGAGTACGCGCCGGCCGACGTGGCTTCGCCGCCGACATCGCCTTGTTGGTCGATTTCCCGCTCGAGCTTGAAGAGGTAGCTCTTGACCGTCGCCAGCGGCGTACCGACCGGAAAGACCGACTGAATGTAGATCTGCCCGCGGTCGGTGGTCGGCACGAACTCTTCGCCGACGAATCCAAGCGGTACGAGCGCGATCGACCCAACGAACGATAGGGCGCAGATCGCGGCGACCAATCCCTTGTGGCCGAGTGCCCAGGGTAGCGCGCTGTGCACGTACCATTCGCGAACGCGATCGAAGAAGTCGCCGAATGCGTTGATCATCTTGGGCGCCTTCCAGTGTGAGCGCAGCGCCCAGAGTCCGGCCAGCGTCGGCGTGATCGTGAACGAGACGAACAGCGAGGTGAGCGTCGAGATGACGACAACAATCGCGAACTCCCACAAGAACCGTCCGACTTGTCCCTGTACGAGCGCGATTGGAAAGAAAACGACGACGTCGACGAGCGTGATGACAACGGCGGCAGCCCCGATTTCCTGACGGCCGTTGACGGCGGCATCTTCGGGCGACTCGCCGAGATGCGTGAAATGACGCTCGATGTTTTCGAGGACGACCGTTGAGTCGTCGACCAGGATCCCGATGACGAGCGACATGCCGAGCAGCGAGATCATGTCGAGCGTCATCCCCAACAGTTTCATGACCGTTATCGCGATCGCGAGCGAGGTCGGGATCGCGATGCAGACGACGATCGCGCTGCGCCACGAGCGCAAGAAGAAGAGCATCGCAATGCCGGTCAGGATCATCGCTTCGGTGAGCGTGCGCGTTACGAGATCGATCTGCTGCGTCGTGAAGCGCGATTGCGTGTTGAGCAGCTTGAACTGCAGCTCGGGGAATTGACGCTGCATTTGCGGCAGTGCCTGCAGAACGTTCTCGGATGAGTCGACTTCGCTAGCGTCCGACGCTTTCTGAATGAAAAGGAACAAGCCCGGCCGGCCGTTGACCTGAGCGAAGCGGCGCTGCAACTCGTTTCCCGCAACCACCGACGCTACGTCGCCGATGCGCGTAACAGCATTGCTGGCAGTCCACGTGTCGACGCCGCCCGGCAGCGAGTTGAGCCCGGCGTTCGCGCCTGCCGCACCCGAGACGATAACCGGGAGATTCGCAATCGTGCTCGGGGTGGTGATGTCGCCGCGTACGTCGATCGACGTCTCCCGGTTCGGTGCATAAGCGATACCGCCGGGGACTCGCTGGTTGTCGTTCGTGAGCGTGTTGATGAGATCGTTAAGCGTAAGATTTCGCGCCGCAAGCTTCGCGGGATCGGCTTCAACTTCGTAGGCCGGGATGACGTCGCCGCCCACGAAAACGTTTGAGATTCCCTTGATCTGTTGGATTCGGGGAACGATGACGTTGTCGACGAGAAGCGAGAGCTGACCCGTATTGAGTTTCGGCGAGAAGACACCGAGGCTGATGACGACCGACTGACTCGGGTCACGAATCTGAATGACCGGCGGCGTCAGGTTCGTCGGCAACTGCTTCTCGGCAGCCTGGACGGCTTTTTGCGTCAACGCAACGTCGGTTGCGATGTCGGACCCAAGATAATAGACAGCGACAACCGATGCCGTGCCTTGCTGGACCGTCGAGTTGATTGTCTGCAGATCGGTCGTGCCGGCCAGCTGCTGCTCGATCGGCGCCACGATGTTGTCGCGCATTTCCGTGACCGAGGCGCCGTTATACTGCACGTTGATTGTGACCGTCGGTTGCGAAACGTTCGGGAAGAGCTGCTTGACGATGACCGCCGTCGACACGATGCCGGCAAACGACATCAACGCGACGATGACGAAAACGAGCGTCGGCCGACTGACGAAGAGCCGAGTGAGACTCACTTCTCGAAAGCGACCTTCTCGCCGTCACCGACGCTAGATTGTCCGTCGGTTACGACGCGCGTACCCGCCGGTACACCGCGCACGATGGCGAGCTTGCCGTCATCGGCGACTTCGGAAACCTGCAGCGTATGCACCAAGCCTTGGTCGTCAACGCTCAATATTCGATCGTGATTCGGGCTCGTAAAGGCCGTCACTGGGACGCGCACGCCGTTTACCGACGGTAGAAAGACGTTTCCAAGAACTGCCATTCCGGGGCGCAGCTTCCCTCGTGTGTTATCGAGCTGAATCTTGACTTGGAAGTTCGTCGAGCCGGGAACGATCTGGTTGAGAATACCGACCACGGGTCCGGTGACTTTTGCTCCGCCCAAATCCGAAACGGCGACCGTCGCGTGCGCACCGCCTTGTGCGATTTGAGCGACTTGCGCTCCCGACGCTTGCAGTACAGCGTAGAGCGGATTGACCTGCTGCAGCGTAAAGATCTGTCGCGTTCCCGGATACTCGCCGGGGTTCAGGTTGCGATTCACGACGACACCGTCGATCGGTGAGATGATTCGTGCTTTGTCGATCGAGACTTGCACTTGTTTTGCGTTGGCGAGCGCTTGTGCTTCTTGTGCTTGCGATTGTTCGACTGCGGATTGCTGCAGGCCCGGAGCGCTCACCGACGAGCCGTTGGCTTGAACGTTGGATTGCGCCGAGGATTGCGTTGCTTGTGCCGAGCGCAGCGCTTGCTGATCGTTATGAACGAGCGTCTCTTCTTGATCGACCGTCTGCTGCGCGATGTAACCGCTTGCCAGCAGCTGCTGGTCGCGCTGGAGCGTCAGCGTATCGAATGCGAGCGTCTTTTGGGCTTGTTGCACCGCTGCGCTCGCGCCATGCATCTGATCGACGCCCTGCGATATCGAGAGCTTTCCCTGGAAAACGGTGTGCGAGGTGTTTGCGGCGTCCGCGTGCGCGGTTGCTAAGTCCGATTCGAGCTGTGCGCGCAAGTCAGCCGTGTCCAGAACCGCAATGACCTGGCCCTTGCGGACACGATCGCCTTCGTTGACGTAGACGTCATCGGCGGGCTCGCTCAACGTGGATTGCATCGCAACATTTTGATACGGCGCGATTAGGCCCGGCAGGGGCTCGTTCGGATTGACCGTTCCCTCGGCTGCAAGCGTGGTTGCTACGAAGGGGGTTTGTGCGACCGTTTTGGCGGGTTTCGCGCACCCGCCCAGTACGAAGAGCGCCGCCAGTAGAAGAGAGCCGGCGGCACGCGAAAAGCGACCCATAAACACCCATCCATCGTACTCACCACCATGGGAATCCCCTGGGAAACACGTCAGCGTCTTCCAAGGAACAGCAGCTACCATCGGGACGGAGCGCCTACTGAATATGGATTCCACGCCACCGGGAGCCCGCGTTCTGGTCGTCGACGACGAAGTCGCTATCCGGGATCTCTTGGAGTATGGCTTAGCGCAAGCGGGTTTTGACGTGCGTAGCGCGCGTGATGGCAAGGCCGCGCTGGATGCGGTGCGTTCGTGGACGCCCGAAGTAATAATCCTCGACGTCATGCTGCCTGAGGTCGACGGTTTCACGCTGCTGCCGGCGTTGAGGCGCTTGACTGACGTCCCGATCTTAATGTTGAGTGCCAAAACGGCGACCGCGGAAAAGGTGACCGGGCTTGCGCGTGGCGCCGACGATTATTTGGCGAAACCGTTTGAGATGGAAGAGCTCGTCGCGCGCTTGCACTCGTCATTGCGACGGCCGCGACTGGAGCTGCGCGAGACGTTCCGATATTCGGATTTGGTGCTCGACGTCTCGCGGCGCACCGTCTACCGCGGACAACGGCGCATCGATCTCTCGACGCGCGAGTTTGATTTGCTCTTAACCTTTGTTCAGCATCCCGAACGCGTTTTCACGCGCGCGCAGCTGCTCGATCTCGTCTGGGGCGTCGATCGTGACGTCGTGCCCAACACGGTCGAGACCTACGTCTCGTATCTGCGCGCGAAGATCGACAGCGTCGAGGAAACCAAGTTGATTCAGACGTTGCGCGGCGTCGGCTATGTTTTGCGGGCGACGCCGGGATGATGCCGCGGATCGGACAGCGCCTGCTCTTGATTGCAACCGCCGAAGTTGCGGTGATTCTCGGGGCACTCGTCGTTGCGTTCGCAATCTTCGCATTCAGCTCGTACATAGGTATGATCGGCGCCGACATTCGCGCCTCGATCGTGCAGGTACGCGACGAGATCCCGCCCTCGACGAACATGAGTGCAATCGAGATGGCACGTTCGGTCGGCAATCGTTACTTGCGCGGCGACGTGCTCATCGTGTTCTTCGATCAAGGTCAACGTGTGTCGTTGTATCGGAGTACGCGTCCCGATACGCCGCCAATCATCAGCGTGCGCAAGCGGTTCGATCTTTCCGCCGACCCACGTGCGACCGGCGCGTTCGCGCTTCCGATACTCGGTCTTGCGACGGCCTTCGGTTTACAAACGCAACGCATCCACATCGGCAATATCGATGTGATCGTCCGGCAAAACGATGCCGTCCTTGCATCGGCGGTCGGGCGCTTCATTTTGCCGCTTGCCGTCGCGCTGGTCTTTGCGCTCGGCGTTGCATACGCGATCGCGCGTATCTTGACGCTGCAGATGTTGCAACCACTCCTGGCCGTGACTGCAGCGCTCGAGCGCTTTGCGTCCGGCGATCTTACGCCACAGCCGATCGGCGCGGATCCGCGGCAAGAGTTCGGCCGCCTAGCCATCGCGTACAACGGCGCAATCGAACAAATGGAACGCGCATTCGCCGAACGCGAACGCGCGAACGCATCGATGCGTCAATTCATTGCCGACGCCGGACATCAGCTGCGCACGCCGCTCACCGTCATCCGCGGCTTTCTCGGCATTCTCTTACGCGGCGATCTGCGCTCGCCTAGCGACCGCGAACATATCCTCGCCACCATGAGCAATCAAACCCAAATCATGGCATCGTTGATCGAGAAGTTGATGCTGCTCGAACAGTGGGAAAGCGGGGGTAGTCCAGTCGGGGAGCCGATTGACGTCGGCCAGCTGGTCAGCGACGTCGCCGCGCCGATCGCCGAAGCCAATGAGGGCAGGGTCCTACGCATCGAGGCGGCTCCCGGACCGCTGGCCGCGATCGATCCGGGCGACTTAGCCCACGCAGTCACGAACCTGCTCGATAACGCGCTCAAGTACACCCACGGCACGATCGAGGTCGGGGTTCGCGCTGTGAACGGGCGCGTAGCCGTCGAGGTCACCGACCAAGGGCCGGGGATCGATCCGCAGGCCGCCATGCACGTCTTCGACCGGTTCTACCGTGGCGACAACCGCGACGTCCCGGGTTCCGGCCTGGGCCTAGCGATCGCCAAGCGTGCGATCGAACGGGCAGGCGGAACACTAACGCTCGCGAGCGATCCGAAGAGTGGCTCGCGATTCACGATCACACTGCCGCGAATCGATGTGACGGCAGCCATCTAGTCTGACGACCGGCCCAGTGGTACGCTTGGGTTGGGGTGTAGTCATGCTAGCGGAACTCGTCGGATGGTATGCCGGACGCGAGGAAAATCGCCGCCGGTATCCGCGTATAAAACGCGATTACGACGCGAAGTGGTCGATGGACGCGGGCCATTCATGGAGGCCCCTAAAGGGCGTCGACGTGAGCGGCGGTGGGATGTGTGCGAACAGCGAGCGCGAGATCCCGAACGTCATCGTCGACATTGCGATGGTGCTCCGGGGCAAGGACGTGCGGCTCAAGGCACAGCCCGTTTGGCACAACGAGATCTCGCAAGACAACAGGCGCGTCATCTGTTACGGCTTTCAGTTTACAAGCGTCAGCGGCGACGATTGGGACACGATCATGCAGTGGATCACCGGATCCGATTCACCCGAGATGGCCAACATGCCGTCGGCACGCATCGAGGAATCCGAGATCGCGCACCTCGTTCCGCGCGACCTACGTGAGAAATTGCTGAACGAGCTGGTGCAGCGCCATCGCTTCGACCGCAAAGCCTCACCGACTGCGCAGTTCGACTACGGAGGGATCACGCACGCAAACGGTCACGCCATGCACAAGCTGACGATTCACACGAAAATGAAAACGTCGAGCGGTGAAGAGGTACGCTACTCGACGCGCTTCTTGTGCGACGAGTCCGGAAACGAAATCATCGTCGTAAACTAGGAGTTAAGCTTACCTCGTCGATGATCTCGCCGGCGCGTGTAATCGCGCGGTCAAGCGCTTTTGAATCCGCATCGCTCCAGGCTCGATTGCCGTAAACGGAGATCCACGCGGCCGGTTTTCCGCCGCGAACGATCTCGGATTTAGCGATCTCTGCGCCGTCGCCGGAGCCCTTCGCTTCGGCTGCCGGCTTCGACGGCTCGAATCCAAAGGCAGCCAAATCGAGGTGAATCGCGACGCGGCTAGCGTGCACGGCGTCGAGCAGCAATTTGAGAACTTCTGTTATCTCTGCGTTGAAGCTCGATATTTGTAGCGGCGGAATCGCGCCTTTCGTGAGCTGCGCGTGCAGCGTTTGCCAATCGTCGAGATCGTTGAGCAATGTCGCGTCCAGGATGCTCTCGTCGTCGAGACCGACGAACGCGCGCTGCACTTTGGCCATGAGCGGCGGCTTTTCGCGGTGGACGTGTTCGTTGTGTTTGCGAATCGACTCCGGGTTCAGGTTTGTTGCGTTTTCACGCACCCAGGTTTCGGTTTCGAGATACGTCGGGTGTTTCGAGTTCACGAAATCAATGAACGCGTCGCGATCGAATCCGAGCGCTACGGCCGTCGACTCGTCAAACCCGCCGGTGCCGTGGCGGTAGCCCGCGGGAAGCCGCCCTTTTGCGTGAAGCAACACTTTCAGCCACATCCGCGGCAGATGGCAGACGCCGAGCGGGCCGACCGCCGAGGAGCTGACGGTTGGGACGACAGGCGGAACGCCGCCGTTTTGTGAGGGCGCCATGGCGGGTCGGCCTTAGCGTGCCAGGCACCTGGCACCTTGCGGCGAGACGCTGGGGCCGTGGCAAAGCTGTACTTCCGATATTCGGCGATGAACGCCGGCAAGTCGACCGCACTCCTGCAGGTCGCGCACAACTACGAAGAGCTCGGCCGCGAGGTCGCGATTTTCACTTCGCACCTCGACGACCGTTTTGGAATCGGACAAATTACGTCGCGTCTGGGCATTCAGCGGCGCGCCGCAACGTTCGATTCGAAGTTCGATTTTCTCGAGGCATTCGAATCGCGCCGCGTCGACGAGTTCGCGTGCATCCTCGTCGACGAAGCCCAATTTCTCACGCGCGAACAAGTGCGCCAATTGCACCGCATCGCACACATCGGCGAGATTCCAGTGATCTGCTACGGGATTCGCAGCGACTTCTTAGGCGAGCCGTTCCCCGGCGCAGCGTATCTTCTAACGCTTGCCGATAGTCTCGAAGAGCTGAAAACAGTCTGCCTGTGCGGACGAAAAGCAACGATGAATCCGCGTGTCGATGCCTGCGGAAATCGAATCACGCTCGGCGAGCAAATCGGAATCGAAGGCGAGCATCAGTATATCTCGCTGTGCGGGACGTGCTTTTATAAAGATCAGAGCGCCCGGGTCAAGACTCGCGACGTACGCCAAACGGCGTAGCCCCTTCGCCGAGATCCCAAAAGAGCGAGGTCATCATCAGCAGCGCCTCGCGCGCGACCGACGCGAGGAGATGCTCGTTCACCGCGTGCTGCGAGCACGCCGGATACGAATGTGGGATCCAAATCGTCGGCAGGCCGAGATCGTGTGCGAATACGGCGTTCGGTAATGAGCCGCCGAGATTGGGCAAGATCGCAACATCTTTGTTCGTCGCGCGCGCAAGTGACGCAGCGATCCACGAAACCCACGGATTGTCCGGATCGAGACGCGTTGCGTCGAAGTAGCCTTTCTTCGCGCGCTGCAGCTGCACGACGTCAAAGCCGCGTTCGTCGAGATGCCGCCGCAGCGCCGGCACAAATCCTTCGGGATCGCTGCCCACGACGAACCGGATCGAACAATGCGCGCCGGCTTTGCCGGGAATTGCGTTGACCGGCCGTTCCGGATTGCCCGCACCGAACGCCAAGATCTCGAACGTATTCCAGCCGTAGACTTTTTCGGGCGGCGTCAATCCGGGCTCGCCCCAATCCGGGTCGATGTCCGGCGAATCGTCACCTTCGCCGATCGCGAGATCGCGCACGAGCTCGCGTACGCGCTCGGGAAGCTCGCGCGGCAGCCATCCGTCGACGAGAATCTGTCCGCGCGGACTCGTCATCGTTGCGAGCGCGTGGACGAGAATGACTGCGGGGTTGGCGAGCGCGCCGCCCCAATTTCCCGAATGATGCGAGCCTTCGCGCAGATCGACGGTCATGTCGAAATTGAACGAGCCACGATTGCCCAAGAAAATCGTCGGACAGTCTGCCGTTATACGCGGTCCGTCGGAACCGATAAATACGTCGGCGGATAGCGCTTTTCGTTCGCGGATGCAAATCTCGCGCAGCCCGGGTGAACCGGCTTCCTCGCCCGTTTCGATGAGCACCTTACAGTTGAAGCCGAGGCGTCCGCGCGCTTTGGCGACTGCTTCAAGCGCCGCGATGTTGATCAGATGCTGGCCTTTGTTGTCGGCTGCGCCTCTGCCATAGAGACGATCGCCTTCTCGCACCAGCGTCCAGGGCGAAAGTCCATCGCGCCAGCGGCCTTCCATTCCCATTACAACGTCGCCGTGACCGTACGTCAGCACCGTTGGCAGCGACGCATCCTCGATGCGCTCGGCAAACAGAAATCCACCTGCGCGCGGATTTGGATTGTCCCACACGCGGCACGTAAAGCCCGCGTGCTCGAGCGACGGCGTTAGCTCGCCTTCGAGATACGCGCGCATCACGTCGATGCGAACATCGGCTTGGCTTTCGGTTGGAACTGCAACGCGGCGCGCGAGATCAGCGACGAAATCGCCGCTGTCGAAGTACGCCGCGGCTTGTTCTAGTGCCCCGTTTCCTGCCAAGCGTCCCAGCCGCCGCGCATGTGCATGACATCCGAAAAACCTTCGCGCTGCAGCAAGCTGACGGCAATCGAGCTGCGATAGCCGCTCTTGCAATGCACGGCGATCGGCCGCTTCGGGTCAAGCTCGCGCATCGTGCCGATCAAGTGGTTCAGCGGCATGTGCACGGCGCTCGAGAGATGTCCCGACGACCATTCCACCGGGCGGCGAACGTCGACGACTTGCACGTTGGGTTGTTCGATGGCGGATGCGAATTCGCGCGGATCGAGCAGCGTCACCTGCGCAAGGGGCATGTTCGCGGCTTTCCAGGCCTCGATGCCGCCTGCTAAAAATGCGTTCGCGCGGTCGATGCCGACTCGCGACAAGCGCGTTTGCGATTCACGCACGCGCTCTTCGTCCTCCGCGACGATGATGACGTCGCTTTCGAGACCGACGATCGTTCCGGCCCAGACCGCAAACTGTCCGTCAAGACTGATGCTGATCGAGCCCGGAACGTGCCCGGTGCCGTAGGCATCCTCATCGCGCGTGTCGAGAACGATCGCGCCGCCCTCTTGACGCGTCCAAAGTTCTTGTGGTGAAAGCGCTTGCGGTGCTTGCAGCTGATCGAGCGGCGTTGCACCTTTGCGATTGAGCTCGACGTCGTTTGCGAAATAATCGGGACGGTCGGGAAGCTCCGACGTAAGCAGCTCGACGAACGAGGTTTTATCGGGTGCCTGCAATGCGTAATTCGTTTGGCGTTCCCGTCCGATCGTCGAACTGCGATCGCTGCTCATCGCGCGACCGCATAGCGAACCCGCTCCGTGCGCGGGAAAGACTTCAACCTCGTCGGGGAGCTTCATGAGCTTACCGTGCAAGCTGTCGTACAACATTGCAGCCAGCTCTTTGGGATCGCCGCCCAAATCCGGACGGCCGACGTCGCCGATGAATAACGTGTCGCCGGTGAGTACCCTTACCGGCTTCGCTTCCTCGTCGTGGACGACGACGCTGATGCTTTCGAGCGTGTGTCCCGGCGTTTCGAGAAATGCAAGGCGGCACTTGCCGACGAGTAGCTCGTCGCCTTCGCGTACATCGACGTGCGGAAAGCCCGCATGCGCGCGTGCGCCGAGGTAGATTTGCGCGCCCGTGCGCGCTGCCAGCTCGCGATGCCCGCTCACGAAGTCGGCGTGTAAGTGGGTCTCGATCACATAGCGGATCGTAAAGCCGTGCTCTTCCGCTTCACGCAGATAGATGTCGACGTCGCGCTGCGGATCGACGACCGCGGCGACGCCTTCAGAACCGATGAAGTACGATGCGTGCGCAAGACAACTCAGAAAAAACTGTTGAAAATACACAGCTTCCCTCCGCTCTAAGCAGTGGTATCCAGGCGGCTTGGGCCGAATTCCCTGCCGCGTGAACATTGTCATAACAGGCGGTAACGGCTTCATCGGCCGCCGTCTTGCCCGCCGCCTCTTGAACCGCCCCGAGACCAAACGGCTCGTCCTTTTCGATGTTGCCGTTAAGGGCGGCTTCGATGACCCGCGCGTCCTTGAAATCGCCGGCGACGTCGGCGACGCTGCGACGGTCACGCGAGTCATTGCGACCGGGACGACGAGCGTTTTTCATCTGGGTGCGGTGGTCAGCGCAGGCGCCGAGGCGGACTTCGATTTGGGAATGCGTGTCAATCTCGAGGGCACGCGGAACGTGCTCGAAGCCTGCCGCCGTTTGGGGACCTCACCGCGTCTGGTCTTCGGGAGCAGCGAAGCCGTCTACGGCGGCGCGCTGCCGGCCGTCATCGACGACAACACGCCGCTCTATCCGCAGACCTCGTACGGAGCACAAAAAGCGTGCGGCGAGCTTTTGATCAGCGACTACAGCCGCAAAGGCTTCGTCGACGGGCGTTCGTTACGGTTCCCGACGATCGTGGTGCGGCCGGAACCGAATCTTGCGGCCTCGACGTTCACCTCAACGATCATTCGTGAACCGCTCTCGGGCCGTGCGACCGATTGTCCGGTCAGCGGCGGTTCGGTGATGACGTTGATGTCGGTCGAAAAGCTTCTCGATTGCATCCAGCTTGCGCACGAGCTTCCGGCCGCGGAGTTCGGGACGCATCGCTCGCTGTTGCTGCCGGCGATCTCCGCGTCAGTCGACGATATCATCGAAGCGGTACGGCGCGCAGGCGGACCCGAAGCGGCGAACCGGATCACTATTCGGCCCGATCCAAAAATTCAGCGCATTGTCGATACGTGGCCGCGCGCGGTTTCGGCACAACGTGCGACATCGCTCGGCCTCACGCCGGACGCGAACATCGATGCGATAATCGCGTCATACCTCGCCGAACGCACCGCGGTCTAAAGATTGTCATCCCGAGCGTAGCGGCGCGCAGCGCTGCGAAGTCGAGGGACGCGCGAAAGTAATCCGGGCAGCGAAGCGATCGTGGAGGGTCACGGGCACAATCATGCCCTCACCTTGTTGCATCGTTTCGTAGCCTGCGTGATTCGAGCGCGTCCTTCGACTACGCGCTCCTGCAGAGCGCTACGCTCAGGATGACAACGGTGGCGTGATCGAGCTCTGAGGTGGTCCTTTGCGATGAACGGCTGGCGTGCGGTGATCGAATGTGCGCCCGGTGATCGTGCATCATGTGCGCCCGGTTATCGTGCGACCCAAATAGATCCATCGGCGAATTTCACACGGACGATCGCGCATGCGTCGGGCTCGTCGCGAAAATAATTCGCACCATTGAAATTGTCGAATGTAGTGCTGATCGGCGTGCCGGGTGCGAATTTCCCGTGGTCGTTAATTGTTACGGTGCGATAGTCGTATGCGATGCGAAACGTAACATCGGTTGCCGTTTGCGGCGCGTGATTGCGGAATGTGACCGCGACGCCCGCCACGAGCGGTTGTGCAGGCGCCGGCTTGTCCGGTATTGCGGACATCGCCGTCGTGACGCGGCAGCTTTGTAAATCGACGGGCGCCGTGCTCATCGCGAGCGTTAGAAATAAAAGAAACACGGGGGAACGAGTGTTCCTCCGTGTTCTTGGTTTTGCCTAGGTTAGGTTAGAACGCGAAGAGCGTTTGTAGGTAAATCGCGCTCTTGTTGTCGCCCGAGATGAAGCATCCGGGGCAGCTGGCAGAGCCTGCAGGAATGTTGATTCCGCTAAGAATCGACATGCGCTGCAGAATAACCGCGACTTCCGCGTTATTCGCGATCTTGTAGTGCAAGCTGCCGTAGATGATCTGGTAGCCTGCCGGGTTGCCAATGTAGATCGGGAAGTAGGTCGTCGTCGACGTGATGCCACCTTCAACGGACTCGCCGTTGATGCCGGTAGCGATGTAGCCGATGTCAGCCCACGGCGTGCCTTTGCCGCCCGCGTTGTTTCCGATCGTTGCCACGCCCCAGAAGCCGTTCGGTTGTTGCCAATTCGCGCCCGTGAACGGGTCGTTGCCGAAGTGGTGAATGCCTTCTGCGTTGACGTGGAGGTAGTCGCTGAGACGGTAGGTCAGGAAGACCGAACCGAACGTCATGTTCGTTCCGAAGAACGCCGGGCAGCCCGTAGCCACACTCGCCGCTGCGGAGATACCGCAATAGGCGCCAGTGATCTGCGTGCCTGTCGCAGCATTCAGGATCGGAGAATGAAGTGCGTGTCCGTTACCCGCCGCCGGATAGACCAGCGGAGCTGACGGATCCCACAGCGATACTGCGTTGCCGATTTCGCTGACCCACGCCGCACCCACGTTCAGGTGATGCGGAATGAAGTCATAGCTGGCTTGACCCCACATTTGCTGCTGCGTGAACTTGCCGAGCGGTCCTTGAACCGACGGTTGACCCACGCCGTAGCCGCCTTCAATACGGAGTGATGCAAGGGGTCCGCTCGAAGGAGCGTAGCCCATGACGCCGCCGTTGAAGTAGTCGGAGTACGTCTAGGTTGACGGGTTGACCGCCGAGGTCGCTGCCGCCGTCGCCCTGCACGAGACGTCCGCCAGAGACATAGAAGCCGCTGGGCGAGTGCCACGTGAGCTGAGCGATGTTAAGGCGGAACGATTCGTTCGACGGATAGTCGGCGCCGATCGCGCAAGTCGTGCCGGTGCCGGCGGCACCTGCGACAAGTGCACTCGGACCGGTGCAATAGAACGGTGCGCTTCCGCTGTTACCGGTCGTTGCCAGAGGAGTTCCGTAGTTCGGAGTCTCCATGTAGTACCGGTTTTCAAGACGGAAGATGTAGCTCACGTTGGGATCGACGTCGCCCGTGAAGAGCAGTCGATTGACCATGTAAGCTGTGCCGTAGGTTTGGGCACCCGTGTAGTTTGCGTTCTGACCAGCTACGCCGCCCGGACTACCGAGCGCATCGTTGCTGGTTAGGCGCGTTCCGCCAGGCAAAGCGCCGTTGGCCGGAACGTTGGTGAGTTGACCGTTAGTCGTTGAAATAGCTGCCGGGCCTGCGTATGCCGACGTCATGTCGTTATACGAACCAGGCGCGCGCAGGAACGAGTACAGGTGGAATTGTTGGCGTTTGAGCAGCGTCGCGTCCGCCCGCTCGGCGGCCCCGATCGCTGCAACTTTGGTGTCGAGCGCAGCGACGTGATCTTGCACTGCCTTGAGCTCGGCCCCGAAAGCATCGACGAGCTTCTTCAGCGTCGCGATGTCAGCGGCGTTCTGCTTCTGACCAGCCGCGATTTGAGCTTCCATCTTATCGACGGCGCGATTGATCAGTACGGCCATCTCGTAGCGCGTCATCGGGCGGTTGCCCTCGAACTTGCCGTTGGGATAGCCTTCGACCAAGCCGTCGGCGGCGAGCGCCTTCACTGCTTGGTACGCCCAGCTGTTAGCCGGGACGTCAGAGAATGGATTACCGCTTTGTGCAACAGCCGTGCTGTTGCTGTCGTCTTGCGTGGCCTGTTGCGCGAGCACGGGGCTCGTGTACATTGCTGCTATTCCTAGTAATATCGCAGCGACCCGCAAACCGACGAAGAGTCGGTGTAATCGTGACAAGTTTGTACCCTCTTACAAACGTGCGAAGCGAGACCCAGCAACCCGAACCGTCGTTCGGGCCTCTAGTGTCTCTTCTATAACCTTTGGTAGCTTGCTTCGCTATTTAAAGAAATGACCAAAGTCACTATCGAGCGACTTTTCCGGTCGCCTGGTCGTTCTCGGGGGCTGAGAATCCCTCCTGGGAGACTAGATTGGGAAACGCTCACCTTCTTGGTCTTGGCAGCCCCTGGCGGCGGGCCTCAGAGACGTCCGGACGAGCGCTTATCTGTTTTAGTAAGCTTAATAAGCATTCGCCCATCGCCTAGGACTCGCGTGTTATAGGGAAGCTTCGTAGGTCTGCCCTAATTGATAGCCATGGGAGGAGTGCTCGACCTCCGCAGCACGCCGGCGTGGGAACGTCACGGTTTGGTCCTTAGCGCGTTCTCCGAAATGCGCGACAACGACACGCTCCAAGTGATCTACGAGTACGATCCTCGACCGCTCCGCCGGCGCTTTGAAGAAACGCACGCTCAGCGCTACCTGTGGCTGCAGCGCCGTTTGGGAACCGAGCATTGGGAAGTGTCGCTGCGCAAGCTTCCGCCTTCCGCCCATGGATCGATCGCCGAGTTCATGAACCGTTGTCCGGTTTTCGCGACTGCTAACCAATCAACGCGCGATGCGCTCGCGCTCTCCGCGCAATCGCGCGCGGTTCCGCGCAAGACGATCATCGCCGAACAAGAAGCGGCGTGGCCGTTCTTGGGCGTCGTGCGCAAAGGCAAAGTACTTGCCATCGTCGGTACGCCCGCGGGGCGCGAGCAAATCTTATTCGAAGTGCTCGAGACCGAAGCGTTTGGCAATAACGCGATGCTCGACGGCGGCCCGACGTTTTCGCGCTTTGCGACGTTGTCCGACGCAGCCGAGATCCTGTTGTTCCCGAAACTGGTCGTACTGCAGTTTGCGGAAACCGATTCGCGCTTTGCGCTCGCGCTGGCGGCATCCTCGACGCAGCAAATGCGCGCGATAGTCGATCTCGTCCACGCGCACGTCTCGAAGAAAACGATCGCACGGGTCGCGAGTGCGCTCGTCCCATATGCCCCGAGCGAGAGCGGTCTGGCGCCGGTCGACCCCATCCACCTCCCCTCGTTGCGTCTTACGCAAATCGCGGCTGCGACGGGCAGCGTCAAAGAAGTCGTCGCGCGAGCCGTCGCAGATCTCGAGTTGGCGAGCGCAATCCGTCGCGTACGCGGCCGCATCGCCTACATCGATCGTTCGAAGCTGACGTCATTCGCTTCGTAGACCGCGACCGCCCCGCGCGTGCGCGGCGTTTGGTGCGACGCTCGATGTTATTCGTTCCCGCCAATGTTCCGCATTATATCGAACGTGCGCATGAACGCGGCGCCGACGCGATCATCCTCGATCTCGAAGACTCGGTTCCCGAGAGCGAAAAGGCTGGCGCGCGGACTGTTCTTAGCGCCGCGTACCCGAGCGTCAGTCAGAGCGGTGCCGACGTGCTCGTGCGGATCAACAAACCATTCGAGCAGCGCGTGCAAGATCTGGACGCCGCGATTTCGCCCGGCATCGACGGGATTCTCTTTCCAAAGCTGGAGACTGCGCAAGAGCTCGCCATACTGGACGCGTTGATTCACGAGCGCGAGCTTGCAGCCGGCTTAGCGCCGGGCTCCGTCGGCATATTGTGCGCGATTGAAAGTGCGCGCGGCGTGTTGAACATCAATGAGATCGTCGCCGAGTGCGAGCACGTCGAGCGCGTGTTCGGCATCTCGTACGGAGCCGAGGACGCGACTGAAGAGCTCGGTGTCGAAACGACGCTCGAGGGTTGGGAGCGGTTCTACGGCAACGCGCTTTCGGTGCAGGCTGCAGCGGCCGCCGGAATTCAAGCCTACGGACGGCTCGGAAGTGCCTTCGATTTTCGAGACTTGACCGAATATGAAGAGTCCGCGATTCGCTCGGCGCAATTCGGCTTCAAGGGATCCTCGTGCATCCATCCCGCGCAAGTCCCGGTGCTCAATCGTGCTTTCTCGCCAAGCGCAGAGCAAGTCGAACGCGCGCGCAAGACGATCGAGCTGATGCAAGCAGCGTTACGCGCTGGACGCGCCTCCGCGAGCCTCGATGGACGCATGATCGATACGCCGACGCTGCGCCGCGCCGAACGCATTCTCGAACGCCAAGCGGCGATCGAGCAGAAGGACGCGCTCACTCGCCGCGCGCGATGAAATAGAACATTCCGGCCGCAGCGCACGCCATCAGCGCGACGGTTGCCCATCCCCAAACTCGCGCGAGCATAGAGCTGCGCCACTTCCCCATGATGCTTTTGCTCGATGCCAACAGGACGATCACCGCGAGGATCGGGACCGCCGCAACGCCGTTGAGGACGGCCGACCAGAACAGCGCTTTGATCGGGTCGACGCGCAGTAAGTCGATGGCTATGCCGATCAGAATGCCGGCAATGATCACGACGTAAAACTGCGGTGCGCGCATAAAGCTCTCGCTCAAGCCTTCGCGGAACCGGAACGTTTCACTCACGACGTACGCCGAGGAACATGCGAGCACCGGGACGGCGAGTATTCCGGTTCCGATCATTCCGATCGTGAAAAGAGAGGCCGCAAAGTTGCCGGCCAGCGGACGCAGCGCCTCCGCCGCCTGCTGTGCAGTCGCGATGCCGTGCTTACCGTGCGCGCCGAGCGTCGCGGCTGTGGTGACGATGATAAAAAAGGCGACCACGTTCGAATAGATCATGCCCGTGTTGATGTCGGCGTGGGCGGCGCGGATCGACTTTTCGTCCGTACCTTTTCGTGAGGCGAGCGTCATGTGGCCGTGCGATTTTTCTTCCTCGACCATCAGTGACGATTGCCAAAAGAACAGATAGGGTGTAATCGTCGTCCCCAAAACGCCGACCATCGTCGAAAGCCATCCGGAAGCCAAGTGCACCTCAGGAATGACGAGATGCTCGAAGACGCGCGCCCATGGTGGATGGACGACGAAAGCCGTGACGAGGTATGCGAATAGCGCAAGCGTCAACCATTTACAGATGCGCGCGATGCTCTCGTACGAGAAACGGATTTGCGCGGCGATGAGTGCGACTCCGAAGAAGACAGTCCAAATTGCGACCGGCAGAGAAAGGACGAGGTGCGCCGCCGCGGCCATGCCCCCGAGATCTGCGCCAATGTTGAATGTGTTGGCGACGACGACAATCGTAGCCAGCACGTACACGAGTGGACGCGGCAGCGTCTGGCGCATTAGACCGGCGAGGCCTCGCCCAGTGACCATTGCGAGGCGCGCGCACATCCCTTGGATCACTGCCATCATGGGGGTCGAGAGCAGGGTCAGCCACAACATTGAATAGCCGGCGCTCGCGCCGGCAACCGAGTAGGTTGAGATTCCAGAGGGGTCGTCGTCCGCCGCTCCGGTGATGAGGCCGGGCCCGAGCGTTCGGAAGAATTGCCAAACGCGCGAGGCGAGCCGCATCATTTCAGCGGGATTTTTTCTTCTTCGGAACCTTTGCGCCGCGCTTGCGTGCCTCGCTCAGGCCGATCGCGATTGCCTGTTTGCGGCTCGTTACTTTTTTCTTCGAGCGACCTGACTTGAGCGTCCCTTTTTTTAGTTTGGTCATCGCGCGTGCGACCTTACGGCTCGCGCCTTTCGAGTACTTGCGCTTTGATTTCTTGCGTGCCATACGAGTGCTTCTACCCTATTTTCCGCGGGCGCTCTTGCGCTCGCCGGCTGACGGCGGGGATCAGATCGTAGTGGGTTGCGTTGATGTTTTTTCCCATTTCTGGGTACTGTCTTTCCCGCACAGTTGCGAACTGCAACATTTTTCAAAGTGAGGTTCCGTCATGGACGTACTCAGTATCATCAAGCAAGAGCATCGTGAGGTCGGGGCGCTCCTCGACGAGGTGACCAAATGTGATGCCGGCGACGAGAGGCTCCGCGAGCTTGCCGCAGAGATCGCAACGAAGCTCTCGACGCATCTCGCGATCGAAGAACGCCTATTTTACGCCCGGCTCAAGGCACAAGCCAAGGGCGAAGAAGACAAAGTCGACGTCTTCGAAGCCTATACCGAGCACGCCGGCGCAAAGAGCCTAATGGAAATGCTCCGGAGCGGCCGGAAACCCGACGAGCAATTCAAAGCCGAGCTGCAAGTCCTAGGCGAAAACGTAAAGCACCACGTCAAAGAAGAAGAATCGAAAGTCTTCGGCATTGCCCGCGAGATGCTCGACCAGAGCGAACTCGAGGCGATCGGAGAGGCGTGGGAGCGAGCCAAGCAACGCCGTCCCTCAACGAACGGCGTTCACAAGAAACGTTCGAAGGCACGAGCCAAGCGCCGGGTCGCCCGCCGCTAGCGGGACTTCGCTTCTAGACGTTTGGCGAGGCGCGCGACGTCGACGATCATCCGTTCGTGCGTTCCCTCGCCGATCAGTTCGTCTTCATCCTTGGCGCGTACGTCGAACTCGATTCGGCGGCCGTCGACGTGCGTGACCTCGGCTTCGCCGGTGACGTGCATGCCGACCGGAGTAGCGGCGAGATGTTTTATGTCGACGCGCGTTCCGACCGCGCTTTCGCCCGCCTCGAGATAGGCTTTGATCGCGTTGAGCGCGGCGTTCTCCATCACCATCACCATGACGGGAGTCGAGAACACTGGTGGAAGAGTCGCGTCTTTGAAGCGGGAGGCGAGATGATCGGGCCTGACTTCGAGAGTGAAAATGCCTTTAGCGCCTAGTGGCATCGATTTCATCTGTCCCTCGACTTCGCTCGGGATGACAAGGCTAGACTTTGAGCTCTACCTTCTCAAGTGCTCGTTTGGTCGAGACGACGTGATGGTTGAGTCGTAGCTCTTCGGGCGAGAAGCCAAGCGCCAATCCGAGCAACTGGGGCAGATGGAAGATCGGCGTCTCGAGAGGCCGCGAGATGGCGAGCGCGGCGTCGGGCTGTTGTCCATCCAGATTCAAATGACAGAGCGGACACGGCGTAACCATCGCATCAGCGCCCTTTTCTTTCGCTTCGAGAATGTGATTGCCGCCCATTGCAAGCGACTTGTCGCGGTTGAACGTCAGCATCGGGAAGCCGCAGCATTTTCCGGAACCCGTGTAGTCGACGCGTTCCGCGCCGAGCAATTCGATCAACTGCTCGAGATAGGTCTTGCGCTCGGGACGCTCTTTGAGACCGAGCGAATCGCTGGGACGCAAGATATAGCAGCCGTAGAACGGCGCGATCTTGAGTCCGGTCAATTTACGCTTTATCGCCGACTTGAGTTTGTCGACGCCGATGTCTTCGAACAGCATCCATAAAAGATGCTTGACTTTGGTCGTTCCTTTGTACGTGTAGCCTTGGTCTTGGATCGTCTTGTTTGCCTTTTCGAGTCGCTCGGGTTTCTTTTCGAACGTGTGATTGACGCTGGAGAGGACGCCTTGGCACGTGCTGCAGATCGTCATCAACATGCCGCCCTTGCTTTCGGCCATCGCGAGCGTCAAAGCGTTCAGTGAATCGCCGAGATCCGGATTCTGTTCGCTGAGCACGCCGGCGCCGGTGCATGATGCTTCGAACAGTTCTTCGAGCTCAAGTCCCAACGGTCCGGCAATTTTGGTTGCCGAAACGTAGAGCTCCGGGCACGCGCCCTTCGAGACGCAGCCGGGATGAAACGCGACTTTCACTTGAATCTTCCTCCAACGCGATCGAAGATCGCTTTAATGCGTTTGACGCCAGGGATCGTTTTGTGGATGATCGGCGGCAGTTTCCCGGCGCGGATCATGTTGAACGCACTCGGCAGAGTTTGCAACTGGCCGATGATATTGAAGAAGCCGACCGATTTCGGCAAAAGCGTCAGCTCGTTCAGCCGTCCGCTATGCTTGACGGATTCGGCAAACGCGTCGGCGTGACGCGTCCCCGCATTGTGCGTGTATCCGGCGTTGACCGCCATGCGGCGCAGCTTAAGAATCTGCTCGAGCGGTTCGACGCCTTTCGGACACTGTTGGACGCATTCGAAGCAGTGGGTGCAATCCCAAATTCCGCCGTGCTGGCTGTACTCACCCAAACGCTCCTGCGTCTGGGCATCGCGCGGATCGGCAGCATAGCGATAGGCTTTTGCGAGCGCGTGAGGTCCCATGAAATCTGGATTGACCGCGAACGACTCGCAGTCCATCAAGCAGCAGCCGCAGCTGATACAGGTGACTTCCTGGATCAGCTCTTCCATCGCTTCGTTCGCGACGACGATACTCTTGCATCGGCGGTGGAAGCGGCTTGTTTTCGAGCCACGGCGTGACGCGACGATGATCGTCCCAGAAGGGCTTCATGTCCCAAACGAGATCGCGAATTACCGGCATCGAGGGCGGTGACTCGACGCGCGTCTTGCCGTCCTTTGTGAATTCTTGCAGCTTACTCTTGCAGGCGAGATTTGCATGGCCGTTCACCCACATCGCGCACGATCCGCAAATGGCGCTGCGGCAGGCGCAGCGAACCGCGACCGACTCGTCCTGATATTCGCGAATCTCGATTAACGCGTCGAGAACGACGGCATGTTCAGGAAGATCGACTTCGTACGTCTGATAGCGCCGTGGCGGAGAGGACGCCCATGGTGCGGGATACGGCGCGCCTTGAATGGCGTTGTCCGCGTACGTCCCTTCGGGGTTGTAGCGTCCGACCTCGATCGTGAACTTCATTAGTACGTGCGAGCCTCCGGCTTCCATTTGGTGATCGTGACGGGCAGATAAGTGATCTCGGGGGCGGTGTCGCCACTTGTAGTGAACGAGGATGTGCTTGAGCCACTCCGCGTCGTTGCGTAGCGGATAGTCCGTGCGCGCTTGCGCGCCGCGGCTTTCTTTGCGCAGGATCGCGCTTCGGATTGATTGTCTCGGCGACGTCGATCATGAAGCCGAGTTCGAGCGCGAACGTCAACGCCTGATTGTAGACGCGTCCTTTGTCGCCGACAGCAACCGATGCGTATCGCTTCTTGATGTCTTGCTGTTTCTTCAGCGCTTCTTCGAGGCCGGCTTCGTCGCGATAGACGCCGACATATTTGTCCATCATCGTCGCCAGCTCAAGCCGCAATCGTGCATGCGTCTCACCGGTGTACGGACGCGCCAGTAAATCGGCGATGCGCTTTTGTTCGGATTTGAGCAGTTTTTCGCCACCGTTCGAATCCGAAACAGTCTTCACGTATTCGGAAGCGTGCTTGCCGGAATGCCGTCCGAAGACGATCGTATCGAGCAGTGAGTTCGCACCGAGCCGATTGCCGCCGTGCACGCTCACGCACGCGACTTCGCCGGCTGCGTACAGACCCGGAACCTGTGTCGCACCATTGGCATCCGTCTTCACGCCGCCCATCATGTAGTGCATACCGGGCCGAACCGGAATCGGGTCTTTGAGCATGTCCAAGCCCAAATAGTCGAGCGCCATCTCGTGAACTTGCGGTAACTTCTTGAGTACGATGTCGGGGCCAAGATGGCGCAGGTCGAGCAGAACGTTGCCGTCGATGCCGCGGCCGGCTGCGATCTCCGTTGCCTCGGAGCGAGAAACGACGTCGCGCGACGCGAGCTCCATCATCTTGGGCGCGTACGTCTTCATAAAACGATCGCCAAGAGAATTCAAAAGATACGCGCCTTCGCCGCGCGCGGCTTCCGTCATGAGGAATCCGCTGCCCGCAAGTGTCGTCGGATGGTATTGCACCATCTCCATGTCCATGAGCGGCGCGCCCGCGCGATACGCGAGCCCATATCCGTCGCCCGTGCAGATCAACGCGTTCGTGCTCGGCTCGTACAGACGGCCGACACCGCCGGCGCCGTTGATGACGGCTTTACAACGTAAGAGATGCAGCTCGCCCGTGATCATCTCCAGGCCGACGACGCCGCGGCAGCGCCCGTCTTCCATATATAAGGACGTCACGAACCACTCTTCGTAGACTTTGACGCCGGCCTTGAGGATCTGATCGTAAAGCGTCACAAGCAGCGCTTGGCCGGTGATGTCGCCGACGAAATATGTCCGGGCTTGTGATGCGCCGCCGAACGCGCGCGTTCCGAGCTTCCCTTCCGCGTTGCGATAGAAGATGACGCCCATGTGCTCGAATTCCATGACGTCGGCGGGCGCTTCGCGGCACATGATCTCGACGGCGTCCTGGTCCGCCAGATAGTCGCTTCCTTTAATCGTGTCAAAGGCGTGCGATTCCCATGAGTCGCCCTCGCCGATGGCGGCGTTGATGCCGCCCTGCGCAGCGTTCGAGTGACTGCGCAGCGGATGGACCTTGGTGACGACGGCAACGTTCGAGCCGCTCCTGGCGGCCTCGAGCGCCGCCCGCATTCCGGCAAGGCCGGCACCCAGGACGACAATGTCGTGATCGGTTATCACGCGGCGGATCCTCCTCGTCTCGAAAACGACGGCATTATATACCCGCTTGGTACTTCGTTCCTATGACGTATGAATGAGGCCGAGTTGGACGACACGCGCCGGGTTACGGTTTCCCCGTCAACGCCTCCCGCATGCGATGCTTGGTATACGTCGCCTCGAGCGGCGGAACGACCAGTTTGGCCTTGTCCGGCAGGATTTTCACGACGGTGAACACCGGTCCGTCGGCGGCGCGAATCTTCGGAAGTGCAGCGTCAAGCTCGGCCTGCGAGTACACCGTTTGGGCGTTGTGAATCGTGCACGCGCGGGCGACCGCGGCTAAGTCGACGCCGCGCGCCGTGTGCGTCGGCTGCGCGCCGGTCTCGAGATACACTTCGTTGTCGAGGACGACGACCGCCAAATTCTTAGGGGCGGCGACGCCGATCGTCGCCAAAACGCCGAGCGACATGAGTAATTCGCCATCGCCTGTTATGACGAGCGTACGTTTTTTCGGTTGCGCAAGCGCCAGGCCAAGCCCGATTGCGGCGGCGCTTCCCATCGCGCCGTTGAGGTAGAAGTTCATCGGATGATCGCCGGACGCAGCCAGATCCCAGCACGGGCTGCCGATACCGGCGAGGGCGAGCAAGTCATTGCCGCGATTGGCGACGAGCGCGTTGACGACATTGCGCCGTTCGAGCGAGATGCGAGGTTTGGCCGAAGTTGTCGTCGTCATGCTGCCACGAATTTCTTGGTGCCGATCAATCGCTGCGCCAGAAGGACTGCAACGGGGACCGAGGAGTCAAATGCAAGCCATGTTGCGGCTTCGATCGTCGCATGTACGTCGCTGTCGCGCTCGACTTCATAAACAATGACGCCCATCGCTTCGAGTACTTCGCGCGTCGCTTGTCCCATCGGAACTTGCCACGGCATTCCCTCGCCCCATTCTCCACGCATCGAAACGATCATCAGAATCGGAAACTTGCCGTGCTTTAAGACGGAGAGCGCGTTCATGCAATTGCCGACGCCGCTGGACTGAATCAACAGTGCACCGCGCACGCCGCCGAGCCACGAACCGATCAACATGCCGACGCCTTCCTCTTCGGTCGTCAGCGTAACGGTCGTCATTTCCGGATCGGCTTCACACCGTTTGATTAGCTTTGCGTGTCCGCCGTCGGGAACGTGCGCGACGTGGCGCACGCTGTTTTCACGGAAGATATCGTAGATTTGGTCGCGCCAATCGGTCGCGCCGTTCGTCGTCGTTGTCATGCTACGCATGCTCTTTTCTTTTCATGATTGCCGGCCCTCGCTCCCCAGCAGCATTCCAGCCAAGTAAGCGATAATGTATTCGGTAGGAGGAACGGTCGATGGCTCGTCCGCTTCACAGCTTCATAACAGCTTTGGCAATGATAGCCCTCCTGATTGCCCCGGCCTATCGGGCCGAGGCGCAAAGCGACACGACTATCGTCGCCGCGCACGTGAGTTTTGACGGCGGCGGCGTGGAGATCTTCGAAGACAGCGCCACTATAGACCCGATCGTCGCGACGCTGAATACGCCCGTGCTTCCGGGCGCCCACGATCTCGACGACAACCGGTCTCGCTGAGGTTCAGATCGACGAAGCGACCGTGCTTCGTGTGGAGCCGAATTCACGAATAGTCGTCGTGAGCTTAGCACCGTCGCAGCGAACGCTCCGCGTCGACGCGGGAACGATCGAAGTGCGCGTGTTTACGACGCCGGATCTCGCGATCCAGACGCCGAGCCTGACGTTCGTCCCGCAGCAAATGGGTACGTATCGCGTCGAGGTGTCGTCGAGCACAACGACCGCAATCGTTCGGCAAGGCCGCGCGAGCGTGCCGCTCGCGAGCGGCGATCTCACGATTCTGCAAGACAACATGGTTACGGCGAACACCGCGGTTCCGAACGTGATCGAGAACGTGGCGAGTGCTGCGCTCGACGACGACTTCGACGCGTGGAGCGACGCGCGCGACCTTGCTTTCGGTACGACTGCTACCGACAAACGCGTGAGCCCGATTCTCGCTGCAAATGCGCTCGATAGATACGGACATTGGCTCAACACGCAGCAATACGGAATGGCGTGGTCACCGGACGAGCCGCCGGCGTGGTCGCCGTACACACTCGGTTCATGGGTGATGTCGTCGGTATACGGACCGATGTGGGTGAGCAGCGAACCATGGGGCTGGACGCCGTATCACTACGGCCGTTGGGTGCTCGATCCGATGTACGGTTGGATTTGGATTCCGGATCAGGGAGTCGTATCGTGGGCGCCGGCGCTGGTTCTTCTGACGCCTCTCTTACTGTCTCATCTTGATTCGCCGTGGGGTGGATATGGATGGGCTCCATTGGGTCCGGGCGATGTATATCAGCCGTGGTACGACGTCTCGCAGCCGAGCAACTCGGCGCCAAGTAAGAAGATCACGACCCCGCCGCTTCATTCATTCACGCGGCCCGGCATCGTGGCTCCGTTACCGGGGCTGCGTTTTCCCGAAACGCAGCGTAGTATCGTTGGAGCTCCTGCACACTATGCGCCCGCGGTTCATATGAGCGGTGGCGCGTCGTCAAGCGGCGGCGGTGGTCACGCTAGTTCCGCAAGCAGCGGCGCTGGCGGCGGCCACGTGTCGTCCTGGCGGCGGTGGCGGCGGAGGCAGCAGCCGCAAGTAGGCGCTTACGCGCCCGGCTTCACCAGATTCGGATATGTGCGACGCAGCGCATCGAGTTTCGGCTTGTCGTTGTAGACGATGTACGGGTAGTTCGGATTCTTCTTGCATGAAGTGCTGATGGTAGGCTTCAGCAGGATAGAAAGCGCGCAGTGGGACGATTTGCGTCACGATCGGATGCGAGAATGCTTTCGCCGCAGTGAGTTCGCGAATATAGGCTTCGGCAAGTTCGTGCTGTTGCGGCGTCGTGTAGAAGATTGCCGAGCGATATTGCGTCCCCTCATCGGGGCCTTGATAGTTGAGCTGAGTAGGATCGTGCGCGACCGAAAAATAGACTTTGAGCAGCTCGCCAAACGAGATCTTCGCCGGATCGTACGTGATCTCGACGGATTCGGCGTGACCGGTCATGCCGGTGCTCACCATTTCATAGTGCGCCGTTGCGGCGCGGCCGCCGGAATATCCCGATACGACGTTGCTCACGCCTCGCAGCGATTCGAAGACGCCTTCCATCCCCCAAAAGCACCCGCCGGCCAGGACGATCTTGGCGGTGCCGGGCGTTGCCTGCGCTTGCTCCGCAGGCGGATCCGGGAAAGCGGCCGCGCTCAGCGCGATAACGGCAGCACCGGCTAGCAAGGCGTTCTTCAAAAAGCGTATGTTCATCGCCACCCATTATCGCAGCGCCGGCCGAAAAGGTTCCGTAGGGCGCCTTACATGATCAAGAAGCCGATGAAACGACGTACGTTCGCGGCCGGAACGCTCGCGGCCGTCTCAGGGATGCGAGTGGTCGCGCTCGCGCAAGACATCGATCAAAAACTAGCGCAAATCGAAGAAGCGAGCGGCGGGCGCTTAGGCGTTGCGGTCTTTGATTCGCACGGCGTGCAACGCGTGAGCTATCGGCCCGGCGAACGTTTTCTGATGTGCAGCACGTTCAAATTGCTCGCCGTCGCGGACGTGCTCTCACGCGTCGACGCCGGGACGCTACGGTTCGAGCAACGCGTGCACTACTCAAAGGACGATCTGCTCCCATACGCACCGGTCGCGCGCGCGAATCTCGGTCGAGGCTGGATGACGATGCGCGAGCTGTGCGCCGCAGCGATCGCAGTGAGCGACAACACCGCAGCCAATCTCATCCTCAAGCGCGTCGGCGGACCGGCTGGCGTGACGCGTTACGTGCGAAGCATCGGCGACCACTACACGCGGCTCGATCGTACCGAGCCCGCTTTGAATCATGTGACGTCGCCCGGCGACCCGCGCGACACGACGACGCCTGAGTCAATGGGATTCGATGCTTACCGGCTGCTGACGCGAGATCTTCTGAACGTCAGCTCGCGTGCCTTGCTCGTCGATTGGATACGGCGTTCGACGACCGGTCTCAATTTATTGCGCGCCGGATTTCCCACGTCGTGGCGCGCGGGCGACAAAACGGGAATGGGCGGAGGTACAACGCCTAGCGGTGACAGCGACACGCGCAACGACGTCGCGATCGTGTGGCCGCCGGGACGCGCGCCTTTCATTGTTGCGGCTTATCTCACGGGGGTCACGGTCGCGGCAGCGCAGCGCGACACTGCGCTCGCCGACGTCGCGCGCGTTATCGCCGGAATCACATGGTAGATCCAAGCGTTCAGAAAATTCTCGATGGCGTCGACGTGGGCTGGGAGATCGTTGCGTGCGATCCCGCACTCGCTGACACCGCCAACTTCGTCGAAGCTTACGGTTATTCGCTCGAAGATTCAGCGAATACGATCGTCGTCATCGGCAAAGCCGATCCGCCGCGCTACGCGGCATGCGTCGTACTTGCCAATACGCGGCTCGACGTAAATCGCGCCGTCAAACAAAAGATCGGCGCGCGCGCATCGTTTGCGTCAGGAGAAGACGTCGAGCGCATGACCGGCATGACGATCGGTGGTGTGACGCCAATCGGCATCACGGGCATGCCAATTTGGGTCGATGCGCGCGTGATGACGCGCGAGAAAATAATCTTGGGCGGCGGGAACCGTTCGAGCAAAATCCTGACGCCGCCGAGCATCTTCCTTGCGCTCCCGAACGTAGAGGTAGTCGAGGGGCTTGCAAGCTAAAGGCGCTGACGTGAGTCGTCCCACGCGCGTTGCTATCTTCGGAGCCGGACCGTCCGGGTTGTTCCTAGCAGATGCACTCTTGAAAGCCAATCCGGGTCCCCTTTCGATCGATATCATCGATCGTCTCCCGGCTCCGTACGGACTCGTGCGTTACGGGGTCGCGCCGGATCATCCGAAGATCAAGTCCGTGATCAATACGTTTGCGAAGACGTTCGACGACGAGCGCGTGCGTTTTCTCGGCAACGTTGCGTTCGGCGTCGATCTCATGTTCGAGGACGTGCAACGTCACTACGACGTTGCGGCCTACACGGTCGGCGCGGCCGTCGATCGGATGCTCGGCATTCCCGGCGAGAATCTGCATGGAAATTTCTCGTCGACGGAGTTCGTCGCGTGGTACAGCGGGCATCCGGATCAACACGGACGCACGATTGCACTCGACGCAGAAGCCGTGGCCGTGATCGGCGTTGGCAACGTTGCGATCGACGTAACACGTATCTTGGCGAAGCATGTCGATGAGCTGCGCACCACCGACGTGCCCGAATACGTGCTCGACGCGTTGGCCGTAAGTCGCGTACGCGACATCTATCTCATCGGAAGACGCGGCCCAGTGCAAGCAAAATTCACAACGCCGGAATTGCGCGAGCTCGGCGAAATCGCGAATGCCGACGTGATCATCGATCCCAAGGATCTCGAGCTGGACGAAGCCAGCGCAAAAACGCTTGAGGGAAAATCGGCCATCAAGCGCAACCTCGACGTTTTGCGTGAGCTCGCTTCGCGCAAGGTCGAAGGCCGTCCGCGCCGCATCCACCTCAAATTCCTCGCTTCGCCCGTTGAAATCAAAGGCACCGACCGGGTGCGTGAAATCGTGCTGGAACGAAACCGTCTCGACGAAAAAGAGAATGCCGTCGGCACCGGTGTGAAGGACGACATTGGAGTACAGATGGTTTACCGCGCAGTCGGGTATCGCGGAATTCCGTTGCCGGGCCTGCCCTTCGATGCGCGCGCGCACGTCATCGCGAACCAAGCCGGACGCGTGGTCGACGAAAACGGTGCACACCTCGGCGGACAATACGTCGCGGGTTGGATCAAGCGCGGTCCGAGCGGCGTGATTGGGACGAACAAAGCCGATGCGGCCGAGACCGCGCGCGCAATCGTCGAGGATCTGCCGGGCCTCCCTCGGGCACCCGAAGGGAGCGAGGCGGCGCTCGATGCGCTCTTGCAATCGCGCGGCGTTCGCGTGTGTTTATGGGACGACTGGCTGGCTATCGATCGCCACGAGCGGGAGCTGGGATCGAAGTACGGCCGCGAGGAGCGGGTGAAAATCACCGATTTCACCTCATTGCTTGCCGGGAAGGGGTAGGCGAGCAGGCTCCGTGGACGGGTACTTATAACCTCGTCCGGTCCTAAAAACCCGAATCTGAATCGTATATTAAGGAAGAACACGTAATTGCCAGCTACCAAGAAGCGCGCGACGGCAAAGAAAGAGCGCCGGCCGAAGCGCAAGATCTGTAATTTCTGCGCAGAGAAAACCGACGCGATCGACTACAAAGACACGACGCGTCTGCGTAAGTACATCTCCGAACGTGGCAAGATTCTGCCGCGCCGTATCTCCGGAAATTGCGCCAAGCATCAACGCGGTTTGACGACCGCCGTGAAGCGCGCACGTATCATCGCGCTTTTGCCTTTCGTCGCGGAGTAACATGCGCGTCATTCTCCTAAGCGACGTGAAGGCGCTCGGCAAGCGCGGAACCGTCGTCGAAGTCGCCGAGGGTTACGCCAACAATTTCCTCATTCCGAAAAAACTCGCGGCCGAAGCCTCGAGTGGCGCGCTCGCGTCGCTCGAGCAACAGAACAAGGCGAAGGCGAAACGCCAAGCCGAGGATCTCGCGCAAACACAAGAGATTGCGCGTATCATCGAGAGCAAGCCGCTTTCAGTCCAGGCGCGAGCCGGCGGCAACGGTAAGCTCTTCGGAACGATCACGAACGCGCAGATCGCGGAAGCGATTCAGCGCAGCTTCGATATCGCGCTCGACCGGCACAAGATCGAGCTAAAGACGCCGATCAAAGCGGTAGGTACGTATCCCGTCGAGGTCAAGCTCGGAAACAACGTCACCGCAAAGGCGACAGTCGAGGTCGTACCAGCGTAAGCATCCGTGGCTTCAGCGAAGGATAGCGATAACCGCTTCGTTCGTCGCTTCCGCCGCAAGTACGGAGGCCAGGATGAAGTGCGCCGGCACGTCGACGCGTTGTACGCGTTGCTCGCCGAGCTGCTTGGTGCGGAAAAGATCGTGTTGCGTGCGGGGAAGCTAGGCGCGCTCAAAGGCATGCGCAGCGAACGCGTTGGCGATCGCATCCTCGCACTCCAACGACTCGTCTTCGAGGATCCGACGATCGAAGGTCCGCCGGCACCGGCCGCGTTCCGCAAGAAACTCGAAGAGTGTGAGGACGGCTTAGCCGAGCTCATTGCGCAGCGTACGGTCGAAGACAATCTCGACCGCAAGATCAGCGCCAAGATGGCAGCGCGGCACAACGATTACTTGCGCGAGCTCAAGCTCGAAGCGCTCAAAGACGATCTTGGACCCGAGACGCCGGCGACGCAGAAGAAGCTCGAAGAGCTTGGCGTTATGGAAGGCCGCGCGCTTTCCGATTCTGCGCTCATGCAATTGCGCCCGAAGAAGCTCGATCAAGTCGTTGGCCAAGAAGCCGCCGTGCGCTCATTGATTGCAAAGATTGCATCGCCGTATCCGCAGCACGTCATCTTGTTCGGACCGCCCGGCGTCGGAAAGACGACCGTAGCGCGCCTTGCGCTAGAAGAAGCAAAGCGACTCGGGCGCGGACCGTTCGTTCCGGATGCGCCTTTCGTCGAAGCTAATGGTGCGACGCTGCGCTGGGATCCGCGCGAAACAACGAACCCGTTGCTTGGCAGCGTGCACGATCCGATCTATCAAGGCTCTCGCCGTGAATTTGCCGAGGGCGGAATCCCGGAACCGAAGCTTGGTCTCGTGACGCGCGCGCACGCAGGCGTACTGTTCATCGACGAGATCGGCGAAATGGACCCGCTGTTGCAGAGCAAGCTGCTCAAAGTGCTCGAGGACAAACGCGTGATGTTCGAGTCGTCGTACTACGATGAGAGCGATCCGTCGGTGCCCGCGTACGTGCGCAAGCTTTTCAAGGAAGGCGCCCCGGCGGATTTCGTGTTGATCGGTGCGACGACGCGCGAGCCGGACGAGATCGATCCTGCCATTCTCTCACGGACGGCCGCGGTGTACTTTCAACCCCTCACGCAAGCGCAAGTCGCTGCGATCGTGACCTCTGCTGCAAAGCGCCTTGGCGTGCGCTGTTCGAAATCGGTTGCCGAGCTGATCGCATCGTACACGATTGAAGGGCGAAAAGCGGTGCAGATTCTGGCCGACGCGTTCGGGCTTGCGCTCGTTCGCCGCGGTAAGAGCAAACGCAAAGCGACGATCGCAGCCGACGACGTGCTCGCGGTCGTGCAATCCGGACGCATGCTGCCGCATACGCCGGTCCGCGCGCGTCGCACGCGCGAGGTCGGAAAGTCATTCGGTCTCGGCGTCATGCACTATTTGGGCAGCTTGATCGAGATCGAGGCGATCGTGTTTCGCGCGGCCCAGGCGGGCAAAGGCGCCGTACGCTTCAACGAAACCGCCGGGAGCATGGCAAAGGACAGCGTTTTCAACGCAGCCGCCGTGTTGCGCGCGCTCGCCGGGATCGATCTGGCCGACTACGATCTGCACGTCAACGTGATCGGCGGTGGGAATATCGATGGTCCCTCAGCCGGCCTCGCGGTTTTTCTCGCGACATACTCGGCGCTCACCAAAAAAACGTTGCCGCAAAACGTTGCCGTGACCGGCGAGATCTCGATTCAAGGTCGCGTGCGTCCGGTCGGCGGCGTCGTCGAGAAACTCTATGCGGCGAGACAAGCCGGAATGCGCGCCATCATCATTCCAAAAGAGAATGCGCGCGAGCTCGATCGTCTAACACTTGGTCTCGATGTGATCCCTGTCTCGACCGTACAGGAAGCGCTCGCAGCGTATGGGCTCGACTCGCCTACGCGCGGTCGCGCAGTGCGGGTCCCACCCAACTTGCGGCGAACCCGAAGCCGATGACCGCAGGCGCCGTGGATCGCATCCCGCCCCAGAATCTTGAGGCGGAGATGGCGCTGCTCGGCTCGATCTTGGTCGACCGTGAAATGATGGCGACCGTTGCTGAAATCATCGAGCCGGTAGATTTTTATGCCGCGATGCACGAGACGGTCTATACCGCGTTGCTCGCGCTGTACGAACGCGGCGAGCCGCTGGACAAGATCACGCTCTCGGAAGAGCTCAAGCGGCGCGGACAGCTCGAGAAGATCGGCGGGCTCGCCTATCTGACGTCATTGATGGATACGGTGCCGACGGCCGCGTCTGCAGAATACTACGCCAACATCGTGCGCGAGAAATCGTCGCTGCGCGGTCTTATTCACGCAGGCACGCAGATCACGCGCATCGGGTACGAAGGCGAAGAAGATGTCGAAGGGTCGCTCGATCGGAGCGAGCAGATCGTTTACGAAGTCGGACGCCGGCAAATGCACGGCAAATTCACGCCGGTTTCGCAGATGCTCAAACCGGTTTTCGACAACCTCGATCAGCTTTTCAGCCAGCGCGGCGATCGCACCGGAATTACCTCCGGCTTTCGCGATATTGACGAGCATACGGCGGGCTTTCAGCCCGGGAACTTGATCATTCTCGCAGCACGTCCCGGCATGGGGAAGACGTCGCTAGCGCTCACGATGGCGGCGGAAGCTGCCCGTGTCGATCAGAAGCCGGTCGCGTTCTTCTCGCTCGAGATGACCAACGAAGAGCTGGTGCAGCGCATGCTCGCATCGGCCGCGCGGCTTGATTCGCAGAAGCTCAAACGCGGGAACATCCACGACAACGAGTGGACGATGCTCAGCGAAGCAATGAGCCAGCTTTCGAATATGCCGATCTATCTGGACGATTCCGCGTCGGTGACGGTGACGGAGATTCGCAGTCGCGCGCGGCGTCTCAAAGCGGCCTCGAACGGGCTTGGAATTATTTTCATCGATTATCTGCAACTCGTACGACCTGGCCAAATGGCAAAGAGCGCCAATCGCAACGACGAGATCTCCGAGATCTGTCGAATGCTGAAAGCTACGGCCAAAGATCTCGAAGTTCCGATCGTCGCGCTCGCGCAGCTCAACCGCGCGGTCGAAGCGCGTCAAGACAAACGTCCGATGCTTTCGGACATTCGTGACTCCGGCAGTGTGGAACAGGAAGCGGATCTTGTCGCCTTCATCTATCGCGACGAGTACTACAATAAAGAGACGTCAGATCCGGGCGTGACCGAATTGATTCTCGCAAAGCATCGCAACGGGCGCACCGGAACCGTCAAACTGATGTTCCAGCCGGAGTTCACGAAGTTCGTCGCATACGCTGACGTCGGACGATACGCCGCGCCTTAAATAGAGGACGGCGGGCCGAGGCGCCATTCGTACGGGCATTCTTGTCATGAAACACGAAACCGTTCCGGCATGCCGATAATCGTTCCCGTCACTGCGCCCGTCCCAGTCCGTGCGTACAGTGGTTTCGATTATGTCACCGTCGACGCACTGCACCGTCGCGTCTATGCTGCGCACGGCGGTAGTGGACGCTTACTTGTCGCCGATGCTGATACCGGCAAGATCATCTGCCAAGTTCGCGTCGGACCGATGCACGGTTCTGCGCCGGACCCTGCAACCGGAGACGTCTACACCGGAAACGGAACGGCGCGCACCATCAGCAAGGTTGATCCGGTTGCGTGTAAGGCGACGAGAGACGTCGAAGTTGCGGGGCCGATCGACGCGATCACTTACGATCCGTCGTATCACCGTATCTATGCAGATGAAGACAACGGCTCCCGCGTGTTCGTCATCGACGCACGTACGATGCAGCGTGTCGGGACGATCACGTTACCCGGTCACGATGAGGAGTATCTCGTCGTCGATCCGGTGACGCACGTCGTCTATCAAAACGTCCCCGACCTGAACGAGTTCGTCGAGATCGACCCGAAGTCGCTGCGCGTGTTCAAGGCGGTGAAGACGGCGATGCTCGAGTCCAACCATCCGCTTCAATACGATGCCGTCTATCACGAGGTCGTCGTCGGCGGAACGAACGGCGTCCTCGCGGTCTACGCCCCCTCCGGGCGCTTCATCGCTCAAGTCAAATACCCGTCGCACGTCGATCAGTGCGATCTCGATCAACAGCGCCATCTCCTCGCTTGCGCAGGGCGCGGGACGATCGCGATCTTACGCTTGCATCGAAATGCTGCTCCGACGCCGGTCGCGTCGCTCGTCACCAAACATCCGATACACACCTTGGCGGTCGATCCGAAGACAGGTTATATCTGGACCGTCTGGGCGAGCGCTAATGGTTCCGGTGACTACCTGCAGCGGTTTCGCTTAGGAGTCTAGACTTTCGCTTCCGCGAGCTCGTGCAGCTCGGGATCGCCGATGCCTTGCTTAAGATACGAACGCGAGAGCTTCACGTATTCGGGCGGCGCGTGCTCGCACCAGCCGACGGCCTCGCCTTCGAGCGGCTTTTTCACCTTAGCCGGTGCCCCGGCCGCGACGGTCAGCGGCGGAATATGAGAGTTCGCACCGACGACGCTTCCGGCACCAATCAGCGATTTGCGTCCGACCACGGCGCCGTTCAGAACGACGGCGTTGCTGCCGACGAGCGCCCAGTCTTCGATGTGACAATCTTCGAGGGTTACGCTGTGGCCGATCGTGACGTCGTTGCCGACGACCGTTTCACAATCGTGGCTGACGTGCAGGACCGAGTTGTCTTGTATCGAGCTGCGCGCACCGACGCGAATCGGTCCGTTATCACCGCGTAGGACGGCGCCGAACCAAACGCTTGATTCCTCACCGATCTCGACGTCGCCGATCAACACGGCCGTCGGCGCGATAAATGCGGTCTCCGCCACCTTTGGCCGCTTCCCGCGGTACTCGATAAACATGGGGAGAACTTATCGCCCGGCCCCGAGGTCCCTTTGACATCCCATCGACATCAAACCGCGCTGCGCGGAGTCAAGGCAGTGCCGAATCCAAAGCCCGATGACGCTAGATATTCCAGCGTTAACTACGAGTATGCCGGCAAGACCGGACATGTTCACGAAGTTGTCGAGATCGCCGGCGAGCAGCTTGTAAAAGTAGGATTCGACGATCGCAAGATCGTCTATTACTATCTCGACGATTTAGTTCTCGATGAGACTGCTCAGCGCGGTACGTTTCACGACAAGTAGCTACTGATCTCGAAGGCTGCCCCCGCCTTGCGGTAGCTGTCGCGGTTGCACGCCGAAGATTCCGATGCCGGGCGCATATCCCATGAAGACGCGTCCGCTCGTGTCGATGCCTTTGGCTTTGGCTTGATCGGGCGTCAGGACCGCAATGTATTCACACGCGATGATCGCGCGGAAACGCTCGGGACCTTCGCCGCGACGGCGTGGACCAGGACTTCCCGACGGCTGCGGATTCGGCGTGATTTCCGGTGCACCATTGATCGCAACATTCTGACTCGAACCTTGCTGACGCCGCTCTCCGCCAGGCGGGCCAGCGCCCGGTGGAAGTTGCGGACGAATCTCGAGCCAATACGGGACCGCGCTTCCGGCTGCGTTCGTGTGCGCGATGACCGTATACGCTCCCGTCGGCGGAAGCGGCTGTTTGTTTTCGTAGGCGCTGACGTATGTGCGCAAACCCTCGAGCAAAGGTTTGGCGATCTCTTGCGCTGCAGCGTTGCAAAGTGGATTGTCTGTTGCAAGCGAGAACGGATCGCCGCCCGCGGGCAGCAGGTTGCGCCGGAATGCACCCGGGCCGCCGCGCGGTCCGCTTACGTTAGGCCCGCCGCCGCCGGGCCCGCCTCCGGTTGCGCGCGCCGCCATACGCGCCGCATTCGCGAGCACCGACGGCGATTTTAGCGCGCCTTTGCCGACGGCGACGGTGTAGTTGAGACTGATCGTGCGCGGCAACAGCGGATTTGCAGCAAAGAACACGACGCCTCCACCGCTTACCGGAACTGGATTGGCGTACAAGAGTGTCGAGAATTCACCGGACACCGCATTGAACGCATTCGTTTCGAACAGAGTCAAGCGACCGGGTCCGAATGTATGCGATATTCCCCAGTTGACGGTTGTGTAAGGAGTGAGATAGCGATTGTTGTTCGAGCCCGTGTATTGCGCGTTTGCGAGCAGCTCGAATCCGTTGTGCGGAAGCTCCGCGTCGAACGTGACGCCTTCACGATGGATGGGTCGCCCGGGGAGCTGCGCACCGACGATCGACGTTGACTCGGCGGTGGTGAGACGCGAATCAGCGGCCAGGAGGACCGCGCTGTTGACCGCGTAGGTTGGAAGCACGACGACATTTGGTCCGAGCGCGATACGTCCGCTCACGTCAAAGCCTTGATACGCGCGCGCAGTCCCCGCGATCGGCTCGTTGACGTAAACCCCGCTCGGATTGAACGGCGCCGCTCCGCAGATTGTCCCCTGCGACCACGTCTGACCGATCGAGTCGATGTATCCAGGCGGAAAATAATTGGGCGGCTCACCATCCGCGTTAACGAGCGCATTGATCGTCTGGCCGATCTGCGTCTGACGGAATGCGTTGACCGTGATCTGTCCGGACCGCCAGAGATGCGTCCAATCGAGATTGTAGCTAGTCGACGATTGCTTTTGCGCGCTCTCGTCGCCGGGTCCGCCGATGATCGACGTGCCGGCGTCGCAATTGAAACGTGCCAGCGTTGGATCGCTGAACGTCCGCGGGGTCGTCGGCGGAGGCTGCGCGCTTCCGAGCGCAAGCGCCATCTGAACCGTATCGTTTCCCGTCGGTCGCCACGTTGCGCCACCTCCGCCCAAGACCGAATAGCCGACACCCGACGTATCCGCGAGCGAGCTGTTGAAATTCAAATTGAGCTTGTCGGTCGATTTGATCGAATCTGCAAAATTGAGCTGGTGGGCATTGACGCCGATTCCGGAATTGATGATGAACGGCGTGAACGTCAGCGGCGTAAACTTGTTGATCGAGCTTTCGATGTTGCCCGTCAGTGTGAAAGTGTGCTTGTTGTGACCGACCGACGCGGTAAACGCGTAACCGTTTGTCCGGTTCTGACTGAGCGTTTCGAGTGGGTTAGGAATAGTGTCGATGATTTCGTTGAGATCGTCGATGAGATTGTGGCTGGTGATCGAGAAGGCGGTCGTTGTGAAGGCGACGTTGCCGATCAGTGAAGCCGCCGTGAGATAGTCAAACTGAAATTTGTTGTACGAGTCGTTGTTAGGACCGATGCCGCACGGGAGTACGGTGACCCACTGCGTGCAGAGCTGCGCGATCGAGCCGTTCGAAGACAAAAACGAACCCGTCAACGTGACCGCATCGCCGAAACGATAGCGCAGCTTGACGAGATCGCCGAGATTATCAGTGTAGCCGCCGTGCGGATACGTTAGGCCGCTCGAGTCTTCGTAGTCTTGAAACGTGAGTGGATTGTTGCTGCCTCGATCCGTGTGCATGACCGCGATCCCGAGTGGGCCAATGCTCCCGGTAGCCTGAATCGAGTAGTTCCAGCGGTCGTACGTTCCATACGTCGTCGACAGCTTTTCGTTCCAGCTCTGCGTCGGCTCGATCGTGCGGAAGTTGACGCCGCCGCCGAGACCGCCGGCCGTCGGACTAAAGCTGACGCTCGAACCAGCGAAGAGATCGCTGTTGACGCCGCGCATGTTGGTCGCTGTTCCGGGCATCCCGAGCGGGATACCGTCAAGCGAGATCGCGGTCTGCGACTCGTCGTGCCCGTTGAGCGATACCGTGACCGCGGAGTCGGGATCATTCGAGTCCTGATTGACGGAAACGCCCGCGAGCTTGTCGAGCGCATCCATCATCGAATCGGAGATGCGCCGAATCGGGCTTTCGTCGGAGATGTCGTTCGTATTGATCTGCACGTTCGAGCGCACCGTGACCGCGCCGATCACGCGTAGATTGCTCCCGTTTTGCTGGCCCCCGTTTTGCGGACGGGATCATTGCGAACTTGACCGTGACGTCTTTGCCGTCGAGAACCTCGAACTCATTGCTGCGCGCCCCGTCATATCCACGGCGCAGGACGCGCACACGATAGATACCGGTGGGAACCTCCGTGTACTTCACCGTTCCGGACTTTTGCGTCAGCGCGCTCACCAGCATCGCTCCGGTCAAGAAAACGCGCGCATCAGCGAGCGGCTGGCCCGTACTGGTGTCGAGCACGGTGATCGTGATTTCACCGGTGTCACTTTGCGCGCGTGCAAGCGTCGGAATGAGCGCGAAGACCAGCGCGAGCGCGAAGGCAATGGTACGGCGAAACATCTTGACGTCAATTCGTACTCATTGCCTCGACAACTCTCAGCGGATTCTCAGTTATCTACGCTGAACCGGTTCTTAACCTTATCTAAAGGAGGGAGAATGGATCTCGCGTTCAGCTCCGCGGAGATCGACTTCCGAACGACGGTCCGCAGCTTTATTGCCGAGCGCCTCCCCGCTGATATCCGCGAAAAAGTACGCAACGGCGCGGCGCTTGCGAAGGGCGATTACGTTCGCTGGCAGCGCATTTTGCACGAGCGCGGATGGGCGGGTCCGGCTTGGCCACGCGAATACGGCGGGCCGGGTTGGTCTCCCGTGCAGCGGCATATCTTTGAAGAAGAGCTCGCCTACGGCTGGGCGCCGCGAACCATACCTTTCGGGCTTAATATGCTTGCGCCGATTCTCATGGAGTTCGGCAACGACACGCAACGCGCGCGGTTCTTGCCACGCATTCTCAGCGCTGAAGATTGGTGGTGCCAAGGTTATTCGGAACCGGGCTCCGGCTCGGATCTTGCATCACTGCAAACACGCGCCGAGCGTCGCGGCGACGCCTACGTCGTCAATGGAACGAAAACGTGGATCACTGGTGCGCAGCACGCCAATTGGATTTTCGCGCTCGTGCGCACCGATCCGAACGTCCCTAAGCACAAGGGTATCTCGTTTCTGCTCATCGACTTGACCTCGCCCGGCGTGAGCGTCCGTCCGATCGAAACGCTCGACGGCGGGACCGAAATCAACGAAGTGCACTTCGAGAATGTCGAAGTCCCGCTCGAGAACCTCGTCGGCGAAGAAAATGCCGGCTGGCGTTACGCCGTCTTCCTTTTAGAACACGAGCGAACGGGGACCGCGGGCGTTGCACGTTGCCGCGTGCAACTGGCGCAGCTCCGAGAGATCATCGAACGCGAAGGCCGCAATAGTCGTCGCCTTCGCGAACGGATCGCGCTCGTCGAGATCGAGCTAGCCGCGCTCGCGTACACGGAGCTGCGCACATTGGCTGCCGAGTCCGCCGGGAAACGGCCGGGGTCCGAATCCTCGATCCTCAAGATAAAAGGAACGGAGATTCAACAAGCGCTCAGCGAGCTCGCGCTGGATGCGGTCGGTCCCTACGCGAGTACGCCGCAAGCCGCCGCGTATTTCAATTATCGTAAGGCCTCGATCTACGCCGGCTCCAACGAGATTCAGAAGAACATCATCGCCAAGCGCATCTTGGGGTTATAGCGTGGATTTCAAGCTCACCGGCGAGCAAACGCTCATCAAGGATAGCGTCGAACGCTTCGTTGCGCAGCACCCGGCACCGGCCGAGCCCTGGCGAGAGTTTGCGAAGCTGGGGTGGCTGGGTATCGGTGCGCCCGAAGATTTGGGCGGGTTCGGTGGCGCGCTCGAGACGATGCTCGTAATGGAAGCATTCGGACGCGGACTATATCTCGAGCCGTACGCAGCATGCGCGGTCTTTCCCGCTGCGATTCTTCGCGCCGCCGGGCGCAGCGATCACCTCGAAGGCTTGATCGAAGGCGAGCGCCGTTTTGCGGTCGCGTACGAAGAGCCCGGCGCGCACTACAATCCTGCGACTGTTTCGGCGCGCGCGGACCGTTCGAAAGACGGTTACGTCTTGAGCGGAACGAAAGTGCGGGTCCCGGTTCCGCGCGGCGACGTGTCGTTTCTGGTTTCAGCTCGAACTGACGCTGACGTCGCGCTCTTCGCCGTTTCGCCGGTGACGAGCGGTCTCAAACGTAACGACGAGATCGCAGAAGACGGGACGACTATTGCGCGGCTCGAGCTCGACGCTGTTGCCGTTGATGAATCGGCGCGCGTCAGTACGTCTTCGGGAGTCGCGTTATTGCAGCGGGGTCTCGAGCATGCGAATGCGGCTTTGTGCGGTGAAGCTGTCGGCTTGATGAGCATGATGTTCGATCTGACGCTCGCCTACCTTAAAGAACGCAACCAATTCGGCGTGCCGATCGGCTCGTTTCAGGCCTTGCAGCATCGCATGGCCGAGATGTTCACGGAATTGGAGCTGGCGCGTTCGATGGCGTACGTTGCGGCCATGAGCGCCGATGACATTAGCGATGTGGAAGCGCGAGCCCGTGCGATCGCCGGCGCGAAGATTCAAGTCTCTCGTTCAGGACGATTCGTCGGCCAAAACGCCGTGCAATTGCACGGAGCGATCGCGATGACGCGAGAATACAAGCTCGGTGGATATTTCAAACGGATGACGTCAATCGAGCGGCAATTCGGCGACGTCGACTATCATCTGGAGCGCTACCTCAACTAGCCCTCGACCCAGCGCACCAGCTCATCGAACGCGGCGAGGACGCGCGGATGCCCCGGACGCATCTGTGGATAGTTCGGGTCTTCCGACCACGCATCGACGTGTTGCGCATTCGGAATCAGCTCGCTGCGATACAGCGCTTCGCATCCGGCGCGCTCGACCATTGCACGATATGGATAGAAGTGCATCTTGGGCGGAAGCAGATGGTCGTATTCGGATGCGATATCGATCATCTTCGCGCGAATCGTACCAGTGTGTGCATACGCGTCAATGCGTTCGAGAATCGCGGGTGAACGATCGGTGCGCCACCTTCCGATCTTGCTATTCCATGCTTCGGCAGGGTCAGGCGTGCTGACATCGCCGTATGCAGTCGATGTCTGCGGATCGAACAGCATCGCGTGCAGCCAGGCCGTGACGATCCAATAGATCGCGAAATTCTTCGCGTAGAGCGAACCGCCCGAAACGCCGCGAACGTCGGGCGGAAAGCCGAGCGCTTCGAGCCGGCCGGCATCGCCGGATTCCATCGCCTCGACGGCTTCGGGAAGTTGGCGCAAGAGGTTGTGTTCAGTAGTCCACAAGACGCCGTTCCAGGAAAGGCCGCCATTATATAGATCGCTGCGTTCGAGCGCAAAGCGAACTTGATTGGCGCCGTTTGAGAGCCCGATTGCATAGACGGCTTCTGGTGCGCGGTGGTGCACGTCTTCGATCGCTTCTTGCGTGCGCTGCGTGATCGCAAAGAACTCATCCATCCAACGTTCGAACGTATTGCCCGGCGCGTGCTGCCAAAATGAGACGCCGAGATCGTCCGGGCCGTGACCGAAGAAGCGGGGCATCACGACGCCGCCGATTTCGAGCCTCGAGCTGCCGGAAAGGACGACGTGACTTTCACCTTGCGATTTGTTGCCGCACACGTAGGCGTACCCGCGTGCCAACAGCGGATCGGAAAAGATCAGATCGTTTGCAAATTCGCTTCGCTGCGAGGGCGTGCCCGCAACAACCAGCCGCCCATTCCATTTGCGTGGGATCCGCGCCATGTAACGTTCGCCGGGCCAAAGCGATCCGTGCATGCGCCAACCGGGAATCGGATCGGGCGGCGGGGCGAGCGTAGGAGAAATGGCGCGCGCGTCAGCTGCAGCGTATGCGGCCGAGCCGAAGCGAATCTCGGGACCAAACACGCCAAAAGCTCCCGGCGGAAGCGCTTGAGTGAGGGGGAACGGTGCGTTTGCGCTCGCACGCAGGTCATCGACCGCTTCTAGCATGGATTCGTTCCCTTCGAGCGTAACACAGGCCACCGCAAAACGCAGAGGGGAGAGGCATGAACGCACATAGAGGTTGGTTCGTCTCGTCCATCGTTGCGGTTGTAGCCCTCAGTTTGGCTACGATCGCGCCGGTTACCGGACAGAGTGTCCCGGGCGTGACCAGTACGCAGATTCTCTTGGGCGGCGTCCATCCGTACAGCGGACCGGCGTCGGCATACAGTTCGATCGGGAAAGGCGCGAAAGCCTATTTCGATTACATCAACGACGCCAAAGGCGGCGTCTACGGTCGCAAGGTCATCTACAAAGATCTCGACGACGGCTATAATCCGCCGCAATCGCTGACGCTCACCAAACAGCTCGTCGAGCAAGATCACGTGTTCGCGATGTTCAACCCGTTGGGCACGCCGGTCAATACGGTTTTGCGTCCCTATCTGAACGACAACAAAGTTCCGCAGCTATTCGTCGCGACCGGCGCGACGACGTGGGCAATGGATTCGGCGAAATTTCCGTGGACGATCGGCTGGCAACCTGATTATCAGGCCGAATCGATCGTTTACGCGAAATACTTGCTTGCGCACGATCCCAATTCGAAGATCGGCGTCATCTACCAGAACGACGATTACGGCCAAGACTATCTCAACGGCTTGAATAAGGGCCTCGGTGCGAAGTCGAATCTGATCGTAAAAGCGGTTAGCTATGAGACGACCGATCCTGATGTAAAATCGCAGATTGCGACGCTCAAGAGCAGCGGCGCGGATACGGTTTTTATCTTCGCAACGCCGAAGTTCAGCGCGCAGTCACTGGCCGCGATCAGCCAACTCTCGTGGAAGCCGACCGTTTATCTCAACGTCGTGTCAAACTCGCAGTCCGTGATGCGTGCGGCGACGCAGCAAGGCGGAGCGGCAGCGACCAACGGGGTCATCTCGATTCAGTATCTAAAAGATCCGAGCGACACGGCGATGCAGAACGATCCGGGCATCAAGCTCGAGCACGAGATCCTTGCGAAGTATGCTCCGGGTTCCGATCCGGCCGACTCATTTTATCTCTACGGCATGGGTGCGGCGTTCACGATGATGGACGCCTTGACCAAGGCCGGCAAGAATCTGACGCGTGAGAACATCATGCAAGCCGCACTTCACCTGCACGAAACGAACAATCCGTTCGTGCTGCCCGGGATGGTCATCGAGACCTCTCCGGACGATCACTTCCCAATCCGTCAGATGCAGCTCTCGAAATATACCGACGGAAAGTGGGTAAATTTCGGAACGTTGATGTCTGCACGTAAGTAACTGAAAGAACGCGTCATGTTCGGGCTGATGATGGACGCGCCGCTGATGATCAGCTCGCTCCTCTCGTACGGCGCGCAATGGCATAGTGACGTTGAAATCGTCACGCGGACGGTAGAAGGGCCAATTCACCGGTATGGATACGGTGAGGCGGCCCGCCGTACGGCGCAGCTCGCGCACGCGCTGCGTGCACTCGGCGTCGAGCCAGGCGAGCGCGTCGCCACGTTGGCTTGGAATACGTATCGCCATTTCGAGCTGTACTACGGCGTATCGGGGATCGGCGCCGTGTTGCACACCGCGAATCCGCGCTTACATCCCGCGCAGATCGCTTACATCATCGAGCACGCGCAGGACCGGTACATTTTTTCGGATCTCACGTTCGTGCCGATACTTGAGGCGATCGCTGCAGTACTCAAATCCGTACGCGGCTATGTGATCCTCACCGGGGAATCGACGATGCCCAAGACGTCGCTTCCCAACGTGCACTGCTACGAATCGCTCTTGGCTGTGCAACCCGATCGGATCGAGTGGCCGGTCTTCGACGAACGCACGGCGTCATCGCTGTGTTACACCTCGGGGACAACCGGCGATCCGAAAGGCGTGATGTACAGTCATCGCTCGACGGTTTTGCACGCGCTTTCCGCAGCCGGCGTCGATCAGAATCGGCGCATTGACGGGAGAAACTGTGCGCTGCCGCTCGTGCCGATGTTCCACGTCAACGGTTGGGGCATTCCATACTCGGCGCCGATGATGGGTACGAAGCTCGTCCTTCCCGGTTCGGGCTACGAAGGTAAGCAGATTTACGAGCTGATGGAAGCCGAGGGCGTGAAGACCGCGGGCGGCGTCCCGGCAGTATGGCAGCGGTTGTTGACCTATATCGAAGAAAACGAATTGCAGCTGACGACACTGCGAGCGATGCGCGTCGGCGGCTCGGCCGCGCCACCGACGATGATCGAAGCCTTCGAGAAACGCGGCATTGAGGTTGCGCAAGGCTGGGGAATGACCGAAGCAAGCCCGGTCTGCACGACCGGTTGCTTGCCGAGCGAGATTCGTGAATCGCCCGACGTGCGCAAGTATCAATCGATGGCCGGCCACTGCTTGTACGGCGTCGACATGAAAATCATCGATCCCGCCGGCGCGACGTTGCCGAACGACGGCGAAGCGCAAGGTGAGCTCTGCATTCGCGGACCATGGATCGCGAGCGCGTACTACGAGAATCCCGTGGCAACGGAATTGGCGTTCACGAAGGACGGATGGTTCCGCACCGGCGACATCGTGACCATAAGTCCAACAGGCTATTTGACGATCACGGATCGCGCCAAAGATCTGATCAAATCAGGCGGCGAGTGGATTAGCTCGATCGATTTGGAGAATGCGGCACTCGGTCATCCGGACATCGCCGAAGTTGCGGCGATTGCGATGCCGAGCGTCGAGTGGGGCGAGCGTCCGATGCTCGTCGTGCGCAGGCGCGCCGGAGGCGACGTCGATCGCGATACGATTATCGCATTTCTAAAGCCGAAAGTCGCGAGCTGGTGGCTACCTGATGAGATCGTGTTCATTGACGAGATGCCGTATACCGCGACCGGAAAAGTCTCGAAGAAAACGCTCCGCGAGCGCTACGCTACCGCGTCCGTATAGGCTCCGGTAGAGGCGATTGCTTAATCGGCAATTTGCCCGCGGCCAAAAGCTTTTCGCAATGGGCGGTGACGCCTTCGATCGTCGTCCACCATACGCCGTCAAAACCTTTGATGTGTCGGATGAGGCGGTCGATCGTCTTCATGCTGACGTGCCGGCCTGAGATGAACGGATGCAGCGTGAGCACGTAGCACGCGCCGTCTTCGTACATGCCGTCGAACTCATCCGACCAGAACCGGAAGACGGTCTCGGGATCGGCCAGTGCTTTGTCCCGATTGGTGCGCGTGTGGGCCCAGTATTCCGCGTCGTCGAGCGCCCATTGAATCGGAATCTCGATCAGTGGTCCAGCCGGCGTTTCGAGCGCGTAAGGCGATTCGTCATCCATCAAGCTCGAATCGGAACGGCAACCGTGCCGTACGAGTATCTCGGGCGTGCGCCGATTGAGCTCCCAGCCCGGCGCGCGGTACAGTGTCGGTGTGTACCCGCAAAGCTCGCCGAGAATCTCTTTTGAGAGACGCAAAACCTCGTTTTCGCGCTCTTCATCGAGAAGCTCGAGTGCCTCATGAATGTGGCCGTGCAATCCAACCGGATACCCGGCTCGCACGAACGCCTCAACCGCCTCGGGATGGATCGTTGCGATGTACGACGGAACGTAAAACGTTCCGGGAACGCCATGCCGTTCGAGCATGCGCAAGATGCGTCCAACGCCGATTTGCGGGCCGAAGAGCCGCTGATGCAGCTCGCCGAGCTGATTTCGCGAGCGGTCTGGGACGCGAAAGTAGAGTGCCGATTCGCCGTCGACATCCCATGTGAGACAAACGGCGATGCGCTTTCCGTCAGGCCACGGAAACGCCATTAGGTGAGCTTACCGACCGCTTTCTCGAGGAGTGCCCAGGCTTCGTCACCGTACGCTTTCTTTTGCTGATCGTAAAATCCGGACTCGCGAAGCTTGGCTTTGAACGTGTCGCGGTTGACGTTGTTGAACGTCAAGCCTTGCTGCGTCAGTGTCGGTTGCAAGGTCGCATTCAAGTTTTCGACGTCGGCACGCTGCAGAAGTGCGGTTTCGTTGACGTTCCGCTCGAGCACGTCGAAGACGTCTTTCGCAAGCGAGTCCTTCGCGGCCGAGTTCATGATCATCCAGTAACCTGCCCACATGTGGTTCGAGATCGAGCAATACTTCTGGACTTCGTACAGCTTGTACGTCTCGATCACGGCAAGCGAGTTTTCTTGCCCATCCATGACGCGCGTTTGAAGAGCCGTGTACATTTCTTTTGAGTCGACCGGCGACGGAGAGGCGCCGATAGCTCTGAACATGGCGATCGCGACGGGGCTGTTCGGTACGCGAATTTTGAAACCGAGCATATCGCTAGCCTGCGTGATCGGTTTTGTGCTGGTCGTGATCTGGCGGACGCCATTGTCCCAGATTTTCGCGAACGTGTACATGCCGGCTTTGGGCGTTTGATTTCGAATATACGCTCCCAGCGCACCGTCCATCGCCGCAAAGCCTTGCTTGGCGTCGTTGAAAGCAAAGCCGACGTTGCTGATCGCCGCGACGCTTACGACGTTGGCAAGCACATTGTCGGGCGCGCACCAGAGCTGCAGCGCGCCGGAGCGAACCTGCGTGAGCATCTGACTGTCGCCGCCGAGAATGCTGTTCGGAAAGACGCTCAGCTCGAGGCGGCCGTTCGTCTGCGAGCGGACCTTGTCGGTCATCGCTTTGAGCCGAACGTTGGTCGGATGCGTCTCGGGATTGTCGGTCCCGATCTTCATGGTGAATTCGGCGGCCTCGCCCGGAAAGCGGACGAAATTTACTGCAAACGCGGTCGCAGCCGAGGCGGCAAGGAAACGGCGTCTATTTTGCATGGGGCGCAGGCTTTCCGCGCTTTTCGAGTCGCTGCCTTCCTTAGATATACGCATCGCTTAGGGAACTCGAAATCTGCCGGAGAAGAGACACCCATGACGCCGCTCGCGGTTTTACTGGCAGGCGCTTTGGCGCAAGCGAATTTGCAACCGTATCAACCTCTCGTTGCGGGTGCGCGCTACATTTACAGTTGTTCGGGCGGAATTGCGGCGACGCGAACCATTTCGAACGGCTCGATCAACGGCGTCTCCGGATTCGTGAACATGCTGTCGCTGACGATCCCGGGTCAACCCAGCGTGCAACTCGGCGAGCTGCAAATGAACGATTCTGCAGGCACGAAGACGGGCGGCTGGCTTTTCGCGCCGACGTATCCAAGCGTTCAAATCAATCCGCCGCAACTGGAGCTGCCCGTCAATCCGGTCATGGGACAGAATTTTTCGCTGCCCGACGGTTACGGCAGCATGATCACGGTTACATATGCGGGTTTGACGACCGTGACGAGTTACGCGACCGTTTACACCGGTGTTGCCGTCTTCAAAGAAACGGATAATGGACACCCGCCTCTACCGTTTCCGCGCACGCTGTACATGGTGAAGGGCGTCGGCGAAGTACAAACCGATTTGGCTGCATCGTCGCCGCTCAATTTGCCGGCGACGACCTGCACGCTCGCGTCGTACAGCATCCCGTGAAATTCCCGGCCTGGGCCGGATCGATCGTCGCGATCGTATTGATCGCAAAGCTCGCCGCGGCCCAGACCGCGCCGAACCCGGCGATGAATGTGCCCGATCAGCTGGCGTGGGCGCTCTTTCTGCAAGTCAACGCCGACGTAGCGACACCCGGAAACAACGACGCGCTGTTTGAGACTTGGCCGAACGACGGCGACACATTTACGGTCAAGCCCGCGCGTTTCACGCGCGCGCACTATCCCTTGCGTTTGTCACCGCAGGCACTCGTCGCCGCGCACGATCCGAGTCTCGAAGGCGCGGGCGAAGAAACGAACCGTAATCAAGCCGCGTACGACTTCATCTTGAACAATCACTTGTATTCGGTGCGTGGTTTGCAGGCCGCATATGGGACGACGTTACGCTTCCCGGTCGACGCAGTCGAAGTGAAAGCTAACTGGTATCCGGTCGAGCGCATCCCCGGATACAGCGGCGATCCGTCGCAGGCAAATCGTATCTATCATGTGAGCAAGGACACGAGCGGCCGAGCGTATGCGCTCGTCTCGATGCACATCATCTCGAAAGCCGTGCCGAACTGGACCTGGGCAACGTTCGAACACGAAAACAGTCCGGCGCGCTGCGATACGCTAGGCTGCAGCGATTCGTTCGGTGCGCAAGTTGCGTTTGTCGCGCCGAATGCGTCCCATAATGCAGGCTACGGCGCGTGTCCGCACGCGGCGGCGCTCGCCGCGCTGTTTGCGCACGCCAAGATCGATCCGGCCTTCACGCACTATTGCCTCAAAGGCACGCAGAGCGATTTCACCGACACGACTGGTGTTGCGCTGCGCCTTGGTAACTCCGTCACCGAAAACGGCTTCGTCGCACAATCCTCGTGTATGACCTGCCATGCTCGCGCAGCGTTCGATCGCAACGGCAAAATGACGTCGTTCGGCGGCTTCGATTCCGCGGGGAATCCATTCGTCGGAGCCGTCAATCCGGCGTGGTTCTGGTCGCCCGACAGCGCAAGGCGCATCGCGACGCAGGCCGATTTCGTCTGGTCGATCCCGTTCTGCGCTATCGACGATACCGACGCGGCGAAACCGCAAGCGTCCGCACTGTGTAGTTCAAAGCAATGATGATGCTGGTGTTCGCGGTCCTTATGACCGCGATGAAATACTTCACGGGTTCGTGGATGTGCGGCCCCGTGCACTGGAGCTTCTCGCCGCTTTCGAAGGGCTCGCCGTGGGTCAGGGTCGTCTACGGAAATCCGAAACATCCGGGCGGCGTCGCCGTTTTCGGTTACGTTGAAGGCTTACGCGGCTATGTTTATCGCGATTTTCACGCCGACGGTTCCTACGCGAATCTAACCTCGGTCGGCCCCGTGAACGGCACATGGATCTGGACGGGACCGTACTATCCGAGCGGTGGCGGCGATGCACTCTATGGCCGGATACAGTACCTCATCAAAAGTCCGACGGAATACGACCGCAAGTTCCAGCAATTCCAAAACGGCAAAACGATCGATCGCGGCGGCGACATCTGTACGAAGCTCTAACCCTTCGGACCCTCGCACTCGATCAGCTCCTCACCACAGTTGAAGCAGTGATCGTCATTCGACTTCGCGCACGCCATGCAAAACGCATGACTGTATTCGCACAGCATGACGCTCTCTTCGCCGATCAGCGATTTTCCGCACTTATCGCACGTGTGTTGCATCGCTAGTTCCGCAGAAGGCGGACGAGATTTTCGGGCGGCTGCATCCCGACGACTGCCATTCGATTCGGCCATGCCATCGCAGGAACGCCGGTTACGCCGGCCCGGTGCGCTGCGCCGATAAAGTCGTCGACCGTCGTTGCGAACCGGTGCTGCGCCCATGCGTTCTCGACGTCCGATGCGGATGCGCCATAACGATCGGCAATCGGAACGATCGTTGCGAGCTTCGCGATGTCGGCCTGCTCGGTGAAAAACGCGCGCGACACATCGTGATGAAATGCGCCGGACGCATCATCGCCGCCGAGCGAGCGAATCAATTCGGCTGTCTCGAGCGCGAGGCGCGAATTGAAGTTGCGCGATGGCGGATCGATTGGTAGACCGACCATCTGCGCCGTGCGGATCAGACGCTCGCGAATTGCGGGCCAGGCTTCCGGCGGGAACGGCTTCGGCGCACCCTCCGGCGGCGTCTCGGGATGCAGCTCGAAGGGAAGCCAGCGTAGCTTTGCGTCGAGCTCTCGCGCAGCTTGTTCGACCCAGACCGAGCCGAGATAGCAGTAGGGTCAAACAACGTCGGACCAGACGTTGAGGATGCGCGGTTCGCTCATTTGGCGGTGTAGGTGTATGACGCGGGCTTCCATTCACAGACGCTGCCGTCGCGCATCACGAACGATTCGCAACCATCGACTTCCGGATTGAAGTCTGCATTGAGGGCTTTAGTCTGCGCCCAATCGACATTGCTGTCTTGGCGCGCCGCGGCCCGCGCTTTCTGATATGAGAACTGTGGAGACTTGGTCAAAGGGTTGAGTGCGCGAACGAGAGTCTGTGCCTGCGTCATCCGTCCGATTGTAGCATGAAATATTTTTCGATTCTCGATCTTGTGCCCATACGAAAAGGCGGAACGCCGGGCGAAGCGCTGGCTCGTACGATCGAGCTCGCCCAGCACGCGGAAGGCTGGGGCTATCACCGCTACTGGGTCGCAGAGCATCACAATATGCCGGGGATCGGCAGTGCCGCGACTTCGGTCGTGATCGCGGCGGTCGCGGGCGCGACGCAGACGATGCGGATCGGGTCCGGCGGCGTGATGTTGCCGAATCACGCGCCGCTCGTCATTGCGGAGCAGTTCGGAACGCTCGAAGCGCTTTATCCCGGGCGCATCGATCTGGGCCTGGGGCGCGCGCCCGGAACCGATATGCGCACGTCGCGCGCATTGCGGCGCGATATTGCAACGACGTCGGATCGTTTTCCGAGCGATGTGCTCGAGCTGCAGCATTTTCTCGACGAAGGATTTCCGCAGCACGGGATTCAGGCCGTTCCGGGAACGGGTGCGCACACGCCGATTTGGTTGTTGGGATCGAGTTTGTTCAGCGCGCAGCTTGCCGCGGAGCTCGGCTTGCCGTTTGGCTTCGCCTCGCATTTCGCGCCTGATCTGTTGCTCGAAGCGCTGCAAATCTATCGAGACACGTTCCAACCATCGGAAGAGTTGAAGCAGCCGTACGCGATGCCGGCGATTCCGGTGATCGTTGCAGACACGGATGAAGAAGCACGCCGCTTGCTGACGTCTTCGCAGCAAGCCACGGCCAATCTCGTGCGGGGCAAACCCGGTCAGCTTCCCGAGCCCGTCGACGTTGCGCAGATGGAGCACTTACTGACGCCGGAAGAGCGTGCGGCTGTCGCCCATCGTCAAATGTACGCCGCCGTCGGATCGCCGTCGACGGTGCGCGAGCGCCTTGCCGGCTTCATCAAGCGCACGCAAGCGGATGAGCTGATGATCACGTCGATGATTTACGAACAGGCCGCACGCTTGCGTTCCTTCGAACTTGCGGCGCAGGTACTCAAAGAGGCGTAAATAAGGATCCCGCATGAGCATTTCGAGAGATATTGGAGCCGTTGCGTTGCTTGCAGCATTAGCCGTGGGATTTGCCTTCGCACCGATCGGCGCGCAATCGACTGTCAGCAGCGACGATCGTGACTTCGCCGTTACTGCCGCAGAGGCGAACAACGGCGAGATTATCTTCGCAAAGATGGCGCTCCAGAAGACGAACGAGCCCAGCGTGCGTTTGCTCGCACAGCGCATGCTCGCAGACCACACGAAGGCTGGATCACAGCTAAGCTCTATCGCGGCGTCGGAGGCAATCAAGTTGCCGGCGAGCGACGCGCTGCTGCCACCGGATCAGCAAATGCAGCAAACGCTCAAGGGCTTGAATTCGCACTCATTTGACGTCACCTACGTCAACAGTCAAATTACGGCCCACAACGCGGCGATTTCGCTGTTTCAAAAGGAAGCTCAAAGCGGCTCCGATGCGGCGTTAAAGCAATTTGCAGCGTCAACGCTGCCCACGCTCCAGGCGCATCTCAAGTACGCGCAGCAAGCTCAACAGCAAGTCGCTCCCCAATAGGCAGCGGGCAAGGACTCCACGTTCTGGGGTATAACTGCTCCCGGCTGCCCCTCGTGTGGGATGGCGGAGCGCCGACGTAGCTCAGTTGGTAGAGCAGCTGATTCGTAATTAGCAGGTCAGGAGTTCGAGTCTCCTCGTCGGCTCCATACACATGACGATACGGATTGGAATAAGCTACGCGCCGCAGAACGGCCCGTATCCGCGATATGTCGAGGCTACACAGAGCGCCGCGGCACGTCTTGGACTCGACATTGAAGTCATCGATCTTTGGGCGCATCCCGAGGAAGCGGCGAGCATCGACGGCATCATTTTTACGGGTGGCGGTGACGTTGCGCCGGAGCGTTTCGGCAAGCCTGGCGAAGTCGATCGTTGCGGGGGCATCGAGCCGACGCGTGACGATCACGAATTTCGAATGTGCGAAATGGCGGCGGATCGCGCGCTGCCGATTCTCGGAATCTGCCGCGGGGAGCAGATTCTCAACGTGCATTTCGGCGGCACGCTCATCACGCATATCGCGACGGCGAGCGATCACGTCAAAGGCGCCGACGGCGAAGATGCACGGCACGCGATCACGACTGTTCGCGGTTCCATGGTCGCGCAGTTAGCGAGCGCTGAACGTGCTGAGGTGAACAGCTCGCACCATCAAGCCGTCGATCGCCTCGCCGATCCGTTCGTCGTTACCGCGCGCGCGGGCGACGGAACAGTCGAAGCCTTCGAGTGGGCGGAACCTGACGGGAAACCGTTTTTCTTGGCGGTGCAGTGGCATCCCGAACGCATGCATCAAGCGGAACCGCTATCCGGTCCGATTTTCGAACGGTTCTTGAAAGCCGTTGCCGGTACGCGCAGCTTCGCCTGACGATCGCGGCGCGATCTGGGCGATCATAGAACCGATGATCCGCGCCGGCGAGACGTATACGCTGCCGCGTGATATGGGACGCGACGATGCGCTCGATTACTGGTTTGCGCCCGGACACCACGTCTTCGTCTACACCGACGGCGACGCGATTTTTGGGACGTACTTCCTTCATACGAATGCGGGTGGCGGCGGGTCGCATGTCGCCAATTGCGGCTACGTGACCTCGGAAAGCGTTACCGGACGCGGCGTGGCGCGGGCCATGTGCGCGCACTCGCTCGAGGTCGCCAAAGATCTGGGCTATCGCGCGATGCAGTTCAATTTCGTGGTCGCCACAAATGACCGGGCCGTGCGGCTCTGGGAGAGCTTCGGGTTCGAGGTGGCGGGCAGGCTAACCGGGGCGTTCAAGCACCCGACCCAGGGGTACGTCGACGCCCTCGTGATGTTCAGGACGCTCGGCTCCTCTTAAGCCGCCCCGGCCGCAGGCCGATACCACCTGTGAATGCAGCCTCTCCCCCACCGCGCCCCGCACCACGAGGAGCGTCGTTCCGACGTTCTCGCGATGCTGCTTGCGCCGAGCTCGCCCGCCGAATTCCTCGAACGCTACTTTGAGAAAGAACCGCTCCACATCGGACGCGGCGATCCGAAGTATTTCAGCGAGATCTATGACGTCGGCGAGATCGAGAGCTCGCTGATCGTGGGCGGAAACGAGCACGACAAATTCGTTCTGATCAAGCACGGCACGGGCCAGGTCTCCACTGAGGATATGACGATCGAACGGCGGCACACGCGCGCGCGGCACACCGGCCGCACGCCGAAGCTCGTCCTCGATCCGCGCGTCGTCATCTCGTATTTCGATCGCGGTTACACACTGGTGATCAAAGACGCGTCGCTGTTCAGTCCGAAGCTGCAGAAGTTCGTGAACCGCGTCCAGCAGCGACTCGGCTTCTACATTCAAACGAATGTCTATTTTACGCCACCGAAGGCGCAGGGATTCGACGTTCATCACGACACGCACGACACGCTCGTCATGCAGATCGAAGGAACGAAGACATGGCGGATCTACGATCCGGTCGTTCAGCTGCCGGTCGAGACGCAGCCGTTCTCAAAAGAAGAGCACGGTAAAAAGGTCAAATTGAATCGTGAGGTTACGCTCAATCCGGGCGATACGCTCTACGTTCCGCACGGGTTCCCGCACGAAGCGATGACGGCCGAGGGTACGTCGCTCCATGTCACGCTGGCGATGTGTCCGCTCCGCGTCATCGACTTGCTCGAAGCGATGATCGATTTCGCGGCAGTGACTGACGTCGAGCTGCGCCGCGCGCTGCCGCCTGGTTGGCACGAATCAAAAGAATTTCCGGCGCGCTTCGCCGCGATGCTGCACGAGCGGCTTCCAAAAGCGCTTCCGGCCGCACACGTCCCCGCCGCGATCGAAATGATTCTCCGCGATCTCTTTGCTGTGACGCGCACGGAAGCCGGCGGATCGTTCAGCGAATGGGAGCGTTTTACGAAGCTGGGAGCGACAAACACTCTTGCAATGCGCGACGATGCGCCGTTCATGCTGCGTCGTACCGGATCCGATATCGAGCTGCTGATCGCGGGCAAGTCGCTTGCGTTTCCCGCCGCATACGGACCGCTCTTCGAGAAGCTGCAAGCGGGGCCGATGACGGTCGCGCAAGTCGATGCGACGTTGCCCGACAACGTCGGCCGTCAGCTCGTGAAGATGTTGCTCTTAGAGGGGCTCGTTGCCGTAAACTAGCCTACATGTCCAGGCCGCCGTTGATGTTGAACACGGCGCCCGTAATGTAGCTGGATTCGTCTTCGAGCAAGAAGCGCACGACGCGCGCGACTTCCTCGGGTTTCCCGAGGCGGCGCTGTGGAATGCGTTCGACGATCTTATCGAGGATCTCCTTGGGAATCGCGCCGACCATTTCCGTGGCGATAAATCCCGGTGCGACGGCGTTGACTGTGATGCCGCGCTGTGCGGTTTCGAGCGCCAGACTCTTCGTGAAACCGATTAGGCCGGCTTTGGACGCAGCATAATTCGCTTGGCCGATATTGCCGGTTTGCCCGATGACGGAACTGATGTTGACGATGCGTCCCGAGCCTTGCGCGATCATATGCTCGAGCACCGATTTCGTCATGCGGAACGTCCCGGAAAGATTGACGTCCATGACGCCGGTCCAATCTTCGTCCGTCATGCGACGCACCGTTTTGTCGATCGTGATCCCCGCGTTGTTTATGAGGAAATCGACACGCCCCCACTGCGCGATCGCTTCTTTGACGACGCGCTCGCAATCTTCAGGCGAGTGCACGCTGCCCTGATGAATCGAGACGTGCGAGCCGTCTTTTTCGAGCTCGGCTTTGAGTTTTTCGGCGCCGTCTTTACCGCGGCTGTAGCCGGCCGCGACCTTTATGCCGGCTTGCGCCAACATGCGTGTGATCGCGCCGCCGATTCCGCGTGTGCCACCGGTGACGATCGCAACTTTCCCGTCGCTGAACATCGTGTCTCCTCGCTAAGACGAAACTACAGGCGTTCGAAGATTGCAGCGATGCCTTGACCGCCGCCGATACACATGGTGACGAGCGCATACCGGCCGCCGGTTCGCTTGAGCTCGTAGAGGGCTTTGATCGTGAGGATAGCGCCGGTGGCGCCGATGGGATGTCCGAGAGCGATTGCGCCGCCGTTCGGATTGACCTTAGCGGAGTCGAGTCCCAATTCTTTTGAGACGGCACATGCTTGAGCCGCAAAAGCTTCGTTCGATTCGATGATGTCAAGATCGGAGATTTTCAGACCCGCGCGTTCGAGCGCTTTCTTTACGGCGGGCACGGGGCCGATGCCCATGTATTTCGGATCGACGCCCGAGTGTCCGTACGACAGCAATCGCGCCATCGGCTTACGTCCGGCGCGCTGCGCAGCGCCGGCTTCCATCATTACAATCGCGGCTGCGGCATCGTTGATTCCGGATGCATTACCAGCGGTTACGGTTCCATCAGATTTAAAGGCCGCGCGTAGCTTCCCGACGCCTTCGAGCGTCGCGTCGCCGCGCACGTGCTCGTCGGTATCGAAGACAACCGTACCCTTGCGTGATTTGATCTCGACCGGGACGATCTGTTCTTTGAAGTGGCCTTTCTCGATCGCCGACGCGGCGCGTTTCTGACTCTCGACCGCAAATTCGTCCTGCGCATCGCGTGAGATGCCATATCTAGTAGCGACGTTTTCCGCAGTGATCCCCATATGAACGGTGTCGAACGGATCGGTAAGTGCGCCGACCATCATATCGATCGTTTCACTGTCGCCCATACGCGCACCCCAACGTAGGCCGGTCACGCCGTAGATCCCGCGGCTCATCGATTCTGCGCCGCCGCCGAGTGCGACATCGGTGTCGCCGAGCAAAATCGTCTGCGCGGCAGAAACAATCGCTTGCAGCCCGCTTCCGCATAGACGGTTGAGCGTGAGGGCCGCCGTTTCTTGCGGCAATCCGCCGTCGATTGCAGCGACGCGAGACAGATACATGTCCTTTGCGTCGGTGTGAATGACGTTGCCGAACACGACATGTCCAACTTCGTCCGGCTTTACGCCGGCACGTTTGACCGCTTCGCGTACGACGGTCGCGCCGAGCTGCGTCGGGGGTACGTCCTTTAGGCTGCCGCCATATGTTCCAATCGCGGTCCGGGCGCCGCTCAGAACGACCACGTTTCTCTCCGCCATCTTTCCCTCTCGTGCTGGTTGAGCGCGAGGCTTTCATGCCCGCGATTCAAAGATACCTTTCATGGTCGATGGTCCACCGATCGTGCGGCTTGAAAATGTCGACGTCTTCATCGAAGGGCATCGCATCCTGAGCAATATCACGTGGGAGATATGCGATGGCGAACGCTGGCTCGTTAGCGGTCCGAACGGCGCCGGCAAGACAACGCTCGCAAAGCTCCTCTACGGACGGCTACGCGTCGCCTATGGCGGTACCATCGAGCGCTTCGGTTCTTGCGAGAATATGAGTGTCGCGGATATTCGTCGCAGCGTCGTTCTGATCTCCGACGACGAGCAGCTTCGCTATGACTGGAACATCGCGGTCGAAGAGGTGGTCGCATCGGGCTTTTTTGCGAGCGTCGGTCTGATGCAGGAACCGAGCTCTGAGCAGGCACTGGCGGCACGGAAACTGGTCGAAGACCTTGGCATCGAAAAGCTGGCGAGGCGGCTCTTTCTCGAGCTGTCGTTTGGGCAGCGGCGCTTGGTGTTGATCGCGCGTGCGCTTGTGCGCGCGCCGCGTTTGTTGATCCTGGACGAAGGACTCGACGGACTCGATCGTAGTGCGCGCGAGCGGGTCATGCGTCACATTCAAAAGCTGGCGTTCGATGGTACAGCGATCGTCGTTATCGGTCACCGTGAGAGCGACATTCCGGATTGGATCGAAAACGAGCTGCGGTTAGAAGAAGGACGCGTTACCGAAATCGTGCGCCGCTAGGGATCGATGTTCGGTGCCGAGCTGTAGACGAAGATCCCGTCGGTGACATAGCGCTCCCAGCTTTGATCGGAAGGATGGCTGCGCACGCTCACTTCCTTATCACCGGGAATGCGTGAAACGATCCCGGCCGAACCGCCCGAATCCGTCGCAAAGCCGTCGACGACGTGATAGCGGATCATCAAATCGCCGAACTCAGGACGTGTCATTCCGACTGAGATGTCGGGCCAACGTCCGTCGACTTCGAAAAAGAGCAACGTATCGTCGTCGAGCCGCCCGACGCCGACGACCGGCCAACGAATGTCGTGTTCGTCTTTCGCCGGCGCGTCGGGATCTTCAATCCATTGACCGTCGCGAATGAGCAACGGACCGCCGCCTTCGGCCGTGACGATATCGTCGTAGTCGGGCGTGAGATGATATTCGAGTTGAATCGTGTCGCCTACGCGCGGTGGCTTTGCTTCCGCATAACGTCCAAAGGCTAGACCCATGGTTGCGGGCTCGACTTCGTCGATCGGCCCGACATGCGCTACGCGGTACTGCCCGTTCGCACCGGGGGTCGTCCCCGACACCGCCTCCAGCGCAACGAATGTGGTGCCGATATGCGGGTGCAGCTTTCCGAAGGCAGGCGTTACGATCCCGACCTTCCCGGGCGGGAAGACGTTGAAATCGTGAATCGGAATCGTGTGTTCGCCGTCGACTGCTTTGCCGGCGAACGTGAATTCATCGAACGTGACATGATTGCCGCGGTGAACCGTCATGGCGTAGCGTTTGGTCGGGGAGCGCAGCAACTTTCCGGAGATCACGAGAATGCCTTGCGGCGCATAACTGCCGCCGATGTCGAAATAGTCGCCGTCGATCCCGAGCACGGCACCGGTGCGCTGTCCCATGGTCGATGTGCGCTCGCCACCGGACGTCACGTGATCGTCGGCCAAGACTGAATTGAGGCTGACCGTCGAATTCTTCGCATCGACTGAGCCGACGAAGATCGCAAGGCGTCCGTGGTCCGATTCCAGTCGATATTTTGCGAACGCAATACCGGGCGCGGTCGCTTCCAAGCGCGCTTCGCGCAGGTTCGGCTCGGCGGCGACATCGAGCAGCAGCTTGTCGAAGCGCGGGACGTCGTAATTCTCGAGCCGTCCGACGAGCGTGAGCGGGACGCCGTCGAGCGTTCCGTCGACCATCTTCGAACCGATCGAATCTGCGTCGATGACCAGCTTACCGTGCAAGCCCGCGATCGTGTGCGTCGGCGCGCCGAGTTGAAGCGCGCCGTCCACGAGTTCCGCATCGGCGCGAAAATCCGCCGGCTTCCCGCCCGATGATTGTGCCGTCAGCGTGACTTCCTTGAGCTGACCGCTCGAAGCTGCAATCTCGAGGTCCGGTGATGCCGCCACTGCGAGTAGCGGTGCAATGGGAAGCGACATCGCGTCCCAGGTTTGAATCGTGATACCGGCGTCTTCGTTGGTTCCACCGTGGAAAGGATAAGATGTGCCCTGATCGACGACGCTCCCATGAATGTTATAGCTGAGCTTTGTTCCGTTCAAGCGGAGGGAACCGTCGATCGACTCGACGTCGAGCGCGTTTTGCACTTGGAACGAACCTTCGCGTACCGTGACGCTGCCGGGGCCGAGCTGCGCGACTGTTTTCGCAATCGTCGCCAGGTCGGCACGCGAGACGACGGCAGTCGGACGATCGAGCACGACGCTCGGATCGCTTCCGCCGAAATCGATGTCCGCGCGCGGCGCTTTGAGGATCGCCGAACCGCTCGCGTTGCGCAGCTCGAAGTTCGTTGCGACGAAATGTCGCAAGCCGCCGGAGAATGCAACGCTGTCAGCATTCATATCGGCACCGGTCGCGCTGCTCACGGCGTGTGCTAAGAAGATTCGAGGGAAGACGGCGCTCATTCCAACGAGCACCGCAAGAACGAACACAACGCCAACCGCAACGATGAGTCGGAGCACGGGGTCTGGGGTTTCGATGGTCAAGTGGCTTGCCCTGGGCGCACTCGTTTGCTTGCTCGTGCTCCCAGCGTCTGCGCAAAATTCGTTGCCGCAAGTTGCGCCGGGAGGTAAGACGCCTTACCTGGCAGTTCTCGTGTGGCACGATGTCGTGCCGGCTAAAGAGGTCTGGTTCGACACGCCGCTTGCGACATTCCAGCAGCAGCTCGAAGCGATTCACAAAGGCGGCTTTCACGTCATCACGCTCGAGCAGTTGCGCGCGCATCTCGAGCACGGAGCACCCGTGCCGTCCAAACCGCTGATGCTGACCTTCGACGACAACGGATCGGGGATCTATGCATATGCGTTCCCGCTCCTCAAAAAATATAACTATCCGGCGACGCTCTTCGTTCACACGAATTTCGTCGGAAAGACAACCAGCAAACATCACAATACCTGGGCGCAGCTTGCCGAGATGGAACGCAGTGGGCTGATCGACGTGCAGAGTCTGACCGCGAATCATCCCGAGGACCTACGAAAGCTGCCGGATTCATATGTCGTGCACGAGCTGACGCTTTCGCAGTTCTCGCTTCGTGCGCGGCTAGGGAAGCCGATTTACGCGCTCGTTTATCCTTACGACAACTACGACGATCGTATTGCGCGGCTTGCGGCGCAAAACGGCTACGAGCTTGCCTTCTCGGAAGATTGGGGGAACGCAGGCGCGTCCGATAATCTTCTGATGGTTCATCGCTACTCGATTCTTACACGGTTCGATCAAGCCTTAGCGGACGTTAGCGCCAACAGTCACTGATCGCCGTCTTGCGGGCGGCAGCACCGGTTGGCGGCAGCTGCAGAAGATCCTCGATCGTGCGCAGCACCGTATAGTGATCGACTGGTTCATTGTACACACCCGGCTTGACCATCGGGCCGAAGAAGAGCATCGGGATGTGATTGCTAGCGTCAAAACCTTCATCCCATGTGAGAACGAAGAGGGTATCGTGCGTCGCGCCCCACGCAAGCAGCGGCGCGATGTGCTTTGCGAGCCACGCATCGCCCATCGCGATCGTCCCATCGTGCATGTCGTCGTTTACGTCCGGGATGATCATCGTCGCGGCCGGGAGCGAATCGTACGAACGCAGATCTGAAAACGGCAGACTAGCGCTTGCGGGGATGTTCGAGAATTGCACCCATGGGACGTGCTTGCGCGCGTACGTTCCGGCCCAGCAGCCTTTGAATCCGGGCGAAGGCATCGATTCGGCGTAGCCCGCGAAGGCGCGATGCGACGCGAACAGCTCACTTGCCAGATTCGGCGCATTCGCCGGGAAGCCGGTCGCGGGGCAATCGTTACCGTTGCCGTTCACGAGTCCCGCGAACAGCGCAAAGTAGTTCGGCAAACTCGGATGCCGCTCGGCGTGCGCATTCACGAACAGGGCTCCGTCACGCATCAATTTGTTTATGTACGGCGCGTGCGGATTGCCGCGGATCTGCGCCAGTGTCTTGTTTTCCTCAACGACGATAACGACGTGCGAAACTGTTGGGAGCGTAGTGCCGCCACTACTTGTCACCCCGAGCGTAAGTCGAGGGGCAGCGATAATGCTGAGAACGCACAGCAACGTGGCCATAAATTTCATCGCCATTCTCTACCGGCAACGTAGTCGTGGTCCCTCGACTTCGCTCGGGATGACAAAAGAGGGCTTCCGCCTCCGAGACACTTGACAAAGGCATAACCGCATGGTTATATAACCGTATGGTTAACGTTGGAGGCCTGGACGCGGTTTTTGGAGCTTTGTCCGATCCCACGCGCCGGCGTATCGTCGAGCGGCTAGCCCGCCAGTCGATGACGGTCGGCGAGATCGCTGCCGGATTTTCGATCTCGCAGCCGGGGATCTCGAAGCACGTCCGTATCCTGGAAGAAGCTGGGATTCTCAAGCGCGAGATCGACGGCCGCGTGCATCGCTGCCGGCTCGATCCGAACACGATGACCGCTGCTTCGTCGTGGATCGACAAACAGCGCGAGTTCTGGAACTCCACCTTCGATCGCCTCGATTCACTTCTCGCACGAACGTCTAAACGAAAGAAGAAATGATGACGACCACGGAACTCGCCTCACCCTCGAAGCTCGTCCTACGGCGCACGTTCAAAGCGCCCGCGCAAAAAGTATTCGACCTCTGGACGTCCGCCGACGGAATGCGACAGTTTTTCTTCCCCGGCGACGTTAAGGTTACGAAACTCGACGTCGACTTTCGCGTCGGCGGCAAATACAGCATCACGTTCGTAAAATCCGACGGCGAAGTGTTGACCGTCGGCGGAGTATATCGCGAAATCACAGCTCCATCGCGCTTCGTATGCACCTGGACGTGGGAAGAAGACGCTCCGGAAGAGATTGTCGAGACGCTTCTAACACTCGATTTCAAAGGACGCGGCAACGAAACCGATCTCGTCCTCACGCATGAAAATCTTCGCAGTGTCGAATCGCGCGACGGTCATGCCGCGGGTTGGGGCAGCTGCCTCGACAAGCTCGCGCAAGTCATTTCATGAGCGCTGGAAAAATCAGCCGTGCCGGGATCCTGATCGCTATCGGGCTCGGCGCGGCTACGCGCGGCAAGACGAATGCCGCCGCCGATATCACGCATACGAACGCGGCGATCCACCAAGAAGTGACGTTCGCGGCTTCGCCCTCGCGTCTGTACCAGGCCCTAATCACGACCGCGACCTTCGATAAAGTTGTGCGCGCCGGCTTCGGCATGAGTAAGAGCATGATGGGTTCGGTCTTAAAGACGCCGACCTCCATCGATCCCCAACTGGGCGGCGCATTCACGCTCTTCGGCGGGTACATCACGGGACGCAATCTCGAGCTGGTGCGCGATGCACGTCTCGTACAAGCTTGGCGTGCCGCCAGCTGGGACCCCGGTTGGTTCTCGATCGCGAAATTCACTCTCTCGCCGCACGGTTCAGGGACGAAGCTCGTCTTCGATCACACCGGATTCCCAAACGACGCCGCGCCGCATCTTGTTTCCGGATGGTACGAACACTACTGGCATCCACTGGCAAAGGTGCTGACGACTTAACACTTGTCCAATGCCTTTCTGAGGATAAGTGGGTATGGTAGGTCCATGATCAAGAAGGAACTGCGGGCGATCTGGACCGGGATGCGCCACGCGTTTCAGCAGATCGCGCGATACTACGGCAGATCATCGTAGAGCTTGTAGAGCGCGGTGTGATCGAGCTCGCCGTCACCACGATCGACTACTTGCTTGACCCGATCGAACGCCGCCTGAGCGGCGGGTAGCTCAAGCCCCACGCGGGCGCATGCTTCGAGAATGTTCTCGCGGTCTTTCATGTGCGTCTTGATCGGGCCGCCCGGAGCGAAATTGCGGTCGAGCATGCGCTGGCCCTGACCTTCGAGGATCTTGCTGCCCGCGAATCCTCCGAGCATCGCCTCGCGCACCGTGGCGGGATCGACGCCGTGCGCGCGCGCGAGCGCAAAGGCTTCTGAGACAAGCTCGACGGTCGAAGCGACGATGAGCTGATTGCACATCTTCGCGATCTGCCCGGCGCCGGCGTCACCGATGCGAACGGCCGTCCTTGCCATCGCCGTGAAAACTGGTTTGGCACGCTCGAAGGCTGCTTCGCTACCGCCTGCCATCACGGTCAGCGTCGCTTCAATCGCGCCTTTCTCGCCGCCGCTGACGGGCGCGTCGATAGCATCGACGCCTTTCTGTGCGAAGGCCACAGCCAGCTCGCGTGCGTGCGCCGGCGACGTCGTCCCCATGTCGATGAAGAGACTGCCCGCGCGAATCCCCGCGAGCACTCCCTCGGATCCGAAAATTGCCTCGTGCGTCGTCGGCCAATCGATCAGCATCGTGATGACGACGTCGCATTTCGATGCGAGCTCCTTCGGGGTCGGTGCCGCGATCGCGCCGGCCTCGACGAGCTCTTTGAGTTTCGATGCCGTGCGGTTTTGCACCACCACGGAATAACCGGCGCGCAATAAATTGCGTGCCATCGGTTTGCCCATGAGTCCGGTACCGATAACTCCGACTACGAGGGGCATGTCCATCCTCCGAACGTGTTCTGAAAGCAGCCGATCGACTGCGGAAACAGCAACCGCGGCAGCCACAGCACGAGTTGCGGAAAAACGATGATCAGCGCGATCACGAGGAAGAAGATGACGTAGAGCGGGAGCGACGCGACGAGCGCGCGCGGCCACGCCACACCTTGCAGGCTCGACGAAAGCAAGAGTGCGAGCCCGTACGGCGGTGTGATCAGCCCGAAAGCCAGCGTCACGATGATGCACACTCCCATGTGCACGGGCTGAATGTTCCCGAGCTGCATCAGCTCGAGAAACAGCGGCATAAAGATGATGATCGCCGGGATTCCCTCCAAGAAGTCGCCGACGATCGTCAGAATCCCGACGATCAGAAACAGAATTCCAGTCGAGCTATGACCGGCGACGTGTTCGATCCAACCGGAAACGACCTGAGGGCCACGCAAATAGGCAAGCACCCATCCGAACGCCGACGCGGCCGCGACGGCCATCATCGGGAGCGCATACAAAGCCCCGGCCATCACGAAATTTTGGGCGAGCTTTCGGAAATGCGTGCGGTTCATCAGCGGCAGCAGCACGCCGATTACGTAGACAAGGGCGACTGCGCCCGCTTCGACCGGCGTGAATTGTCCGGTGAGAATTCCGCCGACGATGATGATCGGAATGACGAGCGGCAGCGCCGCAAGCTTGACCGATTCTGCGATGTGCCCGAATGTCGCGCGCTTTTTGCGAATGCCCGGCGGTCCGAAGAAATACGAATAGATCATCAAGCCGATTGCGACCATAACGCCCGGTGTCGCGCCGCCCAAGAAGAGTCCGCCGATCGACACGTTCCCAACCGAACCGTACACAACCGCAAGAATGCTCGGCGGCACCATGTTTGCAATTGTCGCTGCCGCTGCCACGAGTGCAGCCGTGAAGGCGGGATCGTAGCCCTCGCGCCGCATCTCCGGGCCGAGTACGGTACTGATCGCGACGACGTCGGCGGTCGACGATCCGGAAATGCCTGAAAAGAACAAGCTGAAAACGGCGACAACTTGCGCGAGTCCGCTGCGGAAGTGACCGACGAGAGCTTGCGCCAGGACGATCAGCCGCGACGTGATGTTTGCCGACATCATCAGCTCGCCAACCAGCAAGAAGAACGGTACGGCGAGCAGATTGATCGTATTTATGCCGTTGAAGAGCTGGCCCGTGATCGACGGTAAACTGACATGCGTGAACAGGATGACCGTCAGAAATACGGACGCCATCATCGCAAATGCAACCGGCACGCCGAAATAGCCGAGAAAGACCGCAACGAAGGTCATGACGAGAACGGCGATGCCGGCGCTCGCGGTCAAATCGGACGCTCCAAAGCTTCTTGCGCCAAGATCTCTTGCAGATCACGCGGCTCGCCGGGCTCTTCGAATCCATTGCGCCAGCCGTTGACGAGCGATTCGATCGTGAAGACGACGATCAGCACTCCGCAAACCGGGATCGCTGCGTAGAGGACGGCGATCGGCGTTTCCGACGGCGTCAGAAAACTTCCGAACCCCGAGAGATAGTTGATATATCCGGCTACAATCATGACAAGCGCCACGATGAGCACAATCAGGCGCCGGAACGTCTCGAAAAATTTGCGGCGCGCACCTGTCATCTTCTCGACGACGGCCGATATCTTGAAATGTGTCTCACGCCTCACGGCGACGGCGCCACCCAGAAACGCGCCCCAAACGAAGAAGCCGAGCGAGAATTCCTGCGCGGTCAGCCACGGATGCAACAAGATACGGAAGAAAACGTCGCCGAGCTCGGCGACCGTGAAGCCCGCCAGGCAAATTCCGGCGGAACACATCAGTGCGTACTCGAGCGGATCGAGCGCGCGCCACTTGAGATGACGCGCGCTCTCCGAAACGATCACCTAGCCTTTGAGTGCACGGATCTGTTTGAGCAGCGCGAGCGCGTACGGCCCGAGGTCCTTCGCCTGTTCCTCGATGACCGGCTGTGCGCGCTCTATGAAGCTTCCCTTGTCGACTTTCTCGACTACTTTGACGCCGAGTTTCCTGAGCGACTCGACGGCGGCGATGTTGTTGTCAACGGCTTTCTTCGGGCATAGCGGGTGCGCGAAGTCGAAGGCTTGCCCAAGCCAGCGCTGCTGATCCTTGGAGAGGCTATTCCAGGTTTTCGTACTTACGAGGAGCGTGTAGTTGTTCGCTTCGTGATCGGTCATCGAGAGAACCGGAGCGACCTCGTAGTGTTTGTTCTTCAGGTAGACGTCGGTCGAGTTTTCTGCGATTTGCGCAACGCCGGTTTGCAGCGCCGTGTACACCTGTCCGAATGCCATGTGTACGGGAACGGCGCCGTAGGCCGTCATGAACGCGTCTTCGGTTTTGGTGGCTTGAACGCGGACCTTCTTGCCTTTCACGTCGTTGACGTTCGTGATGTCGAACTTGGCGTACATGTCGCGCACGCCCCAGGTCATGAGTCCGAGCGACATCGCCCCAGTCACGGTTTCACTGACCATCTTCTTGAACGTGTCGTTGATGCCCGGATCGAGAACCGATTTGACGCAGATGGCCACGCTCGGATAGAGATACTCGAGCGAGAAAATGCCGGATTGCGGCGAGATCGCTGCGGAATTCGCGGTCGCATTGATGCAGAAATCCATGTCGCCCGAACGAACTTTTTGTGCCATCTCCGGCTCGGAGCCCAACTGCGCTCCGGGATACTGCTGAATGATCATCGTTCCGTTCGAGAGATCGCGCAGCTTGCCGCCGAACGTATCGCCCGTGAAACCGTAGACGGTGTCGTGCGGCTGATCGTATCCGAACGAAAAGTTCCGAGTCTCCGCGGCGCGAACGAACGCCGGAAAACTCGTGATTGCGGCCGCCGCTGCGGACGTCGCAACGAAAGAACCACGATTCATAACTGGATCCCCTCTCCAGACAAGTCCTGACCCACTATGCGAGCAGCCGCTAAGCTCCTCTGACGTAGGCCAGGTTACTGCGCTCTGCGCGCAATCGTGGTAGGCTCGGGACATGACACGGCCCGCACTGCTCACTCACCTTGGCGCCTTCTTTGCAGCCCTCGGAGCGTCGGCATCGCCGCGCCCCGCGTTAGCAACCGATTCCGCTTGGAACCTCTCCGATTCGGAGTGGCACGCGCGGTTGAGCTCGGCAGCGTTCGCGGTTCTGCGACAACACGGAACGGAATACGCGTTCTCGAGTCCGCTCGATCACGAGAAGCGCAACGGCATCTACGATTGCGCCGGCTGCGACCTGCCGCTGTTCTCGTCGAAGACGAAGTTCGACAGCGGGACGGGTTGGCCGAGCTTCTACGACCATTTGCCGCACGCCATCGGAGAATCCACGGATAATTCGATGTTTGAGGCGCGCACCGAAGTGCATTGCAGCCGTTGCGGCGGCCATCTCGGCCACGTCTTCAACGACGGCCCGCGCCCGACCGGGTTGCGTTACTGCATGAACGGCGTCGCGCTGAACTTCAAACCGGAAAACTGATCGGCCGTCACGCTCTGAAGGATTCAGCCGCTTCTCGCGCCTAGCGAGGAACGTGGTCAAACATCACGGGGAGACGCATCAGCGTCCGAAGGTCGCGCTGCGCGACGTCGTCATCGGTTTGTCCGATGGTCTAACGGTACCGTTTGCGCTCGCGGCCGGCGTCTCGGTCGCCGTCGCGTCATCGAAGGTCGTTGTGACCGCAGGTCTCGCGGAGATCGTCGCGGGTTCGATCTCGATGGGGCTCGGTGGCTATCTCGCAGCCCGCACCGACATCGATCAATATGCGAGCGAACGCCGCCGCGAGTATCGCGAAGTGCAGCTTGTTCCACATATCGAGCGTGATGAAGTGCGTGACGTCTTCCGAGAATACGGCTTGGGGGGCAATGAGCTCGAACAAGTCGTCGATCACATCGTTGCCGACCCGGACCGTTGGGTCGACTTTATGATGCGCTTCGAGCTCGGTCTCGAGCGTCCGAAAATGAATCAGGCGCCGATCAGCGCGCTTACGATTGCGGTCGCGTACGCAGTCGGCGGACTCGTCCCGCTCGTTCCTTACGTCTTCATTTCAAACGTTCCGTTTGCGCTGCTCGTATCGATCGCATTGACCCTGATCGCGTTGTTCTTGTTCGGAGGCTACAAGGCGCGGATGACAAGAACGTCACGGCTGCGCGGCGCGCTACAGACGACGTTGATCGGTGCGGCGGCAGCCGCGGCCGCATTCGGCATCGCGCATCTCATAACGGGATAAGCATTAGCAGTGCGCCGAGCGCGAGCGATGCAATGCATCCTTCGAACGACGCAGTATAGCCGAATGCGTCGATCAACTTTCCGCCGACTAGCGGACCGAGCGCTGCCAGAATTGCGATCGGTATGCCTTGCAATGCAATGATCGAACCGTACGCGCGCCGCCCGAAGCGTTCGGCCATTATCGCACCACGTAGCGGCGAGAGCGCGCCGTACGCACCGCCGAAGATGACGACGTAAACGATGATGGCCGCGATCGCGTGCGCACTCAAGAGAAGTATGATGCCGATCGCTTCGAGCGCAACCGCACCTGCGACGAGAAATTGCAGCGGGACGTACCGCCCTGCGTAGACGACGATGGCGCGGCCGGGAAGATAGGCGATGCCGAAGAGTCCGACGATCGAGGTGACGAGCGGCGCGGCGAAGCCACGCGACGTCAAGAAGATTATGTGCTCGATGATAACGGTCGTGCTCGCGAAGAACGAAAGCGAGATTGTCGCGGTTATCAGCCAGAACGCGCGCGTCCGGATCGCTTCTCCGAAAAGCATCCCGGTTGCGGGCGCGGCGTCACCGCCGTCGGGATGAAGACCCATGTCCTCCGGATGTCGGCGCAGCAGCACCGCGTGCAGCGGCAGCGTTACGAAGATTTGAATCACGCCGAGGAGCACGACCGCTTCGCGCCAACCGAAAGCCGCGACCAGCGTCCCGTTCAGGGGATAAAACAGTGTCGATGAAAACGCGCCCAGAAACGTCAAGGTCGAGAGCGCGTTCATGCGGCGGCTTTCGAACCAGTTCGCAACAACCGTGAACGAAACCGGATAGTACGTCAGCGCCGTTCCAACCCCGAAACCGGCGCCCCACACGGCGTAAAATTGCGGAAGCGTGTGGACCTGCCCGAGGAGCACGAGTGATGCTCCCATCACAACGGAACCCACCGACATCAGCGTCCGGGCTCCAATTCGATCGAGAACATGGCCGATGCCGAATCCGAGTATGCCTGAAACGAGGACGGTCAACGAGTAGCCCCCGTTTATCGCCGCCTTGTTCCAACCCAGATCCTGCGCGATCGGTCCGACCAGAACGCCAATCAGATACTGGCTTGTACCATACGATACGATCGTCGTGGCGCCGAGCGCGATGACGATCGTCCAGCCGTAATAATGCTTCAGGCTTTGGCGGTTTGTGGCACCTCGGCGAGCACCCTTTCAATCGCGGCTTCGATACGATCGTAGCTCTTGTCGCCGGCCTGAAAATGGCGCAGCTTGTGCTCGCGATCGAAAAGGTAGTACGCAGGTACAAACTGATTGTCGAAACGCTCGACGATGTGCAGATCGTTGTCGAATGCAGCGCGATGCGTAATGTTCATCGCGCCGAGTGCGTCATCGATCGCGGCTTCCACGTCGAGCTCTTGCGGAACGCGCGGTTGATGAACCGCGACGAAGAGTAACCCGTCCGGCTCGAACATGTGGCGCCAACGCGTCACCTCGGCGGCTACGTCGTGACAGACGTAACACGTCATCGACCAAAAGTGCACGAATACCGGACGGCCGGCGAGATCGCGCGGGGAAAGCTCCGGTCCATTGATCCAACGCGTCGCCCCCTCGAGAGAGGGGAGCGCATCGCGCGCCCTCAGTGCCATAGGACCACCATTCCCCGTTTTCGAGTCTTTCCGTCTACGGGGGCAGGCTTTGTTTCGGGCCCCTAGACAAGGGGCACAAATGATGGACGGGAGGTACCAAGGTTAGCAAACTCCGGGATTTTGACGTAGCCGAGGCCGCGCTGAATCTCGTCCTTATTGCCGACCGCAGCGGCCGTATCGTCCACGTTAACACGCTCTGGGTCGCCTACACCGGGCGATCTCTGGAGAGTTTGGCGAGTTTGCCGGCTGAGACGGCCTCCGGCGTCGTTCATCCGGATGACCTCGAGGCGACGTGGGAGCGTTGGAACCGGTCGCTCCGGACCGGCGAGAATTTCGAAATGCAGTATCGTCTTCGCGCTGCTGAAGACGGGCGCTATCGTTGGTTCCTCGCGCGCGCGGCGCCCATACGCGATGCGAACGGTGAAATCACGCATTGGGTAGCCGTTGCGACCGACATCAACGATCAGGTCCGCTCGGGCGAAGGCTCGCGGTTTCTGTCCGAACTCGCAAACGTGCTCGCTTCGTCACTCGATCACGAGCAGACGGTAACGACCTTCGCGCGCGTAGCCGTGCAACGTTTCAGCGACGGATGCGCAGTTCTTTTCTCCGAACACGGCGAGCAGTGGATCGGCGCCACCGCGCACAAAGATCCCGCCCTCATGACGGCGCTGAGCAGCGCAGGCATCGAGCAGTTCTTACACGACGGACTCGTCGAGCGCGTCGTCGCGACGCGCGAGCCGCTTCATGAAATGTCGGAGATCGTCGTTCCAATGATCGTCGGGCAGCATCTAATCGGAACGATCTGCTTTATCTCGTCCGACGAAAGCCGCTCGTTCGACGCAGCGGACGTCGACCTTGCGATGGCGGCCGCGCGCCAACTCGGCGTTGCGATCGAGAACGTGCGGTCTTTCGAACGCCTTCGGCTCCTCGCGCGTACAACGGACGTTCTCTTTGGAAGCGGTGAAGCGGCGGCGAAGCTGCGCAAGGTTCTCGACATCATCGTCGAGGACGCGGCCGATTGGGCCGCCGTCTACGTTTTGGAGAGTCCGAATACGATTCGGCTCCAAGAACTTGCGCACCGGAATCCGCAGCTCGGCGCGGTCCTCCGTGAAATGCGCGGCCAACGCATTTTCAACCGCGAGAGCGAACGCAGCTTCTACGAAACGCTGAGGCGGCATCGCACGATGCTGCGCACAAACACGGGCGACCAACGGTTGCGCGAAACCTTGCATCCCTACATTTTGCCGGTGTTCGCCCAGGCAACGCCGCAGTCGATGCTAACCGTTCCACTCTTCACCACCGACGAAGTCTACGGCGCGCTCACGATCTATTCGAACAACCACAACTTCGGCGATCACGAAGTGCAGCTGATGGAAGAGGTCGCGCGGCGAGTGGCGTTGGCGTTTGAACACGAGGAAAGCGTCGAACGCGAGCGCAGGCTCACGAAGACGCTCCAAGAGGTAACGCTCCCGGCGCAGCTGCCGAACGTACCGGGTGCCGAGGTGAGCACAGTCTACATCGCGGCGACGGCAAGCGACGCGCAGGTCGGCGGCGATTGGTATGACATCTTCGAACTACAGGACGGACGATTTCTGTTCTCGGTGGGTGACGTCACGGGGCGCGGTCTACAGGCTTCGGCGATCATGGGCAAGCTGCGTCACACGATCAACGTTGTCGGCATGTACGAAGACGATCCGGGAGATATCCTGGATGCGGCCGAGCGTGTCGTCGTGCAGCGTTATCCAGATGCGATCGCGACGGCCTTCGTTGCGATCTACGATCCCGGTTTGCGTCGCATTGTCGCGGCAAACGCCGGTCACCCATATCCGTTGCTGCGTCTGCTCGACAGTTCGATCGAGGCGTTGCAAGTCGACGGGATGCCGATCGGATTGCGGAGCCTTGCACCGTCGCAACCCGCTCGCAGCCGTTCGACGCACGACGTCGCGGCGATCGCATTCTATACCGACGGGGTCGTCGAAGCCAATCGCGACATCGAAGCCGGCGAAGAGACGCTCAAACAAGCGCTCAGATTGGGAGCCGTGCCGTTCGTGCGCAGCCCCGCGAACTTGATTGCATCGACCTGTTTACCGGCGCAGGTCCAGGACGATGCCGCAATCTTCGTTGTTGCGTTTCCACGCACGACGTGGCGTTTTCACGCCGATCATGCGCGTGCCGCGAACGATGCGCGCCGCGCGTTCATCGATCATCTGCGTGCCGAAGCTACAGAGTCCAGTGAGATCGATGCGGCCGAAGTCATCTTCGGGGAGCTCGTCGCGAACGTCGTTCGCCATGCTCCCGGCGCAATCGACATTGCGCTCGAATGGGTCGACGATTCCGCAATCCTGCACGTAATCGATCGGGGAAATGGCTTCAAATTCCAATCGCGCCGCCTCGCCGATGTCTTTATGGAAACCGGGCGCGGCTTGTGGCTCGTCGAGCAGTTCGGCGGAACGATCGATGTCGAGCGCATTGCGGGTTACGGTATGCACGTGCGCGTCGCGCTCCCCGTGCACCGCTCGGCCGACACAGCGTTCGAACGCTCGCAAGCTCTAGCTTAATTTTTCGATAAATTCCAGCAAGGCAGCCGGGAGGCGTGCCGTGCGGAAAGGAATTGTCGTGGGGCAATGCGCCTTTCCATCAGGGCGATAGCCCTTTTTGTTTTGACCGCGCTCTTCGTTGCTGCCGCCGGAACGCCGGCCGTGCACGCGCAGGCCGCGCCGGAGGCCGCGACTGCGGCCCCTGCTCCCAGCAGCCCGAAACCTGAGAGTTCTCCCAGCGGGCAAGAACCTGTCGTCCTCCCGTCGGCCGGGATGCCGGCAAACGTTCCGACATCAATTAAAGCCTTGCTGAACGTCACGCCGCAGGCGCCGCAATCGTACGCGGCTTTCATGCACAATGCGCAGCTGCAGACCGGGCTCATCAATCTCATTCGCAAGGACGACGATCTGTATTTGGATCTTGGTCCCGAAGATTTCAAGAAGACGTTCATTTTTGCGCCGTCGCTTGCGTCGGGGCTCGGCGCCGGGACATTCGCAGGCCGGCTCTACGATCCGATGCTCGTGCAATTCCAACGCATCGGTCACCGCATATTCTGGATAACGCCGAACACGGATTTCGCTTCACCGCAGGGGACGGCAGCCAAAGCGCTCGCGATTTCGACTGCAGCTTCGATCATTGCGGTCTCACCGATCCTGGCTGAGAATGCTTTGACCGATCACGTTGCGATCGCGCCGGTGCTTTTCCTGACGGATCATCTCGACATCGGCAAGGATCTTGCCGCGGCAGCCGGAGGCGGATCGCCCGCCGGTGGATTGATGCTGCTGCTCGGCGGTCCGCGTGCGGGCTTTGCACTCGATGCTTCGCGCTCGTATTACGTCTCGACCAAGGCGCTTCCGGATAACGACGAGATCACCGTCAATCTGACGTTCAATGGAAGCGGCGATCTGCAAACCGTCCCAGACACGCACGGTACGCCGATCAAGGTCCACTACAGCATTCTCGAGGAGCCTGCGCGCACGGCGCAGTTCGTGCCGCGCCCGGCCGACGATCGCATCGGCTACTTCCTCGAGACGCAGAAACACTTCGGCGACGACAGGACGCCCTCGCCGTTCGTGCGCTACATCGATCGTTGGGATCTTTCGAAGGGCCCGATCGTGTTCACGATGACGAACGAGGTTCCGCGCGAGTACCGCGATGCAGTTCGGCGTGGCATCTTGGCGTGGAACGCGGCATTCGCGAAGATCGGCTATCCCCACGCAATTCGCGTTGACGATCCGCCTGCCGATCCGTCGTTCGATCCCGACGATGCAAAATACAATTCGGTGCGCTGGATCGATCAAGATCGCGCCAGCTTCGTGGCTGCAACGCCGCACATCTCCGATCCGCTCACGGGCCGGATCTTGCGCGCGACCGTCACGGTCGACGGTGAAGCGCTGCGCAGCTTGCGCCGGGGATTCGTCGACAACATCGTACCATCGCGCGTTCCGATCGCCGCATACTCACCGTATGCACCGTTCTTCTCTGATTCGGGCCTGAAGCCGAACGCGGCATCGACGACACCAATCGCGACGCTCGCCGACCCGTGTCTGGCGGATTTCTGCGAGTACGGCGAAGCTCTCGAGTCGGATGCGGCGTTCGCATCGCTCGCGCTCTATCCGGGACTACGCGAGAGCTCGAAGGCGACGACCAAATACGTCAACGAGTATATCGAAGCCGTGACAATGCACGAAGTCGGCCACGCGCTCGGCTTGCGTCATAACTTTGCGGCGCCGTCGGTCTACTCGCTGCACGACGTCGAGAATCCGGCGTTCACGGCGAAGCACGGTATCAGCGCGTCGGTGATGGCGTACAACCCGGTTAACCTAGCGCCCCCTGGTAAACCGCAACCCGATTTCTTCCAAACGCAGCTCGGACCGTACGATTATTGGGCGATCCAATACGGATACACGCCGAGCGGTTCGGCGAACGCGCTCAAAGCGATTGCGGATCGCGCTGGAGAGCCGGATCACGTCTTCGAGACGGATGAAGACGCGAGCGGAGCGTGGGCGGTCGATCCGCGCATTGCAATGTTCGTGCTCTCGAGCGATCCGATCGGATGGCACGCGCAACGTTTCCAGATTGCGGATCATTTGCTCGCCACGCTCGACAAACGCTATCCGCGCGACGATCGCTCGTACAACGACGAGCGCCTGGCGTTCTCAACGATCCTCGGCGAGTACCTGCGCTCCGCACTCTTGACGACTCGCTGGGTCGGCGGCGTCTACACGTCGCGGTTGCATCGCGGTCAAGCGAGCGGGACGTCGCCGTTCGCACCGGTTCCTCGGAGCGATCAAAAGCGCGCTTTCGAATTGCTCGATCGTTACGTGTTCTCCGCACACGCGCTCGCGCTGCCGCCGAGCTTGGTCGAACATCTGGGACCGGATCGCTTCCACGGCTGGGGCGCGCAAGGTCTGACGTCGCGTCCGGACTTTCCGTTGTCGGCGTTCGTCGCCAACGTTCAGGATACGATCCTCTACACGATCTTCACGCCTGTCAATATTGCGCGCATCGCCGACCAATCGCAGTTGGCGCCGGGTAAGACGATGTCGCTGCAAGATCTCTTCGAGTGGTCTTCGTCAGCGGTTTACGACGACGTTGCATCCGGAACACCGATTCCGGCAGCGCATCGCGAGATGCAACGGCGTTACACCGATCTGCTCTTGCAGATTGCGCTTCTGCCGTCGTTCGCGCTCGATCAGTTGCAGATTCCGTACGAAACGCAAGAACTGGCGCGCTACGAGCTCCACCATGCGCAGGCAGAAGTGCACAAGGGACTTGTCTCGCATGGCCTCGACATCGCGACGCGTGCCCATCTTTCAGAGCTCTCGTCACGGATCGCCCGCGGACTCGCCGCCCAAAATACACGAGCCTTATAGCTGAGCGACTTACCGCCGTTTCCATCTGAGTTCCGCTTCGGGGTTGCCACTGCGGATCATCAGTGTGAAGCGTACACCGGTCAGGATGATATTCGCGACGTGTGGGAGCGCGTACGAGGTCTGACCGCGCGCGGCAAAGCCACTGATTTTTGGAGTCGCTACAAAGAAGACGTCGATCTTGCACGCGGACTCGGGTGCCGTGCATTTCGACTATCGCTGTCCTGGGCTCGGCTCGAACCCGAGGCCGGAACATGGGATAATGCGGCTTTCGCCCACTATCGCGACGTGCTGCAGTACATGCGCGACGCCGGCATGTCGACAATCGTCACGCTGCACCATAACTCGTGGCCGCTTCACGTACAGGCGGCGGGCAACGGTGCCGGCCTACTCGACCCCGGGTTTCCGGATCGTCTGGCGGCGTACGCCACGCAGGTCGTGCAGCGTCTTGGAGAGTTGATCGACTACTACGTCACGATCAACGAACCAAATCAACTCGTCTACGGATTCATAAAGCTCTGGTGCATGCGTGCCTACGCGATGCCGCCGGGTATGGAGCCCTTCGCGACCGAGACGGAACAGATGGAAGCGGTCGTCAAGTTGATTCCGAATCTGTTTCTCGCTCATACGCGTGCGCGTGCAGCGATTCGCAAGGAACGCCCGCAAGCCAGCGTCGGAACGAATCCGCTCGTTCTCGGGTTGCCGCAGTGGTTTCAAACCCTTGTCGATCGTGCGGCCATCAATCTCCATACGCCCGACGATCTCATTCGGCAGGCGGGACGTTTCTCGCAAGTCCCGTTCATCGATTCGGGAGCCGTCGACATTTCGATCGCACAAATCACGATGACGCAGCAGCGTATGGATCGCGTGTTGTTTTCCGAGCCGTATTTCGTCGCGAACCTTTGCACCCTGCACGAGAGCGTCAAGGCGCCGCCTGCCGATTTGCGCTCGTTTACCGGGAGCGTCGGCGTTGCCGCTGCCGGTGCGCCCGCCGAACAATTCCAACAATATTTCCCGCGCGCCTCGATGCGTGAATTCGATGATCTCGACGCAGCGGTTGCGGCGCTGCGCGAAGGACATGTTGACCTCGTGTTCGACGACGACGTTTTTCTCGAGAGTTACGCCCACGGCAATCTTACGACGACTGCGGTCCGAGGACAGGCTCAAGACTTCGCGGTGGCGATTCCTTTCGGGAGCCGCGCGCTTCTCAACGCCGTCGATTTGGCGTTGCGCGAGGCCAAAGCATCGATGCCCAACGCCCCGCACACGAATAATCGCAAGACGGTCGCGCACATCGGGCGCGCGTCCGTTGATCCGCAGCACGTTCCGGATCTGGACCGGTCGCTGCGCGCGATTCGCCGGCGCGGCGTATTGCGTGTCGGGATTCGACCGGGGCCGTCCGCACTTTGTGCGCGCGCGGCAAACGGCGAGTACGAAGGCCTCGAGCCCGATCTCGCGCGCAAAATTGCAGCGCGCATCTTCGGTGCGCGCGCCGGAAAAATCGAGTTCGTGCCTTTGGAGGGTGAGCAACGACTGGACGCAACGCGTTCGTGGCTCCGGCGATTTGACGGATTGCGCAAATCGATCTCGATGTTCGCGACGATTCTCGGAACGAATTGGTGGAATTTGGGGATGGCGGGGCGACTCGCAGAATTTCTGTGTCCGCCGGAATGCGTCGGGACGCTCGACTACATCGGACTCGATTACTACTGGGGCGCGCCTTCTCTGTTCAAGTTCAATCGCTTGGTGTCCGCAGCCGAATGCCGCTACGCGAGCGCTCCGGTCTGGCCCGGCGTCCTTGGCTCAATCTTGCGCGAGCAGCACAAGCAGTTTCCCGGTAAGCCGATCATCATCGTCGAGAACGGCTGCGTTACGAGCGCAGACAACGTAGCGCGTGCCGACTACATCGCGAACCACCTCCGCGAAGTCCAGAAGGCGCTGGCAACGGGACTTCCGGTCGAAGCCTATCTGTGCTGGAGCATCACCTCGAATCGCGAGTGGGGATTGCCCTTCGACAACAACAGCGATTTTGGGCTCTACTACGTCGATCTGGATCGCGATCAGGATCTAAAGCGCGTCCCGACGCCGGCGAGCACGCGTTACGCCCAGATCATTGCATCACGCTCGGCAGATGGATAGGATTGGGGGCATGCACACGGCGCTGATCGGCATCGGTTCGAACCTCGGCGAGCGGCAAGGCAATATCTTGCAAGCGCTTCAGCGACTGCGCACGCGCGTCCGCATCGATGCGGTCTCGTCGTTCTACGAGACCGTCCCAATTGGGAGCGTCGCGGGTCCGAAATTTCTCAATGCGGCCGCGGTACTCTCGACCGAGCTCGATCCGGCTTCGCTCGAGTCGTTTTTTCGTGATGTCGAAACCGCGATCGGACGGCGGCACGAGCATCTTGCCGCGCGCGCCATCGACATCGACTTCCTGTACTACGATGATCTCGTCGCTGATCTCGGCCGCTTCGAGTTGCCGCATCCGTACATCGAACAGCGTCCCTACAACCTGATCCCGCTGGCGGAGATCGCACCGGAATTCATCGATCCCGTTCGTAAGTCAACGCTCGCCGAGCTTGCATCGCACTCATCACACGACGGCGTAGTGCGAAAGCAGCGTGCTCTGCGCTTCGACGTCGACCGTCAGAGTCAGGAGCCCGAGCATCATCTCGCGCTCAGCCGTGTCGGCGTTGCCAAGATCAAGCGCATCATTCGCTTGACGCTGCGCGGCCGCAAAATTCCGCTCAATGCGGAATTCTCGATGGTTGCCGATCTCGAACCAAATCGGGCCGGCGTTCACATGTCACGGTTTTCGGAACTACTCGAAGAGGTGTTGCTCGAGGTGCTCTCGCGCGGCGAGCCCGCATCGACGGTTGAGGAAGTGGTCGAGCGCGTCGCGCGCGAGATCGTCGTCTCGCAGCACGCCTTGCGAGCCGACGTCCGCGTGCGCGCCGAGTTCGGTCTCGAGCGTTGGACGCCGGTAAGCGGAAAACGCACCGAGGAAACCTACGCGCTTGTCGGGATAGCACATGCCGACCGTCAGGGGACGCGGCGCGCGGTCGGCGTAGAAGCCGAAGGGATGACGGCGTGTCCGTGCGCGCAACTGATGGTGCGTGAGCATTCACATCGCGAACTGCTCGAAGCCGGTTTCAGCGAAGCCGAGGCAGATCGTGCGCTCGATGCGCTTCCCGTCGCGACCCACAATCAGCGCGGAAAAGGTACGCTTCTGATCGGATCGCCCTCTGATCGCGGCTCCGAGATTCGCGCCGAAGATCTGGTCGAGATCGTCGAGAACTCGATGTCGAGCGAGACGTACGACCTGCTCAAGCGCCCCGACGAATTCTTTGTCGTCAACAAGGCACACCACAATCCACGCTTCGTCGAAGACGTCGTGCGGGGGATCCTGGCGAGCACGCTTGCGATGTACGCGGATTTCCCGGACGAGACGTTCCTCGCCGCAACGCAATTGAACTACGAATCGATTCACAAGCACGACGCATTCGCCGAGGCGTTCGGAACGTTCGGTGAATTCCGGCGAGAGCTGCGAGAGGGCGTCTACGTCACTGAGAAGACGGATCTTCCCGCATGGCTTCGCGCAAGGTCGCAATTCGAGATCGCAGCGAAGGGTGCGAAGAGATAAGCAGCTCCGCCCATAGCGGTTGCTCGTCTTCGGCAAGATTTTGATCGCGTAGGCGCTCAAAGGCGGCGATTCCCCATTCTGGGTGTTCTGTCGCAGCGACCGCAAAGCGGTCGGCGCGTCGTTCGATCGCTCGCGAACCGGCAGCAAGCAATGGACCAACGAGCGTTGCGAGCGCCTGCGTGCATAAGCTGAAACGCGCAAGCCCTCGAATGCTCCCGACGCGCTCACCGTTTCCAAGTGCGAGTGCTTTTCCCGCGAAGATCAGAAACGTTGCAGCCAGCGATCCAATACCGATGCTCAGCAGCGTGTCGCCGGCGACGTAGTGACCGAGCTCATGCGCAACGACGAACTCGGTTTCGTCGTCGTTGAATCCCTCGAGCAAGGTGTCTGCAATCGCGATGCGATGGCTGCCGAGTAGTCCTGTGACGTACGCATTCGCTTTTTTCGTCTGACGGCTCATATCGAAACGAAAAATGTCGGCGTCACCCGCGCCATATCGCGCGGCTAATCGACGCAGACGCTGCTCGAGCGGGCCTTCGAGAGGTTCAAACTTATTGAAGATCGGCGCGAGATAGACGGGCGCGACGAGCGTCAGGAGCGTTAGGACCGGTACAGCGGCGATACTGCTGACGATCGGCCACGTCTTTGGAAAACGGCGGGCTATCCAGAGCAACCCGGTGACGACGGGGATTCCGAGCATCATCCCGAGCGCCGTCGCTTTTGCGCGCTCGCGGAGCCATTCTGTAAACGTTTGATCGGAGAGCCCGTAGCGACGTTCTAAGACGAAGTGTTCGACGTAATCGATCGGCGTATCGAGGATCGCGTCGATGAGCGTCGCCGCTGCATTGTAAGCCGCCGTGACCAGCGGACGCTCGGAGGCCGGCAAACGATCGGCGAGCGCGAACGCGATCACGGCTTGCCCCGCGAGCGAACGCGCGACGCCGGTAAGCATGAGCGCGCGTTTCGTTGCGCCGTAAGCGGCTGGGTTTTTGGGCAGCGGACCCGCAGGTTTGCGAACGTCGTTCCTGGCTTCCAGAATGCGAACCGCCGCGTATCCCGCGAGGAAGCCGGCGCACAAACCGAGCGTCAATCGTCGCATGGCCGGCATTCTACCCAGGCAAGCCCGGGGAATATGGGTAGGATTAATTCGAGGTGGGAAAACCTCGCACGTCGCGGACGCCGGCTCACTCGAGCCGTTACGTCAATGCGGCCAAGGCCGCGTGCACTTATAAGCAATGGAGGAACCAAGTTGAAGAGAGTTACCAGCATTTTCCTCGCAGCATTCTTTGGTTTGGCAATGTTCGCCGGCGCGATGCCCGCACCGGCGTCGGCGCAAATGTCGATCGGCGTTCGGGTTGGACCGATGCCGCCGCCGCGCGCCGAAGTCGTCCCCGTCGCTCCCGGACCTTACTATCATTGGGATGGCGGACATTGGCGTTGGTATGCCGGACGTTGGAATTGGGTTCCCGGGCACTACGTTGGCGGCCGTATGGGTGGACATTGGGTTCCCGGCCACTATCGCATGACGCCGAACGGCTACCAAGTTTGGGTTCCGGGTCACTGGCGCTAGTCTAATACTCGGAAAAGAAGAACGCCGCTCGATTTAGAGCGGCGTTTTTTTATATTAGCGAGATTTCTTTTTTCGGGCGCGGCGTCGTGACGAGCGCATCGAGCATCGCGTGCGCTAGCTCGACGCAAATCGGATCGTCGATTTCTTCGACGCGTCCGGCATCGGCAAGCTCCATCAAGCGGGGCTTAATCGGAATGCGCGCAAGGACCGGCGCGTGCGCAAGCTCGGCGACCTGATCGGCATGAGAAGGACCGAAGACATCGTAGCGATGACCGGTATCAGGTGCTTCGAAGTACGACATATTTTCGACGACGCCGAGAATCGGTTTCTTGAGCTGGTGGATGAGATTCGCGGCTTTGCGCACGATCATCGTCGCGAGCGCTTGGGGCATCGTGACAAGCACGACGCCGTCGACGGCGAGCGACTGCAAGACCGTGAGCGGCGCATCCGACGTCCCAGGCGGCAAGTCGATGAGAAGAATGTCGAGATCGCTCCACATCACTTGCTCGTAGAATTGACGGATCACACCCGAAAGAATCGGGCCGCGCCAAATCATCGCCGTGTCTTCTTGATCGCTCAACAGATTCGAGGAAACGATTTCGATCGCGGTGCGCGAGATAGCGGGGACCATGATCGGCGGCGGTGGCTGTCCGTTTGGTCCGGGTTGTCCGTTCGGATCGTGCATGAGCCCAAGCGGTTCACGAAGATTGAAAAGCCGCGGTATCGACGGACCGGTGATGTCCGCATCGAGAATGCCGACTTTGAGATTCTGCGCGCGCAAACCAACCGCAAGCATTGCGGTGACCAGCGACTTACCGACGCCGCCTTTGCCCGACATGACCGGGACGACGTGCTTGAAGCGCGAGCGGCGCGCGAACTCACCGGGTGCCCGGCGCAGCGGCGTGCGGTCGTCGTCGGAGACGGTGGGCACGTTGCCCGTGCGTCGTGCTTCTTCGAGTGCGGCGATAATCGGCTCAACGCGCAGGCCGTGTGCTTTCGCGCCGGCTTCGATATTCTCGTATTTGTTGACGCCGCAGCCGCCACAATGGAGACCGAACTTCGTGAGCACTTGCTCGGCGATCGGCAAAGCCTCGACGAGCTCTTTGATGTTGGTCTTCGGGCCGAGCTGGATTTCTGAGATTGTCGACATTACGGCCTCATGACTTCGCGAACGTCGCCCAGGTTCCGGCGCCGCCTAGGAGGAGAGCCCTGGCGAGCGCCAACTCTGCAGTATGGACACGGTCCCACTTCCTACGGGCACCGTCAGTTTCTTATTTACGGACATCGAGGGAAGCACCCGAAAGTGGGACGCGCACCCTGAAGCGATGGCGGCCGCGTTGGCTGCGCATGACCAAATCTTTCGCGAGGTAACTGCGAAGAATAACGGCGCCGTCTTCAAAACGGTTGGCGACGCGTTTTGCTGCGCGTTTGCTCGCCCGCTGGATGCGTTAACCGCATCGATCGACGCGCAGCGTCAATTGTCGGCGTACGCGTGGCCTGCTGAGACCGGTGAAGTGCGCGTGCGCATGGGCATTCACACGGGCACCGCAATCGAGCGCGATGGCGATTACTTCGGTCCGACGCTCAACCGCGTTGCGCGATTGATGTCGGTCGCGCACGGTGGACAGGTCGTTCTCTCGGCGGCGACTGCATCGCTGCTGCAGTCCTCGACGCCAAGCGGCGTTTCGTTTATTGATCTTGGTCAGCATCGGCTCAAAGATCTTAGTCAGCCGGAGCATACGTTCCAGGTCAGCGGAGAGGGCTTGCGCGCGGATTTCCCACCGCTCCATTCACTGGACGTCATCGCGAACAATCTTCCAACGCAACTTACGAGTTTCGTCGGGCGCGAACGCGAGCTGCACGATCTCAAGCGGCTTCTCGCGGAGCATCGTTTAATCACACTTACCGGTCCGGGCGGGATTGGCAAAACTCGACTGTCGCTCCAGCTTGCGGCCGAGGAGTGTTCCACCTACAAGGACGGATGTTGGTTTGTGTCGCTCGCCGGCGTTGAGCAGAAAGAACTCGTCGCATATGTCGTGGCGGCTGCAATCGGCGTATCGGAAGCGCCCGGTCAACCGATCGCCGAGACGATGGTGCAGAACATCGGCGATAAACGGATGTTGCTCGTGATCGACAACGCCGAACATCTTGTGGCTGAAGTCGCCGCGATCGTTCGACCGCTGCTCGTTGGGTGCGGGCATCTTGCGATCGTTGTCACGAGTCGCGAAGCAATTCACATCGGCGGCGAGCAGGTCGTCCGCATTCTCCCGATGCCGGGGACTGATCGCGAGCATCTCTTTATGGAACGCGCACGCGCGGTACGGTCGGAGTTTCACGTAGCGCAGTCTGAGATGCCGACCTGGATCGATTTGCTACAAAAGCTCGAAGGCATTCCGCTTGCGATCGAGCTGGCCGCAGCTCGCCTAAGCACGTTCACTATCGTACAGATGGACGAACGCTTGGCCTCGCGCCTCGCGCTAGCGTCACGCGATACGACGGGCGCAGCTCGCCAACGAACCCTTCGGAGCACGATCGATTGGAGCTACCAGCTCCTCAGCGATGAGGAGAAGCGCGCGTTGGCTTGTCTTTCGATCTTTGATGGCGGCTTTATGCTCGACGCATGCGAGGCGGTGCTCAGCGCCGCGGGCATTGAGGCAATGGAAGACGTCCTTCAATCACTGGTCGAGAAATCGTTCGTTACGTCCGAGCTCGAAGGCGCGATCCCGTTTTATGCGCTGCTCGAATTGATTCGTGAGTTCGCCGCCGAGCGGCTAGCAGAATCGGACGAGCAAGATCTGATCGTGCGAGCGCATTTTGCGCATTATGCGAAGAGAGCGAACGACGGTCCCAAACTCGATGCAATGAAGCGCGTCAGCTGGCTCGACCAAATCGACGTTGAAGTGCGCAACTATCGTGCAGCGTTGGTGTGGGCAATCGAAAATGAGCCTCACGAGCTGCCGCCGCTCGTGTTTTCGATGGCATTGTACTGGCAAATTCGCAGCCATCTCACCGAGGCCGTTACATGGCTTAAGCGCGCGATTGCATGCGGGCGATTGCCGGACTCCGGTTTAGCCGCGATTCTCGAACGAGCTACCGTTTTTGCGACCATACAAGACGATTACGGTGAGGCGCGTCGACTAGGCGTGCGGGCTCGAGAACTCTACGAAGGCCTCGAGGACGCGGTTGGTTTAGGCAAAACGATTCATGCGCTCGGGACTATCGAACACCGAGCGGGTGATTTGAGCACAGCGCGTGACTACTATCTCCGCTCCATTGAATCACTCCAGGCGACGAACACTCCGCGGTTACTTTGCACTGCACTTGCGAATTTGGCGGCGGTCGACGCAGAAATCGGAGATCTCTCCGATGCGGAGAGAAGGCTCAATGAGAGTCTTGAGCTTGCCGAACCATTGGGCGACCTGAACCTGACCAGTTCGATCCTTCTCAATCTTGCGAACGTGGAAGTGAAGAAGAATGCGCTCGATCGCGCGGAGGCGTTGCTTCGGCGCGCCCTGGAATCAAAACGACTTCTTCGTAACGCTGTGGATGTTGCGGACACTCTCGCCGATCTCGCGAAGGTTTGTGCGCGCCGGCTCAACTCAAAGGTTGCGCGCGAGTACGCCAGCGAGGCAATGCGTATCGCGAACGAGCTCCAGTCGAAAGCCCTCACGATAAAGAGCCTGGAAGCCTTCGTGCAAGTGATCGTTAGCGAGCGCGATTTCCGCTACGCCGCTAAGTTGATGGGTCTTTCTGAATCGCTGCGGACGCAAGGCGGGATGCGTGCGGATCAAGAGCTGGGCGACGCAGTCCCGACAATGCGCGCGGCTCTCGGCGACGGCGAATTTCAAAAACTTGCCGCACAGGGAGCCGCTGCATCACTCGCCGACGAACTCGTCGTGCTTCTTAAGTAGGGATTTTGCTACTTGCCTGGCTTCAAGCTAACAACGATAAAGAGACCAGGATGCGGCACCGGGTTTGAATTCTGGTCCAAGCGTTCAGGATGCGTACCCGTACCGTAGTAGCCGGTTAAATTGCCGCCACCGGCGGGCAGGTACCCACCGTTCGCGTTTGGAGCAACGATCCTGTTGTCAAAGAGAATTGACGCATCTCCATATTTGGGCACGTGGTCCGGATTTGTATCGTAGTCCCAGAGATAGATATATATCTCGTTAAACATGCCGGACTTCGGGCTCCTATGTCGTCGGAGGGCCATGGCACCGGGCGAATTGTTGCTGCCGCACGTCATGTTGATCGGCAGATTCGCGTCTCCGGGTTCCTGTGCAAGAATGTCGGCGAGAACGGCGCCTGCGGCAATGCCGCTGAGCTTGAGAACCGTCCCGCGATTTACGCGAGGTTTTTCGCTCATCTCCTACTCCCGTAAAGAGAACGATAATCTCAGCAGTCTGCTAAGTGCAGCTGCTTGAGGGCACTAGGCATTAGTCATGGTCGGCACGGGCTCCCGCCGTGATTGCGAAGCTTCTCGTCCCTTGCGTTGCAAGCTCACGATCGCGCCGGCTGCAGCAATCGAAGCCGCAACCCAGAGCGTCACCGGGCCGGCTTGTGCGATTGCGGCGTGAGGCGCGCCGGCGACGAACACTTCGCGTGCGCCGAGCGTTCCGAACACGACTGCGACCAGCGCGGCGCCAAGCGATTGTCCGAACAGACGCGCGGTCGCGACCATCCCGCCGGCAGTGCCGGCACGCTCGCGCGGCACGCTCGAGAGCAGCTCGCGATTATTTGGTGATTGGAAGAAACCGAAGCCGATGCCCGCGATTATCTCGCGCCAGATGATGTCGGCCGCACTTGGATTCGCTGGCATTATTGCTAGCAGTGCAAGTCCGAGCGCCATCACTCCGAGTCCCGACGTCGCAAGGATCCATGCCGGATAGCGATCGGCGAGCCGGCCCGCAAACGGTGCGACGACCGCGATTGCCAGCGGCCACGGCGTGAGTAGCAGCCCGGCTTCAAACGGCGTCTTTCCCAGAACCGCCTGGAAGTAGAAGGGCAGCGATACGACTGCGAGACCTTGAGCCGTATACGAGCAGGCCGAAGTCGCCGACGAAAGCGAGAACGCGGGACGTCGAAAGAGCTCCAGGGATACGAGCGGCCGCGTCGCGTGCATTTCGCGCTGAATGAAAAGTCCAAGCGAGATGATACAGATCGCAAAACATCCCGCAATCGCAGCTTCAGTTCCGCGATGCGCCACAGCCTCGACGCCGAGCGTGAAGAAGCTGAGTGCGAGTCCGATCCAGACCGCACCAGCGAGATCGTATTGGCGCCACGTTCCCGTCGTCGGAAATTTTGGCATCGTCTTAAACGAAGCGATCAAGTCGAGCGTGCCTATAGGAACGTTGATCATGAACAGCCACGTCCAAGGCGCAATCGCGAGAATCGCGCCGCCAAGCGTCGGACCCGCGGCTGCGCTCGTTGCAACGGTCAAGGCCATCCAGCCGGTTCCCCGCCCGAGCATGTTCGGCGGATAGATCCGCCGGATCATTCCCGGCTGAATTCCCATGATCATCGCGGCCCCGAGGCCTTGCAACATGCGTGAGGCGATGAGCTGCGGTAGCGAATGCGAGAGCGCGCAGAGCAGCGATCCGAACGTGAAGAGCGTCAAACCGGTGCGGTAGACATATTCGAAGCCGATCAGCTCGCCTAGGGACGCAAAGGCAAAAATGGTCGCCGTTATGACGATCTGAAACGCGTTGACGATCCAAATCGATTGCGTCGGCGATGCGTGCAGCTCGTGCGAGATCGTCGGCAATGCGACGTTCGCGATCGAGGAATCCAGCACGGCCATAACAGTCGCGGTTTGAAACGTCCAGAGCGCCAGCCGGCGCTGAAGAACCGGAAGACCTTGTTCCGTCAGCTGAACGCCTGTTCTGCATGATACGAGCTTCGTGAAAGTGGGCTCGAGACGACTTGCCGGAAGCCCTTGCTTTCGCCAAGGACGCGCAATTTATCGAACGTCTCGGGTGTCACGAACTCAACGACCGGGAGATGCCTTTTCGTCGGCTGCAAGTATTGCCCCAGCGTGAAGATGTCGACGCCCGCGTTGCGTGCATCGTCCATCGCTTGTTCGATCTCGCTATCGTTTTCACCGAGGCCGAGCATCAGCGACGTCTTCGTATATCGGACTTTGCCGCTTTGGGTCGCGTGCCGCAGGATCGAAAGCGACTGATCGTACGTTGCCCGACGGTCGCGAACTTTTTGTTGTAGGCGGCGGACGGTCTCGAGATTGTGCGCGAGCACTTCCGGCTGCGCATCGAGCACGACGTCGAGTGCGGCGAGATCGCCGGCGAAATCGCCCGTCAAACATTCGACCTTGGCGTCGGGCGCGATCTTGTGAATCATGCGCACCGTGTTGGCGAAGATCGACGCACCGCCGTCCGCGAGATCGTCGCGATCGACCGCCGTGAGCACGAGATATTTCCAGCCCATTTCGGCGACCGCTTCGGCGACGCGTTTGGGCTCGAGCCAATCGACCTCGCCGCGCGGATTCCCGGTCTTAACGGCGCAGAAATGACAACCGCGCGTGCACGTATCGCCGAGGATCATGATGGTCGCAGTCCCTGCGCCCCAGCACTCCGCAAGGTTCGGACAACGCGCTTCCTGGCACACAGTGTGCAAATCCAGGCGCTTGACCTTGCCGAGAACACTCTCGTACTGCTCGCCGGAAGGCAAACGTACTTTGAGCCACGGCGGTTTGCGAAGAGTCTCCACTATCGTCTATGACGCCTTACGCTGGTCTGCGGTTTCTCTCTGTCCCTCGACTACGTTCGCTTCGCTCACTACGCTCGGGATGACACCGGGGACAAAAGTAACATCAAATACCCGAGAGAGCTCGTCGAGCAATACGTCTTTCGCCTCGTCGTATGAAACGAGGCGTCCAGTCTCGTGGCTCAGCGACGTAATCCCGCGGTCGACAAGCCCGCATGGATTGATCAGGCGATTGTAGTCAAGCGTCGTCGATGCGTTCAGCGCCATGCCATGCAGTGAGGTCATCTTTTGTACTGCGAGACCGATCGCGCTGACGCAGTTGTTTCCAACCCAAGCGCCGGCGTGCGCGCTCCAACGTTCCGCCGCGATCCCATAGCGTGCGCAGGCGCCGATGGCCGCTTCTTCGAGCTTGCGCACCAGTGGAACGACTTCGCGAAAGCGCGGAAGCCGCATGATCGGATAGATTACGACTTGACCAGGCCCGTGGTAGGTGACGTCGCCGCCGCGCTCGATCTCGTGCACTTCGACGCCCTGCGCGAGCAGTGTCTCGCGCGGGACGAGCAAACTGTTCGTTTTCCCTTGGCGCCCGATCGTAACGACGGGCTCGTGTTCAACCGCGATCCAGACGTCGCGCTCGCGACCGGCTGCAACTTCAGCGTGAAGTGCACGCTGAAGCTGCCAAGTTTCTGCGTACGACCGGCGTCCGAGATCAAGTAGAAGGGCAGTCCCGATGGCGTTAGACTCCGACGGGCGTTTTCGGCTTTGGATTGAGGATGTGAATCGCTTTGCCATGTATCGCTTCGGCGGCGTCCAAGATCGATTCGGTGAGCGTCGGGTGCGGATGAATCGAGAGACCGATGTCTTCGATCGTCGAGCCCATCTCGAGCGCGATGATCCCTTCACCGATCAGCGATTCGGCTTGCGGCGCCACGATGTGCATGCCGAGGAATTGGTCGGTCTTGGCATCGCCGATCAGCTTGATCATGCCGCCGTCGAGATCGTTCATCGTTCGCGCGCGTCCGCTCGCTACGAGCGGAAATTTTCCGACTTTGATCTCGTGGCCCGCGGCCTTTGCCTCTTCCTCGGAAAGACCGACGGTTGCGACTTCTGGATCTGTGTAGACGCAATTCGGAATCGCAACCGGATCGAATGCTGCCGACTTGTCGCCGGAGATCGCTTCTGCCGCGACGACGCCCTCTTTCATCGCTTTGTGCGCCAGGAGCGGACCACCCGTGATGTCGCCGATCGCGTAGATTCCGTCGACGGTCGTCTTGCGGCGAGCGTCAACCGGAATGAAGCCCTTGTCGTTCGTCTTCAGTCCCGCAGCTTCGAGATTCAATCCGTCGGTAACCGGCCGGCGCCCGACCGCAACCAATACCATCTCGTACTCACGCGTCTCGTCTTTTCCGCCGGTAAGCTCGCCGTTTAGCGTCGCTTTTACGCCTTTGCCGGTTTTCTCAATCGTTTTGACCGACGTATTGAGCGCAATCTCGATGCCTTGCTTCTTGAGAATGCGTAACAGCGTCTTGCCGATCTCGAGATCCGTGCCCGTTAGAATTTGCGGTAGCATTTCGACAACTTGCACTTGCGCGCCGAGGCGCTGATAGACGGTTGAGAATTCGAGTCCGATCACGCCGCCACCGACGATCAAAATAGACTTCGGAATTTTCTTCAGTTTTACGGCATCATCGGAGTTGATGATCGTCTCGCCGTCTCGCGGCCACGCCTTGATGTCGACCGGCGCGCCACCCGTTGCAATGACGATCGCCTGCGCGGTATACGTATCCGTGCCGCCGTCGCGTTTCTTGAGCTGTACTTTATTCTTGGAGACAAACGACGCTTCGCCGTACGCAAATTTCACGCCGTTACCTTTGAAGAGCGTGTTCACGCCGCCGACGTTAGCCTTGACGACCTCTTGCGTGAACTTCTCGACGCCTGCGCGATCGATCGTGGGTTTTGCGACCTTGATGCCGATCGAATCGGCGTGGTCGATCTGCCGCACGACCTCGCTTACGTGTAAGAGTGCTTTGGTGGGAATGCAGCCCAAATTCAAGCAAACGCCGCCGACCTCATCACGGTCGAAGCACACGACGTTTTTTCCGAGCTGCGCGAGCCGAATCGCGGCGTGATAGCCGCCGGGCCCGGCACCGATGACGATTGCGTCGACGGTCTGGTCAGCCAAGGTATGTTGTCTCCTCTTCTATCTTCTATGAGCGGCGCGAGCGCGCGGGCGGTTTCGAGAGTTAGCACGAATTGGATGGCAGTGCGAACGATTGGATGGGGCGAGATCGCGGCCAGGCTCGACCGCGATAGTATTGTTCCGATCTACCGTCAGATTTACGAGCACCTGCGCGAGCAAATTTTGGCTGGCGTCCTTCCCGAGTCGACTAGGCTGCCCCCGGAGCGGACGCTGGCACAGCTGCTGAACGTCAATCGCTCGACGATCGTGCACTCCTACCGCGACCTCGCCGCCGACGGTTTGATCGAGCAACGGGTCGGCTCCGGCTCCCGCGTTGCCTCGCCTCTGCCCGTCTCGCCGGCGGATCGCCACACGTCCGTCCCCTGGTGGGTCACGCTCCCGTCTTGGCGAGTCGGCGAGTTTCCCGCGATCCTGGGCGAGCTGGCCGCTTCGTCCGAAGCGCTCTCGGACGGGCATCGCCGGATCGCGTTCGTCCAAGGCGTTCCGCCGGCGACACCCTCGCCGCTGCCCGATCTTTCGGCGTCGTTCGCGCGGGTCGGCGGCAACGTCGACTTCGTCCTCTCGTACGGAAACAGCGAGGGTTTTATTCCGCTGCGGGCTGCGATCGCGCGTCGAATGCAAAACCGGGGTTGCGCCATCCAAGAACGGGACGTGCTGATACTGACGGGATCGACGCAAGGGATAACGCTCGTCGCACAAAGTCTAGCAGAACCCGGCGATGAGATCATCGTCGAGGCACCGACGTATCCGGGTGCACTGCAGATTTTTCAGATCGCAGGTTTGCGCGCGATTCCGGTCGCTGTCGACGACGAAGGCATGCGGGTCGATCACGTCGAGGCGATTTTGCGCACGCGTCGTCCGCGCTTCATTTATACGATGCCGTCCTTGCACAACCCGACCGGCGCGACGATGAACGAGGATCGCCGCGAGCGTCTCGTGACGCTTGCGCTGCGCTCCGGCGTCCCGATCGTCGAAGACGACCCGTACGGCGAGCTCGCGACCGTCGCGCGCGAGCCACTCGCAGCAAAAAACGCCGAGTACGTCGTGTATATCAGTTCGTTTTCGAAGACGATCGCGCCGTCGTTACGTCTGGGGTGGTTGACCGCGCCACGCACGATCTTCGAGCGGCTGTTGTTGCGCAAACAATCGATCGACATGGCTTCGAGCATGTACATGCAAGCCGGCGTGAACGACTATTTAGAAGGTCCGTACGATCAGCACTTGGTCGCGCTGCGCGAGGAGCTTGCGCTGCGACGCCGCATCGCGGACGAAGCCGTTTCGCAATATTGGCCGCGCACCGTGCGTGTGTGGCCTGCGCACGGCGGATTTTATTTGTGGGCGACTACTCCGCGCGAGATACGGACGCGTTCGCTGCTCGACGAATCGGAGCGGCACGGCGCGTCCTTCTTGTTCGGAGAAGCATTCTTCCCCGGCTCCGGCGGCGATCACAGTCTTCGTTTAGCGCTGACGCCGGTCGCGCGTGACGAGATTGCAGAAGGGATCAAGCGGATTGGTGCAGCCCTCGCCTAGTTCGGAGCTGCTCGTGTGGTATGCTGCGCACGGCCGGGCAGAGTTACCGTGGCGCACGACGCGCGATCCGTATCGCATCGTGGTCAGCGAATTCATGCTGCAGCAAACCCAAGTCGAGCGCGTCGTCGTGGCCTACGAAAGATTCATTGCTGCATATCCGAGCTTCGAGGGGCTCGCAAGCGCAGAGCGTGCCAACATCGTGCGTGCATGGAAAGGGCTCGGTTACAACATGCGCGCGTTACGTTTGCACGAGCTGGCGCGCGCGGTCGTCATGCAGTACGAGGGCACGATGCCGTCAGGCCTCGAGCAGCTGCGCGCGCTTCCGGGAATCGGACCTTACACGGCCGCGGCGATCCGCGCGTTCGCTTTTGAAATCGATGATGTTGCGATCGACGTGAACCTTCGGCGCGTCGTTCACCGTCTGCAATTCGGTCTCGAACATCCGCCTAAAGCAAACGCGAACGCGATTGACCACGCAGCGCGCGCGCTGCTTCCGAAGAATCGCGCGCACGATTGGAATTCTGCGATGATGGATCTCGGCGCGACGATCTGCACCGCGCGAAAGCCCAAGTGCGCCGAGTGTCCGCTCAGGGCCGCTTGCGCTGCTGCACCGCATGGCGAGGCCGAGATTTCGCGCAGCTCACAAGCGCGGATTGTCGCAAAGAGGCAGGGCCCGCAAGCGCGGCTTCCGTTCCCGAAAACGCGCCGCTACGTCCGTGGCCGGATACTCGATCACCTCCGCACGCTGGAGCCTGGGGCGGTTGTTTTGCCTGCCGATTTAGTCGCACGCGTCGATTTCTCGCGTGGCTACTCGTTCGATGAGATCGTCGACGGAATGGAACGCGACGGTCTCGTCGTGCGCGACCTTGGCGGTATAAGACTTCGTTAGAACCGCACGCCGAGAAAGGGGGAGCCAGGAGCTTTGCGAACCGCGCAACCTATGCGTCTTAACCGAACCGGGATTTTTGCAAGTCTGATCGTTGCCGCGCTGGCACTTTCGCTGGCGTCGTGCGGCGGCGGAGGGTCGTCGACCCCCAATACATCCGGGACTGCAAGCGTCCGGTTCATCAACGGCTCGCCCGATGCCGGTAACATCGACGTTCTTGTAAACGGAAAAGTCGTTGCGAGCAACATTGCATACGGCCAGATAACTGCTTACGGCACGCTGACAGTCGGAACGTCGCCGCTGCCGCAGGTCGCATTCGTTAAGACCGGGACGACGACCAATATCTTCCCGTCTAACGGCACGACTCCGCAAACATTTCAGCTCGGCGCTGCCCCAAGTTCGAAGCTGACGGTCGTCGTCGAAGGACGCGCGTCATTGATCGGCGCGCTCGGACTTCAGGTCGGCGCATTCGTAGAGCCGACGGTTACACCGGGCTCCGGCTTATATGCAGTTGTATTCCATCACGCGTCACCGGCTGCGTCGGCGGCTTCACCGAACGGCATACTCGTCGGTACGGTCGCATTGGGGCCAGCGCCAGTCTACACGGCGTTCGGAACGATGCTGTTCTCGACGACTAACGGCAGCGCAAGTTCGTTCGTCGGCTTGAATAATCAGCCGACGTTCGCCGGACCACCGGGCGTCGGTTTCTGGGCCGGACCCATCGTGCTTCCGACGGCGACGCCGATTCCGGTTTCGACGAGCACGGCAACACCGACCCCGTCGCCGTCCCCTTCGGCAACACCGATCGCCTCGCCGACCGTGTACGCCGTTGTGCTACCGGGACCGCCGGCCGTTATTCCATCACCCGCCGGCGATTCGTTCCCGGTTACGGGCGTCGATCCGAATAACGTCAATCAATCGATGCCTGACGGAAGTAACGCCGTTTTGTTCGTGTACCTGATCGATTCGACCGCGACGCCGGGGACAGGCAGCGAACTCGTCGGGACCTTCACGAACTAGTTAAGTGCTCCAACTGGGAAGATCGGAGTAGCGTTCTTCCTTCCACGGATCGGCGCTGTTGTTGTAGCCGCGAACCTCCCAAAAGCCTCGTTCGTCGTGATCGAGGAACTCCAGTCCGTGCAGCCATTTCGCGCTCTTCCAAAAATATTTCTTAGGAACGAGCATTCGGACAGGACCGCCGTGCACCGGTTCGATCGGTGCGCCCGCATATTCGTAAACGATCATCACGTCGTCATCGAGCATCACTGAGAGCGGAAGATTCGTCGTGTAGTCGTTGTCGGCGTGCTGAATCACGTGTGTGACGCCGGGTTTGAGCTTGGCTCGCTTCGTGATCTCGGAGAACGGCACGCCTTTCCAGGTCGTATCTTTCTTCGACCAGCGCGTGACGCAGTGAATATCGCCATTCCACGTTTTGGACGGCATCGCGCGCAGCTCGTTCCACGAAAGCTCGAACGGATTCTCAACCAATCCGTAGACGCGCAAGCGCCACGTTTTCGGATCGATGTTAGGTACGTCGCCGACGTGCAGGACCGGGAATCCGGTCGTGAGCGTCTGGCCCGGCGGCACGGTCGGGTCTTGCTTCAGGAACGGCATCACCGCATTATAACAGGCGTGCCCAGCATACCGTTTCCGAAGCGGAAAGTGCCGCTTGACGTCGCCCGCAAGGAACTCGAGATTCTCGAGAAGACCTATCCGCACGCGGCGACGGCCCTCGATTACGAAAGTATCTTCAACCTTCTGATAGCGGTCATTCTGTCGGCGCAGACGACCGATGTGGGCGTCAATCGCGTGACGCCGTTTCTGTTCGAAAAATATCCGACGCCGCAAGCCCTGGCGAACGCGAAGCTCGGCGACGTCGAGAAGATCATCAAGCCGACCGGTTTCTTTCGAACCAAAGCCAAGAGCATCGTCAACGCTGCGAAGGCGCTGGTCGCGAACTACGGCGGCGAGGTGCCGAAGGACCGCGAGAGCCTCGAATCGCTTCCCGGCGTCGGGCGCAAGACCGCCAACGTGGTCATGTCGGTCGCCTTCGGCGAGGCCGCCATCGCCGTCGACACGCACGTTTTCCGGGTCTCGCACCGGCTCGGCTTGTCGCTCGGGAAAAACCCGCGCGCCGTCGAGGACGATCTGGTCCGGATCGTGCCGGCGCAGAAGCAACCCCACGTCAGCCACTGGATGATCTTGCACGGCCGCGCGATCTGCAAAGCGCCCTGGCCAAAATGCGAGGACTGCCCGGTCGTCAAGCTCTGCCCGACGCCGCCGATCCGCGCGCGCGTGCTGAAGGCTGCCATGCGAACGAAAAAGGAGCGTGGCCGTTAGGCCACGCTCCCATTAGAATGAGTCCGTTTTAACTGGAAATTTACTTCTTTTTCTTGGCGGCCTTTTTCTTGGCCATCTTTTTCTTGGCTGGCATTAGCAAGCACCCCCCTCCATGCGAAGTTACCGGTAGAAAATCCGGCGTCGCACTCGACTAACGAGAGTCGAGGCTCGGAAGTTTCTACCCTCGGGGGGCTGGTCCTTTGCCGACCATTTTCCGCGCGATGACGATCCGCTGGATCTGCTGTGTGCCCTCGTAGATCTGTGTGATCTTCGCGTCGCGCATCATTCGCTCGACCGGATACTCGGTTGAGTAGCCGAAGCCCCCGAGGATCTGGACGGCGTCGGTCGTCACGCTCATCGCGACATCGCCGCACTTAAGCTTCGCCATCGCTGCGAACTCGGTCGTGTCGGCCGCGCCCTCATCACATTTGCGCGCCGCCTCGTAGAGCAGCAGCCGCGCCGATTCGATCTCGGTGCGCATGTCGGCCAGCATGAATTGGATGCCTTGTTGCTGCGCGATGGGCTTGCCGAAGGCGATCCGCTCTTTGGCGTACTGGGTTGCGTAGTCAAGCGCACCTTGCGCTATGCCGAGCGCTTGCGCCGCGATCCCGGGGCGCGACTTGTCGAGCACCTTCATGGCGATCTTGAATCCTTCGCCTTCGATGCCGAGTAGGTTCGCCGCCGGCACGCGGCAATCGACGAAGTTCAGCTCGACGGTCGGCGAGCCGCGAATTCCCATTTTTTTCTCGAGCTTACCGACGGTGAATCCGGGCGTGCCTTTCTCGACGAGAAACGCACTGATGCCGTTCGGACCTTTGCTCGGATCTGTGATCGCGAAAACCGTCACGACGTCGGCGACGCCGCCTTGTGTGATCCAAATCTTGCCGCCGTTGAGAACGAACGCATCGCCGTCGCGCGTCGCGGTCGTGCGCATCGAACCCGCTGCATCCGAGCCGCTACCGACCTCAGTGAGCGCGTAAGCGCACAAGAACTCGCCGCTCGCGAGCTTCGGAATGAAGCGTCGCTTTTGCTCGTCACTGCCGCCGATCATGATCGGCAGTGTGCCGAGCTCTTGCACCGCGATGATCAGCGCGCTCGACGCGCACGCTTTGGCAACTTCTTCGACGACTTTGACGTACGTAACGAACGAGCCGCCGACGCCGCCGTATTCGGACGGGAACGGGACGCCGAGCAAATCGTTTTGCGCGAAAAGTTCTTTGATGTCCCACGGAAACTCGCCGCGCTCGTCGATCTCGGCTGCGCGTGGAGCGACGCGCTCAGCGACGAGCGTGCGCACCATGTCGAGAATCATTGCCTCTTCGTCGGAGTCGTATTTCGGCGGCGCAATAGCCATGGTGGTTGCGCTTTCGCGCAGCCTCCGCAGGCGACCTATCCCTCCTAGAGAAGGCTCGCGAGGTGAGTGCCCCTACGCACGCCGTCTATCGGTGGGAGCCGAGCAAAGAGCAAATTCGCGACGCGAATCTGACGCAACTGCTGGCTCGGATGAACGTCGATTCGTATCCGGCGTTGCTCGAAGCAATCGCGCGCGACATCCGTCCGTTCAACGAGACGATGGTTGAGATGCTCGACTTGCATTGGGACCGGACGTGGGACGAGCTGCTGGATATTTCGCGTGGAAAACAGTTTGCGCGCTGGTTTGCCGGCGCCGAATACAACGCAGCTGCTAATTGTCTAGACCGGTGGATCGCGCGTGGGCGTGGCGAGCAGCGTGCGATCGTTTGGGAAGGCGAAGACGGCACGGTCCGAACGCTGAGCTATGCGGAGCTGCGCGGTGCAGTTGCGCGTTTGGGGGGAACGCTGCGCGCGCTTGGCGTGCGCAAAGGCGACACGATCGGCATCTTCATGCCGCTGATCCCCGAAACGGCGATCGCACTTCTCGCGATCGCGTATATCGGCGCAATTGCGGTACCCGCGTTCTCCGGTTACGGGCCGCAGGCGCTTGCGACGCGTCTTGCCGACGCCAATGCGAAGGTTCTCTTAACGGTCGATGGCGTTTCGCGGCGCGGGAAACCTGTCGCGATGAAAACCGTCGCGGACGAAGCTCTCGCGGATGCGCCAAGCGTCGAGCACGTGCTCGTCTTTCGACGAGCCAACATCGAAGTGCCGATGCAGCGCGGACGCGATTTGGATTGGGAGACCGCGGTCGATTCGCACGAGCCGGTCGTCAGCTACGAGCGCACCGGCGCGAACGATCAGATGATGCTGCTCTATACGAGCGGCAGCACCGGAAAACCGAAGGGCGTCGTGCACGTGCACGCAGGCTTTCCGCTCAAAGCGATGATCGACGCGTGGCTGTGCACCGATTTGCGCGCCGGCGACCGGATCTTGTGGTTCACGGATATCGGCTGGATGATGGGGCCATGGTTGATTTTCTCTGCGTTTGGAATCGGCGCGACCGCCGTGCTTTACGAAGGGACGCCCGATTATCCCAAGCCGGATCGCTTATGGAGCGTTTGTGAATCGCACGGCGTGACGCATTTGGGGATCGCACCGACTGCAATCCGCTCGTTGATGGTGCACGGCGCAGATCCCGTGCGCGCGCACGATCTTTCGCGCATGCGTATTCTCGCGAGCTCCGGTGAGCCGTGGAATACTGAGCCATGGAAATGGTTTGCGCACGTCGTGGGCGGCGATCGTCTTCCGATCATCAACTATTCCGGCGGAACCGAAATCTCGGGCGGAATCGTCGGGTGTTTTCCGACGATGCCGCTCGTGCCGAATTCGTTCCACGGGCCGATTCCCGGAATGGTTGCGGATGTGTACGATGCCGACGGAAAGCCCGTGCGTGGCGACGTCGGCGAATTGGTCGTCACCGAACCGTGGCCGGGCATGACGCAATCGTTTTGGGGCGGCAGCGCGACGACACGTGACGACGCCCGTTATCTTGCCTCGTATTGGGAACGCTTTCCGCGTACATGGGTGCACGGCGATTGGTGCATCATCGACGCCGACGGCTACTGGTATATTCGCGGACGCAGCGACGACACGATCAACGTGGCTGGAAAACGCGTCGGTCCTGCAGAGTTCGAGAGCGCACTCGTCTCCGATGCGCGCGTGCGGGAGGCTGCGGCGATTGCCGTTCCCGACGACATCAAAGGTGACGTCGTCGTGTGTTTGGTCGTTCCGAAACGTCGCGAAGACGAAAGCGATACGATGCGCTCGGAGCTGATGAGCGTGATCGAGCGTGTCATGGGTAAATCGCTTCGGCCGAAGTCGATTGCATTCGTCGATGATCTTCCTAAGACGCGCAATCTCAAAGTAATGCGCCGCGTAGCGCGCGCTCGCTATCTTGGCTTGGATTTGGGTGATCTCTCCGCCCTAGAGAACGTCACCGCTCTGGACGCAATCGACGCCAGGCGCTAAAATCTCCAAGAGGGCGGTTAGGACGAACTAGGACTCCGAAGTAGGCATGCCTAATGCGCAGTCTACGGAGGACCGATGTCCCGTCGAATCGCTCTCGCAACCGCCCTGGTTGGGCTTCTAGTCGCCGCCGGCCTACGCTCGCGGCCGGTTGTTGCCGTTCCAATTTTCGCGCACCAGTACGGCGTGACGTGCGAAAAGTGCCACTCGGTCATCCCCCATCTCAATGCGTTTGGGGCGGCTTTCATGGCAAACGGCTATCGGATCCCAGGTGTGAAGCCGGGTCCGGCGTTTCCGATCTCGGCAAAAGCGAATCTCGTCGCGTCAACTGAGATTCAGGGTGACGGCTTGCCAAAAGACATCGTTGACGAAGTCGAGACGTTTACGGCCGGTGCGATCGGAAATCGCGCCAGTTATCTCGTCGAGCAATACGTCGTCGACGGCGGCATGCCGGGTCTCACGCGCGACGCCTGGATTATCGATCGCGTCAATCCATGGAGTTCGCGGATTCCGGTCTTTGCGCAGGCCGGCTCGTTCACGTTGCCGGTTCCTGTCGATCCTGAGACGTTTCGCGATTCATATCAAGGCTACGCCGTCATGGAACAAACGGTCGGCAACAATCCATTCAACTTTTTTGATCCGAAGATCGGAGTTCGCGCGAGCGTCGGTGATATGACGCGCGGTTTGAGCAGTCAGGTCTTCGTGGGGCAAGGGCACGACCGGCAAAGCGGGATTCCATCATATGGAAACGACGCGATGGGCGTTGCGCAAGACGTCATGGGACCGCTCACGTTTAGCGGTTACCGTTATTCGGGGACGCGGCCGCTCGTGGACGGCAACATAGACCGATTTGGACGCACCGGTTTTGCCGCCGTCTACAATGATTTCTCGCGCTGGGAATGGGACAACCTGATCCAAACGGGCTGGGACTCGAATTGCAACATGCTCTTTCGAGTAGGGTGTGCATCGAGCGGTGGGCTATCGCAGCTGCGCTACATGTTCAGCCGCAGGCTGTATGCCGAAGCGCGTTACGAAGGCACGAACTCACCGGCGGTTACGCCGGGCCCTGGGTCGCCGAATGGCGGCTTCTACCGAGACGGCGTGATCATGCTCGGTTACGGCACAGGCGAAAACTCGCGGATTACGCTCGAGAACGTGATCTCCAACTCCGCGCCGACACATGTTTGGAACCTCCAGTTTACGATCGGCTATTGATGTACGTTCGAATTGTGGCCGCGTTGCTTTTCATGCTCGGCGCCACCATGCCCGACGTCGCAGTGGCGAGCACGGATCGCGCCATCGATCCACACGCATCCAAGGTCGGTTTCAGCATCTCGCACGTATTCGTCGAACGCGTAACGGGAATGGTTCCAATCCAGGGCGGCACGGTCGTGTTTGCGAGCGACTCGCCCGTACCGGCGAGCGTCACTCTTTCGCTCGACGCAACGAAAGTCTCCACAGGCGATCCGGATCAGACGGGATGCATTCAAAGCCCCGACTATTTCGATGTGAAAAAGTTCCCGACGTGGACCTTTAGTAGTACGAAAATCACGCAGCACGACGCCACATCGTTTGGAATCGATGGGACGCTCACGATGCACGGCGTCACACAACCCGAGCATTTTGACGTGACGATTCAAAGCGCAGGCGGGCGCCAAGTCTATCATGCCGTCGGCCAAATCGATCGGCACGTCTTTGGAATGAAAGGGTCGCGGCTGGATCCTGCCATCGGCGGAATCGCAGATATTACGATGGACGTCGTGCTGAAATGAGACGTCTTGCACTGGCCGTCGTCGCCATTGTCGCTCTCGTGTCGTGCGGAGGCGGCGGAGGCGGATCGCACGTACCCGGAAGCTCGACGCCTTCGAACGCGACGAGTTTGCCCGCGATTGCGGAAGTGGATAGCTCGAGCGGCGTTGCAGCGCTGACGTTGACGGCGCAGTATGACTCAAACAGTCGTCCCGCGTTCTTTTTTAACGGCAACGAGGTTGCCCCGACGATCCGCGTTCACCCGGGCGATACTATTCAACTGACGTACGTGAACAATTTGCCCGAGTTCTGCGGTGTCGGCATCGTCTCAAATTCGAATCTGCACTTTCACGGATTGACGACCTCTCCGAACCAGCCAGGTGACGAGGTCATTCTCACGAACGCCGCACCGGGATCGTCGTATACGTACAGTGTCAAAATCGATTCGGATCAACCGCCGGGGATGTATTGGTATCATCCGCATCCGCATGGGCTTACCAACTGGGAAATTGGTAACGGCATGGGCGGCGCCATCGTCATCGAGGGAATCGCCGATGAGATCCCGAGCTTGACCGGATTACGCGAGCGCGTGATCGTACTGCGCGACGTGTTCTTTGATCCGTCCGTCTCGGAGGCGCTCGGTGACGACGTCGCGCGCCGTCGTGCGCGCATTACCTCATATCGCCACACTCTCGATGACGACGGTGGCGGCGGTCCAGGCAGCACGTCGTTGTGTCAACCCGAAGGCGACAAAGCCCCGACAATCAACGGCGTACAAGCCGCGTCAATCGGAATTCAGCCCGGAGAGCGGCAATTGTGGCGCGTCCTCAACGCATCAGGCGTGCGCCATTTCGATTTGTACATTCCTGGCGTCCAGTTGCAGCTGGTCGCGCAAGACGGCGTTCCGCTGCAAGATTACAGTGGTCCCGGCAGCTCGTTATCGCAGACGGTCAACGATATCGTCATTCCGCCTGCAGGACGCGCGGAGTTCATCGTGACGGGTCCGTCCGCTCCGACGCCGCTGATCTCGAAGTGTTACAACGCCGGTCCGATCGGCGATCCTAATCCGCAAGTCACGCTCGGACAGCTTTACAACGACTACGGAACGACGTCGACCGTTCGCGTCGCGAAACCGATGGGATTGCGGATGAGGCAGGCGTATCGCGTTGCGCCGCCGGCGCCGTCCGCATTTCGGACGGTCCATTTGCAAGAAAACTCGACTGCGTTCTACATCAACGGCGTCAGCTACGATCCAGCTGCGTCGCCGATGTACACGGTCCACATCGGAACGACGGAGCAGTGGACGATCGAGAATGACACCGACGAAGTCCACTCGTTCCACACGCATCAAGTGCACTTCGTCGTCTTGTCTAGCAACGGCATCACCAATCCGACGCGGAATTGGGTGGATACCGTCGACGTGCCCGCTCAAACTCGCGGAGGCTCGGGTTCGCCCATCCCGACGACCGTTACGTTGTTGGTAGACTTTCGCGATCCGGTGATCGCCGGGACTTTCCTGTTCCATTGCCACATCACCGATCACGAAGACGGCGGAATGATGGCCAAAGTGCTCGCCGAGTAACTAATTAGCCAGGGGTGCCCCCGACCGCAAGGAAGGGGCACGAGCGTTGTCAGAGTCGGCCCCTCTATGCAACGCTATTATGCTCTTGCCGTTTCGCTGACGTTCCTAGCCTTGTTGGTAGCCGGCTGCGGGGGCGGCGGAGGGCATAGTTCGAGCATACCGGGCAGCGGGGCGGCGAGCAAAGGGTCGCAAGTCCCGGCGCAGCTCGTGATTACGTTCTCAAGCACGTCAAATACGGCTTCAAATGCGCGCAAGCCGAAGACGATTTCATCGTCGAGTGAATCTGTCGTCATCACAGTCAATGGCGGCCTTCAGCAGATCTTCAACATCGCTGCTCCGCAGTGCACGATCGGGCAAACGATCACATGTGACTTTACGGTCAACGCCTATGTCGGAAGCGACACATTCTTAATTCAGACGTATAGCGGACCGAACGGAACCGGGACGCTGCTCGATCAGGTGACGCTGAACTTCACCGTCTCGGCAACCGGCTCGAACACCATCACCGCGGCGCTCGGTCCGGCCGTAAGCACCACTGCGGACAGCGGAGCGGGATCGCTGCGGGCTGCGATTGCGGCCGCGAATCCGGGGGATACGATTGCGTTCGCGCCGTCATTGAGCGGAACGATCACGTTGACGACCGGTGCGATTACGCTCGCGCAGAACATTACGATCGCCGGCCCCGGCGCAACTACGATCTCGATAAGTGGCAACAACGCAAGCTCGATCTTTATCGTAAATTCGGGTACTAGCGCTACGATATCCGGATTGACGCTGACAAGTGGAGCCGGTACCGCATGTTACGAGGGCGAGATTTGCGGTGGGGCGATTTCCAATCAGGGAACGCTGATCGTCAATACCGTCACGTTTACGAACAATACGGCCTCTTCGGCATCTTTCGGAGAAGGCGGCGCCGTTTATAACGATGTTGGTGCGACGCTTTCGGTAACGAATTCGTCCTTCAGCGGGAACAAGGCGCAATTCGGTGGCGCGATCGGCAGCGAGTCGCCAAACTCGACGATTGCGACCTCGACTTTCACGAGCAATACGGCGCAAGCCGGCCAGGACGATTATCCCTTCGCATATGGTGGAGCCGTTTATTCCGATGACGACATGACGATCACCGGATCGACGTTCACTACCAATCTCGCGACGGGCGGCTCAGTGGAGAATTTCGGTGGCGCAATCGTCGAAGACGACTGCACGAATTCCGGATTAACCATGAGCGGCTCGCAATTGAACGGAAATCAAGCCGGAAAGATCGCCAATAGCGACGTGGCGGGTGGCGGCGGTGCAGTCTACGACGACTCCGGCTGCACGACACAGCTAACGAGTGATGCGTTTTCGAGCAACGTTGCAAGCGGAACGAGCGACTCGTACGGCGGGGCGGTTGAAGCGGATTACAGCACGTCGATCTCCTTGCTCGGCGGGAACATATTTACGAGCAATTCGGTGACGTCGCAGACGACGAACTATTACAGCGGCGGCGGCGCGATCGAAATCACGGGTAACGGCGACGCCGGCGGCAACCTCGCGATCTCCGGCTCGGGCAACACGTTTACGAGCAATACCGTGACGGCTGGCCCGAACGCGGAAACTGGTGGTTCGGCAGATGGCGGCGCGATCGACGAGGAGAGCGGCGGCCTTCTCGACATGAGCGCCGCAACCGGAACAGCCTTCAGCCAAAATGTCGCGTCGGCCACCGACACGTTAGGATCCGCATTCGGCGGCGCGATCGAGTACTATTGGTTCGAGCAGGATCAAGGCTGCGGCGACCAGTGTTCTAAATACCGTAAGCCTGGCCCGGCGGCTGCGCATCATGCCGGACGTCCGGCGGCGATCGCTCGCGCCGCGGTCCGTAAACGTCAGTTCCACACTCACGGAACCGCGAAGGCGATTACACGCGAGTTAGCGTTCTCGCACGTGCAATCAACGAAACGTCAACCGAAGGTCCTCAGTGTGGCGTCGAATACGATCATCGCGACCTTCACGCAGAACAAAGCGACCGGTGGCAGCGCAGCATACTACGGCGTGTCTGGTGGAGCGATGGATGTTGAAGAGCAACCCAGCTTCACGATTAGCAGTTCGACGTTCACCAGCAACCAGGCTGGTCCATCATATGCTTACGCCGGCGCAGTCTCAGTCAACGGTGGTCCAATTACGATTACCGGCTCAGCATTCACGACGAATTCGGCATCGAACGGCGGCGGCGCCATTGACATCAGTAACTCGGCAATGACCTTGTCGACGTCGACGCTAACCCAGAACTCGGCGACGAATCCAACGCAGACCGGCGATGGTGGCGGTGCGATTTGGGCTGGGAACGGCGGCGTCAGTACCGTGACGCAATCGACTATTACAGGCAATACAGTAGCCGGCAATCTGAGTGGGACGGGCGGCGGCGGCGCGCTAATCAACGATGCCATGATCCAATTTACCAACTCGACGATTACGGGCAATACCTCCGGAGAGGATGGCGGCGGCGTCGAGCTTGCGGCTGCCGGCGGCTGCGTCACCCTTACAAACGTGACTCTCTACGCAAACAGTGCGACGAACGGCGCTGGTGGAAATCTCAACGTCGGCAGCAACGCCACGATCACGAACAGCCTCTTTGCCCACGGCTCCGCGAGCAACGGACCCGACGTTTACACGACCGGAAGCCTTTCCTCCGACGACTGGAACTATATCGCTACCAACGTCAGCGGCGCATGGTCCGGTAACGACGACGATGTAACCGGACAGGGCCAAATCACGCTCGCGGCGCTTGCCGACAATGGCGGCGCGACGCAAACAATGTCCGACGCCGGCGCCGGATCGAGCATCGTTGCCGTGATTCCGTTCGAGGACTCGTGCGGAGAAAGCGACGTCGACCAAGATCAACGTGGTCTCTATCGTGGTGCCGTCAATTCGAAATGCGATATCGGTGCATTCGAAAACGGCGGGACGACCACATCGAACGGAAAGGCCATCGCGAAGCCCAAGGTACAGGTAAAGTCGAGGCGCCAGCCTTAGCGCGCTAGCGGCTCTCGGTTCGTCTCGTCGCGGAATTGCTCGAGGTAGAGGCGTGCGTAGGCGCCGCTTCGCGCGAGCAGTACCGCGTGCGTCCCGCTTTCGACGATCCGTCCGCCTTCGACGACGAAGATGACGTCGGCGGAGATGATCGTGGAAAGCCGGTGCGCGATCACGAGGCTGGTGCGGTTTTGCATCACGCGCTCGAGCGCGGATTGAATCATCGCCTCGTTGTGTGAATCCAGCGAGCTGGTCGCTTCGTCGAGGATCAGGATGCGCGGATCCTTGAGCAGGACGCGTGCAAGCGCGAGGCGCTGACGCTCGCCGCCTGAAAGCTTGTGCCCGCGCTCGCCGACGATTGTGTTGTAGCCGTCCGGTAGGCTCGCAATGAAGTCGTGGATATTCGCATCCTTGGCCGCTCCGATGAGATCGTCGTCGCTTGCATCCATTCGGCCGTAACGCAAATTCGTCGCGATCGTGTCGTGAAAGAGATACGTCTCCTGCGTAACGATGCCGATCGCGTTACGCAGTGAGGTGAGATCGAGATCGCAGATGTCGTGCCCGTCGATTCTTACGTGTCCGGATTGCGGAATGTAAAAACGCGGGACTAGCTGCGTGATCGTCGTCTTCCCGGCGCCTGAGGGTCCGACCAGCGCTGCCGTTTGACCCGGTGCAACAAGAAAGCTGACGTCGCGTAATGCGGGCCTGTCACCGTACGCAAACGACACGTTCTCGAACGCGATCTCGCCCCGAACGTTTTCGAGGAGCTGCGTTCCCGCGCAGGTTGCGTCTTCGGTCGGCATATCGAGATATTCGAAGATGCGTTCAAAGACTGCCGCCGCGCTTACGACCTGCACTTGCACGCCGGCCAACGTGGATGCGGGGCCATATAACCGGCTGAGATACGCGACGAAGGCGACGATCGTTCCGACCGTTAGCGTACCTTGGATTGCAAACCACGAGCCGCCCAGCCAAACGATGGCCGGGCCGATGACGACCATTGCACCGATCAGCATGATGAACCAGCGTCCGATCATCGCCAAGTCGATTTCGAGCTTCATCAGCTCGTTCGCGACACGAAAAAACCGGCTGCGTTCGAATTGCTCGCGTACGAACGATTTGATCAACGTGATCCCAGAGATCGATAGCGTCTCTTGCGTAATGCTTTCGATCGCGTCGCGCTTTTCGCGCGTTCTCTTGCGCACGCCGTACATTCGGCGCCCAACCGGCGAAAGCGGGAAGATCATTAGGGGAATGACGGCGACCGAAATGAGCGCGAGACGCCAATCCAAGATGAAAATCGTCACGACCGTTGTCGCCATAGTCGCGATGTTGGTGATGATCGAGACGAGCGTTCCGGTGACGATGTTATCGATGTTGTCGACGTCGTTGGAAACGCGATTCATGATCTCGCCGGTCTTCGTGTTGGTGAAGAAGGAGATCGGCATCTTGTGCAAGTGCGACACGAGGCTGGTCCGGATGTCCCGCATGATTCCTTCGCCGACGTACGAGTTCAGATAGCCTTGCGCGACCCCAATGATGCCCGCGATGATCGCGCTGACGACCATCGCACCGACGTAGATGAGGACGAGCTGCAGCGAGTGTTGCGGAATCGCGTCGTCGATCAGCCACTTCGTGATGAGCGGCGGCAGAAGACCGAGCAGCGACACAACGAGGATGCAAACTAAAATGAAAACTTCTTCACGCCAGTAGGGTGCGAAGAAGCGCGCGATGCGCCGCATATCCACTTTGCGCTTGGGCTGCGGGCTGTCGGGGTTGAACATGCTCGACCACATCAAGTGGACGGGCGGACCACCGCCTAGCATTCGGGCACCACGTGGCCTATAACCACGGGTGCCCGAACCCGGTTACGCTAGAGGTTGTATGCTTTCTTGAGGTCTTGGAACACGACGAGCGTTACGGTGTGATACACGCCGTCGGCTGTCTTGCCGTACTTCGCGTCGATGTCGTCCATGACTTGATCGTGAATCGGATGCGAGACCAGATGATCGAGCATATACTCGACGTTGAATCCGGTCGACGGATCGAGACCGGCCTTATAAAGTGCAATCGTCAGTGCTTTGCCGTCTTTGGGATCGGGTGACGGCACGGCCGGAAACTTGACACCGGCTTCGGTTGCACGCTTGACTGCGTCGTTGACGACGAAATCGAACGTGGTGAGATATGCTTTGACGTTCTCTTCGCCATATTGCTTGGTGAGCTTGGCGACTTCAGCGTCGGCATTCTTGCCGGCGAGGACACCGACGAGAGTCGTGGTGTGGAAGTTCGAAGGTCCGCCGCCGGCCACGATCATCGAGAGCGTCAACGGAAGATCCGGCGCGCCCGAATAGACGGAGCCGCCGTAGCGTGCGGCGCTTTGCGCAAACGCGACGCTTCCGGCGAGAATGAGGCCGGCTGCGACGAACGCGGCGATGCGGGAGAATCGGAACATGGTTGTCCTTTCGGCTTAGTGCGGGTGGGTTCGCGTATCTAACGGCGCAGGAGCCTCTTTGGATTGGGGTGTCCAAAAGAATCCATTGGGTGCCCTATTCCGTTTGTGTAAGCGAGGTAAGAAGAAGCAGTTGGATAAGTGGCAGCCTCGTGGATCGGGCAGCATTCGAGGCGACGTACGACCGCTTTGGCCGTGTCGTCTATGGTGTTGCTTTTCGGATGCTCGGTGAGCGGACGGCGGCGGAAGATGTCGTGCAAGCCGTGTTCCTGACGCTGTGGTCACGCCCCGATGCGTATCGCGAAGGGAACGTCGGTGCGTGGCTTGCGCGCGTCGCACGCAATCGCTGTCTTGACGTGTTGCGCAGCCGAAAGTCACGCCCGGAGGCGGAGATGCCGGTCGAGCTCGTCGCGGAAGGCGCAATCGACGAGGGTGTTTTTGCGCGTCTCGACGGAGCGCAAGTGCGTGAGGCGCTTGCGGCCTTGCCCGATGAACAGCGTGTTCCAATCGAGATGGGATTTTTCGGCGGCGTGACGCACGCCGAGATTGCGACGCGGCTTGGCGCGCCGCTCGGGACAATCAAGACGCGGATTCGTGCTGGGCTTCGACGGTTGCGCGATCAGCTCGAGGTTACAGGCGTATGAACGACACCCACGACGCAATGCTCGATCTCGTCGCGGTGTACGCGCTCGGCGCCGTCAATGCCGATGAGGCCCGAATTATCTCGGCGCACCTCGCCGTCTGTCCGGAGTGCCGTGAGGAATATGCGAAGCTGAAATCATCTGCGGACGCAATCGCGCTCTCGGCCGACGATCAGGTCGATGCGCGGTACGTCGCGGCTCTAAAAGAGCGCGTGATGCGTATTGCGGCGCGCCGCCGTACGCAACCGCTGGGTATCGTCGCGGCGCTCGCTCTTGCGGCAGCCGTGGTTCTCGGATTATTTTCCCTGAAGGCCGAGCAGCGCTTGAACGATTTGCAGATTGCAAGCGCGCAGCAGTATCACGTTCCGGGCGGCGAGGTCTTCAAGAATGGAGAGCGCATTTATCTTGTGATGCGCACGCTTCCGGCGCTTCCGGCCGGACATGTCTATCAAGCCTGGACGCTTGCGCCGGGCGCAAAGAGCGTTGCGCCGAGCGTCACGTTCATTCCCGACAATCGCGGGTTCGTCGTCGTTTCGCTGCCGCAAGCATCCGCGAATGTCAGCGCCGTCGCTATCAGCGTCGAACCTGCCGGCGGCAGTCAAGCGCCGACTACGAAACCGCTCTTCGTTCAGCCGCTCACATAGCTGAATAAAGTCTGAAGATGCGCGTGAAAATCGTTTAGAGTTCGTTCACGCAGGCCGCGTAAGCTCGTGCACATGCGCACAACCCTCGCTGCCTTCATGATCTTCATTGCCACCGCGCTGAGCGGATGCGGCGGCGGCGGATACGGGATGGGTTCGGCATCCTCGAATAACTCCGCATCGAGTCCACTTTCAACCGCGCAGCTTGCGGGCTCGGCGGGATATGTTTCGCCGGCCGGATTTACCGTATACGTTCTGAGCTCGGACTCGTTCAACAATTCGTCGTGCACATCGACGAGCGGCTGCACGGGAGTGTGGCCGGTTCTCGTACCGCCGGGTGGTGGAGCGTCAATGCCGATTGGGTGGTCGAGTTTCATTCGCAGCGACGGACAGATGCAGCTTTCTTACAACGGATGGCCGCTCTATACGTATTCGGGCGATAGTGCCGCCGGACAATCCAACGGCAACGGTATCACGTCATTTGGAGGAGTGTGGTCCATCGCACGCCCTGGTATGGCCGCGGCCGCCGGCACTCCAGCCAACGACTATCATCCTTAAACGGCGCTCACCATCAGGAGTCGACATGTTGCAATCGCGGAATTCGCACAACGAAACGCGCCGAGCTCTCGAGGCTGACGTCGCCGCCGTGAGCCTCAGCGACCCAACGGCAAATCGCAAGGCCGAGTCCGCTCCCGGCACCGTTGCCGGCGCGAACCAAACGCTCGAACACGCGACTTCGGATCTCACCCGGCACGCCGGGGCCATCATCGTCGACGACGATAGCTGCGAAGTCGCCGTCGGCGTGCACGGCGACGCGGATCGTGGAACGCGCGTGACGGACGGCATTGTCGAGCAGATTACGAACGACTTGCGCGACGCGGCGCTCATCGGCTTCAGCGAAGACCGAAGCCGACTCGAGATCGATGCGTGGAGTGCCGGCGCGGACGGCGTACTCGCGGGTGACGCGAGTGACGGTATCGCTTACGTCGATCGTCTCGCGTTGGAGTTTTTCAGGGCCGCCGGCTCGTGCGAGCAGCGCGAGATCGCCGACGAGGCGGGACGCGTCAAGAGCGGCGGCGGCAATCGTTTCGAATGCCGTACGTTCCGTATCGCGCGCATCGACCGCGGCTTGCTGCGCTACGCTCGCTATCGTAGCGAGCGGCGTCCGCAGTTCGTGCGCGATGTCGGCAGCGAAGTCGCGCTCCCGTTCGGCAGCAGCTTCGAGGGGAGCGATTGAATGCCGGGCGACCAGCGCCGCAGCGAGCGCGACCAAAGCCAGCAGCGGGACGGCGATGGATACGAGTATCCAAACGACGCGTTCCATCGCACGGCCGAGCGCGACTTCACCGAGGACGCTGGTTTGCGGCGAGCTCAAGAGGGGAGCAACGAGATCGCGGTTGACCCTTTCCTCGAATACATACGCGCCGAGGGCCAATGCGACGACTACCAGTGCGAAGACCGCCCAATAGGATAGCGTCAGGCGGACGATCGCGCTTTTAGGTGACCAGTCGATACCCAATTCCCCACACCGTCGCGATAATGTCGCTCGCTCCGGCACTACGTAGCTTTCGCCGGAGCTGTCCGACGTAAACGTCGACGATATTGCTCGACCCCGCGAACTCATCGCCCCATACGCGATCCAGAATTTGTTGGCGTGAGAGCGTCAAGCCTGCGTTGCGCGTGAGATATTCGAGCAAGCGAAATTCCGTTGTCCCGAGCTGAATCTCCGATTTGCTTACAAACGCGCGGCGCGCCGTGAGATCGACCTGCAGATCGCCGGCAGCGAGGACGCTCTGCGGCGGCCGTTCGCCCCGGCGCAACAAGGCGCGAACGCGCGCCAGCAGCTCTTGCGCTACAAACGGCTTGACCAGATAGTCGTCGGCGCCGCAGTCGAGGCCGCGCACGCGATCTTCAACCGCGTCACGAGCCGTCAACATCAAAACCGGCGTCGAAACGCCGGCCTCACGCGCTTTTGCGCACACCGAAAAGCCGTCGCCTTTAGGAATTACCAGATCCAATACCGCGAGATCAAAGTCGCCGTCTATCAGCTGCGCGAGCGCCGATTCTCCGTCTGCAACGAGCGAGATCGCGTAGCGTTCGCGCTCCAGCATCCGCTTGACGGCCTCGGCGATCTCTTCGTTGTCCTCAACCAATAAGATTCGCACTGTTACTGCGCGATCGAGTCGTGGATCGACACAGCCATATTCCGCAAGCTCGGATCAGAGGCGTCGCGCATCACTTTTTCGAAGGCCATGCGCGCTTCATCGCGACGTCCTTCGCGCAGCAACACGATGCCGAGCGCAAAGCGGGCACGCGGATATTCCGGCGACGACGACAAGGCGTCGTGCAGCTCGTGTTCCGCAACATCGAGGCGTCCGGCTTGCAGCGCCACGAGCGCGAGGTCGTAGTGGGCCGGAGCGTAGGCCGGATTGCGATCGAGCAGCTTATTGAAGTCCGCACGCGCAGTCGCCGTGTCACCGGAGCGCAGAGCGACCAGTCCTTGCGAATACAAGGCACGCGCCGATGTCGGCGCCAGCGCCATGAAACGATCCGCGGCGGCACGTGCGCCGGCTACATCATTCCGGTCGAGATCGACCGTGATCAGGTTGGAATAAGCGGCCAAAAATTCCGGATCGCGCGCAATCGCAGCTTGCAGCTCGCTCGCGGCGCGATCGAAATCGCGCGCGCCGGCTAGTGCGAGCGCAAGGTTATAGTGCGCGGTCGAGTTTTGCGGCTCTCCGGGATTGCGTTTGAGCGCGCCTTCGAATTCAGAAACGGCCGTCGGGTAATCGGAGCGGTCGAGCGCTGCCATGCCGCGCGCGAAACGTTCACGGATTTCGCGCGCGATCGCGAGATTGCGTAGCGTCGCGCGATCGGTCGAAGTTGGTGTCGGGGCACCGTAACTCTGCGCGGCCGCGGCCTGCGGAATGCCGGCGACCATGCAGAGCGCGAGCGCTACGGCGCGCACGCTCACGGTCCGGGCGTGGGCTGCGGTAAACGGGCGTCGCGAATCGAAACCGTCGTCGCTGCCTTTTCAGGCTCACAAGCCCAGCCGACACGGCCTTCGACGGCGATCGGTCCGAGAAGTGGCGGCGGCTGCGACGGCTCGAGAACTTGCTCCATTACGGTGGGGTTGAGCTCGACGCCGGCGACGGCTACTGCCGACCCCAACGCCAGGAGCAAAGCGCCCATCGCGAAAGCGAGCTTAAAGTTCATCATCTCCCTTTACCACCCGGGCATGAGGAATTGCTGAAAACGGGATCCGTTGCGGTTGTGCTCTGGCTTGTGCTGGCTACGCCGCTGGCCCTGGCAAGCTCCCTTCTGACCGGGATCGTCCGAGACACGCATGGGGCGCCGATCACAGGCGCATTCGTGGTAGGTCTCGATCGCGGCGGTGCCGTCATTGGCCGTGCAACGACGGATTCAGACGGAACGTTTGCGCTCGATACGGCGCAGGCCCCGCAGCGCGTGCGCGTCAGCTGCAAGTTTTGTCGAACCGCAAGTTATCCGGTTGATCCGAGCGAGCCGGTCGTCGCGGTGCTGCAGCGATATGATGCGCTACTTTCGGACGGTCCCTCGCCATCCGATTTGATGGCACTGCCTTACACGCAGATAGAAAACGCGCTCGCGCTCAAACCTTTTGAAGTTTTGCGCCTTGGCCTCGGTCTTCCGAACGACCGCTCGCTTTCGGATCGCGGACTCGGCAACAGCGCGCTCGTCCTCGACGGTGATGCGCCGACATATGACATCGCGCCCTACTTGCCGACCGCTCTTGCAACGACGCCGACGCATTCCGGCAACGTTGCGACGTTTGAGCCTTCCAGCAATGCCTATCAGTATGGTGCGTACGCAACGGGTGGTCTGATCGCACTCTCGCGTGATCCCGCAGTCGTCGAACAGGGCGCGTGGGGAAACGCTTCGGCGTACCGGTTTTCGGCCGGCACGCCGAGCTTTGGCATCTCGCTCGGGTCGGATGCCGATGATTACACGCAGCGCGAGCGTGTCGTCGCGAGCGGCACGGCCGGCTTGGCCGGAGGAACGCTGGACGCGCAGCTTTCGTCATCGCGTGCGGACACCGTCCTGCCCAGCGCGACGTTCGAACTTTCGGAATCGAGCGCAACGCTGGGCTTCACGCGGCAATTCGATCGCGTCCGCTTTCGCTTTTCGGCGTCGGACGCGTTCGGCACCGAGAGTTTTTTCCTGAACGACACGATCTGGAATGACTCTGCGTTGAACGCCTCGGCGAGCACGCGCTTCGGCATCGTCGATTTCGATGTGGGTGCGCAGTACTCGAACAATTCGAACTATCTCGCGCTCTCAAACACAGCCATCAATTTCGGACAGGGTACCGTCTACGTGCACGCACACGTCCCCGGCCGCACCAGCCTCGACTTCGGCGTCGCGCATACGACATACGATTCGGAGAGCGGGACTCGCAACTTGATACTGCCGTCGCTAACGGTCGTGCAGGGACTTGGCGCTTTCTCGGTGACCGGTGGCGTCTCGACGTCGCTGGTGCGAATCTCCGAATACGGAACGCCTTATCTTGCGGCGCTTGCCGAAGCGCACTTCGACTATTCGGATGGTCAGCGTCTCCGTGCCGAAATACAAACCTACGGGCAAAATACGAGCGTCCCAAACAGTCGTGGAATGACCGGAACCGGTGTTTCGCTTGCCTATCAGATCACGCCGACGACGAGCATTCGCGCGTGGTCGTTACGTCTCTACAACGACGATAACGCGTACAGCGGCGTTCAGGATACGCCGTACATCTCCGGCGACTCGCTCTGGATCACGAGTCAAAACGGCGGCTTTCGCATGGACGCAGTCTACCGTCGCACCGCGACGCAAACCAACTACATGTCCTCGCAAACCCGGCGCGGGCTCGACGGCGATATCTATTTCCCGCTGACGATGCGGACTTCGCTCGGCCTGCGCAGCGAGCTTCGCCCGCAAGGCCGGCGCAGCTCGGTCGTCGTCAACTTCGCCGGCTGACGCGCTTCAGAATTCCCTCATACCTTGGCGCTAGGCTGCGCGAGCAGCCGCGTATCGCTGGTGTTCGATTTGGCATCGCTCGATCCGAGCTCGGGCTTTCCCTCCTAACCGGCGCCGCGGTGCGCGGACTGCGCCAACGGGTTAGCGCTTGCCGTTGTGCAGCGTCGCGAGCTCGCGATAAAGCTTGAGCTCCTTATCCGAAAGATTTTGCGGAACGGTTCCGATCAAACGGACGTATTGGTCGCCGCTGCCGCTGCCCTTTGAATGCGGCATGCCCTTCCCAGTTAGACGCAAGAGCTTGTTGCTTTGCGTGCCGGCAGGGACCGTCATCGTAACGTCACCGCTCATCGTTGGCACGCGCACTTCGCCGCCGAGAACCAGATCGTAGATCGAGACGGGCATGTCGATGTACAGATCATCCTCTTTGCGGGTGTACATCTGATCGTCTTTGATGTGAACGACCAAATATAAATCGCCCTTGGGTCCGCCGCCGATTCCCGTTCCGCCTTGACCGGCGAGCCGAATGCGTTGCCCTTCACGCACGCCTTTCGGAATCGTCACGTCGAACCGTTTCGTCTCGAGGACGCGGCCGGTGCCGTGACACTTCGGGCAGATACTCTTGCCAACGGTTCCGGTTCCGCGGCATTGCGGACACAGATCTTCGATCTGCAGCGAGACCGATTTCGTGCCGCCTTCGTACGATTCGCGCAGCGAGAGATCGAGCGTCGTTTCGAGGTCTTGGCCGCGTTGCTGGAACGGCTGACGCGTCGTGCGGCGCGCACCGGCGCCGACACCCGAGAAGAAAGCATCGAAGAAGTCGGAGAATCCGCTCGGGCCGCCCGCTCCGCCGAAGCCGGAGCTCGAAGCGTTGAAGTCTTCTTGCTGCTGCTGATTGCGATAGCGGCGTTGCTGTTCGGCTTGTTGCGCAGCGCGCTGCCAATCCGAACCGAGGACGTCGTACTTCTTGCGTTTTTCGGCATCGCCCAAAACTTCGTAAGCCTCGGAGATCTCCTTGAATTTCTCCTCGGCTTGCTTTGGATTGGTGGGGTTGGCGTCCGGGTGCCATTTGCGCGCCAGCCGCCGATACGCGGACTTAATGTCTTTCTCGGCGGCATTCTTCGGAACGCCTAGGACTTGATAGTAGTCCTTGTAGTTCATCGTCGGCATAGCGTCGCGCTAGCCGGCTTTTGTGACGATGACTTTCGCGGGGCGAATGACCTCGTCGCCGTATTTGTAACCGCGCTGTGCTTCTTCGACGACGATATCGTCGTCGACACCGGGACCAGGCGGTTGCGTTCCGATCGCTTCTGCGAGCGTCGGATCGAAACGTTGTCCTTTGACGGAGTACGCGCGCACGTTTTCACCGGCAAGGACTTGCTCGAAACCGCGCAAGGTTTGCTCTACTCCTTTGCGTATCACTTCCGGATCGCCACCGGTCGCGAGCGCACGCTCGAGATTGTCGATCACCGGAAGGATGCGCTCGAGAAGCGAGCGTTTTCCGGAGGTCGCAATGTCGGCGAACTGTCGCTCGATGCGTTTCTTGTAATTTTCGAAATCGGCCATCGCGTAGAGAAACTTATTGTAGTTCTCTTCGGCTTTGGCTTTGGCGGCCGCAAGCTCAACCGCGGGATCGACTTGCGGCGCAGAACCCTGCGCCGCAGTCGTTTCCGTATTCGTGTCCATCGAAGTTTACTTGGCTTCTTTGAACTCGGCGTCGATCACGTCATCGGATGATTGCGATGACGCCGTCGACTCGCTGTGCTGCTGCTGTCCGTCCTGCGGAGCGCCGTCATGCGTCGCGCCGTTTTCAGACTGACCGTTACCCGACGCCGCGCCGCTCTTTTGATAGAGCGCTTCGGCCATCTTGTAGCTGGCTTGCTGCAGCTTCTCAGTCGCCTCTTTGACTTCGGCGACCGTCCCGTTTTCGGAGATCCGCTTAAGCTCGCCGAGCGCAGCCTCGACATCCGCCTTGGCAGATGCATCGAGCTTGTCGCCGACTTCCTTAAGCGATTTCTCCGTCGAGTAGGTTAACGAGCTCGCCGCGTTGCGAACTTCCGCTTCTTCGCGCTTGCGATGATCTTCCGCGGCGAATGCCTCGGCGTCCTTGACCATGCGATCGACTTCGTCTTTGTTGAGATTGGTCGATGCTGTGATCGTGATCTTCTGCTCGCGACCGGTTCCAAGATCTTTCGCGTTCACGCTGACGAGGCCATTGGCATCGATGTCAAACGTGACTTCGATCTGCGGTATGCCGCGCGGAGCGGCCGGGATGCCTTCGAGACGGAAGCGTCCGAGCGTCTTATTGTCGCCCGCCATGTCGCGTTCGCCCTGAAGGACGTGAATGTCGACCGAGGTTTGACCGTCTTCGGCCGTGGTGAAGATTTGCGCCTTACGCGTTGGAATCGTCGTGTTGCGTTCGATCAGCTTCGTGTTGACGCCGCCGAGCGTTTCGATTCCAAGCGAGAGCGGTGTAACGTCGAGCAGTACGACGTCGTGCACTTCACCCGAGAGGACGCCGGCCTGAATCGCTGCACCAACCGCGACGACTTCGTCGGGGTTGACGGTTTGATTCGGCTCTTTGCCTGTGAGCTTTTGGACGAGTTCCTGAATGACCGGCATACGTGTCGCGCCGCCGACCATCACGACCTGATCGATCTTCGAGATGTCGAGTCCTGAATCGCTCAAGGCGCTCTTGAACGGCTGTACGGTGCGATCGGTGAGATCGCTCGTCATGCGCTCGAAATCCGCACGCGTGAGTGTGTAGTCCAAGTGCTTCGGACCGTTTTGATCCGCCGTGACGAACGGCAGATTGATAGAGGTCTGTACCATCGAGCTCAGCTCGATCTTGGCTTTTTCCGCCGCTTCGGTCAGGCGTTGCATCGCCTGCTTGTCGCCGGAAAGATCGATGCCTTGATCCTTGCGGAATTCACCGACGAGCCAATCGACGATTCGCTTGTCGTAGTCGTCGCCGCCGAGGTGCGTGTCACCGTTCGTGGCCTTGACTTCGAAGACGCCGTCGCCGACCTCGAGGATCGACACGTCGAACGTGCCGCCGCCGAGATCCCAAACGAGGATCGTCTCGTTGCCTTTCTTTTCGAGACCGTACGCGAGCGATGCCGCGGTCGGCTCGTTGATGATACGCAGAACATCGAGACCCGCGATGCGGCCCGCGTCCTTCGTTGCTTGCCGTTGCGCGTCGTTGAAGTACGCGGGAACGGTGATGACGGCTTTCGTCACGCGCTCGCCGAGATACGTCGATGCGTCGTTGACAAGCTTCTGAAGGATCATCGCCGAGATCTCTTGCGGCGAATAATCTTTGCCGTCGATTTTGACTTTGTAATCCGTGCCCATGTGTCGCTTGATCGACGCGATGGTGCGTTCGGGGTTCGTTATTGCTTGGCGCTTCGCGAGCTGACCCACCAAACGTTCGCCGGTTTTCGTAAACGCGACGACGGACGGTGTCGTACGGTTGCCTTCCGCGTTGGGAATGACGACCGGCTGCGAGCCTTCCATTACTGCGACGACTGAATTGGTCGTCCCAAGGTCGATTCCGACCACTTTTGCCATGTTGTTTCGTGCCTTCTTCCCGAGCGAGTGGACCAGCCGCGAGCGCTAGCTCTTGGCCTTGCCGCTTACCTCAACTCAAGGAGTCTAGAAGTGTAAGGTACGGACCATCTTACCGCAAACGGCGGCAGATTGTTCCGCTCACCTTCTATGACAATTTTGGTGGCACAGGAGTTGCGGGGCGCCGAAGCCGGCGCCCCGCTTTTTTTGCCCTAGGGCTGCTGTTGCGGCTGCTGCGGCGTATCCAGGTTGGCCGGTCGCTCGCTTGTCTTGACGGCGACCAGCTTCTTGTTGCCGGCGCTCCAGACTTGGAGGTTGACCGTTCCGCCGACTACGACGCCCTTGATCACGTTGGTGAGGTCTTGGGGTGTCGCGACCGACTTACCGTTGGCGCCGGTGATGACGTCGCCGGGCTCGAGTCCGGCTTGGTCGGCCGGTCCACCGCCGACGACTTGGGCGACGACGACGCCGTCAGGTCCGCTGTAGCCGAGCTGCGAGCGGGCGCCCGAGCTCATCGCCTGGAGCGCGACGCCGATGTAGCCCTCGTGCGTCCCCTGAGTGATGCCCTTGGTCTTCGTAAGCTGAAGGGCGACCTGTTGGACCGAGTTCGAGGGGATTGCGAAGCCGATGCCCTGCGCCGACTGCGGGTTCGCGGTCAGCTGGTTGATGCCGATGACGTCGCCATTAAGGTCCACGAGCGGTCCGCCCGAGTTGCCGGGGTTGATGGGAGCCGAGGTCTGGAGCAGGCCCTTGAACTGCTGCGGCGCGCCGCCGGCTTCGGTCCCCGCGATCTCATCGCGATGGAAGCCCGAGACGACCCCGACGGTAACGGTCTGCTTGAGCTCGAGAGGCTCGCCGATTGCTATAGCCCACTGACCGGCTTCGAGACGATCCGAGTCGGCGAAACGCAGCGGCGGCGGCAGCTTGGCGTAGTTGTCGACTTTGACAAGAGCGAGGTCGATGCCGACGTTCGCGGAGACGAGATGCGCCGGCACATGATCGCCGTTCGCAAACACGACGTCGATCTTCGAAGGTTGACCGGCGAAACCGCCGGTAACGACGTGCGCGTTCGTCAGAATCTCACCATCGCGCGAGTAGACGAAGCCTGAACCCGAAACACGGCTGTGAAACGCTTGCGGCCGAACGATGCTCGGGCCGCCGAACAGCTGCGCGAACGGATCGACTGGGACGTACTGTTGTCCGTTGACCGTCACGTTGAGCGCGACGACGGACGGCTCGACGCGCTTGACTGCGCTCACGATACGATCCTGATCGCTTGCTCCGGAGGTTAGCGGCGCCGCGTTTACTTGCGGCGGGGTATTGCCTGGGCCGGCAACATTAGCGAAATGCGTGCTCGCGAAGAGCATCATCGAGAAGCTGCCGATGATCGCGCCGATGAGGCCGACGATGGCAGTCTGCATAACTCGAGAACGAATCATCAGTACTTGGTCCTTTGCGTGCCGGTTGGCTTTTAGTTCGTAGAAGCACTACCTAGAACGAGTTTCGAAAGTTGCTCGGTTCCCTCCGCCGTGTAGAACTTCCCCGAAACTGCCTTGCGGTTACTTGTCGCGCAGCAGGTCGTCGATCGAGATCTGATGGCGGATCGCGGCGCGAATCCGATCCAGCTGCGCGAGCCGCAAGTCTTCCCAGCGTAACCGCAGGATGACCGCCGCTCGGCGCCGCGCCCTGCGGCTGAACAGGTCGCCTGCATATGCGGACATCGTCGTCCGAGGAGGCGGCTTCCCAGGGTGCGGCGCAACGGGGTGTTGGACATTGGGATGTCTATCAGGCGAACCTTGGGCGGGGACGACGAGGAACAGAAGGGCGACGACTAACCCGAGCATGCAGCAAACCTCCGCACGCCGCTTTCACGCGCCGCGCGCAAACGACAAGGGGGCTCGTTGACCGAGTACCACGTCCCGTCCACGCCGGTAGAACCGTTCGTTCGCATCGTTCCGCTTGGCGGTTGCGGCGAGATCGGCCGCAACATGACCGTCATCGAGACGAACGAGGACATGGTCGCAGTCGATTGCGGACTGATGTTCCCCGACGACGACATGCTCGGCGTCGACATCGTCATCAACGACTTCACGTACATTCGCGAACGCGCCGACAAGCTGCGCGCGATTCTCGTCACGCACGGACACGAAGATCACATCGGCGGAATTCCGTATCTGTTGCGCGAGCTCAACGTTCCGGTCGTCGGTACGTCGCTCACGCTCGCGCTCATTCGCGCGAAAATGCGCGAGCAAACCTCGCGCGATCCCGTCTTCATCACGGTCAAGCCGGGCGATCGCATAAAGTACGGCAGCATCGAAACCGAGTTCATTCACACGAACCACTCGGTCTCGGGTGCCTGCGCGCTCGCGCTGCGCACGCCGGTTGGAACGATCTTTCATACGGGCGATTTCAAATTCGATCAAACGCCTGTCGACGGTGAGCCTGCCGATTTCGCTTCGATGGCGCGCATCGGTGAAGAAGGTGTGCTCTGCATGCTTTCCGACAGCACCAACGCCGAACGTCCCGGACACACGCTCTCGGAGCGGCTCGTCGGCGAAGCGTTCTCGAACATTTTCGCGCGTGCGGCCGGGCGTATCATCGTCGCGTCGTTTGCCTCGAACGTTCCGCGCATTCAGCAGGTCGTCGATCAGGTCGAACGCTTCGATCGCAAAATCGCGTTTCTCGGACGCTCGCTCGTCAACGTTGTGCACTTTGCCAGCGAGCTAAAGTATCTGCGCATACCCCCTGGCTTGCAGATACGTGTCGATGACATCGACGACTATCCACGCGAGCAGATCGTGGTGATGACGACCGGTTCGCAGGGCGAGCCGATGTCGGCGCTCTCGCGTCTTTCGGTCCGCGATCATCCGAAGATGCAAATCGTCGCGGGCGATACCGTCGTCGTCAGCGCGACGCCGATCCCGGGCAACGAGAAAGCGGTCAGCCGCACGATCAATAATTTGTACCGTCTCGGCGCGATCGTTTATCACGGTGCGACCGGGCCGGGGGCGGCAGCATCAAATCCCGCACACGTCTCGGGACACGCATCGCAAGAAGAGCTGCTGCTGATGCTCAACCTGATTCGCCCCGAGCATTTCATTCCGGTGCACGGCGAATACCGAATGCTCGTTACGCACGGAAAGCTCGCCGAGCGCACCGGCGTCGATCCCTCGAACATCCTCGTCTGCGAGAACGGCGACGTCATCCAATTCACGGAAGAGATGTCCGGTAAAGTCGGCAAAACGTACGGCGGAAACGTGTTCGTCGATGGTTCGGGCGTGGGCGACATCGGCGACGCGGTGCTGCGCGATCGACGGCATCTTAGCAGCGATGGGATCATGATGGTCGTGGTTACGATCGACGCCGAAGAAGCGCGGATCGTCGCCGGTCCCGATCTCATTACGCGCGGCGTCTTCTACATTCCGGAATCCGACGGAAAAGTGCTCGACGATCTCAAGACGGGGCTTCGCACCGTCCTCGATCGTGTTTCGGCCGAGGGAATCCGCGACGTGCACAACGTCAAGGAAACGATCCGCGTAGCTTTAGCCGAAGCGATTTATACGCGTTCGAAGCGCCGCCCGATCGTCGTACCGGTGGTGATGGAGGTTTGAGTCTCGCGGCGGCGGAGCCGCTGACGCAAACCCGCAGCTACGGTCTCGACGTCTGGAATCGTCTTCGGCGCACGCCCGGCGCGATTGCGGGCCTCATCATCGTGGTCGTATTGGTGCTTGCGGCTATCTTCGCGCCGCTCTTGTCGCACTACGATCCCCTCGCGCAAAACATTGCTGCGGGCGCACAAGCGCCGAGTTTCGCGCACCCACTAGGAACCGACAAGCTCGGCCGCGACATGTTTGCGCGCATTTTATTCGGCGCTCGCATTTCGATTCGGATCGGATTCGTCGCGGTCGGACTTGCGATCAGCGTCGGCACGTTGATCGGACTCCTCGCGGGATACTTTGGGGGCCGGCTCGAGTCGATGTTGATGGCCGCGATGGATTTGATGCTCGCGTTTCCGTCGATCATTCTTGCTATCGCCATCGCGACGATCTTGGGGCCGAGCATCAACAACCTGATGATCGCGGTCGGCATCGTTTACATTCCGCAGTATGCGCGGCTCTGCCGTTCGGCCGTCCTCGCCGTAAAAGAGACGGAATATATTGAAGCAGCGCGTGCGGTTGGTGCGCTCGTGCCGCGAATTTTGATCCGGCACGTGCTGCCGAACATCTTGGCGCCGCTCCTGGTGCAAGCCACTCTCGGGATCGCGACGGCAGAGTTGGAAGCCGCGGGCCTTTCGTATCTTGGACTCGGCGCGCGCCCGCCGACCCCAGAATGGGGCGCGATGCTCAACGACGCGCGCGACTACTGGCTCTCCGCCCCGTGGGCGCTGATCTTTCCGGGTGCATCGATAACACTGGTCGTGCTCGGATTCAACCTGCTCGGCGACGGTTTGCGCGACGCTCTCGACGTGCGACTCCGCTAGGCGCGAACCCCACCCCCGCCGAACCAAGCCCACAATGTCGTCTCGCGTTCGCCGGAAACCGGCGGCAAGGACGCGGCTCCGCCTTCAAGGCGAGCTTGTCGGAATCGCGGCCTTGGGGTTTGCGGTCTTTTTTGGGATCGCGCTAGCTTTGCCGTCGGCTCGCGCCGGTTTCATCGGCTCGCTGACCGCATGGGCGTTGCACGCGCTCTTCGGTGCCGCCGCAATCTACTTGCCGGTCCTCGTCGCGCTAATAGGGGCGATCGTTTTCCTCGAGATCAACGTCCCGCAAATGATCGCCGTGCTCGGCGGTGCAGCGCTCGGCTACTTCCTCATCGTGTGTGCCGTCTACGGTCCGATGGGCGGCGTCGTCGGTTCTCATTTATGGGAGGCGCTGCGCTGGCTGTTCGGCACGGCCGGTGCGACGATCGTTATTATTCTGTCGGCGCTTGCGCTCACGGTTTGGGTGACAAATGTTTCGCTCAAGCGCACGATCGGATGGACGATCAAGCACGCCACGGCATTGATCCATATGCTGCGTACGCGCCTCGCGCCGAGCGGCGGTGAGAAACCGCAGCTACCGGCCGTGCAGTCACCGAAGACGTTGCGCGAAGCGTTCAACTTGCCCGAAGTCGAGCGCACCGACGAGCCCGCGCCCGCACCGATCGTTCCCGTTCCTTCCTATACTATCGTCGAGACCATTATGCCGCCGCCGACGCCGACCACGATCGAGCCGAAAGTGCTGCACGATTCGGGCGAGCCCGAAGCGATGGAAGACGACGATGAGGACGAGGACGACGACGAGGACTTAGATGACGATGAAGAGCTCGATGAAGAGCTCGAAGAAGATGAGGAAGACGACGACGAAGACTCCGCGATAACCGGCGAATACGAGGCGGCGCCCGCAGTCGTTGCATCGGCCGATTATCGCCTGCCGGATCTTGGAATGTTCGATCCACCGCAAGTGCAAAAGAACGACGACGCGAGTCGCGCGGTTTTGCTCGAAGACACGCTCTCGAGCTTCGGCGTCGGTGGAAAGGTCGTCCACATCGAGCGCGGGCCGGCGATTACGCGCTACGAGCTCAAGCCGGAGCGCGGCGTCAAGATTGCGCGCATCTCGTCGCTCGCCGACGACATTGCGCTCGCGCTGGCCGCGACGTCGATCCGCATCGAGGCCCCGATCCCCGGCAAATCCGCAGTCGGCATTGAGGTGCCCAACTCGATCGTATCGGTCGTGGCGATTCGCGAGATTCTCGAAGCGCTTCCGCATCGCGGCACGATTCCACCGCTGCCGATGGCGCTCGGAAAAGATATTACCGGCAGGCCCGTTATCGGCGATCTCGGCAAGATGCCGCACTTGCTCGTCGCGGGTGCGACCGGTTCCGGTAAGAGCGTTTGCCTCAACACGATCATTGCATCGCTACTCGTATCGGCGACACCGAAACAAGTTCAGCTCTTGATGATCGATCCGAAACGCGTCGAGCTGATCGTTTACAACGGCATCCCACATTTGGTGACCGACGTCGTTACCGATCCGCGCATGGCCGCCGGCGCACTGTTCGACATGACGAAGAAGATGGACGAACGCTACGAGCGCTTTGCACGCGCCGGCGTTCGCAAGATCGAAGAGTACAACGCAAAGTTCCCGGAGGAACCGCTGCCGCACGTCGTGATCGTGATCGACGAGCTCGCCGATCTCATGCTGGTTGCTCCCGCGAAAGTCGAGACGACGATCTGCCGGCTCGCGCAGCTGGCACGCGCGACCGGAATTCATCTCGTCGTCGCGACGCAGCGTCCCTCGGTCGATGTCATTACCGGCATCATCAAAGCCAACATTCCATCGCGCATCTCCTTCGCAGTCTCATCGCAAATCGATTCGCGTACGATTCTCGACATGCCGGGTGCGGAGCGATTGCTTGGCCGCGGCGACATGCTGTATCTGCCGATCGACGCGCCTAAGCCCGTGCGCGTCCAAGGCGCGTTCATAACCGTTGGCGAGATCAATCGTCTGGTGGCGCACTGGGCTGCGCAGGGCAATCCCGAAAACCGCGTCGATCTCGAGATCGTGCCGATCGGCGACGACGAGGAAAAGCGCAACGTCGACCCGCTGGCGTACGAAGCCGCGAAGTTCATCATCGAAACGAGCTTCGCGTCGACCGCACAGCTGCAAACGCGCTTTTCGATCGGCCATCCACGTGCTGTGCGGATCATGAAGCAGCTCGAAGACTTCAAAGTCGTCGGACCGCACGAAGGGACGAAACCTCGGCGTATTCTGCTCGGCGTCGCGGAGCTCGAGACGATCGCGCCGCGGCTCGGCAAGAACGATAGCGGCCAAGGCAATCTCTTCGCGCAAGGCGCGTAGTCTTCGGCTATCGGCGATCTCCGCGGTCTCGCTCGCGCTGTACGTCGTGCTCGGCGCTGCCGTTTCGTGGCGTCCACCCGGCGCGTTCGATCTCGCGGGACAAGCACTTCTCGGGCACGGCTTAGCCTTCGCTTACGTGGCCTATCGCAGCGGTCTCTTTCAAACCTACGCCGCGCTCTGCGTCGTCACGATCGTGGCAGCGATCTTCTTGCCGCGTTGGCGCGGACACGTCGCTTTTGCGATCGGCGCGCTGCTGCTGACGTGGATCATCAGCGACCGCTTCAAGGATCTCTTCCATCGTCCGCGCCCCGACCATTGGCTGCTCGTGCACGAGACGTCGGCGTCGTATTCGAGCGGGCACTCCGCTCTGGGCCTTGCGTTCTACGGGTTGTGGGCGCTGATGATTTGGCTCTCTGACCTACCGCTTGCCGTGCGCATTGCGGTCAGCGGCCTGCTCTTTGCATGGTCCGTCGTGATCGACTGGTCGCGGCTCGCCATGGGAGCGCACTTCCCGACCGATATCATCGGTGGATGGCTCCTCGCGATTGCCGTCGTGTGCAGCTTGCGTGCTGCGACCCTAGTCGTGGAGGCAAAGGAACCACGCTTAGAATAGTGACCGAAACCAAGATGACGACGGCGATACTGGACCCGGCACTCAAGCCGATCGAGCACAAGCTCGACGAGGGCATCCCCCTCTCACTCGACGACGGGATGACGCTCTGGCGCACCGCCGATTTGCATACACTCGGTCGCCTGGCGAAGACGCAAAAAGAGCGCAAGAGCGGCAAGAACGTCTACTACGTTCTCAACCGCTACATCAACTCGACGAACGTCTGCTACGCGTCGTGCAAGTTCTGTTCGTTTGCGCGCGGTGAAAAGGAAGAGGGCGCGATCCGCATGTCGGCGGACCAGGTCTTCGACAAGGTGTTCGAGACCGGCGCGAACTTCAATCAAATTCACATTGTCGGCGGTCACGATCCGCGTCAGCTCTCGCTCGACTATTGGCTGCCCCTTATGCGGCGGATGCGCGAACGTGCACCGCACGTGCAGCTTTCGCTCTTCACCGCTGCAGAGATCGACTATCTCTCGCGACGGCACCGCCTCAGCCACCACGATACGCTCGTGAAGCTGCGCGAAGCCGGTCTCGACAACATCAACGGCGGCGGCGCCGAGATCTTCAGCCAACGCTTCCGCGACATCGTCTGCCCCAACAAAGTCACGACCGCCGATTGGCTGAACGTTCACGAAGAAGCGCATCGCGTTGGGATCGCATCGAACGCGACGATGCTGTACGGAACGATCGAGACACTCGAAGAGCGACTCGAGCACCTTATTCTGCTGCGTGAATCGCAAATGCGCTCGCCGGGCTACAATGCGTTTATCCCGCTCGCCTTCCATCCGGACGGCAACGAGCTCTCAGACTGCGGCTGGACGAGTGGCCTCGACGACATCCGGATGTTTGCAGTCGCGCGCCTGATGCTGCACAACTTCGATCACATCAAGGCATACTGGATGATCCAGGGCCTGCAGGTCTGCCAGGTTGCGCTGCAGTTCGGTGCCGACGACATGGATGGCACGCACGGCTCGACCGATGAGGAGCGCATCTATCACAGCGCGGGAACGCAGTCGGGGCAATACGTCGACGATCGCCAATTCCGCCGCTTGATCGAGGAAGCCGGCTACGAGCCGGTCCGCAGAAACTCAACGTACGAGACGTTTCCATACGATTGGACTCCGGAGCTCGCAATTGCCTGAAGCGATTCGCTGCGGGCGGATCGAGTATCTCAACGATCTTCCGCTGTACCTCGCCTTTGACGAGGGTACGATAAACTTTCCGGGCGAGCTTATCAGCGGCGTTCCATCGCGTTTGAATATCGAAACGATCCGCGGAAATTTGGACATGGGTCCGATCAGCGCCGCGCATTTCGCGCGTCACTCGGATGAGCTGACGGTGATCGACGGACCCTGCATCGGCGCGCGCGACTACGCCTGGTCCGTGTTGTTGATCTCGGAGCAACCGCCGCACCTCTTGGACGGCGCGGAGATTGCCGTCACGCGTGAGTCGGCGAGTGGGCGTGGCTTACTTCAGATTCTCCTCGAACGCCGCTACGGAGTGCGCGCCGCGTTCGTCTCGACGGAAGATCCGTTTTACGCTGCGCAGATGCACCAGCCCGCGCTTTTGATCGGCGATAAGGCGCTCAACGCACGCGATAAGATCGATCCTGCGCACCTCTACGATCTCTCGCACCTGTGGCACGAATGGACGGAGGCCGATATGGTCTTCGCCGTGTGGGTCGTTCGCAACGACGTCTACAAGCGCCAGCCCAAAGCGGTCGATGCGGCGATCGAGGCGCTCGCTGCTGCGCAAGCATGGGGAGAGAAGAATATGGCGCGCGTCGTCGCTCGCGCCCAGGAGCTGAGCCCGCGCACGCCCGAGTTCTACGAGCAGTACTACTCCGTATTGAACTTCAAACTCGATCTCTCGGCGCGGAGCGGTCTGGCCCGTTTTATGGCCGAGCTCGACGCCATAGGACTCATCCCCGGCGTCTTCCGAAATTCCGAGACAACCCGTGTCGCTTCATAATTTGCTCGAGCGCGCTGCCGACGGCAAGCGCCTGACATTCGAGGAAGGGGTCAAGCTCTATCGCGAGGCGCCGCTCCACGAACTTGGCGCGGCAGCGAACGCGCGCCGCATGGCGCTTCACGATTCAAAGATCGTCACCTATGTCATCGACACGACGATTAATTATACGAATGTTTGCAACGTACACTGCACGTTCTGCGCGTTCTTCCGCCCCGAGAAGCACGGCGAGGGTTACACGATGTCGCATGACGACGTCCTCGCGCGCGTAAAGTTCGCTGCCGATCAAGGCGCAACGCAGATCATGATTCAAGGCGGCGTCAATCCGGAGCTGCGTTTGGATTGGTTCGAGAAGCTGTTTGATCGCGTGCGCGCACAATATCCGGACGTCGATATCCACTCGCTCTCCGTCTCGGAAATCACGGGTCTCGCGAAGATCGAGGAGATGACGCCGCGTCAAATTCTCGAGCGGCTGCGTGCTGCCGGGATGAAGTCGCTACCGGGTGCGGGTGCGGAGATATTGGTCGAGCGCGTGCGCAAGCGCATTTCGGCGCGCAAGGTGCGCCCTGACGAATGGCTTGGCGTGATGCGCGATGCGCAGCAGCTCGGGATGCCGACGACCGCGACGATGATGTTCGGTTCGATCGAAACCGACGAAGAGCGCATCATGCATCTCGATGTTTTGCGCGCGCTGCAAGATGAAACCGGTGGATTTACGGCGTTCATTCCATGGTACTACGTGCCGTGGAAGACGCCGCTGCGCGGACAGGAAGCGACCGGCATCGAGTATTTGCGCGTCCTCGCCGTCTCGCGGCTATACCTCGACAATTTCTCGCATCTGCAAGCTTCGTGGTTGACGCCCGGCCTGAAGATGGGTCAGCTCGCGTTGTTCTACGGCTGCGACGATATGGGCGGCACGATCATCGAAGAGCGCGTCGTCAAAGACGCGGGCTCGACGAACGAAGCGACGCGCAAACAACTCGAGGAAATCATCATCGGCGCCGGATTCCGTCCCGTCATCCGCGACACGTACTGGAACATCCGCTCCGACATCGCGCTCGCGACGGCGTAGATCTCAGCGGCGCGATTTGCGGGCCGAGCCTCCACAGCACGGGCTGTGTCGGCTTGCTCACCATTGGTGTCACCCTGAGCGTAGCACGCGCTACCATGTCATCCTGAGCGTAGCAACGCGCAGCGTTGCGGAGTCGAAGGGCGCGCCGTAATCGTCCGGGCAGCGCAACGATTTCAATGGCAATGCCGCGTTAAACCGCTTCCCTAATGGTAGCGGCGGCGAGAACTTCGTCACCATCGAGAGCAAAAAGCGCGACCAGCTGACCTGGCGTGACCGCGCGCTGCGGCTCGAGAAAGCGCAGCTGCAGGCTGCCATCAGCATCGATGCGTGCGCGTGCCGGCACGGGCGTTGCGCGATAACGGATCATCGCCAACACGTCGGTCTCTGCCCTGTCGGGATCTGACGCAAAACGCTCGGGTCGAATGAGATTCAGCTCATCGGCGACGAGACCTGAAGAGAAAAGCTCCTCTTCGCGGCCGATTACGATCGTGTTCGTCGTCGCGTCAACGCGCGTAACGTAACGCGGCGCGTCGGCACCGCCGAGTCCCGCGCGCTGCCCAACCGTGTAATGCGCGATACCATCGTGCGCGCCGACTGCGACGCCTGCGGTGTCGCGAATTTCGCCGCGCTCGCCCGCGCCGTAGCCACGTCGCGTGAGGACGTCGCGATAGTCGCCGCCTTCGACAAAACAGATGTCTTGTGAATCGGCTTTGTCGTGCACGGGAAGTCCGAGTCGCACAGCGTGCGCGCGCGTCTCTTCCTTCGTCAGCTCGCCGAGCGGCAAGAGCAGTCCCGCAAGCTGCGCGGCTGTCAGTTGCGCGAGCGCGTATGCCTGATCTTTGGCGTGCGTTCCGCGAAAGAGGTGCACGCCGTCATCGTCGTGCGAAAGGCGCGCGTAGTGTCCCGTCGCGACGTAGCGCGCCTCAAGCCGATCGGCGTAGGAACGCAACGTTCCGAGCTTCACGAAATTGTTGCACGCGACACACGGGTTGGGCGTGCGGCCATTCAGATATTCCTCGGCGAAGCGCGTTATGACGTTCCGTTCGAACGTTTCCTGAAAATCGAGAACGTAGTGCGGGATTCCAAGTATTGCCGCGCTGCGTCGCGCGTCGTCGAAATCGTCTGCGCCGCAGCACGACTTTGCATACGAGGGCTTCGTCGGCGCGTACATCTTCATCGTGACACCGACGACGTCGTAACCGGCCTCCGCGAGCAAACCGGCAGCGACGGCGGAATCGACTCCGCCGCTCATTGCGGCTACGACGCGGGTCTGCTGTCTTATCATCGTCGGGGGGAAAGGCTCCGGGTGGCGCTAACTTTGGTGTGATGCCTTCGCTCGGAGATGAGTTTCGCGTAGCACGGGAAGCACGCGGCTTGTCTCTCTCCGATGTTGCCGAAAGTCTTCACATTCGATCGACCTATCTCCAAGCGATCGAAGAAGAAGACTGGCCCGTTATCGGGGCTCCGGTCTACATCCGCGGCTTTATCCGCACGTACGCCCGATTCTTGGGTGTGGACCCCGAACACGCAATCGAGGGCTTCAATGCGACCGTGCCTTCGGCTCCTCCAAGCAAGCAGTGGAACGGCGGCGGTGGCGTCAGTGTCGACCCGGATAGCGCCAGCAAGCCTTCCCTTTGGCTCTGGGTGGCCGTGGTCGTGGCGCTCGGCCTGGTCGCGTATGTAGGCTACGGCTACTACCAGTTGCACAGCGGAGCCGGTCCCCAAAAGACGGCTGCCGCGATCCCGATCGCGGAAGGCAGCGTCACGCCGGGAGCGAGTTTGCCCCCGGCAAGCGCGACGCCGATCGCCGCGACTGCGGCTCCGGCGCGTCCGGTGCGCCACGTTCTGAGCGTGAAGCTGACGCAGCTTTCCTGGATGCGTGTCATCGTCGACGGGAACCTCGTTCTTGAAGGCGAGTTCCCGCCCGGGACCGTGCGCGATTTTCGCGGCAAACATGTGAAGCTGCTTGTCGGAAATGCCGGAGGCGTCGAAGTTACGCCGCCTGGGCAACCGCCGCGTATCCTAGGTTCGATCGGTCAGGTCGTCCAGCGTGACTACACACTCATCGGGAAAACGGAGTAAATGCCAGCAGATTCTTCATTTGACGTAGTCAGCAAGATCGATCCGCAAGAGCTCGAGAACGCGCTCAACCAGGCGCGAGCGGAGATTGCGGGACGATTCGATTTCAAGAATTCGAAGACCACGATCGAGAACACGGAAAAAGACATCACGATCGTCTCCGACGACGAGCTGAAGCTCAAGAACGTTATCGATATCCTGCAAACGCGTGCCGTGCGCCGCGGCATCTCGCTCAAAGCATTTGATTACGGTAAGGTCGAGCCGGCTACTCAGAACACGTTGCGTCAGAAGATCACGCTTAAGATGGGGATTCCGAAAGACAAATCCAAGCCGATCTTCGATGCGATCAAAAACGCGAAGCTCAAAGTGACCGCGCAGTTCCAGGGCGACCAAATTCGGGTCTCAGGAAAATCGAAAGACGATCTGCAGAAGGTGATGGGCCTCCTCAAGGCTCTGGATTTCGAGCTGCCGCTGCAGTTTGTGAATTATCGCTAGACTAATGTTGTTACGGGCCCCCTCGGGGAACCGTTATACTACTGCAATGATGATGGGCCCGATGTCATGGGGGCCCCGTGCGAAGCATGGGGGGCGCGTAGGCAGGGCCGGAGCGCCTTTAAATGTCTAAATTCGCGCTTGTCTCGCTTGGCTGTGCCAAGAATCTTGTCGATTCCGAGGTGATGATCGGCAAGCTGGGCGAGTCGGGCTGGGAACTCGTCGCCGACGCCGGTGAGGCGGACGCCGTCGTGGTCAACACGTGCGCGTTCATCGATCCGGCCAAAGCCGAGTCCACGGAAGTCATCCTCGAGCATGCCGCCGCAAAACGGCCCGGGCAGCAACTTATCGTAGCCGGCTGCCTCTCGCAGCGTTTCGGTGCCCAGCTGCAGCAACTGATTCCGGAAATCGACGGCATCGTCGGGACGGGCGCATATGCCGGGATCGCCGAGATTCTCGAAGAGGCGCGCGAGGGTTTGCGGCCGGTTCGCCTTCAGTTCGAAAGCGAGCCCGAGCACGATTTCTTGCCGCGCCTGGTCACGACGCCGCGCGCGACGGCTTACTTGAAGATCGCGGAAGGCTGCGATCATCCGTGCACGTTTTGCATCATCCCGCAGCTGCGCGGCACGTTCCGTTCGCGCAGCGAAGAATCGATTCTGGCGGAAGCGCGCGCGCTTGCGGCGGGTGGGACGAAAGAGCTGATCCTGATTGCGCAAGACACATCGATGTGGGGACGCGATCGTGGCCATCGGCGCGGCGGATTGGCGAAGCTGCTCGAGCGTCTCGCAGAAGTCGATGGCATCGATTGGATTCGTCTGTTGTATTTGTACCCCGCGACTGTCGATTCGGAGCTGATCGATGCGATCGCCAACATCGATAGCGTCTGCAAGTACATGGACATGCCGCTGCAGCACGCGCATCCCGATGTGTTGCGCTCGATGCGGCGGCCGTCGAACGGCGAGCGTTATTTGGAATTGATCGAAGAATTTCGCGCGCGCGTCCCCGGGATCACGATGCGCTCGACGTTCATCGTAGGTTTTCCCGGCGAGCGCGACGAGCACGTCGATTATCTCGAAGACATTTCTCGGCCGCGCACAGCTCGATCGCGTCGGTTTTTTCACATACAGTAAGGAAGAAGGCACACCCGCATCCGACCTTGATGCGCAAGTTACGGAGCGCGAGAAGCGCAAGCGGCTTCTGCGCTTACGCGAGGCGGCGCGCGTGGCTTCGGATCGTGCGCGCGAACGGCGTCTGGGACAAACGGTTCGTGTTCTCATAGAGAACCAGGCGAAGTTGCGTAAGACCGATCCAATCGCGGCGGCGCTGGGGACGCGCGATGTCCTCGTTGCGCGCTCGATGGGTGAAGCACCAGGTGTCGACGGCAGCATCTTTCTTGCTGCACGCGACGCAAACGCCGGCGTCGGTGAGTTCGCGCTTGCCAATCTGGTCGGTGCGGGACCGTTTGATTTCTACGCCACCTTTGCTCCGGAATTGGCGGCTGTTGGGTAAACATTTCGCGCCGCCGCCTCCCCCTAGCGAACCCAATTCCTTCGATCCCAATCGCCCGCGCCGCTCCAAAGGCCGTTTGCGGGTCGTTCCGGTCGCTACGCTCAGCATACTCTTCTTGTTGTGCATCGTCGTCGGTTTTCTCGCGCTGCGCGCAAAAGCGCATCATCGAACGCTGCAGCAAGAGATCGTCAACATCTTCATCCCGCCGCCGGAACAGCTGTTTGCGAAGGATCGCATCTCGATTCTCGTCTTGGGGATCGACTACAACTACACGAATCGGGACATCGAATTTTCGGCCGGCGCGCGCAGCGATACGATCTTCGTAACGACGCTCGACTTTCCGACGCGTGGTATCTCGATACTCTCGATTCCGCGCGACATGGAAGCGACGCTGCCGAACGGCCAAGAGGATAAGATCAACGCGGCCTACGGCGAGGGCGGCGCGCGTGAAGCCGATCAAGTCATCGGCGGATTCTTGGGGCTTCCGAAGACTTCGACCGGGCACTATTTCGACCGGTACGTGGTCTTACGCGTCGATGCGTCCAAAGATATCATCAACGCCATCGGCGGCATCGATCTCGACGTCATGAATTCGAACGCGATCACGCACTCGGGTGCGAACGGTCCGCTTGACTACGACGATAGCTGGGGACATCTGCACATTCATCTGAAGCCGGGCATGCAGCATCTCGACGGAAATCAAGCCGTCGGCTACGCGCGCTTCCGGCACGACTGGTGCAGCGATCCGTGCCGCATTCTACGCCAACAACAAGTGATGCGTACGATCGTCGACAAACTCAAGCGCGAGAAGTTCAACGATGTTGCGCACATCCGCGATCTGCTCGGTGTTGCCAAGCGCGACGTCGATACGAATCTCTCCTTTGATGAAGAGCTGAGTCTCGCGACCGCATTTTCACAAGTCGATCAAGCCGGGATCAAAACGGGACAGCTTGCATACACCGGCGATAAGCAGGTCGCGGCCGGCGACGTCTTGATTCCGGATCCCGCCAAGGATCAGAAGATGATCCAGGATTTGATCATGGGGCCGCTGGGTGCGCCGCCGACGATTCCGCCCTCGGTCGTTAGAGACATCAAGCCCTCGGATCTCGCCGTCGACGTCCTCAACGGAAGCGGCATCCCGGGCGTCGCGAAGAAATTTGCGGCCCTCTTGCGCACCAAAGGATACAATATCGGGAAGGTCGGTAACGCCGAGACCTTCGGTCACGCGCAGACGCAGATTCTCGAGCACTCGCGGATCTTCGGAGCCGGCGCGCGTGTTCTCAGCGACCTATCCATCATCCCTGGTTTGACCGTGAGCGCCGATCCGGCGCCCGCCCCCTCGACGGGCTGGAAAAGTGACGTTACGGTCATTGTCGGGAAAGACTTCGCCGATGCCATCGCAGCCCAACCCGCCGCCCGGTAGCGGAAACTGATCGACGCCGAGAACGTTAAGACGTAAAGACATGGCTTTTCTAAAGACGATTTTTGACGCCAATGAGCGCGAGATTTCACGTTTGCGGCGCACCGTCGAGCGCGTGAATGCGCTCGAGCCCACGGTCTCGGCGCTTTCCGATGAAGCGCTCGCGGCCAAGACGCCCGAGTTCAAGCAACGGTTCGCGGACGGCGCGACGCTCGACGATCTGTTGCCCGAAGCGTTCGCGGTCGTACGCGAAGCCGCGAAACGCACGCTCGGCATGCGGCACTTCGACGTGCAGCTGATGGGCGGCCAAGTCTTGCACGAAGGCAAGGTCGCGGAGATGAAAACCGGCGAGGGCAAAACGCTCGTCGCCACGCTTCCGGTCTACTTGAACGCGATTGCCGGCAAAGGCGTCCATCTCGTCACGGTCAACGATTATTTGGCGAAGCGCGACGCTGCGTGGATGGGGCCGATCTACGAATTCCTAGGACTCACTGTCGGCGTGATCCAGCACGATTTGCAGCCTCCCGAACGGCGCGCAGCCTACAACTCTGACGTCACCTACGTTACGAACAACGAAGTCGGCTTCGACTATCTGCGCGACAACATGGCATGGCAGCTCGAAGATATGGTTCAGCGCGAGCTCAGCTTTGCGATCGTCGACGAAGTCGACTCGATTCTGATCGATGAAGCGCGCACGCCGCTCATCATCAGCGGACAAGGCCATGATGCAACGGAGCTCTACGCAAAATTCGCGCAGATCGTCCCGCGGTTGAAGAAAGACGAAGACTTCACAGTCGATGAGAAAGCGCACGCCGCTCCGATCACCGAAGCCGGCGTTGCCAAAGTCGAGAAGATGCTCGGGATCGGCAATCTGTACGATCAGCGCAACATCGAGCTTGCGCACCAGCTGAACGCGGCGCTCAAAGCCTGGAATCTCTTCCACAAAGAACAGCAATACATCGTCAAGGACGGTGAGGTCATCATCGTCGACGAGTTCACCGGCCGTCTGATGACGGGCCGGCGCTACTCGGACGGCATTCACCAAGCGATCGAAGCCAAAGAAGGCCTCAAGGTCCGCAGCGAAGATCAAACGCTCGCGACGATCACGTTCCAGAATTATTTCCGGCTCTACGATAAGCTCGCGGGCATGACCGGTACGGCGAAAACCGAGGAACGCGAGTTCGGCGAGATATACGGCCTTTCGGTCGTTGCGATGCCAACGAACCGTGACGTGAAGCGCGACGATCTCGGCGACATCGTTTATAAGAGCGAAGACGCAAAGTTTACAGCAGTCGTCGATGAGATCTTAGACTTGCACGGCAAAGGCCGCCCCGTGCTCGTCGGCACGCGTTCGATCGAAAAATCGGAACGGCTGGCCGCGATGCTGCGCCGCAAAGGCGCCGACTGCAACGTCCTCAACGCGAAGTACCACGAACAAGAAGCGCAGATTATCAAGGATGCCGGTCTTCGAGGAGCCGTCACGATCGCGACCAACATGGCGGGTCGCGGCGTCGACATCAAGCTCGGTGAGGGTATCGCCGAGATCGGCGGCCTGCACATCATCGGCACGGAACGCCACGAATCACGCCGGATCGATAACCAGCTGCGTGGCCGCGCCGGCCGTCAGGGCGATCCGGGCTCGACGCGCTTCTACGTCGCGCTCGAAGATGAAATCATGCGCCTCTTCGGCGCCGAGCGCATTCAAGGCGTGATGAAGATGGTCGGCTTCACCGACGAGACTCCAATCGAAGCCAAGATGATCTCTCGCTCGATCGAGCGCGCGCAGAGCAAAGTGGAGAACCACAACTACGAGATTCGCAAGTCCGTTCTTGAATACGACGACGTCATGAACAAGCAACGCGAGATCATCTACGGCGAACGCCGGAAGATCTTGCAGGGCGAGTCGATGCGTCCGTTCATGGTGCAAACGCTGCACGACAAGATCGCGTCAACGATCGACGAACACGCATCGGCGGAACGACATCCGAGCGAGTGGGAGCTGGGCGCGATTCTGGATGAGATCGAGCCGATTTTCCCCGTGAAGAGCCACATGACGCTCGAAGACATCGAGAAGCTCGATCGCGAGGAGATGAAGAAGCGCCTGATCGTGATTGGTGAGCAACTCTATGAAGCCAAAGAAGCCGAAATAACGCCGGACATCATGCGCTTCGTCGAGTCACGCTACATCATGCTGCCGATCATCGATCGCATGTGGGTCGACCATCTCTACGTGATGGACACGCTAAAGGCGGGCATCGGCCTGCGCGGCTACGGTCAAAAAGACCCGCGCGTCGAGTACGAAAAAGAAGCGTACGAGATTTTCGAAGATCTCAAGAACAACATCGCGGACGAAGCGATCAAGACGGTCTATCACATCCAGATCGAACGGCAAGAAGCCCCGGAGCCCGAACGGCAATTGGTCGCACCGGGGCCAGCATTCGAAGCGTTGCCGTCTGGACAGCTGCTTCCGCAACCCGCGGCTGCAGCGGCACCGCTCGACGAGCGCACGCTGGAAAATATCCTCGGACCTATTCCCGGCAAGCCTGCGAAAGCGCAGCTGCATACGAATCGTGATGGTGAAGAACCGGCGAAACCGGCGCAACGCGCCAGCGACAAGGTTGGACGCAACGATCTGTGCCCGTGCGGCTCAGGAAAAAAATATAAGAAGTGCCACGGCGCCGCCGCCTAGGGTAACCAGTGGATGTCGTTGGCCGCGATGCTCGGGACGTCGACCTCGACAAAGCGCAAGGGCGGTCCGTTTGCCTTGAACGCGTGCGGCGTTCCCATCGGGATCGAAATCATATCACCGGGGCCGATGTGCCTGCGTTGCGATCCCAGCGTAACCGTTCCGGTGCCGCTCACGACGTAGAGAAACTCGGTAGAGTGGTAATGAGCGTGGCGTTTGATCGACGTAATCTGCGTGGCCGCAAAGTCTGCACCGTTCTGCGTGGTGATCAACTTGTACGAAACGCCCGGTGAAAAGACGTCAAGCTTGCCGTTGATGACTCGATCGAAGGAAACCACTTGGGGCGCGGACGCGGCTTTAGCAGCGGGGAGCCGAAATAGAGTCCGAGCACGGCACCAGAGAGAGCGGTTGTTAAAGCCAAAGCCGACCGCGCTAGTAATCGAGATGCGGTTCATGTGCCTAGGTCCTTTCAATGGGTATTAGTTGTTGGAGTATTCTTTGTACGATCACCTGCCGTTCTCAATCATGTTAACAGGTAATCGTTGGCGTTTGCTTGAACAATGCAGCATGAGTGACGCGCAACTGGCAACGATCGGCCGCCTCCGCGAGCGTTTGGCAACGCTTCGGGAGCGTCTTTGACGACGCCGGCAAGCGGCGCAAGCTAAGCGAGCTCGAGAACCGCTCGCGTTGTGCATCAATGTCGAGCTTGGGCTTGAATGGCGTCTTGTACCAGCAACGGATAGCTATCGTATTTTTTCCCTAGCGTGAGACTGGACGGTGAGAGCAGTGCGGGATCCTCGCTCGTAATCGAGGTGACTGCGTGAAAGCTATTCGTAACGCTGCTATTATCGAGCGCGACCGCGGCCCCCGTTTTGATCATGTATATCTCTAGGGCGTTTGAGTTAAACGGAACCGCGTCGCCGCCCGTTGTCGCGTCAATGAAGGCGACCCAGGCATCGTAGGATACATTGTAAGCGCAGTTACTCTTACCATTAGGGTCATATTTCCCGAGCACATGGTAAGAGTTATGACCGAGGATAGTTCGAGGCTGGTCCGCAGTTTGCACTTCAGATACGCACGGCATCCGAGTAGCTTTCGATAAAAAATCAGCCACCGTTTGGTGCGGGACTGGATGTTGAGTGTAACCACCGCCGAAATTTGTGGCAGTAACGAAGCTGGTAAGTTGATCGTTATTGGCTTCGTACAAAGTCGACATTTGCATTGCGTCGCGTCGGTCAAAGCGGATCGCTGTGGGCCCAAATGTGAATTTCTGATTTTGCTTTGTGTTCGACGTTGGGGTTAAGGCGTGATAGCCCGTCGGAAGTGGCGGCGTCCCTGTGCTAGCGGCTAAGCTTGATTGCAGCGATTGTGAAAGTGCATCCCCAAGTGATGATGCGAGACTGGTCGGTATACCGGGAATCATTTGAGAGACCTTATTCGCAGCGTATCCGCCAGCGGCAGATGCGACGCTACCTGCGATGTTCTCCAGCAAGCCTTGCAGGAAAGAAGGTCCTGCTGCATGCTCATCAGGCGCCAGAGACGTTACGGAATCAGAGGCGGCAATACTCACAGAAAAAACTGCCCCACTCGCAGAAGCTTGGCTAGCGACTGAGTTTGGCACAAGCGAGGTTTGTTGACTTTGTGGCGCAACCAAAGCCGCCACATCGAACGTGTTAGGCAGGGCCGTTCCTCCCAGAACGATCGTCTGCTCTCCGAGCGCCTTATCCGTTGCAACGCTAAACGAGGAAATCGTCACGCGATAGCCCTCGCTCGAGGCTACGAGCTGCCCCCGCACATATATCTCGGCGCCGGCTCTCGCCGCCGCAGCACCTGGGGAGTCTTTAGGCAACGCAACGACTAGGGATTCGTAGCCATCTAGCGCTTCGATCCGCGCGGCGACGGCCTTCGTTACGGTCGCAGCGCGGGCCGCCAATTCCGGCGTGGATCTTAGGGTAAAGACAACGACCAGTTTAGCTTTCGCAACGGCGGGAACGCTCAGCGAAGCGCAAACGATCACCGCGAGAAGCGCGGAAAGAATCGACCTAATCGGGTGCATGGAAGCTCCCCTACGAATAAAAAACTTGCGCTTGAGTAGTAGCGTGAGGGCGAAGTGTTTCGCTACGAGGTGTTACCCGCCTCCGCAGACAGATTGCCGCGTGGCATGGCCAGGGGGCAGATGCCCCGAAACATCGTGGGCATGAGTGACGCGCAACTGGCAACGATCGGCCGCCTCCGCGAGCGTTTGGCAGACGCTTCGGGAGCGTCTTTGACGACGCCGGAAAGCGGCGCAAGCTAAGCGAGCTCGAGAACCGCTCGCGCGCGGAAGACTTCTGGAACGATTCGCAGACGGCGCAGTTCGATGATGAAAGAGCTGGCCGAGCTGCGTGAAGAGACCGATACGTTCGCGCGCGTGCAAACGCTGCTCGACGAGGCCGCAGAAACGCTCGAGATCCTCGGCGACGAAACCGGCGCGTCCGACGAAGCGGAGAGCGGCATCGCGCAAGCCGAGGCTCGCCTCGACGAGCTCGAAATGGCGGCGAACTTCGACCGCGAGTTCGACGCGCACAGCGCGATCGTTTCGATCAACTCGGGCGCTGGCGGCATCGACGCCGCCGATTGGGCGGAGATGCTGGCACGCATGTACATGCGCTGGGCCGAGCGCAAAGAGTTTTCGGTTACCGTGAGCGACGCGTCGGCCGCGGAAGAAGCCGGCCTCAAGTCAATCACGTTCTTCGTGCGCGGCAAGAACGCGTACGGCATGCTCGAGAGCGAGCGCGGCGTGCACCGCCTCGTGCGCATCTCGCCGTTCGACCAGCAACACCGCCGGCATACGTCGTTTGCATCGGTCGATGTCATCCCGGAGATCGCGGGGGAAGAGGACTCCGGGATCGAGATCAAGCCGGACGACCTGCGCATCGAAACGTTCAAATCGGGTGGTGCCGGTGGGCAGTACGTCAATAAGACGGAATCGGCGATTCGCATCGTCCATATTCCGACTGGCCTTGTCGTCGCCTCACAGCAGGAGCGCTCGCAAATGCAGAACCGCGACGTCGCGATGAACATCTTGCGCGCCAAGCTCGTCCAGCGGGATTACGAAGAGCGGCAGGCGTTGCTTGATGAGATGCGTGGCGAGCGGCGCGCAAATGAGTGGGGCTCGCAGATTCGTTCGTACGTTCTACAGCCGTATTCGCTGGTCAAAGATCACCGTACGAACGTCGAGACCGGAAACACGCAGGCGGTTCTCGACGGCGACATCGACGTCTTTATCTGGCCCTACTTGCAGCAGCGGCCTCGACTCGCGCGCGCATGAGCAGAATCGACGTCATCGTCGTCTGCTGGAACGATCGCGACAATATCACAAAAGCCCTCGACTCGGTCTTCGCCCTCGAAGAAGTAAAGAGCGATCCGTCGTTCGCGCACGTCGTCGTCTCCGACAACGGCTCGAGCGACGGTTCGCGCGAGTTCATTCGTGAACGATACGGCGAGCGCGTCGAGATCATCGAAAACGGTGCCAACCTTGGTTTTGCCGCGGCCTGCAATCGTGCATTCGAGCGCACCACGTCGTCATATGTGTATCTGCTCAATCCGGATGCCGAGCTCAAGAACGGTGCGCTGCGCGAGATCGTTGCGTTCATCGACGCGCATCCACGCTGCGGCATTGCCGGGTCGCGGATCTACAATCTAGACGGAACGATTCAGCGCGACGCCGTCGGTGAGTTCGATACCTGGGCGGGCGCGTTCTTACGATCGAGCGCGTGGGGCAACTGGCCGATGTTCCGCCGCTATGCAAACGGCGCGTCGCTGCGCGATTGGGATTACGGCTCGGCACGTCGCGTCGACATCGTGATCGGCGCGGCGCTTGCGATTCGACGCGCGCTTTTGGATGCAATCGGACTGTTCGACGAACGTTTCTTCCTGTATCACGAAGAAGTCGATTTGGCGAAGCGCGCGGCGCTCGCAGGGTGGGAAACGTGGTTCGTCCCGCAGAGTGAAGCCGTTCACGAAGGCCGCGCCAGCGCGCGCGGCGCGTATAGCGTCGATGCACGTAAGCAACGTTCGCGCCGCATCTATTGGCTCAAGCACCATGGGCCGGTCTGGTACGGGACGCTCGTCACAGCACTGGTCGGACGCTACGCTCTTTACCTCGGCGCAGCCGGTGCCGTGGCGCTCATGGCGAAACTAGTCTTGCGATGATCGCTCCCGAGAATGTCGTGACATTCGAGCGCATTGAAGGCTTTAAGGTCCTCAAATCGCTTGGTTATGCCTACGGACAGGCAAGTCGCCCGAAGAACCTTCTGCGCGCGACGTTTCGCAGCATCGGCGCGTTCATCGGTCTTGCGCCGATAGAGTATCTCACGGACGCCGAACGCGCACGTGCCGAGTCGCTGAGCGCTTTAATTGCACGTGCCAACACGCTTGGAGCAAATGGCATTTTGGGATTACAATTTCAGGTTGCCGAGCAATCCGACGGTTCGACGCGCGTTGTCGCATTCGGAGAGGCCGTGGTCCTCGATCCCGAGCCAGGGAAGATGGGGCCAGCCGCGGGATGAGCCTCGAAGAACGTGGCAAGCGCGAGCGCGCGCTTTCGCGTGCCGCCTCTGTCGTCGCGTCATGCCGCAAATGCGAGATCGGCTACACGCGAACGAATACCGCGTACGGCGAAGGTGATCCGTGCGCGCGTGTGATGTTGATCGGCGAAGGGCCGGGCGAAACGGAAGACAAGCTCGGGCGTCCGTTCGTCGGGCGCGCCGGCGAATTGCTCGACCGTATGCTTGCGGCAATCGGGCTTGCGCGCGAAGAAGTCTTCATCTGCAATACGGTCAAGTGTCGTCCGACGCTCGATGATGGTACGCGCTTGCGCAACCGTGCTCCGACGCCCGATGAGATGCGGAATTGCCGTCCTTATCTCGATCAGCAGATCGAGATCATCAAGCCCGAGATGATTTTGTGCCTGGGCGCTCCGTCGGCGAAGTCGTTTTTGGGCGAGCGCTTCTCGATCACCAAGCAGCGCGGCATCTGGTACGACGGTCCGAGCGGCATCCCGCTGATCGCGACCTTCCACCCTGCGTACATCTTGCGCATGACGGGCGGAAAGGAGATGACGGAAGTCAAGCGCTTGGTCTGGTCGGATTTGAAACAAATCCGCGCGCGGCTCGACGAACCGAAACCAAAGACCGACCCCGAGGTGATACAAGAAGCGTTATTCTGATGAGTACTGCGCAAGAGATTTGGTTCGATGAAAAGGCGCGCCGCGGCGGATTTGCGGACGGTGCAGCTTTGCTGTCGGCATTGGATCTGCGCAAGTATCGGCTCGATCAGATCTATCGCGCCGCTACGAAGGAGCTTGCGCCCGATCTCGATACGGTAACAACCCTTCCGAAAGAGCTTCGTGAAAAGCTCAGTGAGCGAGGCTTTGCCTTCGATTCCGTGACGCCGACCGTTGTGCAGCGCTCCAATGACAGGCAAACGACGAAGGGCCTCTTCCGGCTTTCCGACGGGTCCGAAGTCGAAGCTGTTCTGATGGAGCATCACGGCGACCGAAGCACGGTGTGTATCTCGAGTCAAGCCGGCTGCGCGTACGCGTGCCGATTTTGCGCCACCGGCCAAGGCGGCTTTACCCGCAATCTCGAGGCTACCGAGATATTCGATCAGGCGCGCTACTTTGCACGTGAGCTTACGCAGCGTAATAAGAAGATTACGAACATCGTCTTCATGGGAATGGGCGAGCCGTTTGCCAACTACGATGCCGTGATGGACGCCGTCCGTCTACTACACGATCCGAAGGGCTTCGGTCTCGGCCATCGGCACATCACGATTTCGACGGTTGGTCTCGTACCGGAGATCGACAAGTTTGCAGCTGAAGGGATTCAAGTGAATCTCGCGATCTCGCTGCACGCACCGAACGACGAGTTGCGCGGCCGATTGATGCCGGTGAACCGCCGATATCCGATTGACGAGCTTATGGCCGCCTGTGCGCGCTACATCAAGGCGACGCACCGCAAGATTTTCTTTGAGTACGTCATGCTCGACGGCCAGAACGATAGCGATGCCCACGCGGCAGAGCTGGCGCGGCTCATGCGCGGTCCGCTTTATCACGTCAATCTGATTCCGTACAACTCAACTGGTGCCGAGCTTTCCGGTACGCCCGATGCGCGGGTGCGCGCGTTTCAGAAGAAGCTCGAAGAGCACGGCGCCGTCGCGACCGTGCGCGTTCCGATGGGACGCGACATCGCCGCCGCCTGCGGCCAACTCAAAGCCGAGAAGAATGCGTCTTAATTCCGCAATTCCGATTTTACGCATGTTCGATGTCGCAAAGACACGGGGGTTCTATCTCGACTATCTCGGCTTTACGGTCGATTTCGAGCACCGTTTTCATGAAAACGCGCCGCTTTTCATGGGGATCTCGCGCGACGATCTGGTGCTATTCCTCAGCGAGCATCACGGTGACGGCAGTCCGGGCGTTCACGTCAGAATCGAAACCGACGGCGTTGCCGAGCTTCACGCTGAGCTACAAAAGAAGAAGTACCGCTACATGAATCCCGGCATTGTGGAACAGGAATGGGGAACGCGCGAGATGACCGTCGTCGACCCCGTCGGCAATAAGCTGATATTCAGCGAACCGATCGAGTGAGCGTGCGGGCAACCGCGGACGGAGGCACCCCCCGCGGTTACCCACACGCTGTTTGCCTTCAGGCCACCCCTTGGTGGCCTATTCGCAATACGTAGAAAATTGCAGTATTGTTTCGCTTGATGGCGACATGGGCCGACGTGCGACGTATCACGCAGACGCTACCCGGTACGACTGAAGACCACTCGTCGAGTGGAAAGATGTGGTGGACCGTGAGTCGCAAGGGCTACGCGTGGGAACGGCCATTGCGGAAGTCCGACATCGCGGCGCTCGGCAAACGCGCGCCTAAAGGTCCGGTGCTCGGCTTGAAGACCGTCGATCTCGAAATGAAAGACGTTTTGCTGGCGAGCAATCCGAAAGTGTTCTTCACGACGCCGCACTTCGATGGCTACCCCGCCGTGCTCGTCGAGCTCGAGAAGATTTCAGTCAAGGCACTGAAGGAAGCACTCGTCGAGGCGTGGTTTGCGTGCGCCGGAAAGCGACTTGCGTCGGAGTATCAGCAGCGCAGTAGGCGCTCACCCTCGCGTGGACGAAAACCGGGTTGATGGTCGACGAAACGCAACTGACGAACCCGGCATCGATGGACGAAATCACCGCGCTGGCAAAGCGCCGCGGCTTTATCTTTCAGTCGAGTGAAATTTACGGTGGGATCGGCGGCTTCTTCGACTACGGTCCGCTCGGCGCAATTCTCAAACGCAATGTCAAGGATGCGTGGTGGCACGAGATCGTCGAGATGCGCGACGACGTCGTTGCGTTCGATTCCTCGATCATCATGCACCCCGACACCTGGGTTGCATCCGGGCACGTCGCAGCGTTTCACGACAAGCTCGTCGATTGCAAAAATTGCAAGCATCGCTTTCGTGCTGATCATCTCAAGTCGCTCGAGCAGTGCCCGGATTGCGGCATGCGCGGGACGCTCACGGAGCCGCGCAATTTCAATTTGATGATGAAGACGCAGATCGGCCCCATGGAGGACAGTGCCTCAGTCGCGTACTTGCGTCCGGAAACCGCTCAGGGCATGTTCGTCAACTTCAAGAACATCTATCAGAGCGCGCGCAAGAAGCCACCGTTCGGGATCGCGCAGATCGGCAAATCGTTCCGCAACGAGATCACGCCGGGTAACTTTACGTTCCGGGTCCGTGAATTCGAGCAAGCTGAACTTGAGTTTTTCGTCCCGCACGACGGCCGCGACATGGAATGGTTCAAAGAGTGGGTCGATGCGCGTAAGAAATGGTATTCCGACTACGGGATCAAGGCCGAGCGCTTACGCTTCTACGAGCTCAAAGCCGAAGAACGCCCGCACTATGCGGTCGCCGGAATTGACGTCGAATATCTCTTCCCATGGGGTTGGGGCGAGCTCGAATCGATCGCACACCGGGGAACCTACGACCTCGATGCGCACATCAAGCTCTCCGGTAAGGACCTCACCTACTTCGACGAGGCGACGAAGCAGAAGTACGTCCCAATTTTGATTGAAAGCTCCGCGGGAATGGATCGCACGACGCTTACGATGCTGGTCGACGCCTACGACAAAGAGAAAATCGTCGACGAAGCCGGCAAGGAAAGCTCGCGCACCGTCTTGCGCTTCCATCCGAAGATCGCGCCGGTTCAGGTCGGCGTCTTTCCGCTCGCGCGTAACAAGCCCGAGCTCGTCGAACGCGCGCAAACAATCGAACGCGCTTTACGTCCGCATTTTCGAAGTCAATACGACGAAGGCAACGTCGGCCAGCTCTATCGCCGGCAGGATGAGATCGGCACGCCGTTCTGCATCATGATCGATTATCAGACGCTTGCCGACGAAACGATCACCATCCGTCACCGCGACTCGATGCGACAGGACCGCGTCGCGGTTGCGCAAGTCGCATCGTTCTTAGCCGAGCGAATTTAGAGAATCATTATTTTCGCGACTCGCGTCGCTTCGTTGTGCTTCGCCGGCTTGATCGCGACGATGTCGTCGGTCGGTGCAGTGAACTTGCCTCCACCGCTGCCGGCGCAGATCCAGCACGCGATCGGCGCGGCTGTAAGCAAGGAGTTGCGGGCGTTCGGAGGTGCTCATCCGATTCCAGGCGCGTTCGTCGCGATCTGGCTGCCGCACCGCCGGCCGTTCATTAAAAGCATTGGATACGCGGATCTGGCGTTCAGGACGCCATTCGCCCTGAATGATGCGTTCCGCATCGGCAGCATCACGAAAACGTTCGTCGTCACCGTGCTGCTACAGTTGGTCGACGAGGGTCGTCTAAGGTTGGACGATCCGGTAAGCCGGTTCGATCTTGGGATTCGCGTTCCGAATGGTGACCACATCACGATTCGTCAACTCTGCGAGATGCGAAGCGGTCTCTTTGAAGCTCTCCAAACCCCTGAACTTCAGAAAGTGGATCTGACTCCGAAAAGCCATGTCGATCCTCGTCAGATCGTGTCATGGGCGCTGAAGCAGAAGCCCGTGTTCACCCCCGGTGCGCGGTACGGTTACAGCAACACCAACTATCTGATCCTCGGACTCCTGGTTGAGGCACTTACGCACGATACCATCGCGAATCAGATCCGCAAGCGCATCTTGACCCCACTCGCGCTCAACGGCACAAGCTTTCCACTTTACGATCCGAACATTCGGGAGCCGTTCGTCCACGGATATGCCCTCGAACCGAAGGGCAACTGGCAAGATATCAGCGACTATCTTCCGCCGTCGCTAACTTGGGCGGCGGGTTCCATGATCTCCACTGCTTGGGACATGAAACGCTGGGTCGAGTCATACGTCGGCGGTAAGCTGAACAGCGTCGCAATCCAGCATGAGCGCCTGCATTGTCTTCCGACTGGAGACAAAGGATTGGGATTTGGCCTCGGGGTTGGCTGTAGCGGCGGCTGGTATGGTTATACGGGCGGACTCCCCGGCTACAATGCGGCCGCGTATTACCTGCCCTCGAAGGGCGCAACGTTAATCGTGTTTGTAAACGCCCAGCGTCACAAGTCCAAGCCCGGTGCGCGCGTCACAATGGATGCCGCAAACGCGATCGCCCGTGACATCACTCGCTTAGTGACCCCGAAGAATGTTCTGTTCCCGTCCTGATTACTTGTGAGCGCCGTCGCCTTTCCCGGGCGCTTGTAGATACGTCGGCAGAAGCACCATCTCCGGAACGTAGGCGCGTTCGGGTAGGCTCGCGAGAAACAAACACGCGGATGCAACGTCATCTGCCTGAAGCATGTTTACGCGCTTTGCTGCATCGGGCGGATTTGCGCGCCGCTCGAGAAACGGCGTATCGATCACGCCCGGCAGGATTACCGAAATCCGAACTCCATTTTGATGTTCTTCATATGCGCCGGAGCGTGCCAAACCGAACAGCCCGGTTTTCGAGGCCTGGTACGCGCTGCCCGACATATTCGGCCACGCGGCTGAATTGCTCGAGATGAATATCGCTGTACCGTGTCGCTCGCGAAGGGACGGTAGTGCCAGTTGTAAGGTTTGAAATGCCGCATTGAGGTTTACTTGGATGACGGTATTCCAATCCTCGAGTGTGGTCTCCGCAAGTCGCCGGTTCGGTACGTTATGACCCGCCGCGTAAACGAGCACGTCGATCGGATTCATTTTCAGGATGGTTGTCATTCCGCGCTCGATCGCGACGGAGTCCATTAGGTCGAGCGTGTGCGCATGAAATCGGTCGGATTTCCCCCCAAAGGGCGTCTTCCGGCGCGCTACGGCGTGGACAATCGCTCCAGCTTCATAAAACTGCCGAGCCGTCGCGAGTCCAACCCCGCTGCTCGCGCCGATAACGACGGCGGTCCGTCCTGATAACGTGCTCATGCTACTCCCATTCTGGGATGGCCGGAACGCGAAGCGTGTCGAATTCCGGAAGATCAAAACCGTAGCGCTCGACGAGTAGATTGCGGAATGCGCGCCGGTCCGCGAGCTGCATCGGCATCACGTCGTTCCCGTCGTGGAATGTGGCATCGCGGTTCATTACTGAAACACGTCCGGTGGGCGTCACGATGCTCATCATAATGATCTGTTTGAACATCGAATCCGGGTGCGTCGCAGTCATGTGGTTGCCCATCTCGAAGTCGATCGGGTGATTCTTTTCTTCGTAATCTGAAACCCAGCCGTCGACGGCAGCGCCATCGCGCTTGAATCTTAAGATAATGTTGCGGCCCTCGCGAGCGATCCAATGCGTGCCGTCCGCGGCGCCACCGAGGCGGATCGGAAAGCGCGCGCCGTATCCTCCGAAGCCCGGGTCAATGACGAACGTTCCTTCGGGGAGATCGACCGTAAAGTACATGTGCGTGCGCGGCGCTTCCGTGGGACCGGAAAACAACACCACGCGCGCTGCGCGGCGCTCAACCCCAAAACCCAGTTGTTCGAGGACCCGCGCGAGCAGGGTCGAGTGTTCGAAGCAATAGCCGCCGCGTTTTGCCGCGACGAGCTTCGCTTGAAGCGAATCGAGGTCGAGACGAACGCCACGGCCTAGCAGCACGTCGAGGTTTTCGAACGGGATGGCGGACATGTGCGCCATCTGAATGGCGGTCAGCGTCGCGAGCGTCGGTTGGCGCGAGCCGTTGTAGCAGATGCGGTGAAAATAGGCGTCCAGATTTATGTCCGCGCTCATAGTATTTGCCCTTCAACATTAGCGCTGTCCCTCGACTTCGCTCGGGATGACAGGGGGGCGCGACTCTCGCTTGATGGCAAATTCACAACTAAGAGCGCAAGCAGCATGCAGACGATACCCGCCCATTGGAGCGGTTCGGGACGTTCGCCGACCAAAAAGTAGGCGCTCACGATTGCGACGATTGGAATTGCGAGAGCGCTCATTCCGGCCGTGACGGCCGGTAAGCGCTTCACGACCCAGAACCAAAGTAACCATGAGATCACCGCCGTCACGACGACGTTGTACGCGAAGACGACGATCAAGAATGCGTTCCAATGCATTGGAATCTCATGTACGAACAGCGCGGCGATTCCTAGCGGCAACGTTGCGAAAACGTTCTGCCAGGTGATCATCAGCATCGGATCGACCGTGTAGTCCTGCAGCGTCCGTTTCCAGATGACCGTTCCGAGTGCCCAACAGATGCCGCCGGCTATGGCAAAGGCGGCGCCGACCTCGGAAACGCGTGACGAGTGCCCAGCAATGACGATCGCGAGCCCTAGCGCACCGAGCGAGATTGCGATCCATTGCCTCGCGCGAATCTCTTCGTGCAAGATCAGCCGCGCAAAGAGTACCGTCCAGAACGGCATCGTGTATGCGAAGATCGTCGCCTTCGTTGCGCCGCTGTCGGCGACTGCGATCACGGAGAAGCCATTCATTCCGACGCCCTGCAAAAGCCCGATCAGCGCCAGCGGAACGAACGGCACAGGATTGAGCGAGCGTCGCCACACGAGCATCAGCACGACGAGCATCGCTGCAGCCAGGGCCGTGCGAAGCGCGATAAATTCGACCGGACCCGTATAGGGCAATACGATCCGCCACAGCGACCAATTAATGCCCCAGAGCAGCCAGAGCGCTAGGAGACCGGCGAGCGCTCCCCTCAAACCGCGATCGGTTCGTTCGCTTTCGCCACACCGATCATCGAATCGCGTGTGACTAGCGTCGCGAGTTTATCCTCGCTCCAACCTTCCGTGCCGGCCGGACGCATCGGTAGCACGAGATACCGCATATCGGCGGTGCTGTCGTGCACGCGAACCGAGACGCTCTCGTTGACGTCGAGTCCGAACTCATGCAGCACCTTGCGCGGCTCGCGCGCCGTGCGCGAACGATAGGCTTTGCTCTTGTACCATGCGGGCGGAATGCCGAGGAGCATCTTTGGGTAGCACGAGCAGAGCGTGCAAACGATGACGTTGTGCGCCTGCGGAGTGTTCTCGACGACGACGAGCTTGAGCGAACCGACGTCGATGCCGAGCTCGGCACATCCCTTGCTGCCGTCGGCGAGCAAACGTTTTTTGAACTCAGGATCGATCCACGCCCGCGCTACGACCTTCGCGCCAAGATTAGGGCCGCGCGCGTCCATGATGTCGATCGCTTCCGCGATCTTAGCCGGGGAGAGAACGTCCTTCTCGGCCAGCAGCTCGATGACGGCTGCCGTCAGCTTTTCGTGATAGGTGCTCGGCAGATGATGCTCAGGGTGATGTGGATGGTCGTGATCGTCGCTCATGCTTCAGGCCCCCTCGACTTCGCTCGGGACAGGTTCCAACCAATGTTCGTAGATTTCGATGTCGATCGTGTCGCCCGGCCGCTCGGCACGTCCCCATACTTCCGTTTGCGCGAAGCGCACGCGGTACAATACTTTGGGATCGTCGGTGCGTCCGTACGCGAGTCGCTCGGGGTTGTTGAACATCCCGCACACACGCTCGATCTCGCCGCGCTTCCCGCGGACGTAGTACGGCGTGCGAACGTGCCCCGGCGGAAACCACTCCCGCACGCGGACGCGATCGCCCGGAGCAAATCGCGCGTTCATTCGGTGTCTCGCTCATCGATCTCCGCGATCTTGCTTGAGAGCTCGTTGACGGAGATGATCCCTTTTTCGAGCAGCACTTCGGTAATGGCAGAGATCCAGCGTTCGTAGTACGACATCGAGTCGAAGGCGTCTGCACCGATGCCTTCGATCGCGCGGCGCAGTTCATCAGTTCGAACGAGCGGCGGATCGAGCGTTCCGAGGGCGCGCATCAGGGCATCGACACGCTGCTCCCAAAAATCGTTTTGATGTTCGGAGCGATCGATCGTGCCGGCCGGTTGACCACCAAGATCGTGCATGCCGCGCGGATGCGAATCCATAACGAGGCTTTAACGGCTTCGCGAGGCCGCGATCGCACGGCGCAGCCGCCGCATGGATTCGCGCAGCTCGTCTTCGGAGATGATGAGCGGCGGAACAAAGCGCAATGTATTGTTGCCCGCCGCGTTGATGAGCAACTGTTCCCCTAGCGCGGCTTGCACGATGTCTTTCGCCGCGAACGGGTCCATTACCGGAAGCCCAAGCATCAAGCCGAGGCCACGCGGGTCGCCGAAGCGTTCGCGGTCGGCATGCGCGATCTCGCGCAGCTCGAGCTCGAGAATTCGCCCCATGTTGGCAACGTGCGCGTTGAGATTCATGCGATCGCGCAGATTGAGATGCGCGAGTGCTGCTGCACATGGTACGGGTGAACCGCCAAATGTAGTGCCGTGATCGCCTGGGTGTAGTGCATCGGCTGCGTCATCGGTGCAGAGTAACGCCCCGATCGGCAACCCGTTGGCGAGCGCTTTTGCAAGGGTGATCGCATCGGGACGAACGTTGTAATATTCGAACGCGAACAGCGTCCCGGTCCGTCCCATTCCCGTTTGAATTTCATCGAAGATCAGCAGCGCGCCGCGTTCCGCGGTGAGCTTGCGCGCCGCTTCCAGAAACGCGTTTGTCGCCGGAAAAATTCCGCTCTCGCCCTGAACCGGCTCGATGATCAACGCTGCCGTCGTTGAATCGATTACCTTTTCGAGCGCAGCGACGTCGTTGAACGGTGTGAACCTGAAACCGCCGGGAAGCGGACCGAAGCCTTCGTGATATTTTGGATTGTCGGTCGCCGCGAGCGCACCCATAGTGCGGCCGTGGAACGAATTCGTACATGCGACGATGACGTTGCGGTCGGTTTGCCCCAGGCGGAACGCACGTTTGCGTGCGAGCTTGATCGCGGCTTCGCTCGCTTCGGTTCCCGAGTTGCAGAAGAAAACCCGATCGAAACCGGAGATCTCGGCCAGTTTGTTGGCGAGCTCGCCCGCAGGTTCGTGATGATAGAGATTGCTGCAGTGCACGAGCGTCGCGGCTTGTGCCGCTATCGCGCCCACGATCGCCGGATGTGAATGACCAAGCGCACACACCGCGATCCCCGCAACGAGATCGAGATAACGCTCGCCGTTTGCGTCGATGAGCCATACGCCTTCGCCGCGCACGAAATTGATCGGCGCGCGGTTGTAGTTCTTCATCAGATGCGGATGCTCGATCGCGGGGAGCGAGCTTCCGCCGGGGTGGGCGATCACGTTCGGTAGTGCGCGTTGATGCGCACGTATTCAAGCGTCATATCACATCCGTATCCGGTGGCTTCAGCCTCGCCCATTCCAAGATCCAGACCAACTTTGATCGATTTGTGCTCGAGCAACGCATGCGCTTCGGCTTCGCTGAGGACTTCCATCGCACCGCGATCGACCCAGAGCGATCCGCCGAGCGTGATCGACCACGTGTCCTCGCGCATTCCGGAGCCCACACTTCCGGCTGCCGCAATGATGCGTCCCCAGTTCGGATCCTCGCCGAAAAACGCCGTCTTGACGAGATTGGAGTTGATGATGGCGCGTGCGATCTGTCGCGCTTGCGCCGCGTTCTTCGCTCCCGTTACGTGCACCGTGAGCGTTTTGCTCGCGCCCTCGCCGTCTTTGACCATGTCGAGCGCTAGCTCGCGGCAAACGGTGTGCAACGCTGCTCGCAATCCTGGGCTTGCTTCTTCGGTCCCCGGTTTAGCGAATGCGTAGAGGCAGTCGTTGGTCGACATGTCACCGTCGACCGAAATCATGTTGAACGTGTCGTCGACCGCTTCGGATAGCGCCGCTTGCAGCGACTGGCGCGTGCAGCTCGCGTCGGTCGCGATAAACGCGAGCATCGTCGCCATATTGGGAGCGATCATCCCCGCGCCTTTTGCGATCCCGCCGACCACGAAACGCGTTTGGTTCCCGTTGTCGTAGTACGCGCAGGCCTCGAGCTTCGGCACATGATCGGTCGTCATGATCGCTTCCGCGGCCGAGAGCGCGGCTTCGCTGCCGGTGCGCAACGCGCGCACGGCCTTCTCCAGACCCGGACCCATAACGTCCATAGGCATCGGAACGCCGATGACACCCGTCGATGCCACGAGTACTTGTGAAGTACGTATGCCCATCAGCGCTGCAGCGCGTGAGGCGGTCTCGCGGGCATCGGTGAGTCCGCGTTCGCCGGTGCACGCATTCGCGCAACCCGAATTCGCGACGATCGCGCGAATCGCATCACCGTCAGTCGCGAGATGTTCGTTGGAAACGATCAGCGGTGCAGCCTTGACGTCATTGGTCGTGATCACGGCCGCGCAGACGCGCTCGCCGCCGAGATCGATCAGGGCGAGATCGGCTTTGCGTCGCTTGATGCCGGACATGACGCCACTGCAGCGCACGTCGGGAACGGCACCGAGGCCGCCGCGCAAATCGACGAGCCGGAACGATTCAGACGACTGGGATGCGAGCGCCAAGTCCGGCCTCCTCAGGGTAACCGCACATGATGTTGAGATTTTGCACCGCTTGACCCGCGGCACCCTTACCGAGGTTATCGTTGCCGGCAAGCACGTGGACGACGCCGCCGCGCACGCTGATTGCGATTTGCGTATTGTTCGTGCCGGCGAGTGCCGGCAGATACGGTACGCGCGGCGCATCGAGGATTTCGACGAACGGATTCGTCGCATACGTCTTTGCAAACGATGCGCGAATCTCGCTCTCCTCGATCGGCTCGCGCATAACGGCGTAAGCGTCGACGAGCATGCCACGCGTCATCGGAACGACGTGGGGCGTGAAGACGAATGGAACGCCGATGCCCAGCGCACGGAGCTCCTGCTCGATTTCCTTTCCATGGCGATGCGAGGGAATGCCGTAAGCGCGCACATCGCCGTCGACCTCTGCGTACATTGAGCCGAGTTTCGGTGAGCGTCCGGCGCCGGAGATGCCGCTCTTCGCGTCGATGACGAGATTCGAGATGCGATGCGCGAAAGGCGCAAGCGGAATCGCCGCGAGCAGCGACGCCGTCGGATAGCAGCCGGGATTTGCAACCAGCTGTGCGCGCGCGATCTGATCGCGATAGCGTTCGGGTAAACCGTAAACTGCTTGCGGACTTGAAGACGCCATGCGGAACGCGTCGGAGAGATCGATGACGCGCGCACCAAGCTCGAGAAATTTGGGTGCAAGCTCGCGTGCCTTTTCGGACTCGCCTGCAAGGATGACGACGTCACCCGCGCGGCATGCCGCGAGTGCGGCACCGGCACCGTCGAACGTGCGGTCGACGAACGGGAGCGTGCGGAACGTGTCGCGTACGGCCGTGCCCGCGCTGCTCGAACTTTCGAGCGTGATCAGCTCGACATTCGGATGCTGGTCGAGGTAGTGGATAGCGTCGCCCGCTCCATAACCGGCGGCGCCGATGATGTGAACGCGTGTCATGTCTTCGTCGCTTCTAACTCGCTGAGCTCGTTTCGGGTTGATGCAATCGCTTCCGCGACCATGCTCGGATGCGTGGAACCCGAGGTACGCTTGGCTGCGACGCACCCATCTGCGTCAAGCGGCGCTGCAAGTCCCGCTATTCCGCTGGACGCGCGCAACCGTTCGAGCTCATCTTCCGACATGGCATCGCTCTTCGCGGCCGCGACAGCTTCGCCGACGAAGCGGTGGGCTGCGCGGGCAGTGGTCCCGTGTGCGATCAGCGCGTCGGCGACATCGGTCGCAACCGTGAATCCACGCGCGGCCTCGGCCGTCATCTTGGCGTGGTTGAAGCTCAGGTGCGTCAGCGTGATCCCGAAGGCATCGAGTGCCGCAAGTCCGCGCTCAGTCCCGTCGAGAATCGCGGATTTTGTTTCCTGCAGATCGCGATGATAGGAAAGCGCGATCCCTTTGACTGTGGCGAGTGCGCCCGTCAGTGTCCCGATCGCCCGTCCTCCGGCAGCGCGCGTCAACTCGAACGGATCTGGATTGCGTTTCTGCGGCATCAGGCTCGAGCCGGTTGAGGCTGCGTCGTCGAGCTGCGCGTAGCCGAACGCGGGCGTCGACCAGATCACGAGCTCTTCGCTCGGGCGCGACGCGGCGATCAGTGCGCGCGCGACAGCGTCCAGCAAATCGAGCGCGACGTCGCGATCGCCGACGGTGTCGAGCGCGTTGCGCGTCGGGGCGTCGAATCCAAGTTCGAGCGCAGCCGCAGCCCGATCGAGCGGAAGCGAGCTTCCGGAAAGTGCGCCGGAGCCGAGCGGGGAGAATTCCGATGCGTCGTGGACGACGCGCGCGAAGCGGCGCGCCGCGCGCGCGAAACCTTCGCTTGCAGCGTGAAGCCAAAATGCGAGCAGCACCGGCTGCGCGGGTTGCCAATGCGTCGTTCCGGCGAGGAGTGTGCCGTCGCCAAGCGCAGCCGACGCGAGATCCAGGAACCGCCGCGCGATCGCCGTGCAGAGGTGCAAGCCTTTCTCGGCCCGATCCCGTGCATACAGCACGAGCGTCGTTGCAACTTGATCGTTGCGCGACCGGCCGGCGTGCAACGCCTCGCCGGCAGCGTTCGGAACGATTTGCCGCACGCGCGCGTCGATCGCGCCGTGGACGTCTTCAAACGAGCCGCTGCGAGCGAATGGGACGAACGCGCCATGCACGATTTCGGCTGCGACCTGATCGAGCGCGGCGTACAGCGCATCGGCCGTCTTGCGATCGATCACTCCGCCTTGCAGCTGCGCCGTGACGTGCGCGTGCGAGCAACGTACGTCAAACGGGGCGAGTATCAGATCGTCTTCGAGCGAAGATCCAAACGCGAGCAGCCGGGGATCAGGCGGTAGCGCGAAGCGGCCGCCCCACTGTAGGCCGGAGTCGGCTGCTGTGTCTACGTCGTGCACGCGAGCGTCGCTTTCGCGACGGCTCCAGCACCGGCAGCAATCGGAAGTCCGACGATCTCAATGAAGCCGGTTGCCGCATCATGATTGAAGGTGTCGCCGGCGCCGTACGTGGCGAGGCCCTCATCGTAGAGCGCAAAAGGTGACTTCGAGCCGTTGACGACTGCTTGGCCGTGGAAGAGCACGAGGCGCACCGATCCCGTCATGCGCTGCGCGACTTGCGCATTGAATGCATTGAGCGCGGCGCGAAGCGGCGAGGACCACTGTCCGTCGTAGATCATCTCGGCGTATTTCTGATCGACCGTCGCTTTGAAGCGAAGCTCGTCGCGGGTCAGCACGAGTCGTTCGAGTGCTTTGTTTGCAGCTATAAGCGTGAGGCTTCCGGGGCACTCGTAGACTTCACGTGACTTGAGGCCGACGACGCGGTCTTCGATCACGTCGAGCCGTCCGACCCCGTGCAGGCCGGCAACCGCGTTGAGCTGTGCCATCATCTTTGCGCCACCGGCGCCGTTGTAGGACGGAATGCCGTCGGTGAAATCGATGATGATCTCTTCCGGTTGGTTCGGTTGCTGCGCCGCCGGCTTCGTCCAAGCGAAGGCTTTTTCGGGTGGCGCATTCCAGGGATTTTCGAGCACGCCGGCTTCGATCGAGCGTCCCCACAAGTTGGCGTCGACCGAGAACGGGTTGTCGAGCGTGTGCGGAATCGGCACGCCGTGCTTTTGCGCGTAGGCGATTGCATCCGGACGCGACATCGGCTCATCGCGCAGCGGCGCGATGCACTTCAGATGCGGAGCGCGGGCGCGCACGCCAACCTCGATGCGAACTTGATCGTTGCCTTTTCCGGTGCAGCCGTGCGCAACGGCGTCGGCGTGATATTCTTCTGCGGTTTCGACGAGCAGATCCGCGAGCAGCGGGCGCGAGAGCGAGGCCGAAAGCGGATAGACGCCTTCGTAAAGTGCGTTCGCGCGCAGCGCGTACTGGCAATAGTCGTTGATGAATCGCTCGCGAACGTCGAGCAGAACGGCGTCCTTCGCGCCAAGCGTCAGCGCTTTGCGGCGAACGCCTTCGAGCGCCGCTTCGGCAGCTTCGCCGGCGACGTGGTCGCTTTCGCCGAGATTGGCAGTCATCGCGATCACTTCGTGACCGGCGTCGATGAGTTTCTTGAGAAGGACGGAGGTGTCCAATCCGCCTGAGTAGGCGAGGACGACGCGGCTCATGATTCAGGACCTTTCATATCGAGGAAGCGTTGAACGAGCATGGAGAGCTGCTCGGGGTTTCCGACGGCAACGAACACGGTATCGTCTCCGGCGATCGTGCCGAGAATTTCCGGCCATTCGCTCGCATCGATTGCAGATGCAAGCATCATTGCGCTGCCGGGCTGTGTGCGCAGGACGATGAGATTGCCGGATCCGCGCACGCTTTGCGCAAGCTCGGCCACAACACGATGTAAGCGGCTCGAATACGATGGACCGGCCGAAGGCTCGACGTACTTGAATTGTTGGCCGTTGCCGTTGCGCAGCGGGACTTTCATGAGCCCGAGCTCTTTGATGTCACGCGAAACAGTGGCCTGCGTCGCCTCGTACCCTTGCTGCTCGAGCAAATGCGCAAGCTCTTCTTGCGACCTGATCGGACGGGCAGCGATAAGAGACAAGATGGCTCGCTGTCGCTTGGTTTTCACAGTTCAAACCCCTTCAGGTCCGTAAGCAATGCCAACAGCAGCGCTTTCTGAGCGTGCATGCGGTTCTCGGCTTGGTCGAAGACGACGCTCTGAATTCCGTCCATCACGTCGTCGGTGACTTCTTGTCCGCGATGCGCCGGCAAGCAGTGCATGAAGATCGCGTGCGACGCGGCGGATTTCATGAGCTTCGAGTCGACTTGGTATCCGAGCAGTGCGGCTGCATTGCGCTCAGCGTATTGCTCGTCGCCCATCGACGTCCACACATCCGTGTAGACAACGTCAACTTCTTTGACGGCACGCACCGGACTCGTGAATGCGCGCGCCGTAACGTTGTACGCCTTCCCGAGCTCCGCGAGCTTTGAGAGGAAAGCGTCGGTCGGGCGATGTGTTGGCGGGCAGCCGAACGTAATGGAGACCCCGGCCATCGCGGCTGCTTCTGCCAACGACGCGGCGACATTGTTGCGTCCGTCGCCGATGTATGCGAGGCGCAAGCCTTCGAGGGTTCCGAAGCGTTCACGGATCGTGAGCACGTCTGCCAGCGCCTGGCACGGATGCGCGTATTGCGAGAGCGCGTTAATGACGGGGACCGTCGATGCACTCGCGAGTTTTTCGAGCATCTCATGCGAGTACGTGCGGATGACAAGCGCGTTTGCATAGCGCGACAGCGAGCGCGCAGCGTCTTCGGGCGTCTCGCGAGTGCCGACGCGAAACTGATCGCCGCTTGCGAAAACTGACGTCCCGCCGAGCTGGCTCATCCCGACCTCAAACGAGATCCGCGTACGTAAGCTGGGCTTTTCGAACAACAGCACGAGCGTGCGCCCAGGCAACAGCGAATGCTGCTCGTGCGGCGGCATGGCCTTGATCTGCGTCGCCAAATTTAAGAGCGTCAGCAGCTCGGCCTGATTGAGGTCGCTGATGCGGAGCAGACTGCGCCCGAGAAGGCGGCTGACTGGTGCGGTTGAGATCACGGTTGCATAATTATACGGAAAACTGCATAATCATGCAATATGCTGCTCCTCGTTAAATACGGCGGCAACGCCATGGCCGGACTGGAGGCCGATCCGGTCCTGGCCGACCTGGCCGCGCTCGTGGGGGAAGGCCACCACGTCGTCCTCGTCCACGGTGGGGGGCCGGCGATCGACGCTGCCCTCAAAGAGCGCGGGATCGTCGAACGGCGGATTGCGGGAATGCGAATGACGGGCCGGGCCTCGCTCGATATCGTCGAGTTCGTCCTGTGCGCGACCGTCAACAAAGCGCTCGTTCGAGCGCTGTGCGCGCTGGGGTTGGCCGCCGTCGGCATCAGTGGTGAGGACGGCCCGACATTGATCGCGCGGCAGTCCCCGCCCGTGAACGGCGAGTCGCTGGGGTTCGTCGGTGAAGTCGAGGAGGCGCGTCCGGTGCTGGTCGAGTCGTTGCTCGAGCATCGTTTCGTCCCGGTCGTCGCACCGCTCGGCGTCGCGCGCGACGGCAGCACTGCCTACAATATCAACGGGGACACCGCAGCCGGAGCGCTCGCGGGCGCCTTGCGCGTCGATGCCTTCGTCGCGATTACCGACGTTCCGAAAATACGCCGGCGGGTCGATGACCCGAATTCCGCGGTTGACAGCTTGACTGCCGGGGAAGCAGTAGAGTGGCGAGCCGTTGGTTCACTTGCCGGCGGGATGATCCCAAAAGTCGATTCGGCTTTCGAGGCGCTCCGCCGGGGAGCGAAGCGCGCGATCGTTACTGGCGCCGGCCCAGAGGCGATCCGCAAGGCACTCGACGGCGCGGGGACCGAGCTCAAGCTCTAGACTAGTGATCGAGCCCCCTCTTGCCTCCGTAGTGACAAAAGCTATAGACGGCAAGTTGCCCTTAGATGGAAAATTATTTCCATATCGCTTGGGTAGTGGAGGAGCATGTCTACAGCGTTGGATCAGACCGCGGGGTCTCTCGGCTCTAACTTCATCGTTTTCTTCGAGCAGGGTGACGGCTCACAAAAGGATTTGCTTGGCGGAAAAGGTGCCGGCCTCGCGGAGATGACCCGCGCTGGGCTACCCGTCCCGCCCGGCTTCACGATCACAACGGAAGCGTGCCTGAAGTACTACGAGCTCGGCGGCAAGATGCCACCGGGCCTCGTCGACGCCGTGCACGACGCCATACGCGAGCTGGAACGCCGTACCGGCAAGGGCTTCGGCGATGCGAAGAATCCGCTGCTCGTTTCTGTGCGAAGCGGCGCGCGCGTCTCGATGCCCGGCATGATGGACACGATCCTCAACCTCGGCCTCAACGATACGTCGGTACGCGGTCTCGCGCGCAACTCCGGAGACATGCGTTTCGCTCAAGACTGCTACGCGCGTTTCAAGAAGATGTTCGAACACATCGTCGGTCAGAAAGCGCCGCAAGACGTCTTCGAGCAGCTGGAGATGGCAATCGGCGCCGTCTTTAATTCGTGGAACTCGAAGCGTGCGATCGATTATCGCCGCTACAACAAGATCTCGGACGACTGGGGCACGGCTGTCAACATCGTCAGCATGGTGTTCGGAAATCTCGGCGATGACTCAGGGACGGGCGTTGCGTTCACGCGCGATCCGTCGACCGGCGAAAAGAAACTGTACGGCGAGTATCTGCGCAACGCGCAGGGTGAGGACGTTGTCGCGGGGATTCGCACGCCCGAAAAAATCAGCGATCTCGAAAAGAGTCAGCCGGAGATTTACAAGCAGTTCGTCGAGATCGCAAATAAGCTCGAAGCGCACTACCGCGACGTCCAAGATCTCGAATTCACAGTCGAGCGTGGCAAGCTTTACATGCTCCAGACGCGCAGCGCGAAACGCTCGGCAGAAGCCGCCGTCAAGATCGCGCTCGATTTTCTGCACGATGGCACGATCGACGAACGCGAAGCGCTCAAGCGTGTCGATGCGGCGTCGCTCGACCAGTTGTTCCACGCGCAAATCGATCCGCACGAGAAATACCAGGTCGCGGGCAAGGGTCTCAACGCATCGCCGGGTGCCGCGACGGGTGAGATCGTCCTCGATCCCGACACCGCCGTCGTTCGCGCGAAAGCCGGCAAGAAAGTCGTGCTCGTCCGAACGGAGACGAATCCGGACGACGTCCACGGCATCATCGCGGCGCAAGGCGTGCTGACCGCAAAGGGCGGCGCCACATCGCACGCGGCGGTCGTCGCGCGCGGTATGGGCAAACCGTGCGTTGCGGGACTCGATGCGCTACGTATCGACCTTCGTGCGAAGAAAATCACGCTCAACGGCGCGACCCTTAAAGAGGGCGACGAGATCACGCTCGACGGGACGACCGGCAATGTGATCTTCAAGAAGCTCACACTCATACCGCCGCCGAGCAAGTTGCCGGAATGGCTGAACGAGTTTCTCGCGCTCGCCGACAAGTACAAGAAGCTCGGCGTCTGGGCAAACGCCGATACCCCCGAAGATGCGAAGCGCGCACGGGAGCTGGGTGCAACCGGAATCGGGCTGACGCGCACCGAGCATATGTTCATGCAGCGTGAGCGCCTGCCGTTCATGCAAGACATGATCTTGGCGAAGGACGCCAAAGCGCGGGGCAAATTCCTCAAGAAATTGCTGACGTTCCAGCGCAGAGATTTCAAGGGCATTCTCGAGGCAATGGCGGGTTTGACTGTGACGATCCGTCTGCTCGATCCGCCGCTGCACGAGTTCTTGCCAAGTCTTGAGACGCTGCTCGTTGAGACGACCGAGCTACGTATCAAGCGCGGCGAGAACAGCAAGAAGTTCAAGGAGAAGTCTGCCATCCTCGCGCGCGTGCGCGAGCTGCACGAGCAGAACCCGATGCTGGGTTTGCGCGTGTGCCGTCTCGGCATCGTCTATCCGGAAATCTACGCGATGCAAATTCGCGCCATTTTCGAAGCCGCCGTTGCGCTTCGCCAGCGGGGCGTCGACGTTCGGCCGGACGTGATGATTCCGGGTGTGGGGACGGAAGAAGAAATGCGCGTGACGGCAGACGCCGTCAAGAAGATCGCCGATGAGATCATCGCCGACGCCGGCGTCGACCTGACGTACCACGTCGGGACGATGGTCGAGCTGCCGCGTGCATGCATCATCGCCGACAAGCTCGCGGAGATCGCCGAATTCTTCTCGTTCGGGACGAATGACCTCACGCAAACGACGTACGGCTACAGCCGCGACGACGCCGAAGGCAGCTTCATCCCGTTCTATCTCCAGCACAAGATCCTCAAAGAGGATCCGTTCCAAGTCTTGGATCGGGTCGGAGTCGGCGAGTTGATGCGTGAAGGCATCGGCAAGGGCCGCGGAACGCGCCCCGATCTGAAGATCGGGATTTGCGGTGAGCACGGCGGAGATCCGTCGAGCGTCGAGTTCTGCCACGAAGTCGGTCTCGACTACGTGTCATGCTCGCCGTATCGGGTTCCGATCGCGCGACTCGCTGCTGCGCAAGCCGCGCTATAATCATCATGTGGAGGTAGATCGGCCCCGGGTTTCGCTCGGCGAAATCTTCCTGGTCTTTTCGAAAATCAGCTTAACGAGTTTCGGCGGTGGACTTTCGGGATGGATGTACCGGGAATTCGTCGAGGCCCGTAGCTGGTTCTCAGAATCCGAATTCCTGAGCAGCCTCGCCATCTGCCAAGCGATGCCCGGCGTGAATGTCGTGAACCTCGCTGTCTGGCTTGGTTTTCGGCTGCGCGGAACGCTCGGAGCGATCGTCGGCTTCTGCGCGATGATCGTGCCTGCACTGATCGTCATCATCCCGATCGCAATAGCATACAGCTATTTGGGGAAGTATCCCGTAGTTCATCACACGCTCGCTGGTATTGCGGCTGCCGCGCTTGCGCTGACGCTCAATATGGTTTCGCGCATCACGGTCTCGGCCGTTCGCGATCCGCTCACCCTGGCAATCGTCGCGATCGTCTTCGTCGGTATCGGCCTACTCCGCTGGTCGATGTTTGAGCTTGTCATCGTCGTCGCGCCGCTCAGCATCGCCTGGGCATTCTACCGGCAGCGCACTGCATGATCTGGCCGCTGATTTGGCTGCTGCTGCGCGTTATTACGCCGCTCTCGTTCGTCACGATCGGCGGCGGCGCGAGCATCATCGCGGATCTAGAGCGGCAGTCAGTCACGGTGCATCATTGGTTGACGACGAGCCAGTTTCTCGATCTCTTCGCAATCTCACGGGCCGCGCCGGGACCGGGATCGTTGCTTGTTTCGCTTATCGGCTTCCGTGTCGACGGCGTGGTTGGAGCGATCGTCGCGTCGCTCGCCATTTTCGTGCCGACCTCGCTGATCTTGTACGTGCTCGCGCACGTCTGGCGCTACTATCGTGACGCCAGCTGGCAACACGCCGTCGAGCGCGGTCTCGCGCCCGTCGCAGCGGGTCTGATCCTCGCCGGAGTCTATAGCATCTTGCGCATTGCTGAAGGCGGCATTATGGCGTGGATCGTCGCGATTGCAGCGTTTGTCGCTCTGCGCTGGCTGCGCGCGAATCCGTTTGCGTTGCTTGCACTCGGCGGCGTCATATTTGCTATCGTTGGAATCTACTGGTGGCCCACATGAGACCCGTCTTCTCCGTTTCAGGAAATCAGATTCTCTCGCTTTACGAAGGCCTTGCCTCCGCGGATGTTCGCATCGTGCACATGCGGCACGAGTCGGCTGCAGCCTACGCGGCTACGGGTTGGAGCGAAGTGTCCGGCGATCTCGGGATCGCGCTCGTCGCAGGCGGCCCCGGTTTTCTCGCGTCGCTCACGGGTGTTGCCGTTACGGCAACGATGGAGCTTCCGGTGTTACTCTTGAGTGGCGGACCCCCATCGACCGGCGATCGCCCCGGCGCGTTTCAATATCTCGATCAAACGACGATCGCATCGAAAGTGTGCAAGGGTACGCACAAGCTGATGCGTGCAGAAACGATCGAAGAAGATCTTGCACGTGCAGCCGATGAGGCGCAAAGCGGAATTCCAGGTCCCGTGCACGTGATGATCCCGGTCGACATCGCCGCGCAGGCTGCGAACCGCATCGGCACAGTGCTCGCGAATTTGAAACGCGCGGAGAATACCGCGTCGCTGAGTACGACGGACTCGCAGCTCTTGAAAAAGATCGCGGATGGGCTCGCGAATGCGCGCCGTCCCGTCGTCATCGTTCGTCCGTCAGCCGCGCGTGGCCGTGCGGGTGAAGCGCTGCACGAGCTCGCGTCGCGTCTAGGAATCAGGCCGGTCGTTATGGAGTCACCGCGTGGCAGCGAAGACTTGAAATACCGTTTCGAGACACGCGGCTACGCGAACGCTGATTGCGCGCTCATCATCGGCCCGGCTGACTTTGCGGTGCATTTTCTCTCTCAGCCGGCGCTTGCCTCAAACGGACGTGTCGCGCTCATCGATGCTGAAGGCGATCCGCAGCACGATCGCAAGCCGGACGTTCACGTTCGTGTCGAGCCGGCGCTTGCGCTTGACGCGATCGTCGCCGCTCTTCCCGAGAAACGACGCGCGCATCCGGTCGAGGATCGCGCAACGGATAATGCTCCGCCGTCCGGCGGCGCGCTTCACCCGCTCTACGTCGGAGCGATTTTGCGCGAGACGCTCGGACCCGAAGACCTTGTCGTCCTCGACGGCGGCGAGTTCTGCCAGTGGGTGCGGCTTGCGCTCGCGACTGTCCCGAATCAAGTCGTATGGAACAGCCGGCTCGGTGCGATCGGCGGAAGCCTTCCGCTGGCGCTCGGCGCTGCGATCGCGCAGCCGCAACGGCGCATCGTTGCGCTGGTCGGTGACGGCGCCTTCGGGTATCACCTGGCCGAGATCGAAACGGCGGTTCGCGAAGGTGTCAAGCTGACGATCGTTGTCGGCAACGACGATCGGTGGGGTGCCGAGTGGCACACGCAGCGCGAGAAATACGGACGCGCCGTTGCGACGATGCTTGGCGACGTGCGCTATGACGAGGTTGCGCGCGGGTTCGGCGCCCGCGGCTTCGATGTCGCTTCGGAGTCCGAGCTGCGTTCAGCGCTATCGCAAGCGCGCGAAATGGAACATGTCGCGTGTCTCAACACGCGAATCGCTTCGGTTCGAAGCCCGGCTACGGCACCGTAGCGGCGCGAAATTCGCGCGCCGCGGTTTCAAGGCGATCGAGTGCCGCGTAGAATTCTTCAATGCGTGCGGCGGCAAGCGTCGTCGCGTTCTGGATCTCGAGCTCGTCTTCCAGTGCCGATGCAAGTGCAGCGAGTTCGGTTGCACCGACGGTGCTGCATGAGCCTCGCATCTCGTGCGCGATGATACCCAGTTCGTTGATATCACCTTGATCGAGCGCAAAGCGCATGCGTTCGATCAGATCGCGCGTGGAATCTGCGGCAAGCTGCAACAGCGCAGTTGCGGCTTCGCCGTCACCACCACACACCGACATGAGACGTTCTTCATCCAAAGGATTCATGCGGCTAACCACCCTGAAGACCTATGCGGGAGTCAGGAGCAGACCTCATTCCCGGATTCGGTGACGGTCATCACAAGGCCGTAAACGCTTCACGCAAATCCTCGACTAAATCTACCGGGTCTTCCAGACCGACGTGCAGGCGGACGATTGAGCCCGCGTCTTTCCAGCGCGGCGACGTGCGTGCAGGCCTACTCAGCAGCACCAAGCTCTCGTAGCCTCCCCAGCTTGCGCCGAGACCGAAAAGTTTTAGCCGTTCGATCATCGCGATCGCCGAACGTTCGGAGATTTCCCGTTTGAATAGGAAGGAGAAGAGCCCGGTCGCTCCTTGAAAATCACGCTTCCAAAGCTCGTGTCCCGGCGCTCCAGGTAACGCGGGATAGAGCACTTGCTCGATTTCCGGCCGGCTTCTTAGGAATTCTGCGACGATGAGCGCGCGCTGCGCATGCGCGCCGAGACGAACGCCAAGCGTTCGAAGTCCGCGAAGTCCGAGCCAACAATCGTCGGGTGAAGCGCTGTAGCCAAGCTGCGCTACCGCCCTGCGAACCTGTGCGAAATAACGTTCGTTCGTGACGATCCCGCCGAGTATGACATCCGAATGTCCGCCGATGTACTTGGTGGCGGCATGGATCGAGACGTCGACGCCGTGCGCGATTGCGTTGAAATAGTATCCCGTCGCCCATGTGTTGTCGATTGCAGTTGGAATATCGCGTGACTTCGCGACGGCGACGATAGCTGGAACGTCCTGCACTTCGAACGTCATCGAGCCCGGCGATTCCATATAAATCAATCGCGTGTTGGGCTCGATGAGCTCGGCGATACCGCTTCCGATTAGCGGATCGTAGTAGGTCGTCTCGATGCCGAGCTCTTTGAGGATGCCGTCGCATGCGATTCGGCCGGGATGATAGACGGAATCCGGCACCAAGAGATGCTGGCCGCTTCCGACGAACGCCTGAATCGTCGCAATGATGGCGGCAAGCCCGGATGAGACCGCGATTGCGCCGTACGCATCCTCGAGCGCCGCGAGCGCAGTCGCAAATGCAAACGTCGTCTCGGTGCCGTATGTGCCATAGAAGAGGACGTCACGTTCAGCGCGCGTCTTTTGCGCAGCTTCAAACTCTGCGACGGTTTCGAATAGGATCGTCGATGCACGCTGCACCGGCGGATTCACGGGCACACGTCCCGGCTTGGGCCGTGCGATCTGCCCGAGGAGCGTGTCCTTTTTCACGGCGACTAGATGTCGACGTTCATCATGTCATCGAACGGCGTCACGGCGTTCGGATGGAAGTTCTGCAGGTCGTCATTGAAGCCGTACATATCTTCGCGGAGAAGCATCACGACTGTCGCAACGTCTTTCACGATTTTCTCTTGAACCTTCCAAGAGAGTTCACGTTGCCGTGATACGTCGTACGTGTGGCGAAAATCTGCAAGCCACGCATCGACTTGCGGATTACGATAACGCTCGTCGTTTTGCCCCTTCGGCGGGATCTCGCTCGAAGAAAAGATATTACTCAGATCGCCGACTACGTCGTCTTGCCACGCGAAGAAGACGACGTCGAATTTTCCGGTGTAGAGGATGCCGCCGTCTGCATACGGCGCGAAGAAGAGTGGCGGAGCATAGCGGTGGATTTCGAGGTCGACGCCGATCTGTTTCCACCAATCTTGAATGAGCTCGATCTGCGCATCGGCATCCGGCGTCCCTGTCGTTGAAGCGGCGACGAGAGCGAGACGCAACCCGTTCTTAGCGCGCACGCCGTCACTACCACGCTTCCACCCCGCGCCGTCGAGCAGTTTATTCGCCTTGTCGAGATCAAACGGGATAATGGAAATGTGTGGATCGTACATCGGATGAGTTGGAGCCATCACCGATTCTTGAATAATGCCGACGCCATGACCGATCTTGTCGCGTATAAGCGGACGGTCGATGGCGTACCGCAATGCTTCTCTCACTGCGAGATCCTTGAAAACGTCGCGGTTCAGATTCATGTCGATATGATTGTAGATGTAACCGGCCTGGCGTAGGATCTTAATCCCGGTGATGGCCTTTACGCGATCGAGGTATGCTCCGCCGAACGGATACCAAAAGTCGACTTCGTGCGTCGTCAGCTGCGTTAGGACGGTATTACGGTCCGGAATGACGCGGAAAATTACTTTATCGAGTTTCGGTCGCCCGCGCCAATATTTGTCGTTCGCGACCATCTCGACCTGAACTGTGCGTTGCCACAAGCCGTACTTAAACGGCCCGATGCCAACCGGAAGGCTGTTGTACGGCGCGTTGTTTATGTTGGGAAGATTGCCGAGAATATGTTGCGGCAGGATGCACGGATTCGCTCCGGCGCTGCCGCAGAACGTCGGGAGAAAGGCCGCATAAGGCTCTTTGAGGTGGATGACAACCGTATGCGGGTTTGGCATGTCGATCTTAACGATCAAATCCCAGCCACTGCGGTCGGTAATGTTGTTGGCCGGATTCATCATCGTCTTCCACGTGAAGATGAAGTCCTGCGCGTCGAACGGCGCCCCGTCGGACCAGACGACGCCTTTGCGCAGATGGAAGGTAATTGTCTTTCCATCCTTGCTGATGCCGCCGTTGCGCTGCGTCGGAATTTCAGTCGCGAGTTCGGGTACTGCTTGGTTATGAATGTCGTACCGAACGAGCCATGCCATTGTCAGACTGCCGAGTAACCCTAGGTTGTAATCTTGCAACAACACGGGATTGAGCGTGTTGATGTCCGAGGCCGTCGTATAACGCAGCGTGTGCGGAATCGTGTACGGATGGCGAGAGTTTTGTGCCCCGGCTCGAGTTGCACCGGCCGCGACAAATCCGGCCATCGCGAGAGCGGCCTCGCGCCGCTTGATCTTCATGGCCGCCCGGGTTCTCGCCCGGGCGGCCGGCTTCATTTAAGCTTAGCGGCGAGCGCTGATCAAGTCGATTCGACGAGCATCAAGTCGCCAGTGATTTTGACGCATGCCGAGAACACGGACGCGCATTCCGCGGTACAGTGTGGCACCCGTCGGATTGATGATGGTGCCTTCACGTAGATAAACGGTCATACCGCTGTCGAGCGTGACTTGATTGGCCTGGACATCCGTTATGAGTCCGACGCGCGACGCATATTGACTGTTCTGCGCTGAAGCAGCAAACGGCATCATCAGCGTGAGCGCGGATCCCATGAGCGTGGCAAGTAGCGCATGTCTTTTCATGGACGCAGCCTACCCATCCGGCATGTATACAAACATTGCAGCGCTTGCTCACTGCGACGTAGATCACTGAATGCGAGCGAGCGCTGTAATGCTCGCGCACTTGGGTAGCATAGCCCTCGTCATGCTTGGGAGTAAATGTATGCAAACACGCGCTCTGGCGCCGCTCCTTTTGGTCATGGCGTTGGCAGCTTGCTCGCACGGCGGGTCGTCCTCACTCCCCACAACGAGTGAGGGAATGTCCACATCGTCGACGACGGGTCAAGCTTCGACGCCTCGTAACGCTCAGCTCTCGCGCGCCGCGCAGTCCATTACCGTTCCATCGGGATGGGCTGCAACCAATACGGTCGCACTGAATCTTCTCAACGCAACCTCATTGGGCGCTGTGCCCGCAACGACGCAGATCAATATCGCCGTTGCGCTTGCGCTGCGCGACGCAGCGGACGCGCAAACGATCGCGACGCGCGTCAACAATCCAAATGACTCGATGTACGGGCAGTTTCTTTCGCCCGCGCAATTCACGGCTTCATACGGACCCACGTCCAGCCAAGTCAGTGCCGTGACGTCGTATCTTACGAGCAAGGGTTTCACGAACGTGTCTGCCGAGCCGAGCAATCTGTTCGTCTCTGCAACCGGAACGCCCGCGCAGATTCAAGCCGCGTTCAATACGTCGCTACAGCAATTCACGTGGAACGGATTGCACGTCTTCACGAATACGGCTCCGGCGCTCGTGCCAAGCTCGCTTAGTGGAATCGTGCTCTCGGTGTTGGGCTTGAACAACGTCCCGGCAAAGACGCCGACCCATCAAGCACCCGGCCTCGCCTGCGACATCACAGTAACCACGAACTGCATTCGGAGCTATAACGCGACCGGATTCCAGCTAGCATACGATGCCGGGTCGACGCCGACCGGCTCGAACACAACCATCGCCGTTATGTCCGAAGGCAACGTCTCATCGGTCATTACCGATCTGCGTTACTTCGAGCAACAGAATGGATTGCCGCAGGTTCCCGTTTCGATCGTGCAAGTCGGCCTCGCCTCGACCGATACATCCGGCGCAGATGAATGGGACCTCGATTCACAAACGTCAACCGGCATTGCCGGCAACGTCAAGCACTTGTACTTCTACGTGACGACATCGCTCACGGATTCGGATCTGGCGCTCGACTTCAATCGCTGGGCCGAGCAAGACGTCGCCAAGATCGCGAATGCTTCCCTTGGCATCTGCGAATTCGAAGCCTATCTCGACGGTTCGATGATGGCGGACGATCAAGTCTTCTTGCAGGCGGCAGCGCAAGGACAAACGCTTTTCGCATCGACCGGCGATCAAGGCTCGTCGTGCGGCGTTGGCGCCCCGAACGGTGTTCCCGCCGCTGGCCCACCGTTCGTTGAATATCCGGCTGCATCACCCTATGTCGTCGGCGTCGGTGGAACGACGTTGACGACCGACACGGCCGGCAACTATGACGGCGAAGTCGCATGGTATTCAGGCGGCGGCGGAATCTCGCAATTCGAACCTTCGCCGTATTGGCAAGCTAGCGTCGCGACGATCGGTGGGAAGTGCAATTGCAAATCCTTACCGGACATCTCGATGGTCGCAGATCCGAATACGGGTGCGCAGATATTCATGGGCGGTACTGCAGAGTACTACGGTGGAACGAGTCTGTCGTCACCGCTTGCCATGGGCTCGTACGCGCGGTTGCAAACTACGAAAGGCAACAAGCTCGGCTTTGCCGCGCCGCGCCTCTACAGTTTGTACGTCGGGTCTGATACCGGGCCGAGCGGTACGCCGCCAACGGATATGTTAGGGCCATACCACGACGTCATCACAGGGGCGAACGGCTTGTACACCGCGCTCCCGGGATACGATATGACAACCGGTATGGGAACGCTCGACATAGCCAAGCTCGCAGCTCAGATCTAGGGGAAAAAGAAATCGCCCGGCAGACCGCCGGGCGATTTCTATCTTTACGGATGCCAGTTTCCGTTTTGATCGTACCAGCCGTTCGAGTACGCGTGCCAATTGCCGTTCGGGTCGTACCAGCCGTTAGCAGCACGGCCTTCGTGCCAATTGCCATCGCGATCGTACCAACCGTTATGATATGACGGAGCCGGATAGTAGTTTACCGGTGCACCGACGTTGATCGTGTCAGCGTTGATCGTGCCGTCGCCGTTGTAGTGTCCTACGATCATCACGCTCATACCGGGTTGAAGATCCGTCCCTGTTGGATTGATCACGGTGCCCGGATGCATGAACACAGTCTCGCCGTTGCCCAGCGTAAAGCTGCTCCCGTCGCGAGCGGCGATCGTACCGTTCGCGCGTCCATATGCTTGCTGCGCCGCAGCCGGCTGAGCCGAGGCCGTGAATGCCGTTGTCAGCGCGAAAGCGGTTAGCAAGGTGAGAGTCAGCGTGCGAAGTTTCATTTTCGGAGGAGAGCTCCTTTCGGAAGTCCCCTTACCCCAATCTATGCAGAGAACTATGCGTGCAGATCAACACCTCGCCCGCTTACCTGTTGGGCGTCGCTGCACTCCGTTCGCTCCACCGCGCGTATAGATCGATTCTACCATTATCTAAGCTCGGATTTTTGCTGCGCGCTTCCGCGACGCGGTGCGGATCGAGCTCTCCGACAGCCACACCCGGCGCTTCACCAAGTGAAGTGACGCACACACCGAGTGGGTCGTATAAGACGCTGTTGCCGCAGTAGCCCGGCGGACATTGATCGGCGGCGCCGAGATAAACTGTATTCTCGATTGCGCGCGCACGCAGCAGCGTCGCAAGGTGCATCTCTTTGAGCGGACCCGCAAGCCAAGCCGTCGGTAAGAGCAGCGTTTGTGCGCCGTCGCGCACGAGATTGCGGGCAAGTTCAGGGAAACGCAGATCGTAGCAGGTCATCGCGCCGAAGCACATTCCGTCGACGATGAACACGAGTGTCTCGCCGCTGCCGGCGCGCATGCGATCGGATTCTTTGTAGCCGAACGCATCGTAGAGATGAATCTTTCGGTAAACGCCATGCAGCCGGCCGTCGTCGCCCGTAAGGACAAGCGTGTTGTAGACGTGGTTGTCGCCGTCGATCCGCTCGAACATGCCGGCGAGAATCCAAAGATTGTGGCGATGCGAGAGCTCGCGCAGCATCGAGACGAATGTGCCGTCGAGCGGCTCGGCCGCACCGTCGAGCGGATCGTTCGGTTTCCCGAATCCGTACATCGATGCTTCGGGGAAGACGAGCAGGCGCACGCCGTGCCGCGCAGCCGTCATCGCCGCGTCCGCAATATTTTGCCGGTTGAGAGCTTTATCGCTTCCGACGATCAGTTGCCCGAGTCCAAGCTTGATGCTCATCGTGCGAATGGAAGCGGTTCGCTTTCACGCCGCATGCGTGCATCGATGTCGCCGCAGAGCGCGCGCGCCTCATCGATCGGCACGCGCTTCTTGTCGGCGAAAATCTTGCGCCAATAAGCCTTGCCTGAAAGTTTCGCAATCAAATCGGAAGCCTCACGTGCATCCACGATTCCGCGCCGCGTACCAACCCAAACCGTCGGCGTCGTGTGCGTGGGTGGAAAGCGTTGGGACGCCGAGCGGCAAGCGGTGCAGCAGTTCTTCCTGCGCATCGATCCAAATTGCATCCCCCCATCGTTCGCGCAATGTCCGTTCATGCGCGGCGAATACGGTCAGGTCCCGCTCGGCCGTGAATTCGGCGATCAGAGCGTAGGGCGTGACGCGGTCGCGCAATGCGCGTGCGGATTCGGTGTTGAGCACGCGCAGCGCGTCAAAGACGCGAAAATCGTCCCAGGCGAGATACTCGTCGATCGGATCGAGCTTCGCGGGTTCCGGCCACAGCTCGCTGAGCGCTTGCTGTAAGTACATGTTCGAACATCCGGGTCGTATGGTGGAAATACACGGTCGCGAACATCATATAGCGCGCCAAGACGAAGGACTCGAGGGCAACGACGCCGCGTCCGTCGACGCCAAGTAATGGCTCGCCTCGGACGTCGAGGATGCGCAATGAGCCGATCAACTGATCGACGTCGTAGCTGCCGCCCGAAACGCCGGTGAAGTACGCGTCGCGCAGCAAATAGTCCATGCGATCGCAATCGAGGTTCGGACCGCTGACCAGCTCGCGCAGCACCGGATAGCGCGTCGCGCCTCCCGCAACGAGCGAGAGCACTTCGAATGAGTCGAGCTCCATATCCGTCGAGCGCGCGGTGGACTTCGGGAAGCGCGAGAATCGCTGCGGTTCGCGTTTCATGCCGGCGGCCGAGGACGGCTTCGCACGCATGCGAGAACGGACCGTGCCCGATGTCGTGCAGAAGCAGACTCGCGCGGAGCAGCCGGCGCTGCTTTTGAAAGTCAGCTTCGTCGGCGAAGAATTCCGACGAGTGCTGCCACAGCGTCGCAAAGACGCGCTCGCCGACCGCCAGCGCACCGAGCGCGTGCGTGAAACGCGAATGCTCGGCGGATGGAAACGCGAGATACGCAAGCCCGAGTTGCCGCAACCGGCGCAAGCGCTGAAACGCGACCAAGCCGACGAGCCGCATCTCGCCGTCGTCGAGCTCGATGAACCGGTGAATCGGATCGAAGATCCGCTTCAAACTTGCGTCGTTTCTCCCGGCTTCATCACGACAACGCGCGTCTTCGGTGAAATGCGCGACATCTCGGCCTTGAACCGATCGCCGGCTTCGGGGCCGATGACGAGATCCGTTGTGCGCGTAGTGTACCGGAATTGCAACCGACGCACCTAGCATGCGCACCGCCTCGGCGGCGTCCGAAGGGCCCATCGTGAACGCGCCGTTCCCCGCGCAGACGATCGCGAGATCCGGTTTATAGCGCCGTCCGATCAGCGCCATGTCGCCGAAAAGATCGGTGTCGCCGGACGCGTAGACGTTTAAGCCGCCGATTTGCGCGACGAAGCCGATTGACGGCAAGCCGAACGTCGTCGAATGCACAGCCGGAACAACGACCGCGCGCATTCCACCATGCGATCCGACGCCGCCGATGTTGCCGCCGGCGCCGCTATTCACGACGATCGCGGCTTCGTCGAGTCCGGCTTCTTTGAATTTCGGAACGAGTGCGTAGCGCATCAGGTCGCTGAAGCCCATCGTCTTCACGTTCAAGCCGCGCTCGTGCAGCGTCTTGAGCAGCTCGAAATAGTCGCCGATGTGGTCACCGTGGTCGTGCGTGAGCAGAACCAGAATCGCGTCAGGTTTCCGGGCGACGACGTGATCGGCATATGCCGCAGCGCTGGATAGCTCGGGCGGCTTCTTGAGGTTGAACCGATCGAATCCGGCGTTGTTCCAGATCCATGCATCGACCAGCATCATTTGTTTGCTGTCGGGCGTCGAGAGCTCCGTGACGCCGCCCCCGAGCCAGCGAACGCTGATCGGAACGCGCGGTCCGGCTTGCGCAATTTGCTCGGCTCCGGCAAACGACGCCATCGGCGCGAGCGCCGCAGCCGTCCCAAGACCCGTCGCGGTCGAGGCCCTTGAGAAAATCAGCGCGCGTGAAAGGCGATTCGAGACACATGCGAACTACCTCCGTGGGTGGACTTCGGTATCAGGCTAGTACTATCTTCGGGTCGATCTGCGGAAGGGGATCCGTCGGGCGGCGGAGCGGTTTGACGGCGCGTAGATTGATCAGGAAACAAAGCGCCTGATTCCGCTCGTGTTCCAGTACCGCTTTAACGCTCGCGATAGGCGCGCCTTCGTACCGTTGACGGGGCACGACGTAGATCGCTTCTTCGATAACCCAGTCCCCGTGATAGTCGTAGTCGGCGCGCCGATACGCCGGTTGCCCGAAGTAGATGAAGCTCACGGGCGTGTACGGTCGCGTCAGAAACGCCGGGGAGTATGCGTCGTCGCTCGAGATGTCGGGCAAGACGAACGACGCCGTACAGCCCGCGGACGCGATCCGGTGAAGCTCTTGCATGAACGCAAGCGACTCGGGAACGTAACGCAACACGTCGCCGCATTCGATCGTTGAGAATGCGTCGTTAGTAAACGGGAGCGAGAGGTTCCGGGCACTCACATCGATCGCGGTTTGCGCGCTGCCGTTAGAAGCGATCAGCTCGACGTGGCCGGGATGCCAACTCGCCGCATCGAATTCCAGGCGCAGATGTCCGCTCATGCCGTCGCGGGAAAGTTGAAATTAATCGAGACGGGAACTTGGGCGAGCCTTGCGGCGCGTGCCGGTTTTTGCGCGCGAAAACGCACGCGCATCTGCTTCACGACGTTGCGAAAGCGATCGACCTCGTCGAGCAAGACTTGATTGGTCTTGCCGCGCGCCCAATCGGCTCCGACGTCGAGCACGATCTCGTCGGTCACCCAGTCCGCTTGATAGTTGGGCGGCGGCGGCTTCGGCCCGACCTGCGCGAATACGGCGAACGAGTTGACGAACCAAGGCCGGACGTGCGTGGGATCCTCGAAGGCGTCGTCACTGCTACCGTACGGAAGAAGAAAGAGCGCGGTTGCGTCCGGTTTCGCGATTCGGTACAGCTCGTGCATGAACGGGACTGGATCGCGCAGATGTTCGAGAACGTGGCTTCCCCAAAATTCGTCGAATCGATCCGGCGGAAATGGAAGAGGCTGCGTCCTGCACCGATCCAGATCGGCGACGACGTCAACACCGGCGCCCGCAACAAGATCGAGATTGATCCAGCCTTCGAGCGGCCGTTGGCCGCAGCCGAGATTCAATTTCGAAATCATGCGGACTAGTTTACATTTGCAGGACCTGGAGCCTGTCGCACCGTTTCATCGCCGAGAGCTCGGCGCCGAGATACCGCAGCAATGGCCTTCATTCCGTATTCGCCGGCTGAAGCTTCGGCTTCGGGATTGTAGTTCGTGTTGAAGTTCACGTCGTAGACGAACGGTCTGCCGTGCTGCGTCTTGGATGAACTCGATTCCGGCGATTTGCGCATCGTTGGCGGCGAGAAACGCCTCGCACTTCTCGATCAGCGGGCTCGCGAACTCGGGCTGAATCGCAAAGCGCGGACGCGGTGCTTCTTGCGGAGCGCAGATTGCGGCGTCCGGAGCGCAGACGTCTGCCGGGCAGAGCTCGAAGCCTTGCGACGTGTCGACATTTACTGCGTAGAAGAAGTCGCCCCCGATAAACTCCATGCGTGTGATCGTCGGCGTCGGCGAGTGGATGTACTGTTGCACGAGCGTTACGCCGTCGATCGGTGCCGGAAGCTCTCCGGCGCCAAGCGCCGTGACCAGCGCATCGACGCTGCGGAAGAGCTGCACGCCGAGGCCCTTGCCGCCGCGGTTGGGTTTGACGACGAATGGTCCCTGGAACGTTTGTGCTGCGGCGATGATCGCCTGATCGCCGACAGCCGCGCGCGTTGCCGGCGTCCAAATGTCGAAACGTGAGAGCGCCGCGTATTGCGCGATCTTGCTGCGTTCGAGCGCGAGTGATTTGCGGCCGTTGACGACACGGCGTCCGTGTTCGTCGAGCCACGCAAGCAGTACGTCGGTTAACTCGATCGCATAACGATGATCGCGCGTGTGCGACGATGCGCTCATGCGATTGTAGAAGACACCCGGTGGCGGTGCTTGCGCAAAATCGATTAGCCCGGTGTCAACGAAGATGTCTTCGTACGGCAGATGCAGGTCGTCGAGCGCGGCGTGCAGCGGCACGACCCACGCATCGTTTTCGTGGATGATGTAGATTTTCGGTTCGGCGTGTAACGATAGCTCTGCGGAGAGCATGGTTGTCCTCATCGGCTTCAGGTAAGTGTGGAAAAACAAAGAGCCCCCGCCGTTCGGCGAGGGGCTCGTGAAGCCTGAGAGGCTGCGCGAACGACCGCTACGCCGACCTTAGCAAGGGCGACATACAACAGGCCATTTTTCCGCAGCACGCGTTCATTGCGCCAAACCTAACACAGTTCCCGAAGGAACGCAACGGTCGCATCTGGCTCGGGGCGGCGCGTGTAATCCGGGTCTGCATCGACCTTCCGGATGATGCCGTCCTTTGAGACGATGAAGCGTGCCGGAATCGGCAACGTCCACGATTCGTCGGCGTTGTAATCCGGAAGGTTCAGCGGAAAACTCTTGTAGATCTTTTCGAGATAATCGGGAAGCCGGAACACCAAACCAAAGCGACCTGCGACATCGTTGTGCAGATCGGAGAGGACGTCGAACGGCAGACGATGCTGATCGTGGACGACCTTCGCGAATTCTTGGGTCGTTGGTGAAATCGCGACAAGATCCGCGCCGAGTGCGCGGATATCGTTATACGAGCGGCCTAGAGCTGACAGCTCTAGATTACAGTAGGGTCACCATTTGCCCCGATAAAACGTGACGACGAGCGGACCCTTTGCGAGAAAACTCGCAGAATCGATCTCACGTCCATCCTGATTCGGCAGGCGAAAAGCCGGCATCGGCTGACCAACCTTGAGGATTCGCTCGAGCGCTCCCGACGTGCGCAGCTCATCGACCGCCCGGTGCATCTCCGCGACCACTTCAGGTGGTCTCTTAGCTTCGGCAGCGGTACGCGTGCGATCGAGTATCTCAGCCAGTGACATTTTCTCTCCTCCGCGAAGTCTTGCAACAATGATCGTCTTGAATGCGGTTGCGGCCGGTTTGCTCCAGTCGCTTCAGTTTTTCTGGGATAGCCTCTTTGGCCTAATCTTCGGATTTTTGATTTCGGCGCTCGTTCAGGTCGTGCTCACGCCTGCGATGATGCACCGCTATCTCGGTGGCAATTTGCGAGGCATCGCGTCGGGTGCCGGCTTCGGCATCATTGCGTCGGCATGTTCTTACGGCGCCGCCGCTGCCGCAAGAGGGTTCTACCAACAGGGAGCCGACATTCGGGCCGTCTTTGCGTTCTTGATCGCATCGACGAATATGAATCTCGCGATATTGATTCTGTTCTGGTCGCTGCTCGGATGGAAATTCGCGTTTGCCGAGTTCTTCGGCGGGATCATTATCATCGCGGTCGTCGTAACCGGCTTTAGCATTCTCTTTCGCCGGGAAGAGATCGAGAAGCTCCGTGCGCAGCACGCGCCTGCAGAAACCGAAGACGGCGATCATTGCCACCATTGCGGCCATGATGAAGAAGTCGCTGGCACGGGTTGGGCCGCGCTCCGGCATCCCGAGACGTGGCGGCTGGTCGCAGAGACCGCCCAAGCGGACGTCGCGATGCTTCGCAACGAACTGCTCATCGGCTACGTGATCGCAGGGTTCGCCGCCGCACTCGTTCCGCAAGATTGGTTTGCGCGCGCTCTGCAGAACGTCGGCACGGTCCCGTATGTCGGCTACATCTTGCTGCTGGCAGTCGGCTTGCTGCTGGCGGTGCTTTCGTTCATCTGCTCAATGGGGAACGTTCCGATCGCACGATTTCTTGCGCAAGCCGGAATCCCGCTCGGGGCGAACACGACGTTCATCTACGGTGATCTGTTGATTCCGCCGCTCATCGCGATCTATATGAAATCCTTTCCGCCGAAAATCGTCCGATGGTTCATCGTCCTGTTCGTCGTCGGCGCGATGCTTGCGGGAGCCGTGATGGAACGCGCGATCGGTGATGTATTCGGCAGAATCTCGATGGGATCGATGGAGCAGAGCGACCACGTTACGCTCGTGTTGAACATTGTTGGGGTAATTGCGGTCGCCTTCGTTTTCGTGGCGTCGCGCGCGGCGCGCTCCGAGACGGTCTCCTAGCGGGGTAGCCGCCGCCCGGCGCGAACATTCAAAGCAGTGCGGATCGACCAATCGGTGACGCGAGAAATACTCGCAAGAACCGATCTCGCGGCTCTGATCGGTCAATACGTTTCGCTGCACAAACGCGGACGTGACCTTGTCGGGCTCTGCCCGTTTCATGGTGAGAAGACGCCCTCGTTTCACGTGCACCCTGACCGCGGCTTCTTCAAATGCTTCGGATGCGGAAAAGGCGGCGATGCGATCCGCTTCATGATGGAACTCGAGAATCTACGTTTTCCGGACGCAGCGCGTATGCTTGCGAAGCGCGCCGGCGTCGAGCTCGTCGAAGAGGATCCGCGGGAGTCGCGCCGCCGCAGCGAGCGCGAATCGATCTACGACGCCAACAAGATCGCCTCGGCGTTCTTTCATCGTTTGCTGCTGAGCGATCCGCGTGGCGAAGCTGCGCGCCGGTATTGCGAAGGCCGCGGCATCACGACTGCGACAATCGAGGCCTTCCAACTAGGATTTTCGTTGCCCGAGTGGAGCGCGCTCGCCGACGAGCTGCAGCGTGAAGGCGTCGATGTCCAAATTGCGCTTTCAGCCGGTCTCGTCAAAGCACGCGGCGAGGGTCGCGGTGTGTACGACGTGTTCCGCAATCGCATCATGGTTCCAACCTACGCCACGACCGGCGAAATCGTCGCCTTCGGTGGCCGGGCGCTCGCAGATGAGAATCCGAAGTATCTCAATACCGGGACGACGCCGGCTTATACGAAGGGCCGTTTCGTGTACGCGCTCAACGTTGCGCGCCGAAGCGCCGCCAAGAGCAACACGTTAATCGTGGTCGAGGGATATCTTGATTGCATCGCGCTCCATCAGGCGGGATTCGGCGATGCGGTCGCAACGCTTGGGACCGCGTTTACCCCCGAACAAGCGACCGAGCTCCGAAAATATGCCGAAACCGTGTTCGTTTGCTATGACGCCGATCTCGCCGGGCAAGCTGCCACCGCCAAATCGATCGACGTTCTCGTGCAAGCCGGCTTGAACGCGAAAATCGTCGCGCTTCCACCCGGAGAAGATCCCGACAGTTTTGTACGCGCGCGGGGAGCTGCCGGCTTCCAAGCGCTGCTCGATGGCGCGACGGATGCCGTGCAGTTCGCGATCGACCGTGCGATCGGGCCGCTCGTCGCATCGCATAAGACGCGCGCACAAAAAGCGCGTGAGGGCGAACGCATCATGCGAAGTCTCGCGCCGCGCGAGGATTGGAACCGCCGTCGCGTTTACGTCGCCGGGCTACTCCAACTGCAGCCGAATGACTTAGAAAGCAGCGTCACGTTCGGCGACCCGACGCGCTTCGCGCCGAGAACCCCGGCGGGCGCTCGCTTCACCCGCCATCTAGGCCCGGCGCCTAAGCGCGTGACCTTCGAGCGCGACGTTATCGCAGCGTTTGTCGAAGAACCGCTGTTATTAAGCGAGTACGCCGGGGGCATCGCTCCGGAAGCGTTTGTCGATCCCGTCCTCCGTGAGGTTCTCGAGCACTTGTTTGCCGCGCGAGCTGATTTGCGGACGGCCGCCGACGTGACGGCACTTTTTGCGGAGCGAGGGGACGTGGTGACGTTGCTCGCCGAGCTGGAGCTCGGCGAACGTTCAAAGCTTCGTCGTTTCGAGGATAGCTCGCAACGGCGTGCGTTTCTCGACCGGGTTGCGGCGCTGCTCGACGCGCGTCGCCGGGCCTCTCAGGTTCGCGTGGAGCTGGTCACGCTCGAGAACGAGATCACATCACTCCTGTCCGAAGGCCAGCCGATACCAAAGGAAATCAAAGAACGTCAGGTTCAATTGGAAGACGCGCTCCGTGAAGCGGAGCATAAACGAGAGAGAAGGGAGGTGAGTTCACCAGATCATGGCTCGTAAGAAGTCCGCCGCCGCAGTTGCCGATAAACCAGAGTTGTCGCTTGATGAGTTGATCAAGCGTCTGATTGAACGCGGGAAAAAGCGCCGTTCGGTCACCTGGGACGAAGTCAATGCGATTTTTGAGAACAGCGAAGAAGAGACGAATTCCGAGAAAATGGATGACGTCCTCGCCGAGCTCGAGACGCTCGGCATTGCGGTTGTCGATGAACAAACTAAGGAAGAAAAACGCGAAGCCGAAGAAGACGATTCCATTCCTGCCGGGCTATCGCTCGACGATCCGGTTCGCATGTATCTCAAGGAGATCGGTCGCGTTCCGCTTCTCTCGATGGACGATGAGAAGCGGCTTGCAATGGCGATCGAACGCGGCGAAATTGAAGCTGCCAAGAACGGCAGCGCCGATTCGGTCCTCATGCTAGAGGGCGAACAAGCTAAACGGCAACTCACGGAAGCCAATCTGCGGCTCGTGGTCTCGATCGCGAAGAAATATGTCGGCCGCGGCATGCTCTTCTTGGATTTGATCCAGGAGGGCAATCTCGGTCTGATCCGTGCGGTCGAGAAATTCGACTACCGCAAGGGCTATAAGTTCTCGACGTATGCGACCTGGTGGATTCGCCAGGCGATCACGCGCGCGCTTGCGGATCAAGCGCGGACGATTCGCATCCCCGTGCACATGGTTGAGACGATCAACCGTCTGATCAAGATCTCGCGTCAGCTACTGCAAGAGCTTGGCCGGGATCCGTCGGTCGAAGAGATCGCAACCGAGATGGGATTGACGCCCGAGAAGGTTCGCGAGGTCATCAAGATCTCGCAAGAGCCGATCTCGCTGGAGACGCCGATCGGCGAAGAAGAAGATTCGCATCTCGGTGACTTCATCGAGGATCAGGAAGCGGTCGCGCCGGCGGAAGCCGCATCGGTCATGCTGCTCAAAGAAAAGATGGCGGACGTTCTCAAAAACCTCACCGAGCGCGAGCGCAAAGTGCTCGTCCTGCGTTTCGGTCTGGAAGATGGCCATCAACGTACGCTCGAAGAAGTCGGCCAAGAGTTCGGCGTGACGCGCGAGCGGATCCGCCAAATCGAAGCCAAGGCGTTACGAAAATTACGCCATCCGTCGCGCGGAAAAGCGCTCAAAGATTATTGGTCGAACGAATAGATTAGCGCTTACGCGCTAATTTTATTACACGGATTGCGAGGTTTCTCGCCGGCGAGAACGCGGACGACTTCTTCGCTCGCGCGCGTCCGGAGATCGTCGACCGCAAGATCCGAAGCATAGGCGACGTGCGGCGTGACGATCGTGTCGGGATGCTCGACGAGCGCGCGTGGTGGATTCGGCTCGCCCTCGACGACGTCGAGCCCGACGCCGGCGAGTTTCCCTGACGTGAGACCATCGAGGACGGCATCGTTGTCGACGAGCGGTCCGCGGCTGACATTGACGATTATCGAGCCTTTTCGCATTTTGCCGACAAAGCTGCGGTCGACCATGTGGTGCGTCGACGCATCGAGCGGCGTGTGTAAGATGACGACGTCGCTGTTCACGATCAACTCGTCGAGTCCGACCATCTTCGCCGGTCCTGGATCCAGTACGCTCATCACATCGTAGGCGAATACCGTTGCGCCGAGCCCGTGGAGCTTGCGCGCGGTTGCGCGGCCGATGCGGCCATAGCCGATCACCCCGACCGTCAATTTGTTCGTGCGCCGCAGTCGCTCGGCGGCGAGCAACCCCCAGCGCCCCGCGCGCACCTCGCGGTCGTACTCATTGATGCGGCGCGTGAACGCTAGCATCAGTGCGATTGCATGGTCGGAAACTTCTTCGATGCAGTAGTCCGGAACGTTCGTCACGAGTACACCTCGCTCGGTCGCTGCGGGAATCGCGACGTTGTCCGTCCCAATGCCGACGCGCGCAATATGCCGCAATTTCGTCGACTGTGCGATTACTTGCGGCGTAATTTGCGTGTAGGTCACCATGATCGTTTCGGGGTCGTGCCGTTTGACGAAATCCGCAAGTGCTGCCGAATCGCCGGATTTCTCCGGACCCTCGATCAGCGTATGCCCCGCACCCCCGATAATCGCACGCTCGATCTGCAGATCCGGCCACGAATAGTCGATCAGCGCTACCGTCGCCATGCGCTAACCTCCGATTTGCTCGTCGGGGAGTCGTTGGATCGTGATGATCTTGTCGGACTCGAGTAAGCGCCCGAGAACATCGAAACCGGTCTCGACGTGCCCGAAGACCGTGAAGGCCAAGTCGAGGTGCAGCTGTGGCGAGAGCGTGATGTAGAATTGCGAGCCTGCGGAATCGCGTTTCGCGCCGTTCTTGTCGTACTCGAGCCCCATCGAGATCACGCCGGAATCTTGTTCGATCGGATTCTCTTCAGCGGGAATCGTGAAGCCGGGATCGCCGTTGCCGGTATTCGTGCGGTCACCGGTTTGAACGACGAAGTCGGGGACGATGCGGAACCAGCGGTTGTTGTTGTAGTAACCCGTCTTCGCGAGATTCAAGAAACTCGCGACGGTGCTCGGCGCCCATTCCGGATAGAGCACGACCGTGATCGTGCCTTGCGTCGTGAGGATCGCAACGCGCGGGTGCTGACCGGCGGCCGGTCCCGTGAATTGTGCCACCGTGTGCGGCAGAATGTGCGGCGTATAGATCAGCTGATCGACCTTCGGAGCGTGAAGTTTTTTCGGCGGTGTCGCGAGGTGCGACGGTGGCTCGCTCGAGGGCTGTGGTGCCGGCGTAACGACGCCCTCCGGAAGCGTCTTCAAATGGTCCGTGCGTTTGCCGCCGCGCATGATCTTGATCGCGTCGTGCGCTTCCTCGTTCACTTGCCAGCGCGGATCGTGCGTGAGCGGCTCGACCTTCGGGATCCAGGCCGCACTGAGGCGCCGTTCGATCACGTGCAGCGTTTGAATCTGCACGAGCTCTGATGTATCGGCAAGACCTGCACTGATCGTTTTGCCGTCGACGTCCTTTGCAAAGGCGCGGCCCAGCGCCCACATCTCGTGCCAGCGTGCGGTGTCATCGTCTTCGTGTGCGTACGCAGCTTCGAGCGCTTGCAATGCACGCGTGTGAAGCGAGCGATCCGTCGGTGCATACCAGGCGAGCGTAAACGCGGCGCGTCCACGTAACGTGGGCGAAGAATCGGCGCGCAAGATGTGCGTGACGCGCTCGAACGACGCGCTCGTCAACTGCGGTGAAAGATCGGTTGCCGCTGCGAACCGCGCCGTCGCATCCAGCGCTGCGACGCGGACCGCATCCGAGCCGTCCGAAAGCGCGCCCACAATTGCGGCCCCGGCGCGCACCTTACGATCGGCGGCCAATGGCTGCAGCATCGGCGAGAGCGAGGTGCCGCCCAGGGCCGGCGCGAGGAGGCCCAAGCCGTAAACGGACATCGCTCTGATTGCGGCGTCGCTCGCCTGGGTATGCTGTAACAGGGGATCGGCTGCCAGTAATTTGCCGGTTCTCCCTAACGCAAGGGCGGCGCGAACCGCCACTACCGGATCGCCATTTTCGAGAAGGGAAGCGAGCCGATCACCCCCCGGGGACCGGTTCAGTTCCCAGAATTCGATCGTACGATAGGGGTTGCCCGAGGCGGCGACCCCAGCAAGTGTCAAGATTGCAAGAAGAACGAAGCAAGTGAGCAGCTTCACGGGTCGGTAGCCAACTTTCGGGGACGTTTGTGCGTTATAAGGTATAGTCCATCCGAAAACACGAGGTTTGAAATCCAGTTATGTCGACCCCAGCGAAGAAGCCCGGCGGCGGAATGACCGTTCGGGAAGCCGGCCAAAAAGGCGGCGAAACCGTCAAGCGTAAGTACGGGCCCGAATTCTACGAGAACATTGGGCGCAAGGGCGGTCAGGCCACCAAGGCCGCGCACGGACACGCGTTTTACGAAACGATCGGCAAGAAGGGCGGAAAGAAAGGCGGCGAGGCAACTCGCGACCGTTACGGCCCGACCTTCTACGAAGAGATCGGTCAGAAGGGTGGCCAGAAGGTCAAAGCCCTGATCGAGCAAGGTAAGCGCGCGGCTGCGGCCGCTGCTCCCGAGAGCGAAAAGCGAGCTTCCTAACCCAGTCGTGACGGCGACGCGCGTAGGCGCCGCGTTGGCGGCGCTCACCGCGAGCGTCGCCATCCCGCTTTTGGTTCGTGCCGACCCGCCGCAGCCGGATGCGGCGGGCTTCCTTTTATCTGTGGGGTCGATCGAGACGATCGTGCTCGACCACACGGTTAGCACGACCGAGCTCGAACCGGGTGCGATCGTACCCGCGCATTTACGCGACGCGATCGTGCTGCGCGGGAAAACGCTCGCAAAGGCGGGCACGCCGCTGCATCTCATCGTCACCGAAGTACGGCGTGCGGGCAACGGCGTCGGTGGCGAAGTCGTGCTGCGCGTAGAGCCGGTCCACTTGGAGAACGAGCTCAATCTTCCGATGCGATTGCTGCATCCGGCTCTAAGCTCGACGCTCGTGCTGGCGAATCCCGACGACATCGCGCTTCCCGCGAAGGAAAGAAGCTCGCCGCCGGTACGCGGCGCCGATCTCACGCTCGCGCCGGGCACGCTATTGCGCGCCCGTACGACGATGACGGTTGATGCTACGGATCCGAACAAGACCGTTCTGGCTACTCCTTTGCCGTACACGCTTTCGACGGACCGGCCGTACGCGGCGTTCACACCGATACCGCTGACTACCTACAATCCGGCCGCATTCACACCACCGCCGCGCCGGCGTCGCGGGCGGCCGACGCCCTCGCCGAGTCCGTCGCCTTCGGAAACGGCGACCGCTACCCCAACGCCGAACCCCACGCCATCATGATGTATCGACGGGAATTCATCTGGTCGGTTTCGAGTGCGCTGGTCGTTGCGACGCACGCGCCCGTTTTCGCACAGATGGCAGGATCGAAGCTCTCGCCGCGCGCGGACGCCAGCGAGCGCGCATTTATCACGCAGTCGTCGCGCTTCGTGCACAAGCACTATTCGACGACCGCGAAGGCCGCACGTGCCGGCTTCGTTCGATTCACGAACGAAGACAAAAGCGGTGCGATCTCATGGGCCAACCAGCAGTGGACGTCGGTTGATGCCAATCATCCGAGCCAAGTTTGGTACGATACCTCAGGTCGTTTGATCGGCGTCGACTATTCGATTCTCCAAAACGACACGACGCAACCGCCGAATTTGTGGGGAATCAAGCCTGAGCGCTGGTCCATTATTCATGCGCACATCCATTACGGTTTGCGAATGGGCGACGCGATCAAATATGGCGCAATCGGTGCGAAGCGCTTCTCGGATGAAGGCGGTTCGATCGCGTCACCGACGAAGCAGGCGCTCGTCAATTCGGGAATCGCAAAGAGTGCGGACGATGTCGCGTTCGTATTTTTGTTCCCTGCGATTTGGGACGTCAATTTCTGGGTCATTCCGAATCCCGACGGAGAATTCGCTGACCTAAACCCCGACGTCAAGCCGAAGAACGCGCAGCTGCACCCTTCGATGTAGTCTAGCGCCCGACGAGCGCGCGTAAGGCCAAAAATGCGTTTTCACGCCGCTCGCGGATGCGGCGATAAAAATATTGGGCCCAATGGGTTCCGTATGGGACGTAAACACGCACATTATAGCCTTCGGCCGTCAAGCGTTCTTGCAGATCGGGTCGCACGCCGTAGAGCATCTGAAACTCGAAGCGATCCTTTGCGATGCCGCGCTCACCTGTGAATGCCTTGACGGCGTTGTGCAGCGATTCGTCGTGTGTTGCGATCGCGGGATAGTTGCCCTGCATCAGAAGCTCACCTGCGAGCTGCAGAAATGCTACTCGAATCGCCGGCATGTCGTGGATTGCAATCTGTGGCGGCTCCTTATAGGCGCCCTTGCAGAGGCGCACGCGCGCGCCGAGCGCGATCGCGCGTGCAACGTCCGCGCCGGAGCGATGCAAGTACGCTTGAAGGACGATGCCCACGTTTTTCTGCACCGCGAAGATATCTTCGAAGACCTGAAGCGTCGTCTCGGTAAGCGCCGAACCCTCCATGTCGACGCGAACGAAGGGATCGATCAAGCTACGGCGTGTCGTGTCGCTCGCGCGCGTCACGATTGCACCGAGATTTTCCGTGCATAAGCCGCGATCGACGAGTAATCCCAGTGCTGTTAGTTTGACGGAGACATTGCTGCGGGCTCCGGCGTCGGCCAGGGCGTCGAGCAAGAGCAGATACTCGCCGCGCACAGCGATCGCATCTTGCATGCTGTGTACGTCTTCGCCGAGGAAATCGATCGAGGCTGACATGCCGCGATCGTTCAGCCGCCGAACGGCTGCAATCGCGTCTTCAATTCGTTCGCCGGCGACGAAACGTCGGGCTATGTTCACAAAGGGGCTAGAAGCTGAGCCAAGAGCGGCGTGGCGGGGTTGGCATGTAATGCCTCCCATCTCGCGTCTTGTACTACCTGACCCTCTTCGAGGACGACCGCACGGTCACACAAGCGCTCGAGGATCTCGGCCTCGTGATCGACGACGAGCATCGTGAAGCGCAGCTCACGCTGCCAGTCGACGAGCGTGGCGAGCAGCTCGCGGACGAGGTGACGGTCGAGTCCCGTGAACGGCTCGTCCAATAAGACGAGTTCCGGTTTGCGCGCGAGCATGCGCGCTAGTGCGACGCGCCGCGCTTGTCCGCCCGAAATTTCATGGGCCGGCTCATTCCAAATCGATTCGAGCTGCAGGCGTTCGCGAAGTTGAACGATCCACGCGTCGCTCTTGCCGCGCGCGCCGTTTGTAAGACCAAAGCGAACGTTTTCGCTTACACGGAAGGTGCGGAAAGATATTTGCGTCCTGCGTCAGATATCCGATCGAGCGCTCGTGGAGCGCGCGCTGTGGCGGAAAGAGCATCTCGCCGCCGAGCCGCACGTAACCGTCGTCCGCGATTTCCGTGCCCGCGATGCACGCGAGCGTCGTGCTCTTTCCGGAGCCCGACGCGCCGAATAGATCCGCATGATTCTCCGGACCCGACCGCGACACGGCAGTTGATTCGAAAATGCGCGCGCTGCTTGATTATGTGCGCGTCAAGCACGCTGTGTGTTCCGCCGCTGCGCGAGCAGATGTGCAAGCCATGGCAGCGGGAGTGCGGTGACGAGAAAGACGATGAGCAGCGGCATCACTGCCGGCAGGCCGAAATTCTCTAAGTTCGTCCAGATCGCAACCGGCAGGCCCGCAGGATAGTACGCCGTGATGACGACCGCACCGAACTCGGTTAGCGCGCGAACCCATGCAAGACTGAGCGCGACCGCGAAACCGAGACGTGCAATCGGAAACGTGATGCGCCAGAAGACGCTCCACGGTGTATGGCCGAGCAACGCGGCTTGCAGCTCGAGCGGACGCGGCACGGAATCGAGCGCAGCGATTGAGCCCAAAACGTAATAGCCGATGCTCACGTAGATTTGCGTCACCACGAATGCGAGCGGCGTGTTGGTCATCGAAAGACCGAATTGCTCGAGAAACATCCCGAGACCATGGGCACCGAATGCGAGCGACAACAAGATGCCCAGCGCAAGCGGCGGAAGCAACACGGAGACAAGCAAGACGGCTTGCCACCAGAGGCGCTCGCGCGGGGAGCTGCGTGCAACGTATAACGACATCGGCGTCCCGAGAAGAACGACGATCACCATCGCGAGTGCGGTTAGACCGATCGAAACGCGCGCGGCATCCAATGTCCCGCTGCCTTCCCAGCGCCACGACCCGACGGGAATGAAGAATCCCGCCAGCGGGTAGAGCACCAGGATACCAAAGAACAGCGCGCCCGCGCGCGCGAGGTTACGATGCAGAGAGTGCGACAGCCCCAACAGGCAAGTCGTACGCGTATTGCTTGAAGATTGCCTGGCCGCCGGCGCCCGAGAGCCATCGTACAAACGCCGTTGCTTTGTCGGCGTGGGCTGAACCGGCGATGACCGCCGCGTAATAGACGAGCGCTTCCGGATGGTACGTCCGCTCGGCCAGCGTCAGAGAAGCTTGTTGGTAGCGATCGCGCATCGACTGGTTCCCGAGGTTGATGTCATCGGGCAGCTCGATGAACGGAAGATTGAACGGTCCGGGCTGAATCTTGTATGCGGACGCGGCGTCGAGCTCGCCGCTTTGCAAACGAGCTTCGACTGTGGGTTCGCTGAAGATTTGCATCGTGTTGATCGTATCGCCCAGAACTTTTTGCGCCAAGCCCGGTTGCTTGTAGTACGTCTCCGCGAGCTGAAACGTGTAGATGATGTTGCGGCCCTGCGGATCGGTCATCGGATCGGTTCGCCCGAAGCGAATCCCGGGTTGCTGCAGCACCTGGTACCACGGCATCGCGCCGCGCTTGTTTGCGGCTGCATCGGCGAACTGCTGCGCGTACCTGCTTTTCGGGCTGTAAGCGATCACCATTTCGGTTCGCGCGATCGGCGTCGCCGATTGAGCTTTCGCGGCCTTAAGAACGGTCAGCATCGGTCCGGGCGTCACCGGGATGAACACGTCCGCATTGATGCTGCCGCCGACGATCAGTTTGGCAAGCGCGTCGGAGCCTTGCGCGCGTCCGTGCATATCGATTGCAAGCGTGCTCGCTGCGGCGGACTTGACGGGTCCTTCCATCATCGAGCCCATCGAGCCGGCGTACGCGACGTCGAGCACGGTTAACGGCTGCGCGATCGCTTTCGTAGCAAAACCGCCGAAAAGCGTTACAGCACTTGCCGAAATCCAAGTAGAACGATTCACAGAGTCTCCCCTAGCCGAGTGACGTCGTAAGGTCCAAATGCTGCGAGATCGCGGCGAAATGTCGTCGAACGCAACGCACTAATGAGTGCTGTGACGCCGGCGTGGCGGCGATCGCCGCGGCGGGTAACGAGGACGCAGCGCTCGCTGCGCAGCGGCATGAACGTTAAACGAAACGCATCGGCCACACCGGCTACGCCAAGACCGATGTCGGCGTAACCAAACGCAACTGCCCGCGCAACGTCGGCGTGCCCGGCCACTGCGTGTCCGTAGCCAGCGACGCTCCGCGAGGCAACGCCGGCGCGCCGAAGCTCTGCGTCGAGCAGCGTACGCGCGCCCGATCCAACCGCCCGATTGGCAAGCCGTACGCCGCCGCGCCCGAGATCGCGCGCGCCGCGCAATTTTTTGGGATTGCCGCGCCCGACGATCCAGCCTTCCTCTACCGTTGCGAACTCATAAAGGTCGACGGCGTCATCGCCAACGCGATGTGCGAGACGCTGTACTTCGTCACTCGATCCGTGAATGAGCGCGACATGAACGCGCTGCTCCCGAAAGTCGGCAAGCGCTTCGCGATTGCTGGCAGCGAACCACACGGCATCGCCGTTGAGGGACTTGACGTGCGCCGCAAGGAGGCCGAGCGCAGGTTCGCATCCGGAGATGAAAACCACCGAATCAACTCGCTCGGGGGTGACGAGTGGGTCGAGTGGGTCGAGAACGCGATTTACTTGCCTGCCGGATACCACCGCAGTCGCCGCACGGCGCCCAGGAACAGTTGGGTCTGCGTCCTGGTGGGCCGGCGGCGCCGCGAAGAGTTCCTCGATCCCGGCGTCCAGTGCGCGGGCGAGGGCGATGGCCAGGCTAACGCCGGGCTGAGCCCGTCCGGCTTCGATTGCTCCGATAGCCTGTCGGCTGACGCCGGCGATACTGGCTAGATCGGCCTGTGAGAGGCCGCGAGCCCGTCTTCGCGCAGCGACGCCGTTGACAAATAAACTTGTCACAATGGAAAGTATCTTTGCGGAGCACGCCTGTCCCTGCGAACTGGCGCAATTTGCGTAGCAGCCAAGCAAGCGTTAAAGTTTGGTCAACCCCATGGCGTAGGCGAGGCGGGGAGCGCTCGAGGGCAGTAAACACGCTATTAGAGATGACTCCGCAAACCGTATCGCGTGTTAGTAGCTGACGACGATCCCGACATGCGGACGCTGATGGCGACGATCTTGCGGACGCCGACGTACGAAGTCGTCCTTTGCGGGGACGCCGAGTCGGCGCTGGTTCGTGCGAACGACAAAAAACCGTATGATGTCATCATCAGCGACTTCATGCTTCCTGGGATGTCCGGGCTCGAGCTGATTCAGCGCTTGCGCGCCAATCGGATGACCGCAAAAGTTCCGATTCTGATGATCAGCGCGCACACGAACTACGGCATGGAAGACCGCGCGAAAGCGGCGGGCGCGAATCATTTTCTGAACAAACCCTTCACCCTCTCGCAATTGCGAAGCGCCTTAAACGGCATTTTAGCCTCGAAGAGTGAAAGCGCGCTAACCGCCCAATAAGCGAACCGCATGCTTTCTGCGGTTCTAAAGGTTGCCGTCCTCGCGGTATCGCTCGCGCTCGACGTGTTCGCTGTATCCGTCGGAGTCGGCGTTCGCGGTCACTCGCGTGCGGAGAAAGTACGAATCGGTGCTGCCTTTGGCACTGCCGAAGTCGTCATGAACCTGATCGGCGCCGGAATCGGCCGTGGCATCGGGCAGCTGATCGGTGAGGCTGCCGCATACCTCGGATTCGCGGCACTCGTCGGCGTCGGCATCTACATGATAGTCGAAAGTTTGCGTGAGGAATCGGGCGAGCTCGACCTTTCTACCGGCTGGGGACTGCTCGTAGCTGCAATCTCTATCAGCTTGGACTCGCTTGGCGTCGGCTTCACGTTGCCCTATTTGGGCGTGAACGTCGTCTTTGCGCTCGGGGCCGTATTCTTCGTTTCGATCCTGGCGACGACAACGGGGCTTGCGCTCGGACGAACGATTGGTAATCGCGTCGGCGGTGCTACGGGTCTGTTCGCCGGGATTTTGCTCGCGTTGACGGGCGTCGTCTTCGCGCTCGCGCGCGCACGTGGCTTCTAGCTTAGGACGTTGCGTTTGGTTGGGAAGCGGCATCTATGCGCTCGTCTATTTTCTCTTGGGCTGGAATCGTTACGCGACGTTTCACAGCGGTGCCGATCTCGGCTTGTTCATGCAAACGATGGCGAGTGCGTTCGGCGGCGGTTTTCACAACACGTTCGAAGACGGCAATCATTTCATCGTGCACTTTTCGCCGATCTTCTATTTGTGCGCGCCGTTCGTGCTGCTCACACATTCAGCGCTTGCGCTCGTCGCGATTCAAGCGATTGCGACGGCGCTGGTCGCGCCCGGACTCTACGCGATTGCGGTGCGGCGCACGTCCGAACGGGCAGCCTTCGGCATCGCTGCGATCGGTTGGTTCTATCCGCCGCTCGTCGGTGTCACGTTCACTGATTTTCACGAGAACGGCTTCGCGCCGGCGTTGACTGTTTGGCTGCTGTGGGCAATCGACGTCCGCCGGTTATCGCTAGCCGCGCTCTTTGTGTTGTTGCTGCTTGGAGTAAAAGAAGATCAAGGCCTGATCTTGGCGGCGACGGGATTTGGCGCTGCGGTGTACTACGCGCGCCGCGGAGATGCCGCACGCATCTGGTTCGGCGTAGCGCTCGTGCTCGTTTCGCTCGCTATCTTTGTCGCGTATTTCGAGCTGGTTCGCCCGCTTGCGGGCGCGAGGACGCCGTGGATTCCGCTGCAATTCTACGGGCTGGGCGGAGTTGGCGCGGACGAACCGACGACGCCGCTCTTTTCGATTGGGCGCTTGACGTATTTGCTCGAAGTCTTCGTCCCGCTGTTGTTCGTCCCGCTCTTTTCGCCGGTTGTTCTGGGTGCAATTCCGGGCCTCGCCGAATGTTTGCTTTCGCGATTGTCGCTCGCATTCACGATGGGCCAACACTACGCGGGTGTGTGGATTGGGTACGTGCTCGTCGCATACGCGCTCGCGTCCTCACGCTTCGGTACATGGTCGCGGCGGTGGGCGCTCGTCGTCTGTCTGCTCGTGCTCGCCGTCGCGAGCCCGACGCATTGGGGCCATTTCTTGCGCATCCCCGAATATCACGATGCAGTCCTCGATCGCTTCGTGGCCGACATTCCGCCGAGCGCGACTGTCGGAACATTTGATGAGGTCTACGCGCATCTCGGGTTTGTGCCTGGCGCGCAAATCGGTTTGGCGCCCTTGCCGCAGTACGCGCTCTTCGATTATACGTATCGCTCAGCGCTGTGGGACGGAGAGCTCAAGCCGCTGTTCAAGCGATTGCTGGCGCAAGGAAAATATCGCATCGTGCGTCAGGAAGATGGCGTCGTTTTGGCGGAACGTACCTAACATTGAGTATCTCAGAAGAGCTCTTCGAGCGTTGGCAAGCGAGCGAAGCGCGTTCGCTCATTGTCGTCGGGACGGCGAAGAACGTCGGGAAGACGACGACCGTCACATCGCTCTTGAGGGTCGCGGATGCACGTGGCCTTCGTATCGGCCTGACGTCGATTGGCCGCGACGGTGAAGCGTTCGATGCGGTCGATGAAGCGCCGAAGCCACGCATCTTCATCGAAGCCGGAACGATTGTCGCGGCTGGGCGCGCGCTCGTACCGCATCCGCGAACGATCGAAGTACTCGACGAACAAGAACGCAGTGCGCTTGGTCCGATCGTTTTCTATCGGACGAACGTGCCGCAATACGTCGAGATCTCCGGCGCCCCGACGGCGCGCGGCATGCGCTCCGTTATCGAACGGCTGATGCAGCTCGGCGTCGACCGCGTGATCGTCGACGGCGCGATCGATCGCGTCGCCATCGTCGCGACGGGCACGGATCCGCTGTTTGTGGCAACGGGGATGTCGCTCGCGACGACGATCGAAGATGTTGCCGAAGCAACGCAACGTTTCGTGACGAGCGAGCGAATCGGTTCGGCGCGTGTGCTTGCGTGCACGACGTGTCCGGTAGGAGAAGGACGGAGCGTTGACGCGGTTGCGCTGTGCGAAGCGGTGGCGCGCATGACGGGGCTTCCATCTTACGACGTGCAAGCAGGTTTACGATGGATCCCCTGATCGTCACCGTAGCGCCCGTCGGCGCCGAGCTGACGTTGGACCAGACGCCGTACTTGCCGGTCACGCCGCAGCAGCTCGGTGAAACGGCCGCGGCATGTGAAGCCGCCGGCGCGTCGATCGTACACGTCCATTGCCGCACCGACGACGGTACGAACACGCAAGCGGTCGCGCGTTTTCGCGACGCATTGCAAGCGATTCGTTCGCGTAGCAAACTGATCGTCCAATTTTCGACGGGCGGCGCAATTGGAATGACGCCGGATGAGCGCGCAGCACCACTCGAGCTGCAACCCGAGATGGCGACGCTCACGTGCGGCACCGTCAACTTCGGTGACGACGTGTTTGAAAACAGTTTTCCGATCATGCGCGGGATTCTCGCTGCAATGCAGCGCTACGGCGTTCGCCCGGAGCTCGAGATTTTCGATGCCGGCCATCTCACAAACGCGAAGCGCCTCGCAGGCGAAGGCCTGCTGCGCTTTCCGCAACACGTCGATTTCGTGCTCGGCGTCCCGGGCGGGCTCGAAGCGAGCGCCGAGGCGCTGCTCGACTGCGTGCGCGCGCTTCCCGCCGGATGCACGTGGTCGGTCGCGGCGATCGGCCGGATGCAGCTGCCGATGGCGACGATCGCGGTCGCGATGGGCGGGCACGTCCGCGTCGGGCTCGAGGACAACATTTGGTATACGAAGGGTAAGCTAGCTCGAAATGAAGAGCTGGTCGCGCGCGTTACCCGGATTGCGGCGGAGCTCGGGCGCCCTGTGGCGACGCCCGACGACGCTCGCCGCATCCTTCGATTGCCAGGATTCAACGCCGCTGCTTAGAACGCCGAAGCCGACTTGATAACGTACGTCATCCGCCGGACGCTCTTGAACATACCTCTGCTGATTCTGATCAGCTTGGTGATCTTCATTATTCTGTCCAATGCGCCGGGTGGCGCGCTGACGCCGTATCTGCAGAACCCGCACATCACGCAAGCCGATATCGAGCGCCTCAAACACAATCTTGGTCTCGATCAACCGCTTCCGATTCAGTACGTCCACTGGCTCGGCAGAGTGCTCACCGGCGACCTCGGATACTCGACCTCGAATTCGGAGACCGTCACGCAAGCGATCTTCGAACGCCTTCCGGCCACGCTCGAGTTGATGGGCGCGGCGTTTGTATTTTCACTCTCGATCGGTGTGACGTTCGGCATTCTCTCTGCACTCAAGCCGTACTCGTGGCTCGACTATCTGGTGACGACGTTCGCATTCTTCGGGCAGTCGATGCCCGTCTTTTGGTTCGCGTTGATGTTGCAGCTCGCGTTCGCGGTCTACGGCATTCCGTTGCCGGACGGTTATAAGATTCAGCTGCCCTCCGCGAGCATGTGCTCGACCGACGCGTGCGGCTTCGGCGATCGCATCGAGCATTTGATCTTACCGACGATCGTGCTCTCGCTGTTGTTCATCGCAACGTGGAGCCGCTTCATGCGCTCCTCGATGCTCGAGGTGATCAACACCGATTACATGCGCACCGCGACCGCAAAAGGGCTCTCAAAGATCAAAGTTGTCCTCAAGCACGGTTTGAAGAACGCGCTCATCCCGCTCGTTACTATCGTCGCACTCGGTTTACCCGGTCTCGTCGCCGGCGCCGTCGTAACCGAAACAATCTTTGCGTGGCCGGGCATGGGCCGTTTGTTCATCAACGCGCTCACGCAATTCGATTTTGCGCTGCTGATGGGCTATTTGATGCTCGTCTCGTTCTTGGTCGTGCTGTTCAATTTGCTCGCCGACATCGCGTACGCGTGGCTCGATCCACGGGTTAAATACGGCTGATGCAGACGACGCTGCCGACCGCTGCCGCACTTCCTCCGGCCGACGATGCATTCGAGCTTCGCAGACACGTTACATGGAATCGGTTTCGCAAGCACAAGCTGGCGCTCGTGGGCGGTGTCGTCTTCGCTTTGACGATTCTGATTGCGGTGTGCGCGCATTGGATTGCGCCGTGGGATCCAAACTTCATCGACCAAGCAGCACTGGAGCGGCTATCCGCTCGCGCCCGGCGTTGCCGGGCACATTCTCGGCACTGACGAAAATGGTCGCGATCTGCTCTCGCGTTTGATCTTCGGCGCGCAAATCTCGCTGACGGTCGCGATCTTCGCGGTAGCGATGGAGATCATGCTCGGCACAGTGCTCGGCGCGATCGCTGGGTACTACGGCGGGATCATCGACTTCACGATCATGCGGATCACCGACGTCGTGCTCTCGATTCCGCTCTTGCCGCTCTTGCTCGTGCTGACCGCGATCGTCGCAGAGACGTCGAACAAAGCTGCGCTCAACTTCGCCTCGATCGTCTTGATCATCGGCTTTGTGAGCTGGCCGCCCGTCGCGCGTATCGTACGGGCAATTTTCTTGAGTTTGCGCGAGCGCGAGTACGCGGAAGCTGCGCGTGCGGTCGGCAATAAGGACGGCCGGATCATCTTCCGGCATCTCTTGCCGAATGCGATGGCGCCGATCATTGTGCAAGCCACCCTCGAGGTCGCGAACGTCATCATCTTGGAGTCGACGCTATCGTTCCTCGGCTTCGGTATACAACCGCCGACGGCAAGCTGGGGCAATATGCTCGCGAACGCGCAAGCCAATATGGCGATCGCACCGTGGGCGGCGATTTTCCCCGGCCTCTGCATCCTGATCACCGTTTTGGCGATCAACTATCTGGGCGACGGCCTCCGAGATGCTCTTGACCCCAATATGAGGTAGGCCCTAAACTCTCTTGGCCCCCGTGCGCGAGTGGCGGAATTGGTAGACGCACTAGCTTGAGGGGCTAGCGCCCGCAAGGGCGTGCTGGTTCAAGTCCAGTCTCGCGCACCATTCCGAGTCATTTCCGCTGTACGCACCACTTGCTGTGTGCGTTCTCCGGAAGTAGCTCGACAGCTATTTTTGGCGGAACGCGAAATAATGTTACGAGATCCTGCGGACAAGCGAATCCGCCACCGCCGGTCACTACAACCCATCCGGACGGCGTGCGCTTCAGAAGTGCGGTTCCGCCGCCATCATTGATCCACGTACCCGCGGCCCATCGACCGACTACGCGTATGGGACCGATATAGGGCCCCACGGGACCGCCGCGCAAATCTTCGAACAATAATGCGCGCACCGCCGGTACGTCGCAAGCTGGCGTGTAGAAGTTCTGCCTGATCACTTCAATGCGATACGCGGATACTCGCCGCGAGGTCTTACGTTTCCAGCCATAGAGCTTGATCACGTTTCCCCAATGTAGGTCGCCAATTTGCAGCATCGTCGTGTTGCGGTTAATGGCCGTAGACTGAGCCACGTACGCCTGCGTCGGAACGGGGCCGAGCGATAAAGGATAGAGACGCTCAATCGGCTTCAGGGTATGATCGTTCGGGGTTGCAATGTCGACGAAGTGACCGGATGTCGCACAGACCGCGACAGTTCCAAACCAAACGTTCGAAGGCGCCATTCGAGCGTACGCGACCGTAGAATGGATAACGATCGCAGAGGCAGCCAGCAGTCCCACGATCGACGCCCACCGGTTCTTGTAAATCAGATGCGACGCCTTGGCTTTGGAGCCGGCGCTGCTATGCCAAGAAAGACGATGATCGCACGATTTAGTCGCACAATGTCTTCATCTGAAAGGCGACCGATGCTTTGAGCAAGCCGGGACTTTGGGACTGTCGTGATTTTGTCGACCATCAGTCGTGAAGCCGACCGCAGACCGTTGTTATCATCCGCCTCGACCAGGAGGCGAAACAACGGCGCATCGGTTGGGTCAGTTGTAAACACGCACAACGTGATCGACTCCGTGCCATCAAATCTGTCGTCTTGTATTATGACGGCCGGACGCGGCTTGCCGGCGTAGTGAGATCCACCAGCGACGGTCCAAATTTCGCCGCGCTTCACGTATTCGCGGAGATCGAGTCGACAAACGCTTGATCGTCTCGAGCGTGAGGGCTCTTTGCCACCGCGGTGGACTGTCGGCGTGCCGCAGTAACAAAGGCGCGCGAACTTACGTCGGGCACCCAGAGCTGAACCGGCCGCAGACCCTGCTGCCGCAGTCGTTGACGGTGGGCTCTAACCTTATTGCGTGAGCTGATACGGTTTGCCATGACTCGTCCCTCGGTTACATGTAACCATAATATGGCCCTTTCGGTTTCTCTGTCGTCGCATCAAGCGGGGGAACCATCCGGGGAATCATTTTGCAGAATTCCGGGGAATCACGCGGAGCTTACGGAGACTCCGTTTCCTCGTCAGTTAGTCTCTCAGTGTCTCCTGAAGTGTCATCCAGCATGCTTGAGGGGCTAGCGCCGGCAACGGCGTGCAGGTTCAAGTCCTGTCTCGCGCACCACCGTCTCCCTCGGAATTCTCTTGATTTCGGAACACTGGCTGGCGTTGCGCACGAGAAATCGCATCGAGAGACGAAATGCCGCCTACAGGTTAAGGCCGCACTGGATCGAGGCGAATTGTTTATATACAACAACGGCGATCCGGCGCTTTTTATGAATTTTGCTAATGCCTTCGCGGACAGTATTAGGATAATGGATCAGAGGAAGTCGTTGAGAAACGACTTAGGAGTTCCGCGCGAAGTCGCGATACGATCCATCGAGACGGTTGCTCGCGCTCAGAAAGCGTTCACTAAGCCCGGCCGTCAACTTATAGGCGGTAGGCCCCAAGATCTAACGATATTCCCTGATGGGAGAATGTTATCCGACACGGGAATTGTCAGCGAACGCTGGTCAGACAGCTTCCCGAACAGATGATTACCTAAACAGAACCTGGAATCGTATCCTCGGAGGGCGCCACATTCTTATTGTGGCGCGTTAGCATTGACCCGCCGTTGCCATAGTGGTTTTAGTCCTCGCTTGCGTGGTACTCTCGATCGAGGTTCTCTACTTGTTGATTTCTACGATCGCGCTCTAAGCGCGGAGCGATCGGACAACCTGCCAGCCGCGAATCGAGTGCCAGGCCGAGAGACTCCACAAAAGGGTACCCGTCCCAAAGCAGCCGTATGCTGCGACGAGATTGCCGCGAAAAACTAACCAGCAAAAGAAACACCACACAACGATCGCGACACCGACCACCGCGTAGAACGGTGCCTGGAAGATGCGCGCAAGCGGTATGAAATGTAGACCGACGACGATTGCTGTGAAGAGTGGAGCCAGTTCCGGACGATGTGTTCCCAGGGCGATCGCTACGAGCACGATTATCGCGGCAGCCTCCAAAGCCACGACGATTCTGAAAGACTGGAAGCTTTGGCGATTTTGATCAGTAGCGAAGGCTGATTGTTTTTGCAGAGATAGTCCGTTGCGGATTAGCAGCCCCGACGAAACAAGCAGCGCGGTTTCTATAATCGCTATACCTATCACCCGAGATGGCTGAAGCGAACCGAAAGACAGCGCGCTCCACCAGAACCATACGCAGGCGAGTAAAGCCATAGTCGCGGCAACCCGACCAGTTCTAAGAACCGCAGCTGGGCTCACGGCCTCGACCAACCTGGATTGGATCCTGGTTGCAGACCGACGATCTGTCCATCGCGCATGATCGCGGCGATCGAGCTAGCGTTTATTTCGAGAGCAATCTCGACGTCTTCGACATAGTACCTTTCAGCGAGCTCGCGACCGGAGACGCACGTCAATATGATCTCGCGAATGTTGTTTTTGCTCGATTCGTAGGATAGGGCCGCAACGGCCGCTTCGGGCGAGGGAGACAGCGCCTGCAAGAGCGATATTATGGCCCCCGCTCCGATGAAATCCTCGACTGCTGGGCGTAAACTACCGTCATCCCATTGTTCACCCGCGGCGATTACCGCAACGCGGGTGCCAAGCGCTCTAGCTGCTTCCGCCGTGGCCTTCGCGTTTCGTAGAGATCCGATCAGTACATGTTTTACACCGATCTCCGCCGCGCGAGCGCAACAGGCGGATCCGTTTGGCGATGGTAAGAGCAACTTTGTCCCTACCGTAAGTGCTCTCAACGAAGAAGGCGAGAGGGAGTACGGCTCCTCGCTCGTGGTGTCGCGCCGATGTACTGCAAGGACTGCCGAATGTTCGGTCGCAGCAGCCTTGGCTGACGCATAGTCAAATCGATACGGAAGAACAGTCACGCCGCGTTCGACCGCGACGCTCACGGCAGTTGAAAAGGACAGTACATCGACGACGACCGCGACATCAGCAAAAGGCGCCAGGGCTTCGATTCCGCGAATGCCCCATTCGAAAGTTACGTCACCGCGAAACATGCAGGCTGTGCCTTCCATACCGAATAAGCGCCGTCGTCGTTGGGTAGGTTATTGTCGCTCGCGGTCCGCGGTTGAGGCTCTCGCGCCTGCCGCAGCAGCGATCGCGGCTCCGACTCCCGCACCGATTCCGATCCAGATGGCCATCGAATGCGTCGCAACACCGATAGCCGTGCCCAAGCTTACGCCTATCGCGACCCATACTCGCGTAGTGGCACGACTACGACGCTGCGCTTTAGGATTAGTGCCCATTCGGCGTCTCGTTCCACGAGAATGTCTCCGTGTCAGTCAGAACCGCAACAAGAACAGCGGGAGTACGCGCCTTGGTCATGATGTGAAATCTTTCGACGTGGACTTCTCAGGTTCTCGAAAAGCTGATCGCGACAAATAGTGTCGACAGTGGCTTCTGAGCGGGTGTTGTCTGACCGCTTCCGGCAGCAGACGTAATCTGATAGCGTATGACGGTTTCATTAGAGGCACCGGCTGCCTGAAAGTCGCTCGCGGACTGATAGTGAAGATGCCATTGGAAGCGATCCGAGGGCAACAATCATGAGCGAGTTCTTTTGAACAAGTTCTTACGTTCGGTTTTCGTCGGCTCCAACGGCATCCGCGCTGGATGGCGTCTATTGATCTACGCCGCGATCATCGCCGCAGTCTACGAGATCGCCAGCCCGCTCATCCGCTATATTCCCGCAGGGATGAACGGGAGCGTTGTTCGTCCTTGGCTGGGTTTCTCCGACTTGACCGGCCTCGCCATCACGCTCTTTGCGGCCTGGTTGATGTCACGCATCGAGCACTGGCCGCTTTCCCTCTACGGTCTTCCCTTTCGTGAGGCGTTCCGCGCAAAGTTTTGGATCGGGTCTCTTTTCGGTGTTGTAGCAATCACCGCTATATTGCTATGCCTGTACGCTGCGGGCGGGTACCGTATCAACGGGCTCGCGACGACGGGTATCGACGCTTTGGAAGCGGCGGTCTTGTGGGCCTTGGTCTTTTTGTCCGCCGGCCTCTTCGAGGAGTTCCTGTTTCGCGGCTACGTCCAGTTTACGTTGACGACTGCACGGGCTTCTGGATCGCTTCGGCTATCACGTCGCTCCTCTTTGGCTTCCTGCGCGTGGGCAACCGTGGTGAGAACGCGCTCGGCCTTATCTCGGTAGTTTGCTTCGCGCTCTTCCATTGCGTCACGCTGCGGCAAACCGGCAATCTCTGGATGAGCGTTGGCTTTCACGCTACCTGGGATTGGTGCGAATCGTTTCTCTACGGCGTGCCTGACAGTGGAACAACAACGTGGCATCCACTGTTCACGGCGACATTTAAAGGTCCGGTGTGGCTAACTGGCGGGAACGACGGCCCCGAAGGAAGCGTGCTAGCACTGTTGGCGGTGTGCATCATGACACTGCTCGTCTTCTGGATCTATCCTATGCCCCGGTACCGCACGAAACTGGCTCCTGAATCAGCCAACTGAGCCGACAGTGGCAAGAGCGTAGGAAATGAACCGTTGCGAAGATGGCTAGCCGTCCACGTTACCTGTAGCTTACTCCTGACGGTGAATCTTGGTGACGTAACGACGAATTGGATTGCCCTGATGGTCCGCTATTGACTCACCGGTGTCACAAAACGCTAAAGAATCGTACAGCTGCCGAGCGCGAACATTGTCATCGTGCACCCACAGTTGGATCTGGGCGAATCCATCAGACTGAGCCCTCGTGAGCGCCGCTGTCATGAGCGTTCGCCCGATGCCACGACCCCAGTGCGATGGCATGACCGCAACCATACTAATGTGTGCGAGTCCTGGAATCGGCGGTCCGGCACCATAATCGGCGCACGCCTGCGCAAGCATCAGCAAGCCGACACTGACGGCGCCTTCATCGGCGATCAATAAAACTGATCCAGGTAACGAAAGTCGATGAACCACCCGTTGTTCGAAGTCTTCTGGAGGGACGAAGTGCGGATCGCGAGCTCTCGAAGCTGGCACCCATATTCCAATCACAGTTGGGATGTCTGCGAGGGAACCCTCGCGCAAGTCAATCACTGCTTTGCAGGATGCCGTGTTTGATCGACGACTTCGTCGACCGCAGAAATGATCGCCGTCGGTCTGTCAATCTCGATGGCGTGCCCGGCGTTTGCGATGACGAAATTCATCCCAACCGACGAAAGGGCAGCGATCTCGTCGTGCAGTCTCTTCCATTCCGCCCACAACGCAACTTTCTGCGCGTTCGAAGCGACAAGAGGAAGATCTTTCATGGTGTTCGCGGCCGTTAGAACGATAAGGGGCATCGCGCCGTAATTGCGCTGCCCGTCACGCACCTGCTTCGAGCTGGCTCCGTCGAGCGACTTCGTTTCAGACGCGGTGGCTTGCCACGGCGCTGGTCGCTGCCAAACTGCGTTGTTGAGTTCGTCGAGTTTGCACAGGGCTGGCCCGTCGTTCGCGCAGTCCTTGCGCATCGCAGCCGCATCATCAAGTCCGCATCGCAAAAAGATTTTAGTTCCAGGCTTGAGGTCGCCAGTTGCTGCTGCTGCACCGCACGCCTCGTCTTGTCGCGCCGCGGACGCAAGGCGACGACCATACGCGGGCACCACGGCCTCAAGACGTCGAGTCTGATATGGAACCGCGGGATCGACAAGCACCATTCCCGAGACCTCGGACGAATATCGATCAGAGTATAGCCGAACGTACAAGCCCGCGATCGAGTGCCCTACGAGAACGTAGGGAGAGGCAATGCCGGCTCGGTGGAGCAGGGTATGAAGATCGCTCACCGCCGCTCCGGCGTCGCGCGGAAAGGGGCCTGGATCGCTGAAGCCCATACCCGCACGATCATACGAACAGACGCGAGTCGTGCGCGCGACTTGAGGTTGAACGCGGTACCAGATCTTGTTCGTAGCGCCGGCAGGCGCATCCAGGATGACCGTTGGCGATCCGGTGCCGGTGCAGTAGAGATTGAGACGACGGCCATCGATATCGACCAAATGCTGGGCGTGTAGATACGGCCTCGGATCAAAACGAGCAGCCGCCGCGGAGCTGGCGCTTACGCAGAGGGCGATAAGCGTCGCGACAAAAGAGCCGCGGAGTAGACCCATGGCGCGAACCTCTGCCAAACGTCCCGCAAAGCACCTGCTCGACGAGTTGCTGATCGCTCGGCGCGGTCGCGTCGAAAATCCGAGGCCTTTTGACACGGCTTTGGAGCGATCTTGGCATATGTCGACACGCGCCCAAGACAGCGCACCACTTCCTGGATAAATGCTCCGCCGCTTTCGTCCCGCTGTCGACAATAATTGAAAAAGCAGCCCCAATGCGGGGTGGGACGGAAGAGCTCGCCGGATGTGTCGCAGCCAGACGAGCTCCAGCGCCGTCGCATAGCGGTGATTATCTAGGCCCGCTACTGGGTGTGGGCGACGTTTGCACGCTGCACTGTTTCGACCGCAGTGTGCGAGTACGCGATTCGGTTTCTAGGTTTGCGATCCTAGTAGTTTCCACAAATCTCGATGGCACAGCGGACAAACGCAACGCGCGCTTGACGCGACCGTCATCGCGAAAAATAAGCGGGCCGAAAATATCTCCACTCTGGGTTTTTTCGGCATCGTGAGCCGCGCATCGCTTCAGAAGCGCGAAGTGTCGACAGCTCTAACGCAGCGTCACATCGAGAACGCTCGAAGCCGATTCCGTCTTTTATCTGGACTTCAATCTCCGGAAAGCACGATGTGCCTCCCAGTCGTTCTCAAGGTTTGCGAGCTAGATTGCAACTCATGAGACGGACTTACTTAATCACGACCGCTGAAATTCAGAACGCCCGATGGATTGCGTGCGGCCTTGCATTACTTATCATCGTCGCGTCGATGGCGTCTGCCGTCGGAGCTCGCCCGCGGCGTGCCCAGTTTGACGGAACCGCGATCCAAGACTTGTCATCGAGTATCGACATCGTCGACGTATTCGCGCATCACGACGATCGCTCGTCGTATGGGGTCGCATCCTGTGTCGAATTTAAGAATATCTCAACCAAAAACGTCACACGTGCCGCGTTCATGATCGCTTACCTCGACGAAAACGATGCCATTGTCGGCAGCATTGACAGTCTCAGTGACAGCAAGCAAGTTCAGCCTGGCGCAACACAGGAGGAGCGAGTCCCGCCTGGTTTTCGAGGTGGCGTTCCCGCTACGGCGCCGAATTGCTATTGGTACAGCTCCGGTGTCGTCGCCGGCATTGACCATCTGTACGCGCGGCACACAATGGGGAGCACTCCGAAACGCATCGCGCATATGGTTGCGTGGGTCCAAAGCGTTAGCTTTGCGGATGGAACAACGTGGAAGAGTCCGTCTCCAATCCCCGTTTTTGGCGGGCAATTTGCGAACCTTTCGAGTGTCGCCTCTCCCCTTCAAGATGGTTTATTCCCGGGTGCCGCATTTCAAATTCCTCCATCGGGTGTCGAGATCGTGAACGTCTACGCGACGGGTGGAAAGAGTGTGTCCGATTGCCTCGCATTTCGAAATACCTCGACCAAGGATATTCGGCATGTGCAGTTCTTTGTCGCACACTATGACGAAAACGGAGCGGTAACTGGCAGCTACGACCCACTGGATGCCGTGCAGACGGTTGCGGTTGGTCAAACGGTCGGTCGAACGAATCTGAGGGCAACAAATCCGGCCATTTGTCGCGCTGATGATAACGCGTCGCTGAATAACAACGCGTTTTTACTGTCGTCACCGGATCCAAATTCAAGAGCGCAAACGGTGGTAGCGCAACTCGTCGTATGGCCAAGCACGGTCGACTTCTCAGACGGCACGTCCTGGCGTGCAGTACCCTGATCGAATGGCGGCGCCGCTTTGTGGCTCGAAACGCGTTATCTTGGGACTCATTCGGATCGTCCTCGCCGCCGCGATAATCGTGGGAATTGCAAGTATCGGTGTAAGCGCAGCACCGAAGACGTCAGTCCCCGGGTCGCTGCCACCAATCGGCGACGTCCCGGAGGGCCAATTTGTTAATAACCCGTCATCGACGATCAAGATCATTCGAACGATCGAGGCATGGATAAACCGCCGAGAAACGACAACCTGCGTTTACTTTCTAAGTGACGGGTCTCGTGCGCAGAGCGACGCGACCTTCGTCATCTCATACGCGGGCGGTACTGCATATAAGGACGGCAAAGCGGGCGAGGATCTGCTCAATGTCCCGGGGCCGTTCAACGTCCCAATGGTGGCATGGGCAACAGATATTACGTATATTCCGGTTAATTGTGTCGTTACGGTTTATGGCGGCACTTTCGCTGCCGCGGTTACGGGAGTTGCTTTCCCGGACGGCACGTACTGGCATATCGTGCCGCGCATCCCGGCTAAGGTAGCCGACTCTTCAGAATCGGGAGCAGTGCTTGCGCGCGCGTCCGGGTTGGTAGGAGTTGTGCCCACAGACCGATCAACGCCGGAGACAACGCGCGCCGATCCCGTGCCACTGTATGAGTGCGTTGACCTCCGAAATGACGGAGAGCGGTCAATCGTTGGCGTCCAGGTTCAATTCGAGCACATTGGCATGTCCGGTGAAAACCTCGCAGTCGACACGGTGAATGTTCGCCAAACAATTCAACCGCGCGGGATCTTGAAAGACCAGTGTAACGCGTTTAGAGGATCAACGGTGCCCGGCCTTTATCATTACGCACAAGCCGCTTCGCATGGTGCGGCTGATCATTTGCCACCCACTATCATCTTTAAGGGTCAGAGTTCGACACTCGCAGTTTGGGTGAACGCGGTCTACTACGCCGGAGGAGCGTCATGGCATCGGCGTGCCTAGCTTCAACTGCCCATTGGGTTTTGCCGCGAATGCGAAGCTAATGCGGCTGATCTTCGGGCGAGCTCTCAAACGCGCGCGGGCTGCGCTCGTCTTCCTACAGTTGGTGGTCATAACATCGTTGCTTGGACACGTCGCTGTCGGCAGCGCGAGAACTGGGCCGGAGTTTATTGGGAAGCAGATTGATCTTCCGGGCTCCCCGGTGCAGATACTGAAGGTATATGCGCTAGGCAACGGGGCGCCCGAACAAATTATCAGCGGACGGTACTTCTATCAGGCGCTCGAGTGCGTGGATTTCCGTAATACGTCGCAGAAGACCATTGTCCACGCCGAATTTTCGATAGCGCAAATTGATATCAACGATCGGCCGCTCGCGCACCCGATTATGTTTGATTACCGGGTAGGGCCTCGGTGGGGCGACAGACCTCCTATTTTAGCAGGCGAAGATTCGACGAACGTTTCGAATCGATACGCAAACTGCGTGAGGTTCACGAAGAATGCCTTGATCGATCAGAAAGGTGAAATGGGCGTTCAGTATTCGAGTTTCGCACCAATCTATCCAATCAAGACAATTATCGGTTGGACGACCGCCATTGACTTTGCTGACGGGACCTCATGGCATGCGACCGCAGGACCGGATTTTGGAGCTCCAACGAATGCTCCCACGTCCGAGGATCGGCCGAGCTAATCTTACTGTTGCTGTCGTGGTTGCCCCGGGAGAGAAAGAACGTTACGGAATGAGCTTCGCTATTTGATTCGTGCCCGCTTCAGTAAACCAAATGTTGCCGTCAAAGCCCGTCGCGACGCCCTCCGGGCCCGCATTGGTTGGAATCCCTGAGGTAAATTGAGTGATGGTTCCGGTTGGTGATATCCGCCCTATCGCCGAATAGTATCCGCCGGACGAGTCATCTGCTTCGCTGAACCAGACGTTCCCGTCGGGGCCTTCGGTGATCGCATAAGGGCGTGGCTGAATGGGTGCCGATATCGGAAACTCTGTCGCGACTCCAGCCGTAGTAATGCGCGCGATCGCATTACCGGTGAACTCTGTGAACCAAAGATTTCCATCGCTGCCGGTGACTATAAAATACGGCGAAGCTCCGCTGGAGATGCCGGACGAGAATTCGCTGACAACACCCGAGGGTGTTATGCGGCCAATACGGTTACCGACCACCTCGGCGAACCATAAATTGCCATCCGGTCCTGACGTTATGCCGCGCGGGAATCCACCGGGCGTTCCCGCACTGAACTCGGTGACGCTTCCGCTCGGCGTGATGCGCCCGATCATCCCGTTAGCGGCGCCAACGACTTCTGTAAACCAAAGATTACCGTCTGGACCCGCGCAGATTGCTTGCGGTGCGCCAGATATGCTACCAAATTCGGTTACTGTGCCCGAAGGCGTGATGCGGCCGATTTGATGCGCTTCACTTTCGGTAAACCAGAGGTTTCCATCCGGTCCCGCCGCGATCGTTGTCAAGCCTGCTGAAGTTGTAATCCCCGCGGAAAACTCGGTAACGACTCCGCTCGTCGATATGCGGCCGATTCTATTCCCGTTCTCTTCGAGAAACCAGAGGTTGCCGTCAGGACCTGCTGTGATCGCAAACGGTGAACCTCCGGCGGTGATGCCGTTCGAGAACTGGATGATCGTCCCGGGAGGGACAGTTTGCGCAGTCTCTACACCCTTGGGAGACGATCCGCCGCCGCCGCCGCAGCCATAAAACAGCAGCAGCGAGCAAATGAGCGGAATGACGGACCTGAAGAGCATCCTAATTTGACGGCTCATTCCGCGAATCGACTTGCGGAGAAGGACGAGTCAGGTGTGGTTGGCGACATCCGTTTCCAGCTTGCGGTTGCCTCAGATGGATTTAGGCGTCCGATTTGGTTCGAGCCGGCCTGAGTAAACCAGATGTTGCCATCCGAACCGGTAGCAGCACCAAAGGGCGCCGCTCCGACGAGAATCCCATTAGTAAACTCGGTGATCACACCAGAAGGCGTGATACGTCCGATCGCCGATTGATTGCCGCCCGACGACGCGTAACCAAAAACCGTGAACCAGACGTTCCCATCGGGTCCTGCCGTAATCGCTATTGGCGAACCCCCAGCGGCTATGCCCGCCGAGAATTCGGTGACGATGCCGGTTGTCGTAATTCGCGCAATCTGTTCAGCTTTGAATTCCGTAAACCACAGGTTTCCATCCGGGCCTGCAGTGATAGAGTTTGGCTGCGATTCTTGGGTGATGCCGGCTGAAAATTCCGTAATCACGCCCGAAGGCGTTATGCGTCCTATCCTATTGCCGGTATCCTCGGTGAACCAGAGATTTCCATCCGGACCAGCGGTGATTGAGAAGGCATCAGCTCCCTGTGTTACCGGGAACTCCGTGACAGTTCCCGATGGCGTAATGCGCCCGATTTTTGCGATACCCATCGTTCCATTCTCGGTAAACCAGACGTTGCCGTCCGGTCCGGCACAGACACCGCTCGTCGCCGCACTGATTCCTGACGTAAACTCGGTCACGAGACCCGACGTCGTAATGCGACCGATCTGTGGCGCGGCGCCATCTGTAAACCAAAGGTTGCCATCGGGGCCCGCTGCGATGAACATTGGAATCGAGCCGGACGTCGCGTTCAACGCGGTAAACTCCGTTACTGTTCCCGCTGTCGTAATGCGTCCGACATTACCCGTGTACATTTCGGTGAACCACAAATTGTGATCAGGTCCTGCTGCGATGGACGAGAGTCCGGCGTTTGGAGTTATGCCTGTGGTAAATTGCGTGACACCTTGCGCAGTCGGGCCCGAAGGCGCGGTTGGGACCGATGAGGGCGAACTGCCGCCACCGCCCCCGCATGCGACGAGACTAAAAAGCGCACACAACGCCAATAAGAAAACATACGGGCTCATTTAATCGCTCCAAGAAAGCGCCCATCTTTGACCTTCAGATCATCCTATTGCATTCGGCTGGAGCGTGCCTGAGATAACGTGTCGACATTTAAACGAGTCGTCAAGGGCTAATTCGTGAAATGTGGTTGATGATGCGATCCGTAAACCAAACTGCTCGGTCGGGACCGGTGATGACTGAGCCAAAATCACTGCCACGAACATTCGCGTTGGCGTATTCCGTAATCGACCCAAGAACGGTTATCCGCCCGAAATACTTATATTGCGTGAACCACATCGCGCCGTCCGGGCCAACCCCAATTGCATCGAGGCCGACGATGTTCTTGTTCAGTGGATATTCCGTAACTTCACCCGACACGGTGATGCGTCCAATATTATTGCCTCCCAATTCCACGAACCATAACGCACCATCCGAACCTGCGACGATAGATACTGGAAAACTATTTGCTGTTGGTGTGGGGTATTCAGAAATTGTGCCGCCTGTCGTGATCCGACCAATCTTTCCGGATCCGGCCTCGGTAAACCACAAGGCGCCGTCCGGTCCTGACGTGATCGATCCAGGATTCGCTGAGGAAGTTGGAACTGAATACTCGGTTTGAACACCTCCCGTTGTAATCCGACCAATCGACTGCGCGTTCTGTTGCGTGAACCATAATGCGCCGTCCAGACCAGCGGCGATTCCGGTCGGTTGACTCCCTGCCACCGTGATGGGGAATTCGGTAACGATACCGCTAGTGGTAACGCGTCCGATGTTATTGCCATCGAGCTCCGCGAACCACAAAGCCCCATCTGGACCTAGGGTAATTGAATCTGGCAAACAAGCTGGTGTCGGTACTGCGTAGGAAGTCACCGCGCCCGCCGTGGTAATTCTTCCGATTGAATTACCATCGGACGCCGCAAACCACATGGCGCCGTCCGGTCCTGTGACCATGCTGATCGGTCCGGAAGCGCTCGACGGCATTGTAAAGGTGGTCACCGAGGGCGTAGCGCGTGATATCGGTAGGCTCGAACCCCCGCATGCTTCAAGGATCGGGCAGATCGAAGTTGAGAGGGCTACCAAGATCAATCTGGACCAAACACGATAGGCGCGCACGGTGTGGGATTATCTCTCTTATGGAAACCTTACTGCGCCTCGCTATGCTAACTATGCCGCGTTCTAATAGTGTCGACAGTAAATGGAGGCGCGCGCCAACCGTGGCTCCAACGGCGAAGTGTGGTTTTCGGAATCGAAGGAGGTCGAAAATGCAAAAACGTGGGGCTGCCCTTCTATGGTTTGCGGCACTTTGCGTGGGAGTCATGCTGTGCTCGTGTTCCGCACCGCGCGTGAATCCAACAGGCACAACACGCTCAAATGTTAACGAAACGCTCGAGATCACGCTCGATCCCAAAGGAGTACCTTCGGTCATTCACGCGCTTCAAGGCGATGCGAGCGTAAATGAAGGCGGTGTCGGAGTGCAGATTTCCCCTTGGATCCCTCCGCGAGCGACGACAAGCGTCAAGACAACGGCGTACGTCAGCGCGCTCGAAGACGCGCAAACAAAGGCTGTCGCGATTGCTCGGCACTTGGCAGTGCCACTCGGGCACATCACCACCGTAGAAGAAGTGCTCGGCGATTTGTCGGCTGGCTCAGCCTCCACCGGAGCGAAGCTCCAGGGATTAGCTCTAAGAGCACTACCGCCCACGGTCTCCGCGGCACGTAGCGGCCTTGTTACTGTTGCCGTGTCGTTTGCGGGACCGGTTCCAATCTCTGTATTCGGGATGAGTCAGCCGGTACCGCAAGCGCCGAATCTTAGTGAAGCCGCCGGAGTCGAGGTCAGCATTCAGTCCCGGGGTACGGATTTCCCAAGCGCTTCTAGTCAGTTGCAACGCGTTGAGAATGCCATAAGGGTAATTGCTCAACGAGTCGGTGGCCCTTCGACTAGAATTACAATCCGCAGCTCATCCGCAAGCAGCTACTAGGACGTATTCACACAACTGCGCATTTGGATCGCTCTTGCGGCAGGCTCCGGACTACCGTTATTGCGCCACCATAATTTTAGGGAGAGTGAAAGTCGACGGTAAATAAATAACGCGCGCCCACAGGCTTGCACTCATGATATTCAGGTGCGTACTTTGATTGACGGGCGGCGCCCTCGGCGGCCAGATCGAGCGGAACGTTACCGCTACTCCGGATTATCGCCGTTGATAGAACCTCGCCTTTCTCATCCAGCGTGACTCTTATGAAGACTCGCCCCGATGCACCATGCGCCTCAGGCGGATAATGCGGTGTGACCGTCTTGACAGCTACCGCCAGTCGCTCACACTGAGATGCCACCGTTGGCGAACTGCTCGAATCTGCGAAGACACCTGTGGAAGTATCGACACAAAGGAGCAGCACGAACGCTCCAATCCGCAAGTGATGCATACCACGACTCTCGTGCTTTACGCGCGTTGTAGCCACAGTCCAAGTTTCACGATCGCAGAAACGGTTTGTCGGCCCGAATGCGATTCCTTGCGATAAATGTGAAAATAATAACACCGACTCCGACAACGAGAGGCGCGATAGTCCGAAACATCGCGTACGCGAAAAGCGAGCTGACCGCGAGCAACGTCATGACGACTATGTATCGATCTAGTGAGCCCGTAGTCGCCCGGATTGCGAGATAAGGAAGTACGAAGATGACGCCTACGGCAACGAAGACAAGCGCAGTAATCCAAAAAGCCGGCATCCAAGACGGATGGTATCGAGCCATCCAACCCAAGAGCAGAGGACCCACAAAGCCTATCGTTGCGTGCAACAGCCATAGATGTGATTGGGGTCTGCGGTCTTCAGACTTCTTTGTGTGCATGCTCTTTCTACCCCGAAGTTCGCACGGACCGCCTCTTGCACGATCCTACCTATGTACGACCAGAAGTCTGTAAAGCAGGACCGCCAGTACGCTGACCAACGCCAACGCAGATACGCCAAGCACTGGGGCTTTCAAGGACGAAGTTGGGTAGCGCTGATAGACGATGAAATTGACCGCAAGCACGGCGCATAGGATCCCCGTTAACGAATAGATCTGCGAAAGCGGCATCACAACGACCGTTACCTACTTCCCCGCGACAACTGGTCACTTCGTTTTCGTGGTTTCCCGATCTCCGTCGACCTGAGCGTTGCCGTTCTGTAAGCCCTTGAGCATCTTCGGCAACACCGTTCCTCCGATCATTAGCGCGGAAGTGATGAAACGCTGGAACCCCTCTGCGCCGTCGAAGATGACAAGGTCTTTGATCGATGCGAATGGCGCTGCAGCTTCCTTGACGATCGCCGGCATCTGTTCGGCTAGCGTTTGTTGAATGATCGCTTCCTTGTTGTTCGTGAACGCTTTGCCGCGCGCGTCGATGCCGGCAGCTTCCGCGAGGACCTTGGCTTGCACCGCCCTTCCCTCTGCCTCGCCTTTCGCCGCAATCGCAGACGCTTCGCCCTCGCCGATAAGACGCGCCGCATTGGCTCTCGCGGTCGCTTCCAGTTCCGTGGTCTTCGCCGCCGCCGTCGCCCCCGCAATCTGAGCGTCACGTTGTGCTTCGGCAGTTACGCGAATACGATATGCTTCGGCTTCGGCAGGTTTTATGACACTCGTCTTAAGCTCCATCTCAGTTCTTTGCGCTGCCAATTCTGAGACACGAGTGATTTCTTGAACGACTTGCTGTTGGGCTTGCGCGTCGGCGAGCGGGCCCTGCTGTTCGCTCCTCGCTTTTGCCGCAGAGGTTTCTGCTGCGTACTGCGCCTGCCGCACTTGCGAATTCTTCGTTGCTTCCGCCTTGGCGGCGGCGGCTTCTTGCTCGGCGACCGTCGCTGCCTGATCGGCCGCAGCTCTGGCAACGCGCGCGGCACGCTGAACCTCAGCGACGTGGGGAACCGCAAGGTTTTCAATGTAATTTTGCGGATCGTCGATCTTTTGGATCTGCAGCGAATTCACGGTAATGCCCATCGCTGCAAGCTCGGTTTCAGCAGCCTTACGCGTCTCAGTCGTTAGCGCATCGCGGTTGCGGATGAGGTCCTCGACCGTTAATCCGCCGATGATTGAGCGGAGATGTCCATCCAAGATCGCTTGGATGCTGCCGTCTATGTCGTCATCTTTCTGGCCGAGGAAGCGCCTCGCCGCATTGGCTATAGAAGTTGAGTCGTCCGCAATCTTGTACATGCATACGCCCTGAACGGATACGGGAACGCCTTGATGCGTTACGCAGGTTGATTGTAACGTCGCCTCGCGCATCTCGAGGCTCAAGCGACGCACGACCTGCAGCCCGGGAAGAACAATCGTTCCCGATCCGGCTACGATCCGGAAGCCAAGATCTGTTCCTTTCTTGCCGACACCGAATCCGGCGATAACAAGCGCTTCGTTTGGTTCAGCGACGCGCCAGCAGGCGCGGAACAGAACCATGACCATGATGAGCGCAGCGACTGCTGCGACGACCCAAACTACGAGGAGGGTACCAAGTCCGTCGAGTTGCATGACGCTGCCTTTCGCACGAAAACCGTCCGGGGAGGATGGTGACGAACCACTCTTACGCGCGTGCCTGCCGAGATCGGGATCTCTGATGCATCTTCGGCGTAGGCAGTATAACGCTCACTACCGCCAGCGAAAGCGATGGTTACGAGCCCCGGAAACTCCGACGTAATAGAATCATCGACGATCCCATCGCTACCGACAATTTCACCGGGATAGTCATCGGGTACGTGCGTGTTCATGATGCGTTGCACCATTACCTAAGGCTATGGAGTCGCGGACGAAGTTCGTTAGACTATATCAGTCCTCTTCTCAGAAGTTACGGCACATCAACTGTCGACACTTCAACCTGGCTCATCAGCGGCTGGGGCAGTTAGATCTTGAGCGGAGTCTCGGAAGACCATCGTAGAAGCGGTTAACGCATGGGAGCGATGTCGGTGTCGGTTGGAAGGCGGCGCGCGCTTTGTGTTGTGCTCATAGCGGCAGTTTTAATTGTCATTCTGGCCACAGTGTGCTCGCGCTCGGGATTTGCTGAAGAGGTGACCGCGTCGCCGATGCCATCGAGTGGAAGCACAATTGTGCACGGGCATAACAACGGAAAAGGAATCCTGACCCCGTTAAGTCGGGCCCCGCAACCGTTGACGGCGACAGCAAAGGGCATTGCTACTATGTTAGCTACACGATGACGTTTGACGACGGCAGTCACGATGAAGGGCCCGTGTATTGGCCCATCTGCTATACGAGCGCTCACGACCCGTTCGTAAACCACCTTAAACATTTTCCATTACCGGCGCCGCCGCCCGGCTGGACGCCAACTGACTCAGAATGGAAGGTTATTGCGCAGCATCGCGTACTTCGTGCATATTTTCCGGATCGATACAAGGACGCTGAACCGCTGAGTTCCGATAACATGCAAGGCCTCTGAACTCGTCGAGATTCGTCAATCGGAGAGGCTGAATGTTTACCGTAATATATCGCTGGAAAGTCAAGTCCGAACGAGAGCAAGATTTTCTTCGAACCTGGCATGTGCGAACAATAAAAATTCAGGCGGTGCGCGGATCCTACGGATCCCGACTGCATCGAGAGGGCGATGGCACGTACTGTGCCATCGCGCTTTGGCCGTCGAAGGAGGCCTGGGAGGCCACAGGGCCTCCGCTCCCAGATGATGAGGCCGACGCGGTCGCGTTTTGGGAGAGTCTTGCCGAGAAGCTTCCGACTTTTACGATGCATAGCGTTGATGATCTATGGTCTGGTGACCGCTGATGACCATCCAAATTGAGTTCACGAGCGATTGGCTCCGCGTGAACGAGCTCGTTCGAGGCTTCCTTGAATCGAGGTTAGTTCTCAACGCGGTGCTCATCACGTTGCTTCACGCGCGGTTGGGCCGCCCGGAACCAGTGCGGTGCTGGATTGCGCAGGATAGCGGTGGGGTGATCAGCCTCGCCTTGCAGTCGCCGTTGAACAGTTCCGCATTGATCACGAAAATGAATCGGCGAGTCGCCCGAATGATCGTTCAGGAAATACACAGTTCCGGCATTGCGCTTCCCGGTGTCTTAGGTGATGCGGGCAGTGCGGCCGTGTTTGCGGCTGAGTGGGCCGAAGTAACAAAATTGCCCGTTGTGGTAACGCGAAGCAGTCGCTTGTATGAAGTTCGCCGAGTTCGCGAACCTCGACAGCCCGAAGGGCACTTTCGCCCTGCAACGGCCGACGATCACGCTCTCGCGACCGCGTGGGCAACGAACTTCTCGTCAGAAGTGGGCGAGGAGATACGAGACGTTGCTCGGACCGTTGAGCGCCTACTCAGAGAAGAGAAAATTTGGCTCTGGGAAAGTGACGTTCCGGTCTCAATGTGCGTGGCTTCGGCGCCCGCGGCCGGCATCGTGGTCGTGCAAGCGGTCTATACGCCGGCGATGAGTCGCAATCTCGGTTACGCCGGTGCTTGCGTCGCGAGTTTGTCCCGGCAGATCCTCTCGCAAAATAACCGTTGCATCTTGTATGCGGATCTTGCAAACCCGACTTCAAACGCGCTCTATCGTCGCCTCGGCTCCGAGCCAGAATTCGAAGCGTTAACATATGCCTTTGGCTCGCAACAGTCGTGAGCGTCGACGTCAAGCCCAACCTCGTGGAAATGTCGTAGGTGCTAGCCATCGGTTCCAGCAACGAACTCATATGCCGTTATCATCGGGCATCCGAGTGAGGAAGGCCGCTTGTTTCGGCATCCTCGCGCTGGTCGGCGCACTTACGACTGCAAGCGCTCCCGCCGGAAAGTCGGATGCGATGTGCAGCCGCTACTTCGGCAGTGCCTGTAGCGAAGCAATAGGGAAGTGGTTACCTCGGGTACCGAACGCCTGGATCGCGCCAACGCTAGCTATGAGGACGACGGTCCGTGACCACATCATCGACCCTGCGGGCTCTGGTCCGCTGACATTTTTGGGCATGCGCGGCGTTTATCGAGGAACGCACTTCGTGTACGGCTCCGCGGGCCCGCCGCAGGGCCATGCCGTGTACGATCCTGTGCACCGCATCGCTTACTACGACGAGGGTTGCTGTTCGTGGCATGAGCTCGTTATTGCATCGAATGCGAAAGCCCCGCCAAAGACAATCGCGATGCGATCGCTTGTAACGCTAAGAACCCAAAAAGGCATCCAACTCGGCGACGGGCCATCATTAATTGAGTCAATATACGGTTGGGCCCAGCTCCGTCCCGTGGCGCGAGCCTCGCACCAGCGGACGTTCTCATATTATCGAGTTATCAAGTATTCTCAGGTGTACTCCTCGTGCGACGAGCATACGACCTTCCTCTTTAGCTACGAGCGATTGGTGGCGATTGATATCACCGATGAGTGCTAAGTGAGTTCCGAATCAGTCCTGAAACGAATCTCCGACGAGCTCGCGCGGCTGCGGTTGGCGTCGGCCAGAAGCCTCACCGACTGGCGCGCGAAGCTTCGATCGACCCTACAAGGCTAGCCGAAGCGGAGAGCGCAAGCGTAGGTCTTGAGATGGACGAGTTATCGCGACTCGCGGACGCGTATAATGTGCCTCTGGAGAACATTTTTGGAGCGCATACGATGCCGACCCGCGATATGTAGGGAAGAATCCCCTCACAACGGCGATTAGGCCAACGCCTTCGATAAGATGACGTGTCGAAAGGGGACATCGGAATACTGGAAGTTGTCCTTCATCACGTAGCCGCGCTTCTTATAGAATGAAATGAGATCAAGGGCTGGCTCGGCAGTGTCGAGCGCAAGGTGCAGTTTGCCCCAGTCCTTTGCTTGGCGTTCCAAGACTTCGAGCAACTCGGATCCGATTCCGTGACGTTGTAGCTGAGGCGAGACAGCCAACTGGGCGGCGACACTGACGCCCTCTTGTGAAAACCATGACGGCAACTCGGGCCGAGCCCGGAGTTGTTCGTAAATGAGCCCTGTTGCGACAACCGCATCCTCGCTAAAACCGATGAGTGCGGTTGCACTCGCGAGCCGCCTGTCGGTTGTTTCATCGTCCTGCGTTGCGGCGGAAAAGTGTAAGTCGTTTGCGAGATGCTGGGCATAGGCCTCACGCAACAGCAGCGTAACGTCCGCAACCAAATCGGGCGCGTACTTTGATCCAGGAGAGAAGGAGCGCCAGGCAACCACCACAACAACCTCTTATGCGCAACACGAATCGCGCCTCCGTAGAGATTGCAGTACGGCCTGCGTCCAATAATGACGTGGACTTTATTGTGAACGTCGAGGAGGCGCCGCACGTGCGGGGCTTCCTACATCCCACTGATCGAGCGACCGTGCTTGCAGCCCTTGATCAGCCCGACCGACTCGCGTTCATCGTCATCGAGGGCGGCGAACGCGCCGGCATGATGCTGTTTGGATACGATGCGGCTCTGCCTTGGATTGTAGAGTTTCGTCGCCTGGCCATCGCCGCACCCGGCCGCGGAATTGGTACTGCGGCCCTTCACTGGGCGATCGAGTGGTGCTTCAATACAGTAAAGGCGCACCGGTTCTGGCTGGAAGTAGTGGAATCAAATCTTCGTGCACGGGCTCTATACGAACGCGTAGGGTTCATTTATGAGGGTGCCTACCGCGATGGCTTCCGCAATGGCGACGGCAGTTTTCAGAATCTCTGCGTCTACGGAATGCTTTCTTCAGACCCTAGGACGTGACTCGCGGGGGATGATGGTTCGTGAAGAAGCGTCGGCGGATATTGACGGCATACGACGAGTACACCGCGCTGCGTTTGGGCGAGATGCGGAGGGTCGGCTGGTCGATCGGTTGCGCGCCGACGGTCTGATTGTGGTATCGGTTGTGGCCGCCAACGAGGGAAATATCCTGGGGCATGCACTGTTTAGCAAACTGCTAATTGAAACAAAGGCTGGTGTACTTCCCGCAGTCGCGCTTGCTCCAGTTGCCGTAGTCCCGACTAGACAGCGCGAGGGCATTGGCAGCCGACTCGTCTTCTTTAGCTTGCACCGTTGTCGCGAAATGGGCAAGGCAGTTGCGATTGTCCTAGGAGATCCTAAGTACTACTCTTGCTTCGGATTTGAAGCTCGCGTGACTGCAAAACTCGTAGGGCCGTTTTCCGGCGAGCACTGGATAGGTCTCGAGTTCATCGACGGAGCCTTGCCCGATGGCGGGAGCGTACGCTATCCGGACGCCTTTAAATTGGTCGACTAGAGTCTCGCCATTGTGGAATCCAAAAGGAATGCACGCAGAGCGTCGACGCAACGTGCATGCTATGTTTCCGGGCCGCCGTCGGGTATGGCGCGCATAATTTTGTGGGCGAGCTCATTTGGATTCCCGTTTTCGGGCGATACAGCGATGACGGGAAACCGTTCTCCCAGCGTTTCGATAACCAGACATTCATTGAAGTTGTCGAGATCGCAGAAAACGAGACCCTTCGGACTCCCAAATATTCCGACAGTCGCGAGAAATCCGGGACCGACGCCCTTCAGTTTCTCGCCTAACTCCAGGTCCTCAACGGAACTCGCATATGCGTTCGTGACGTGCGAAAGCGGCATACGAAGCGAACCTTGAAAAGCCAGGAGTCTATCGATCCACTCCAACTTTATGCTGAGCGTCGTGCCGTCGATGTTAACGTAAGCCATTGTCTCTCAGTGTCTGTATGCTGTGATCTTTAATTTCCTCTACGGTATCGTGCCGCGATTCGGCCTCGCTCCGGCGTTAGCGGAAAGAACGGTACGCCTCAGCGAGATGCTTTGGCAAATACGCGCCGGCCAAAGGCCGTTTCGCGCCTTCTAGGAAGACATCGTACGAATTTCGATCAAGCCACTTGCCGCGTTTCCCGTCGGGCGTAAGAATATAGAGGGAACGATAGACCGGAAAGTATGGATCCTCCGGTTGCGGATGGTGCGGGTGATTGAGTGGCCCGTCGGGCGAAACAGCGGCCATTAAATGATCGAGTGCGAACCGTCGCGCAGTCGTCTCGTCATTGAGAAGTGCTAAGCGCAGGTGTGACAGTTCAACGAACTCACTCTCGGCGGCGAACGCATAGATCACCGCCTCGCGCATAACCGCCATCACCTCCCTAGAAATTACCATCTGACGTGGCAGCATGTTGGGGTTACGCCAGCGTCGGAGCCAAAGCCAGGCATAGTAAGCGTAGGCCGAAATCAGAAATGCGGCAACCGCGATGGCTAGCGCAGTCGTCTCTCCTTCAAATGACTTGAATCCGAGCGGCACAACAACGAACCAAAAGATGGGAGCTAATACTAGGCCGGTGAGAAATAGGACGCGCCACGTGTACGCCTGATCGGTGTTTCCCGGATCTCTTCGACCCCAAAGCCATAGGGCAACTGCGATGGGCGCCCCGAGCAGCAGAAGCTCGCCGAACAGATAACTCAGCCACCATAACTGTGGCGAGATCGCCGATCGGAAAATGACGTCAGGAGCGATCAGAACAATTGGAATATAGAAAACGAAAAACAGCGAGAAAGGAAAGCGCATCGTGACACCGCCTGATACTGATTTATCACGGCGTGAGTTTTTCGTCCAGGGTCGGTCTCGACCGCCAGGAAGCGAAGTAAGGTGTCGACAGTTCGGCGTTAGCGAAACTTAGCTTTTTATTGCCGACGAAAGTTGACGATGCCAATCGCAGCCCCTATCGCCGTAAGGCGCCTATTGGTTCTCGAACGTGACGATATAGAGATAGCTTCCTGCAGTTTTCGCACAGTTGTCGATCGCGGGCGAGTACCTCGACTGCTCGGCGGCTTGAAGCGCGGCGTTGTCGAGCGCGCTGTTTCGCGTAGAGGTGTAGATGGATGCAGAAACGACGCGACCGCTATCGTCCAAGTTAACCAGAATCTGCGTCGTGCCGCTTGCACCCGCTTGACGCGCGATCTCGGGCATTTCGGGTGTAACTTTATAAGTTGTCGCCGCCGGGGCCTTAGGCACAGCACACGCGGGTTTCATCGGCGTTGGCGCGAGTGTGGGCGTGAGAACTGCCGGCGGACCAGTGTCGGCGTTGGCCTGCGGGATCCCCTCGGGCGACCCAACGGTATTTGAGTAACTCTGCCCGGACTCGCTATCGGCCCTTTCCGCTGACGTCTTCGGTAGGTGGGGAAGGAATTGCGCAATCTTGCGTGGCCGCGGTCTCGCCGGTGATGGCGTCGCGATCTGGGTGGGGACCGGAGTCGGCTCCGGCGTGCGCGGCACGGTCGTAATACTCACGGATTCCAGAGGTTCAGGCGTTCCGAGCGCTTGAGGCTTCCAGTCGACGAGCGGTCCGAGAGTTCCGTGTACGAGCAGCGAAATGGCGAAGCCGTAAAATAAAAAGCGCTTCGAATACGCGAGCACCCTATCGACGGTGTTCGGCGAATGCTTCGAAGCTGTATTCGGTGGCAAGAGATCGCCCTCTCCCACCAGCATAGCGCCTGAACCTTATAGAAGACTCAGAAACGCGGCGTTATATTGTCAGTTTCCAAACCCGGCGTTTCGTAAGCAGTGTCGACACTCGTTACGGCATCAGGAATACGGAGGTCAAAAAGGAACGGCTTCACGCCTGTGATGCCTAGGCTGCTCATCATGGCAATTGTGGTGTTTGCCACCGCCAGCACGGCGGCGGGAACGTCGCGTGCCGATTCTCCCAGCCCAAAGCTCGGGTTCGTTTCGCGCGAAAACCTTGGTCGCACCGCTAACGCCGAGCTAGACAGTTCTGACAATATAGTTCGCCGGCGAGTCGCAGAACTGCTGGGCGCGGACAGCGTTGATCTTCCAGGCGCCCGCGCGGCGGAATTCGTGATGCAAGAGGCCGGGTCACGAATGTCTAGGGCGATGCGGCATGAGAATTGAGAACGTGATCGATGAGCTCACTGCAAGATCTGAAGACGAAGTATCCGACCTGGGACGAGGTTGCTCTTCTCGAGCCGGAAGATCTCGGAATCGAGATTGTGCGCGCGCTTCAGGACGAGAGACAGGTGATTCACCGAACTCCCAGAGGTCTCTCTGAGGCTATAGCAGAGCTGTACGGGGGAACGACGGAACAGAAAGATATTGCGATGGAGGCGATAGCTTGGACTATGTCAGCTGCCTTGCTCATCACGCGCCCGGATACTTTAAATAGTCCCTTCATTGTTCTTAGTAGGCGAGGAAGTGCGCTCAAGTCTCACGACGATGTCCGAGCATTTCGCGCAATACGAGCAACCGCATACGACTTGCTTCCAGTCGAAGTCCGGGAAAAAGCATGGGGAGCGGTCGTCAAAGGCGACTACGACATAGCCGTCGCCCATGCGTTCAAGGTTGTCGAGGTCGCTATGCGCCAAAAGGCCGACCTTCCCTCATCCGATTTCGGCAATCGCTTAGCAAAGAAGTTCTTCGCGCGAGTTGAAGATACGGCATTGCAGCGTGAAGACCGCAAGGGGGATCTCTCCGATGAAGAGCATCTCTTCCTTGGTGCGTTTGGTCTATATCGTGATCGGGCGGTTCACGAGCTTCCGCACATTGATAGTGCTGATTACGCACTTGAAGTGATGTTACTAGCCGCACATTTGCTGAGGATCGTGCAAGCCGCGACGCTCATTCAATAACCGACGAAGGCTCGGAGATTCTCGCTGGAGCTGCGAATTTCAGCGCATTCCCTAGCCCTGCTTTGCCACTAAGACTCATCACCAAGGAGTTGGCTTTGGGACTCGAAGATCAGCAAGATGACTGACGCTAGCCCATTTGCGCCGGCCCTTTCATTTAACGACTTGATTCGCAAGGGAGGTTTCGACCTTCGGAATGTTCGCTTTCTGCGTCATCAAGACGCGCGAGCGCCTAAAGGTCGAACGCTGTACGAATTGTGGCGGGATAACCGTGACGAGTTTGATAGATACGGGTCGTTACATAACAATCAGAAGCACCAGATCTTGCGCGGCTCCGAGTATTGGGCATCATTTGTTGGACGGCCAAACTATGAAGCTCTCTTTACCGGCTTTTTTCGCGCTTCGTACTTAGGGATTTCGATGTCAGATTATACGAGCCCACTAGACGGCAGCATTACGAAGGCCGGTTCTGATCATGAGTATAGGATCGAGCGTCTGCCGTTTCTCGCCAATTTTGAAGGCCGCATCTCGGTCGATTGGGGCAAATCGACGCTCGCCTATGTTCAACGTGCCGATAGGCAAGAAAAACCCATCATCGAGATTCTTCGCGAGCTTCGCGATCCAGATTTCCCGGGGTTTGAAGAGCTGGCATTTGAGCTATCACGGGTTCCGTCACTTCCCCCAACCTGGATCAGCGTCCTCAAAGCCACGAAAGGTATCTACGTTCTCACTTGCCCTCGGACAAAGGAAATGTACATCGGTCAAGCTGGCGGTGAAGGTGGCTTCTTTGCTCGTTGGGTTGAGTATGCAGAAACCGGCCACGGTGGGAACGTGCAGCTGAAGAGCCGAGAACGATCTGATTACCAGGTGGCCGTTCTGGAAGTCGCTGGTAGCAATTCTGATCTCGGAAAGATGGAGTCCGCCTGGAAGCAGAAATTTCAGACTCGTGAACAGGGCTTCGGACTCAATAGCAATTAGACGAGCTCGAAGGACGGTCCCCATTCGCTATACACTCATTCCGAACGGGGAACCATTCGGGGAACCATTTGCGAGAATTCCGCGGAATCACGCGGACTTACGGAGACTCCGTTTCCTCGTCAGTTAGTCTCTCAGTGTCTCCTGAAGTGTCATCCGGCATGCTTGAGGGGCTAGCGCCCGCAAGGGCGTGCTGGTTCAAGTCCAGTCTCGCGCACCATTCCGAGTCATTTCCGCTGTACGCACCACTTGCTGTGTGCGTTCTCCGGAAGTAGCTCGACAGCTATTTTTGGCGGAACGCGAAATAATGTTACGAGATCCTGCGGACAAGCGAATCCGCCACCGCCGGTCACTACAACCCATCCGGACGGCGTGCGCTTCAGAAGTGCGGTTCCGCCGCCATCATTGATCCACGTACCCGCGGCCCATCGACCGACTACGCGTATGGGACCGATATAGGGCCCCACGGGACCGCCGCGCAAATCTTCGAACAATAATGCGCGCACCGCCGGTACGTCGCAAGCTGGCGTGTAGAAGTTCTGCCTGATCACTTCAATGCGATACGCGGATACTCGCCGCGAGGTCTTACGTTTCCAGCCATAGAGCTTGATCACGTTTCCCCAATGTAGGTCGCCAATTTGCAGCATCGTCGTGTTGCGGTTAATGGCCGTAGACTGAGCCACGTACGCCTGCGTCGGAACGGGGCCGAGCGATAAAGGATAGAGACGCTCAATCGGCTTCAGGGTATGATCGTTCGGGGTTGCAATGTCGACGAAGTGACCGGATGTCGCACAGACCGCGACAGTTCCAAACCAAACGTTCGAAGGCGCCATTCGAGCGTACGCGACCATAGAATGGATAACGATCGCAGAGGCAGCCAGCAGTCCCACGATCGACGCCCACCGGTTCTTGTAAATCAGATGCGACGCCTTGGCTTTGGAGCCGGCGCTGCTATGCCAAGAAAGACGATGATCGCACGATTTAGTCGCACAATGTCTTCATCTGAAAGGCGACCGATGCTTTGAGCAAGCCGGGACTTTGGGACTGTCGTGATTTTGTCGACCATCAGTCGTGAAGCCGACCGCAGACCGTTGTTATCATCCGCCTCGACCAGGAGGCGAAACAACGGCGCATCGGTTGGGTCAGTTGTAAACACGCACAACGTGATCGACTCCGTGCCATCAAATCTGTCGTCTTGTATTATGACGGCCGGACGCGGCTTGCCGGCGTAGTGAGATCCACCGGCGACGGTCCAAATTTCGCCGCGCTTCACGTATTCGCGGAGATCGAGTCGACAAACGCTTGATCGTCTCGAGCGTGAGGGCTCTTTGCCACCGCGGTGGACTGTCGGCGTGCCGCAGTAACAAAGGCGCGCGAACTTACGTCGGGCACCCAGAGCTGAACCGGCCGCAGACCCTGCTGCCGCAGTCGTTGACGGTGGGCTCTAACCTTATTGCGTGAGCTGATACGGTTTGCCATGACTCGTCCCTCGGTTACATGTAACCATAATATGGCCCTTTCGGTTTCTCTGTCGTCGCATCAAGCGGGGGAACCATCCGGGGAATCATTTTGCAGAATTCCGGGGAATCACGCGGACTTACGGAGACTCCGTTTCCTCGTCAGTTAGTCTCTCAGTGTCTCCTGAAGTGTCATCCAGCATGCTTGAGGGGCTAGCGCCGGCAACGGCGTGCAGGTTCAAGTCCTGTCTCGCGCACCATTGCATCTCTATTTCCGGAGCATCACGCACTTGGCGCGATCGCCACGGCACTTGCAATCGAGAAGCTGTTGGAGACGCTTCTTCATGTTGCGTGCATCCGTAATCATCGTCTCCAGTTCGGCGATGCGGGCCAGCATAGCTTCGCGCGAGTAGGCGCGGTCCGCTCTTCTCGAATGGGCGATCATCACCGCTAAGGTCTGTATCGACATTCCGTTGGAACGGTAAAAGCGCAGCACCGTCAACTTGTCAACGATATCCGCATCGTAGGTGCGAATGCCGCTTTGCCGACGCGGCGCGGGAAGCAGACCCACCGATTCGTAGTACCGGATGGTAGAAGGCGCGATCCCTGCGGCCTTCGCCACTTGACCGATCGTCACGGTAGAATATCTCGCGCGTAAATACGGCGCACCTGCGTTCCTAAACGATAAGCGTGATGCCGTACGCGATTCCGCCCAGTCCGAGAAGGCCTAAGGCGCCGGCGGAGAGGCGAGCGACGAGGTCGCCGTACCGTAGGAGCATTCGCGATGTCGCAAGTGCTCCGGCGAAGACGGACGCAATCCACAGCACAAGCGTGTAGCCGATCGAGTAAACGACCATTGCCTCGACTGCGCGTAAAACGTGACCCTGCGATCCGGCGGCCGCAAGAACGGCGACGAGCACGGGGCTCGAACACGGTGATACCGCGAGTCCGAGCACTGCTCCGACGGCGAGCGGTCCCGCGCCACTTGGTACGCGACGAACGACGCTTGGGATCCGAAGCGGTAGCAGGCCCACCATCCACAGCGCCATCACAACGGTCAACAGTCCGACGGCGATATTTACCTGACCGCGATACTCGATAAGGACGGCGAAAAAGAGCGAGCTTACCAAACCGAGAGCGGTGTTGACGAGAGCGACACCGCCGGCAAAGAGCGTCGCCGAACGCACCGCTGCGATCCGCGACGAGTTCTTCAGCGCACCCACATAGGAAAGATTCACCGGCAGCAGCCCCAAGATGCACGGGGAGATGCTCGCAACCAATCCGCCCGCAAACGCAAAGACGAAGAGTTTCGGGCCATCGAGCATTTGTGGCGCGCGAATATAGGAAGCCAGCGCAGTGAGGCGCTCGCCCACGAAGCGCATGATATCGAGACTCACGCTGCCGCGTGAAACTTCGAAGATTGCGGCGGCAAAACCGATAGCAGCAAGCGCGACGAGCAAGAAGCGCCGCACGATTAGCGGCTCCGCATGCTGCGTTCGACCGCATGCTCGGCCTTAATGAGATCGTTCATGTCGACATTTCCACGAAGCTCCGCGACGATCGTGTTCGACTTCGGATCGATGAAGGCGACGGTCAGCGGTTTAGTTTTTGTGAGCTCGTAATAGGCACCGATGCCCGCATTCCGCGCGAGCGAGGCAGCCTTCGCCAACGTCTTTCCACCGGTGACGTCGAGGTCGAGGATGTTGATCTTGTGCAGATACATGGCCGCGAAGGCGTGAAAGTCGGGCAGCGTTGTTTGACATTCAGCGCACCAATCCGCATGAACGCGCACGACGAGCGGTTTGCTTTGAAATGCTGCGGCGACGACGCCGTTCACGGAGGATCCAGTGCCCGGCGCGATCGCGGCCCTCGCCCGCGCGTCGGCTGGAAAACTCGAAACGATTCCGATGACGGCAGACAGAGCGAGAACGATGCGATGCATTTTCATGGAGTGTTCCTCTTGCAATATTACAAGCGTTTGGCAGTGTTTTTGAGCAGTGTCGAAATCAGCGCTGTCGGCCCCGCGGGATGCCCATTTCGTTTGAGCAGAAATGCCACGACCGATAGATACTCGCGCTGGCTTAGGCTGCCGCGTGCGTTCGCCGGCATTTCGTGCGAAACGTAGGAAAACAGTGGTCCGAGCTTCCAGTGCCGGGCGCGGATCGGTGGCCCGACCAGTGCTGGACCTTTGCGGTCGATGCCCTGCAGGGTGGCGCCGTGGCAGATCGCGCAGCGCAGAGCAAAGACTTGCGCGCCATTCCTCGCTTGCTCCGCGGTGTAGTAGCGGTCCGTCGCCGGCATGCACAGGGTCCACGTTAATCCGACGACGATCGGCGCGAGCCAAAGATGAAATCCCACGACTCAATGACCCTACGCCTTAAAGCGCACTTGAAGTCAAGGGTCGGGAAAGCTCGGTATTATAGGGCTTTTCGTTTGGGCCGCATGTGATGGAAAAGCGATCTTCACTGGGAACGAGAACCTAGAGAATCACCTTGATATCAGCCATTGCCGGCTCCTGGCGCTCAATCGTTTTCCGTGGAATCCTCGCTATTGCACTGGGGATAGCCGCACTTGCATTTCCGTCGCAGACGATCTGGATCGTAGGAGCGTTCGCGCTGTACGCGATCGTTCACGGGGCGATCGATATCGTGATGGTCTTTCGCAGCCCGGGGGAACCGAGTCACGCGGCACTCATGCTTCTCGAAGGCGCAATTTGGGTAGCCGGCGGTGCTGCGACGTTTCATTGGTTGACGAGTGCGTTTACGCTCGGCTATGTAGTGGCGTTTTGGGCACTCGGCTTGGGCGCGGTCGCGCTGGTCATCGCCATTGCTGCGGGCGGTCATTTGCCTGATGCCTGGATGCTCGGCGTTGTGGGAGCAGTGGCCTTGGTGTTCGGCGGCTGGCTATTGCACGATCCCGTGCATCTCTTCCTGATGGGACCGGCGATTGAGATTGCGGCGCTTGCGATTGTCAGCGGGGCGTCGATGCTCGTCTTGGGATCCCAGGGGCGAAAGCTATCTCAGCCCTCGCGGGCGGCAGGGTCCTTCGAAGCGTCGACGATTTCCACAAACGATTCTGCGCCGTGAATCATCTCTCGAACTTTCGGATCGTCGCCCCGAAGTGGATCACTTACGAGAAGATAGTGGACGTGGCCGTGTCCGTGATCGTCGTCCGCGTGTAGAGTTCCGGCGATGATGCGACCATCTGCGAGTGTCGCACGTACGGCTTTGCCGACCCAGGGACGAATTTCCGCGTCCGTCACTTGCGACCCAATCCTAACCCGCGCCGTAAGGTCTCGATGATTTGCGTAGCGGCGCTCATGGACGTGTTTTCACCAACGACGACCTTTGAACTATGATCGACGTTCGCTCCGTCGAGCCACTGGATAATCGACTGGACCGGCGTCGCGCCGCGCATGACCCGCGCGCCCAGTCTCCCTTTGCGCCAGGTCCATTCTCCGTCGAACGTACGGTTGTAACTTCCGTCCGTATACGCGAGCGTAATCTCATTTTTTACATCGCGCTCGCGAATGGCCGCTTCAATCTCGGCCAAGTAGGTCTCAAACTTCATTTTGTCTCCCAACTTCTACCTCAGCAACCGCTTCGACGCTGACTAGTTGCAAACCGCCAGGATTCCGGAAACCCTTACTCGAGGAACGTGACCTCGCCGCTTGCCAAGTCGTAAACACCGCCGACGATTTGCAATGAGCTGTTCGAGACAGCGTCCGCAACGATACTCGAGCGGGACGGAAGCGCCGCGACCGTGTCGCGGACGTTCTGTGCAATCGCGTTATGGAACCAATCGCCGGGCTGCGATTTGCTCTTTTTCGCTGAAGGCGCCAGTGTTGCGGCCAGCATCTGAATGTGACCGGGGAATGTCTTCCCAGATTTGACGTACTCCATCGCAGCTTTGATCGCGCCGCATTCATGGTGTCCGAGAACGAGAATCAGCGACGACTTTAAAACAGCGATGGAATACTCGATCGATCCCAAACCTGCAGGATCGACGAAATTCCCGGCAACGCGAACGCCAAAAATATGGCCCGGCTCTTGATCGAAGACGGTCTCGACAGGTACGCGTGAATCCGAACACGAGACGACGATCGCGAACGGACTTTGTCCACCGACGAGCTGCGCGCGACGATTGGTAAGATCGCGGCAGGTCGGACGTCCAGAAACGAAACGCGCGTTTCCGCTTCGCAAGCTTTCCAACGGATTGGCATCGGCTGCTCGCGCCTCGCTCTGCGCGGCTGCTGCTGCTGCTGCAAGTCCAACTGCGGCGCCTGCGAAGAATTCGCTGCGCCGGAGGCCAAAAGGTTGTTGTCTCATGGCTCGCTCGTTGGCTTCGCGAGCGAGTGAACCTGCTACGTGCAGGTCACGGTTTTTAGTTCGACGATCTCCCAGCGCGGTGCGAACGTCAGGTGGAAAGAGCACGGGTGTAGGCGCTGCGTTTGAAACGTGTGCTCGCCGGGTTTAAGGCCGCGAAGGAACGCCCGTCCTTCGTAACCGATCGGGAAGTGCGCGCCATTGTCGGCGATGATGTAGCTTCCCGGCTCGAGCGGCTTTCCGTCCGGTCCGGTTATGAAGGCGTCGAAGCTCTGCGCTTGCGGTTCGAGTAAATCGATCGTGACCGGCGTCGATGGGAGCGGCTCGACGCGAACGGGATCTCTTACGCCGACGGCAAGCGGGATTCCCGAAAGATCCGCGCTGATCACGTTCTCCTCGAGCGCAGCGAGGCGCGTGAGAATCGCATTTCCCCGACGATTTGTGTAGGCAACCGGTGAACCGTTCACGCTGATGCGCACGCCCGGGAAGCCGGGGAGCCGCACGAGGCCGACGACCTCTTCGTTGTACTGAACGCGCGTTGCGTTGAGGTTGTTCCCGACAAGTTGGAGCGAGCCGTTCAGCTGCGTCTGCACGTTGCCTCTTCCGTTTTGATCCTGCGCGAGCACCTTCGCGTCGGCCCATGGCATCCGGTCTTCGAGCGACACTTCGCGTTGATCCGAGCTTCCCGTTGCCATCCTCGCGCTCCACGCCCATGGATCGTCCTCGTCGCGTTGCTGCTTTTGATAGGCGATCGTCGTCCCCGCAGTTTGCCCGGCGGGACGATCGATCGTCTCGCGCAGCTGATGTGTGCTTCCGATGCGTTGCTGCAGCTCGACGCTGGCGCTCACGACGTGCGCGTAGCGATCGTAGGATGGACGAAGCGTGATCATATACCAGCTATGACTGTAGCTCGTGTCCATCGAGTAGACTGTTTGCGGAGAGCTGGTATTCGAAACCGAGCGGTTGAGGTTGAGATCGATTGAAACATCGGGAATCGAGCTGTATCGAAGTGTCGAGGTTTCATTGAATCTCGAGAACACGCCACCCGGATTGAATTCGTCCGCCTGCGTCTCCGAGTTGAATCGAATTTTTTCCGAGAAGCCGAAGCCGTTGGTGCTGAGCTGATAATTGATCAGGCCCGTGCGGCGAACGTTCCCGGCACCGTACCACGCAGTCAACTGCTGACCAAATCCGGGCCGCATTTGGAAACCGCCCGCCGCGAAATTCTCGCCGTCCATCGATTCGCCCATGGCTTGGAGCGTGAGCCACGGCGTGACGCCATGTCGAATCGTCGTCGAGGCTATAGGAACAGAATATCGTGGACTCGCTGATGAAAACGAGTCTTGTCCAAACCCCGCGTCGAGGCTGTAACTCGTGAGTCCCGGACGGAGAAGATCGCGCTGAACGTTAGGGCGTACGACTTGCGTCGTACGGCGACCACTGCTGTCGGTGATGACTAACAGGACGTCGCTGGACGCGGCGGATGGCGGAAGATCGCGAACGACAAACGGCCCGGCCGGGACCTCTTCTCGCCACTGCAGCACGTTGTTGACGTAGACTTCGACGATCGAAGGAGTGGTCGCGACGCCCGTGACGCTCGGTAGCGCATGTGAGACGAAAAGCGGATCCTCACCGAACTCGCTTGCAACGTGCAATCCAAGATATTTTGCGGACTCGCCCACCTCGGGGGCATCCACATTTTGTTCGCCGACGTCGTAGGCGCGGTGATTGTCGACGTCCAGCGTGTAAAAGTGTGTAAGCTCACGAGCGAAGGAGACGCTGTTCGAACTCTGCATGCTCTTGTAATCGACTTCGAGGCCCGACGCGTTGTGCGTGAAAAATGTATCGTACTGACCGATTGTGCGATCGAGCTTGTAGTTCATGAAAGCGCCACCGCCTTGCGTGAACGCTCCGTGTTCGCGCTCCGGGCCGCCGATAAACGCCGTTGGCGGCGCGATGATCTCGATGCGTTCTTCGGGCCGGCGTACCGAAACGGCAAGACGCAGGAGCGTCTGCAATCCATAATACTGGACTTTATCGCGCGTGAACGACGGTTCGGATGGATACTTTAGGTCCCATGCGATTAGATCGCCGGCTCCCGCATACACGATCCCGTCGGCGCCGAGATAGAACGTGCTGCGCTCCGAAACGTCGATGCCGTTGAGCGTCACCGAGAACGTTTCGCTATGAACGCGCGCGCCTAAATCCGGCGTTATGATTGTCACCTGTCCGGAGGCACGCGCAGAAAGCGCCGCAATGAGGACAAGCACGAGCGTTATCCGGCTAGCGAACTGCGGCACTTACAGTCTGCTCCTCGTCGCCGTTCCTTATCAAGAGATCTGCGGTCGTGCCTTCGATCGGGTGTTCGAGCGTGAGTGTAAACGCTCGCGAATTGCCCGACAAGACATATTCATCGAGCGTCCCGGCATACGCAACATGCTCGCCGCTACGAATCGTAATGCGCCCAACGTACGCGTGGACGTTCGCGCCGTTCTCAACGCGCAGAACGGCTTGCTGAGATCCCGAGCGTGTCAGCGTGTAGCGAATTTCGCCGGAGCGCTGCGTGGGCGCGATGAACACCGGCGCGAAAAGCGTGCGTGCTTCGATCGTTGCTCCGGGCGGAGTTACTTCGCGAAAGCGAATCTGAAACGCAGCCTCAGTCTTAGCATCGCCGGTAATGCTTTGCAAGCCGACGCGCACGAGCATTGCGCGGTATGGCGCGATCTCGTAGACCGGCGGAACTACGGCGATCGCATTCGACGGTGTGAAATCGTCCTTGTCGCCGTCCTGACGCCACGCAACCGTCTGCAAATCGAAGACAACATTTTGCGCGCTCAGACTGTTCATCGTAAGCTGACCAATCTTGTGCGCTGCATCCAAGGTTATGCTGGCAGGACTGATCTGCAGCGACGCATGTGTCGCTGCACCGGCTCGAGACACCCCTGTCGCGAGAAGAAGAATTAGCGCCAGGCGTACCCTAAACAAAATCTACGAAGACGCCTTTCCCCTTCGTCTGTTTGTCGAAGACCTCGTACGCGTGTTCGGCATCAGCGAGACTCCAGCGATCGGTGAACAGGGCGTCGACATCTATTTTGCGATCCGCGATGAAGCGCGCGCATTCGGCTTGGCCGATAATCGAGAAGGTCCACGATCCGATCAGCGTTACCTGACGCCGAAGGAGATCGGGACTCACGTCGAGCGTGACGTCGCCGCCCTCGCCGACGAAGCAAGCCTTTCCCCAGGTGCGTACGCACCGCACTGCTTGCGCGCGCGCCGCAGGTGACGACGACGCATCGAGTGAGAGATCGGCTCCCAATCCATGCGTCAGCTCGCGAATCGCCCCGACGACGTCGCCCGTTTCCGAGGGGTTGACGGTCGCATCGGCGCCGAATCCGCGCGCAGCTTCGAGCCGTTCGCGGCCAATATCGATGGCGATGACGCGAGCACCAAGTGCGCTTGCGAGCTGCGTCGCGGACAAACCGACGGGACCTTGTCCGAAAATTGCGATCGTGTGTTGGCCGCCGAGTCCTAAGCGGTGCAGAGCCGCCCACGCGGTTCCCGTGCCGCACGAGATTGCAGCGCCGGTTTCAAACGAAAGTTCGTCCGGCAGATGCACGAGCGTGCTTGCGGGGCACTTTAGATATTTTGCGTGCGCGCCGTTGCCGGTGACGCCGAAGATCGTCTTCACGCCTTCGAGGCACAGTTGTCCCCAGCCCGAACGGCACTGCGCGCATAAGCCGCAACCTGCATAATGAAATTGCATCACGCGCGCGCCGATACGCGCTTGCTTTTCGGTTACGTCGGCTCCGACGGCGGCCACGATGCCGCACGGTTCATGCCCGGCGATGATCTCTCCGGGATCCGCAAAACCGAACGCCAAAGCACCGCCGTCGCTTTTCGAGTGACGGTAGACCTTCAGATCGCTGCCGCACATCCCGGATGCCTTGAGCTCGATGACGACCTCACCAGGTCCGGGTGCGGGATCAGGAAAGGTGCGGAGCTCTAGCTCGCGATCTCCGGTAAAGACAACGCCTCGCATCCACATGAGTATATATGAAGGCGTTCTTTACCCCTAGTTGCTTTGAGCGCCGTTCTGTCGTGCGTTTCCCGGTTGTTCGAAGGATGCGGAAATCGATGCGCCCCCGCGCACGGTGAGCACGAAGTCGATCGCGTCCGAGCGCATATAGCAGTCCGTGTGTTCGAGCGCCTCGCCCGAGTCCGAATAGCTCGTGCGTTCTAGAACGAGAACAGGCGCGTGCACGTCGATGTGTAGGGCTTGCGCGATCTTACGGTCCGCGCGTTCCGCACGTAGCTTGAGATTGGCACGCTCGATGTGATGGCCGACGGATTCCAAGAGAAGGTAACCCGGTTTTCGCACCGCGTCGGCATGCGAGAGCGAGCGCGTCGTAGGATGCAGGTAAGCAAAGGCGACCGCAAACGGTGTTTTCCCGATGGACCAAAGTCTGCTCAGGCGCATCGCTTCGGAATAGCCGAGAGTCCGCGCGTTTTGCGCGTCAACGGTCGTCCACTGATATTCGAGTAGCTCGGCGGACGACGCGATGCCGACCTTCGTAAACTGCGCAAACATGCTCTCAAGTATCGAGAGGTCGTGATGGAGCCGTGGCATCGTTACGAACGTGCCGGCACCGGCGCGCCGCACGATCAGTTCTTTTTTTTCGAGCCGCGCGAGCGCCGCCCGGATTGTTACACGGCTGACGCTAAAGGCGCGTGCAAGCTCGTTTTCTCCGGAGATGCGCTCCCCGGGTCTGAGCTCACCGGAAGCTATCCGTTCTTCGAGTTCATCTGCGACAGCGCGATAGCGGAGAGCTCCGGCCGCAACGTCTCCGGCTCGGGCGATCGGGGCCTGACGTGGGGCCATTCCGGTACGATACAGGTTGCAGACCGGTTGAGTCAAGGCCGGCCGGGGTCAGGCCTCTATACGCAGCCCTGAGCGTTCGGCGCGGATGCCGCGCGCGATCCGGTCGAAGAACTTCGTTTCGCGCTGATCGAATCCGGAGCTCGTTACGAGAACGACGACATTCGGCATACGCATCGCAAGACGCAGCGTTTCAAGATGCGCGATCCGGTCGCTCGGTTCAAGCAAATCGAAGCCTTCGACGACGAGAAGAAGACGTTCTGCGCGGCGCGGAAGCTTCTTGGCTATCGCATTCACGAAGTACGAACGCAAACCGGTTGCGTCGTGGCGTGGCGCGACGTAACTGCGTACGATCTGCAACCCGTACTCATCTTCAGGCAGCAGCCAGCGAACGCGATCGAGGAACGAGTCGTTGACGGTTTCATCCGAGCGGGCGTCGCTCTCCAAGCCGAAGAGCAGTCCGCGGTCGGCGTTTGCGACGAAGACTTGCCAAGCAAGCTCCTTCATGATTTTTCTTCCTTTTGACGTTTACGGAATGCGGCAACTTTAGCGCGGTTGCCGCAGCGCGCCATCGAACACCAGCGGCGGCGTTCGCTCCGCGAGCGATCGAGAAAGAGACCGGCGCAATCGGATTGCTCGCAGGTGCGAAGGCGCGAACGTTCTTCCTCGTTGCCGAAGATTGCGATCGCGTCACGCGCGAGCGTCGCAAGCGCCGTGTTGAACGCATCTGTCTGCAGCGCGCGGATCGACCAGTCGTCGCCAAGCTGCGGGACGGCTTCGCTGCGCTGCGCCGTTTGATTGAGAAGATGAACGTCGCCTGGAGACGGCGACCGTTGTTCCGCAGCGGCGTGGCCGATCCGGTAGATGGCGTCGCGCAGTGCGCGCAGCTCGACGAGATCGGTCTCTCTTAGGCGAGCCGAATCATCGACCAAACCTGCGGCGTGCAGCCAGCGGGCCGCGTCGTCGGCAGTGACGAGCAGCTCCACCGGTTCGGATGCGCGCCGGCGCAAGGTCACGGCGAGATTCAGCGCGTTCGACCCATAGGTGAACCGGAATTTGGCCTGCGCAAGGCGGCGCTGAACGGCTGGGGTCATGAGCACATTGTAACCCCTTAGATAGGTTATGTCAACCTGTTAAAGAGGTTACAAGTGAGCAACTCGCGCCGGATTGGGAAAACCAGAACTATGGCAGAGAAGACGAAAAGCGACCAATACACCGAGCACATGATCGCGTCCGAAGAACGTGAGAAACCGCGCCGCCGGACTGAGACGACGCGGGATCACGAGGTCATTCGGAAATGGGCAGAGGTTCGCGGCGCGCAACCTGCGAGCAGCGTCCGCTCGGAGGGCCACGGGATCGGCGTTTTGAGACTCGAGTTCCCAAGACAGAGCGGGCGCCCGATCACGCGCATCGAGTGGAACGACTGGTTCCGGGCCTTTGACGAGCGCGACTTATGCTTCGTCTATCAGGAGAAGAACGCGGACGGCGAGCGGAGCAATTTCTTCCGCTTGGAGCTCTCAGCCTAAGAGAGCGGCAATCGTGCGCGCGTCGGCGAGCTCATCGACATGAAGCACGGCGTCGCGCAATTGCGTAACCTTTTCGCGTGGTAACGAGGCAGCGGCAAGCTTCTCGAATTTCGCAATAACGTCGGCATCGCTTGCGAAGTTCTTGTCGCTGCCGCGCGCGATCTCGCACGATTCTTCGAAGCGCCGGCCGTCCTTCAGCTCAACTTGCACGCGGACGTGGTGCCGGCGCTCGCGGCCAAGAGCGGTGATGGCCGGATCTTCGATGACCGTCACACGTTTGGCGAGTGCAATGCGTGTCGAATCGGTGCAAGCCGCCTCGGTGTACTCTTCGATGAACGCGTTGCCCTCGATCAGCAGCGTCGCAACCGAGAACGGTAAGTTGAGCTGCGCCGCAACGAGCCCATTCGGTTCGTAAGGCCAGCCTGCATGCTCGACCGTGACGTGCGATGCTGCGACGTTGATCGCCTCGACATCGTCCGCCGTGAACTGATGTTTTGCTTGCAGCGAACGCACCGCGTCGAGCGTTGTGTGATTGCTGGCAACGCACGAATAGAATTTGAGCGAGATGCGCAGCGTTTCCCAGCGCTCACCGAGACCGCCGGTCAGCTCCTCGAGATCGAAGCGATCGGTCGAACGCGAGAAGGTCGTACAAAACCCGCCATATTCGCTCTCGAATATGGCCTCGATGCCGGTGAAGCCGTTTGCAGCAAGCAACGCGCCGTACAAGCCGCTTTGCGCGGCACGTCCGGCGTGCATGCGCTTAACCATCGCGCCATATTGCGCCGCCATGAGGCCTGCGGCTTGCGTGCCGCCGATGCCCAGCGCGTGAACCGTTTGCCGAACGTCGAGACCCAGCGCACGTGCAGCGCCGGCAGCCGCAGAAAACACACCGACCGTCGCGCCTGAATGCCAGCCTTGACCGATATGCTCTTGACCCATACACATGCCGACGCGCGGGCCGACTTCATATCCGGCGACCGCCGCCGTCAAGAAGGTGCGTCCGTCGAGCGCATGCGCTGAATCGATCAGCGCAAAGAGCGGCGGAAGCGTGACTGCACCAACGTGCAGCACGCCGTAGCGATGGACGTCGTCGAGCTCGAAACCCTGAACGCTCGTTCCGTTGACGAGCGCGGCGTGCGGCGATGAGAGCTTTGCGTCAGTCCCCCACACCGAGCACGTGCGCGTCGCATCGATATTCGCAAGCGTATCGATTAGAATCTTCGTCCACTCCATGCGCACGCCGTAGAGCGCGCAACCGAGCGAATCGAGGATCAGGAGTTTGATGCGGTGGCGCACCTCATCCGGAATTTGCTCGTAACGAAGGCCCGCGACAAACGTCGCGAGCCCTCGCGTGTATGGGTTGGTCACATCGTGGCGGGTAGCGAGGTGCGCATCGTGCTTGCGAGCGCACTTTGATCGATGAGCTTGCCGATGTCGATCCGCTCGGGGCCGAGCAGCTTGCCGATCCGCATGCCTTCGACCGCTGTCGCGAGTGCTTCGCGGTTGAGATCGCCCTTGCCGAAATATTGGGCCGGCTGCTCGTGCTGCAGCGTCGTGAGGACGACATTGTAGTCGGCCGACGTTGCTTTTGCGAAGATGCGCGCGGCATCCGGAATATGCGAGTCGATGTAGTCGACGCCGTAAGTCCAGCCGCGCAAGAAGCCGGCGATGGCCGTACTCTTGTCGCGAAGCGTCCCAGAGTCAGCAACCCAGACCGATTGCATGAAGTGCGGAACGTAGTCCCGAGCAAAGAAGACGACGCGAATATCGTTCGCCTTTTGTGTCAGGAGTGGATCGACGGTGAAGACTGCGTCGAGATCGCCGCTCATGAGCAGCGCGTAGTTCTCGCCGATGCCGCCTGCAGCGCGTGTTTTTACGCTCGAGGGATCGATGTTCGCAGCGCGCAGGCTGAGTGCGAGCAACGATTCGCTGGCAGATCCCGGCTGCGTAAAGCCGACACTCTTGCCGACGAGATCGTGAATCGTCTTGATGGGCGAGCTCTTCTTGACGCTCCACGAGATCGTGCCGGCCGTCATGACGCCCGCGCCAATGATCTTGAGATCCTCACCGGCCAAGATCGCTTTGATTGCAGCCGGCGTCGCGACTTGACCGACCGTGAGTCCACCCTGCGCGACATTGCGGACGGTCGTGCCGCCGCCGCTCGAGCCGGTAATGCTCTTGATGTCGATTCCTTGTTTCGCCATGAAACCGTTTTGTTGTGCGACGACGATCGGAAGCGCGTAGTCTTGTTCGGGATAATGAGTAACCGTGATGTTGAAAGGAATGAGGTCGGCTGCCGAGGCCCGCGACCGCAGCGTTAGAGCCGCTGCGGCTGCGGTGCCGGACGTAAGAAACGTTTGTCGCGTATATCTCATAGCGCGGCTGTTATAGCATGGTAGGGAGAGAGGTGCGCATGGAAACTTGCAGCGCGCTTTGATCGATGATCTTGCTGAGGTCGATTTTTTCGGGGCCGAGCAATTTCCCGAAGCGCATTGCTTCGAGCGCGTTCGATAGCGCTTCTTGGTCGAGATTGCCTTTGCCGAAGTACTGCGTAGGCTGCTCGTGCTGAAGCGTGTAGGTAACGGGACCCGGCTCTTGCGCTCCGGCCTTCGCGAAGATATTCGCGGCTTCGGTCACGTGCGAGGTCGTGTATTCGACGCCCCAAGTCCAGCCGCGCAGAAACGCCGCAACTTGCGCGCCCTGATCTTTCAAGGTCGCGGCGTCGGTCACCCAAACGGTTTGCAAGAACTTCTTGACATAATCGCGCGCGAAGAAGACCAGCCGAATGTCGGCAGCGTGCTGCGTTAGAATTGGGTCGACGGTAAAAGCCGCGTCGAGTCCACCGGTCGAAAGAAGCGTGTAGTTCTCGCCGATGCCGCCTGCAGCGCGCGTCTTCACAGATGCCGGATCAACTCCCGCAGCTTTGAGGCTCAGTGCCAGCAGCGATTCGCTGACCGACCCAGGTTGTGTGAAGCCGACCGTCTTCCCGACGAAATCCTTGATCGATTTGATCGGCGAGTCTTTTTTCACGATCCAGCAGATCGTTCCGGGCGTCATGACGGCGCCGCCGATGATCTTCAAATCTTCGCCGGCCAAGATCGCTTTGATTCCGGCGGACGTCGCAACTTGTCCGAGCGAAAGTCCACCTTGCGTGACGTTGCGGACAGTCGTACCGCCGCCGCTCGAGCCCGTGATCGATTTGACATCGATGCCTAGCTTCGCCATTTGACCGAGCTGCTGCGCGACGACGATCGGCAAGCCATAGTCTTGCTCGGGATAATGCGTGCACGTGATGTTGAACGTGGTAAGTGCCGCCTGCGAAATACGTGGAAGCGCAAGCGTCGCGGCGGCTGCGCCGCTCGAGATCAGGAAGTTTCGCCGAGCCTGTTTCATACATGCCCCTTTCATGACGTAGCTAGCCGGCCAGGGTCGCTTGACGTTCCGAGCCCGAGACGGGAGCGACGCGCCGCTCGAGCATGTTGAAGAGAATGTTAACGCCGACACCGAGGATCGCGAGGATCACGATGACGGCGTTGACCCGTTTGACGTCGAAAGTCTGATCTGCTGCCGAAAGCAGAAATCCGAGTCCCCCGCGCGATGCGAAGATCTCGCCGAGGACGACTCCGATGAAGGTCAGGCTGAAGCCGAGCCGCAGTCCGACCACCAGCGCCGGGATCAACGCAGGTATGACGACATGTATCAGCGTTTGTGCCGGCGACAGATTGAGACTGCGCGCGACCTTCAAGTAGACGGGCCGCATGTGTGCGATTGCGGCCTGCGCGATGATTTGGACTGGGAAGACACCGTGAAACATTCCGAACGCAATCTTCGATGCGGCTCCAACCTTGAAGACCAACAAGAAGATCGGATACAGCGTGACTTTTGGAACCGCGTATACGCCGATGATGAGCGGCTCGAAGACCTCGCCCCATAAGCGCGAGAGACCGAGAACGGCACCGAAAAACAATCCCACGGTCGCGGCAATCGCAAATGCGGGTACGATCTCGGAGAGCGTTGTCAGAGTCGCCTTCCAAAGCCAGCCTTCCGAAAAACCTTGCGCGATGACTTGCAGCGTCAGCAAGGGGCCCGGCAGAAAATCTTCGCCGATGATGCGCGCAGAGAATCCCCACAGCCCAATGAAGATCGCGACCGATGCCACGCGAATCAGAATCGTGCGTTGCCGGCTCATGCGCGACGATACCGTCCGAGCTGCCGTTCGATCGAGATAAGCACTTGATTGCACACGATGCTGACGATCAGAACGAGTAAGATCGTCGCGAACATGATTTTGGATTCGAAATTGTTATACGCAAACGCGATCCGGTATCCGACGCCCGCGGTCGCCAGGATGAACTCGGCCGCGATGACACCGATCAGCGCGTAGATGAATCCGAGACGCAGACCGACGAACGCTTGCGGAACGGTCGCGGGAATGATGACGTGCAGCAGCGTTTGCGCCGGTCGCAGCATGAGACTGCGAGCGAGTGCCAGCTGAACGCGCGGAATCTCACGCAGACCGACGAGCACGTTCATTGCAATCGCGCCGATGCCGTTGATGACGCCGATTGCAACGATCGGCGTGATGCCCGCGCCGAAAAGCTTGATGAATAACGGATAAAACGCAAAAAGCGGGATTACGTAATAAGCCAAGAGATACGGCTCGATTGCGGTAGCGAGCACACGCGAGCGCCAAAGCACGACGCCGAGCGGCAGACCGATGACGAGCGCAATCGCGTACGCAAGGGCAACTTCGGTAGCCGTGCGTGTGACGTCGGGTACAAGACGTCCGTCTCCGAGCGCTTCGATCATCGTCCTGAACATAACGGTCGGCGGGACCGAAAGCGTCGGACCGAAGGCGTGTGCGCGCGCAAGCGCTTCCCAAATTCCAATCGCGATCGCAATGATCGTGAAGCGAATCAGGATTGTTCTAGACACTGATCAGCTCGCGCAGCGTTCCGATCATCGCGCCATAGCGCTCCGGTTCGCTCGACTCACGGCGCGGGCGAGCCAAATCGTTCTCGATCACACGAGCGATGCGGCCGGGCTTTGGCGTGAGGACGATGATACGGTCTGCAAGTTGCACCGCTTCGTGCAGGCTATGCGTCACGAACAGAATCGTGCAGCGGCTTTCGCGCCAGATACGGAGCAGCTCTTCGCCGAGAACGAAGCGCGTCTGTTCGTCGAGTGCGCCGAACGGCTCATCCATTAAAAGGAGGCCGGGATCGAGGACCAGCGTGCGGCCGATTGCAACGCGCTGACGCATTCCGCCCGAGAGCTGGTGCGGGTAGTGATGCTCGAAGCCGCGCAAGCCGACCATATCTATCATTTGCTCGACGCGCGCGTCGCGCGACTTAGCGTCGGCACCGCGCATAGATAATCCGAAGCCGATGTTGCCGGTGACGGTCCGCCACGGAAACGTCGAGTCTTCTTGAAAGACGACGCTAACGCGCGGATGCGGACCACTGTGCGGTACGCCGTCGAACTTCATCGTGCCGCTCGTCGGTGTGCTGTAGTCCGGCGACCAGCTCGAGCAGCGTGCTCTTGCCGCAACCTGAGACGCCGATAACGGCGACCAATTCGCCCGATTTGATGTCGAGCGAGACATTTTCGAGCGCGGCAAAGCTTCCGCCATCCTTTGTCGGATAGGATTTGCCGAGCCCCTCGAGCGTTACACGCATTCGACCGGGCCGTCACTTCGCGCAAGCAGGCCAAGATGCTTCGTCGGGGAAAGCCGCGGCTCGTGAACGGGTCGACATTTCGTCGAGAGCTGCACGTCGGCGATCGGCGCGTGGCGTATTTCAGTCTTCCGGCTGCGGAAGAGCAGCGATATACGGGGCTTGGGCGACTGCCCTATTCGCTGAAGATACTCTTCGAGAATTTGCTCCGTCACGTGGACGGACGTGTCGTCACGAACGAGCATCTCGAAGCGCTCGCGGGTTGGACTAAGGAACGCAAAGGCGGCACGGAGATCCCGTTTCATCCCGTCCGCGTCCTTGCCGGTGATTCGTCCGGCGTCCCGCTCGCGGCGGATCTCGCAACCATGCGCTCGGCGATGCGCGATCTAGGCGGAAATCCGAGCGACGTCAATCCGCGCATCCCCGTCGATCTTATCATCGACCACTCGTCGATCGTCGATGTTGCCGGCGTTGCAGATGCCGTCAATCAGAATCTTGCACTCGAATTTCGCCGCAACAGCGAACGCTATGCGTTCATGCGCTGGGCACAAGACGCGTTCCAGCGTTTTCGCATCATTCCGCCCGGTAACGGCATCTTGCACCAAATCAATCTCGAAGTGCTTGCCACCGTCGTCACGACGCTGAGCGCTGCCGATGGTACGACCGTTGCGTGTCCAGATGCGATGGTCGGTATGGATAGCCACACGCCGATGACGAACGGCCTTGGCGTACTCGGTTGGGGCGTGGGCGCGATAGAAGCGCTCGCAGCGATGCTTGGCCAGCCGTTGCCGCTCGCGATTCCGGCTGTCGTTGGTTGCCGTCTGCTCGGGCGCGCGAAAGCCGGCGTCACGACGACCGATATCGTGCTGACCTTGACGCAGGCATTGCGCAAGCACGGCGTCGTCGCAAAATTCGTCGAGTTCACGGGACCGGGACTCGATACGCTGCGCTTACCGGAACGCGCGACGCTCGCGAACATGGCGCCCGAATACGGCGCGACTATCGGTTATTTTCCCATTGATGCGGAGACGCTGCGTTATCTTCAGCTTACGGGTCGCACGCCCGAACACGTAGCGCTGGTGGAAGCTTACGCGAAAACACAAGGCTTGTGGCGCGACAACACGTCGCCCGAGCCGATCTTCAGTGACGTCGCCGAGTTCGATTTGTCGTCGGTCGAACCGAGTCTCGCCGGTCCACGCCGGCCGCAGGATCGCGTCCCGCTCGGTCAGGTTCCCGCCAGCTTCAAGGAAGCGTTGCCGACGTTCGCGCGTCGCGCGAACGGCGGGACGACACATAAGAAAGAAGACGGACTGCGCGACGGCGATGTCGTTATTGCTGCGCTGACCAGCTGCACAAACACCTCCAACCCGTCGGTCATGATCGGCGCGGGACTCTTGGCGCGCAACGCCGTCGCACGCGGCTTGCACAAAAAGCCGTGGGTGAAGACGTCGCTCGCGCCGGGTTCACGCGTCGTGACCGACTATTTAGAGAAGAGCGGGCTGCAGGAGCCGCTCAGCGAGCTCGGGTTCGCGCCGGTCGGATTCGGGTGCACGACCTGCATGGGCAATTCGGGTCCGCTGGAGGCAAGCGTCGCGCAACAAATCGACGACGGCGATCTCGTCGTTGCGGCGGTTCTTTCGGGTAACCGCAATTTCGAAGGCCGGATCCATCCGCAAGCTAAGGCCAGCTATCTCGCCTCGCCGCCGCTTGTCATCGCTTATGCGATTGCGGGTTCCGTCAACGTCGATCTCGACAACGAACCGCTCGGCCAAGGCAGCGATGCAAAGCCGGTGTTCTTGCGCGAAATTTGGCCGAGCGACGACGAGATCGAGAAAACGCTCAATTCGGCAATCTCGCCGGATCTCTACCGAGAGCGCTACAATCGCGGATTCTCGGGCTCGAGTGATTGGGACGCGCTCGATTCGCAAAGCGGCGAGACGTTCGATTGGCCGGACGATAGCGAGATCGTCAAACGGCCACCGTTCTTCGCCGGCGTAACGCGCGCAACACCGGAGATTACAGATATTGTGAAGGCGAGGCCGCTCTTGATCGTCGGCGATTCGGTAACGACCGATCACATCTCGCCGATCGCGACGATTCATAAAGAATCGCCGGCGTGGCACTATTTGCGCGAGCGCGGTATCGAGCCGGGCGACATCGGTAGCTACAACCTGCGTCGCATCAATCACGAGGTGATGATACGCGGCACGTTTGCGAATCCGCGCGTGAAAAACGAGCTGGTCGCGCCGGCGGAGGGCTGGCTGACGAAACACATGCCGGACGGAACGACGATGAACACGTACGACGCAGCGAAAAAGTACGAGGCTGAAGGCACGCCGATGATCGTCGTTGGCGGCGCCGAGTACGGCACGGGATCGTCACGTGATTGGGCGGCGCGCGGTACGCGTCTGCTGGGTGTACGGGCCGTGATCGCGGAAGGCTTCGAACGCATTCACCGCTCGAATCTGGTCGGTATGGGCGTTCTCCCGTTGCAATTCGAGCCGGGAACGACGCGTAAAACGCTCAAGCTGGACGGGACGGAGACCTACACGCTTACCGGGCTACGCGACATCGAGCCGCGCGACTACGTCACCTGTACGATCGCGCGCGCAAACGGCAAGACCGATTCGGTTCGATTGTTGGCGCGTATCGATACACCCGTCGAGCTCGATTGGTACCGTCACGGCGGTATTCTGCCGTACGTCTTACGAACGATGCTCGGCTGATAGAAAGGACGATGCAATGACAGCGCGCACCACCGAGCTCCGGCGTCTCTTGCGTGGGGACGGAGCGGTCATGGCTCCGGGTGCGACGGATTGCTTCGTTGCAAAATTGATCGAGCAAGCCGGGTTTCCGATGATCTATGTTACCGGTGCCGGTGTAACTAACACGCTGCTCGGTGAGCCCGACATCGGTTTGATCACGCTTCCCGAGCTAGCCGCGCGCGCAGGCGCGATTGCGCGTTCCGTGAACGTTCCGGTCATCGCCGACTGCGACACGGGATTCGGCGGTGTGCACAACGTGAAGCGCACGATTCGCATGTACGAGCAAGAGGGCATCGCCGGCTTTCACATCGAGGACCAAGTGATGCCCAAACGCTGCGGACATTTCGAAGGTAAGGCCGTCGTCCCGATCGACGAGATGCTTTATCGTTTGCAGGCTGCGCTCGACGGGCGTACCGATCCGGATTTCTTGATCATCGCGCGTACTGATTCGCGTGCGGTCGAAGGTCTCGATGCAGCCATCCGGCGCGGCCGCGCGTATCTCGAGCTCGGCGCTGACGCGCTCTTCCTCGAAGCTCCGCAAAGCATAGAAGAAATCGAGCGCATCGGGGCCGAGTTCAAAGATGAGATTTTGGTGTTCAATACCGTCGAGCGTGGAAAGACGCCGCTCTTGCCCGCATCGCAGCTCGCGAAGCTCGGATTCAAGCTGTGCATCTTCCCGAACGCGATGCTGTATCTCGGCGCGTTTGCGCAACGCGAAGGATTACGCGTTCTCAAAGAACAGGGTACGACGGCAAGCTTGCTCGATCGGATGATGTCGTTCCAGGATCGGCAGAAGCTCGTCGGGCTTGCCGAGGCCGACGCGTATGAACGTGAGCTCGTCGAGCGCGTTGACAAGAAGAGCCTGACACCGACGTAAATGTGGGTCCTGATCGCCGCCATCCTCGGCACTTCCATGGCGATCATCGACACCACCGCCGTCAACGTTGCGCTTCCCGTCATGCAGCGCGATCTCTCCGCAAGCGCGGCCGGCCTTCAATGGATCGTTGAAAGCTACACCCTCTTTCTTTCCGCGTTGATCCTCGTGGGGGAGCCTTCGGCGATCGATTCGGGCGTCGCGCGATATTCTTGCTCGGGGCTGCGCTGTTTACGCTTTCTTCGCTAGCCTGCGCCCTCGCGTCGACGCTTACATTCTTAATCGTGGCACGCAGCGTTCAGGGGATTGGTGCTGCGCTCCTGATGCCAGGCAGTCTCTCACTGATCACGGTTGCGTTTTCGGGCGAGGCGCGCGGCCGTGCGATCGGCACGTGGTCGGGATTTACCGCGATCATGGCGGCGATTGGCCCAGTCTTGGGTGGATGGCTCGCTCAGTCGATTTCGTGGCGCGCGGTTTTTCTGATAAATATTCCGCTCGGCATCATCGTCCTTATCCTAACGAGCCGGTGCGTTGCCGAGAGTCGCGACGACGCCGCGCCCCGCGCGGTCGATATCGCCGGCGCGACTCTGGTTACCGTCGGGTTAGGGGCTCTCGTTTACGGATTGATCGCACTGCAAAACGTCCGCGGAGGCGCACCTGGCTTAGTGATAGCGATCGCGGGGGCCATATTGATCGCTGCCTTCATCTACTACGAGCGTCGTATCTCGCCCGCACCGATGCTGCAGGCCGGTCTTTTCGAGTCGCGTTCGTTTGCGGGAGCGAACCTCTACACGTTCTTGCTCTACGCGGGTTTGAGCGGCAGTTTGTATTTTATGCCCTTCGATCTGATCAACGTGCAAGGGTACGAGCCGGTCGCGGCCGGTGCATCGCTCTTGCCGTTCATCATTATAATGTTCGTCGCATCGCGCTGGTCAGGTGGTCTCGTCGTCCGCATCGGTGCAAAAACACCGCTTGTCATCGGGGCGCTCTTGGCGGCTGCGGGATTTGCGCTGTTCGCGGTGCCGGGCATCGGGGGCTCGTATTGGACGACGTTTTTCCCCGCAGCCGTCGTCCTGGGTTGCGGCGGCGCATTCTTCGTCGCGCCGCTGACGACCACGGCAATGAACGCAGTCCCCGCCGAACAAGCCGGAATTGCGTCCGGGATCAACAACGCAGTCGCGCGCACCGCAGGGCTGATTGCGATCGCCGGTCTTGGCCTGGCGCTCGCCTCTACCTTTGATAAGCGCTTGGACCTCGAGATGACCAAGCTGAACCTAACACCCGCGACGATTGCGCAGGTCGATAGCCAGCGCGGCAATCTGCTTTCAGGGGAAGCCCTCAATTTGCGGCTCCCTCCGTCCCAGATGTCGAACGTCACGGGCGCAGTGCGCACGTCGTATGTCGCCGGATTCCGCGAAACAATGATCGTGGCGGCGACGCTTGCGCTCTGTGCTGCAATCGTCGCCGCCTTTTGGGATCTCCGCATCCTCCCGGGGGCCGGGAAGAAGCGGGCGCAGCCCTGCCGCCCCTTGAAACATCGAGCTAGCTCAGGCCGTAAGAGCTTTCGAGGATGTGGCTGACTCGCTTCTGCATACAGAGACCTATCATCGTCGCGATGTTTTTCATCGCGCTCGCCGTCTTCGGTACGCTCTCGTACTTTAAGCTTGGCCGGAGTCTCAACCCGAACGTAACGTTTCCGATCGTCCTTGTAACCGCAGCCTATCCCGGCGCATCGCCGGCCGACATGGAACGGTTCGTCATCAAGCCGATCGAAGATCAAATGGACGGTATCGATAATCTCGACCGTCTCAGCGCGACCGCGCAAGAAGGTACGGCTGCGGTCATCGTGCAGTTCAAGATCGACACGGACATCAACTTCGCTGCCATCGATGTGCAGCGGCGCGTCGACATTGCGCGCACGTACATGCCGACCGATCTCAATCCACCTATCGTCGACAAGAGCGCCGGCGAACAGCAAGATCCCATCCTCACGCTCGCGCTCTCTTCGAAAACGCTTTCCGGAACCGGGCTTTCGGACGTCGTGCACGATCAAGTCGTCCCCGACATCCTGCGCATCCCGAACATTCAATCGGTTGACACGCACGGCGAAGTCCAACGCGAGTTCCACGTTTTTCCGATCCCGGAGCGACTGCTCGCGACGGGCGAAACGCTTCCCGACATCTTCTATACGCTGCAAAACAACAATGCAACCCTTCCCGGGGGACGCATCGACACGGCCAGCTCGGAAACGAACGTCTCGGTACACGGTGAAATCGTCCATGCGTCCGACATGCTTTCGATCCCGCTTTCGGCGACGTTCTACGCGCAGAAGGGCTTGCGCATCTCGGATGTTGCCACGGTTGAGGATGGCCACGTTGATCAGCGGTCCATTTCCCGATTCAACAATGCGCCGACCGTGCTGCTCGATCTGAATCGCGTCATCTCATCCGACGAGATCAACTCAACGAAGATCGCGCGCGAACAGCTCAAGACGCTCGAGAAGAAGTATCCACAAATCGAATTCACCGAGGTCGATGCGCCTGCGGAATACACGCAGTCGGCACTGGCCGGCGTGGTTCAGAGTCTCGGCGAAGGGATTTTGCTGACCGCGATCGTCCTGATGCTCTTCTTGCATGCGTGGCGCAACGCAATCGTCGTCATGGTTGCAATCCCAACGTCGCTCTTGGCGACCGTAATCGCGATGCGGCTCTTTGGCTTTACGCTCGACATCGTCTCGCTGATGGGGCTTTCGCTGACGATCGGTATCCTCGTCGATGACTCGATCGTCGTCTTAGAAAATATCACGAGGCATCGCGACATGGGGGAAAAACCCGAGGATGCGGCGCTCAGTGGCCGCGCCGAGATCGGCGGTGCCGCGGTCGCGATCACACTCGTCGACGTCGTCGTCTTCCTGCCGATCGCATTCCTATCCGGAATTGTCGGCAAGTTCATGAAGGAATTCGGAATCGTCGTCGTCGTTGCGACGCTGTTCTCGCTGTTCGTATCGTTCACGCTGACGCCGGTGCTGGCTGCAAAATGGTCGATGCTCAAACGTAGCTCAGCACCGCCGAGGTTGCTCGCGTGGTTCCAGACCGGCTATGAGAGCGTGCTGCGCGTTTATCACGATCGCTTGTTGCCGTACGCGATTGCGCACGGCAAGCGCACCGTGGCGCTTTGCGCCGTCCTCGTGATCGCAGCGATCGCTCTCATTCCGCTCGGTGCGGTGCAGACCGAGTTCGTGCCGTCGACGCAGGACGGCGACGTCGCGATGACGTTCTCGTATCCGATCGGAACGCCGATCGCGAAAACGGATCAGGCGGTGCAAGCCTTCATGGACAAGGTCATGCAAGTTCCGGGGATCGAGAAAGCGATCTCTACCGTTGGCTATAAACCCGCGGGCTGGGGCTCGACGCAAGGTGGAAGCTATGCGCGCATGCACGCCATACTCTTCAAGAATCGCCGCCGCGAAACGAATCGGGCAGTTGCCGACATCAGAAAACTTGCCGTAGTTTTCCCCGGCGCCACGATCACGGTCGGCAGTGACGGTGGCGACCCGATCTATTACACTGTCGCCGGCCCGGATGACAAGATCGATGCGGCCGCGGAAAAATTCGCAAGCTACATTCGTTCGATTCCTGGAACCGTAAACGTCCAGACCGGTTCCGAAGCCGCAGCCAACCGGCTCAACATCAACATCGACCGCCAGAAGGCCGCCTTACTTGGCGTCAATCCCGGAGACGTCGCAACAGCCGCACGTATCGCCATCGGCGGTGCCGTCGCGACGCGCGTTCGAACGCCGAGCGGTCTCGTCGACGTTCGCGTGCAGCTGCCGGCCGAATACCGCAACCGGCTCGAAGAAGTGCGCAACATTCGCGTTCGTGCCGGCGACGGATCGATCTATCGCGTCGCCGACGTCGCATCATTCGCGTACGACAAGGCACCGACCAAGGTTGAGCGTCTCGACAAGCAGCGCGTCGTTCGTGTCACCGGCGGGATCGAGGCCGGTGTGACCACCCTCGGCGCTGTCGCGCAAAAGATCGATAGCGCGATCAAGACGCCCGGATTCTTCCCGCCTGGAGTCTCGCTGCGCTCGCAAGGCGACTCCGAGTTCCTCGAAGAGACGATGAGCAGCATGTCAATTGCGATGCTGACCTCGTTCTCGCTCGTCTACGCCTTGATGGTCGTCCTGTACGGATCGTTCTGGATGCCGTTCATCGTGATGTTCTCGGTACCACTGGCGATCATTGGGGCGCTCTTCGGCCTCGCGATCGCCCACCAGACGCTCAACCTGTTCTCGATGATCGGCATCATCATGCTCTTCGGGCTTGTCGCGAAGAACGGGATTTTGCTCGTCGACTACGCCAATACGCTGCGCCGGCGTGGATTGAAATACGACGAAGCAATCATGCAAGCTGCGAACACGCGTTTCCGTCCGATTTTGATGACGACGTTCTCGATGGTGTTCGGCATGCTGCCGCTCGCGCTTGGCTTGGCCGAAGGCGCGGAGTTCCGCGTGTCGATGGGGACGGTCTTGATCGGCGGACTGCTCAGCTCGCTCGTTCTCACGCTGTTCCTCGTCCCGGTCATCTACATGTGGGTCGTCGGGCGAATCGAGCGCAGGGCGCAAAAACGCGCGGCGCGAGCGCTCAAAGACTTGCCCGAACTTACGGGCATCGGAACGCTATAGCGTTCGTTCGATCCAGGCGATGGCGCGCGCGAGCAGCTCGGGTGATTTCTCGCGCACGAGCGCGATGCCGCTCGTGGTCGTTCCCGCATACGCAAATGATTCCGTGGGTCGCGACGCGGTGCGCAGCATTGTCTCCGCTCCGCGGGCACTGACGGCGTCATCCGCCGCGTACATTAAATAGACGTTGCGCGGAGCAAAAGGCCCCGAACCCGCGAGGTCGCGCGCGCGTCCGTCATCGAGCCCGACTAAAACGGTGCTCGCGGTTCCCCATCCGCGTGCAGCTGCCGCGTATGAGAGATCGGCGCCGAGTCCGACGCCGATCGCCGCAATCGTCCCACTCTCGGTGTGTGGTTGTCGCTCGATAAACGCGAGCGCAGCTTTCGTGTCGTTCGGATACGCCGTCGGCGAACGTAGATCGGACTGTTCCGGAACGAGATCCTGCTGGTGCTGGTCCTGATGAACCGACTCGCCATGTCCGCGTAGATCGAAGGCAAGAATCGCCCATCCCCGGGAACGAAAAAAAGGCACGAACGGAAGCCAGTCGTTGCGCGATCCGCCGAAGTCGTGAAGCAGCGCGACGGAGGAGCGCCCCGATTGCCGCGGCGGCCAATACGTTCCTTTTAGGTGAACGCTGTCTTCGCTAAGAAACGAGACTTCACGACCATTTTGGGCCGTGGCTGCGGAACCAGAGACCACGAACCCCGGTTGGCAAGGACCGGACGGTTGTCCTGCCCTACCTTAATACCGCTATGAAACTAGCGCGAGCACATCGCGCGCAGCCTCGCGCGGAGCGCCTTTAGATGGGAAGGCTTGCGCTCGTTACCGGCGGCGCCGGCGGGCTCGGGAGAGGCATAGCCTTCGGCCTTGCACGCGCGGGTTTCCGGATTGCGTTTACGCACCGACCCGGCGGGACGCCGCCAAACGAGACACTTGAGCTCATCCGCGGCCACGACGCGGAGGTACTTGCGATTGCCGCGGACGCAACACGCGAAGCAGAAGCCGCGCGAGTCGTTCGTATCGCTTCCGAACGTGGTCCAGTAGAAGTGTTGGTGCACGTCGTCGGTCCGATGGTCGCTTCATCGTTTGCGCGCTCGTCACCGGATGATTATCGCGCGATGGTCGATGGTAACTTCGGCAGCGCCGTGTGGATAGCGCGAGCCGTTCTCCCATCGATGCGCGAGCGCGGATTTGGCCGTCTGATCTTTTTTGGAACGAACGGATCCTCGACGACGATGGCGGCGCCGGTGCTGTCATTGTATGCAGCGTCTAAATCCGCAGTAACGTCGTTCGCGCGCACGCTTGCGGCAGAAGAGGCGAAGCACGGAATCACCGTCAACGTTGTCGAGCCGGGTGACATTCGCCAGAAGTTCGTCGATCGAGAAGAGGCGATGCGACATCCCGGAAAAAATCCGACTGGCCGTGCCGGATCCTGGGAAGACATCGCGGACGCCGTAGTGTTTTTTGCTTCCGATGGAGCGAGCTTCGTCAATGGACAGTCTCTCGCGGTGACCGGCGGTTTGCTCGAGGCCTACGAAGGGTGATCGTCTTCGTGTGGATCGTCATCGCCGTCGTCACGCTGATGCGCACGATAACGATCTTCAACGTCCCGCTGGTCGGCGATGAAGCCTACTATTGGGAGTGGAGCCGCCGGCTCGCATTCGGCTACGTCGACGATCCGCCGATGGTCGCGTGGACTATCGCGGCGTTTTCGTGGATCGGTCAGAATCCCGGATTCGTGCGATTAGGCTTCGTGCTCTCCGGCGTCGTCGCAACGCTGGCAGCGGCTGCGTGCGCCACAGAGATAACGCGCGACCGCCGCGCAGGCGCAGCCGCCGCGCTTGCGCTGACGCTGACGCCGTTCATGTCGCTCGCATTCGGTACCGCGCAGCCCGACGGGCCCAGCATTGCATTCTGGTGTGTCTCGTTGTGGCTCGCGGCCCGTGCGTTCCGTCGCAACGAACGCTGGACGTGGATCGCGCTTGGCGTTTCGATGGGTGCGCTCGTTCTCGCGCGCTTCTTCGGATGGGCGCTCGTCTTCGGTGTCGTGTGCTACGCGCTCGCTCCGGAGCGGCGATCCGCTTGGCGACATGGGTTACTCGTCTCACTCGCGATCGTCGGCGTGCTCTACGCGCCGTTCGTGTGGTGGAACGCGACACACGCTTGGCAGACGTTCGAGTTCACGTTCCTTGCGCGACACGTGCCGGCGGCGTTTTCGATCCGGCGTGTCATCGAGATGTACGCGGTTCAAGCCGCGGCCTATTCGCCTGGCCTGTGGATCGGTGCGCTGCTGTGCGCGATCCGGCCGCGCGATGCGCTCTTGGCATGGACGGCGATCCCGCTCATCTTACTGTTGACACTGCTGGCGTTCTTCGAACGCGTCGAGATCAATTGGGTGTCGAGCGCCTATGCCTCGTTGTGTGTCGCGATCGGAATCGCGTTCGTCGGGCTCTCGCGACGCGCGCGTGTCATTTGGGCCGCGGCCTCGACAGTCCCGGCGCTGGTATTGCTGCCCGCGCTGTTCATTGCAGCGGAGATGCCGGCCGATGTCTATCATGTCATCGTGAGCACGGGCTCTGCGATGCGCAACACGGGACCCTGGGAGATTTACACGACGTCTCAGCTTGCGCACAACGTGAAGATCATCGCGCGTGAACGCGACGCCGTCGTCATGACCGACGGTTATGGACTTTCTTCCGTTCTGGATTTCGATGCTGGGATTCCGCCCGTCGTAATCGGCTACGATTGGCAGGGCGCCGAATCTCACAACTGGATAACGCATATTCGCGGGCCACGTACCGCGCTGTTCGTCGACAAGGAGTCTCTCGTGCCGTTGCCTGCCGTCCCAGGTGAACACCCGCTCGAACATGGTCGTCGTGATTTCCAAAGGCAACTGCACAATGCGTGCGAGCGCGTCGAAGTCGGTCCGATCTTGAAGTACGACGCGGGGATGGGCGTGCCGCCGCGGCCGTATTATCTGACGTGGTGCTATGGTCTGACAGACGAAGGACTCGCGCTCTTGCGTGAACCGGGTCCCTGGCCGTCGCACGTAGCGCGTATCTAGTGGGTTACGCGCAAGACAGGCGAGCGTTTCCGCTTCCGGGATCGCAGCCGCAATACGGCCCGGATCGTCCGCTCCGCGTCCTCAACATCGATTTGCATCTCGAACCGGATCTCGAAAAGCATTCGATTGAGGGAACGTGCACGACGCAGGTTGAGGCCGTCGACGAAGCCATCGAACGAATCACCCTGGACGCGGTCGACATGGATATCCTCGACGTGCGCTCGGGTGGCGAAGCGCTCGAGTACGAACAGCGAACCGCAGCGCTGACCATTCACTTCAAGCGGACGCTGCGCAGCGGCGAGCAGCTCGAGTTCGCGATCAAGTACCGTGTCGTCGAGCCAACGCGCGGCGCATACTTCACCGAGCCGGATCGCGCCAATCCAAAGAAACCGCGCCAACTCTGGACGCAGAGCCAAGACAGCGACGCGCGCTATTGGTTCCCATGCGTCGACTATCCCGACAACAAGCAGACCAGCACGACCACCGTCGTCGTGCGCAAAGGCCTTTTCGCGCTCGCAAACGGCGCCCTCATCGAGCGCCGTGATGAATCGAAAACGACGACGTTCGTTTACCGTCAAGAAATCGCGCACCCGACCTATCTGTTTACGCTCGTCGTCGGCGAGTTCAGCGAGATCGCACAGACCGGCGCCGAGGTGCCGGTTTTCTATTATGTTGCCCCCGGTCGCGAAGCCGACGGCGAACGAAGCTTCGGCGCGACGCCGCGGATGATTCAGACGTTCAACGATTTCATTGGTGTCGATTACCCATTCGCGCGCTATTCGCAGATCGCGGTTGCGGATTTCATCTTTGGTGGAATGGAGAACACGACCGCAACCACGCAGACTGACCGGACGCTGCATGACGAGCGCGCGCATCTGGATTTTTCGAGCGATCCGCTCGTCTCACACGAGCTCGCGCATCAATGGTTCGGTGATTTGCTGACGACGCGCGATTGGGCGCATGCCTGGCTCAACGAAGGGTTCGCCACATATTTCGAGGCGGTTTGGTTCGAAGCATCGCGCGGCTGGGACGAGTATGCGTACCACATAGTCCAGATGCTACGAAATTATTTTGTAGAAGACGACGAGCGCTACCGGCGTCCCATCGTTTTCAATCGTTTCGTCTATCCGATCGAAATCTTCGACCGGCATCTGTACGAAAAAGGCGGCGCCGTTCTGCACATGTTGCGCGGGACGCTAGGACACGAACGTTTTCGGCGTGCGATTCATCGCTACGTCGAGGACAACCGGGGCGGAAGCGTCGAGACGATCGATCTCGTTCGCGCAATCGAGCACGCGAGCGGCCGCAATCTGCGTGGCTTCTTCGAACAGTGGATCGGCCGCGGCGGCTACCCCGAGCTCGAGATCGGTTACAAATACGACGCTGAACGAAAGAGTGCAATCGTCGACGTTCGTCAGAAGCAGAAGGTCGATGAAGAAAATCCAGCCTTCCGCTTCGATCTATCCGTTGGTTTTCTCTCGGCAAGTCATGCACCGTCGGCGCTAAAGCGCGACGCCGGCGACGCCGAGCTCGTCGGGGAACATCGCGCTCGCCTCGAAATCACGCGCGGACAAGAGTCATTCGCCATTCCCGTATCCGAGGAGCCGTCGCTGGTGCGCATCGATCCCGGCGCGTACGTCCTCGGAAAAGTCGAGTATAAGCTCGGCACCGACATGCTCGTGCGCATTGTGCGCACGGAGCCCGACATCGTCGCTCGTATTCGCGCCGCACAAGCTCTTGCTAAAGATGGCGGACGAAACGCGCGCGAGACGCTCGCGGAAGCACTCGAGAGCGAACCGTTTTGGGGTGTCACGATCGCTCTTGCGCGGGCGCTGGCGCAGACGCACGCGCCGTGGGCGAAAGAAGCCTTGCTGCGCGCTCGCAAGCATCCGCATCCGAAGGCGCGGCGCGGCATCGCCGAAGCGCTGGGCGCGTTTCCTCGCGATCCCAGCGTTGCACGTGCGCTGATCGAGATGCTCGACGACCAGTCGTATTTCGTCGTTGCGACAGCGCTCGATAGCCTTGGCAAGACGCGCGACCCCCGCGCACGCGACATTCTTATGCGTCTGCTCACGACGCCGTCGTGGGCCGACACGATTGCGGGCGGCGCTGCACGCGGACTCGGCGAGCTCGGTGACGCCGCTGCGGTGCAACCCCTCATCGACGCGACACGCAACGACCGGAGCGACGAGGTTCGGTGCGCCGCACTCGGGGCGTTGGCGCGACTCTACCATCTTCTTGACGAGCGCAAGCCCTCGATCGTCGAAGCGATCATCGAAGCCTTCGATGACGATGATCTGCTCGTTCGTCTTGCAGCGGTCGGTGCCGCGGAACATCTCGCGGAGAGCTCCACGATTCCGGCGCTGCGGCGAATCTCAAGTCTCGACGGCGATGGACGCATCCGTCGCGACGCGCTCGAAGCGATCGAACGTATCGGAGAAGCGCAGCGCACGCCGCCGGAGCTTGCGAAACTACGCTCCGAGATCGAAGAATTACGGGAAACCGTGCAGGCGCTGCGCGCGCGGCTCGACACGGAGCTGCCCATCAAGGCATGAGCGTGCGAGCGCTGCTGGTATCGCTAACGCTGGTCGCGCTCGTTGGTTGCGGATTTTCCGCAGCCGGTCCGAACGCGCAACCGGTTGCGGTGGCGCATGCGGAGGCGGCGCAGCAAATCGTGCGGACGAATTGGTCGCCGGGTGACCTCGCACGCGTCCATTCGATCCTCGATGGCGCGCTGCAATCGGAATATTTCGGGCATGCCGGCGTCGCGATCGCCGATGAATCCGGCCGGTTGCTGTACGGGAAGAACGTCGATCGGGGCTTCGCACCTGCGTCGACCCTCAAAGTGCTCGTGGCCGCGACGTCGCTCGCAACGCTCGGCATCGATGCGCGGCTGGACACGAGTCTGGCCTCGCTCGACCACCCGGATACGGAAGGCCGCATCGATGATCTGTGGCTGATCGGCAGTGGCGATCCGACGCTCGATCTCATCGCGCTCCAGAGCGGCATCGCGCGGCTTTACCGCGACGGTGTGCGTCGGGTCGACGGCGACGTGATCGTCGATGCGACGTCCTTCACGGCCCCGGAACAAAACACGGCTTGGGCGCCCGATGATTTCGAATTAGGATACGCGGCCGGGACGAGCGCGATTTCACTGAATTGGAACGTCATCGAATTCAAGATTTTGCCGACCCGCATCGGCGAGCCGGCACGAGTGACCGTTTTTCCGTCAGACCCTTCGATCGTTATTCATGGTACGCCGATAACCGGTTACAGCACGACGTTGACGATCGATCGCACCAAGCCGGGCCGCAACGAGTTCAACATTCGCGGCTCGATCGCGTACGGTTGGGAACAATCGTATTTCAGGCCGGTTGACGGCATCCCGCTCTGGGCGGCGCAAGTCGTCGCGCAGATGTTGCGAGATCAGCACATTCTCTTCAATGGTAAAGCGCGCCTCGGTACCGATCCGATTGCCGTGCAAACGCTCTGGGAGCATCGCTCGCCGCCGCTGCAGCTGATGATCAAGCAGATGCTGTTCGAATCCGACAACCATATCGCCGAACAGTTGCTGCGCGTGCTTGGAACCACCGGAGGCGACGGTTTGATGGTGAGCGGCGGTTCGGAGGAGGCGGGCGCACGCGTCGAAAGCGCCTTCCTGCACGGAAGAAACGTGCCGACGCCGGGTCTTCATATCGTCGACGGAAGCGGACTCGCCGAGCGCGACCGGATCGCCCCCATCACAATCGTTCGTTTGCTCGAGGTAGCCGACCATTTGCCAATTGCGCACGCGTACGTTAGTGCGTTTCCACGAGCGGGTATCGAAGGAACGGTGCGGCACCACGAACTTGGACCGGCGCTCGGGCGAGTGCATGCAAAGAGCGGGCATATCGACGGCGTGAATGCACTCGTGGGGTACGTCGACACCCACCGCCACGGCCGCTTGGCATTCGCGTTTCTCGTGAACGCGCCGTATGCGGACGACGCGACCTCGATTCAGGTCGGAATCGATCGAGCGCTCGACGAATTGGCTTCGCTATGAGCTACGATCTCGATCCCTCGCTGCTGCAGAAGACCCTCTCGGTCGCACTGGAGCGGGGCGGAATCTACGCCGACGTGTTTGTCGAGCATCGCATCAGTCAGTCGATTCGGCTCCAGGATTCGAAGATGCACGAAGCCGGCGTCGGGATCACGTCGGGCGCTGGTGTGCGCGTCGTCGAGGGTGACCGGCAAGGCTACGCGTACACCGACGATCTTTCGGAGAAAGCATTGCTGGATGCGGCGCGCGTCGCCTCGTTGATCGCGCGGGACGGTGCGCGCGTCCAAGCGGCCGACTTGCGCGAGGTAAACGTCAAGCCGCGCTATACGGTCGATGCTCGAGCGCAAGCGACGGGTCTCGGCGACTTGAATACGTACGTCGAGTTTCTGCAGCGCATCGATGCGACGGGCCGCGCGTATGACAAACGCATTGAGACGGTCAACGGCGCAATGATCGGCGAGGTACAGCACGTGCAGATTGCCTCGAGCGAAGGGAAGCTTGTCAACGATACGCGTCCGCTGATCGTGCTCAGCGCGCAAGTCGTCGCGCGCGCTGCCGTACGCGGCTTTGCTTCGTACGCCGACGGCGGGCGCACGTCGCTCGCGTTCTACGAGACGAAGACGCCGGAAGCAATTGCGACGGAAGCGGCACGCATCGCGGTAATAAATGCCGAAGCGCGCGAAGCTCCGGCGGGCGAGATGGCGGTTGTCGTCGGTGCCGGAAGTGGTGGCGTGCTGTTGCACGAAGCGGTTGGTCACGGGCTGGAAGGCGACTTCAATCGCGAAGGCACGTCTCTCTACAGCGGACGTGTCGGCGAGCGCGTCGCAAGCGAGCTCGTCACGATTTTCGACGACGGCGATATCGAGAACGAGCGCGGCTCGATTTCGATCGACGATGAAGGGACGCCAGGTCAGCACAAGGTTTTGATCGAGAAGGGCGTTTTGCGCGGCTATATGCTCGACAGCATGAATGGACGGCTCATGGGTACCGCTTCGACCGGCAGCGGCCGGCGCCAGAATTACCGGTTTCTTCCGATCCCGCGTATGTGCAACACGTATATGCCGCCCGGCGAAGCGACGCTCGAGGAGATCATTCGCAGCGTCGATCGCGGAATCTACGCAAAATCGTTCGCCGGCGGTCAAGTCGACATCAGCCGCGGTGATTTCGTGTTTATGGTTTCCGAAGGCTACCTGATCGAGCACGGCAAGATAACGTCGCCGATTCGCGGCGCAAGCTTGATCGGTAACGGTCCGGCTATTATGGAGAAGGTCGTCGCGGTCGGTTCCGACGCGCGGCTCGCGAACGGACAATATACCTGCGGCAAAAACGGACAAATGGTTCCGGTCGGCGTGGGAATGCCGACCGTGAAGATTTCGAGCTTGACCGTCGGCGGCTCGGCGCTTCAATGAGCAGCGAAGCAGCGCTCGAGATCGCTGAACGCGGACTACGGTCTGCGCTTGCCGCGGGAGCACGCGAAGCCGAAGCAACATGCTCGATAGCGCGGCGTTTCTCGGTGCGCGCGCGCGATACTGAAATCGACAAGCTGGAGCAATCAACGGGACGCGGACTTTCTCTACGAGTCTTCGTCGGCGAACCGGGTCAGCTGCGGCGCGCGACGCTTTCTACCAGCGATTTATCCGGCGACGGCATCGAAGTGATCGCAAAACGTGTGGTCGACGCTGCGCATCATGTCGGGCCTGATCCCTTTGCAGGCTTGCCCGATACGAGTGGTTCGCTCGAAGCCGGCGATCTCGACATCGACGCCGCAGACGTCGCATCGCGCACGAACGATAAGAAGATCGAAGACGCCTTGACGCTCGAGCGCGAGGCGCGTGCATTCGATAAGCGCATCGACAATTCGAATGGCTCGTATGTTGCCGATTCGCAGGTGACAATCGGCTTTGCGAACTCGAGCGGGTCGCGAGCGTCGTACCGCTCCACAAATGCGTCGCTGATGGCGAATCCGGTCGGCCGCGACGGCGAGGCCAAGCGCACTGCGTACTACGCGACCGCGGCTCGATCATGGGCCGGATGCGAGCTGCCCGCCAAGGTCGCGCGCCGCGCATCTTCGCGCATCTTGGCGATGTTTGGTGCCAACCCGATTCCCTCGCAGAAGATGCCCGTCATCTTCGAGAGGGACGTTGCTTGCGCGGTTCTCGGCGACATCTTTGCGGCGGTGAACGCGGCTAACGTCGCTATCGACAATTCATATCTCGCCGATAAGATCGGCGAAAAAGTCGGCAGCGATTTGGTGACAATCGTCGATGACGGCCGCATGCCGGGCGGCATGGGGACATCGCCCTTTGACGGCGAGGGCGTCCCAACGCGCCGCACGGTCGTCTTCCAAAACGGCGTGCTCAAGACGCATCTCTTCGACACATATTACGCGCGCAAGCTCGGTGCGAAATCGACCGGGAACGCATCGGGCGGCGGAATCGCCCCGAACAATTTCTATATCGAGCCGGGAAAATTGAGTCTCGAAGAGCTGATCTCGCAAACGAAGCGCGGTTTGCTCGTGCTCTCGGTCATTGGTTTCGCGACGGAGTGCGCAACCGGAACGTATAGCCGCGGCGTCAGCGGCGTGCTCATCGAGGACGGAGAGCTCTGTGCGGCCGTCGACGGCGTCACGATCGCTTCGAATTTCCTCACCGGCATTTTGCCCGGCATCGACGCTCTCGCCAGCGATCTGCGTTTTGACTCCGGTATCACAGCGCCATCATTCCGCGTCGCCGAAATGACCATCAGCGGCGAGTAGTTTCAGCGGCGCGATAAACGGGGCCGAGCCCCCACAGCAGTCACATTAGTGACTTGCTCAGCACGCTATCGCAGCGCGACGAACTTCATTTGTCATCCCGAGCGTAGGCGCTCGCAGAGCGCCGAAGTCGAGGGACCGTTCCGATGGCGCAGGTAGCGAAACGATGCAACAAGGTCGGGGGCACGATCGTGCCCGCAGCCTTTCAAGACGGTTGCGCTACCGTCATCATTGTCGTGGTCCCTCGACAACGCGTCCCTGCGGGACGCCACGCTCGGGATGACAATATTGTGCGGTTCGCTTGTAGCTTATGCCGTTGGCACGCGGTAGATTCGGTCTTCGACTTGCTCCAGGTTCGCGAGCATCTTGGGGTCGTGGCCCGGAAACCAGCGCCCGCCGGCCGCGAGAGTTTCGATCGTCGAAAATCCGCGCTGGTAGTTATCATAGTTATGAATGATCGAGGTTGGCGTTCGTGTTTCGAGATTGGCGTAGAAATGCGATGCATCGCACGCCAGGACCAGCGGTTTCGAGCCGTTGTCGATGACGGTGATTTGGTGTCCCGGTGTGTGACCGCCGACGTGCAGCACCTTGATCGACGGTGACATATTGAAATCACCGCTCATCGCTTTGATCTTACCGTCAGAACGCAGACGGCCGATCTGATCGATCGCCGTCACATCGGCGGATTTGAACGCCGGATGCGTGACTCCGCGTCCCGTGAAGTATTCGATATCGTCGCTTTGCACGTAGAACGTCGCGTTCGGGTATCGCTCGGGGACGCAGAAGTGGTCGTAATGCAAATGCGAGATCACGATCGACTTCAGGTCGCTCGGATCCAGGCCGATGCGTGGAAGAAGCTCGCTCGGCGAAAGATAATCGAAGACCCCCTTCTCACCCGCCATGCGCTCCGAGAATCCAGTGTCGATCATAACCGTCGTGTTCTTATCTTTGATCACCCAGAACGGATAGACGAGCTCGATCTCCTCAGTCTTGTTCGCGAGGTTGAACATGTAATAGTAAGGACGCTTAGATCTCCCAACTATGCAAGCAAATATCTCCAACTTACTTTCTCCGGGTCTTGGTGGTGATGCGCTGAGCGGCAGCGCGTCGACGAGGAGCGGAATTTTTGTAGCGGTGCAGCGAAGCGCATGACCGGAAGAGCCGTCACGCCTTAGCTTTTTCTCTTTCAGCGTATATTGCACGCGCGATGCGAAACGCTTCGGCCGAGACCGGAACGCCGCCATAGACGCCGGTCTGCAAGAAGATTTCTTTCATCTCTTCCTTGGTGACGCCGTTATTGATCGCGCCGCGGACGTGAACTTCCAGCTCGTGCCAGCGCCCGAGCACGGTGAGCATTGCAAGATTGAGCATGCTGCGCGTTTTGCGCTCCAAGCCGGGACGAACCCAAACGTTTCCCCAGCAATACTCCTCGGTGAAATCGATGAACGCTTCGGCGAGCGGGTCTCCGGCAGCGCGTTGCAGCATCCCATCGACGTATTCGGCGCCGAGAACCTCACGACGGATGCGGGCACCCTCTTTGCGATCCATTATATTGCCTCCATAGCTGAGCGGGCTTCGAGCGAGGAGGGTCCTGGACGTGCGCCAATAGACCCTTCCGTTATGACTGCCGGACCCATCGGGTTCACCTTGATAATCCGTGTCGAGACACCGAACCATCCAGGGGCGTTCGGTATGCTTGCTTCGGCAATTGGGGATGCCGGTGGCGCGGTCGGTGCCGTCGACATTCGGACCGTTTCGAAGGCAAGCACCACGCGTGACATCACGGTGACCGTCGGTTCCGAGCAAATCGCGACTCTCGTTCGCGCCGCGATCGAGCGCATCGATGGGGCGCGCGTCATCAGTGCATCGGACAGTACGTTTCTCGCGCATCTCGGCGGCAAGATATCCGTCGAGTCGAAGCTTCCCGTGAAGACGCGTGCCGATCTTTCGACGGTGTACACACCGGGCGTCGCGCGTGTGTCGATGGCGATTGCGGCCGATCCGAGCAAAGCGTTTCAATTGACGATCAAACGCAACACCGTTGCCGTCGTTACGGACGGCACCGCAGTACTCGGTCTTGGCGACATCGGTCCGCTCGGAGCTGCACCCGTCATGGAAGGTAAGTGCATGCTCTTCAAAAGGTTCGGGCTGATCGACGCGTGGCCGGTGTGTCTCGATACGAAAGACGTCGACGAGATCGTAGAAACCGTCGTGCGCATCGCACCGATTTTCGGCGGCATCAATCTCGAAGACATTTCCGCGCCGCGCTGCTTCGAAATCGAACGCCGTTTGGTGGAAGCACTCGACATCCCGGTGATGCACGACGATCAGCATGGCACTGCGGTCGTAGCGCTTGCAGCACTAATCAACGCAGCGGCAGTCGTGCGAAAAGATTTGAGCGACATGCGGATCGTCGTCGCGGGAGGAACCGGCTCCGCGGGAACCGCGACGATCAAGCTGTTGCAGCTCGCCGGCGTCGGCGACATCATCGCGGTTGGGCGTGAGGGCGTAATCAATCGCAAAGAACGTTACGAGCCCACCCACATCACGTGGCTCGCACAGAATACGAACCGCGATAATATCGGTGGTACTCTGGGCAGCGTGCTGCGGGGCGCCGACGCCTTCATTGGTGTTTCCGGACCGGGGGTGCTCGAAGCCGAAGATCTAAAAACGATGGCGCGCGATCCGATCGTCTTCGCGCTCGCAAATCCGACGCCGGAGATCATGCCGGAAGTCGCAGCGCCGTACGTCACCGTCATGGCGACGGGACGTTCCGATTACCCCAACCAGGTCAACAACGTCCTGTCATTTCCTGGCATTTTCCGCGGCGCGCTCGATTGCAGGGCGCGGCGTATAACCGACAACATGAAATTGGCAGCGGCAAAGGCGATTGCCGCAATCGTTGGAGAGGAACGAAGTGTCGAGTACATTATTCCGAGTGTCTTCGATCAACGCGTCATGGAGGCGGTCGCCAGGGCAGTTATGCACGCGGCGGTCGAGGACGGCGTCGCACGCCGTGCGGTGGTCGTCGCAGAAGAGGATCACGCTGCGGCTCTCGTTTAGAAGTACGCTATGAGCAAACCACGAGTGATGATCGTCGAGGACGATCCCGATGTAGCCTCATACGAGCGCGAGGTTTGCGAGCGAGCCGACTTCACTGCCCAGATCGCCCCCAACGGTGCGCAAGCGCTCGAGCTGGCGGCGCAGTGGTCCCCGGACGTCGTGTTGCTCGACGTGAATTTGCCCGACATCTCGGGCCTGGACGTCCTGACGTCGCTCTCGAACACCAGCGACGCCTTCATCTTAATGGTGAGCGCGGCGTCGGGAGAGGACGATATTCTCAAAGGCCTCGGCCTTGGCGCAGACGACTACATCACCAAGCCGTTTTCACCGGGCCAGCTCGTTGCGCGCATTCAATCCTTTTTGCGGCGGCGCGATCGTCACGCCCAGCGCGAGCAAGAGGGGCGTATGACGGTTGGAAACGTGACGCTCGTTCGGGATCTGCACGTCCTGCAGAATGGCGAACGCAACGTCCCGCTTACGGCGCTCGAGTTTCGTCTGCTCTGGTATCTCGGCGAGGGCGAAGGCCGTTTGCTCACGCGCGCGCAGATACTCGAGCATGTGTGGAACGACGTCTCCGGCGTTCCAACGCGCGTCGTCGACGTGCACGTTGCCGCATTGCGCAAGAAGCTCGCCGAAGTGAGTGCGAATCTCGCAATCGCGAGCGTGCGCGGCATCGGATACCGGCTGGACAAACCCTAGGAGTCTCCAACTGATCCGTCGTTTTCTCGCGCTGGTTGGCGCGTTCGTCGCCACGCTCTCGTTTGTTTCCATTGGTTTCGCGCAGCCCGGTCCCGTCGTCTACGAATCGCCTGCGAAGAACTTGCCGGCGGGACGTATCGGGCTCACGCCGTTTTGGGCGGTTTTGCCGTCAGGGCGTTTCGTCAAACCCCAAGGCCGCAGCGTTCCCGCCGGAAGCGGCGCGCTTGCCGTCGCGCTTTCGCCTGATTCGCGCTATGCGTTCGTTGCGGGATCGACGTTGGCCGCAATCGACGTCGATTCGATGAGCGTCGTCTCACAATATGGCTCACCTGCCGCCCATCCATACACCAGCGTTATTGCAGTACGCGATCCACTCGATGCGACGCGCACGCTTGTCGTCGCTTCCTCGGGAGGCTCCGACGCGCTCTATTTCTACCGGTTCGACGGAGCGAATCTTTCGCCGGATCGCACTGCAAACGTCGGACTTCCCGGTTTCCCGGCATCGCTCGTTGCGACACCGGATGGCACGACTGCTTACGCCGTGCAAAGCGCCGGGAACAGCGTCACTGCAGTCGACTTGCGGCGCCGCCGAACGCGCTCAACGCGCTTGGTCGGATTCTCGCCGCTAGGCGCCGCGTTGATGCTACGCGACGGTCAGCCCAGCCGGCTGCTGGTCTGCAACGAAGGCTTGATGCGTTACGCACCGCTCGCAAACGCGGTGCTCGTTCCGATGTTCGGAACGCCGCCGCCGGATATGGATGCCGCATCCTCGCTCGACGTCGTCGGCCTCGACACGACCGCCAATGTTTCCGCGCAGCCTTCGGGCGACGGGCCGCTGCGCATGGATCGGCCGCCCGACGGAATTCGCGTCATCGGCGGCGCGCATCCGAGCGCGGTCGCGGTAACACCTGACGGTTCGTACGCATTCGTCACGATGGCAAGCATCGACCGGATTGCGGTTGTTTCGCTGACCGGAATTCCGCACGTCGTCACCGGAATCGATCTGCGCTTGTTTCCGAAAGGCCCGTATGGTACGCAGCCAAGTGCGCTTGTGGTCTCGCGCGATGGACGCCGATTGTACGTCGCGCTCTCAGGGCTCGATGCAATCGCCGTCCTCGATTCCTCGAATCCGTTGCGCTTGCGGCGTTTGGGACTGATTCCTACCGGCGACTATCCGGCCGGGCTTGCACTCTCGGAAGACGACCATGCCCTGTACGTCGTCAATGCCAAAGGTTACGGCCCCGATGGAAACGATGTTCCCTCGACGCTGCAGCGCATAGATCTAACGACGCAGAATCTCGTTCGCGATACCTACACCGCGCTCGGCTCGACGCGCATCTCGTACACGGCGCCGGGCAATGCAATCGTCTCGCCGCTTGGGAGCGGACGCGCGAGCTCGCGGATCAAGCATGTCGTTCTCGTACTCGAAGAGGACAAGACATTCGACTCGATGCTGGGCGATCTGGTCGATGCTGCGGGCCGTCCGCACGGCGACGGCGATCCCGCTTTAACAACGTTCGGCGCGACCGTGACGCCGAATCTGCATCTGCTGGCACGGACGTATGGGCTGGCGGACAATTTCTACGCCGACGCACGCACCTCGCTTCTGGGTCATGAATACGCGCTCGGCGGCGCTGCCAGCGACTACTCGCAAAAGCGGAGTCTCGCGGGTGCGTTGCTGCGAGAAGATCCCGAAGACTACAGCCGTTACGGTTATATCTTCAACATGCTTGCGCTCCACCGGATCACGTATCGTGATTACGGCGATCTCTTGCTGTTGCGCGGATACGATATCGACATGAGTCCGGTAGATCTGCAAGACCGCTTTTCACCGACAACGGGCTTGGGCGGAACCTACTCACTCGACGTCCCTGCGCTTGCGGCGCTGCGCGGTCATGTTGATGAGCGTTATCCGGGGTGGAATCTGCGCATTCGCGACGAACGCCGTGCCCGCGAGTTCGTGCGCGATTACGATGTACTCGTGCAGGCCCATCACGCGCCGCGTTATTCGGTTGTGTGGCTCCCTGACGATCGCAGCGGCACCGGCGCCGGCGTTCCGCCGATTCGGGAAGAGGTCGCAGACGGCGATCGCGCGCTTGGCGTGATCGTCTCGCATATCACGCGCTCACCGCTCTGGAAAGACACAGCGATCTTCGTCATGCCGGCGGATGCCGAGACCCAGCGCGATCACGTGAACCCGCAGCGTTCCTACGCGCTCGTTATTTCGCCGTATGCAAAGCGTGGGTTCGTGGGGCACCGCCATCTCTCGACGGTCAGCGTGCTAAAAACGGAAGAAGAGCTGCTTGGCCTGCCGCCGCTTTCGCTGGGAGATCTCCTCACCAGCGATATGTCCGACTTTTTCACGGACCGGGCGAACTTCACGCCGTATACGGCAAGACCGGTCGAGAGCCAGACCGAATGAGCCGCACGTGACGGAAAAGGACATTATCGCCGCGCCCTTCGTGCGCGCGGCAAACGCGACGCTCCGCGATGCGATCCTGGTTGCTCCCGGCGCGGCGCTCGATCAGGTGACGCCGCTCTACGGCGAGCCGAGCTCACTCATCGAACGGGCGAAGGAGCAGCACAAAGTCCTGACGCGAACGCTGCACGATTGCGGCGTTTTAATTCACCCGCTCGAAGCCGACGATGATAGCGGTCACGCGGCCTTCGTCGCTGACTGCGCGCTCGTCGTAGCTAGCGGTGCGATCATCTTGCGGCCGCATCGCATCGATCGCCGGCGCGAAGTGAACGCTGTCGAGGCAAAGCTGCGCGACCATGGGATCCCGATACTTGGGAAGATCGAGGCGCCCGGATTGCTGGATGGCGGCGATATCGTGATCGCCGGCAATACGGCATACATCGGCGTTCCGGACAAGAAACCGCGCAGCAACACGCTTGGACGCAGTCAGCTTGCGCAGATATTGGTTTCGGCCGGGATGCAAACGCTCGAGCTTCCGATGGACGGAGCGATCCCGCGGCTCAACGACGTCTTTTCGTCTGCGGCTGAAGATCTGATCGTCGCTGCCACCGATTTCGTCGACACGTCATCACTGCGCGCCCGGGCGCAGATCCTTGCGATTCCGCGCGGAGAAGAGTATGGCGCGTCTCTCTTGCCGCTCGGCTCGCGCCGCGTGCTCGCCAATCTGCGGTTCCGCTTCGCGGTACCGATGTTGCGTAAAGCGAAACTAGATGTTGTTGCGATTGACTTATGGGAGTTTGGAAAGGTAGGCGGTGGACCACCTAGTTTAGTACTCGCGCTAAAGCGCTCGTAATGGCGCTCCGCCCCAGGCTGCGCGCCCCCCACGGCCTTCGGCCGCGGGGCCCCCAAAGTGCTCGGCCCATCACCCTTCCAAACTAGGCACGATTGTAGCACCGGCCTCGCAATATACATGACTTCTAATGCGATCGAAATTGACGGTCTCGTCAAGCGATATGGTGATTTTACTGCCGTAGACGGCATCTCGCTCGTTGTCGAAGACGGCGATTTCTTTGGATTTCTCGGTGCCAACGGCGCCGGGAAAACGACGACGATCAACGCGATCGTCGGGTTGGCGACATTTCAGGCCGGGACGATTCGGGTTTTCGGACACGATATTACACGCGAATGGCGCTCAGCGCGTCCGCTCGTCGGCGTCGCTCCGCAAGAATTCAATTTCGATCGCTATCTAAGCGTTCGCGATATCCTTCTGTATCAGGCTGGATATTATGGTTTACAGGGACCCGCCGTGCAGCGTCGCGCTGATGCGTTGCTCGAACGTTTTGGACTGAGTGATAAGGCCGGGCAATTTTTCACGCGCCTTTCCGGTGGACAGAAGCGAAGGTTGACGCTGGCGCGCGCGCTGATGCACGAGCCGCGCCTGATTATTCTCGACGAGCCGACCGCCGGTGTCGACGTCGAGCTTCGAATCGAGCTTTGGGACTTGGTGCGTGATCTCAATAGAGGCGGAACGACGATCTTCTTGACGACGCACTATCTCGAAGAAGCAGAAGCGCTTTGCAAAAACATCGCTATCATTGAAGGCGGCCACGTGGTCGCCCGTGAGTCGACCGCGAAGCTCATAGGTGACCGCTCGCTACAGGATGTGTTTCTCGATCTGGTTGGCCGCGATCGCGCGGGAGCAGCAGCGCAATGACGATCGCTCCAGGCTCGTTTACTATCAAGAACTACGTCGGGCTCTGGACGCTCATCAAGCGCGAGATGAAGCGTATGTGGGTCGTGATCAACCAGGTCGTGTGGCCGCCGGTGATTACGACGGTCTTGTATGTCTTCGTCTTCGGACTTGCACTTGGGAGCCGTATCGGTCCGACGCAGGGCGTTCCATACGGTGCGTTCTTGATTCCGGGCTTGATCATGCTGCAGGTAATCAACGAATCGTACGGTGAGGCGTCCAGCAGCGTGTTTCAGAGCCGGTTTCTGAACCACGTTCAAGAGTTGCTGATCTCGCCGATGTCGGCACTCGAGATCGTGCTTGGCTTCGTGATCGCCGGTGTCGTGCGTGCGTTCATCATCGCGGGCCTAATCACAATTCTCGGCATGCTGATCGTCCATGTCGGTCCGCACAACTGGGGCCTGTATCTCCTCGTCGTAACGGTTGTCGCGATACTCTTTTCGTCGATCGGGATCATCTTCGGTCTGATGGCTGAAAAGTTCGATCACATCGCGATCTTCACGACGTTCGTCATTACGCCACTGGTCTTTGTCGGCGGCGTCTTCACGTCGAGCCGCTTCTTGCCGCCGGCGGTGCAGAAACTCTCGCTGTTCAACCCGATGTTCTACATGGTTGATGCGTTCCGGTACTCGTTTACAGGACGCAGCGATATAGAACTCGGACTCTCTCTACTGGTCGTCGTCCTCCTCGCGGTCGCGGCATTCGGAACCGCGCTCACGATGACGGCGGCCGGATACAAACTCCGAGCGTGAACCCTGGGGGGCTAGACATGAAAATTACGGGACTTTTTGCCGCTCTTGCCTTTGTTCTCGTGGCAGCGCTACCCGCGGCCGCGGCCGGACTCGTCCAGGGGGATCCCGCACCGGCGTTCGATCTTCCGACGATCGACGGAAAACACGTCACGCTCGATAGCCTGCACGGAAAGACGGTCGTTATCAACGTTTGGGCGACGTGGTGCCCGCCGTGCCAAGAAGAGACCGCCAACCTGATCAAAGCCTACAACCAAACTGCAAACAACGACGTCGTCTTCATGGGCGTCGACTCGACCGAGACTGCGCCGCTCGTGAAAGCGTTTGCCGCTGCGAAGGACATCAAGTTCCTCGAAACGGTCGATACGGATCAAACTTTCGCCAAGGCGTATCACGTCAAGTATTTTCCGACGACGTACGTGATCGGACCGGACGGCGTGTTGCGAATGGTTTATATCGATCTCGTGACGCCGAAGCTGGTCGCGCAATTCGTCGCGGACGCGCAAGCAAATCGAAATTCGCAGCTGACGTCTCCGATCCAAGAAAAGATCGATGCGCTGCTCGCACCTTCGAAGTATGCGTTCACCGGCGATGCCGCGCACGTCGGTGCGACCGTCGATCGATTCCAGAAGGCCGTTGGGCAAGTCGGCGAGATGATCGACAACTCGGATCCCGTCGCCGGCAATCCGATCGATGTTCCGCGCACCGAGGCCGAAGAGAATGCTTTACGCGTCGAAGCTATCGCAGCTATGAAGCCGATTGCTAGGACGCATGCGCGAAAGATCGCGTTCGACTTGCTTCAAGGCGACGCGAGCGAATATGACGGCAAACACGAAGAAGCGCTGAGCGCCTATACGGCGGCGCATGCGCTCGATCCAAAGAACGAAGATGCACTCAGCGGAATGGCGTTTGCAGCGGGCCGGCTCAAGAACTACGACGTTGCGCTACGCGCGAACGAGCAGCTCACGGCTCTCGAGCCGAAGAGTGTCGCAGCATTCGTTGATCTCGGCGTCGAGTCGGGCGCAGCCAAGCGTTTCGAAGAAGGCCGGCGCGCATTCGATCGGGCGATCGAACTTGCGACCGCAAAAGCCGATGCGCCGCATGCAAAGGCGACCGACATTCGGTTGCTCGCCTGGGCGCATCTCTATTACGGCCGTATGGAAGCCAAAGCCGGAAACATCCCGGCCGCGCGTCAGCAATTCGCCGACGCCACGCAAACGACGCTGAGACTTCCGAAGACAAACTCGCGCTATACGATCTACCTCGAGCAAGCGCAGGAAGAAACGGTCGCGCTCGATATTCGCAGCACCTCGCGCACTTCAACCGCGCTCTCGTTTGCGCCGTGGACTGGGCCGCAATTGCCCGGCAGCGCACCGGATACCGCAAAGTACCGGCTGGTCGTCACCGGAAAACCAGGGCAGAGCATTCACTTGCACGCGGTCGATCTCCCCAAGGGTTGGATCGCCTCGTTCTGCACCGATCGCATTTGCGCGCCGCTGCAAGTTGCAACGACGTTGCCCGACTCAGGCGTGAAAGTGATCGAGTTTCAGGTTGTCCCGCCGGATGCGAGGCAGCTCGGGCACGTACCCAGCGTACGAGTAGTCGTCACCGACGGAAAGTCGACGGCATCTGCCCGGACGCTGGCGTTACGCTCGTAGTATCTTAGAAGAATGCCGTTGCGGGCGTCGCGAGCGGCTTCGATTTGTCGACAACGTAGACTGATACGATCTTGAGCGGACGCGTCGCACTCGTATTGATTGCGCCGTGCGGGACACCGGCCGGATTCATGAACGAATCGCCCGCCTTGACGTGGCGCTTGGGTTGACCTTGGACGAAGAGGTCCGCTTCGCCATCGATCACGTAGCCAAGCTCGACGCCCGGATGTGTATGCGCGGCGGCCGTAGCGCCTGGTGCGATCACGACATACGCCTGGATCGTTTGGTACTGGTCACCGGGAAAACTCGCGGTCTGCAGCACCGTGCGCGTGATTGCGCTCGGCGTCGCAACCGATAGCGGAGTCGGTGACGGCATTCCATACTGCGCGTACGCAGCGGTCGCAGTCATGGTGAACACGAGAATCGCGAGCGAAAAGACCGTTTTCTTCGGCATGCTTACCCCCTCAAGCGAGTAGTGAGCCGACTATTGTCGGACGAGCAGACGATCCCTACCGCCATACTGCAGCAGATTTTAAAGGCTTCGCGCAGCCCGTCGGGGCGCGCTATCCCCTTGCCGGCGATATCGTATGCCGTCCCGTGTCCGACTGTCGTTATCGGGACGGGCAAGCCCGCGAGTACGGTCACACCGCTTCCGAACTTGAGGAGCTTCATCGCGATCTGGCCTTGATCGTGATACATGGTGACGACCGCATCGTAATCGCCGCGCATAGCGGCGACGAAAACGGTGTCGGCCGGAAACGGTCCGCTTGCGTTGATGCTTTCGCTTTTAGCGCGTGCGATCGCGGGCGCGATCTCGCGAATCTCCTCGTCACCGTACGTCCCGCCATCGCCGGCATGGGGATTCAAACCGGCGACCGCCAGGCGCGGTACATCAACGCCTGCCGCGCGCAGCGTATCGTTCGCGAGAAGAATCGCAGTGTACACGCGCTCTTGCGTAATCAATTCGCCGACGTCGCGCAAGGCGACGTGTGAGGTTACGCGCGACGTCCACAAATCGCCGAGTACGTTGAGCTCACCGCAGTTCCCCGAAAACCCCAGACGCTCGATGATGAAATCGAGCTCGTCGCCTTCCCGCAATCCGCCAAGGCGCATCGCATTCTTGTTGAGCGGCGCGAACACGATGCCGTCAATCTCGCCGCGCTGCGCTGCAGCGAGCATCGTTGCAAGTTGATCGAGCGTCTCGGCGCCCGCGAGCGCGCTGACCTTACCGGTGCCAAAAGGCTCGTCCTTGGCGGTGGTCAGCTCGACCCTTCGGAACAGGCCCGCGAATGCGGCGCCGCTTACTTGTTTTCCGAAATCGAGGACTTTGGAATCGCCGAAAACCGTAATCTCGGCTTGCTCGAATATCTGCGGCTCGGCCAATAAACGCGCCGTGATCTCCGGACCGATACCGTTGCGATCGCCGACGCCGATCCCGATTTGCGGCTTCACGTCGTCTAGAAGCCGTTGAAGAACGGGTTGTGTTGCTTCTCGAGCCCGATCGTACTCGGCGGGCCGTGACCTGGCATCACAACCGTTTCTTCATCGAGTTTGAACAACTTGGTTGACACGCTTCGCAGGATGTCTTGGTAGCCGGTGTTCTCCCCGAACGCCCCGCCAATGCTTCCTGCGAAGAGCGTGTCGCCCGTAAAGACCGTTGATTTGAACAAATAGCACGAAGAGCCGTCGGTGTGTCCGGGTGTGTGCAGCATGCGGATTGCAGCGGCCTCGCCGAATGGAAGCTGCTCGCCGTCGCGCACCGGGATGGCTTTGCTCGCGAGCGCGCCGATCGCGTTGACGTCGTATTTGTGCATCACGATCTGCGCGTCCGGGAACTGCTTCGCGACGTCCGCAGTTGCGTCACAATGATCGAGATGTTTGTGCGTGATCAGAATGTAGCGGAGCACGTACGGGCCTTCTGCGATCGCCCGCCGTAAATTGTTGGGATCGCCGGCCGGATCGATCAGCGCAGCCGTTTTCCCGTCCTCAAGGAAGAAGATGTAGCCGTTCGAAGGATGCGGATTTTGCGGATGGTGCCGAACGTCTTCAGGCGATTCGACGTGCGGCTCCCAGCGTTGCGCAGCGCTGTCAGCAAGCTTGCCGGGATCCAATCGCAGGATGCGCGCGATCTCGCGCGCTTGGTTGTCGGTCGGCGCACCCTCGCCGCCGATCCAGGCTTTCAGTTCGGTTTGCGCAAGCCCCGTGCGTGACGCGAGCGTCGCGACGTCGATCCCGAGGCCTCGGCTCGCCTTACGAACGATATCGGAAAATTCGTCTTCGAGCATCAACAATTAGTCGGCGCAACCAAATCATCTCCCCTTCCCATCCGAGGCAGTGTTGTTACGAGGCCGGCGAGAAAATCGAGAGGTGTTTCAGATGGTGATGGGCCGAGTGTTTTGGGGGGCCTCACGCTTTCGCGTGGGGGGTGCGCAGCCCAGGGCGAAGCACCTTTAAAATGGAGAAGTTGATCATCATCGGGTCTGGCCCGGCGGGGCTCACGGCGGCGATTTATGCGGCGCGTGCGAACTTGCAGCCGCTTGTTTTCGCCGGCGCACTCTACGGCGGCCAGCTGATGCTGACGACCGAGGTCGAGAACTATCCGGGCTTTCCGGAAGGCATTATGGGTCCGGAGCTCATGGAAAGCTTTCGCATGCAGGCCGAGCGTTTCGGTGCGCGCTTGGAATTCGTCGACGTAACGGCGGTCGATCTCGGTTCGCGCCCGTTCACGGTGCTTACATCCGAAGGCGAATTCCGTTCGCAGGCGCTGATCGTCGCGACGGGCGCGAGCGCGCGTTGGCTCGGGATTCCAGGCGAGGAGCGTTTGCGCGGCCGCGGCGTCTCGACGTGCGCAACGTGCGACGGTGCGTTCTTCAAAGAGAAAAAGATCGTTGTTTGCGGCGGCGGCGATTCAGCCATGGAAGAAGCGCTGTTTCTGACGCGCTTTGGATCGCAGGTGACGGTCATTCACCGGCGCGACACGCTGCGCGCCAGCAAGATCATGGCCGAGCGCGCACATAATCATGCGAAGGTCGATTTCATCTGGAATACCGTCATCGAAGAAGTCCATGGCGATCCGGTCATGACTGGTTTGCGTTTGCGCAACCTGATCACCGAGAAAAGCTATGATATCGAGGCAGACGCCTTGTTCATCGCGATCGGGCACGATCCGAATACGGCGATTTTCCGCGGACAGCTGGACCTCGATCGGGCGGGTTATATTGTTTCGCACGACGGCGTGCACACGAATGTCGAAGGTGTTTTCGTCGGCGGCGATGTCTTCGATATCAGATACAAGCAAGCAATTACGGCGGCCGGAATGGGATGCAAAGCTTCGATGGAGGCCGAGCGTTACTTGGAAATGCTCGAGTCATCCGAAGCGGAGCAAACTCTCTCAGCGTAAGAGAGAACGTAGCGCCGTTTCCAGCTCAGGATAACGAAAACGATATCCACTTGCCAGCGTGCGTTCCGGTTGAACGCGTTGCCCTTCCGTTAGAATCATCGCGCCTTCACCGAAGACCGCCTTTAAGACGCCTTCGGGGACCGGAAAGATTGTCGGGCGATGCAACAGATCGCCGAGCGTGCGCGTGAACTCGGCATTGGTGACGGGTTCCGGCGCTGTTGCGTTGATCGCGCCGTCTGTGCCGTCGATTGCATGGAGATACGCGTCGATCAAGTCGTCGATGTGAATCCACGACATCCACTGCGCACCGCTCGCGAGCTTTCCACCTAAGCCGAAGCGAAACGCGGGCAGCATCATCGGAAGTGCGCCGCCGTCGGGTCCAAGGACCAGTCCGGTTCGAACGATCGCAACGCGGATTCCAAGCTCGATTGCGCGGTTGGCCTCGCGTTCCCAATCCTGGCACACGCGTGCAAGAAAATCCGACCCCGGTGAGCTCGTCTCGACGAACGTTTCGGTGAAGCTCGTGCCGTAGTAGCCGACTGCCGAAGCTGAAACGTACGCGAGAGGCTTTCTCTCAAATTTGGCAATCCGATCGAGCAATCCGCGCGTCAGCTCGACCCGCGAACGCCGAATTTCGGACCTCCGGGCGTTCGTCCAGCGTCGTGCCACCGGTGCGCCCGCAAGGTTGACGACGACGTCGGCGCGCGCGCAAGCCTGCGCAGCCGCGTCGAGGTTGCGCAGCGAAGTGACGACGACGTCATCACCGCGTGCGCGCAACGCATCGACGAGGTGCCGGCCGACAAAACCTGATCCGCCGGCAACGGTTATATGAAGGTTCAGTTTCTGGCGAGCTCTTTTGCGTCCGTACCGACGAGCGCTTCGACCTCGTCGATTTCCTTTGGAATAGCCGGCGTGAGATTTTCCGGTCCGCTTGCGGTGCACAGGATGTCGTCTTCGATCCGGACGCCGATACCTTTGAAGCGTTCGGGGACGTTGAGGTCCATTTGCACGTAGAGCCCCGGCTCGACGGTCATCACCATGCCCGGCTCGAGCTTACGCCACTCGTCGGCGTGATTGCGATAGCGGCCGACGTCGTGCACGTCCAGACCGATCCAATGCCCTGTATTGTGCGGATAGAAATCGCGGTACGATTCGTTTTCTACCACCTCGTCGAGCGAACCGGACAGCAAGCCAATGTCGATCAGCCCTTCGCACAGGACGCGAACGGCAGCCTCGTGGTACGCGCGGAACGTTTTCCCTGGACGCACCTCTTCAATGCCGGCTTTCTGGGCCGCGAGCACGATCTCGTAAATCGCGCGCTGTTCGGCGGTGAAGCGTCCATTCACAGGCCACGTGCGTGTCACGTCAGAGGCATAGACGTCGAGCTCCGCAGCGGAGTCGATCAAAACGAGCGTTCCGTCGCGCAGCTGTTCGCGGTTGGTGTTGTAGTGCAAGATCGTCGCATTCGCACCGCCGGCAACGATCGAAGTGTACGCAGTAGATTGCGCGCCGTTGCGCATGTACGCATATTCGATAACGGCTTCGAGCTCGTATTCCCACATGCCGGGATGCGTTGCGCGCATGCCCGCAATGTGTCCGAGCCGCGTGATCGCGCCGGCGCTGCGCATCACCTCGAGCTCCTCAGGCGATTTGCGTAAACGCATCTCGTGTACGATCGTTCCCGGTTCTAAGAATTCGAGCGGTGCTTTCCCGCCGCGCCGCACAGCATGCCGCGCTTCGGCGACGGCGGCGTGCACCGTGCGATCGAAGGCTTCGTCACGGCCGAAACCATACGCCAGCCGTTCCCAACCCACGAGCATTGCACCCAACTTGTCGTCGAGCTCATCGATGCCGAATGCTGCGTCGACCTCGAGCGCGGCCGGTGCATCTTCTACGCCAAGCCGCTTCCCGGTCCAGATCTCCATTTCGCGATCGCGCCGCCGCAAGAATAACGTGTCGCGCTGTTCGTGTCCGGGCGCGATGATCAGCACGGCCTCGGGTTCCGTAAAGCCGGTTAGGTAATAGAAGTCCGAGTTTTGCCGGAATTCGTACTCGGCGTCGTTGTTGCGAATGCGATGGATCGCAGCGGGGACGATGGCAATCGCCTCGCCCAGCTTCTCGGCGACCGCATCTCGGCGGTTGCGGTAGATGCTCATGGGGGACTTCGGTTCGCCGGTGAGCGAAAACGGCCCCGTGAAGAAGCGGGATTGGGACCGTCGCGGGCTGCTCGTTACTGCGGCCAGTCATGGGACCAGCGACTTTTACGCCGGATTCGTCCCGCTGATCGTCTACTATGTAGCGAGCAACAACGGTCTCTCGCCGATATTTCAGGGCATCGTCGGCTTCATCTGGTACTTCACGAGCTCGATCGTGCAGCCGATCTTCGGCGCGTATTCGGATCGCTACGGAAGATGGTGGTTCTTACCCGCGGCCGTCGGCGTGACGACGCTCGGTGTTTCGCTTGCGGGTCTAGTCAGCTCGCCCGCGCTGCTTATCGGGCTCGTTATTCTCGGCGGATTTGGTTCGGCGCTGATGCATCCGGAAGCGGGACGTTATTCGTCGATGCTCAGCGGATCGCACAAATCGACGGGGATGTCGATCTTCGTGATCGGCGGACAAATCGGATATTCAATTGGTCCGGCTGTTGCTGCTCTCGCGCTCGCACATTGGCGCGGCGGCACGGCGTGGCTTGCGATTCCCGGCGTTTTCGCGGTCGCAGCACTCTTTTGGGCGATGAGCAAAGTCGGGCCGCGCGCGGAGCGGCGGCACGAAGCCGCACACTCGCTGGAAGTACCCAAAGCCGATCCGTTCGGCATCTCGCTGCTCGTGATCAGTACCGCGCTGCGCAATCTCGTCAACTCGTCGTTCATGATTTTCTTGCCCAACTTGCTGGTCGCGCGAGGCCATTCGCTCGTCGAGGCCGGTCAGATCGTCACGCTGTTCTTGCTCGTCGGCGTCCTTGGAACGTACGCGGGCGGAACGCTCGCCGATCGTCTCGGTGCGCTGTTCCTTTCGATTGCGACGCTCGTTGCTGCGGTGCCGTGCCTGCTTGGATTCTTCGTATTGGGCGGTCCGTTCGGACTCGGGCTGCTCGTAGTCGGCAGCATCTTGCTTTCTGCAAATACCGGTCCGGGCGTTGCGCTCGTGCAAGCGATGTTGCCGCAGAATCTCGGCATGGCGCTCGGCCTCATGAACGGCGTTGCGTTCGGCATCGGGTCCGCCCTCGTGACGGGAGTCGGCGTGCTCGTGGCGCGCGAGGGACCAGCCGCGGCGCTGTCGCTTGTGAGTTTCGTGCCGCTCGTTTCGGCGGTTGCGTTTGCGCTGGTTAGATTCCGCCGAGAAACCGGCCTGGCGCCAGCGTTGCGCGTGGGTCAAAGCGTACCTTAAGATCGCGCATCACATCGATCGCGGGCGGCAACATTCCCCACGCGTCGATGTCGCCTTCGAGTGGAAGTCCGCGCGCGAGCACGGTTGCTTCGGGGAGTCTCGCGCGTAACGCCGCGACCGCATCGGAAAGCGTCCCGCGCACGGCGAGCACGTCGAGCTTTCCATCGACGAATACGCGTGCGATCACGTCGCCGCAGCGCAGATCGACGATCGTATCGAGCAGCGCAGCTGTCGGAGCGATACCTTCGCGTGCGGCAGCTTCGCGTTTGAGGGCGCCGTCCGGCATACCGAGCACGCGCAACGTTACCGAGCGCCCCGCAATGCTCGCGATGTATGCATCGAGCGTTCGTGCGAACGTTTCGTGCGCGCCGGTGTCGATGATGCGTGTCTCCGGAACGCCGGCCGAGCCGAGCGCCGAACGGACGCTGCGCGTCGCGCGTTCGATAGCGGCGGCCGAACCCTCGAATGCGAGAAGAATTGCGCCTTCCATGCCCAGCTCAAAAGGTAAGATTTCACGAAAACCGTCGATCAAGAGCGCAGCGCTGGGCTCAACGTCGAGAGCTTGCACGTTGGCTGCGGCGCGTGCGCGCGTTCCTTCGGGAAGCCGCGCGATCGTCAAGCGGAATGCCGCCGGCATCGGCAGCGTTTTGAAATTTGCGCGCGTGATGACGCCGAGGGTTCCGAGCGATGATACATACAAACGCGAGAGATCGTAGCCGCTGACGTTCTTGACGACCATACCGCCTGCGTGGGCTAGCGTTCCATCTGCGAGTGCAGTCGTCGTTCCGATTAACAAATCACGTGGCCGGCCGTATGTTGCGCGGCGCGGCCCGAGCCAACCAGCAGCCAGCGTTCCGCCGATCGTTGCGCTCGCCGGGCGCGGAACGTCGAGCGGCACAAACTGGCGATGCTTCGCAAGCAGCTGCGCAAGGTGCGCGACCGTCATACCTGCGCCGGCGCCGATTGTCAGATCGCGATAGTCGTAGTCGTGCACGGTGTCGAGTCGCAACATCGAAAGCGCAATTTCATAGTGGCGCGGTGGATTGCCGACTCCAAGTAGCGTTCCACCCCCAACCGGGACGACGGCGTCACCCGCTGCATCGGCCACGCGAAGTACGTCGGCGACTTCTTGTTCGGAACCCGGTTCGACGATTCGACCGGGGCTGCGCCCGTCGATCTCGTATGTGTTGGTTCGGCTCTTAGCTCGCGGCACGAACTTCGCTGCACATCGCGCTGCTTGGGAATATCTTGTCGGGATTGAAGCGGCGCGCGGGATCGAGCACGTCGCGCACGCGTCCCATCGTCGCGAGATCATCGGCCGAAAAGAGTAACGCGAGCGATTCGCGCTTCTCGTACCCGATGCCGTGTTCGCCCGAGATCGTGCCGCCGTAATCAATGCAGGTCTTTAAGATCTCGCTACCCGCATCGATCACGGCTTGAATATCGCGCGGACGGCTGCGATCGAATAGCAGCAGCGGGTGCAAGTTCCCGTCGCCGGCGTGAAAGACGTTGCCGACTGCGAGCTGATGATCGCGCGCGATCTCTTCGACGCGATGCATCACCATCGGCAGCTTGGTGCGCGGCACGGTGCAATCTTGAATATAGTAATTGGGTGCTAGGCGTCCGATCGCGCCTGCCGCCCCCTTGCGTGCAGCCCACAAGAGGTCGCGCTCGGCTTGGCTGCGCGCAGTGCGCCACGAGAGCGCGCCGCAGGCACGGGCGATCTTGGCGATCGCAGCTTCGCTTGCGTCCATGTCGTCAGCGAGTCCGGCAATCTCGACGAGCAGCACCGCCCCCGCATCCCGGGGGTAACCGGCGTTGAACGCGGCTTCGACGGCGCCGGTGATGACTTTGTCCATGATCTCGAGCGCGATCGGCACGATCCCGGCGCCGATCACCTGCGAAACGGCCTCACTTGCGCTCTCGACGTCGCCGAACGTCGCGACGCAGACGCGGACCGCTTCGGGGAGGCGCATCAAGCGCAGCTCGATCGATGTGACGATGCCGAGCGTACCTTCGCTGCCGACCAAGACGCCGGCAATATCGTAGCCCGGATCGTTCTGATGAACCGTCACGACTTCGCCGCGGCCATCGACGTATTCCAGGCCGATCACGTGATTGGTCGTCGTGCCATAAGAGAGACAATGCGGACCGCCGGCATTCGTCGCGATGTTGCCGCCGAGCGACGACACTTTTTGACTCGACGGGTCCGGTGCATAAAAGAGTCCGTCGCGCGCCGTTGCACGCGAGAGATCGAGATTTATGAGGCCAGGTTCGACTTTCGCGCGACGATTGCGCGTATCGATTTCAAGAATGCGATTCATTCGCGCAAACGAAACGACGATGCCGCCCTGCGTCGGAACGGCGCCGCCGCACAAACCAGTTCCCGCGCCGCGCGCGACGATCGGCTCACCACACTCCGCAGCGATTCGGACGACTTGCGTGACCTCACGCACATCTTTCGGAACGACTGCCGCGCTCGGCAGCCGGTCCTCGCTGTACGCATCGAACGCGTAGACAGCCAAATCTTCGGGTTCCGTGTGGACGGCGTCGGCCCCCAACGCTGCAATCAACCGGTCGGCGAGCACGCTCACGCAGCCCCCTACGGAGGGCTGCGCACAGAGTCCTGGAAAGCGAGAACTTCGATGTTCAGGTTTGGTGGCGAGAAGAAGCGAACGGCCGGTGGCTCGGCTGAAAGTACAGCGGCGGCGCGCGGCGCGGCAGCAGCGGCTGCAGCCGGCGGTGCCAACAATAAGCGCACTGCGTTTCGTGCAGAGATCGAGTTCCCCGTTTATTATGAAGTCGTAGGTCGTCCGGGCGAGCGTCGCGCGATGGCAAACGATCTTTCCGCGGGTGGATTGCGCATATTGCTCGACGAGGACATGATTCACGACCAGGAACTGCTTTTGCACTTCACGCTGCCGTGCGACTTTCTCGAATTCTTCCCAGAGTGGAAAGAAGTCTCCGAAGATACGCCGTTTGGTCCGCGCAAGAAGCGGGTCAAGAAGCCGCCGCGTAAATTCAGCGAGATGCACGTGCGCGCGAAATCGAAGATTACGTTCTTTAACCTACCGCGTGCGGTATTCGTTCACGGCATGCAGTTCGTTGACATCAGCGAAGGCACGATGGACGAAATCCAGCGCTTTGCGCACTATTTTCAGCTCAACCAGCTGCGAATCAAAACCGAACGCGATAAGCGCGTTCTCTACTAGTACAACAAATATTTCGCGCGCAGCGTTTTGAATTCTGCGAGACGCGGAGCCCACTCGGCGATGATTTCGGCCGCGGATTTTCCGGCAAGTAAGCCTTCGCGCAGCGTGTCAGTGCCCCAATCGCGATCGACGCCGGTGCGGCTTTGAATCGAAATGGCGCTCGGATCGATTTGACGCGCGGTAACCAGCAGCTCAACAGCCGTTAACACCGCAAGAAACGCATGCGGACCGGTGATGCCGAGTGCAACGCCCGTAAGTTGCTTGCCGGCCCAAAACCCTGACGGCGGTACCCAGACGACGCCCTGAAAACTGACACCCGGGAGTTGGCGCGCATTCATCGCGTCCGCGAATTTCTGTGCGTCGAGCCCGTGCGTACCCGCATACTGAAACGGCCTGGCTGTCCCGGTTGCGTTGTTGAGGCCTGCCGATGCGACGAGCCCGGTGCATGGATACAACAACGTCGTTTCCCAGCTAGGAATGTTCGGCGAGCTCTGAATCCATGGTAGTCGGGTCTCGTCCCAAAGCATCGAACGTTGCCAGCCGCGCATGGGAATGACGCGCAGCTTCGCGCGAATCCCGAAGGCATCGTTGAACATCTGCGCTAGCTCGCCGACCGTCATGCCGTGACGCATTGCAATCGGATAGAGTCCGATGAACGATTTGTATTCGGGTTCGAGAACGGGACCTTCGACAATCGCCCCGCCGATTGGATTCGGACGATCGAGAATCCAGATCTCTTTTCCGTGCTGAGCAGCGGCTTGCATGACGTAGGCCATCGTCGAGATGAACGTGTATGCGCGCGCGCCGACGTCTTGAATGTCGAAGAGCAAGAGATCGATGCCCGCGAGCATAGCCGCACTCGGATGACGCGTCGCACCGTATAAACTGTAGACCGGTAGGCCCGAAGACGGATCCGTATACGACGGAACGTACGCCCCGGCCGGCCGGTCGCCGCGCAACCCATGTTCGGGCGCGAACAACGCTTTGACGCTGACTCGCGAATTGCGACGCAACGCATCGACGATCGACACCTGACGCGATGTGACGCCAGTTTGATTCGTCACGATTCCAATGCTGCGATTACCGATCTCGTTCCATACGTCGTTGACTAGAACGTCATCCCCGAGCATCACCGTCGGTGCCGCCGCAACGCTGCGTGGCGTAACCGCAAGTGCGACAGACGATGCGAGAAATCCGCGCCGGTTCATCCGATGAATTCGGGCTTCACATCCGGGGGAATCAAGCCCGCCGAAGACGCGCGCGAGAAGAGCATGTCGACGGCCGCACGGCCCTCGTCGCCGACGTCGTCGCTGAAGTCGTTGACGTAAAGGCCGATGTGCTTGCGCATTACGTCGTCGGACATCTCCGTTGCGTGCGCGCGGACGTAGTCGATGATGGCGTCTTCACGTTTGCGCGCGAATTGCAAGCTCCGGCGCACGGCCCCATCGACGCCGATGGCTTCTTTGTCGTCAAGATCGCGCCGCGCGAGAATTGCGCCGAGGGGTATCGGCGTTCGCGTCTGACCTTCCCACCATTCGCCCAGATCGACGATCGAGCGCAGTCCGCGTACCTGGTACGTGAAGCGCGATTCGTGGATGATGAGTCCGGCGTCGACCTCGCCCTTGGCGACGGCGTCGACGATTTTATCGAAGCGCATTTCGGCAATCTGCGGCGTTCGTCCGAGCGCAAGGCGCACGAGCAAGAATGCGGTCGTCAGCACGCCGGGTATCGCGATGATTGCATCCGGCGAGAGCTCCTCGAGCGTAGGAACGCTGCCGTCTGCGCGCGGCTTCGCGATCAGCAGCGGACCGCAACCGCGACCGAGTGCGCCGCCCGAACGCAAGATGCGATAGCGGTCGAGCAGATACGGAATCGCACCGTAGCTGACTTTCGTCAATGCGTACGCGCCGCGCCGTGCAGCCGCGTTCAAACCCTCAACGTCATCGAGGACGGCATCGACCTTCGGCGCGTCTTTCAGCAAGCCGTTCGTGAGGGCCGCGAAGATATACGTGTCGTTGGGACAGGGCGTGTACGCGAGTGAATAGCTCATTTTTTTATAAACGCATCCAAGAAACGATCCAGCAGCATCGCGACAGCGCGCGCACCGGCGTCGAAATCCCAGCCCGCGCGTTCTCGCGCACCGACGAGATTCGAAACGCCGCGCAGCTCGAGGGCGGGTATTCCTGCCACCGCTGCAGAGCGCAACACCGCGAAGCCTTCCATCGCTTCAATCTCTGCTTCGAACCGCTGTGCCAAATTTTCGGCGCGGGCATCGCTCGTTGTGATCGTCGAGACTGTTATCGCGCTGCCGATGCGTGCACCGACGCTCGCGCATAGCTCGACCAGTTCCTCATCGCTTTCTGTTTTCTCGACGAGCCGTACGCCGCCAGGTAAGGGCGGCAGCGGGTTTCCGTCCTCTAGTCCAAGCTCGGCGAGATGATCGGTCTCGATCGCAAATGCATCGCCGACGGCTGCGCGGCCGCGAAAACCGCCGCCGATGCCCGCGTTGATGACGATGCTGGGCGCCGAAGTTGCAAGTGCCCGCGACGTTGCAGCTGCGGCTTCCACGGGACCGATCCCCGTCACCAGCATCTCGACGTGCTCGCGGGGCTTCCAATGCCGCAGCTCTTGCGCGACCGCACACACGACGAGGATCAACGAATGCCGATGAACTTGTGCGTCTGCAGTGAGAGCCGGAAAAGATTCGGCTCGGCTTTTGCAGCTTCGATGGCGAGCGCAACGTTTTCGGGTTTGTTTCCTTCGGGCTGCAGAAAGATTGGCGTGTGCGCGTCAAAACGCTCCGTCCATTCGCGCGGAACGCGACGGTCGACGATCAGTTTCGCTTCGTTGGCGCGCCGCGCCATGCCGGAGTCGAGCCGATCTTTCGGCGAGACCGTCAGCCAGACATCGGATGGAAGCTCGGCATCGACCGGAATCGTACCGTTCGACTCGACATGGATGCGCCGGCCGTCGGCACGCAGCGCAGCGATGAGCGCAAGCGTCTCGCGTTGCGCAAACGGCTCACCACCCGTGATCACGACCATCGGACAATCGCCGCCGATTTCACGCACGCGGGCGACGACATCGTCGATCGATGCAAGAAATTTCAGCGCATAGTCGGTGTCGCAGAAATCGCATGCAAGATTGCAGCCGGCGAGGCGCACGAACACGGCGGGCGTTCCGGCATAGCTGCCTTCGCCTTGCAAGCTGTAGAAGATCTCGACCATCTGTAGCATCACAGATCCGACCTTCGGAAAACGGCGCACGCCGTTGCGGTTTCCCACAACACCAGCTCTTCGAGACCATCGAGCGAATCATTGAGCCGGCGCCAAATCCACATGACGATATTTTCGCTGGTCGGATTCGGCATCAGATCGTTGAGCGAGACATGATCCAATTGACCGATGATCGTTGTCTGAACAATTTTGTCGATCTCGTCGAAATCGATCACCATACCCAGACTCGGTCCGTCACCTTGAATCGGCCCGTTGACTGCGACCTCGAGACGATACGAGTGCCCGTGAAGACGCGAGCACTTTCCGGGATGATGCGGGAGAACGTGCGCGGCTTCGAAGCGAAACGTTTTGCGGACTTGCACCAGGCTTAGAGCGTGCCGGACGGCCCCATCGCTTCGAGCCGCTTCTTGACGTCAGAAAGAAATGCGCTGGCGATGCCGCCGTCGACGACGCGGTGATCGAGCGAGAGACAAACGTTCATGATCGAGCGGATCGCGATCGCGTCGCCGGTCACGACGACGGGGCGTTTCACAACCGCCTCCATCGTGATGATGCCGGCTTGACCGGTGGGAAGAATCGGTGCCGACAGAATCGAGCCGTTCGCGCCCGTGTTGTTCACCGTGAACGTACCGCCCGCGAGATCGTCTGCGCCGAGCTGGCCGCGCCGCGCGCGATCGACGAGCGACCCTGCCGCGACGGCGAGACCTTTGATCGAAAGCTTGTCGGCGTTGCGCATGACCGGAAGAATCAAATTGTCGGGGAGCGCGACGGCAACCGAGACATTGATGTCCTTGTGAACCTTGATACCCGCATCGGTGAAGGATGCGTTCATCAATGGATAAGCCGCGAGCGATCCGACGACTGCGCGCACGAAGAAGGGCAGTAGCGTGAGCTTCTGGCCGTTCTCGCGTTCGAAAGTGTCTTTCTCGCGCGTGCGCCACGTCCAAAGATTGGTGACGTCGACTTCGACCATCGTCCACGCGTGCGGCGCGGTTCGGCGCGATTCGACCATGCGCTGCGCGATGATCTTGCGCGCTTGCGTCAACGGGATCGTCGTGCCTGGAATCGGATTGGTGTAGCTCGAGCGTCCGTCGCTCGGCGCGCTCGCCGCTCGCGGAGCTGCCGGTGCGGCGCTTCCGCCACGTGACGCTTCTAAAATATCTTGTGCCGTGATACGTCCGTTCGAGCCGGTTCCTCGGATGCTCGTCACGTCGACGTTGTGTTCGCGTGCGAGCTTGCGTACCGCGGGCGAGACGCCGCGCAGCGACGTATCAGCGCGCGAGACACCGTTCGGTGTCGGTACCCTGGCGGCCGGTGCTGCGGTGTGAACGGCCGTCGCGGGCGCGGCCATAATCGCATCGGCGACAGGTTCCGCATTCGCGGGTGCGCCGGCTTCGTCGATCACGGCGATCGCCGCGCCGGTAGGAACGGTCTCGCCTTCTTGCACGATGATCTCGCGCAAGATCCCGCTCACCGGGGCCGGGACTTCGGCGTTCACCTTGTCGGTCGAAACCTCGACGAAGGCTTCATACTTTTCGATGCGGTCGCCAGGCTTCTTGAGCCATTGCGCGACCGTGCCTTCCGTGACTGTTTCGCCGAGCTGCGGCATCTTGATCGTGGTCGGCATCAGAAATTCACTAATTCGCGCATTGCTTCACGCATGCGCTCAGTCGAGATCATGAACTCTTCTTCGAGCGAGATCGCGTAGCCCATTGCAGGAACATCGGGGCCGCACAGCCGCTTGACCGGCGCGTCTAAATCGAAGAGTGCCTCTTCGGCTACCATCGCCGCAATCTCGGCGCCGATGCCACCGAACTTGTTGTCCTCGTGAATGATCAGAAGCTTGCGCGTCTTCCGCACGCTTTCTAGGATCGTTTCGCGGTCCATCGGCCGAATCGAACGCAGGTCGATCACTTCGACCGATACGTCTTCGGTTTCGAGCTGGCGTGCCGCGTCGAGTGCTTGATGCACGTACAGTCCGTACGAAACGACGGTCAGCTGCGAGCCGTCCTTCTTAACGTCCGCCTTACCGATCGGCAGAACGTAATGCCCTTCGGGGACGGGGCCTTTGACGAGGCGATACGTTTTCTTGTGTTCGAGGAACAGGACGGGGTCGGGATCCTCGATCGCAGCGGTCAGCAAACCTTTGATATCCGCGGGCGTCGAGGGCGCGAGAATTTTTAGTCCGGGAACGTGATAGAACAGAGCTTCGATGGAGACGGAGTGCGAGAGTGCGCCGCGTACGCCGCCGCCGTAGGGTGTACGGATGACGAGCGGACACGTGTAATCGCCGTTGCTGCGGTAGCGCGTCTTCGCGGCTTCACCGACGATCTGGTTGAAAGCCGGATAAATGAAGTCGGCGAATTGAATCTCGGCGATCGGACGCAATCCTTCCATCGCCATGCCGATTGCGACGCCGACGATCGAGGCTTCGGCGAGCGGCGTATCGATGATTCGCTTCGGGCCGAATTCTTCAAGAAAGCCTTTGGTGATCAAGAAGACGTTTCCGCGTGCGCCGACGTCCTCGCCCATGATGAGGACGCGTTCGTCAGTGACCAACGCCTCGTGTAGCGATTCGCGCACCGCCTCGACGTTATTCATCTCGCGCGTTTGGGTCGCTATTGCCACGGTTCGTAGTCTCCCGCATATACGTTCTTGTATAGATCCGATGGCTCGGGAAGCGGCATTGATTCGGCCCGATCGGTCGCATCATTTGTTTCTTCGAGAATCTCGCGGCGCAACGATTCGATCTTGGCTTCGTCGATGACGTGGTTCGCGAGCAACAGAGCTTCATAAGTCGTAATCGGGTCGCGTTTGCGCAACTCTTGTACGACCTCGCGCGAACGATATGCACGGTCGTCGTCGTCGGTAGAGTGTGAAAGGAAGCGCGCGCACTTGGCTTCGAGCAGCGTTGGTCCGCCGCCGGTCCGCGCGCGATCAAGTGCGCGTTTGACGGCGTCGTAGCTGATCAGCGGGTCCATTCCGTCAAAGGTTTCGCCGGGGATGCCGTACGCAACGGCCTTCTGCGCGACGTCTTTGACATGCATCTGCTGCGTCTGCGGGACCGAGATTGCGATGCCGTTGTTCTGGCAGAGAAAGACGATCGGCAAGTTATGAATGGACGCGAAATTGATTGATTCGTGCCATTCGCCTTCGCTCGTTCCACCTTCACCGAAGGTTACGAGTACCGCGCGTCCGGTTTCGCCGCGATACGTGAACGCATATGCCGCGCCGACCGCATGCGGAATGTGCGCAGAGATGATCGACGAGATGTTCATGATGCCGAGATCGTGATTCCCGAAGTGATTCGGAAATTGGCGTCCCCCCGAACGATCCGCGCCGCGCGCGAACATCGAAAGCAGCAAATCGAGAATAGGATAGCCGATGCCGAGCACGAGGCCGAGATCGCGATAGTACGGGACGAAAATGTCTTTGCCGCGTGCAAACGCCAGCGCAGCGCCGGCTTGCACCGCTTCATGTCCCTCACTGCCGAGTGCGAACGGCACCTTGCCCTGCCGGTTTAGCTGAAACCCGCGGTTGTCGACGATCCGCTGCATCAACATGTTGCGCAAGATCGTGATCAGCTGTTCGTCCGACAGTCCGAAGCGCTCGAAAGTCGTCGCGCCGGGGCCGGTATGCGGCCTTAGCGCCCGCGCCATCCAAACTCCATCCGATTCTGGCCTTTCATTCCCGGTCGGCTCCCTTCTATAGAGGTGTCGTACCCCCCGCACCACAGGGGCACCGCCGCAAAGGTTGCGAAGCCCCGAACATGCTGCTCGATCGTCCGCAAGTCTCCGAAGAGCTCGTCCAGGTCCGCCGGCATCTCCACATGTATCCGGAGTTGTCGCTCGTGGAACACGACACCGCAAAGTATCTCGAAGAGCATCTGCGCAAGATGCGTCTTGACGATCTGCGTACCGGGATTGGACAGACCGGATTGCTCGGAACGCTCAAGGGCGGCAAACCAGGCCCTGTCACGCTGTTGCGCGCTGATATCGATGCGCTTCCGGTTACCGAGCTCGGCGAGACGCCGTATCGCTCGAAGAACGTCGGGAAAATGCACGCGTGCGGGCACGACGGACACATGTCGATTTTGCTCAACGCCGCGAAGACGCTCGCCGAGCGCCGCACCGAGGTTCCCGGGACGCTCGTCTTTTGTTTTCAGCCCGGTGAAGAAGGCCTGGCCGGCAACAAGCTGATGATCGACGACGGTGCGCTCGAGAATCCGCACGTCGATCGCACCTTCGCGCTGCATCTGTATACCGGGCTTGACGTCGGGAAGATCGGCGTGCGTGACGGCGCGTTCTTTGCGTCGGCAGATGAGTTCACGTTGCATATCCGCGGAAAAGGCGGGCACGGCGGAATGCCGCAGACGACGCACGATCCGATCGCCGCGGCGGGTTACTTTATCACGATGGTGCAAACGCTCGTCAGCCGCGAGATGGCGCCGAAAGATCCCGTCGTCGTCACCGTCGGACACATTGAAGCGGGTACGACCTTCAATGTCATTCCGGACGAAGTGATGTTACGCGGAACGGTGCGCACGTTCGATCCGGAGATCCGTAAGAGCATGCCCGAGCGCATCGAGCGCATCGCTAAAGGTGTTGGCGACGCCATGCGAGTCGAGCCTTCGATGGAATATCGCTGGAGTTATCCGCCGACGGTCAATGACAAGGCTATGAACGACGTCGTGCGGGAGGTCGGCCGCAAGACGCTCGGCGCCGAGAACGTCGTCGAGCACGACCTTGTCAGCTGGGCCGAAGACATGTCCTTCATGCAAGAACAGCGGCCCGGGGCATACTTCATCGTCGGTGCACGCGGCGACGAACGGACCGCGTTTCCGCACCACTCGGCACGCTTTGACATCGACGAGCGCGCGCTCGAGGTCGGCTACAAGATGATGGTCGCGCTCGGTCTCCGAGGCTAAGGTCGTATCGCCGGGGTAGGCCCGTGCGTTAAAATGTATACAAATTAGCCAATTGTCGATTGACCCCATAGCGGGCCTGGCCTAAAGTCGAAACTTACCTATGCGTGCCCTAGCATTTGAAGATGAGGGACCGGCACGCGAGCACGACGCCTGCGGCGTCGGTTTCATCGCCGATCTTTCGCACACCGCATCCCATGAAATCGTGCGCCTCGCGCTCGAGGCTGTTGGCTGCATGGTGCATCGCGGCGCGCGAGCCTCCGACGGGCGCACCGGTGACGGCGCCGGCCTCCTGATCGAGACTCCTCGGAGTCTTTTGATCCGTGAGCTTCCGGCGATGAGCCGCCGCGTGCCGGAGAGACATTTGGCCGCAATCGCGCTGTTCTTGCCGCACGATCCCGAGGAAGCAACCGGCCTGCGTGCGCAGATCGAGGCCGCAGTTTTTGCGACCGATGTGAAGCCGCTGCTGTGGCGGCGTCCGAAGGTCGACCCGGAAGTCCTCGGCGAGCATGCCCGGGCGACTCGCCCGCTTTACGAGCAGCTGCTGGTCGATATGGGTCCGGGAAACGTTCGGGAGCGGATGCGCCAGGTACGGCGCAACATCATTCGCACGCTTCGCGACGCGGGCGGCGGCGCAGCGCTCGTGAGCGCATCTCCCGACAGCGTCATCTATAAGGGATTGCTTTCGAGCAACGAGCTCGGTTCGTATTTCAAAGATCTTCGCGATCCCGCATTCACGTCGCGCTATGCGATCTTCCACCAACGCTTTTCGACGAACACGTCGCCGTCGTGGAAGCTGGTGCAGCCGTTCAATCTGATTGCGCACAACGGCGAGATCAACACGATCACCGGCAATCGCGCCTGGATGCGCGCGCGAGGCATGCAGCCGATTCGGGGTGCAAGCGACTCACTCGATTTCGATACGACGCTCGATACGATGCTCGGTTCCGGTCACCGTATCGACGTAGCGATCGACTTCATGCTGGCGCCGGCGATCGACGCCGAAGATGACCGTCTGCACGCGTATTACGATGCGCACGTTCCGACCATCGAACCCTGGGACGGTCCGGCCGCAATGATATTCACCGACGGCGATATCGTCGGCGCCGCGCTCGATCGCAACGGCTTTCGTCCGCTGCGCTGGTGCCGCACCGAATCCGGAAAGGTTTTGTGCGCGAGCGAAGCGGGCGTCGTCGATTTCGGCAGCGATAAAATCCTCGAGCGCGGGCGTTTAGGCCCGGGTGAACGGCTTGTTGTGCGTTTTGCTACCGGCGAGTTGGTCAAGCCGAAAACGTTTCGCGAAGAGCGTCGCGCACGGGGAGACTATCGCGCGATCGTGCGTTCGTGGCACTTCGATCTTTCACACGCACAGGCACTTACGGCACCCGCTGCACCAACGGATGCCGATCTCGTTCGCTTTGCATTTGCGAAGGATGAGATCAAAGACGTCGTCGAGGTCGTCGCAGCCGGAGGCGGCGAGCCCGTCTTTTCGATGGGTGATGATGCGGCACTGCCGTTCCTCGAACGGCGCATGCCGGTCGCATATTATTTGCGTCAGCGTTTCGCGCAGGTCACGAATCCGCCGATCGATCCGTATCGCGAAGGGCTCGCCTTCGACATGCGTGCGTGGATCGGTTCGGGCCCGACAAACGGGGACGTTCCGTCTTTCGGTTCGCTCGTCATGCTCGACCACGCGGTGCTCGACGAGCACGCATTCGATCTCGTGCGCGCCGACGAACGGTTGGCGCAGCATGTCGTTCGACTCGAGCTCGGCGAGTCACGTCTTGGTGAGCGCTTGCGCGAGATTGCGCACGAAGCAGAAGAAGCGGTGCGTCACGGCGCCAGCTTGATCGTACTCGACGATCGCGATGCGCAGACGCCCGTTCCGGCGGTGCTCGCGGCGGGAGCCGTGCATCAAACGTTGACGAGCGCAGGGCTGCGGATGCAATCGAGCATCGCGGTCGCCGATGGTTTCGGTCGCGACTCGCACTCGATTGCGGCGGTGATTTCCGCGGGTGCAAATGTTGTTTGCCCGTGGCTGGGGCTGCGAATCGCGGCGCACAACGGCGGCACCAGCCGCGCGTTTCTCGATGCCGTGCGTTCGGGCGTCCTCAAAGTGATGTCGAAGCTCGGCATCTGCACGTTGCGCTCGTACATCGGCGCGCAAACCTTCGAGACCATCGGACTGGGTCGAGATATCGCCGATTTGTGCTTCCCGGGAATGCGCGCGCACGTTCCGACGGTTGGCTTCGTCGAGCTGGAAGAAGACGTCCGCGCCTGGAGCGCGGCCGCCGCGCAAGGCGGCGTCCCGCAAGATCGCGGTTTGTTCCGCTACCGGCGCGAAGGCGTGCGGCGCGGGTTCGATCCGAACGTCATCAAGTTCTTGCGTGCGGCCGCGATGAACGGCGACTATGCCGCGTTCGAAAAACTATCGGACGAAATGGAAGCGCGACCGCCGATTGCGCTGCGCGACCTGATCCAACCGCAATCGATTGGTGATTCGATTCCGCTCGAGCAAACGCAGAGCGTCAGCGATATCGTGCGCAAATTCACGACTGCGGCAATGTCGCTTGGCGCACTCGGGCCTGAGGCACATGCGACGATAGCAACCGGCGTCAACGTGATCGGTGCTCGCAGTAACTCCGGTGAAGGCGGTGAAGAGCCCTCACGCTTCTGGGGCCCGTCGCGCAGCACGATCAAACAAGTCGCTTCCGCACGGTTCGGTGTCGGGGCAGAATATTTGGCGAGCGCCGACGAGCTCGAGATCAAGATGGCGCAGGGCAGCAAGCCGGGTGAAGGCGGGCAGATTCCGGGCTTCAAGGTCTCGGCCGACATTGCGCGTCTGCGCGGCGCGAGCCCCGGTCAACAGCTGATCTCGCCACCCCCGCATCACGACATCTATTCAATTGAAGACTTGGCGCAGCTGATATACGATTTGCGGCGCGCTGCACCGCAAGCCAAAATTGCGGTAAAGCTGGTCAGCCAATCCGGGATCGGCGTCGTGGCAAGCGGCGTTGCGAAAGCGCGAGCCGACGTCATTCACATCAGCGGCTTCGACGGCGGAACGGGCGCTTCGCCGCTCTCGTCGATCAAGCACGCCGGATTGCCGTGGGAGCTGGGTCTGGTCGAGACGCATCATGCGCTCGTCGCAAACGGGTTGCGCTCGCGCGTCAAGCTGCGCGTCGACGGCGGATTCAAGAGCGGCCGCGATGTTATCGTCGCCGCGATGCTCGGCGCGGACCTCTACGGATTCGGAACCGCGCTCTTAATTGCGCTCGGCTGCATTTACGCGCGGCAATGTCACAAGAACACGTGCCCGGTCGGCATCGCGAGCCAAGATCCGAAATTCCGCGAGAAGTTCAAGGGCAAGCCTGAGGAAGCAATCGCATTCTTTGAGTTTATTGCTAATGACGTCCGCCGCCGTCTTGCGAAGCTCGGCGCGCGCAGCCTCGAAGAGATTCACGGTCGCTCCGACTTGCTGCGCGTTGCAGATTCAACACTTGCCCTCGGCGTCGATGTCGATCTAACGGAAGTGCTGCGTCTTCCGGAACAAATGGTCGAGCCCCGCGACGTTCCGCAAGAAGAGGGCCATGTTGACGATCGCGCCTCAGCGCGCAACGAGCGTTTCGTGCTGACGCCCGCGGATCGTACCGTCGGCGCCCGCATCGCGCATTCGATCGTGTTGCAGCGCAAGAGCGGCGAAGACGTGCGTCCTATTACGCTGCACTATCGCGGAACCGCCGGCCAAAGCTTCGGCGCGTTTATTACGCATGGACTCTCCCTCGAGCTTGACGGCGATGCGAATGATTTCGTCGGCAAAGGTATGGAAGGCGGGAAGATCATCGTTCGCTCGCCCGGAGAGCCGCATGAACCCGCAATCGGCAACGCTTCCTTTTACGGCGCGCGCGGCGGCGAAGCGTTCATCCGCGGCGCGGCCGGCGAGCGGCTCGCCGTGCGTAACTCCGGTGCAACGATCGTCACTGAAGGCGCGGGCGACCACGCCTGCGAGTACATGACGAAAGGCACGGTCGCGATTCTCGGCCCAATCGGCCGGAATTTCGCAAGCGGTATGACCGGCGGAACGGTCTTCGTTCTGGCGACCGATCTTCTCTCGTCGCCGCACGAGGCGATGACCGCAATGAGCGCCGCAGACGCGGATGCCGGCCTGTTACGCGACCTCTTGGAACGGCACCACGCGGCGACGAACTCGGGTTTGGCCCGCGAGCTTATCGCGTCGTGGCCGCAGTCAACCGAGAAGTTTCTGAAGTTCGCTCCGGCCGTCGTGGAAGTGGTCGCGGTTCCGGTCGCGGCAAAAAGCCGCTAGTCGTCCTTCCCGGCTTCGTGCCCGAAGGCGCTCGTCGTTTCGTACGCTCGACGTGCGTGGCCGACCATGTCCTGTGCCATTGCGCGTGCTTGCTCCGCATTTGCTCGCATCGCTTCGGATCCCAGCTTCATAAGCTCTGAGACGTGTCCGAGCGCGCGGTTTGTGTACTCCTGGTTGATCGCGGCCGTCTTAGAGGCGTGCTCGGCGAGCGTCTTCTGAAGCTCGCCGGCCGTGGTCATCGATTGCTCGATGAACGGTTTCATCTGTTCCGCGGATTGACTCGCCGCTTGCGTGACCTTGTTCTGGAGATCGCGCGCTTGGGCCATGATGCGTTCTGAGAGGTCAGACGGATTCATGTGCCATCCTTTCGTCGATTGGTCGAGCGCCTTTGGCGCTTCTTCGGAGGTCATCCCCTGTCTGAGCGACCTCACACTTTCTAAACCAACGCAAGGTCGGACAACCCAGGGCTCGAACCGCCTAACTACCTACCAAGGAAGTTAAATTTGGCAAACAGGGCGCGACGTTCGGCACTTTCGGCTGCGGGCTTGATGTTGATTGCGGGATGCTCCGGAGGGGGGCATTCCCTAAGTTCTGGGTCGTCATCGGGCGGCGGCAACGGTCCATCGAGTCTCACCAATGGCGCTAAGGTCACACTGAGCATCACGCTCGCCCAAAAACAGACATTGAGCGGGCGGCGTGTCAGCAATAAGGCCCGGCCGGCGGTTTCGAGCAAGCGGGTTCCGAGTTTTGTGAGCCCCTCGACGGCAAGCGTCGCGCTTACCGCAACGTACAACGGCACGAGCGTCTTCACGACGTCGATCTACCTTAGCCAATGCACGAATGTGTACGTGGCCTACGAGTGCGCGACGAATCTTCCGGTCGGAACGTACACGATCTACTCGAATCTCTACGATTCGAGCAATCATTGGCTTGGCACGAATTTATACGCGAACCCCACCGCGCAAACGATTTACGCCAACGGCGCGGCGCCGTCGGTGTACAGCAATTATCTTTACGTGGACAGCCAAGCGATTGCGCAGTATGTATTCATCGCCGCGCCGGACAATTGCACGACGACGACCGGCTCGAGCGCCTATGCTCCGATCTACGCGTTCGATGCCGACGACAACGAGATCGTCGGCCCATTAGCCAACCCGCTCACGGGTTACGTTAATGCGGGGAACGGCGCTGGGCTCGCCGCGGTCGACCTCTACGAAGTGTCGACGTACGGCGTTGCTTCCGCGGATCATAACACGGTTTACGACACGTCACTGTATCAGTTGTTCGTCTACGAATCGGGCCCTGAGGGTTCCGGCGTGCTCTACGGCGCGACGTACAATATCCCGGCCAGTTTCGGCGCTGGAAGCAACGGAGCCGCCGGCTTTCAACTCGGTTCGATCGCGAGCCCTGCATTCGCGCAATTGGCTGTTGGTACGTACATCGCCATCGCAATGACGCCCGGTAATCCGGTGCTCAACGCCTACGACATTCAAGAAAACGTTCCGGCTATTATAAGCTGCAACAGCATCTCACTCTATCCGTCGCTCAGCAGCCCGACCTACTTAGGCACCACCGGTGACTCGTCAGGTTCAAATCGCAATATCATCGTTGTCGACGGGAACACCATTGACATGCTCGGCTCCGGCAATCCCGTTATGTACCTCGCCGGCGGCGTTCCTCAAATAGCTTTCCCCATTACGTCGACGTACACGCTGGGCAGTAACGAAACTCCGGTGAATCTCTTCACGTCGCCTGACGTTGCGGGCCGCTTCTTCGTCATAACGAATAATTCGAACAACTCGGGGAACGGTCAAGCCGATCAGTTTAATGCCACAAACGGAAATACGGTCTACTCGGGAACGTACACGTTCCAGTTCACCGCGACCTCGTCGCTGCGCATCGCTGGTGCGGGGAACGGCATCTATCCGCTCTACTACACGAATCCGAGCGGCTCAAACTGGTTGTACGGCGTCGACAGGACGAACGGTAATCAATATCCGGCGCTCCAAATGTGGTCAAGCGGTGAGATATACACGCTCCAACCATCGGGCACTAACTTCAACTACATTTTCTTCCGAGGCTACGACGCTTCTGCGACGCAATACCAGATATGCACGTTCGATCCCACGATCGGTGTCGGAAGTGAAGATTGCCTCTATATCTCGAGTGCGAATTCGAACCCGGTCAGCATGCGGTTCGACAGTTTGTCGGGCGATATGCTGGCCATCAACGGAACCGTGATGAAATACGGCTACGCGGACGTACCGCCGGCGAGCTTCGCTATGGGCGGCGCCTACACGTTCCCGGCGGCGCAAGCGCGATTTGTACCGGGAGAAGCGACGCCGGGCTTTGTGGGTGTCTACGACGGTTCGTCTACAACGACGTTCCTGCAGTGGAACGGAAGCTCGTGGACGAGCTACGGTTCAGTTATGTGGCCGAACGCATGGTTGGCGTCGCTATATTAGCACGAGGAAAAGCATGAAAAAGGCTCAAGTGGCTGCGCTCTCGGCCGCAGGGTTGTTTCTCGTCGCCGGCTGCTCCGGCGGAGGACACGCGCTTGCGCCCTCGCCGGCCGGTGGGAACAGCAACGGCCTCGGACCGTCGTCGTCGCTCACGAATCCGGCCAAAGTTACGCTGAGTCTCACCGTGCCGGCGCGACAGACTCAAGTGTCAAAACGCGGCACTGCAGCCTATCGCCCCACGGCTGCAAAGCGCGTGCCGACGTGGGTCAGTCCATCGACTGCGTACGTGGGTATCCAGGAGATGTACAACGGGCAGCAGGCATTTTTCACGTATCTTGCGCTCTCGTCTTGCACATCCAGCAATTATACTTATCAATGCAGCACCAACTTGCAGGCCGGCGCTTACGAAATCTACTTAAACCTGTACGACCAGAATATCAATCTGCTCTCCACGAACGTCTACTCCAATCCGTCCTTGACGACGATCTATGCCAATGGCTCGCCATATCCGAACAATGTCTACGTTACGACCGCGGGCGTGATCTCGAACCTGCAGCTCCAAACGCCCCAAGAGTGCTTCGCGGCCGGTGTCCAGCAAAGCATTCCACTGTACGTGCTCGACTTCGACGGCAACACGATTGTTGGACCGATCGCGAATCCGTTGACGGCAAATTTCACCGCCTACAATGGCGCCGGGCTCGGTGCAGTTAGCCTCTACGTGATGTACAACGGCTCCCCGGCCGCGGCAAACACGTGGACGATGACGGATTCCTCGATCTATTCTTCGCCGTATATCTTCGTAAGCGGCCAAGAGGGCGCTGTCTACATCGGCGCGAGCGTGACGAACATTCCGCTGTACTTCAATAGTCAGACGCTCTCTTACTCAGGGGGCGCGGGCTATGCCGCGACCGGCACGTATATCGCTTGGGCGCTCGACGGCAATCCGCAGCAAGACGGCATGTATCCGATCGCGATACAGCAGAGCTTGAACCAAGCGGTGATGTGTCAATCGGCGAACGGAACGAACAGTGCCTTCATCGAGGTGGAATCGTTCCTCGATCCCGTCACGGGGATGCCGTACCTCGTAACCGGCGACGCTTACAACAACGTCGCGATCTTCGATGCGTATTCGCCCGCGTCTGCGTCGCACGCCTACACGTTCTTCCAAGCCTCGAACGCCTACGGAAACATCGGACCCAAGTCGCAGCTTTATCAGTCGTACGCGTTCATGCCGTCGAGTCCGTTTGTCAACATACTCACGTCGGCAGTGTGGCCAGGCCGCGTAGACATCGTATCCTCGAACACCATCGACTTCGACGATACGTCGAACGGCGTCGTTTACAGCGACGGCGCCTATGGCCCGTCAAGCACGTTGTTCAATTCTAGTACGCGATTCGCCGGGAATCCGGGCAAAGGCGTTATTTATTTCAACGATGTTGGAACGCCGGTCTTATACGGCTTCAACTCCAGTTCGCCGCCGGGATCTGCACTTACGCCGGTTGACTTTTCGTCGGGCTATCCGATTACGGGACAGATCTATTCGGTCGTGACGTCCGGCAACAACTCCGGCCTTGATCTCGTCCGTGGTGCTGACAATACAAATGCTTTTTATGTCTGCGCGTTCAGCTCGTCGGCGTTTACGGGCAGCGTTTACTGCCACGGCACGAGCAGCACGGACACAAATCCCGTCAGCCTGCAATATGATCCCGGCTCGGGCGACATCATGTTTGCGAGCGGCGGTACCAGTGCGTTCGGATTTCCGGCAAACGGCGTGACGCCGGCCACCTTCATTGCGAACTTCCCCGGGACGCCAGCGATTTATCCACTTGCCCACGGCGCGAATAGAATTCTCTCGGGCCTCGAGGGCACTCCGGGTGTCGCCGGATTTTATGGCGGTCCGCAAGGGAGCGGACCTTGCACCGGCACCGGCGAGGTCACGTGGCTGCGCTGGACGGGCGGGAATAGCTGGAGCTACCTCGCATCGATGTGCTGGCCGAATCACTACCTCACGCTAACCTATCCGTAGAGGCCGCGCGCTAACGGCCGGGCGAAAGGTTCGCGCGTGGCGATCCTAGCCTTCGGCGATAATGCACGGGCGTGGGCGCGCCGGTTCGACGAGATGGACGATCAGCTCATCATCGTCGATCCTACCGGCGCGTCTTCTGCGTTTCTGCACGCGATCGAGACGAAAAAGCGCGGAGAGCCCGTGCTGGCTGCGATTGCAATCGACGAGCCCCGTTCTTCGCTTGCGTGGGCACTCTCGGGGAACGTAATCAACAAGCATCGCTATCGCGATGAACGCATGCAGATGTTCGAAGAGATCGCGAACCACCGCGCTGTTATCGACGGAAAGCCGATGACTCAGATGTCGACGATCGATCCGCGCGCGCTCGACACCTTACGCGATTTTGCGCGTATGGCCGACGTTCTCGTCGTGCGAAGCTGGTCCGAAGCGAATCGTGTGACGCGCATGCTTGGCATCGAGCCCGGAGAAGTGCGCAGGATCGTCTCGCGCAAGCCGCTCGATTTGCCCGGGCCGAAAAACGACGCCGGGAAAATCGTTCTTTGGGCGCCGGAGCTGCAGGCGCCGCAACTGAGCTTACTCGTTTACGGGCTGATAGATTTTCATATGCCGCTTGTCATCGTCTGCAAGGGCGGAACATTTCGCGATCCGGAGGTCGAAGTTCAGCGTCCGCACCAGGCCGCTGACGTCATCGCAGATGCGGCTGTCGTCGTCGACGCGCAATTGTCCGATCCGCACGACGCGATCGAATTGACGCGCCTTGGGCACCGGGTCGTGACGCCGATGACCAACGGCGCACACGAATACGTTCCCGGCATTGCCGCCTATGTGCCGTGGATTCGACGCAGCATTCGGGAAAGTGTTCAGGTCGCGCTCGGACGTCCACCCGCGACGATCTCACCGCCGGCGGCGGCGGTGCCACTGCACGCACCGCAGCTTCGGACGAACGGACCGTTGACTTCGATCATCGTTCGTACGCACAATCGCCCGAGATTTCTCGAGCGCGCGCTGGGAAGCATCGCATCGCAAATTTATCGCGATGTCGAAGCGGTCGTCGTCAACGACGCCGGCGAGCCGGTCGACGAGATCGTCGCGCGCTTCCCGTTTGCGCGTCTGGTCGTCAACGAGAAGAATCTTGGAACGACGCCGTCTGCAAACGTCGGCCTGCGCGCAGCGCGCGGAACGTACGTCGGCCTCTTGGACGACGACGACATGCTCTTTCCGGATCACGTCGCTCGTCTCGTCGATGCGATGGAGCGGACGCGAGGCGCGGCTGCGAACGCGCACGCCATCACGTGCTATCTCGAGCTTACGCCCTTTTCTGATTACGCCGTCTACGGCTACCGCGTCGCGCTCGCACGTCATATCGACCGCTCGGACATCTACGTGCGCGATCCGATTGCACCGATGTCGATGCTGATGCGACGATCCGTGCTTGAAGATCTAGGCGGATTCGATGAATCGGTCGATTTCGCCGAAGATTGGGAGCTTTGGATCCGCATCGCCGAACATTACGACGTACAGTACGTGCCGTACGTGACCGGCATTTATTCCGTTCGAACGGACGCGACGAACACCGTGGTAACGCTCGCGGCCCGCTTCGGAAGCGCGTTCACGCGTATCGTCGAGCTTCATCCGCTCGTCGAGCGTCCGCAAATCGATGCGATGCGTCAACAGATGATCGATCAGCATCGCGGCGTCGACATGACACCGCGCTGGGGGACGCCCGCGATTCGCTTCGAGCCGCCTAGGCCGTTGCCGTGATCAAGGCGTTTGGAGAGCACGCTCGCAGGTGGGCGAAGAGTGCGCAGACCGGCGGTAACGTCATTGCTGCAGACGAGTCCGCGTTTCTGGAAGCGATTCTCGAAGGCGTACGGCAGCGAGCGCGCGGCGAGCGTTTCGCCGTCGCGATGTTTCTCGACGAAGACCCAAACCGATTCTCGCGCGCATGGGCCGCGAAGCTTTTGACGTCCGCGAAAACATTCGACGATCGCCGCGGCGTCTGCGGAGGGATCGCGATGGGCGCAATCGTGGTCGACGGAAAACGGCAGGCTGAGCTAAGCGGAGTCCCGGGAGAGATTCTCGCGCTCGCGCGCGCACTGTGGTGTCTTGCCGACGCGGGCGTCGTCGTGTCCGAATCCGCCTACACGCGGCTCGCGTTCATGTTCGGACGGTGGCACGAATCGCGTACCGAGGTCGTACAAGGCGATGTAACTGTCCCCGAGCCGCTCGGTCCGCCGCAGGACGCCGATCACGTCGTCATCTGGGCGGGAAACCGGAGCGCGGATGAGATCGCGATTACGTTATGCGCGCTCGAGGAGCTGCACGTCCCCGTCTACGTCGTCTGCAAAGGCGGAAAGATTCCGGACACGATCCATCGCGCGACGGTCGCGCAAGCACAAACGTTGCTACGTTCGGCGGCTGCGATCGTCGATACGAGCGACGATCAGCCCGGAACCGCTCTCGCGCTCGCGCGCTTCGGCGTTCCCCTTGCGGTGGCGCGCACGACGGGTGCAAACGAGCTTATCGGCGGCGTTTCGACGTACGATGGCTGGAACCGCGATTCGATATTGGCTTCGACGCTCCGTGCACTCGGAAGTGCTCCGCCGATCGCGGTCGCGCAGCCGCTGTTGCCCGCCAAAACATCGAAGCGCCGTTCAAACGGAGCCATTGTCCGCGAGCGTGCGCCGCGCGTCAGCGTCATCACGCCGACCTACAATCGCCGCACGCTTTTGCCGCGCGCCCTGGAGAGCATAAAGCGGCAAGACTATCCGGCGATCGAAATGTTCGTTGTCAACGATGCGGGAGAAGACGTTGCCGATATCGCCGAGCGTTTCGGCGCTAGCCATGTTATGCGCGAGTCGAATGGCGGGCACGGTGCAGCGCTCAATTCCGGAATCGAACGTGCGTCGGGTGAGTATATCGCGTTCTTGGACGACGACGACATCTTTTTCCCCGATCACATCTCGTCGCTCGTCGATGCGCTCGAGCGTTCACGAGGATCGGTCGCGCATGCGGACGCGTTGATGGGAATCCGCGGCGCGCCGGATGAGCTCGTCGGCTTTGCATCCGGCGCGGTCTCCGGCGTCGATATCGAAGAAGCGCTCGTCGTTTGCCCGTTTCTCGGAATGATATCCGCGGTCATTGGACGCGACGTATTCCGCGAACTGGGACTGTTCGACACGGCGCTTTCGCCTAATGACGACTACGAGATGATCTTGCGGATCGCCCTGCGTTACGATTGGATTCACGTCGACCGGGTCACGTCGCTGTGGTCCTACGGTGGCGACTATGCGCACTGGCTGCAACGGACCGGTACCGCCTACGCCGGTCTCTATGAGGAGGCATACAAGCGGCACCCCTTCCCGGATCGCCCACTCCTCGCTATCCGGCGGCGCGAATTCGTAGAGAATATTCGAGCCAAGGGCGGTGTCGTTCTGAACGTCACAGGCTCGCGCTTGACGAAACCTGCACGGCTAAAGGAAGAAGGCCCGATCGGCAAGTGAGCAGCGGCACAGATCATTAACGAGGGCGAGCGCTCGTCTTCGCGAAACCGTGACCCCTATGGACGCGCGCAAAGCTACTGCTGCTGTTTCGGCGGCTGGATTTATCCTTATTGCGGGGTGCGGCGGTGGCGGCAAAATGGGTGGCGGCTCGCTCCCGAACGCGCCGAGCAACAACCTACATAACAATACCGCACCGGCGAATTCGTCGAAGATAGCGCTGAAATTTTCGCTGCCCACGCGCAGCAATGTGGCGTGGACGACGCCGGGTTATCAGCCCGCGTACAAACAGCGGAGATCCAAGGCGTTAACGCCACGCAAAACGCGCGCCGCGTTCGTACGAAAGCCGCAATATATCAGCGAAGGCGTTATCGGTGGCTCGATCTCGATCTCCATCTATCAGGGTGCGAATCTAGCGCTTACGCAGGGACCGTTCACGGCTGGTGTGGTCTACGGACAAACCGATTTCTACTGCGGCTACGTTCCGGCTGCGGGCGCGTATCAGTGCAGCAACTATTCAAACGTTTTCGCACCTCTCGGCGGCGATACGTTTTACGTTGCAATGTACGACTCGGCGGGGCATCTGCTTTCGGTAACGCCGGGTTTCCCGGGGACGAGCTTTGTCCAGGCCACACAGCCGGCGTACGCGATTTCGGCGTCCGGTTATCCGGGTCCAATCTCGATTCAGACCTACGGCGTCGCGGCTTCTGTCCTCATCGACGCACCGACGTCGTGCATCGATCCGAGCGGCGGCCCAGGCGTTGCCGAATTTTTGATCGGAGATGCTGCTGGATACCCCATCAGCGGTCCGCTGGCGAATCCGGTTACGATCGGCGTTTCGGGTGGCTTCGGGCTCTACAACTTTAATCAGCAGCTACTGACGACACCGTATACCATCGCCACTGCATACGGCGTGACACAGGATTTCGAATTTGCCGCTTCAAGCAGCGGCAGCACGGGTGTCGTCAACGTAAGCACGAGCGCCGGCAGCGTGGGAATCAATTTGACGCCCAGTACGACGCGAAATCTGTACGCCGTCGACCGTCTCGCCCTCGCTCCATCGACGACCGGGATAAGCATGACGGGGCTCGTCGACTCAGGTCCAAGCACATATAACTGCGGCACGCTTCCGTTCGCAAACTATGCGACGGGAACAACGATCACGTCGTTCTCCAATCCCGTGGCAATCGGAGGAGATGATTACGTTCCTGGTGTGGCAGTTCTCGACAGCGTCTCCGGTACGCCGTATCTGACGCTCATCGATATGAGTCGCGACGCGTTCGGCGGCTTGACCTACAACGTTGGCCTTATCAACGCGCAACCGGCTGTTGTAACCCAGGTTCCGGGAAGTAATCCGCTCGCGCTTGCGGTTTCGCCGGGCGAAGGCGTTGGTTCCGGGATGATCTACATCTTGAATGCCGACGGCTCGATTCAAGCGGTCGGCGATAGTAATTTGCCGTCCTTAACCACTACGACGATCGTGTCGGCCGGGACAGTAACGGGGCCTTCCGATCTCATCGTCTCTTGGAACACGGGCGGCAGCGGCGATTACGTGTTCGCGACGAGTAACAATTCGCCGAATATCTTCGAAATCTCGGATGCGAACGCCGACCCGTCGTTGACGACAATCGACCTCGCGGATGGCCCCGGGGTCTCGGGCGCGTCATTTTCCAATCCTGTTACCTACGCGGCGTCCGCGGATAATTTCACGGGCGAGCAATATGTGGCATTTACGGCGTTCGATTCCGGGAACGACGACGTGGTCACGTGTCTGTATCTTTTCTGTAGCGTTGAAGTCGGCAACGTCGTGTTCAGCACCAGCGCCAACCTTGGTCCGGGTAGACTTGCGGTCGCGTATCCTACCCCTGCGCCCGGACTCTATTTGCTGGCCGCAAACGGCACCAGCGTTGCGCCGCTCATCGCCAATACGCCGGCCCAGCCGACGAGCGCGCCATTGCCGGCGTTTGGCAATCCGGTAACGCAGATCGTCAACTCGTACGACGGACTCTGGAACGGCATCAGCACGGGCGGCCTCGTTCAATTCTTCTACAATCTGGGCGGCACCGTGGCAGGCTCGATGAGCGCCACGCACGCGGCGATCGTCAGCCCGTACTTCCAGATACTCTAGTAAGCTCTTAGGAATTCCGTCCCGGCGTCGAACGACGCTGGTATGATCGCCACGCCGTCGCGCGAGGTCATCGACCGCCTTCGGCTTGCGGTCGGAAATGCGCATTGCATCACGGATCCGACCGAATTGCGGACCTACGAGGCCGACGGTCTCACCGGCTATCGCGTCCGTCCAGGGATCGTCGTGCTCCCGAACACGACCGAACAAGTCGCGGACTGCGTGCGCATCGCGCGCGATGCCAACATGCCGGTAGTGCCGCGCGGTTCGGGGACCGGGCTTTCCGGTGGTGCGCTGCCGACTGAAGGCTGTCTCGTCGTCGGGCTCTCGCGCATGAATGCGATCCTCGAAGTCGACTTGCCGAATCTGCGGATGCGCGTGCAACCCGGCGTCATCAATCTTGCAATGAGCGCGCACCTCGCCCCGCTCGGCTACTACTACGCGCCCGATCCGAGCTCGCAAAGCGTCTGCTCGATCGGCGGAAACGTCGCCGAGAATTCCGGCGGCGCGCATTGTCTCAAGTACGGCTTCACGACGAATCACGTCGTCGCGGTAAAGATTGTCCTCGAAGATGGGAGCATAGTTGACGTCGGCGCCGAGCATGGCGATCCGCTGGGCTACGATCTCACAAGAGCTATCGTCGGGAGCGAAGGGATGCTCGGGATCGTGACCGAGGCCGTGGTGCGGATCTTGCGCAAGCCGCAATCGACGCGCACGCTCTTTGCAACGTTTCCGACGACCGATGAAGCCGGTGAAGCCGTTTCGAAAATCATCGCGGCGGGGATTGTACCGGCTGCAATCGAGATGTGCGACACGCTGGCGATCGAAGCGATCGTGGCCGCGACTGGTGTCGATTGGCCGTGTGACGTCGGCGCAGTGCTTTTGATGGATGTCGACGGCGTTGAAGCCGAAGCCGCGCATACGGCTTCGGAAGCAGAACGAATCGCAAAGGCGTCCGGAGCAATCGAGATTCGGAAGCCGCGCGATGTCTTCGAACGTGACTTGATGTGGAAGGGCCGCAAGAGCGCCTTCGCGGCAGTTGGGCGGATTAGTCCCGATTACTACGTCGGCGACGGCGTCGTGCCACGCCGTTCGATCGGACCGGTCTTGCGCGAAATCGCGGAGCTCGCCGCACGCGAGGGATTGCGCGTCGCAAACGTCTTTCACGCCGGCGACGGCAATCTGCATCCCCTCGTGCTGTACGACGCGCGCAAACCGGGTGAATCCGAACGCGCGGAGCACGTCTCGGGCGAAATCTTGCGTATTTGTATCCGTTACGGCGGCTCGATTACGGGCGAACACGGCGTCGGCCACGACAAGCAGTTCTACATGGGAGAGCTCTTCACCGACGACGATCTCGAAACGATGAATCGTGTCCGTTGCGCCTTCGATCCGCAACGCATTTTCAATCCGGCGAAAGTTTTTCCAACGCCGCGCTTGTGCGGGGACCGGCCAGGGCGGTACGTTGCGCACCAGACGGAAAAAGACGATCTGGCTGGTCGTGGATGACCCAAACGCTCGAACCCAAAACCGTCGAGGAAGTCGTAGAAGCCGTTCGTTCAACCGGGAATCAAGCGATTGCAACGATCGGTGCGGGGACGGCGCTCGGCCTTGGCAATCCGGCAACGCGCGAAGACATTACGCTTCGCACGCGTGGACTGAGCCGAATTGTCGATTACACGCCCGAAGATCAAGTCGTCGTCGTCGAAGCCGGAATTACGCTGCGCGAGCTCCAAGCCGAGCTTGCAAAGCACGGCCAGCGTCTTGCCATCGAGTCATTCGGCAGCGACGATGTCACGATCGGCGGGATGCTCGCGACGAACGCCTACGGACCGAGCGCGCTCCGCTACGGAACGCTCAAGGATCTGATCGTCGGGATCGAGCTGGTGCGCGCCGACGGCGTGATTGCCCACGCCGGCGGCAAAGTCGTGAAAAACGTGGCCGGATTCGACGTCTCGAAACTCATCGTCGGCTCGCTCGGCACGCTCGCGATCATCACGAAAGCGACATTTCGCGTGCACCCGCTTCCGGAAAGCGCGCGCCGGCTCTGCTTCAACGCCAAGATCGATCGCGTCTTTCCGTTCGTGCTCGCATTGCGCGAAGCACAGCTCGAGCCGGCGTCGCTTTCAGCGCAGATCGATGGCGATGACGCGATCGTCGAAGTCGTGTTCGAAGGTTTCGGTCCGGGCGTCGAAGCGCAGAGCGCTGCGTGCTTGAATTTAGGGCTCGCCCCCGTTGTCATCCCGAGCGAAGCCTGTGCCCCGGAGGGTATCGAGGGACAGCGCAAATATCGTCTCAAGGCAACATTTCCGCCAACGGAATTCGAACGCATCGCGCGCGAGATCAACGGTGAGGCGTTAGCGTATCCGAGCCTCGGCGTCGTATATTTCAGCTGCCCCTCGACGAAAGTGGGTGAGCCTGCGTGCGCTGTTCGAATCGCTCGGTGGAACGCTGGTCGTGCAAGACATGCCCGCAGAGTGGCGCGGGAAGATCGACGCGTGGGGGACGCCGCCCCCGGCGTTCAAGCTCATGCGCGCGCTCAAAGAACGCTTCGATCCGGAATATCGTCTCAATCCTGGACGTTTCGTGGGAGGCCTATGAGCACGCGAACGTACGCGGATCTGATCTCGGATTGCGTGCACTGCGGCTTCTGTTTACCGGCATGCCCGACGTATCGTTCGTGGGGCGTCGAGATGGATTCGCCGCGCGGACGGATCGATTTGATGAAGGGCGTTGAAGAAAACGCTATTCCGCTTTCCGACACCGTGCGAAAGCACTTCGATCTGTGTCTGGGCTGCATGGCCTGCGTCACCGCCTGCCCCTCCGGTGTCCGCTACGATCTCCTGATCGAATCGACGCGTGCGAAGGTCGAGACGCAGACGAAACGCACCTTCTTCGATCAGCTCTTCCGCGACTTCGTGTTTTCAATATTTCCGTATCCGGCGCGGCTCGCGTTCCTTCGCGCCCCGCTGCAGCTTTACGTGCGAAGCGGATTGCAAATGCTGGTGAGGCGTTCGGGGATTCTCAGTCTCTTACCGGCTCGGCTGCAACAGCTTGAAGATCTTGCTCCCCCGGCGGCAGCGCGCGAAGAATTGCCTGCGCACGTCGACGCACAGGGAACCAAACGCATGCACGTCGGCCTCCTCGCGGGTTGCGTGCAGCGTGTCTTCTTCCCGAACGTGAACGCCGCGACACTGCGTGTCCTTTCCGCCGAGGGTTGCGAAGTCGACATTCCCGAGGGTCAGGGTTGCTGCGGTGCGCTCTCACTGCACTCCGGGCGTGAAGAAGAAGCCAAAGGCTTTGCGCGTGCGTTGATCGACCGCTTCGAGCAACAACCTTATGACGCGATCGTCGTGAACGCGGCCGGCTGTGGTTCCGCGATGAAAGGCTACGGCGAGCTGTTCGCGAGCGATCTCGCATATCGCGAGAAAGCGCAGCGATTTGCCTCGCGCGTCCGTGATATCAACGAGCTCCTTGCCGGTCTCGAACCGCAAGCGCCGCGCGGGCGAATCAATGCGCGCGTCGCGTATCACGACGCTTGTCATCTCGCGCACGCGCAAGGGATCCGGACCGAGCCGCGCAGTTTGCTGCAGCAGATTCCAGGTCTCGAGCTTTGCGAGATTCCGGATGGCGATCAGTGTTGCGGAAGCGCCGGCACGTACAACCTGTTCGAGCCGGAAAGCGCGCGCGAGATCGGCGATCGCAAAGCCGACGCCGTCCTGAAAACCAATACGCGCCTGATCGCAAGCGCGAATCCGGGTTGCACGCTCCAGATACAATCGCGCTTACGCGCTCGCGGTGAGACGATTGAATCGATGCACCCGATCGAACTGTTGGATCGCTCGATTCAACTAGGTAATGTAGTTTAGGGCCCCCTCGGGTGATGTTGACATTATCGCAATGATGATGGGCCCTGCAGTTTGGGAGCCCCATGCGTAGCATGGGGGGCGCGGAGCCTGGGGCGTAGCGCCGTTAAATAAAAATTAGGAAGCCCCTGATCGCTCAGGGGCTTCCATTATGTTACTTGTGTCCTGGTGGCACTGGTACCGGCATCGGCGGTGGTGTCGGAGCCGGAGCCGGAGCCGCTTGCGGTTTCCTATCATGATTACCGATGCTGATCACGACGCTCGCCGTCGGAGACGGTACGGGCGTTGCTGACGGCGCGGCCGATACGCCTGAGTTCGGTTGATTTGCGGCTGCCGCAAGTCCGCCAGCTGCTGCGGCTGCTGCTGCACCCGTAACGACTGCGGTTCCCGCTGCAGAGCCTGCTGCCGCCGACGTGCCGGCCGAGATTGCACTCGAACCTGCACCTGCAGCTGCGCTTGCTGTCGACGAGAGCGTACCACCGACGCCGAGTGCGGCACCGGAGAGGACGAACTGACCGACCACGACACCGTTAACGGTAACCGTTGCCGTGAAGCCTTGCGCCAAGGCTTGGAACACGACTTGCACTTGCGAGACGAGACGCGGTTCGGGCGACATGTTCGCGAGTTGCTCTTCATCGTTCGGATCCGCGCGTAAGAAGAGCTTCAGATCTTTTGCGCTTCCGTTCATCGGCAGGTAGGATGTCTGCATCTTTGCGGCTGCGACTTGAACGTCGTTCGGCGTGGTTGAGACGGTTGTCGAAACTTGCGTGACGTCTGACTTCACGGTGCCGAGGCCTTCTGTACCACGGACAGCAATCTGCGAGGTCGGCGTTACGAACTTGTAGTTCGAGACGCCGCCGGCTGGATGCTGAACCTTGAAGCGGAACGATCCGTTGAGAATCGTGATTTGATTCGTTCCCGTACCCGGATCGTGGAATTCACCGACTTGAATTGTCGCGGCTTGCGCGATACGAATGACCGACGAGTCGGGCATCACTAAGTCGGCGACGCCGCTCCCGTGTGTAACGACATACGAGTTATCCGGGACGGCTTGCTGTCCCGTGATCGGAATGAAGGGTGTGTTGGCACCCGTTTGATAGCCGACATCGCCGGAAACCCGGACGACCGTCTTTTCACTGACGGCACGGCTAACATGGGGGGCTTGCATCAACACGAAAGCCGCGGCTAACGCTACCGACAGTAGACGTCCAAATACGCGGTGACCCCGGCCCAAAAACATTCCTACCTCCCTGACGAGAAACCGCCGGTGCTTACAGTGATTGGTTGTTCGGCTGACGACCGTCCCCTGCGTGGCGAAGGAAACCTGTGAGGCGAATCGTTTATTGGAACCGGTAACGTGAGTCAAATCACCGGATATGCGACCCTGCGGGAAGCCTGGCAAAAGGCCAGTACCCGGCGGGGTTTTTGGTTCCGCGAGGTCCCCTGCGACAGCGGCGATCGCAGCTTGATGCTGGTCGAGCTTGGGCCCCGCGAAAGGCCCATCGTCCACCTCACCTCCGGTGTCCACGGCGACGAGCCCGCGGGCCCCTGGGCGCTGCTCTCGTGTGTCGAGGCGGGTCTGCTGGACACGGCATTTTCATATCGCATATGGCCGTGCACGAATCCAAGCGGCTATCGCGCCGGAACGCGCGTCAACGCCGAAGGAAATGACGTGAATCGCAGCTTTAGCGAGACAGCATCAACGCCGGAGTCGCGCGCGATTATGGCCGAAAACCGCGAGCGCCGCTTCGCGGTCGCGATGGACTTGCACGAAGATTTCGAAGCCGAGGGTTTCTACTGTTACGAGCCGGTCGTCGAGGGACGCGCTCCCCTTAGCGAAGCGATTTTGCAAGCTCTGGAGCTCGCCGGCTTCCCTTTACAATCCCTGGACCATCTCTTCGATCTTGGCTATCCACGCGATCCGAATAGAGCGGATCGACTGCGAACGCTCGAGCGCGGGCGTGTATTGGTGAACGCTGGGGCGGAAATGCGTCTGTTTCCGGGATTGCCGCTCTCGCTCTACCTCCTACGTTTCGCCACGACTCGCTATATCACGGCAGAAACGCCGCGCCGGCGTTTGTGGGAAGATCGTATTGCAATGCATCGTCTTGCCGTAACCACGGCCCTGGCGGGGGCGAAATCTCTGCTCGCGGAAGCGCGACCGCATGCCTGAGCGCGATAGTCTCGAAGTCGACGTACTCTTCGTAGGGGGTGGCCCGGCGAGTTTGGCTGGTGCAATCCGATTGCGCCGTCTGGCTGTCGAGCAAGGCCGTGAGATCTCCGTTATGGTGATCGAGAAAGGCGGCGAGATCGGCAGTCACGGGATTTCGGGCGCCGTCCTCGATCCGCGCTCGTTCGATGAGCTCTTCGTGGATTGGCGGACGCAAGCGCCGGTCGAAGCAGCAGTCTCCAGCGACGAATTATGGTTTCTCACGGCGTCCGGCAAGATCAAAGCGCCGATAGTGCCGCCGATGCTCAACAATAGCGGCAAGTATGTAGCGTCGTTGCAAAAGTTGACGAAGTGGATGGGCGAGCAGGCCGAAGCCGCCGGCGCCGACGTCTTTCCCTCGTTCCCGGGACAAGAGTTGTTGTGGGACGGCTCGCGCGTCATCGGCGTGCGCGTCGGCGACAAGGGCGTCGACAAGAACGGTCAACCAAAATCAAACTACGAACCCGGGCCGGATCTTTTTGCAAAGATTACGATTCTGGGCGAAGGCCCGCGCGGGACGCTCGCCAAGCAGGCGATTCCGAAACTGAATCTCGCGTCGGGACGCGAGCCCGAAGTGTACGCGACCGGCGTCAAAGAGATTTGGCAATGCAAGCCGGGCAGCGTTCCGGCCGGCATGGTGATTCACACTATGGGCTTTCCACTGGGGAGCGATGAGTTCGGCGGCGGTTTCGTCTACGGAATGAAAGACGACATCCTTGACGTCGGCTTCGTGACGGGGCTCGATTATCGCGATCCGCAAACGGATCCGCACAATAACTTTCAGCGCTTCAAAACGCATCCGGCAATCAAACGAATGCTGGAGGGTGCCAAGCTCTTACGTTACGGCGCCAAAGCAATTCCCGAGGGCGGGCTCTACGCGATGCCGCAGCTCTATGCCGACGGTTTGATGTTGATCGGTGACACCGGCGGCTTTCTAAACGGCATGCGGCTCAAAGGCATTCATCTTGCCGTAAAATCCGGGATGCTTGCAGCGGACGCCGCTTTCGCCGCGCTTGCGCAAGCCCAGAGCGATGCCCAGACACTCTCATCCTATCAGCGTGCATTCGAAGACTCGTGGGCTTATAAAGAGCTGCACGCTGCGCGCAACTTCCATCAGGGCTTCGAAGGTGGTCTTTTTCTCGGTATGCTGAACGCCGGACTCGGGACGTTGTTCGGCGGCAAAGGTTTTGTGTTTCGGGACCGGCTAGCGGGCGAGCCCGGATATTCGCGAATGCAGAAGATTAGCGAACATCCGCGGCCGGTGCGGCCGCGCGTCGTCCCCGACAACGTGCTCACGTTCGATAAAGTGACCGACGTCTTCAACTCCGGAACGATGCACGACGAGGATCAACCAGTCCATCTGCACGTGGCCGACACGAATATCTGCGCGCAGAAGTGCACGCACGAGTACGGCAATCCGTGCCAGTATTTTTGTCCGGCTGCGGTCTATGAGCCGCAATTCACCGCATCCAGCAACGGCAATGTCGAGGGCCGTCTGCAGATCAACTTCTCGAATTGCGTGCACTGCAAGACCTGCGACATCATGGATCCGTATCAGATCATCACCTGGGTGCCGCCGCAAGGCGGCGAGGGGCCGGTCTACACGGGCCTGTAGCATGAAACTGATCGTCAACGGCGACGAGCGCAATGTAAGCGAGGGCCTGACACTTGCGCAGATTTTGGACGAATTCGGGCTATCCCCAACCTTCGGCATCGCGGTTGCCGTCAACGACACGGTCGTGCCACGCGGAGGGTTGCAGGATTATCATCCTGTAGACGGCGATGCAATCGAAATCATCAACGCAGTAGCTGGTGGATAGAGTCATGCAAGACGACGTTTTGAGAATAGGCAAATACGAGTTTTCTTCGCGGCTGATCGTCGGAACCGGAAAGTATCCGTCGCTCGATGTGATGCAGCAGGCGCATGCGGCCAGCGGCGCGGAGCTCGTCACGGTTGCCATACGCCGGATTCATCTCGACGATCCGAGCGGGAAGACGCTGTTAGATTATCTCGATCGTGACCGGTATAAGATTCTTCCGAACACCGCGGGATGCTACAACGCGAAGGAAGCGATCCTAACCGCGCACCTCGCGCGCGAAGCGCTGCAGACGGATCTGATTAAGCTCGAAGTCATCGGTGATGCGCAGACGCTCTATCCCGATACGCGCGAGACGATCGCCGCTGCCGAGGCTCTCATTCGGGACGGCTTCACGGTCTTGCCGTACATTGTCGACGATCCAATTGCGTGCCAGCGTCTCGAAGCTATCGGCTGCGCAGCCGTCATGCCGCTCGCGGCGCCGATCGGCAGCGGCCTTGGCGTGTGCAATCCGTACTCGATCCGCATCATAAAAGAACGCGCAAAGGTTCCGGTAATTGTCGATGCCGGCGTCGGAACGGCGAGTGATGCCGCTATAGTGATGGAGCTTGGCGCGGACGCGGTGCTCATGAATACCGGTATAGCGGCGGCGAAGGATCCGGTGCGCATGGCGCACGCAATGCGCTTAGCCGTCGAAGCCGGACGCGCCGCGTTTCTGGCCGGACGGATGGAGAAGCGGCTCTACGCGAACGCATCGAGCCCGATGAGTGACCTCATTTCACTGTCATCCCAAGCGTAGCGAAGCGGAGTCGAGGGATCGAGGGACAGCGATCAGGCCTTCCTTGCTTCGACAAACCAGTGGACCTTGCCGGGCGGCTCCTCCTCGAGATGAGCCCATTTGCCGACGATCGCATCGACGTTCACCTCGTCCATTGAGACGATAACGAGCGGTCGCAGCAGTTCGACGATTCCATCTCGATCGAAATACGCGTGTGGGACGCCTTGCTCGGGGCCATCGCCCGGCGCGAATGTTTGCGCATCCAGTGCGTCGCCGAAACCGTAGCGCACGTCCTGAATCGACCCGAACGTCAGAAGAGCCGGCGCACCGGCCTGCAGAACGCGAGCCAGCTCGGCGATGCCCAGCCTGATTTTCGATACGGTTCCGTGCAGATATGCGTGTGTCGACAGGGCACCCGCAAAGTGACGTGGGGGATACGCGAGTTGCGTATACGAGGCTTCATCGGGAATCGCGACGACGTTGAGCCCCGCCTCCCCGAGCGCACGCGAATTGCGACCATGCCCGTCGCCGACGACGATGATGGGGGCGTTGCCCTTAGCGACGCGCTCGTAGAGTCGCTGCGCCAAAGGGTGCGCGTTTTGAAAAGTGCCCGCGGCAGCGGGCGACGAAGAGGCGTCAGCCATGGTTCAGCAACCCCTGATTTTGGTCGTGGGTGGCGATAAACTTGCACTTCGGGTCACCGAAGAGCTTTGCGCTACGGCTGGTCATCGTGTTGCGCTCATGTGGCATCACGATCCTGAGATTGCTGCATACGTCGAGAAGTTGGGCGCCGAGTTCCTCGGTTTCCCGCCGAACGACTTCGACAGTCTGCATGCCGCCGGCGTCGATGATGCCGCGTCGATCATGGCGCTCTCCGATGACGACCGCCTGAATCTGCAGGTCGCGCTCAAAGCGCGCGACATCAACCCGAAGATTCGCGTCGTACTGCGTCAGTTCAATCGTCAGCTGGGCCGAAAGATCGCACAGAATCTTCCGGATTGCTCGGTCGTTTCGCTCTCTGGCCATGCGGCCGCGACGTTTGCAGCCTGCGCCGTCGATCGTTCGGTCTTTTACGCTGTGCAATTTCCTGATCTCGACGGTCCGCTTGTTGCCTTTGCTCGAAGGCCCGCATCGGTTTTCGGCGACATCACCACGCAAACGATTGCCGAGCTGGAATCCCAACACAAGATTCGCATCGTCGGCTACAACGGCATGGACTTCTTCGTGCCAGGCATCATCCCGCGGCCTGAAGACGAAGTCGTTCTTTTCGGCGACGTTGCAACGCTCGAGGCACTCGTTCCAAAGCGCGAAGTCGTGATCGAACGCCGGCCTTGGCGCGAAGTCTTGAGCGGCATTCCAGACCTCTTAAAAACGTTCTATCGTAGGCTCGATCCGATCATCAAGATGGTCGCCGTCATCGCTACGTGCCTGTTTGTCGCATTCAGCACGTATTTCAATTTCGTCTATCACAAGGACCCCGTGACGGCGATTTACTTCGTGCTCACGACCATGACGACCACGGGATACGGCGATATTTCGCCGATCGACAAGGGACCGCTTCCGATGCTGATGGCAAACGGCTTGATGATCGTCGGTACGATCCTTACCGGTATCTTCATCGCGTTCATGGCCGAAGGTTTCAGCCGTGCGCAGTACGTCGCGACGCAAGGCTTGCGCCTGCTCAAACACAAGGATCACATCGTCGTCGTCGGAACGGGTCAAGTCGGAACGCGTGTCATCGATTACTTGGTCGAGCTGCGCAAGAAAGTCGTCGTCATCGATCCGAGTCCCGATACGACAATCGTCGATCGCGTTCGCAACCGCGACTTCACGCTGCTCACCGGCGATGCGACACGCGAAGAAGTTTTGCAAATGTGCAATTTGATGGAAGCACAATCAGTCGTCGCGTTGACCGGCAACGAGACGGCAAATCTCGAGGTCGCGCTCGGCGCGCGCGCACGCAATCCCGATCTTCCCGTCATCATGCGCGTTCAAGACGAGACGTTTGCCAGGCTCGTCGAGCATCAGTTCAGTCTCGATCACAGCTTCTCGACGTCCGAACTGTCGGCACCGGGATTTGCCGGACTTTCCCGGTTCCCGGGAACGCGCGGCCGGATCGCCTACGGTGACGAGACATATAACGTCGGTGAGCGACAACAAGGCGAAGTTCCTCAGCCGCCGCCCGCTCAAGATTGCATTCCGCTCTGCGTCTGGCGGGAGAGCGGCCTCGTACTCATCAACGATTTCGGCCAGATGAAGCCTTTCGACCGGCTCCTTTTCCTCGTCCCGCTCTCGCAGTTCAAGGCCAAACCCCCGGCCCCCAAGACTGAACCTGAAGACGCGGCCGAAATGGAAACGGCAGCGACAGGTTAAAGGAAATCCTGCTTGCTTAACCTGCTTTTTAGACGGGGCCTATACGCGTGCTGAGCGCAGGCGATCGCATCCCCGACGTTTCCGTTAAGAACGAAGCCGGCGATGACATTTCGCTCGGCTCGCTTGCGGATTCGCGTACCGTCGTCTACTTCTATCCGAAAGCCGACACGCCCGGATGCACCAACGAGTCGCAACAATTTCGCGATTTGTACGCGAAGTTCAAGAAGAAGGCAACTGAGGTCGTCGGCGTAAGCCGCGACGGAATCGCATCGCAGAAGAAGTTCAAAGAAAAGTACGGTCTGCCGTTTCATTTGATAGCGGACACCGACTCGAAGATTTGCGATGCATTCGGCGTCATCGTTGAAAAGAATATGTACGGAAAGAAATCGATGGGGATACAGCGCGCAACGTTTGTCGTCGAAAAGGGCAAAGTCGTGCGTGTCTGGCCGAAGGTCTCGGTCGAGGGTCACGCGGCCGAGGTGCTATCATCGCTAAACTGAGCGGAATCTCTCTCACGGTCCTTGGCTCAAGTTCCTCGATTCCGCGACCATCGAGAGCGTGCAGTTCGTATCTTTTTTTCAACGGTAACAGCGGCGTCGTCTTCGATCTCGGCACCGGCTCGTTCGCCAACATGCGCGAGCACTTGGATTACGACTTGGTCGATCACATCGTGATCAGCCACATGCACGCCGATCACTTCTTCGACGTCATCCCGCTGCGCTATGCGCTTTTGTACGGTCCGCGCAAGCGCGCCACGAAGGTGCAGCTGTGGCTCCCGCCGGGCGGTGAGGCGCAGCTGCGCGAGCTCTCGAACTCGTTTGCGGATGAAGGCGCCGGCGACTTTCTCAAAGTCTTCGATATCGCGACGTACGATCCGCAGGCATCGATCCAGCTCGACGAAGCGAAAGTCAGCTTCGTCCCGACGCGCCACTACATCCCGACCTTTGCCCTGCGCTATGAGTGCAATGGTACGGTCGTAACCTACTCGGCCGACACGGCGCCCGACGATGGCGTCGCGCGGCACGCTAGCGACAGCAATCTGTTCATCTGCGAGGCGACGCTGACGGCAAATGAAGTCGAGCACGGAATGCGCGGGCATTCTTCAGCGCGCGAAGCCGCGGAAATGGCGAAGAAGGCGGGTGTCGATCATCTGATGCTCAGCCACTATCCCGCCGAGACCTCGCAGGAAGAATTAATCCTGCACGCGCGCAGCGTCTTCAGCGGAAAGATTAGCGTAGCCGACGACCACACAAGGATGGCCGTCTAACCTAGTTCTCGGTTTTGGCCCGGCCTTGCGGAAGCGAAAACTGTAAGAGCGCGTTGACGGGCGCGAGCTCGCGCGCAATAACCGCGTAAACCGTTACGTCTAAGCCAAGCTCGACCAAGCGGCGCTTTGCGTCGAGCACCTCGCGTCCCGAGGTCACGACGTCCTCGAGGAGCAGCACGCGCTGGCCGCTCTCAAATCCGCCTTCGACGTACTCGTCGGCGAAGGCACCGTATGATTTCGGCGTCTTGCGCACGACGATCATCGGAATATTCGACATCTGCGAGACCGCCGTAGCGATGATCACGCCGCCAAGCTCGGTTCCCGCGACGAGATCGGGATTGACCTCGGACAGAATCGGGACGAACATCCGCGCGATTCGGCGGAGCACGTGCGGGTCGCTGAAGAGCCGGAACTTGTCGATGTAGTAATCGCTGCGCGCGCCGCCGGCCAAGACGTAGTCACCGCGCGTCAGAGCGCGCTCGACGATGATCTGCTTGAGCCATTTAAGCTCGGGGAGACGATGAAGTGAGGAGTCGAAATTCCCCGGCGGACGATCGTCGCGCATCTAGATCGACCACTCCCAACAGTTCCACGCCTCGTTGACGGGGTTGGGATCGAAGCCTTGAAAGTCGGTGCTGACCGGCTGCAGCTGCCGCGGCCACCAAAGAAAATCGAGCGGCATCTTCTCGAAGAGGATCTGCTGGATTTGCGCGTAGGCTTTCTTGCGCGTCGGAATATCATAATGCGTGAGCGCAATTGTTTCGGCCGCATCGAGCTGCGGGTAGCAGGTTCGCGTGTTGTTGGTACCGTTGGGCGGAAACGAACGGCACATGAAAAGCGTGGAGTCGTCGGGGTCGATTCCCGCAATCCAGCCGGAAACGTTGAGATCGTATTTTCCTGTAGACAAAATTCCACCGAGACCGAGCGGCGCGAACAGCTGAACGCCGAGATAGCTCTTGACCGACGCGTCGACGCCGATCGCTTTCAAGTACGACTGGATTTGTACGACGGCGGTTCTTCGCGTCACGTTGGACGTATTGGTCGAAAGGACGAGGCTCAAACGCTTGCTCCCTTTGCGCAGGATCCCGTCGGGGCCCGGAGTCCAGCCGTCCGAAGCGAGAATCGCTTTGGCTTTTGCGGGATCGTATGGATAGGTCTTGCCGCCTGCGTACGCCCACATGAACGGCGGATGCTCGTCATCGGCCACCAGCGCCGTGCCAGCCGTTACCTTGTTGACGAGGGCGCGTTTGTCGATCGCGTATGCGATTGCGTGCCGAACGTTCACGTCGGTGAGAAGGGGACTATGCTCATTCATCAAGAGACCAAGCCACTGGTTCTGCTCGACGAGTAGGTTCTTGATGTTGGGGATGGTCTTGAGCTGGCCGTAGATTTGTGGTGAAGCTTCGAAGATCCAATCGATCTCGTGCGCGCGCAGCAAATTGACGGACGTGTTCTCGTCCGGAATGATCTTGACGACGACTTCTTTGAGCTTCGGCTTTCCCATGAAGTAGTCGTCGTTATCCGTGAACTCCAAACGGTCGCCCCGAACGTATTGCTTAAACTTGAAAGGCCCCGTCCCGACCGGATTCACGTTCTGTGGGGCGTTATTGAGGTTCGGTAACGCTCCAAAAAGATGTTTGGGGATGATGAAGATCGGTGAGTCGCTTTCAGCGAAAAACGTATTGACCGCCGGCGAGAACTTCTGCATGAGGTGAAAGACCGCCGTGTAATCATCCGGCGTGTCGATGGAACGGATGAGCGTATAGCCGCTGCGCGTCCCGACGTTGTTCGCCGGATTCATGATCGCTTGCCATGTAAACTTGACATCTGCGCTTGTGAACGGCACGCCGTCGTGCCACTTGACGTTGTGACGCAACTTGTAGGTGATCGTAAGACCGTCTTTGCTGATGCCGCCGTTTGCGAGCGTTGGTACCTGCGCGGCGAGAATCGGAACCGGTGTCTTGCCGTCTGCGCTGACGCTCACTAAGGGATCGTAGACGAGCCGGTCGATCATGACGTCCGTAGTGTTGCCGCTCAAAATGGGCTGCAGATTCGTCGGAGGGCTTTGTACGGCGACGCGCATTACGCCGGGGATCGACCACGAGTGGCGTTCGACGGTCGTCGATCCTACCGTGACGCTCTGTTCGGTCGCTCGGGTGCAGCCGGACAATAAAAAAAGAGCGACAAGGAGCGCGCGGATCCGCACTAGCGGCGCTTGCCGGCCTTCTTCGATGATTTCTTCGTGGGCATCGAACGCTTGGGAGCCGCTTTCTTTGCAACACTCTTTTTCGCGGCCGCCTTCTTTGCGGGCGCCTTAACGGCAGTCGCCTTGGCGCGTTTGGGCGGGCTCTGCTTTTTCGCCGGAGCCGGCCGTTTTGCCGCTGCCTTTTTCGGCGCGACTTTCTTGGGCGGCGGCGCAGCTTTCTTAGCTTTCGCCGCAGGCTTGGCGGCGGGTTTCGGCGCCGGCTTCGCGGCTGGTTTTGGCGCCGGCTTTGCGGCTTTGCGCTCGGGTTGCCGCGCCGGCGTCGCAGTCTTTCTGGTCGCGCTGCTGCGAGCGCGCTTTTCAGCGACCGGCACGGGTGGAGGCTCGGGCTGAACCACGCGTAGCGCGACGCGCGCCATGCGTCCGCCGATCGGGAACGCGATCTCGTTGATGTCGAGTCCGTCGAGCAAATCGAGGACGACGTCGAAAGCTCCGCCCTGGTCCTTCGGGCTATGCGCATCCGATCCGACCGATATCATGACCCCGGAGTCGCGGCACTTCTTGAGAAGCCGCTTGTTGGCATCGAGATAGCGCTGTTTCTCTTCGGGCGCGTGATCCCGATAGAGGAAACGCGTGTTGAACTCAATCGCCATGCCTTTAGCCTTGGCCGCGGCGACGACCTGATCTTCATACTTCTCGAGCGTTGCACGGTCGGGCCAATGTCCGAAAATCGCCGGGACGAAGAAGTGTCCGACGATCTGTCCGGGCTGCTCGTCGATAGCTTTGAGCAGCGCTTCCATATAAAGTTGCCACGTGCGTTCGGTGCCGATGTGATCGTAGAGCGCGATGAACTCCGGGTTGTCGAAGTTCCAGTTGTAGTTCGGGCCCGCGGTCGGATGCTCGATCGTGAGAAAGTGCACGGAACGGATCATGGCATCGGGGCGCATGGCGTCGACGATGTTTTGTGCGTCCGGCCGGCAGCGCGGATCGTTGTCGAGCTCGGCGCCGATCGAGAAGTGCATGCCATGGCGCAAGCCTTCGGAAACGACGGCCGCGTGTGCGACGTCGACGCTGGCGCTCTCGGCGGCGCCATACAGGTCGCCGGCTTGGGCAAGCTTGAGTGCGCGACGGACCAGATTGACGGCAGCGGGGTCTTCGAAGGTGAGGTAATTCATGTGGTCGGTGACCATCATGAATCGCGGGAACCCACGCCGGCAGGCATGGTAGAACCAAAGGAAGAGCATCCGCGCTGAGTACGGGATGGGCCGTTCCTCCGCGAACGCCTTATGCTCACCCTTGGCGTGACCATGCGTGTCCGGGATCGCCGCGATTCGTGCGTCCCGGCTCTGAATATCGTTCAAGCTCGGGTCAATTCGTTAGCCGTGCCTGCCTGTTCGCCTTCTTGAGAGTTAGTACCAGGCGGCCGACCGGCCCCGGAAGGGCAAAAAAAAGAGCCGACGTCCGCGCCGGCTCGAGTCGAACTGAGTTTTAAGTGGCTGCGACTAGGTCGCAGCACCTCCAATCATCGTGTAACTACGTTTATTGCTGTCGCTTGTAACGATGATCACCTCCTCTGTCCGACTGTTCACCTTCGTTGTTCTCTATCTGAAGGAACCGCGGACGTTTTCTATCGGCGACCTTCGAGGCGCCGAGGTTACGCCCTGCCCGCTGCAGCCGAACGTGACGCGTTTGGCGGCACGTAGCCTTCCATTTCAAGGAGGCGAGCTTTTAGCTCCAGGCCGTACGCGTAGTTGTGAAGCGCGCCGTTGGAATCGACGACGCGATGACACGGATACAACAGCGGGACCGGATTGCGCGCCATGGTTCGACCGACGGCCCGTGCGCCGGATGGTTGCCCGATTTCGTGCGCAATCCAACCGTAGGAACGGACCTCGCCCGGCGGGATCTCGGCGGTCTTTTTGAGCGCCGCCTGTTCGAACTCAGTGAGTGCCGAGATGTCGACGCGCGACCCGTCCGTCTTGAACGTACGGAAATACCGATCGATTGTGTCGCGCACCCACTCCGGTGCTTGCGCCGGGACCAGACCGCGATGCAAACGTTTGGCGATCGCTTCGCACAGCGTACTCTCGACGCCGTCGGCGCAGATGACGACCGCAGTGATGCCGCTTTCACGAAACGCGACGAGTAAATCTCCCAGCGGGCTCGTCATGCGCGCGAACATGTCCGGCGTCGCTGGTCGCATCGACTTGAGATGATCCAAAATCTTCGGTACGAGACCTGAGGGCGGTTCGACGACCGGCAAGCAATTCAAACAGTACGCGACGCCTTCGTACTCTTGATATGCTTCTTGGCAGTCCGAGCACTTGCGCAAGTGCGACAGAACCTCATCGCGGGATGGAGCCGAGCCGCCTTCTCGCAGTTCGTCCCACATTCGAACGAGATCACAGCACCGCATGATTCGGTTCTCCTTCCTCCGCACTCGAGGGAACAACGCGTCCGACTTGTGGACCGAGGATCCGTCGGAGGATACGGACGGCCCGGTGGACGTGGGATTTAACAGTCCCTATCGGTTGATCGAGAATCTCCGCGATCTCTGGATGGCTGCGCCCTTCGATGAATCTTAACGTCGCCGCGGCACGCAAGTGCATCGGCAATTGCAATAGCGCTTGCTCGACGAGGACCATGTCGGCGCCGCGTTCGACGATCGCTTCGGGTTGATCCGGTCCCTCTTGCGTTTCATTGAGCAACGCATCCGGATCTGCGAGCGCATCCAACGCCACGTTCGTCGGCCGCTTGCTGCGCAAACGATTGCGCGTGACGTTCAACGTGATCGTATAGAGCCACGGCTGCAAACGAAGCTCGGCCCGTTGCTTGGGGTCCATCTTGACGAGGGCTCGGTAAGCTCGCACGAACGCATCCTGGACGATCTCTTCGGCGTCTTCGCGATTGCCCGTCATGCGCAACGCGAAGCCGTAGAGTCGCCGCTGGTACTCGTCGACGATTCGTTCGAAATTCTCCGGTCCCGGAGTCGCCTCCGACCGAGTGGGTGCCGACGCCGCGGCGGGTTGGGCCAAACCGTACTCCCGTCGGAGCGGGGCGAGAGCAGCCATACGCGCCCCCTGACCGCCCGGACTCTTGTGAAGGTTTCGCGTTTTGGTCGGCACGGAAGGTGCTCCTTCAGCGGACCACCGAAGCCCTCGATCATGGTTCGCCTCGCGCCTACCTCGCCTCGCTCCGGCACATGCCGAGCGGGGTTTTTTTGTTTGAACTAACGGGGTTCTTTCATGTCACTACAGATGGAACCTAACGAGCTTGCATTCGATGGGTACACGTTGTGCAGCTTCGTTCCACGACTCCCGGATGGGACGCAACGCACCGCGCACGCAATTCCGCTCGTAATCATCGGATACAACGACGGATGTGAACCGTCGTTTGTTTGGCTCGTTCCAAGAGCCGGCATCGATCCGGAGGGGCTTACGAGTGACCCATATTATGCCCAGCTCTTGCGCGATCCACATAGCTATTTCCGGCGCAAGGTGACGAAGTACGTCGATAAGACGGGCAGCGTGAAACGCGGCATCCAGATGCTAATTGATTGCCACCAAGAGCATCTGTCGTTTAGCAACTTCATCGAGTTGGGAGATCGCGTTTTGGCGCACCCGCTCGAAGTAGATATCGCCTCGGAGCTGGCCCTGACCTAAGGCTATTCGGCGCGGATGACGCGCCGGTAGAGAATCTTCACCGGATCCGAAGTGCGCTTGTCCGCGAGCGTCCCGGCTATTTGCAATTTCGCATCGAGTGCGAGCAAGAGGGCGGACGCCTGTGTGTAGTACGCGCGTCCCGACATGCGGATCGTCCCGCGCAGCGAGATCTCCGGATGTTCGGGAAGCCCGCCCCGCATCGGACCACTGGCATCGAAACCGATTCCGATGACGGGGTGACCGGCGATCAAGCCGTCCCTCACGTGAAAGAGGGTGCCGCGCAGGGTCGCGCCCGTCATCGCCGAGGTGAAGATGAAGGGCGAGGGCTCGCGCAGCTTGCGCACGTCGCGTAGCGTTTGCGCATCAAGCTGAACGGCGAACGGTTGATTGAGGACCGTGAGGAAATCCGGATCGTCGCTTGCAGTGTCGCGTTCTTGGCCGCCGGCGAGGAGAGCCGACTCGAAGGTCGCGACGTTCGACCGACCTTGGCCTTGATCTGTTTTAATGTAGGTTGCGCGTGCGCTATAGCGTGTAACGCCGTCACGCTGACGGATCGTTAAGCTTTCTTTTCCCTGATACGTCGTGTCGGCTCGCAGCTCGCGCGAGCCGATCTGGTAGCTATCCTTACCGCTAACCTGATAGATCTGATGACTTTCCGTCGACCCGGCGGTGAGAAGCAACGCGAGAATGGCCATCGATGACCGAGCGACGAACACGACTCTAAAATCTCCCTCCCGTTAAAAGTCGGTGAAGACGGATAAAACGTCAAGAGTGCAAGAGGGAGAGTGCGCAGCTATTTCCGCAAGACGTAATCGTTCTTGAGCTTCACACGCCGCCGTCTACTTGCTGGAATTGCCGGTACGCTCGCTCTCGGCTCGCTATGGCCGAGACGGGCCGATGCTGCTGTTTCGACGGACCCTCTATATCTGACTGCGTTCGACGAAACGATCAATCGCCACGCGCGCGTCGAGAGTGATGGAACGACGTACGTGTCGAGCGGCGACATTCCGGCGATGTGGCTGCGCGATTCGGCCGCCGTGGCGTTGCCCTATATCGATCTCGCCGGTAAAGATGCGTCGATCGCTTCGCTCCTGCGCGGCTTGTTGGCGCGCCAGGCCAAGTGCATCCTCAAGGACCCTTACGCAAACGCCTTTACGGCCGAATATGAAGTCGCCGAAGAAAAATTCGAAGTCGACTCGCTCCTATATCCGGTTTGGTTTGCGGCGCTCTACTACAAGCAGACCGGCGACAGCTCAATTTTTACCGCCGATTTGGTCCATGCGTTCGATCTCATCCTCAAAACGCTTCGCAACGAGCAGCATCACCCGCGGCGCTCGCAATACCGCCATCCGCAGTTGGCCAATAACGGCCGCGGTTCGCCGGTCGGGTACACCGGCATGGTGTGGACGGGATTCCGGCCATCCGATGACGCGGCGCGCTACCAGTACAATATCCCCGTCAACATGTTTGCCTCGGTTGTGATGCACATGCTCGGCGACTTGGAGCGCGATGTCCTCGGCGACATGACTTCAGCTCGCAATGCGTGGGGGCTTGCCGTCGACATTCAGCGTGGTGTCGAGCAGTACGGCTACGTCGATCTCGACTCGTTTGGAAAAATCTACGCTTACGAAGTCGACGGCCTCGGTCACGCTAACGTCATGGACGACGCGAACATCCCTTCGCTCTTGGCGATCCCCTATTTCGGCTATCTACCGGTGACGGATTCCGCGTATCAGCGCACGCGCAGCTTCGTTCTCTCATCGCGCAATCCGTATTACTTCGTTGGAAAGTACGCGCAGGGCGTCGGCAGCCCGCATACCCCGAAAGACTACGTTTGGCCGCTCGCGCTCGTCGTGCAAGCCCTCACGACCTCGGACAAATCGGAGATCAGTCGCGTCCTCGAATACCTCGCAGCATCCGATATCGGCGATCACCGGCTGCACGAATCATTCGACGTCAACGCGCCGCACGAGTTCACCCGTGCGGATTTTGCGTGGCCGAACGCGCTTTACGCGCAGTTTGTCCAGGACCGGCAAGTCGCAGCCGAGCGCGGCTAACTCTCGCGCGCGACCAAGTCCATATAGAGGTACGTGAAGAACGCCTGCGTCGGTCCGAGCACGAGCGCATCGATCGGCGTGTTCGACCAGAACGCATTCTGCGCCGCCGGCATACCGTGATGCGCGAGATACTGCTCGAGCAACCATTGCAGCATGATAGGGATAACGATGATTGCGCCGCCGATCATCAAACGCCAGATATTCGCCCAAGACCGCGCGAACATCAGGCTGCGCAAGATCGCAAAGCCGGGTTGCGCGTATGCCGGCCGCTTCGTGTCGAGCGTTGCAATGACGGTCGCGATATACATCATCGCGTAAACGAGCAGGGTCGGAAGGACTCCGAGGCCGTACGCCATCTCTTCGGCCGTCCCGAAAATCCAGGGCAGAAACGCCCACATGACGACTTGAATTCCAAAGTAGACGAACAAGACGACCGGGTAACGTGCGAGTGCAGCGCGCGCGATCTCGCCCGTGGGTGCTTTGACCTCTTGCCGATGTGCGGCGATCGCGATTGTAAAAAACGCCGTCGCATAGCCGTCGACGAGGCAGTTTGCGATGAACGTCGCCAGCGGGTCGAACCGCGAAATATATGCGACTGCGATTTGAATACCGACGCAAGCGGCCGCGATCGCAATATAGAGCGGCCAGCGCGCGCCCCAGGCTTCGAGTGCGGCGTCAACAATCGCCACGAACCGTTCGGAACGTGGTTTACGATTCTCGTCCAGAATCAATCGATCGACGTAATAACGGAACGGTGCGCGAAAAAGCGCAAGGTCGCGGAACCGCCGCTGCAGACAACGACGTCGTCGGGATCACAAATCCGGCGACCGTCGATATCGAGTGAGAACGAGCCGGCTCGCAATCCCGCCAGCGTCGTATTGAAGACGCGTGCGCATCTATCAGCCGGTGCGCGCCGCCCGAGCGTTCGTTCGATCGCGAGCTCGAGCAATGTAGCAACGCGAATCGGCGTGACAAGCGCAAAGACCGAAGCGCCCGCCGTGATAGCGGTCCCCAGATCTATCGGCACCTGTACCCGAATCATGCTGCCTTTGGATTCGCTTCGCCGTGCGTTCGCCCATCCAGGGCGAGACCTCCGCGCGTGGAACGCTGCGAGAACATGAGTTCCGGATCAGGTCCACCGCGACGACGCCGTTCTTCGAGTGACGACGAAGACCGGGGCGGCTTACCGATGGTGCCGCTTTTTGCGGGCGTTATCATCGCGGGTTTGGGAATCGGCGCGCTCCTTTCTGCGTTCGCTGCACGACACGTACCCGCGCCGGCGCAAAGCCGCACGCCGCTTGTCGTGATGCACACGCCGACGCCGATTGCCACAGTGGCGGTGACGACGACGCCCGCGCCGTCGGCGAAACCATCGACATCGTCGAAGCCGGCGTCGACTGCTACCGCGACTGCGACAGTGACTTCGAAACCAACCGCGACACCGTCGCCGACACCGACGGCAGCGGCGAGTGTTGCAAAGACTGCAACGCCGGCGCCCGTATCTACCACGACCGCGACGCCGGCGCGAACGCCGGCGCCTACGGTGGCTCCGACCGCAGCCCCCGTCGCTGCGCAATCGTCGCCGGCTGAAGCGTTAGTTCGCAAATTCCTGGAAGCGGTTGCGCACGGCGACGACGCGACGGCGTATGGGACTCTGGGCGGATCGTCGACGCCGCTCGGCGAGGCGCAGTTCCTCGATCCAACCATGCGCATCACATCGATGACGACTAGCCGCTCGCCAGGCGGCGGGACAAACGTTCAAGTTGAGTTCCGTACTTCGCGCGGCGAGTATTTTGGAACGTTCGTCGTCGACGGCTCGAGCTCACGGATAACGCAGCGTGAGGTCATACCAGTCGGAGGCACGACCGCCCGCTAAGCGACCGAGCGTGCAACCTGAAAAGACGGGTAAAACCGTCGCATGGTTACTCACCTTCGCCTAATCGGAATAACGGCCGTCGCGGCCGCGGCTTTCCTATTTACAGCGCAGCTCGCCCTCGCGACGCCGCAAGAGCATTACGTCGCGCCCATCTTCAACGCTGTCGGACAACAAGTCGGCAGCGTCAACTTCGTCCCGCAAAACGCCGGTGGGATCGAGATGGTACTGACCACGACCGGTCTGACGCCCGGTGTTTACGACATGACGATCAGCAATGCTACGGCCTGCCCGGCAAACGGTGACATGATCGCCGCGCTGCCTGAACTTTTCGTTGACTCGCGCGGCAACGGTGCCGTGACCGCATATCTGCCGTCGGTCAACGTGGCGGGTGCAAATCCCATTTTGGCGCACGCGATCACGATCGGTTCGCCTTCGATCGGCTGCGGAGTAATTGGTAGCGGCAGCTAGCCCTTAAATCGGGCCTCGGGCGGGCAGGAGCCCGAGGCCTGGACCCTCGTGGAACAAGGGGGACGGCGGATGTGAGAACAATCCGCAGACGACTCCGCTGTTTCAAGTAGAATCGAGGGGCATTTCGTGTCAGAAAAAATCGAAGGCTCGCTGAGTGCGGGCATGTCGCGTCGAGCGATACTTGCCGGCGGGGCCGGGATCGCAGGGGCGACATTATGGCCGTGGGCGATGGTCGGCGCAGCCGGCGAAGCGCCTCTAGGCACGTGGCCGGAAGGCGCAAACGGCAGTACGGTTACAATCGGTGCAGCCGTGCCGCGTACCGGTGCGTATGCCGTGCAGGGCGAGGATGAGCTCAAAGGCATGCAGCTCGCCATCGAGCACATCAACAACGGTGATCCGCTGATCAGAAAGATAGCGCCCAAAGTTACGAAGGGCGTTCTCGGCAAGACAGTGGCGCTGGTCGTTGCCGATTCCGGCGCCAAGCCGAACGACGCAGTTCAAGAACAACAGAAATTCATCACGGACAACAAGATCATCGCGATGACGGGCTCGACATCATCGGCGGTCGCTGTGGCGCTCAATAAGTTCGCGCAGCGTGAGAAGGTAGTCTATCTCGTCGCGATTTCGGGCTCAAACGATACAACGGGCAAAGATTGCGCGCGCTACTCATTCCGCCAGTGCTTCTACGGCGAGACGGCAGCAAACGCGATCGGTCCGGTGCTCGTCAAGAACTTTGGCAAGAATCGGAAAGCCGCGTTCATGACACCGGACTACACCTACGGTCACACCGTGACGAAGTCGGTGAACGATTATCTCAGCCAGAACGCGGGCTGGCAGCAGGTAACCGATCAAGTGTCGCCGCTCGGCACTCAGGACTTCAGCCAGTACCTGACCAACATCGCGCATTCAGGCGCTGAGTTCATAATCAACGTCAACTGGGGCCGTGATGCCGTGCTGTCGATTCAGCAGGCCAAGCAGTTCGGTCTCATTCCAAAGATGCAGCTGATCATTCCTTATCAGATTCCGTTCCTCGCCCCGCAGGTGGGACCGGAGCTGACTGAAGGCGTTTTGGCGGCGACCGATTTCTGGTGGACGCTCCAGGACAAGTATCCGCTAGCGAAGATGTTCGTCGAGTCGTTCAATGCAAAGTACGGTTCCCGTCCGGAGTGGGGCGCCGAAAACGGATACATGCAGTTCGCGATCTGGGCGCGCATGGTCTCGCAGGCAGGCACCTTCTATCCGCCCGACGTCATCAAACAGTACGAGAAGGGCGAAACCTTCCCGTCGATGGTGGGCGACGTGCATTTCCGCGCCGCTGATCACCAATTGGTTCGTCCGGTCGTCATCGTGCGCGGCAAGAAGCCGAGTGCGATGAAGAACAAAGAGGACTTCTGGGAAGTTCTCGAGGTCGTCCCCGGCGAGCCGCTGATGCAGAAGCCCGACGCGTTCGGCTGCAGCCTCGGCGACTACGCCTGATCCACAGTATAAAAACGAGCGTGGTCCGCATCGGTGCGGACCACGCTTTTCTAATTTCGGCGCGTTGGATCGTTTGTGATCAACTGGGCTGATCTCGTCTCGCAGATGTTCAATGGGCTGGCTCTCGGCGCGTTGTTGGCGTTGATCGCATCCGGCCTAACCATCATCTACGGTACACTCGGCGTCCTCAATCTCGCGCACGGCGCAATGTTCATGCTCGGCGGCTACGCGGGCTGGCTCGCCTATCAACACACGGGCAACTTCTTCATAGCGATCGTCGCCGGGGCGCTGTTTGGTTTGATTCTTGGAGTGCTGACGGAGCGGCTCATCATCCGCTATTTCTATGCACGGCCGCCCGAGGATCAGCTGCTCGTCACGTTCGGTCTCGGGATCGTCTTTGTCGAAGTTGTGCGCTTCATTTTCGGCAGTCTCTCGAAGACGACCAGGCTTCCGGTGTGGTTGAACGGGACCACCAACCTCGGCTTCATGTTTTATCCGACCTATCGCCTCGTGGTAGTTGCGATCGTCGCGGTTGCACTATTCGCGCTCTACGTCGTTCTCTATCGCACGCGCATCGGCATGATCGTGCGAGCAGGTATCGAGGATTCCGCGATGGTCGATGCGCTTGGAATCAACGTCTACCGCGCATTCATGCTGGTATTCGGAATTGGCGCGATGGCCGCGGGCTTCGCCGGAATCGTCAACGCGCCGGTGGTGTCGATCTCGCCCGATGTCGGCGAGGCCATTCTTGTACAGACCTTCGTTGTGATCGTCATCGGAGGCGTCGGCTCATTCCCCGGCGCCATACTGGGTGGATTGATCGCGGGAGAGATCATCAGTATCACGTCCGTGTTTAATCCGGGCTATTCGTACGTGATGCTCTTCGTGGCGATGACGCTAGTCTTGGTGTTGCGACCTTACGGCTTGCTCGGCACGGCAGGCCGCGAATGAGACAACGTCCCTTTCTCGTCGAAGGGTTGACTCTGTTGGCGTTGATTGCAACGCCATTCGTATTGCCGCATCTCGGATTTACATCGACCACGATCAATCGCATCTTGGTCTGGGGCTTGTTCGGAATCGGCTTCGACATTTTGTTTGGATTCAGCGGTCTGCTCTCGTTCGGCCAATCGGCGTTTTTCGGTACCGGCGGTATGATTGCGGCGTATCTGCTGACCGTAATGAACTTTCCGAACGTCACGGCTGCCGTGTTTATCGGCATGATCGCAGCGGCCGGCGTTGGTTATCTGGTCGGATTGCTCGCACTCCGGCGCACCGGTATCTATTTCGCCATGATCACGGTAGCGATTGCGGAAGTTTTTTATTTCGTCGAGTTCAATCCGCTTTCGCGCTTTACCGGCGGCGAGAATGGATTGCCGGGCGTCCCATCGCCGAGCTTATCGCTTGGCTTTACAACGATCAACTTTCAGAACGATTTCCTCGTTTATTGGTACCTCGCAGCGTGGTATTTCATCGGCATGGTGATTGCGCTGCGCATCATCCGCTCACCGGGCGGCGCCATCCTGAGCGCGATCCGCGAAAATCCCTTACGCGCCGCTGCCGTCGGGCACAACATTCACGGATACAAGCTCGCCGCTTTTATAATTGCCGCGGCATATGCCGGCTTTGCCGGCGGTCTGCTCGGCTTGATGCAGGGCTTCATGCCGCCGGATGCATTCGCATTCGATACCTCGGGCCAGCTGGTAATGCAAACCGCTATAGGCGGAGCCGGCACGCTCGTCGGACCGTTAGTCGGCGCGGCGGTTTGGCTCTATCTGAGCGACTTTCTCCAGACGACGCTGCATTTGGGTGCAGCCTGGAAACTGGTGCTCGGCGTCATCTTCGTGTTACTCGTTTGGTTCCTGCGTCACGGCATCGTTGGTGCACTGGCCGATCTCTGGCGGCTTGCTACATCTGGATCGCGCAGCAAACCTCAAGAAGCTGCCGAGCCCGATCCGACTCCGGTTGCAAGTGCGCCGGTCGTTCAGTTCGTGCCCGCGGCGCAGCGTCCGTCATCGGACCCCAATGACACGATCTTAAGGGCCGACGGTCTCACCAAGCGCTACGGTGGGATTCTCGCCAACGATCAAATCGATTTCGCCGTGCAACGCGGCGAGCTGCGCGGCATCATTGGTCCGAACGGCGCCGGCAAGTCGACGTTCTTCAAGATGTTGACCTGCGAAGTTGCGCCGACGTCTGGTGCGATTCGCTTTGATGATCGAGATATTACCGGATTCAATATCACGCGGGTCTGCCAGCTCGGCCTCACCAAGAGCTATCAAGTCAACCAGCTGTTCAACCGGCTCACGGTGCGCGAGAACATCACCGTCGCCGCGCTCTCCGAGCGCGGACCGTTCCGCATGGATTTCCTGCGCAGCCTTCGCAGCGTGCGCGGATTGCGGGAGCGCGTGGAAGAGACGCTGGAACTGGTGCAGCTTACCGAGCGCGCATCGTTTCCCGTTTCGGAGCTGGCCTACGGCGAAAAACGGCGCCTCGAGATCGGCTTGGCATTGGCGACGTCGCCCAAGCTCTTGCTGCTCGACGAGCCGCTTGCGGGGATGAGCCCACGCGAACGCATTCAGACGGTCGAGCTGATGAAATCGCTCAACGCCGGCCGTACCATGATCGTCATCGATCACGACATGGATGCCATCTTTGAGCTGGCACAAACCATCACGGTGCTGGTGCGCGGCCGCGTGCTGGTGGAGGGCACGCCCGAAGAGATCAGACGAAACAGTGCGGTTCAAGAAGCCTATCTTGGCGTAAGCGAGGCAGTGTGAGCCTGCTCGAAGTCAAATCGCTGAACAGCTATTACGGCGACTCGCACATTTTGTTCGACGTTACGCTTCGCGTCGAAGCGCACGAAGTCGTCGCGTTACTCGGTCGCAATGGTGCCGGCAAGAGTACGACGTTGAAAAGCCTGATCGGACTCGTCCGGCCTCGCTCGGGCTCGATCGTATTCGACGGCGAAGAGATTGCGGGCAAGCCTGCGCACGCTATCGCTCAAGCGGGCATGCAGCTCGTGCCCGAGGATCGGCGCGTGTTCGGCTCCCTCGACGTCGAGGAGAACTTGAAGCTGGCGACCTTTAGCGCACCCCAGGCCTGGACACTCGAGCGCATCTACGACATGTTTCCGCGTCTTGCCGAACGTCGACGAAGCCGCGGCACCGATCTATCGGGCGGCGAGCAGCAAATGCTTTCGATCGCGCGCGCGCTGATTCGCAGTCCAAAGCTCATTTTGCTGGATGAGCCTTTCGAGGGGTTGGCCCCGGTGATCGTACACGATCTGATTGCGGTTTGCCGCAAGCTCGCAGATGAAGGGCAGACAATCGTGCTGGTCGAGCAGAATCTTGCGGCGACGCTGGGCTTGGCGCACCGAGCCTACTTTCTCAACAACGGCCATATCGTTCACGAGGGGCCGGCCAGCGAGATAAAAGCCGACCCCGAATTCCTCAAGAAGCATCTCGGCGTGTAAACGCGGAAGGGAACCCCATGACCCACACTCGACGCACGTTTGCCGCGGGAGCGGCCGCAACGTTTGCTTCGGTCGGCATTGTGCGTTCGCGCGCACGAGCGGCGCAATTCGCATATAAGTACGCAAGTAATATCGACGTCTCGCACCCGCTCAACGTCCGCATGGTTGAGATGTGGAAAGCCGTCAAAGACGAGTCTGGCGGCCGTCTCGAGGTCCAGAATTTTCCGAACAATCAACTTGGCGGTGATACGGCGATGCTCACGCAGCTGCGTTCGGGCGCATTGCAATTCTTCACGCTCGATGGCGGCATTTTGCAATCGGTCGTACCGGTCGCGGCAATCCAGGCGGTTGGTTTTGCATTTCGTAATTCTGCCGACGCGTTCCGTGCGATGGACGGAGCGCTCGGTGATTACGTTCGCAGCGATATCAAGGCCAAGGGCCTCTGGGTGTTCGACCGGATGTGGGACAATGGGATGCGCGACATTACGTCGAGCAAAGGTCCGATTCGCACCGCCGACGATCTCGTCAACTTCAAGATTCGCACACCCGCCGGAAAATTGTGGGTCGATCTGTTCAAGGCGCTCGGTGCGTCGCCGAGTCCTTTGAATTTCAACGAAGTCTACACGGCGCTGCAAACGCACATCTTCGACGGTCAAGAAAACCCGCCGGCAATTCTGCAAACGGCTCGGCTGTACGAAGTGCAGAAATACCTGAGCATTACGAATCACATGTGGTCGGCCTTTCACTTGCTTGGGAACATGGACGCGTGGAATGCGCTTCCGTCCGACATCCAGGCCGTCGTCACGCGTAATTCGCGCAAGTACGCACTGTTGCAGCGGCGCGATGTGCAACTTCTCAACGACACGTTGATCGACAAGTTGCATCGCGAGGGAATGGCCGTTAACAACGCCGACGTCTCGACTTTCCGCGGGAAGCTCGGCGGTTTCTACCACGAATATCATACCGAATTCGGAGATACCGCGTGGAGCTTGCTCGAACGATACAGCGGTAAACTCGGCTAGATGGCCGATCGCGCGGACGCGGCCGCTTCGTTCGAAGCCGTCGAAGGGATCGTCCCGACCGTAAGCGGTTTGTGGCGACCCTGGACCGTCGCGATCGATCGTGCGATCGGCGCGGTACTCGAACCGGCCGCATCCGTCATCCTCGTCGTCGAAGTCGCGATCTTGGCGAGCGGCGTGTTCTCACGCTATGTGCTGCACAACGCGATCGTGTGGACGGACGAGCTCGCGACGATTCTCTTTCTGTGGCTTGCCATGATGGGCGCGGTCATCGCGTACCGCCGCGGCGAGCACATGCGACTGACGGCACTTTACCGAAAGCGTCCGCGGCGGCAGCAGCAGATATTCGATGCGATCACGGCCGTTGTCGTCTCGCTGTTCGCGATCGAGCTCATGCCGTCGAGCTATTCGTTCATCGTCCAAGAAACGATCGATCTAACACCGGCCCTCAACATACCCCGCTCGTATGTGGTTTCGGCGATTACGGTCGCGTTGATCCTGATGTTGGTCATCTCGATCTTGCGATTGATCGATTCCGATTGGCGCGTCGCAGCACCGGTCGTCGGCGCCGCCGTCGTAATTTCGGCCGGCGCGGTTTTGTTGCACCCGTTCCTCGTCCCGCTTGGCAATATCAATCTGCTGTTGTTCTTCGTCGTGCTGGTCGGCGCGTTGATCGCCATCGGCGTACCGATCGCGTTTGCGTTCGGCTTTGCGACGCTGAGCTATCTCGCGCTGACGACGTCGGTGCCTCTCAATACCGTGGTCGGGCGCATGGACGAAGGCGTCTCGAATCTGGTGCTTTTGGCCGTTCCTCTGTTCGTGCTGCTCGGGCTTTTGATGGAAGTCTCCGGAATCGCAAAACGTCTGGTCGATGCAATCGCGTCGCTCATCGGACACGTCCGCGGCGGCCTCGGCATCGTGCTCTTAGGCGCGATGTATCTCGTAAGCGGAATCTCCGGTTCTAAAGCCGCGGACATGGCGGCAATCGCACCGGTGCTCTTTCCCGAGATGGAACGCCGTGGACAAAAGCGCGCCGAGATGATATCGCTGCTTTCCGCTTCGGGCGCGATGTCCGAAACGATCCCGCCGAGTCTAGTCCTGATCATCATCGGCTCTGTGACCGGCGTTTCGATCGCGGCGCTGTTCACCGCGGGTCTGCTTCCTGCAGCAATTTTAGCGCTGGCGCTCGTCTTCGTCGTTTTGTGGCGCTCGAAGGACGATAAAGTCGAGCTTGCTAAGCGTCCGACGCTCGGATTCATCGTCAGGGCGATAATCGTTGCAATCCCGGGTCTTTTGCTGCCGCTGGTTATTCGATTCTTCGTACTCGATGGCATTGCGACCGCGACCGAAGTGAGCACGGTTGGTATCGTGTACACGATTTTCATCGGCATCTTCGTATATCGTGAGTTTCCGATCAGGCGGATCTATCCGATCCTGCGCGAGACGAGCGCCCTGACCGGCGCGATCTTGCTGATTATCGCGACGGCGACGTCGATGGGTTGGTCGTTAACACAGTCCGGCTTCGCACAACAGCTTGCGACTTCGCTCGCGGCTGCGCCGGGTGGGAAGGTCGGATTCATCGCGCTCTCGATCGTCGTATTCATTGTGCTCGGTTCTGTTCTCGAAGGCATTCCGGCGATGGTATTGTTTGGACCGCTGCTGTTCCCGATCGCACAGCAATTCCACGTGCGAGACGTGCACTATGCGATCATCGCGATCATCGCGATGGGCATCGGTCTGTTCGCGCCGCCGCTTGGCGTCGGGTACTATGGCGCGTGCGCGATCGGCAAGGCTTCACCTGACGAGGCTGCGATTCGCGTCATCCCGTATTTGGGTGCCGTCTTGATCGGTCTCATTGTCATTGCGTACGTCCCATGGTTCTCAGTCGGATTCTTACCGCCCGCACGCTAAGCGCGATCGCCTCTGTCGTCGCCTTCTCTGGAATGGTCGCAGGCTGCACGCCGTCCGTCGAGCCGCTCGCGACTCCGAAACGCGTCGAATCGTTTTGCAGCACGCATCCCGTTCACGAATATCCGAAAACGACTTCGATGGGAAGTATCATGACCTCGGTCTACGATTCGCTGCCAACGGGGCCGGACGTGCCGACGCTCGCAAAATACCGGGCGGACTTGAAAACGTCTGAAGGCGCGATCTCGTACTACGATCGTTTGCGCTTGCTCAAGCCGGGACTTGCGAAACAGCTCGGCTCGAGCGACGACTACGTCGTGGCGCGCGAGGTAATCTTCAACAACGATATGGTTTCCGACAATGAACGCTACATCTATATGGAGCTGCTAGATCACGGCGTCTATCGCTGGCAAGCCTTGCGCGCGCCTGACACGCAGAACGTCTGCAGTCAAGGCCAGCGCTTGATGTAGCCGCGCTAGCGGCTGAAGAGATGGGCGCGAATCGTCGTGCCCAAGAGTGTCTCCACCAGCAGGCCCGCGACGACAGCGATTAGCTCCAAGATCGCAAACTCATGTTGCACGTCGATGAGCGAGACGCTCAGTATCAGTGCTGCGCCGGCGATGAGAATGACAAAGCCCAGCACGAAGTGCCAGAGGCCGCGCCACGAAAACGCGCCGAGATCCTTGAGCAGCTGCATTGGCGGGCGCGTTCCGATATTCCAAATGATGAAAGCCATTGCGTGCAACAAGATTGCTGCAAGGATGAACGGCGCGATCCGGAACACAAACGGGTCGGCTACGATGCGTCCTCGTCGGGCCAGCCGGCAATCTCGCCGAGGGCTGCGGAGCGCGCGACCTTCAGGCCGAGCGTCGCGCACTTCATGCGAGCTGGGCTGATTCCGATGCCGACGTTGTCCAGAACGACTTGTTTGTCGAGCTTCGCGAGGTCTTCAACGTGCATGCCTTTGATAGTGTCGGTCAGCATTGACGCCGATGCCTGACTGATCGCGCAGCCGCGTCCCGAAAAACGAACGTCCTCGACGACGCCCTCGGTATTCACTTTTAAATCGAAGCGAATCCGGTCACCGCACAACGGATTGAGATCTTCGAAGGTCGCTGTCGCCCCCTCGAGGGTCCCGAAATTATGCGGCTCGCGGTAGTGCTCGAGAATAAATTCTTTATAAAAGTCGTCCATGCTAGCCTGGAAGCTTAAAGATATCAGACGCTTTCTGCAGCGCCGTAATCAGCGCGTCGACGTCGGCTTCCGTATTGTAGACGTAGAACGAGGCGCGAGCGGTTGCCGGCCAGCCCATCTTGTCCATCAGCGGCATCGTGCAGTGGTGTCCGGCACGTACGCAGACGCCATCGGTATCGAGGATCGACGCGACGTCGTGCGCGTGGACGTCGCCCAGGTTGAATGAGATGACGCCGGCACGGTTTGCAGCAGGCAGCGGGCCGTACACGACAAGTCCACGGCCTTGCAGCTCGCCCAGACGCTCGAGCGCGTACGACGTCAGGGAGATCTCGTGCGCGCGAACCCAATCCATCCCGATCTCGCGCAAGTAATCGACCGCAACACCGAGCCCAATGGCGTCGGCCACATTGCTCGTACCGGCTTCAAACTTCCAAGGAATCTCGTTGTACTCGGTGTGCGTGTACTCGACACGCTTGATCATGTCGCCGCCCGTGAGAAACGGTGGCATCGCTTCGAGCAGCTCGCGCTTGCCGTACAGAAAACCGATGCCGGTCGGACCGAGCATCTTGTGTCCGCTCGCCGCCAAGAAATCGACGTCGAGCTTGCGCACGTCGACCTGCATGTGCGGAACGCTCTGCGCGGCGTCGACAAGGACACGCGCGCCCGCTGCGTGCGCGAGCTTCGTCAGCATCTCGAGCGGGGCGATTGTGCCGAGCGTGTTACTGACGTGCGAAAGTGCGAGCAGCTTGACGCCGTCGAGCAACCGATCGAGATCGTCGAGGACGTGCTCACCCTGTGCATTGACGGGGATGAAGCGCAGCTCGGCACCGGTGCGCTCTGCGAGCAGCTGCCAGGGAACGAGATTGCTGTGATGCTCGACCTGGGTCGTGAGAATCGCATCGCCGCGATGCAAGTTATGGATCCCCCAGGAGTACGAGACGAGGTTGATCGACTCGGTCGAGTTGCGGGTCCAGATGACTTCGGCGTCGTCTGCGGCATTGATGAACCGCGCAACCTTGGCGCGGGCTTCTTCGAAAGCAGTTGTGGCGCGTTCGGCGATCTCGTAGACGCCGCGATGAATGTTAGCGTTGTATTCGCTGTAATACTTTACCAGCGCGTCGATTACGGCTTGTGGTTTTTGCGAGGTTGCAGCCGAATCCAAGTAGACGAGCCGCTTGCCCCGCGACGTCGGCTTGTGCAGGATCGGAAAATCGCGCAGAATGCGCTCTTGTATCGCGTCCGCACGAACGGTGGCAGTCACGCGATTTTCCTCGCGAGCGCCGCGCGCAGCTCCTCGCGCAACTTTTCGGTCGGAAAGCGCACGAGTGCCGGCTCGAAGAACCCAAGTGCGATCATGCGTTCGGCTTCGTGCCGCTCCAGGCCGCGGCTCATCGCATAAAAGAGCTCGTCATCGTCGATTGCGCCGATCGTCGCGCCGTGAAAGGCCTTGACGTCGTTGGCCCGGATCTCAAGTGCCGGGATACTATCGATGTGCGCATCTTTGGAGAGCAGAAGTGCGTCGTCGCGCAGCGTCGCATCGACACCGTGCGCAAAAGGATGGATGCGAATGTTGCCGATGTAGCGCGCCTGGCCATTTCCGATTGCAGCGCTCTTGAAAATCGTTTCTGATTGCGTCTGTCCAGCCGGATGATCGGCTTCGGATTGCAGGTCGACGTGTTGGTGCTTGTTCGGAAAGAAGAAGCCCGCGATCGTCGTGCGCGCACCGGCTTCGAGCGTCGTCGATTTTACGTCGCCGACCGAGACCTCAGCGCCCAACTCCCCGATTGCCCAATTGAGCTCGGCATCGCGGCCGACGTTCCCGCGTCGGCTCCAGAACGTGCGAACGTTGTCCGGCAGATCTTGCACGGTGGCGTATGTTACGGCTGCACGTTCGAGTGCGACGATCTCGACGATCTCGCTTACGAGCTCGAGATTCGCGCCTGCATCGTAGCGCGTCACGATCGTAGCGTGTGCGCCTTCGGACGCCGCGACGAGCACGTACGGAAACGCAGCCGGCCCTTCCAAACGCAGCGTTACTACGATCGGTTCGTCGATGACCACGCCCTTGGGCAAGAAGATGAAGACGCCGCCTTCGCGCCGCGCCGCGTTGAGCGCCGTGAAGCGTCCGTTGCGCCAATCGACCGCGTTGCCTTGGGTCGCGGCGATGATCGCATCATGTTCGGGTGACGCGCTGCTTAGATCGGTTGCGACGACGCCTTTGCGCTTGGCTTCGTCCGAGAGCTCGAAGCGCGACGAAACTCTTCCCGCCTGCAGCTCTTCGAGCGCAAGCTTTGTAAGATCGATCTTCCAGTAGCGTCCCGGTACCGGACCGGGCGGAGGCAGCGTGCGTGCAAGTGCAAGCGCTTCATCGCGCCCCGCGCGCGAGGGTACGACGCTAAGCTGCGCCACTCGTGATCTCGTCGCGAATATTGTCGTAGCCCTCGGCTTCGATTCGATGGGCAAGATCGGCGCCGCCGGTCTTGACGATGCGGCCATCCATCATTACGTGCACGACGTCCGGCTCGACGAATTGGAGAATGCGCGGGTAGTGCGTGATGATGAGAAAGCCGGTGTCTTTGCCGGTGCCGGAACGGAGCGTCGTCAGTGATTCGCCGACGGCGCGCAACGCATCGACATCGAGCCCAGAATCCGTCTCATCGAGAATCGCATATTTCGGAGCCAGAATGCCGAGCTGCAGCATTTCGAGTCGCTTTTTCTCGCCGCCCGAAAAACCGTCGTTGACATAGCGCCCGAGAAACGACGTATCGATGCCGAGATGATCGAGCTGCTCGAAAACGAGCGCGCGAAATTGCGCCGGCGTGAGATCGGTGCTGCCGTGCACCGAGGTCCGGGCCGTCCGCAGAAAATTCGCGACCGTCACGCCCGGGATTGCGGCGGGATACTGAAAAGAGAGAAACAGACCGAGCTTGGCTCGCTTGTCGGGCGAAAGAGCGAGCAGCTCCTCGCCGTCGAGCGTCGCGTTGCCGCGCGTAATCTGATAGCCGGGGTGTCCGGCCAGGGCGAAGGCTAGCGTCGATTTCCCGCTGCCGTTCGGCCCCATCAGCGCGTGGACGTGCCCGCGCTCGACGTTCAGATCGATCCCCTTGAGGATCTCCGTCGAATCGGCGGTTGCTACGTGAAGATCGGATACATTTAGACCGCTAGCCATACTGCTCTATCGTAAGGTTTCGACGTGGAGAAAGTCAAGAAAACCCTGGACTTTCCTCCCTCCCTCGTGATACGATCAGATGCGACAAAGTATGCAGACCGAACGCTTCTTTGCCACGACCAAAGGCCGAATTGCCGCCGCGCTTCGGCGCAGAAAATCGGCATCAGCCGCCGATTTGGCCGTGGAGCTAGACCTTTCACCGAATGCGATCCGCCAGCAGCTGGCTGGTCTGCAGCAAGAGGGTCTTGTCAGCGAGCGTCCCGTGCGGCGCGGTAAGACGAAGCCGACGCATGAGTTTTCCCTCACGAGCGACGGGGAGCGGCTCTTTCCGCAACGTTACGATCTGTTGCTCAACGCGGTCTTGCGCGAGGTTCGTGACCTCGGTGGCGATGCTGCGGTTAGCTCGATTTTCGAGCGCATGGGCCGCCGCGCAGCTGAAAAGATGTCGGCGCGAGCCGGTGAGCGGCAAGGCGAGGAGCGCGTCGGCGCGCTCGTCGATCTGCTGCGCGAACACGGCGTCGAGGCCGATTACAACGCGGACGGCAGAACGTACGAGATTCGCGAGCACAATTGTCCCTACGCCGAAACAGTCAAAGAGCACCCACAAGTCTGCTCGATCATTCACACAGTTTTAGGCGATCTTTTCCCCGCGGGCAGCAAGCAAACGGAATCGCTTGCAACCGGCGGAGACGCTTGCCGGTTCGAAGTCAAAGTATGAACTTCCCGAAATTTCAAAAGCTGGTCGAAGAGCGTACCGGTTTTCGCACAATGGAAAACCCGATGGCAACGGGCGAGTATTTCAGCGATTCGTGCGGCGACATGTACACGTACTATTTGCAAATAGGTCCGGGTGACGTCATCGAGGACCTTTCGTATTTCACGACCGGCTGCGGGTTCGGGACGGCGACGTGTAGCTTACTCGTCGAGCTTGCACGCGGGAAAACAATCGACGAAGCGCTCGCGATCACCGATCAGGATATCGAGAACGCTCTCGACGGCTATCCGGACAAGAAAAAAGATTATCCGGAGCGCTCCCGTATCGCGCTGCAAACTGCGATCGAAGACTATCGCGCCAAGCGCGCCGCCGGAAAGATTACCGACGACATGCTGGCGCAAGCCGCCGCGACGGCAGCCGCCGCGCGCGCTGCGACGATGCCCGGAAACGGGAAAACGTCACAAGACGAAAACGCCGGACCTCGCGTCATGCAAGAAGCCGGCGTAGTCACAATCAAGCTGCACTAAAAAATAGCTTCGGCTTCGATCGTGATGGCGACGCTATTCGCGACGACCGCCTGGGGATAGCCGGGGCCGATTCCCCATTGCGTGCGATCGATCGTGGCGGTCGCAGCATAGCCGACATGCGTGCGTCCGCGGCTGTCGGTAATCGTACCGTTTACCGTTCCGTTGACGACGATCGGTTTCGTCACACCGTGGAACGTAAGGTCGCCGTTCATGACGAAGTTCGTTCCGCTGCCGATGATCGACGTGCTCTTGAACGTCATCTCGGGGAATTGCGTGACATTGAAGAATTTCTCCGAACGTAGATCGCTGTCGCGCTGATCGTTGTGCGTGTCGATCTTAGTGAGATCCATCACCGCCGTGATCGACGTCGGGACCTTACTCGAGTTCCACACAACCGAGACCGATTTGATCGGGATCGTTCCTTCGACCGTCGAGATCAACAGATGCTTTACGGCGAAATGCGCTTGTGTGTGATTAGAATCGATCGAAGGCTCGTCGGCGCCTGCGGCGGGCGGAACAGCGAGGAAAAATACGGCGGCCGCGATCAGAATAGCTCGAGAGAATCTCAACATACGTCGTTAACCTATCAGCGAAGCCTGAAAAGAACCTGAATACGGGCTAGACGAGATATGGGTTCCCACTCCGTTCATCTCCAATCGTCGTGGCGGGACCGTGCCCGGGGATGACGACGGTGTCGTCAGCATAGTCGAAGAGCTTCGTGCGGATGCTGTGGACGATGTCTTCTAGCGAGGTTCCCCCGAGATCCCAGCGCCCCACCGAGCCGCGGAAAAGCGTATCGCCGCTCAGGATGCGCGGATTTCCATCGACCTCTACCGCAAAGCTCGTGCTTCCCGGCGTGTGCCCGGGCGTGTGGATGCACGTCACTTGAACGGACCCGGCGCGCAGCACGAGCGCGTCCTCGAGATCACCGTCGAGCGTCGTCGGTGCGAGCGTGATCGGGAGGCCGACCCAGCGCCCCTGTTCCGTAAGCTGCGCATACAAGGGACGGTCGCCGGGATGCAGCAAGCCTTCGCCGCCGGCGCGTTCGCGCAGCGCGCCAAGCGCGCCGATATGATCGAAATGCGCATGCGTGTGTATGAGATATTTCGGTCGAAGCTTGTGCTCTTCGAGAATGCTCACTATTCGTTCGACGTCGTCACCGCCGTCGACGACGATTGCTTCACCGGTCGCTTCGTCACCGAGAACGCTGCAATTGCATCCGAGCGGGCCGACCGGAAAGTGCAGCGCGATCACGGGACGTCGATTCCAAAATCGCGATAATCGCCGTTCAGGTAACCCAAGGGCCGTCCATCGATGGCTCCGGTGTCGAGAACCTCACCGAGAAAAACCGTGTGCGTGCCTGCCGAGTGTTCTTCCGCCAAGCGGCAATCGACGTACGCAAGACAACCGTCGATGACGGGAGCGCCGGTTGCAGCGCGACGTGTCGCGATTCCTTCGAAACGATCCGTGCGCCGCGCTCGGTCGGCGAAGAGCTTAGCGATCTCTTCCTGTCCGACCGCAAGAATGTTGACGCAGAAAATTGACGAACGCGCGATCATCGGATGCGCCGAGGCTTCCCGGTTGACGCAAATCAAGACGAGCGGCGGATCGGCGGAGACGCTCGTAAATGCGTTGGCAGTGAAACCGTAGGGCACGCCGTCGGCCAGCGTTGTCACGATGGTGACGCCGGTCGGGAAGCGCCGCATCGCTTCGCGGAAATTACTCGACACGCGCGCCGATTCCGACGCCATCTCCAAGCGGGACGATCGTGGCATCCAGAAGCGGATGATGCAAGAACAGATCGTTGAAGCGCCGGATCGCGCGCGTGTCCTCCGTGTCCGAAGGTTGCTCCTGAGCAGCGGCCTTGCCGCCCCAGAGCAGGTTGTCGACGATCATCAATCCGGAGCGCTTGAGCATCGGCACGCAGACCTCGAGGTATTCCGGATACTGATCCTTGTTGGCGTCGAGAAACACGATATCGAGATTACGATGTGAAAGCGTTTCGAGGATCTCGAGCGCAGGCTGATTCATGATGTCGATCTTGCCGGCGACGCCGGCGCGCTCGAAATATTGCGCCGCAATCGTCGTTCGCTCGCGATCCGGATCGATCGTCCAGATTTTTCCGGCGGGCGGCATCGCCAGCGCCATCCACAGCGTCGAATATCCGTACGCTGTACCGATTTCCAAGATACGATTTGCCTGCATGCAGTGGACCAGTGTCGAAAGCAGGCGCGCTGTGGCTCGGTCGACGATCGGGATCCCCTGCGCAACCCCGAGCTCCTCGAGTTCGAGTACTAACGGCGAGGGCTGCGTATGCAGCCGCGCGAGGTAGGCGAGGTCTTGGTCTCCCACGCCATATGTTTGCCGCCCGCATGGGAGGGGAACCTTTTTATTACACCTTTCGTCAAAACGAACGAGGATAATGTAATTCCGTGGCAACGCTTACACTTGCGACGCAGACATACTCGCCCAAGAAGTGGAACCTGTCCGGCTTGAAGGGGATATCGGACAAGACGCTTGAGATGCATTTTGGCTTGTACGAGGGCTACGTTAAGAACACAAATTTGCTGAACGAACAGATTGCCGGCAAGATCGAGAGCGGCCACGCAGTCGCGACCGATTTGGAATTTAGCGAACTCAATCGCCGCCTCGCGTTTGAGTACAACGGCATGCGGTTGCACGAGCTCTATTTCAACAATCTCACAGTCTCGAGCCCGGAGCCCGGCGACGAATTGAAAACGGCGCTCGCGGCGACCTACGGCGACTTCGAGACATGGAAAAAAGATTTCGCCGCGGTCGGCTCGATGCGGGGAGTCGGCTGGGCGATCGCCTATCAAGACCCGGCTAATGGACGCATTACGAATAATTGGGTCGAGCTGCACCAGGACGGCAATCTCGCCACCTTCGCCCCGATCGTCGTCATGGACGTATGGGAGCACGCGTTTATGCTCGACTACAAACCCGCAGACCGCTCCAAATATATCGAAGCGTTCTTTACGAACGTCGATTGGGAGACGATCGCGGGCCGGCTCGTACAAAAAAACGCCAGCGGAACGGTGCCGACGATAAGGTGACCGAGCGGCTCCGGCTTTTCCCGCTCAACACGGTGCTCTTCCCCGGCGGCACGCTGCATTTGCACGTCTTCGAGCCGCGATACAAACAACTGATCGCCGAATGCCTCGACCAAGGAGAGGCTTTCGGTGTCTGTTTGATCCGCGAGGGCGGCGAAGCGGGAGATCCTGAAGTCAATCCGCACGAGATCGGAACGACCGCCGAGATCAACGAAGTGATGCCGTTACCGTTCGGCCGCTACTACGTTAGTACGATCGGGAAACGGCGATTTCGAATCACCGCCATTGTAAGCCGCGAGCCGTTTCTGTTATGTGAGGTCGAGTATCTCGACGAAGCAACAGGAGATTCACCCGCAATCGAATCGCTCGTCGATCGTGTCCGCGCATCGTTCAATGAATACAAGCACCTGCTCATTGCGTATGTCGGCGCGAGCGCCGCAGTAGAGCTGCCGCTCGATCCGATCGAAGCCTCATTCGTGATCGGAAACGCATTGCAAATCGCCGATCTCGTCAAGCAACGGTTGTTGGAAACGGAGGACGTCGAGCAGCGTCTTCGGATCGAGGTCGAGTTCTTGCGGCGGCTTCTGCCGCAGCTGCGCTCGCGGATCGAGCGTGAGCGTGCGCATCCGGCTCCAGCACGACCGCTGGGCGGCGAAGCGCGTTCGCAGCAAGAGAGTTACTACGGGAAGTTTTTCAGTTTGAACTAGCGAACGCCGAACGAAGTGCGCGCGGTTTGGTTAATCGTCGGCGTTGTTATCGTCGCGGCCTTGGCGGTTTCGTTCTATCTCGGCGGCGGACCGCGCCGGCCTGACGTCGTTACCGGCCCCTCAGCTCTCGCTGGTGCTCCGGCTGCGAGCTTCGACGTCGTTCGAGCCGATGGTTCCGCGGATTCGCTCGCGCGCTATCGCGGAAAGGTCGTGCTGGTCAACTTGTGGGCGTCGTGGTGTCCGCCGTGTCGAGAAGAGATGCCGGCGCTCGAACGACTCTATCACGCGCATAAAGCCCAAGGCTTCGTCGTTCTCGGAATCGATCAGGGTGAATCCGCAAAGGTTGCGGCGGACTACGCGCACGCGCGAAGAGTTACGTTTCCGATCCTGATCGACGATCAACAACAATACGGGCGCGCGTACGCTGCCGAAGGTTTGCCGACGTCGATTCTCGTCGATGCAAGCGGGCATATCGTAAAGGGAGTCGACGGTGAGATATCGTTCGACGCCATGCAAGCACTCGTCACGCCCGTCATCAAATCGAAGTGAACACGCGCTTCGCGGCAATGTTCGCCGAACTCGTCGCGTGTGTTCTCGTGATCGCGCAGATCGTTTTTCCGGGCGATCCGCTTTTCCATACATGGCAGTATGCGCTTGCGCTCGCAGTCGTTGCATGGTTGTTGATAACATCCGCAGCGCGCAACCGGCGAGCGCTGTTCAGCATTTCGGTGCTCGGAGCGCTGATCGTGATCGCCGACGGCTTGGCGTCGGGATTGCTGGGACCGGATACCGAACGCGTGGCACGCGCACCCGGGACGGTCGCTCCGCTCCCGGATATTCGTGCTGCAGCATTTTTCTCGAGTGCCACGCCGGAATCACTGGTAAAGGGCAACGCTACCATTACGATCCGCCGTCGGAACCATTTGGATATTCTCGTCACCACCGGCTCACGAAAATTCTTGGGCGCAATGCTACTGACGGCGAATGCGATTCCGGTTGCGTATGTCGAAGCATTCGACGACGACGGCAATCATCTCACCGTCACGCAGCCCACCGGAGCTGCATTTCTCTCGCCGTTCCTACTGTTTCGAACGCGGCAAGAGATCGCCGGTGGACCACATCCGGTCGATGGTTTCGCGCTACCCGGCGCCAACCGTACCGTGAAAGTCGTTTACTTTACGGCCGATGACGTCGTGCGCTTGAAGGTAGCGGTTCCGCCATCGGCAGCCGGGCAACCCGCGATTCTGTACGACGTCTTCGATGCGCGATCGAATAACTCGCTCGGCATCGGCGTCGCGGGTTCCGGCGTTCAAACGGAAATCGGTGGGGTTCGCTTGCACGCGACGCTGGGAACGTATCCGCAGCTTGTCATCGCAAGCGCCCCCCACCCTTACGCCTTGATTTTTGGGCTGTTGCTTATCGTTGTGGGAATAACCGGCTCGTTCTTACAGCCCGACGACGGCGCGGTGCGTGAACCCAAACGCCATGAAGAAGAGCATGGGGAAGGAGAGCAACGTATTAGTGCGCGAGGCCAAGAAGGCTAAGCGGCGCGATTTGGCTTTTTGCTCGTCGGTGACGCCCTCGACGAACCCGAGAACCTTCATGTTGTTCGGGAAGATGATCACCCAAACGTTGAGCAGCATGATCGTGCCGAGCCACGCGCCGACGCCGATGCCCGTGTAGGGTGGCTGAAGCGCGAATGCGGAGATGAAATGTTGGCCGAGCAGTGCCGCGCCGAAGATCCACGTTCCGAGCGCGGACCAGCGGAAGTACTCGAGCGCGCGTGGCGCTATAAATTTCGTGATGCCCTTAGCGCTGCCGTCATTGGCTGCATTAGCCTGCGCGAGTGCTTGCCCTTGGATGAAATTGAAATAGTAGAGCAAGCCGATCCACATGATGCCGAAGAAAAAATGTAACCAACGTACCAGAGGCATTTCCATGGTTATGCTCCTACCGGCTGAATCGCTTTGACGACAAAATAGAGAATTAGCGTGAGAACGAGACCGCAGATGATCGTGCCGGTCAACGTGTCGAGCGGATTCTTCAAGGTTTTGCTACCCCCTAAGTGAAGCAATCGCCCGGCTTGGGGAGTCTTCCTGCTCGAAGCCTAGTACGACGTCACGCTCGAAACTGAGAATCGGTCGAACTTCGCGGTCGGGCAGACCATGCCGTACGAGTAGCCGCCGGTTCGAACCATCTCGTCGGACAGCTCGCACGCTGCGAGCAAATCGAGAATGCGAACGTTGAAGCGGAGGTTTTTCAGTCCGCCTTTCAGCTTGCCGTCCTCAATCAGGAAAGTTCCGTCGCGCGTCATCCCGGTTACGATCGCCTTGCGCTGATCGACGACGCGGATGTACCAAAAGCGGCTGATCAAAATTCCGCGCTTCGTCGATGCTATCAGCTCTGCACGTGAGCGCCGTCCCGGCCCGAGGACAACTGCGCGCGTAGACGGACCCTCGGACCCGCCGGGGACGTAGTGGCCGGTGTTGTGCCGATCGAGGCGTTCGGCCCATTCCATGTCGGTGACGAAATCTTTAGCGATGCCGTTCTCGATCAGTGTCACGCGCTGAGTCGGCGAACCTTCGCCGTCGAACGGGCACAAAGCAAAGAGCGGATGAGCGTAATCATCGATGAGCGTTACGTTTTCACCCACGTACTGCCGCGCCAAACCGTCGGCGAGAAACGATGCACCTTCGTAGACGCGCTGCGCCGAGAAATGCGGGAGAAGAAAGGCGATTAACTCGCCGAGCGCCGGCGGTTCTACGATGACGGTCCAGTCGCCGACATCGGGCGTTCCGAGCTGGCCTGCGTCTTTTGCTTTTGCTGTTGCCCTCGCGCCGACGGCGGCCGTATCGATCTCAGCAAAGCGGCGGCTATACGCCTCCGCGTAGCCGCTCGCGATCGGCGCGACGCACTTCGTGTTCGTAACCGCGCTCGTCCCGGAAAACTGCGCCCGGACGCCGTTCGAATTTGCGATGGCAATCGAGCCTGCCGACGTTGCGACGTAACCTGCAGCCCACGCACCGGCTTGCTCCGCGATCGCGAAGATCTTGCCGGCGGCTTGCGCGCGGGCAGCCGGCGTCGTCTCGGCCGTCGCGGGATCGTACGGCAGATCCGGCATCGCGTAGGTCGCTTTTCCCGGCAGTCGCACCGGGACCGCCGGCTTCGGTGCAAAGCGCGCTTGTGCGATCGCCCGATTTCGGGTGAGCGCAAGATCCGCGTCGTCGCGTCCGTTCGTGCACGCCCAGCCCGCGCGGCCGTCGACGATCGCGCGAATTTGCACCACGGTCTGCGACGAATCGAGGTTCTGATGGATGGCGTTGTGCGTGAAGCGCGTCAGCGTGTCGTGCTGTTCTGAAACGACCGCTTCGATGCCATCTGCCGCGCCGTCGCGTATCGCGCGCTCGGCGAGCTCGAGCCGTTCGCTATCGTTCATCGTAGCCTACGCCGACGCGAACATTCCGAAAACGCGCGGGTGCGGCAGCTTGCGTCGTGCGTCCGATCTGAATCGGCTCTCCCTTGCCGCAATTCGGCGTCCCCCACGGCACCCACGTCGACGGCTCGCCGATCGCATCGCACGATCCCCAGAACTCGGGAGTAATTCCGCCGTACGTTGGATTCTTGAGCATTCGTCCGAGTTTTCCGCGTTTGATCTCCCACGCGATCTGGCAACCAAATTGAAAATTGAGGCGGCGATCGTCGATCGACCACGAGCGGTTTGACTCCATGTAGATGCCGTCGTCGACCTCTTCGATCATTTGATCGAGCGAATGCGTGCCGGGCAGCAAGTTCAGGTTGCACATCCTAATCATCGGGACGTGCTGCCAGCTCTCCGCGCGCACGCACGCATTGGTCGTGCACTCCAAAAGCCGCGCAGTATCACGCGACATCTCGAAGCCTTCGAAGACACCGTCGCGCACAATATCGGAGCCGCCGCTCGGGCTGCCTTCGTCGTCCCAACCGCAGGTCGCGAGTCCGCCGGGAAGCGTGTTGTCGATGACGATCGTCACCAAGGGCGAACCGTATCGGAGCGCACCGCGCAGCTGCGGTTCGAGAAAGCTCGTCCCGGAGAAATTCGCTTCCCAGCCGAGCGCGCGATCGAGCTCTGCCGGATGACCGCACGATTCGTGAATCTGCAACGAGACTTGGGATCCGCCCAGTACGATGTCGCGGGTTCCGGACGGCGATTGTGCTGCCGACAGCAGAGCCACGGCTTCCTCGCCGATGCGCGGCGCATTTTCGATCAAGCCGGCGCGCGCGACGACTTCCCAGCCGCCCGTCATGTACAGACCACGATCGCCCGGCCATCCGCGGTCTTGGGCGTCGCCGTTGCCGACTGCGAGCGCGTGTACGGCGCTTCCGATTTGTCGGATGTCTTGCGCGATTTGCGAGCCGATCGAGCTAAAGAATTCTTTCTTGGTGCGCCAGACGTCCAGCCACGAACGCCCGGTGCGGACGGCCGGATTGACGTGCAGCGCGAATTCGGCTGCGACGAGCAAGTCGACCCGTTGCTCGAGCGATACGCGGTCCGTATCGATTTCGACTTCGGTCACATACGTGCCGACGCGCGCGTCCGTGGGCGCCATCCCGAAGCGAGTCGTGCCGACCGCCGCGCTCGCACGCGCGATATCGACTGCACGCGCGACCGTAGCGTCGATGCCGGCCCCCGACAAGTCATCGGAGGCCGCAAATCCCCAGGAGCCGTCGCATAGTGCGCGCACGCCGTATCCGCGCGTAACATCGTCGCGAAGCGCGATCACCTCGCCGTTGCGAACTTCGATGCGTTCCGAACGAGCGTCTTCGAAGCGTATGTCTGCGTAGTCGGCACGGCGAACTGCCGCCGTCTCGAGTGCCCTCCCAGCAAGCTCCTCAAATTGCACCGGTCTTGAGATACGGCTCGAACCGACGGGGGCCTGGTGGCGGGCCACCGAAAAAGTGATGTAATAGAGCCTGGCCTACTTACGGCCGGGGTGTCCGTTCGGACGAGGGGTCTGTGAAACGTTTTCTCCTGGTTGTTTCACTAATCGTCGCGGCGTTCTTTTATGGCGATCGCTACGTTGCCGTTGCAGGCACGACGTCGAAGATAGCGCCGGCCGATGAATATTTCGGCCGTCTCAAAATGAGCATTCTCGGAATCGCGAACACCATCAAAGATCAAACGCTGCGTTTCGATCGGCGTCCCGAGGAGATGGAAAGCGAGATGAGCACCATCGGCTTCGCGGTCGATGCGATTCACGACTGGGAGCACAAGTATCCGAGCGATCCGTGGATCGCGAAGTCGCTGTTTTACATCGAGCGCTTCTACAATCGCATTCCAACCGATGCGGGTCGCGCGCAAGCCAAAGCAACGATGGCGTGGCTGGTACACGATTTTCCGAAAACGTGGTACGGCAAAGTCGGTAAGCGCGAATTAGTCGAGGGCAAAGTCGGCGCGGTTCCACCCCCCAACGTCGTGCAATCCCCACCACCTGCCGTCGACATTACAAAGCCGGTTAGTCAGCAACAATAAAGAAGCGCCCCCGGAGCTCATGTTGCTCCGGAGGCGCGCTCGTGAGATCTCGGGTGCTAGGTACTAGAAGTGTATTCCGAGACCAACATATGGGCCGTACTCGTTGACGTTCGACGGCGCATTGATTTTGTTTGTGTAGTAGTTACCCATGAACCCAACGTCGAGGAACACCGGGAAGCTCGGTCCCGCAAAGTTCCAGTTCACGCCGATGTTGTAACGCATCAAACGATACTGGAGGGCGAACGGACCGTACGTGCCTTGCAGCGACGGATAGTAGTAGAAGCTGCCGTAGAGCGCAATCGGTTGATTGAGATCGGGCAGTTTCTCACCGCCGAAGCCCCATCCACGTAGCTCCGGATACCCGTAGTTGTTTTGCTGCCACAGGTAGCTGGCCGCTATGTAGAATCGCGGATCGAACACTCGGATGCCAACACGCGCATCGACGTCGTCTTGAACAGCCGTGAACGACGGCACGAAGGTTTGTCCCCCACCGCCGATGATCGTTACGCAGCCGGCCGCCGGGCAAACAGAACCAGCTACTCCGGTTGCGGTCGGATAGGTCCAATGACGCCAGTCACCTTCGACCATGAACGGAATGTTCAACAGCGGGAACTCGAACGCACCGCGAATATCGTAGGTGCCGTGGCCCTTGTCGCCCGGACTGAACTCGTTGTAGACCGTTGGTGAGATCGCGTAGTCGCCAACCACGAAATGATCGTAGTACGCCGGCTTAACCGGTACCGGTGTTGGTGTCGGTGCCGGAGTCGCCGGACGCGGCGGAGCCGGTGTTGCAGTTGGCGGCGGCGGCGGCGGCGGTGGTGGTGCCGGCGTCGGCGGCGGAGCCGCTACGTAACGGACCACAACGGTTCGCTTATCCGCAACCCACAGAACGTACGCGCCCATGCCTTCAGAGATGACGCGCACCGGAACCATGATCGTTCCGTGCCAGATGATCGGCGGGACGTCGAGCGGACGGCTTTCACCGTTGATGATGACGACCGGTTTCCCGACCGTTACCTTGATATCGGAGCCGGGCTTCGATACGTCGACGGTGTTGCTAGCCGGATCAAAAGATACCGTCGCACCCATTTGCTCGAACATTGAGCGGAGGGGTACGAGAATCGTGCCGCCGCGAACAAGCGCCGCAAGCACGCGATTTTGCTTGTCTGTGTCCGGCTTGGCATAGACATGATGATCGTTGAAAAGAATCGGATATTCGCCTGACGGCGGTGATCCGAAATCGGGGGGTGGCGCGCCTTGCGCGACTTCAACGGCTGCTGCAGACGCGTAGGGTCCAGTGTTACCTTGCGCTGCATGAGCTGCCGAGCCGGCAAGTACCGAAAGCCCGAATCCCACGGCAAGTGCTGCCGCAAGAACCCCGGAGCTCTGGTTTTTCAAAAAAGTTCCTCCCTAGGTTGAATATGTTTTAAGTTAAAGGGCGGCGTGCTTAAATTGAGCTTCGCCTCGCCCGGTCCATACCCAGAAAGCAATATCATCAATCAAAAGAGCCCTCGATGCTAACATCGAGGGCTCTTATCTATCTACCGTGCGCTCGGCTAGAAATGTAACCCAAGTCCAACGTACGGTCCGTACTGATTGATGTTTGACGGTGCATTGATCTTGTTATTGTATTGATTTCCGAGGAATCCGACGTCCAAATACACCGGGAACGACGGCCCTATGAAATTCCAGTCGATGCCGATTTCGTATTTGAATGCACGATATGCGAGCGTTCCGCCGGGAGGCGCAACCGCTGCAGTGTATGTGCCTTGCACGCTCGGGTACCAGTATGCGCTGCCGTATATCGTGATCGCTTGATCGAGATCCGGCAGTTTCTCGACGCCGAATCCGACGCCGTTTAGTTGCGGATATCCATAGTTGTTCTGCCGCCACAGATACGAAGCGCCGATGTAGATGCGCGGATCGACAACTTTGACACCGAGCCGAGCATCGACGTCATCTTCGTGCGCGGTGAACGACGGTACGAACGTTTGACCCGTGGCACCGATCGTTGTTACCGGTCCGGCAGTCGTGCTGTAGGACCAGTGACGCCAATCGCCTTCGGCCATCCATGTTAAACCGAAGAGCGGGAACTCGGCGCCGACGCGGCCCGTGTACGAGCCTGAGCCTTTATTGCCGGGGCTGAACTCGTTGTAGATCGTCGGTGAGAACACGTAATCACCAACCACGAACTTATCGTAGTACACCGGTTTCTGCGGCGCAGGCGTCGGCGTTGGAGCCGGCGTTGGAGGCGGCGGAGCCGGTGTTGGCTTCGGCGGCGGAGGTGGCGGCGGCGGTGGTGCCGGCGTCGGCGGTGGTGCCGGGACGTAGCGAACGACGACGGTACGCTTGCTGGCGACCCATTGTACGTATCCGCCCATCCCTTCAGAGATCACGCGAACAGGGACGAGCACGTTGCCGTGCCACATCATCGGCGGAACATCGAGCGGACGACTCTCGCCGTTGATTACGACTTCAGATTTTCCGACCGTTACTTTAACGTCGGAACCTGGTTTCGAAACGTCGACGGTTTGCGTCGTCGGGTCGTAGGAAACGGTCGCGCCCATCTGTTCGAATAGCGAGCGCAACGGAACGAGGATCGTGCTACCGCGGACTTGTGCAGCAAGAACCCGATCTCGCTTATCGGTATCGGGTTTCGAGTAAACATGATGATCGTTGAAGAGAATCGGATACTCGCCCGACGGCGGTGATCCGAAATCCGGGGGTGGCGCGCCTTGTGCCGACGCGATCGTCGGGCCGGAAAGCGCAGCAAGCCCGAATCCCGCAGCGAACAGCGCCGCTTGAATTCCCGAGCTCACCTTATTCAAAATTCCCTCCTCAAATTAAGAGTGGCGTGATGTGAGGGCTGCATAAAAACAGTCAGCGGGTAACTTCCCCGCCCTGCTTACGATTAAACGCCCGGCACACGACCGCCCTGCTCCTCTGGCAAGAAGGGGCTCGCTTGCTTAGGTTTGTTTCTCCTCGATCCGCTCTTTGAATTTGGCGAGCTCGGTGATGTAACGCTCGTGCGTTCCTTCAGCGATTTTCTCGCGTTCGTCAAAGGCTCCAAACGCAAACTCGACGCGGCGGCCGTCGACCTTAATCACTTCGACTTCAACGCGCACAATAAAGCCGACGGGTGTCGGCGCGAGATGCTGAATTTCGGCGTGTGTGCCGAGCGTGACCGTCCCGGCTTGCAATGTCGGTGCAATGCACTGCATCGCTGCTTCTTCGACTAATTGCAGCAGCATCGGAGTCGAAAGAACGTCGACGCCCACGTTTCCCGCTTTTTGGGCCGTCATCCATTCTTCGACACGGGTTTGATTTTGATACGACCGCCCGACCTCGAGCTTTGCCGGCATGCACGCCCCTTTTGCGTGGGCGCCCGGGTGCTCCCGCCCTTTTTCTTAGAAGTTGAATCTTTTTGCCGGCAGGCAGCGTATGTGATTGGGGTGAACCGCCGCCCGTCAAACCAGCCCGTTAGGAGAATCATGGCCCTTCGCAGCACCTTCACGGTGGGTTTAATGCTCGCCGCTTCCTTCATGGCCGGTTGTGCCGGGAAGCAGCAGCATCCCGTGCAGCCGCCGCTTGCCGTCGACGCGCAACCCGTGATGCGTCAGGACATTGCGACCTACATTCAGCTCGACGGACAGATCACGCCGTTGCAGCAATCGAATCTGAGCCTGCCGCAGTCCGGAACGCTGTCCGCCGTCTACGTGACCGAAGGTGACCGCGCGACGCGAGGTCAGCTGCTTGCCAAGATCGACGATTCGACGTTGCGCGCTCAACTGGCGCAAGCCAGAGCGACGCTCTCGGGTTCGGCGCTCAGTACGCCCGTGACCGTGCAGCAAAACAGCACGGCGTTAATCGCGGCCGAACAGAGTTTGGCCAATGCGAAAAACAATGTGACGAGTGCGCAGGCAGCATATGACAACGCGAAGGTGCTGTATGACGGCGACGAATCGCTGTACAAGCAGGGCTATGTCGCGCAGACTGCGCTCGAGTTAGCCAAATCGCAATACGTTGCCGCGCAGCAAACACTCGCGAGCAACAAGGAGCTTTTGCGAGCCGCGCAATCGCAGCTGAAAGCTGCGCAAACGAACCTGGGTAACAATCAGGTGCAGAAGACGCAAGTCGCCGCAAACGCGGCGCAAGTGAAGCAGCTCGAGACCGCAATCCAGCAGACGAATTTATATGCGCCGTACGACGGCATCATCACGGCACGTTTGCTCGACCCCGGATCGTTTGCAGGGCCGAATCAAAACATTCTACAGATCTCGCAAGTCGACACGGTCTACGTAAACGCGAACGTTCCGGACGATGAGCTTGGCTCCGTGCGTCCCGGCACGCCGGTCGCATTCACGACCTCGAGTCTTCCGGGGAAGACGTATCGCGGAAGCGTTTTCGACGTCAACGCCGTTCCGACGACGGGGACGCTCTCGTATCGTGCGCGTATCGTCGAGACCAATCCGGGTGACAAGCTACGCGGCGGAATGCTCGTGACGGTGAACGTGCGCAAGCAGTATCATCGCGGCGCGCTCGTCGTTCCGCGGACCGCGATCTTTCAGGGCGATTCCGGTACCAGCATCTTCACAGTCGCAGATGGTAAGCCTGGACCTGATGGGAAGCCGACCAAGATCGCCAAGCAGATTCCGGTTACGCTCGGGCTGCAGACCGATGTGCTCTCCGAAGTCATCGGCCCGGTTTCGCCCGGGACGCTCGTTGTGACGACTCGACCGGACGCGCTTTCCGACGGAAGCACGGTGGCCGTAACACAGACGGGCCCTTCGGGCCCAGCAGGTGCAAGTAGTACCCCAAGCGGGAAAAAGCCCGGATAACCGATGATACGACGACATCTACTTGCAGCGTCGGTTGCGACGCTGCTGATCGCCTCCGCGTGGGTCCCACAGCTTGTTGGGGCACAGCCCGCGTCCTTGCCATCAACCCTTCCGACGCCCGGTCCGGCCGGCTCGACATCGGTTCCGACGCCGATACCGGTGCCGACCATCGCGCCCTCAGCGATTCCGACTCTCCCGCCTGCGAGCGCATCGCTGAAGCTGCCGTATCCGGCCGTCGGCACGCCGGCCCCTGGCGTCACCGCGAGTGCGATCGATCCGAACGTGCCGCAGACGATTACGTTGCGCCAAGCCATCTTGATCGGCGTCGCGAAATCGCCGACGCTCGCATCCGCACGCGGCGACTTACAGCTTGCAAAAGCCAGCGTCGATCTTTCGCGCGTTCCGATTCTTCCGAATTTGAGTGGAACGGCGTCGACGAGTCACACGCATTCTCCGGCCGGTACCGCACGCGGCACCAACAACGGCAGCGGCGGCACGAACTTCAATACGACCGAGTTCACCTCGAACTCGCTCTCGGCGAACCTGCAGCAGCTCCTCTTCGACGGCGGACGAACGTTTGCAGAGATCAAGGCTGCGTCGGCCAGTCAAGTGTCATCGATCGATATTTATCAGCGCGATCTGCAGACGGTCGCGTATAACGTCGCGGTCGCCTACTACAACGCGCTGGCCGCGCAACGTACGACCGCGGTCGACTACGATATCATGCAGCAGGACCTCGTTCAAGAAAACCTAGTCATTGCTGAATATCACGCGGGGCAGGCCTCGCTCGTCGATATTGCAACGGCAGAGCTTCCGGTTGCGCAAGCGCGCGTTGCGCTCGTGCAGCAACAGGGTGTCGAAGCCGGCGCGCAAGCCGCACTCGCAAACTCGATGGGTCTCGACGCCAACACCGTCGTCCGCCCGGCGGATGACGGGTCGACATATCAGCAAATAATTGCCGGGCAAATTGCGGTTCCAGCCTACGACAAGGCGATCACGCAGGCGTACTTGCTTCGCCCGGATCTCAGCTCGTCGGCGCAGCTCGTGCAAGCGGCGCAAGATTCGCTGCGCGCTGCGCGGCTCGGTTACGTGCCGACGATCAACGGCACGTCATCGCTCGGAACGTCATCGACGGATCCGCACGGCGGCACCTTCTCGCCAAGCTGGTCGGTCGGCGCGACATTGAATGTACCGATCTATAACGGTGGTGCGACGCATGCAGCGATCGAGCAAGCCGAAGGCAACCTTACGAAATCGCTTGCCAGCTACGACACCACTAAGCTCGGCGTGCAACTGAACGTCAAGCAGACGCTAACGGCCCTGATCTCGGCGCGCGCTTCGCTCGATGCGACGCAAGTTGCATACAACGAAGCCGCGACCGTCCTGCGCGCGACGCAAGCGCAATACAAAGCAGGCGTGACGACGCTGCCTCTGCTCCTCAACGCGCAGGTACAATTGACGACCGCGCTCATCAATGAGGTCAACTCGATCTACAGTTTGCGCCAGGCCGAGCAGGCCTTCTTGTACGCGACCGGCCAAAACACGTAAGCATGCTCGCTCGCGTGCCCACGCACGTCGAGGATCCGACGAACGCAGCCATCTTGGCGATCTCTGAAGATCGTCTGGCCGGCTTCGTGCGCGATCCGTTTGGAACGATCGCGGAACGCTCCGGCATTCCGGTTGAAACCGTTCTCGAACGCATCAGCGCGATGTTGCGAGCCGGTACGATTCGTCGCGTTCGTCAGACGTTGATGGCGACGAACCTCGCGGACGGTGCACTCGTGGCGTGGCAAGTCCCGCAAGAACGGCTCGACGACGCCTTCGATTTTCTCTTCCGCGACGATCCGTTCTCAGGACACGTCGTCATTCGAACGACCGATGCCGCGACGCCGGGTTCGACGTACCGCTTGTGGACGACGCTCAAGGTTCCGCAAGGCTTTGCGATCGAGAAGCACGCCGAGTTCTTGCGCGGAAAAATTAGTGCCGATCATTTTCGGTTGATGCCGGCCAAGTGCTTGTTCGCACTCGGTGTCGGCCACATGCGGCGTCGAACGGTGCAGCCGGGCGAGCGCGCCGAGGCGCTGGCTGAGCCCCGCGACACGAAGATCGTCGAGCTGAGCGCCGAGGAATGGCACGTGCTGACCGCACTCAAGCGCGAATTCGCACCCGATGAGCTGGTGCGCGATTTGTGGCGAGCGCGTGCGGCTGAAGCCGAACTGAGCCTCGAGGCATTCCTGAAGGTGGCGCAAAGCCTGCACGATCGCGGCGTGATCGGACGTTTCTCGACGTTCCTCGAGCACGTCAAAGCGACGGCCGGGAACCTCGGAAACGCGGTCACGCGCTACAACGCGCTCTTTCACTGGGCGGTCCCGCCGGGACGCGAGCTCGACGCAGGTCGCGAGGTTGGGCGTCATTATTGCATGACGCACGCCTATTGGCGCGAAGGCGGTCCGGAATTCCACAACGTGAATGTCATGGGGGTCGTGCACGGCACGGACAAAGCGCTCGTTCTCGCGCACAAAGCCGCGATCGATGCACATCTTGCGGAAGCGGGGATCACGGTTGGATACACAAACGTTTTTTGGGGAGGACGCAGCGAGATCAAGCCGTCCGAAATCTCACCACTCGCATATGAGGAGTTCTGCCGGACAAACGGGCTCGACCCCGGCTCGATGCGCGCGTAAAGCCGCGCTTGCGGCGGCGTTGTGTACGCTCGCGGCGCTGTGCGGGTGCGTAAAAACAGGAGCCGTCAGCCAAACCGGCTCGACGGGAACGCAAACCTCGAACGCGGAGCGCCGCCATCCGGCGCATGTGCTGGTGTACGCCGACGGCCAGAATTTCCAATCGCTAAACCCGCATCTCTATCAAGCCACGTCGCTCGGCAATCTTTCCTCGCTCACGATGGCGTGGCTCGTGCGTTACGACCACGACAACAAACCGATTCCGGAACTCGTCACCGAGGTGCCGACCCTTGATAACGGCGGCATTAGCAAAGACGGCAAGACAATAACGTGGCACGTCCGGCACAATGTAAAGTGGTCGGACGGCGCGCCCTTTGACGCCGACGACGTCGTCTTCTCGACGCAAGCGGTTCTCAATCCAAAGAACAACGAGGTTGGGCGCGACGGTTGGGATCTGATTACGAAGATCGACGAGCCTGACAAATACACCGTCGTCTACCACATGAAGAAAGCCTTCGCGTCGTACCTACCGACGTTCTTTGGCAGTGCGGGAGCGAACCCGTGCATCATTCCGAAGCATATCTTGGGAAAGCTTCCGGACATCAATACGGCGCCGTATAATTCGTTGCCGGTCGGCATCGGGCCGTTCAAATACGTCTCGTGGAAGCGCGGCGATTCCGTCGTCATGGTGCCGAATCCGCTCTACTGGCGCGGTATGCCGAAGCTCAAGCAAATCGTCTACAAGCAGATTCCGGATCGCAACACGCTCTTGACGCAGTTGCAAACCGGCGAGATCGACTTATGGTCCGACGAGGGGGCGGGATACGTTCCGCGCACTGAGGCAATGCCGGGTCGAACGACGATAAAGCCGGTCGGCAGTTATTTCGGTCACATCGACTTCAACGTAACGCATCCGCCGCTCGACGACATACGCGTGCGGCGCGCGCTACGTTTTGCGCTCGATCGAGCAACGATTCTAAAGGAGGCGTTTCATGACGGGGGCGTCCTGCAAGAGTCGATGATTCCGCCGATCTTTCCGCAGTATCGTAAGTTCGACATGGTTCCTACGGACGTGGCGCAGGCGAACGCACTGCTCGATCAGGCCGGCTGGACGCAGCGCGACAAGGACGGCATTCGCGTGAAGAACGGCAAGCGGTTTAGTCTCGAGTATGCAATCTACACCGGCGCCGCCGATGTCGATACGATGGTCGAGCTGATTCGCAGTATGTGGAAAGCTATCGGCGTTGAGATTCAGGTAAAGCATTACGACACCGGGTTATTCTTCGCGCTCGTACAGAATGGAGGGATTTCGTATAGCGGAAAATTCGATGTCGAGAGCTTCTACTGGGGTAGTGACCCGATCGGTGACCTTTCGAATCTCTACGCTTGCGCCGACATCCCCCCGAACGGTCAGAACGTCACGCGCTGGTGCGACAAACGCTTCGACGACGACATGGCGCACTTTAAGACTCTGTACGACCCAAAGGCGCGCCAGCCATATCTCGATGACGCGGTCGCCCGCATCATCGATCAAGTGCCGACCATCGTCCTTTACATTCGATTCGACGACTATGCGTTTACGAACGCCCTAACCGGCTTCCACCCGAACGCTCTCTCGCCGTTCGACGACTTCATGAACGTCGACATCCAGTAAGCAGCGGTAAAGCGCAAAGCCGAGCAACGCGTCAGAAATCAGCGATAAGAGGCGCAGAAAAGTCCAAACGGGGTCCTGCGTCTCGAGTCCCGCGGCACGTTGTTCGAGTTCCCACAGCGCGCTGATGCTCGCATCGGCCGGCCCGTGCCAACCCGCCGGTAGCGCGTCGGGCCAAATCGGTACGGGATGCGTGTGGGCGATCAGCGAGACTGCGATCACCGCGAGCGGGGCGATGAGTCCTGCAAACGCCACGCTACGCATACGCGCGAGCAACCCGAATCCGAGCGCACACGCTGTTGCGAGCACGATGCTTTGGATTTCGGCGTTTGGACGCTGGCCGAGTCCGAGCCAGTCAACCCCGCATAGCGTGCTGGCCATCGCAGCAAATGCGAGCGTCCGTCCTCGTGCATGAATCGCGCAGTAGAGCGCCGGCAACAGTAACAGAACGAAGTCGTGCTCGTGAAAGAACGGAACGACGAAAGGAAGCGCGCAGGCTGCAATTCCGACGCGCGCGACCGGTTCGCGGATGCGGCCTATCGCGACGGCTGCCAAAACGATCGCAACTAAGGCCGACGCGTAACGAACGATTGCGATCGCGACGTCGTTCGCGCCGAACCCGAGCGCAACACTGGCCGGCGTAATTTGGATGACGGTCCGCTTTTCGGCGGCACCGTGAACGGCCAGCAAGTGCAGATAGCGTTCGAGCGCGCCCGTGCCGCCTGCGAAGAGCGTGAGCGCGAAAAAGAAGATCGCTCCAAGCGCGAACGCCATTAGTGCGCGCATGTCGGTAGAGCGCGGAATCAAGACGATGCACAGGTTCGGCTGGAACGCAGCGATCGCGGTCGCGATCGACGCGCTGAGCCAGGCGCGCGAACGCAACAGTAGCAACGAAGCAATGACTGCTGCGCCGGAGAGAAGGGCTAGTTGTCCGAGTGCGACGTCGCTTATCAGAGCGCCGAACGACCCGGCAAAGATCGCAGCTCCTAGAACAATAGCCGCTTCTTCCGGTGCTCGGGCGAGCGCAAGCGTTCCGAACACCGCAACCAGCATCGCGCACGCGAGCAGCGCGCCCCAAATTCTGCCTGCAATGCCGAACGGCAACAGCGCAAGCGCGCGCCAGAGCGGAATCACTGCCGGAGGTCCGACGAAAGGCAACGTCTCGTCGTGCGACGTGTCGACGCCGGGGATTGCGCGTTCGGCTTGCCAGATGCTCCTTCCGTACGGGTCGGCGCCGGCATTCGCCGTGGCGCCGGCAGCGTAAAAGGCTTCGAAGTCGCGCATCGCAGGCCCCGAAACGCCGTTTGGACGCACGATGAAGAAGCCCACGACTAAAAGCGCGAGCGCGCACGTTATGACGAACGAGGTCGTGCGGTTATTCTTCGCTGTGATAGACTGCGGGTTTGGAACGATCGGCGTAGAGGACGAGGCGCTCAACGCGCATCTTGTTTCCCATTACATACGCAACTCCGCCCGGAAAGCGAACTTCATAACGCTGGGCGTAGATCGCAGGGCTTGGTCCACTGATCGCAGGGACAAATTCGTCGGAGAGTTTCGTCGTCGGCATTCCGAGTGCGATCTCGCCCGGAATCAATCGAAAGGTTCCGATCGCTCGCGGCGCGAGCGACGGCGCGGTCTTTGAGGTGACATAGTAGTGCTCGACGCCGATCAGGAGGCCGTCACGATCGAAGAAGGCGGAAATCAGTGCCGGCTTTCCGTCGTGCCGCAAGCCGAAGCTGTGAAAACCTTTTGCGGGATACGGAAATCCGCTTCCGAACGAGCGCTCGACCTCGCTTAGCGTCGTCGTTTCCAGCGCAAATGAAAGATTCTCATTGAACAGGATGACGGGCTTGTCGATTGGGGCGGGAGGGACCGGCGGCTTCCCGATTTGCTCCTCGATGAATTGCGCCATGAGCTCGACGGCGCGCAGCATCGCAAAATCCGGAGGCGGCTTTTCGCTCATGGCAAAAGGTTCGCAAGGTGCGAATTGTCATCCTCGGCGGTGGTTTCGCAGGGCTTGCCGTAGCGCAGCGCTTGGAGCGTTTGCTGCGGCCGGGCGAATGCGACGTGTGCATCGTCAGCCGCGACAATTACGCACTGTTTACGCCGATGCTTCCGGAAGTCAGCAACGGCGATCTGGAGCCGCGTCATATCGTTTCGCCGTTACGCGGACTTCTTCGCACGACGACTCTCGTGCTCGGTGAAGTGATTGGGATCGACTTTGCTGCGCGCACGGTAGAAACGCAACTGATGCTGACGAAGGAACGGCAGCACATCAGCTACGATCAGCTCGTTCTTGCGACGGGCAGCGTCTCGGCTACGTTCGGCATCGCGGGCGTTGCCGAACACAGCTATCCGTTCAAACGTCTCGAGGACGCCGAGAACCTTCGCAATCACATCGTCGAGACGCTCGAGCTGGCCGACATCGAGCCCAAGCCGCAACAAAGGCAGCGTTTGTTGACGTACGTGATCGTCGGCGGCGGCTACACGGGCGTCGAGGTCGCAGGCGAGCTCGTCGATTTCTTCCGCAGCATCTTGCACTTCTATCGTAATATCAAACTTGCCGACGTTGAAGTGACGCTTGTCGAAGGCGGTCCCAAGCTGCTTCCGGATCTGCTTCCGCGTATGGGCGAATATTGCGCAGCTTTTCTTGCGCGTCGCAAGGTTCGCGTACGAACAAGTGCGCTTGTCGCTTCGGTCGATGCCGGCGGCGTCGCGCTCAAAGACGGTACGCGACTCGAGTCGGCAACCGTCGTGTGGAGTGCCGGCGTTCGTCCCTCGCCCTTCATCGCATCGCTACCATTGCCGCACGCGCGCAACGGCGGCATCCTCGCGAATGCCGACATGTCCGTGAAGGACACGCTGAACGTCTGGGCGCTCGGCGATTGCGCGTGGATTCCGACGCCGGACGGCGGGTTCTATCCGGCAACCGCGCAGCACGCAATCCGCGAGGGGCCCGTCCTCGCCGTGAACATCGTTCGGAGGCTGCGTGGTGAGCCGACGAAACCGTTCCATTGGAAAGCGCTCGGAACGATGGCGTCGCTCGGCGGTCATCGCGGCGTCGTCGGATTCCCGAACGGATTTGTGCTGACGGGCTTTGCGGCGTGGTGGTTGTGGCGCACATACTATCTAGCGCGCATACCTGGTTGGTACCGAAAAGTACGTGTTGCGTTCGACTGGCTGTTGGCGCTCATCTTTCCACGCGACATCGCGCAATTGCGCGTCGATACGGAGGTCGCGCGTGGCGACGCGCGACGCGACGCCGGCCGCTAGATCCAGGCGTCGGTCGAGCCTGCGTACACGTTGGTGTAGAGCGTGCTCGGATTCGGGAGCGGCTCGGCTTCAATACGATCCGTTATCTCATTGACGTGCTGCGCGATCTCGGCGCGCAGCTCGTCGATTTTGGCGCGCGTCAGCACGTTGTGATCGACTAGATGCTGTTCGAAGCGTGGTAGTGGATCTTGCGCGCGCTGTTTCTCGACCTCGTCGCGTGTCCGGTAGGTGCGATCGTCGTCGTCCGTCGTGTGCGAAAGGAAGCGGTAGCATTTTGCCTCGATCAGCGTCGGGCCGCCGCCGGAAACTGCCTTCGCGCGCGCTGCGTTGACTGCGTTGTAGACCGCAATCGGGTCGAATCCGTCGACGGTCACGCCCTCGATGCCGTAGGCGGCGGCACGTTCGGCGACCGTCGTGTTGCGCATCTGTTTGGTAATCGGCGTCGAGATCGCCCACTGGTTGTTCTCGCACAGCCAGATCACGGGGACACCGTGAATCGCCGAAAAGTTCATGGCCTCATGCCACTCCCCTTCGCTCGTCGCGCCTTCGCCGAAGGTGCAGAGCACGGCACGATCGTTCTCACCGCGGAATTGGAATGCATACGCTGCTCCGACCGCGTGCGTGCACTGCGACGCGATGATCGAGGAGATCGATGCGATTCCGCGTTCGCGATCCGTGCAGTGATTGATGATCGAGCGTCCGCCGGTCGTATCGGTCGCGCGCGCGAATTGCGAGCGGAACAAATCTTCGATTGGAAGGCCGCAGGCGAGTGAGATTCCCGTATTGCGATAATACGGATAAAGCACGTCTTTGCCGCGCACGAACGCAAGCCCGGCGCCGGCTTGCACCGCCTCGTGCCCCTCGGAACCCATCGCGATTGCGACTTTGCCCTGCCGGTTGAGCTGAAAGCCGCGCGTGTCAACCGAGCGCTGCGTCAACATATTCCGCAGGAGCGTGACGAGCTGTTCTCCGGAAAGCTGGTGCGCAGTTGCGGCTTGGGTGGCCATGCTGCGGTTTTGCCCATATTCGAGCCGAGGACCTACGGCCGCGACCGCAAAGCAGAAAAAGTGAAGCGCCGTTACGACATCGATTCACTCACGGACGTCGCGCTGCGCGTGTTTGCCCGTAAAGGTTACGACGGCGCGTCGATGGACGACGTCGCCGCCGAAGCCGGCATCACCAAGGCCAGCATCTACCATCACGTCAGCGGCAAGGAAGAGCTGTTGGCGCGCGGCTTCAATCGGGCGCTCGACGCACTGTTCGCGATTTTCGAAGAACCCGATGCGGCGGCCGGGACACCTTCAGCGCGTCTGCGCTACATCGTGCGTCGTGTGGCCGAAACGACGACGCGCCATCTTGCCGACGTGACCGTACTTTTTCGCGCGCGCGGCAATTCGGAGGTCGAGCGCGAGGCGCTCGAGCGCCGGCGCAGATTCGATCGCACTGTTGCCGAGCTGATCGTACAGGCACAACAAGCGGGCGAAGTACGCGCCGACTTGGACGCCGGTCTCGTCACACGCCTGTGTTTTGGGATGTCGAATTCGATCGTCGAGTGGTATCGTCCGAGCGGCGCGATCGATGCGGCGAAGATCACGGGCGCGATTCTTGCCGTGCTCTTCGAAGGCCTTACGTAGGAACCGGCAGCGGAACCGGCGTGGGGAGCGGCTCGCCGTTCAGGGCGGCGATGACGTTGGAGACCGCAAGCTCGAGCATCTCGTCGCGCGTCTCAGGCGTCGACGTTCCGATGTGCGGAATCACGACGACGTTTTCGAGCGTGTAGAGCGGGTTCGAGAGGGGTAATGGTTCCGGATCGGTGACATCGAGGCCGGCGTACGCTAAATGTCCGGACTTGAGCGCCTCGTATAAGGCGTCCGTTTGCACGAGACCGCCGCGCGCGATGTTGACGAAATACGCGCCTCGCTTCATCTTTGCGAAGGCTTCCTTGCCGAATGCGCCGCGCGTTTCGGGCGTCAGCGGAGCGGTTACGGCTATGACGTCCGACTTGGCGAGCAGATCGTCGAAGTTCACATAGGTCGCTTCGGACGGATCGACGTCGCTGCGCTTGCGGCGGTTGTAGTAGATGATCTTCATGCCGGCTGCCCGCGCGCGTTGCCCAAGCGCCGCGCCGATCGCGCCCATTCCGAAGATGCCAAGGGTCTTGTGATTGAGATCGTTGCCGTACGGCGCCATCTCGCCGCGTTCGAACTTTCCGGCGCGCACGAAATCAACGCCGGCGACGATCCGCCGCATCGTCGCAAGGATAAGCGCCATTCCGATGTCGGCGGTCGCGGGCGCGATAACGCCCGGCGTGTTTCCGACTTTGACGCCGCGTTCGGCACAGACGCCGAGATCGATGTTGTCGTAGCCGACCGAGACGGTCGCGATGACCTTGAGATTCTTGCAGTGCGAGAGCAGCTCGCGATCAAAGCGAATGGCAAGCGGAAACGTGATGATGGCGTCGGCATCCTCGAGACGTTTTGCGAGCTGGTCCTTCGAAAGATTGTCTTGCGAAACGTCTTCGATCGTGCCGGCGACGCTGCGCAAGCGCTCGGTCGCGTGCGCCGTAAGGGGCCAGGTTGCGACGACACGTGCGTTTGCCATCAGTAGGTCGACCGTCCGCCCGAGATATCGAAGGCAGCTCCGGTCGAGAACGTGACCTCGTCGCTGCACAGCCAGGCAATGAGCGCAGCGATTTCCTGCGGCGCTCCAAAGCGCCCCATAGGGATTTTCGAAAGCATGAAGTCGATGAACTCCTTTTTCATCTGCGCAAACATCGGCGTCTCGACGGCTGCGGGGGTGATGCAGTTGACGAGCACGCCGTCGTGAACGAGCTCCTTTGCGGCCGATTTGGTCAACGCAATGACGCCGGCCTTCGACGCGCTGTAAGCCGATGCGTTCGGGTTGCCTTCTTTGCCGGCAACCGATGCAATGTTAACGACGCGCCCGTAACGCGCGGCTTTCATGATCGGCAGCACCGAACGCAAGCAGAAAAAAGTCCCGCTCAAATTGATGTCGATGACTGCGCGCCATTCATCGACGGGATAATCCCACACCGTCATATTGGGACCGGTGATGCCGGCAGAATTGACGAGAATGTCGATGCCCCCCATCGACTTGTGCGCATCGCGTGTCGCCGTCTCAACCGAATTCGGATCGGCGACGTCGACCACGTGGGTCTCGACGTCCCCCAGGCTCTTGCTGGCCTCGGCCAGCGCTTTCTCGTTGCGATCCCAAATGGTCAGTGTCCCCAGGCCCGAAGCCAGAAGGCGACGGCTGGTCTCGATGCCGATTCCGCTGGCACCCCCGGTAACAATAGCCCGCCGTCCGGAGAGGTTGATCTTACTGCTGTTCATGCGGGCGCTTTTCCGGGACTTGACGGGTAACACCGGCTAGGTGATACAATCGGCAAACCTACCATTTGGTAGGGAGGCGAAATGGATATTTTGATACCACCCGGCGGGCTCATCCCCGCCCCCGAGATTCCGCAGCCCAATATCTATCCGCTCGAATGGCGCGTCGAGACGCCAAAGCTTGCCGAATTGTACGAACGCAGTAAGCGCGCGCTTTGGAATCCCGCGGATTTTCCATGGGACGATTTACGCGCAGAAGATTTTACGCCCGAGCAACGCCTTGGAATCATGTACTGGTACGCTGTGCTGGCGAATTTTGACGGCTCGGGGCCGCCGGTCTTCGCGCAAGCTACGGTGCATTCGTTCGAGCAGCATGCGGAAGATCCAATTCGCAAGTGCTTCTTTTCGATCACGCGCGACGAGATGAATCACGAAGAAGTCTGCCAGCGCGTCATTCAAAAGCTCGTCCCCGGCGGACCACTTGATTTCAATCCGAAGACGCCGCTCGAGCACGCCGCCAAGAACAACATCGAATGGCTTTATCATAACGGCGGCCGTTACTGGAAAGGCTACGCCGCGTCGCTCGGCAAGTATCCGCTCTCGGTTCTGTTCACGTCGTTCATGATGGGTGAAGTTGCCGCCTCGACGCTGTTCTTCGGAATGTCGAAGAAGGCTAAGCACCCGGTGTTTCAGCAGATCTTCAAGCGCGTCGGTCAAGACGAAGCCCGCCATCTTGCCATCTGCCTCGCGATTCTCGAAACCGACTTCCCGGGGCTACGCGAAGAAGACAAAGTCCTCATCACCAAGCAGCTGCGGGCCGGATTCGTCTTTCTCTCGATGATTTTGTGGGAACCGCCGCCGCAGTTTTGGGAGCTCACCGATTACTTCATGCCGAATCATCGCGTTTTGATTCAGCATGCTCGCGACGCCGGACTCGGCTGTTTGACGTACGACGAGCAGGCCGACAATTGGCGCAACGCGCTCGCGAAAGTACGTGCGATCGTCGGTGAATGGGGGATCCAATTCCCCGCAATTCCCGAGCTCGATCTGGACGGCGTCGACGTCGGTCACATCTCAGCCGAAGACATCATCCCGGTATTCTAAACGGAGGTCCGCGATGACCACGACTATCGCCCCCTCTCCCGCATCCGCGTGGTGGAGCGAGCACCAACCGCTCCTCGATCATGCGCTTGCCGCGATCAAGTCGCGCGAGTATTACTCGGCGTATCCGGAAGTCCCGAGCGGCAAGATCTACGGCGAGAACGCGCAGGCGGAAGGCAAAGCCAAGCTCGAGGCTCGCCTTGGTAAACGCTTTGAGCTCGCGCAACCCGGAACGACGGGGTGGATAGGCGCCGAACGTTCGCCGTTCGGCGTACCGATCGGCGTAACGTATCCGCAGATTGACGTGAATCAAGTCATCGCTGCGATGCAGAGCGCGCAGCGCGATTGGGCCACGGCGTCCGTGCAGAATCGCGTCGGCGTTTGCCTCGAGATCGTGAAGCGCATCAACAAAGACAGTTTCGAGATGGCCTTCGCGACGATGTACACGACCGGCCAAGCCTACATGATGGCATTTCAGGCGGGCGGTCCGCACGCGCAAGACCGTGCGCTTGAAGCGATTGCGTACGCATACGATGCAATGAGCGACGTCCCGCCGTTCGCGGTATGGGAGAAGCCGCAGAAAAATCAGCCCTTGCGTGTGGAGAAGCGTTTTCGCATCGTTCCGCGCGGGATTGGTCTCGTGGTCGCCAGCTCGACATTCCCGAACTGGAACTCGTATCCCGGAATGTTCGCAAGTCTCGTGACCGGGAACGCCGTTATCATCAAGCCGCATCCGAATGCGATTCTTCCGCTGGCGATCACGGTTGAGATTGCGCGCGCGGTGCTTGCGGAAGCCGGCTTCGATCCGAACGTGGTCATGCTCGCCGCGGACGTTCCTGACGCGCCGATCGCAAAGACGCTTGCGACGCGGCCAGAGATTGCGATCGTCGACTTCACTGGGTCATCGGCCTTCGGTGATTGGCTGGAGAAAAATGCGACGAACGCGAGCGTTTTTACCGAGAAGGCGGGCGTCAACGCGGTCGTGATCGATTCGACGGACGATCTTCCCGGATTGACCCGCAACCTGGCAATGGCGCTCTCGCTCTACTCCGGGCAAATGTGCACGGCACCCCAGAATATTTTCGTCCCGCGCGGCGGGATCAACGCGGGCGGCCAACATGTCAGCTTCGACGACGTGCTGGCGGCGATTACAAAAGGGGTCGACGATTTGCTCGCGTCGCCGGAACGCGCTGTCGAAGTGCTTGGTGCGATTGCATCGGATGCGACGCTCGCGCGAGTCGATGCGCAAGGCAAGAGCGACGGAGTCGCGCTCGCATCCAAGACGCTCGCGCATCCGCAGTTCCCCGACGCCCGTATTCGGACGCCGATCGTTGCGCGGCTCGATGCCGCCGACGAAGAACGCTACAGCGGCGAGATGTTTGGGCCGATCGCGTTTGTAATCGCAACCGATTCGACCGCGCAAAGTCTCGAGCTCGCAACCAAAGGCGCGCGCGCCTGTGGGGCGATCACAGCCATGCTCTACTCAACGGATCCGGCGGTCGTCACCAAGGCGGAAGACTTTGCCGCCGATGCCGGCGTGTCGCTCGCGATCAATCTGACCGGCTCGCTGCTCGTGAATCAATCGGCCGCATTCAGCGACTATCACGTCAGCGGCGCAAACCCGGCCGGGAACGCATCGCTGACCGATGCGGCCTTCGTTGCCGGGCGTTTCCGGATCACGCAGACACGGACGGTGGTCCCTGGACCCGCAAGCACTAGCTAAAGCTTCCGCCGAGGCAATGTACGCGCGGGATGCCGCCGCGCGCACGCTCGGAGTCACGATAGAAGAAGTCCGGCCCGGTTACGCGCGCCTTTCGATGGCGGCTTCGCCGTCGATGCTCAATGGCCACAACGTCGTGCACGGCGGTTTCATCTTTGCGCTCGCGGACACTGCGTTTGCGTATGCGTGCAATTCGCTCAACGAATCCAACGTCGCGCTGAACGCTGCAATCTCGTTCACCGCACCGGGACGTGCCGGGCAACGCCTTGTCGCGACGGCGCAGGAGCGATCGCGCGCGGGCCGCACCGGAATCTACGACGTCGAAGTCCAGAACGATAGCGGCGAGACGATCGCGTTCTTTCGCGGAACGTCTTACCGCATCGAGGGAACCGTTATCTCGTCCTAGTGTGTCGCGATCAGACGGAGCGCGACGGTCCCAAGGGCGATTGCGAGAATGCGCGTGATCATCGGACCGGAGACTCTACGAGAGAGGTGCGCACCGATCGGGGCTCCGGCGAGCGCGCCGGCCGCCGTGCAGAGCGTGATCAGCCAAATCGCGTCGTAATCACCGTGCACGAGATGAACGATCGATCCTACGATCGCGGTGACCGCGAGGACTGCGTGCGACGTCGCGGTCGCAATGTGTTCCGGGAATCCGAGGACGGCGATCATGAATGGGACGTGGACGATTCCGCCGCCGATGCCGAGCAAGCTCGAAACAAAACCGACGACGACTGATGCCGCCATCCCTAACCGCAAGCTGAAGCGCCATTCATATTTATGCCCTTCGCGATCGATGAGCGAACGCGAGGTCGTTCCAAACCCGAACGCGGCGCGTGAGTCGGGACGAAAGATCAGCCACGCTGAGATTGCGAGCAGAACGCAACCGAATCCGATATCGAAGACGTGGCGGGGAATGAACCGTGTAGCGTACGCTCCGAGGATCGATCCCGGAATTGCCGCGAGGGCGAAGAGCGGAAATGTCCGGAGATCGACACGCATCTGCCGCCAGTAAGAAAGCGCTCCCGCCGAGGCGTTCGCGGCAACGACCGCGAGCGAGAAAGCGGTGATGGTTTGTGTCGACCACGCCGGCTCAACGACGATCAGCGCAGGGACAAGTAGAAATCCGCCGCCGGCTCCTATCAGCGTCCCAAGAGCGCCGAGCAGGATGCCCGCGGCGAACGCGATCGCATCGGTCACTTTACCGTGAACGCCGCGACGCTGAGGTTCGTTTCGGGCTACGCGGCCCGCGAAAGCTCTTGAGCCGGCTTTTGTTCCGTTCGCGGTGCGGTAATCGCCGCATCAAGCGAGACGATTCCCGGACCGGTTAGCAGCAGTAGAAATGTCGTCACCATGTAGGCCAGGTTCGGTTCGAGCGTGTGACCGCTCGCGACGAACGGTACGCCGTGCGGTAGTTCGACGAAGACGCACGCAACAACCATATCTACAAAAAGCGCAAATGCGGCGAAGCGCGTGAGCAATCCGATAATGAGCGCGATGCCGCCGAAGAATTCAACGAACGCGACCGTTGCTTGGAGCCACTCAGGAAGAGGCCCGATCGTCGCGCCGGTCCACGGCACGGTGAGTATCTTCGAACCCATCCACGCAAGCGGGTTCACGATCTTTGGATAGCCGTGAATCACGAACGCGAGTCCTACGAGGATGCGCACGAAAAATAAGCCGACCGATGCCGACCCGGGCATTTTGGGAGCAAGGATGTTTCGCATGCCCCCTCTTACCCAGGGTCAGTTGATCGAGCGGAAAACCCACTCAATGAAAGCTGGGACACTCATCCCGACGCGGCAACCGTATGCCTTGGCTAGCGAGTTGACGTGCGAGATCTTGCCGCTCTCCCATGTCGAGCGAGCGTCGCCGATACGCGCGCTTTGCGCGTCGACCGTAACCGCTGCGATTCCGCGTGCGTCGAGCGCCGGCAAACGCGAGATTCCCGCATCGTCGATTCCGACGCCGGCATCATTGTAGACGGCGGCCAGCGCATCGATGCGCAATGCCGTCTCCGGCTTGCCGCCGAGAATTGCGCCGTGCGATCCGGTGACGACGATCGAGCCGATGTCATCGGGCGTAACGAGCGAGTTGGAATCGAGACCCCACACCTTTTCGCGACCGGGACGCTCGAGCAACAGCGTGCGCGCTTCTTCATACGCAGGTGCAGGTACGTCGGAAGCGTGCCCGCGTTCCATCTTTCGCGCGCATTCCAGCGTCGTTTGCCCGGGCGCACATCCCAGCGCGCGCGCCCGCGCGTTGCAGAAGCTGATGCGCCCGCGCGCCGCAAGATCGGCGCCGTCGCCGATGCGCGCCGAACGATAATCGACGGTCGCCGCGGGAATACCGAGCGCGTCGAGATATTCGAGCGCAGCGATCCCCGCGTTTTCGAGACCGACACCGGCGTCCGAAAAGATCGCACCCAGAACGTGTCCTTTGGCTGCGAAGTAGCCGCAATAACGGCCACCGTGTGACGCTGCGACGACGACCTTGCCGGAGTCCTGTTCGTCGAGATGCGTTATGCTGTCGTGGACTCGGATCAAACGGGACGGTCACCGGCTTTGACGACAAGCGTCCGATTGTCTGCAGCCGGCAACATCGCGCCGGGATCGCGCGTGACGACGACGTCGAGTACGATCGGCGCGCTGCGGTCGTCGATTGCCGTGCGAAACGCGCCGGCCAGATCGTCAGGGCGCTCGACGCGAATGCCGCGGCAACCCATGGCGCGCGCGATGGCTGCGTAGTCCATCTCGATGAGGTCGCTGGACTGATAGTTTCCGCTGCCATACATCGCGTGCTGCAGTGCCTTCACGTAACCGCTGGCCGCGTTGTTCACGACCACGATGACGACGTTCGTGCCCGCGCGTTTTGCGGTTTCGAGATCGCCGATAGTCATGTTGAAGCCGCCATCGCCTGTGATGGCGACGACCGGTGCATCCGGCGCAGCGAGTTGCGCGCCGATTGCGCCGGGCAAACCGTAGCCGATCGATGCCAAGCCGCGATCGGCGACGTACGTGCGTCCGGCCTCTTTCGTGTCGTACAGCAATCCCGTCCAGTGCGCGGCGAAGCCTCCGTCCGCGACCACGATGCCGTCGGAGGGCAGCTCGCGTTGCAGCTCGCCGATCAGGCGTCCCATGTTGATCGGAATCTCGGCCGACGTGTAGCGCGGCATGGCGTCGATCCGCCAGCGATTCATGCGCGCCGCGACTTCCGCAAGATATTCGCGCCGGTCGTGCTTTGCGCCGGAAAGCGCATCGGCGAGGTCGTTCAGCCCTTCACGCGCATCGCCCCACATGGCGACGTTTGCGAAGGTCGTGCGTCCGATTTCTTCGGCGACGAGCTCGAGATGAATCAGCGGCACGTTCTTCGGGATGAGCGTGTAGCGTTTCGTCGCGATCTCGCCAAGTTTACAGCCGACGACGAGGATGCAATCGGATTCGGCAATCAGCTCGTTTGCAATGCGCGAATAACGTCCGAACAAGCCGGCCGAAAGCGGATTCGTGCAGGCGATCGAACCTTTGCCGCTCATCGTGTGCGCGACTGGGATCGACTGTTCGCCTGCAAGTCGCGCGAGCGCAGCGTACGCACCTGAAAGATGCACGCCGCCGCCCACGAGCATGATCGGCCGCTTGGCTTTCGCCAGCAACGCGGCCGCGGCTTCGACGTCTTCGCTTGCGGGACGCATGCGCCGGGCCGGGATCGCGAACGTCTTGGGATCCATGCGGAAATCGGCTTCGCTGAATTCGTGCTCGCCGTGCGCGATGTCTTCGGGGATGTCGACGACGACCGGGCCCGGGCGTCCCGACGTCGCGAGCGCAAACGCGCGCGCAACGAACTCGGGGACGCGTTGCACGCTTTCGACGCGCAGCAATTCTTTGACGGCCGGCCGCAGGATGTCGACTTGACGCGTCTCTTGCGTCATGTTCTTCCAAGCGTGCGAACGATTTGCGTCGCCGGCGATCGCGATCATCGGCACGCCCGCGTTGAACGATTCGACGAGCGCCGTGACGAGGTTGGTGACGCCCGGTCCGAGCGTCGCATCGCATGCGCCGGGCCGTCCGCTCACGCGCGCGTATGCATCGGCTGCAAACGCGCCGGTGCGTTCGTCGTTGATCAGAAAATGCCGCAGCTTCAGCTCGCGGACCGCTTCATAGAAGGGCAGCAATTGGAATCCGGCCATGCCGAATATCGGGCCGATTCCGGCAAGCCTCAGGACTTCCGCGAGCGCGCGTCCGCCCGTCATCCTGCCCTTTGGAAGCTCCGTTTGCGCGGGTTCTGCGATCATTCGAGGACCTTTCTGTCGAGGCATAAATCTTGCCCTCGTGATAGATAAACCTTCGCCGGATCGCGTTTTGCTGGGCCTTTCGTTCTTGCGTACGATGGTGCGGATTCGCGAATTCGAACAGCACGCGCGCATCGGGTACGACGGCGGTGAGATTCCGGGCGTCGTGCATCTCTCAATTGGACAGGAAGCCGTAGCGGCTGGCGTATGTGCCAACCTCGAACGCGACGATTACGTCGCGAGCACGCATCGCGGGCACGGGCACTGCATCGCGAAGGGTGCCGACACGAGCGCGATGATGGCGGAGCTGTTCGGAAAAGTGACCGGGACGAACAAAGGCAAGGGCGGCTCGATGCACATCGCCGATTTCTCGGTCGGAATGCTTGGTGCGAACGGGGTTGTCGGCGGCGGAATCGGCATCGCGGTCGGCGCGGCGCAAGCCTCGCGCCTCCTTGGCAAGAAAAGTATCAGCGTTTGTTTCTTTGGTGATGGAGCGGTCAATCGCGGACCGTTTCTCGAGGGGCTCAACTGGGCCGAAGTCTTCAAGCTTCCGGTCTTGTTCGTCTGCGAGGACAATGCGTTCTCCGCGTTCACGCGCGCCAGCTCCACGACGGCGGGCAGAGGCGCGAGTGCGCGCGCCGAAGCAATCGGACTCGAAACGCGTGCGGTCGACGGCAACGACGTCTTTGCGGTTTACGACGCAGCGCGCGAGCTGCTCGCGCACATGCGCGCGGGTCGCGGCCCTGCGTTCCTCTATGCGCCAACTTACCGGCTCGACGGTCATACGGTCTTCGACAAAGCACCGTATCGCTCGAGTGAAGAGCTCGAACGCAAACGCGAGCACGATCCGATCGTCGAAATCGAGTCACGCTTGCGTGAGTGGGGTACCTCGCAGGCGCAAATCGACAAGATTTACGTCGAGGCGCGCGAGGAGATGTTGCGCGCGATGGAATCGGCTCGGCGTGCGCCCTTGCCGACTGCTGCCGACGCGTTTCTCGATGTGCAAAACGTCGGTGCGCCGGCATGAGCGTTCAAAGTACGCCGAAGACGACGACAATGACGATCGCTGAGGCGGCGCGCGATGCGCTCGCCGAGGAGATGCGCCGCGATCCGTCCGTGTGGGCGCTCGGCGAAGATCTCGCGGCCGGTGGAATCTTCGGGACGTACAAAGGACTGCTCGAAGAATTTGGACCGGAACGCATCGTCAGCACGCCGATCTCCGAGAGCATGATTATGAACGTGGGGTTCGGTGCGTCGCTAGCTGGGACGCGTCCCGTAATCGAGATGCGCATCCTCGATTTCGCACTCTGCGCGTGGGACGAACTGATCAATCAGATCGCAAAAGCCCGCTTCATGTTCGGCGGCCAAACCAACGTCCCGCTGGTCGTGCGATTGCCGCAAGGCATCGGTCGCGGATTCCAAGCCGCGCAGCATTCGCAGTCGCTCGAAGCCTGGCTCGTGCATACACCGGGATTGGTCGTGCTGGCGCCCGCGACGGCGGCCGACGAGAAGGGGCTTTTGAAATCCGCGATTCGCTGCGACGATCCGGTCGTGATGCTCGATCCGAAATCGCTCTTTGCAACGAGCGGCGAGGTTCCGGCCGGTGACTACACGACATCGATCGGCGAAGCGCGCATTGCACGCGAAGGCAACGACCTCACGCTCGTGACGTGGTCGTCACTTTTGCCGGCTGCACTCGCTGCCGCTGAAAATGCCGCCGGCGCCGGCATCTCGGTCGAGGTCGTCGATTTGCGAAGTCTTTGGCCGTGGGATCGCACGCGTGTTCTCGCGTCGGCCGCACGCACGAAGCGTGCTCTGATCGCGCACGAAGCGGTGCTCATCGGCGGATTCGGCGCGGAGATCGCGGCTACGATTACAGAGGAGCTTGGTGTCCCGGTTGCGCGCGTCGGTGCCCCGCGTATTCCCGTCGGCTACGCGCCGGTTCTCGAGAACACGTACCGGGTCAACGCCGACAAAATATTCGCGGCAATCCAGAAGGCGACGCGATGAATACGAATATTACGGCCGACGCATACTTCTCCAAAGCGAAAACGTGGCAGAAAGAGCTGAAGAAGCTCCGGACGATTGTCAAGTCAACAGGGTTGAAGGAAGAAATCAAGTGGGGAAAGCCCACCTACACATTCGAGGAAAGCAACGTCGTCATATTGATCCCGCTCAAGGAGCATCTTGCGTTGATGTTTTGCAAAGGTGCGCTTTTGAAAGATTCCCGTCATATTCTCTTACAGGTCGGGCAGTCGCAGGCTTCACGCTGGATGAAGTTCGACAGTGTTCCGGCAATCACGAAATTGGAATCCGTCGTAAAAACCTACATTCGCGAAGCGATCAAAAATGAAAAAACCGGCTTAGAAGTTAGGTATAAGGAAACCTCGGAGTATCCGGTTCCCGACGAGCTCAAAGCGAAGTTCGCCAAGGCGCCTGCGCTTAGGAAGGCATTCGAGACGTTGACGCCCGGACGGCAGCGCGGCTATCTCATCTATTTCGCCGCCGCCAAACAATCCAAGACGCGCGAAGCGCGCATCGAAAAATCCACGCCGAAGATTCTCAAAGGTAAGGGACTGCTCGACTAATATCGGGCGCGATTGCCTGGCGCACGTTCGATTTCAGCGCGCCGGCGATCCCGCGCAAAGGGCCGCCGCAGGTCACCACTTGCGTGACAACCCCTGTGTCATCCTGAGCGTAGCTCCGCGCAGCGGAGCGAAGTCGAAGGACCAAGGTAGTTATCCGGGCAGCGCAACAATCTCGAAGGGTCGCGGGCACGATCGTGCCCTCAACCTTGTTGCATCGTTTCGCTGCCTGCAACATCGGAACCGTCCCTCGACTACGCGCTCCTTCGGAGCGCTACGCTCGGGATGACAACGGAGACGTAATGCGTGCTTTGCGGCGGCCCTTTGCGGATAATCGTTCGCTCGCGGTAATCGTCCGTGCGCCCGGCAATCGTGGTTAGTACGCCCCTAGTATTCTGCTTTCGCCATCGATCTCGGCGAGGGCGCGCATGAGCGCGTCGGGTTCGGCGCGATCGATTTCGCAGTAGAAGCGGTACTTAAACGGACCCGCGTCGGGCGCGGGGCGAGAGACGAGCGAGCGTAGATTGAGCTCTTGATCCGCGAAGGCGGAGAGCGCATCACGCAGCGATCCGGGGCGATCTGCGAGGGCGAGTGCGACGCAGGCGCGATCGCCGCCGCGCGATTCGCTGCCGGCGCGCCGCACCAAGAAGAAACGCGTGAAATTTTCGGGATTGTCTTGGACGGCTTCGGCCAGAATGGCCGCACCATAGCGGGTTGCCGCCGTTCGCGAGCCGATTGCGCCTACGGCCGGATCGTTCTGCGCGACGATCTCGCGTACGGCGCCCGCGGTGTCGTCGACGACGGTGCGTCCCCAAGAGGGATGTGAGGCAAATAAACGGCCACATTGCTCGAGCGCAACCGGATGCGAACGGACTTCGCGGATGCCCTCGATCGACGCGCCTCTTACTCCGAGAAGCGATTGCACGACGCGGTGCACCGTCTCGTCGACGATTGTAAGCTGCGGATGCGCCCACAGCAGGTCGTAGTTGGCCGAGATCTGTCCCGAGATCGAGTTCTCGATCGGCAAGAGCGCTGCGTCTACTTCGCCGCTGTCAACCGCAGCGATGAGCATCGCGAAGGTTCGGTAACCGCGCGGCTGCGCACCGGGGACGAGATTGTTGGCGGCCTCCTCGCTGAACGCGCCGGGCTCACCTTGAAATCCAACCGTTCGCACGTCGCTCATTTTGTCGAACGCGGGCCTTGTGAGGGAATCGGCGTGGCGGCACTCGTGCCGAATGCGGCTCCGGTTACGCGGAAGCCGGCGCTCAGCAAATAGTACATCACACCGAGAAAGAGAATCGCAATCACGGCGAGGATCGGCAGGTAGATGCGCGCGGGCAAACCGCGCGCCGGCGGTTGGTTCACCCGAAGGACTCGCGCCCCCGCGACTGCAAATCCCTTCTCTGTGCTACCGGACGTGGCTGAACTGCAGCTGATGTTCGCTCAGTTCAATTACGCGTATTTCGACGGCGAGATTCCAACACATGAGATCTCGTACAACAATCGCTTCTCCAACGTCGCCGGACGCATCACGTACAAGCCGCCGAAGATCGAGCTTTCGCCGAAGCATTTGCGCGGCAAGCTCGACCAGCTGAGAGAGACGTTGCTGCACGAGATGATTCACGCGTGGCTCTTTGCCCGCAAGCAGAATCCCGGCCACACGGGCGCGTTCAAGAAGAAGATGCGCGAGCTTGGGCTCAAGTCGATCTACCACGACCTTGGCACCGCAGCCCCACTGAACGAGAGCCCGAAGCGCTACATTCTTCGCTGCGATCGGTGCCGCCGTGAGCTTTTGCGGAAGCGACGCCCGCCGCTGGGTGCGCGCTGCGGCCAGTGCCGGCGCCAGATTCTGGTCTTCGAAGTCGTCGAGATGCGTCAGCTCGACGAAGGTGGAGTACGCGCGGCGCGCGGTTCGCTTTAAGGCTGACCGCTGCCTGAGCCCGTAATATCGCTGCCCTTTAGAATCGGCTCGCCGAACGGACTGAAGCCCTTTAGGAACTGATCGATCGCCGGATTGTTGATCGTCCGATTGGGGACGACTTCACTTCCCGTTACGACACCCTTATTGATGTGCACGTTCAGCGACTGCCCGCTGTGGATTTGCACCGTTTGTGTCGCGGTCGTGATCGTGACGTCGCCGTCCGCACATTTCACGCAGTAGATTTGATCGCCGGCCGGTCCGGCAACGAAATATCCGACCGTCCCGCGAACGGCGAGCTGCGAGGTCGGCGTGACAAAACGATAGCTGGCCTTAGCTCCTGTCGGGTGCACGACGTTGAAACGGACGGCGCCGCGCTCGATGAAGATCGTTCCTCCAGCGGGATTGGCAGCTTCGGCCGCGTGCAAATCGCCGATGCGCACCGTCGTGCGATCGCCGATGCGAATTTCGCTCGAATCGCTCAGCTGCAAGGTCGCGAGCGTAGCACTCGCCGTCGTCGCAATGACGGAGTCGCCGACGGCAACCTCTGCGTAGAGCGATCTCGGATCGGTGGTCGGCAGCTGATAGGTGACGATCCCTTTGTCGCGGCGCAGAATGCTATCGTCCGCGCTGCTTGCCGGCAGCGCGAGCGCGATCGAGGTAATCGCCGCAAAGGCGAACGGCCTAAGCATGACCCATATGCACGTGTTTGACTGCCAAAGCTAGCGCAGCCGCAAAGAGCATCCCTGCCATAACCGTTGAGAGCTGCGCTGCATGCATCCGTCGCGCCACATGCGCGCCGACCGCCCCACCGGCGAATCCACCCGCGACGAGCGGGATTGCGGCCCAGGCTTGGAGATCGCCGTAGAGACCGTGTGCGATGATCCCCGCCGGCGAGGTTAGCATGACGACGAACGCCGACGTCGCCGCAGTTGAGTGCACGTCTTCACGGAACAGCACGAGCATCGCCGGAACGAGCACGATGCCGCCGCCGATTCCGAACAAGCTCGAGGCAAAACCGACGAGTAGCCCAATGAGAATTTCGGTCACGAGCTTTTGACGGGGCGTGAGAGTCCGCGGATCCGGCTGCTTATTGCGCCGTATCACAATCAAAACGGCGGTCGCAATCAAGAACACACCGTAGATGAAATCGAAATCGCGGCCGCTCAGCAGCCGCACGACGTACGCACCCAATATCGAGGACGGGATGCCGGCGGCCGCGATCGTGAGCCCGCGCGGAAAATCGACCGCGCGACGTCGCATGAACGTGAGCGATGCCGCGAGCGTGTTCGCAAAGACGAAAAACAGCGAGTCGGCTGCGGCCAGCGCCGGCTCGACACCGAAGAAGAGCCGCAATACCGGAACCACCAAGAACCCGCCGCCGAGCCCGGCCAGTGAGCCGAAAACTGCTGCGATTGCTCCGACGAAAAACAGTGCGAGTGAGGGGAGAAGTGCCTCGTTCGTTAGTGTGCCGCCGCCATTTGCGCAACGACCGGTTCGTTCGGGTCGCGCAGCTTCGAGGGATTCACTTCACCGGGATTTAGTTTGCGGATCACTTCGAAAATGCGCAACGGCTTTTCCTTACCTTTGACCATGACCGGATCGAGCTCGTTGACGACGACGAGATCCTTTACCTCATTCCAAGTCGTCTCGCTGATAATCGTTTGTCCGCCTTTGGCAACGTTGTAGAGGCGCGCGGCGGTGTTGACGTTATCGCCGATGACGGTGTAATTCAAGCGATCGGCCGAGCCGAGGTTGCCCATGACGACTTCACCGGTGTTCAGCCCCATGCCGACCGTGAAGACCTGACGGCCCTGAGATTTCCATTCCTCGGCGATTTGCAAGATTTTCTCTTGCTGCTCGATGGCGGCGAAGACCGCGCTCCTAGCGTCGTCCGGTTTTGGATTCGGTGCGCTGAAGACGGCCATGAGGCAGTCGCCGATGAACTTGTCGACGTAACCGCCGTACTTGAAGACGATCTGGCACATGTCTTCAAAGTATTCGTTGAGCTGCCCGTAGATTTGCTCCGGCGTCATCTTTTCCGACATCGCCGTGAATCCGCGAATATCCGAATAGAAGATCGTGACCTTGACGCGCTTTCCTTGCAAGTTCAAGGCCGCTTTGGGATCGTCGTGCTTGAGCATTTCGCTGACGATCTCTGGGCTGACATGCTTGCCGAACATGTCGCGAATGGCGCGCTTGTCGGCGCCCTCCGTAATGACCCGGTACAGCGCGACGAAGAGCGCCGTGGCAAGCATCGCGCCGTCGACGTGAATCAAGTCGATCCAGTAGAGCGCGAATCCGTAGGTCAGAACGACGATCGCCGAATACGCAAGGATGAGTGCGATTGATGAGCCGATACCGACGAGCGGCGGCAAGAACGACACGATCACGCCGACGCCAATCGGCAGCAATAACAGTAGAATGATGTTGATCCATGGCCGAGAGCGCGTAATATACGTGTTCCGGAGAAATTGATCCATGAACCGCAGGTTCGAGAATACTCCGGGAAAGCGACCGTTCGGCGTCAGTACGTAGTCGCCCGAGCCTTGTGCGGTGCTTCCCACGACGACGATGTTACCGTTCGCGAACGCCTTGAGGTCCGTCGGATTCGCGTTGAGCGCATCCCAGAACCCCATCTGCTCGGCGAACGCGATGTGCTCGGTCGGCGCTCCGGTTCGCCCGCTGATTTCTTGCAGCTCGTACGTGCGGAACGGCAAATTGAGAATGCGGTTGTCACCGTCGAGCGGCACTGTGCTGTCGCCGAAACGCGCACGCCAGCTGTTGATAGGCGCAAACTTCTTCCCCGTGAACTGCTGTACGGTTGCACCCGCAAGCGACAGGTACATCTGTTGCTTCCCGCTCTGGTCGGTCGTGACGAGCGGAAACGGCTGCGAGAGCGTCCAACCGCCGGGATTGTCGACCGTCGTATATCCGGAATTCGCAATAAACGGAAGAAGTGTCGGCGCGACCTGTTCTACACCGAGATTTCCGCCGCTGGTCGTGTTGATGTCGACGCCGAGTACCGTCGGAACGGCACGTAGGCCTTTTGCGAACACGGCGTCTTGGCGCGGATCTTGCGCCGGGTCAATGAATAGCACGTCGAAGGCGACCACTTTTGCGCCCGCCTTACCCAATTTTTGCAGCAGACGTCCGTAGGTCGAGCGCGGCCACGGGAACGGGCCGAGCTTCCCGAATGCTTCTTCGTCGATCGTCAGCAGCTTGAGATTTGGGTTGACCTCGTGCCGGTCCGGGAAGTGCAGGCCGACTTTATGGAGCCAATCGGAATCGTCCGCGGAGAGCATCGCCTCGTTGACGACGACATAGTCCATGACGCGGTTCGCATTGGAGAACGTCTGCGCCGGCGCAAGGTACAATAGGATGCCGAAAGCTGCGGCGATCAGCGACAGTACGGTTGCGATAGATAACGTGCGAATACGACGCATCAGGAAAACCCCGTGAGAGCGTTCCGAAGCCCTTAGACGGACGCCCCTTACCTCCCCGTTTGGGCAGGCGGCCTTTTAGACGCGGCTGATGTAGCGGCGGTCGCGAGTATCGATCCGGACGATGTCACCCGGATTGACGAAGAGCGGCACCTGTACGGTCGTCCCGGTTTCGAGTTTGGCGGGTTTGGTCGTCCCGGTCGCCGTGTCGCCTTTGAATCCCGGATCGGTCTCGATGACCGCAAGCTCCACGTGCGCCGGGATGTCGACGCCGATCGGGTTCCCGTCATAGAACTGAACGGCGACCTTCATCCCATCTTTGAGAAAGTCGGCCGGTCCACCGATGAGATCCCGCTGGATCGTTACATTCTCGTACGACTCGGAGTCCATGAAATGGAAGCCTTCCGCGTCGTTATAGAGCATCTGCATGTCGCGATTGTCGACGATCGCGCGTTCGAGCTTCTCACCGGCACGGAAGGTACGCTCGACCGTTGCACCCGTTTTGACGTTTTTCAGCCGAGTGCGGACGAAGGCGGAGCCTTTGCCGGGTTTGACGTGCAGAAATTCGATGATCGTCCAAAGCTGGCTATCGATGACGATGGTGATTCCGTTGCGAAAGTCATTACTTGATATCATGGAGCGCCACCCGGGTTGGACGCCGACCTGGAAGCTCCTATCAAGCGATTCTCACGCCCTTCGAGCAACCGCCCGATGTTCTCACGATGGCGCCACGTGATGATAGCGACGACAAAGGCGGCATAAATCGAAGCACGTACGTCGAGCAACAACCAGAGTGCGCCGATTGACGAGAGACTAGCGAGAAGCGAAGCAACGCTTGCGAATCCGGTCGCAACAACAGCAACGATCCAAACGCCGATGAAGATCAGCGCTGCCTGCCAAGCCAGAGCGAAGAGCACACCGAGCTCGGTCGCTACGCCTTTTCCCCCTCGAAACCGCATGAATGGCGAGTAGCAGTGTCCGATGATCGTCGCGAATCCCGCGAATAGCGCGAGCGGCAACCCTCCGACGTACTGCGCAAGTATCGTCGGAACGAAACCCTTAAGCGCATCGAGCACCAAAACGATGGCGCCTGCACCTTTACCGAGCGTGCGCGCTGCATTCGCCGCGCCGATGTTGCCGCTGCCTTGCGTGCGGATGTCGGTTTTGAAGAGAACGCGCGCGACGATCAAGCCGAACGGAAGCGACCCGAGCAGAAATGCGAAGACGATTACGCCGGCTTCCTTCATCAGTCAGGTCCCGATCGCGGGCGGAATTCGAACGTTAGTGGAACGCCGCTCCAATCGTCCGAGGCCCGCAGGACGTTTTCCAAAAAGCGCTGGTACGACGGCCGCACGAGATCCGGATCGTTGCAGTTGAAGATGAAGAGCGGCGGCCGTGTCGCGACTTGCGAGCCATAATAGATCTTGAGATTCTTCGTGCCCATCATCGGCGGTGGATGGGCGAGCACGGCGTCCCGGATGATTGCGTTGAGGCGCGCGGTTTGGACGCGGCGCTCGAGATTTTCCGCAACGCCCATGATGGCCGGCATCATCGCGCCGAGGCGACGGTGTGTTAACGCGGAGAGGAACACGACCGGCGCAAAGCGCGCAAACGGAATTTGTTGATAGATCGCTTCGCTCAACTCGGCTTGTGAATACTCACCCTGTGCACGCGCCAGATCCCACTTGTTCGAAACGATGATCAGGCCTTTGCGTTCCTCGATCGCGATGCCGGCGAGCCGGCGATCCTGCGCGAGTGGACCTTTCATCGAATCGAGGACGAGCAGTGCGATGTCGGCGCGTGCAATCGCGGCAAGCGAGCGCAGCGAGGCGTAGTATTCGATAGAACCGTGCGCCGTCGGTTTCTTGCGGACGCCGGCCGTATCGATCAGACGAATCGTTCGGTCGCGATACGGGAAGATGGAGTCGAGTGCATCGCGTGTCGTCCCCGGTACGTCAGAGACCAAAGCGCGTTCGGTGCCGAGCAGCGCGTTCAAAAGCGAGCTCTTGCCAACGTTCGGTTGACCGATGATCGCTATACCGAGCTCGTTCTGCGGCTGTTCGATCTGCTCCGATTGCGGCGGAAGCCGTTCGACGATCTCGTCGAGTAAATCGCCGGTCCCTTCGCCGTGGATTGCGGAGACGGCGAACGGTTCACCGAGGCCGAGGCGCGCGAACTCGCCGTGGATCGCGTCACGCGCGTTGTTCGATTCGGCTTTGTTCGCGACGAGCACGACCGGACGCCGCGTGCGGCGCATGATCGCGACGACGTCGTCATCGAGCGGATTGAGGCCCTCAGCTGCATCGACGACAAAGACGATGACGTCCGCCTCCGAGGCTGCGGCTTCCGCTTGGGCCCGCGTTTTGGCTTCGATCGAATCGCTCGGGCTATCGGTATCGATACCGGCCGTGTCGACGAGCGTGAACGTGCGGCCGCGCCATTCGGTGAGCGCGTACAAGCGGTCGCGCGTCACGCCGGGGGTTTCGTCGACGATTGCAAGTCGCTGGCCGATCAAGCGATTGAACAGCGAGCTCTTGCCGACGTTCGGACGCCCCACGAGGGCGACCGTCGCGGGACGAATCGAAGCGGAAACTGACGAGGCCGACATGTCGACAGGCAGCCTACGGCGCCTTGGGAGCGAAGTCCGCCACCTGTGATCGTGTTGCGTGCAATCCTGGTCGCTTTCGTCTTTGCGGTTTTCGCGAGCACGATTGCAGCCCAAGCGAGTCCGGGAGGCGGGGCAATCTATCTGACGACACTTCCGAGCGGAGCCGACACGTGGGTCGACGGCGCATACGTCGGCCATTCGCCGGTCCTGGTCGATGCGCTCGGTTTGGGCAAGCATACGATCACCGCGGCGAAGACGGGCTGGGAGAGTCGCGAGCTGCGTATCACCGTCGGCGACCGCGATCCGCTACAATTCGTCGATGTGCAGCTCGAGCGCGATCCGAGCGCGGCGACGGTCAGTGGAACGCTCGCGCTTCATGCCGGGCTCTCGATTCGCACCGTTACGGTCGACGGCACTCCGGTGAAGCTTTCGTCCGCGGGCAAGCTGGATATGGCGCCCGGCGAGCATACGGTCGCCGTCGAGACGTCGGGCGGCCGGTTCGAACGCCAGGTCAATATCTATCCGGACACGACGACGAACGTGGTCGTGCGGGTCGGAAGTAACAACGCCAACCGCGCGATCGTCGTCGCCCCGGTGACCAACTACCTTCCGGCGGCCGACGTCATTGTCGACGGCAAGCGCATCTCGATCCGGCACAACGGCCACGCGGTTAGCGGCACGCTCGGCGACGCAACTATGCGGATCGATGGCGTCGCGACTACCTTTGATACGCCGCCGGCGATGATCGGCGGGACGCTATTCTTACCGCTCGACGTCTTCGTCCGAATCGGAGCCGTCCCAATGCGCCCGCACTAACTTAAAAGGGAGCTGCCGCGCGGGGCGAACCTACGTGGACCGTGCCGGGCATATATATCGAAACGTTCGGGTGCCAGATGAATGAGGCCGACTCCCAGGAGATTGCGGAGCGGGCTCAGCGCGCCGGCTATACGATCGTCGACCGGCCGCACGACGCATCGATCCTCGTCATCAATACGTGCACGGTGCGCGACAGCGCCGAAGCGCGCGCCTACGGACGGATCGGGCATCTAAAAAGTCTCAAGGATGCGAACCCGGGAATGCGGCTGGTTGTCACCGGCTGTCTCGCGGAACAAGACCGCGATAGCATGCAACGCATCGTCCCGCACGTCGACGCGGTCTTCGGGACGCAAGAGCTCTCGCAGCTGGGAGATACGATCGCGTCCTGGCGCAGCGACTTCGGCGAGATCGATTCGGAAGAGGCCGAGGAGCGCGCCCTGCTCGTCCCGCTCGGCGGAAGCGCCGCCGGCATCGCGGACGCCTATTCGCACCTGCGCGCGTTCGTGACCGTCCAACGCGGTTGTTCCTATTATTGTACGTTCTGCATCGTGCCGCACGTTCGAGGCCGCTTCGATCATCGCCCCATGACGGCGGTGCTCACCGAAGTCCAGTCCCGGCTCGAAGCGGGCGCGCGCGAGATCACGCTCGTCGGTCAGACCGTGAACGCATATCGCGATCCCGCAAGCAGCGCCGACTTCGCAGATCTCATGAGTGCGGTCGCCGAGCTTCCGCAGCTCGAGCGCCTGACGTTCCTGACGTCGCACCCGAAGGATTTCACGCCTCGGCTCGTCCGCGTGCTCGCCGCATATCCGAAGATTAACCCGCGGCTTCACTTACCCGTGCAATCCGGCTCGAATCCCGTGCTTCGCAAAATGAACCGCAAGTACACGATCGAGGAGTACCGGGCGAAGATCGAGGCGTTCCGCGCAAGCTGCTCGCAGTGGGCGCTGACGACGGACTTAATTGTCGGCTTCCCGGGTGAGAGCGACGCTGATTTCGCAGCGACGCTTGCGGTATGCCGCGAGTTCGGCTTTGCGCAAACCTTTAGTTTCGTCTACTCGCCGCGACGGGGAACGCCGGCCGCGCGTTGGCAGCAGCTCTCGCAAGAGATCGGGGCCGAGCGTTTGCGCGAGCTCAACCGGGTCGTCGACGAGAACGTGGTCGCGCATAACGCATCGAAGATCGGGACGACGGTACGCGCCCTGATCACTGGACCCTCGAAGAAAGATCGTACGAAGCTGGCCGCGCGCGCAATCGACAACGTGAATATCGTCGCGGTCGACAGTGAAGGCGAAGCGCGCAATCCGCGCCCGAACGAACCGTGGCTCGACATTCGCATCGATGCTGCGCATCGTTGGGGATGCTCGGGAACAATCGTCGGCCGCGCGCGTTATTTCGACGGCCCGGCTCGCTCGGTCGCTGCGCCGGTGCTCGATTTGATCGTCGCTTAGTGTTGTGGATTTCGGGGATAAGCGGCTTTGGTTTGCGAATAACTCAACAAACTTGTGAGTAAGCCTGTGGGCACTCAAAACAAGTATTGCAATGCTAACTCTGCTTGATTAACATCATATTACTTCAAGCAATTGAAGTGCGGCGCGCGTAGCCGCCGTGGGACACCGGCGATGACGATCAACGCTAACGCGGGGATCTGAGCCGCAACCGCGAATCGACGGCCGGCACTGTACTGGGCAACTGGGACAAGTCGGCGAATAGAGTCAAAGCTACGTAGATAGAGCCAATCGGTACCCCGGTTGGTTCTATCGCTTTTCCGGCTGGCGCATTGCTTCGTTGCCGAAAGCCTCATTTGCAAAAGCAAACTTCGGCTTTCGTCGCCTCGCACTGCATCCAGCCGGTTCTGCAATTCTTGGGCGAGGATGCGGCAACGTTCCGAGCGGCAGCGCGTCGACGAGGAGCGGAGCCAGGATGGCGAGAGCGACGAGCGCTACGCAGCAGCAAAAATTCGCCGGATGCGAATCTTTGTAGCGGTGCAGCGAGGAATGTTGCCGCACCACAGCCACCGAAAGCAAACAGTGTGACGCGGTACTCGCCGATGCTAGAGCAGTATTTCGGGATGAAGGCACGGTATCCCGAAGCGCTGCTTCTCTCACGCGTCGGTGACTTTTACGAATCGTACGGCGAAGACGCAGAGACGCTTGCTCGCGCGCTTTCGATTGCGTTGACGTCGAAGGAAGCAGGCAGCGGTCAGCGGATCGCGATGGCCGGGGTGCCGCATCACGCGCTGGATGCGTATCTCGCGAAGCTCGTCGTGCAGCGACGCGTGGTTGCGCTCGCCGAGCAGCTTGAAGTCCCCGTACCGAACAAGCTGGTGCGCCGCGACGTCGTTCGTGTCGTAACGCCGGGGACGGTCGTCGAAGAACCGCTGCTCAAAAGCAGTGCAAACAACTACCTGTGCGCTCTCGTTGCGATGGGAGACTCGCTAGGTCTCGCCGGCGCCGATCTTTCGACCGGGTACGTTGCAGCGACGGCTTTTTCAGGCGAGCATGCGTTCGAAGATGCGCTTGCCGAGCTGGCGCGACTCTCGCCGGCCGAGATCGTCGCGGACGTTCCACCGCAGATACGCAATTCGCTCGACTTCAATCTGGACGGTGGCGCCCGCGTCACGACTTCGTCCCTGGCTTCCGTCAACGGCGTGCATCAGGCGGCTATCAACGGCTTCGACGCGGAAGAGAGCGCGGCGATCTATCGCGCGCTCGGCGCGATCCGCGCCTTCGTCCGGCGGGTCGGATTCGAAGGCGAAGGCACGCTGCGCGAACCGGTCTACTATGCGCAACGGACATTTCTGGCGCTCGATCCGCGTTCGCGCGCGCACCTCGAGCTGACGCGCGCGCTCGGACAGAACGAAAAAGCGACGCTCCTCGCGACCATCGACCGGACGCGGACGGCGATGGGCTCGCGGATGCTCGCACGCTGGCTCCTGGCGCCGCTGGTCGATCGCGACGAGATCGAGCGGCGCGCCGATACTGTCGAGGCCTTCGTCCGCGATCCGGCGCGGCGTGAGTCGCTTGGGACAGTTCTCGATGGCTGCTTCGACCTCGAGCGGATCGCGCAGAAGGTGCGGTTGCGCCGGGTGCTGCCGCGCGATCTCGCGTCGCTTCGGCGCACGCTTGGATATCTGGATCCGATCCGCGATGCGCTCGCCGATCCGAATTTGCCACCGAACTTGCACGCTTGCGCAGAGGCGATCGGCAACTTCGAAGAGCTGTCGCTCGATCTGCAGCGTAGTCTCGTTGAAGACCCGCCCGCGACGCTTGCCGACGGCGGCGTCATTCGGCCCGACAGCGATCCCGATCTCGAAGAGACTGTCTCGCTACGCACCGATGGCCGCGGCCGCATCGCTGCACTCGAAGAGCGCGAGCGCGAACGCACCGGAATTCGATCGCTCAAGGTCAAGTACGCGAGCGCTTTCGGTTACGCAATCGAGATCAGCAAGAACAACCTCGCTGCCGTTCCGGAAGACTACGTGCGCCGTCAGACGCTGACAAACGGTGAGCGCTTCGTCACGCCCGAGCTGCGCGAGCTCGATCTTGCCATCGCAAACGCGCAGACGCGCCAACGTCAGCGTGAGGCCGAATTGTTCGAAACGCTCGTCGAGCGTGTTGCCGTTCGCACAGATGATTTGATGCGCGCGGCTGATGCGCTGGCCGAGATCGACGCGGTCTGCGCGCTCGGTCAAGTCGCAGCCGAGCGCGGCTACGTGCGTCCGCGCTTCGTCGACGGCTCGCACATCCGGATCGTCGACGGCCGGCATCCGGTCATGGAAGCGATCTTGGGGACCCAGTTCGTTCCCAATGACTTGAACATCGAAGAAGACCGCGCGCGGTTCCTCGTATTAACCGGACCGAACATGGGCGGCAAGTCGACGTTTCTGCGCCAAAGCGCGCTGCTCGTCATCTTGGCGCAGATCGGTGCGTTCGTGCCCGCGCGCTCGATGGAGCTCGGGATCATCGAGCGCATCTTTACGCGCATCGGCGCCGGTGACGATCTTGCTTCGGGACAGTCGACATTCTACGTCGAGATGCTCGAGACGGCGAACATCTTGCGGCGTGCGACGCGACGGAGTCTGCTGCTGATCGACGAGGTCGGTCGCGGGACTGGGACCGTCGACGGTCTATCGATCGCGCAAGCAATCTGCGAGTATTTGCTGGACCAGGATATGCGCGCGCCGGTCGTTTTGTTCGCGACGCATTTCCATGAGCTCGTCGCGCTCGCAGACCGGTGGCCGCTCGTCGCCAACTATCACATCACGGCCGTCGAGAACACTAAAGACGGGGCACCGATTTTCTCGCATCGCGTTTTGCCGGGAAGTTCGTCGCGTTCGTTTGGTATCGAGGTGGCGCGGATGGCGGGCTTGCCGCGCAGCGTAGTCGCGCGCGCCAAAGAGATCGCACAAGTACTCGAGGAACGGCCGACGCTCGAAGCGCAGCGTCCGCTGCGCGGCCGATTGAACAAGCCGCAAATCGAAGAACAGCCGCTGCTCTTTCCGCGTTCGTGATTCAGCTTCTCGATCCGGAAACGATCGGGCAGATCGCTGCGGGCGAAGTCGTCGAGCGGCCGATGTCCGTCGTCAAAGAACTCGTTGAAAACGCCCTCGACGCCGGAGCGCATCGCATCACCGTGCGGATCGCCGGCGGGGGACTCGACGAGATCGAAGTCATCGACGACGGCGACGGCATCACGCCCTCCGATCTGAAGCTTGCCGTCGCGCGTCATGCGACCAGCAAGTTGCGCGAGACGAACGATCTTCAGCGCGTGACGACGCTTGGCTTTCGCGGCGAAGGCTTGGCGAGCATTGCATCGGTCGCGCGACTCGAGATCGTTTCTCGGACCGCGAGCGCCGATATCGGTTCGCGCATCGAAGCGTTTGCCGAACGAACCGGGGATGTCGTGCCGGCGGCATCGCCGGTCGGAACGCGTGTCGTGGCGCGCGATCTGTTCGGAAATATTCCCGTACGGCGCGACTTCTTGCGTTCGGCGAGCGCAGAATTTTCGCGTATCTCGAACTGGCTCGGAATGATGGCACTCGCGTATCCGGACACGACGTTCGCGCTGGTGCACGATGGGCGCGAAGTCTGGATTCTTCCGGCCGGCGACGTCGTCGAGCAGCGGCTCGAACACGTCTTCGGAAAGAATTTAGCTCAAGCCCTCATACCGCTGCGTCCGCTCGCGGGCGCTCACGAGATCGGGGTGAGTGGGTTCGTGAGCACTCCGGGGACCGATCGCAGCGACCGCAGGATGCAGCATCTGTTTGTGAATGGGCGTTTGCTGCGCAGCGGTTTGCTTTCGGGCGTGTGGAGCGCTGCATACGCCACGTTTGCAATGAGCGGACGGCATCCGTACGGCGTGCTCTTTCTCGCACTTCCTCCCGATCACGTCGATCCAAACGTCCATCCTACCAAGAGCGACGTGCGCTTGCGCTACGATCGCGCCGTGTTCGAAACGGCCCGCGGAACGCTCACGAACTCGCTGCGCGAACATGCACGCGAGCGTCTCTCGCACAGCGTCTCCTTTTCACCACCGGCGGGCGGCGGTATATCGAACGCCTCGCAAGCGCCGCTGTTTGCCGCCGATCTCGCCGTCGTACCCGAATCGCGAACGCGCGTGCTCGCGCAGCTCGACGCAACCTACATCCTGGCGACGGACGGCGATTCCGTCATCCTCGTCGATCAGCACGCCGCGCACGAACGGATTGCCTTTGAAGCAATCGAGGCAAACGCGGCTTCCTCGAATCACGCGCACAGCGAGCCGCTCCTCGTGCCGTTCGAATTTGAGCTTGACGTGCCCCAGAGTCAGACGCTCGATGCGGCGCTCGAGACGCTTACATTCGGCGGGCTCGAGATCGAGCCATTCGGCGAACGTGTCTATCGCGTTACCGCAACGCCGGCGGGATACCGTTGGACGACCGGTTCGCGCGAGTTCGACATCGGCGAATTCCTGAACGATCTGAGTGAGGAAAGCAGCGGCATGAATTTCCGCGAGCGCGTTTGGGCGTCGCTCGCATGTCATTCCGTCGTTCGCGCGCATGAGTTTCTCTCCGACGTCGAGATGCGTGCGCTGCTCGATCAACTCGCAGGATGCCGTAACCCGATGCACTGTCCGCACGGCCGGCCGACGGTCGTGCGGCTCGACGCCGAGGCGATCGCAAGGCTTTTCAGGCGTACGTGAAACCCAGCGTCGTCATTCTCGCGGGGCCGACGGCGTCGGGAAAGACGGATCTGGCAATCGAACTTGCGCAAGAGCTTGACGGCGAGGTCATCGGCGCCGATTCGCGCCAAATCTATCGTGGGATGCCGATCGGCACGGCCGCCCCAACGGCTGAGCAGCTGCAGGCAGTGCGGCATCATCTGGTCGGCTTCTTGGATCCGCGCGAACGGTATTCAGCAGCAGCATTCGTTCGCGACGCGCTCAGTGCGATCGACGATATCACCGCGCGAAAAAAACGTGCGATCGTTGCCGGTGGAACCGGATTCTACATTCGCGCTCTTGCCGGCGACGTTGCGCTTGCCGGTGCACGCGACGAGAGTCTGCGTGCGCGCTTCGCACGCGAAGCGCTCATTCATCCACCGGACGTGATGCACGCGTGGCTCATGGCCCTCGATCCCGCGCGTGCTGCGGCGCTCGACCCTGCCGACCGCTATCGCGTCGCCCGCGCTCTCGAAGTAGAGCTTGCAATGCGTTCCGATTTGGGCCCGATCGAAGTCGAGCGACGCTCGCTGCGTTCGGAACAAATCCGCTACGTCAAAGTCTATCTCGACGTTCCAATCACCGAGCTCGAGCCGCGTCTCGAAGTACGTGTCGATCGAATGCTGGAGCAGGGGTTGCTCGACGAAGCCGAGCGTTTGGGTGACGCCGTCGTTGCCGCTGATGCTGTCGGATACCCGCAAGCCAACGCGTATTTGCGTGGTCAGGCGACGCGGAAAGAGCTTCGCATGCACCTCATCCGCGCCACGCGCCGGTATGCGAAGCGGCAAGAAACGTGGTTCCGAAGCGAACCGGACGTCGAACGTGTGCGGCCGGAGCACGCCAGGGAATTCGTTCTTGCGCGCATGAAGGCGTGGCCATGAATGCACGGCCTCAGCCTTTGCAAGATGCCTATCTCGGAGAGGTCAAGCGCCAAGCCGTTCCGGTCGTCGTGTACTTGATGAATGGCTTTCAGTTGCGCGGGGTCGTCAAGGGTTTCGATCCGTTTACGATCGTCTTGGAATACGAGCGCAAGGCGCACCTCATCTATAAGCATGCCGTCTCGACGATTTCACCCGAGGGCCCGTTTGCGAGCCCGGCATTTTCGGGTGAAGAAGAACGCGCGAACGCCGGGTCTTAGACAACATGAACGTCCACCTGGAGCTGCTACACGGCGCCGAAAATGCGTTTGCGCTCCTCGATGACCGCGAGCCCGGCGAGCGCACGACGCCCGAGTATGCCGGGATTGCGCGGGCCGTCGTAGATACCGACGGCCTCCTCGTTCTGCTGCCTGCAACGACCACGGTAGGCAACGTTCGGATGCGGATGTTCAACCCGGATGGTGGCGAGGCTGAGATGTGTGGGAACGGCGTGCGCTGCGTCGCGCGCTATCTCGAAGAACGCAGAGAAGGCGATCGTTTCGTCATCGACACGCTTGCCGGTCCGATTGGTGCGCGCGTGGTCGACACCTCGCCTTACGAAGTCGAAACGAAGATGGGCATCCCGGTCATCGGCGAGGAGAGCGATCTCGAAGCTGCAGGCCGCCAGTGGCACTACATCAGGATTTCCGTCGGCAATCCGCACGTGGTGATCTTCGTTGACGACCTGAGTGAGGTCGATCTTGCGAAGGCCGGCCCGGCGATTGAAACGCATCCCAAGTTTCCCGGTGGAACGAACGTGCACTTCGTTCAAGTTGCCGGCCGCTCGAAGCTGCAAGTGTTGCACTGGGAGCGCGGCGCCGGTGCAACGCGTGCATGCGGAACAGGTATCGTCGCGTGCGCGACCGCAGCGAACCGCGAAGGTTTGGTCGGACCGCCCGTCACCGTTATAGCTCCAGGTGGTACGCTTCGCGTCACGTGGCTCCGCGATGGTGAAGCGATGTTGACGGGACCGGTCGAGCACACGGGAGCACGCGATCTCGCCGTAACGTGAGCCACGGTCTCGCTTACACCGACAAACGCGGTCGCATTTTTTTCGATTCGAATACGGAGCCGCTAGCTGACGGTGGCATCGTTCGGTCGGCAAAACGCAGCGAGCTCGTGCACGCTCCCGAAGGCACCGTTCCGGTTACGTTGCCCGGCCGAACGCCGCTCGTCGCCGGCGGTAAAAGTGCGCGTCGCACCGCGCTCGGTGCGCTCTTGCCCGCGGGCTATACGCGTTTGCTCTTGCCGGCGTACGAGGAACGGGAAACTGCCCCGCAATTGCCGCTGTTCGGCTACGCGTTCGCATGCGTCATCGACGACGCACTTTTCGTCGCGGCGATGCGAACCGATGAAGATGCGAATTGGCGGCCGCGTGCATTTGCCGGCGGCGAGCTCGAAACGATTGTCGCCGCACGCCTCGCTCGCGATCCGAGAAACCGGATTCTCGCGCAGCTCGGACGATGTTCGCTCGAGTACGGTTGCTTTACGGCGCAAAACGTGTTTCTCGAACAAGGGGAAGCCGCGCTTCCGGTCTCGCCGAAGTGTAATGCGCGATGCGTCGGCTGTATTTCGGAACTCGACCCGCAGAGTGCCGTCGTTGCGCCACAGGAGCGCATTCGCATCGAGCCGGACGTCGATGCATTGACGCGCATTGCGGACGAGCATCTGGCGCACGTCCCCGACGGAATCGTATCCTTCGGTCAAGGCTGCGAAGGAGAGCCGCTCTTGCGCAGCACGGCGATCGCGAAAACGATCGAGCGGATTCGCGCGCGCAGCTCGAACGGCACGGTGAATCTGAATACGAACGGCAGTCTGCCGAAATCACTCCGCACGCTGATCGACGCCGGCCTCGACGCCGTCCGCATCAGCCTGAATGCCTTTCGTCCGTCGGTCTACGCGGCGTACTATCGCCCGGTGGGTTACACGCTTGACGACGTTTTGGAGAGCATCAGGCTCGCGGCGCGATCCGGTTTACGTGTCTCGCTGAATTTGCTGACGCATCCTGGTGTAACCGACGAAGCCGCAGAGGTCGCAGCGGCAAGGAGTTTCTTGCATGAAACGCGCGTCGCGCTCGTGCAGACGCGGACGCTCAACATCGATCCGCACGTTTATTTTTCGTGCGTTGGGAGGCCGCTGGAGCCAATCGGAATGCGTGCGGCCCTAGACGCGATTCGTAAAACGGGCGCTGCGATCGGCAATTTCACGCACACGCACTAGCTCAGCCCCACGATGCGGCGCGACCGCTTCGAGCCTCGCGAGTGCCTGAACAGCGTCTGCGTTCGCCGAGCGCGCTCCAAAAAAATCGTCTACACCGGCTTGACTCCCGAGCGAACGCGCGTCGCCGAGATCGATCGATATGCCGGTGAGAGACACGATAACGTCCTGTACCGTGCGACGATAGTCGTCCGCGTTCAAGCCCTGCGTTTCGATTGTGGCATCGCATTCGGGGAGCGCCAGGAAGGCCGTCAACACCCAAAACGCTAGGAACCCGCGATACAGTGTGTCCGCCTGCGTCTTGCGAACCGCCTCGCGTACGGCCGCGTGCTTTGTGGGAAGCACGAAATCGTCCGGACAGATGCGTAATGCGTCGAGTACTGCAGCTACTAGCGGGTGCTCGTGATGCAAGCTCAGTATTCGAATCGGCGTCAGAAGATGATGGGGGTTGTCATCCTCGCGCGAAAGCCGCCAGGCAGATAGCCACTGGCTGCAAGGGTCGCGCATCACGAAGATATGCGCGGCGTCGGGAAAATTCTGCCGCATCCACCCGAGGCGGCCGAGCGATCGGCAAAATTTGATTACCGGAACCTTGCCGCTCGTACGCGCGAGCCGCAACAACGATTCGATATAATCTCGCAGCTCCACGAACTCGTCGTCCGGCGCCATGAAAAAGGATTCGTACGCGAAATCGGGCCGATACCCGGCGGCACCCGAAGTGCGGCTTGACAAAAGCGGCGCGAATTCCTCAAAGTACGGACGCTGGTCGTCCGGATGACGTGATTTCGATGCCGCCGGCCGCATCATTGAAAGCGTTCGTAGCGACAACGTTGCGAGCGACTGGTTGAGAGGCTCGTAGAGCCCCATCACTCTATCTTTGCGCCGAAAAGTCGACCACAGCCACGTGCCGGCTGTTCGCCAACCTGTGTGCAAAAAGACCGGACGTTCTCGCACTGACATCGTGTCTTAAGAACGTACGATCAGATTGTCGAGAAATAATTAAGGCTTAGAAAATCTCAGTGTATTCTAAGCAGGCGTTGTTACGCATACTCGCTAGGCAACGTAAGCTCGTTATCGCGCACGCCGCTCACGCCGCATACCTCGAGCAGTCGCGAGACATGTTTGGCGACCGTATAGTTTGCTGCTTGGCGATGCGCCAGGCGTGCAAAAAGCGGCCAGCGCGAGTCTTCAAGGACGTCGTCAATCGCGGCGGCGAGTTTGATTTCGTCACCCGGCGGCACGATAATCCCACCCCGACCGATCCACTCGTTGATTCCGCCGCTCGCGTACGCGACGACAGGACGTCCACGCACGAATGCTTCGATTCCGGTAAGACCGAATGGTTCTGGCGAGAGAGACGGCACTGCAATAACGCGAGCACGGTCGATCGCCTCGCTCATTTGCGCACCATCGAGCCAACCCAGTACGTTTAAAGTAACATTCTTACGCCGCGCGAGCGCGACGAGACGCGGAACCTCTCTCGTCGGAGTGCCGGCTACGTCGATCTGTGGACGGCGCTCGGCCGGAATATTACTGACCGCATTGATCAGCGATCCAAGCCCCTTGTTCGGAACGAGCCGTCCCGAGAACAGAACCCTGCGCTCTTTCGGCAGGGCAAGATGCGGAGAGGCTGCGCTACCGGCGCGCCATGGCGGTGGAATGATCGCGACGCGATTGGGATCGATGCCGTTCTCGATACAAATTCGCGCCATGTAATGCGAGGATACGACGACTGCATCGGCCATCATGATGGCATCCCGAAGTGCTTCGCGTGCGCGCAGCAGCCGAACGGTCTTCATGCTTAGGCCTGCCGCGCACCCACGCGCTACCGCGTTCGCCAGACAGACGTTGCCCATTGGGCGATCGCAAGGCGCCTGGAAATGCGGAAAATAGCGATCTCCTTGCGGACAAAACATGCGGTGATCGTGAACGCGGACGACCATCCGCGGGGCTGCGCGGGCCGCGACAATCACACCGATGTCAAAGACGTTCGAAACCAGTACGACATCGGGTTTGTGCGAAGCAACCGTCGCGCGAACGACTTCGGCCGCGGATTCTATTGGGGCTTCGTCGTCATTTCCCCAAACGACGCGCTGCGCGCGTACACCGAATGCGTCACTGTCGTCAACGCGGCGCGCTTGAATCGTAATATCGGCGCCCGATTTCTGGAGCTCCGGTACGACTCGCGACCAGTATGATTCAGTGCCTCCGAACGGGCCTACTAAGTCGCACAGAATAAGTGCCCGAAGGCTTGTAGCGCGATTCAACTGGTCGATCGATTCCTAAGACGTTATCTGGGAAAAACCTGGGACGAGCCTGGGAAATCGGGCGCACCGATTGCGCTTCTTGAACGATACCTGACAAGCGTCGAGGAATTGTTAAGCGGCTTTAGCGTTCGAATCTCATGTAGTCATCATATGATTGAACGGTGACGCCCGAAAGCGATAGCCCGGGTCTGCCGCCGGCGCCGGCGTCATTCCGAGATTGAGCCAGATACGGAAAGCTTCAAAACGGCTCGCTCATTAACCCGGCAGCGTCGGAGTAATGTTAGTGGCGGGCGAAATACAGATACGTAACGATCATCAAAACGGTGAGCGCGAAGACGAGGACGACGACGCCCATCGACATTCGTTCTTCGGCCGAGTGTTTTCTCGACGTTCGAGACATTGCTACTCATCTATAACAGCGCGTCCAAGTAACGGGTAGCCTCCGTTCGGTCGCTCCGAACGGATGGTCCGTTCGGACAGTCCGTTCGGATGTTGTATCGCGCATGCGCGCATCCTACGCTAGCGCCATGTGGGAGCTTCAGCTTGGGACGCTCGTTATCTGCGGGATCCTTTTTAGCTTGGCCGATCGCTACGTCGTAGGCTGCGACAAGATTTAGATCGTGACTATCGACTATGCCGCCGGATTAATTCTAGCGGTGGCGGCCTTCGTCTATTTGATGTACGCCATGCTGCGTCCGGAGAAGTTCTAGATGACCCTCATTGGGTGGCTGCAAGCGGCTCTTGTCTTCGGGCTCGTTTGTGTTTGCATCGTTCCGCTCGGTGCTTACATGTACCGCGTTTTCGAAGGCGAGCGCACGTGGCTCACGCCGCTCCTCGCTCCGGTAGAACGCGTGCTTTACGCGGTGTGCCGGATCGACGCAGAGCGAGAGATGTCGTGGAAAACGTACGCGTTTGCCTTCATGGCCTTTCACGTCGTCGGGTTCGCGTGGCTCTATTTCATTTTGGCGTTCGGCCAGCAATATTTGCCGCTCAATCCGCAGCATTTTCCCAACCTCGCTCCGGACTTGGCCTTCAACACCGCGGTCAGCTTTCTAACGAACACAAACTGGCAGTTCTACTCGGGCGAAAGCACGATGAGCTACTTCTCGCAAATGGCCGGGCTCGCATGGCATCAGTTCGTCTCAGCCGCCGCCGGAATCGTCGTCGCGATCGCACTGATTCGCGGAATCGTTCGCACCGACAAGTCGACACTGGGAAACTTCTGGAAAGATCTGGTTCGCTGTACCCTGTACATCTTGTTGCCGATCTCGTTCGTCGGCGCACTCGCTCTTTTGTGGCAGGGCGTTCCCCAGAACTTCGCCGCCTACACCGATACCGTATCGATCGAAGGCGCAAAGATCTCGATCCCTCAGGGACCGATGGCGTCGATGGAAGTCATCAAGGAGCTAGGCACGAACGGCGGCGGATTCGTCAACGCGAATTCTTCCGCGCCTTTCGAGAATCCGAACGCGATTACGAACACGCTCGAGCTGTGGTGGATCTTCCTGATCTCGGCGGCTCTGACGTACACCTTTGGGCGGTACGCGCGCAATCAGCGTCAAGGATGGACGATCTTCGCAGCGATGACGATCCTGTTCGTTGCGGGATTCGCGACGTGTTACTACTACCAGTCGCAGCCCAATCCGCTCATGGCGGCGCACGGTGTCGGCGTAAACTTCGAGGGCATCGAGACGCGCTTCGGCATCGCAGCATCGACGCTATGGGCGACGATGACGACCGATACCTCGTGCGGCGCCGTGAACGCGATGCATGATTCGCTAAACCCGATCGCGGGGCTCGTGCCCCTCGCTAACATACAGACGGGCGAGGTAATCTTCGGGGGCGTAGGCGCGGGGTTGTACGGCATGCTGCTCTTCGTCGTGCTGACGGTCTTCATCGCCGGACTCATGGTGGGGCGCACACCCGAATATCTTGGGAAGAAGATCGAGGGAACGCAAGTCAAGCTTGCGATGCTCGGCGCGCTCGTCTTCGCGGTGTTCCCGTTGATCCCGACGGCGATTGCCGTCGTTCTACCTGCGGGATTGAATGCGATGAACAATGCTGGTCCCCACGGATTCAGCGAGATTCTGTACATGTTCTCTTCGATGACCGGCAATAACGGAAGCGCCTTTGCGGGTGCAGGCGGCAACCAGTTCACCAATTTGGTTGGCGGCGTCGTGATGTTCGGAGGCCGCTTCGCGGAGATCATTCCGGTCTTTGCGCTTGCGGGTTCGCTTGCGGGACGTCGGTCGGTTCCGTTCTCGACGGGGACGTTCAAGACGACGACTCCGCTATTCGTCTTCCTGTTGATCGGCGTGATCGTGATCGTCGGATTGCTGACGTTCCTGCCCGCAGACGCGCTCGGCCCCATTGTCGAGCATCTGTTGATGGCTTCCGGAAAGACCTACTGATGATCTCTCAAGCGCGGTTCGAGCGCCGCCCGAAAGCGCGCTCACTCTTCGACCCCGAGATCCTCTTGCCGGCGATCGGCGGCGCGTTCAAGAAATTGGATCCGCGCTGGCAGATCCGTAATCCGGTCATGTTCACCGTCGAGGTCGGTGCGCTCGTTACTTCGATTCTGTTCTTCCGGGATTGGGCTACGCACGTTTCGACGCCGACGAGCGGCGCGGGATTCGACTGCGCCATCTCCGCATGGCTCTGGTTCACCGTCATTTTTGCGAACTTTGCTGAGGCGGTTGCCGAGGGGCGCGGAAAGGCGCAAGCGGAGTTCTTGCGCCGGACGAAATCCGACACACAGGCGCGCAAACTCGTCCGAGATGGAGAATACGCAACTCTTCCGTCGTCGCATCTGCGTAAGGGCGACGTCATCCGCGTTGAAGCGGGCGAAATCATTGCCGGCGACGGCGACGTCATACAGGGCGCGGCGACGGTCGACGAATCGGCAATTACAGGCGAATCCGCTCCCGTCATTCGCGAAGCCGGTGGCGATCGCAGCTCCGTTACGGGCGGCACGCGCGTTCTCTCGGACTGGATCATGGTAAAAATTACTGCGAATCCGGGTGAGACGTTCCTCGATCGGATGATCAATCTCGTCGAAGGCGCGCAGCGGCAAAAGACCCCCAACGAGATTGCACTCTCGATTCTGCTCGCAGGAATGACGGTGATCTTCCTCATCGCGGTCGCGACGCTAGCGCCATTCTCGATCTACGCCGGAACCGTACAATCGATCACGGTGCTGATCGCGTTGCTCGTCTGTCTGATTCCGACGACGATCGGCGGCCTGCTTTCGGCAATAGGCATCGCCGGCATGGATCGCGTCATGCAGCGCAACGTACTTGCGATGAGCGGACGTGCAGTCGAGGCTGCAGGCGACGTCGACACGCTGCTGCTCGACAAAACCGGGACGATCACGCTCGGCAATCGGCAAGCCGCCGAAATCATTCCTGTTGGCGGCGTGACGCTCGAACGCGCGGCGCGCGCGGCGTATCTCTCGTCGCTTGCCGATGAAACGCCCGAAGGACGCTCGATTGTGATGCTTACCGAGCGGATGGGGACGCCGAACGGTGGAGCACCGATCGGCTCGACCTTCATTCCGTTCAGCGCGTACACGCGCATGAGCGGCCTCGACATTCAGGCGAACGGCTCGATGCAATCGATTCGCAAAGGTGCGGCCGATGCCGTCGTCGCCTTCGTGCGCTCGCAGGGCGGGAAGGTCGACGAACCGCAATTCAACGCCGACGTCGAGCGGATTGCGCGAGCCGGCGGCACGCCGCTGCTCTTGGCAGAAGGCGCACAAATCCTCGGCATCGTTCATCTCAAGGACATCCTCAAGCCCAATATCAAGCAGCGATTCGATCGTCTACGCGCGATGGGAATTCGCACCATCATGATTACCGGCGATAATCCGTTGACCGCCGCGGCAATCGCCAAGGAATCGGGGGTCGATGATTTCCTTGCGCAGGCAACGCCGGAAACGAAGATGGAGCTTATCCGGCGCGAGCAAGGCTCCGGGCGTCTCGTCGCGATGACGGGCGACGGAACGAACGACGCGCCGGCGCTTGCGCAAGCCGACGTTGGCGTCGCGATGAACTCGGGAACGCAAGCTGCTAAAGAAGCCGCGAACATGGTCGACCTTGACTCGGATCCGACCAAACTCATAGAAATCGTCGAGATCGGCAAGCAGCTGCTGATGACACGCGGTGCCTTGACGACGTTCTCGATCGCGAACGATGTCGCCAAGTATTTCGCGATTCTCCCTGCGATGTTCGCGACGGCGTATCCGGTCATGGACGTCTTTAACATCATGCGCCTCCACTCGCCGTCGAGTGCCGTGTTGTCCGCGATTGTGTTCAACGCGCTGATCATCATCGCGCTCATTCCCTTGGCCCTTAAGGGTGTCTCCTACCGGCCGCGTGGCGCGGACGCCGTCCTTCGCGAGAACGTCCTCGTGTACGGCGTCGGCGGCATCATCGTTCCATTCGTCTTCATCAAGCTGATCGACATGTTGCTTGTCGGCTTACATCTCGCGGGATAATCATGAAAACATCCGCTGAGCGTGAAAATACGCTTTCACACATCGTTCCGGCGGTGATCCTCACAGCTGTGTCGATCGCCGCTCTCGGCATTCTCTATCCGCTCATCATCTGGCTGATCGGCATCGTGGCGTTCCCGCATCAGGCGGCCGGATCGCTAATCGAAAACGGCGGAAAGGTGATCGGCTCGGAGCTCGTTGGACAGACCTTCACGAAACCGCAATACTTTCATGGTCGTCCTTCGGCCGCCGGCAAGAACGGCAACGATCCGACGCAGACTGGAGGCACGAACCTTGGGCCAACGTCAAAGAAGTTGATCGATTCAGTTGCGGCGTCCGTCGTGGCGTTGAAGAAAGAGAATCCGGACGCTTCCGGACCGATTCCGCCGGAGCTCGTCACGTCGAGCGCGAGTGGCATCGATCCGGATATTTCACCCGCGGGAGCCTACTATCAAATCCCGCGCATCGCGAAAGCCCGCGGCACGTCGCAGGACGCGATTCGCGCGATCGTCGACGCGCATATCCAAGGCCGAACCTTCGGTATATTAGGTGATCCCCATGTCAATGTTCTCCAGCTCAATCGCGCTCTGGATGCGGAGAGATGAACGGCACCGGCGAGTAGAGCACGACGTCGTCGGCACCGGCATCGAGGACACGCCGTGCAAAGGCCGCCGGCTGCCAAAATCGTCGCTTTCCACGAGCGCCCTCGACGACGATCGCAGCATCCTCGATTTGCCGTGAAACGCGGACGAGCGTCGTCGCCGGGTTCGAGTCCACCTCGAAACGCCATTGCGCACCGACGCTCTTGGCTGCCGAGCGCAGGGATTGAACGTCCGCGGAATTCGCCGCATCTTGACTGGCGGCGACGTGAACGACGGTTAGCTCGACGTCGAGCCGCGACGCGAAGCGTGCCGTCCACCGAACAAGCTCCACGTCGCGCTCGCGCGCATGCACGCCGAGCACGATGTGCGCGAATGGTGCCGGCAACCGCGTCGACTGGCGCGCGCGAATAGTCTCGCGAATCGCGAGCTCGCGCAGTGCCGTCAGATTTTCGAGCGTAAAGAAGTTCGAGAGCGCGCGATCGATGCGCTCGGATGGGTAGATCTTACCGGCACGCAACCGCTCGCGCAAGACCTGTGGTGTCGCGTCGATCAGCACGACGTCGTCGGCAAGCTCGAGGATTCCGTCGGGCAGCGTTTCGCGGACGTGCGTGCCGGTCAGCCGCAGGACGGCATCCGAGAGGCCTTCGAGATGTTGCACGTTGAGCGTCGTGACGACCGAAATACCCGAGCGCACGATCGAGAGCACCTCTTGATAGCGCTTGGGATAGTCGCTTCCGGCCGCATTCGTGTGCGCCAGCTCGTCGATCAACGCGACTTGCGGGCGGCGCGTCATGAGTGCCTCGCGGTCGAGCTCACCGTTTTTTCGCGGAATGATTTCGAGTCCGTCGAGCATCCGCACCGTGTCGGTACGGTTGTGCGTTTCAACCAGCGCCGCGACCACGTCCACACCGGCGGTTCTCATTTGATGCGCGCGGTCCAGCATTGCATAGGTTTTGCCGCAACCTGCCGAGGCGCCGAGGTAAACGGTGAAGCGGCCGTAGCCGATGCGCAGGCGGTCGCCGGCCGTTTGCGCGTACGGATGACGCGCGCGAATCTCGGTCCCCGTTCCGTACACGTGCAGCGCGCTGGGATCAGCAATGTAAACGTGCCGGTCGATGCCGCCGGACGCAATCTCTTTTGCTTCCTCGCCACTCGGAATGGCCACAATCGTTGCGCCTGCATTCGTCCAATCGGGCAGTCCGTGCGCTTGTGGAAGCGGCGGAACGATGCGCGCGTTTGCAACTCGGGCTGCCTTTTCGATCTTGTCGCCGACACCGTTCGGCGAGCGCGCAACCTCGAATGAAAGATCGCTCGCGTCCGCGAGAGCGGCGCACTTGCGTAAGAAGATGGACGGATCGTCGAGGCCGATGGGCAGCGCCAGCAGCGCCGAAACCTTGACCGGACGCAGCACCGGGTCGGTGAGATCGTCGAGTGTCCGCAGCATCAGCTCGCGCATGATCTGCAGCGTTTGCGGCTTAAAGCTGCCTGCGAGCGCGCGTTCGATGTCGTTTTGCCCAACGATTTTGCCCGAGCGCAAGCGGGCTTCGATCAGGTCGGGCGGTGCGTCGAGCGCGATGACCTGATCGGCGGCTTGCAAGAATGAGAGCGGGACGATTTCGCGGATCGGAAAGCCGATCGCGCGCTCGGCGACGGGCGCTACGGTCTCGATGTGCTGGACGTTGAGCGCGCCGATGACGCTGATGCCGGCTTCGCGTAACGTCATTGCGTCTTGCCAGCGCTTCGCATTGCGTCCGCCGGGAAGATTGGTGTGCGCAAGCTCGTCGAGGATGATGGTCGTAGGATGCGCGGCCAAGGCGGCCTCGAGATCGAAATCTTCGAACGTCGATCCTCCGGCTTCGATCGTGCGCGGCGGAATGACGCGCAATCCGTCCAGGATTGGTTCGAGATCTGCGCGACCCTTGAGATCGACCCAACCGACTACAACATCGATGCCGCTGTGCTGGAGTGCGCGAGCCTCCTCGAGGAGCCGCCGCGTCTTGCCGGCGCCGGGCGCGCTTGCGAGATATACGGTAAGCCGTGCTCCGAGTCCGAGCTCGCGCAATAGCTCCTCCGCGCGCGGTCGTGCTTCAGCGTCACGGTCCATTAATGGTCGGCTTCGCGGCAGCGCTCCGAGCCTCCGCCGCCGAAGGCGTTCCGCATGAATTCGCGGCTGTTGGCTGTACTGTGCATTGCAGGACTGATCGGCGCGTTTACGATCGACTTGTTTACTCCGCAGCTGATCATTGCGGCGATCTTGCTCGACGTTCCGATCGTCCTCAGCGCGTTCGCGGGCAATCGCCGTTTGACGAGCGTCCTCGTGATTGCCGGCCTCATCGCAAACGTCGTTGCGGGTTACATTAACGGTGTCCAAGCCGGCGGAGTATGGGATCCGGTTGCGATCGGTAATCGCGCGTTCGCGGCACTTTCGATCATTCTGGTGGGTTGGCTTGGACTCGCGCTACATCGTGGCGCCGAGCAGCAGGGTATCGCGAGCGCAATTGCCAGCGCCGTACGTCGCGAGCGCGATCTGCGCGAAGCATCCGACAACATTCGCAGCTCGCTGAGCGAAGAGCTTGTAGAGCGCGCGATCGCGCGCGAAGCGATGTGGCTCGTCTCGGCGACGCGCGTCTCGTTCTATCGCGCAACCACGACGGGCAGCGCGACTCGCTTCGATGCGACGCAAGACAGCAAAGAAGTCGTCGAGATAACGGAAGCGCCGCGTCCCGAGATTCAATCCGCCCTCGCGCGCGCGCTCGAGGCACGCGAGCCGTCGCTGCTTTCGCGTGACGACGCAATGGGCCGGCTTATTCTCGATGCGCTCGGTATCGACACCGCGGTCGTCGTCCCGCTCGTCGACGGCCCAGCGCGCGTCGGGACGCTCTTGCTCTCGTTGAACCGCTCGGCGACGGAAGAAGAGTTGCTGAGCTTGCGCGCCTTTGCCGAGGCTGCCGTCATTGCGCTGGGTCAATCGCGCCTGTTCGATGAGCTTGCGAAGAAGAACAACGAGCTTGCGCAGCGCAGCGAAGTCATTCGTGATATCGTCTACGCGCTCTCGCACGATCTGCGTACGCCGCTTGCGGCTGCCGGCTTGACGTTACGTCAGGCGCGCGAAGGGGCGTACGGTCCGATGCCGGAGCGCTATCGCGAAATTCTCGATCGAAGCATCTCGGCGAACGATGAGCTGCAGCGGCTAGCCGAGACGTTGCTGCTGGTTGCTCAATACGAATCGGGAGACCGTACGGCGGAGCGTCGCACGATCGAGCTGAACCGTCTCGTGCGGGACATCATCGCGCAGTTGCAGCCGCTCGCCGATTCGAAAAAGCTTTCGGTCGAAGTTACGACGATCGACGCCGCTGTGAGCGGGGACTCCGGAGAGCTGCGGCGCGCGCTCGTGAATCTGTTCGCGAACGCGGTCAATTGGTCGAAGGACGGCGGCCGCGTCGCAATTCAAATGCGTTCCGAGGGACGCATGGTTAGCGTTAGCGTCGCCGACGAAGGTTTTGGCGTTCCAGATGAAATCCGCGAGACGTTGTTTATGCGTGTCGCGGGTGCCCACGCGCGCGGTGGTGGGACGGGCCTCGGACTATATATCGTGCGGCGCATCGCCGAGGAGCACGGCGGCAAAGTCCACTACGAGCCGAACGCTCCCCACGGGAGCGTCTTCACGCTGGAGCTGCCGCGCATTGCGGTCTCGACGCCGGTGGCGCCGTGATTCGGGTTGGAATCGTCGAGGACCACGCGCTCACGCGTTCGGGCATAAAGACTGCGCTTGCAAGTCAAGCTGACGTCGAGGTCGTGGCGGAAGCGGGTGACGGAAACTCCGGCTTGATCGAGATCGTGCGCACTACTCCCGACGTAGCCGTGGTCGATATCGGTTTGCCGGGTATCGACGGTATCGAGCTGACGCGGCGTTTGCGCGCGCAGACCACGAACGTGCGGATCGTGATCCTTACGATGCACGATCTGGATCGCGAGATTCTTGCGGCGCTCGCAGCGGGCGCTGATGCTTACGTCGTGAAGGGTTCCGATGCGTCGAATCTATTGACGGCGGTACGTGTGGTCGCGGAGGGTGGCGCGTACTTCGATCCGCAGATCGCGCATGTCGTGTTGCGCCACTTCGGCTCACCGTCGCCGGCGCCGCCGCCGATCGATAGTCCGCTTACGCCGCGCGAGCTCGAAATCTTGCGTCTCGTTGCCGACGGCGTCGGCAACGCGGAAATCGGTCAGCGTTTGTATCTCGGTCTCGGCACCGTCAAAGGACACATTCGCGACATACTCGAGAAGCTGAGCGCGACCGATCGCACCCAAGCCGCAGTCACTGCCCTAAGACGAGGCTTGATTTAGCCGGCGTCGGTGACGAAGCCGAACGAAAGTTCCGCAAAGCTCGCGGGAGCTTTCTTGATCAAGCCGAGCTTGACCAGAAATGCTGCGACCTGCATGACGCCGTGCGGTGCGACGGTGAAGAGCGAACTGGAAAGATCGTGCAGCAGCGCTTGTACATCGTCGAGATTCGCCTTCCCGGCGCTCGCGTCGACATACATCTTCGCAACGTCGTCGGGACGGGTCTGAACGAGTTTCACGGCAGAAACGTATTCTTTGAAGTAGGCGTTTAAGAAACTTGGATATTGCTGCGCGAACGTCGTCGTGGCCACGATGACGGTTGACGTGATTCCGCCCGGGAATCCGTCGCCGGTGCGCAAGATGACGTGACCTCCGCGCTTTACCTCGTCTTGCGCAAAGGGCGGCGTTGCGATGTGCCCGACGATCTGGCGACTGATCAGCGCTTGCTCCGCAAGGGGATGCGGCATCGCAACGACGCCGACGTCGAGATAATCGTTCGGCAGACCCGCGCGTGCAAGTGCCGAGCGCAGCACCATCGTGTTGATGGCGTCGGGTGAAGGCGAGGCGATCTTATCTCCGGGCTTGAGATCCTTGATCGATTTGATGTTTGGATCCATGACGACGAGCCAGAAGTCGTAGTTGTTGCAGTCGGACACGATCTTCCAGGGAATGCCGCGATCCCAACCGATCAGAAACGGCGCCGTTCCAACCGCGCCGACCTGCACGGTATTCGAGATGATGCCGTCGCGGATCGCATCGCCGTTCGAAAGCTCGCGCCAGGAGAGTTGTGTCGACGGAAACTGCTTGGCGAGATGCCCAAGCTTATCCATGACGATGACGGTCGAATATCCCAAGCCGGGTTGATATGCCGTGGTAACGCTGGACGGAGGGCTTTCACCGGCCGCGACAAGCATCGCGGCACTCCCCGAAAGAAAATCGCCCCGGGTTATCATGGGCGGCGCTTCCTAAACGACGGCGCTTGTTCCTCGAAGAACGTCGCGAACTTGGTCGCGCACCGAGCTCTTGATCATCATGACTACTTCATCGCCCGCAGAAAGGCGGGTGTCCCCGGTCGGGATTGTCACCTCGCCGTCGCGGCTCTCGACGGCGACCACGATGGCGCTGCGCGGGAAGCCGAGGTCAGCGATGCGTTTGCCGTCGGCATTCGTCCCCGGCTCGACCGACATCTTTACGAGCTGCACTTCGCCGTTGCGCAGGCGCAGGAGCGGCCGGCATTCCGAAATGTTGACCTCGTCTTCGACCATACGCAGAATCAGCTCGGTCGATGAGATGACCGAGATCGGATTTCCGTCCTTGCCAATCGAGTCGAAGATGGCTTTGTTGCGCGGATTGTTGACGCGCGCGATGCAGCGTGCTTTTGAATTCTTCTGCGCAATCAGACTAACGACCAAATTGTCTTCGTCATCGCCAGTGTCCGCAACGACGACGTCGGCGCGCGAGACGCCGGCTTGCGTCAGCACGACGGGATCGCAGCCATCGCCCACGATCGCGACGTCCTGTTCGAGGAGGTTCGTCATGAACTGCGCTTTTTTCGCGTCCTTCTCGATGACGACGACTTCATGATTCTCGGCAAGCAGGTCGCGCGCCAAGTACGTTCCGACTTTACCGCCGCCCACGATCAGAATGAACATCAGGCGCGGACCTTCTCGGGAACGATCAGACTCGTATCCGCAAAGAGCTTCGTAAACCGGTCGAGCGCCTCGGGCGCGACGATCACGTTTATCTCATCACCGAGTGCAAGAACGTCGTTTGGCGATGCTACACGGACGACGCCGTTCGTGCGAATCGCGGCGACGCGAATTGCCCCATCACTCTCGATGTCGGTGACGCGCTTGTTCGCGACCGCGTCCGTAACTGCACAGCGCAGCGAGCTGATCTTTCCGAAGTCGAAGGCTGCCGACATTTGCGACGGCGCGACCAGGATGTCGCGAATGAGCTGCGCGCCGACCGTGGTCGGGCAGACCGTCTCGATGCCGAGCTCGCGGTACATCTTGCCGCGCGGCGGATCGTAGATCCGTGCTACGACTTTCTTGATATTGAAGAGGCGTTGCGCGATCAGCGCCGCCATGACGTTGCGGTTGTCGCCATTGGTAGTCGAGGCGAACCCGTCGGCGGTCTCACCGCCGGCGCGCCGGATGACTTCAGCGTCAATGCCCGTGCCGAGCTCGACTTGTCCGGTAAACCGGCTGCCCAACCGCTTAAAGGCGGCAGGATTCTCGTCGACGACGGTCACCTCGTGACCCTCCTCAACCAGAAGCTTCGCCAGCATCGACCCCACTCGGCCGCAGCCGACGATGATGTACTTCATTGCAGAACAGGCAAGTTATACACCCTCTCGCCGGTCTCCGCAAGGCGTTGAGGAGGACCCCGGCGCAAACGGGGAGCAACGGGCTAGGTCGTCGGGGCGTAGCTCAGCTTGGTAGAGCGCTGCGTTCGGGACGCAGAGGCCACAGGTTCAAATCCTGCCGCCCCGACCATTTACGATGTTCTCACGTTTTAGTCCAGCGGCACTGCGCGTACTTCGTCTTGCTGAGCAAGAGTGCCGAAATCACAACCATTACTACGTTGGCGTCGAGCACATGCTCTTTGCTTTGATCGAAGAGCAAGACGCCGACGTTGAAGCTGCTTTGCGCGATGAAAAGATTTCGACCGGCGACATCTACACCGAGCTCAAGCGGGCGCTGGGAACCGGCGAAGACCGCGTGTGGGAAGGGATCCTCATCACGCCGCGTGTCCGCAACATCGTACGCACCGCCGAAGAGCGCGTCGGCGAAGGCAACATCGAGCCGATCGACTTGTACCGGGCGATCCGCGACGAGCGTGGCGGCATAGCCGCCGACGTTCTTGCACGTCTCGCGGCAAGCCGGTAAGGGGTGGAGCACTACCAGAGCCTGATTCTCGGGCTGGTTCACGCGTACGGCTACGCCGGACTCTTCCTTGTAATGGTACTGGGTAATATCGCGATCCCCGTCGGCTCGGAAGTCGTGCTCGTCTTCGCCGGGGCCGCAGCGGGTGCGGGACATCTTTCGAGTTGGCTTCTGGTCGGTCTCGTTGCCACGGTCGGAGAGATCGTCGGCGGACTGATTCTTTACGCAATCGGCTATTACGGCGGCGCGCCGGTGGCGCATCGCTTTGGCCGGCGTGCCGAGCACGAGCTTGCTCGGGCGCACGCCTTCTACGAGAAGTACGGCACGCGGACGGTGTTCATTTGCCGGTTTCTGCCATTCATTCGCGGCATCGCCTCGCTGCCCGCGGGCGCATCGCGCATGCCCAAGCGTTATTTCATCACCTATCACGCGCTCGGGTCGGCGATTTTCTGCTTCGGACTCGCTTATCTCGGTTTCGCGTTCGGCCGGCACCTCGACACGATCGTCCCCGCGCTCCAACGCTCGAGCCATACGCTCGTCGTTATCGCCGTGGTCGCCGTGCTCGCTTTCGTCGTGCTGCGTCGCCGATTCGCGGCCAAAGCGGGTTCGTAGGAGTGTGTCTCTAGCCACGCCCTCGGATCTCGAGCAGACGCTCGGCCAAATCCCCGACGCGCCCGGCGTCTACATGATGGTCGGGGACGAGAACCGCATTCTGTACATCGGCAAGGCGGTTTCGCTGCGCAATCGCGTGCGCTCGTATTTTCAGGACAGCGCGGCGCATCCGTTGCGCACTTCGGCGATGGTCGAACGCGTGCGCGGCGTACGCACGATCGTCACCAGCAACGAGATCGAGGCCCTGATCCTCGAGGCCAACCTGATCAAGCGGCACCAGCCGCCGTTCAACGTGCGGTTGCGCGACGACAAACGCTATCCGTACTTGAAGGTCACGAACGAGCCGTTTCCACGCGTCGTCTTCACGCGGATGGTGCGCGACGACGGGGCACGCTACTTCGGGCCGTACACGAACGCGCACGGCTTGCGCGAGCTGATCGATCTCATTCGGATCGTCTTTCCACTGCGAACCTGCGCGGAGCCGATCGACGGACGGCGCAAACGTCCGTGCCTACAATATCACATCAAACGTTGCCTGGCGCCGTGCGTGGGATATCAGAGCGAAGCTGAATACGACGCGCTGATCGAAGAGGCCGTGCTCTTCCTCGAAGGCCGCCAAGAAGCGTTGCTCGGACGCTTGCAAAGCGAGATGCAAACGTCCGCCGCGAATTACAACTACGAGGCAGCCGCGCACTTGCGCGATCGCATCATCGCGGTCCGGCGCGTCACCGAAGGACAGAAAGTAGTTTGGCGCTCGCGGATCGACATGGATCTGATCGGCCTCGCGCGCGGGCAAGGCCAAGCCTGCATGCAAGTCTTCATGGTGCGGGCCGGAAAGCTGCTCGGTCAGGAACATTTCATTCTCGACGGCGTCGCCGATCATAGCGATGAAGAGATCGTGCGCGAGTTTCTCGAGCAGTTCTATACGGCGCGCTCGGCCGGCGTGCAACCCGCGGAGGCGATGAGTCCACTGGCCGTGCGACAAGCGCGCGATCAAGAAGTTCCGATTCCGGAGAAAGCGCGCGCGCGGGCACGCTCGGTCGTAGCCGCGGCTATTCCAAAGGAAGTGCTCGTCGATGCGCTGCCGGCGGAACGTGGGACGATCGAAAGCTGGCTCTCGTCGCTCAAAGGTCAACGCGTGCGCATCTTGCAGGCGCAGCGCGGCCCACGCGCCGAGTACATGCGACTCGTCGAGAAGAACGCCGAGCAAAATCTCAAGGCGTTCCTCGCGCATCAAGAAGTTCAGGAATCCGCCTCAGCGCGCGCGTTGACGGATCTTGCGGCCGCGCTCGATCTGCCGGAGCCGCCGCACCGCATCGAGTGTTACGATATTTCGAACATTCAAGGCACGAATTCTGTCGCGTCGATGGTCGTGTTCATCGAAGGCCGGGCGAAGAAGAGCGATTATCGCAAGTTCAAGATTCAATACGATAAGGGTCCCAACGACTTTGCGATGATGCAAGAAACGCTACGCCGGCGTCTGCGCTATCTGCGGCAGGAGGCCGATCGCGGACCGGAGCTTCATCGGCGCGATCGCTTCCATCACAAGCCGGATCTGCTGCTGATTGACGGTGGGAAGGGACAGCTCAGCGCTGTCGTCGAGGTGCTGCACGAGATGGATATGTGGGGCATTCCGGTCGCGGGTCTTGCGAAGGAAAACGAATGGCTGTACGTTCCGCATCAATCCGAGCCGATCGTCCTGCCGCCGAATTCGCCGGCGTTGCACCTCGTCATGCGCATTCGCGATGAAGCGCATCGTTTCGCCGTTGAGTATCATCGCAATCGCCGCGCAAAGGCAATGACCGCCTCGCAACTGGATGCGCTTACGGGCGTTGGACCTGTACGCAGAAAACGGCTGCTCACCGCATTTGGTTCCATCGCGGCGCTGAAACGCGCGAGCGTTGATGAGATCGCAGCGGTCAAGGGTATGTCTCCGGCACTCGCGTCATCGGTGAAGGCAGCGCTCAGCGGTTCGTAAAATCGAGGCGTATGCTTCCTGCCTTACCGCCATGTACGCAAGTCATCATCGAAACAACAAAACCGGTTGAATCACGCGTTGCAAAACCCGGAGACTTTTTTCAATTCAAGTCAATCGGCGCCGTTACGTTTCAAGGGAAAATCGTGATCCCGTCAGGGACGCCCGGATACGGCGTCGTAACGCTGGCGATTGCAGCCGGCCGTGGTCACGGCGGCGCGATCGGCCTCGAGCCTTTATACTTCAAGTTTGCGGATGGGGACGAGATTCACGTCGTACGCGATCGGCGCCCGAACGCGCTGGCGGCGCAAGGTTATAATGGGCAGCTTCCAGGGTACGTCGGCGCCGTTCCGATCCCGGGCGTCGGCCTCGTGATAGGCGCGTACAACGCCTTGCACAAAGGAAAGGACGTAACCATCGCTCCGGGCGCGCTCGCGTCGGTTTTCGCCAGTGACAGTCCTGAGACGGCGAAATGTCAGTCCAACGTGGCCCCCGGGTAAGAGAGAGCTGATGCTAATACTCCGAATCCTTATTAACATGGCTGCGCTCTTCGTCGTGGCCTATTTCGTGCCGGGTGTTCACGTAACGGGAATTCTCGGTGCGTTTATCGCGGCAATCATTCTCGGCATTGTGAACGCGATCATCAAACCGATCTTGATCATCTTAACGCTGCCGGTCGAGATCCTTACACTCGGTTTGTTCACATTCGTGATCAACGCGTTTCTGTTCTGGATGGTGGGACATCTCGGTATCGGCTTGGTCGTTAACGGCTGGTGGGCCGCGCTGTGGGGCTCGATCATCCTATGGCTCGTCTCGTGGATTCTTTCCGCAGTGCTCGCGCCGGCGGCCGACTAGCGGAACATGCGTATCCTCGTCACCAACGATGACGGCGTTGAGAGTCCGGGAATCATCAACGTCGCCGAAGCTCTGCGCGAGCTCGGCGACGTTATCGTCGTCGCACCGGACGGGGATCGCAGCGCAATCTCGCATCGTGTGACGTTTCGCGAGCCCGTCGAGATCGTGCCGGTGCACGGGCGGAGCGTGCCGACATATTCGTGTTCGGGGACGCCGGCCGATTGCGTCATCCTTGGCGCATACGAAGTGTACGCCGCTTTCCCGGATTTGCTGGTGAGCGGAATCAATTGCGGCGCGAATCTCGGTGACGACATAAACTACTCGGGGACGGTCGCAGCAGCGATCGAAGGCTCGATCATCGGCATTCCGTCGATCGCGGTCTCGCTTGCGATTCAGTGGGGTGACCGCGAAACGCCGTTCAATTGGCAAAGCGCGAGCGACTTGACCCTACGGCTCGTACGTGAGTGGCGCACGCGGCTTCCGCAAACGTCGTTCTTGAATCTCAACGTCCCAAACGTTCCGGATGGAAAGCTTCGTGGCATTCGCGTCACGCGCCAGGGCCGGAAACGCTACGAAGAACGGCTGCTGCGAGAAGAAGGCGAGCGCGCGATGTTTCGCATCAGCGGGCGTTACGATATGCGTAGCGCCGAAATGGGGACGGATTTGGAGGCGGTGCGCGAGGGCTACGCGAGCGTCACGCCGATCTCGATCGACCGCACCGACGACAGCTTGCTCCCCCTCCTCCGCGACGAGCTGGAAGCAACCACGCCGACCTAGGCCGGGTTGTGCTACAATGCGCAAACGCATCGCGGGGCTGATTAGCTTCGACGGAATGATCCGCGGTACGTGTCAGCAGGCAGAGCTGCGAGCCCTCTTAAAACGATCGCAACCGCTATACACGCGGATAATCAATACGCACTCGCTGCCTAATCTAGGTTAGCGACGGTAAGGGAGAGGTCGCCGCAATCAGCTCCCGCGCCGACATTAACTGCGGCTAGGACGGTGAGGTTGGCCCGAGATCCGTCTGAGAACAACCGGGCTTGCGGCGGAAGAGATTGCGGTCTCGACAAGCTCGTCCGCTCAAGACAAACTCGAGACTGAGCCTGGAGAAAGCACGTGTCCGGCTTTTCGGACCCGGGGGGCGGTTCCCCGGCAGCTCCACCAATTTTGCGCAACACAAGAATTCGGTTTGATGCCGGATTCTTTTGTTTTTATTTTGAGGGATAGCGTACCTGATCGACAACTTCGTCGACTGCGGAAATGACAGCCGTTGGTCTGTCGACCTCGATGACGTGCCCGGAATCAGCAATGACGAAGTTCACCCCAACCGCCGACAGAGCTGCGACCTCGTCGTGCAGCCTTTTCCATTCCGTCCATAGCGCAACTTTCTGCGCCTTCGAAACCGCAAGAGGAAGATCGTTCATGGTGTTCGCGGCCGTCAGTACAATAAGCGGCATCGCGCCGTAACTGCGTTGCCCATCTAGAACCTGCTTCGAGCTGACCCCGTCGAGCGATTTTAGCTCAGACGCAGTGGCTTGCCACGGCGCTGCATGCTCCCACATTTCATTGTTCAGTTCATCGATCTTACACAGGGCTGGTCCGTCCTGCGCGCAGTCTGTCCGCATCGCAGCTTCATCGTCAAGTCCGCATTGCGAAAATATCTTAGCCGGAGGTTTGAGATTGCCGGCCGCCGCTGCTGCACCGCACGCCTCGTCTTGTCGCACCTCGGACGCGAGGCGACGACCATATGCGGGCAACACGGCCCGCAGACGCCGAGTCTGATCGGGGACCGCCGGATCAACAAGCACCATTCCCGCAACTTCAGACGGATATCGATCAGCGTAGAGGCGGAGATGCAATCCCGCACTCGAGTGTCCAACAAGAACGTAGGGAGGCGGGAGCCCGGCCTTGTGGAGCAGTGCATGAAGATCGTTCACGACCGCGCCGGCGTCGCGCGGGAACGGACCCGGATCGCTAAACCCCATGCCGGCGCGATCGTACGAACAGATGCGCGTCGTGCGTGCAACCCGAGGTTGAACGCGGTACCGACTTTGTTCGTAGCACCGGCAGGCGCATCGAGTATGACCGTTGGTAACCCGGTACCGGTGCAATAGAGATTGAGATGGCGCTGACCGATATCGACTAAACGCTGAGCATGCAGATAGGGCGTAGGATCGAGCCAAACAGACGCCGCGGAGACGCTGCTTACGGATAAGGCAATGAACGTCCCAACAAACAACCGAGAAACTAGTGTCGACACTATTTGTCGGGATCCACTCTTCGAGAGCTTGAGAAAGTCCATGTCGAATAGGCCTCGCACTATGGCAAGACGCGTTCTTCCGCTGCTTCTTGTCGCGGCGGGATTCATCGTGATTACTGACTTCGCCGGAACCGCTGCGTCATTCCGCTGGACGTATCCGACTATCAACCGCAGTACGGCGACGAATCTCTACTTCGGACGCGCGACGCCAAATCCGTACGAATCGCTTGAGAACACGGGCTCAGCTGCAACGAAAAACTGGGTTGCGCAAGAGGAACGCGTCACGGACGAAGTACTTGCTTCGTTCAGCGATCGCGAATCGACACGTAAGCTCGCGCTGCAAATTGGGACAGCGTGGCAAGACGGCCTTCCGCAAGTTGGAAGGTTCAGCACCGTATGGTCTCACCACAGGCCAAACAAAAGCGACGTTCTCCTTGTTAAGACATCGAGTGGAACGCGTGTGTTGCTCGATCCCGGTCTGCGTTGGCCGGATGGGAAGATGTCGATCGGTGCTTGGATGCTCTCACCTGATGGGCTGAAGCTTGGCTACTCGACGCCAACCCGCGGGGCCGGGATCATGCGTTGGCATGTGATGGACATCCGGACCGGTCGCGATCTTACGGACGTCGCGACAGGTGTTCCCGACTGGTATCCAATCGAGTGGTCGGCTAATAGTCGCGGATTCTACTATGACAGTTATGGCTCGGACGCGACACGCAAAGCCGGCACGGCAATCGGACAGGATCTTGCCGTCCGCTTTCATCGCCTCGGAGCCGAAGCCGATTCCGATGTTTACAGCCGTCCCGATCAGCCTCAGTGGATTCCGTATTCGCAGCCGACGGCGGACGGGCGTTATCTCTTTCTTGGGGCGGAGTCCACCGGTAATCTCGCAGCGGTAATCGATTTGGCGAAACCCGGCGCGTCTGTCCAAGTCGTTCGGCCCATGAGTAGCTCGGCCTACCATTTCATCGATAGCAACGGAACCGTTCTCTATTTCCGGACCAATCATCTGGCGCCGAACTGGAAGCTTGTTGCAATCGACTTGAAGAAACCATCCGTCGAGCGCGACGTCGTGTCCGAAAAATCCGAGACGCTTACGAGCGTCGATGCCGCCGGTGGCTTCTTTATTGCGCAATATCGTCGCGATGCACACTCAGAACTTGCGATCTTCAATCGCCGTGGGAGACGCGTGCGCGACGTCGCTCTTCCGGGAATCGGCGTCGTTGATGTTTCGGCTGCGCCGACAATCTCGAACTTTTACTATCAATTCTCGAATCTAACGACGCCGCCGGTCACGTTCCAAAGCGACTCTCGCTCCGGAAAGAGCGTCGTGTTTAGTCGCGTTCACGCTCCATTTGATGTTTCGCGCTATATCACGGAAGAGATTTTCGTGAGATCCAAGGACGGCACTCGTGTGCCGGTCTTCGTCGGACGTCGAAGAGGCAGACGGGTAGCGCCCACGTTGATAACGGGGTACGGAAACGCTGGATTCCCCTGCTATACGCGCTGGTACCCGATCGACGCCTTATGGCTCGCGAAGGGCGGGACGTTCGCGGTCGCGTGCATTCGCGGGGACGGCGACTACGGTGAGGCGTGGCATCGCGCGGGCATGCTCGGCAAAAAGCAGAATTCCTTTGACGATTTTGCGGCGGCAGCACGAGCGTTGGTCGCGCGCGGCTTCGCGACGCATCGAACCTTAGCCGCGTACGGGTTGTCGGCAGGCGGCCTTCTCGTCGGAGTGACTGAGGTGCAGCATCCGTCGCTTTTCCATGCGGTGGCCGATGAGGCTGGTCCGGTGGACGTTTTGCGCGCCTATACGTATGGCACGGAGACATCCTATTCGAGCGAAATTGGATCGCCGATTGCGAGCGAACAACAGTTTAACTGGCTTAGGGCCTATGCTCCGCTGCTCGCTATCAAGCCCGGCACGGCGTATCCCGCAACTTTCATCCTGACGTCAGAAAATGATGCACGTGTATCGCCGGTACACTCGTACAAATTTGCAGCGACGCTGCAATGGGCACAGAAGGCGAACGCGCCGGTCGTCCTGTACGTCGCTGGCGGCGGCCATATCGGCGGGACGTTGTCATCGGAAGTCGCTGTCTTGACCGACACCGTGACCTTCCTCTGGAACGAAACGAGGTAGCGGTGCTGCGCATCGTAGCCGTGGTGTTTGCGACGCTGACGCTATTGTGCGGATGCGCAGGAACTACTAACGCTCCGAGCGCCGTAGTCCTAAGCCAGACCGTCGCATATATTGGGCAAGGGCAATGCGTGGTTGCATTCTGTTTGCGCGGTCCAGGCGTGCCGGGAACGTACATCACGGTCGCTCAAAACGGCAACGCGTCCGAATTTAGCGTCACAAGCGCAGACCCCACGATTGCGACCGGTAAATTAGGAATGTTGGGGCCGGGCGGCGTCGGTGATCCCGTGATAGAGCTTATGGGAGTCAAAGCGGGATCGACTACGCTGACCATTACGGGGGCTAAGAACAAATCGGCGAGCCTACCGATAACGGTGACGACGATTTCGACTTTCACGCTCACGCTCAATGGCTTACCGACCGCGAATGGGATTCAGTTCAAGGTTCAAGCACCGGCGAACGCCGGGTGTCTCGATTTTGAGTCGGGGTATACGCTTGGCCTCGCTCTGCCGACAAACAGTGGCACAATCGTCTTTGGGAACTTTCCCGCAATGGGCGCCGGTCCAGCACCTGGATGCGTTTTCTCGACGGTCGAGATTGTGATTTACGGCCCGGCGAACGCAGTGCTCGCAGATAAGACCGTCCAATTATCGATTGCAATCGGGCAGGACAATCCCCAAACTGTCACCGTGCCATGATGCATCATTGAAATGGTCGATATAAGGCCTGCTCGCTCTTGCACTCCTGCCAGCGAAAGTCCGCACCTGCGGTACGGGCCAAAGGTCAGATTTTTGAGAGGCTACACCAGCCGCCATTGAATCCTTTGAAAACGTAGTTGCCTGGCCCGCTCGCGCTGGTTACGCACGAATCGGCCTGCATTTTCGCGCACGAGCCGTCCATGTAATGAGCTCGGCATTTCTCGTGACCCTTGAACTGGACTTGTGAAACATTCTCGAAAGACGTCGTTAGATTGCGTCCGATCCAGTTGCAGTTTTTCCCGAATCCGCCGGCACAGATTTCTTCGTTCGTTTCGTTTTTCACGGCGATGGTAGTGTTAGGTTTCGCGTAACGATCAACGTTACAACCGTCGCGGCTATTCCCGAGAACGAGAAAGTTCTCGGCTCCGTCCGGGCGAACTGACTTACAGTTGTGGATAATCTTGCCCGTTTCGTCTCTCATCGTGGCATTGACTGACCCAACTGAACATGAGCCGGCGCCGACCTGCCAATGCTTTCCAGGCGCAATATAAATATTGTTATCATTCCGGCAGAACGTCCCCGGGAACGTAACGTCTACGACAATTACGCGATCCGTCTTGTTCTGGACCACTACAGTGTTTGCGTAAGCCGGTTTGCCCCAGCACAGCACGGCAAGCAGGCTAACGAACGCAATAACAAGAGTCTTTTTCATGATGCACCATTTCAGACGACGGGACTCGGAGCACCTTTGCCCAATTTACCCGGTGGAGGATGTTGACGATGAAACGCCCGCTTCTTATGGTTGTCGTCGCCCTTATGGTTGTCGCGCTTCTGCCCGTGCTTCCGGCGCGGGCGCAGCAGTCGTCGCAAAACTGGGCGTCCTGTAATAACGAGGGCGACTCCGTCACCCTTGACGTGCAGATCGCCGCGTGTACCGCAATCATTACTGCGCATAGCGAAAACTCAAAGAATATGGCGATCGCATACAATAAGCGTGGCTTTGCTTACTATAGAAACGGCGACGATGATCACGCGATCGCCGACCTCGGTCAGTCAATCAAACTCAACGCGCGGGACGCTACTGTCTTCATTAACCTCGGTGATGCGTACACCGACAAAGGTGACTATGACTCTGCAATTCCCAACTTCAACAATGCCATTTTTATGAATCCTCAGCTCGCAGCCGCGTTCGTTGGTCGCGGTAACGCGGAGCTAGGGAAAGACGACTACGGAAAAGCGACCTCCGATTTCGAACAGGCGATTGGAATCGATCCAAAATCGGCGGCGGGTTTCGCCGGCCGCGGCACTGTTTACAGTCGCCAGGGAGACTACGACAAGGCGATCGCCGATTTCAGCGCGGCAATTAGCCTCGATCCAAAGTCGGCGCGAGCGATTACCGGCCGGGGCGATGTATATTTCTTCAAACGTGATTACGATCGAGCCATCACGGATTACAGTCAGGCGATTGACATCAATCCGCGCTATTCACCTGCATTCTTCGATCGGGCTCTTGCGTACGGGCGTAAGAACGATCTGGACCACGCGATAGCCGATTATACCGAAGTGCTCCGAATCGATCCCCAAAAACAGACCGCCTATAACAACCGCGGTGCTCTATATCGTCGGAAGGGTGACTACGATCGGGCGATCGCGGATTTTGACGCCGCAATTCGTCTCAACCCGCAGGATGCATCAGCCTACACCAACCGGTGTTGGACGCGCGTTTTCTTTGGCCGCGACTTAACCACAGCGTCACCCGATTGCGATGAATCTGTGAAGCGCGCTCGCGATGCCACCGCCTACGCGAATCGCTGCGATCTCTATTTTAAGCTCGAACAGTTCGATAACGCGATAGCGGACTGCACGCAAGCGCTCACTCTCGATCCGAAATTCGCCGGATCCCTGTACGTGCGGGGCCTCGCCAAGCGAAAGAAAGGCGACCCGAGTGCGGCCGCAGACATAGCCGCCGCGAAAGCAATAAGAGATGATGTTGATGCCGAGTATGCGAGTTACGGCATCAAATAGGTAAAGGATGCTCGATCCGAAGGATTTCTACTTCGAAAACGGACTAATGGTGCTGACGGAGCGTTATCACTTAAAGCGAGGTTCGTGCTGCGGAAATGGCTGCCGGCATTGTCCCTACGATCATGTCGCGGTGCCCCGCGAGGATGACTCCGACTCAGGCCAACACGCCGTCTCTGACGAACAGACGCCGACGTGACATTGATCACCGGTCGAGCTTAGGCAGCAGTTCTTCCAGAGGTACGCCGGCGCGTTCGGCCCGGAAACTCGCTCGACCTGAGGCTCCACGGGTTTCGCCTCGGCCGGCGCTGATGGCGTTTCATCATCGGCATACGCGTCAAGATCGATGTCAAACAGCTCGTGCCTGCGAGGCCAAGACATTTCACTTCACCGCAATCGTCGAGCGTCGTAAGGCGACGATGGCTGCGAACGCAAGCGCAAACATCGCGACAATCAAGAGCAGCAGCGAAACTTCGTCGTGCCACCACGCGATGCCAACGCCTTCGCCAAACCAGAAGATTCCGAAGCTCACTAGCATCGTGCCGACGACGAACTTCAATTCGTTTTCCGGTACTCGTGAGAATGGCTTGCGCAAGATCGCGGCGATTAGCGTCATGAATATGCATGCGGCCAGCGCCGCACCGAATGCCGCACCGAGTGCCGCGCTCGAAGACGAACCCACGGTAATCACGATGATCGCGACCTCGAGACCTTCGAGAAAAACGCCGTTGAACGCGACGGCTAAGCCGCCGCGTGCGTCGCGCGTGTCGCGCAGCGCAGCGACTTTATGCTCGTACTTTGCGCCCTCGTCATGTATTGCCATCCGCCCGGCAAAGCGCAGCACACTCTTGCGAAGCCAGCCGTAGCCGAAGTAGATTAGAAACGCGCCTACCACTATCCGAACGACGCGGATAGGGATGACCGTAAGCAGCACGGCGCCGCCGGCGCCGACCAGCACGATCAGCGTTGCCACCGCTGCTAGCGCACCGAGCAGTGCGGAACGCCAGTTATATGCAGTTCCCACCGCAAGCACGATCGTGATCGCTTCCGCGGCCTCTACCGAACAAGCGACAAATGCTGTTAACGCCAGCGGCCAGAGCTGCGTCATGGTAACTTCACCTGCGGGCTGAGCTTCGCGCAGTCCTGTTCGATGCGCGGACGGCGTCCGAGGGAGAAAGCCACACTACCACCATAACTGGGGATAGGTGAGGAAGCGGGTTGTAAGCGGAGCTTCAGTACTCGATGGATCGGGAAGGCTAGGCTGCCAGGACGACATCTTCATAGTCGATGGAAAGATTGACGACGTCCGTCCGCATTCGGATCATCATCCCGGCTGGGAAGTGATCGACGCGACCGGTCTTACCGTCGCTCCGGGCTTCATCGATGCGCATTCGCACGCCGACAACGTACCGTTCCTCTCCGAGAACGACACATCGAAGATATTCCAAGGCGTGACAACGGAAATCGTTGGCAATTGCGGATTCAGCCTTGCGCCGGTTAATCCGCGATATCGATCCGAGCATCTTGGACGCGTCTCGATGTGGCGGCACGAATTCGGAGGCAACACGTTTGCGGAGTTCTTAGAGGAGGCCGACAAGCGTGGATACGTTACAAACTATGCGCCGCTGGTCGGGCACGGAACATTGCGCGTTGCCGCGATGGGAATGGACGATCGTGCGCCGACGGCAAGCGAGCAAATGCGTATGGAAGAGTTGCTCGAAGAAGCGCTCGCAGCCGGCGCGTTCGGCATGTCAAGTGGGTTGATCTATCCTCCCGGTACGTACTCAGAGACTGACGAACTGATCATGCTGGCAAGTCGGATGCCGCAACATGCCATTTATGCCTCGCACATCCGAGGCGAGGGTTCATCACTTCTCGACGCGGTGACGGAAGCGCTAAGAATCGGCGAAGAGTCTTCGAGGCGCGTGATGATTTCGCATCATAAAGCAACCGGCAAGAGCAACTGGGGCGCAACCGTGGAGTCGCTCGAGCTCATCCACGCTGCACTTGGACGCGGCGTTGACGTCTATCAAGATGTCTACCCGTATATTGCCGCAAGCACGTATCTTTCGACACTGATTCCTCCCGAATATCACGCCGGCGGGCGAGATGCAACGCTCGCACGGCTTGCGGATCCCGCGCAGCTTGCTCGCCTCAAGACGCAGCTCTCAGAGGTCGGTAACGGCTTCGATAATCGATTGCTGGAAGCGGGATACGACCATGTCCTGATCGCGTCCACTGCGAGCGGCGCCTTCGAAGGCATGAAGATTCCAGAGATTGCTACGTCGCTCGGCAAGAGCGAATTCGACGCCCTCATTCACGTACTAGTGAGCGAGCAGCTAACGCCGACGATGATCATCTTTCTGATGCACGAAGACGACGTGAAGCGCGTTATGAGCGACGACCGTACGGCGATTGGTTCCGACGGTCTCGCACCGGGGTCCGGCGGAAAACCGCATCCCCGCGTGTTTGGTACCTTTCCTCGCGTCCTCTCGCGATATGTACGCGAGCTCGATGTGCTCACGCTACAACAAGCGGTTTATAAGATGACGGCGTTGCCGGCGGAAATCTTTCGCCTCGATGACGTGGGGCTCATCGTGCCCGGAAAGATGGCCGACCTCGTCGCATTCGACGCCGCGACGATCGCCGACGACCTCGATTATCGCGATCCTGTCCGGCAACCGAAGGGAATTGCGTGGGTGATGCAAGCCGGAGAAACGGTTGTCAAGGATGGGCAACTCTGCTCCGAACGCCGTGGCAGACGGCTCCGTCCTCAGAAGTCATCCAAGCGCCGTTCGCGTGGGTCATCAATGCAATAAGACCAATCGCCCGCCGTCGGTAACGAGAATAACGAGCAGCATCGACACCAGCGTCGTGTCGTAGTACCAACCAAATCCATCTGCGCCCCAGAAGCCGGTCTTCCAGACGAAGATCTTTTTCTGAATAGCGCCGAGCATGATGAGGATTAGGCCGATAGCCGCGAGCTGCGGAAGCACGCCGAGAATTAGGCCGGCTCCGCCAGCCATTTCGGCAACGGCGAGAAAGACGGTGAAGCTCTTGGGCATACCAATGCTCTTGGCGCGAACGTCAGGATCCTTGAAATCTTTGTAGCCGCTATTGAAGTAGATCGCTCCAGCCATAATTCGCATGAAGAGCAAGCCGTAATCTGTCAGCGACGTGAGGTCAAACAAAGTCTATGCTCCTTCGGCCACCAGGATGATCGGGCCGGTTAATGCCGTACTCCGAGCGATACGAGGTTCCATGCAATGGCTGTTAAGCTTACCGTTGTCTACGATAACCCCAACGACCCAGCCGCTTTCGAGAAGCACTACCACAGCGTGCACATGCCTATCGCGCAGAAGATTCCAAACGTGAAGCGGGTCGAACTGGCGAAGGTGTTTCCGAAGGAAGACGGCAGCCCGACACCAGCTTATCGTACCGCCGACATTTACTTCGACAGCTACGCAGATGCGTGTGCTGCAGTCGCGACGCCGGAGGGGCAAGCCGCAATCAAGGACGCGCTAGCGATCGCCACCGGCGGCGTGCGTTTCCTTCTGAGCGACATCGAAATATCGACGTAGCCTAGGAACGTGGCTCCGTCCGACCCACCGCAAGATTTGACCGACGACACGGTGGCGCATTTATTGCTCGATGCCGGTTGGAGCTTGAAATACGCCGGCGACGATGTCGGGGCGACCGAGATGTTCTTTCGAGCAGTGCAGATGGCGCCCGATTTGCCGCGTGCGCACCTTTCATACGCGGAGGCGCTGCTTTCGCGAGGTGAGTTATTGTCTGGCTGGCGAGAGTTCACTTGGCGAAAACAGTTCAATGCGCAAACTCGAAAGATTGTTGAGCGAATGCCGGCCCCCGAATGGACGGGGGAGGCGATGAAGGATCTTCGCCTTCTGGTCGTATGTGACGAAGGCGTCGGAGATGCGATCATGTTCGCGCGATATCTTCCGCGTGTCGCCGAGCGTGTCGGTCATGTTGCGGTCGGGTGGGAACCCTATCATCCCGAACTTTTCGGGCGAATGAAAGGTGTGTCGGCGGTTTACACATCTCCGCCCAAGGACGCTGATTTCGATGCCTACGTCATGATTTGCGATCTGCCAAACGTGTTCGCGACGACATTGGAGACGATTCCCACCGCGATACCATATATGCCGCTCGATCAGATGAGGGTACGGCGATGGCGGGCGCGGCTCGAGGCTGAACTTCCCGCGAAGCAACCCCGCGTCGGAATCAATTGGGCTGGAAGTCCGTCGCATGTTCGCGACGCACAGCGTTCACTGGCGTTCAGCCAGCTTCAACCCTTGCTCGACGTCGACGGCATCAGCTTTGTGTCGTTGCAAAAAGATGTACGCGACGCAGACCGAGCAGATCTCGCAGCGGCTACGAACATTCTGGATGTTTCGGCTACTCTGCAGACTTTTTCCGATACCGCAGCACTTATCGCGAACCTAGATCTCGTCGTCTCGGTTGATAGCGCGGTGGCGCACCTGGCTGGTGCACTCGGCGCCCGCGTTTTGATACTTCTGCCGAAACCAGCGGATTGGCGTTGGCTGATCGATCGATCCGATACGCCCTGGTATCCAACGATGCGGCTCATCCGTCAGCAATTCACCGGAGACTGGGCGCCAGTGCTGAGGGAGGCTGCCGTCGAAGTCCAGCGTCTTTTACGGTAAGTTTGTGGAGTCAGCTCTTCCGACCTTAAGCTTGAGCAAACCGTAGAGCGCCGTGTGCGCGGGAGTAGCGACGCCTTTTTCTGCTCCGATTTGAATCAGTCTTCCGGTCAACCATTCGAGCTCGTTTCGACGGCCAGTGCGAATATCACGATTCATCGATGACGTGAATCCGGGCGCTGACTGCGCGAGCGACTCCATACGTGTTAGTATTGCTGCCAGCGATTCGCTCATGTCGTAGCCGTCGGCGCGAGCAACGGCAGCTGCCTCCGCGCAAAGCGCGTTCCAGTCGTTTCTTAACGCTGGGATTCCGTGGATTTCACCCAGTGCGCAGTCGCCTGCTGCCGTAAGCGTCGCGAATGGGATGAGCATGCAGGCTTTGTCCCAGAGTGCCTTGCGCCCATTTTCCGCCACCTGCACGTTCAGCTCAGCTTCGCGAAGCGTCGCCTGGAGTCGCTTTAGCGAATCGCCAGGAGGTCCGGAGAACTGCGCAAGCGTGAGGGCATGCATCGGCGTCGTATGTGCGATCTTGCCTGGCGCTGCAATCGAGGCCTCAATGGCGATCGTACCGATCAGCGTTCGCGCCTCACTCAGAACGCGTGCTAGGATGTCGGGCGCATCGAGCCCATTTTGAACGGTTATCGCGAAGCCATCGTCGGCGAGCGCGGCTTCAGCGGTATGGCAGGCCGCTTCGAAATCGTTCATCTTCACGGTGATGAAGACGACGTCGTTGCGGCCGAGCTCCGCCGGGTCTTCGGTAGCTGCGGCTGTGACTGTGAACGATCCGAACTGCCGGCTTTCCAACTGCAGGCCGTTTTGCGCGATCGCGGCAAGATGTGGTCCGCGCGCCAATAGCTTTACGCTATGGCCCGCTCGCGCCAGCATCGCCCCGAGAAATCCACCGATGCCGCCGGCTCCAATAATTGCGATCTTCATATGCGAAGATCATAGCACGCTTAAATCGATCGACGGTTACGCGGCTCGTACCCAGGCCGGATTGTTGCGGCTTAGAATGTAGGTGCCGGCGCAGACGATCGTCATGATCGTCGTCGCTCCAGCCAGCGCGAACGGAATGCCGAGATAGAGAACGAGGCTTGCGCCAACGAGTGCCCCGATGAACATCGTCGCAACGGCACTGAGGCGGCGCGCAAGTCGGGGATTCTTGCCGCCGGCGAGCGAGCTGTCGGACATTATGCCTGTGAGCGTCATCGTGAGGACGGTCGTCGTGATATCGGGAATCGCCAATTTGCGCGTAACGGCGTTTTGCATACCCATCGTAATGCCGAGAAGCGGAATAATCACGTAGGGCGAGACGCCGAATGCTGCGCAGAACGTCGCGATCAGAAGAAGCGCAACCTTCGTGAACGTCGACCTTGTGAGCAGATTGCCACGATGCCCTCCCAGGCGCTCGTTGAAGATGCCACCCGTAAGCGCACCTACGAGAAACCCCGCCATTGCGAGTAACGACCCAACAATCGAAATGTCGCGGCTTCCAGCGATTGCGAAGCCGAGCAGCACGACATTTCCGGTCATGTTTGCGACGAAGACGTGTCCGTACTTAATGTATGTAACCGCATCGATAAATCCGGTTATGAGCGTCAGCAAACCGAGCAGTGTCGGAAGAGGACCATGTTCTTCAGACTTCATGAGACTCCAGAAACTTAAGCTTCAACTCACGCGGCAGCCCTTTGACCTTGGCTTCTAGTTGACGCGCTTCGGTGCGACTGCGAACCGTGACGCATCCGGCTAGCTCGACCGGCAGCCGGGAACGGGTATATTTCGAACCTCGCGCCGCTCGGTGCTCGCGCAGACGCCGCTCGAGGTCAATCGTCCAACCCGTATAGAGCGTATCCATCGGCACAGCGCAAGACGTACACGACCGGCTGCACTACAATCTCCCCGTCAAAAAGTCCATCGTCATCCATGCCGCGCCTGCGATCGCATAATTTTGGGCAAGTCCCGCCCAGTTCGTATGCGTGTGCGGATCGGCGATGAGAATCGGAACCCAGATGAGCAGCCCGAACAGGACGATCATGAGCGTCGTTAGTTTCGAGGCGAGACGCGCCATGAGCCCCGTGAGCAGCGCGATTGCGGCTAATGCAAACGCGACCGTCGTCGTAACGGACCAAAACATCTGCGAAGGCGGAATCCACTTGGGAACAAACTCTGCCGTGGCCTCAAGATAGAAAACCTGCTCGAGCGTAAACGAGACGACACAGACGCTGAAGAGATAGCGTCCGATCTGGAGTGCGCGCGCACGCCACGCTGAAGGCGGCTCGGCCGCGAAGAAAACGATCCATGCGCCCGAGACGAGCGAAAGCTCCTCGAAAAGCGTTCCGAAGCCACTGCCGTACGACAGCGGCTTTGCGATGATACTTGGCACGCAAAGCAGTGCGAAGAAAAGATAGATTACGCCCAAGAGCAGGGCGCCGAGCCGTTCGGTGCGGCGCCACTGCATGCAAAGGCCGCCGATCATTTCGACGATCGCGATGATTCGAACGAGCATCTCACCCGCCGGCAGGCTCGATAGCGTTTGGAGATGCTGCCACGTGTTGAAGTCGTGCCAGAAGAACGTAATGGCGCCGAACGCAAACGTTGCTGCGCCGAGGACGTGACGACCGAACCCGTACCCGCTCGTCCTATTCAACGATTATATTGTTCGTCGCTTAGAGGTGTTCGAGCCTGGTAGCGTAGACTTTGCCCTGGTTCGCGACAGGAGGCTGGTTTGAGCAAACACGTTGACGGAATCGACCCCACCGTTCCACCTTCTGGAAATGGCTGCGTCGAGTGCGAGACGGAGAGCGGCTGGTGGCTTCACCTCCGCAGGTGCGCACAATGCGGCCACATCGGATGTTGCGATAATTCGCCGAAAAAGCACGCGACCGCGCACTTTCATTCCACGAAGCATCCGATCATCGCAAGCTTCGAGCCGGGCGAAACGTGGTTCTATAGCTATGTGACCGCCGACTACGTCGAGGGCCCTCACCTTGCGGACCCGCGCTGGCATCCGAAAGATCAGCCGACTCCGGGGCCACGCGGCCGTGTTCCTGCAGATTGGCAGTCGCAGCTGAGCTGATGAAGATATTGGTTTTGCTGCTCGTCGTTCTGAGTGGCGTCGTCCGCGATCAAACGACGGGACAGCCGCTTCCCGGCGTAAGCATCCATGTTGATGGGAAGCAGTCAGTGACGGATAGCGATGGCCATTATCTCATCAAAGGCGTGCATGCCGGCGCGCGTACGTTGACGATCGGCTCGAAGGACGTTCCGTCGCAACGATTTCACGTCACCGTGAAGCCACCGTCGACTCGCTTTGACATGCGGGCCTGCAGCACGACGCTCGACTACAATTGTTCGAGTTCCGCCGGATCGATGCAGAACGGCTAAAGATACCGCCGCACGCGCTTTGCGTACGCTACGTATTCCTCGCCGTAGTGCTGCCGCAGAAACGCTTCCTCGCGCGTCACCTGGCGGTGGAGCAATGCGAGGCCGGCGATCAGGTAGACCAACAGAATGATGTGCGGCTGGATGAAGAACTCGCCGAGTAGGACAAATCCAAACGCGACATAGATCGGATTGCGCGTATACGCGAAGATGCCCGTCGTGATGAGTTTTTCGGGATGCTCGGCGTCGATTCCGACGCGAAAGCTCGTTCCAAAGGAAACGAGGCTCAGGAACATCATCACAAGGCCCCCCGCGCAGAGCAACACACCGAGCCATTGGACTCCCTGCGATTGCACGAGATCTTCGCGCGCAAACGTCGGCCAACCGAACGCACCCGCAAAGACGACGTAAAAATACAACAGCGCAAACGGCGGAATAAGGAAATCGCTTCGGTCCGTTTTGCCGAACTGCATCGCCGAAACGCCGCGGAGCTTCAATAGCCGCACGCGGACGACAACCATCGAAATCAAAAGGAGGAGCGTTACGGCGCCGAGATAGCTTTGCATCAATTCTGCGATCAGTTCCAGAAGAGCGTACTGCTGTCCGCTTAGTGTCGACACTAAGGGTGCAACTAGCCCGTCGTAGCATAGTCAGGAGTTCCTGACTATAAACGCGCCAGCTTTTCTGCTACGTTGAAAAACGTATGCGTCTAGTTAAGTCGCTGCTAGCGACATTTCTAACGGCCGCGATTTTTGCGTCGAGTTCCAGCGTATCGACGGCACAGTCTGCGCCCGCGCCAGTTCCGCCAGCCGTCCAGCCTCCCTCGTCGCCGGTCGCGGTTCTCGATTTTCGAACCGAAGGCTTGACCTCAAATTGGTGGGGGCAATGGCAGCCAGGCATCGCTCTATCGGACCTGGTTACGAGCAATCTCGTGAGCGCCGGATACAACGTCGTCGATCGTACGCATCTTGCGGACGTGATGCGCGAGCATTCGTTGTCGTCAAGCGGCGAGGTCTCCGATGCGAGCCTGATTCAGAGCGGACGTTTGACGGGCGCGAAATTTCTAATCGTGGGCAATATTCTTCAGTTTGCGCACACGGGTACGAGCGGTGCCGGTGCAGGCGCGCTTCTTCCTGGAATTCTAGGAGCTGTTGCGAGCGGCATTAAGACCGATCGCGTTACGCTTAAGGTAGAGGTGCGGATCATCGACTCCACGAGCGGCCGAATACTCTCGTCGTTCAACGATGAAAAGACACAATCAGGGACGTCGTGGGGCGTCGGCGGCTTTGGCGGCGGCGCAGCGGGTGGTTACGGGAATTCCAGTTTCGTAAATTCGACAATGGGGCACCTCGTCAACGACGAAGCAATCGCGATCGTAAGGATGATCGATCCGACGAAGCTTGTCGCTGTGGTCGTCCCGGTTTTAAGCGGACGCGTGCTCCTCATCGACTCCGGCTCAGTGATCCTCAATATTGGTAGCGCTTCGGGAGTTTCCGTCGGTACTATTTTCGCAATCTCAAATCTGCGCAATGTAAAGGATCCCGGAACCGGTCAAATGCTTTCGGTCGAGGTCCCCACGGGCAAGATCTCTATCACGTCGGTAAACGACAAAACTGCCGCCGGACGGATTCTGAACGGAACGGCTGCAGCGGGAGCCGTCGCGAAGTCAGTACAGCCATAGGAGACACCTAGCCAGCCGACGGTGCGGTCGTTAGGGGCCGGATCGATTCCTCAAGCGCGTTTGCACGCTCGCGCCATTGGCGAGCTTCGACCGCGCCGTACGCATTTGCCGCGGATGCGGTCAGGCGCGTAAGTAGTGAAACTTCTTCGGGATCGGGTGACGCGCCGTCGGTGTGACTGCCGTAAAGTGCGACGGCAATGGCAAATGCGGCAAGTATGTAACCCACCAGCGGACGAGACATCATTTGCCTCCTTTTAGTACAGCCGTGCGCCGTTCGATATGCTCAGATCGGGCCGGACAAGCACGACTTCGCCCCGATCGTCGGGAAGTCCGAGCACGAGTACTTCGCTGACGAAGCCGACAATACGTTTCGGCGGAAAATTCACGACGGCGATAACCTGCGAACCAATTAGCGTTTCCGGTGTGTAGTGCACCGTTATTTGCGCGCTGGAATGCTTGACGCCGATATCCGGCCCGAAATCGATCGTGAGCTTGTACGCAGGCTTTCGCGCTTCTGGAAAGGCTTGCGCATCGAGGATCGTCCCGACGCGTACGTCGATCAGCGCGAACGCGTCCAAGGTGCCGGTCGGATTTATCGACGAAGACATATCAACCGACTATGATTCAAAATCGGAATTTCCTCGGCGCGCCAGCGTCAATCGCGACCGAACGGCTTTTCGGTACGCCGCCGGCTCTCGAGGATCTCGCAAATTTTCGAACGCTCGATTCAAATCCGGCCGTGCAACGCACGCTTTTCGGGAGGACGTACACGCTCGAAGAGAGCCAAGCGCGGCTTGCCAAGTTCATGCGTCACTGGAGCGAGCATCGCTTCGGTGAATGGATGTTTCGCCTGGAGGACGGCACGTTCGTTGGCACCGCCGGTTTGTTTTATGACGTGATCGAGGATGAGGACGTCGTTGCGCTCGGATACGTGCTCGACGAGCCCTATTGGGGCCGTGGCTTCGCGACCGAAATGGCACAAGCGTCGCTGCGGGTCGCGTTCGACGATTTACAGGTAGCCGAGGTGTACGGAGTGATCGACCCCGTCAACGCGCCGTCCCGAGGCGTTCTCGAAAAGAACGGCTTCAAATACGTGAAAGATTTCCTCTACCACGGGGAATGGCCGAGCTCGCTCTTCCGGGTGCCCCGGGATGTTAACTAAAGTTTTAGTTGACAGCGCCGGGCAGCCTGAGGTAACCTACTCCTAAAGAATTAGGAGACGCGAAGAGTCATGGCTGATTCCTGGATTTTGCGGACAATTCCGATGCTTGTGGTTAGCCTGCTCGTGTGGAGCAGCGCGCGGGTCATTGTGAAGGCGGAGGCGGTAGATCCAAGCGCCACCGTTCACGAGGCGTTCAGCACGCAGTCCGACGTACGGCTCAGCCTGCAGAACGTCTCCGGGCGGGTCATAGTGACACCGTCGAACAGCGACGTCCTCGATATCAGGGCGGTCAAGCATGCTGCGGACGATGAGGCCTTGGCCGGGATGACAGTGATGATCGACAAGGACGGCAGTCCGGTAAACGAGGTGCGCATTCGTACGCACTATATGCGCGACGGGCACGGGGGCTCGGTCGACTACACGCTGACGGTGCCGCGACGCGCGGTTCTGCGACTCTCGAATGTTACAGGCAATATCGTCGCCAACGGCTTCGCGAACGATGTGACGTTAAATGACGTATCCGGAAATGTCTCCGCCGAAAACACCGACGGCAACGTGAAAGCGCACACGGTCAACGGTACGATTCTGGTTTCCGTGACGCGCTTTCCGGATAGTCGCAACGTCTTGCTCCGCACCGTCAGCGGCGCGATCAGTCTTACGGTGCCGCACGATGCGGGCGCTGTCGTGAAAGCGCAGAGTATATCCGGCGGATTCCAATCGGATTTTCCCCTGACAGTCAAATCTGAGATGATCGGATCGCAGGTCAATGGGCGCATAGGAAACGGCGCCGGACGGATCGATCTCGAAACCATCAGCGGTCCGTTGGAGCTTAAATCCGCACGCTAGACGTGCGCTGAAAGCTCTTCCAAAACGCCGGGACGCTCCGCATTCCATTCGAGCTCGTGGACAGCTTTCGCGCCGGAGATGCGTTGATCGAGCGCGAGCGCGTCCGCGAATGGTCCCATCACCTTACGACCTTCATCGAGCGAAATTGTGGGCACTGTGCCGGTGCGGCCCGCGGCACGGCTTGCGGCGCGAACGAGGTCGCCATATTGAGCCGAATCGCTGCTGACGCCGTTGTAGAGTGAGTCGGCCGGCGCGCGTTCAATTGCGAGCGCATACAACTCGGCGAGTGCGTCGACGCGCACCATCTGCCAATGATTCTTTCCGTCTCCGAAAATTGCCAGTTGCTCGGCTTTTGCAAGACCGATCATCATGCCGACCAGACCGCCACCCCCGCCATACACGAGGCCTGGACGGATTACGATCGTGCGAAGCTTGTGCCGCTGAGCGTCTTGAACTTTTTTCTCCATCGCAGGCCGCCACGCAACCAGCGCGATTGGATTGAGCGGCGCCGATTCGTCAATCGTCTTGCCGCCGGTATCGCCGTACACCCACACGCCGCTCGTATAGATGAAGGCTTCATGATCCGTGTCGACCGAACCGAGCATCGCATCGAGCGCGCCGGCCTCGAGTCCCGGTCCCTCGGCTGATTGCTCGAACGCGCAATGAATGACGGCATCGGCGTCGTGCGTCATCTCGCGCAACACACTGTGATCACCGAGCGACCCCGCGACGGGATGGACGCCTGCTGCTTTGAGTTTTTCGATCGACTCAGGGCTGCGTGCCAGACCGACGACATCGTGTCCGCGCTTCTTGACGGCAGCACACACCGAGGTTCCGATGTAACCGGATGCGCCGGTGACAAATACTCGCATGAGGTCCTACTCTCTACAGCAGCTTATCGGGGGTGATGGGCAGCTCTCGTATGCGTTTGCCGGTCGCGTTGTAGACGGCATTCGCGATTGCGGCCGCAACGCCGGTCGTCCCAATTTCACCGACGCCACGCACGCCGAGCGGATTGAGGAGAAAATCAGGATGCTCGACCGCGATTGCCTCGATTTCTCCGATGTCGGCGTTCACGGGAATGCGATAGTCAATGAGATTGTCGGTCATGACGCGCCCGGAACGCGGATCGAATAGACCCTCTTCCATCAGGGCCATCCCGATGCCGAAGATCATGCCGCCGAGAAATTGGCTGCGTGCCGTTTTCGGGTTGATGATCTTGCCGCAATCGAAGACGCCCAGCGCGCGCTCAATGCGGACGCGTCCGAGCGTTTCATCGACGCGCACTTCGATGAACTGCGCGCCGAACGAGTGAAACGCATAGCGGCCTTGCTCGTCGCCGGGTGCTGAGCTGGCTTCAGCTTCGTTCGTTCCGCCCTCGCGCAATTTCAGGCATGCGGCTTGCACCGCGGGCATGACGCTCGCCGTGCTCATCGAGCCGCCGGCAACCGGAGCCGGAGGCAGTTTGGAATCTCCGATGCGGACCTCGATTTGCTCGACGTCGACGCCGAGTGCATCGGCGGCGACCTGCGCAATGATCGAGTACATGCCGGTTCCGATGTCGTGGGTCGCGACCTCGATCAGAAATCGATCGTTATCGCGGCGCACGCGTGCGCTCGCAGGAGAACGCAGTCCGGGAAACGTTGCGCTTGCGACGCCGTAACCGATGAATTCGTTGTGTTCGCGGCGTTCGCGCGGTTTGCGCGGACGATCTTTCCAACCGAAGTGCGCTGCGCCGACCCGCAGACACTCGACCAAGTGCCGGCTGGAGAAGGGCAGCTTCTCTTCCTCGTCTTGCGTCGCGTCGTTTTTGACGCGCAGCTCGATCGGATCGATCCCGAGCTTTACCGCGAGCTCGTCGAGTGCGGATTCGAGCGCGAACGTTCCGGGAGTCTCGCCCGGTGCGCGCATCGGCCCCGGTGCGGGCGTATTCAACCACACGGCCTCATGACTGATGCGAACGTTCGGGCATGAATACAGCATCGGACTGATTCGTCCGGACGGTTCGATGAACCAACCGGCGAGGGACGCGCCGATCGTCGAGGCGTGGTCGATTGCAACCAGCTTGCCATCTTTGTCCGCGCCGACCCGCAGGTGCTGTTCGGTCCGCGGGCGGCTACCAGTCTGCTCGAAAAGCTGCGCGCGCGTCAGCAGCAACTTCACCGGTCGCTTGAGCTCGCGGGCGGCCATTGCAGCGAGGATCGTGTGCGGAAACGAGAAGCCTTTGTTTCCGAATCCGCCGCCGACGAATGGCGAGATGATGTGTACGTCGTCGACCGCTAAGCCAAGCACGGTAGCGACGTAATTTTGCAGACCTTTTACCCACTGCGACGGCTCATAGATCGTCAGCTTGTTGCCGTTCCACTGGGCGAGGGTCGCATGTGGCTCCATCGGGTTGTGGAACTGCGTCGGAGTCGAGTAGTGCTCGTCGATCTTTACCGCGGAGGCCGCGAGCTGTTTCTCGACGTTGCCGCGCTCTGTTTGCAGAGGCGATCCGAAGAACTGCTCGGGTTTCGTGCGCTCCGCTTTCGGGTCGTCAAGCGAAAGCACGGCGTGGCTCGGTTCGTACGACACACGGACGCGGGCGGCTGCAGCGCGCGCCGCTTCGAACGTTTCAGCGACGACAACTGCAACTTGCTGGCCGTAATGGACGACGTCGGGGCCTTGCATCGGCATGAACGTTTGAGCTGGAACGAGGGCCTTCATGAAGTCAGCTTCCGGCTGCGTGAAGCGAGGCGAATTCTCGTGCGTGAAGATTTTCAGAATACCGTGAATCTCGCCGGTTGCACTGGTATCGATCGATGTGATTTTACCGTGCGCGATCGTACTCGTCACCATTACCGCGTAGGCAACGTGCTCGAGCGGCATGTCGGCCGTGTATTGCGCTTGCCCGGTGACTTTCAAACGCCCGTCGACACGATCGATCGGCGTTCCGACGATAAGCGGTTTCGTGGTAGTAGTCGCCGTCATTGTCCGCGCCGAACCATTTCCAGCGCGCGAATGATTGCACGCTTCGCAAGCTCGACCTTGAACGCATTGTCGCGACGCGGTACGGCATGTTTGAGTGCGATTTCGGCTGCTTTCTCATATCCGGAGTCGCCGGATGTTCCGACCAGCGCTTCCTCGGCGCCGCGGGCGCGCCAGGGAATCGTCCCGACGCCGCCGAGCGCGATACGGGCCGCACCGATGCGATCGCCGTCGAAGTCGAGGCCGGCCGCTACGGAGACGAGCGCGAACTCGTACGAGGCGCGATCGCGGACCTTGAGATACGTTGAGTGACGGTGCGCGCTTCCGTGCGGAATTTCGATTGCGACGATCAACTCGTCCGGCTTCAGATCGTTCTCGATCGCCGGTGTCTCGCCCGGCAGCACATAGAATTCTTCGAGTGAGATGCGACGGGTGCCGGAGGACCTTTGGATTTCAACGATCGCATCCAGAGCTATAAGTGCGACGGCCGCGTCCGACGGATGCGTCGCGATGCAAGCGTCGCTCGTTCCGAGAATCGCGTGCATGCGATGGATGCCCTCGAACGCATCGCAGCCGTCGCCTGCGTGACGCTTATTGCACGCAGACGCGGGGTCGCGGAAGTACGGACACCGGGTGCGTTGCAAGATGTTGCCGCCGACCGTCGCCATGTTGCGCAGCTGCGGCGATGCACCCGCGAGGAATGCTTGCGAGAGCATCGGGAAGTTTTCGACGACAATGGGATGATGGGCGACATCGCTATTGCGAACAAGCGCGCCGATCCGGATGCGCTTGGCATTCGTCTCGATCGAATCGAGCGGAAGACGCGTGATGTCGACGAGCGTCGAGGGTGTCGTAACGCCGCACTTCATCAAGTCGACGACGTTCGTTCCGCCGGCGATGAACGCAGCGTCCTTCGTTTGCGCAATCAGCTTGAGCGCTTCACGCGTATCCGTGGGTTGAAGAAGATCAAACGCCTGCACGTCGCACCTCCTGTCGCACGGCCGCGAGAATATTCGAATACGCACCGCAGCGGCAGAGATTGCCGCTCATTCCTTCGCGGATCTCGCCGTCGGTGTGCGCGTGACCCTCGTTCAGAAGACCGAGCGCCGAGACAATCTGTCCCGAGGTGCAGAAACCGCACTGGAACGCATCATGCTCGATGAAGGCCTGCTGCAGTGGATGCAGCGATCCGTTCGACGCGACGCCTTCAATTGTCGTGATCTCGGCCCCCGAGTGCATCATCGCGAGCGTCAGGCAAGAAAGCACGCGGCGTCCGTCCACCAGGACCGTGCACGCCCCGCATTGTCCAAAATCGCAGCCCTTTTTCGTCCCGACCAATCCGAGCCGCTCGCGCAACGCGTCGAGTAACGTGACGTTCGGCTCCAGGTCCACGGTGTGGTTGGAGCCGTTAATTTTCAGTTGTATTTGAGGCATTAGTGTGTCGCGCTGACCTCTGCAGCTAGGCGAGCCTTCTCGGCAAGCGCGATCTTCGCGGCCGATACGCCGCGCTTGATGAAGGGCGCCGCCGACGGCGGGAAGTTCTGCTGCAGCCATCCCACGACTGCCGGTAAGGGAATCTTGTCTCCATAGTTTTTGAGAATCTCACCCGTCAGGAAAACCGCCCTATCCGAGTCCTCAAAGTCTTTGGTTAACTCGGCATAGTGCGCCTTAAAGAACGCCCAAGAAAGTTGCGCATTTGTGTCCGCTGCCCGGAAAATCAGACGGAGCTTCTGTCCCTGCGCTTGCGGCGGAATCGGGTCGGTCACGACGGCTTGCAACGCTTTCGACGCAAGCATTGGATCGCGAACTGCGATGAGCGCCCCGTATCGCCGACGGACGTCCGGGATGTCGCGGGCTGCGAGCGCGAGCTTGTGTAACCGTTGGAACGTCGCACCGTCCGCATACGTACCCACAATTGTGAGTACGGTTTCTTGTTGATCCGGTGTCAGCGATGACGGATCGTGCTCGAATTTCGCAAAGCGCCGGCGCGCCTCGCCGATGACCGCAGGATCTCCCCAAAGGCCAAGTGCGAGGATCGCCTTGTTGCGGAGGACGCGAAGCGGAGGGTCTTCACCCGGTTTCGCCGTCCACCCGAGCGCAGCTACCACCGGGGCAACGAGCGCACGTGCGCGTCCTACGAGCGCGGCGTGATTGGGGAGTCCAAGTTGGTCTTTCTCGAGGGTCGTGAGCGATTCGATGATCTGCTCCCATGCGCGCGCGTCGTAGTCGGACCCCATGCTCCCGGCCATCTGGAAGTATGGTCCGATTCCTGATCGACCGGCTCTCGCGAAGGTCCATTGATTGTTGAGCAGCGCGATCTTGTCGGCGTTCGAGAACGACGCGAATCCTTTGGCATTGTTCGCGAGCGTCTGCTTATCATAGGCGACGCGGTAGAAGCCGTATCCGCCCGCGTTGACGAGCAGGGTTTGATCGCAGCGTCCCGCGTTGACGGTTTGTCCGTCGTCCTTGAGCACGACTTTCTGAACGTCGCCGTCTCCGCTTTGAATTTCAAGCGGCACGTTCCAGCGTTCGTGCTTCGGATCGGTGCCTTGCCAGAGAAAACGCTTTTGACTGAGCGCGATCGTTCGGTTGCCGTTCGAATCGCACTGCGCGTTGACGGAGACGACGGGATATCCCGGCTGCGTGATCCACGCCGACGCGAGCGACGCAACGTCTTGCCCGCTTTCGGCGCTGAGCGCGCGGTAAAAGTCGCTCCCGACGGTATTCGAATACGCGTTGGCGCGGATGTAGCGGCGCATACCGTCGCGGAAGGTGTCTTCGCCCAAATATTCTTCGAGCATCCGCAAAACTTGGCGTCCTTTGTCGTACACGATCGCGGGGTTGAACGACGCTTCCGCGTCGAGCTCGTTGGCTACCGGCGTGATAATTGCAGTTTGCTTCGGTTGACCATCGGCATCGAACGCACCCTGAAGCTCTCCGTCAGTGGCTTCCCACCACGCCCACCGAGGATGACGAAGTGCGGTTTCTTTCGTCTCCATCCACGATGCGAAGCTCTCATTGAGCCAGATGTTGCTCCACCAATCCATCGTGACGAGATCGCCTACCCACTGGTGCGCCATCTCGTGCGCCTGCACGTCCCACGCAATTTGGCGCGACTCGATCGTTGTGTTCGGGCCGGTCAAGAGCAGCTGTTCGGTATAGGTAATAGCGCCCAAGTTTTCCATGGCACCGGGAAAACCGCCGGGAATTGCGATCGAATCGAGCTTCGGTATCGGGAAGCGGAAGGCGAAATAGTTGTTGTAATCGTTGAGGATATCTTGCGAAGCTCGCAGTGCGTCGCGTCCGGTGTTCTCTTCGCCGCGCACGGCCCAAATCGAGTGTGTGTAACCATCGTTACGCGCGCTGATATGTCCGAGATTTCCGGCAGTGAATTCGACTAGATAGGTCGGCATCTTGGGCGTAGGCTCGAACATGACGTCAGCCAGCGTCCCGTGCACGACGCGATGCGCGATCGGCATGTTGGCGACCGCACTCCAGGTAGCCGGGATCGTCGCCGTCAGCGTGAAGCGCGCGCGGAATGCGGGCTCGTCCCAGCACGGGAACCAACGCCGCGCATCGGTCGATTCGAGTTGGCTCGAAAGCATCGTTCCGCTGCCTGCTCGCGTGCGATACGGCTGCGCGTAAAGACCGCGGGGTCCGCTTTCGATCTTTCCGCTATATGATAGCGTCATAATATGATGACCGGCGCGCAACGGCTGCGCGAGGACGACCGTCGAGAGTTGTTTACCGTTTTGCGTGATCACACGTTGAACTGGAGTCCCGTCGACGCGCACGTTGCTCAGCGTTAGATTGAGCGTGTTGAAGACCAGTCGGTTCGTCGATTTCCGTACCCGGAGCGTGACTCGTTCGGTCCCGGTCATCGTCTTCGCCGCAAGATTCGGCTTGAAAGCAATCGAGTAGGCGAGCGGTACGACAATCTTCGGCAAGCGTCCGGGAGTCTTATCGAAATCGAACGCGGCCGCACTGCCGGCGGTCGCCGCCAACAGTATCGCGACGATCAATGTTCTCACTTGCCACCCCACACGCGCACGATTTGCTCGAGCGCCTCGTTCGCGCGCTCATCGAGCTGTTCGTTCGAGAGCGTGCTGAGTGGATGCGTTACGACGACGGGTTCGATAGCGGTCATTCCAAGAGCCTCACGTTGAACTTTGGCTTCGTGCAGAAAAACGGTCGTGACGAGCACGGCGGTGGGAATCCCCGATGTTTCTAGCCGGATGGCGTCATGCATACAGCACGACGTGCAGGAGCCTCAATCACCTATTCCGGTGAGGACGAGATCGCTTTCGGCTGCGATCTCGGCCAGAAGCTCCGGACGCGCATCGCGCGAGAAGCTTTCCTTCTTGTAGCGGCGGATCGGACCGAGCGAGAGCCGTTCGGCCAACGCCGTCGCGATGCGGTCTTCGAGCTTCCAGCCGTTCCATTTTGTGTTGTCCAGAACGCCGAGGTGCAGTCCGCGCAAACTTGCCGGACGTTTGGCAAGATGAAGAACCGGCGCGTCGATCGTTCCGCGTGGATCGTAGATCATTGGAAAGTCCTCTCTAGAGACGGCACGTGCCGTCTTCGCACATCGCGTCCGCGTTCGGCGAGCTTCCGTCGATTCGCAGCAAGACGGGGCTTGTCATGTGTCCCCATCCGGGAATAAAAGCCGAGAAGCGGCCGGCTTCGCCACCGGCGACGAAAAGATGAATGTCCTCGGCGCTCGGAACGATTGGGATGCGCGAATCGGGCTGACGCTTGTACCAACGCGGAAGGTTGCGGTTGTAAATCTTGCCGTACCGGTCGTTGAAGCTGAGCGCCGAGAATTTATTGCCGGCGTTCATCCAAAGATAGTTGCGCACGTCGTGACGCGTCCAACCGCTCTTGGCGATCGTTGCCGCATGTTCGGGCCCGATGACCACCGCGCACGAACCGCTTGAAACCGCGTTGTTGTTCGCGATCGTCGACATCGCCGAAATGATGCTGTCGAGTACGCCTTCCGCGTCGTCGGCGATGTGATTTGTGACGCTGTGCGGCGGCTCCGCGGCGATCACGAACACCGAGCTTTCATCGGGACTCATCCCATGTTCAACGTGGTAGGGTGCCCAAGGCGAGATCTCTTCGTTCTCGGCGATGCAGTACGTATATTTCGCGGGGCTTCCGAGCGTGCTCTTGTCGAGATCGCCCGGGGTTCCACCACCGACGGAGAGTAAGATCATGCGAATCGCACGGCCGATCGTTGCGTTGGCGCGATTCCCCGAACCAAAGACGTTGTGACCGGCATTCATTCCGATCTCGCGCCGAATCGGGCCGTTGACGACGAGCAGCGGCGAGACCATGTGCGTCGTCGCTTGCACGCCGTTCAAATTGAATGCCGGAGAGCAGAGCGCGAGCATCGCGGCACGCACGACTGGTGCGTATTCAGGCTTGCAACCCGCCATCACCATGTTGACGGCGAGGATTTGCCGCGTCAGTCCACCGCGTCGCGGCGGAACAACGGCTTCAAGATGTTCGGGATCGCCGCCGAGCGCATCGATGACGGCGTCGACTTTGTCAGGCGTCGGTGGAACGACAGGCAATCCGTCGCTCCAAGCCTGCTCGAAGTAGTACTCAACGAGATCTTCCGGTTTTGTGGCAATCATGTTCTTTGTCATCCCGAGCGAAGTCGAGGGACCACGCTCGTGTTCAAGGGTTGCTCAAAAGCGTTGCACAACTGAAATCACGTGCCCTTTCTTTCAGGGAAACGCGCGTTTCTCGAGCTTCTGAAACAAGAAGGCGTCGAGTATATCTTCGGAAACCCCGGAACGACGGAGCTGCCACTGATGGACGCGCTCGCCGTCGAAACGGAGCTGCGCTACATTCTCGGCTTGCAGGAAGCAGCCGTGATGGCGATGGCCGACGGATACGCGCAAGCGTCCGGAAAGCTGACGTGTGTCAGCGTCCACGTTGCGCCTGGACTCGGCAACGCGATGGGGATGCTTTACGACGCGCGCAAAGCCGGATCGCCGATCATCGTGACGGCCGGACAGCACGATCAAAGCTTCACGTTCGGCGAGCCGCTGTTGTGGGCCGATCTTCCCGAGATCGCGCGCCCGCTCGTCAAATGGTCGAGCGAAGTTCGTCGGCTCGAAGAACTGCCGCTTGCGATTCATCGCGCTGCGAAAACCGCGCTCGCACCACCGACGGGTCCCGTCTTTCTCTCACTTCCGGGTGACGTGCTGACGAACGAAGCCGAGATCGCTATGGGCACACCCTCGCGAGTCGCACCGAACGTGCGCGGCGATCGCGCCGCGATCGAAGCCGCAGCAAAATTGTGCGCAAGCGCGAAGCGTCCTTTGATCTTCGCCGGCGATGCGATCGCACAGAGTAACGCGCTTGACGAGATCGTGGCCTTCGCCGAGCTGCTGGGCGCGCCGGTATATGCCGAAGTCGTTTCGAGCCGTGCGTCGTTTCCGTCCTCGCATCCGCTATTTTCTGGTGCGATGTTGCGCTTGCAGAAGAACATCCGCGAAATCCTCGCGCGACACGATCTCGTCATCTCGCTCGGCGCCGATTTGTTCACGCTTTCGCTCCCATCGCCTGTCGACGCGATGCCCGAGAATCTCAAGATCGTCCACCTCGACACCGATCCGTGGGAGATCGCCAAGAACTACGCCGCCCTGGCGGCGATCTTTGGCGAACCGAAAGTGACGCTGCCCGAGCTCACGGCCGAAACGCAAGCGCGCATGTCGCCCGAACAGCTTGCATCGGCGCGTTCGCGTGACGCCGAGACGCGCGCGCAGAACGCACAGGCGCGCGCGAATCTTGCGGCAGCAGCGGCGGAGGCCGCGAAACGCACGCCGATCGAACCGCTTGCGCTCTTAGCGGCGATCGCCGAGACGCTGCCGCCCGATGCCGTCGTCATCGACGAGACGGTCTCTTCCGGAATGGGGATGCGCTCGCTGTTGCGCAGCGACGACGCGCAAAGTTATTTCGGCCTGCGCGGTGGTGGCATCGGTTGGGGCTTGCCGGCTGCAATCGGCGCACAGCTGGCGCTGCCCAAACGTCCCGTCGTCGCGCTCATCGGCGACGGCAGCGCAATGTACACGGTCCAAGGCTTGTGGACGGCAGCGCACGAGAAGCTCGCCGTCACGTTCGTGATCTTCAACAACACATCGTATAAGATTCTCAAGCAACGTGCGCTCGCGATGGGTGCACTCACCGCCGAGACGAAACGCTACGTGGCAATGGATCTAACGGACCCCACAATCGACTTCGTCGGACTCGCCCGTTCACTCGGCGTCGCATCGCAGCGCGTAAGCACGCTTGATGACGTTCGGACGCAACTGAAACGCGCACTCGCATCGAAGCAGCCTAACTTGATCGAGGTCGTGATCGCCGGGTGAGTGGGCCTCTGGAGGGCGTCCGCGTCATCGATCTCTCGACGGTCGTTGCAGGTCCGCTGGTCACGCGTCTGATGGCGGATATGGGCGCCGACGTCATCAAGGTCGAGTCAAAAGCCGGCGATATCATGCGCTGGACGGGTCCCGGCCGTCACGTCGGTATGGGTGCGCTCTTCATGCACCTCAATCGCGGCAAGCGCGGCATCGTGCTCGATTTGAAGAGCGATGGTGATAGGGAGAAGCTCTTGCGTTTGTGTGAGGGTGCGGATCTGCTCTTTCACAACATCCGCGCGGCTGCGATGGATCGCTTGCGTTTAGGATATGCCGATGTTGCCGCGCGTAATCCAAAGATTTTATACGTGAGTTTGGTTGGCTTTGCGCAAAACGGCCCATACGCACCCTGGCCGGCCTACGACGATCTGATTCAAGGCGCATCCGGGCTGGCTGCGATGTTCAAGCGCACAGGAGAAGCGCCGCGTTACGTTCCGCTAAACATGGCGGATCGTACCAGTGGCATCACCGCGCTGGGCGCCGTTCTCGCAGCGCTCTATCATCGCGAGCGAACCGGAAAAGGCCAAGCCGTCGAGGTCGCGATGTTCGAAGCGCTCGTCGATTTTGTATTCGGCGATCACCTCGGCGGGCATAGCTTCGAGCCGACCGAGGGCGATTTCGGTTATAAGCGTCTACTCACGACGCTGCGGCGTCCGCATCGCACGCTCGATGGCTATATTTGTGTCTTGCTCTACGATGACAAGCAGTGGGAGAGATTCTTCGAGCGGGTCGGACGTTCAGAGCAATACGCGAGCGATCCACGCTTGCACGATACGATTAAGCGCCGCGATCACTATCACGAAGCCTATACGATCGTCGCCGAGATCCTCGCGACGCGGACAACGGCGGATTGGCTGAAGATGCTGCGCGAAAACGATCTACCGGCGGTGCCGATGAACGATCTCGACGACGTGCTGAACGATCCGCACCTCAAAGCGACCGGATTTTTCGTGCCACAGCAGCATCCGACCGAAGGTGCGATGCGAACGACTGGGCATGCGTCGCGTTTCGCGGGAACGCCGCTCGCCGATCCGGGTCTTGCACCCAATCTCGGCGAGCACACGGAAGACGTGCTGCGCGAGGCTAGAGCGGTGAGAACGACGTCGACTTCATTATCTTGTTCTCTTGATGCTGCATGTAGCCGGCTTCGGAACTTTTTTTGAGGTAGGCTTGCCAAGCCGGATCGGCTTGCATGCCGGCGCGTTTCTTTTCCCGCTCCGCCATGCTTTCGTACTTCCAGATGTGCACGACTTGATTTTGCGTGCCGACCTCGCTCATGAAGTACCCGACCGGCTCACCGAGATGTTTGACCTGGACCGGATACCCCTCGGCCTCGTACATCGCGAGCCACGCGTTCAGTTTCCCGGGTTGCGAGGTGTACGTGCGAATATCGACGATCAAGAATTTCCTCCGTTCATGAGTGCTTGGCGTACCACATGGGCCGCGAGACGTGCGTAACGTGGCGCGGTTCGTGCGAGCCATGGTAATTCATGCCATGCGTCGGGTCGGGCGAATACGCTGAGCGGTCGCAGCCAAGCATCAGAGAGCTCACGTTCGGGCGTATCCAGGATGACGCGCACGACCACGAGACGCGGCGCGACGACGAGGCCACTCTCCATGTCGACGCCCGAAAATCCACGCGCAGCCCAGTCGTCGCGCGCCTTGCCGCGGACGAGCGTCGTCGCCGTTATGAGTGCCCCGCTGTCCGGCGCTTCGCCTAACTGGCGCGCAGCGTCGCGCAGGTGCGTCGCCAATTCACGATCGCACGCAACGCGCTCGCCGCTCGGACGCTCGATCTCATCGGGAACAAGAACCGTCCCCCTGGGTACACCGCGTCGCAGACCACCGCAGAGCCCGAGGCTGATTACCGTGTCGTCGAAGTTTCCGCCACAACCGATCTCCGTTTTAACGATGCGTATTTCGAGGCCGCCGAGCTCGTGCTGCGCGGCGCGATATTCAGTCTGCGTCGCGCAGAGGGCGATCATTTCAAATAGCCGCGACCGCGATACCAGCCCACGGCGCGTTCCAACGCACCGCGAACCGGTCCCGGCTGGTAATTTAGCTCGCGCTGCGCCTTGGACGAATCGACGAACATCTGCTCTTCGGCCATGCGCACGCCTTCGAGCGGGACGAGCGGCTGCGCATCGCGCCGCACGAAGCAACGCATCTCATCGACATATGCGATCGTGTAGAGCATGGGTTTCGGGATGCGCACGCGCGGAACGGGTTTGCCGGTGATCTCAGAGAGCATCTCCCACACGGCGTCGAGCGTAAGGTTCTCGCCGCCCAGAAGATAGCGTTCGCCCGGGCGTCCGTCACGCAGCGCGCTCACGTGCGCGCGCGCGACGTCCTCGACAGGAACCAAATTCAAACCGCCCGATGGCGGCTTTGCGAACATACGCCCGCGCGCAAAATTCAGGATCATCGCCCCGGTCGGCGTCGGCTTGTGATCGTTAGGACCGACAGGCGCGGTCGGCAGCACGACGACCGTCGGAATACGGCTCGAGACGGCGCTGCGTTCTTGCGCGAGTTTTGAAGCGTGATAACCCTCGCCGCCTTCGTGTGCGTAGTCGGTTTCAGTTGCGACGTTCGCGCCGTGCGCCGGTCCGACGGTCGCCGAGCTCGACGTCAGAACGGCACGCTCGACGCCGGCGAGATACGCGGAAGCGAAGAGGCTTTCCGTGCCGGTTACGTTGACGCGCTCGATCGCTTCACGGTCGGCGGGCGCAAACGAATAGAGCGCCGCGCAATGAATGAGATAGCGGCATTCACGCAGGCTCTCCACGAGATCGCCCGCACGTTCGAGATCGCCGACGACCGTCTCGCAGCCGTCAAGCCGCGCGGCCTTGTCGCGCACGAGCGCGCGCACGATGAAGCCCGACGCGAGCAGCTCGCGCAGGACGTGGCTTCCGACGAATCCGGTCGCGCCTGTTAGGAAAACGCGGTCATTGCGCAATGGCCGCGCGAACCGCTTCTTTTATCGATCCGGTCGTTGCAAGAACGGCAGTCGGCTCGTAGCCGCAGTGCGCCATGCAGTTCTCGCATTTCGGGTTGCGGCCGCGGCCGTATTTCGACCAATCGGTCTCGTTGAGCAGCTCTTTGTAACTGTCCGCATAGGGCGCATCCGACATCAGGTAGCACGGACGCTGCCAACCGAAAACGGAATACGACGGAATTCCCCAGGCCGTGCACGCGAAGTCAACTTTGCCTTCGAGAAAATCTAGATAAAGCGGCGTGTGATTGAGACGCCACCGCTGGCGGTTGCCGTCGCCGAACGCTTCACGGAAGATCGCTCGCGTTCGCTCCACGCCGAGGAAGTTCTCCTGATCGGGCGCCTTCTCGTAGGCGTAACCCGGAGCGATCTGCATGACGTCGACTTCTGCGACGTCGTTGAGATAGTTGAGCGTCTCGATGATCGTCTGCGGCGTATCGCGATTGAAGAACGTCGTGTTGGTGGTTACGCGGAAGCCGCGCGCTTTGGCTTCTTTGATCGCCGCAACGGCTTTATCGAAGATGCCTTCACGGCAAACTGCCTCATCATGACGCGCACCGACGCCATCGACGTGGACGGACCACGAGAAGTACACGGACGGCTTGAACAGGTCCATTTTCTTTTGCATCAGGATCGCGTTCGTGCAGAGATAGACGAAGCGTTTGCGTGCGACGAGCTCTTGCACGATCTCTGCGATGTGATCGTGTACCAGCGGCTCGCCGCCGGCGATCGAAACCATCGGTGCTTCGCATTCCTCGACCGCGTCGATGCATTGCTGCACCGTCAAGCGCTGGCGCAAGATGTCGGCCGGAAACTGAATCTTTCCGCAGCCGCCGCACTCGAGGTTGCACTGAAAGAGCGGCTCGAGCTGGAGGACGAGGGCGAACTTCTCGACTCTCGCGAGCTTCTTGCTCAAGATGTATTTGCCAACGGCGACTTTTTGCTGCAGCGGGATACTCATGACGTCGTAACACCTTCGGTCGAAAGCTCGGAGCGGCCCCCTTGGGCCTCACCCGTCTCGGCAAGCGCCCGATCGAACGCCAAAGCGGTCAATGGGAACAGATGGCGATAAAGGTGATAGTTAATGTAGAAGTCGCGCGGGAAACCGGTCCCGGTATGATACGGCTCGTCCCAGGTTCCATCCGGGCGCTGCCGTTCGCGGAGAAATGCGAGACCTCGCTGCACCGAAGAATCCCGTCCGCGCCTTGCGAGTTGCAGAGCGCAAACCGCCCAGCCGGTCTGCGAAGGCGTGCTTGCGCCAACGCCGGCAAGCGATTCGTCGACGTACGAGTGAGGGGTCTCGCCCCAACCGCCGTCAGGATTCTGCACGCGTAAGAGCCACGCGACGGCGCGTTCGATCATATCGTCGCCGGTTTTCAGCGCGACGAGCGCCGAGATCACGCACCAGGTGCCGTAGATGTGGTTCACGCCCCAGCGGCCGAACCACGACCCGCCCGGCTTCTGCGTCGCGCGCAAGTATGCAAGCCCTCTTGCAACGTACGGATCCGAAGTGTCGCGGCCAAGAAGCGCAAGCATCTCGAGCGCGTGCGCGGTAACATCCTCAGTCGGTGGATCGATCAGCGCACCGAAATCCGCAAACGGCATGCGGTAAACAATTTCGTTATCGTTATCGCGATCGAACGCGGCCCATGCTCCGTTGCTCGAACGCATCGCGAGCGTCCAATTGCACGCGCGCTCAATGGACGCGGTAGCGCGTTCGTCAAGGACGGCACCCTCGAGCAGTGCACAGACGATCACTGCCGTGTCGTCGATGTCGGGATAGATGTCGTTATCGAATTCAAACGCCCACCCGCCGTTGGGGACGTCTTTGCAGCGCACTTGCCAATCGCCCCACTGGTCGGCTGCGATTTGCTCGTCGAGCATCCATTTGACGGCGCGCGTCAACGTGGGATGTTCGCGCGGCATAGCCGCCATGCGCAGTGCGCGAATCGCCCATGCGACGTCCCAAACCGGCGACATGCAGGCTTGAAAGCGCCATCCGGTCTCATCGTTGATGACGAAGCGTTCCATGCCGGTTAGTCCCTTGCGCATAACCGGATGTTCGAGCGGATAGCCTTCAACCGACAGCGCGATCAGCGAGTAGACCCACGGTGGTTGAATCCCGCCCCAGCTGCCGTCAAGTTCTTGGCGCTCGACGATCCATTCGCAGACGCGCTTGATGGCGGTCTCACGGGCCGGCTTTTGCGGCAAACGTTCGTATTGCTTAAGCAACTTGTCGAGCCACCACATCCAACCAGTGCCGGGGATGCTCCTCATGCGTCCGCGCGTTCCGCGTGCGAAAATCTCGGCGACGTCGATGCCGAGCGGGCGAACCGGACGGCGTGTGATCACGATCGTCAACGGCGCAACCGTGCCGCGCGCCCAGCACGAAAAGTCGTACAAGTTGAACGGTATCTGCGGCGGAAAGAAGATGATCTCGGGCGGGAGCGAGGGGATGCCATCCCATGGATAGATCCCAAAGAGCGCCATCCAGATCTTGGTGAAGACGCGCGCTTCCGTGAGTCCGCCGAGACGATGAATCGTTGCGAGTGCGCGCTGCATCTCGTCGCACTGCGGATCGACGCCGAGCAATTTGAGCGCTACGTACGATTCGATCGTCGTGCTCAAATCGGCGGGCCCGTCGTAGTAGAGCGCCCACGATCCGTCGCTGCGTTGATGGTGGCGAAAATGCCGCACGACGCCGTCGCGAATCTCGTCGAACGGGATACCGAGGAAACGCATCAGCAAGATGTGCTCGGCGGTCATCGTGACGTTCGTCTCGAGTTCGCCGCACCACCAACCCGCGGGCGACTGAGTCGCGACGAGCCAGTCGACGGCCCGCTGCGTATGATCGATCATTTTGAAAGGCGCTCCGCCCCAGGCTCCGCGCCCCCCATGCTTTGCATGGGGCCCCCATTCATGCTCGGCCCATCACCATTCTGCATAGGCTTCATTTTTACGCCGGCCTCGCAACACCGATTACGGCTGCTGCTGCAAGTCCGCTGCGCACGGCTGATTCCATCGTATCAGGCCAGCCGGTTTCAAGCCATGAACCCGCCAGCGCTAAGTTCGGAAATTGCGTGCGGGCATGCGGGCGCTGCACGCCGGGCTTCGGCATGTACGTGGCGGTGGGATTGCGCGTCACGGCACTCTGTACGATCTGAGCGGTGCGCAACGCAGGCATCGCGGCGCAAAGCTCTCCCCACGTGCGTTCGACCAGCGACGCCGTCGGCGCGGTGAGATAGTCATCGGCGGCGCTCAAGCTGCAACAGAGATAACCGGAATCCTTTTGAAAGATCCACTGCACCGGTGAGTCGAGCAAGGCGGCGAAATCAAAGTCTAGACTCTGAGAATCCGTCCAGAGATGGATGTCGAGGATCCCATGGGGTTCGTACGCATCGAGGCTTGTAATCCCCGAAAGACGTGCGGCTTGCGCCGGTGGTACGGCCAGCACGACCTTGTCGAACGCGCGACGCTCATCCGCGAGGATGACGCCGATCTCGGCGCCGCCGAGCTCGAGCGACGCAACCGGCGTCGAGATGTGGACGCGGTCGAGGCGTTTTGCAGCGGCTTCGGCGATGCGCGCCAGCGGTACGGTCGACCAGCCGAAGCGCGCGGCACGGCTGTCGTTCAGGAACGCCGTCTGCAAGACGAATGCGGCATCACGCAAGTTCATCACGTCGAGCGGCACGTTGAGCGCGGGGACGAGAAACGGATCCCAAAAGGCGCGAATCTCATCCGCACCTTGACCGTGTTGCTGCAGCCAGAGCGCGAATGTCTCGTCCGGCAGCTCGGCGACGTTCTTGCGTAAACCGAGCAACGCGCGCCCAATACCAAGACGCGCGCGGAGGCGCAGTGGTGCATAGTTCAGGAGCGACCACGCAAGGTGCAAGGGTGCCGGCAGATTCGCTGCGCGTAAGCGGCTGCGCACGTTTTTGCCGATTACGAGCACATCGAAGCGCTCCTGAAGGTGAAGGTTACTCACCATTCCGACGCGCTCAACGAATTTGATGAACTCGGTGCAGCACGCCAAGAAGACGTGCTGACCGTTGTCGACTTCGTGACCGTCGACGGCAAACGACGTTGCGCGCCCGCCGAGCAGGCGCGTGCGTTCGAAGAGCTCGACCTCGTGTCCCTGTTCTTTTAGCGCGAGCGCTGCAGAAAGACCGGCGAGTCCGCCGCCGACGATCGCTACACGGGTCGCAGCCACGATCCGACCATGACGCGCAGCTTTTCACTAGGCGAGAGCGAGGTTCTGCCGCGTAACGGGAAGTCGGGATCGCGTTCGATTTTCTCGAGAATTCGTTCGTAGATGCCCGCCATGGTGTGGACGCACACCGCCGAGCGTCGCGGAATGAGTCGCAGCACGCCGTACCCGCGCGAAAAGAGCTCGCGTGCGCGCGCTGCCTCGAAGGCGACGAGACTGCGCCAACGCTCATCCGCCGTTCCGTCGAAGAGCTGTTGTTCCGTCACTCCGAATCGATCCAGATCTTCTTGCGGAAGATAGATGCGATCCATCCCGGCATCTTCACGGACGTCCCGCAAGATGTTCGTTAGTTGCAGCGCAAGCCCGAGAGCATCCGCAAGCTCGAGCGCGACCGGATCTTCGAAACCGAAGACGCGCACGCACATCCGCCCGACGACGGACGCGACGAGATGGCAATAGCCGCGCAGCTCGTCCCACGTGCGGTAGCGTTTGCGGAAGAAGTCGAGCTCGACGCCGTCGATCAGCTCTTGGAGCTCGCTCTCCGGAATCTGATAGCGCTCGATCGAGTGAGCCAAGACGTGCGTAACCGGATCGCTCCACTCGCCACGCATGCACAAGCGAATCCGTTCGCGATGGATCGCGAGGCGATCGGGAAGCTCGCGGCGATTGGGGCCGTCGGCGTCATCATCGACCTGCCGGGCGAAACAGTATAGCGCGTAGATCGCGACGCGCTGTTCATAGGGTAGCGAAATAAATCCCCAATAGAAATTCTTTGCTTCGCGTCGCGCCAGCTCATGGCAAAATTTCTCCGAGCTGCGGAGATCGTAGTCGTAGGCGAGCCGCACTATGCGGTCTCGGGGCGCTCGACGTTGCGAGCCGGCTGCAATGAGAGCGCTATCGCGCGAGTGAGTAATCCGAGCTTCACGGAACGTGTAACCGTCGGACGATCGAATTCGGTTCGGTACCCGATCCGCGCGATCGCATCGCAGATCGCGAGACCCCCTAGCCGGTAGAGCGCCAGCTGGAAGCGCAGGCCCCCGGGGGCCATTCGCTCGAGGGCTCGCCCGGAGGCGAGCATCTCCCGGGCGCGCTCGACCATGATCCGGGTCGCCTCGGCCATGCCGCCGGCGCGGATGTCGGATTGAACCAAATAGGTGCGCCCGATGGCGGCATCGCGCGCGACGTCTTGAGCAAAGTTCGCGAGCTGCAAACCGACGCAGACGTCGTCGGAAAGCGGTACGGTCGCCGCGTTGTAGATGCCGAAGACTGCGAGCACCATGCGTCCGACAGGTGCCGCCGAATTACAGCAATATCCGAGGACGTCGGTCCAGGTTTCGTACGACGAGACCTCTTGATCTTGAATGTTCGCGGCGATCAAATCGACGAACGGTTCGATCGGCATCTGGTGTGCGGCGATCGTTTCCGAAAGCGCAATGAGCACCGGATGAATGGGCGCCTTACCCGCAAAGAGAGCGATAAGTTCGTCGCGCCATAGCTCCAAACGCGCGCGCGCCGATTCGCGCGAGGCGCTCTCATCGCCGAGATCATCGGTGGTGCGGCAATATGCGTAGATTCGCGCTAAATCCAGGCGTAGCGAAGCCGGGAGCAGCTTGGACGCGACGCTGAAATTTTCGTAATGCTGATCGGCCAGCGACAGACAGTACGCATCCGCCGAGATCGAGCCTTGTCTCATCTGCCCCACGGCTGAGGGAATTTCAACTTGTTCATGGCAAGCCCTAGCAGGTTATCCACTCTAGCGTGGGTATTCCACCATGCCCGCTGCGACAAACGACTTGATGCCGAGGTAGAGGTAGAGGTTCACGGAGGCTAATGCAGGGTTTTCTAATCGGTTCTGAAGCGCACAAACAGCTACTTTGTCGCACGTTCATGGAGAGCCACGAGGCATACGAACCCATGAACTTACCGTGGCCTGCGCTAGACGAACAATCGCTGAGAAAACTGCGCTCGCTTCCGTTTTGGCGGATGGCATTACAAGCCGAGACCAATGCCGGCGCGATGGTGAGCGGGTTCGCCGCGACGATTGCCGATCCGACGATTCGCCAAGCGGTCGAGCTGCAAGGCTTTGAAGAGGCACGCCATGGCCGTTTGATCGCAACGATGGTCGACCGCTATGGGCTCGGCGTCGAGGCACATCCCCCGCAGCTGGAGCCGACCGAACGCGCGTTCATCCACTTTGGATACTGTGAGTGCCTCGATTCGTTTCTCGGGTTCGGCGGGTACCGTCTGGCGCAAGAGATCGAGTTCATGCCGCAATCGCTGATCTCGTTGTTCAGCCGAGTCTTGTGGGAAGAAGCGCGCCACATCGTGTTCTTCGTGAATTGGATTGCATACGAGCGAATCCAACGCGGCTATGGCGGCGCATTCATGCAAGCCGTGGCGACCGCGATCGGATACATTCGCGCCGTCATCGACCGCATCGTAAGCGGACGTGAAGTCGCGGATAGTGCGACCCAGCCGGTCGAGCTTCCGAATATCGGTTTGATTCAGCTCTTGAACGCCGGCGTGAGCGAGAACGCGCGCCTCATGGCGCAGTTCGATCCGCGTTTGTTGCGGCCGCGCGTCGTTCCTGAAATCGCTCGAATGGTTATCAATGCGGCCAATACCGGACAGAACTTACGAGGAGCGTTCGCACCGCGCGGCAACTAATCGTAACCGCGGACGATTTCGGCCTCTCGACGTCCGTCAACGATGCGGTCGAGCGCGCGCACCGCGAAGGGATTCTGACTGCAGCCAGCTTGATGGTGGCTGCTCCCGGTACGCAAGATGCCGTCACGCGCGCACGCGCGCTGCCCTCGCTCGCGGTCGGTTTGCACGTCGTTCTCGTTAACGGGCGCCCCATGCTGCCGCCCTCGCAGGTTCCCGACCTGGTCGATCGCAACGGTAATTTCCCAACGGATCTGGTCGCGGCGGGCGTGCGCTATTTCTTTCATCCGGGCGCGCGTCGCCAGCTGCAAGCCGAGATTCGCGCGCAATTCGAAGCGTTCGCGCAAACGGGCCTCCCGCTCGACCACGTCAATGCACAAAACCACATGCACGTCCATCCAACCGTGCTGGCGACGATTTTGCGCGTCGGGGGCGCCTATGGTATGCGCGCGGTGCGCATTCCGCGCGAACCGTTCTTGGGGTCGTGGCAAAGCCTCGGAAATTTTGCGCTGCTTGCGCCGTGGCTCGCGTTGATGCAACTGCAGATCGAACGCGCCGGGATGCTGCACAACGATGCCGTGCTCGGGTTGAGCGATACCGGCAAGATGACGCCGGAGCGCGTCCAACGTTTGCTCGAGCAGCTCCCCGTCTCCGGAGTGACCGAGATGTATTTTCATCCGGACGCCGGGAGCGACGAACTACAAGCTCTGTGCGACCCAGACGTGATTCGTATTATCCGTTCCGGTGAGGTTGTTTCGATGAATTTCGCGCAGCTGGGTGATGCGGCGTAATCTCCTCGGCATTGCGCTGTCGGTAGCGGCGCTCGGCGGCGTCGGATATCTCGGCTTTGCGCTTGCGCGCGTCCGCGAGTTCAACCGCAGCGAACGCGTTCAGGCGCGGACCTTTCCGGAAGTCTCGATTCTCAAGCCGCTGCACGGTCAAGAAGAAGGCCTCTTCGAAAATCTGCGCAGTTTTTGCGAGCAAGATTACCCAGTCTTCGAAGTGATTCTCGGCGTACAAAGCGTGCATGATACCGCACTCGAGACGGCGCAGCAAATCGTCGCACGCTATCCGGATCGCGCGCGCTTGGCGATCGGCGACGGCACCGCCAGCGCGGGCAATCCAAAGGTCGCGAATCTTTCCGGGATGATCGGTATCGCGCGGCACGGCCTCGTCGTGCTCGCGGACGCCGACATGCGGGTCGGATCGGCGTATCTGCGCCGGCTCGTTGTTCCGTTCGAAGCGGACGATGTTGGTGCGGTAACGTGTCTTTACGCCGGGTCACCGAGCGCGAATCTCGAGTCGCGGCTTGGCGCGATGTTCATCAACGAGCAGTTTGCACCATCGGTGCTGGTCGCAACGGCGCTCGAACCGCTGCGCTACTGTTTTGGTGCAACGATTGCCGTCCGCCGCAGTCTCCTCGATGCAATCGGCGGCTTCGCGGCGCTGCGCGATCATGTCGCCGACGATCACCTGCTCGGCCAGCTGGTCACCGATCGCGGGCTGCGCGTCGTGCTCTCGAATTACGTTGTAGAGAACATCATCGACGAAGCCGGCTTCAAGACCCTCTGGGCTCGTGAGCTGCGTTGGTCGCGAACGATCCGCTCGGTTCGGCCGCTCGGGCACGCATTTTCATTTCTGACCTTCGGTTTGCCGCTCGCCGCACTCGCGACGCTGGCCGCTCGCGGCCGCTACGGCACGCCGTTATTGCTTGCACTCGCAACCGGCTTGCGCGTCGCATTGCATCTAGAAGCCAAGGCAGGCTCGACGATGCTCATTCCGCTGCGCGACGCGATAAGTGTCGCGGTATGGGCAGCGTCGTTCGTTGCACGCGACGTCGATTGGCGCGGACAGCGTCTCGAGCTCGATGCGGTGGGCGAGATTCTCGAAAGCTAGCGACGCTCGATCTCGCGTACGCCGCCGGGGCCGCCTACGAGTACGTGCGATGTCAGGCCGACGAAGATGCCGCTCGCAACCACTCCATTGATCGCGCGCAAGCGTGCATCGAGATCGGCCGGATCGTCAATCGCGCCGAACGCACAGTCGAGAATATAGTTGCCGTTGTCCGTGACGAATGGCTTGCCATCGCGCATCCGCACGTCGAGCTTCGGACAAATTTGCTGAATCTCGCGTTCAACGTAACGCACCGTGAATGGAACGACCTCGACCGGTAACGGGAATTTACCCAGACGCGGCACGAGCTTGCTCGCGTCGACGACGACGACGAATTTTTCCGCAGCAAGCGCGACGGCTTTCTCACGGAAGAGCGCACCGCCGCCCCCTTTCGTTAGGGCGAAGTCAGGAGCGACTTCATCGGCGCCGTCGATTGCGACCGCGATCCGCGGGCCTTCGCAGAGGCCGACGACCGGAATTTTGCGTTCCCGGCACAGCTGCTCGGTCTGTACAGATGTGACGACGGCCGAGAGCGACCAGCCTTGGGCGACCAGCGCCCCGACCCGTTCGATCGCGAAGTAAGCCGTCGAACCCGTCCCTAGGCCGATGCAGGCCATGTCTTTTTGGACGAACCGGTCGACCGCGGCGTACCCGGCAACGCGTTTCTCCTCGGCTACGTCCACTAGCGAGCCGACTTCAAAAGATCTCTTACGGACGGACCGGTCGCGATTTTCCCTTCCGTCATATATGCCTCGTGATTGTCGTCGATCTGATCCAGGATATAAAGATAGTTGACCATCATCCCGGCCGACTCGCGCAGACCCTTTGGCGAGACATCGCCCAACCAGTTGATCCGCTCGAGGCGGGCGCCGTTGCTGAGGTGGAAGTGAGCGACCGGATCGCGCGCAAAATTCGCGCCGCGCTTCTCGCGGACGAGGTAGTGGCTGCAAAGCCGCATTAGCGGGATGCGCAAAGCCTCGGCGGCTTCAGGATCGCGCTGCCAGCCGCGACGTCCGAGGGCCGCAGCTATTCCTTCGGGATCCTCGACAAGACGTTCGCGCAGCCAAGTCATGAAGCCCGGGATCGGCGAGAGTGTCGCAAAGGTGCGCAGCGACCGGAACTGTTTTGAGAGCTGATCGGCGACGCGCTTGATCAACGCGTTGCCGAACGAGATGCCGCGCAAGCCTTTCTGACAATTCGAGATCGAGTAGAAGATCGCGACCGACGGATCGCCGTCGAGCGGACGGGCGTTGCGATCGAGGACCTCTGCAATATCGCCGCTGAGCTCATTCGTCAAAGCGACTTCAACGAAGATCAAAGGTTCGTCGGGCATCGTGGGGTGCAAGAATGCGAAGCAGCGGCGATCACCCTGCAGACGATACTTGAGGTCGAGCCAATTGCGGACTTCGTGAACGGCTTCGTAGCGCGCGAGCCGTTCGAGAAACGCCGCCGGCGCATTCCACGTGATCTCGCGCAGCTCGAGGAACCCGATATCGAACCATGCCGTCAGGATCTCGCGCAAATCGTCGTCGATGCGCGCGAACGCCGGGTCGCGATCGACAATGCGTAGGAGATCGGCGCGCATATCGACCAGGAACTTTACGCCGCCGGGTATGCTGTTAAACTGGGTGAGGAGTCGCACCCACGGCGCCTGTAGTGCCGCGCGCAGCTCGCTCGCCTTTCGCGCACGCTTCTCTTCAGGCGAATCCCGCATTGCCGAAAGCGAAGCCTCCAGCAGCGCCTCATCGATGTCAAACGTCGCAAGCGACTTGAAGAATTGCTCGCGTCCGGGGTCGTCGAGTTCGAGATACTGCTTACCGAGCGCCGCCGCGCGCGCCCGCGCTGCGACCTCGCCACCGCGCGCTTCCAAGCACGCGCGCATCTGGTCCAGCAAGCGCTGCGATGTCTTGCGGTTATCCGACTCGGCGCGCGAACGCAAAATGCTGTCGCGAGCTGAAGCCGCGGCATCGCGCCACCCTACGATCGACTTAATCATCCTACTTAAGCATACTACGTTTCTGCGAGGTCGGTTGCGTCGACCCCAGGGCTTGCTACATCTCTCGCAGCACCGCTACACCCGGGGTCCAGGTCCGGGATGCGCGAAGGGGCGCGCATGGCGTACGAGTTGACGATTCTTCAGCAAGGGTATCCGGGAAAGAGCGTTTATCACGGTGGGTTGGGGTGGAGTACTGTCGCGCTATTGCGCGATGGGAAGCACAACGTGCTGTTTGATACCGGGCATTACATGCACCGTGATGTTCTCGCGAAGCGGCTTGTGGATGCGGGTCTGGATTTCGGCGACATTACTGCTGTCGCCATCACGCACTCGCATTGGGACCATTGCGTGAACTTCGCGATGTTTCCAAAGGCCGAGATTTTCATCGGTGCAGCGGAGCTCGAGTGGGCGGCCGAACAGCCGATTGGAAAGTATCCGATTGCGGAGTTTCACGTCGAGAAGCTGCTGACGCACAAGAACGTGTCGCGGATCGGGGACGGTGACGTGATCGTGACCGGGATCGAAGCGATTGCGACGCCGGGGCATACGCCCGGGCACATGGCCTATGTCGCGCAGGGCACGCGCGGTGAGTACATCTATACGGGCGATGCAATAAAGAATGGCGCGGAGCTATGCTCGCAGCGGGTCGACATGACGCTCGATCTTGCTCGGAGCGAAGATGCGATTCGACGCGTGCGCGAACGCGCGGCCTCGAATCCGGAGAACGTGATCGTGTTCGGTCACGACCGGTGCTGTAGCTTCGATGGGACGCACGTCCATGAACGCGAGCCGTTGCGGTGCGCGTTGACCGCGCGACTCGGTGAGGGCTTCGACGAGCTCACTACCTTCGATTTGACCCGCTCGGGGGTGACGGCGTGAAATTAGCCTACACGATAGTCACGCCCGAGGTTACGCGGATGCCGATGGCATGGATCGGCGATCATGCGACGATTCTACCGGCGCTCGCGAAGATGGGTTACGACGGCGTCGAGCTGCAAACGCGCGACCCTGCGGCATTCGACGTCGCGGCGTTCGAAAAGCAGGTCAAAGACGCGGGGCTCGCGATCTGCGCCGTCTCGACCGGCGTCATCGGCGAGACCGACAACATGTACTTCATGTCGCCCGAGCCCGAGTTGCGCAAACGCGCGATCGAACGTTACAAGACGATCATCGATCTTGCGGCACGTTACGGCGTCGACTCCAGCATCGGGCGTTTCCGCGGACAAGCAAAGTGGGCGCCCGATCGAAAGACCGGAATCGGTTGGTTCCGCGCCGCGCTTGAAGAGCTGCTTCCGTACGCTGAGCGTCAAGGCGTGAAGATCGTCCTCGAACCGCAGCACGTGTACAATCTCGACACGCTCAACACTCTTGCAGAGACCGTTGAGTTCATCAAATCGTTCAACGCAAAGAACCTCACCTTCGAAGCCGACATTCATCACCAAGGGCTGGTGGAGAAAAGCATCCCGGCTGCGCTCGTGTTCGGCATGCTGAGCGGCTATATGACCTTCGTTCAAGTCAGCGACGCCAATCGTCTTCCACCCGGTCTCGGCATCTTTAACTGGGTCGATGTTTTCGAGACGCTGCGAGCGATCGGATACGACGGTTGGATATCAGTTGAGTGCAAGCAGTTCCCGGATGGAGAGCGCTGCGCGCGTTACTCCCACGCGTTCCTGAGCAGCGTCATGAACCTTCCGACTCTGCCATGAAGACGGTCGGTGTAGTCCATGCAGTTCTGCCTGCGCTTGCGCCAATGCGAGACGTGCTGGCGCGGCTTCTTCCAGACGTGCGCCTGATCAATTTGCTCGATGAAGGTCTGCTTTCGGAGGCGGAACGCTTGGGCGGCCTCGTCCCTGAGACGCTCGACCGGATGGAAAACGTGATCGGCCTGTTGCAAAAAGCCCAAGTTGATGCGGTTTTATTAACCTGCACGGCATATTCGACGGCTGTTCCTGAGATGCGGCGGCGATTCGGCTCGCTGCCGATCATGGCCGTCGACCAAACGATGGTCGACAAAGCGATTACGCTCGGACCCCGTGTCGGCGTGCTCGCGACGGTGCAGGCCGGACTCGATCAGCAAGTCGTCTTGCTCAACGAAGCGGCTGCTCGCACTGGGACGGCGATCGAGATCGTTCCGAGCTTTCATTCCGAAGCGATGGATGCGTTGCGGCGCGGCGACCGCGATGCGCACGATCGCATACTCTTGGATGCATTGCCTGCGCTGCTCGAGCGCGTCGACGTTGTATTGCTCGCGCAAGTCAGCATGTCGCCGCTCGTAGCGAAGTTGCCCCCGAATCTACCCAAGCCGATTCTCAGCAGTCCCGAGCTTGCCGCGGAGCGTCTCATCGAAATCTTAGCCGTCGCATAACAGGCAGAATCGGCGCAAAGTCGAAGAAAACTGTCCGTGCGATTCTTGCGCGGCCTCGCTCTCATCGCGGTATTCGTTCTTGCTCTTGTTGCGGGTTGGTATTATGTCGGTCACCGCGGCGGCAACAACGTCAAGAGCGGTACGGTAACCGTGTACTACACGAAGTACGACGGGACGACCGAAGTGCCGTACAGTGTGACGCTCGGTACGGCGCATGACACGCAGAGTATCGCGTTTTACGCGGCCACACAAGCGGTTGCGGGACCGCCACCCAGCGTCGAAGCGATACGCTTTCCGTCAGGTACCCATCTGCTTTCGTTGGATTTACATGCTGGTACGGCTCTCGTCGATCTCTCCGGTGACGTCAACAAGTTTGGCGGCGGAAGCTTTGATGAAAGCGGCATGTTCAAATCACTGGTGTGGACGCTGACGGCGGTTCATGGTATCGACGCCGTTTCGATTCGCGTCGACGGTTCGCGCGTTGCAACGTTACCCGGAGGCCACTTGGAGCTCGATGAGCCGCTTTCGCGTTCGAGCTGGTAAGTCCGCAGCGCTCGCGCTGCTGTGGCTGATCTCCGCTTTTGCTGCATTGCCGGTAAACGCGCAATCGAACGTGGCGATTCCGGCGTTCTGGTTTGCCGGAACGCAATTGATCTTCGAGCATGCCGATCGGGTCGATAACGAAATCGCCGTCCGCGGCAGCGATCCCGGATTTCAGCGTTTTCTTGCGCGCGTCGGAGCGACGCTTTCGTGGGAGCCGAGGTCGCGCTACGTCGTCATCACCACCGCCGATCGCCGCACGCTCACATTTACCCTCGGCGTTCCGCATTTCCAAACCAGTTCCGGCGGTGAAAGCGTTCCGTTGCGCGCGTACATCGACGGCAGCGACGTCTATCTCCCGTTTCTGACGCTCGCGCGTGCGTTATATGTGGAGCCGGTCCTCGAGGGCGGTCAGTACATTCTGCAGCCGCAGATCGGCGCGATGAGCGTGCGGACCGAAGGACGCAGGACGCTCGTGTCGCTCTACGGCGGTACGCCGCTGCGTTTCACAAGAGATATCGATGAGCCGGGACGCATGACGCTCGTTTTCAGGGGCGCATCCTCCACGCTTCAGTTGTCGCGTGCTGTCGATTCGCCGGGCCTCGGGCGCATCGACATAACGGTCGCCGGAAATACTCGCAACCCAACGACGGTCGTGACCTTCATGACGACGCCGGGTGCGGCACGCATGCTCTTGCCCTCAACGAGTCGCAATGAGCTGGATTTCGCGTTTGGAGCACAGGACGTCGCTGGGGCCGGGATTCCCATTCCGGAGCAGGGCCTGAGCCCGATCTATCGCAACGCGGCTGTCGCAGCTGTACCTCCGGCGACCCCAGAGGCGATGCAGACGACCGCGTCCGTGCCGACTGCGGTCCCGACTCCCTACGTCGCGCCGCTCCAAGCGCCGCAATCGCTGCCTGTGCCGCTCCCTTCCACTACGACCGAGGCATCGGTTGTGACTGGGCTCGACGTTGAGAATCCGGCTCCCGACGCGCTGCTGATCCACGTTGCGACGTCGCCCGGCCTATCATTTGAATGGCATCGCCTTGGAGTCGACCGCTTCTACATCGATTTCCCGAATGCGACGCTGACCTCAGCCGCGCACGACGATCGTTCGCCGGTTGCTTTCGTTCAAAACTATCGGATAAGTCAGCTCCAGACTGCGAGCGTGCCGACCGTACGTTTCGCATTGACGATGACGCCCAACCGTCGTTTCGACGTCATCCCGGATGCGCAAGGTCTCACGATTACAATTGCGGACATCGATGCGACCGGCGATTTCATCGCCCAAGTTGGCAGCGGCATGACGGGCGCCGGTAACGTCGCGGTGGTGCCGACCGCGACCCCTTCCGACATCGCGCCGGTTCCCGGAGCGATCCCGCCGCCAGGTTCGAATCCGCGCTTGATCGTGCTCGATCCCGGACACGGCGGCAGCGACACGGGCGCGATGCACAACGGTTTGACTGAAAAAGACATTACGCTCGACATCGCGCTACGCTTGCGTACGCTCCTCGTCTCGCGAGGTTGGATCGTGCGCATGACGCGCGATACGGATCGCGACGTATACGGACCGAATGCGTCCGACGTTGCGGAGCTACAAGCGCGTGTCGATGTCGCAAACAACGCCGGAGCGCGCATGTTCGTCTCGATTCACGCCAACTCGAGCACGTCCACCGTTCCGAGCGGGACGACATCGTATTATTATAAACCGCAAGACCGTCCGCTGGCCGCGGCGATTCAGGCGCGCTTGATCGCGCTCCTCGGAACGAAAGACGACGGCGTCGTGCGCGAGCGTTTCTATGTCATTCACCGTACAACGATGCCGGCAGCATTGATCGAGACTGCGTTCGTATCGAATCCCGACGATGCAGCGCGTCTGCGCTCGCCGAATTTTCGCCAACAAGTAGCCATCGGGATTGCGGACGGGATCAAGGATTACGCGGGTCAACCCTCAAGCTCTGTGTCCGTGCAGCAGGGGAGCCTATAACGAGAGCCCATGCTCGGGATCTTTGACTCCGGTCTCGGCGGACTGACGGTACTTCAGCAATTGCGGCGCCGGCTGCCGCGTCACGACATAACCTACCTTGCCGATCAAGCGCATGTGCCGTACGGCGATCGCACGGTCGAAGAACTCCTCGGATACCTACGCGACAACATCGGTTATCTGCAAGACGCAGCCTCGCGCGCAATCGTCGTTGCGTGCAACACGTCGTGCGCGGTTGCGATGAAACACGGCTGGCCGGCGAGCGACGTACCCGTTTTGAACCTGATCGACAACGCCGCTGAAGCGATTGCTGCGATGGGGGTGCGCAGAGTCGGCGTGCTCGCGACGACCATGACGACCCAAACGGGAGCCTATGGCAACGCAATCCGCGCCCGCGTCCCCGACGTTCATGTCGAAGAGGTCGCTGCACCCGCGCTCGTTCCGCTCGTCGAGGCCGGACGCTACAGCGGGCGCGCAGTCCGGGCTGCGGTCGAGGAGGCGTGCGAACCGTTTTCGCGCGACCTGGACGTGCTGGTCTTGGGCTGCACGCATTATCCAATTCTCGATCCACATTTTGCGGCGATCTTCGGCGACGGCTTGGTTCGGCTCGATCCGGCGATTGCGCAAGCTGAGGCAACCGCGAAGCTCGTCCTAGAGCTCGGTATCTCCGAGGGAAGCGGGACGACGCTTTATGCGACGACCGGCGAACCGATGGTGTTTGCGTCTGCCGTTCGCGCGCTTCTGGCGCAAGAGAATCCGCAGGTCGTCTTTGCTCGCGACATCCTGACGCGCATCGGCAACATGTAAGCAATCGCCGTCCGCTATCACAAGCGGGTGGCGATCGACTTCCGCGCCGTCACCGGCGCAAGCGGCGTACTCGGTGAGGAAGGCTTCAAGGCATGTTTGCCCTCGGCTACGACACCCGTGCTTTCGCTCTCGATCGATCGGATCGAGACCAGCTCCGTGGTGGCCGAGAACTATCACAGCCTCGATTTACGAGCCATCGAGGGCGAAAACGGACACACGCTGCGACGACACGTCGGCCTGGGTGACGAGGCCCTACGCGACCGCGCCGTGCGTACACACCACGACGTCTCGTGCTTCGACTCGGCGCGCGAAGCGCAGCAGACGGTCGATGCGGCTTTCACTGAAAACCAAGGGAAAATCGCACATTGGATCGGTGCAAATCGTCGCGGAAACCTTGATTTACACGTCCATTTCGATCACACCGTCGGTCGCGTCTATCGTTACGACGTGGACGCGTTCGAGCGCAGCGCCGATGCCGACGTCATACTCGAGCACCGCCCCGCTCTCCCAGGCGGCTATACCGTGATCACAGCGTATCCGAGCGCCCGATGATGCCGCTTATGACGCTCTTTCGGGCCTATCTTCACCAAGACTATGATTTGAGCTATCCGAGCGTCGAGGCAGCGATCCGCGCGTATCGCGCACAGTCGTCGCCGCATGAGGTCGCGCGCACGGTCGCGGAAATCGACGCGCTCTTGGATGCAAAGCTGAGCGACGATCACCTGTACCGCGAGCTGCGCGCGCGAGGCTTCATTTTCTATCCGCCGCGCGACGGTGAGACGGCGCGTGCATGGCTCTTACGCGCGCGGGATCTCTTAGTTGACGCGGAAGATCCGGAAGAAGATCACGACTGAGACCGCGCCCAGTAACGTTCCGGCGCACACCTGCGCGATCGTATGCGCTTTGAGATAGACGCGCGACCACCCGACGAGCGGGATCAGGATCAAAAACGGTAAGGGATCCCAACCGTAGAGGTTGGTCAAGGCGACGAGCGGTGCCGTGATACCGACGGCGTGCGTGCTGATCTTCCAGAATCGGGTGATCTGCTGTACGACGATTGCGGCGGCGGTGTAACCGGCCATCGACGCGGTGAGGATCGCCGGCGCGTGCGTGAAGAAGAGCGTCGCGGTCCCGATCACATAGAAGATGATGAAGATCGTGAAGACCTTGCGCCGCTCGTCTCGGTCGGACATATCCAAATCGCTGATCCTGTCGCTTGCATAGAGCCAGAGCAAGAAGAGCATCGGCCCGATGGAGGTGAACACGGCGCAAACGCTTAGGCGGTACCAAAACTGCCCGAACGTATGCGTCGTTCCCGCGCACAATAATACGAAGAGCACGAGCGGTACGACGAACGGATTGCATACCGTGGAAACGGTGCGGGCAACATCCCGCAGCGCGCGTCCCGAACGCCTCGCGTCTGCGGGCGCCCGAATTTGCCCTTCGGCCATTATAGGAAACCTACCGTATGAGGGAGGAGCCGGCCTTCAAACGGGTATGGCAAGGGCAGATCGAAAAAGGGGCCCTTATGATTCTCGACCGCATCTCGAACCCGGCCGACATCAAAGCACTCAAGCGCGAAGAGATCGACGAACTCGCTTCCGATATTCGTCGCACGCTCGTTGATGTTTGCTCGAAAACCGGTGGCCATCTCGCGCCCAATCTCGGCGTCGTCGAGCTGACCCTGGCGCTGCACAACGTCCTGGATCTCCCCGAAGACAAGATCGTTTGGGACGTCAGCCATCAGAGCTACGTGCACAAGCTTCTAACCGGACGTCGCGACCGCTTTCCGACGTTACGGCAAGGCGGCGGCATCTCGGGCTTCTCGATGCGCAGCGAATCGGTCTACGACGTGTTCGGTGCCGGACATGCCTCGACGTCGGTTTCGGCCGCGCTCGGGATGGTGCATGCGCGCGATATTGCCGGCCTCGATCACACGGTCGTTGCCGTCATCGGTGACGGCGCGTTGACGGGCGGCTTGGCGTACGAGGCGATCAACAACGCCGGGCAGCTCAAATCGAACTTGATCGTGATCCTCAACGACAACGAGATGTCGATTGCCCCGAACGTCGGGTCAATTGCGTCTTATCTTGGAGTCCTGCGCTCGAAGCCGCTTTACAATACGGCGCGTGCGAAAATCAAAGACGTCCTCGGACGTGTTCCCTTCGGAGGCGCTGTCGGGCGTGCGATCACGACCGGCGAGGTCGCGACCATGCGCTTTTGGTCACCCGAGCACAAAGCCGGCGTCATCTTCGAGGAGATGGGCTTCCGTTACATCGGGCCGATCGACGGACACGACTACGATACGTTGGTCGACGTGCTCTCGAATGCGCGCCAGGTCAAGGGACCGGTTCTCGTCCACGTCCACACCGTTAAGGGGAAGGGCTACGATCCGGCTGAGCTTGATTCACGCACTTTCCACGGCTGCGGTGCGTTTGATATCGAGAATGGGAAGATCGAGAAGAAGGCCGGCGCGCGCAAGTCGCACTCGGAAGCGTTCGCCGATGCGCTGATCGACTTAGCGGAAAAAGATTCCCGCATTATCGGGATTACGGCGGCAATGCCGGATGGCACGCAGCTCGCAAAATTTCACAAGCGCTTCCCGGACCGGTATTTCGACGTCGGTATCGCCGAGGCGCACGCGGTCTGCTTTGCCGCAGGCGCGGCAACGTCGGGACTGCGGCCGGTCGTTTCAATCTACTCGACCTTCCTGCAACGCGCGTACGATCAGATCGTTCACGACGTCGTCGTGCAGAATCTGCCCGTCATCTTCTGTATGGACCGTGCCGGCTTCGTCGGTGACGACGGCCCGACGCACATGGGCCTGTACGACATTGCATACATGCGCACGCTTCCGAACATGACCGTCATGGCGCCGCGCAACGAGGACGAGCTCCTCCCGATGATGGCGCACGCGGTATCGCTCGGAACGCCGGCGGCAATTCGCTATCCGCGCGGCAGCACGAGCGGCAAGCATCAAATCCCCGTCGCTCCGATCGAACACGGCAAAGCCGAGGTCTTGCACGAGGGAAGTGGCGTTGCGCTCGTCGCCTACGGAAACTGCGTCGATATCGCGCTCGATGCGCGAGATACGCTTCTTGCAGCCGGTGAGACCGCGCCGACCGTCGTCAACGCACGATTTGCAAAACCGCTCGATGAGCGGCTGCTCTGCGAGCTCGCTTTGACCCACGATCGTCTGATAACGCTCGAAGAGCACAGCTTGGACGGTGGTTTTGGATCAGCCGTCGTCGAGCTGCTCAACGATCGGCGGATTCGGACGATCGTCGAGCGGGTTGGCTGCCCGAACGTCTTGATGCAGCAGAATTCGCAGCCCAAGCAACGCGCACAGGTCGGATTGTCGGCCGAAGCGATCGTCGAGCGAATTCGCACGCCGCTCGGCACCCCGGCATCCGTCTAAAAACGCCCAGAGGCGGGGTAGAACCCCCCGTCAAATGGGAGGCGTCGTGATTTCAGGGATACTGGCCTTTTTAGTGGCTCAAGTTGCGCCTGTGACGCAGGCGAGTGCCGCCGCAACGGCTACGTTGAACCCGCTGGCTCAACAGCAACTTCAGCAGCAGCTGCAACACGCGCTCAACCCGTCGCGAGGCTCGCTCGCGACGAACGTGCCGTGGCTGACGCACACGTTCGCCGGATTCTTCATTGCCTCGGCGGTTCTGTTGATCGTAATGCTTGCGATCCAAACCACGAAACAAGAGGGTCTTTCCGGGACGATTGGTGGTCGTACCGAGAGCGCGTATCGAGGTCGTTTCGGCGGCGACGCGCAGGTCGCGCGCTTTACGGCGTACATTGCCATCAGCTTCATTTTTTTCGGCACGCTGCTCTCCCTGACTGGGATCTGATCGCCGCGTGAGCTTGCTCGAGGTTAAGAGCCTTCGCGTCAGCTTCAAGACTGAAGACGGAATCGTTCGAGCCGTTAACGGCCTTTCGTACGCGATCGAAAAAGGCTCGACGCTCGGGATCGTCGGCGAATCCGGCAGTGGGAAATCTGTGAGCGCGCTCTCGATCATGCGTCTCATTCCGTCACCGCCCGGACGCTTCGACGGCGGCGAGATCAACTTCAAGGGCCAAAGCATTCTGAGCAAAAGCGAATCGGAGATGCGCAAGATCCGCGGCAAAGACATCGCGATGATCTTCCAGGACCCGATGACCTCGCTCAATCCGGTTCTGACGGTCGGCGAGCAGATTGCGGAAGCAGTCCAGCTGCACCTGAAAATGTCCAAAAAAGAGGCCTGGGACAAAGCCATCGAGATGCTGCGGCTCGTCAAAATCCCAGTCCCCGAGAAACGCATCAAGGACTATCCGCATCAATTTTCGGGCGGCATGCGTCAGCGCGTCATGATTGCGATGGCGCTCTCTTGCGACCCTGAAGTGTTGATCGCCGACGAGCCGACGACCGCGCTCGACGTCACGATTCAAGCCCAGATCCTCGAGCTGATGAACGAAATGCAGCAGCGTTTGGGGATGGCCATCATTCTGATTACGCACGATTTAGGCGTCGTCGCGGAAACGTGCAAGAACGTGCTCGTCATGTACGCCGGCGACATGGTCGAGTACGGTACCGCCGATCAGATTTTCGCCTCGCCGAAGATGCCGTACACGATGGGTCTGCTGGAATCACTGCCGCGCCTGGACGACAAGGAGCACAAGCGCCTCGTCCCGATCGAAGGCCAGCCCCCGAATCTTTTGCGCCTTCCGACCGGCTGCAGCTTTGCCGCGCGCTGCCGTTACCGCATGCCGGTCTGCGACGAGCCGGTGCCGCTCTTTGACTTCAAAGACGGTCACGTCGCGCGCTGCCTTCTGTACGACAAGCGTACCGAAGGCATTCGCACGCTTCAGGTCGAGAGCGCACCAACCGTTTCGCTCGATCAGGTTGCCGAGACGCCGCAGGGGCTCGCCACGTGAGCACGGCACCAAACGGCAAAACCGACATTCTGGTCGTGCGCGATCTCTTTAAATATTTCCCAATAAACGCTGGGATTTTCTCGCGCCACGTGGCCGACGTGCGGGCCGTCGACGGGATCGATCTGGCGGTTCGCGCCGGCGAGACGATGGGCTTGGTCGGCGAATCGGGATCCGGGAAAACGACGGCCGGCCGCGTGATTCTGCGCCTAACGCCCTCGACTAAAGGGTCGATCGAGTTCAGCGGACGCGATATCACGCATCTTGCCGGTTCCGATTTGCGCGCGCTGCGCAAAGAGATGCAGATCATCTTTCAGGATCCGTACGCCAGCCTCAATCCGCGCATGACGGTCGGCGCCATCATCCAAGAACCGCTCGAGATTCACAACATCGCCAAGGGAAAAGCTGCTGAAGAGCGCGTTCAAGAGCTGCTGAAGATGGTCGGTCTGCAGCCCTATCACGCAAACCGCTACCCGCACGAATTTTCCGGAGGACAACGGCAACGCGTCGGTGTTGCCCGTGCGCTCGCGGTGGGGCCGAAATTCATTGTCGCCGACGAGCCGGTCTCCGCGCTCGACGTTTCGATTCAGGCGCAGGTCATCAATTTGCTCGAAGATCTGCAGCAGCAGCTCGGGCTGACGTATCTGTTCATCGCGCACGATCTGTCGGTCATCCGGCACATTGCGACGCGTGTCGCCGTCATGTACGTCGGGAAGATCGTCGAGCTTGCCGACCGGGATGCGCTCTACGAGAATCCGCTTCACCCGTATACGCAATCGCTACTGTCGGCAGTTCCGATCCCGGACCCCGTTAAGGAGCGTCAACGCAAGCGAATCGTGCTCAAAGGCGACATTCCGTCGCCGGTCAATCCGCCTTCGGGCTGTCGTTTTCACACGCGCTGCCCAGTCGCTTTCGAGCGTTGCAAGACCGAAGTTCCGGCGTTCAAAGACTACGGCGGCGGCCATTTTGCCGCGTGTCATTGGGTCGAAGAGCACGGCGGAAAAGCGCCCGACGTAGCGTCTTCCGCGGCCGCAATCGCAGTATAAAAAAGAGCGATTCTTGCGAATCGCTCTTGAATTTTTACGGCCGGTCGGTGTTATCTCTTCTTCTTGCGGCGGGCCTTTTTCTTGCGTCCGCCCTTTTTCTTGCTAGCCTTTTTACGACCGCCCTTTTTGGCTTTCTTGCGTCCGCCTTTCTTCTTGCGTCCGCCCTTCTTGCGGCCCGCCTTTTTCTTGCGTCCGCCCTTTTTCTTGCTGGCCTTTTTACGACCGCCCTTTTTGGCTTTCTTGCGACCAGTGGCTGCAGCTGCCGCCTTCTTTTTCCGGCGACGACGTTTCTTTTTCGCCGGTGCGGGCGCTACCAAGCCCATTGCAGTATCGTCCATTACTCCTCCGACTCGGAAAAGGTTGTGCCGACCGCCGAGCGGCGACACAGTTGCTTGCATCGTACACCGGAGCGACGTTTTATGCAACTTTTGTCGTTCATAGTGTTTGCCTTCCTCGACACCTACTTGACACGGGCGCTATACTGAGGGCGTTTTTTTGGGGCGGGATGCTCCATCATTTGAGGGAGGCGAGATAGTTTGGCGAGGCCGCTCATAATCGTAGAGTCGCCGACCAAAGCGCGAACGATCAAGAAATTCCTACCGGGGCGCTTCGCAGTTAAAGCCTCGGTGGGTCACGTTCGCGATCTTCCGAAGAGCACGCTCGGCGTCGACATCGACAACGGCTTCGTTCCCAAATATCTCACTATTAAAGGGAAGGGCGACATCATCAAAGAGCTACGCTCGGCCGTCAAATCGGCGACCGATGTGTACCTCGCGACCGACCCCGATCGTGAAGGCGAATCGATCGCATGGCATCTCGCCGAGCTCTTGAAGCTTCCGGATCCAAAGCGCATCGAACTGCACGAAATCACTAAAGACGCGACCCTTGCGGCGCTCAAAGATCCGCACAAGATCAATGTCCCGCTCGTGAATGCGCAGCAGGCGCGACGCATCCTCGATCGCCTCGTCGGCTACAAGATCTCGCCGTTGCTGTGGGCTAAGCTGCGCGGGGGCCTTTCGGCCGGTCGCGTACAGTCTGTCGCCGTGCGGTTGGTTGTCGATCGCGAGCGTGAGATTCTGGCGTTCGTCCCCAAAGAGTATTGGTCGATCACCGCAACGCTTGTGCCCGGCGACAGTGAAATGGCGTTCCCTGCCGAGTTTTATTCGCGTGACGGCGAGCGGATCGAAATCCGGAACAAAGAGCTGGCCGATGAGATCGTTGCGGCCGCCCTTCAAGCACCGTGGCGCGTCGCGAGCATCAAGCAACGCGAGCAGCGCCGCAATTCGGCTCCGCCGTTTACGACCTCGACGCTGCAGCAAGAAGCGTCACGCCGGTTACGGATTCGCGTCCGGCGCGTCATGCAGCTCGCCCAGGCGCTGTACGAAGGCATCGATTTGGGCGCCGAGGGCACCGTCGGTCTGATCACCTACATGCGCACGGATTCGACCCGCATTGCGGATACGGCGCGCGACGCTGTCGTGAGCTACGTCGATGCGACGTACGGCAAAGAGTTCGTTGGCGTGTTCCGCCAGCACAAGCTGCGCGAGGGCGCGCAAGACGCCCACGAAGCAATCCGGCCGACGTCCGTCGAGCGGACACCCGAGCGGATGTCGCAGTTCCTCAAGCGCGACGAGCTTCGTTTGTATACGCTCATTTGGGAGCGCTTCGTCGCATCACAAATGGCGCCGGCGGTCTACGATCAGACGACTGTCGATTGCGAAGCCAAGGGCGGCGGACACACGCATCTCTTCCGCGCGACGGGGAGCGTTTTGAAATTCGCCGGCTTCACCGCGGTGTACGACGAGAGCACGGAGGATGCCACTGCCAACGATGCCGCAGCGGCAGCGCCTCCCAAGAGCAAGAACGGAAAGGTCGCAAAGCCGCGCGTGATGCTCCCGGCTCTCGTGGCGGAACAGGCGCTCAACCTTCGCACGCTCGATCCCAAGCAGCATTTCACCGAGCCGCCTCCGCGCTTCACCGAAGCAACGCTGGTGCGCGCACTCGAAGAAAACCGGATTGGGCGGCCGTCGACGTACAGCACGATCGTCGAGACGATTCAGGCGCGCACGTACGTCGAACAGATCGAGCGACGTTTCCATCCGACCGAGATCGGTTTTGCCGTCAACGATCTGCTCGTCGAGCATTTCCCCGACATCGTCGACGTGAACTTTACCGCCAATATGGAACAACGGCTGGATCGCATCGAGGAATCGGACGATAGTTGGGAACCGACGCGCATCCTGCTCACCGAATTCTACGGTGATTTCAAACGCGAGCTGGACGAAGCCGAGAAGAAGCTTCCGAAGCTCGAGATCCGCGACGAGCCGACCGACGAGATCTGCCCTAAGTGCGAACGCCCGATGGTGATCAAGACGGGGCGTTTCGGACGATTTATTTCGTGCACGGGTTATCCCGAATGCAAGACGACGCGCCCGATTCTCAAAGACACTGGGGCGATCTGTCCCAAAGACGGCGGCAAAATCGTCGAGCGCAAGTCGCGCAAGGGCCGCATTTTTTACGGCTGCGCAAATTATCCGGCCTGCGATTTCGTTTCGTGGGACCGCGTGATTCCCGAGCCGTGCCCGGTGTGCGGATCATACGTCGTCGCCAAGACGCGTCGCGGTGGAACGGTGCGCCTCGAGTGCTCGAACGACAAAGAACACGATCTCTCGAAGCTCGGCGCCAAAGACAGTAGCGGCGAGCAAATCGAAGGCGACACGTCGGCCTCGGCCGACGAGGTCGAAGCCGATTTGGAGCATGTCCCCGTCTAACGCGCTTGTCGTGGTCGGCGGCGGCCTTGCGGGCTGCGAGGCCGCGTGGCAAGCTGCGGAAGCGGGCGTGCAAGTCGAGCTCTTCGAGATGCGGCCCAACCGCCGTTCGCCCGCGCATCAAACCGACACGCTGGCGGAGCTCGTCTGCAGCAACTCGCTGCGCGGTGCCGCGCTCGAGAACGCTGTCGGCCTTTTAAAAGAAGAGCTGCATCGTTGCGGCTCGCTCGTCTTGGCCGCAGCGCGCAAACATGCAGTCCCCGCCGGCGGAGCCCTCGCGGTCGACCGCATCCTGTTCAGCAATGAGATCGAGTCGCAGATAAGCGCGCATCCGCGGATCCAGCTGCGGCGCGAGGAGATCAGCGAGATTCCGCTCGACCGCCGCACGATCGTCGCGTGCGGGCCGCTTCCCGGCGCTGGGCTTTCCGATTCGATCGATCATCTCGTCGGAGGCGGGCGGTTGCATTACTACGACGCCGCAGCGCCGATCGTCGCGACGGATTCGATCGACGAATCCAAGATGTATCGTAAGTCGCGCTATGACAAGGGTGAAGGCGACGACTATCTCAACATCCCGCTCGACCGGGATGCGTATCTGCAGTTCGTAAGCGATCTGCGGACGCAGCCGCGGCATGAGCTCAAAGAGTTCGAGAAAGTCAGCTATTTCGAAGGCTGCCTCCCAATCGAAGAGATGGCGGATCGCGGCGAGGACGTGTTGCGATTCGGCCCGCTCAAGCCGGTTGGGCTCGCCGATCCTCGGACGGGAATGATACCGTACGCCGTCGTGCAGCTGCGTAAGGAGAACGCTGCAGCCACGGCACTTAATCTGGTCGGCTTTCAAACACGGCTGACATGGCCGGCGCAAAAAGAAGTCTTCGGAAAATTTCCCGGTCTCGAAAATGCTGAATGGCTGCGCCTCGGCGTCATGCACCGCAACGCGTTCATCGATAGTCCGCGTTTGCTCGATCGCTTTTTCCGTTTGCGCTCGAATCCGAGCGTTTCGTTTGCCGGACAGGTCACGGGTGCCGAAGGCTATGTCGAAGCATCTGCGTGCGGGATGATCGCGGGTCGAGCTGCGGCGCGCGAGCTTCTCGGTATGGAGCCGATCGACGTCCCCGAGGACACGGCGCTCGGCGCAGTCGTCGCGCACGTCCAGAACACCGCGACGTCCGACTTCCAGCCCGCCAACGTCACCTGGGGCTACTTTTCGACCGGACCCGACTTGCCGCGCGGGAAGCGTGAGCGTCGTCGAGTCCTTGCGGAAAGAGCGCTCGTCCGGATCGCCGCGTGGGAAGCGGCGCACGGAACTTTGCTAGCTTCGATCGGGTAATTCAGCCAGTGCCATCACGTTTTCAGTCCACGACGATTCTCGCCGTTCTTCGCGACGGCAAGCTGGCGGTTGCCGGCGACGGCCAGGTGACCTTCGATAAGACCATCATGAAGCACAGCGCGCGCAAAGTGCGCCGCATCGCCGACGGTCGCGCGATCGCCGGTTTCGCCGGCTCTGCAGCCGACGGCATTACGCTGCTCGAGAAGTTCGAGTCCAAGCTCAACGAGTACAAGAACAACATCGTGCGTGCCGCCGTCGAGCTTGCGAAAGACTGGCGGCAAGATCGCGCGCTGCGCCGTCTCGAGGCGCTTTTAATCGTCGGGACGGCCGAGCATCTCTTCGTCCTTTCGGGAACCGGCGACGTCATCGAGCCTGATGACGGGATCGCGGCAGTAGGAAGCGGCGGGCCCTACGCTCAGGCGGCAGCGATTGCGCTGGCTCAGAACACGTCGCTCTCGCCCGCAGAGATCGCGCGTAAGGCGCTCGAGATCGCGGGAAAGATCGATATCTATACGAACGCGGACATCGTGGTGGAGACGCTCTAGGGATATGCCGGAACTTACGCCGCGGCAAATCGTCGCCGAGCTCGACAAATATATCGTCGGACAAGCAAAAGCGAAACGCGCTGTCGCGATTGCGATGCGCAACCGTTATCGCCGCGAACGGCTACCCGAGGAAATGCGTGCCGAGGTCAGTCCGAAGAATATTCTGATGATCGGCCCGACCGGCGTCGGCAAGACGGAAATCGCGCGCCGTTTGGCTGCGCTTGCCAACGCGCCGTTCGTCAAAGTCGAAGCCACGAAATACACCGAAGTCGGGTACGTCGGGCGCGACGTCGAGTCGATGGTCCGCGATCTCGTCGAGGATGCGGTGCACATGGTGCGCGAGGAACGCCGCGCCGAAGTCATCGAGCCGGCCGATCGCAATGCGGTCGAGCGCGTTGTCGATCTGCTGTATCCCGATACGCGCGCGCCCTCGGCGCAATCCGCGCAGAATCCGTTTGCTGCGCTTGGCTCGATTTTCGGCAGCGGCTTTTCAGGTACGACGGCGACTCAGACGCAAGCCGCGCCTCAGGCACCGCCCGATCCAAACGCGCAAACCACGCGCGATCAGGCGCGCTCGGACGTGCTGCGTGGATTCTACGATGTGCGTCTCGTCGACATCGAGGTCGAAGAATCGGCATCGATGCCGATCGGCGTGATCGGCGGCGACGCCGCCGGGGGTCAAGCCGATATCGGCGAGATGCTCGGCGGGATACTGCCAAAGCGTCGCGTGCACAAGCGCGTGACGGTTGCCGAAGCCCGCCGGATCTTCGCGCAAGAAGAAGAGCAAAAGCTCATCGACATGGATGCCGTCAAACGCGAAGCGCTACGCCGTGCAGGCGAGAACGGGATCATCTTCGTCGACGAGATCGACAAGGTGGCGGGCCGCGATGGTCGCGGCGGCGGCCCCGACGTCTCACGCGAAGGCGTGCAGCGTGATATTCTCCCGATCGTTGAAGGCAGTACCGTCAACACCAAGTACGGGCCGATCAAAACGGACCACGTGCTCTTCATTGCGGCGGGCGCCTTTCATACGAGCAAGCCATCCGATCTGATTCCCGAGCTTCAGGGCCGCTTTCCGATTCGTGTCGAGCTCGACTCGCTGACGGCTGCGGATTTCGAAACGATCCTTACCCAGCCCAAGAACGCGCTGATCGAACAGTATAAGGGCCTACTCGGCGTCGAGGACGTCACGCTCGAGTTTACTGCGGACGCGATTGCCGAGCTCGCGAAGATCGCAACGCAAGTCAACGACGTCACCGAAAACATCGGCGCGCGCCGCTTGCACACCGTTCTCGAAAAGCTGCTCGAAGACGTCAGCTTCGACGCCCCAGAGAAAACCGGAACGGTTCGGATCGACGCTGCCTACGTACGCGACCGTCTCGCACAAATCGCCGGCAACACCGATCTAAGCGCGTACATACTCTAGGCCGCGATTTTTAGCGCGCCGGCGCGATAACCGGGCGCACCTTCGGCGGTCTCATGTCGACACTTCAGCGCAAAGGGCCGTCTCAGGCGACGATTGCGCCTGTCATCCCGAGCGAAGTCGAGGGGCCGCGGCGACGTAGCAAGGCCGAAGAAACTCTATGCAGTGAGCAGCGGTAGCAGGCCGTAGACGACCGACGAATCGTAGGGGTGAGTCGACGAAATGCAGCAGCACCAGGATTCATCTTACCGGCCGCCCTGGCGCTCACTGCTCTTTACTCTTTTGTTGACGATTGGTGGCGAGCTCTTTGCGCTCCGGTGGGGTCAACAAGCTAAACTAGTTCTGAACGGGGCGATCTTCTTTTGTGTCGCGCTGTATGCTGTTTATGTCGGAATTTTTTGCATGACAGAGCTGCCGAGTCGGCTGATCGTGTTCAGCTTCGCAGCAGCGATGTTCGGCTTCCTGAGCGCATTCGTCGTTGAGACATTGCAACAGAAGGCGATCGCGATCTCTTGCGGCGTGGGGTTGTTTCTTTTCGCGGCCGAGCTTATGTCGAGATACTATCCCGATAGCGTTATCGACGATCTACTTCGCAGACGTTCAAAGTGACGGCGGCGAGATGGTGTTGTCCCGCGACTTCAATCGGGATAACAATAAGCTGCGATCCCGCTGTCGTGTCACCCTGAGCGTAGCGCCGTAGGCGCGTAGTCGAAGGGCAGCGGCGATGAAACAAGTTTGGCACGATCATCGCCGACGGGAACACTATCGCTGTCCCTCGACTACGCAACGCTTCGCGTTGCTACGCTCGGGATGACAAGTGGTGGCATCGTGCCTTGAGGCGGTCCTTTGCGCGTAATGGAGCTCTGTGAAAATCGAACGAGCGCCCGGTCATCGCGCTTAATCTGTACTCAATCTCCGGCACTGGTTCGATTTAAGGTCCGTTAGAAGCGGGTGGTTTTTCGCACGGTTGGGAGCGTGCAAGCGTATCCTCGTGCATAAGGCGTCTTTTATTCGGAGGACCAGTTAGATGAAACGTCCCTTTCTTGGAATCGCACTGGCTCTGGGCGTGTTGGCGTTTGCAGCGCCGGTGGTCGCACAGGCGCAGCCAATCATTTTCGGAGAGCAAGCCGGTGCTCCGTTCGTCGGCACGCACGAGCTTCGTGGCACGGTAACATACTTCAACGCGTTCACAATGGACGTGCGCGCAGCGGGCGAAGTCGTCCCCGTCCACCTGCGCCACGGCACGATCATCAATCCGACCGGATTGACGCTGCATCAGGGGATGTACGTCCGCGTCTTCGGATTCTGGGCGAATGGTAACTTCCAAGCCGATCGCATTGGGCTCATTCGTTAGCGAAGCGAAGAGAGGCGTGCCATGCACGCCTCTCTCGTTGAGTGCCTTATTCCGCTGTGAGTTGAGCGGCAGCTTTTGCCGCGACATTCGGATCGCGCTTGACCTGTTAGTGAAAGCCTGGGATGACGATCATAAGCGTGAGGAAAATCGCGTTGTTGGCGGCGTGTACGATCATCGGGACGATTAGGTTGCCGCTGATCCGATAGAAGATCGCTTGCAGTATCCCAAAGAGCGCTAGCGCCGGAAACAAGACGGGATCGCCGTGTCCGATTCCAAATAAGACGCCGCTAATCAGCGCCGCAACAAGCATCGGCATTCGCGCGGCGAGCGCATTGAAGATTAGGCCTCTGAAGAATAGCTCTTCGGCGATCGGCGCAATGATCGCACCGGTAACGAGCACTAGGACCGCACTAGCCGGCGACGCAACGCGAAAATGTTCGAAGCCGGCCTGGATGTGATTTTCTTGATGGAATGCACCCAAGATAGTTTGGTAGATGATTTGCATCACGATCAGCACGACGAGCGAAACGCCGACGATACCCCACGAGAACTTGTCGAGCGGCCGGATGCCGAGCTGCGCGAGCGTGCGATGCGAAAGACGCTCGAGCAATGGCACGAGTGCGGCGAGTCCGCCGAGATAAAAAGCCGCCTCAACGATGTTCGCGCCGACGTCGCCGGGATTCAGGGGGGTACCGAGCGTGATCACAGTTGGAATGCCGGCCACGATCATCGCGAAGAAACCCGCAGCGACCACGAGGACGATTGTTCCGAGCGTCGGCCACAGCGGATATGGCCGGGCCGGCGTTGGAGAGGCTGTCGTCACCACGTGCCGCGGTTGCGTCGGGAGGCCCCGCAAACCTCTTAGCGCGAACGTTGTCATACAGCGTTGCCATGCCGTACATCCGACCGATTTTAACCGACGATCACCCCACACTGCGTAAGGTCGCGAAGAAAGTCGATCTCGACGAGATTCGCGAACCGCTCTTTCAGCAGTTGATCGACGACATGTTCGAGACGATGTACAACGCGCCCGGAATCGGATTAGCGGCTCCGCAGATCGACGTGGGACAGCGGATCTTCGTGATCCATCTGCAGGACGACGACGAGAATCACGGCCCGTTCGTCTTCATCAATCCAAAGTTCACGATCACCGAAGGCGAGATCGAATCGATCGAGGGTTGTCTTTCGGTTCCGGGCTTCATCGGTGATCTGACGCGCTTCGAACGCGTCGTGTGCGCGGGGCTCGACCGCAACGGCCGTAAGATCTCAGTTGAAGCCAGCGGCGATTTGTTTTCGCGCTGCCTACAGCACGAGATGGATCACCTCGACGGAATTCTCTACGTCGACAAAGCCAAGAATATTCGACCGGCAGTTACAGAAGAAGAGCTCGAAGCAGCCGAAGCCGTCGAAATCTAAGGTGAACCTTTAAGAGCGTCTTCTTCGGGACGAGTCAATTTGCCGTCTCGAGTCTGCGCGCGATGTGCGACGCAACGAATGTCATCGCCGTGGTTACGCAACCGGATCGTCCGGCGGGGCGCGGACAGAAGCTGCAAGCGCCGGCCGTCAAGATCGTCGCGTCCGAGCTTGGAATGAATGTCTTACAGCCGGAGAGCGTGCGCGAGATCGTTCCGCAGTTGCGCGCTCTGGACGCCGATCTCTTCGTCGTCGCGTCGTATGGCGAGATTCTCTCGCAGGCGGTGCTCGATATACCGCGCATGGGCGCCTTCAACGTGCATCCGAGTCTGTTGCCGCTGTATCGTGGCGCGACGCCGCTGCAAACGCAGATTCGCGATCGCCGCACCATCACGGGCGTCACGATCATCGCGATGGACGCGGGCATGGATACGGGCGACATTCTCGTTAGTGAGCAAGTGCCGCTCGGTGCGCGCGAGACCTACGGCGACCTCGAAACGCGATTAGCCGACCTTGGCGCGCAGGCGCTCGTCCAGGCAATTCGTCTCGCCGAACGTGCAGAGCTCAAACGCACGCCGCAAGCCACGCTCGCGACGCAAGCTGAGATCGATGCGACGCTGACGCGGCCGCTGCGCACTCCGGATCTTCGAATCGACTGGTCGCGGTCTGCGCTCGACGTCGATGCGCTCGTGCGTTCGCTTTCGCCGCAGCCGTGTGCGCGCGCTCAGATCGAAGGCGTCGGCGCTAAGATCATCGCAACCCATCCGCTCGAAACCAGAACGTCACTGGCTCCCGGCACACCGTCGAAGATTCCGCATGGACTTGCCGTCGCGTGCGGCGAGGGCGCCGTCGCAATAGAGCGCATAGTTCCGGCAAACCGTTCGGCGATGAGCGGCGAGGCGTTCGCAGCCTCACTCTTCGCGCGATGACCTCGCGCGAACTGGCGCTGAGCGTCGTGCGGGACGTCTTCGCGCGCGAACGCCGTCCGCGCGGTGCGCACGAGTCATTCGACTATCATGCGGGGCGCTCGAGTCTCGATGCACGCGACCGCGCGTTTGCAGCCGAGCTTGCGTATGGCTCGATCAAGGCGCGCCGGTATTTGGATTGGCTGCTCGCGCCGTTCGTCGGAAAACGCGCTGCGCAGCTGCCGCCGACGATTCAAGAAATCTTGCGCTTGGGTGCATATCAGGTCGCACGCATGGCCGTGCCGACGCATGCGGCCGTGAGTGAAACCGTCGGGCTCGCAAAGCGGCACGGACATCGCGGCACGGCGGGACTCGTCAATGCCGTTCTGCGCCGTCTTTCTGAGCTCGAACCAGAGCGCCTCGCGCCGCGCCGCGAAGAATTCGAATCCGAGGACGATTTCTTGGGAACGCTGCACTCGTTCCCGACGTGGATTGTCGCGAGCGTGCGTGACGCCTTCGGCGACGCGCAGCTCGATCCGGTGCTGCAGGGCATGAACGAACCGTCCCAAGCGGCAGTGCGCGTCAACTTGCTGCGCACGACGACGGACGAAGCACTCGATGTGCTGCGGTCGCGTTCGATCGAGGCGAAACGTTCAGATTTGGTGAGTGAGATCATCCTTGTCGATGGAGCTGGACCCGAAGCGCTCGCCGACTCGGAAAATCGCTGGGAACAACAAGGCGAGATCGCGGCCGTTCCCGTTGACGTACTCGACCCCAAGCCGGAAATGCACGGTGTCGAGCTGTGCAGTGGGCGCGGTAACAAGACGCTCGAGATCGTTGGGCGCATGAACGACAGCGGGACGCTGGAAGCGATCGAGCGTGATCCGCACAAGGTCGCGTACGCGCGGGCGCGGTTGCACGAACTCGGGCTGCAAAGTGTGCGTCTGAACGAAGGCGATGCGACGCGACTCGAGGGCGCGGGCGACGCCGATTTCGTGCTCGTCGATGCACCGTGTTCAGGTCTTGGAATCTTGGGACGGCAACCTGAAGCGCGTTGGCGCAAGGAGCCGGGCGATCCCGAGCGTCTTGCCTCATTGCAAGCCGAGCTGCTCGCGAGTGGATCGCAGCGGGTTCGTCCGGGTGGCCGGCTCGTCTATTCCGTTTGTTCGTTCAGTCCGGTCGAGACGCACGAGCGGGTCGAGGCGTTTCTGCGCGAGCGTTCGGAGTTTTCGCGCGCCGCCGTCGCGTCGAAATTCGCAGCATGGCGCTCTGACTCGGGTGATTTGCGCTTCCCGCCGGGAATCGAGCGCCGCGACGGCTTCTTCGTGTCGCTCCTCGAACGTTGCGAGTCAGCATGAACCCATTTGCTGCGATTGAGGATGCCTGCGCGCAGTTTGTCGAGCGAACGTTTGCGCGCATCTTTCCGAGCGACGTTGCTCCGGCGCAAATCGCGCGCAAGCTTGTCGCGACGATGGAAAGCGCGCCGGCCGAGACCTATTTAGTGCGTTTGCACCCACGCGATCTGGCGAGTCTTCGCACTGAGCGCGGTGAGCTCGAGCGTGATTGGAGCGCGCTGCTCGAGCGAACATCATCGGCGCTCGATCTCGCGCTTAAACGAAGTGCGCGCGTGATCGTCCATGCTGACGAGTCGCTCGTCGCGGGGACGGTAGCGATCGATCCTGTCCAAGGCGACGAAGAAGAAGCGTCGGCGCGCGGCTACGCCATCCGCGTGAAGCGAGGCGTTCCGCTCGGCGCGTCGTGGCCGATCGAAGGGACGCTCAATATCGGTCGCGGCTCGGAAGACGGCATCGATCTGGTCGATCCACGCGTTTCGCGCCGGCATGCGCGCCTGATCCGCTCGGACGACGGCGTCGTCGTTGAAGATCTTGGGTCGACGAACGGAACGCAGGTGAATGGAACGCGGATTGCCGGGCCGACCCGGCTCGTACCGGGCGACGCCGTCACGCTCGGGGACACCGAGCTGAGAGTGGAAGTCGGGGATGGGTGACGTGGTCGCCAATCCCAGACTCTGGTCGCTGGGAGTTGCGCTCGCGCTTGTCCTGTTTGCCGTTTTGACCGCGCGACGCCGAATGTCGGACGTCGTCGCCTCTGAGGAATTAGGCGGCGCGCCGCTTGCGCTCGAGGTCGAGGTCGTGGGCGACCAGGGCGGCGAGCGGCGGCGATATCGGGCCGCGCACAGTCTTTTGATCGGCCGCTCCCCCAGCGCCGCGATCAGTCTTGCAGACCAGACGGTCAGCCGCGTGCATGCACGTATTGAACGCAGGGGCGTGGACGCGTATGTTGAGGATCTGGGGAGCCGGAACGGCACGCTGCTGAATGGAACATCTCTCGTCCGCGAAGCGCTCCTTCATCCGGGGGACAGGGTAAGAATAGGTTCAACGGATGTTGTCTACGTAGGGGTGGACGAATGGAAATAGCGGTCGGCTCCGAGCTCGGAATCTCGCAACATCAGCGTAGCGCTGATGCGTGTTGCTCGGAAGCGCTCGCGCCGGACGTCGCGCTGATCGCAGTCGCTGATGGTTTCGGGACGATTGGACGCGGAAGCGTCGCCGACGTAACCATTGCAACGCTGCGTGATTTCTTCCGCCGCAAGATTCGAAGCGGGACGCTCGCATCGCGGAGCAACATTACGCTGACGTTGCGCCGTTTGATGTTGGCCGCTTTTGCGCACGTGAACAACCGTATTTATTCACAGAGCGGATCGCACGATGATTTCGTTGCCGCGGGTGCGTCGCTGACGGCTGCGCTCGTCGTCGGCTCGCAAGTCTTCATCGGCCATGTCGGGGAATCGCGTGCCTATCTCGTGCGCGAAGAAAGACTCTCGCTGCTCACGGAAGACGATTCGATCACGCCCGAAGTGGGAGGTGGCGGAAAGATGACGATCGGAGCGGGCGCGCGCTTGCATAGTCTCTTGACGCGCACGCTCGGCACACAACCGGCGCTCGAAGCAACGGTTACAAATTTCGATCTCGGCGACGATGACCGGTTGATTTTGTGCAGTGACGGTGTCCATAAGACGCTCTCCAACGACGAGTTGGAGTTTGCGGCTAGCTCGCCCGGCAGCTCCGCGGAAGTCATCGATCGCATATTGGCGCTGCTCAAGATGCGCGGAAACCAAGACGGTGCTACCGTGATCGTGGGCCGCGATCTCACGGTGCCCATTTCGCTGGGTGCGGAGCTCTCTGCACGGCGCAGCGTTTCGGGGGCGCTTGGCGCCGCGTTCGTCGTGCTCGCCGTTATCGTCGTCGTCGCGCTCCTCTACGAGGCGCTCGTACCACTTCATATTGTTCGCTGACGTCCTCGGCGCAGGCCGCACGGCCGCGCCGATGTTGGGCGCGCTTATCATCGGCGCGTTCGCGTTTGCGCTTGTTCCATCGCCGGGGCTAGGTCCGTACTGGCTCGTCATTGCGCTCGTGATTCTCGCGCTCGTGTGGGTCGTAGTGCGTCCCCGGGGTGAACGACGCGACGACGTGCTTCCCGCAATCGCGATTCTGCTTACGTCAATCGGTCTCGTTACGATCGAGCGTGTGGATTCGGTGCTTGCTGCGCGTCAGCTCGTCTGGCTTTTGATTGCGCTCGTCATTGCGATTGCAATCGGTCCGGCGCTGCGCCGCTACCGCGTGCTCGCGCGTTACAAGTACGTTTGGATTCTGGCCTCGACCGTGTTGTTCGTCCTCGTTGCGCTTTTCGGACAGGAAGTCAACGGCGCAAAATTATGGATCCGCGTCGGCGCGCTGCAATTCGAACCAATCGAAGCGATCAAGCTGTTCGTCGTGCTGTTCATGGCGGCGTATCTCGCAGAGACGGGCGATGTGATTGCGGAAGCGCGGCCGTGGTCGTTGCGAGCCAATGCAAAATATCTCGGTCCGCTTTTCATCGGCTGGGGAACTTCGGTCGGCATCCTCGTGTTCGAACGCGACGTCGGAACTGCAGCGCTCTTGCTCGCCATCTTCGCTGCGATGCTATACGTCGCGACGCGCCGCATCGACTTGATCGTGGGGAGTGTGGCCGTTTTCGGTCTTGCGGCGTTTTGGGCAGTGCATCACTACACGTACGTCGCGTTGCGCATCGCGGCGTGGAAGCATCCGTTCGCGGACCCGTACGGCAGCGGTTATCAATCGCTGCAATCGCTCTTTGCGCTGGCTGCAGGCGGCTTATTCGGGACGGGCTACGGTCTTGGGAAGCCCGGGTACATCCCCGCGGTCGCGACCGACTACGTCTACGCAGCCTATAGCGAAGAGTTCGGTGCTCTGGGTGGGATCGCGGTATGCGCGCTCTTCCTCGTTCTCGTGTTGCGTGCGCTCGGCGTTGCGCGCGAGAAGCCCGATCTCTATGGAAGATTGCTGGCAACCGGGCTCGCGGCGATTCTGGGATTCCAAGTCTTCATCATCGTCGGGGGCGTGTTGCATCTCTTCCCGCTGACGGGGATCACGCTGCCGTTCTTTTCCTATGGGGGAAGCTCGCTCGTAGCCAATTATCTCCTCGTGGCGTTTCTGTGGGCGCTGTCGGCTCGAGCACCTGTTGCATGAAGAACTTTGGGAATTGGTTTTGGGGGACGATCTTAGGAGTCGCCGTCCTTTCCATTGCCGGAGGGATGCTCGGCGGGCAGCTTCAGCGCGCCGCCGCAATGCCGATGAAGATGCAAGTCCCTGAGATTGCTCCGGTTCCAATCCAGCGCTCTCTGGTCGGCGCGCGTGGACGCGACCCGCAATTCGATCCCTACGATCCGTTCGTCGACGACGCCGTCGTCGAGCGTCCTGAGGGCTGGGCTCCGGATTCAACGCCGGGTGAAGGCGACAGCGTCCGCATGGCGATCGTTATCGACGGCATGGGTGCCGACGCCACGCTCGACAAGCGCTTCATGCAAATCCCGTATCCGTTGACCTTCGCGGTCCCTGCGACCGGCGACGTCCCCTCGGAGACGCTGCGAACCGATCCACGCGCATTACTGATCGACACGGAGGGAGCCCGATCGGCCGATCAGGTCGTGGCACGCTTGCGCCAGGTTGGTGGCGGTGGCGTCATCACGCCGCTGGCGGGCAATCCGTCGGGTCCCGGACCGCTCGTCCATCGCTTGGCGACATCAGGAGCGTTTCTCATTGACGGGATGGCCGGCGGCTCGCCGACGTACTACGACGTTGCGCACGGACGAGTTCCGAGCGCGTCGCGCGACATCGTGATCGATGCATATGATGAAGAAGGCTACGCTGCATACATGTTGCGACAAGCGGTGCACCTCGCGCGCCGAACCGGCGTCGCGATCGTCGTCGCGCACGCGACGCCCGACACGTACGAAGCGCTACGGAGCAATCTCGTGCGACTCACGTCGGATAATGACGTGCAGGTTGTGCCCGTCGGCGACCTCGTGAAGTAGGTCCGTCCTTTCGGCCCAATGGCGGACGGGCGGTCCCAAGCGTTTGGTCCTTGTCGAAGGCGCAAAGCGACTTCAACGGTTACTCTGAATGCGTGAAGCTACTCTCGTACAGGGGGATAACTTTCTTTTGTTTTTAGCTGATGTAAACCCGTACATTCCCGCGCCGCCGTATTTAAACTCGGGTGATACGGCGTGGCAATTGACTGCCGCAACATTTGTCGGACTGCAGAGCATTCCCGGACTCGCCATTCTCTATGGCGGTTTAGTGAAGAAAAAATGGGCGCTGAACTCGTCCGTCATGTGCTTCTATGCGTTCTCGATCGTGCTCGTGTGTTGGGTGCTCTGGGGCTACAACATGAGCTTCGGCGCGCCGGCGATTCTCGGCGGCGGCATACTCGGCCAGCTGATCGGGATTCCGCATTTTGCGCTCGATCCGAACCAAATAATCGGGCAAGGAAATATCCCCCTTGCTGCGGGTGGAATGCCGCCGCTTCGTTTCCCCGGCGCAGCGATGATGTATTTCCAATTCGTCTTTGCCGCGATTACACCGATCCTGATCGCGGGCTCGGTCTTCGCGCGCATGAACTTCAAAGCGTGGATGATCTTTGTTCCGCTGTGGAGTTCGCTCGTATACACCGTCGGCGCGTTTGCGCTGTGGGGTGGCGGTTGGCTTTCGCAAATGGGCGCACTCGACTACTCCGGCGGATACGTCATCCATTTGGCGGCCGGTGTTTCGGGCTTCGTCGCGGCAGCCGTCGTCGGTCCGCGCTTACTCGCTGACCGGCAAGATTTCGAGCCGAACAACTTGATCATGGCACTTGCGGGTGCCGGTATCTTGTGGCTTGGATGGAATGGCTTCAACGGCGGCGACCCATACTTCGCGAACGCTGACGCCGCAGCAGCCGTGCTGAACACGAACGTCACAACCGCCGTCGCGCTGTTGTGCTGGCTTGTGCTCGACATGTGGACGACGGGTAAGCCGAATGCCGTTTCCATGATCAACGGCATGATCGCCGGGCTCGTCGGCATCACGCCTTGCGCCGGTTACGTCGATACGGCGGGAGCGATCGGCGTAGGCTTGTGCGCCGGCATCATTCCCTGGTTGACGCTCAATCTGATCGGTCAGCGGCCGTTCATGAAGCGCGTCGACGATACGTTCAGCGTCCTGCACACGCATGGCGTCGCAGGTCTAGTCGGTGGTCTGTGCGTCGGCATCTTCGCCAACGGCAACATGATCGAGTATCTCAGCACGGATAAGAAGACGTCTGCTGTCTCCGCGAGCGGCCTGCTCTACGGCGGCGGAATTACGCAGTTGATCCATCAGGCCCAAGCAGCCGCGTTCATCATCGTCTTCGATGCGATCGCGACGTTTATAATCCTGAAGGTGATCTCGTTTATCGTACCGCTTCGGGCGAGCCAGCCTGAAATGGAGGACGGGGATCTCGCGATCCACGGCATCGACCCGATACCACCGTACCCGGTACCGACCTAAAAAAAAGAGCCCCACTTCGGTGGGGCTCTTCAATTTTGCAGGATAATTGGGGCAGCCTCACCGAGTCGGGCGCTTGATGGATCAGCTACTACCATCTGTCTTCAACGGACTTATTCTCGGCGCGTTCTACGCGGTCGTCGCGCTGGGCTTGTCGTTGATCATGAACTTGACCGGGACGATCAACCTCGCCCACGCCAGTTTCTTGACGCTCGCAGGCTATCTCGCGTTCGCGCTGGTGCTGCACGGCTCGCCGTTTTGGCTCGCGCTGATCCTGGCGCCCTTGCTAACGGCGATCGTCGGCGTAATCGCAGAACGGACGCTCATTCGGCCGCTCTACGGCCGCGATCCGATCTACAGCCTGCTACTGACGTTCGGCCTTGCGCTCGTCGCCGAAGAAGCGTTCCGCTTGATTTGGGGCGCTAATGGTCTTCCGTTCTCCCCGCCGCCCTCGCTGGCGGGAACCGTGCAGCTCGGATTCATGGCGTATCCTGTCTACCGGCTGTTCATCGCGCTCGTCTTGATCGTCGTCATCGGAGCGCTGACGTTCTTCTTGCGCGGCACACGATTCGGACTTCGGCTGCGCGCTGCGATTCTCGATTCCGAGATGATCGCGGCGCTGGGTACGAACACCCAGCTGCTCTACATGGTCAACTTCGGCATCGGCATTCTTTTGGCCGGATTCGCCGGCGTTCTCTCCGCCGGATTGCTCGGGCTCAATCCGACCAGCGGCAACGCACTTATCATGCCGGCGTTCATTTGCGTCATCATCGGCGGAATGGGCAGCCTGCTCGGTAGCATTGCGGGCGGAATTTTGATCGGCGTCGTCATCGCGCTCACGACACTTTATATTCCGGCTGCCAGCGAAGTCTCCATGTACGTGCTGATGGCGGTTGTGCTATCGATTCGACCACGCGGTCTTTTCGGTGAAGAAGGGCTGTTCGGATGAATCTCGCGCGTCTCGGCTACGTTGTGTCCGCAGTCGTCATCGTGCTCATGTTCCTAGCGCCTCAGATCTCTCCGCATTTCGGACTCGACATCTCGATCATCACTGAAGTCGTTCTCTTTGCCATGGCCGCAATGAGCGTCAACGTGATGTTCGGTTACACCGGTTTGCCGTTGTTCGGAAGCGCTGCTCTTTTCGGACTTGGCGCCTATGGCGTAAGCCTTTCGATTAAGTATCTGCACGCCGGTTTCGTCGTCTCAATTCTTATCGGCCTGTTGCTCGCGCTATTTGGAACGCTTTTGATCTCGTGGTTTCTCTTGCGCCGACGCGGGATCTATTTCGGCTTGCTGACGATCGCATTCGGCCAGATATTCTACTTCATCGCTTACCGGACGAACGACGTAACTGGTGGCGAGGACGGAATGACGTTTCAACGTCCGCACTTCCATCTGGCGGGTCTCAACTTCGCATTTCACGAGACAAGCCTCTACTATTTGAGCTTGACGATCTTCTTGGTGACGCTGCTCCTGTTTTGGGCTATGACGAAATCGCCGTTTGGCCACACGTTGGTTGCGATCAAGCAAAACGAAGTACGCGTTCGCCACTTGGGGCTTAACAGCGACAGCTTCGTGCTCGTGGCATTGCTTGTCGCCGGAGCTTACGCAGGACTTGCGGGCGCGCTCTACGCGATTTCGATCCTGTTTACGTTCCCGCTCGAGCTCGATTGGCATCAATCGGGCGACTTCTTTTTGATGACGGTCCTCGGCGGTGCAGGGACGCTATGGGGACCCCTACTCGGAGCATTCATCTACGTACTCGGGAAAGAGATACTTTCGACGATAACGCCTGCGTGGGAGATATTTCTCGGCGGCATCTTCATTGCGTGCGTCATCGGCTTTCCGCGCGGAATTATCGGAACGGTGATTACTGCGCTCGTCGCGCGGAATGGCGTCAAACACGACGATGTCCCTGAGGTCGAGCCGGCGGGAATTTCGGCATGAGCGAAGTTCTGCTGGCCGCGCGCAACATTACGAAAAACTTTGGCGGCGTGCAAGCCGTCAATGATGTATCGATCGACGTCTGTTCCGGCACGATTCACGCATTGATCGGCCCGAACGGCGCCGGAAAGACGACGTTCTTCAACACGCTTTCGGGATTTTATTATCCGGATGCGGGAAGCGTTGTGTTTCGCGGCGCGGACGTCACGCGCGAAGTTAGCTGGAGGCGAATCCGTCGTGGTATGAGCCGTACCTTCCAAACGCCGAGCATTTTTCCGGAGCTAAGCGTCTACGAAAATCTCATGATCGGCGTGCAAGCGCAACAAGGCGTCGCATTCGAAATGCGCGTACCATCCGGCACACAGCGCAAAAAGCTCGAGGAGCGCGTCGAGGAGCTGCTTGGTTTCGTCAACTTGACGCGTTACGCGAGCCGTCCGGTTGCCGAGCTTTCGCACGGTAGTCAGCGCCTCTGCGAGATTGCGATGAGCTTGACGCCCAGTCCAACCCTCGTGCTGCTCGACGAGCCGATGGCGGGTCTTGCGGAGTCGGAAACCACGCGCGTGATCAGCACGGTGCGCGACCTGCGCGACCGTCTGGGGCTCACCGTGCTTTTCGTCGAGCACAATATGCGCGTCGTCCTAAACGTCGCGGAGATCATTACGGTTCTCGATCGCGGTGCGAAACTGGCCGAAGGTACGCCGCAAGAGATCTCAACTAACGAGGCGGTGCGCGAAGCGTATCTTGGCCGTGAGGTGATCGCGCATGTCTGAGCCGCTGCTCGAAGTCCACAATCTCGAGACGTTCTACGGCAAGAGCCACATCTTGCGCGATGTTTCGCTAACGGTCGGCAAAGGCGAGTTGGTCGCGCTGCTGGGACTGAACGGCGCGGGCAAAACGACGACGATGCGCAGCATTCTCGGTTTGACTCGCGCGCAATCGGGCTCTGTCAAGCTCGGCAACACGGAGATTCACGGTTGGCCCGCCTATCGCATCGCGCGCCTCGGCGTCGGCTACGTCCCCGAAGGACGCCGAATGTTCAAGTCGCTCACGACATTAGAGAATTTGCAGCTCGCGGAAAATCGGCGCGAAGGTCCGTGGTCGATTGCACGCGTGCTAGAGCACTTGCCGAAGCTTGCCGAATTGCGCCGCCGCAAGGCCGGCCGTCTCTCGGGCGGCGAGCAAGAAATGCTCGCGATCGGGCGCGGACTCGTCGCCAATCCGATGCTGCTGCTGGTCGACGAACCGTCGCAGGGGCTCGCGCCCCTGATCGTCGAGGAAGTCTATCGCATCCTCGAAGAGATGAAGGCGCACGGCGTATCGATCTTGCTCGTCGAGCAAAATGCTTTGCTTGCGCTCAAGATCGCGGATCGCGCGTACGTGATGGATGACGGAAAGATCGTCTACGAAGGCGATGCATTGCAGCTCAGCCGCGATCAAGACCGCATTCGGACGCTTATGGGCCTCACCGACATCGCATCATGAAAGCCGCGGTACTGTTTGGTCCGGGCGATATGCGTGTCGTCGACAAACCTGTACCTGAACCTGGCGCCGGCGAGGTGCTCGTGCAAGTCGCAATGTGTGGCATGTGCGGGACCGATCTGAAAATCTACGACGGACATTTTCCGCTGACGCCGCCGTTCGGTCAATATACGCCGGGCCACGAGTGGACCGGACGCGTTGCCGCAGTTGGTGCGAGCGTCGATGAATTCGCAGTCGGCGACGACGTCGCAATCGAAGCGCATCATGGTTGCGGACGCTGCGACAATTGCCTCGTCGGCAAATACACCGCGTGCCTCAACTACGGCAATCCCAGCGAAGGGACAGCGCGCGACCGGAATGACGGCGGACGGCGGGTTCGCGGAATATGCGCTGCACCATGTCAGCTCGCTCTACAAGCTTCCCAAGCCGTTGACGTATAAAGACGCCGTGTTGATCATGACAGCGGGTACGGGTCTTTACGGACTCGACGTGGCGGGCGGATATATTCTCGGACAAGACGTTGCGATATGGGGGCCGGGTCCGGTCGGCCTCATGACGGTGCAAGCCGTTCGCGCACTCGGTGCGAACACCGTGATCCTCATCGGAACGCGGGATAGCCGCCTGGCGCTCGGGAAAAAACTCGGCGCCGATGAGATCGTGAACGCACGGAATACCGATCCGGTCAAACGCATCATGGAGCTAACCGGCGGCAAGGGCGTCGATCTCGCAATCGAAGCTTCCGGCGCGCTCGATGCGCCGCAACAGTGCACGATGGCGACCAAGCGCGGCGGCAAGATTTTGATCGTGGCCTTTTATCCGGGACCTGTGACGCTCGACATGAGCGCGATCGTTCGCAGCGACATCACGATTTACACGAGTCGCGGTGAGGGCGGGAATAACGTAAAGCGAGCCGTCTCCCTCGCGCAACGCGGCGGTCTTCGCTGCGAGGAGCTCGTGACGCACACGTTCCCGCTCGATCAGATCAGCGAGGCGCTGCGCGTAATGCGCGAACGCGTAGGCGATCCGATGAAGATCGTCGTCGTGCCGCCGGGCGCACCTGTGTGAGCGTGAACATTGCGGTTCTCGACGACTATCAAGGTGTCGCGCGAACCCTCGCAGACTGGGGCTCACTCGGAAAAAACGTAACCGTCCGCTATTTCCACGATCACGTCGAAGACGAAGACGAGCTCGTCCAACGGCTTTCGATGTTCGAGATCATTGCGATCATGCGCGAGCGCACGCCCTTTCCGCGCTCGCTCGTCACACAGCTTCCGAAGCTCAAGCTGATCGTCACGACCGGAAAGCGCAACGCATCGATCGATCTGGCCGCGTGTAAGGAACGCGGCATCACGGTCTGCGGGACCGCGGGCAGCGAAGGCTCGACGCTCGAGTTGACGTGGGGGCTGATTCTCGCCGTCGTGCGCGGGATTCCGCGCGAGGATCACGGCCTGCGCGAACACCGTTGGCAGATTGCAGTCGGCATGGAGCTGCGTAACAAAACTCTCGGCGTCCTCGGCTTGGGGCGGCTCGGGTCGCAAGTCGCGCAGATCGGCCGCGCGTTCGGAATGAAAACGATCGCGTGGAGTCAGAATCTCACGAAAGAGCGCGCCGATGAACAAAGTGTCGAGCTCGTCACCAAGCGCCAGCTGTTCGAGCGCGCCGATGTCGTGAGCGTCCATCTCGTCCTCAGTGACCGCACGCGCAAGATCGTCAGCCACGAAGAGCTTGGCTGGATGAAGAAGACGGCGTATCTCGTCAATACCTCGCGCGGTCCGATCGTCGATACGTCGGCGCTAATCGGAGCCTTACACGCGGGGCAAATTGCAGGCGCGGCGATCGACGTGTACGATCACGAGCCGTTGCCGGCCGACGATCCGATTCTTCACGCACCGAATACGGTGCTCACGCCGCATCTCGGATACGTCGCCGACGCCCCATACCAAACATTCTACCGCGAGACGGTCGAGGACATTGCCGCGTGGCTCGCGGGCAAACCGATAAGGGTGGTCGAGTAATGCTGTATTTGATCGTCAAGTTCGTGCACGTGCTCCTAGCGATCGTGGCCCTTGGATCGAACCTCACGTATGGCGTGTGGTTCGTCCGGGCGCAGTCCCATCCCGAATCCGCGGAAACGATCATTCGCGGTATCAAGTTTATCGACGATCGCGTCGCGAACCCGGCATACGGTTTGCTGCTCATTACCGGCTTGCTTGAAGCATATCTCGGCCATTACGGCGCCGGTACGCTGTGGATCGACGCCGCGCTGATCCTGTACGTCATATTGGTGATCGTCGCTGCTGCGATCTACTCGCCGACGCTGAAAAAACAAATCGCTGCCGTTGCAAGCAGCGGTGTTAACAGTCCAGAGGCGATGAAGCTAGCGGCACGCGGCCGGTTCGTCGGCATCAGCCTCGGCGTGCTCGCAATCGCGGTCGTCTTCCTGATGGTCGTCAAGCCGACGTAGCTCGCTGCGGAACAAGCGCGCGACGATCTTCGCCATCTCGGGATCGACCGTACGCAATCGCTCGCGCGTTGCTCGCGGCCACGGTGAGACGGGATCGTTGGCGCTAATGTGCGCGCGAATCGCCTCGGCGAAGTACTCATCGATTCCGGAGGCGGCATAGGGCGTAACGAACGCCTTTGCGTGCGAATAAGCGCGGCGTATTGCGGGATCAACCGCGGAGCGGTACGTCCCGCCGCCGAGCGCGCAATCGAGTGCGTGCCCGAATTCGTGTGCGACCGTCATCGCGCCGAGCGCGCGTAGATACACGCGGCGTTCCTCGACGACGAACAAACCCGCGGGCGGCGCCGGCCATGAATCAACGTCGATTCCGAGACGGCGTAAGGCGGGCGAAAGATCGCGATAGCGCTCGCCTTCGGCTAGGACGTGCACGCGAATACCGGCTGCTATTGCAAAACGCAGCGCGCCCGAGCCAAACCGCCGCAGCGTTGTGGTTACGGCGCGGCGGCACGCCGCGTCGGGCGCACTGACGATGTCGTGCACGAGCGTATCCGACACCGCGAGACGATAGCGTCCCAAGGTGGCCGTGAAGTTGCCGGGAAATCAGCATTCATGTCCGAGATCGGCCCGGTCAATCTCATGAACGCCGTCGATGCGCAAGAAGCGAAGCTCTCGCGTACGGCGTCAGACTCGGTTGCCTCCCTTGCGGAAGGCGACGAAACCGGCGCGGTCGGCGAGATTCAGGAATTCAATCTAGGTGACGTTGCGCGCAAGGCGGGGCTGCAAGCATTGGCGCGGCTCGACGAACAGGCCGGCGCAACACTCGGGATGCTCGATACCGAGGCTTAAGCCGTCGCGGAGAGGTCAGGCGCCTCGGTGATAACGACGAATTCAATCTAGGTGACGTTGCGCGCAAGGCGGGGCTGCAAGCATTGGCGCGGCTCGACGAACAGGCCGCGCAACACTCGGGATGCTCGATACCGAGGCTTAAGCCGTCGCGGAGAGGTCAGGCGCCTCGGTGATAACGACGTTGCGTCCCATTTCCTTGCCTTCGTAGAGCCGGCGATCGGCGGCAAGAAGTAGCTCGTCCGGCGTGTAGCCGTCGTCGCGCAGCATTGCGACGCCGATCGTCAGCGTGACGCCCACGTTCTCGGCGACGTTTTGTCGCGCGCGCTCGGCAAGCTGGGTGGCGGCCTCAAAATCGGTGTTGGGTAGGACGACGACGAATTCTTCACCGCCGTAGCGGCAGACATAATCGGCCGAACGGAACGTCATCGTCAACGAGCTCCCCACGTCGTGCAAGACGTGATCGCCGGCGGCGTGACCTTGCGTATCGTTGATGCGCTTGAAGAAATCGATGTCCGCCATGAGAATCGAAAGCGTGCGTCCGGAACTCAGCGAGATCGATGCCTGCGATTCCAATATCTCGTCGAGGAAACCGCGGTTGTAGAGTCCGGTAAGCGGATCTTTATTCGTGTGAGCCTGAAGCACGTCAAATCGCTGCCGATAGGTGAGGACGCGTATCGTGTCGCCGATCGGAGCCTCGCCCGCATCACTCGTCGTCTGCATCGCGAACCAACGGAGATACGCCGCGAGCGCCGCAGAGTAGATCACCCCAACGACAAGTTTGCCGATGATCGAGCTTTTGAGGATCGCCGCGTACTCAGGCCGTTCGAACGCGATCCCCGTGACAAAGAGTAAGGTGTCGAACGCTAGCGTGATCCCCATCGCGACGTAGATGCGCAGAAAGAGCACCGAGACGAAACGGCTCAGAAGCTCGTACGCGACGATGATCATCAGCGTGTCTGCAAATATTGCCAGCAGACTGACGGTTAAGATGCGCGGCTGCGTGACGAAGAGTCCAGCTGGCAGATGGTAAGGATTGATTGCTCCCGGCAACTGTAAGTGCATGGCTGTTAGGTAGCCGACGACCGCCAGAAAGACGTTCGTAGCGAGCAGCCCCGAGATCAAACGGCGTGCTTCGAGCGCATCCTCCACGATGTAGATCGCAAGAACAACGAATAGCAGTGCAGGGAAGTACGCGACGGAACCCGGCGAAACGACAATCGACGGCGCGACCTGAATGTAAACCGTTCCCGCCAAGAAGGACGCGAGATAAAAGATCACGCCCGTCATCGCATAAAGCGGTGCGAGACCTAGCCACGGACGCACCCGGAAGCAAACGACGAAGAGCACTGATACGAACAGTGCCTCGCCGAGAATGAGCGATATCTGTAATCCTTGAAGCGACCCGTCGCCCATGAGGAAGAATTTCTTCCCCGACCTGGCCTCTCCCGTGCGGTTTGGCGCACAATTGTTAGAGCTTGGGGCCCCAACCTGGGAACGTGCCGCGATGGTCTTGCGATAGGCCGTTCGGCAAGGTTCCGCGCACCGGAACTGAGGGCTGACGAACTTGGATCGGGGTTGCGTGAGGAGATGCGATTGTCATTGTTTTCCCTTTCTTTTCCTGCGTTCTATCTACGTTGCGGCTGGGGGCATGTTTCGTACGCGGGACTGAAACATTTGACCACTTCGCACGGTAACGGGAACTCCGCAGATACAGAGCCGAATGACGCGACAAATGTCTGCTGAAGAACAAACGCTGCAGTATCTGCAGCGCATCGACGACCTCGATGCGAAGATCGGCGCCTTTATATACGTTGATCGTGAGCGCGCGCTCGCGACCGCGCGCAGCCTCGATCGATTGCGCGAAGCGGGAACGCTCCTCAGTGCGCTGCATGGCAAAGTTGTGGCGGTCAAGGATCACCTCGCAGTAACCGGAATGCCGACACGCGCCGGAAGCGAGATGCCGATCGAGGATCTCGTTCCGCCCGAAGGTCCGTTTGTGCGCAGCTTGCGGGATGCAGGCTGCGTGATCATCGGTAAGACGCGGGCCACCGAGTTCGCGCTCGGTACCTATAACCTCGAACGGCGCACGCCGTGGAATCCATGCGATCTCGACGTGCATCGGATACCGGGCGGTTCGAGCAACGGTTCCGCGTGCGCGCTCGCTGCCGGCTTCTGCGATTTCGCGATCGGCACCGATACGGGCGGATCCGTTCGTCAGCCCGCGGCCCTGTGCGGACTCATCGGTTATCGGCCGAGTCCCGGCCTGTGGTCGATCGAGGGCGTCTTTCCGCTCTCACCGTTGTTGGATACGATCGGACCTTTGACGCGCAGCGCCGGCGAAACGGTGCAGATATTTGAAACGCTCACTGCAAAGCGCGTACCGGAGGTGCGCATCGATCGACTGCGATTCGGACGTCCCTCGCGCGTCTTCTTTGAAGATCTCGATCCCGACGTGAAGCGCTGCACCGACGAAGCAATCGTGCGTCTCGAACGGGCGGGCGTGCAGATTGACGACGTCGATCTACCGGAACTCGATCTGGTCGATCCCGTCTTTTCGAAACTGATAACGGCCGATCTTGTTGCGACGCTCGGGCGCGAACGCGTTGAAAAGCATCTCGGCGTTCTCGATTCGGTCGTGCGCCAACGGATCGCAGGGGGCCTCGAGATCGCGGCGAGCGACTACGTTACAATGGTCCGCCGGTGTGCATCGCTCGTTGCAGCAGCAGCGGAGCGGATGCGTGGCTTCGATGCGTGGATCACCCCGACCAGCCCGACAATTCCTTTACCAGTTGCCGAGTGCAAGACGCTCGATGCTGCGACGGCGTGGAATCGGCGTACCCTACGCAATACGCGGCCAGGAAACGTCTTCGGCCAGTGCGGGATTTCTCTGCCGATCGGATCGCTCGGTTCGGCGCTCCCCGTTGGTTTGCAGCTGCTCGGAAGCGGTGGGGATGACGCACGCTTGCTGGCAATTGCTCGCGCCGTAGAGGTTAAGTTGCGTCACTAATGATGCTTGCTCGCGAGGGTGTACCGTCGAGCGTGCAAAAGGATTCCGCATGAGCGATCAATTCATGGACGATCCTATTGCGGAACTGAGGGATGCCGGCGAAGCCAAGCAAGTCGCAGAAGCAGTTAATGCGATTACCGCCGACTTGATTCGCAACGCCGCGAAGTACCCGGCGCAGGTGCGCGATCTCCCGCGATTGGTCACCGCCCTGGAGAAGTCGATCAAAAGTGAGAATTACAAGGACGCGCTAATGCGCGGTCAGCAGGTCGAAAAACATCTCGAGGCCTTTACGCCGACCGACGAACCCTCACAAGAAGCGAAACTCGTCCTTCGCCACCGGCTTCTCATTCTCGCAAAGTTGATGCAGTAGCGCGCGATGCGTGCCGTCGTCCAGCGCGTGACGCGTGCGCAAGTGCGCGTCGACGAGGACGCAGTCGGCGCGATTGACGGTGGCCTGCTGGTTCTCATCGGTGTCGGCGTCGACGATAGCGACGACGACGCAGTCAACCTCGCGCGAAAGATTGCGTCGCTGCGGATCTTTCGGGACGAAGACGGTAACATGAATCGCGACGTTTCGGAAGCCGGCGGTCGCGTTCTCGTCATCTCGCAGTTCACGCTTCACGGCGACGTGCGCAAAGGCAGGCGTCCTTCATTCATCACGGCGGCGCGCCCCGAACAAGCCGAGCCGCTCTACGAGCGGGTCGTCGCCGAGCTGCGTTCGCTTGGACTCGAAACGGCAACGGGACGCTTCGGCGCGACGATGGCAGTCGAGCTGGTCAATGACGGTCCGGTCACCATCCTACTCGACACGAAGCGCCTGTTCTGAGGGGGAAAGGGCAAGACGCGAGAAGGGCGAACGCCCCCGTCCCACGCGTAATTCGGAGTCTCTGCCATGCCGGAACTTTCACGCCTGAGGGACGTAGCGGTCGTTGGTCCGCACCATAGCGGTAAGACGACCCTGATTGAAGCGCTGCTCGCACATTGCGGCGCGATTCCACGACGCGGATCGGTACACGATGGGACAACCATCACCGATTTCGAGCCCGAGTGTATCGGGCACGCGCAATCCACGTGCGTCAGCTTCGCCTACACAACCTGTGGCAACGTCGAACTCAATTTGATCGACTGCCCAGGTTTCGTTGATTTTTTTGAGGAGACGAAGCAGGCACTGCTCGCAGCCGACGCCGCGATCGTTGTTCTCGATCCCGATCCGACGCGCATCATGCAGACGCAGTCGCTGATCGACTTTATCGAATCGCGTAAGATGCCGCATCTCTTCTTGGTCAACAAGATGGACCGTGAAGGCGCGGATTTCATTGGAACGCTTGCTGCGTTGCGTGATTCGTACGGATTGCACGTCATTCCCGAGCATTTGCCGATAGGCGCGGGTCCGGAGCTGCAAGGCTACGTCGATCTCGTCGATCAAGTCGCATATGCGTTCGATCCGGAAGGCAAAGAGCATCAAGTCGAGATCACCGACGGCGTGCGCGACAACGTGTCGCGGTTCCGCCGCGAGCTACTCGAAGCGCTGGGCGATTTCGACGATACGTTGCTCGAGGAGCTGCTCGAAGACAAAGAGCCGTCGAAGGAAGAGATCATCAAGGATCTCACCGAGGACGCGAGTCACGATCTCGTCGCACCCGTCCTCGTCGCCGCGGCGCTGAACGGTACTGGGATGAATGCGCTCGTGGCTGCGGTCGAGCGGCTTTTCCCCGCGCCCAATACGCTCCCGCACGCGGACATCGATGGACGCGAGGTCAACGTACGAGTCGACGGTCCGATCGTTTTGCAAGTCTGCAAGACGACGGTCAATCAGCAGGGCAAACTCTCCGTTGCGCGCGTTTTGACCGGGACGTTGAAAACGGACTCGCCGCTGGTCGTCTCGTCACGCGGCAACGCGCAGATCAGAATGAGCGGCTTGTATCGTCTGCAAGGAAAAAAACAGAGCCCAATAACCGAGGCCGGTCCGGGCAGCATTGTCGGCATCGCGCGCATGGATAGCGTCGGTACCGGCGACACGCTCGTCTCTCCGGGGACGGACATCGTCATGCCGACCGTTCCGCTTTCGGATCCGATGTTCGCGGTTGCGGTAAAGCCGAAGGAAAAGCTCGACGAAGCCAAGCTCTCGCAATCGCTCGCGCGGTTAATCGAAGAAGACCCGGCTTTGCGCGTCGGACGCGCAGAGTTCACGAACGAACTGCAACTCCTCGGCAGCGGCGAGGTACACGTCTCGACCGCACTCGAGCGCCTGGCGCGCAAATACAACCTCAGTCTCGACGCAAGAGAGCCGTCGATCGCCTATAGGACGACGATCACGGGTGGTACGGAAGTGCACGCTCGCTACAAGCACCAAACCGGCGGGCACGGCCAATTCGCGGACATCAAGATACGTATCGAACCGCGTCAGCGGGGTAATGGCGTAACGTTCGAAGACAAGATCGTCGGCGGCGTCGTCCCGCGCAACTTTATCCCGGCCGTTGAAAGGGGCGTTCGCGAAGCTCTCGATCGGGGGCCGCTCGGCGGATATCCTGTCGTCGACTTGCATGTCACGCTCTACGACGGTCAGTACCACGACGTCGACTCGAGCGATCAAGCCTTCCGGACCGCTGGCTCGATGGCGATGCGCGACGGACTTCCGAAGTGCAAGCCCGTCGTGCTCGAACCGATTGTCCGGCTCGATGCCGAGGTTCCGAACGCGTACGCTTCGAGCGCCCTCTCGCAAGTCACGACGAAACGTGGACAAGTTCTCGCGTTCGAGCCCTCGGAAAGGCCCGGCTTCCATCATATTGCAGCGTTCGTTCCGCAAGCCGAGCTCTCGCACTACATCACGGAGTTGCGCACGATCTCGCAAGGCCTGGGAACCTTCCGTTGGAAGCACGATCGCTTCGAAATCGCGCCGCAAAAAGTCGCCGATCAATTGATCGCAGCAGGCGCCGCTACCTAGGTCACAAACTATTCCCCAGAGGGGGGACCGCAATGCGTTTAGGACGGCGCGAATTTCTCGCTGGGTCGGCGGCAGTTGGCGCCGCGTTTGCGACCTCGGGGCCGATTTCAGCGGCGGAAAATTGGATCGAGCTGCCGATGCAAAACGGAAAGCGGCCGCTGATGAAATACCCATCGAAGCGGGTGATGATCGTGCAGTCGAGCCGGCCGGCGATTCTCGAGACGCCGTTCGAAGTGTTCGACGAAGGCGACATTACGCCGAGCAATGCGTTCTTCGTCCGCTGGCATGAAGCCGGAGTTCCCACGAGCGTCGACGCGACGAGTTTTCGCCTTGATGTTCACGGAATTGTCAAGAAGCCGTTATCGCTCAGCATCTCGGATCTGCAAAGGCAGTTCGAGCCGGTCGAAATCGTTGCGGTCAATCAGTGTTCCGGAAATAGCCGCGGGCTCTTCAGCCCACGTGTGGCGGGCGGAGAGTGGGCGAATGGTGGAATGGGCAACGCGCGCTGGAAGGGCGTGCGGCTCGTCGACATTCTGAAAAAGGCCGGCGTTGACACGGGCGCCAAGCAGGTCTCGCTCCACGGCCTCGATCGTGGCGTCCTTCCGGCGACGCCCCGCTTTCAAAAAGCCTTCGACGTCGATGTCGTGATGGCCAACCCCGACATGCTGGTCGCCTACGAGATGAACGGCGAGCCGCTGCCGCTCTTGAACGGTTTTCCGGTTCGCCTCGTCGTGCCCGGTTGGTTCGCGACGTATTGGGTGAAGATGCTCTCCGACATTGAAGTCATCGACCACGTCGATGGTAATTTCTGGATGGCGACGGCATATCGTATCCCCGATACGCCGAACAACTCCGTAACGCCGGACCAGACCGGCTACAAAACGATTCCGATCAACAAGATGCGCGTCCGCTCGTTCGTGACGAACGTTCAGGACGGCAGTTTCATATCGGGTCTGGATAAGCCCGATCCGATGTACCCATATCGTTACAGCGCCGAGGTGCGGGGAATCGCGTTCGATGCGGGGAGCGGAATCAAGATGGTCGAGCTCTCGGCTGACGGCGGCAAATCGTGGACGGAAGCGAAGCTCGGGCGCGATCTCGGAAACTACAGCTTCCGCAGATGGTCGACGCGCTGGACCACGCGCGTCGGCTCCGGGACGCATACGCTTGCATGTCGCGCGACCGCGAATAGCGGCGACGTGCAGACGAATTTCACGGTCTGGAATCCGGCGGGCTACCTCAAGAACAACATCGAGACGTATGAGGTGACGGTATGATGCGCACGATCGTCCTCGGCGTTGCCGTCGTGCTCGGACTCGTCGCAGCTGGTTTTCCGAAGAGTGAATCCATAACGCTTCCCCCGTCCGGCATCATGTTCAAGCCGGGACCGAATCTTGGGATCGTCCAAGCCAATTGTCTCGTTTGTCATAACGCAGACTACGTCTACTTTCAGCCGGCGTTGACGCGCGCGCAATGGACCGCTGAGGTCAACAAGATGCGCGCCGCCTACAAGGCAACGATCGCCGATGACGACGTTCCCAAGATTGTCGACTACTTGATGTCACAGAACGGTAAAACCTGAGGCACCGAATACGCGGATGCTAGCCTCGCCTTAACGTCCCACACGCGCCGTCCGATCGCGCGGAGAAATAAACCGCCCTGCAGCGTGGTACCGGCGCCGACGCGAACTGAAACGTCGTCCTCCGCCAAAATCTGCTCGCCGCCGAATCCGACAAATGTTCCGACTGCGTTGCTCTGAAGTGTTTCAGTGTCCAGCACGATCGCATCGCGTAGTGCCAAACGCTCGCCGCGACGGATCGTCGTGATGAGTCGTGCGTGAGCGGGCGCGTCCTCGGCTTGCGCGATGCATTCGTGCATCGATAAGCGTGCGGTCGGCGCCAGCATAAGCTCGGTGCGGCCTTCGTAGCACGCCGTTCCGAATAGCAGAAGTGGTTCCGTGCGCAGTTCGAGCGTCGCACCTTCGGCGACGGTCCAATGCGCAAAGCACGCGGAGGTTCCCGGACCGTAGATTTTCGTTGCGCTCTGGCTTTCCACGATCAGATGAGCCCCCGCACCGACCTGTCCGACGATTCGCAGGCGGTCTCCACCGAGCGAGCCGGGTCCGAGCGTCGAGATGATAACCCGCGTTCCGCTACCGTCATCGAACGCACGGCTCGAACGGGCCGTACCTTCGTAGTGCACGCGGACGAGCCGCGTCGAACCGTCGCGTTGCTCCGCGTCGAGGAGCAGTAACCCGTCTATGGCCGCGCGTCAAGCAGCGTCGCGCGCTCGACGAATTCGATGACGGCGTCGACGCCAACACGGTGCCGCATATCCGTAAAAAGAAACGGACGTTGGCCGCGCGCGACGAGCGCGTCGCGTCGCATCCTTTCGAGGTCGGCACCGACGTGCGGGGCGAGGTCGATCTTGTTGATGACGAGCAGATCAGAGCGGCTGATTCCGGGGCCACCCTTCGCGGGAATCTTGTCGCCGCCGGCGACGTCGATCACGTAGATTGTGACATCGGCCAGATCGGGGCTAAACGTCGCGGCCAAATTGTCACCACCGCTTTCGACGATGACGATCTCGAGACCGGGGAACCTGCCCTCGAGATTGGCGATCGCCGCGAGATTGAGCGAGGCATCTTCGCGAATTGCGGTATGCGGACAGCCACCAGTCTCGACACCGAGGACGCGTTCCGGCGGAAGGCAGCCGCTGCGCGTCAGAATCAACGCGTCTTCCTTCGTATAGATGTCGTTCGTGACGACGGCAAGGTTGAAACGGGGATAGAACGCCCGCGCAAGCTGCTCGACGAGCGCTGTTTTCCCGGTTCCAACAGGGCCGCCGATGCCAACGCGAAGAGCGTTCACGATACGAACATTCTTCCGTTGAGCGACGCGTGTCGCATTGCGTCGATCTCGCAGCCGAAGGCCTGCGTGCGCAGATCCTCGGCGGACTCAACACGCTGCGCGCACTGCGCTGCTTCCTCGATTAGGCGTCGAAGCCGCCATAGCACGTCGACTCCGGCGCGTTGTCCGATGGGGATCGCGCGTACGGCAACCGAGACGAGCGCGCTTACGGTGCTCGAGAGATAAGCACGGAGTCCGTCACGCCAAGGCACGGAGGCGGCTGCGTAGCCAAGCCCGCACGCCAGAGCGTGCACGCCGTACGCATCATTGTTTTTGAGCGCCGTCCCGTAACGCTGAAGGGCATCAGACTGAAGGTGCATCGCGTCGTAGGTTGCGAGCGTTGCGCGAGCCAGCTGCCCATTCGCGGCACGAACTTCATCAGCGACGATCGCCGCGCTCACGACTTCGTCAAGCGCGAGCACGTCATGGTCATCGCGCGTTGCGAGAACGAGCGCTGCCGCGTCGAGCGTCGCCAGGCCGTCCGAGACAAACGACGTTATCCAGGCCGCAACCGTATCGGCATCGGATGCACGGCCCTCGAGGATCGCTGTTTCCAAACCGAACGAGTGTCCGAAGGCTCCGGTCGGAAACGCGCTGTCGGCCAGCACGAGAATTTTCGCTAGACTCATTCGTGGCTATGTGGGGCATGCGCGTGGCGAAAAGCTCCGGTGACGACGCGCGCCTCACGCGTGAACGGAACGCTTTTCTCGCGTAGAAGCTCTTCGACGAGCGGATCGTAACGCACGAGAATCGCGTCGCCCTCAAACTGCGCGGGAAGATGGCGATTGCCGAGCGCATGACCGATCGCGAGCGCTTGACCGACATCCCGTGGCCGAATGACGAACAAATCGTCGGCTTCGACACCGACGATGACGACGAGATTCTCATCCGCGTAAAGAACGTCGCCGTCGCGGAGCCTGTGGTCGTCATCGAAGCGAATCCCAATTTCGCCAACGCTGCTTTCGAGCCGCAGGACGCGTTTTGCAAGATCGTCGCTTTGGACGATAACGCGTTCTACACGGCGCGCGCCGACTTCGAAGTTATCGAGATTGCCCAGCGGAGCCGGGATTGTGCGCAGCGTCAAAACAGTGCGTACCGCTGTGCCATCGGAAGCTCGCGGGCCGGCTCGCACTTCAGTAGCTCGCCGTCGGCTCGTACCTCGTACGTTCTGGCATCGACTTCGATATGCGGCGTTGACGAGTTGCGGATCATGTCGCGCTTACCGATCGTGCGCGTGTTGCGCACGGCAACGAGGCGACGTCCCGTAGCGTGCCGTTCGGAAACGCCCGCATCGAGTGATGCATTCGAGACGAAGCTGACCGCAATCGACTGCGGCATCCGTCCGTACGCTCCCCACATCGGACGCATGCGCACGGGCTCGGGTGTTGGGATCGAAGCGTTTGCGTCTCCCATCGCAGCCCACGCAATTGCGCCGCCTTTGATGACTAGCTCCGGACGCACGCCGAAGAACGCGGGCTTCCAAAGCACGAGATCGGCAAGCTTGCCGATCTCGATCGAGCCGACTTCGTGCGCGATCCCATGCGTGATCGCCGGGTTGATCGTGTACTTTGCCACATATCGTTTGACGCGCTCGTTGTCGTTGTTCGCGGTATCGCCGGGCAGAGGGCCGCGCTGCATCTTCATTTTGTGCGCGGTCTGCCACGTGCGCATGATCACCTCGCCGATGCGGCCCATCGCTTGCGAGTCCGAAGAAAGCATCGAAAGCGCGCCGAGGTCGTGCAAGATGTCCTCGGCCATTATCGTCTCGGCCCGGATGCGCGAATCCGCGAACGCGACGTCCTCGGGAATCTTCGGATCGAGGTGGTGACAGACCATTAGCATGTCGAGGTGCTCGGCGATCGTATTGACCGTGTATGGACGTGTTGGATTAGTTGACGAGGGAAGCACGTACGCTTCGCCCGCGATTCGGATGATGTCGGGTGCGTGTCCGCCGCCGGCGCCTTCCGTGTGATAGGTATGGATGGGACGTCCCGCGATCGCACGAATCGTTTCCTCGACGAAACCCATCTCGTTGAGCGTGTCGGTGTGGATTGCGACCTGCACATCGTATTCGTCTGCAACGCGCAATGCGGTGTCGATCGCTGCCGGCGTCGTTCCCCAATCCTCGTGCAGCTTGAGCCCGATCGCGCCGGCTTTAACTTGCTCGGCGAGCGGTGCGGGATCGGATGCGTTGCCTTTCCCGAGTAAGCCGATGTTCACCGGAAGCGAATCGACGGCTTCGAGCATCCGCGCGATGTGCCACGCGCCGGGCGTGCAGGTCGTCGCGTTCGTACCGGACGCAGGCCCGGTTCCGCCGCCGATCATCGTCGTTATTCCGCTTCCGACAGCGACGTCGACTTGCTGCGGACAGATCAAATGAATGTGCGCATCGATTGCGCCGGCGGTGAGGACGTGATTCTCACCGGCGATCGCTTCGGTTGCTGCACCGACGATCATCCCCGGCGTGACGCCGTCCATTACCCACGGATTCCCTGACTTGCCGATTCCCGCAATGCGTCCGTCACGAATGCCGACGTCAGCCTTATAGATGCCGCCGACGGCGTCAATGATCGTAACGTTCGTGATCACCGTATCGAGAACGCCGTCGCCTTCGCGCGTTGCGGTCGGATGCTGACCCATCCCGTCGCGAATTACTTTTCCGCCGCCGAAAACAGTTTCATCGCCGTACGTTCCGAGATCGCGCTCGATCTCGACGATGAGATCTGTATCGGCAAGGCGCAGGCGATCGCCGGTCGTTGGCCCGTAGAGCCGCGCGTATGCCGGTCTATCGATTTTCACAGTTTGCCGTTGACCTTACCGCGTAACCCAACGATGCGGCGCTCTCCGCCGATTGCGACTACGTCGACCGGTCGTTCGACACCCGGTTCGAAACGAATCGCAGTACCCGCGGGAATGTCGAGGCACATACCGTGAGCGGCTGCTCGATCGAAGACGAGCGCATCGTTCACTTCGGCGAAGTGTGCGTGCGAGCCGACCTGAATCGGTCGATCACCGGTGTTCTTGACATCGATGGTGCGGCGCGCGCGGCCGGCGCGCAGCTCGATATTGCCGGATGCCGGAAATGTTTCGCCCGGCTTCATGGGATAGGCTCGTGGATCGTCACGAGCTTTGTGCCGTCGGGGAACGTCGCCTCGACTTGGACTTCATGCAGCATCTCAGGGATGCCGTCCATGACATCATCGCGCGTCAAAACGCTACGGCCCCGCTCCATGAGATCGGCGACCGAGACGCCGTCACGAGCGCCCTCGAGGACAAACGACGAAATGACCGCGATTGCCTCGGGATAGTTGAGGCGAACGCCTCGCTTATGGCGGCGCCATGCCAATTCAGCCGCGTATGAAAGCAAAAGCTTATCGCGCTCAACGTCAGTCAGATGCATGGGAGGGGCGTGCTTTCGAGGGTTTCATGCCGTAGCCCCCTGAACTTATGTCCTTCCAAAAAACGATGTGGAAGACGGTTAGCCGGCCCTCAACGCTGGAGGCGGCGCTGCGTGAATTACGCGATGCGCCTGCTCGCACGCGCCTCGTTGCAGGCGGGACCGATCTCATCGTCGAGCAGCAGCGCGGCGTCCGCCCGGCTGAACACCTCATCGATCTCACCGGGATCTGGGATTTGCGCTTCGTGCGCCAAGACGGCGACGTCGTTCGCATCGGCGCGCTCGCGACACATAATGACGTCCTGCGGGAAGCCAATCTCCGTGATGCCTTGCTGCCGCTCGCGCAAGCATGTATAGAGGTAGGCGCACCGCAGATTCGCGCGCGCGCGACGATCGCCGGAAACTTGGTGACCGCCTCGCCGGCGAACGATACGATTGCCCCCCTGATCGCGCTCGGGGCGGAAATCGTTCTTGCGAGCGCCGGGGGGACGCGGACGCTGCTGCTCGAGGAGTTCTATACAGGCTTCCGCGCGACTGCACTTCGCCCTGACGAGATAGTCCGTGAGATTCGCTTCCCCGGACTCGATGTAGAGCGGCGCGGAATTTTTCTCAAGCTCGGGTTGCGACGTGCGCAAGCAATCTCCGTCGTCAACGTTGCGATCGTACTCCGGTTTGACGGCCTGAAGATAGAAGAAGCGTCGATCGCGATCGGCTGTGTGGGACCGACGATCGTGCGTGCGCCGGAAGCCGAAGGCGTCTTGATGGGCAACAACCTCGAGCCTGCAACGATCGAGCACGCAGCGGAGCTAGCGGTCGAAGCGATCGCGCCGATCGGCGATCTGCGCGGTTCCGCGGACTACCGTCGCCGAGCCGTACGGGCTCTCGTGGTGCAAGCGCTCGAGACGCTCAAGGATGGCGCGGAAGCCGACAACTTTCCGGAAGATCCCGTCTTGCTCGAAACCGAAATGCCGGTTCGCGCCGCGCTCGAGTTCGATGGGTTGATCGAAACGACTCTCAATGGTGAACCGTGTAGGTTGGAAAATGCGCAGCACAAAACGCTGCTGAACGCACTGCGTGATTACGGCTTAACCGGTTCGAAGGAAGGCTGCGCTGAAGGCGAGTGCGGCGCATGTACGGTGTGGCTCGACGGGCAGGCCGTGATGTCGTGTCTCGTTCCCGCCGCGCAGGCGCACGGCGCACACCTTACTACGATCGAAGGTCTGAGCGGCGATCGACTGCATCCGCTCCAGCAAGCCTATATCGATCGCGGCTCCGTACAGTGTGGATTCTGTATTCCCGGGATGCTGATGGCCGGCGCGAAATTTATGGAAGAGCGCGCCACGCCGACGCGCGACGATGCGCAGGTCGCGATCAGTGGAAACCTCTGCCGCTGCACGGGTTACCGCAAGATTCTCGATGCGATGGACGAGACGATCGTCAAGCTCGAAAAACCACGAGCAGACGCGCTCGAGAAAGTCAACGGAACGGCGATGTATCCGGCCGATCTGATTCAGCCGGACATGCTGCAGGCCGCCGCCGTTTTCGCGCATCGTGCACATGCGCGCATTCTGCGAATCGATTCGTCGGCTGCGCTTGCGTGCGCGGGTGTGCACGCAGTGCTCTTGGCACAGGACGTTCCGCATAACCGTTTCGGTTTGATCGAGGCTGATCAACCGCTGTTGTGCGAGGATATCGTTCGCTTCTACGGCGATCGCGTTGCGCTTGTCGTTGCCGATAGCGCGGAGGTTGCTCGCGAGGCGGCCGCGCTCGTCGTCGTCGAGTACGAAGACCTCCCGGCGCTGACGGATCCGCGCGCAGCGATCGAGCCGGGTGCACCACGCGTGCACGCGGATCGCGATAACGTCTTGCTGCGGCAAAAGATCGTGCACGGTTTACCGATTGGGGAAGCACTCGAATCAGCAGACGTTGTCGTTGAAGCGACGTTCACGACGAGCTGGCAAGAGCACGCCTACCTTCAACCGGATGCCGCGATCGCGTATTGGGAAGAGGAGCGCCTCGTCGTTGAGACGGCAGGTCAGTGGCTGCACGAAGACCGGCGACAGTTGGCCGCGCTATTCTCCTTACAAGAGGACGACGTCATCGTTCGCTATGCAAAGATCGGCGGCGCTTTCGGTGGGCGTGAAGATCTTTCGTTGACGCCGCTGGTCGCTCTGGCTGCGTGGAAGTTGAAGCGGTCCGTAGCGATGACGTGGACGCGCGACGAGTCGATCATCGGGCACCATAAGCGGCATCCGTTCCGGATCACGACGAAGTGGGGAGCGATGCGCGACGGACGCATCGTTGCTGCCAAGACGTCGATGATCGCCGACGGCGGCGCGTACGCATCAACGTCGGCCGAGGTTCTCAAATGCGGGCTGACGTTTGCGACGGGTCCATACCGGGTCGAGAGCGTCGAAACCGACGCGTGCGTAACATACACGAACAACATCCCAAGCGGCGCGTTCCGGGGATTCGGCGCTCCGCAAGCCCACTTTTCAGCCGAGTCGATGGTGACGCGACTCGCGCACGCGCTCGAGATTGACCCGATCGACATGCGCCGCAAGAACCTCTACCGCGAGGGTGACATCGAGCCGACCGGCGAGCCGTTGCCGGATGGCGTCAGCGCGCAATCTGTGTTCGACCGTTGCATCAACGAAGTCGGCGCACGGATGTCGCCCTCGCGCTCGTACGAGCCGCACGTGAAACGTGGCGTCGGAATCGCCTGCGGCATGAAGAACATCGGATATTCGTTTGGGTTTCCGGATCAGGCGACGGCGACGGTCTCGCTCAACGTCGCGGGTGAGATCGTGCGTGGCGCATCGGTCGCGATAGGAGCGGCGGAAGTCGGACAAGGCTCGCACATGATCCTGCGCCAGATCGCGGCGAAGGCCCTTAAGATCGATTTGAGCTTGATTCGCATGATTGTCGACGACTCGAGTTTGACGCCGAACGCCGGCTCAGCGTCTGCGTCGCGCATGACGCTCTTTGGCGGACGCGCCGTAAAAGACGCATGCGAAGCGGCGCTCGCGGCATGGCATCGCGGCGAACCGCCCAACGCGACGGTCAAATATCAACCAGGCGGAACGACGGCGCTCGATCCGCAAACCGGTCGCGGCACTCCGCACTTCGCTTATGGATACGCGGCGCAAGCGGTTGAGGTCGAAGTCGACACGCGAACCGGCGTTACGCGCGTCTTGCGTGTGATCAGCGTGCATGACGTTGGCCGCGCGATCAATCGTCAGCTCGTCGAGGGTCAGATCGAAGGCTGCCTCGCGCAAGCCGTCGGCTACGCGCTCACGGAAAACTTCATCTCAATCGACGGCAAGATCGTTACGCCGCATTTGTCGACGTATCTCTTGCCTACGGCGCTCGACATGCCCGCCGAAATTTATCCGGTCATTCTCGAGAACCCCGATCCGAACGGGCCATTCGGCGCGCGTGGCGTTGCAGAGATGCCGCTCATCCCGTTTGCGCCCGCGGTCGCTGCTGCGATTCACGACGCGACCGGCGCATGGGTCAGCGATCTGCCGATGACGCCGGAACGAGTCCTGCGCGCACTAGACCATCAGGTTCGAGATTTCGATCAAGTTGAGGTCGGGGTCGCGCACGTAAACGGAGCGGATCGGACCTTGAGCACCGGTCTTGGGAACGGGACCAAGCACAATGGCGATGCCGTTCGAGCGCAAAGTTTCAATGACGGTATCGAGCGGAACCGAGGTCAAGAAGCAGAGATCACCTGATCCGGCCGTTGCGCGCTCGGCCCTTGGCTCGAATTCCTTTCCGACGACGTGCAGATTGATTTTTTGCGTGCCGAAGTGCACCGCGGTACGGCCCTCGCCGAACGTCTCGAATTTCATCCCCAGCACGTCGCAATAAAACTTGCGGGTCGCGTCGAGATCGCGCACCGTGAGCACCAGATGGTCGAGCGAATCGATGACGATCATGAGACTCCTTTAGATGAGTGCGCGAGCGAGTTCGTTGTGACGCTCGACGAGGGCGTCGACATCGACGCCGACGAGGCTTCCGTCGCGCACGCGAATCTTTCCCGCGATCACGCTGAGATCGACTTCAGGCGTGCGACAAAAGATGAGTGCCGCAAGGGGATCGTGGACGGCGCCACCCGCAAGCGAAAGCGTATCGAGGCGAACGCCGATGAAGTCGGCAGCCATGTTAGGGGCGAGATAGCCGATATCGTCGCGACCAAGCACCGCCGCGCCGCCGCGTGTCCCGAATCGCAACGAATCGCGCGCCGAAAGTGCGGCGGCACCGTGCACGACACGCTGCAGAAGCATTGCCTGACGTATTTCTTCGAGAAGATGCGATGCATCGTTTGAGGCGGATCCGTCGACGCCGATTCCGACCCTCATACCGCTCTGATGCTGTGCAAGAAGCGGAGCGATACCGGAGCCGAGGCGCATGTTCGAGCTTGGACAGTGCGCGACGCCGGTTCGAGATTGGCCTAAGAGTCGGATCTCCTCGTCATTCATTACGATTCCGTGCGCGTACCAGACGTCGGGCCCGGTCCAATCCAAGCTCGCCGCAAGCGCAACCGGCCGCTTTCCGAAATGTTCGAGACAGTACATTTCTTCGTCACGCGTCTCACACAGGTGCGTGTGCAGCGTTAAACTACGCTTTCGCGCTAGTGCGGCGCTCGCCCGCATCAAATCGGTCGAGACTGAAAACGGCGAACAGGGCGCGATCACGATGCGCGTCATGGCGAAACGCGCCGAATCGTGATACGCGTCGACCACGCGGACGCAATCCTGCAGAATGGCGTCTTCGTCTTCAACCAGGTCATCGGGTGGGAGTCCGCCCTTTGATTTGCCGATCGACATCGAGCCGCGCGAGGCGTGAAAGCGAAGACCCATCTCGCGCGCGACGTCGATCTGATCGTCGAGGCGCGCGCCGTTCTTCCAGATGTAGCCGTGATCCGCTGCGGTCGTACAGCCTGAAAGCATCAGCTCGGCGATTGCGATCGCCGTTGCCGAGCGCAGACCCTCTGGCGTGATGCGACCCCAGATCGGATAGTGCGCGACGAGCCACGGAAAGAGCGGCACGTCTTGGGCGATCGGGAGATTGCGCGTCAGCGTCTGAAAGAAGTGATGGTGAGTGTTGACCAGCCCCGGCAGGACGACCATCCCACTCGCATCGATCGTAACATCGGCGCTCGGCGGAAGGCCGTTGCTCGAACCGGCGTATTCGATGACGCCGTCGCGCGCGAAGATTCCGCCGTCCTCGAACGTCCGATCGGCGTCGTCGAATGTCGCGAGCAGGCGCGCGTGGCGCAGGAGAAGCGTCGTCATAGCGAAGATGGGCCGATGCGGAAGATGACTGTCGCCGATCTCAATACGGCCGAGCGAGATTCGTTCGTCGCGGCAGTCGGCTTCGCTTTCGAGGGCTCACCGTGGATCGCGGAGCTCGCCTCGGAGCGGCGGCCGTTCACCGACCTCGACGCGCTGGCAGCGTGCATGAATGCGATTGTTGCCGAAAGCTCGCTCGAGCGGCGCGTCGCATTGATCGCCGCCCATCCCGACTTGGGTCGCGTTGAACATCTGACGCCGGCGTCGACAGGCGAACAGGCCGCGGCAGGTCTCAATCGGCTTACGCCCGAGGAGACCGAGCTGTTCGATACGCTGAATGCTTCGTATCGTGCGCGTTTCGGCTTCCCTTTTGTCATTTGCGTTCGTGAGCAGACGAAGAGCTCGATTCTGGAAGCGCTGGAGCAGCGCGCGAGCAACGAACGCGAAACAGAAATCGCGACTGCTTTGCGCGAGATCGGCAAGATCGCGCGTTTGCGCCTGGTAAGTTTGATCGACTGATGCCGTACGTCTTGGACTGGCTCAATCTGCTCGTGCGGTGGTTTCATCTCACGGCCGGCATTGCGTGGATCGGCGCATCGTTTTATTTCGTCTGGCTCGATAACAACTTGCTGCCGGCAAAAGACGCTGCGGATACCGCGAACGGCGTCTCGGGTGAGCTGTGGTCGGTGCACGGCGGCGGATTTTATCACAATCAGAAGTATCCGACCGGACCGAAGCGCGAGCCGCTGACGGAGCATCTGCACTGGTTCAAGTGGGAAGCGTATTCGACGTGGCTTTCCGGCATGGCGATGCTCGCGATCGTTTATTGGTCGAGTGCCAGCACGCTGCTGATCGACAAGAACGTCCTCGATCTCACGCCGCCGGCAGCGATTGGAATCAGCATTGCTTCGATCGTACTGGGATGGCTGGTCTACGATGCGCTTTGCAAGGTGTTCGAGCGGCAGCCGGTCGTGCTCGGTGTTGCCGTTTACGCGTTTCTCGTTCTGGCGGCGTGGGGTCTTTTGCACGTCTTCGGCGCGCGTGCGGCGTACATTCACATCGGCGCGATCATCGGGACGATCATGGTTGCGAACGTCTCGAACGTCATCATCCCCGGTCAGCGCAAAATGCTTGCGCAGATTCGTCGCGGCGAGGAACCCGATCCACGTCCGGGTTTGCTGGGCAAGACACGTTCCGTTCACAATACGTACTTCACGCTCCCCGTGCTGTTCACAATGATCAGCAATCACTATCCGATTACGTATGGCAGCGCGTATGGTTGGGAGGCGCTCGCGGTGCTGAGTCTCGCCTCGATTCTGGTACGCCAATTCTTCTTACTGACGCACAAGCAGCGGTACGTTCCGTGGCTCCTAGTCGGAGCCGGCGTGCTCGTGATCGTCGTCGCGCTTGCCCTTGCGCCACGAACGGCTGCGGTCTCGAAGACGGTGACGTTTGCTAAGGTCGCGCCGATTTTCAACGAGCGCTGCGCAGCCTGTCATGCGGCGCATCCAACGCAGCCCGGTTTTAGCGCGCCGCCGGGCGGCGTGTTGCTCGACACGCCCGAGCACATCCAGGCGAACGCCGCGCGCATCGAAGCGCAGGCCGTCCTCACGCAAAATATGCCGCTCGGCAACCTCACCAATATGACGCAGGATGAGCGCGCGCAGATCGGAGCCTGGATTTCGGAAGGCGCAAAGATCGAGGGCGCAAAGCAACCCTAATGCTCTCGACGCACGTGCTCGATACTTCCCTCGGCGTACCTGCGGCCGGCGTCAACGTCAGGTTGTATCGTGTCGGTCGGGAACGTACGGAGCTTGCGCGCGGCACGACCGACGCTGACGGCCGAATCGCGTCACCGTTCGGGGGGAAACTGGCATCGGGCTGGTACGAGCTGATTTTTGCCGTCGGCGCGTATTTTGCGGGCAACGGTGCGGAAGCGTTTTACGACGAGATTCCCGTGCGATTCCGCATCGACATAGGCGAAGAGCGGTATCACGTCCCGTTGCTGATTTCACCGTGGGGCTACTCGACGTACCGGGGAAGTTAAGAAATCTTCGCGGCTTTGTATGCAGCCCAGCTGCCGAAGTGCGAAATGTCAGGGTACCCGCGCTCTTCGATGAGCTTGCGCGGATAAATCATCGCGGAGGCGGTCGAGCCGTCATCGAGGATGATCGTCCCTTCGTAGAGATCGGGCGGTTCGTGAGCGAGTAGATGCGCGTGCTGTTCGGGCGTGAACTCATAGAGCTCGCCCGCAATCGAGACGCCGCCGATACCGACTTCGTAGATACCGGGATGCTGGTCGCGAACCGAATGCAGACGGTATCGCGGGGCGGTATGCGCTTCCCGAACGAAGCGTGCGTCGCCCAGATTCTTGTGGTCAGGCTGGCCGCGAAGCGCCGAACCGCAAATGAAGAAGATCATCCCCGGAGGGATTTAGCCCTTAGGTCGCGGTCAACCTCGACGAGTGCAGCGGCGAGCGTTTCGACCCCGAGCTCGAGGTCCGGGTCCGAGGTTTTCTCGACGCCGACGTGGCTTACGCCGCCGATACTCGGAACGAAAATCATCGCCACCGGGGCAATTGCGGCGATGCACATCGTATCGTGACCGGCGCCGCTCGGAACATCCATGCTGCGCTCTCCCGTTGAGTTCGCGGCTCGCCGAATCGCTTCGCGCATGTGCGGCGTCATAGGCGTTGCTTTGCGTCCTTCGAGCGCTTCGATCGAAGTGCGCACGCGACGTGCCGATGTCGCTCGCGACATCGCATCGCGCAATGTTTGTTCGATCGCATCAACGTGCGCATCGTACGGTGAGCGCATGTCGACGCTGAAGCTGACGCGCGCGGGGATCACGTTCGTGGATCCGGGTTCGACCGTCAACTTGCCGACGGTGACGACGGCTTCTCCAAGTGCGCGTGCCCTCGATTCGATCGCAAGAATAATTTCGGCAGCGCCGCCGAGTGAGTCGGAACGAATCGCCATCGGCACGGTTCCGGCATGACCGCTCTCGCCCTCGAGCGTCACGCGAAAGCGCCGCTGCGAGGCGATCGCGGTAACGATACCGATTCGCGCGCCGGCGCGTTCGAGAATCGGGCCTTGCTCGACATGAAGCTCTACGTATCCGGCGACGTCGTTATTTGCACGCTGTGGTACATCGCGCAGCAAACCGCCGTTCTCGTTTGCGAGCGCATCACCGAGCGTGGTTCCGGTTTCATCGGTAAGCGCGAGCGCGTGCTCCGCGGGTGTGAGTCCCGCGAAAACGGCGCTTCCCAAACATCCAAGCGGGAAGCGGCTTCCCTCTTCCCCGACCCACGCAGTTGCTTCGATCGGATGCTCGGTCGCGATATTGCGCGCGTCGAGAAGCTCGAGCGCACACATGGCACCGGCGACCCCGTACGCGCCGTCGTATGCGCCGCCCGTTTTTACCGTGTCCAGATGCGAACCGGCCAAAATCGGGGCCGCATCCTTGCGTTTTCCCGCACGCCGGGCGAAGAGATTGCCGACGCGATCCTGCGACAATGCGTAATTGTTGGCGCGCGCCCAGCCGGCGAACTGTTCGCGCGCGGCGCGTTCTTCTGGAGTTGCCAAGCCGCGATCGATTCCGCCATCGTACCGCCCAAGAACCGAAAGCTGGGCGAGACGTTCGACGATCTTGCTAATGGCCTGCCTCCGGCGGATGATTCGCGATCCAATGGCGCGCGATGTCGACGCGCTTGCAGACCCAAACATCTTCGTGCTGTGCGACGTGATCGAGGAATCGTTCGAGCGCCGCGGCGCGTCCCGGACGGCCGGCCAGGCGGCAGTGCAAACCGATCGACATCATTTTCGGCGCAGTCTTACCTTCACGGTACAGCACGTCGAAGGCATCGCGCATGTATTCGAAATACCCGCTCGGCGACGAGAAGCCGGGCGGCACGGAAAATTTCATGTCGTTGACATCGAGTGTATATGGAATGACGAGGTGATGTTTTCCGGAGACGTTGACCCAATACGGCAAGTCGTCGTTGTAAGCATCTGAATCGTAGAGGAAGCCGCCCTCTTCGACGACGAGCCGCCGCGTATTCGAGCTCGGCGCGTAGCGGCAATACCAGCCGTAGGGACGCTCGCCGATCGTTCGCTCGATCGACGCAACGGCGCGCCGCATCTGCTCGCGCTCCTCGGCTTCGCTCATATCCTGAAAGCCGATCCAGCGCCAGCCGTGAGAGCAGACTTCGTGTCCGGCGGAGCGGATCGCAGCGGCCGCTTCCGGATTGCGTTCGAGCGCGAGCGCGGCGCCGAACACGGTGACGCCGAGCTTGCGCTCTTCGAAGATGCGCATCAAGCGCCAAAAACCGGCGCGGCTTCCGTATTCGTAGATCGACTCGACGATGAGATCGCGCTTGCCGGGGCCGAGCGTCGCGCCCGGAACTTCGGTGAGGTAGGTCTCGGAAACGCCGTCGCCGTCACCGATCGAGTATTCCGAGCCTTCCTCGTAGTTCATGACGATTTGCACGGCTAGACGGGCGCCTTTTGGCCAGCGCGGATGAGGCGGCCGTGCGCCGTATCCTACGTAATCGCGCATCGACGGGTTCGTTTCGGCGCCGTGCCGTAGTGTCCGCCATGAACGCGGTGAGGCTTCACGCTGTCGTTTCGATCGGGACGAATTCAACGCGTCTCTTGATCGTCCGCAAAAGCGTCGACGGAAGACTCGAACCGATCGTCCATCATTCGATTGGTACGCGCTTAGGGGCAAACCTCAAAGAGGCCGGGCCGCTCGATCCCGAGGCGCGAGAGCGAACGCTGAGCGTGATCGACGACTACGCGCGCGAAGTGCGATCCCACGGCGCCGACGCCGGCGCAATTGCGACGAGCGCGATGCGACGCGCATCGGACGGCCAGCAATTCGCGCAAGAGGTCGAACGCCGGCTCGGCGCGCGACTCGAGATACTTTCCGGACCGCGTGAAGCCGAGTACTCGTTCATTGGTGCGACCGCAAACCGCACGCACAATGAGCCCGTCGGTGTGATCGACATCGGCGGCGGCAGCACCGAATACGCGACGGGCAAAGGGCACGTCGAGGGGCGTGTCTCCTGCGAGATCGGCGCGGTGCGGCTCTCTGAAGCGATTCCGGCGCTGCTCGGCGCCGAAGTCCCAAGCGACATTCCGGAACTTGAAAAAGAAGCGCGCGATTACGCGCGCACGCGGCTCGCGCCGCTCGCCGATTTCCTTGACCCGAGCGCCGTCTTCGCCGTCGGCGGAACGATGTTCAACGCTGCTGCGATCGTCACCGATCGTGAACGTGATGACATCGACGGCGTCGTTCTCACGCGCGCAACATTGACCGATCTCGCGCGAAGATTCTTAGCGATGGATACGCCGGTCCGCCGCGTGCAACCGCGCATCAGCCCGCAACGCGCCGACATTTTCCCGGCAGGTCTACTAATTGCCGACGAGGCGCTCGGCATCCTCAATGTCGCCGAATGCACCGTCTCGCAACGCGACCTTCTCTACGGATATCTCATCGAGAAGCACGGCGGCTAATTATTGGGGTGGCCGAGACTTGAACTCGGACGTCCTTTCGGGCTGCAGATTTTCTTACCACTATGGCTTTCGCCACCGATCTAACGTTTGTGGTCCGGACTGTGCCTTGACCGTATGAGGATCTCTCACTTAGGCCGCGCCCGTCCAGTCTCTACACCTTCCGCGTAAGCGGCTTGGCTCGGCGTTGTCATCGTCTCATCGACGGAAGAGTTCACCGAATTTGAGCGCATCCCGATCGCTGTTTCCAACCGATCGGCTCCAATAAAAGTCTGCTGCGTCTACCGATTCCGCCACCACCCCGGTGACCCTGATTCATTCGGTTGCCTTACGGCATTGAGCCTTCTTTTCGAAATTAAAGTGCAAGACTGTTGGCACGCAAGTCGATGAGAATAAAGCGATGAAATTAGATTCGCAAACACTCGAAATGGCGATTCGAGAAGCCCGGTCCGCAGCGCATGCCCTTCGGTTGCTCGGTCGAGTCCCGGCTGGTGGAAACCGCTGTATGGACGCATAGCACGACTCAACCTAGATACTTCGCACTGGCTCGGAATGGCGCATCTACGCGGGCGTTCCCATAACTGGGCGAGGAAGATTCCGTTGACGGAAATACTCGTTTCCTCTAGCGCCTATCGCGGTAGTACGTCGCTCTTGAAGAAGCGACTCTTGCAGGATGGATTCCTAAAGCCGGCATGCGCGGAATGCAGCATCAGGACGTGGCGCGGAAAGGTCCTTTCACTGCATCTCGACCACGTGAACGGTGTCAACAGAGACAATCGGTTAGAAAACCTTCGGTTGTTGTGTCCGAATTGCCACAGTTTAACGTCGACCTACTGCGGGCGAAACAAAAAGGTTAGGTTGGCCGTAGTGCCAGTCGGGATTAACGGAAGGGAAGCGCAAGCTTATGCAGATCCTTAAACGGCTCGGCATTATGCTGCTCGGGATCGTTGTCTTTACGGCGGTCCTCGTCGGCGTGCAGTGGCTGTTCGAGAAAGTGCACATTCCGCACGTTGCCGTTGCCGTTATCATCCTGTTGCTGGCGATCATCGTCTATGCCGGATACGAACGATACGTCGAACGGCGCATTCCAACGGAAATCGCACCGAGGCGGATGGCACGTCTGATCGTCCTGGGCTTATTATTCGGTCTCGTCATCTTTTCAATAACGATCGGGACCATCGCGCTCGCTGGTGACTATCACATCACCGGCCGGTCGTGGAGTACGGCGTTCGTGGTCGCCTTCATTGCGTTGCTCGCGGATGCCGTAGCAGAAGAAGTCGTCTTTCGCGGATTCATCTTTCGGACGTGTCGCGATCTTTGGGGTCCGTGGATTGCACTCGCGATATCGGCCGTGCTTTTCGGTGCGATCCACGCATTCAATCCCCATGCGACGGTGATCAGCAGTGTCGCAATCGCAGTCGAAGCCGGTGTGTTGCTGGCGATTGCGTACGCCGTAACCGAAAGTTTGTGGTTCCCGATTGGAATTCACGCCGGTTGGAATTTCTCGGAGAGCATTATCTATGGCACGAACGTCTCAGGAATCAACGTGCACGAATCGCTCTTCAGCGCGAGGATTGCCGGACCGGATATCCTGACCGGGGGCTCGTTCGGCCCGGAAGCATCGGTCGTTGCGGTTGCGGTTTGTTTGGTCGCAAGCGCGGCCTTAGCATGGTCGCGCCGCCGAGTTGCGTAACGTAACAACGTTCACGGACGTTCCGGGACGGGAGGGGATCCATGCACGACACGTATTCGCGGCGCGCGGTTCTTGCTGGCGGCGCCGCCGCATTTTCGACAGCTGCTTTGCCGAAGCCGACACTCGCCGCCGACCCGCCTCTGCCATCGACCTTAACCATCGCGATTCAGCCCGGAATCGGATACGGCAACCTGCTGGTGATGAAATATCAGAAGGTACTTGAAAAAAAGTATCCGGGGACGAGCTTTGATTGGCCGGTTCTGACGAACGGCGATGCGATTCGCGACGGCATTATCTCGGGGAATATCGCGATCGGCGCCGGCGGGTCTGGACCATTTCTTATCGGTTGGGATCGCGGGGTCGGCTACAAGCTGATCGGCGGCCTCGATCTGATGGATCTATGGATGGTCACGCGAAATCCGGCGATCAAGAGCCTCAAAGACATCAAGCCAGGGATGAAGATCGGCATGCCGTCACCCGACGCAATTCAAGCCATTGCATTGCGCATGGGGTGTCAGCAGCAGTTGGGTAATGCCAAAGCCCTCGATACGAACATCATTGCCATCCAGCATCCTTTGGGTCTGGTCGCGCTCAAGAACGGGCAGCTCGATGCACATATGAGCTCACCGCCGTTTCAATTCGAAGAAGTGGCCGATGGTGGACACGTCGTGTTCCGCAGCTGGCAAGCGACGGGCCGGATGACGTTCAACTGCGTCTACACGACCGATGCGTTCAGCAGCAAGTATCCGGAATTCGTGCATTATTTTGCCGAACAGCTTGGGCGCGCGACCGACTACATTCACAAGAGTCCCGGCGGCTTTGCCGATATCTTGATGCAAGATTCGGGCGGTAAGGTTCCCGCGGGTCAATATCTCGGATGGTTGCGCGAGCCGGGTCTCGAGTATTCGACCGTCCCGCGCGGCTTCGTGAAGACCGCCGTGTTCATGAAAGATATCGGCATGTTGAACAAGGCGCCAGGCTCGATTCGAGATCTCGAGTTGCCGCTCATGAACGGAGCCGGCGACTGAACGAGGCTTCCACGGTCGTCGTCGCGCGCGACCTGACGATGACGTACCGCGAACGCAGCGGCAAGCATGTCGTCGCAGTCGACAGCATTTCGTTTGAGGTTGGGCGCGGCGAGAAGTTCGTCGTCATTGGTCCGTCCGGTTGTGGAAAGACGACGTTGCTGAAAGCAATCGGCGGATTCATGCGTCCGAGCAGCGGACGTCTAACGATCGAAGGCCGGCCGATTGCGTCTCCGGGGCCCGATCGGATGGTCGTCTTTCAGGATTTCGATCAGCTCTTTCCGTGGCATACGATTCGCGGTAACGTTGCATACGCGCTGCGCGTCACGAAAGGCGGTGTCTCAAAAGACGAAGCCCACAGAAGCGCTGATGCGGTTCTCGATCTCGTCGGCATCGGTCACGCCGCCGACCGCTATCCACACCAGCTCTCCGGCGGAATGAAACAGCGCGCGGCGATCGCGCGCGCAATCGCGCTCGAACCGACGTTACTGCTGCTCGACGAACCCTTCGGTGCCCTCGATGCGATCACGCGTACGCGCATGCAGCGTGAATTGCTCGCGATTCACGAGCGTCTGGGATTATCTATCGTGCTGATTACGCACTCGATCGAAGAAGCGGCAGCGATCGGCGATCGCGTGCTCGTGCTTACGCGCGGCCCCGGACGCGTTCGCGAGATCGTCGACGTCAAATCCGCCGGCAGCAAAGCAGTCTCGTATCTGCACCAGCTCCTCGATGAGGGCGCTGCCGCATGAGGCCGCGTTGGACGAATCTTCCATCAATCGTGCGCCGGGCGATTCTTGTCATTGCGATCCTCGTCATTTGGCAATGGTCGCTCTGGAAGTTTCACATCTCACAGCTTCTTTTCGCCTCGCCGACCGACATTGCGCTGGCGCTCGGCGCTGACATCAAGAACGGAACACTAGTCGACGCAACGGCGCATACTCTCGAAGTTCTGATCGTCGGCATGGCGATCGGTGGTGCTCTGGGGATCGTCTTCGCCGCGTTCGGCGTCCTCTCGAGCGTCGGCCACGATCTCTTACGCGTATTGACGTCCCTTTTCAATCCGCTTCCGGCGATCGCGGTCTTGCCACTTGCAATGCTGTGGTTTGGCATCGACGCGAATTCGATTATTTTTGTCGTGGCGCTCGCGACGATCTGGCCGGTAGCGCTCAATACGGAAAGCGGGTTCCGAACGATTTCACCGACGTTGCGTATGGTTGCGCAAAATTTGGGATTGCGCGGTCCGAGGCTGGTTTTCGATGTTTTGATTCCCGGTGCGTTGCCTCAGATCATAACCGGCGCAAAGACATCGTGGGCCTTCGGGTGGCGAACGGTCGTCGCTGCGGAGCTCATTTTTGGTGTAGCCGGAGCAAAAGGTGGCCTCGGTTGGTACATCAGCAACGCTCGATACTATTTGCAGACGCCTACAATCTTCTCGGGACTCGTGACGATATCGGTCCTTGGACTGTTGGTCGAGGCACTGTTCAACCTCGTCGAAGCACGCACTGTCGTGCGCTGGGGAATGTCGCTTGCTGCGGAAACGCGTGAAGAAGCGCCGAGCGTCGTCGAAGACGAAGCGGTCGCAGTTCTCGTCGCTCACTAAAGGGTAGGAGTCCCCCTTTCCAGGCACGAACCGGCCCCGGTTTGGCTATGAAAATCGTTGTAACCGTAAAGTTGGTGCCGGACACCAACGCCGATAAGCGAATCGATCCTGGGACGAAGCGCCTCATGCGCACCGGCGTCGAGAATGTGCTCAATCCATTCGATGAATACGCGATCGAGGCGGCGCTGCAACTGCGCGAGAAGCGCAACGACGGTTCGACCGTTACGATTTTTACGATGGCGCCCGAGAGCGGAAAAGAAATCGTGCGCAAAGCGCTTGCAATGGGCGCGGACGATGCGGTGATGCTCAGCGATCCAAAGCTCGAAGGCTCGGACGTCGCGGGCACGGCGCACGCGATGGCAGCTGCGCTGAAGAAGACCGGATTCGATTTAATTCTATGCGGTACGCAGTCGACCGATGCGACCACGGGTGAGCTTCCCGGTTTTCTTGCCGAGCTGCTCGGCGTTCCAGGCCTCACGTACGTGCGTAAGATCGATTCCGATGGAACGACGATCACTGCGCAGCGCGAAACGGATTTGGGTTACATCGACGTTGGCGTCGCGACGCCGGCGCTCGTGTCCGTGACGAAAGCGATCAACGAGCCGCGCTACCCGTCGCTAAAAGGCATCATGGGTGCCAAGAAAAAGGAAATCAAGATGCTCTCGCTTGCCGACGTCGATTTCACGCGTGCGGCAGGTACCGACGGCGCAAAGACTGAGCTGCTCGAGCTGGCGACGCCGCCGGCGCGTTCCAAAGGCCGTGTCGTCAATGCTTCCGACGGTGCGGAAGGCGCAACTGCGATCTTCGATTTTCTCAAAGAAAAGAAGTTGCTCTGATGCGCGACGTCATCGTTTTCATCGAACACCGCGCGGGCACACCTCGCCGCGTTTCATTGGAGCTGGCGACGAAAGCGCAAGATCTTGCAACTGCGCTCGGCGGGAAGACGCACGGTGTCGTCGCGGGTGCCGGCGCGTCGCAAGCCGCCGAAGCAACCAAACCGTACGGGCTTGGCACGCTGCACGTCGCCGACGGCGGCGCTACCGCGGAGTATCTCATCGATCCGTTGGTCGATGCGCTAGAAGCCGCAGCAAAAGCAACGGGTCCGGCCCTGATTCTGGTCCCCAACACGATGATCGGCCGTGACGTCGGGAGCCGGGTCGCGGCGCGCCTCGACGCGGGAATCACTTCGGACGCAACCGACGTTACGGTAGCAAATGGCAAGGTCTCGACAGTCTCACCGAAGCTGGGCGGTTTGACCATTACGACGTGCGCGTTCAAGAATACCGAATACGGCGTCGTCAGCGTACGCCCCAATGTCTTTGCGGCGAAAGCCGCCGCTTCGCCGACGTCCAGCCTCGAAACGCTGACGCTCCCAGCCAAGACGTACGCGATGAAGCTGGGCGCCGAGGTCGAGGAAGCCGCGCCTGAACTGGGCGTCGAGGAAGCTTCGATCGTCGTCTCAGGCGGACGCGGCCTGGGCGGCCCCGAGCCATTTACGACCGTGATCAAGCCGCTGGCCGAGGCGCTCGGCGGCGCGGTGGGCGCATCCCGCGCAGCCGTCGATGCAGGCTGGATCCCGCACGCCCACCAAGTTGGACAGACCGGGAAGACGATTAGTCCTTCCTTGTATATCGCCGTCGGGATTTCGGGCGCTATCCAACATAAAGTCGGCATGCGCACGGCTGGTACAATTGTCGCCGTCAATAAAGACGCGAACGTCCCGATCGCTGATTTTGCCGACTTGCTGGTCGTCGGCGACCTATTTCAAATCATCCCCGAGCTGACCAAGCGCGTCGAGACTGAGAAGGTACATTGAGATTCGTCTTTGCGTTCATCGCCGCTGTGGCGATTGTTGCGGCGTTCATGAGCGCACCCTCTCCGGGCATAGCCGCCGGTAAACCGTCGCCCTCCCCGTCGCCCTCGGTCTCGCCGACCGCGTCGCCGGAACCGCCCGAAGTTGCGATTCCACATCTGCAAGCGCGCCTGAAGATCAATCCGACGGATCGTGACGCGCTGCTCCAGTTGGCTGGAAACTATTTGCAGATCAATCGTGCCGATCTGGCCCAGCAAGCGTCGCAACGTTTGCTGCAGCTCGGAACGAAAACCGGACAGGTGTACTACCTCAGCGGCTATTCGAACCTGTTGCTGAATCGGTTGCCGCAAGCGACGTCCGATCTCGAAAACGCGTCGAACCAAGAACCGACGAATCTGAGCATACTCTCAACGCTGGCCGATGCGTACTCGCGCCAGAACCGTTTTGCCGACGCCGAACGCGTTGCCAAGCGTGCACTCACGTTCAACAAGGATGACAAAGCCGTATATGAGATGTACGGCGGCGTGCTCGAGGGCGAGCAGAAATACGACGATGCGCGCGTGCAGTACGAAATTGCTGCAAAGATGGATCCGAAAGATCCGGCGCCGGTTCTGCTCGAGGCGCGTTCCTATCTCAAACAAAACGCGATTGCGCTGGCTGGTCCGATCTTCGATCGCGCGCTCGCAATCGATCCTAACAATATCGACGCCCTGAACGGCAAGGCACAGACGCTCGCTGCGCAGCACGACGTCAAGGCTGCGGTTGCGACGTTCGAGCGTATTCGCACGCTCTTGCCGAATACCGAGGAAAAAGCCAGCGTCTCGGTCGACGAAGCACGCGTTTACGCCGATGAAAAGATGAATGATCTTGCGGTGCAAACATTCAAGACTGGGATTGCAACATATCCGACCGTCCTCGGCCTGCATCTTGCGTACGGCGACTATCTCGCCGGTCAAAAAGATCTTGACAATGCCGCGACGGAATGGCAGGCGGCGCTCGGTCCGAATCGCGACAACAAGGACGCTCTCGGGCGTCTCGGCACGTACTACGCCGACAAGAAAGACTACACAAAGTCGGCAGACTATCTCAAGCGACTAACGGAGATTGCTCCGAACGACCCGCGCGGTTGGAGCATTCTCGGCAGCGTGTACGCATCGCAAACGAACTGGAAAGATGCGCACGACGCGTTCCGGCACGCCTACGATCTAACCCGCGCGCCTGACGTACTCAAGGCTGTCGGGCAAACCGATCTTAACTTGCACAACTATAAAGAAGCGCAGCAGATATTCGAAGCGATCGAAAGGAACGGCGGCGACTACGTCAAGCAGGATCCAAGCGTGATCTACATGCTTGGGCAGTCGTATCAGAAACAAGGGCTCAAGCCGCAAGCCAAGAGCGCCTATCAGCGATTCCTGGCTTATTTGAAGCCCGGCACGCAAGCGTATTCCGAAGTGCAGAAGATGATCCAGGACATCGACAAACCTTCTTCGGGACAGAAGAAGCAACAGGGGTAAACAACTGCTCGTCGTCGGCGATGAACGTTGTAGTGCGCACCTTGAAGGGATAGCGCACCCGGAGTCTCCCGCACGTCTGCTCACGCTGCTCCGGCATCTCGAGCGAACTGGGCTTGCCGCCGACCGTCGCGAGGCGCGCGATGCAACGCGTGAGGAGCTCACGCTCGTGCATCCCGGATCGTACGTCGATCTCGTCCACGATGAGATCGAGCGTCTTCACGCATCGGTACCGGCCGCGTATCTATCGACCGGAGACACGATTATCGATCGCGCCTCATGGGATGCTGCAGTGAGGGCGGCCGGCGCGACGCTGACCGCACTCGATGCCGCGATAAGCGAGAATCGCGCTGCGTTCGCCGTCGTGCGTCCGCCGGGACATCACGCCGAGCCGCGGCGCGGAATGGGGTTCTGTCTTTTCAACAATGCCGGAATCGCGGCGCGCGCGTTCGTTGCGAAAAATGGCGGCCGCGCGCTGGTCGTCGATTTCGACTATCACCACGGAAACGGAACCGAGGCGCTGGTCGGAGGCGGGGTCTCGTATGTCTCGACGCACGCATCACCGGCATATCCGGGTACCGGTTCGGGCCGCGAGAATCGCGTCGATGAAAACGGCACGTTGATCGATTTACCACTCGGGTTGAGCTACGAAACCGAAGGCTTCGCGGCGCTGTGGCAGGAGACGATGCGTAGTTTGTGCGCGCGCATCAAGCCGGACATGCTGGTGGTGAGCGCCGGATATGATTTTGCTGCCGGCGATCCGGTCGGCGACTTGGGCGTCGATGTCGGCGTTTCGAGCGCTCTTGGCGCGTGCTTTCGCGAGATTGCCGACGAATATTGCAACGGCCGTGCGGTCTTCGTTCTCGAGGGTGGTTACGATCTTGGTTTGCTGTGCGAAGGCGTCGAGCAAACGATCCGTGCGTACGATGCGGGCACGTCGAAACTCGGCAGAGCGTCCGAGGACGCGATTCCCGCACAGCAGCGTGACGCGCTGACGCGCGCGCTCCAGTGAAATTCGTTTTGCTGCTCGCGCGCTTCGTCGTCGGCGGAACGTTGCTGGTCGCGGGAGTCTTGAAGCTCGGCCACTTCGATGCGCTCGCGAGCACGATCGCGTCGTACCGCATCCCCTTTCTCGCGCCGCCCGTTATCGCGCCGATGGCAGTAGCAATACCGCTGATCGAGGTGTTGCTCGGCGCCTATCTGCTGATCGGGCTCTACACGCGCCTGATCGGTGCACTCGCGCTGTGTGAGTTCGCCATCTTTGCGGCCGCGGTCGCATCGGTCGTGATGCGCGGCATTCCGGCATCGTGCGGCTGCTTCGGTCCGGGGGATACGCGACCAGCATCGTGGGTCGAAGTCGCACGCGACGTTGGCCTAGCGGCACTCGCTGCGCTTATCGTTTGGCGCGGCCCCGGGGTCCTCGCACTCGATCAGCGAATGCAAGAACGATGATGTTGCGAGGCCGGTTTTAAACATGAGCAAGAGATCGATAATCGCGCCTGCGGAAGTAAACCGGCGGGCACAACGCAACCGGCTATTCCTGTACGTCACGCTCGGACTCGTCGTCGTTATCATCATTGCTGTCGTCGCGTTTTACTCGCGCGTTCCGCAATCGGCGACCTCGGCGCCGATTCAATCGGGCATCAAGGTCGGGCAAGTCGCGCCTGAGTTCGCCGTCGCGACAACCGATGGTCCGTTCGATCTCAAGACGGCGGAGAGCGCCGGGAAACCGGTCTTCTTGGAGATCTTTGCGACGTGGTGTCCGCACTGTCAGCGTGAAGTCACGACGATCGACGCCCTTTACAAGAAGTACGGCGGTCAGATCGATTTCGTCGGTGTCTCGGGCAGCCCAACCGGAATGGACGGTCAATCGCAGTCTTCGCAGCTCGACGTCGTCAATTTTCAGAAGACGTTCGGTGTAGCGTATCCGATAGCGTACGATCCGACGCTTGACGTCGCCGCAAAATATATGCTTGACGGTTATCCGTCGCTCGTCATCATCGACAAGACCGGGAAGGTTTCGTATCTTGGAAGCGGTGAGGTCAGCAGCAAGGCGCTGACGACGGAACTCAACAAAGCACTCAAGTGACCGAGCACGGGCTCTTCGCACCGGATGGAGATCCCGACCCGAGCGAAACGCAAGACTGGCGAGAGGCAATCGAGTCGGTCGTTCGTACGGGTGGCGCGGAGCGCGCCGCATTCGTGCTCGGACACGCGCTCGAACACGCAAACCGTCTGGGTGTGTCTTTGCGACCCGGACGCACGCCGTACCGCAACACGATTCCGCCGCTCCGTCAGCCGCCGTATCCAGGCGACCTTCAGATCGAAAGCCGCATCACCGGACTCATTCGCTGGAATGCGCTGGCAATGGTCGTGCGTGCGAATCAGCAGCATCCTGAGCTGGGCGGACACATTGCTACGTACGCGTCGATCGCGGAGCTTTTCGAGACGGGCTTCAATCATTTCTTTCGCGCGGGTCGCGATGGTGATTCGGTCTTTTTCCAGCCGCATGCTGCGCCCGGGATTTATGCACGCGCGTTTCTTGAAGGCCGCTTAAGCGAAGAGAATCTCGAACATTTTCGGCGTGAGACTTCGGGCAAAGGGCTGTCGTCTTATTGCCACACGTTTCTGATGCCGCACTTTTGGCAATTCCCCAACGCATCGATGGGGCTCGGCCCGATCACTGCGATCTACCAAGCGCGCTTCATGCGGTATCTGCAAAACCGCGGTCTGCTCGATACGGGTGACCGCCGCGTCTGGGCGTTCATCGGAGACGGCGAAATGGACGAACCCGAAAGTTTGGGCGGACTTTCGATTGCCGCTCGTGAGGAGCTCGATAACCTCGTCTTCGTCATCAACTGCAATCTGCAGCGACTGGACGGGCCGGTCCGCGGCAACGGTTCGATCGTGCAGGAGCTCGAGGGTCTCTTCAACGGCTACGGATGGAACGTCATCAAGTTGTTGTGGGGTTCGGATTGGGATCCGATCTTCGCGCGCGACAAGAACGACGTCTTGTTGCGGCGATTCGAAGAAACCGTCGACGGTCAGATGCAGACGTACGCTGCGACCGATGCACGCTTCAACCGCGAGCATTTCTTCAACAAGTATCCGGAGCTGGCGGAGCTGATCGCTCATCTTTCGGATGACGAGGTCGAGAATCTGCACCGCGGCGGGCACGATCCGGTCAAGATCTACGCCGCGTACGACGCAGCTGCGAAAACCCGTGGACGTCCGACCGTAATCCTGGCGCAAACGAAGAAAGGCTTCGGGATGGGGCGCTGGGGTCAAGGCAAGATGACCGCGCATCAGCGCAAGAAGCTCGAGTACGAAGCGCTGGTTGAGTTTCGCGCTCGCTTCGACTTACCGCTCAGGGAAGAAGATTTGCGCGGGCTGCGATTCTATCGGCCGCCCGATGATTCGCCCGAGATGCAGTATCTGCACGCGCGGCGTGAACGTCTTGGTGGATACCTTCCCACACGTGATTCGTCGGCGCCGGTGGTTACGGTGCCGCAACTCGAAACGCTCGATGCGCTCACGAGCGGCAGCGGCGACCGCGAGCTTTCAACGACGATGGCCTTCGTTCAGCTCTTGCGCCAGTTCTTACGCGACCCGCATATCCGCGAACGGGTCGTACCGATCGTCGCGGACGAGGCGCGTACGTTCGGGATGGAAGCGCTCTTCCGGCAAGTCGGCATCTACTCGCCTTTCGGGCAGCTCTACGATCCGGAAGACAAAGACCAACTCTCATATTATAAGGAAGCGCGCGACGGGCAGATCCTCGAAGAAGGCATCACCGAAGCCGGCGCGCTCTCGTCATGGATTGCAGCGGCAACAAGCTACGCCGTTCATGGGCTACCCATGCTGCCGTTCTACATCTTTTACTCGATGTTCGGCTTTCAGCGGGTCGGCGATCTTATTTGGGCCGCTGCCGACTCGCGCTCGCGGGGCTTCTTGATCGGCGCAACAGCCGGCCGGACAACCCTTTCGGGCGAAGGGCTGCAACATCAGGACGGCAGCAGTCATTTGATTGCATCGACGGTTCCGAGCTGCAAAGCTTATGATCCGGCGTTCGCGCACGAGCTCGCCGTCATCGTCCGTGACGGTATGCACCGTATGCTCGAAGTGCGAGAGGACGTTTTCTACTACGTCACCGTCATGAACGAAAACTACTCGCACCCGCCACTTCCGCCGCAGAGCGAACAAGGCATCCTGCGCGGGATGTATTTGCTCCGTACAGCAGAGGGAGCGAAAGCACAGCTACTTGCGAGCGGCGCAATTCTGCGCCAAGCGCTGATTGCAGCCGATCAATTGCAGCGCGACGGGATTCCCGTCAACGTGTGGAGCGTGACGAGCTGGAGCGAGCTGCGCTGGGACGGTATAAGAAAAAGTGAAGACGGGCGTGAGGAACCCTGGATTACGGCATCGCTCGCGCCAACGGAAGGCCCAGTATTCGCAGCGAGCGATTACGTTAGCGCTCTGCCCGATCTAGTGCGAACCTGGATTCCGGCTGGGAAAAAGTTTGTGACGCTGGGCACAGACGGCTTCGGAATGAGCGACACGCGCACAGCGTTGCGCGATCACTTCGGTGTCAGCGCGAACGCAATTGCGCAACGCGTTAGTTCAGAGTTTCTTCACAAGCGCGTGATATAATTAAATTGCGAAGGAAATTATCGTATGTACTCTTAGTCGAGTGATTCGATAACTACTTTGTAAAACACACATCCGTGGCAGGGTGTCAGGAGGTCCTGATCACAGGCTACGTTTGGATTTGTTAGGCTTAAGGGGTCGCAACCTTGACTACAATCCAATCGGAAATTCTCAATCCCCAAGCTGATGCCGTTGCGTTTGAGTTGGACGATCTTCATTGTGCCATCTCTACACAACCGGTAATTGAGATTCTGCGTGCCGTAGCCTACCGCCCGATCGCAGGCCAGCCGCCGTTCGTTCCCGGCGTGATCGACTTGCGCGGTACCATCGTTCCGCTGATGGACATGCGTGCACGCTTCGGGCTCCACACTCAAGCGTTGTCGCCCGAACACCGTTTTATCGTCGTGAACACGCATGGCCGTCCTATCGCGCTCTGGATCGATCGCGTGCTCGGCATCCTGACGTACGATCCGAATGCGCTAGTCGGTTCGGAAGGTTTGATCGTAGGAGCGCGCAGCTTCGCGGGAATTCTGCGCACGCGTGAGGGCCTCGTCGTCATTCACGATCCGGAGGCGTTCATCAGCGAATCGGAACTCGACGCAGTTTCGGAAGCGAGCTTACGAACGTGACGTGGAGCACACGGGGTTTCGCCGAGATAACTTCGCTCCTTACAGAGCGGAGCGGTTTGTCATTTCCGCCGGCGCGACATGCGTTCGCTGAAGCCGGGATTACACGTGCCATGGCGCGTGCGCGCGCGAAAGACCCGCTGGTATACCTGAAGCTCGTGAACAACGATCTTGACGCTTTCGAAACGCTGCTGAGCGAGATTACGGTCGGTGAGACGTACTTCTACCGCGATCCGAAGCAGTTTGAGTTTATCAAAGAGGCGGTGATTCCGACGTTCGGGCGCGGCCTACACATTTGGTCTGCGGGATGCTCGACGGGTGAAGAAGCCTATACGCTCGCAATTGCGCTCGAACAATGCGGGCTCGAATCGCATTCGCAAGTTCTGGGTTCGGACATCTCACCGGCTTCGATCGCAACTGCACGCGCAGGTGTGTACGGTGATTGGTCGTTCCGCGAAATTGATTCGATGTGGCGTGCGCGCTACTTTACGCGGGCTGCGAAAAACCGCTGGAAGATCGCGCCGCGTTTCTCGACGCGCGTTACGTTCGAGGCTCGCAATCTAGTGAATGCAACGCCGTCAGACGGTTTCGATGTTATTCTCTGCCGGAACGTCTTGATGTATCTCGAGTCCGATGTCGTCGCTCGCGTCACGTCGCTGCTCGTATCTGCATTGCGCGACGGTGGCTGGCTGTTTACGTCCCCGTCCGACCCGATCGTATCCGTTGCTGACGTCGAGATTGTTACGACGCCTTCAGGATTAGCGTATCGGCGAAACGCTGCGCGGGTTTTTGCTGTTGGCGTCGAGCGCGCGGATGTTCCTCTCGCGGGACGCTCGCATTTTCTTTCCGTAGAAAATGCTCGCTCGAATTCTGGGCACTCTCGCCCTCCTGGCTCCGTGCCCATTCAGACGCCCGTTCGAGAAACATCCGTGCGCTCGACGCCCGTGAAAACCGATACGTCCGCCGCCGTGACCCGCGCGGCTGTGGTGCCGATCGTCGATGAAACACTGGATCCGGTGCGGTACGTACGAGAAGCGATGGAGCTTCTCGACGAGGATCGAGCGGGAGAAGCTGCGATTGCGGCGCGGCGTGCGATCTTTTTGGATCGGACGGGTGCATTTGCGCACTTGTTGCTGGGTCGGGCCCTTCGTTTGGCTGGTCGCATCGTTGCGGCGCGGAGAGCGCTGGGTCACGCGCAGCGGCTCAGCGAGGCTGGGGATGGCGTCGCGGCTTCGGTCGAGGCCGAGCTGTCGTTGTTGCGCGCGCGTGTTTCCCCGATTGGAGTAGGCCCATGAGTGCTCAAGAGGTTCTCGTTCGGCGAGCGGAGCGGCTCTCGCAATCGGCAGCGCTCCTGCGCGAACCGGTCCGGTCGGTCGAGCTCCTGTGTTTCCAGATCGGCGGCGAGCGCTACGCGATCGAGACCCGCTTTGCGTTCAGCGTCATGCAGCAAGCCGACCCAGCCGCCTTGCCGGGAGCTCCCGCGCATTTTCTCGGTATACTCGGTGTCCAGGGTGAGATCGTGCCGTTGTTCGATCTCGCTCGGGTATGGGGCCGGCCGGCTCTTCAGGCTGAGGCCCTCTCTGCCGTGATCCTCGGGGTCGACGCGCCGGAGTTTGCGATTGCCGTCGATAGTCTCGATGAGCTGGTGCGCTACCCGGAATCCGAGATCGCTGCGGCACCGGCACTCGACGGTCACCACGAGTTCGTTTCCCGCTTGGTTCGCGGGATGTCGCTTTTGGACGGCAGAGCGCTGCTGGATGACGCGCGTTTCTCGATTCAATTGACTGCTAAAGAAAGGAATACGTGATGCGTAACTGGAGCATCGCGCGAAAACTCTCGCTGGTCTTTGCGCTCGGGCCGTTGGCGCTCATCATCATAGGCTGCATCGCATATCGCAATACGATCGCGATGCTCGACGCGCGTGCAACCGTGCAGCACACGTATCAGGTGCGCGCTACACTGGAACGACTTGCGACGCAAGCCGTTAACGCCGAGACCGGACAACGCGGCTATATCCTAACCGGCGAAGATAGCTACCTCGCGCCTTATCACGAGGGGACGACCGGTTTCCAGGAAGATCTTGCGCTTTTTACGCGACTGACCGCGGACAATCCGCATCAGCAGGACCGTGCGCGTGTGCTGCAGGGACTTTTTGCGGAGAAACAGCGCGAGCTCGCCCAGAGCATTGCCTTGCGGCGCGATCGCGGACTTGGCGCGGCCGTCGCCTTCGTTCGCACTGGGCGAGGCAAAGCTACGATGGATCAGATTCGAACCGTGCTGACGGCAGCGGATCGAGAAGAAGATCAACTTCAAACGATTCGTGACGCCGCTGCACGCTCGGCGTCGGAAGCAACCTTGAACACGATCGTGTTCGGAACGCTACTTACCGTCTTGGTACTGATAGTCATCGCCATCCTTTCGATACGAAGTTTGAGCGCACCGATCGAGCAGGCGATTGCGGCACTTTCGGCCGCGACCGCAGAAATCGTTGCGGGGACGACGCAACAGGCGGCCGGAGTGCAAGAACAGGCCGCGGCGGTTACGGAGACCGTCGCGACGGTCGAAGAGATTACACAAACCGCCGAGCAGTCCAAGGAACGCGCAAAGGCGGTCGCTGATTCATCGCGACGTGCCACCGACGGCGGTGCCGTCGGCCGTCGCTCGGTCGAGAGCACGATTGCCGTGATGGGCGATATCAGGACCCGTACGGAATCGATTGCGCAAAGCATCTTGACGCTTGCCGAACAGGCGCAGGCGATCGGCGAGATCATCGCGGTCGTCAACGATCTGGCGGAGCAGACCAACATCCTCGCGCTCAATGCGTCGATCGAGGCGACGCGGGCCGGCGAGCAAGGTAAAGGCTTCAGCGTTGTTGCGGCCGAGATCAAAGCGCTCGCCGACCAATCGAAAAAGGCGACCGTTCAGGTTCGGCAGATACTCAGCGACATACAGAAATCGACGAACGCCGCGGTCATGGCGACCGAACAAGGCACGAAGAGCGTCGACGAAGCAATGCGCATCGTCAACGAAGCCGACGAAGCAATTCGAATGCTGGTCGATACGATTGTCGAAGCTGCGCAAGCATCGACGTCGATCAGTACATCGGTTGGTCAACAAGCCGTCGGGATGTCGCAGATCCAATCTGCGATGCGCAACATCGATCAAGCGACCTCGCAAAATCTTGCATCGACGCAACAAGCCGAGCAGGCTGCGCGCAATCTCGACGGGATCGGCTTGCGGCTACTCACGCTCGTGCGCGGCACGAATGGGGTTGGGCACGGATGACGACTGTCTCGGAGCGCTTACTCACAACGTTCTTGGGCGAGCTTCAAGAGCGTTTGGGCGCGTTCGAGCAAGATCTCTTGGCGCTCGAGAGTGTCACGAGCGATGATGAGCGTCACGATCTCGTCAACGCACTTTTCCGCGAGGCGCACAGTTTGAAGGGCGCCGCAAACGCCGTGGGTCTTTCCGATATCGCGGGGGTTTGCCACCGCGCCGAGGACCTTCTAGCGATTTGTCGCGACCAGCCCGCAACGCTCGACGAAAAATCAGTGGAGACGTTGTTCGGTGTCGTCGACTCACTTCGTGCACGAGCGGATCGATTGCGCGCTCCGCCCAGCACGCCGGCGCCGGCGTCGGTAGCAGCATCGGGAATAACCACGGCCGCGACACCGGTGGTCCCAAACGCTGCACCGGCTCCGGTGCCCGTCCACGACACGACCCTGCGGGTCGCCTCAGAGAAACTCGATGTGCTCCTGCAGCACACGGGTGAGCTCCTCGTTGCGCTCTCGACCGGAGCCGACCGGGCGTTCCTAGAGCGTTCGGCCCGCCGCGTCGACGAGGAAGTCCGCAACATCCGCATGCTGCCATTTTCGCTTGCGTGCGAAGGCCTCGAGCGAATCGTACGTGATTGCGCCGCGAGCGAAGGAAAGAAATGCCGCTTGCACGTCATCGGGGGGGCGATCGAGCTCGATCGCGCGATTCTCGACGGTTTACGCGACCCGCTGCAGCATCTCGTCCGCAACGCGGTAATCCACGGAATCGAGTCGCCCGAACGCCGCGCGGCGAACCGCAAGCCGGTCGACGGCTCGGTAACGGTGCTCGCCGCTTTGCACGGTGGTGGGGTCGAAGTGACGGTTTCGGACGACGGCGACGGACTCGATCTCGCGTCTATCCGTGCGCGCGCTGAAGAGCGCGGCTACGCCGTCAACGATCTCGACGTCGGCGGTGCAATCTTCCTACCGGGTGTTTCGACGGCGCGGGGACTCACAAAAGAGGCTGGACGCGGCGTTGGGATGGATGCCGTTCGCTCGTCGATCGAAGCGCTGCGTGGAACGATCACCGTGCACTCCGAACCCGTCGCCGGAACGCGCTTTGTATTGCTCGTTCCGCTCACGCTGACGACTGTGCGAGTCGTCATCTTCGAAGTCGCCGGCAACAGGCTTGCAATCGAATCCGCAGCCGTCGAGCGTTTCGTTCGGCCCCGACCCGAGGACATCGTATCGGTCGAGGGCCGGCCACGTATCATACGCGAGGGTTCGGCCACGCCGCTCGTCGACTGCGCGAGTCTCTTGAATCTCGCAGACGAGATGCGCTCTTCGAATGATGCACGCTACGTCATTTTTATCAAAGATACACTCGGACGTGTTGCGCTTGCGGTGGATGGACTCGTCGAGGAACGTGAAGTCGTCGTGCGCCCGCTCGGCGCGCGCATTGAAGGGATCCGCAGCGCGATCGGGGCGACGATCCTTGCAGACGGGTCTCCGGCCGTGATTTTACGCGGCGCCTACATCGTACAGCAATCGCACGAACGCGCGCGCGTCGCTTCAAGCACGCAAGACGGTGCACAAATCGCCCGCAAGCACGTGATGCTGGTCGAAGATTCGATTACGACCCGCACACTCGAGCGCAGCATTTTGGAGGCAGCCGGCTACGATGTAACGACCGCCGGTGACGGCGAAGAGGCCTGGTTGCTGCTGCAAGATCAACGGATCGATCTGGTCGTCACCGACGTCGACATGCCGCGCCTCGACGGCATCGGATTGACTCAGCGCATCCGGGCATCGCAACATCTTGGTGATCTTCCCGTCGTTTTGGTAACTGCTCGCGGCACCGATGCAGACAAGCGGCGTGGCGTCGACGCCGGTGCGGATGCGTACGTCACAAAGAGCGATTTCGATCAGGGTGCGTTGCTGCAAACGTTGGCGGAGCTCTTATGAAGCACGCAGTCGTCGCGGTCGGCGCGTCCGCAGGAGGGCCGGCAGCACTGCATCAGATTCTATCGCGGCTCGATCGCGACTTCTCACTGCCGATTGTAATCACGCAGCACATTACCCCAGGTTTCGTGGCCGGTATGGTTCGCTGGCTCGACGATGCGAGCGCGTTGAAGGTAAAGGTTGCGGAACAGGGTGAGCCGCTGCGCGATGGCGTCGTCTACATAGCGGCCGATAATCACCACCTAACGATTGCGAAAGATCGCACGATCGCGCTTTCCGACGAGCCGCTTGTCGCCGGACATCGTCCGTCTGCGACGATGCTGTTCAAATCAGTTGCAAAAACTTATGGCTCGAGCGTTTTGGCAATAATCCTTACTGGGATGGGCAAAGACGGCGTTGACGGCTTGACGGCGATAAGAAACGCCGGCGGCACCGTTATTGCGCAAGACGAGGAAAGCAGCGCGGTTTTCGGTATGCCCAAAGCCGCAATCGACGCGGGATGCGCGGACGAGATCATTTCTCTTGACGGGATCATCACACGCATTTGGGCAGCGGGTCGTCCAAACGGAGTTCACAGGGGGTAACCATGGCACGATTACTTGTGGTTGAAGACAGCGCGACGCAGGCCGAGCAACTCCGCTCGATCCTCGAAGCGGAGAGCTGGGAGGTCGTCGTTGTACCGGACGGCCTTGCTGCACTTGACGTCCTCAAAGACGACGCGATCGACCTCGTTATCTCCGACATCGTCATGCCCAAGATGTCCGGCTACGAGCTCTGCAGCAAGATCAAGGCGGCCGAAACGACGCGTGATATCCCCGTCATGCTCGTCTCGTCGCTCAGTGAAGCCATGGACGTCATCCGCGGTCTTGAAGCCGGCGCCGACAACTTCCTGACCAAACCGTACGACGAGCATCATCTCGTCGGTCGCGTACGTGCGATCCTGGACAATCGTGCAGTTCGTTTAGGTCGCAAGCTTTCCGTCGGCATCGAGGTCGTCTTCCTCGGTAAGCGCTTCACGATTACATCGGAAAAAGAGCAGATTCTCGATCTGCTCATGTCAACGTTCGAAGACACGGTTCGTGCGAACCGCGAGCTGCAGAAGCACCGTTCGGAGCTTGCTGCCGCAAAAGAAAAGCTCGAGGAATACGCGCTGCTCCTCGAGAGTCGCGTTCACGTCTCGGAAGAAAAGTATGCAACGCTCTTGGAAAACGCGAGCAGCGGAATCTTGCTCTGCGACAAAGAGGGGATAATCCGCGAAGCCAACCGTGAAGCCGGAAAGATCGCCGGCCGGCCGCACAATAAACTTGTCGGCGCAAAGCTCGTCGACTTGGCACCGCACCTCATGGGCGACGACGACGCGACCTGGAAGCAGCTCCTTCGAGACGGAAGCGGACATCTGCACACCGTCGCGGTCCGTCGTGACGATGGATCGCGGTTATGGATCGATATCACCGCTTCGCTTATCACGATCGACGACGTCGAGTGCGTCCAGGTAATCTGGCACGACGTCACCGAGCGAAAGATGCTCGAGGACCGTTTGCGCCGCTCGCAGCGCATGCGTTATGCGCTGCTCTCCGAGAACACGCGCGAGCTGATTCTCTTCATCGACAACGAGACGCATCAGATCGTCGAAGCCAACGCGGCCGCAGTCGAAGTCTACGGCTACACGCGCGACGAGCTGCTCAACATGAAAATCGAGCAACTCCGCGCACCCGAAGTCCACGAGCAGATTCAATCGCTCTTTCCGCGCGTACCGGAGGGATTTACAGCCGAAACGGTTGCGCAGCGCAAAGACGGCTCGACGTTCCCGATCGAGATCTACGTTCGAGCCGGCGAAGTCGATGGCCGGAGCGTTAGCCTATCAGTCGGCCGTGACATCACCGAGCGTCGTGAAAACATGCGCGATTTACGCACGGCACTCGAACAAGCACTGCAAGCCAATAAGCTGAAGTCCGAGTTCGTTGCGACGGTCAGCCACGAGATTCGCACGCCGCTTAACGGTATCGTCGGCATGTCCGAGCTGCTGCAGCGCACGAAACTCGATGCCGATCAGTCCGAAAGCGCACGTACGATTCACGACTCGTCGCTGGCGCTGCTCAAGATCATCAACGACATCCTCGATTTCTCGAAGCTCGAATCAGGCCGCGCGCAGCTCGAGGTCGTCGAATTCGAACTGGAGCCGGTCGTCAATAGTGTCGTCGAGCTCATCGGTCGCGCGATTAAGCGCGAATCGCTGACACTCATGACGTACATCGCGCCGGGCGTTCCCGGCTCGTTCCGTGGCGATCCCGGACGCCTGCGTCAGGTGCTGATGAATCTGGTCGGTAATGCGGTCAAGTTCACGGAGTCGGGTCACATCTTGCTCTCAGTGCAGTTAGGCGAAAAGCTTGCCGACGGCCGGGCGATGCTGCGCGTTAGCGTCGCGGATACCGGCATCGGCATGGACGAGGAAACGCAGAAGAAGCTCTTCACGCCCTTCGTGCAAGGCGATGCCTCGACTACGCGCCGATTCGGTGGAACGGGTCTGGGTCTGTCCATCTGCAAAGCCTATGTCGAGCTGATGAACGGCGACATTCATATGGAGAGCGCGCCGGGCGAGGGAACGACGGTTACGTTTACGGTCATGTTGGAGGTAGCGTCGGAACGGCGCAACCGCGCGCATCCGGGGATAATCGCCGGATTGCGCCTGCTCGTCGTCGATGAGGACGAAGACACGCGTACAATGCTGCGGCGCTACGCCGAGGATTGGGACATGAAAGTAGTCGGGACGTCAGATGGCGGCTCGGCACTCGAGGTGTTGCGAAAGGCAGTGCGCGATCTCGAGCCGTTCGACGTTGCGATCGTGGGTTCGCTCAAGGGTTCGATCAACGAGCTCGGTTTGGGTTACGAGATCAAGCGTGATGGGCAGATCGCGGCGACGCGACTCATGATGCTGACGTTCAACGACGTCGAAGAGCCGTCTAAAGGCGTCAAAGCTTACGGATTCGAGACTTATCTGACCAAGCCGCTCGTGCAGTCACACGTCTACGATCGGCTCGTGACGATGTTCGCGAAGCAGACCGGCGCCGAACCGCTTGTGACTCATAAGGATACGGGCGAGATCGTTCCGCTCGAAAATCCGCTGCGCGTTCTGGTCGCGGAAGACAACGCGCTCAACCGGCGTGTTGCAGAACGGCAGCTCTCGATGTTGGGCTGTCAGGTCGCGATGGTAGAGAACGGAACTGAAGTGCTTGCCATCCTCGAGAAGGAGATGTTCGACGTCGTTCTCATGGATTGCAATATGCCGGTGATGGACGGCTTCGAAGCAACGCGAGCGATTCGGGAGCTCGAACATGCCGGCTTACGTTCGCGCAGTCTCGTCGTCGCGATGACGGCGAACGCAACGCAAGAGGATCGCGACCGGTGCTTGGCGGCCGGAATGGACGACTATGTCTCGAAACCGATCCTAATGGCTCAATTGCGTGAGGTTCTCGTCCGTGCAACCTCCACGCTGATGCCTGCGGGAGGCACACGTATCGAGTAATCCCACCGTCGTCATTGGAGGCGGTGCTGCGGGCCTTGCCGCGGCACGCGTGCTTTCGCGCGCCGGTCGTCCGGCGATCCTACTGGAAGCGCGCGATCGCCTAGGGGGAAGAGCCTACACACGGCCGCTACAGGGGCTTGCGGCTCCGGCCGAGCTCGGTGCGGAGTACATTCACGGCAGCCCGCAGATTACACTGGATCTTCTGCACGACGCGGGCACGACGAACATCAACGTTGCCGAGGGTAACTTCGAACGTGTCGGCACGCAGTGGGTCGCCGGCGTCGATCGGTTCGATCTCGCACATCGCATCATCGATCGTGCCGGCCGTTTGCAGCATGACCTCAGCGTCGACGATTTTCTCCGCAGGATCGAAGCCGAACACGATCTCGATGAAGCTGCACGCTGGTTTCGGGCTCTGGTTGAAGGCTATGACGCCGCGGACCCGGCCCGGGCAAGCCTGAAGGAGATTATCGTGGAGTGGACCGGTCCGACGCTTACCGGATCGACTCGTCCGCTGGGCGGATACGGGCCGCTTATCGACACGCTGGTGCGTTCGTTCGACTCCGCGCGAGTCGACCTTCGACTTCAAAGCATCGTGGAAGAGATCGAATGGAAGCCGGGAGCCGTCGTTGTTTCGGGACGCACGCACGGCGAGAAATTTTTCATCGAGGGATCCGCCGCGGTCGTCACGGTGCCGATCGGGATACTTTCGGAGATTCGCTTCACGCCGCCACTCGATGACGAAAAGAAGAATGCTCTGGGATCGATCGCGATGGGCAGCGTGGTGAAAGTCGTTCTGCAATTTCGCACGGTTTGGTGGGAAGCGCTCGATGAGAAGCTCCGCGCAGCCGCGTTCTTTCATAATTTCCGGACCGAGTTCCCGACATTTTGGACGCAGCTGCCGTTGCACGTTCCGCTCTTGACTGCGTGGGCCGGCGGACCGATAGCCGAGGGGCTCGCGGGACTCAGTGAGGACGAAATCGTCCGGCGCGCGCTCGTGTCACTCGAAGCGACGTTTGGCGTACCTGTGGCCGAGATGCACTTGGAATCTGCCCTCGCGCACGATTGGGGTGCCGATCCGTTTGCGCGTGGTGCGTATAGTTACGTGCTTGTAGGAGGAACCGGCTCACGCGAGACGCTCGCGAAGCCGGTCGCGTCGACAATATTCTTTGCCGGTGAGGCGACATCACACGACGCTTCCGGCACGGTTTCCGGGGCGCTCGCGAGCGGCGAGCGCGCTGCGCACGAGGCTCTGGTTGCGCGATAGGCGGACTTCTCCACAGGTCACTTGAAATGGCTTTCTAGGCTCTCGGACACGGGTTCTGACGAGGGCTCCATGGGTGTTTGTTAATGTCAACGGTCGCAGGAGAATCATCGGAAAATCTACCGCGTAAAGGTCAGGACGCCACAAGACTTTTGCGCGAACTCGAAGCGCGTTTTCGCGGTGCGACGGATCCGCACGAGCGTGCGCTGCTGGCGGACGCGATTGTCCCAGAGTACGTGTCGCACGGCGATGCCGGTCGCGCTGCCGAGTTTATCGATTCGGTCACGGAAGTCGACGACCCGGATCTTTCTGCACGCATAACAGCTTTGCGAGGCGTTGTAGACGCGATGCATGGCAATGATCCCCGTCGGTTTCTAGACCGCGCATTTCGGATGGCGGCGGGGGGCTCGACGGTGACCGCTGCGGTTGTGCACCATCGCGCGGGTGTCGCCTACTTCAATGCGCGGCTGGCGCACGAAGCGGAGAAGCACGCGCTGCAGGCTCTTTGGCTCGCGGACAGCGACGGACAGCGACGCCTTGCTGCTCGCGCTGCAAGTGTGCTTTATGCCGTGCACTACCATCTCACCGGCGACATGCATTCGGCGCGCTACTACGCCGAGCTCGCCGCCGTGGAAGCGACGGCCGGTGGCGAAAATACGATTCGCCGTTTCTTCTTGTGCGTGCAGCTCGACCTGGCAGTATCGTTTGGCGAATGGGATCGCGCGCGCTCCCTACTCGATCTATTGCGGCGCGACCGCTGGTACGACTCCTATTCCGGAGGGCAGCTCGCCCAATTCGGAATGATCATGCTGCATGGACATGGTGGCGACTTTACGGCGATGAAAGGCGCGGTCGATACCTTCATCGACTCAGCTAGTGCAAACGCCGACTACGCGCTCGGGCACGCGCTCTTGGCGCTGGCGTACGCCGGAGCCGGCATCGATGACGAAGCCGCCAAGGCGGCGCGCCGTGCGATCGGCCTTAGCCGCGAACACGGTGTTTCCGAGCTCGCATATCATTCGCTGCGCCGCCGTCTTGCGGCCGTGATCGGCGCTTATGTCTGCGTGATCATCGGAGACGTCCATCGCGGAAGCCGCGCCCTCGAGAGCAGAACCAAGTCGCCCGGTTACGTCGGCGCCTTTGCTCGTGCACTCTACGCGTCGGCTCGTGGAGCTCAGGTCGATGTCGCCGAGCCTACCCTGCAAAATGTTCGAGGCTTGGTCGAGTTGCTCGCCGGGATAAAGCGTTCGCGCCTCGACCGTGTCCAGCGAATTCCGGAGCGGATTCGTACTCTCACGCATACCGAACTGACCCTGCTCCGTGCCACCGCGACAGGCAAAACGAATGGCGAAATTGCGAAAGAACGCGGCGTTACGCGCAATGCCGTCGAGCGCCGGCTAATGAGCGCATACGAGAAGCTTGGCGTCAAGAACCGTACCGAGGCGATCGCAAAACTCGCCGAAATCTAGCGTGGCTGAGGCTCCGCGCCGCATCGTCAGTAGCTCCTGATCACGGCGGTGCTCAGAAGCTGACATCATTACCTCACAACCCATCGCTTGTGAGGTTCATGAATGCTTTTCATTGGCTTCGGATATGTCTTTCATTTCCTCGTCTCGATCATCTCGCACCACCGCGGTGTCATGGATATCTGCATCGGCGGTAACCCGATCTGCTGACGTTGCAAAACACACCTTTCTCGCTGCTGGCATCGGCGGCGTTCGGCGAGGCGCTACTCTTCTTAGCCATGAACAGCCCGATCCGGATCACGGATCGCCGTATTGCGCTGGTACGCGAGCTATCTCGCGTAGAGATTCGGCGCGAGCTCGGTCTGGAACACGAGCAACACGTTCCGCAGCGTCTGCTTGCGCGTGAGCGCGAAAACGTTCTGACCGAGCTCCGTCGAGCCGCTGTGTTCGGCACGACGGTCGCCCTGCAGCGTCTCCATGCCGGCGCGGTCATTCCGCATAGGGCCGGCGGCACGGCGGCATGAACGGCCGTCTCCTAGGCGAACGTTGTTCGGCGAGGGGAACGCATAACGTCGAAGGTTCTTAGTCTCGATCAGTTACGATCGCTGTTCGCAGATGATCCTGAAAGTTTACGCGCCTTGGTCCTCGAGGCCGTGGAGAATAGCGCGGGACTGATCGATCGCTTGGGGTCGCTTTGCGATGCTCGCAGCGACGATGCGAGCAAGGTTCTCCACGAGCTCAAGGGGCTTACGAGGACGGTTGGAGCCGAAGAGGTTGGCGACCTCAGCGAGCGAGCCGAAGGATTGGCGCGCTCCGGGGACTGGGACGAGCTGGCCCAGACTCTGGGCGCGCTTCGCGCTGCCCAAGGACGCCTGGCAAAGGCGGCCGCCGCTCTAGGGGACGATATAGCCGGAAGTGAATAGGCCCGACTCGATGGGCACGGTCGTCGTCATTGCGGACAACACTGCAAACTTGCATGCATATGAGTATAATCTCAAGCAGCTTTCTGATGTGCAGGTTTTGACTTTTGCTTCACCTGCGACGGCGGTCAAACAAGCTAGCGGTCTCGATTCTGACGTACTTGTCGTAGACTTCCGGATGCCGGATGTTCGCTCGTTGGATTTCGTCGATCAATTTCGTAGACGTGCGCGCGGCGACGTCCCGGTTGTGATCGTAACCGATGCCGATGAGAACGAGCTGCGCATTCACGCCTTGCGCATCGGCATCGATGACGTCGTCAAGAAGCCGATCGATGCACTGGTGCTAGCTGAACGCGTGCAAAAAATGCTTAAGCTTCGCGCGCGTAGCCGTAAGCTCGCAGACAAAGCAGCAGCACTCGAGGAAGAAGTCGCGCGCTCGACTCGCAACATCCGTCAGCGCGAGCTCGAGACGATTCACCGCTTGACGCGCGCCGCGCAACATCGAGCAAAGGAAAGCCGCAATCACGTGGTGCGCATGGGGCACTACGCGCACATACTGGCGAAGGCGTTCGGTACCGACCTCAACACGCAAGAGCTAATTTTCCGCGCGGCCCCAATGTACGACATCGGCAAAGTAGCCGTCTCCGATCGCATTCTGCTCAAGCGCGGGCCTCTGACCCCACCGGAACGTGAGATCATCAAGACGCACACAACCGCCGGTCACGACATCTTACGCGATAGCGAGTCGCCGCTTATTCAGCTCGCCGGCCAGATTGCGCTATCGCATCATGAGAAATACGACGGGACGGGTTATCCCGACGGGCTTTCGCGCGAAGAGATCCCGCTCGCGGCCCGCATCTGTGCGATCGGCGACGTGTTCGATGCGCTCTTGGCTACGCGACCGTACAAGGCCCCGTGGTCGCTTCCCGACACGATTCAGACGCTGCGGCGCGGTAAGGGCTCGCACTTCGATCCGCACTTGCTCGACGCGTTCTTGGATATGATGCCGAAGATCCAAGAGATCCGCAATGAGTTCCCGGACAACGAAGTCGCCGCCTAAGTTATGGAGCCCAAATAGCGCTCGGCCAGTGCCTCCGACTCTGCGATAACTAAGGGCGAGCCTTCCTCGATGATGCGGCCGCCGTCAATGAGATAGGCGCGGCGTGCAATCGACGCAACCCATGTGACGTTCTGCTCGGCGATCACGATCGGTAAGCCTTCGTCACGAAGCTGCGCAACGATTGAGGCGAGCTCGTCGACGATCGTCGGCGCAAGTCCGATCGATGGCTCGTCGAGCAAGAGAAGTTTCGGGCGTCGCATGAGGACTTTCGCGATCGCAAGCATCTGACGCTCACCACCGCTGAGACTTCCGCCGAGCGATGTCCGGCGTTGCGCTAGGCGCGGGAAACGCGTCATCATCTCATCGACGCGTGCAGCGTATTCCGCTTTCGAAAGCCGAATGCCGAATGTTGCCAAGAGAAGATTGTCGTCGACGGACTGACGCGCGATGATCGCGCGCTGCTGCGGCACGAGACCGATTCCGGCTGCGACGATGCGATCCATAGAGAGGCCGCGGATCGACCGGCCTCCCCAGACGACGTCGCCACCGCGCGGACGCGGATCGCCGAGGATGCTGTTGAGCAGGGTCGTCTTTCCGGCGCCGTTTCGCCCGAAGAGCGCGACGATTTCGCCCGTTCCGACGTGTAAGCTCGCATCGCGAATGATCGTAGTGTTTCCGTAGCCCGACGTCAGATTGCTCACGTCAAGTATGCGCGTGACTTCACCGGAACTTGTGGTGAGCGTAGCGGATGAAGTCCGCGGAGTCGAGCCATGATGAGGGCCAAGATATGATTCAACCACGGCCGCATTGATGCGAATCTCGACCGGCGTGCCCGATGCGATGCGTACGCCTTCATGCATTGCCGTGACCGCGTTGCACAAGCCAAACACAAACGGGACGTTATGCTCGACGAGCAAGATCGAGACGCCGCGCTCGTCCCGAACCGCGCGCAGCATTGCCGCGAGACGAGCGATCTCGGCGCCCGTCAATCCCGCCGTCGGTTCGTCGAGCAGCAGAATGCGCGGCTCGCTCATCAGCGTGCGCGCTATCTCGATTTGCCGGTGCGCACCGAAAGCCAAACGTGTCGCCGGTTCGTTCGGATCGTGCTCGTATCCGACCGCGCGCAGGAGCTCGAGGGCGCGCGCCGAGAGTTCGCGCTCTTCGCTGAGCGCAAGATTCGTTCCGAACGCGCCGCTCAGGACACCGCTGCGGCTCTGCGCATGCGCGCCAACCAAAACGTTTTCGAGCGCACTGAGATCGAGGAATATCGCCGGCTTTTGAAAGGTGCGGCCGATGCCGAGCTCAACGAGCCGGCGCGGTTGCGGTTCGATCCGCCGCGCGTCGATTTCGATATCACCGCGTTGCCGTTCGACGACGCCGCACAACGTGTTGATCGCGGTCGTCTTCCCGGCGCCGTTTGGCCCGATGAGGCCGTGTATCTCACCCTTCTCGATGGAGATCGAAAAGCCGCGAAGTGCGTGCACGCCGCCAAACGAAACGTGGACGTCGCGCATTTCGAGGATTGCTATTGGCCTGGCCTCGCTCGTCTGTTGGTTAACTCAAAGATGGATCCGGTGATGCCGCGGGGCGCCAGAATCAAAACGAGCAGCAACACGGCACCGTAGAAAACCTCGCGGTATTGCCCGATCGCGCGGAACAGCTCCGGAACGACGAACAGAATGAAAGGCCCAACGACCGGCCCAACGACGCTCGCCGTCATTCCACCTACGACGACATAGGTTAAGTGGGCGACCGCGACGTTCAAACTATATGCGCTGGGATTGGTGACGCCGAGTAGTAGCGCTTGATAGGTACCCGCAAGCGTCGCAAGGGCGCTCGAGACCGCAAATGCGAGCGTCTTCATACGCGGAACATCTATGCCTTGGATTTCGGCGGCGACCGGCTCGTCTTTGATTGCGAGCCAGGCGCGACCGATGCGCGAACGCTGCAGCTCGCGAACCAACACGATGGCAAGTCCCGCCGTGAAAGCGCAAATTGCGATAACGACGTTGAGCGTTACGTCACCTATGAGCGGCAGCGTCGTCGGCGGAGCGATCAATCCGTAGCCGCCTCCGGTCCAGTCGCCGCCTTCGTTCAAGATGACCAAGAAGACGTCGAGGAAACCGAAGGTAACCATGGCGAGATAAAAGCCGGCTAAGCGCAAGGATACGAAACCAAGAATCCAGCCGATGCACCATCCGGCCAAAACCGCAATCGGAATCGAAATGAGAATCGGTACGTGCGCGCGGAGCATGATTGCGGTCGAGAGATTCGCACCAATGCCGACGAACGCGGGACTCGCGAGCGAGAGCAAACCCGCGACGCCGAGTAAGAGGTTGACGCCCAGCGTGATGATTACAAGGACCGCGAATTGTCCGAAAACGAACCGCGGGTATGCAGGCAGCGCGAATTCGAACGCGATCGCAACCGTGCCGAGCAGCGCACCGTAAACGAACGGAGAGTACGGAAACCGGGGGAGTATCTTCGTCAATGCGTCCGCAGCTTGACGGTCGAAAAAATCCCTTGCGGACGCCAAATCAGCACGATGACCAGCAGCGCAAACGTGATGCCGTCACGCGCAACGCCCCCGACGCCTACGACCGCATAGGTTTGCACGACGCCCAGGATGATGCCGCCAAAAAGTGCGCCGAAGACGCTTTCGAAACCGCCGATTGCCGCCGCGATAAACGCAGGGAAGAGCACGGCAGCGCCCATCGCCGGGAAGACGCCCGTAATCGGCGCGAGCAACACGCCTGCGATTGCGGCAACGACCCCGCCCAGCGACCAGCTGAGCGCGAGCATACGATTGACGGGGATCCCGGTGATCGCAGCACGGAACGGGTCTTCCGCGACGGCGCGCATCGCCTTGCCGTACGTCGTTGTTGTGAAGGTCACATACAATGCCGCAAAGATGATGAGCGTGACTACGACGACGGTAAAACTGTTGAGCGAGATCGTGGTTCCGCCGCCAAGCGAGAAGTCACGATCGCCGAACAGCCACGGCACGGCCCGCATCGGATTGTCGGTGAACTGCAGACGCGCGGCGGCTTGCATCAGGATCGAGATCGCCAGCGTTCCGATCACAATGCTGATCTCTGGCGCTCGCCGTAACAGAATTCGTGTGACGAAGAAGAACATGAAACCGATTGCCGCGCCGAGGGCAATCGGTCCCAAAATCTGCACCACCGTGCTTTGTCCGCTTTGTGCGAGCAGGACGTAGGCGTAAGCTCCCGCCATCAACATCTCGCCCTGCGCGAAATTGACGACACCGGTCGCACGGAAAATCAACGTCAGGCCGATCGCGACCAGAGCGTAGACAGCTCCGATCGCGATTCCCCCGACGAGTAGGTTCACGTACCGAAGTTCTCGACGCGCGTATAGTCGCCGTTCTTAACGACAATCAGGACACACTCGCGATTGCCTTTATGGTCGCCGTTTCTAAACGAGCGCGGAAGACCGATCGGGGCTGCCCATGTGAAATACGAGTCCTTCCCGGCCACGAAGTTATGGAGGCGCTCGAGACCGGCAACTACTTTATCTTGCGTCGGCTGCGCACCGGCACTTCTCAAACCGTCGGCGAACACGTAGAAGTCCGCGTACCCGGCGAGGGAGAACGAGTTCGGCGTACTGGGCGGCGGGTTCGGGAAGGCTTTTGCGAAGCGCGCTTTCCAGTCGGCCATTGCACCGTTTTTCTCGCCCATGAATTGGCTCGCATTGATCCACAGCGCGTAGAACCCGTCCGCAGCGGGCCCGGCCAGCTTCGGAACGACTGTGTCACCGAAGACGGTGTCGCCCAGCAGTTTCGAGCTTATCCCGGCGCGTCTGAGCTGCGGAAGAAGACGCCCGCCGTCCGCGGGTAGTCCACACAGATACATGGCATCCGGATTTGCCGATTTGATTGCGTTCGCTTGCGCCGTGAAATCGGTGTCGCCGCTCTTAAACTTCTCCTGAAGGACGACTTTGATGCCTTGGTCCGCGAGCCGCGGGATCATGAGCGGCAACACGCTCGTGCAAAAAGCCTCATCGCTCGATAGAAAGCCGACGGTGTGCGCTTTAAACGTTTGGCCGAGAACTTTCGCCGCGTAAGCTGCAACGTCGGCACGGACAACCGTCATACCGCTGAAGACGTACGGGCTGTAGTTTTGCAGCACGCGCGGATCGCTGGCAAGCGAGTCGTAGTATAAGAACTTCGACTGCTGAATCAGCGGAATGACCGATGCCGTCGACGTGCTCGTGCCGCCGCCGAAGATCGCGAACACCTTGTCTTGATCCATCAAACGGCGAACGGCAGAAATTCCGCCTTCAGCTGTTCCGGCATCGTCTTCGTAAACGACCTCAATGTGCCGGCCGTTGATGCCGCCGTGCGCGTTGATCTCGTCGAGCGCCATCTGCGTTCCGGCTTTGAAACCTTGTCCAACCGTACTTGCCGGGCCGGTTAGCGAGACTTGGACGCCGATCAAGATGGTCTTCGGACCCAGACCTTGGACGGCGGCGGCACGCGCTGGGACGTACGCAAGCGTCGATACGAGCGCGACGAGTGCGGCCCAAGCGAAAAAGCGGATTCCCCTCATACGTTGACTCCTTTGGATTGCGCCGAGTGAAGCTCAAAGAAGCGCTCGGCGTTGCGATAGAAAACCTTCTCGAGGATTTCGGGTGTGTAGCCTTCCTTCGTCCAATCGTCAACTAGCCGTTCGTACGTGAACAACGGAAAGTCGGCGCCGAACATGACGCGGTCTTTGAAGCGACGCGAGATCTCGTGCTTGAGCGCCGGCGTGTGATATTTTGGCGACCAGCCGTGCAGCTCGTACCAAACGTTCGGTTTGTGAAGCATGACTGCGATCATCTCGTCTTGCCAGGGCCACGCCGGACGTGCCGCGATGATCGTCAGCTCGGGGTGTGAAGCAGCAACTTCGTCGAGATGCCGCGGATGTGTCGCGTCCAGGCGAATGCCGCCGCCGCCCGGAAGACCGGCTCCGGCGCCGGTCGTGCCGACGAATATCAGGGCCGGTGCTCCGGCGTCGATGCACATCTTATAAAATGGCTCCCATGCCGGATCGCTTGCGGCGGTCGAGCCCGCGCTGGAAACGGCAAGACCGCAAAATCCCGCTCTGGCACGCAAACAACGCTCGAACTCGTCGAGCGCGGGCTTACCAGCTTTGGGATCGACGTGAATCCAACTGCCGATCACGCAATCCGGGTACTTGCGCTGATACTCGAAAGCGTAGTCGTGAATCTCGCGCGCCTCTTCCACCAAGAGCCCCTTGTCGAAACCGAAATCGAGGATCACGCGAACGTCGCTCGCACGGAAGTATTCCGCCTGTTCCTCTTCCGTATAATAGCGCGGCTCCGAGCGCCAGGTTTTCACTTGCTGCGCCAGCTGCTCCGGGGTGCGTAGCACGTAGCCGCGCCGCGTGCCCCAGTGGGAGTGCATGTCGATCAGCTTCATCGCGCCGCCGCCTGCGACTCGATCAGATCGCGCAGCCTTCCTTTTTGTACCTTGCCGGTCGGTGTGCGCGGAAGCGCCTCGATCAGCTCGAGCCGCTCGGGAACCTTGTATTTCGCGATTTGCGGCGCGAGGAACGCGACCATCTCTTCGAACCCGAACGACATCCCCGGGCGAACGACCACGCACGCGACAACTTGCTCGCCCGTTCGCGGATGCGGCGTTCCGATTACAGCGCAATCGGCGACGGCTGGGTGCTTGAAGAGTACTTCTTCGATCTCGCGCGGATAGATGTTGGCGCCTCCGCGGATGATCATCTCTTTCTTGCGTCCGACGATCTTGAGATAACCGTCCGAATCGAGCACGCCCAGATCTCCGGTCTTGAACCAGTTGTCTTTCGTGAACGCACGTTCGTTCGCAGACGGATTGTTGTAATAGCCGGGCGTCACCGATGGTCCGATGTTTGCGATCTCGCCCGCTGTTCCGACCGGGACGTCGCGGTCGTTCTCATCCAGTATCCGTAGCGGAACTTCGGGAACTTGGCGGCCGACGAGTCCTACGACGCGCTCGGGATCGTCGCCCATCAAAGTTTGGGCTTGCGAGCCCGTTTCGAGCATTCCGTACATCTCGAGGAGGCGTCCAGGAATATCGCGTTGCGCGCGAAGGATGACCTCGATCGGGCAGGATGCGCCGCCCACGACATACGCACGCAGCGAAGTGAGATCGTATTTTCCGAGATCCGGATGATCGAGCATCGCGATCACGGCCGCTGGCGCGGATGCGAAGTGCGTGATCTTCTCGCGCTCGATCTGCTGCATCATGAGGCCCGCCTCGAAGCGGTCCATCAAGACGGCTTTTGCACCGGCAAGGATTGCCTCGACGATCAGCATGAGGCCCCAGTTGAGCCCAACCGGGAGGAATATCAAAGTCGCGCCGTCTTCGCCGAGCAGCTGATTGCGATTGCAGATGTAGCACGCCGAGATCGTCGTGTTGTAGGTGTGCTGCACGGCTTTTGGATCGCCGGTTGTTCCCGACGTAAACGCCACGCGGCACAGATCGTTCCCCTTCGGCCGGCGCGGTCGCAGCGCGGTCTCGTCGATCTTTTGCGAACGATCTGCAAGGAATGCGCGCAGATCGAACATCCCGCCCGGAACGTGGTCCCCCGCCACAATAAAATGCTTCAGTCGCGGTAAGCGCGCGCGCATCTCTTCAACCATCGGCGCGTACGCAAAACCGCGGAACTCTTGCGCGAAGACGAAACAGGTTGCTTCCGCAAACGAGAGGATGAACTCGACTTCCTTGGCTCGGAAATCGGCGTGGAACTGGCAGAACGGAATCCCGGCCAGCATAGCTGCATTCACCGCGATTGCGAACTCGATCCAATTCGGCAGCTGAATCGCAACGACGTCGTCGCGCGTGATGCCCATCTCGACGAACTTCGTAGCGAGCCGCTGAACGGCTGACCAATACTCTCCGTACGTAAGACGCGAGCGTCCGTCAACGAGCGCGATGCGTTCGGGGAAACGGCGCGCGTTCGCTTCAAGGACTTCACAAGACGTCGTTTCCGTCCAAAGGCCCACCGCTTCGTATTGCTCGAGAACAGCAGGCGTCAATCGATCTCTCAGAAGCTGCATTGTGTTCCCCTCACAATAGGCTGCGGATCGTGCCGCCGTCGGCTTGAATCGCCGTGCCCGTGATGTAACCAGCACGGGTTGAACACAGAAACGCTGCGAGCGCCGCGATGTCCTCCGGCTGGCCTGCGTGGCCTACCGGAATTCTCTTGACGTCTTCGGCGATCATCTCCTCAAGGTCGCGGCCGGAGCGCTCGGCTTCGAACCGAAGCACGATCTCGAGGCGCTCCGTGTTGATGCGTCCCGGCATAATCGTGTTGACCGTGATACCGTCGCCGGCGATCTCGAGCGAGAGCGTTTTAGCGAACCCGAATAAGCCCGCCCACGTCGCGACGGAAAGCCCGTATTGCGGAATCGGCGATTTCGCGGAGGTTGCCGTTATGTTGATGACGCGGCCCCACTTGTTTTTTTGCATGTGCGGAACACACAGCCGCGTCATGCGAACGGCCGAGAGAAAATTGCGCTCGATCGCGCGTTGCCAAGCGACGTCGTCGAACGTCATCAGATCGCCGAGCGGTGGCGCGCCATCGTTGTTGACGAGGATGTCCAAGCGTCCGCGGGCCCGGGCGGTTTCGCCGACGACGCGCTCGTTGTCGGAGGCTTTCGTCCAATCACCAGGCAGCGCCAAGACGTCGGCGCCGGTCAGCTCCTTGATCTTCTTGGCTGCGTTTGCGAGATTCTCGGCTTTGCGCGAGGTAATCGTCACGAGCGCGCCCTCTTGCGCGAGCTCGCACGCAATCGCGAAGCCTATCCCCTGAGCCGAACCGCACACTATTGCGGCCTTGCCGCGAAGTCCGAGATCCACTATTTCGTCTCCACAAGTTGTGCAAGTGATGGTTTTTGGACTTTACCGGTCGGCGTGCGCGGAAGTTCGTCGAGAACGATCAACCGCTCAGGCAGTTTGTAACGCGCGACGCGCGGCTCGAGAAATGCGATCATGTCGTCGAACGCGAGCTCCTCGCCGGGTCGCAGAACCACGCATGCCACGGCTGTCTCTCCGAGGCGCGGATGTGGAATCCCCACGATCGCGCAATCGGCGATTTTCGGATGTTCGAAGAGCACTTCTTCGATCTCGCGCGGATAGATGTTGGCGCCGCCGCGAATGATCATCTCTTTGCTGCGGCCTGCGATGCGCAGTAGCCCGTTTGCGTCGAAGACGCCGAGATCGCCGGTGCGGAAGAAGCCGTCGGCCGTGAAGGCGCGCCGGTTGGCATCGGGATTTTCATAATAGCCGAGCATTAGCGACGGACCAAAACACTCGATCTGGCCGACCGTCCCCGCCGGTACCGGGCGATCCTCAACGTCGCAGACGCGGACCGTCGCCTCGCGCACCGGCCGTCCAACGCTGCCGGCCACGACCTGATAGTCGTCTTCAATATATGTACGGGATTGGACGCCGGACTCGAGCATGCCGTACATCTCGATTACGCGCGCCCCAAAGCACAGCTGCGCACGTTTCATGACTTCGATCGGACAGGATGCGCCGCCCGAGACGATCACTTCAAGCGACACAAGGTCGTAGCTGCCCTCATCGGCGGCATCCATCATCGCGACGAGGCCTGCAGGCGCAGTTACGAAGTGCGTAATGCGCTCGCGTTCGATGATCTCGAGCGCCGTTCGCGCATCGAACCGTTCCATGTAGACGATTTTGCAACCGGAAAACAACGATTGCTTCGTGCATCCCAAGCCCCAGTTGAGGCCGACGGGCAAAAACAAAAGCATCGCGCTGCTCTCGCGCATGCGTTGATCGCGTGCCGACGAGCGCGCCGTGCAGCTTGAGGTGTTGTGGGTGTGCACGACCGCTTTCGGATCGCCGGTCGTACCGGACGTAAACGCCATCCGGCACAGGTCGTCGCTCTTCGGACGGCGTTCGGCTAGCTGTGCCAACATTTCTTCGGACGCCGCGCGTTTGGCGGGAATTGCGTCCGACGCCACAATGACGTGCTCGAGATTGGGGAGTTTCGGACGCAGCTCGGCGATCATCGCGGCGTAATCAAAGTTGTGGTGCACGTGCGGGATCACGATGGCGCGCGCACGCGAGAACTCAAGGACGAACTGAACTTCCTTGCTGCGGAAACCGTGATGAAACTGGCAGAAAGGGATGCCGGCACGCATCGCCGCGTTGATCGTTATCGGAAAATCAACGTCGTTCGGAAGTTGTATCGCGATGACGTCGTCGCGCGTGAGCCCTAATCCCAGAAATGTCGCGGCGAGATTGCTAGCTTGTTCTTGATAATCTCTGAACGTCAGCCGGCGCGTCGAATCGACGAGCGCTAATGCATCTGGGCGAAGCTGTGCTAACCGGTCCAGTGTTTCGTTCGCGGTTTGCTCTTGCCAATCACCGCTCTGATAAAAGCCGGAAACAACCTCGGGTGTTAGCCGCTCGGGCCAAGGCACACGCACGCGCCAGCGTTCGCTAGCGTTTTGGCCTTGTCATTTATCGGATGCGGCGGTGAATCTGCTCGACTTGCGAGACGCGCTCGAAACAGCGCTGATGTGGCGCGAGTCGAATCGATTCGCTCGGCCCGAGGACGAGATAACCGCCGCGCGACAGGGAATCGAAGATAACCTGGTGCGCGCGATATGCGAGCGCCTTGTTGAATTGTGGGAGCATCTCGCGGCACAAAACCAAATGAAACTCGTTAAACGATCCGTCCGAGACGAGACTATGAGTCGAGAAGACGATGTTCTCGCGCAATGCGGGATCCATCGACGGTGAGTCACCGTCGAACGAGATATAATCCTCAAGCGTCGATTTGCCACCGGCTTCGCGATAGCGTCGAAACGCGCCGTCGAGCGTCTCGGCGTGAATCTTACCTTCTTTGGCGCAAGCGATGGCCGTCCCGGATAAATCGGTGGCATAAATACGTGCACGCCGTGAGAGGCCTTCCTCGCGCAGGAGAATCGCAAGCGAATACGCTTCCTCGCCGCGGCCGCTACCGACGACCCACGCACGGATGAGTGGAAACGTCTTCAACATCGGCATTATGGTGGTGCGCAGCTCAGAGAATAACGAAGGCTCGTCGAACAACTCGCTCGAGCGCGAGCTGAGTCCGAACACGAACCGGTCGAGCGCTTCGCCGTCGTGCAAAATGCGCTCTTGCAGCGAGGAGATCGTTCGCAGGCCCTCGGCCCGCATTCGTTCGGCCACTCGGCGCTTGACGAATGCGGGCGCGTAGTCACGGAAATCGTAGCCGGAGAATCGATTGACGCCTTCGAGAAGAAGCTGCAGCTCGATGTCGGCTACCGAGACGGTGCTCGGAAGCGGTACGATCACGCGGGAACGTTTAGCCAGACGCGGATGAGCGAGATTAGTTGTTCGATGTCGACGGGTTTGGAGATGTACTCCGAAGCGCCCGCGGCAAGGCACGTCTCGCGATCGCCCTTCATCGCCTTCGCGGTGAGGGCGATGATCGGCAGATCGCGCATGCGTTCGTCGCTGCGCATTCTCCGGATAGTCTCGTAACCGTCCATTTCCGGCATCATGATGTCCATCAGAACGATGTCTACCTGCTCGCCACCGCCGATCACGTCCAAGCACTGCATGCCGCTTTCGGCGGTCAGCACCTTGAGACGGTACTCTTCCAGCATCGTCTTGAGCGCGAAGATGTTACGTGTGTCGTCGTCGACCACGAGAACGGTTCGGCCTTCGAGCGACGATCCAATCCGAGCCTTATCGAAACCACGCTTGCCAACGGCAAGGCGCGATTCAACTTGGTTGAGGAAGTAGTTGGTTTCTTCGATCAAACGCTGCGGAGCCATCGCATCCTTGATGATGACGCTTTCGCTCAGACGTCGCAGCTCATGCTCCTCTGTTTCGCTTAGCTCGCGTCCCGTGTAGACGACGATCGGGACTTGCGGATGAGTCGGATGCTCTTTGATCTGTTTGATCAACTCGACACCGCCCATATCGGGGAGACCCAAATCCATGACGATGCAGTCGAAGCGATTTTCATCGAGCGCCGAGAGCGCCTCGGTTCCGGCGGCTACTGCCGTAACCACGATCTCGCCCGTGCTGATGAGATTTGCCATCGCTGAGAGCTGTGTAAGATCGTCTTCGACGACGAGTACGCTGCGCGAACGCTGTTCGGCGAATCCGAGCAGATTGTCGAACGCGCTGACGAGTTGTTCCTCGGTGACCGGTTTGAGCAGATGTGCGACCGCGCCTGAGTTCATCGCGCGCTGCCACTGCTCGGCTCCCGATATCACGTGTACTGGAATCTCACGCGTGCTGTGGTCGCGCTTGACGGCGTCGAGCAAGTCCCAGCCATCCATGTCCGGCAGGCTGATATCGAGCGTGATCGCATCCGGTAAGAACTGTCGAGCCAGTGCAAGACCTTCGGCCCCGCTGGTTGCGACGAGCCCTTTGAAGCCGCGATCGCGCGCGAGTCCGAGCAAGATGCGCGCGAAGATCGTATCGTCCTCGACGATGAGGGCGACGCGATCGCTCGGTTGCGCCGAACCTCGGTCGTCGGCGATCTCGGGATGTCCCGTGTACTCGATCGCCGGCGCGGGAATCGGTTTCGGTGCGGGGGGTGCAGGCATCGAAGCGACTGCCGATTGCACTTGAGCCGGCATTGCGGTAATGTGCGACAGCCGTTGAGCGGGACGGACGAGCGGATGTGAGAACGTGAACGTGCTGCCTTCATCCGGCGTGCTTTCGACCATGACCTCGCCGCCCAGAAGGCCGGCGATTTCACGACTGATCGCGAGACCCAGCCCGGTGCCACCGAACTTGCGGGCCGTGCTCATGTCCTCTTGCTGGAAGGCTTCGAAGATGACTTTGTGTTTGTCGGGCGCGATACCGATGCCGGTATCGGTCACCGCAAAGTCAGCCCACGGAATCACGTTGCCGCTGGCATCGGCACGGCGTTCGGTGGTGACACTGAGCGTCACCGCGCCTTCTTGCGTGAACTTGAATGCGTTCGAGAGCAAGTTCTTGAGGACTTGCATCAGACGAACGCTATCGGTTTCGATGCTTTCCGGCAGTCCTTGACCGAGTTGTACGGTGAACGCAAGACCGCGGTCTTGCGCGATACTGCGGAACGTCCGCTCGACGTTCTCGACGATGTCGCCGAACGGCATCGGCGCGATCTCGACCGGCGTCATGCCGGATTCGATCTTCGAGAGATCGAGGATGTCGTTGATCAAGTCGAGCAGATCGATACCGGCGCGCCGGATCGATTGTGCAAACTCGACCTGTTTGGCCGTGAGGTTTTGTCCCGGATTATCCTCGAGTTGTTTGGCGAGCAGGAGCAGCGAGTTGAGCGGCGTGCGCAGCTCGTGTGACATGTTCGCCAAGAACTGTGACTTGTATTTCGAAGTGAGCGCAAGCTGCTCGGCTTTTTGCTCGAGCTCTTTGCGCGCCGAATCGATTTCGCGCGTACGGCGTTCGACTTCGACGTTTTGCTCGGAGAGCAGGCGGGCTTTTTCTTCCAACTCCTCGTTGGTGTGCTGGAGCTCGTCCTGTTGGCTTTGCAGCTCTGCAGTCAGTGATTGCGACTGCTTCAGCAGCTCTTCCGTCCTCATATTCGTCGCAATGTTGTTCAAGACGACGCCGATCGACTCGGTGAGCTGGTCGAGGAAGAGCAAGTGGATCTCGCTGAATTTTTGGAAGCTCGCGAGCTCGATGACGGCGCGAACTTCGCCTTCGAAGAGCACCGGTAGAACGACGATGTTGAGCGGACCGGATGCGCCGAGTCCCGAGCTGATCTCGATGTAATCGGGCGGGGCGTTCGTGACGAGGATGCGTTCGCGCTCGTACAAGCACTGTCCGACGAGGCCTTCGCCGGCGGTGAAGTGCTGCTTGAGATGCTTACGCGTCGTGTACGCGTAGCCGGCGATCAACTTGAGCAACGGCTGCTCGTCGACTGGTTCGTTCAAGTAGAAGACACCGGTTTGCCCTTCGACCAGCGGCGCGAGCTCGCTCATGATCATCTTGGCAACGGTCTTGATATCTTTCTGGCCTTGCAGCATACCGGTGAAGCGGGCCAGGTTAGTCTTGAGCCAGTCTTGTTCGGTGTTCTTACGCGTCGTGTCGCGCAAGTTCCGAATCATTTCGTTAACGTTTTCGGTGAGCTGTCCGACCTCGCCGCGGGCGCTGACCTCAATCGTTCGCGACAGGTCACCTTTGGTAACGGCGGTTGCAACTTCACCGATTGCGCGAATCTGCGAGGTCAGCTGAGCAGCCAGCTGGTTGACGGAGTCTGTTAGGTCGCGCCACAAACCAGCGGCGCCCGGAACCTCAGCTTGTCCGCCCAGGATGCCTTCGAATCCGACTTCGCGCGCAACGGTCGTGACCTGATCGGCGAATGTTGCGAGCGTATCGATCATGGTGTTGATGGTCTCGGCGAGCTCTTCGATCTCGCCCTTGGCTTCGAGCAGCAACTTACGTTTCAAGTCGCCGTTCGCGACGGACGTAACGACTTTCGCGATGCCTCGGACTTGGTTCGTCAGGTTACCCGCCATCGAGTTCACGGAGTCGGTCAAGTCTTTCCAAACGCCGCCCACACCCGGCACCTGAGCCTGTCCACCAAGTTTTCCTTCGGAGCCGACTTCGCGCGCGACACGCGTGACTTCGGATGCGAAACCGTTGAGCTGATCGACCATCGTGTTGATCGTGTCTTTCAGCTCGAGCATCTCGCCGCGAACATCGACCGTAACTTTCTTCGAGAGGTCGCCGTTTGCGACGGCGGTCGTAACGCGTGCGATGTTACGGACTTGATTCGTCAGGTTGAAGGCCATCGTGTTGACCGAGTCCGTGAGGTCTTTCCACGTACCAGCGACGCCGGGGACCTGTGCTTGGCCACCCAAGATACCTTCCGATCCGACTTCGCGAGCAACGCGTGTGACTTCGGATGCGAATGCGTTCAGCTGGTCGACCATGACGTTGATCGTGCCTTTGAGCTCGAGAACCTCGCCGCGCACGTCGACAGTGATCTTCTTTGAAAGGTCACCTTTTGCAACGGCGGTCGTGACTTCGGCGATGTTTCGAACTTGCGCAGTGAGCGAGCCGGCCATCGAGTTTACGGAGTCGGTAAGATCCTTCCACGTACCGGCGACGCCCGGCACCTGCGCTTGTCCGCCCAGTCTTCCTTCTGTACCGACTTCACGAGCAACGCGCGTGACTTCGGATGCGAAGGAGTTCAGCTGGTCGACCATTGTGTTGATCGTACCTTTGAGCTCGAGCATTTCGCCGCGTACGTCAACAGTGATCTTACGCGAGAGGTCGCCTTTTGCGACGGCGGTCGTAACTTCGGCGACGTTACGCACTTGGCTGGTCAGGTTACCGGCCATAAAGTTAACGGAGTCCGTCAAGTCTTTCCACGTACCGGCGACGTCCGGAACGACGGCTTGTCCACCCAACTTTCCTTCGGTACCTACTTCGCGTGCGACGCGCGTGACTTCGGATGCGAATGCGTTGAGCCGGTCGACCGTGGAGTTGATCGTCGTCTTGAGCTCTTGAATTTCGCCGCGAACCGCGACCGTAATCTTCTTTGAAAGGTCGCCTTGCGCGATCGCGGTCGTGACTTCGGCGATGTTACGCACTTGGCTCGTCAGGTTACCGGCCATCGAGTTGACGGAGTCGGTCAAGTCTTTCCATGTACCGGCGACGCCTTCGACGACGGCTTGACCGCCGAGTCTTCCTTCGGTACCGACTTCGCGCGCGACGCGGGTGACTTCGGATGCGAATGCGTTCAGCTGGTCGACCATCGTGTTGATAGTGCCTTTGAGCTCTTGCATCTCACCGCGAACGTCGACCGTAATTTTCTTTGAAAGATCGCCGCGTGCAACGGCGGTCGTGACTTCGGCGACGTTTCTAACCTGTGCAGTCAGGTTGCCGGCCATGAAGTTCACTGAATCCGTAAGGTCTTTCCACGTACCCGCGACGCCTTCGACGCGGGCTTGACCGCCGAGTCTTCCTTCGGTACCGACTTCGCGCGCGACGCGGGTGACTTCGGATGCGAATGCGTTCAGCTGATCGACCATCGTGTTGATCGTGTCTTTTAGTTGCAAGATCTCACCGCGAACGTCGACAGTGATCTTCTTCGAGAGGTCGCCTTTTGCGACGGCGGTCGTGACTTCGGCGATATTACGAACCTGCGCCGTCAAGTTACCGGCCATCGAGTTGACGGATTCCGTAAGGTCGCGCCACGTGCCGGCTACACCCCGGACGTCGGCTTGTCCGCCGAGCCGTCCTTCGGTACCGACTTCGCGCGCGACACGCGTGACTTCGGACGCGAATGCGTTCAGCTGATCGACCATGACGTTGATAGTGTCTTTCAGCTGCAAGATCTCGCCACGGGCTTCAACGGTAATCTTCTTCGAAAGGTCACCGCGGGCAACTGCGGTCGTGACTTCGGCAATATTACGAATCTGGTTGGTAAGCGTACCGGCCATCGAGTTCACGGAGTCGGTAAGGTCTTTCCACGTACCGGCGACGCCGCGGACCTGGGCCTGGCCGCCCAGTTTTCCTTCGGAACCGACTTCGCGAGCGACGCGCGTCACTTCGGATGCGAATGCATTCAGCTGATCGACCATCGTGTTCAGCGTGCGGCCGGCTCGCAAGAATTCACCCTTGAGCGGACGGCCATCGATTTCGAGTGTGACTTGCTGCGAAAGGTCACCGCGCGCGACTGATGCGAGCACGCGGCCGGTCTCGATGATCGGATGCGCGAGGTCGGAGATCAGCTCGTTGACGGAGTCGATTGCAACCGACCAGTCACCGACGGCACCCGAAACGGAGACGCGCTGCGCGAGCCGTCCGTCACGTCCGACCGTCTGGCTGATGCGCTGCAGTTCGCGCACAAGCCGCGCATTCAGCGTTGCGACGTCGTTGAAGGCTTCGGCCAAGTCGGGGTCGGTGGTGTTCGCCGACAAACGCGCCGAGAAATCACCACGTCCGAGCGCGCGCAGCGCGCTAAGCACCTCACGATTTGCGGCGCCATTCGAGCCGTGGCCGTTGGATTTCGCGCCGTTGGCACGCGAAGGAGACGAAGCCGATGACTTCGCCTTCGGACTAGGTGCGACCGTGACAGGCATAAGCACTCCGTGAAGTCAGAAAGGAGGCGTCTTCCCATGGGGAAAGCGCACGCCTCGACTGGCTAGTTTGCCCGCAAAATACCCGAAAGCGGGAGCGCTTAAACGTAGATCAGTGGTCAAAACGATACACAGCGCGTTTGGCCTCTCGCTCGTGTGGGCAGAACGGCGATATACCTGCAGGGGTAGTCGTTTGCGTTCAACCAATGCGCTCGCTGTGACCGATGCCGATCTTCTGACGCAGTCGGTTGAGGGAGTTCTCGAACTCCTATCGTCGGCGAGCCGTCTCTTATTGCCGGCCGAAGACATCGAAAGCGCTTTGCCCGTTCTCGCGCAGCTGCTTGTTCCGGCGTGGGTCGACGGCTGCAGGATAGGACTTGCCGGCGACGAGGACGAGGTTCGCATCGCAGCGTCGGTCGGCGAACGCGAAAGCGGTTGGACGCTCGAGATCCCTATAAGAGGGCGTGGTCCTGCGCGGTACGGGTCCATGTGGCTTGCGGGGAGCGGAGAGGGGCCTTCGAGTCTGATACGCAGTTTGGCCGACGAGCTGGCCCTGCGGATCGCAATCGGCATCGATACGGCGCAGGCCATCGCCCGCGAACATCACGTCGCCGAGACGCTGCAGCGCGCCCTCTTACCGGAAATTCTCCCTAGCAACCCCTCGGCGGTCCTCGACGCGGCATACCGGCCGGCGGCGGGCGAGTCGATCGTGGGCGGCGACTGGTATGACGCCTTCGAGCTTCCGGATGGCCGGATCGGCATCTCGATCGGCGACGTCGCCGGGCACGGTCTCTCCGCCGCGGTCGTGATGGGCGAAGCCCGGCAAGCCGTCCGCGCCTCAACTTACGATGCGCGGTCCCCGGGCGAAGTGCTCGCTCGCGCCAACCAGATGCTGCGCTCGGCGCCGATGATGGTGACGGCGCTGGTCGGCATCTACGATCCGCGCACGTCGATTTTCACATACGCGAGCGCCGGCCATCCGCCCCCGCTCGTCATCGCCCCCGACGGCCATGCGTTCATGCTACCGAACGGCGATTTGCCGCTCGGAGTGATCGAAGATTTGGCGCCCACACCGTGGACGTTTACCCTCTCGCCCGGAACATTGCTCGTGCTTTATACAGACGGCATCGTCGAGTTCGAGCGCGACGTCTTTTTCGGCGAGTCCGCGCTAATTAGCGCATCGATCGACGAGCTCGCCGACCTTTCAGCGCATCCGGCGCGATCGGTGCAAGACCGCGTCTTCGGATCGAAGCCAAATGTCGACGACGTTGCGACGATGACCTTATACGTTCCGCCGCGCGCACTCGAAACGTTCGATTGTGTATTCTCGGCCGTGCCGTTCGCGGCGCCGTTCGTCAGGCGAGGTCTCGAGCGCTTCCTGGTCGATCACGGAGTAGGAGACGATCATCGCTTCTCGGTCATTACTGCGGTCGGCGAAGCGGTCGCCAACGCCGTAGAGCACGCATACGCCGATCTTCCCGGGACCGTGCGCTTGTGCGTTCGGTTCGAAGACTCGATCGTGCGCGTCCACATCGAAGATTGCGGCCGCTGGCGTCCGGCGACAAAAGAAGAAGAACGCGGACGCGGCATTCCGCTCATGCGCGCGTTGATGGATCGCGTCGAAATACGTACGGATAGCGCAAGCACGCAAGTTCGCATGCAAATGCAAACGGCATAATATCCCGTTAATCCCCACTAAGAAATGGGGATAACGTGCAAGATGTCACTGGAACGAATCTTGATCTGTCCGTGTGGGCACTATCTCGAGTGGCATGGACGGCACGGCTGCGTTGCACCCTTGCAGAGCGACGAGCCGATGCGGTGCGAATGCATGTTGACGCGCGCGCAAATGGTTGACAGGTTGGTAGGCGTGGAGCGCGACGCGATTCGCGCGCAATGGATCGACCTCGGCGGCCCTTAGCTCCACGGCTCCGTCATGGGTGGTTGGTCGGGCGGCGTGGGTGCCTCGGGAATAAACGGCGGCTGATCCGGTAGATACGGCATGTCCGGTGGTATCGGCTCGGGATTCGGGCCGGGACTCGTCGGTGGAACGTCGGGTGGAAGGCGATACATACTAGTATGTTTGCCCCAAAGAGTCATGGGGTATTCCATCGCTCAATCGCACTGCGGGCGAGGAGGCTCTTGCATGGATACCGTTCGACGCTATTCTCAATCTACAGTATCCGGGGGGACGACAGCTCTTGAAGAGTTGGTCGTTTGCGAATGCGGGCACGCAATCGGGGCGCACGATAGTATGGGTTGCCGCGCACTGCGTCCACGCGTCTGCACGTGCTCGCGCGATCGTGGTTGGGTCCTTGATGCTGCAGTCGCGCGTTCGATTGCAGAACATCGCTCGATCCTTCCAAAAAACGGGTAAAGCCTCACTAGGAGGTGCCAAGTGGCAGACATATCCGACCGACCCGTAGTGGTAGAAAGCGGAGGCGGCACGGCCGGTGTCGCGATCGTTGCCGTTATCGCCATCGCACTTATCGTTGCAGTTCTCTTGTGGCATCCGTGGGCGACGACGTCTAACACGACAACAATCGTTCAGCCGCCGGCGCAAAGCCAGGGCGCGGCTGGATCGCAGGGCAGCTCAACGAGCGGCAACAGCAATTCCACCGGTTCGAATACAAGCGGCAACAGCAGCGGAACCAACCACTAGCTGTAATCCTGTTCTCAGCGTTTTCTACCCGGGCTCTAATTCTGAGTTAAAGCGCTAGCAATAAACGGGCAGTACGATGAGCACGTCAGACAGAGGAGTCCACGTGTTCATTCGTACTGCCATCGCCGTAATCGTCGCCGCGACGGTTATACAAACCGGCGCTGCCTTCGCGCAGTCGGCACCACAACCGGCAGCCGCACCACCTGCAGCAGCTCAACGGCATCATCATAACGCGCTCTTCCGCGGATTGAATCTCTCGCCCAATCAAAAGGCTCAGATCAAATCCATCCGCCAGAAGTATCGTGCTCAGAACCAGACCATCACCGATCGAAATCAACGTCGCGAAAGCATGCATGCACAGCGGCAAGAAATCATGGCGGTACTGAATTCCGATCAACGCGCCAAGTTCCAGCAGCGCTTACAAACGATGCGGCAACGCCACAAACAAGATCAGTAAGTTAGCCTAACGTGCCTGCGATGCGCGTCGCCTCCGCGATTGCGCGCGCGAGTACGGAACGGATCTTTCCGTCTTCGAGAACCAAGAGCGCACCGATCGTGCACCCGGCCGGAGTCGTGACGTCGTCACGCATCGCTGCCGGGTGCCGTTCGCTGTCTTGAACCATTTTTGAGGCTCCGAGAACCGTCTGCGCGACGAGCTCGCGCGCAACGTCGCGCGGAAGACCGACGCTCACACCCGCATCCGCGAGCGCCTCGATAATAAGGAAGACGTAAGCCGGGCCGCAGCCGCTAATGGCGGTGACGGCGTTGAGGTGATGCTCGGCCAGCTCGATGCAGCGCCCGACCGATTTGAAGATGTCGGTCGCTTCGGAGACGTGATCCTTGGTGACGTGACGTCCGCGCGCGATCACGGTCATCCCCTCGCTGACGAGCGCGGGGACATTGGGCATCGCGCGAATAACGGCGACGTCGTCGCCGATCGCGTGCTCGAGCGCTGCTATCGGTACACCGGCCGCGACGGAGATGACGAGCGCGTGTTTCTTGACTTCCGCTTTACGCAGCCGTTCGAGCGTGGCATCGATTTGCGCCGGCTTGACGCAGACGAGAATGACGTCGGTTTCCGGTACGAGTTCGTCGTATTCGTCGGTTGCCGTAATAGAGAAATCGCGTTCGATGCGCGCCGCGGATTGCGGCGTGCGCGTTGCAGCCCAAATCTTGAACGGAGCCGAGCCGGATTGCAGGCCGCGCAATAGCGCCTGGCCTATCGCGCCCGCACCGACGATCCCGAGCGTCTTTTTCTTCATTTTAAAAGGTGCTCCGCCCCAGGCTGCGCACCCCCCAACTGCGGAGCAGTTGGGGCCCCCATTTGCGCTCGGCCCATCACCATTTCATTTAGGTGATGATTATAGCGACGGCCGAGCAACAACATTGTCGGAATCATCGTAATGGTTGATTTCGTCATGTGAGCAATCATTCGGCAGTCCGCAAGGACGTTCCGTTTGTGAACATGAAGCGCGCAAACACGTTGGGGACTAGCCTCGGGATACGCATCGGTATCGACGTCGGCGGCACGTTTACTGATGCCGTTGCAATAGACGCGACCTCGCTGGAATTGATCGGTCACGTCAAGGTTCCGACGACGCATCGTTCGCCGCAGGGCGTGGCGGCTGGGATCATCGAGGCGCTGCAGCGTTTGCTCGCGGCTCACAATCTACAGGCATCCGACGTGCAGTATATTTCGCACGGCACGACGCAAGCGACCAACGCGCTGCTCGAGGGCGACGTCGCGCTCGTTGGAATCGTCGGAATCGGCGGCGGGCTGGAAGGCTTGCGAGCCCGCTCGCAGACGTTCATCAAACCTATCGAGCTTGCGCCCGGGACGTATCTGCGTTCGCTACGGGAGTTTCTCGCGACGTCGGCGCCGAGCCCAGAAGAGGCGGATCGGGCAGTTCGTTTGCTCGTGGCGCAGGGCGCGGGTGTAATCGTTGCGAGCGGCTTGTACAGCGTCGATGATCCCACGGCCGAAGACACAATAGTCGAAGCGGCGCAGCGCGCCAACGTACCCGCGGCTGCGGCCCATGAGATCAGCAAACTCTATGGTTTGCGAACGCGTACGCGAACCGCTGTCATCAACGCTTCAATCTTGCCGCGCATGATCGAAACGGCCAACAGTGTCGAATCGAGCGTTGCCGCGGCGGGAATCACGTCGCCGTTGATGATCATGCGCGGCGATGGCGGCGTCATGCGAATCGATCAGCTGCGCAGCCGCCCGATACTGACGCTGGTCTCCGGGCCGGCGGCCGGCGTTGCCGGCGCGCTCATGTACGAGCGCGTCTCCGACGCAATATTTTTGGAAGTCGGCGGGACGAGCGTCGATATCTCGGCGATCCGCGATGGCCGCGTCCAAGTGCGCTACGCGATGCTCGGCGGTCACCGGACGTTTCTGCAATCGCTCGACGTGCGTTCGATCGGTGTCGGTGGCGGGTCGATGGTCCGTGTCCGCAACGGAAAGATCGACGTCGGGCCGCGCAGCGCGCACATCGCGGGACTCGACTACGCCGTATACGCGTCTGCGGGCGCGTGCGCCGGCGCGCGTGCGATAGAATTCCGGCCCTTGCCGTCCGATCCCGAAGATTATGTTGCGGTCGATGCCGCGGGTGGGCGCTTCGCCCTGACGCTCTCGTGCGCGGCAAACATTGCGGGCTTTGTTGAAGAAAACGACTGGGCACGAGGCGACGCCGAAAGTGCGCGCGCCGCATTTCTGCCGCTTGCAGAGCGCTTCGGATCCTCGGTTGACGATCTCGCGCGCACCGTCATCGACGCTGCCGTTGCAAAGACACGTTCGACCGTGGAGGGTCTGGCTGCCGACTACGGTCTCGATCTCAAGCGAATGGTGCTCGTGGGCGGTGGCGGTGGCGCAGCCGCGCTTGTTCCGGCGCTGGCGACTGCGCTCGGCTGCGAATTTCGGATTGCACGAAACGCGCATGTCATCTCGCCGATCGGGGTAGCGCTCGCGCTCGTGCGCGACGTCGTCGAGCGCATGATCCCGAGTCCGACCGCTGAGGATATCGCGCAGCTGCGCGCGGAAGCGGAAGATGCCGCAGTCGCGGCCGGAGCTGCGCGCGAAAGCGTCGAGGTCGATGTCAGTGTCGACTCGCAGCGCAACATCGTTCGCGCGGCGGCCACCGGAGCGACGGAGCTGCGGGCGCGCGACCTTCGCTTTACCGAAGCTGCGGAAGACGAACGGCGCACGATCGCAGCCGAGTCGATGCGCGCGGCACCTGGCGCTCTATTGTTGGCGGCGAGCACGCCACAGTTTTCGGTGTACACAACGCGCGTTGCTCCGTCCGGTTTGCTGCGCTATTTCGGAACGGTGAAAGATCCCGTGCGGGTCGTCGACCGCGAAGGCGTGATTCGTCTGCGCGTCCCGCATGCGCGGATCGTTCCGACGACGATCGCGCAGGCCGAAGACGAATTGCGTGATATTCTCGACGCATTGACCTCGTACGGCGATGCCGGCAAGATGCTGCCGGCGCTGCATCTGCTGCTGCGTGACCGGATCGTCAACTTGAGCGGGATGGTCGATCCGGAGCTCGTCGTCACGATCGCATCCGACCATTTGCGCGCGCTGGCTGCTACCGAGCCCGGCGTCATCGTCGCCGAACATCGCACGTGAACGCGCGCGCACTCGCCAAACGCCTGGGCGCCCGGATCATCGAGCGCCGCGGAGGAATCAGCGAAGACCGCTGGGTCATGTCCGAGTGCAATCCGCGCGAAAAGACGATCGTGATCTATCTCGATACGCTGGAGCTGCTCTCCGAGCTCGTGATCACGAACGATTTGCCATTCGATCCCGAGCATATCGATGAGATCGCGATCGCACACGAATGCTTTCATCTGATTTCGGGAAGCGCGCATGGCCCGCAGGGTGAAGAGGATGCGCACAAGTTCGCGCGCGAGCTTCTCGATCTGCCCGCATCTCCCGAGCTGCTCAACGAGCTCTTGAGCCGTCAATCGGGCAAGCCATGACGGGGGTGCTCCTTCTCGCCGCCATGGCCGTCTTTGTCATCCTGATGATGACGAAGAAGCTCGCGACACCTCTCGCGCTGATGTCGCTCGCCGTGATCATCGGCATCATCCTAGGGATTCCGTGGATCGGGAAGCCGGATGACAGTATTCTCGGAGGCATCATCGCTAGCGGCGCGACTGCGCTCGCGGCGACGATCGTCGCGGTCGTATTCGGCAGCTGGCTGGGCGCCGTGATGGACGAAACCGGCATCGCGCAAACGCTCGTGCGCAAAGCCGTCGAGCTCGGTGGCGATCGTCCGTACGCGGTGGCGTTTGCAGTATGGTTCGTCGCGATCTTCGTTGGAACGGTCACCGGAAGCGCGCCCGCCGCTATCCTCGTCGGTTTGATCGGCATTCCGGCAATGCTTGCGGCGGGCGTTCCACGCACGGTCGCCGCTTCGACCGTCGTCGTCGGGCTGTGGTGCGGCAATCCGCTGCAATTGCAAACCTGGAAATATCTTTCGCAGGCTATGGGCGTGCCGCAAACCGACGTCGTCGGATTTTTGGTGCTCTATTTCCCGATCGTCCTTGTCGGCGGTCTGTCGTTCTTGTTCGTGCAATCGCGGATTTCAGGCCGCGTCTACAATTGGGCGGTTGCCGCGCCGCGCAGGACTCAGGTGCGCACCGCACCGTGGTACGCGCTCATCACGCCGGCGATCCCGATTGCGCTCGTTCTCGGGAGCGCAGCCTTTCGGATTTCGTTCGACGTGATCCCGGCGCTCATCATCGGAATCTTGTACGGCGTGCTCACGACGCGTCCGCGCAAGTTCAATGAGGTCATGCTGAAAACCGCATATCGCGGTCTCGAGCTCGCAGCTGCGCCGATGTATCTCTTCATCGTGATCGGTATGCTACTGACGGCAGTGCGCATGCCGGGGATCGTCGATGCGCTGCATCCGATCGTCAGTGCGATCGCGCCGCACAATCCGTGGGTCTATGCGATTGGATTCGGATTGCTCGCACCGCTTGCGCTCTATCGCGGCCCGCTCAACATCGTCGGGATGGGCGTTGGTATTGCGGGCGTGCTGTTAGCGCTCGGAACTTATCCGGCTCTACTCGTGCTTGGGACGTTCGCGTCGATCAACGGGATCGTCGGAGTTTCCGATCCGACCGGAACGCAAACCGTGTGGAGCGCGGAGTATGCCGGTGTTCGTCCCGAGGACGTGATGCGCCAAACGCTACCGTTCACATGGGCGACGGCGTTTGCCGGCATCGTGCTCGCCGTGTTCCTGTATTTGCGCTAAACGGCGCGGATCGTGCGATAGCGCGCTTGCCAGGTTGCGGCGTCGACGGCTTGCGCGAGATCGGTGATCTGCGCGCGGACGAGTCCTTCGCGAGCGGCTTGCTCGCCAACCGCGATCGCGACGGCGCGTGAAACTTCCCGTAGCGAGGAGACGGGCGGAAGAATCGCGGCACCAAGCGTCGAGGCATCGACCATGTCGGCAAGCGCGCTCGCAGCGGCGACGAACATTGCGTCGCTAATGACGCGCGCACGCGTCACGATCGCGCCAAGTCCGAGCCCCGGAAAGATGATTGCGTTGTTGGCTTGCCCGATCGTGTAGGAGATGCCGTCGTGTAAAACAGGATCAAAAGGACTGCCCGTTGCGACGAGTGCCCGTCCATCGCTCCACTCGATGAGATTCTCTGGGACCGCTTCGGAAAGCGCCGTGGGATTCGAAAGCGGCAAGATGATCGGCCGCGGCGTGCCCTTCGTCATCTCGCGGATGACTTCTGCGGTAAACGCGCCGGTTTGACCCGAACAGCCGACCAAAACCGTCGGATGAACACGGCGCACGACTTCGGCGAGCGTGATGCCTCGCTCGGGATCCGCCGTCCAACCGAGCACGTCGTCCGGGCTGCGCGCAAACGGCGCTTGAAAATCGCGAATGTCCGGCATGCCGCGGACGAGCAACCCGTTGCGATCGATGCACCAGAAACTGCGGGCGGCTTCTTCATAAGAGACACCCTGCGTTGCCATCGCACGCCGGATGAGGTCGGCGATTCCGATTCCGGCCGTTCCGGAGCCGAAAATCACAATGCGTTCGTCGCGTAGCCGTCCGCCCGTTACTTTGAGTGCGGAGAGAATCGCCGCCAGTACGACGCCGGCCGTTCCTTGAATGTCGTCGTTGAAGGTGCACAGCTGCGAGCGGTACTGATCGAGGATCCAGCGCGCATTTGACGCTGCGAAATCTTCCCAATGTAGGAGCGCATTCGGAAAAAGCCGGTGTGCGGTTTGTACGCAGCGATCGATAAAGGCTTGATAGAGGGCGCCGCGAGCGCGCGGTTGCCGGTAGCCGAGATACAGCGGGTCTTCCATCAGCTCTGGATTGTCGGTCCCGACATCAAGCATCACGGGGATCACGCGTGTCGGATCGATGCCCGCTGCCGCCGTGTAGACGGCAAGCTTGCCGATACAGATATCGATGCCGCCGACGCCCCAATCGCCGATTCCGAGAATCGCTTCAGCGTCGGTTGCGACCAGCAGGTCGATGTCGTCGCTCGACGCGCCGGCGTTGCGCAGCGATTCTTCGACCAACTCGGGATGCTCGATCGAAAGAAACACGCCGCGCGGGCGTTGATAGCGGCGGCTATACTGCTGGATCGCTGTTCCGACCGTCGGTGTGTAGACGATCGGGAACATCTCTACTACGTGTTTCCCGAATAAGTAGAAGAACAGTGTCTCATTTCGATCCTGAAGCGCCGCGAGAAACTGGTTTTTCGCGAGGTCGTTCGGGAGTCCGAGATACATGTCGTACAAACGGTCGGCCTGCGCTTCGATTGAGACGACGGCCGGCGGGAGCAGTCCGGTCAATCCGAGTGCCGCACGCTCCGCGTTCGTGAAGGCCGTCCCTTTGTTGATTGCGGGGAAATGCAAGACGTCAAAGCCGCGTGCGGAGATCTCGAATTCTCCGCGGGCGTTCGTCGTATACGGCCGCAGTGAAGGCACGTCGCTCCCTACGAGACGCTGGCGGCGATAGCCTTGAGCTCCTTGAGATCGAGATCGCCGACCAAAGCAAAGGTTAAACCGGAATTCTTCCACGACAAGAACGTCGTCGAACCGTCGTTGACGTAGAGCGCGTCGCGGTTCTCGACCTTGGTGGCGACCGGCTTCATGTGTCCGTAGTCGGCGGTTGCGTTCGTGGCGTTCTCGAATAATGAAAGCGAGCGAATTCCATCGGAATACATGAGGTGCACGGTCTTCACGCCCCTGAGCGTCGTTACGTCCGCGCTGACGATGGTAAACCCCTCAGGAAGATAGCGTGGACTAGCCGGCGTGAATCCTGCGTCCTTGACGACACGCTCGACGTCGCTTGCATTTGCCGCCGGCGCTTGGTTCTCGATGACGTGATATCCGAGCGGAATCGGGGTCGCGAAGAGCCCCGGCGGTATTACCTGCGTGTAGCGAATGTTTTCGAATTGCGTGCGCGACCCGATCGTACCGTCCGCATGGTACGTTTCTTTTTGAAGGATCAAGCGCGTCTGCGCATCGATCCAGACGCGCATAACGCGCACGCCGGTAAAACGGTTGACGAGCGCGCAGGGGATCGTCGGACGGCCTGCCACGATTTCGGGCGATGCGATGATCGGGCGATAGTTTGCCAAGAGAAGCGCGAGATTTCCGTTCGTGATTTGGGCATTCAGCGCTGCGCCGTGCGAAATGACGACGCGTTGATGCTGTGTATCAAATGAGAACGTCTCGGCCCCGTGAATGACGACATTATCGCCGTGCATCTCTTCGGGGGCGATGTAGAGCTTGTGTGTTTGATCGGGTGCGAGGTGCTCTTCGCGTACGATCGTTGCCACGGCGCCGGAAGGGCCGAAATGGATCGCCTGCACTTGCGCCATGTACGAGACGTCCTGACGCGCGTGCATCGCGTCGCTCAGTAGCTCGATTGCGCGCGGGTCATCTTGACTCGGATTCGTCGTGACGGAGACGCTGGGACTAGGCGCTGGCGTCGCACCGTCGGCAGAAGAAGCTGCCGCGATGAGCGCAGCTAGTGCGGTAAAATACGCGAACGCAAATTCTCTAGCGCGGCGCATCAACGGCTTGGATCACCGGCACGCCGTCATTCGTCGAGTTCAGCGACGACAAGATGACTGCGCTCCGGTCACCGAGCGGATTCTCTTGTGCGCGTACGTCATGCTCTTGCAAGTAGTAGCTGACGGGGAGCGCAGCGCTGGGTAACGTCGGCGGCGACAAGACGGGCGTTAGGAAGAATGCGCCCGCGGCAACGGCGGCAGCGAATGGAACGATCACGATCGGACGCAAGAAGCGCCGCAGATCTTGCCAAGGACTCGGCCGCAAATCGGCAATGCGGGCCATGATCGCGCTTTGCATACCGAGCGGGACATCGAGCTCTTCGGAGCGTGCGATCGCACGCAGCCGGTCGGTGATCGTCGCCTCGACGTCGAGCTCGCGTTTGCATTCTTCGCATGCTCCGAGGTGTGCGAGCACGCGAGCGTCGTCGGCGGGTCCGAGCTCGTGGTGGAGATAGTCGATGAGTGTATCGCTCGTGAGGTGTTGCATTATCGTGATTGAGTACGCTCGTTTTCTTGTAAGAGCAACCGTCGAAGCAGCGCGCGAGCACGATGAAGCCTGGACCGGACGGTTCCGATCGAACACCCCATTATGTCCGCGATTTCTTGGTAGCTGTATTCCTCGATGTCGGCTAGGATGATCACTTGTCGTTGGTCTTGAGAAAGCTTCCGGAGAGACCGTGACAGCGGTTCGGAGAGTTGCTTCTCGACATACTCCTCGATGGTGTCGACGGCTAGCGGGCGCTGGCCACCGAAGTCCTGGGGAGCGTTGTCTTCAGGTATCTCTTCTTGGAAACGTCCCTTTCGGCGTCTTAGTTCGTCGCGATAGAGGTTTGTGACGATTCTATAGATCCAAGAGAGGAACGAGGTGCCCGGTTGGAACGACCGCCAGGCCCGGTAGACGCGTATAAATGCCTCCTGAGCGAGGTCGCGCGCATCCGGCTCGTTCCCGACGAGGCGGTAAGCGAAGTTGTAGGTCGCCTTCCCGTACTGCTCGATGGCCCGTTCGACGAAGGCCGTCTGCTCAGCCGACGGGGGCTCTGGCGGCTTTCGGGGCTCTCCCACGGTCAGCCTGATTCTGGGGCCCGAGAACGCGCCCCCTCGCTCCGACAGGGGCTCCCGTCATGCGGGTACGAACTGCAAGACCCCCCAGCCGCCCTTCGACTACGCTCAGGACGGCTTCGCCGTCCTTAGAAGCAGGCCATGATTTCGACGAGAGTTCCACTAGAAAACAGCGATACGGTCAGCTCGATCGTGTCGCTCTTAGTGCGCTTTCCGGAGATCTCGTCACTGTGGTCGCATCCCACTGACGGAACGCTGCGGCTAACGTACGTCGTCGCACGACGCCTCGCCAAACCAGAGCAGCGCGAGCTCGCAGCAATACTCGACGATCATGTCCGCGCGTTCGTCGCGCTCGAAGGTCGCGACGTCAACGCCATCGGCGTCCGCTGCGAGACCGACAGCGCGGTAACTTTCGTGCATTGCACGCGCGATTCGGCCTCGTTCACACGCGAGGAGCTGCTCTTGCAGATAGGCGTGCTCAGCGCGCGCTACGGCGACGCGCTCGTCAAGAACCCGGTCGAAGAACAAGACGAAGAAAGTGCGGCGCTCGAGGACGAACAGGTCGAGCACGCGATCGACGCAATGCGCGATCCGGATCAAAAGCGTTCGCTTGTCGGATATCGTGACGAGCGGCGTGTAATGGTATATTTCGTAAAAAATCGGAAAGCGAAGGCTCCGGCGCGCAGATAAACAACCCGCTCAACATACTCGTTATCGGCGATGTCGTCGGCTCCCCCGGCCGCGAGACGCTGAAACGTTGTCTGCGGCTGACGCGCGAGCAGCATAAAATTCATCTCTGCATCGCCAACGGCGAAAATGCCGCGGGCGGATTCGGCTTGACGGTTCCAACCGCAGAAGAGATGCACAGCGCCGGCGTGGACGTTATTACGAGCGGCAATCACATTTGGGACAAGCGCGAGTTTCGCGCGCATCTCGAGGAATCGGATCGCGTCGTACGTCCGGCGAATTATCCGCCCGGCACGCCGGGGCGCGGAGCGTTAACGATCGACGTCGACGGCGTTCGCGTGGGCGTGCTCAATCTGATGGGCCGCGTTTTCATGCCGACCGTGGACGATCCGTTTCGCGTCGGCCGGGAGCAGGTCGACGAGCTGCGCCATGAAACGCCGATCATCATCGTCGACATGCATGCGGAAGCGACGTCGGAGAAAATGGCGATCGCTCGCTTCTTTGATGGACAAGTTAGCTTCGTCTACGGAACGCACACGCACGTGCAGACCGCGGACGATCAAATATTTTCCGGTGGGACAGCTTATCTCAGCGACGTCGGGATGACCGGACCAACCGAAGGCGTGATCGGTATGGAAGCAGGCGGAGTCATCGATCGCTTCACCTCGGCGTTTTCAGAACGGTTCAATGTGGAGAAGGGAGGTTTGAAGCAATTTTGTGCGGCGGTCGTCGCGGTCGACCGCACAAACGGCAAGGCCCTCGAAATCAAACGCATCTTTCTCCGAGGGATCGCATGAATGAAAGTCCTAACGCACCGTCCTCCCGCAGTCCCGGAACACACATCCTTAAAGTCTCCGCGCAAAGCAATCCCAATTCGGTTGCCGGTGCGCTCGCCGGCGTATTGCGCGAACGTGAAACCGCCGAACTTCAAGCTATAGGCGCCGGCGCCACCAATCAAGCCGTGAAGGCGATTGCAATCGCTCGCTCGTACCTCGAGGCGAGCGCTTACGATCTCGTGTGCATCCCGGAATTTATTGACGTGGTAATCGACGGAAAAGACCGAACCGCCATTCGTCTCGCAGTCGAGCGACGATCTAAATAGATCTTGCTCGTCGATTTTCACTCGCATACGCGCAATAGCGACGGGAGTCTGTCGACTGCGGAGCTGGTCGAGTCTATGGACCGGCGCGGTGTCCGCATTTTTTCGATTACCGATCACGACACGACGCGCGCCTACCTCGAATTGCCTGACTCCCGTGCCCAGATCGTGCCGGGGATCGAGATCAACACGACCCGCGACGGCGTCGACATTCACATCCTCGGCTACGGCTTCGATCCGTCTGCTGCGGCGCCGATTCACGCTACGCTAGAGGCAAACCGCCAGGCCCGCGCCGTCCGCATCAAATCGATGATCGAGAAGCTGGCGCAAGCGGGCTATCCGGTGACCGAAGAGATGGTGGCCGCCGAGGCCGACGGCAGCGAGTCCCTTGGCCGGCCGCACGTCGCGAAGGCGCTAGTACGGGCCGGGATGGTCCGCGACGTGCAGACGGTCTTCAACGACCTGGTGGGGCGCAGCGGCCCCGGGTTCGTCCCCTCCGCGCACATCACGGCCTCCGAGGCGATCGACGCCATCGCACGGTCCGGAGGCGTCCCTGTCCTCGCCCACCCCGGGCGGCTCTCGGACTACACGATTATCGACGAGATGGCCGAGCAGGGCGTGGCGGGCCTCGAGGTCTTCTATCCGACCCACACGCCGCCGATGATCTCGCATTTCCGGGCCCAGGCGGAGCGGCTCGGGCTGGTCATGACGGCCGGCTCCGACTTTCACGATGCGCGCTGGAATTCAAGCACCGTCGGCATGGACGTAGAAGAGAGGGATATCGCGCCGTTTCTTGAGCTTATTGGCCGATAGTTTCTCGGCCGATAAATGTAATGTTGTTCCGGGCCTCCTCGGGGTATCGTGAACACTTCGTAATGTAGGCAGGCCCGGGCTACTGGGGGCCTCGCACCGAAGGTGTGGGGGGCGCGCAGGCTGGGCCGGAGCGCCTTTAAAAACTTTTTAGCTGGGAGTTACAAGAGTGCAAGTAACCACGCCGCGCGGCGATATCAAAGATCCGAGCCTCGCACAAGCCGGCCGTTCGCGGATCGAATGGGCAGGCTCGTTCATGCCGGTCCTCGGTCAAATTCGGGATCGGTTTGCAAAAGAGAAGCCGCTCGCCGGAATCCGTATCGGTGCGTGTCTGCACGTTACGACGGAGACGGCGAATCTGGTGCTCGCGCTTAAAGCCGGCGGCGCACAGATTGCGCTCTGTGCCAGCAATCCGCTTTCGACACAAGACGACGTTGCGGCGGCGCTTGCGGAAACGTACGAGATTCCGACCTTCGCAATCAAAGGCGAAGACAACAATACGTATTACAGCCACATCGAAGCGGTCATCGCTAGCAAGCCGCAGATGTCGATGGACGACGGCTGCGATTTGGTTACGGCAATCACGACCAAACACCCGCACTTGCTCGCCGGCATGATCGGCGGTTGCGAAGAGACGACGACCGGCGTCATTCGTCTGCGCGCGATGCAGAAGGACAACGTTCTTCCGTACCCGGTGATCGCCGTCAACGATGCGTTGACGAAGCACATGTTCGACAACCGCTACGGAACCGGTCAATCGACGCTCGACGGCATCATCCGCGCGACGAACGTCTTGATTGCGGGCTCGACGGTCGTCGTGTGCGGTTATGGATGGTGCGGCCGCGGTGTGGCCTCACGCGCCAAAGGGCTCGGCGCTCACGTCGTCGTGACCGAAGTCGATCCGCGTAAAGCGATCGAAGCGGTAATGGACGGCTTCATGGTAATGCCGATGAACGACGCCGCGAAGCTCGGCGACGTCTTCGTGACGGTCACGGGTAACTATCACGTCGTCAACGAGACACATTTCAACTCGATGAAGGACGGCGCGATCGTCTGTAACTCCGGACATTTCAACGATGAGATCGATCTGGAGTCGCTTGCACGCATCTCTACTGAGCGCGAGCATCCGCGCACGTTCGTCGAGCGCTATAAGCTAAAGAACGGTAAGAAGGTCTCGATTCTCGCGGACGGACGGCTCGTGAATCTTGCGGCCGGTGAAGGCCATCCCGCAGCGGTCATGGACATGTCGTTCGCCAATCAGGCCCTTGCGGCGGCGCATCTCGCCAAGCACTACAAGAGCTTAGAGAAAAAGGTCTATCCGGTCCCTGAAGCGATCGACGAGGAAGTTGCACTGCTCAAGCTTGCATCGATGGGCGTTCGCATCGACACCCTGACTCCGGAACAGGCGAAGTATCTCGCATCCTGGTCGGAGGGCACGTAAATGGCGCATCGCAGATTGTTCACTAGCGAATCGGTAACCGAGGGTCATCCCGATAAGATTGCGGATCAGATTTCGGATGCCGTTCTCGACGCGATCATGGACAAGGATCCAAATGGTCGCGTCGCCGTCGAGACGTTTGCGATCACCGGTCAAATTCATATCGCCGGTGAGGTGACGACCACCAGCTACATCGACATTCCCCGCATCGTCCGCAAGACGATCGCCGACATCGGCTACACGAAGTCACACGTTGGCTTCGATGCCGAAACCTGCGGCGTCAGCGTTTCGATCGACGAGCAATCGCCGGACATCGCGATGGGCGTCGATCACGCACTCGAGACCAAAGAAGCGGGATCGCACGAAGCCTTCGATCTCATCGGTGCCGGCGACCAGGGCATGATGTTTGGTTATGCCTGCCGCGAAACCGCGGAGCTGATGCCGCTTCCGATTACGCTCGCGCACAATCTGACGCGTATGCTGGCATCGGTTCGCAAAAACGAGAACATTCCGTATCTGCGCCCGGACGGCAAATCGCAGGTTACCGTCGAGTACGACGGACAGCGTCCCGTTCGCGTCGATGCGGTCGTCATCTCGACACAGCACGAACCCGATGTCCCGCTCGACACGATTCGTCAGGAAGTAACGGAGCGCGTGATCGATCACGTGATTCCGAAATCATTGCGCGATAAAGATCTGCGCGTTTGGGTTAATCCGACCGGACGCTTCGTGATCGGCGGACCTAAGGGTGATGCCGGTTTGACCGGTCGCAAGATCATCGCCGATACGTACGGCGGGATGTCGCGTCACGGTGGCGGTGCGTTCAGTGGAAAGGATCCGACCAAAGTCGATCGCTCGGCCGCATACATGGCGCGCTACGTGGCGAAGAACGTTGTCGCAGCCGGCCTCGCCGATCGCTGCGAGCTGCAGATCGCATATGCAATTGGTGTCGCGCACCCGGTCAGCGTCCTGGTTGAGACGTTCGGCACGAGCAAGATCGAGGAAGAGCGGATCGCCGCGCTCGTCGCCGAGCATTTCGATCTACGTCCGGCTGCGATCATCCGACACCTGAACCTGCGCCGACCAATCTATCAACAGGTTGCCGCCTACGGGCACTTCGGCCGTTCCGATCTCGATCTGCCCTGGGAGAAGATCAACAAGGCCGCCGAGTTGCGCGAAGCTGCGGGTCTCAAGGGCGCACCACCCGATCCGGAACTGACGCTCGTCGGTTAGGGTTTTGCTGGCCGGATGGCTCAGCAAGACCACCTCGGTTCGAATGTCGTAGAGTACGGCAGCGCGCGCGTGATCGTCGTCATCGGCGTCATGCTCGCGACGTTGCTGCAAACGCTCGACACGACGATCGTCAACGTTGCGCTGCCGACGATTCAAGGAAATCTCGGCGCGACAATCGACGAAGGCGCTTGGATCGTCACGGGTTACATCATTTCGGCCGTCGTCGTCATTCCGCTGACACCGTGGCTTCAGCTGCGATTCGGACGCCGGCAATATTACGCAATAGCAATCTTCGGTTTCACGATCGCATCGATGCTGTGCGGTATCTCAAGCTCGATCGAGCAGCTGATCTTCTGGCGGGTCGTGCAAGGTGCGTTCGGCGGCGGACTTATCGCAACCGGGCAAGCGACGCTGCGCGACACGTTTCCGAAAGCACAGCTGGGCGCGAGTCAAGCAATATTTGCGCTCGGTGCAATCGTTGGTCCCAGCGTCGGCCCCTACCTCGGCGGCGTTTTGACCGACAACTATGCGTGGAACTGGGTGTTTTTTATCAACCTCGTCCCGGGAACGCTCGCGGGAATCATCATCCTTATGCGATTGCGCAATCCGACGGAGCCGCGTAAGCTGCCGATCGACGCGGTAGGCTTGAGTCTACTCGCAATCGGCCTCGGCTCGCTGCAGTACGTCCTCGGACAAGGCGAACGCAGCGAATGGTTTGACTCTGGGCTGATCCAGTTGTTCACCGCCACGACCTTCTTGGCTCTGGCCGCATTCGTGTGGTGGGAGCTGAGGACGAACAATCCGGTCGTCGATCTTCGCGTGCTCAAGTTCCGCAGCGTGTGGTCGGGCTCGATGCTGGCGTTTACCGTCGGTGCGTCGCTGTACGGCGCAATCGTGATCTTGCCGCAATACGTTCAGGGCATCTTGGGATTCACGGCGACGCTCTCGGGCGAGTTGATATTCGTTCGCGCGATCTGCATCGCGATAACGACGATTCCGATCGCGAATTTGGTCGGCCGAGGAAAGCTGGACGCGCGTCTGTCGCTTGGAATCGGCTTCTTGTTACTCTCGATCTCGAACTATTTGCAGTGCATAGACACAACGTCGGTTTCGACGTTCTGGACGTTCCTGTGGGCGCAGGTCACGGGCGGCGTCGGGCTTGGCATGCTCTTTGTTCCGATCTCGATCGCCGTACTCTCTTCCGTTCCGCAAGATGTTGCGCCGAAGGCTGTTGCGTTCACGTCGCTCTCCTTACAGCTCGGCGGCTCGATCTCGACCGCAATTCTTGTGACGCTTTTGGATCGGCGCGCCGCTGCGCACCTCTCCGATTTGGCCGGCAATGCAACGCTGCGCAATCCCGCCATCGCTGCATGGTTGGCGCACAAGCTGCCGCTGGCCCAGCTCTTCGGCATCATAAATCGAGAAGCGCTGACTATGGCGTTTGCGGATGCATCGATGTTCCTCGCGTTACTAAGCTTGGTTCTGGCTCCGCTCGTGTTCTTGATTCGCAAGCCGGCGCCGCACAATCCGCAGCAGCCGCAGCATATTGCGATCGAAGCGGCTTAGCGCTGCTCCTCGCGAACCGTGCGCATCGAGACTAGCCACACGATAACGAGCGAGATCCCAATGGCGCTCACTGCGACGGCGGTGCGCGCGCCGAAACGATCGGCGAGCACGCCGCCGAGTAGTGCGCCGGGAAGCGTGCCACATAAGACCAGCAAACGCGCCGCCCCGAAGACACGACCGACGGTCTCTTCGGGGATGATGCGCATCCGCCAACCGAGCGTTGCGGAAACGTTCCAGCCGCCGGCGATCGAGAGCAACCCTAAGATGATCGCCGCCATCGCCACATTGTTCGTCCAGATCAAACCGAGCTGGATGAAGCTCCAAAGATAACCGATCACCATGTTCTGTCCGAAGGTGGTGTGAACGCGCGAAACCAGGAGGGCGCCGAGCACCGTTCCGGCACCGAGCGCGCCGAAGACGATGCCGACACTGAAATCCGTTCCACCAAGATCGCGCTTGATGAACGGAACATATGCAGTGAACCCGAGACTGCCCCAGAAATTCGCCATGAAAGACGCAAACGTGACGATGCGCATTGCATTGTCCGCGAACAGAAATCGAAAGCCGATGGCGATGTCGCTGGCAACGTGGTGAATGCGTGGAAAGCCGGTCGTCGTCTCCGGCCCGAGATCGCGAATGATGCCAAGCGAAAAGATCGAAGCGATGTACGTCGCGGCATTTATGAGCAGCGCAGGGAACGGACCGAAGAGTCCGAAGATCGCGCCGCCGATCGGCGGCACAGCAGTGTTGACGGCTGACTCCGTACCGATCAGCGCGGCGACGGCGCGCGTTGCGCGTGCTTTGCCGAGCACATACGGGATGCTCGACGCCTGTCCACCGTTGAAGACCGCACCGCACGCCGTGTGCAAGACGATTCCGGCATAAAGCAACGGCAACGTCAGCCATCCGCCGCGATAACCGAGCGCAAAGCTCAGGATGATCAGCGAGCGAATGACGTCGGCGGAAATCATCAATCGCTTGCGGTTTAGGCGGTCGGCAAGCGAACCGCCGACTAAGCTAAAGACGCCGAATGAAAACCATTCAAGCGAAAAGGTCAAACCGAGATTGAGTGCCGAGCCGGTTAGTTTGAAGACGAGCAGCGGAAGCGCAATGCTCCGCAGTCCATCGCCGACGTAGCTAGCCGCTTGCCCGAAATAGAAAAGGCGGAAATCGCGAGAGCGGAAGATGCTCTCGCGTGCCATCGTCAGTGGCTCTCGCGCGCGACGAACGCCCCGCTGTGACCGACCAGAAAATCGAGATCGGCGCCACGCTCGGGGCCGAGCACATGCTCGACGTAAAGCTTGCCGTATCCGCGCCCGAAGCTCACCGGTGCGTATTGCTGCGCGCGCCGCCGGTTATCGAGTTCTGCTTCGCTCACCGCGAGATCGAGGCGCCGGGCTTCGACGTCGAGCTCGATGCGGTCGCCGCTTTTCACGAGGCCGAGCGGTCCGCCGTTGGCGGCTTCCGGCGCCGTGTGCAAAACGACCGTGCCGTACGCGGTTCCGCTCATGCGCCCGTCAGAGACACGCACCATGTCGGTGATTCCCTTGGCGAGAATTTTTGGCGGAAGTGGCATGTTGCCGACTTCGGGCATGCCCGGATAACCTTTCGGACCTGCGCCTTTGAGGACGAGCACGCACGTTTCATCGACGTCCAAGTTTGGATCGTCGATGCGCGCGTGAAAGTCTTCGACGTTTTCGAAGACGACCGCGCGTCCGCCGTGCTTAAGCAGCTTCGGCGTCGCCGCGGACGGTTTGATGACGGCGCCGATTGGAGCCAAGCTTCCTCTTAGCACCGCAATACCGGCGTGCTCTTGAAACGGCTTCTCGAACGTGCCGATGACGTCGGGATTCCAATTCTTTGCCTCGGCAACGTTTTCGCCCACCGTCTGACCGCTCACGGTGATGGCGCCGTCGTTCAACAGACGATTCTTCGAAAGCTCGCGCATCACGACCGGGACACCGCCTGCGTAATAGAAATCTTCCATCAAATATTTGCCCGACGGCATCAGGTTGACGAGCAGCGGCAGATCGTGACCGAGTCGATCGAAATCATCGAGCTGTAGAGGGACGCCGAGGCGTCCGGCGATCGCGAGCAGATGGATGACCGCGTTAGTCGAGCCGCCGATCGCCGCGTTGACGCGGATCGCATTTTCGAAAGCTTCGCGCGTTGCGATCTTCGACATGCGCAAATCTTCGCGCACCATTTCGACAATGCGCCGGCCCGAGAGCTGCGCAAGCGCATAGCGGCGCGAATCGACGGCGGGAATCGCGGCATTACCGGTCGGCGCCATACCCAACGCCTCCGACATACTTGCCATCGTCGATGCGGTCCCCATCGTCATACAGTGGCCGTTGGAACGCGATTGACCGGCTTCGGCTTCGAAGAACTCTTCGGTCGTCAATTTGCCTGCGCGCACGTCTTCGCTCAGTCGCCAGACGGCCGTACCCGAACCGATGTCTTCGCCGCGCCATTTCCCGTTGAGCATTGGACCGCCCGTGATTTGCAGCGCCGGCAAGTCCACGCTGGCGGCGCCCATCAGCTGCGCGGGCGTCGTTTTATCGCACCCGGAAAGCAGCACCACGCCATCCACGGGATTTGCGCGCAAGCATTCCTCGACGTCCATCGACATGAGGTTGCGGAAGAGCATCGCGGTCGGGCGCATGTAGGTTTCGCCGAGCGAAATCGTCGGGAATTCGAGCGGCCATCCGCCGGCTTCCCACACACCGCGCTTCACCGATTCAGCGATGCGCCGGAGGTGCACGTTGCACGACGTCAGCTCCGACCACGAATTGCAGATGCCGATGACCGGGCGTCCATCGAAAACGTCGGGCGCAAAGCCTTCGCTGCGCATCCAGCTGCGATGTATAAAACCGTCGCGATCGTTCTTCGAAGAAAACCAAGCGTGACTCCGAAGCTCGCCCGAGCTCTTGCCGTTACGCTTGCCGTTCGGCTGTGCGCCCATAGATTTTCCCTCCCGTAGCAGTTCCCCGGATTGCGAGCACGACGGCCGAGCCGAGTGCGAACGCAAGCGCGGCACCAAAGAACAAGATTTGATAGCCGATGACGCCGCCGCCAAAGTGAATGAGTATCCAGCCTCCGATGACCGGTGCGATCACCGCCGGAATATTCGAAGCTAGTCCCCAGATGCCGAGATCGCGCGCCACGTCTCGCAGCTGCGGCACCGAATCGATCGCGAGCGCCCACGCGCTCGAAAAGACGCCGCCGTATCCGAACCCGAACAACAGCGCGAAGATATAAATGAAGTGCATGTTCGGCACCAGCGCAAAACCGAACGCTGCGAGTGCCATCGGAAGGCCGCAGAAGGCCACAACCAGTTTGCGGTCGACGCGGTCCGAAAGCTTTCCGAGCGACATCGTCGACGCAATTGCGCCAAGGATCGAACATCCGGCCACGAGTCCCGTTCCGGCTTGTGGATTTGCCGTATGAATGACGTCGCGGAAGAAGTAGAGTGCGAACGTCATCAGCAGCGAGAGCCCGAAGCCGACGAACAAGCGCGCGATGAATGCGATGATGAAATCGTGCCAATCGCGCACCTTCGCGTGCTCTTCCTCGTCATGGTGCATCCCGGGCCGGATCGCGTAGACCGTTGCGGTTCCGAAAGCTACGAAGACCGCCGTTGCGATCAGCGTGTTGGGCGGACTCATAACTGCGGCGATTCCGAGACCGATGACGGTTCCGATCAACGTCGCGGCGCCGCGCATGCCGGAAACTTCACCCCAGGCTTCGCGCGGAACGGTATCGGGCAACAGCGCTTGGTAGGCCGCGATCGCGGTCATGACGCCCAGAATCGATCCGACGATGAGAGCACCGAACGCGACGGTAGTGGTCGCACGTGAGGCGAGTACCAGACAGATAATGTCGGCAATCGCTCCGCTCACGATGATCGTTTTGCGCGTCCCACCATGCTGGCGGCGCAAGTGATCGGATATCGTCCCGGCTATCGGCGGCGCGATCATCGAGACGACGGCACAAAGCGACGCGATCGTCGCGAGCGCCGTAGTATACGAGGTAGGAGCGAGCTTCAAGAGGCGCGCCGGTACCGCGATTGCCAAAAGTGCCGCCTCTTGAAAGGCAAGCGGAACCCAAAACGCGTTCAGGAGTGCCGAAGCGCGTAATGGATACGGAGCGCTCATTCAGGCTGCTTTTGAGAACCGAGGTTCCGCCGTCCTGGTTGGCGGAGAATGGCGTTATGCAAACAAAGCGACCGCCCGGCTCGAACTGGGGCGATTACGGCGTGTCGGATCGCCGCGGACGCCTCAACGAGCTAACGCCCAAGCGCGTGCGCCGTGCGGCCGAAGAGATTCGCACGGGAATGCGCTTCTGCCTGAGCTTGCCGCTCAACTTACCAGGCGGCAATGTATTGCACCCCAGCCGTTTTCCGCCTGAGCGCAAGATCGTCGAGCGCACGAACGGCATTCCCGCGCACGACTTTCCGCTGAGCTTACAACGCGAGGGCGCGACCGGGGTTGTGAACGACGACATCGTTGTGCTATGGACGCAGTATTCAACGCAGTGGGACGCGTTCAGTCACATCGGATCGCACTTCGACGCGAACGACGACGGCGATGCCGAGGTTTGCTATTACAACGGTACGTATCCCGGGCCGGACGTTGAGGAAATGGCTGCAGCCTGCATCGTTGGGCGCGGCGTCATGGTCGATCTGCATCGGGCCTACGGCACGGCAAAGACGTTCGTCGACTACGATATGTTGCGCGAGGTCATGCGCGACCAAGACGTCAGGCTGAAGAAGGGCGATATTCTCGCGCTGCACACCGGCTTCGGCCAAGTCATTCTCGACATGCACGGGCATCCCGACAAAGAGACGCTGCACAACTCCTGTGCGGCCTTGGACGGCTCGGATCCGGAGTTGCTCGAGTGGATCACGGAGTCGGGCGTCGTCGCGATCGTTTCCGACAACTTTGCGGTCGAAGCATATCCGGCGCGCGTGCGCGATCCTGGCACGCCGTTCTTACCACTGCACGAGCATTGTCTTTTCAAGCTCGGCATTCACTTGGGTGAGATTTGGTATCTCACCGAGCTTGCGCAATGGCTCGAGAAACACGGACGCTCCCGATTCTTCTTGGCGGCGCCGCCGCTGCGGCTACCAGGCCACGTCGGATCGCCCGCCAACCCGATCGCTATAGTTTAGGACGCCTGGTGTGAAACGCTGTTCGTGATTGGTACGCGTTGCCGATCGCGACGAGCTGCGGTTCGCGCCAGGCGTTCGCAATGATGGCAAGGCCTGTCGGAAGACCGTGTTCGGCGAAACCGTTCGGCACGCTCATTGCCGGAATTCCCGCGAGATTCGCCGACGTAACGGGATCGACTGCGCCTGGCCATTGCATGTACGTCTTGCTGAAACGCGGGCCGACCGGATAGGCAACTGTCGGCTGCGTGGGATGCACGAGCGCGTCGTACGGCGCGATCATTTGGCGAATAGCGCGATCGATCTTGGTGCGCTGCCGCATCGAATCGACAAAATCGACCGCTAGCGTAGCGTATTGTTCGTAGCCGCCGATCTTGTCGTCTGGTGAGTGGAGCATCTTCGAGCGTCCGCTCTCGATGAAGTCGCGGAACGCAGAAGCACATTCCCCTTGCAGAAGCGTGGTGAACACTTCCGTGTATGGAAAGTCCGGATGCGGAACGTCTTCGGTGACATCGGCGAAATCACTGAGCACGTCAAGCGAGCGCTTGAAATTCGCGACGACGGACGGCTGTGTCTTGTCCATCGACTTCGCGATGATCCCGATGCGCGGCCGGCGCGTCGCTGCCCGGAACGGCGCGCTCTTCGCGCTACCGTCGTGCGGGTCGGCACCTGCGATCGTGCGCAAGATCAAACCAGCGTCGCGGGCCGAGCGTGCCATCGGGCCAAGTTTGTCGGACGTCCACATCAACGCCATTGCGCCGTAACGGCTGACGCGACCGAATGTCGGACGCAATCCGCTCACGCCGCAATACGCGCTCGGATTCATGATCGAACCGTTCGTCTCCGAGCCGATTGCAAAACCGACGAGTCCTGCAGCGACTGACGCAGCGGGACCGCTCGAGCTTCCTCCGCTCCAGTAAGCGCGGTTCCACGGTGTACGTCCGGGGCCGGTAAGCGCTGCGTCGGCTTCGTCATAACCAAAGCCGCCGGCCAGCTCGACCATCGAAAGCTTCGCGAGCAACACGGCGCCGGCTGCGTGTAAACGCGCAACAACCGTCGCATCGTAGTTGAAGGTTTGATTGCGATATGGCGCTGCGCCCCAGGTCGTCGGTCCGCCGGCGGCGGCGAGCAAATCTTTCACGCCGTACGGGACGCCGTGCAACGCACTTAAAGGCTGACCGTGCGCGAGCGCTTGATCCGCAGCTTGCGCTTCCGCACGTGCGCGCTCGTGCAAGATCGTTACGACCGCGCCGAACTTCGGTCCGTGGCGTTCGAGACGATCGAGATAGACGTTGGTGAGCTCGAGCGAGCTGATCTTTTTGGCGGCGATGAGCTTGCCGAGCGTCGTCGCATCGGAAAACGCGAGATCGTCGTGCGTCATTCGCCGATCTCGAACGCGGGCGACATCGGATCGGCGTTCTCAAGTCCTTTGTGCAGCTTCGCGCCGAGCTTCCATGTGTCGTCGTTGCTCTTAGCGATATCGTGCAGCTGCTGCGGCGTGAGCGACGGATCGAAGCGTCGCATCCGATTCGCGAACTCGATAGCCGCGGGCGAGGGTGCCGGATCCGCCTTCGCGACGGTCTCGGCTTGCGCGCCAGTCGTGCTCGTGGCAATAGCGGCCGCTGTTAAGAATTCCTTACGCGTGCTTCCCATGAATAGCGTCTTCGGATTCGGGGAAAAGGGACCCTATGCAGCGCCTGTCGGTGAGCTGGACCTCCGAACGAAGTGTTCGAAAAATAATTGTGATCGGCGAAATCGACATTTCGACCGTACCACATCTTGAAGAGCAGCTTTGCGAAGCGCGCACGGACGATCCGTTCTCGGTTGTCGTCTCGCTCGAGCGGTGTACTTACTGCGATTCAAGCGGGCTCTCAACGCTGCTGCGACACGCGCGCCAGACGCCGAATTTCGTGGTCGTCTCGCCCGAAGGTTCGGATGTTCGCCGGCTTCTGCGGCTCGCCGGTGTCGAGAAGGCCCTAGGCGTTGTCAACGATCTCGACGCGGCACTCGCCGCGACCCGCATGGCAGCCTTCCGATAGATCTGTAATCGGCAGGGTCCCCCCAGCGACGGGCGAACGACGGGCGGTTGCTGATCCCGGATAGCTCAGTTGGTAGAGCAGCTGACTGTTAATCAGCGGGTCGTTGGTTCGAGTCCAACTCCGGGAGCCATTCTTTTCTAGGGCGGGGTGACTATCCGTTCGTACCGCTTTTCTCGGGCAAACGTTTTCACGATCGTAACGAAGACAAAGAAAGTCTGCCGAGACTGCGTGAGTTCATCCGTTCAAATAAGCCCGTAAAGATCGTCCGTCAGCACGTACTGAATTTCCAGACGGGATTGCAACAATTGTTGCGCCATCACGGTGGATATTCGTTCTCCGCCGTAGTTACGTCTTGTGGAAGGGCGACTGGCCGAAGTCGCGCGTGTCGGCGCCGTACCGGATCGCGAGGGCGCCAACGGCGGCTAGGGCTAGGCTAAGGGCGAGCAGTTCCATGTACATATTCTAGGGTATTCTATCCATCTTGAAGAACGAATGTTTTGATCGGACCAATCTCTAAAACAGATCGAAGGAGTAGACGGTTGCTCGAACTCAAGGAATTGCGGACGTTTCGGGAGGTCGCCCGGACCCTGAACTTCACGCGGGCAGCCGAGCATCTAAGCTACGCCCAGTCCGCCGTGACCACCCAGATTCAGTCCCTCGAGCGCGAGCTGGGGCAGCCGCTCTTCCGGCGCCTCGGCCGGCGTGTCGAGCTGACCGCGGCCGGGGAGAAGCTCGAATCCTATGCCGCGCGCATGGTTGAGCTGGCTGAGGAAGCCGTCAACGCGCTCCGGCAAGAGGCGGTGACCGAGACGCTGCGTGTCGGTACGGCCGAATCGCTGTGCACGTACCGGCTGCCGCCGATCGTGCAGGCGCTGCGCAAGCAACATCCGAGCGCCAGCGTCATCGTTGAAGTCGAGGAGTGCGGCGTCGTCCGCAACGGCGTCCAGAGCGGCCGTTACGACGTCGGGCTTTTCATTGACGAACCTCGCGACTACCCGGGTTTTCGCACGCATAATTTCGGCGACGTCGAGCTTGTGCTGATTGCTCCGAAGGGACATCGTCTCGAAGGCCGCGCCAGCGTGCGACCCGCCGATCTGGTTCGTGAGACGATCCTCGTTTTGGAACCGACGTGCACGTACCGCACGCTTTTCGAAGCGTTCTTGGCGCGTGCCGGGCGCCGCGCTTCGGTCGTGTCGGAATTCAATTCGATCGAAGCCGTGAAACAGTGCGTCGCAGCCGGAATTGGCATCGGGCTCTTGCCGCGTTTTACGATCGAGCGTGAGCTTGCCGATGGAAAATACGCAATTCTTCCGATCAACCTTCGGGGTACGGTCGCTTCGTTGCTGGCGTACCGCGAGGACAAGTGGCTCTCGCCCGCACTCTCGACGTTCGTCGAGTGCGCATCGCGAGGTCTTGCAGCCTAGCTAGATATCCAGCTCCATCGGATCGCCCCAATCCGAAAACGGATTGGGATGGTATCCCGTGATCCGTCCGTTATAGATACTTACGAACGCACGCTCGTAGATGATGACGGCTGGGCAGTCTGCGTCGATGAGGCGCTGGAATTCTGCAGCCGTCGCTTTTTGCACGGCGGCATCGTAGGTGTGGAGATACCGTTCGTTGAGCGCATCAACTTTATGGTTGCACTCGCGAGACGAATTGGCACCGTTGGGTGGAACCGATTCGCAATCGTAGACACCGTTGATATTCGCATACACGGGGCCGAGCGACTGTGAATAGAGGACTACATCAAACTTTCCGGTTTGAATGATGCCGCCGTTCGCATAGATCGCAAAGAACTGAGGAGTCGACCACGTGTGAATCGTGGCTCCGACGCCGATCTGCGCCCAATCTTCCTTTAGGACGGCAGCCAGCGTTGCGCTCGGCAGATACCCGGATGGAATCGCCATGTCGAGGTTCAGCGCCAGACCGCCTTTGTGACGAATCTTATCGGGTCCGATTTTCCAACCGGCCGCATCGAGCATCTTGGCAGCTGCTGCCGGATCGTATTTCGGCGCGCCCAAGTCCAGCCAGTCGCGCGTCAGTTGCGGCACAACCGATTCCGTCATGACGCCGTGCCCGAGCACAACCTTATTGAACGCGGTTGCGCGATCGGTCGCCAACCGTATGGCACGCCGCACGACGGGGTCCGAAACGATCTTATGCGTCGTATTGAAGAAGATCCCGGACATGTAAGGACTCAAGCGCGAGATGCTCTTCATGCCGGGGATTGCCTCTTCGGTTGCGACCTGCGTCCCGTTGACCGTGTCATTTATCTCGAGTTCACCCGTCTGCAGCTGCGTTTGGCGGGTGTTGTCGTCGGTGATGATCTTGTAGACGATCTTGTGCAGCTTGGGCATGCCGCGCCAATAGTACGGATTGGCCTCCATCTCGACGTTGCTACCGCGGTTATACGCCGTGAAACGGAACGGCCCAATTCCGACGGGCAAACCGTTATACGGAGCCTGGTTGATCGACGTCCCCGGGCCAAGGATGTGCTTCGGCAGAATGGCAGATGGGCTCAGCGTCGCAAAATAGTCGCTAATGAACGTCGCGTATGGCTTTTTGAAACGAAAGACGACGGTGTACTTGTTCGGCGCGCTCGCACTAACGAGCCGATCCCACGGATCGCGAACGAAAAGGTTGTTGTCCGGATTCTTCGCGACGGCGACGCTGTAGAGCACATCCGATGAATCGAATGGCTGACCGTCGCTCCATTTGACGCCTTGGCGAAGATGGAAGGTGATTGTCTTCCCGTCAGTACTGATTCCGTGATTCGCCGTTGTCGGTATCGTCGTGATGAGCTCCGGAATCGGATTTCCGTGAGCGTCGAACCGAACGAACTCCGCAGCGGTCAACTCTTGAAGCGTCGTGCTGTTGCGCGACGTCGCAAAGAACGCGTTTAACGACGAGATGTCGGTCCCGTCCGAGAACGTTAGTACGTGAGCCTCGTAAGCGTTCGCGCTCGGCATAACCGCCGGGCTGAAAAGCAACGCGAGAAGCGTCGCGAAAGCGATCGTGCGTCGAATCATGGGACCCCTCGTTCCTAGCGCGGTGTTATTGCTCCCGCTCCGACCGGTGACGGTGCGAGCCGGACGACCATTAGGACAACGTCGTCAACGGGCTGGGAAGTGCCCATGACGCGGCGTTGCACGATTGCTGCGGGATTGGCGAGCGGTTCGCCAACGAATGCGTCGACCGCGGCTAGCAGCGACGTCTCGGCGGCTTCGATATTCCGGTTGAACTCGGTAACGCCATCGGTGTAGAACAGCACCGCGGCGTTCGCTTCCAACGCGATCGAATGCGTCTCGTAAGCGGAGTCCGCGAGCACGCCGAGCGGGAGGCCGCCATATGGCAAAAACTGCGCGCGAATCGTCGGACCTGCGACGATCGGCGGCGGATGCCCGGCGCTCGCCACTTGCATGGTGTTGCCCTTGGGATCGATGAAGGCGACGAGCGCGGTCGCGATCGTCTGTTCCTCGTCGCGCAGCGTACGATTCACTTTAGCTAAAATTTCAGCGGGATCGGTCGTCGTGAACGCCGTCGCGAGAATGCGCTGGCGAATTTCCGCGGCCGTTACCGCAGCACTCACGCCGTGTCCGAGCATGTCGCCGATCGAGACGACGATGTGTCCGTCCGGGATCGTGAACGCGTCGTACCAATCGCCGCCGACAAGCGACTCTTGTCCGGCAGTGAGGTAGAGTGCGTCGAACGTCACGTCGCGATGCTCGGGCAAACGCTTTGGCAGAAATGCGCCCTGAAGCGTGCGCGCGATCTGCTTTGCGCTTTCGAGCTCTCGGCGCTCAGCTTCGTGGCTGCGCTCGTCGGCGACTTCCCGTTCGGCCGTCACGGCGCCGAGAATCAGTCCGGTGATCGACAATACAGCCATGAGCGTCATCAGGTACGCGAGGCGTTGATCGAGCGTGCCCCCGGCGAACGGTCCGATCTCGTGCTGCGTTCCGACGATCGCGATAAGCGAGACGATGATGACGGCAGTCGACGTTATGCGCTGTTTGAAGCGCAACCCCGACCAGATGATTGCGGGAAAGACCAAGAACCCAAGTCGCAGATTGTTGAGAAATCCGAGCCATGCGACAAGCAGCAAGAGGAACGGAAAGACAATGATTTCGATCGTGCGATTCGGTGCGACGCGAAGGTCGCGCGACATAATCCACGTCAGCAAAAACGGTGCAAATAGCAACACGCCCATGGCGTCGCCGTCCCACCAGGTGCGCCAGACGGTGCCGTATGCGTGCCAAGGTACGATCCCGGCGCTCGCGAGCCACGCGACGCCGTTGGTCGCGGTGACGATCATCGCGAGCGCACCGAAGAGTGCGAGTCCCAAAACGTCGTTGACTCGCTCGAGTCGGGGATCAAAACCGCTCCGGCCTAGAAAATAGACGGCCACGAGTGGTCCGGCCGTGTTCCCGATGGAGATCCCGAGCGCCGTCCAAACGGGTTCGTGCGTCATGAGATTCGCAACGAAAGCGCCGATCATCACGCCCGGCCAAAGGCTCATTCCGCCGAGGGCTAGTGCTGCGACGGCGATCCCGCTAGGTGGCCAAACCGCGGTGACCTGTTGCACGGAGACCGCCAGCGAAAAGCCTATCTTAGCGAAAATGACGTACGCAATCGCGACGATGAAGACCGCAACTGCATAACGAACGCTGTTATTTCGGCCGGAAAATGAAAAACTCAGCACGTCTTTATCCAGGGACAGGTTCGCGTTGAGCTCTGGGCGCCCCCCGTTTAGCGCGACCGTCGAGATTGCATTACGCGACGTTGAAAATCGGCTCAAAAGCGATCCAGCGTCAGTCGATTTGCGCTACGAGCGCGCGAGCTTGCTTGAAGTGCTCGGACACGCCGAGGTGGCGCGCATGGTCTACGCCGGCATCCTCGCAAAACAACCCGGTGATGCCCGCGCGTTAAATGCGATAGGACGCTTGCTTTACAAAACCGGTGCCAGGACGGCGGCGCAAGCTGCGTTTGCTGAGGCAGCGAGCAAGCATCCCGGCGACGTCCCGAGCCATCTCAATCTCGCGTATACGTTTGTCTTCACGAGCAGATTCGACGATGCGCGTCGTCACTACGAGCGCGTTCTCGAGCTCGATCCCGAACATCCGATGGCGCATCAGGGACTTGCCTACGTCCTCGATGAGCTCGGCGAAACGGAAAATGCCGAACGTCATCGCATCTCGGGTTTCCGCGAGGCCCTTTCGGAAGGCTCGTATCGAGGCGATGGCGAGCCCGTCCGCGTCTTGCTGTTGTGTTCGTCGCTCGGAGGAACGGTTTCAACCGCGCAGTTCCTCGACGAGCGAATTTTTCTCACAACGTCCCTCGTCGTCGAGCTCTTTCGGGACGAGCATATGCTGCCGGCGCATCACGTTATCTTCAACGCGATTGGCGATGCGGATCGTTGTTCGGAAGCGCTCGTTCGCGCCAAAGAGATTCTTGCGCGGACTGACGGTCCGATCGTGAATCATCCGGATAACGTGCTTGCAACCGGGCGACTTCAGAACGCGACACGATTGCGCGTCCTCGAAGGCGTCGTGGCGCCGAAAATGCGCGAGTTCGCGCGATCGGAATCGAGCGCGCAGACTCCTCTCGCATACCCCGTGTTGCTGCGTGCGCCGGGGTTCCACACGGGCCGGTTTTTCGTGAAGGTCGAGCGTGCCGAGGAGCTCGCAGCGGCGCTCGAGAGTCTTCCCGGCGAAACGGTGCTTGCGATCGAATATCTCGACGGACGCGGGGCGGACGGCAAATATCGTAAGTTTCGCGCGATTATGGTTGACGGTGAGCTGTATCCGCTACACCTCGCCATTTCATCGGATTGGAAAGTGCACTACGGATCCGCGCAAATGAACGAGGACATGCACCGCGCGGAAGAAGAGCGCTTTCTCGCGGACATGCCGGCGTTTCTTGGCGAGCACACGATGTCGGCGTTGCGGAACATCGTCGAGGCGATGGGCCTCGAGTTCGGCGGCATCGACTTCGGTGTCGATGCGAACGGAAACGTCTTGCTCTACGAATCCAATGCGACGATGACCGTCGTCATTCCGGAACAACACGACACCGCGACGTATCGCCGGCTTCCTGCCGAGCGAATCGTGCTCGCGGTGATCAAGATGCTCGCGCGATTAAGCGCGCGCGTTAACCGTTTGCGAAGTCCCTGAGAAGACTGCGTCGGTGGCCGCGCCGTGCGCGTTGTAGCTCGGCAGCGCCGCGCCCTTCAGCGATTCTTGCGGAAGCGGCAGCTCGTAGTACTGCTGCAGCGGTTCGCTGTCGTGTGTGGACGAGACGGTTGTTGACGTCGCGGATTGAGCGCTCGACGCTTGCTGCGGGGCGCTAACGACCGACGCGATTTGTGCGCGTGCTTCGATCGGGCTAAGCATCCCGGATTGCAGCTCTGCAAGGATCTGCTGGATCTGTGAGCTTTGGGCGCTCGACAGATTCAGGTCTGCGAGAGAGTTGCTCCCGACGCTCGATGTGGTTCCGTTTACTACCGCAAGTGACATAGTGGCTCTCAAACTTCCGTGTAATAGAGTCAGCTGGTCTTGCAATTTGTATCGGCGTCAGGGGGTGGGTTCTTTAGCTTCCTGGGGATGATTTTAGGGGGCCGGCCCCTCCGGAGGCTCGCCCGAATTCGAGACTGAACCGGGGGCGAGGGATGGCAAGTGGAGCACCAGCCGACTCGATTTGCAGCGACGGAGTGGCGATCGTCCGTGAGTTTTTAGCCGTGCCTAAGAACGCTGCCGCAGGGAGGGCGGTTCTGCGGTCGTTTCTCGAGGAGTGTGCGGTCAAGCCCGAATGGATCCACGAGGTCATGATCGCTGGCGGTGAGGCCCTAGCGAACGTCGTCCAGCACGCCTACCCCGGGGGGACGCGCGGCAAGATGGTGCTCTCGATCTACTGCTGCACGGAGCACAAGGTCATCGCCCTTCAGGTCCGCGATCGCGGCAAGGGCAGAACGAGCGAGGAGAGCGACCCACCATTACGGCGCGGGTTCGGGCAACTCATCATGCGGGCGCTGGCTGAAGCCGTCTCGGTCGAATCCGTCGATGGCACGACGGTGACGATGGTCTTTAAAAAATAGAGGCCGGCGCTTCGACCGCGAGAGCGAAGGCTGCGGGGTCGAGCGACTGGCTCAATTCGGATTCGGCGTGGGCGCGCTCGGGCGGCTGTGCGTCGCGGACGCGGCGCTTGCGCAGCATCTTGGCCCTATTCGGGTTTGCGCGAGCGAGCTCCAGAACCGATCGCAGGTAGGCGTCGACGACGTTAAGCAATTGACCGGTCGTCAGCGAAAGCCGCATGACGCCGGACGAAGCGCCGTTGGCGCCCGGGGTATTGTCCGTGTGCGCGATCATTAAATCGCTCGGCGACTGCGCGACGCGCGCATCGTTGGTCGCCGATTCGGCTTGGTGCGTAAACACCATGTCGTGAACGTGCGCAAACGCATCGTTAAAATTGTCGGGAATTACGATTCCGCGACGCTCTGCGAATTCCGAAAAGTTGGCGCGAAGCTTGTCATGCGAGCGTACCGACAGCTTAGGTTCGGAGCCGAAATAGAGCTCGATGTATTGCGCCGTGCGCTCGAGCACGGTTTTGGCAAAAAGATAGAATGTTTCGAGATCGACGTGCGCGACGTCGAGCAAGTCGCCCATGTCGGCGTCCATCGTCGCCATCTCGTCGTCGTACGTGATCTGTCCGCCCTCGAAGGCGGGATCCATCCGCGAGATGAGCTTTGCCAAGAGCTCCTTGTAGTGCTTGGCGGTCGGGACGTGCCGCTCGTGAATCAGCTCGAGGTAGCGATAGCCGCGCAGAATATGACCGAACGAGCCATGGAGCGCTGCCGCATCCCGGCTCGAGTGGCTGGATAACCTATCCCATTCGGTCTTCTGAAATGAAAAGAGCTCGTCGCCCAGAGCTTCCATTAGCGCGCCCTTCAACGAGGCGGACGCACGCTCATGCGGAGTTCTGTATAGTCCAGGTCAAACGCAAAACGCGACAGGAACGCGCTTCCGACGCGCGATGCCGGGGACTGAGGGCTCTTGGTCACGTCGGCCGGGACGTTGGTGAGGGAGACGCCGGCGAATTCGACCTGACCGATGCGCCCGATCGAGCGCGTGCCGACCCCGCCGACCCCGACGACGTTGCCACGCTGTTTCGAGGTGATGAGGGCCGGATGCGTCCGCGCGAAGTCATCGGAGAGATCGATCGACGCATTGTCGCCGGTATCAAGGATCAGGCTCTCGGGCGCGGCGTCGAGCCGGATCGGTACCGAGGGTGTGAAGCCATCGAAGGTTAGCGGGACGCGTGTCCCCTCAATTGATGTCCCCGGCGGATCGAATGCGATCGTCCGGTGCTGCGGATCGACGCGGACGACGGCGCGGGCGATCGCGTCGTTCCCGACCAGGACGTCGGCGCCGAATCCCCCGACGTCGGGCAGAATCGCGAAGAGCGCCGGCCCGAGCCGCATCGACCCAAGACTCAGAGAGTCGGCCCGGACGACGCCGCTGCTCATCGTGCCGAGACCCTCGAGCTCGAGCTCGCCGACGAGCTTCTTGCCCAGGCGGTCGGCGAGATCCAAGCTCATCGCAAGCCCGGAGGCTCCGGTGTCGAGGACGCATCGTGCCAGCACGTCGTCGACCCGGCAAGGGAAGCGCGGCAAGTCGCCGGGTTCGAGGGCAATAGCTTCAGGCGTCCGGCCGAACGTGACGGGTGGTCCGGAGGGCGTCGTCAGCGGTGTCTCGAGGACGCGGCGATCATCGAAGGTCTCGCTCGTGCCGTCTCCACGCAAGATATTGAACGGTAGCGTTACAGGGCCGACTCGACGCTGATCCTCGTACCGGTAGATGACGTCATTGCCTTGCGCGACGGCGACGAGCAAACCGGTCGTAGGGTCGAGCAGCGCATCGAGCTCTGCTCCGTGGGGCGCGGTGACGGCATACGGCGCAACGAGCGCGCTCGCCAAACGGCGCTCCGCGAGCGCCGCGACAATCCCGCCATTCGCAGTGAATGCGGGCGAGGTGAAGGCGTAGGAGACAATCGCGCGCAGCGTTGTTTGCAGCGGATCGAGCGGCGCCGATTGCGGAATCGGCGTCTCGTTATACCAAAAGAATGAGACGCGTCCGCGCGCGGCATTTACAACGGTCCCGCGACAGACGACGCCCCGGCAGCGTTGGGTCACGACAACGTCGCCTTGCTCGTCGACCTGCGTCTGCGCACCGGCGATGCGGCTGACGATGTGAAAACGCCATGGCGCGCCGGACGATTGGACCGCACGCTGCAGAACATCGGATTTGAGCGGAGTGGCTCCGACCAGGAGCACGACGGCGAGCAGGCACAAGCAACGCACGACATGGACTTGCGGCCGCTGGACGGATACCTCCTCGACGGGAAGCCCTCGAAGCACGAAGCGATCGAGCACATCCTGCGCGATCGTCTCGACGATCCACGCGCAGCGCCGTTTTATCGCGCGTTCGAGGCGATCGGCGAGCGTGCGGCGGACGAAGCATTGATCGCAATTCGTGTACTGGCAGCCGGAAAGGCTCCGGAAGACGCGCTTATCCGGCGTTTGCGCGATTTTGTCCGCGCAGCTCGAGCCGGCCAGGGAAACGAACCGCGCGAAGCGTTTCTGCGCGAACTTTCGTGATCGCGGATCTTGCCGGGCAAGTCGTGTGCACCGGTTTCACCGGAACGAGCGACGCTGATGCGCCGCTCGATGAAATGGCGCGTCTCGGTATTCGCGCAACGATACTCTTTCCGCGGAATCTGGAGCATCCCGAACAGATACGGCGGCTGACGGCGGCATTGCAGGAAGCGCTTGGCGATGCGGCGCCGGCGCTAATCGGAATCGATCAGGAAGGCGGCGCGGTCGCGCGTCTGCACGATGGTGTTGTCGCGTTGCCCTCGATGATGGCGCTAGGCGCCACAAAAGATACGAGCTTGGCGCGTCGCGCGGCGCGCCGCTTGGGCGGCGACCTGCGCGCACTCGGTATCAATCTCAACTTCGCGCCGGTCTTCGATCTTGCGCTCGAACCACGCAACACGGTTATCGGAACGCGCTCGTTCGGCAGCGATCCGCATGTCGTCTCGGAATTCGGGCGCGCATTTGCGGACGGCTTGCGCGAGGGCGGCGTGATTGCGGTCGGCAAGCATTTCCCGGGACACGGAGCAACGGAAACCGATTCGCACGTCGCCCAACCCGTCGTCGCGGTGGATGCCGCTACGCTGCGTGCACGCGATCTCGTCCCGTTTGCGGATGCGATCGGCGCAGGTATTCCGGCTATCATGACGGCGCACGTCGTCGTGCCGGCGTTCGATCCGGATTCGCCCGCGACGATGTCGCGTCGCATTCTGGACGATTTGCTGCGTGAGGAGCTGCATTTCGGCGGCACGGTCTTCAGCGATTGTGTCGAGATGGCGGCGCTTGGGGATGCGAATGCGGATCTCGCACCGCGCGCACTCGCGGCAGGCGTGGACTGCATCTTGATTTCGCATCGGCTCGATCTTGCCGAAGCTTCGATCGGTGCGATCGTCCGCGCGGTCGAGAACGGTACACTCTCACCCGTACGCTTAGCCGAAGCAGCAGCACGAATGCGCGCATTGCGCGCCTCGATCGGCACGAGCGCACCGTTTGAGGATGACGCCGATGTCGGTCTAGAGATTGCGCGCAAGGCCGTTACGGTCGTACGCGGTAACATCGTCCTCGAGCCGCGCGAGCCGGTATCCGTAATTTCGTTCGAACAAGGCGAACACGCGTCGTTGTCGAGCGCGCTTCGAAAACGCGGACACAAGAGCGAGATCATGCGTGTTTCACTCGAACCTCGCGACGACGAGCTCGAGCTCTTGGAGATGGTTCTCGCCGGAATGCCCGGAAGGCAGATCGTTATCGTGATGCGACGGGCTCATCTGCATCCGGCTCAAGCCGCCGCAATTGCGCGGTTGCTGCAGATTGCATCGAGCGCGATTCTGATCTCGGCGCGCGAGCCATACGACGCCGCGCTCTTCGAAAACGCCCCCAACCTTGCGTGTATCTACAACGACACGGAGGTTAGCATCGAAGGCCTTGCCGACGTGATGACGGTTTACGCTGCAAACGCCTGACACGGCGCTGCGCGCAGGGGTCGGGACACGTTTCTCCGCGGCGGTCGTGCGCGTCGAACATCGCGGGCGTTTGGCATTTGAACGTGCGTATGGCATGACGCGCCGGGAAGACGGCCTTCCGGTTTTCGTCGACACGCGATTCGACCTGGCGTCGCTTACGAAGATCGTGATCTCGACGGTTGCGCTCGCGCAAGCGGCGTGCGGTGCGATCGAGCTCGATGCGCCGCTCATCGGTCTCGTTCCGGAATGGCGCGGTACACCGCACGCGCCGATCACTTTACGGATGATTCTCGCGCACGACGCCGGGTTTGCATCGGGCGCCGATTATCGCGGCCTTCTAGAGAGCGGTGTGCGGGTCGAAGAATACGCGCTTACGCGCGAGCTCGTGGCCGTGCCGCGTGAGAAAGTCGTCTACAGCGACCTGGGCTTCATCTCCCTAGGCGTCATTCTAGAGCGCTTGTGCTCGCGTTCGCTGCAATCGATCGTCAAGGAGACGATGGCGGGCGCCGGTGTTCCCTCACTTGACTTTCGTCCCCGCGTCCGCGAATGGCCTTGGATTCCGGCGACCGAGCGCGACGAATGGCGCGGCCTCGTGCAGGGAACCGTGCACGACGAGAAAGCGCATCTCATGGGCGGCGTTGCGGGACATGCCGGACTGTTCGGTGACGCGCGCGACGTCGCACGGGTCGCAGAGATCTATCTGGGCGCGCTGCGCGGCGGCGATGGTGCTCCGCTCAATCTCGATCTCGTTCGCGAGTCGCTCGAAGAGCAAGCCTTCGACCCGATTGCGCGTCGAGGACTCGGCTGGGTGCTGCGAACCTCGGACGAGAATTCGTGCGGAACGAAAATGGGAGCGCGTGCATTCGGGCACACAGGCTTTACCGGGACGTCGCTGTGGTGCGATCCCGATCGCGACGTGAGCGTCGTTCTATTGACTAATGCCGTGCATTACGAACGCGGCGATCTTCGTGCGCTTCGGGCTGCAGTTTGCGACGAGGCGGTCGATTTTGTGGAGCGATGCTCGCACTCGGTTTGATGTCCGGGACGTCGCTCGACGGCGTCGACGCAGCGCTCGTCGATCTGATTCCGCGCGGGGACGGGTACGCCGTGAAGCTGCAGCGCTTCGTGACGCAACCGTTTGATCCGCGTCTTCGGGAACGATTGGAAGCCGCATTGCCGCCCGAACGCGGAAGCACGGCTGCGGTCGCGCAGCTCCATGCGGATTTGGCCGCAGCGTTTGCGGCGACCGCGATGGCGACGCTCGAAGGCGAACGCGTTGACTTTGCCGCGACACACGGTTTGACGCTCTATCATGATGGTCCGCGTTCGATAACGCTGCAGATCGGCAGACCGTACGAGCTGCGCGACGCATTGCAGGCGAGCGTCGTATGGGACTTCCGTTCGGCGGATTGCGCTCTCGAGGGCTCCGGCGCACCACTGGTGCCGTTCGTCGATGCCCTTCTGTTCGCGTCGAGTGAAGAAGATCGGATTGCCGTCAACATCGGCGGGATCTGCAACCTGACGATTCTCCGGCATAACGCAAAAGCAAGCGACGCGGTCGCGTTCGACGTCGGTGCGGGAACGATGCTGCTCGACGCGTTCGTGCACGAGCGAACCGGCGAAGCCATGGATTTCGACGGAAGACTCACGGCGAAGGGTACCGTCGACGAGCAGCTACTTGAGGTCTTGCTTTCCGACCCATACTTTGCGCTCGAGCCGCCGAAATCGACCGGACGCGAACATTTCGGCCGGCAAATACTCGATACGCATCGCCAAACGCTGAGCGGCTTTAGTGCTGAGGACGGTTGCGCAACGCTGGCGGCGTTCACTGTGCATCCGCTTGCGAAGGCGATTCGCCGTTACGGTGCCTCCGGATCGCGCGTCATTCTCGGCGGCGGCGGTTCACGGAATCCGGCCATCGTGCAGATGCTGCGTAGTACGCTCGGTGATGCGGCGCGTGTTGAGCTATCCGATGATTTCGGGTTGAGCGCTGATGCAAAGGAGGCGGTGGCGTTCGCAATTCTCGGATACGAAACGTTGCGTGGCCGTCCGGCCAACATTCCACGCGTTACGGGAGCGCGCGCACCGGCCGTTCTCGGCTCGATCGTTCCCTACGAACTGCCGGCGCTTCTCGCAAAGGTCGCGCGCGAAACAGGAGAGGCGCATCGGTAGCGTCGTCGGCGTCGATGCCGGCGCTACGAAGACGTCCGCGGCGCTTGCGCATGGCGAAACAATCGTCCGCCACGCGCAAGGAGCCGGCGCGAATCCGACTGTCATCGGCGTCGATACGGCAGCCGATCTCATCTTGCGCTGTATTCGCGATGCGTGCGGTGACGAGACGCCGGAGGACATTTCAGCGATCTACGTCGGCGCAGCTGGTGCCGGAAGTCCCGACGTCGCGCGCGAGCTCGTTACAATCGTCCGCGCCGCCTTTCCCGCATCAGTGGTTCACATTGGCGATGACGTCGAAATCGCGCTACGAGCAGCGATTCCGGACGGGCCCGGAATCGTCATCATTGCAGGCACCGGTTCGATCGCGCTCGCGATCGACGTGAGCGGCGAGCGTCACCGCGCCGGAGGCTACGGATACTTGCTCGGTGATGAAGGCTCGGCGGCGTGGATCGGACTCGAGGCCGTTCGTTTACTTAGTCGCGTTTACGACGGCCGAGCGCGTGACGAAGAAACGAGCCGGCTGGCTGCGCGGCACTTGCATGCGACAGATCGCGCATCGCTGATACGTGCCGTCTATAAGGAACGCATCGATGTCGCGAAGATCGCGGCGCTGGCGCCGAGCGTCGTCGCATTTGCCGGTAAAGGCAATCACGCTTCGACGGCCATCATCGAGCGCGCCGCCGATCATCTCTCGCGCCTCGTCATCGATGTCGCTCGAGCCGCTAAGCTCGTGGAATCGAAGCCGAGCGTCGCATTCTCCGGCGGATTGCTGCGTGAAGAAAATATCCTGAGTAAACTCGTGAAAGCCAAGATTGAATCGGCGCTTCCGGGCGCCCAGACCGTTACGGTTCGGGATCCGGTCGAGGGCGCCGTTCGCCTCGCGCTAACACTCGCAGCGGGACATTAGCAGACAAACAAAAAGGGGCGTCTATGGGCCCGGATTTTTGGACCGCAGTCTTCAGCGGTCTCACGCTCGTCGTCTTTGTTCTCACCGCAATCGTCGGCGTCATTCAGTTGCGGCATCTGCGTATGGCGAACAGTCTTACGGGTCTGGTCACGATTCTGCAAGATTGGCAAAAGCCCGAAGTGCAGCGTTGGGTTTCGTTCGTCCGCATTGAGCTGCGTGAACAATTAAAGGATCCGTCATATCTGGAGAAGCTCGCAAAACCAGGTCCGATCTTGCGCTCAGAGCATCCAGAGCTCAATCTTTGCGACTACTACGAGCAGGTTGGATCCTACGTCAAGTATCAGATGATCGATCGCGAGGCTTATCTTGACGTCTCGTCTGTCGCGATCGTTGCGATGTGGGAAGTGCTTTGGCCGCTGATCGAGGTGATGCGCAAGAGACGGAAGACCGAGAACGTGTACGAGAACTTCGAATATCTCGCGGTTATCGGGCGGCGGTTTAACGAGAAGTATCCAAACGGTACATACCCGCGCAGCTTGCCGCGTTGGCGTCAACTCAAGAAGGACGAGAGCTCAAGCACGTAACGTGCTCGGGACGTGGACCGATCCCGACAAAATAGGCTGGTATGCGCCGTAGCAACTCGATTTTGTCGAGGATGCGCAGGATCAGCGGCGGCTTAAAGTTTTGCGTCGTATTCAAGACTTGCTTCATCACCCGGTCCTGAATCAGGAGCTGCACGCCTTGAATCATTTTTGTCGGAAATTCGCGACGGCGTTGAACTGCATTCAGATCGCTCATGCCGAGAGCCCGATTCTTGAGCGGTCTGGCGAGAATGTTCGCGGTAGCGACAGCGTCTTGAATCGCGAGGTTGATCCCGACACCGCCGATCGGCGACATCGCATGCGCGGCATCGCCGATGAAGAGCAGACCCGGTCGTGCCCAAACCGGTAGACGGTTGACGCTGATCGTTAACAGCTTTACCTCGTCGAAGTTCTTTAGGTCGTCGACGCGATCGGCGAGATATGGCGCGAGCTCGGCAATCCGATCGCGCAAATATTTGATCCCACGCGCTTTGACTTCTTCGAACCCGCCCTTCTTGATGACGAACGCGCACTGAAAGTAGTCGCCACGATCGAGCGTGACGAGTATGCCGCCGGGTGCGATGTTTCCGAAGCTCTGCGGCGGGTCGCTTTCCTCGTGCGGAAGCCGTAGCCACAGGATGTCGATCGGGACGCCGTAGTCGATCGGTGGCATGTTGGCGCGCTCGCGCAGAATCGATCCGCGCCCATCCGCCGCGACGACGAGCGGCGCTCGAACTTCGAGCGTTCCGGACGGCGTGCGCGCGCTAACCCCGACGACGTTGTCGCCTTCGAAGAGCAAGTCCGTGACTTCGGTGTTCATCTCTAGGCGAAACGTCGGGAGACGCCGGCCATGCTCGGCGAGAAAATTCAAGAAATCCCATTGCGGCATGAGGCCCAAGAACTTGCACGGCCCCGGGACATAGCGAAGGTCGACGAGCTTTAGCTCGACGCCGCTAATCCGCCCGCGCAACTGACGGAGCTCGTCGTGCTTGACTTTCAGGAATTCATTCAGTAATCCGAGCTCGTGGATAACGGTAAACGTCGACGGATGGATCGTATCACCGCGGAAGTCACGGAAGAAATCTGCGTGTTTCTCGAGCACCATGACGTCGATGCCGGCGCGTGCGAGAATATACCCGAGCATGACGCCGGCGGGGCCACCGCCGGCGATACAGCATTGTGTGCTAGCGTTTTGCGGCGGCGTCGATTGCACGGGCGGCGTACACCTCCGCCATCGCAGCGCGGTAACGGCCGGAGGCGAAGACGTCCGAACGCGCTTCGATCCCTGCGCCCGCATCGACGCAGGCTGCTTTGACCGCGGCGGCGTCGCTCGAATCGACTCCGCCGAGCGCTTTCTCCACGCCGGACGCGCGGTAGGCATGATCGCCGACGCCGGTGATCGCAATGCGCGCCGAGCCGATCGTCTTGCCGCTCAGCGTGAGATTCGCCGCAGCGCCGACGACTGCGTAATGCGAGGCCGGATGAGGAAATTTCGCGTACGCCGAGTTCGGCGCAGCTTTGAGGGTGATCTCGATGAGCACGGCATCGGGATCGAGCGCGGTTTCGAACATTCCGCGGAAGAAGTCGCCGGCATTGACTGTTTTCTTGCCGGAGCGCGACTGCATCGTGAGCGACGCATCAAGAGCCAGCATGATCGCCGGATAATCCGCGGAGGGATCACCGTGCGCGCACGCGCCGCCGATCGTCCCGCGGTTACGTACTTGTGTGTCGCCGATTTGCTTTGCCGCATCGGCAAGTGCCGGAACGAGCTTGCGGACGTTCGCATCGCCAGCGATGGCTGCGTGCGTGGTGAGCGCACCGATCGTAATCGAATCCCCCGACGCCTTGATTCCGTCGAGTCCGGGGATGCGCGAGATGTCGATCAGGATGGCCGGCGTCGCAAGGCGCAGCTTCATCATCGGGAGCAGGCTGTGCCCGCCGGCGATGAGCTTTGCATCCGGTCCATGCTCGGCGAGTAACGCAAAGGCTTCATCAAGCGAGCGCGGCCGCGAGTAGTCGAAGACTGCCGGAATCATAGCCCACCTGCCTTTTGGATTGCGTTCCAGATTTTTTCAGGCTTGAGCGGCATGTCGATGTGCGTGATACCGAACGGCGCGAGCGCGTCCATGACGGCGTTGACGACCGCAGGCGTCGATCCGATCGTACCCGCTTCGCCGACGCCTTTCACGCCGAGTGGGTTTACGTCGGTCGGCGTGACCGTGTGGTCGAGCTCGAAGTTCAGCAGTTGATCCGCACGCGGAACCGCGTAGTCGAGCAGCGTTCCGGTAAGCAGCTGTCCGTTCTCGTCGTAGACGACCTCCTCGAACAGTGCTTGCGCGATGCCTTGCGCAAGGCCGCCGTGAACTTGTCCGTCGACGATCATCGGATTGATGACTTTGCCGCAGTCGTCCGTGGCGAGATACCGCAAAATTTTTGTCGAGCCGGTTTGCGGATCGATTTCGACCACGCAAATGTGCGTCCCAAACGGATAGACGAAGTTCGGCGGCTCGAAACGGCGCGTTGCATCGAGTCCGGGTTCGAGTCCGGGCGGCAGCTTGTCGCCCATGAACGCGAGGAAGCCGGCCTCGGCGGTCGTCATGGCTTTTGACGGATCGCCTTTGACCATGATTTTACCGTCGCGATACTCGACGTCGGCGGGACTTGCTTCCCACTGGTGCGCCGCGATCTTCATCGCTTTCTCTTTGATTACGTCAAGCGCGAGCTTGAGCGCAGCGCCTCCGACTGCGGTACCGCGCGAACCGAAGGTTCCGACGCCGTATTGCACTTTGTCGGTATCACCATGTACCACGGTGATTTGTTCTAAAGGAGCGCCAAGCTCGTCGGCAACGATCTGCGCGAAGGTCGTCTCCTCGCCTTGTCCGTGCGGCGAGATGCCCGTGAGCACAGTGACGGCGCCGGTTGGCTCGACGCGCACGGTTGCAGAATCCCAACCGGCAGCGGGCATTGCAGCTGACGGACCCATGCCGCACACCTCGACGTACGTCGAGAGACCGATACCCAGTAGCCGGCCGGCTTTCCGTGCATCGGCTTGTTGTCTGCGCAAGCCGGCGTAGTCGGCCGTTTTGAGCGCCTGATCCATGGTCGATTCGTACTTGCCGGAATCGTACGTGAGGCCCATCGCCGTCGTATGCGGGAACTGATCGGCCTTGATGAAGTTGCGCCGGCGAACTTCGACAGGATCGAGATTGAGTTTTCGCGCGATGAGGTCGAGCGTTCGCTCGATCAGATACGTCGCCTCGGGCCGGCCGGCGCCGCGATAAGCGTCGGTGGACATCGTGTTTGTGAAGACGCCGATGCACTCGGTCGAGATATTCTTGATTGCGTAGCATCCCGGCGCCATCAACAACGTCAAGGTCGGGATGACGGGCGTCAGGAGCTGGAAGTACGCGCCCAGATTTGCGACGACGCGCAAACGCAAGCCCAGGATCGTACCGTCATTCTTGACGGCGACCTCGACGTCGTCAACCTGATCGCGGCCGTGAATCATCGCCATGAAGCACTCCGAGCGCGTCTCCGTGAACTTAACGGGGCGGCTCAGTTGCGTTGAAATCCAACTGCACGCGAGCTCTTCGGAATAGACGTTCAATTTCGCGCCGAAACCGCCGCCGACTTCGGGGGCGATGACGCGAATGTGGTTTTCCGGAAGCCCGAGCGCAACGGCGAGCTGGGTACGCAAGAGATGCGGAATCTGCGTCGACGTCGTGAGCGTTAGCGCTTCCTCACCCGGATTCCATTGTGCGAGAACTGCTCGCGTTTCAACCGGGACCGGGGCCAAGCGCTGATTGATGAAGCGCTCCTTGATCACGACGTCGGCCCCTTTAAAGGCTGCGTCCGTATCGCCGGCGGCAATCGGAAGACGAAACGCGATGTTTGTGCCGAACGACGGATGTACGAGCGTCTTACCTTCGAGCGCTTGCAACGGATCGACCACGACGGACTGCTCGTCGTAGGTAACTTCGATGAGCTCGGCGGCGTCGCGTGACGCATAGAGCTCGGTCGCGACAACAACCGCGACCGGTTCACCGACGTAGCGAACCTCGCCGATTGCGAGCGCGGGATGCGGCGGTACGTTGAGCTCGGGAAGCTTGTGCGCGCAGGGCAAGCCCTTGACGCCGGCGTCGGCAAGATCGGTGCCGACGTAGACGGCGACAACTCCCGGATAATCCTTTGCGACGGACGTATCGATCGCGCGAATCTTCGCGTGCCCGTATGGGCTACGAACGAACGTCGCGTACAAGACTCCGATCGTTTTGAAGTCGTCGGTGTAGGTTGCGCGTCCGGTGATGAGACGCGGATCTTCGCGGCGGCGTATGCGCGCGCCAACCATCGTCGTGAATGCCATTACTGCTTAACCGCCTTCGCGGCGGCTTTGACCGCGCGCACGATGTTGTGATAGCCCGTGCAGCGGCAGATGTTACCGCCCAATCCCTCGCGGATTTGCTCGTCGGTCGGATCCGGGTTGCGCGCGATCAGATCTACGGACGACATGATCATGCCGGTCGTGCAGTAGCCGCACTGCAGGCCGTGCTCCGACCAAAACGCCTCTTGCATCGGATGCAACTTGCGTGAGGTTCCGATCCCTTCGATCGTCGTCACGGCTCGACCGTCCGCCTGCACCGCGAGAACCGTGCAGCTCTTGACGGATTTTCCGTCGAGCAGCACCGTGCACGCGCCGCAGCTCGAGGTGTCGCATCCAATGTGCGTCCCAGTGAGACTGAGCCGCTCGCGCAACATGTGTACGAGCAGAAGACGTGGTTCTACGGTGAGCGATTGTTTCTCGCCGTTAACCACGACTTCGATCGCGGTTTGCGCGGGCGCCGTAGAAGAAGAAATGGTAGGCTTCGTCTGCATGGACGCTCTCCGAAATCACTCGCGTAGGGTTCGCAAACTCGCTCCCGTGGAAAGGAAAATCCTCCCTGGGCGCGGAGCCTGGAATGAGCCGCAAATGATTGACATTCTCGAAACGTTGGAACGCTGGCAGGGCGACGGTTGCCGGATCGCGATCGCGACCGTTGTAGCCGTGGAATTTTCAGCGCCGCGCGATCCGGGCGCGGCGATGGCGGTGAACGATCGCGGCGAGGTAACCGGCTCTGTAAGTGGTGGTTGCGTCGAAGGCGCGGTTTACGAAGAGGCGCAAGACGTTCTGCGCACCGGGCGCGCGCGTTTGGTCACCTACGGTATCAGCGACGCCGACGCGATTTCGGTTGGCCTGACGTGCGGCGGCACGATTCACATCTTCGTCGAGATCCTCGACTCCGAGATCTTGCAGCGCATCGCAGAGGCCGTGCGAGACGATGTGCCGATCGCGCTTGCGATTGGTCTCGATGGAACGATTCTCGGTCGAGAGCGTCTCGTGACGGGTGATGGCGATGCGTACGCCTCGATGGGGAATGATGGACTCGATCATGCGGTCAGCGGCGAAGCACGTGCGCTGCTCGCGGCCGGCGACACAGTCGTTCGAACCTTCGGCGCCGATGGTGAACCGGTGGGGCTCGACGTTCGCGTGTTCATCCGTTCGTTCGCGCCGAAGCCGAACATGTATATCTTCGGGGCAATCGACTTTTCGCGCGCGATGGTTCACGTCGGAAAGGATCTCGGCTATCGCGTCAGCGTGATCGATGCGCGTCCCATCTTTGCTACGCGTCAGCGTTTTCCGCAGGCCGACGAGATCGTCGTCGAATGGCCGGACGAATTTCTGAGCGAGGCCCCAATCGACGAGCGTACTGCGCTCGTGATTCTGACTCACGACTCGAAGTTCGACATTCCGCTTTTGCAGGTTGCGCTGCGAACGCGAGCTGGTTACATCGGTGCGATGGGCAGCCGACGCACGCATGCGGAACGCGTCGAGCAGCTTCGAGCCGCCGGCGTTACTGACGAAGAGCTCGCGCGGATTAATGCGCCGATTGGTTTAGACATCGGTTCGCGAACCCCCGAAGAAACCGCGATCTCGATCGCAGCCGAGATCATCGCGATGCGCTCCGGCCGCAAGGGTGGAAGCCTTTCGAAGGGGACCGAACCAGTGCATGCTTCGACTTCGCGCCTTATCGGCGCTACGCTCAGCACAGGCTCCTCTTGATCATCGAAGATTCTTTTGAAGTCGACGCGCCGGTCGATCGCGTCTGGAGCGTGCTCAAAGACATCCCGCGCGTTGCAAGCTGCATCCCGGGGGCCAAGGTCACGGAAGCAGTCGACGATCGCACCTATCGCGCGAGCGTCGGCGTCAAAGTCGGTCCCGTCGCCGTCAGCTACGACGCGACTATCGTCGTTGAGGAGCTCGACGATGCGAAGCATCACGCGCAGTTTTCGGTGAACGGCAACGAGACGCGCGGGCGCGGCGGCGTGCGCGCCGAGATGTCCTCCGACGTCGAAGCCGCTGGTTCCGGATCGCGCGTAAAGCTGCGCGCAGACGCGAGGATCAGCGGGGTTATCGCAACGGTCGGCGGACGCTTGATCGAAGGCGTGGCAAAAAAACAGATTGCGACGTTTGCGGAAAATCTGAGCAAGCTCTTGTGACGGAAGGCTTGCCGCCGACCGAAGCAGTTGACGAGGCGACGCGCGGTCTCGATCGGATGCCGACGCCCGAGCTCGTTGCGGCGCTCATTGCAGCACAAGCGCGTTCTCTTGATGCGGCGCGCAACGCGGTGCCGCAGATCGCGCGGGCGGCCGATGCAATTAGCTCGCGCTTGCGCTCGGGTGGCACGTTACATTACGTCGGCGCCGGGACGAGCGGACGTCTCGGCGTTCTTGATGCGGCAGAGCTCCCGCCGACGTTCGGAGTGCCGCCGTCGCTCGCACGTGCGCACATCGCGGGCGGCGCCGATGCCGTGAGCGGAGCAGTCGAAGGCGCCGAAGACAGCGCGAGCGGGTTCGATGCAGAAATCCACTCGAAGGACGCCGTTATCGGAATTTCGGCGAGCGGTAGTGCGCTGTACGTTTGTGCGAGCCTCGATCGGGCGAAAGCGAAGGGGGCCTTGACCGTTGCGATCACGAGTGTCGCCGATTCGCGTCTCGCGAGGCATGCCGACCTCGCGATCGTAACGCAGACAGGAGCTGAGCCGCTAGCCGGCTCGACGCGCATGCTTGCCGGCACGGCGCAAAAGATCGTGCTTTCTGCGCTTTCGACTGCTGTAATGGTGCGCTTGGGAAAAGTTTACGACAATCTCATGGTCGACGTCGTCGCCATGAATGAAAAACTTCGCGGCCGCGCGCTGCGTCTTGTGTGCGAACTGTGCAAGGTCGACCCGACACGCGGCCGCGAGCTGCTCGAGCGTTCGGGTGGAAGCGTGAAGCGCGCCGTTGTGATGGAACGGCTCGGCGTCGACGCCGCCGCGGCGCAAACGCTGCTCGAACTCAACGACGAGTCGTTGCGCGCCGTCCTTGAGAGCTCGCCTAAACGGTAATCGCACGTAGCGGCTTGCGCCGCCAGACGAGCTCGTAGTAGATGAATTGTAACGTGAGGTTCACGATGAAGGCAGCCGGATAGCCGTACCACACGCCGGAAAGGCCGATGTGGTGCGAGAGATACCACGCGACGGGCACCTCGACTCCCCAAATCGAGAATATCGTGATGAGCATCGGAACGAGGACGGAACCGCTCGAGCGGACGATGCCGGAGATGACGGTCGCGTTTCCAAAGATTGCGTAGCTCCAGAGGGTGATGTTGAGCAGATCGCGTGCGATATGATGGGTGTGTTCACTCGTCAAGAACATGCCGAGGATCACATTCGCGAAGCCGTAAAAAATCAGGATCAGACCGCCCTCGATTACGTAGTTGAGCGCGACACCGGAGCGGATGACGGAACCGAGCAGCTCCGTTCGCCCCGCGCCGATTGATTGCGCGCCGAAGATCGATGCGGCGATGCCGATCGACAGCGCCGGAAACTGTACGTAGCTGCCGATCTGATTGACGGCTGCGTACGCGGCCGTCGCGTCGGAACCAAAGTGATTTACAAACGTGATGACGGCGATCTCGGCCAGCGAGACCATGATCATCTGCACGCCCATGGGCGCGCCGAGTCGCAGCAGCGTTAGCACGAGCCGTAAGTTCGGTGCCATCGACCGGAGCAGCTCACGGCTTGGCGCGAGTGGATTGTGTTCGCGCACAAGGGTTATCCCGAGTATGACGAGGGTGAGCGCAGTTGCGATCAGGTTGCCGGCAGCACCGGCGACGACGCCCAGCTTGGGGAGCCCGAACCAGCCGAGGATTAGCGCCGGCGTGATCGCCGTGGTGAGCACTGTGCTCACGATAAGCGAATAAAACGGAGTTTTCGAATCACCGGTGCCGCGTAGGAACGTCGAATACAAGAGATACGTAAAGAGCAACGGAAAGCCGCCGAAGAACACGCGCGCGTAATCGACGGATATCTCGAAGATGTCGGCCGGCGTACCTATCAGGTGCAGGAGCGGTCGCACGAAGATCGCGCACAGCGCGCCGCCCGCCACGCCCAGCGATAGTCCGACTCCCAGCGTCGTACCGGCGACGCGGCGCATCCGATCCGTGTCGCCGGCGCCGTGTGCCTGACCGATGAGGATGCTGCTTGCGTTTCCGACGCCGATCAGGAACGAGATCATTAGGAAAATGATCGGGAAGAGATTTCCGGCTGCGGCAAGCGCATGCGGCCCGAGAAATCGTCCGAGATAGATGAATCCGATCGTTTGCCCGAGCGATTGCAGCACGTTGCTGAGCATCAACGGTACGAGGAAGACAAGCAGCGATTGCCACATCGGCCGCGAATCATCGAGGGGTGAGGGTCGTCGCGTTTGGCGCACTATTGTCGTTTCTGTTCGGCTTTGGCGTCGCGTCGGCGCAATCGGCTGCTCCGGTGGTCATCGTTCCGATCGACGATCGTCCGGTGACTCGACAATTGCCGATGATGCTGGGCCGGATTGCCGGAATCCCTGTCGTCGAGCCCCCGCGCGCGCTCATCGGCAATTATTTGACGCCGGGCGATCCGGAAGCGCTCTATCGCTGGTTGACCTCCGACGCGACGAAGGGCGCAGACGCGTTCGTCCTTTCCAGCGACATGATGGTGTACGGCGGCCTGGTAGCATCGCGAATTCCCGGCGTACCGGCCTGGCTCGGTTATTCGCGATTGCGATTCATGACGGCATTGCGCAGTCTGCGTCCGAATGCTTCGTTCTACGGCTTCGGAACCGTTATGCGTCTTGCGCCAACCGGCGTTCCGGCGATCGGAGCCGCGGCATCGTTCTTCGCCGCCGGAAAAGCGTACGAGCTGATCACGCAATATGCGAACGATCCCGATCCGGCGCTCGGGCAGCGCATCGGTGCGATCCTAGATACATACATCGCAACGCGCCGCCGTAATCTCGACGTCGATTTGTTTGCGCTGCAACTCACTGCAGAAGGGGGCTTTGATCGTTTCGTCCTTGGGCAAGACGACGCCGGTCCGCGAGGTTTGCATATCGCGGATCTCGCGGCCCTTGAAGCGGCACGCAATCATTATGGTGGAGGACTCGTCCAGCGTACTTCGATCGAGCCCGGCGCCGATGAGCTCGCGATGATCATGGAAGCAAATGCGTTTGCGGCACGCGTGAATTGGATTCCGCGTTTCAGCGTCACGTGGTCGCAGCCCGGCGGCCCGGGGATGGAGGATTCTATCGAGTACGTTCCGTTCGAGAAAATCGTCGACGAAGTGATCCGCTCGTCGGGTGGAACCGTCGTCTCGAACGATCCCGACATCGAGCTCTTCGTCCGGGTTCGCGACACAAACGATCGGCAGGAGAAGATTTTCGCCGATCGGATTGCGAGTGACGTGCAAGCCGGAAAACTCGTAACGGTCGTCGATCTGACGTTTTTCGGTGCACCGCTCGAAGAACAGCGGAAGCTCGTCGAAGACTTGATCGCGCGCAAAGTCGCCGGACGGCTTGCGGGCTTTGCGTCTTGGAACACCGCCGCAAATTCGCTGGGGACCGCGATTCCGGCATCGATTGCCGTCGGCGCCGGCGAGCGTCTGGGCACGTTCAATAAAGTCGAGCTCGCCGATTTCCTACTGGATCGCTACATCGACGACTACGCATTCCACGATTTCGTGCGTCCCGCGCTCAACGACGAACTCACCCGGGACGGCGTCGACCATACGTATCTGCTGCCGGACGTTGCTCAGCGGACCGCAAGCGAAAATCGCGCGCTGCTTTGGCCGCATGCGGTCGAGCTACTGGACTCGATTTTCCCGGACTACCGCGACGGCGGTTTGACGATCACGCTGCCGTGGGATCGCACGTTCGAAACGGAAATCGACGTTCGGTTGAGTTTAAGCGGCTAGCTGTATCGCAAGACGGACCGTCGTGCCGTCCTCGGTTCGTTCCAATTGAACGTCGTCGCTGAGAGCATACATCAAAGTGAGCCCGCGGCCACGATCCGCGAGCACGTCGAAACCAACCGGCGGCTCGAGCTTCGGCAGCCACATTCCTTGATCGATGATTTCGATGGTAATCGAATTTGCGCGACGCCGCGCGCGTAAGGAGAATTCCTCGCTGCCGAGCGCGCCGGCGTGTTCGATCGCATTATTGACGGCTTCTCCGACGGCGACCTGAAGATCGAAACAACGATCGTCGTCGATTCCGGCCTCGTTGACGAGCCGCGCAATGATGTGACGTGCACGCCGTGCGGAAGCGGGCGTCGCTGGGAGGCTCACCTCGATCTCGCGCAGCGGTGTTTGCGACGTCGTTACCGTGAGCAACGCGATATCATCACGCTGGCGTCCGACGATCGTGCTCGCCACGAGCGAAAGCGCCGAGCGTTGCTGCGTCCCGCGGGCTTGTCGTGAAAGCGCAGCTTTCATGCGTTCCTCCGCGGCTTCCAAATCGCGATCGGCTTCGATCAATCCGTCGGTGTAGAACGCAATAATCGAACCGGGCGAAAGCGTGACAGTTTGGGTTTCCCATCCGGTCGCGGGTCCGCTCGCGAGTCCGATTCCGAGCGGAATGCCGACTCCCTCGAGGGCGCGTACGCTCCCGTCTTCGGAAGCCAGAAGCGGCGGCGGATGTCCGGCCGACGCGTAGCTCAGACGTAGCGTGAGCCGGTCGAGAACCGCGAACATTGCCGTCACCATGGTGTCGCTCTCGGAAAGCTCGACGGCAGCATTGGCGTGATGCAACACGCGCGCCGGCTCGAGATCTTCGATCGCAGCCGAGCGAAGCGCTTCGCGCACGCGTCCCATGAGGACCGCAGCTTCGAGCCCGTGTCCGCCGACGTCGCCGATCGAGAACGCAATTCTACCGTCGCCGAGATCGAACGCATCGTACCAATCGCCGCCGACATTGGCCTCGTTGGTGTCGGGTTGATAGACGGCATCGAGTGACAGGCCCGGTACGTGCGGGAGAATCGCTGGAAGAAGCGCGCGCTGTAGCGTATCGGCGATACGGCGCTCGCGCTGATAGAGCTCGGCGTAGGCCTCTTCGCTTCGCTTTTGATCGTTGATGTCGGTGCACGTCCCGAACCAGCGTGCAACGCGGCCTTGTTTGTCGCGCACGGGATTGGCGCGGGTGATAAACCAACGATACTCGCCGTCATGCCGCCGGAAACGCAGCTCGGCCTGGAAGGCACTACCAAGTAAGATCGCCGTTCGCCAATTGTGAAGCGTGGCGGCGAAATCGTCGGGGTGAACGGCGCGAAGCCATCCCTCGGCAAGCGATTGCTCGCGATCCATCCCGCTATAGTCGTACCAACGCTGATTGAAGAAAATCGCGTAGCCGTTCGGACGCGTTGCCCAAACGATCGTCGGTAGCGCTTCAGCGATCTGCCGCCACTCGGGAAGATGAGGGGCGCCGCTTATATTCGCTGGCATAGTTCGATTAAGACTCCGCCGGTCGATTTTGGATGCAGAAAAGCAATGAGATTTCCATGAGCGCCCTTGCGCGGCGTCTGATCGATCAGCTGGATTCCGGCACCGCGAAGGCGCGACAATTCAGCCGGTAGATCCGGAACGCGATACGCAGTGTGGTGCAGCTTCGTCGACGCGTCTCCTCGGTAACGTGCGATCGCGGAGCTCGGGTCCAGAGGACGCAGCAGCTCGATCACTGCATCTCCCGCACGCAAGCCAACCGCTTCAACACCTTGATCCGCAATCATTTCCCGGTAAACTTGTTCGAATCCCAAAACGTCGATGTAAAGCTTTAATGTCGCGTCGAGGTCGTCGACGACAATAGCGACGTGGTCGATTGGATACGAATTCACGCGACGACCTCACCCGCTGCATGGCGTCCAAAGATGCCACGCAGGACGCTCGAGATTTCCCCGACCGTCGCGCCGGCATCGAGCGCCTCGATAAAGGCCGGCATTAAATTCGCAGTTCCTTGCGCAGCCGCACGAATGTCTTTGAGACGTAAATCGACACGGCTTTGGTCGCGCTCGGCGCGATAACGCCGAACGTTCTCGACTTGATCGCGTTCGAGCGACTCGTCGACGCGGTGCAAGCGGACGGGCACGCCATCGGTTGAATCGGTAAACGCGTTGACGCCGACGACGATTTGCTTGCCGTCTTCGATCGCAAGTTGCGCGCGATACGCCGATTCGGCGATGCGGCCTTGCATCCAGCCGCTCTCGATCGCGCTCACGCTGCCGCCTTCACGATCGACCTCCGCAATGAGCTCCCTGGCTCGCTCGACGATCTCACTCGTTAATGCTTCCACGTAATACGAGCCGGCAATCGGATCGACGACGTCTGCCACCCCACTTTCGAAGGCGATGATCTGCTGCGTGCGCAGCGCCGTTCGAACCGACTCTTCGGTCGGCAGCGCCATGGCTTCGTCTTTGGCATTCGTGTGCAGCGACTGGGTCCCACCCAGGACGGCTGCCAGCGCCTGTATCGTAACCCGAACGATGTTGTTTTCGGGTTCCTGCGCGGTGAGCGTCGAGCCGCCGGTTTGCGTGTGAAAGCGCAACATCTGCGAGCGCGGGTCGTTCGAACCGAACCCGTCGCGCACGATCGTCGCCCACAACGCTCGCGCAGCCCGGAATTTCGCGATCTCTTCGAAGAAGTCGTTGTGCGCGTTCCAGAAAAACGAGATGCGCGGCGCGACGTCTTCGACGCTCAGGCCGCTCTCGAGCGCGGCGCGCAGATACGCTTTCGCATTCGCAAGCGTGAACGCCACCTCTTCGACCGCGGTCGAGCCGGCCTCGCGGATGTGATAGCCCGAGATCGAGATTGTGTTCCACTGTGGAACTTCGCGAGCGCAGTATGCCATCACGTCGGTGACGAGTCGCATCGAGGGGCGTGGTGGAAACATGTAAGTTCCACGCGCCGCGTACTCTTTGAGAACGTCGTTTTGTACGGTGCCGCCGAGCTTTGCGAACGGAATTCCGCGCCGTCGCGCGACAACGAGATACGTCGCCAAGATGATCGAAGCCGGAGCATTGATTGTCATCGAGACCGTAACTCCCTCGAGCGGGATCTCGGCGAAGAGGCGTTCCGTGTCCGCGACCGCGTCGATCGCGACGCCGACTTTGCCGACCTCGCCACGCGCTTCCGGTGCGTCCGAATCGTAGCCGAGCTGCGTCGGAAGATCGAACGCTACGGAAAGTCCGGTAGTTCCTTGCGAGAGCAGATAGCGGTAGCGCGCGTTCGATTCCGCAGCCGTGCCGAAGCCTGCGTATTGCCGCATCGTCCACAAACGGCCGCGGTACATGTCGGAGCGGATGCCGCGTGTGAACGGAAACGTTCCGGGCGCCGCCGCTTCGGGGGGCGCGTCGCTTGCGTCGTAGACCGGCTCGAGGGGGATGCCGCTCGCGTTGGATTCGCGTGCCATGTTAGTTGAAGGTTACCAAAACTGCGCCGGTTTCGACGGTTTGTCCCGCGCTGACCTTGACCTCGGCGACGATCCCCGCACGCGGCGAACGGATCTCGTTCATCATCTTCATCGCCTCGACGACCGCGACCAGCGTTCCCGGCTCGATCGGGTCGTTCGGCTTTACCTTGACCTCGACCACGACGCCGTGCATCGGCGCGACAACCGCGTTCTCGTTCGAAGCGGCTTTGCCGCTACGGCTTTCGAGCTTTGGTGGGCGCCGCCGGGACGCCCCTGAGCCGCCACCCTGCGGCTGGTCCAACATCCGTACGCGAAACAGCTTGCCGTTAACCTCGATGTGCACGACGGAATCTTCGTTTGACTGCGCCTTACTCGCTGATGCGGGTTCGGCCGCATCGAGTTTTAGCGAGGCGGCAAACGGTTCGAGCGTCGCGGTTCCGTAGGTTGCATCTTGAACCGGCGGTGCGTCGACGAGCGCGCGTAAAAGCGGAATCGTCGTCGCGACGCCTTCGACGATGAACTCATCGAGCGCACGGCGCATGCGTGCGAGTGCCGTCTCACGCGTCGGCGCCCAGACGATCAGCTTCGCAATCAGCGAGTCGTAGTCGGGCGTGATCGTCATGCCGCTGAAGGCGGCGGAGTCGACGCGAATGCCGGGTCCGCCCGGTTCACGGTAGCGCGCGATTGTTCCAGGTGCAGGGGCAAAATTGTTGGCGGGATCTTCGGCGTTGACGCGGACTTCGATCGAGTGACCGCGCAGCTCGATTGCGTCTTGTTTGTAGCCGAGCTTCTCGCCGGCTGCAACCCGTATTTGCTCGCGTACCAGGTCGAGTCCGGAGATCATCTCGCTGACTGTATGCTCGACCTGAATGCGTGTGTTCATCTCGAGGAAGAAGAACTCGTCGCCGGTCACGAGACATTCGATCGTCCCCGCGCTATCATAACCGATCGCTTTTGCGGCGCGCAGGCCTGCCTCGCGCATCCCGCGGCGCACCTTTTCGCTGATGGCGGCCGGCGTCTCTTCCAAAATTTTTTGGTGCCGACGCTGCAGCGAGCAGTCGCGTTCGCCCACGTGGACGACGTTGCCGTGCTTGTCTGCCAAGACTTGCAGCTCGACGTGCTTGGGATTGTCGAGATAGCGCTCGGCATAGATCGTCGAGTCCTTAAAGTATGCTTCGGCTTCGCGTTTTGCGACCGTCAGTGCGGATTCGATCTCGTCCTCGTTGCGAGCGACGCGCAGACCTTTGCCTCCACCGCCGGCTGCGGCTTTGAGAGCCAGCGGTAAGCCAAACTCTTTAGCGGCACGCTTGGCGTCCTCGAGATCCTCGATCGGCTTGAGCTTTCCGGGAACGACCGGGACGCCGGCCTTGACCATCGCCGCACGCGCACGCAATTTGTCGCCCATCGCGTCGATTGCATCCGGATGTGGACCAACCCACACCAGGCCTGCCGCGATGACGCTGCGCGCGAAGTTCGCGTTTTCGGCGAAGAACCCGTAACCCGGATGCAGCGCATCGGCTCCGGCGCGTTTCGCGATATCGAGAATCTTCTCAGCATTCAGATAGCTCTGCGACGGTGACGAGCCGCCCAGCGCAAAGGCCTCGTCTGCGTATCGAACGTGCAACGCATCGCGATCGGGGTCGCTGTATACGGCGACCGTTGCGATCCCCATTTCCTTCGCGGTGCGCATGACGCGCAGCGCGATCTCGCCGCGATTAGCTACTAATAGCTTCGTAATCTTCATCGTATTGCCGGCCGCTCATTTTCCATCGCGACTCTGCGACGGGAGTCACGGGCGGTTCTTCGAACTCGCGCAGCACAATCGCGATTGCCGCGGCTTCGTCGTCGCTCGGCGTCGGCGTGATCTCGAGATCGCTCAAGACGATTTCTGCTCGAAGGTCATCCCCATCGCGTGGTAGCCTGCGTCGACGAAGTGAATGTCCGCGGTTACGGCCCTCGAGAGATCGCTCGCGAGATAGACGGCTGTATTGCCGACGTCTTGCGCGGTGACGTTTCGATGCAGCGGCGCAGCGGCGCCGACCGCATCGAGCATCGATGAGAAGCCTTTGACTTGCCGCGAGCTCGCGGTCTTGATCGGTCCGGCCGAGATCGCGTTGACACGAATTCCGCGGTCACCCAAATCGTAGGCAAGATATCGGACGATCGACTCGAGCGCGGCTTTCGCGATCCCCGCGATGTTGTAATTCGGGACGATCGACGTCGAACCGTAGTACGTCAGCGCCATCACGCTGGCGTTATCGTGCAGCGTCGTGCGGAGCCCGCCGACGAGAGCGATCAGCGAATACGACGAGATGTCGAGCGCTAAGGAGAAGCCCGAACGCGACGTGTCGTAGACTTTTCCGGCAAGGTCTTCTTTGTTGACGAACGCGATCGAATGGACAAGTGTATCGAGCCCGCCGAGCTCGCGTGCAACATCGGCAGCCAGACGCCGTACGTCATCGTCGGACGTGACGTCGCACGGCCAGCACGGGCCACCGCCGAGTTCGGCCGCGAGCTTGCGGACTTCGTCCTCGACCCGCTCGCCTTGATAGATGAAGGACAAGCGTGCGCCGTGCTCGTGCAACGCGCGCGCAATGCCGGTTGCGATCGACCACCGGTTTGCGACGCCGGTGACGAGCGCAGTCTTCCCCTCCAAGAGTTTCACAGCGGCGTTTATTGCGAGGCGCCCGTCCAAAATCCCGTGGGGTCGGCCATCCGGAGCGCCTCCAGCTCGGCATCGCTCGGTTCCGGCGTCACCGCGCTATCCCCGAAGTCAAGCGCGAATCCGGTTTCGCGAGTGACACGCTCGCGCGTGACGTCCGGATGCAACGAAACGACACGTGGCGGCCCGGAATTCAGTGCGAACACGCCGAGCGTCGTGATCAGCGTAACCGCGCCTTTGGGACGCGACGTGACGAAGCTGACTCGCTCGACAAAGCGGCGGCGTTCGTGCTCCATGATGAAAACGCAGCGCTGGGCGTGCGCCGCAATATCAGAGCCTCCACCTGAGCCGGGAAGACGCGTTGCGCCTACCTTTGTCGTGTTGAGATTTCCAAGCGAGTCGACTTCGGCACCACCCAGAAATCCGACGTTGACGCGGCCTCGCTGCAGCATACCCATCACGTCGATCAAGCTCGTCGCGGAAGTAGCAGCGTGCTGATTTGGTCCATCGCCCATCGTAACGACCATTCCGCGTGCCGGAACTTCGCGGATCAAACCATTTTCGAACAGGCCGACGGCGCTGGGTGCATGCGTCGATTTTGCAACCGCGAAGCCGATCAATGGAAGACGCATCCCTGCGAAGACGACGTCGTGATCTTGAATCCGCCGTGCCGCGGCGACGACCATCAGAGTACGCGCATTCATGCGCGCAGTTTCTTCATATAGGCGGCGCGATCGTCGATGTTCTCGATCCACTCGCGACGCCATGTATCGAAGCCTTCGGGCGTACGCGTTGCGCGATGATAGCTTTCGAACGTCGCATGGTCGCGCTCGCGGCAGCCTTCTACCGGCGAGGGATGTGCGGCGCCCGGTTCGACGACCACTGCGTCGACGAGCAATCCCGGGATCAGCGTGCGATTGGGTTCGCGTCGAATCACTTCAGGCTCAACCAACTCTTCGGTCAGTAAGATCACGCGCTCGGCAGCGCGGGCGCTCTCGATGGTCGTGCCGAGGTTGCCCCAGACATGAGCGTTCCCGCTCGCGTCGGCACGCTGCACGACGACAATTGCGACGTCGACTTTTATGGCGCGGACTGCGAAGACATGCTCGCCACCAAAGGGATCCTCGATCTCGTGGAACGCCTCGTGTTGCGAGGCGATGTCGGTGCCGAAAAGTGAATGCGTAACGCCAAACGGGACGCCTTCGGCTGCGGCTCGCAAACCGATCGCGTAGGTGAGATTCGTATAGTCGGTGATCGTGATCCGCGGTGGATTCGCTTCGGCCGCTCGCCGGAAATTGTGTCCGAGACCTGCACCAACGTTGCCGACCCACGCAACCTCGAGGGCGCGAACGCAGCCCGCACCGATCAGCTGATCGTAGAGCATGTCGCTGATCGGTCCGACGAGCGTTAAATCGCGTTTGCTTTGACGGATCATCTCATGGCCGGCTGAAAACGGAATGCGCGCTTCGAGCCCGCAGGCAGCGCTGACGCGGTCACCGTCGCGCACCAAACGGGCGATCGCATCGGCCGTGGTGGTGAGCTTGCTCAAACCTCGGCTTTTGTTTCGCGAAGGACGAAGCGCTGTGTCTTACCGGTCGCGGTTTTCGGCAGCGCGTTGACGACGGTTACCCAGCGCGGGTATTTGTGCGGCGTCAAACGTTCTTTCACGAAGCTCTGCAGATTGGTTTCAAGATCATCGGTCGCAAGATTTGCGGCGCGGAGCACGACGTATGCGTGAGGCTTGACGAGCCCGTCATCGTCTTCGCGTCCGACGACAGCGCACTCGAGGATTGCATCGTGTTCCGCGATGACGTTTTCGACCTCGACCGGTGAGACCCACATCCCGCTGACCTTGAGCATGTCGTCGCTGCGGCCGGCGTGCCAGTAGATGCCCTGGCTGTCCCGCCGGTATTTATCACCGGTTCGAATCCATTCGCCCAGCAGCGTTGCTTTGGTGCGTTCGTGTTTGTTCCAGTAGAACGCCATCGTCGAGTCACCGCGGACGAGCAGATCGCCGATCTCGTCGTCGGCACAATCGGCCCCGTTTTCGTCGACGATACGGACGTCGTAGCCCGGGACGGCGCGCCCGCTTGCGCCGGGTGTCGCATCTCCCGGAATGTTCGCCATGAACATGTGGGTGATCTCGGTCGTGCCGATGCCGTCGCAGATATCGAGGCCTGTTTGCGCTTTCCAGCGATTGAAGAGAGCCGGTGGAAGTGATTCCCCCGCGCTGATGCACACGCGAACGCTCGAGAAATCAGCCTTGACGCCTTCGTCCATTGCGGCAAGCATTTGTGCGTACGCAGTCGGAACGGCAAAAAATAGCGTCGGCTTGTGACGGCGGACCTGATCGAAGACGGCCTGCGGTGTTGGGCGCTCGGGATAAAGAATCGCGGCCGCGCCGACGTCCATCGGATAGTATTGCGCGTTTCCGAGGCCGTATGCGAAGAAAAGCTTAGCGACGCTGAAGGCGCGGTCAGACGTGCGCGTGCAGAGCACTTGCTCGCCGTACGTCCGCGCGCAGACCCACATGTCGTGCTGCAGATGAACGACGCCTTTCGGTTCGCCCGTCGTTCCGCTCGAATATAAGAAGAAGCAGAAGCCGTCGCGGTGCGTTGACGCATACTCCGCCGGTGCGTGCTTTGCGTCGCGAATCACCTTCGACGGATCGTCGAGGACCGCGAAGGGTGAGCAATCCGCTAGAATCATCTCGCGCTCAGACTCTCGCAGCGCGGTGTTGAGCGGGACGGCGACGCCGCCGGCCGCGATCGTCCCCCAAAATGCAATCGACCACGCGGGAGAATCCGGTAAGAAGATGGCGACGCGCTCACTGCTGCGCAAGCCCCGCTCTATCAAGCTGCCGGCAAAACCGCGAACTGCGCGATCGAGCTCGCGATACGTGATGCTGACTTGATCCGTGATCAGCGCGGGCGAATCACCGCGCCCGAGTGCAACGTTGCGGCTGACGAAATACTGAGCCGCGTTGAAGCGCTCGGGGAGGTGGTCGGCCGCGCGCATGGGTTAGCGGTTTTCGAAGCGGGCGACGCGCTGTTCGGTGAATGCCGCGATGCCTTCATGCGCATCGTGGCTGCGGAAAAGTATCGATTGCAGCTCGCGTTCGAGCGCGAGCGCATCTCCGAGTGGAATCTCAGCCCCAGTCTGGATGCTGCGTTTCACGAGACCGACCGCCATGGGCGCCTTGTTGGGCGAGCAGAATTGGCGCGCGTACGTGAGGATCTGCTCTGCGAACGAAGCTGCATCGCCCTCATAAATCTCGTTGACGATGCCCATTTCCTCGGCTAGCTCGAAGCTGAATGTACGGCCGGTCGCGATCAGCTCGATCGCCTTAGCTTTTCCGATCAAGCGCGCGAGCCGCTGAGTTCCGCCGGTTCCGGGGAGCACGCCGAGCCCCACTTCCGGCAGCCCGACCTTTCCGCCGTCGCGGCGCGCAATTCGAATGTCGCAGGCCATTGCGATCTCGAGCCCGCCGCCGACGGTGTGTCCGTTCAGCGCCGCGATTACGAGCTTCGGCGTCTGCTCGAGACGCGCCAGCGTCTCATTGGCGTGCAGGCAGAAGTAGTATTTGAACTGCGGCGTGACCGCGTTCAACATTCCGACGTTTGCGCCGGCGGAGAAGAAGCGCTCGCCTTTCCCGGTGATGACGATGACTTCGACGCCGTCGTCGAAACGCGCGTCGAGAATTGCTTCATCGAGCTGGCGCATCATCTCGTGCGTGTATGTGTTCGCGGGCGGGTCATCCATCGTGATGATTCCGATGTGCCCGTCCTTTGTGTAGTGAACGACGCGCTTGCCGTTACGTTCGTGGTGCTCGCGGCCAAAGGGTGTCGGTTCGGCCTTCTTCGTATCGATCGCCATGCTCAGCCCTCGTTTGTCCGTCCTTTAGGTGCGATCCAATTCGGATCTTTGAACAGCTCGGCCAGACGTGTTTCGTCATCGGGCATCGGTAAGACGCTTGGTGCGTACGCCGCCCATTCGTCGTCGGTCAGACGCCGCCCGTCGACGCTCCAATGCTCGTCCGTGTGGTCGCCGATCTTACGGTTGAAACGCATGTCGGGGACGTACAGCTTCTCGGCGGGGTTAACGCTGTTGACCTGATCGACGGTACGCTTTATCTCGTCGTAGAAGCGGTCGCGCGCGCGTTCGTTGAGCGCCTCGACCCGGGCGGGTTCGGCGGTCTTGCTCTCGTCGTCACGCCCTTTGATTCCCCATTCGTAAGCCCAACGCGCCGAACGCGAGTGATCGGTTCCGAACAGATCGAGCGAGCCCGAGATCCACTTGTTATAGTATTTCTGTTGTAGTACGACAGGAATGACCGCGGCCTGCGCGATGCGCCGGAGTCCAGAGATGCCGGTCCCCATGTGAAAGGATTCTTCGCGCAGCATCGGCAGCATCGAGCGCGACAACGGAGCGAAGGCCGAGTGCGAAAGCATCGTCAGCTGGAACTTACCGTCGCGATCCATGAAGTTCGTGTAAGTGAAAAAATCGAGCCAATGCGTGACGTCTTCGTTGAAGGCGCGCAGCAGCCGGTTCTTTTTTCCGAAGGCGCGCCGCTCGAGAAGCTTTTGGGCTTCGATCTTTCCGTCGGCACCAAAATGCGAGATCAACAGATGGCACATTTGGAAACCGTGTCGCGTCTCTTCGAGCATGATCCGCGCAAGTGACGCGAGATCGTATTCGCTCGGCGCATTGTTCAATAAAAAGCGCTGCTGCTCGTTGGATGCGAACTCGGTATCGCCCTGATAGATCACCATGTTGAGAATCGAGTCGCGGATACGCTGATCGGGGACGTCGAGCAGACGCTCCCATTTTCGCTGGCCGGCGAACGAGCCGAAAGTGATCTCGTCGCTCGGCAGATCGCCATACTTGGCTTCGAGCTTGTAACCCGGAACGTGACGGTCGATCAGCTCGAGATCGAGGCCGATCTCGCTTTGCCAGTCCCGGAGCAAGTCGACCCAGTCGTCGAAGGTCGAAATCCGCGCCGCCATGATCGGCCTCCATTAGACGGTATTTGACACGTTCGTGAAATTACCGTCATATTAGGGACAGCAGATGGAGCCTGTCAAGGGAAGCCGAGCCGTTACCCGCCCCAATTCGTTCATCTTCACGGTGTTCGGGGACTTCGTACACGGCTACGGTGACGCGATCTGGGTCGGGAGCCTCGTCCGGCTCATGGCTGAGTTCGGACTCTCCGAGCAGGCCGTCCGGGCCGCGCTCTCGCGGATGTCACGCCAGGGCTGGCTCGAGAGCTTGCGGGTCGGAAGCCGCTCGTTTTATTCGCCTACGGCGCTCGGCAAGCGGCGCGTCGATGAGATTAGCAAGCGCATCTATTTCGCGCCCGAGGACGAGTGGGACGGCAAATGGCGGATGCTCAGCTACACGATTCCCGAATCGAAGCGCGAGCTGCGGGATCGTTTGCGCAAGGATCTCACCGTTCTCGGACTCGGGCCGCTCTCGGCCTCACTGTGGATCTCGCCGCGCGACGTAACTGGCGCCGTGCGTGATGCGATTCACGCGCTCGATCTCGACGAACGCGTCGACGTGTTCGTCGCCCGCTACGAGGGGCCGCTCGGCAATGCTGACCTCGTGCGGAAATGCTGGGACCTTGATGCGATCGGACGCGCCTACGAAGACTTCATCGCGCAATATTCCGGGCGGGTCCGCTCGCTCAGCGATACGCAAGCGTTCGTGACGCGCATTTGGCTCGTTCACGATTTTCGTAAGTTCGCATATATCGATCCGGGTTTGCCGCCTTCGCTGCTGCCGGCGGACTGGCCGGGAGTTCGTGCCGGTGCCTTGTTTCGTGAATTCTACGCAGCGCTACGTCCTGGCGCGGTGCGCTTTTTTGAATCGGCGGCTTAGAGCGGAATGTTGCCGTGCTTGCGGCGCGGGCGTTCGACGCGTTTATTTTGTAGCATCTCGAGCGAGGTCGAGATGACACGGCGAGTCTCGCGGGCTTCGATCACGTCGTCTATGTAGCCACGCTGCGCCGCGACGAACGGATTTGCGAAACGCTTTCGGTATTCTTCGATTAGCTCGGCGGTCTTCACGGCCGGATCGGCGGCATCGGCGATCTCACGCCGGAAGAGAATCTTGGCAGCGCCCTCGGCCCCCATCACCGCAATCTCTGAGGTCGGCCACGCAACGTTGATGTCGGCGCGGATGTGCTTGGACGCCATGACATCGTAGGCGCCGCCATACGCTTTGCGCGTGATGATGGTGATTTTTGGGACGGTTGCTTCGGCAAACGCATAAAGCAGCTTTGCGCCGTGTGTGATGATGCCGCCGAATTCTTGCGCCGTTCCGGGTAAGAACCCGGGAACGTCGACGAACGTCACGAGCGGAATGTTGAACGCATCGCAAAAGCGCACGAAACGAGCGGCTTTGATCGAGCTGCTAATGTCGAGGACGCCCGCGAGCACTTCGGGTTGATTGGCGACGATCCCGATCGAGCGTCCCCCGACGCGTCCGAAACCGATGACAATATTCCTCGCGTAAAACGGTAATATCTCGAGAAATTCGCCGTCGTCGACCACGGCATCGATCGCGCGTTTGATGTCGTACGGTTTGTTGGGTGAGTCCGGCACGAGATCGTCGAGCTCCGGGCACAAACGGCGCGGATCGTCATCGGTCGCAAAAACCGGCGGATCGTCAAGATTGTTCTGCGGGAGAAACGAAAGCAGTGCGCGCGTCTGCGCATTCATTTCGTCCTCGTCCACGGCGACGAGCTGCGCGACACCGCTCTTGGTGGCATGCGTCATTGCGCCACCGAGCTCTTCGAAGGTGACGTCTTCACCCGTCACCGTTTTGATGATCTCGGGTCCGGTGATGAACATCTGCGAGATGCCTTCGACCATGATCGTGAAGTCCGTGATCGCCGGTGAGTAAACGGCGCCGCCGGCGCACGGTCCCGCGATCAAGCTTATCTGCGGGATGACGCCCGAGGCTTGGACGTTGCGCCAGAAAATTTCAGCGTAGCCGCCCAGACTGACGACGCCTTCTTGGATGCGCGCGCCCCCGGAGTCGTTGATGCCGATTACGGGGGAGCCTGTGCGGACCGCGAGGTCCATGATTTTGCAGATTTTCTCGGCAAACGCTTCACCGAGCGAACCGCCGAGCACCGTGAAATCTTGCGAGAACAAGAAAACTTGCCGTCCGTCGATCAGCGCGCGGCCCGTAACGACGCCGTCACCGAGAAATTCGCGCTCGTCGAGTCCGAACGCAGTCGTCCGATGGACGACGAACGCATCGAATTCAACAAAGGAGTCAGGATCGACGAGCGCTTCGATCCGCTCGCGTGCGGTGCGTTTGCCGCGCGAATGCTGTCGCTCGACCGCCTCTTCGCCGGCCGGCGCTTGCGCGATCTCGCGCATCTTCGCGAGCTGCTCGCGGACGTCGTGCGAGCCGTTCGGCCTCAGGTGCTCAGCCGCCGATCAGTGGTTCTTCACGCGGAAACGCCGCTTGCGCAATTTTGCTCAGCAGATCGGACCCCTTAGGTGGGGTGGGCGGCTCGGTGCCGTGAAATTCGCGGTAGGCTTCTTGCAACAGCGTCTCGGGAGCGATCTCTTTGCTCGGCTGACGCGTTGCGACGCCGTGACGTATACGCAGATCGCCGGCCCAAATGCTGGCCGAGGGAACGTCGAGCGCTGATATCGTTGCGTCCATCTCGTCGGCGATTATTTTCGCGCCTTCGGGCGTTGTGTTGGGGAGAATTGCGACGAACTCTTTATCGTGCCGGGCCAACAAATCGGAAGCTCGCGACGCGCAGGACCCGAGTGCGATCGCGACCTGCGTGAGCATCTCGTCGGTCCAGCGGCGATTGTAGCGGTCTTCGATTTGCGCTACGACGATTGAGAGCGGCGACGGTGAGCGAATCGCGCGCGACCACTCCATGTGCAGGCGGGCTTCGAACGCGCGGCGATTGGCGACACCGGTCGCTTCATCCACGTCGGTGAGCGCCTTGAGCTTTTCGAGCTGCGTCGTGCGCTCGTTGATCATGCTGCCGAGCAGATGCGTGTCTTGCAGCAGACGCCGCGTGATCAAGCGGACGAGATATAACCCGAATTCCGGATTCTGGTAATACAGCTTGAGGACCGAGTCGGTGGGCATGTGCAGGCTCTCGACGTCGGTGACGCAGACCGCAGAGAGACTGCGCTCCATCGTAGGCGAGAAGATCGCCATCTCGCCCAGCAGCTCGCCGGCGCTGACCGTGACTTCGATCTCGGGAAGCCGCACAGTCCCGCTTACGATGTAGAGAACGTCGGTTTGCGGGTCGCCCTTGCGGAAGATGAATTCACCAGCGACGAATTTGCGCGGTGTCATGAAGGGCCGTAGCCACGCTACCGAGAGATCGTTGGTCAGCGCGGATTGCACTTTTTGTGTCAGCAGCTTGAGCTCGCGCAGACGCCAAATGTTGAGCCCGAGCAAGATAGCGAACAGCGCTGCAATCGGCCACGCGCGCGTCCACACGCCGTAGACGATGAATATGGCGTTGCTCGCGATCGCAAATTGGCGAAGACGAACCGGAGCGCGCATTAAGAAGGTCGCCAGCACAAGTGCGGCGGCCACGAAACCAAGGATGTCCGGAATGTATGGCATCATCGCCGGTTAGCTCTCGCCGGTCCCTTTAGCCGGACCGTGGCTGACGCCTGCCCGCTCCGGCGCAGCTACCAGATGCCCAGCTGAAGTTTTACGTCGTCGCTTGCCATTTCGCGCGGATCCCATGGCGGGTCGAATGTAATATCGACTTTGGCGCTCTGTACGCCCTCGACTCCCTCGACCTTCGAGAGGACCGCTTGCTTGAACATCGGTCCGACGGGGCACATCGGCGACGTCAACGTCATCGTCACCGTGACGTTTTCTTGCTGCTGGCCTTCGCACTCGATTCCGTAGACGAGACCGAGGTCCAGGATCGGAATATTGAGCTCGGGGTCCATAACCTCCGCAAGGGATTCGCGGACTTTCTCAGGTGTCGGCATCAGCAACCTCCGACGCCCATGACCATCAGACGGCTAAGTACCGTTGCATCAGCTCCGGCTCGGCGCGCAGCTGGTCGATCGGGCCGCTCGCCATGACGCGTCCATTAGAAAGGATGTAACCGCGATCGGCGAGGCTCATCGCAACCTCCGCATTCTGCTCGACGAGCAGAATCGTGTGCCCCTCGCTTTTGATATTGCGGACGACTTCTTCGACGTTCCGGGCGATGAGCGGCGCCAAGCCTTCCATCGGCTCGTCGAGCAAGATGATTTCGGGGTTCGCGATCAGGGCTCGAGCGATTGCCAGCATCTGTTGTTCGCCGCCCGAGAGGCGTGCCAGTGAGTTGCGGCGTTCGCCTAAGACCGCAAAGTAGTCGAAGATGCGCTTCTCGGTCCAGGGACCTTTGCGACCGGAAAGCGCGGCCAGGCGCAGATTTTCGGCGACGGTAAGATTTGGGAAAATGCGGCGGTCCTCAGGGACGAACGCAATGCCGCGGCGGGCGAGCGTAAACGGATTCCGGCGCTCGATCGGCGCTCCGTCGAGACGAATCGTCCCGGTCTTGGGCGGCACGACTCCCATGATTGTCTTGAGGGTGGTGGAGCGGCCGCTGCCGTTGCGTCCGAGCAACGCGACGACTTCGCCTTTGTCGACCTCGAGCGAAACATTTTTGAGGACATGGCTCTTGCCGTAGAACGTGTTGACGCCTTCGAGCGCGAGCAGCACTAGGTTAGATCTCCAAGATACGCGCGCCGCACCATTTCGTTGTTCCGAATTTCCGCCGGCGTTCCGACTGCAAGTATTCCGCCTGTCTGCATGACGGTGATCGTATCCGAGATCGCCATCACCGTGTCGATGTCGTGCTCGACCAAAATAACGGTCCGGTTCGCAACGATGCGCTTGATCAACGCGACGGTCGATTGCGTTTCGGTAGGCGACATACCCGCGAGCGGCTCGTCCAGCAGCAGAACCTTCGGCTCGACGGCAAGGACGAGCCCGATCTCGAGACGCCGCTGATCGCCGTGCGAAAGATTCTCAGCGCGCGCATCTTGCACGTCGCGCAAACCAATGTCATCGAGAATCTGCTGCGTACGATCGCCGATGCTTCCCATGCGGTTGCCGGGTAAGAAGAAGTTGCCCTTGCCGTCGTAGACGGCTTGGGCCGCGAGACGCACGTTTTCGGCGACGCTCAGCTTTCCGAAGATGTTGGTGATCTGAAACGAGCGCGCGATTCCCAAGCGCGCACGGCGGTAAGCCGGCAGATCGGTGATGTCGCGATCTTCAAACCAAATGCGTCCGTGCGTGGGTGGCAGCAATCCCGAGAGTAAATTGAAAAAGGTCGTCTTTCCGGCGCCGTTAGGTCCGATGATCGTGCGCACGCCGCCGGTCGGTATCTCGATTGAGATATCGTTGACGGCGCGAAACCCCGCGAAGTGCCGCGAGAGATTCTCGGTCCGGAAAGCGTAGCTGGTGGCGAGCGTCGTCGTCATGGTGCTTGCGATGCGACCTCTTCGGACATTTCGGATTCGACACGTGCGCGGCGCGAGAAGACGCGACGGAAGGCGCTACGAAAACCGTAATGCTCGACGTCTTCGACCGCACCCCAAATACCGCGCGGCGCAATCAACACGAAGACGACGAACACGATGCCGATTACCGCTTCCCAATATTTCGTGATCTGCGAAACGTCGTTCTGTAGCTGCCAGTAGATGAACGAACCCAGCATCGGTCCGAAGAAGGTTTGAATTCCACCGAGCAGCGACATCATTACGACTCGCCCGCTGTATTCTATCGAACCGGCGTCGGGCGTGATCGACTGCTGGTAATACGTCCATAAGCATCCCGCGATCGCCGGAAAGAGCGCCGAAATGAAGAACGCGTTGACGCGATACTTACGGACGTCGTAGCCGAGAAATTCGGCGCGCTGGTCGTTCTCGCGGATGGCATGACAGACCGAGCCGAACGGCGATTCGATCACCCACCAAATGATCGCGAGCGCGACGAAGATCACGATCGCGGCGAAATAATAGAAATGCCACGACTCGTTGAGGAAGCCGGCGGGAAAACCCGGTAAGGTCGGACGCGAAATCGCTTGTAACCCGTCCTCGCCGCCGGTGAACGCATCAAACTTGTAGGTGACGAAGTAGATGACTTGAGCGAACGCCAGCGTGATCATTGAGAAATAGATACCGCTGGAGCGTGGAACGATCAACCGTCCCAGCAAGAACGCGATCGCTGCACCGAGACCGAGCGAGAGCAACATGGCTCCGATGAGATTGTCGGCACCTCCCCAAACGAGGTTCGCGCCAGCGACTGTTACATTGAAACCTTTCGTCAGTAATGCCGTCGCGTACGCGCCGATCGTGAAGAACATCGCGTGTCCGAACGACAGATCGCCAATGTGTCCGAAGAGCAGATTAAAGCCCATCGCAAAAAGCGCGAAGATTGCAATCGTCGTCCCGAGGTCGATGAAGCCGGCGCGTCCGGCGAATGGATTGGCGCCCGGCAATAGCCACGGCAGAATTGCCAAGACGATCGCTGTCCACAGCAACGGATGGCGGACGAGTTTACTCAAAGAGGCCTTCGACTCCGAATAAGCCGCGCGGGCGAATGAGCAAAATGATGCCCATGATGAGGAAGGCCGTCATCTCGACTGCGGGCGGCCAGATGAGATCCATCAAGCTCGAGACGATCCCGATCGAGAGACCGCCGACGACCGCGCCCCAAAACGAGCCGATCCCGCCGACGATGACGATCACGAAGGTTAAGATCACCCACTCAGATGCCAGCGTAGGCTGAATTGCATAGACCGGCGCCGCAAGCGCGCCCGCAAGACCAGCCATGAACGAGCCGATCCCGAACACCAGCGTAAACATCATCGGCATGTTGATTCCGAGGATGCGCACCATTTCGGCGTCCCGCGTTCCGGCGCGAATGATCATTCCGATGTTGGTGCGGTTGACGAGAAACCACACAAGCGCCAGCACGACGATCGTAATCCCGACCAACATCACGTCCTTGTAGAGCGGAAACTGCGAGTTGCCGATTGCAAGCGTGCCGCTGAACTTCTCAGGCAGCTCAAAGCGAACGGCGTCGTCGCCCCATATTCGCCGCACAATCTGTTCGAAGATCAGCGCGGTACCGAAGGTCAGGAGCAAGGTGTATTCGGGTATGCGTTTGTAAAGTGGGCGAATCAACGTCGACTCGAACAACATCCCGAAGATTCCGATGATCAGCGCCGCAAGAAGGATGCTCGCCCAAAAACCAACGACGGGATCGAGCGAATACGCGACGTACGCACCCAGCATGAAAAACGAGCCGTGCGAATAATTGATGACACCCATTAATCCGAGGATGATGTTGAGCCCAAGCGCAACAAGGATGTAGAGCATCCCCAGCGTTACGCCGTTGATGAACTGATCCGTAAACTGGTGAAGCGTCAGGGCTAAAAACAAAAAAAGCTCCTCAGACGACCAAGCTTGCGCTTTTTCGTTCACCTTGACCCGTCTAACCTTCGGACTGATGTCGGAAGGACAAATGGGGAACAAGGCTCCTCATTTCTTACGTAATAGAAAATGAATATGGCCCGAAGAACGACCACTGTCTCAACTCCCGCCGGTTCTAAACGTTCCGGTGGAAATCACCGCCCCAGTCCGCTTAATGCACGTACTGCCGTCCGCATCGCGACCGTCTCGCATACGCTCGATCTTCGTCTTGCGGAGCGCTTGCGGGAGTTCGCCTTCCGCCAACGGATCAGCGAGAGCGCCGTCATCGAACACGCTTTGCGCTCTTTCTTTGACGGCGGGAGCGACACGGAGCTGGGAGCACAGCTCCGCCGCGCCGGTGCAAGCCTCCGCCGCCGAGCTTAGTCCCTAGGCCAATCGAGGGCTTTACCGCCTGCTAGGCTAAGGGCCGGGCATGCCGAGGCGTCTTGCCGCGCCCGTCGCGCCCGAGGTCGTTAAGCTGTCCGTGAACGTTTCCGAGGAGATCGGCACGCGCTTGCGCCAGGTTGCGTTCGAGCAGCGTTTGAGCGAAAGCTCAATCGTCGAAGTCGCATTGGGATTGCTTTTTCGGCGCAGCGACGGCCCGTCGCTCGGGACGGTTTTACGTCAACATGGCGCAACGTTAAGACGCAAACGACAAAAGACGTAGGAAGAAGCGTCTTTCGGTTCCGAAACTCGCTTTGCGGGCAAAGGGTCATGGAGTCACTGGTCCTCGATCATTAGCTTTCGATGTACTCACCAACGGGACCGCATTGGCGGACGTTGCGGGTACAGAAGGGTTCGAGGGACCGTCTACGGAGTATCGTCGGTATGTCAATGTGGGAGCCGTTCACCGAGAGAGCGCGGCGCAGCATCGTGCTCGCGCAAGAAGAAGCGCAGCGGCTCGGAAACAACTATATAGGAACCGAGCATATTTTGCTCGGCATTATCTCTGAGGGCGAGAGCCTCGCGGCTAAAGTCCTCGAGACGCTTGGTGTCAATCTTGCAAAGGTTCGACAGGAAGTCGAGGCCATCGTCGGCCGCGGCGGTCAGACCGTACAGCAAGAGATGGTCTTCACGCCACGCGCCAAGCGCGTCATCGAGCTCGCCTTCGAAGAAGCGCGGCAGCTGAATCACAACTACATCGGAACCGAGCACTTACTGCTCGGGCTGATAAGAGAAGGTGAAGGCGTAGCCGCGCGCGTCTTGACGAACTTGGGCGTCGATCCGGCCAAGGTTCGCGTGCAAACGACGTCACTACTCGGTGCCGAAGGTCAGCCGCCTGCACCGAAAGGCAAGTCGAAGACACCGACGCTCGATGCCTATGGACGCGATCTCACGACGCTTGCGCGCGAGAACAAGCTCGATCCCGTCATCGGGCGCGCAAACGAAATCGAACGCGTCATTCAAATTCTCTCGCGTCGCACGAAGAATAACCCGGCGCTCATCGGTGAGCCCGGCGTCGGCAAAACGGCGATCGCCGAAGGCTTGGCGCAACGCGTCATCAAGGGCGATATTCCCGAGCCGCTTCGCGATCGTCGCGTGATCACGCTCGATCTCGCGGGACTAGTCGCCGGTACGAAGTATCGCGGCGAGTTCGAAGAGCGGATGAAGCGTGTCATGGACGAGATCCGCGGCGCTGCCGGCGAGATCATCCTCTTCATCGACGAGCTGCACACGCTGGTCGGGGCGGGCGCCGCCGAAGGCGCAATCGATGCCAGCAACATCATCAAGCCGGCGCTTGCGCGCGGCGAGCTGCAGTGCATCGGGGCTACGACGCTCAACGAGTTTCGTAAGCACATCGAAAAAGACTCGGCCTTGGAACGGCGTTTCCAGCCGATCATGGTCGGCGAGCCGTCGATCGACGAGACTATCGAGATCCTCAAGGGTCTGCGCGATCGGTACGAGGCGCACCACAAAGTGCAAATCACCGACGAAGCGCTCGTGGCCGCGGCTAAGCTCTCGGACCGTTACATCTCGGACCGCTTTCTGCCCGACAAAGCCGTCGATCTCATTGACGAAGCGTCGTCGCGCGTCCGCCTCCAAGCGACGTTACCGCCGCCCGAGGTTCGCGAGATCGAAGCCGAGATTCGTAAGGTCAAGGCCGAGAAAGAATCGGTCGTCAAGTCGCAAGAGTTCGAAAGGGCGGCCTCAATTCGCGATCGCGAAGAGAAGCTGCGGCTCGAAAAGCAGCGACTCGAAGCCGAGTGGCAAGAGAAGAAATCGCAAGTCGACAAGACGCTGAAAGTCACCGAAGACGATATCGCGCAAATCGTCGCTGCGTGGACGAAGATTCCGGTCAGTAAGCTTGCGCAAGCTGAAACCGACAAGCTGCTCTCGATGGAAGATGCGTTGCACAAGCGCGTCATCGGTCAGCACCCGGCGATCTCCGTTCTTACTCGCGCGATTCGCCGCTCGCGTGCCGGACTCAAGAACCCGAAACGGCCGATCGGTGCGTTCCTGTTCCTCGGCCCGACCGGCGTCGGCAAGACCGAAGTCGCGCGCAGCGTTGCAGAGTTTCTCTTCGACGATTCAGAGGCGATGATTCGCATCGACATGTCCGAGTACATGGAGAAGTATTCCGTCTCGCGACTCGTCGGCGCACCTCCAGGATATGTCGGCTATGAAGAAGGTGGACAGCTGACGGAAGCCGTGCGTCGCCGTCCGTATTGCGTCGTGCTGCTCGACGAGATCGAGAAAGCGCACCCCGACGTCTTCAATCTGCTCTTGCAGGTTTTTGAAGACGGCCGCCTGACCGATTCGCAAGGGCGCACCGTCGACTTCAAAAACTCCGTCATCGTCATGACCTCCAACGTCGGTGCGGTCGGCATGCAGACGAACACCGATGTCGGCTTCCGTCCGCAGCGGGATGCAGGTCAAAGCGACGACCAAGCTTACGAACGGATGAAGAACAAGGTATTGGAGGAGGTAAAGCACACCTTCCGTCCTGAGTTCCTCAATCGCCTCGACGAAACGGTTGTTTTCCATCAGCTCACGCGTCCGCAGATCGAAGAGATCGTCGGACTCGAGCTCGAGAAAGTCGTTCGCGAAGTCAAAGCGCAAGAGATGTTCCTCGAGGCAACCGAAGAAGCGAAGTCGCTTTTGGCAAAGAAGGGTTGGGATCCGCAATTCGGCGCACGTCCGTTACGGCGCGCAATTCAACGCGAAGTAGAAGACGAGCTGGCGGAAGAGATGCTGCGCGGTAAGTTTGGAGCCGGAGATCGCATCCTGTGCGAAGTCGATCCGGACAATCCCGACAAGCTGCGCTTCAGTAAGATTCCGACGATCGAGCCGCCCGCGGCGCCATCGGCGCCGGAGATTCAACCGGCGTAAGAGCCTCGTGCGCAGGCTTCACTGACTGGGTTTGTAACGTGGCGATCGAGGCTTCCGGCTTCGATCGCTTCGTGGTTTGCACGTGATTTAGTCGGGCCGGCGCTCGCGCTCGTTGAAGCCGGCGGTGTTACGTTGCGCACTGTCGATGATGCGCGCATCGAGGCCGTGGTTCGCTCGAACGGGCATGCGCCCGACGTCGCGATCGAATGGGCCGGCGGGACCGGTCCGCAAGGTTTGCGTGCAGTCTGCGGTTGCTCGGGGTCGGGAATCTGCGAGCACGTCATCGCCGCGCTCGAAGCGGTGCGCGTGCACAGCGACGCCTACACCGAGTCGCCGGAAGAAGCGCCGCAGAACGGTGCACTCGACTGGCTACCGCAAGTGGCGCTCGCATCAGACAGCCGGGCTCGAAAGATTTGGCCGGTTTTTTCATTCGTACCGAACGACGATGCGCCGGGATTGTCGTGCTCGCTCTTCTTGGACACGCCGCGTCTGCGTGGCGTTCTGCGTGAAGGCGAAGCGATCGCGGCGATGCTCGATCAAACGCCGCTTGACGATTGGGACGAGCACGATCGAAATCTCGTGCGCGACGGCGTCTTGAGTGACGCGTTCGGGTCGCGACCAAACTCGCGCGCGCTGGCCCAGATCATGTTTCGCCTCTCGCGCCATCCGCGCGTTCGTTACGATGACAAACCGGATGCACGCCGGCATCCGCAAGAATTGCCCGCATTTGCGATCGATCCGCGCGGTGTTCGTCTCGTCGCGAACATTCGGGGCGCAACGCCGGTTCCGGGATTCGAAACGTCGGAGGGCCGCCGCTTGAAAGCGGGTGAGCTGGTCATCCTCGAGGGTCCACCAGCTTGGATTGCAGACGAACAAGGCGCGTATCTACTGGATGCTACGCTCGACGCCGTGCGCGCGGAGCGCGCAATTGCTGCCGCGCGTAAGGCGGAGTCTGCGGCGCTTGATGACAAACCGTCGCTCGAGACGCTTGCAAAGGTCGCGCCGTATCTCGCGCTCGAGGAGCGTACACGTTTCGGCATCGACGACGTCCTTGAACCGAAGGGACGACTCTCGATGGCTTGGCGCGAGGGTGCGCTCGTTATTCAGCCGCAGCTCTACGACGAAGGCACCGGCGCCAAAGCAGCACTGTCGGCGAACGGCGCGATTGCCACGATCGGCGGTCGTCTCGTGCGCTTTCCATCCGAGGCTTCGCGTGCGCTCGCGGAGCGATTGACGGCAGCTGGTTGCGTTCCGCGTTTCGACGGAACCTTTTCGATGCACGGACCCGAACGCGCGGCGGAGTTCGTTCGTGAAACGCTGCCGCAGTGGACCGATCTCGACATCGAGCTCGATCCAACGCTTGGCGGAGTTTCCACGCCCACTCGTCTGGATCTGCGGGTTGGCACGCGCCCACCCAGCGCTGCGGAAGATTGGTTCGAGCTGGAAATCGACGTCCTCGTCGACGAGGGCGAGCCCCTTTCCGCCGAGGAGCTGCGCGCAATCCTTGGCAGCGGCGGTCGCTACGCCGACGTTCGCGGACGGCTCGTCGACGTCGGCGCGCTGCGAGACCGTGAAGAGCTGTTGCAAGATCTACTCGGACGCGGTAAGAGCGGACTCGCGGCGCTGGTCGCGCTTCGCGATGAGATCCACGAGTCGTTCGGCCACGTGCGCTTGCCCGAAGAAGTCGAAGTGTTGCGCGAGCGGCTCCGGAACTTCTCCGGCCTCGAGGTAGTCGAGCCGCCCAAAACACTCAGCGGCGTGCTCCGTCACTATCAAGAACGCGGTCTCGATTACCTCAGCTATCTTTCGAATTTCCGATTCGGCGGCATCCTAGCCGACGAGATGGGCGTCGGAAAGACAGCGGTTGCACTCGCGTATCTTCTGAAGCGTAAAGAACTCGACGGCTCCGTGCCGTCGCTCGTCATCGCCCCGACGTCCGTTACGCATACCTGGGTAAACGAGATCGCGAAGTTCACCCCGGAGCTGCGCGCGCTTAAACTCTCATCGGGCAGCGACCGCGCCTCGCGCTACGATGAGATCGAACAATACGACGTCGTCATCACGTCGTACGCGCTGGCGCGTATCGATGCGGAGAAGCTTGCGCAGTTCAAGTTCCGCACGATCATTCTCGATGAGGCCCAGAATGCGAAAAATCCGAGCTCGCAGATCTCGAAAGTTGTGCGCAGCCTGCGCGCCGAGCATCGTCTCGCGCTAACCGGTACGCCGGTCGAAAACTCTTTGCGCGATCTTTGGGCGATCTTCGCGTTCCTCGAACCGGGATTGCTCGGGACGGAGAGCTCGTTCCGCCGCCGCTTCGAAGTCCCGATTGCAGGCGGCGATCAGCGCGCCATCTCCCGCTTACACGCGCGTCTCGAACCGTTCATGTTGCGCCGTACCAAAGAAGACGTCGCACCCGAGCTACCGGAACGCACCGAGGCAGAGATCGTCGTCGATCTCTCGCCTGCGCAGCGTCAGCTCTATCGCGCCATCGCCGAAGCCGCGCGTCGCGAGATTCTCGACGGCTGGGACGACGTGCCACAGGAGAAGGCGAGCATTCACGTCCTCGCGGCGCTGACACGCTTGCGGCAAGTCTGCGCGCATCCGGGGCTGCTCGCCAAACGCTATCTCGAGGAGCCCGAGAGCAGCTCGAAGTTCGAAGCGCTGCGTGAAACGATCGATGAGATTCGGGACGGCGGTCATCGCGTGCTCGTGTTCTCGGCGTTCGCCTCGATGCTGCGGCTCATCAAAGACGATCTCCTCAAGCGCGACGTCGGCTTCGCGTACCTTGACGGATCCGTGAAAGACCGCGACCGTCAAGCGGAAGTCGAGCGTTTCATGAGCGACGCCGGGCCGCCGGTGTTCTTATGCTCGCTCAAAGCCGGCGGCGTCGGTCTGACGCTCACGGCGGCCGACTACGTCATCCTGTACGACCCTTGGTGGAATCCCGCCGTTGAACGTCAAGCCATCGACCGCACGCATCGGATCGGGCAGCGGCACCCGGTGACCGCCTACCGGATGCTGACGCGTGGAACCGTCGAAGAAAAGATCCGCGCCCTCGCGGCGCGCAAAAGAGAGCTTTCGGAAAACATTATTCGCGCCGACTCGGCGATCGCGAAAGCACTCACGCGCGAAGACCTCGAATTTCTTCTCAGCGAACCTGATGATGGCGAGCCCAACGCAGGCGAGGGGAGAGGATGAGCGCATCGAGCTACGTCCACGGGGCAAGCGACGTCGAGTTCATCGGCGAAACGATCGGTGCGTATTTTGACGGCATCGTCAAGCGCTTTCCGGACCGTGATGCGGTCGTCTCCCTGCACCAAAACGTACGCCTCACCTATCTCGAGCTCCAGCGCGCCGTCGAAGAATTTTCTTGCGGATTGATCGCGCTCGACGTCGCGCACGGCGATCGTGTCGGGATTTGGTCGACCAACAACGCAGAGTGGATCATCGCGCAATTTGCAACGGCGAAGATTGGCGCGATTTTGGTGAACGTCAATCCGGCGTATCGGACATCGGAAGTTTCGTACGCGTTGCAGCAGAGCGGCGTCAGCGTGCTGCTCACGCAAGTGCGTCACAAAACGAGCGAGTACGCGCGCATGATCGCCGAGGTCCGCACCGCGCTCCCGGGCTTGCGAAAGATTGTCTCGATCGGCGATGAGGTTGTGGACGTCGAGCTCGACGCGATCCGGTGGAACGAGGTTCGGACGCTTGCGATTGGGGTTTCTCCCGAAACGCTTGCGGAGCGGCAGAAACGCACGCAGCCCGACGATCCGATCAACATTCAATACACGTCGGGCACGACGGGATTTCCCAAAGGCGCGACGCTTTCGCACCACAGCCTGCTGAACAACGGATTCTTCATCGGGGAAGGCTGCGGCTACAGCGAGCTGGACCGGGTCTGCATTCCGGTGCCGTTCTATCACTGTTTCGGGATGGTGCTCGGAAATCTCGCGTGCGTAACACATGGGTCGGCGATGGTCATTCCTGCACCGACGTTCGAGCCGGCGGCGACGCTCGCGGCCGTTGCGGCCGAACGCTGCACGTCGCTGTATGGCGTGCCGACGATGTTCATCGCGGAACTGTCGCTGCAGAACTTCAAAGACTACGATTTGAGCTCGCTGCGCACCGGCATCATGGCCGGCTCACCATGTCCCGTCGAAGTGATGAAGCGAGTGCAAGCCGAGATGCACATGCCGGAAGTGACGATCTGCTACGGCATGACGGAGACGTCGCCGGTCAGCTTCCAAACCGGCAAAGGAGACTCGATCGAAAAGCAAACGACAACGGTTGGTCGCGTCCATCCGCACGTAGAGTGCAAAATCGTCGACGAGCAAGGACGGATCGTCCCGCGCGGAACGCCGGGCGAGCTATGCACGCGGGGTTACCTCGTGATGCTCGGCTACTGGAACGATCCGGAGGGTACGGCCAAGGCGATCGACGCCGCACGCTACATGCACACGGGCGACATTGCGGTCATGGACGCCGAGGGCTACGTCAACATCAGCGGCCGCATCAAGGATATGGTGATCCGCGGCGGCGAGAACATCTATCCGCGCGAGATCGAAGAATTCTTGTACGCGCATCCCGCCGTCAAGGACGTCTCCGTCGTCGGCGTCCCGGATGCGAAATACGGCGAGGAGTTGTGCGCGTGGATCATCGCCCGCGAGAACGCGAGCGTCGATCTGACTTCGATTCAAGAGTTTTGCAAAGGCAAGATCGCGCACTATAAGATCCCGCGCTACGTCAAGATCGTAGAGGCGTTCCCGATGACGGTTACGGGGAAAATTCAAAAGTACAAGATGCGCGAGGCATCGATTGCGGATTTGGGTTTGGAGGCGGCGGCGAAGATCGCCACCGCCTAAGACCGTTAGAAGCTGAAGGTCAGTCCGACCGACGCGCCCTGGAGATGGCCGCCTGCGTAGCAGTGCGGACCGTTGCCGCTGACCGGCGGATTGACCGTCGCATCGAATGCGGCTAGGATGCTGGCGTCGTGGCAGTCCGTCGTGACGCCGCGTCCGCCCGCACCGAGGTCGTAATGCGCCGCTGGGTGATTGACCGTGTCGGCGTAGTCTACGTACCAACCGACGTGACGGTCGATACTGTGTTTATACGCGACCGTGTACATGTTGGACATGTTATTCGGATTTGCGGTCGTCGGCGTGTTGTGTTGACCCGGATCGCCCGGCGTTGGATTTGCGCGTGCCCAACCGAAGTTGATGTTCGACGATTTGTCGAGCCACTGCGTTAGGGCAAACCAGAATCCAGTGCGCGTACGCTCGTTCTGGTATTGCAGATACGCGGGCACGTAACGGTGCATGTCTTCGTAGATCGCGTTGAAGGTCGTCAGCTTCGAAAATGCGTACTGCGCGCCGACTTTCCAGGCGTCTTCGTCAGCAACGTCGTTCGGATCGAGATTCGGAAGGTCGCTGCTGCGGTTCACGCGTTTGTGCAGCTCGTACGCGCCGGTGAAGTAGAACGGACCTTTTCCGTAGCTGAAATCGTAGCTGTACAACGATCCGAAAGAACCGTCGTTACAGAATGGCGGGAGCGCGCCGCTGCCCGGAATATTTCCGCCGGCGCAGTCCGACTCGCCCGCAGCGAGGTTGCTGTCGTCGTACGAACGGTTCTGTCCGGGCGAGATGAGCGCGTTGACGTGGATGCCGCCCCAATTTGGGGATTCGTACCAAATCGCGTGGTCGACGCGCGTACCGAACTCGACACGGTTGTCGCCGCCGGTGTTGCCCATGATGACGCCATAGTCGCCCCATTCGCCGCTGAACGGATTCAGGCGGCCAGTCGACGTCTTATAGGGCGCGTCGGTCTTACCGATCTTGATCGCTCCCCAGTTGTCGCCCTGAATTCCGATGAAGCTGTTGCGTGACGTTAGGCCGCCTTTGACTTGATCGCTCTCGTTCGAGCTCGTCTCCGTGATGCCCGAAGTTGACGACACGTCGATCTGCGTCTCGAGCTGATACACGAAACGGCTGCGATCGCCGAGCGTATGGAAGCCGCGAACGCCGAAGTACGAGAGGTTGGTCGAGATATCGGTCATCCAACCGATGTTGCCGACCGGACTCGAACCGTTAAACGGATAGAACGTCGCGAGGCCTTTTGTTGCATCATCGAACGAAAGATCGAGGTGCCCGTAGAGTGTGAGCTCGTCTTTCTTCCCGATGAGGAACGTGGCGGTGTTGCCCGGCTTCATCCGCACGTATTGCGGTGCGGGTGAAGATGGTGCGACTTTCGCCTGCTGTGTTTGTTGGAGCTGTTGCGCTTTGATCGCTTCGATTTGCGCCTTCAATGCATCGAGCTGCGCTTGGAGTGCTTGCAGCTGCGCATCGGTGCTACTGGTTTGAGCGGTGGTCTGCGCCGTCTGTGCGTATGCCGGCGCGCCAAGCAGTGCGAAAGAAAGAACTGCCGCCAGGAGAGTCTTCATCCAAATTTCCTCCTCGGGTCTGGCAGGCAGTTCAAGCGGCGCTCGCTCTGCTCCTGTATCCAGAATACCAAACGCCAGGTCCAGGAAAGCTGAAGGGTTAGTTTACGCGGACCACCGCGACGGGCGCCGAGGCCGGGTCGCCGTTCGGCATGAACCGCACGGGCCCGAGGATCGTCGAAAAGCTCTGCGTCCGCAGGACTGCGGCGAGGCCGGCCGGCGTTGGAGCTCGCCGGAGCGCCTCCACAGCGACTTGGACGGCGGCATAGGTCCGAAGCGCGCCGTCGTCGGGCAAGATGAAAGCGCGAGCGTGATAGCGCTGCGCGACCGCGATCATTGCCGGGGTTCGCGCGATCGACCGAGGCTCTGCCCGGAACAGGGCGCCTGCAGACATGAATTCGGCCGGGTCGAACCCGCGATGTGAGACGTCGACGAGAAGCCTCTTGGGATTGGCCCGCACCGCCGTGCGTGCCGAGCAGAAGACCGGCTCGCGGCTGGTCGTTGCGAAATACACGGCATCTGCGTGCGCGATGCAGCTCCCGAGCCCGACGCCGGGAAACGCCCCCATGATCGTGGCTCGTCTCCGTCCGTCATCCGAGCCGTCGTTAATCACGCAGATGTGCGGTCCGAAAGATCGGCGCATCGCGCGATATGCAGCGTTCGCTAGTTGATGCTCGCTGGGCGCGAGACGGAAGACCGGTGAACCCGGGTTGCTCGGACCGCCAGCCGTTCCGCTGATCGCGACCTCGCCGGACTGGCGCAGTGCCGGCGCTTGTGCCACCGCAACGTTCGTCCGGAGCGGACCGATCAAGACGCGAACGTTCGCGTGCGCCGCGGCACGTGCGATGCCGGGCGCAGCCGCGACGTCCATAAAATTATCGGAGCCTTCGTCCTGATGTGGATTTTCGACGGCCTCGGCGCCATGCGGCGAGATGACGTTGACATCGATGCCTTGCGCGCGAAGGTCATCAACGGCCACCGTGACTGCGTCACGCAGACGTAATCCCGCTGCGCCGTCGTCGCCGGTGACCGGAAGATTGAGTGCCAGAGATAAGAGCGCGGCGCCGAGAAGCGCCGCGCCCGCAGTGAACCCGAAGAGCAAAACCTATTTCGGGGGAGGTGGCGGCATGTAATTGAACTTTTTCAACGTCGCCAGCCCTACCGGACCCGAAGCAAAGTCGGCAAAGTCCTTCGCTGTCGCGGCGTTCTTGGACGCTTTGACGACGGCGATTTGATACGTCGAAACAACGTTGTACTTGTCATCGATCGTAATCGTTTGATACTTCGATGGATCGACATCGGATGCGAACGTGATCGTCGCGTCGGCTTTTGGGCCGAGCGCGGCCAACACATCGCTGCCTTTGTCTTCCTGGACGACGATGTTCTTACGAACGTTCTGGACGAAGTCGAATCCCCACTCGGCCGCGCCCTTTTGGATAACTTGACTCGCGATTGTCCCAACCGCCGATGACGGCGTGCCGAGCGAGAGCTTGACGCCAGGATTGGCGAGATCTTTGAGGCCCGTAATTTTACCCGGATTGCCTTTGGGGACGAGGATGACTTCTTTGTTCTGTAAGATGTCGATCGGCTTATCCAGGAGACTTTCCTCGCGCTTGAGGATCGTGCTTCCGGCCATCGCAACGTCGGCAGGTTTGCCTTCGTCGACCATCTTGGCGATGGTCGCGCCGCCGAGCCACTGGGCTTTTACTTCGACGTTCGGATGCTTGGACTCGTAATCTTTGATGATCTCCGTGAATGCATGCTGCGCGTTCGACGCGATCAAGGCGTCGAGCTGGATCTTGTCGGCCGCGCGTGTCGGCATCGCCGAAGCGGTGACGACGAGGGCAAGCGAAACGGCGAGAAACAAGGTGCGTTTCATCGTTTGTTTTCCTTAACTAGCCGGAACTGCAGCCGGAACGGCTGGTTCCGGGACAGGTTGTTTGTTATCCCAGAGGCGGACTGGTTTGAGAACGGCGATTGCCATGACAGCCGCTACGATGTTCATGACTGCGGCGATCTCGAGTGCCGCGGTCCAACTTCCGGTCGCTTTGGTGATGACGCTCGCGAACGGCACGATTAGTGCGGCCGTGCCTTTTGCGGTGTAGAGCATCCCGTAGTTGGTGGTGGCGTACTTTTGACCGAAATGGTCGCGCGTTGTCGATGGGAAGATGCTGAAGATCTCGCCCCATGCGAAGAACACGAGCCCGGAGAGGATGACGAAGGAAACGGGTGTCGTCCCGAACTTCATGAGTGCGAAGATGCCGAAACCCTCGATCAAGAAGGCCCAGAACATCGTGTTCTCCCGGCCCACGCGGTCCGAAATGAAACCGAGCAGCGGACGGGTGACGCCATTCATGATGTTGTTCAGCGACAGCGCAAAGGTCAACGCCGGCAAGGTAATTCCCAGCAGCGAGACCGGGAACGTGTCGACATAATAATCTTTCGCAATCGGACCGAGCTGCGCGACGGCCATAAGCCCGCCGGCGGCGACTAACACGAACATCACGTACATCACCCAGAATACCGGCGAGCGCAGCGTCTGAGGTGGTGTATGATCGTACGTCCCTTGCAGCACGCGCGGCGGCTTTGTGTCGACGGGTTTCGCCTTGGGTGGCGTGATCAGGATGAGCGAGGCGACGACTATGACTGCGCCTTGCAGAATACCGAAGAATAAAAACGTGTGCTGATAGCCGCTCGATGCGATCATCATGGTCAGCGGAACGACCGTAATTGCTGCGCCGGCGCCGAATCCCGCAGACGTCAAACCCGCCGCGAGACCGCGGCGTCCGGCGAACCATTTAAGTGCGTTACCGATGCAGGTGCCGTAGACGATACCGGCGCCGATGCCGGCGACCGCGCCGCCGATGTAGAGCATCGGCAGAGTCGTTGCGGTCGAATCGATGACCCATGCAAGACCGGCAAGAATGCCGCCGATCATGACCATCACGCGTGGCCCATATCGGTCGACCAGCGCGGCTTCGAATGGCACGAGCCAGGTCTCGACCAGTACGAAGATCGTGAACGAGACTTGAATCGCGGCTATTCCCCAGCCGTTTTTCGCGGCCATCGGGTTGACGAACGCCGTCCACCCGTACTGATAGTTCGCGACCATCGCCATGCAGACGATTCCGGCGACGAGCTGAACCCACGGGTTTTTTAAACCGCGGTATTCTTCGGCGCCGAGCGTTCCTGAAGTAGCTGACATCACTGCCCCTCCGTAAGTGTTGTGGCTAGGCTTCCCCCGATGTGCTTTGGACGTAGACGCCGCCGAAGCGCCCTTTGACGCAAAGGTGGCCGCTAGTGACGCCGTTTTCTATTGGTGACGTCACCTTCACGATGGTGTTGTCTTGCACGTGCAGGGTGAGTGTGCATCCCACGCCGCAGTACGAGCATATGGTATCCGTGGCGGTCTGCTCCTTTTCGTTCCAGGTTCCGGATTCACGCATTTCGTGCTCGGAGCTGAACATGAGGGCACCGGTCGGGCAGACGCCGATACAGTTGCCGCAGTAAACACAGGCCGAGTCGGGTAACGGAACCTCGAACTCAGTCGAGATGTGCGCGCCGAATCCGCGTCCCGCCATCGCAATGGCAAATGTGTTTTGCGCGTCAGTTCCGCAGGCTTCGACGCACTTGTAGCACGCGATGCATTTCGAGTAGTCGCGCACGTACAGCTCATTGTCGATCTTGATCGGCTGCGCCACGGTCTCCGCGTTCGCACCGTACCGGCTCGGATCGGCATCGTATTGTGTGATGTAGCGTTGAGCGTCGGGCGCGGTCGAAAGATCGACCGACGAGCCGAGGAACTCCAGCACCATCTTACGGCTGTGCCGCACGCGCTCGGAGTCGGTCTTCACGACCATCCCGGCTTCGGCTTTGCGCGCGCAGGATGGCACGAGCACGCGCGAGCCCTCGACCTCGACGACGCAGACGCGGCACGCGTTCACCGGTGTGAGATTTTCGAGATAGCAGAGCGTCGGCGTCTCGATTGCGGCTTGACGGCACGCTTCGAGCAGGGTCGCACCTTCCGTGACGGTGACGGTCTTATCATCGATCGTCAGATCGAGCATTCGCGGCGGCGCTTCAACCGGTGCGTGCGGAATAATCATTAAAGGAGCCCCAATCGGAGAGCGGAGTCGATTGCGCCGGCAGCAGTCTGACCGAGACCGCAGATCGATGCGTCGCGCATTACGCGTCCGATGTCGGCCAACAAATCGACGTCGACCTTACGGTTCTCGCTGCGGGTCGACGCTATGCGCCCCAGCGCTTCCTCCTGGCGCACGGTGCCGACGCGACACGGTACGCACTGGCCGCACGATTCATCTCGGAAGAAAGCGGCGATGCGATGCAGCGTGTGGCCTAAATCGATCGAATCATCGAAAAGCATGACGACGCCGGATCCGAGCGTCGTGCCTGCGGCACGCGTCGCCTCGAACGTGAGCGGCATCGTGAGCGCGTCTGGACCGACGAACGAGCCGGCTGCGCCACCCATGAGCACGGTGCGTAACTTCTTGCCGCCGCGCACTCCCCCGCCCATCTCGATCAGCTCACCGAGCGTTGTTCCGAATGGAACTTCATAGACACCGGGTTTCTCGACGCAGCCGGAAAGACAGAAGAGCTTCGGCCCAGTCGAGTTCTCCGTGCCGATGCGCGCAAAGGCTTCTCCGCCTTCGAGGATGATGAGCGGTAGGCAAACGAGCGTTTCGACGTTGTTGGCGAGCGTTGGTTTTCCGAACACTCCGGATTGCGCGGGGAACGGAGGCTTGTTGCGGGGTTCACCACGCTTACCTTCGATCGAGTTGAAGAGCGCCGTCTCTTCGCCGCAGATATATGCGCCGGCGCCGCGTCGGATCTCGATGTCGAAGTTCAGCCCTTTGCCGAAGATGTTCTCGCCCAGCAATCCGCGCGCGCGGGCTTGGTCGATCGCGTTCTGCAAACGCACGGTGGCTAAGGGATACTCACCGCGTATATAGATGAAGCCTTGCTCGCAACCGCCGCCGAGCGCCGCAATTGTCATTGCTTCGATCACGGCGAACGGATCGTTCTCCATCACGACCCGGTCCTTGAACGTCCCCGGTTCGGATTCGTCGGCGTTACACACGAGATAGTGCGGACGTACCGATTCTTTCGCAACCGCATCCATTTTGCGTCCGGTCGGAAACGCGGCGCCGCCGCGGCCGACGAGCTTTGACGCGGTCACCTCGCGTACGACGCCGGCCGGTCCCAACTCGAGAGCGCGCCGCAGCGCGGCATAGCCGCCGTGCGAGCGATACTCGTCAATGTCTTCAGGATCGATCTTTCCGACGCGCGCGAGCAGTTTGAACGGACCGCCACCGACATTCGGTCGTGATGCGCCGTTGCGCGACGCCGAACCGATTGCAGCGCCCTGCGCGAGACTGGCAACGTCGCCGGCGTTCATCGGCGCGATTGCACGCCCCGAGGCTACCGGTCCGGCCTCGATCACGAGCGCAGCGGGGGCGCGTTCGCAGAGTCCAAGACATGGGCTGCGCAGCCACGTGAAGCTGCCGTCTTTCGACGGTGTTCCCGGTTTGCCGCACGTGCGCTCGAGCTCGGAGCATAACGCTTCGGCGCCGTTCGTTTGACATGCGATGTCGTCGCAGACGTGCACGACCCTCGGCGGCTGCGGCTTCATCGAGAACATCGCGTAGAAGGTCGCGACGCCGTAGGCTTCGGCAGGCGCGACGTCCAGACGCTCGCAGACGAGATTCAGTGCGGCGCTGCTGATCCAGCCGATGCGATCGTTGACGGCGTGCAGCGCCGGCAGCAGAAGATCGCGGCGCGGGATCTGTGCGTCGAGAAATGCGTCGATCGCGGATCGCTCTTCGTCCGTCGGTTGCGCCGACGTGAAGTGCAGATCGGGCACTAGGCGCTCACCGCTTGCCCGGCGGCTGCCGCTTTACTGCGTATCGGAGCAACTTTTTCGATTGCAACCGCTGCAGCTTTGAATTCAGCCGTTCCGGATTTAGGATCGATTGCATCGATCGTAAGGACGTTCGTTGCGATGTCATCATTGAAATGGAAGGTCGTGAAAACGAGGCCGGCACGCAGCGCGGAATCGATGTGCACAGGTATCTCGACGGCGCCGCGCCGCGAACGGACACGGATGATCTCGCCCTCGGCGAGACCGTAGCTCTTGGCGTCTTCCGGCGAAATGTCGAGCGTTTCACCGCGGCGCAATGGGGAAACGTAGCCGCCGCTTTGCACACCGGTGTTGTATGAATCGAGCCGGCGCCCCGTCGTGAGCCGCAACGGAAATTCGTCGTCGAGTTTCTCGACGGGCGGATCGTCTTCGACTACCGCGAACGGCGCGCGCGGACCGACAACCGGGTCTTCCCAAAGTCGCGCGTGCAAGAAGACTTCGCCCGGATGGTTCAAGTCGTAACATGGCCACTGGATTCCGCCGAGTCCCTCGAGACGTTCGTACGTCATGCCGAGATGCCACGGTGAAAGATTGCGGCACTCTTCCCACATCGAAGCGGGCGTTACGTCGCCCCAATCGGAACCGAGCCGCTTGGCCAATTCGGCGATGATCTCGATATCGTCGCGCGCTTCGCCCGGCGGGTTGAGCGCTTTTCGAACGCGTTGCACGCGGCGTTCGCTGTTCGTGACGGTTCCCTCGGATTCACACCAGCTGGCGGAAGCGGGGAAGACGACGTCGGCGAGCTGGCCGGTCTTGGTCAGGAAGATGTCCTGAACGATCAGGCATTTTAAGCCGCCCAGCAGACGCATTGCTTTGTCTTGATCGGCTTCGGATTGCGCCGGATTCTCTCCGATGACGTAGAGCGTGTCGAGCTCGCCGTGTTCGACCTTTTCGAATATCTGCGAGAGATTGTAACCGTTGCGATCGGGAAGCGGTGACTCGTGCCACGCCGCCTCAAACTTTGCGCGAGCAGCGGGGTTCTCGACGTCTTGTCCGCCCGGGTATTTGTTCGGGATTGCACCCATGTCGCCGCCGCCTTGGACGTTGTTCTGTCCGCGCAACGGGCAAACGCCCGATCCCCAACGTCCGACATGACCGGTGAGCAGCGAAAGGTTGATCAACGAACGCACGTTGTCGACGGCATTGTGATGTTCGGTGATGCCGAGCGTCCAGCAGATGATCGCACGTTCGGCGCGTGCGTACGCGTGAGCGACTTGGCGAATCGCGGCAGCCGGCACACCGGTGATCGACTCGGCGTATTCCGGTGTGTAGCGTGCGATGCAAGCCTTGTAGGCCTCGAAATCTGAGGTCGCGCGCTCGATGAAAGAGCGGTTCTCCAGACCCGCAGCCAAAATTTCATGACCGACTGCATTTGCGAGCGCGATGTCGCTCCCAACTTCGAGACCCATCCAGAGATCGGCCCACTTTGCGCTGCTCGTGCGGCGCGGATCGACGACGTACATCTTGGCGCCGTTGTGAATCCCTTTGAGGACGTGATGGAAGAAGATTGGATGCGTTTCGCGCGCGTTCGAACCCCAAAGAATAATAAGGTCCGTCTCCTCGACCTCGCGATAGGAGCTCGTCCCTCCGCCTGCACCGAATACTGTCGTCAGACCGACGACGCTGGGGGCGTGTCAAGTTCTATTGCACGAGTCGATGTTGTTGCTGCGCATCACGGCTCGCGCAAACTTTTGCGCGGCGTAGTTCATCTCGTTTGTTGCCTTCGAGCAGCTGAACATCCCATAGGTTTTGGTCGCCCCACGCTCGCGTGCATCGCGCAAACCTGCCGCAGCGCGGTCGAGCGCTTCATCCCAGGTTGCTTTGCGCAGTGTCTCGCCGTCGCGGACGAGCGGATGCTGAAGTCGAACGTAAGGCTTCATGATTAGATTGCTCCGTCGGTGTGGAGTCGTTCGAGGTCGGCTTTCGAGTAGCCGAGCTCGGCGAGGATCTCTTCATTGTGTTCCCCGAGCAACGGCGAGCGTTTGATGTCCGCCGGTGAGTCGGAGAGGTTGAGCGGGTTGCCGACCGTATAAAACTCGCCGCGCTGCGGATGCTCGACTTTGGCGATCATGTTGCGCTTGCGCAGCGACTCGTCTTCGAATAGCTCGCGCATGTCGAGAATCGGTCCGCACGGGACGTCGAGCTCATTACACTTCTCGAGAACTTCGTACTTCGTAAACTTGCTTGTCCACTGTTCGATGAGCTTGAACATCTCATCGAGTTTGGGAAGACGCGCTTCAGGCGTAGCCCAGGTGGGATCTTCGGCTAATTCCGGCTTGCCCATCGCCTTGCACAGCGGTTCCCAAATCTGTGGCTGGATGATCATGTAAACGTAGTCGTTCATGCCGCCCGGTTTACATTTCAGCGCGGCGCCGGGTTGGCCGCCGCCCGATGCGTTCCCTGAACGTGGAACGACGCCGTTGAAGTTTTTGTTCGGATATTCGCGCAGCGGTCCGTGCGTCAGACGCTGCTGGTCGCGCATCTTGACGCGACAGAGATTCAAAACCGAATCTTGCATCGCGCAAACGACGCGTTGCCCGCGGCCGGTGTGCACGTCGCGTTGATAGAGCGCCGCCAGAATCGCCGCAACCGTGTGAATTCCCGTTCCAGAGTCACCGATTTGCGCGCCGGTACTGGTTGGAGGTCCCTCTTCCCAGCCGGTCGTGCTCATCGCTCCGCCCATGGCTTGCGCTACGGTCTCGTATGCCTTGGCGTTCTCGTAGCTGCCCGGCCCGAAGCCTTTGATCGAGGCGTAGATCAAGCGCGGGTTGAGCTGTTGCATGCGTTCCCATGTGAAGCCCTGACGATCGAGTACGCCGGGACCGAAATTCTCGACAATCACGTCGCACTTGCGCATGAGGGCTTCGAAGATCTTCTTGCCTTCGGGGTGTTTGGTATTCAGTGTCACGCTGCGCTTGTTGCAGTTGAGCATCGTGAAGTACAAGCTGTCGACGTTCGGAATGTCGCGCAGTTGACCGCGCGTGATGTCGCCGCGTCCGGGTAGCTCGACTTTGATGACGTCGGCGCCGAGCCACGCAAGAATCTGCGTCGCCGACGGGCCGGCTTGCACGTGCGTCATATCGAGCACGCGCACACCGTCGAGCGCCTTGCCGGTTTTCGCGGCGGTAGCGGCCGTCACTTGTACATCGTCTGGTTTTCAGTCCCCGGCGCATATGCATCGGGATCCAACCAGACGTTGATGATCGCGCATTTTCCGGAAGCGCGCGCGCGCTCCAGCGCCGGGCGAATCCCTGCGGGTTCGCGTACCGCTTCGCCGTAGATGCCCAGCATGTCGGCGAACTTCTCGAAATCAACTTCGCCGAGATAATTGCCGACGTCTCCGCGCTCTTTACCGTACTTCTGAATCTGTCCGCAGCGAATCTGATTCATGTACATGTTGTTACCGACGATCGCGATGTACGGAAGACCGAATCGAATCGCGGTTTGCATGTCGAAGCCCGTCATCGCAAACGAACCGTCGCCGAATAGCGCGACGACTTCGCGCTTGGGTTGCGTCAGCTTGGCAGCCATTGCAAAACCGGTGCCGACGCCGAGCGTTCCGAGCGGACCGGGATCCATCCAGAGGCCCGGACCTTTTGGACGCACGACGTTACCTGCGAAGGTCACGACGTCGCCGCCGTCGCCGACGAAGATCGAGTTGTCCGTGAGGAACTCGTCGATTTCGTATGCGAGGCGGTACGGATGAATCGGGTTGGCATCGCTGCGCAGTTTCGGAAGGCGCGCTTCGACTGCAGCGTTTTCCTTGGCGCGCAAGTATTTCACCCATTCGTTGCGGCCGGCGGCTCCATTATTGTTGCGGCCCGAGACGGCTTGCGTTACGGCGGCTAAGATCGTGCCGACGTCGCCGACCAGTCCGAGATTGATGTCGCGGTTGCGTCCGACCGTCGTGTACGACATGTCGATCTGCACGACCGTCGCCGACTTGAGGCTCTTGCCGTAGCGCAGGCGAAAATCGAACGGCGTTCCGACTACGATAGTGACGTCGGCTTCTGCGAAAGCGTCACGCCGCGTCAGCTGGAAGTTCAGCGGATGATCGGGGGGCAGCGTTCCGCGGCCTGCGCCGTTCATGTACGCCGGGATATTGAGCTTCTCGACGAACGTGCGCGCGGCGTCCGTGCCGCGGCAGGTCCACACTTGTTGACCCAGCAGCACGCACGGCTTCTTGGCATTGACTATGATGTCGGCGAGCTTCTCGATGTCGGCCGGATCGCCGATACTGTGCGTCGAGGCGCGGTACTCGCCGGCTTTCGGAAGCACGGCTTTGGACGGATCGATCTTCATGTCGAGCACGTCGCGCGGAATCTCGAGATACGAAGGCCCGTACGCGCCGTTGAAGCTTTCGCGCGCCGCCATCGCGACGAAATCGCCGATGCGTTCGGTCGTGGGGACCGAGGTTGCGAATTTCGTGATCGGACGCATGATGTCAACGTGTGCAAGATTTTGCAGGCCGCCCATCATGTGCTGCGAGAGCGCTGATTGCCCGCCGATCAAAAGCATCGGACTCTCGGCGCGAAACGCGTTCGCGACGCCGGTGACGGCGTTCGTCGTGCCGGGTCCGGCCGTAACGACGGCGCATCCCATTTTGCCGGTCATGCGCGCATAACCGTCGGCAGCGTGCGCCGCGACTTGCTCGTGGCGCACGTCGATGATCTTGATCCCTTCATCGATGCAGCCGTCATAGATGTCGATGATATGGCCGCCGCAGAGCGTGAAGATCGCGTCGATGCCTTCGGCTTTGAGGGCCTTCGCGACGAGATGGCCGCCGGATGTTTTTTGTTCGGGCGGCTCGCCGTTGGTTTTGGGAAGCTCTTTGCCGGCTGGAATCGTTTGCGCCATGCGTCTCTCCTAGAGGTCGGTCGTGTACTGCGTCACGTGCGCAGCCAAATTCAGTGCGTGATCGCGGACGAGCCGTTCTGCGAGATCGGCGTCACGCGCTTCGAGGGCTTCAATGATCTGCATGTGGTCGACGATCGATTTCTCGAACCGGCGGTTCTCACCGATCGAACGGTGGCGGATCGAACGGACGTGTATCAAAATGCCTTCGGCCGTTCGGGCGAGCTGCGCGCAATGCGAAAGCTCGAGGATACGTTGGTGGAATTGCAAGTTGGCTTCGGAGTACTCGTCGAGGTTGGCAGCTAGACGGCCGTCGTCGAACGTCGCGAAGATCGTGCGCAGCGACGTGATCTCGTCGTTCGTCGCTCGGACGGTGATCAAACGGGCGGCCATGCTTTCAAGCGCTGCCCAGACGGTGATGACCTCGACGAGCTCGTCGCGATTCTTCCGGACGATGAAGTAGCCGCGCCGTGGCAGATTTTGTACGAGGCCCTCGTGCTCGAGGCGAGCCAGGGCTTCCCGAATCGGCGTTCGGCTCACGCCGAGCTTGGCAGCAAGCCGGCGCTCGTCAAGCCGCAGCGCTTCGGGCGCCGAGTCATAGATATTGGTAGCCAGGATCGCGGCGCGCAGCGCTTCGTAGGCACGACGGCGGAAGCTCGCGTCGGACTCAATCGGCTCGAGAGGCAGCACGGACATCGCTGAATCCATTTGGGTGTTTGCTATAAAAAGTGGCTCCGTGGAATACGGTATACCAAACAATTCCCCTGCAAAAGGGGCCCGGCCAGTCGGCCGCGCCCCTTCGATTTTAGCACTGATCCGCCGTCTAGACCTTGAGGGAGACCGGGGTATAACCCTCGCGCGCGGGGACCTTCTGCGATGAGATGATCTTGTGGGCGGCCTCCGAGTCTGGGCTCGAGCACGGTCCAGCCGCAAATTCGCCGCCGACAGTGTCGTGAATCGCGAAGAACTCGCCCTCGCCTTTGCGCTTGCTTTTGGGAAGCAAAATGCCCGCGTAGGTTTCCTGAACGGCCTCGTGATCGCACTCGCGCCAGTACGCCGGTTGCTTCTTTCCGCAGTCGTAGTGGTGGCCTTCGAACGCGGCGATGAGCTTCTCGGTGTCCGTCGTCCCGGCGGCGTTCAGGCGGTCGACCACCTGCTCCCCGGTAATGAACCCGAGATATTGCCGCCAGTTGGGCGGAAAGTCTTTAGCGCGCGGCTTGATTTGGTCCCAAATATATTTCGTGCGCGCTCCGCCGGCATCAGGACCCCAAACGTAGCCCCAGAGCGAGCCCGCGATCTCATCGGTCGGCATGCCGACGGCGACTTCGTTGCCGCAGAGAATGCCGCCGACTTTCATACGCTTGTGCAGGCCTTGCCGCACGAACGCATTCACCGAGTTCTGCGTGTCTGGGCCGTAGTTGCAGAAGACCATCACGTCGGCTTCGGTGTTGCCTGCCTTCGTCATATAGGACGAATATTCGGTCGCCCCGAGCGGATGCAGATCCTCACCCATCACTTGGCCGCCGTGCGCCAGCAATATCTTCTTGAAACGGTCGCGTCCGTCGGTGCCGAACGCGTAATCGGCGACGATGAAGTACCATTTCTTACCGTAGCCCAGAAGCGAAGGGCACGTCGCGTTCGCCAGCATCTGAAGCGACGTCGTCGCCCGGAAGCAAACCCGGTTTACTTTCGCGCCGGTGATGTTGGTGTCGTGAGTTCCAATCGCAATGAAGAAGTTGCCGAGCTCTTCAGAGGTCGCCGAGACGGCGAGACCGACGGCGGACGAAAGTCCGCCGACGAGAAGATCCACTTTTTCTTGCAGAACGAGCCGCTTCGTTTCGTTGACGCCCGTCGCGGGTTTGGATGCGTCGTCACCGCGGATCACCACGTACTTGATGCGGTTGTTCTTTTTCATGGCGATGTCGAGCGCGGCTTCCAGGCCGGTCTCTTGGGAAGCGCCCGCAGCCGCGTAAACGCCGGAGAAGCTGTCGACGTGACCGACCTTGATCGTCGCACCTCCGCCGGCCGCGATCACCTCTTTGGCGGGAGGAAGCGGAGCTGCGCCGATGGGACGCGTCTCGAGCAACGGGAAACCAAGAGCCGCTGCCCCTGCGATCCCCAGAGCGCCGGTCCGGCGAAGAAACTCTGAACGCGCAACGTCGGCCTCACGTCTAAACTCGGGCATGAAGATACCTCCCCCAAAGGAACGCTCTTTCAAAAATCCGCCTGCCGAGCGAAAGCTCCTCCCGCTTGTAATATATAAGAGACGAGAACTTTTTATACGTATGTCGAAGGTTCAGAAATTATCATGACAGCGATGCAAGAAGAACGAGGGGAGCCGAAAGTCGTCCTTCTCGTGCGCTTGCTCAACGCAATCGATGAAGGCCGTCATTCGTTCGCGGATCTCAAGCAGCGAATCGCCGACGGAAAACCGCCCAGCACGCGAACGCTGCGACGCTATCTCTCGATTTTGGCCGACGCCGGATTCCCGTGGTATTTTGACCGGCGTCTGGGCACCTACCGGTTCAGCACAGGCTACAGTCTCAAGCGGCTCAATCTGTCCTCGCGCGAGCTTTTTGGCCTCGTCACGCTCAAACGATTAGGCGCCTCGCTCGGCGGAACGCTCGCAAGCGCAATCGACGATGCAGCATCGAAGCTCGTCGAAATCGCGGATGCGCGCGGCGCGGTGCAGCTTGAGACTGGTTCATCGCTGGCGCTGCGCATCGATCAGGTCGTCTTGGAACCGGAAGCCGAGCGCGTTTTCGAAACGCTGCGCGAAGCGGAGATCGCGCGCAGGCGCGTATCCTTCAAGTACATCGACAAGAAAGGCGCGCGTACGGAGCGCAACCTCGATCCGTACGGATTCATCGTATCCAGCGGTCGCGTCTATCTGGTCGGCTACGATCACACGCGTGCCGACATGCGGGTCTTCGCGGTCGACAATGTCACTGCGCCGAAGATACTGCCGAACCGTTTCGAGCGTCCGGCGGATTTCGACTTGAACGCGTTCGGCGCGCATTCGCTCTCGGGCGTTCATCATTCGGCGCAGCCGAGCGAGGTGACGATTTTGTTTTCACCGATCGTCGCCAAGGCGGCGCGGCGCGCGCGTGTTGCGCCGCAAAGCCGGTTCGCCGAGCAGAGCGACGGATCGCTCGAAATCGTTTACGCGGTCGCCGATCCGCTCGAGATCGTGCGATGGTCGCTCGGATGGGGCGGCGAAGCCGAGGTGATCGCTCCGGATTCCGCGCGCGCAGCAGCACGCGAGATGATCGAACACATAGCGAGGCAGTACACGCGTTGAAACATTCTCGACTAACGATTGCACTGGGTGCAGCGTTCTTTGCATTGCTCGCGCCGCTTTGGGCAAACGCCGACATCCCGCAAGGCGAACCGGTCGGCGGGATACGTTGCGAGAAAATGGAGGGAACGGCGTACCACATCCATTCGCACCTTGCGATCAACGACCACGGCCGCGCACTGGGGATTCCTGATTCGGTCGGCAGACCGATTTTCGGGCAGTGCTTCTATTGGCTGCACACACACACACCCGACGGGATAATTCACATCGAATCGCCGGTCGTACGCACGTTCACGCTCGGGCAGTTTTTCGCGGTGTGGGGCGAGCCGCTCTCTCGGGCGCGCGCGTCGGATGCGAAGCTCGGCAAAGGCGAGAAGATGACGGTCTGGTTGAACGGTAGCCGGTACGCAGGCGATCCGCGCATGATTCCGCTCGCGCAGCACACGGATATCACGATCGACGTCGGCGCGCCCGCGCCGAGACCCACGCCGTTTACCGCGTGGAATGGCCTGTAACCTAGGCCAAGGACGAGCGCAGCGCGCGCATCAGCGCTGCAAAGCGCGCGTCGGTTGCCTCGCACGAGGCACTCGCGCTATAGACGATGATGACAAAGCGTTCGCCGCTTGTCGTCACCAGGATGCCGCCGTCGTGCGAGACCTCTTCGGTGTCCCCCGTCTTATGTGCGAAATGGTCGCCGGTGTTGATGCCGGCGGAGAGTTTGGTATTCCATTCTTGCCGTTCGAGTAAAGAAAAAAGGAAGCTCGCGTCCGGGAATTTGCTGTTCGCAATGGCGCACATCAGCGTCGCGGCATCACTTGCCGGATGCGTGTTGCGGCCGAACTGCGCAGCATCACACAGAAGCGGATGGCCTCCGGAGAGTTTGCGACGCAACCCGGTGTCGATCAACCCAAGTTCGGCGCGAAGGAGCGCGGTCGCGCGCTCGCGTCCCACCAAGTCAAAAAGTTGGTTCGTTGCAACGTTGTCGGAGCGCACGATTGCGAGCGTGCACAGCTCCTCGAGGGTGCTCGCATAGCCCGCGATCAGTGGTGAGGGTCCGTCGTTCGGCGTCAGATTTGCGGGATCGATCGGGTAGGGGCCGGTCGGGATCTTCCCGCGTTCCCTCAAAATCAGCGCGGCGGCCACGAGCGGGACCTTGATCATGCTGGCCGGATAGAGCGGGCGGCGTGGGTGATACGCGACAGCGCCGCCGTCCCGAACGCGCACGATCTCAATCGCGGGGCGAGCAAGCCCGCTCTGCTCTACGAGGTGGGCGAGCTCAGGGGCAGTCAGGTGCAAGAAGGAGCCCTGCGTGTAAGTACTTGCATTCGTCGTCTATTTGCCTTATTCTAAGCGTGCAAGTACTCACTTACATAAGGACTGTCCCGCCATCATGTACCTAAAACTCGCGCCTTTCGAAGGCACCAGCGATTCTCGAAGCCTCTTGGAAGCCGTCGAAGCCTCCGCTCAGAGGAATGAGCGGACGCTGACGATTGGTCTCGACGAGATCGATAGCTTGGATGCGCCAACCATGAATGGCTTGATTACGGCATTGCGCCGCATGCGCGATGCCGGCGGAACGGTGCAGCTCCACGTCACGCGTCCGGATCTGCTCGCGACGCTGGCGGAAACGGGTCTCGAGAAGGTGTTCAAGGTCGTCGCGACCCCCGATGAGTCGCGGCAGAAACCTGTGCGGAAGCGCAAACGCCGTCGCGATGGGGTACGAAAGATTGCCGGGGGTCTGGTGGGCGCAGTCGTTGCCCTTCTGATCCTAGGGGCACGATAGATGCTGCAAGCACACGAACAAGGTGTCGAGAGCTCGTCGACGCGCGAGCGCATTTTGCGTGCCGCGCGCGCGGTCTTCGAACGCAATGGCACACGCGGTACGACGACGCGCGAAGTCGCTGAGCGTGCAGCCGTTAATGAAGCGACGCTCTTCCGTCATTTCGGCAACAAGACGGCGCTGCTCGAAGCGATGCGTGAGTGGAGCCTCGAGCAGCTGGGATTCGACGAGGCGCTCACTTCCTTAACAGGCGAGATCGAATCCGATTTGATTCAAATCTGCACCGCGCTGTACGAACGTATGATGCGCAACCAAGCCATCATTCGCATCAGTCTGGCAGAAGAGGAAACCGACCCGGACCAGGTGCCGACGTGCCTGCGGGGCCCAACCGAAATAATGCAGCGCCTGATGAGCTATCTTCAAGCGCAAGTCGACCGGGGAGCGATTCGCGGGAATTCGCGACAACTTGCAGCGCTGATCATGGGAACGATGTTTGCAATGGCAATGAAGTCCAAGAAGCTCGACTGGGGTGACGAAAGCCGTCCTCAGGCGCTCATCCCGGCCTTCGTCGACGCAATTCTTCATGGGGTGAAGAGATAAACTTGGAGACCAAAGAATCTACGGCGACCGCGTCGCGTCCGACTAACGGACCGAGTGCGCCGGCTGCAGACGGTAACAGCGGCAACGAATCAAAGACGCCGAAGAGCCGCGGACCATCGGGCCCAGCCCGGCAAGCATTGATTGTCGCGGGCGTGATCGTCGTACTGCTCATCTTGTTTTACGGCATTCGTTTCATCGCGTATGCAACGACGCATCAATCGACGGACGACGCGTATGTCGAAGCCGATATCGTCACGGTGACGAGCAAGATTTCCGAGCGCGTGCAGACGATATACACGGATACGAATCGCCAAGTGAAAAAAGGCGATTTACTAATCCAGCTCGACGACCAAGATGAGCGGACGCGTTACGCGCAGGCGCAGGCTGCGTATCGATCGGAACAAGCAACCGCGAACGCTGCCAAGCAAAATCTAGCACTGACGCGCCAACTCGTTGTAGCGCAGACGACGCAAGGCACGGGCGGCGTGAACTCGGCGGAATCCGGCGTTACGAACGCGCAGCAGAACGTCGCGGTCGCGCAGGACGCCGTCAATCAAGCACGCTCGCAGCTCAGCGCCGCCAATGCTGCGGTTCCGGCTGCGCGCGAAGCGCTCACAAAGGCCGACGCCGACAATCGGCGCACGCAATCGCTCGTTTCGACGGGTGATCTCGCGCAGTCCGATTTGGATGCGACTCGTGCTGCTCTCCAGCAAGCGCGCGCACAGTATCAGGAAGCGCAAGACAACGTTCGCGTCGCACAATCGGCCCTCAGTTCGTCGGTTGGGAAAGTGTCCGCAGCTGAATCGCAGGTTGGCGTTCAGCTCGGCCAACTAACGACTGCGCAAGGAACGCTAGCCGCAAATGAGCTGCCGCAGCGCGTCAGCGTTCAATCCGCGCAAACGGTTGCCGCCGGCGCGCAAGCGGGTTCGCTTGCAGCGCAGCTGCGTACGGCGAGCGATCAGCTCTCATACACGAAGATTTACGCGCCGATCTCGGGATACGTCGGTCAGAAGAGCGTTGACCTCGGGCAACAGGTCGCGCCGGGTACGCCGCTGCTCACAATCGTTCCCTTGGGCGCCATCTACGTTACCGCAAACTTCAAAGAAACACAGATGGGCAACATTCGTCAGGGCGATGAAGCTGATATCTCCGTTGATGCGTACCCGGGCGTACGCTTCCACGGAAAGGTCGGAACGATTTCACCGGCTTCACAAAACACGTTCGCTCTCGTTCCCGCGCAAAACGCGACCGGAAACTTCGTAAAGGTGACGCAGCGCATTCCGGTCCGCATTTATGTCGACAGCGCGTCGAAGCCGCTCGATCAAGTCCCGCTACGCCCCGGAATGTCAGTCGTCGCATCCGTTAAAGTCAAGTAGGTAACCTGATGCGGAGAACCATCACGGGCCTCGGGGGAATATCCCTCGGCCTAACTCTCAACATGCTCGCGCTTAGCGCGGCGAACGCACAACCGGCCGTCGCGCCGACGCCGATTCCGATTCCGTCGACCGTCTTGCCGCCGGTACCGGTCGTCGATCCGGGCTACGGTGCGCCGGACTCGAGCCAACCTAATGCTGATATTGCGGGCGTCGCGCAAACCCCGTACGTCGGCCTCGCGCTGAACGACGCGATCACGATGGCGCTGATGCGAAATCCGAATCTTGCCATCTCGCAGTCCAACCGCCGCATCGCTGCATATCAGATCGTTGCCGCGGAAGGCGCGTACGACGTCAAGTTTCAGCTGCAACCCTCGTATACGCACTCAGTGCAGCCGCCGACGAATTTGTTTCAGACGGGACCGAATGGCGGAGCGTACACCGTTGATACGCTTGGCGCGAACGCGGGTTTTTCGGGACAAACGCTTGGGGGCACGCATTATTCCGCGAGTGCCAGTGGTTCGCGCACGACGAGCAATCTCGTGACCGACAGCTTCGATCCGTACTATCCAACAGCGTTCTCGTTCAATATCACGCAGCCGCTCGCGCGCGGTTCACACATGGACGATCCGCGGCGTCAGCTCGAGCTCGCGCGTATCAACGCGGATACCAACACTGATGAAGCCCTCGCGACCGCCGAACAGACGATCGCCAATGTTTCGGATACGTACTGGGACCTGGTCGCGGCTTGGCGCAATGTCGCGATTCAAGAAGAAGGTTTGCGCAATGCGGTCGCGCAGGCGCAAAGCAATCAGCGCAAGGTGAAGGCCGGAAGCGCGGCACCCGTCGACGTCGTCGAAACGAACGATCAGGTCGCCGAATTCCAAGGCAACGTCTTCTCGTCGTTGCAAACCGTCCAGCAGCTGCAGACGCAGCTCAAGAGCTTGATCCTCGGCAATCCCGGCGATGCGGTTTGGATGGCAAATCTCGTTCCAACCACGAGCGTCGCACAGGTTCCGAGCGAGCCGAGCGTTGACGACGTCTTGATCTCCGCGCTCGGCAATCGGCCCGAGATCGCGCAGATCCGCGATGCGCAGCGCGCGGCCGGCGTGAACGTCGCGTACGCGAAGGATCAGCTCAAGCCACAAATCGATCTCGGCGTCGGCTACACGACGAACGGCTTTGCCGGAAATCCCGTCAACCCGCTCTCGAGTCCGGTCACCGGACTGTTCATCACGGAAGCAAGCGCAATCAATCAGCTTATCGCGATCGCCAACAAGTCTTTGGCTCCCGGCCAACAGCTCACGCCGTTGCCGCCGCTCAACTTCTCGTCGCCCGGCTACGTGCAAGGCGGTTTGGGGCAGTCGTACACCAATCTGTTCAGCAACCGCTTCCCGACGTATTCGGCGCAAGTGACGATTGGTTTGCCGCTGCAAAATCGCGGCGCGCGGGGCAACTACGACGCAGCGCTCGAACAGGCGCGTTCGGTCGAGATCAACGAGATCGCGCTGATTCAGCGCCTCAAAATGGAGTCGGCGAACTCGGTGCAGTCACTACGCGCGGCGCACGCACGCTTGATCGCTGCAACGACGGCACGCAAAGCCGCCGAAGAAGTCTACGCAAGCGAGCTGCGCAAATTCCGCGCCGGAACGTCGACGACGTTCCTGGTGCTGCAGCGCGTCCTCAATCTCGCAAATGATCGCGGACGCGAACTGCAGGCGCAAACCGATTTGAACAAAGCGCTCGTCGAAGTCAATCGCGTCGAAGGCAAGCTGCTCGCCGGTGCGCACATCGATGCGGACACGCTCGGCACGCAAACGTTGATGCTGACCGGCTCGCAAGTTCCGGGCGCCGCCAGCGGTGGTGTTCCGCCCAAGCCGCAACCCTCACCGTCGCCGAGTCAAACGCTCCCGCCGCCGATCAGACCGTAAGGGTTTTCGCGTAGCCGGCGGAGTTTAGAGCTTTGCCGATCTCTCCGAGGATCGCGGGGTCGTCGATCGTTGCCGGTGTGTTGTACGGCTGGTCGTCGGCGATCTTTTGCATAGTGGAACGTAAGATTTTCCCGGAGCGTGTTTTCGGAAGGCGCTCGACGATGATTGCGTGCTTGAATGCTGCGACGGGCCCGATACGATCGCGCACCATCTGCACGATCTCGTGTGTGATTGCGTCGGCAGTGCGCACGACACCGGCTTTGAGCACGATGAATCCGAGCGGGATCTGACCTTTGAGCTCGTCGGCGACACCGACGACGGCGCATTCCGCGACGTCGGGATGGGAGGCGAGCACTTCCTCCATCGCGCCCGTCGATAGGCGATGTCCGGCGACGTTGATGACGTCGTCGACGCGCGTCATCACGAACACATAGTCGTCTTCATCCAGATAGCCCGCGTCGCCGGTGCTGTAGTAGCCCTCGAACGCCGCCAGGTATGCGGTGCGAAAGCGTTCTTCCGCGTTCCATAGTGTCGGCGACGAACCGGGCGGCAACGGAAGCTTGCAGCAGAGCGTACCGATCTCGCCCGGTTTCACGTCGTGGCTTTCAGCGCTGAGCGCATGAACGTCCCAACCCGGCGCTGCTTTCGTCGGCGACCCGGCTTTGATCGGCAGCATCTTGCCGCCGGGTCCATCCAGACCGACGTAATTCGAGACGATCGCCGATCCGGTTTCGGTCTGCCACCAATGATCGATGACCGGGACGCGCAGTTTTTCTTGCGCCCATGCGAGCGTTGGCGGATCGCAGCGTTCGCCGGCTAGAAACAGCGTGCAAAAAGCAGAGAGATCGTAGCGCGCAATCAGCTCGCCGTCCGGATCTTCACGCTTGATCGCGCGGAACGCGGTCGGTGCAGTGAACAGCGCTCGCACTTTGTGTTCCGAAACGACGCGCCAGAAGACGCCTGCATCCGGCGTGCCAACCGGCTTACCCTCGAAAAGAATCGTCGTGCAGCCTGCAAGTAGCGGGCCGTACACGATGTACGAATGCCCGACGACCCAACCCACGTCGGACGCCGTCCAGAACACGTCCGGAGGCTCGATGCCGTAGATCATCTTCATCGTGTTGTGCACGGCGACGGCATGCCCGCCGTTGTCACGCACGACGCCCTTCGGCTGTCCCGTCGTTCCGCTCGTATAGAGAATGTAGAGCGGGTCGGTTGCGAGCACCGGCGTGCAAGGCGCGGGCTGCGCCGAAGCCATCAATGCGCCCCACTCGCGATCGCGACCGGGGATGAGGTTGGCTTCCAATTGCGGGCGCTGCAGAATCACGCAGGTCGAGGGCTTGTGCGTTGCGTGTTCGATCGCTTCGTCGAGAAGCGGCTTGTAGGCAATCGTACGCGCCGGCTCGATACCGCACGATGCGGAGACGATGACGTTTGGTTTGCAGTCGTCGATGCGTACCGCGAGCTCGCGCGGAGCGAAACCGCCGAAGACGACCGAGTGGATCGCTCCAAGACGCGCGCACGCGAGCATTGCAATCGGCGCTTCGGGGACCATCGGCATGTAAAGGATGACGCGATCGCCGCGCTTGACGCCCAGCGACGCGAGCACGCCTGCAAAGCGCGCGACCTGATCCAGCAGCTGATTGTACGTGTACTTGCGGATCGTCTGCGTGATCGGACTGTCGTAGATCAGCGCAAGCTGCTCGGCACGCCCGTTTTCGACGTGACGATCGAGCGCGTTATAACACGTGTTCAACTCGCCGCCGGTGAACCAGCGATAGAACGGCGGACGCGAGCGATCCAAAACGCGATCCCACTTCTTGGTCCACGTAATCTGCTCGGCGACCTCGCCCCAGTAGCCTTCGGGATCGCGCAGCGACCGCGCGTGAACGCGATCGTACGAGCCTTTCAGGCCGACAGCCCCTTGGTCGCAGCGCGATCGACGAGCCACGTCAGCGAACCGTGCTCCGGATTCAGGATCTGCGCGGGATAGAGATCGGAATTGCGAGCACCGGCCAACACTTCAGCCAGCGCATCGGCCTTGGCTTCACCGCCCGTGACGAGGAGGATCGCGCGTGCCGCATTGATGGCGCGTGGCGTGAGCGTAATGCGATTGGTCGAGAGCTTTTCGATGTACGTTGTGACGACCCAGCGTTGCGGATCGAATTGCGAGAAGACGCCGGGAAAGAGCGAGGCGGTGTGCCCTTCCGGTCCCATCCCGAGGAAAATCAAATCGAGCACCGGCGTCTCGCCGAGCTCTTTGAGCAGAGTCGCTTGATATTCGAGCGCTGCTTCCTCTGGCGCGATTTCGCCGCGCATGCGATGAACTTTCTCGGTGGAAATCCCGAGCGGATCGAACAGGTTCTTCTTGGCCATGCCGTAGTTGGAATCGGGATGATCCGGCGGCACGCAGCGTTCGTCACCGAAGAAGAAGCGAATCGAGCCCCAATCAACTTGCGAGCGCAGCGGTTCGGCCGCAAGCAGCGCGAACATCGCTTTGGGCGTCGATCCGCCGGCGAGCGACACAGCGAACGTGCCACGCGCTGCCTTTGCATCACGTGCCGCTAAAATGAAGCGCTCGGCGCTCGAGTGCGCGAGCGCAGCTTCGTCCGCGACGATCTCGAGTTTGCCGATCAAAAGGCGCTCCGCCCCACTATTTCAGGAGATCTCCGACCGTTTGCAGCGCTTCCATGAATATCTCGTCGGTACGGTCGCCGAGGATCGCGCGTTCGACGAGCGACGTGTTGTCGATCGCTTGAAGCGGTACGTGCCGCTTCGCGCGCGCGAACCGCCCGGTCACTTCGAGCGAAACCGTTTCACCCTCGACGTGCGCCGAGTACGCGGAGGTCGCGGTTTCGAGCCGGACGCTTTGGACGCGACGGATCTCGCCCTCGCGTTTGTGTTCGAACGTGATAACGGAGCCTTTCGCGTCAACGAAAGTCGATCTGTCGCGCACCGTCCAGCCGAGCCGGCTCGCGAGCCACCCGCCGAGATATAGCATTTCCGAATCAGAGCCGGCGCTGATCGCGACTCTGCGAATCGCGGAAAGTTCGTCGCGCATCGAGGGATCGTCGAAGAATTGTGCGATCACGTCCCGCCACGGATCGAGGCGCATCCAGGCCAAGTCACCAAGTGCAACGGTTTTCTTGCCGGCAAAAAAGCTCGAAAACTCGCGCAGCGCATTCGGTTCCGTATCGGTACCCGACGAATCTAAGATCACGTGTTCGACGACTTCGAGCAAGCCGGCGAACGTCTCGCTCGAGAAGAGGCGGTCGGCCGCCCACCATAACACGCACTGAATGTCCTTAACGAGAAGCGCCTCGACGAATTGCACGCGCTGCGCCGCACGAATCCCATCGACGCCCAGCTCGACGCCCTCCCGGAAGATCTGCGGCGTATCTTCGCGTTGTGGTTCTTGCGCCTTGATCTGCGTGCCGTGATGCCCTTTGATTCCATCCAGCACGATCATTCGTGAGGGGTGTTTGTCGGCGATGCGCCATGCGCGCTCGGTGACCCAGTCACGATAGCGTTCGTTCTCGACGTAGACGATGAGATTCATCGTCGCCGTCGACGGCCTACCGCCGCGCGCTTCGCGCCATTCGAGACGAATCGCTTCGGTGTCGAATGCCGGCGCCGACGCGGTCAGATGCGCCTCCAACCATCGTCATCATCGAAGAGTGCATCGGATGCGACCGGACCTTGACTCCCGGCTGCGTAGTTGGGGAAGCTCGTGTCTTTGAGCATCTGCCAACGATCCAAAATCGGCGTAACGGCTTCCCATGCGGCCTCGACCGCGTCCCAGCGGGTGAACAGTGTTGCATCGCCGCGCATCGCATCGCCGATCAAACGCTCGTAAGCGGGCGCGGAAACGACGCCGAAGCCGGTACCGTAGTTGAAATCCATCGAGACCGAACGGATGTGCATTTTCGGGCCCGGAACCTTCGCCGAGAATCGAATCGAGACGCCTTCTTCGGGTTGAATCTTCATGACGAGTGCATCGTGTTCGATATCGTCGCTGCTTTCGCCGAAGAGCCGGTGGGGAATGTCTTTGAAACGGATCGCGATTTCGCTGATCTTGCTCGCCAACCGCTTGCCGCTGCGAAGGTAGAACGGAACGCCCGCCCAGCGCCAGTTGTCGACGTACAGTTTGACTGCGGCGTACGTTTCGACGTTCGATTTGGGATTTACGTCGGGCTCTTGGCGATAACCGGGGACTTCTTTCCCGTTTTCGATACCGGCGGCGTACTGTCCGCGCGCGGCAAAATGAATCAGCTGATCCGGATCCATCGGTCTGAGCGCCCGCAGCACTTTCATCTTTTCGTCACGGATCGAATCGGCGTCGGCCGCAACCGGTGGTTCCATAGCGACCAGCGCGAAGAGATTGATGACGTGATTTTGGATCATGTCGCGCAGCGCGCCGGACGTTTCGTAGTAGCCGCCGCGATGCTCGACGCCGACGGTTTCAGCCGCAGTGATCTGGACGGATTGAATGTAGCGGCGATCCCAAATCGGTTCGAACATGACGTTCGCAAATCGCAACGCCATGATATCCTGAACCGGCTCTTTGCCGAGGTAGTGATCGATCCGATAGACGTGCTTCTCGTCGAACACTTTGGTGATCTCGGCTTGCAACGCACGCGCCGATGTCAGATCGGTTCCAAACGGTTTCTCGACGATGATTCTCGTCCAGCCCTTTGGATTGCTATGTGGGCCAAGGCCGGCTTCATCGAGCATGTCGACGATCTTCGTGAAGAGCCCCGGCGGCGTCGAGAGATAGAAGAGCCGGTTACTCTCGGTTCCTAGCTCCGAGTCGTTGCGCTCGAGAACCTCGCGGAGCTTCTTGTAGCACTTCGGGTCGTCGAAGTCGCCGCTGACATATGAGACGTGCTTCGCAAAATCGCTCCAGAGCGGATCTTTGGCTTCACCGCTTCGGGAAAACTCGTCGATGCTCGACTTCATCTCCTTGCGGAAGCCGTCGTCGTCCCATTCCGTTCGCGAGAATCCGACGATGCCGTACCTAACGGGCAGCACGTCGCCGAGCCGCAGATTGTACATCGCCGGCATCAGCATGCGCTTCATCAGATCGCCGCTGGCGCCGAAGAAGATGACGTTGCACGGATCCTTGATACGATTCGTCGACAAGCCCGCGCGCAGCGGATTGCCGTCGCTCGAGCTCTTGGGCCGCGGAACGGTTTGTGCCATTATGCCTTCGCCGGTACTCCGTCTTTGGGCGGCGCTTCGTGCACGTCGTGCATGACCGCGTGTCCGCCGAATTGATTGCGTAGTGCTGCAATAATCTTGGCGCTGAACGATTCGTCTTGCCGCGACGCAAAGCGCGCCATCAGCGATAAGGTAATCACCGGCGCCGGGACATCTTCGTCGATCGCGGCCTGAACCGTCCAGCGGCCCTCGCCCGAATCGACGACGTAACCTTTGATGTCAGCGAGTGTCGGATCGTCGCGTAGTGCAATTTCGAGCAGCTCGAGGAGCCACGAACGAACGACACTACCGCTCAGCCAAAGCTTTGCGAGCTTATGCAGATCGTATTTGAACTGTGATTTCTCGAGAATCTCGAACCCTTCGCCGTAGGCTTGTAAGAGACCGTACTCGATTCCGTTGTGGACCATCTTGGAGAAGTGTCCCGCGCCGACGTCACCGACGTGCGCATAGCCGTCTTTCGGAGCGAGCGTAGTGAATATCGGCTCGCACGTTTTCACGGAAGCGTTCTCGCCGCCGACCATCAGGCAGTAGCCGTTTTCCAGGCCCCAGATGCCGCCGCTCGTCCCCGCATCGAGGAATGCAACGCCTTTGCCTTTGCAGATCCCGGCACGGCGAATCGAATCTTTCCAATTCGAGTTGCCACCGTCGATGATGATGTCGCCGGGCTTCATTGCCTTGAGCAGATTTTCCATCGTTTGCTCGGTCGGTGCACCGGATGGCACCATCATCCACGCGATGCGTGGAGCGCTTAGCTTGCCGACGAGCTCTTCGAGCGAGCTTGCGCCGGTCGCACCGTCGCCTACGGCAGCCTTGACGGCATCCTTGTTGAAATCGAACGCGACGACCTTATGGCCTCCGCGCAGCAGGCGCGTCGTCATGTTCGCGCCCATTTTGCCGAGACCGATCATCCCTAATTCCATTGTTTGCTTTCCTTCTTAGTCGTCGGTTACAGTTTACCGTGCCGCGCCGGCCAAGAGTCCCTGTTTCTCGGCAATCGCTTCGAGTAGTTGGTTATACGAGTCGTCGAATGATTTCACGCCTTCGACCGTCAGCTCGGCCGTAATCTTGTCTAGCGAGATTCCGGCAGCTTTGAGATCGTCGAAGATCTTGTGTGCACCCGCGTAGTCGGATTTCACCGTGTTGGGCGTGACCTTTCCGTGATCGAGAAGCGCCTCGAACGTCGCAGGCGGAATCGTGTTGACCGTATTCGGCCCAACCAGTGTCTCGACGTACATCAAGTCATAGTACTTCGGATTCTTGGTCGACGTCGACGCCCACAGGGGACGCTGAGCTTTTGCACCTGCGGCGGCGAGCTTCTTGAACCGTTCGCTCGAGAAGAGCTTCTCGAATGTTTCGTAAGCGATGCGCGCGTTTGCGATCGCAGCTTTGCCAAGCAACGGCTCGAGATTCTTCTGTCCCGCCGCGATCGTGGCTTCGAGCTCTTTGTCGACTTTGGTGTCGATTCGTGAAAGGAAGAAGCTCGCGACCGATGCGATGCGGTCGATCTTGCCGCCCGCCGCGAGACGTTTCTCGAGTCCGGCAATGTACGCGTTAGCCGCCATCTCGTAGCTTGCCAGCGAGAAGAGCAGCGTCACGTTGACGTTGATTCCGGCTGCGATTGCTTCCGTGATCGCGGGACCGCCTTCCGGCGTTCCGGGGATCTTGATCATTAGATTCGGACGGTCGACTTCTTTCCAGAGACGTTTCGCCGCGTCAACCGTTCCTTTCGTGTCGTTCGCAAGCAACGGGGAAACTTCAAGCGAGACGAATCCATCGCCGCCATTCGTCTTATCGTAGAGCGGCCTGAACTCGTCGAGTGCCGCGCAGATGTCTTTTTCAGCGAGCGCTTCGAAGAGTTTTTGTGGATCGGATTCTTTGCCGACGAGCGACTTGAGCTGTTCGTCGTAGTCGGTACCGGTATCGATCGCGTGCTCGAAGATCGTGGGGTTCGAAGTCATTCCGCGCAAGCCGTTTTCGATGAGTTTGCGGAGCTCGCCGGAGGCGAACATCGATCGACGGATGTTGTCGTACCAGACGCTCTGCCCGGCTGCGGTCAATTGCTCGAGTTGATTCGGCATGATTACCCTTTCGATTTCAAACTTTTATACGCGCGCGAGTAATCCGGAGGCTACTTCGGCAACGCGTTCCGGAGTAAATCCGTATTCCTTTGCAATCACGGACGCCGGTGCGGATGCGCCGTATTTGTCGATGCCGTACGCAAGGCCGTGATCGCCGACGTATTTTTGCCAGCCCATCGTCGCGCCGGCTTCGATCGACATACGTGCGCGCACCGACTTGGGAAGCACGCTCTCCCGGTAGGCATCGTCCTGCGCATCGAAGAGCTCCCAGCTCGGCATCGAGACGACGCGCACTGCGGTGCCTTTGGCTTCGAGCAGCTTTGCAGCGTCCATTGCCAGCGAAACTTCGGAGCCGGTTGCGATCAGGATCAAATCCGGAGTCCCCGATGCATCCTTTAGAACGTAGGCGCCCTTGGAGACAGCGGCGTTCCTATCTCCCAGGAACGGCACTTTTTGCCGAGTGAGCACAATCGTGTACGGGCCGGTGCCCGGACGCAGCATGTATTTCCAGGCCTCGAGCGTTTCGAGCGAATCAGCCGGACGAAAGGTCGTCATTCCCGGCGTCGCGCGAAGCGTCGCGAGCTGTTCAATTGGTTCGTGCGTCGGACCGTCTTCGCCCAAGAACACGGAGTCGTGCGTGAAGACGAAGATGACGCGTCCCTTGTTGATTGCAGCGAGCCTCACTGCTGGCTTCATATAGTCGAGAAAGTTGAAGAATGTCGCGGTGTAGGGCAAGAGACCGCCGTGGGCCTGAATGCCGTTGGCAATCGAACCCATGCCGTGCTCGCGAACGCCGAAGTGGATATTCCGACCGGCGTACGAGCCCGGCTCGAAATCGCCGCAATCCTTCATATAGGTCTTCGTCGACGGGTCGAGGTCAGCAGAACCACCGACCAGCTCGGGAAGATCTTTTGCGATCGCGTTCATCACGGTACCGCCGGCGTCGCGGGTCGCAACGCTGCCGTTCTCCGCATTGAACGCCGGCCAATTCAGGGTCGGAAGATTTCCGGAAATCATTCGGTCGAGCTGTGCCGAGAGATCCGGATTGCGTTTCTTATAGCTCGCGTAGAGATCGTCCCACGCTTTGACGACCTTCGCGTTGTCGGATGCGCGGTCGCGCCAGAATGCGAGCACTTCGTCCGGGACGATGAAATCGGGCTCAGTCGGCCACCCGAAGAATTCTTTGGTCTTCTTGACGTTGTCGGCACCGAGCGGCTCACCGTGCGCTGAGAACGTTCCCGCGCGTGGCGAACCGAATCCGATTGTGGTGCGCACCGAGACCAGCGTTGGCTTGTCGGTGTGACGTTTTGCTTCGGTGATGACCTTGTCGAGTGCCTCGACGTCGTTTGCATGCTCGGAATCAACGTGCATTGTGTGCCAGCCGTATGCTTCGAACCGCTTGTTGACGTCTTCATCGAACGAGACGCTGGTTGGTCCGGCGAGCGAGACATAGTTGTCGTCGTAGAACATGATCAGCTTGCCGAGTGCGAGATGACCGGCGAGCGACGACGCTTCCGATGCGACGCCTTCCATCATGTCGCCGTCGCCGGCGATGCAATACGTGTAATGGTCGCAAATCTTCTCGTCGCGATTGAACACGGCAGCGAGATGCGCTTCAGCGATCGCGAGACCAACTGAGTTGCCGACGCCCTGACCCAGTGGTCCGGTCGTTACCTCAACGCCGGCCGTGTGACCGGCTTCCGGATGTCCGGGCGTTTTCGAATGCCACTGACGGAACGCTTTGAGGTCATCGAGACTCAAATCGTAACCGGCTAAATATAGCAACGAGTACAGCAGCGCCGAGCCGTGTCCGGCGGAGAGAACGAAACGATCGCGATTGAACCAATGCGGATTCTTTGGATCGTAGCGCAAATGCCGCGACCAAATCGTGTGCGCGAGCGCTGCAACGCCGAGCGGCAATCCCGGATGTCCCGAGTTCGCCTTTTGCACGGCGTCGATCGAGAGCATCCGAATTGTGTTGATGCGTTTCTCTTCGGCGGCTGAGTTGGGCACGCAGTATCTCCTAGCTGAAAACGAGCTTCCGATAGGCGGAGGTGGCCCTTCTGTTTTTGGGTACGCGCTCCCCGGCGGCCGGGCGTCACATCGCCGAATCCAGGGGCGGGGCAAGCTTAAGGGCGTATCAACGGCGGGTGAAGGTCGCAGAACTTCGTTCTACTATTGAGGCATTGGCCGACGATGCCGCACATGGCGGGTCGCGGCTGCGGGGACCTGACGGCGCGGCGGTCGACGAGGTCATCGGAGCACTCGACGACGGCACATTGCGCGTCGCTGAGCCGAGCGACGGCGGCTGGGTGACGAACGCCTGGGTGAAGCAGGCGATCTTGCTCTACTTCGCGCGGATGGACAGCATGGTAATCGGAACGGACGGCGCCGATGCGCTCGCGCTGCGCGGCGCACCCCCGTCCTACTACGACAAGCTGCCGACGAAACGCAATTATAAGAAGCTCGGCGCTCGCTGCGTCCCGGGCGGCATCGCGCGCTACGGGTCCTATCTCGGGAAGAACGCGATCCTGATGCCGGGGTTCGTGAACATCGGCGCATACGTCGATGACGGATCGATGGTCGACACGTGGGCGACTGTCGGATCCTGCGCGCAAATAGGAAAGAACGTTCACCTGGCCGGCGGCGTCGGCATCGGTGGAGTTCTCGAGCCGCCGCAAGCACAACCGGTCATTGTCGAAGACGGTGCATTCATTGGCTCGCGTTGCATTGTCGTCGAAGGCGTGCATATCGGAACGGAAGCAGTGCTCGGTGCGGGCGTCGTCATCACAGCCAGTACGCCGATCGTCGACGTGCGCGCTTCAACGCCGCGCGTCACCAAGGGCAGCGTCGAGCCGCGCAGCGTCGTGATCCCAGGGAGCTTCCCGAAGAAATTCCCGGCTGGCGAGTACGGAACGCCATGCGCACTCGTAATCGGGACACGTTCCGAAAGCACCGATCGCAAGACGTCGCTCAATGCAGTCTTGCGCGATTTCGAGATCTCCGTGTGAGAACGCGCGAATCTGCGCTCAGCATTGCGAGCGTGCGGGTACGTAAGGCGCTCGTCCCGATGCGCAGGCCGCTGGCGGTGGCGACGGGCGAAGTGAAGATGGCGCCCCTCGTTCTCGTTGACATCGAAACCGACGGCGGACCGACGGGGAGCGCGTATGTGTTCGTGTACGCGCCGTTTGCGCTCGAACCCGTTGCAAACGTGGCGACGCATTACGGCGAGGTTATTCGTGGTTCGCAGCTTGCGCCCGCCGACATCGAGGCAACTTTGCAGAGCCGCTTGCGTTTGATCGGCGCGCAAGGTATTACGCTGATGGCACTGGCTGCAATCGATATGGCGCTTTGGGATGCGCTCGCGAAAGCGCATGCGCTACCGCTCGCCGAGCTTCTCGGGGGAGCACCGCGTGCGATTCCCGCCTACAACAGTAATGGTCTTGGAATTATCGGTCCGGAGCGCGCACCGCACGAAGCGCGCGAATTGCTGGGGACAAATTTTCGAGCCATCAAAGTGCGTTTGGGGTATCCGGATGCGGTTACCGATCTCGCTGTGGTTCGTGCGGTGCGCGGCGCTATTGGACGCGACGTCGTGTTGATGGCGGACTACAATCAAGCACTTTCGACTGCGGAAGCGATGCGCCGCGGGCGGATGCTCGACACCGAGCACGTGCTGTGGCTTGAGGAGCCGGTAGACGCTCACGATGCGCGCGGACATGCAGAGGTTCGTCACGCCGTTCGAACGGGGATTCAAACCGGTGAGAACTGGTGGGGTCCACACGAGATGGCGACGTTCCTCGATGCGCGCGCATGCGATTATGCGATGCCCGATGCGATGAAAATCGGCGGCGTCACCGGCTGGCTTCGCGCCGCGAGCTTAGCAGAAGCCGCGGGCGTCTCGATGTCCTCGCATCTCTATCCGGAGATCAGCGCGCATCTGCTTGCGGTGACGCCGACGCGGCATTGGCTCGAGTACGTCGATTGGGCGCAGCCCGTGTTGCGCGAGGCGATTGAAGTCAAGGATGGACATATCACCGCTTCCTCCGAGCCGGGCAACGGTATCGCGTGGAATGAGGACGCGATTCGCGAATTCGAAGTGCGATGAGCTTCAATCCGCACGTCGTCTCGATCGAACCCTCGGTAATCCGAGCGCTCAACGATCGCAAGAAACCGACCTCGATCGATCTGGGACTCGGCGAGCCGACGCTCTTCCCAACAATGCGATATTTCGAGCTCGCGACGCAGTGGGTTGCGGAACACGGTTGCCGCTACACGACGAACGCCGGCGACGCCGAGCTGCGTAAAGCCATCGCTGAATATTATCACTATCCGAAGCTCTCCGGATCAGAGAATGTTATCGCGACGCCCGGTTCGCAAGAGGCCGTGTATCTGACGATCAAAGCACTGCTCGATCCGGCCAAGGACGCACTGATGGTCGTCGAGCCCGCCTTCCCTTCGTACGTAAAGTGCGCGCAAATGGAAGGCATTACGCTGCAGCGCGTTCAGCTCGCTGCAGAAGACCAATTTGCCTTCGATGCCGAGCGCATCGCCGCGGGGGTGACGCCCCAAACGCGCCTAATCGTGATCTGCTCGCCCTCTAACCCAACGGCGCGCGCAATCACACGCGCACAAGCAGAACGGCTGGCCGAGCTGCTCCTCGCGCGGGGCGGCGAGCCGATCTACGTCTTGCATGACGAAATCTATCGCGAGCTGGTGTTCACGGAGGACGTGGGTTGGCTCGCGCGTGTCTATCCGCACACGATTGTCGTCAATTCGCTTTCGAAGAGCAACGCGCTCACCGGAATGCGCATGGGCTGGGTGCTGGCGCCCAAGGCGTGCATCCCGACGATGTTACGCGCGCACTCGTACGTGGTCTCGACCGCAAACACGTTTGCGCAACGGATCGCACTCGAGATATTTCGGACGCCCGGCGGTCTCCAGGAACACGCCGCGTTCTATCACGAGCAGCGCGCCGCCGTCGTGGAAGACTTAGAGGACGCCGGACTAGCGTATGCGCCGATCGACGGCTCGTTTTACGCCGCCGTGCATGTCGGAGATGGGGTCGAGACGCTAGCTTTCGCACAAACGCTGATTGAAGAAGCCGACGTTGTAGCGATCCCAGGATCGATCTTCGGCGCGTCGTTCGAAGGCTGGCTGCGCTGTTCTTGGGTTGCGCCTATCGAACGCGTGCGCGAAGGTTTTCAGCGTATCGCGCGTAACGCTAGTATGTTGCGCACGCCCTAGGAGGTTGCCGATGCAACTGACCGATTCCCAGGTCGCACAGTTCGACCGTGACGGTTTCATCCGCTTCGATCGTCTCTTCAGCGATGACGAAGTAACGCTTCTGAAGTCGGAGATCAATCGCGTTTCGAACGTCCAGTCCGACGCGATCATCCGCGAGCGGACGGGCTCGGTACGAACCGTCTATCGTGCACATGAATCCGACGGGCCGACGGCGTCGCCGGTTTTCGCGCGGTTGGCGCGTACGCCGCGCTTCCTGAGTCCGGCGCAACAAGTCTTACGCGACGACAAGCTTTACATCTATCACTGCAAGAGCAACATCAAGACCGCAATCGACGGCACCGTTTGGCTGTGGCATCAAGATTACGGTTACTGGCAGCATGATGGTGTGCCGACGTCGCAGATGGCGACGTTCCTCGTCATGCTCGACGAAGCGACGGAATTCAGCGGCTGTCTCTATTTCGTTCCGGGTAGTCACAAAGGCGACGTTCTTCCCGCGTACAAGGACGAGCTCACGACCTCGTATCCGCAGTGGGCGATCGAAAAGCCGTCGATGATCGACTTGCTTCGCAAGGGCCCGCGTCCAGTAGCGATCAGCGGCGGCCCCGGAACGGCCGTCTTGTTTCATTGCAAGATGGTGCATGGTTCGGGACACAATCTCGCGCCGAACGATCGCTGGCACCACTACATGGCGTACAACACGGTCGCAAACAAGCCGAATCCAATTCCGGCGAATCCGCGCCCTGATTACGTAGTGTCGCGCAACTATAAACCGCTCGAGCTGCTCACGAACGACGACCTAAGAGAAGCCGTCCCAGCGTAAGCCGGCTGTCTTATTTCATGCGCTGGAGAACGGCGATTGCTTTACCGCCGACCGAGGCGGTTGGGTTCGTGAACGTTGCGGTATCGCCGACGAGCGTGTATTTCCGGACTTGTTCGACACCTTTCCAGTTCATGTAAGAGCTGCCGTCAATGTGCAGCGTGATCGTTTTCTTGGCCGCGTCGACCGTGTACGAACCGAAGTAGAAAAGACTGCGTTGCACGATGGCCTTGTTTTCGTTCGCCGTCCCGCCGTTGCGATTATTTGCTGCGATCGGCGGAAGTGCTGGATCGACTTCCGCCCACGTGAAAAGTCCGTTGGAAGTGAATACGACCATCCCCATCGGATGTTGCCCGAAGGCACGGACCTTCTTACCGCCGGGCTGGATGTTCGTGATTGAGACCGGAGCCCAATCGCCGACGAACGGCGAAGTGCTTTGAGCGTCCGTCGTTCCGGGGGTGGTGAAGAGCAACCCCAAAATAAAACACGCAATCGTCCTCACTGTCCTTACCCCTTCAAGACTTGTTTGCGGCGTTCGACCATGCCGAGAAACTTTTCGAGCTCGGCGGGATTGACGGAATAACTGTGCTCGTCGTCCGGGAACGTTCCGGCTTTGACTTCGGAGACGTATTGCTTGATGCCGGATACGGCGACTTCGGTGAGGTTGGTAAAGCGCTTCGTGAACTTCGGCTTGAAATCGGTAAAGACGCCTAGCAAATCGTAGCAGAGCAGGATCTGTCCGTCGGTACCAACGCCGGCGCCGATGCCGATCGTCGGAATATCGAGCTCCTTCGAGATCGCGGCCGCAATCGGCGCGGGGACGGCTTCGAATTCGAGCATGAAACAGCCGGCTTCTTGAATCGCAAGCGCATCCTCGAGAATCTTGAACGCATCGACAGCCGTTCGGCCTTGCACGCGAAATCCGCCGAACATCGCGACGGTGTGCGGTGTGAGGCCGATGTGCGAAGCGGTCGGAATCCCTGAATCGACAAGCGCTTTGAGAATGTGGGCTTGGCTCTTTCCGCCTTGGGGCTTCACTGCGTCACAGCCGGCGTCTTGCATGAAGCGCGTCGCATTTTGCAACGCGCGGTCGACGGTACTGTAGCTTTGATACGGCATGCATCCGAGCACGAACGTGTTCGGCGCGCCACGACGCACCGCGAGCGAGTGCATGACCATCATGTCCATCGTCGCGGGGATCGTGTTCGGATGTCCATGCGCAACCATTGCCAAGCTATCCCCGACGACCGCAACGTCGACGCCGGCCATCTCAGCCCAACGTGCTGAGGTGTAGTCGGGGACTGACATGTAGACGAGCTTCTCGCCGGTCGCTTTCGAGTCACGGATCTCCGTGATCGTGCGCTTCTTGCGTTCGTCGACGTCGGCCATCAGGTCCGTACCGGCCCGATCCAGACCGTTTGAATGTTCGTGAACTCATGTGTTCCGAACTCCGAGAGCTCGCGTCCGTAACCGCTGCGCTTTACACCGCCGAAAGGCAGACGTGAGTCGCTGGCCGTCATGCCGTTGATGAAGACGCCGCCGGTTTCCATCTCGCCGGCAAGCTTTTTCGCGCGCTCGATGTCGCTGGTCCAGAGATTGCCACCGAGTCCGAAATCCGAATCGTTGGCAAGCGCGATCGCCTCGCGTGCGTCGCGGGCGCGCACGACTGCCGCGGCCGGACCGAACGTCTCTTGTTCGAACATCACCATCCCCGGTGTGACGTCGGTGACGATGGTCGGCTCGAGGAAGTAACCCTTGCGCGACGGTTTTTTGCCACCGGTCGCGATCTTACCACCGCGCGCGGCCGTGCTTACGATCTGCTCGTAGAGTGCGTCGCGCAGATCGACGCGCGCCATCGGACCGAGCTTGTTGCCGCGATCGTTTGGATCGCCGTACGTCAGGGCTTTGGCTTGTGCGACAAAGCGTTCCAGGAACGCGTCGTACACCGAAGTTTCAACGATGAAGCGCTTGGCTGCGATGCAGCTCTGGCCGGTATTCTGAAAGCGCGCGCGCACCGCGAACTGCGCGGCAAGGTCGAGATCGGCGTCGCCCAAGACGATGAACGGATCGCTGCCGCCCAGCTCGAGAACGCATTTCTTGAGATTCTTTCCGGCCGCGGCGGCGACCGTCGAGCCCGTCGCATCACTGCCCGTCAACGTCACAGCCGCAATGCGCTTGTCGTCGATCAACTTCGTTACTTCGCTGCCGGGGACGATGATCGTGGTGAGGACATCCGGGAATCCGGCGTCGGCAAACAATTTCTCGATTGCAACGGCGCATCCGGTTACATTGCTTGCATGTTTGAGGACGGTCGTGTTTCCGGCCATTATGGCAGCCGCACCGAAACGGAAGACTTGCCAAAACGGAAAGTTCCAGGGCATAACGGCAAGCACGACGCCGAGCGGACGAAACGCGACATAGCTCTCCGTCGCGTTACTCGGGTGAGGTTCGTCGTGCAGATACTCCTCGGCACGATCCGCAAAGTAGTCGCAGGCTCCCGCGCACTTGTCGATCTCGAACTCTGCCTCGGCGACGGGTTTCCCCATTTCGTGCGTGATCAGCGCGGCATATTCTGTTCGGCGGGCGCGGAGAAGCTCGCCGGCTTTGTGCATTGCCTTCGAGCGCTCGGCAAATGTCGTCGTTCGCCAGGCTCGATAGCCGGTCGATGCCCGTTCGAGCGCTGCGTCGATGCGTTCTGCCGAAAAAGGCTCGAAGCGTTCGAGAGGCTGCTCGGTGCTGGGGTCAACGGTGACGATCGGATTGAGGATCTGAGTGCTCATGGCGCTCCTTTCAGCCAAGGAGTCTTACCGCGCAGTGGGGCCTTCGTACACCTCTACCATGTGGTTGGGATGGAAATAGGTTCGCGCCACTCGTTGAATCGTATCGGCGCCGATCGAACCATATCGTTGTGAGAGCGTGCCATAGTAGTTGAGCGGAAGATCGTTCTGAACGATGTTGAGTAGGTCGCCGACCAGCGTCCCCTTGTCCTGTTCGGCGATCACGGTCTGCCCGATGATGCGGCTGCGCGCGCGATCCAGCTCGGCTTCGCCTACTCGCTCGTCCTGCATCCGCCGCATCTCGCTCTTCACGAGGTTAACGGCGCGATTGACGTTTTGCGGCGAGGCGCGCAATCCGATCTCGAAGATGCCGCGGTCAACGCCGGCGTCGAGTGCGGAGTAGACCGTATACGCTAGACCCCGGCGCATCCGGACTTCCTTGAAGAGCCGCGAATCGAACGAGTCGCCGCCAAAGATTTGATCGAGTAGAGTGAACGCATCGAAGTCCGAGGAGCCACGGGAGATCCCAGGTTCTCCCATGCGAACGGCCACATCGTTCGATTGCGTTGGGACGTCGATCGCTCCGCCCTTTGGTTGCGGGAGCGGCGGAAGCGCGAGGTCGACCGGCGGACCGCTCGCCTTCCAGTCACCGAGAGCAGACGTCACCGCATCCCGAACGTCGGCCGCTTTCACGTCACCGACGACGACGAGTACGGTATTCTCCGGACGCAGCAAGCGCGACGCAAATGTTCGCAAATCGGAAAGGGTGATCGCATTCAGAGAAGCCGCCGTAGGGTCACGCAGCTGCGGATCGTCGGGCGGAAGAAGCGCGGCTTCGAAAGCGTGCGCGGCGCGGAATTGGGGATCGAAATTACGGCGTTCGACTTGCGAGCGAATCGAATCACGAACAAGTCCGAAGAACTCGGACGGCAACGCCGGCTCCTTGAGGTCGTCGGCAATGAGCCCGAGCAGCTGCGGAAAATCGCGTGCCAATCCACGTGCCCCAAAGTTTCCACCGTAGCCGACTTCCGCGGCGAGATTGTCCGCGATCGAACGCTGTGTGTCGAAATCGTAGCGCGCAGACCCGTACGCCATCATAGACGTCAGCATCACGCTCATGCCTTCTTGCCCGGGTGGATCGCTGCGCGGCGAATTGCGGACGCGGCCGGCGATCGACACGGTCGGATTGTCGTGCGCTTCCTGGACGAGCAATTTCAAACCGTTGGGCAGCGTATACGCGACCGGCTGCACGTGCGAGGCCGGCGGCGTCGACGCCACCAGCATGCCGCGAATCCAAGGCGCTTCGACGACTTTCCCGGTCGGCACGCGTCCGCTGAACGAATCGTTGATCGCCGTGGCACCGGGATTGATCGGCCGCGGTTGCGCCGCGCCGGGCTTCTCGATCTGCGGCCGAACGTACGCGACGACCGTCGGCTTTGCAAAGAACGTGCGTGCCGATTCTTGAATCTGCGCGCGCGTCTCGTTTGCGATGTCGGTGTTGTCGCGATTCGGGTACGTGCCGTGCTCGACGCCGAAGGAGTTACCCACGAGATCGCCGAGCCCCGTGAGCGAATCTGCATCGTACACGTCCTGAACGATTGCAGCGCGCTTGGCCGCATCGATCAATTCTTGCGGGTAGCCCTGAACGAAGGTTTGCCTGAAGGCGCTTTCCCACGCGATCCGCGCCTCGCTGACGGTCCGTCCCGGCGCGAGTGTGATCAGCAGATGAAACATGCTACCGCGCATCGTGAGAACCGGTGTCGCCGAATACTCGAGCGCGATTTGGCTGTTCACGAGCGCCGAACGAATCGGCGAACGCGCGTCTTCGCAGGCCAGCGCGATCAGTATCGGTGCGATTACTTTGCGGTCGGTCTGCCCCGGAATTGCATAAGCAAAATCAACAGTGCCGAATGGAATGTCGGCCGTTTGCGTTATGCTTTCGCCCGAGTGCACGACGGGCGGTTTCGTGTATGCCTTAGGGACCGCGCGGCGCGGGATTCTGCCGAAATCGTGCTCGGCGAGTGCGAATGCATCAGCAGGTGTAACGTCGCCCGTCAGAACGAGAACTGCGTTGTTCGGCGCATACCAGCGTCGATAATATGCGCGCAAGTCGGCGGCCCTCGCACGCACGATGTCGTCGCGGACACCGAGCGCACCACGTCCGAGCGGGTCATTCGCGCCGTATGCCGCACGATTAACGCTCATGACCATCTTGCCGATCGGATCGGAATAATCCGCAGCGTATTCTTGAAGGACGGCGCCCTTTTCGAGCTTCCATAAGTTCTCGGAAAGCGAGAGGTGCTGCATGCGGTCGGCTTCGATGCGCATCCATAGATCGAGACGCTCGCGCGGAACGAGCGCATACAAGTGCGTCACGTCCGTGTTCGTCTCGGCGTTGACTTGCGCGCCCAGACGCGAAATGACGTCATCGAGCCCGGCGTCGGAAAGCGACGGCGTCCCGCGGAACATCATATGTTCGAGACCGTGCGCGAGTCCCGTCTTTCCGTGCACTTCGTCGTTCGCGCCGAAACCGTAGTAGAGCGCGACCTCGACGACGGGGACGGCGTGCGATTCTGCGACGACGACTTTCAAGCCGTTCGCAAGCACCTTCCACGTTACTGCGCGTGGCAGGAATTCGCTCGGATTCGGCACCGCTGCCCGGGCGCTGCCGGACGGCAACTGGAGCGTGACGATTGCAAACAGCGCGATGAAAAGAATAAAGTGGCGAATCAAGACGAGGGCGGTTTCGAGTCCGCTTACAACCTTGCCTCGTCATGCGCATAGTAAGCTGCGGTCGCTTGCAATGCTTTGCGAGGCACGAGACCGATTAGCTCGCTACGAACGATCTCGATTTCCGCTTCAGCCGCGAGCGCGCGAACGAGCTCGACGACACGGTAAATCGGCGTCGCTTCCGGGTCGGTGATGTTAAACGAAACTTGCACGATGCCGGGCGCACGCGGTAGGCCAAGCGCGCGCAGCGTTCCTAGGCCACCATCGCGCTCGCGAAGCGCCCGCGCGATCGTACGCGCAATCGCCGCGTCATCGCTGGCGAGCTCAACGTTGAATGCGATCAAGAAGTCGCGCGCGCCGATCGCGATTGCGCCGGCAGCTTCATGCTCGCGCTCGCCCACGTCGAGCGGGATGCCGCCCCGGCGTACCTCCGGGAGAGTCCGCCCGCCCTCGAGCGCAGCGGCCGCGCCGTAGTAATAGGAAGGGACGCGATGGCGCTGCCAGATTTGCGCCGCGGCTTTACGCGCAAGCGCGCCGGCCTCGGCAAGCGACGCGCCGCGCAGCGCGATGAACGGGAGGACGTCGAGTGCTCCGATGCGCGGGTGGACGCCGGTATGGGATCGCAAGTCGATCCGTTCGGCGGCGACGCCGGCGAGCGCGATACTGGCCGCCAGTACCTGGTCGGCAGTCCCGACGGCCGTAATCACGCTACGGTGATGGACGCTATCCGTCGTTCGATCGATGACGCGCGCACCGCTGTTAGCTACGGCGTCGACGCAGGCATCGACGATCGTCGCATCGCGGCCTTCGGAGATATTCGGCACGATCTCGAAAAGCGGGAGCGCGTTCGTCATGGGCGCAACCACGGCGCATGGAAAAAGTAGCTCTTGTCACCGGCGCCGGCAGCGGTATCGGACGCGCTAGCGCAATCGCGCTCGCCGAAGCCGGCTTCACCACCGTCTTGCTTGGTCGTAAACGCGAAACGCTCGATGAAACGGCCTCGAAAGCGCCGAGCGGAAAGACGCTCGCGATTGCGGCCGACGTCGGCAAGGAATCCGACGTCACCGCAGCCTTCGATACGGTGCGGGAGAAGTTCGGGCGTCTCGACGTGCTCTTCAACAACGCCGGCGCATTTGGACCGACCGTCCCGTTCGAGGAGCTTGGAAAAGACGACTGGGATGCCGTCGTTGCGGTCAATCTCACCGGTGCATTTCTGTGCGCGCGTGCCGCGTATCGGATCATGAAGGATCAGACGCCGCAGGGCGGACGCATCATCAATAACGGTTCGATTGCGGCGTACGCACCGCGGCCGCACACTGCTCCCTACGCGGCGACGAAACATGGGATCAGCGGATTGACCAAACTGATTTCCCTCGAAGGCCGCAAATACGATATTGCGTGCGGGCAAATCGACATCGGCAATGCGACGACCGAGATGATCAGCAATATCACGAGCCGCCGCTCGGCGGGGATGTTGCAAGCCGATGGTTCGCGCGTGATGGAAGCACAGATGAACGTAGCGCATACGGCGAGCGCAGTCGTCTACATGGCGCAGCTGCCGCTCGATACGAACGTTCAATTCCTCACCATCATGGCGACGAAGATGCCGTACCTCGGGCGCGGCTAGGCAAACGCGCGACTGAGCGCTGCGTTTACGTCGGCGATCTCGCCCGGTGCGAGCACCAGCGTGAAGCCGAGCTTACGCGCTTCGGTTAAACGACGCGGCGTCTGGGAAACTCGTCGAAGCTCTCCCGAAAGTCCGATCTCGCCGAACGCGACGAGATTCCCGGGAAGTGGACGATTGCGAAATGCGGATGCGATTGCAAGCGCGATTCCGAGATCGGCCGCGGGTTCGCTGATGCGTAAGCCGCCCGCAACGGAGGCGTAAACATCCATGCCGCCGAGGTGCATTCCAGCGCGCCGCTCGAGTACCGCTAAAATCATCGCGAGGCGAGCTTGATCGACATTTGCCGCGAGTCGCCGCGGGGTACCGTAAGCGGCGTCGGCGACGAGCGCCTGAATTTCTACTAGGACGGGGCGAGAACCGACGATGCTCGGGACGATGCACGCGCCGCTGGCTTCGGCCCGACGGTGTGCGCCGACGAAAATCTGCGAGGGGCTCTGTACTTCGTGCAAACCTTCCTCGTCGATCGTGAACACGCAGATCTCATCGACGCTTCCGAAACGATTCTTCGTTGCCCTGACAATGCGAAACTCGCCGCTGGGTTCTCCTTCGAAATACAAGACGGTGTCGACGAGGTGTTCGAGCAAACGCGGCCCTGCGATCGCGCCATCTTTGGTGACGTGTCCGACCAAGAAGATCGCGCACGACGAGCGTTTTGCGTATTCAACCAAACGTTGCGCGCACTCGCGAATCTGAACCGCGTTTCCGGCGGAGGATTCGACCTCCGGCAGCCACATCGTCTGAATCGAGTCGACGACCATGACGCTCGGGTGCAGCGGCTCGACTGCGTCGAGGATTGCAACGAGATTCGTTTCCGGATAGACGAGCAGCTCGTCGCCGGCGCGCAAACGTTGCGCGCGCAGGCGCACTTGCGCCGCCGATTCTTCGCCGCAGACGTATACGACGGGACGATTCTCGCGCGCCAAGCCGTCCGCGAGCTGCAGCATCAACGTCGATTTGCCGGCGCCCGGTGCGCCGCCGACGAGAATGACGCTGCCGGGAACGATTCCGCCGCCAAGAAGCGCATCGAACTCGCTAATCCCCGAGGGAATGCGGTTGGTGCTTTCGCTTGCGACTTCGGCTAGGCGCAGCGGCGCTATTGCCGCAGGTGCTTGCGCGCGCGCTGCGGGTGATTTCGCGGTTCGCAGCGTCGGGGCTTCGGCGAACGTGTTCCAGCCTTCGCAGGTCGGACAGCGACCGAGCCAACGGGGCGACTCGAATCCGCATGAGGAACAGAAGAAGACGGCCCGCGCCTTAGCCACAGGAGCTAGCTTCCATTAGCGCATCACCCGCACCCGCGTTGCAATCGCGCCATTTAGACATCCTAGATGGCCTGCGCGGAATCGCGATTGCACTCGTCGTGTGGTTCCATCTATGGCAAGTATCATGGCTCGATCCGGGTGCGCTCATTTTCATCCCGATCTCGGGCTTCCTCGGCGTCGAGATGTTCTTTTTCCTCAGCGCGTTTTGTTTGAGCTATCCGTACGTGTGCGCGCATTTCGAGGGAACTACGCCGCCCTCGCTCCGGCACTTTGCTTACCGCCGGTTTATCAAGATATTACCGTCCTACGCGATCAGCATGGTCGCCGTCATTGGAATCGCAGCCCTTCCCGGCATGAAGGACAGCTGGGGTGCAAATATCGGGTGGACGACGCCGCAAGCCGCAGCGTTCGATCTCGCCGCGCATCTGACGTTCGTTCACACGCTTTTCGGCGATACGTATTCGTCGATCAACGGCGTGCTGTGGACGCTCGGAATCGAAGTCCAATACTACGTGATCTTTCCCGTTCTGGTTTTTCTCTTGCTGCGTGCGCCGCTTTCGGTCGCCGGCCTGATGACCGCGATCGCGATCGCGTACCGGATTCGGATCGGCCGCTGCTGCGCGATGCCCGTATTCGATCACAACTTGCAGCAACTGTTGGGCTTCTTTGATTTCTTCGCGGTCGGGATGTTCTGCGCGTTCGGTTATGCTTGGCTGCGGAGAAGCTACCCGCGCGTGGCGAATCTCCGATGGGTGTGGCTGCTCGTCGCGCTAACCGGAATCGTGTGGATCACGCTTTTGTTCGTGAACCTGACGGAAAAGCGCTGGCGTACGGACTTCTCGGATTATTGGCTGATCCGCAACGGTACGTACTACGCCGTTGCCATCGGAATGGTCGCGGTCGGTTCGCTCTTGGCACCGCCTTTCTGGCACAGGATCATCGCAAACCGCGTTCTCGTGTTTCTTGCTGTCGTCTCGTACAATATGTACCTCTGGCATCAGATCGTTTTCCGCTGGGTCGCGACGTGGCCGTTCATCCCGCACCCGCCAGACGTGACGCGCGGTGATCCGACGTGGGCGTGGATAACGACAGTCTGTGGATTTGCGATCGCGCTCGGAATCGCGTCGCTCGTAACCTACGCGATCGAACGTCCCCTCTTGCGAATGGATCCCCAGAGCCTGAGCTTTCGAAGGGCCGCTCTTCGCCGGCAAGAATGTGCGCAGGCGAGTGGGTGCACAAAGCAGCGGCAGCGTCGCAATAGACGGGTTCACAGCGAGCGGAAAATCAACGACAGCTCTTGAGCTGGCAAAGCGACTGCAATATTTGTATCTCGACACCGGCGCGATGTATCGAGCAGTCGCATACCTTGCGTTGCGAAACGGCGTCGCCGTCGATCAAGAAGAGGCACTGGTCGGATTGCTCGAGGCACATCGCGTCGACGTCGGCATCCTCGACTCCTCAACGCTCGGGTATAGCGTACGCGTCGACGGAACCGAAGTAACGCATCGACTTTTCGACCCGGACGTAACCGCCGCTGTGAGTGCAGTTGCATCACAGCCCGGGGTTCGCGCCAAACTCGTCGAGCGGCAGCGTCAGATCGCGCGCGAAGGACCGGTCGTGATGGCCGGACGCGACATCGGTACCGTCGTGCTCCCGGATGCGCGGCATAAATTTTTCCTGACCGCCTCGCTCGACGAGCGTGCACGCCGGCGGCAGTCGGAGCTCGCGGAACGCGGCGTCGATGCAGACCTCGACGAGGTTCGCTCACAGATTCAGGAACGTGACCGGCTGGACGAGACGCGTGCGACGTCACCGTTGCGGCGTGCGGCCGACGCCGTCCTGATCGACTCGACCGGCATATCCGCGGAAGCGGTGGTCGAGCTGATGCTCGCGACCATTCGCAACGCGGCGTGACGTTCTACGCTTTCGCACGAGCCGTGACTGGGGCGTGGTGCTATGGACCGTTGCGCATGCGTGTGTTCGGCGTCGAGAACGTTCCAATGACCGGGCCGCTGATCGTCGCGTGCAATCATGTCAGCTACGTCGATCCGGTCGCGCTCGGCGTCGCGCTGCCGCGCCGGGTTTGGTATATGGCGAAAGTCGAGCTGTTCCGGATTCCCATCCTCGGGCCGACGATCGCAGCGCTGGGCGCCTATCCCGTCGATCGCGGCAAAGGTGACGTCGCGGCGATTCGTGGCTCGCTGCGCGTTTTAAAGGAAGGAAAGGCCATCGGCATCTTTCCGGAGGGGACGCGGAACGTGCATGGGGATCTGCCCGTTCAATCTGGGGTGGCCTTACTCGCCTCGCTCGCCGGTGCGCCGGTTCTGCCGGCGTTCGTTCGCGGCGGAGACCGTGCCAAGCGGCTGGGAAAGCTCAGCGTCGCCTTCGGAGAACCCATGAGCTTGGCCGGGGGTCACAGCGGGAAAGCCACTCGCGAGGAATTGGCGAACTGGGCTAATGCGATCATGGCGCGCATCCGTGCGCTCGGGGAGAATTTGGAACGTGGAAATTAAACGCGCGAAGACTCAAGGGTTCTGCTTCGGCGTCGCCATTACGGTGAAGAAAGCCGAAGAAGCCGTTGCGTCGGGCGCGGAGGTAACGACGCTCGGGCACGTCGTCCACAATCCGCAGATGGTGGCGAAGCTCGAAGATCAAGGCTTGCGCAACGCAGATTCGGTTGACGAAGTCGATTCCGGAACGCTGTTCGTTCGGGCCCACGGCCTGCCGGTCTCCGTGTACGAGAAAGCACAGCAGAAGGGTCTGACGATCCTCGACGCCACGTGTCCGATGGTGACGAAGATTCACGTGCAAGCCGAGAAGCTGCGCGCCGACGGTTACAAGATCATCGTCATCGGCGATCCCAATCACGCGGAAGTCAAAGGGACGCTCTCGCACGTCCCGGGCGCGTGGTGCATTCAGACGGCTGACGACGTGGCCACGCTGCCGCGCGCAAGCCGAGTCGGCGTCGTCGTACAATCGACCTGGTCTGGAACCGGTTTTGCCGAGATCGTTCAGCGCTTAACCGTCAAATACTACGAAGTTCGCGCGGTGAACACGATCTGCACCGATACGCACAACCGTCAATCCGAAGCAACGAGCCTCTCGCAAGACGTTGAGGTTATGGTTGTGGTCGGCGGTAAACACTCTGCGAACACTCGGCACCTCGCCGAGCTCGCGACGACGAACGGCGCTCGTACGTATCACATCGAGGGTCCCGACGAGCTCGAGGCGGAGTGGTTCGCGGGCGTGCAAACTGCGGGTCTGATGTCAGGCGCGTCGACGCCGGGATGGCTGGTCGATCAAGTTGCCGATCGTATGAACGCACTTGCAGACGGAGGAGTTAAGTCGCACCAGACATAGTGCTCGAGCGCTTCGAGCGCGCGCTCGAAGAGACGGTGTCGGTGTTGTTGCGCCCGATGGGCGGCTCACCGATCGGCGAGCAAGTTCGTTGGCATTTCGGAATCGGGACGGGTGGTTCGGGCCCGCGCCGCGGCAAGCGTTTGCGCCCGCGCTTACTCTTCAACGCCGCGTTCGAAGAAGGCGGGACGTTCGAACAAGCCATCGACGCCGCAATCGGCATCGAGTGCTTGCACAATTATTCGCTCGTCCACGACGATATCGAGGATGGCGATGAGCTGCGTCATGGCACCGAAACAGTTTGGGCGCGCTATGGCGTCGCGCACGGCGTCAACGCGGGCGACTCGATGTGCGCCGTGTCGTATCTCGCGCTGCTGCGAAATACCGCGCAGCTCCCCCCGCATCGCATCGGCGCGATGATGCAGGTTTTGCACTACGCCAACCTGGGCATGTGCGCCGGGCAAGGCTACGACATCGGTTTCGAGACGGCCGCGCACGTGACGAGCGATGAATATTTTGCGATGATCGACGGAAAGACCGCGGCACTCTTTGGCGCGGCGTGCGAGCTTGGCGCGCACGCTGCCGGGTGCGACGATGAACGCGCCAGGGCGTACGGTGATCTCGGCCGTTGTTACGGACGTGCATTTCAGATTCGTGATGACGTTCTGGGAACGTGGGGCTCAACCGAAGAGACGGGCAAACCGAGCGGGAGCGATATCGCGCGGCGCAAATGGAGCTTTCCGGTCGTATGGGCACTTTCTGGGGAACCATCGTCAGCTCGCGACGCGATCATGCGACGCTACGCGTTGCGTACGCCGATGGAATCGGCCGACGTGCGCGCGATCGTCGAGGCACTGGACGCGCTGGGCGCGCGACAAGCAGCCGATGAGGCCGTTGATGCGCAGTTGCGCGACGCGGAAACCGTCGCAGAGACGCACCGGATCGATCGCGGTCACACGGTCCGCACGCTCTTTACGCGTTCTGCACGCCGAGTCGCTTAGCGCGCAGCTCATAACATGAGCACCCGAGCCGCCCTCGACGCACAAGGCCTCGAGCGGCGAGTGAATGCCTCGACAGTTCTGTCGGGCATTTTGCTCGCCGGTTTCGTCGTGCGCATGCTGCTGCTCGGCTCCGAGGGCTATCGCGGCGACGTCAGCTCGTTCATGTCGTGGGCGCTTACTGCGGCGCAAAACCCGCTCTCGCAATTCTACGCAAAGGCGGGCTTTGCCGACTATCCTCCAGGCTATCTCTTCATTCTGTGGATCGTCGGCAAGATTTACCTGATCGTACCGCACGCGCTGGGCGACTACAGTCTACTTCACAATCTGGTCAAGCTTCCAGCCTGCGCATTCGATCTTGTCAACGCGGTTCTGATTGCATGGATCGTGCGGCGGCTCGTCTCGGAGACATGGGGCAATATCGCAGCCGCAATTTATCTCTTCAATCCCGCGACGATCTATGTCTCGGCGTACTGGGGGCAAGTCGACGCGGTACCGGCGGCATTCATGCTGTGCGCCGTTGCGCTGCTATTGTACGCAAGCGATGAGGCGGCAAGGCGCGGACGGTTAGCGGTCATCGGTGCGTGGCTTGCGATTAGCTATGCGATTCTAATCAAACCGCCGTCGGTGATGGTCGCACTCGTGATGCTCGCCTGGGCGTTCGCGTCGAGCGATGGCGGCGTGCGCGCACGCCGCTCGATCGATACCGGACTCGGTATCGTGAGCGGCTTCGTTCTCGCGCTTGTCGTTGCGGTGATCTTTAACCCCAACCTTGCGACCGCGATCCCGTGGCTGATCGAGCGTTACGCCTACGGCAGCGCGGTTTACCCCTACAATTCGGTCAACGCTTTCAACCTTCACAGCTTGATCCGACCGTTCTGGCAATCGGATACCGTTCCGATTACGATCGGGTCTTTTGCACTCGGGCCGATGTGGGTTTGGGGTGGGATTTTGGTCGCGGCCGCTGCCGCACTGATCATCACGCGTTATCTCCAGCGGCGCGACGACGCAGCGTTTCTCGAAGCTTGCATGCTCGTTTCGCTGGCGTTCTTCACGCTCGCCACTAGGATGCACGAGCGTTACATCTTCAATGCCTTCGTGCTCATGATTCCGTTGGCGGCGGTCGGCAAACGCTATCTGTACGCGACCGCCGCACTCAGCGTGACGTTCCTCGCGAACCTGTGGTATTCGCTTTATTACGCGCGCGCGATGGACGGGAAGTGGCCGGTCGATGCGACCGACATCTTCCCGCTGCTCGATCATTCGATGTCGGCGATCGTCGTCGTCACGTTCTTCGTGCTCGGGTACCTGTATCTCGGCGCGAAGGCCGTCGAAAAGATGCCCGAAGCGGGGCCGACGCTTCTCGATCGTGCCAATCTCTGGATCGGCCGTGTTTGGTTTGCGCCGCGGCAAGGCCTGATCTCGATGACGCGCACCGACTGGATTATTCTGGCCGGCTTTACCGTCTTTGCATTCGTCCTCGATTTCATGTGGTATTGGAACCCGAACGAGCGCTATTTCGATGAGATCTACTATCCGCGCAGCGGCGTCGAATATCTCAAGGGCGTTCGCATCAATTCGGACTGGGAGTATCCGTTCGAGTGGACGCATCCTCCACTCACGAAGCTGCTGATTGCGCTTTCGATCTGGATGTTCGGCGGCGTCGCGCACGGCGACAACGGCTGGGGCTGGCGCTTTTTGAACGTCGTGTGCGGGACGCTCATGATCCCGCTCTGTTACCTGTTTGCGAAACGGCTGATGGGTTCGACATTGTTCGCATCAATCGCGGCATTCATGCTGACTTTCGACGGTTTCCGGTTCGTACAGTCACGGATTGCGACGCCCGAGATTTGGGTTGCGACCTTTGGTCTAGGCGTCTTGTACACGTTCTATCGCCTGTGGACGGCAACGCAAATTCGCATCCGGCTTCGGATTCCGGGCGAGTTTGGCTGGCGTTTCATTCTCACGATGATCGCCGGCACGGCAGTCGCCGTATTGTTTTCAATCGGTATCAATAAGCTCGGGACTCCGACGGTCGATCACGACCTTATTGTGAAGAGCCACCTGTTCGCGTTTTTCTATGCCGAGCTCGGAATGTACGTGCTCGCGCGTTGGATCGGCCGCCGTTTTGCCGATCCAGTTGCGACTGCTGTAAGCTACGCCGAGGGATCCGAGGTCTTGCTTGCGGAGGGACAGCGAAAGCTCATTCGTTTCGACGGCGGCGGACCTGGCGAGTTGACGTTCGACGATCTTGCGCTGACCTACAAGCGCGACGGTTCGGCCGTGTACAAGACCCCCGAGGGTACGGCGACCTTTACGCCGGACGGCGAGATGCGAACCGACGTTGCTACCGTGAAGGCCACGGACGCGCAAACGTGGTTGGTCGCGACGTGTATCCTGATGGCGTTTTTGGCGACGAGCAAGTGGAACGGACTGTTCGATATGTTCGTTCTTTTCCTCGCGATCGCAATCGTGTTCGGGCAGCGCTTCGTTCCGCGTCCCGCAATCTTTGGAAATCCACGCGGGTTCACACCCGATCAGCTCATCACGGGAATGCTGTTCGGAATGGCCACGTTTTATTTCGCGAGCTATTTCCCGAACTATCGGCTCGGCTACAACTTTTCCGACATCGTCGGGATGCAGTGGCAGATGTTCTGGTATCACGACGAGCTCTCTAAATCAAATCCTGCCTCACTGCACCATCCCTACGGTTCGTATTGGTGGCAATGGCCGACGCTGTTCGCGCCGATCTCGTACTACTGGCATGATTGGCGCACCGGTTTGGCCGCTGCAAACGGCGGGGCGTGTTGCGTCGCGGAGATTCTCGCGCTTCCAAATCCGCTGGTATGGTGGTTCGGGCTATTCTCGGTCCCGGCCATAGCCTGGTGGGGTTACGTCGAGCGCAACAAAGGCTACCTACTGCTCTTCGCGGCGTACCTGTTCCAATGGCTGCCGTGGATTCTGACGCCGCGCATCGCGTTTGAATATCACTTCTTCCCGAACCTTCCCATCATCGTAATCGCGAACGCCGTCGTCCTGCAACGTTCCTGGAAAAAGAGCGAGAATCGCTTTTGGATCGCGTCGTTTCTCGCAGGCGTGCTCGCGTGTTTCATTTTCTTCTATCCCGTGCTTTCCGCGATGCCGATCACATACGATCAGTGGCACGAACGGATGTGGCTCGATAACTGGCTCGATATGATTCCGGGCCATCCGCATCCGCACGGCCTTAGCTGGATCAAACCGAATTGAATCTGGGGCACATATTCGCGCAAATCGACCAGTACGAGCGCGCGACGATGGCCTTCGTCATCGTGGCGCTAATCGCGCTTCCCGTAATTGGGCGGTGGCTTAGCGAACACGATGATGAGCAAGAAGCTGACGGACGGACGATTGCGATGTTTCTAACCGGGTTAACGGCAGTAGGCGTCGCCGCGGTGATCGTTGCGGCTGCTCTCGGCCCGCACCCCATTTAAAAGGCGCTCCGCCCCAGGCTCCGCGCCCCCCACGCTCCGCGTGGGGCCCCCGTGCAGCCGCTCCCTCGCCATTACGACACTGCATGATTCCCCGAGGGGTCGCGTAACAACAAAGCAAACCGAAAAGCTATGTCCGGGCACTCTAAGTGGCACAATATCAAGTTGCGCAAAGGCAAAGCCGACGCGCAACGCGGCGCGCTGTTCTCGAGGCTATCCAAAGAGATCATTCTCGCGGCTAAATCCGGTTCTGCCGATCCGGAGGCTAACTACCGCTTGAAGATGGCCGTCGAGAAGGCCCGCGAGCACAACGTTCCGGCTGACAACATCAAGCGCGCGATCGCGCGCGCGAGCGGCGCCGACGGTGAACGCGACATCGAAGAGATCCGCTACGAAGGTTACGGTCCGGCCGGGCTTGCGGTCGTGATCGATGCTGCGACGGACAACCGGAATCGAACGGCCTCTGAAATCCGCTTCCTCTTTACGCGTAATGAGGGAAATCTCGGTGAAACCGGCAGCGTCGGCTGGATGTTCGATGCGCGCGGTTTCTTGGATGTCGAGAGCGCGAAACTAGATGAAGACGGCCTCACCGAGAAGGCACTCTCTGCCGGCGACGGTGTGATCGACGTGCGCTTCGGAGGCGAGCACTCCGAGATCCTCACAGAAGATACGGCGCTTGGCAGAATTCGCGAGGCATTGACCGCCGAGGGACTGCGGGTTACCGACGCATATGTCGGAATGGAACCCAAGCAACCGCTTCACGCGGAAGGCGAGAATCTGCGGAAGATGATAGCGTTCCTCGACGCGCTCGAAGAGCACGAAGACGTGCAACGCGTCTATTCGAATTTGCAGCTGGACGAAGCGCAGGTCGAGGCCTTAGCGCGCGCTTGATTGCAAAGATGAAGCCGCAGGCGAAACGTCTGCCGCTCGCGGAGGCGCGCCGCTGGCTTGCCGACCGCGATCTTGTCTTTGCGATTGCACTTGCATTCGCGGTCGGGGTCGCCGTTTGGTTCGGTCGGGCAATCGAAGACTTCTTTGCTCCGTCGGGCGCGACGATTCTCGTTCCGTCGCTGGTCGGACAAACCGAAACCGACGCGATCTCGCTCGGCGACACCTTACACTTGAAGATGGTCGTCGTTTCGCGCTCGATCAGCGAGCAGTTTCCGCGCGACGTCGTGATGGCGCAACAACCGGCGTCCGGGACGCGAGTGCGCGAAGGCCGTCAAGTCTCGTTGATCGTCAGTCAAGGCGTCAACATCTATACGATGCCGGATTTACGGTTTGCTTCGCTGCGCGACGCCGGGCTAACGCTTTCGCGTTTGAAGCTCAATCTCGGCAAGACGACGATGGTCGCAAATGATGACGTCCCCTTCAATCACATCGTAGCCCAAAATCCGCCGCCGCTCGGGAGCGTACGTGAAGGCTCCGTCGTGAATCTCGTTCTTTCGAAAGGGCCGCCTTCGAACGTTCGGGCGCCGAACTTCGTCGGGCAAGACATCAACGCGGCACGCGCTGACGCCGAACGTGCAAAAGTTCATCTCGGGCAAGTCGTGTGGACGCCGTTCGGCATCAAGGGACCTCCGCGCGGGATTGTCGTGCGACAGATGCCCGGCCCCGGAATATTAAGCGATCCGCTCGAGCCGGTCTCCTTGCAAGTTAGCGCAGGACCGGGGGAATACGGATATCTGATCCGCCAAGTACACAGCGCGGTGGTAATACCGAACGATGAAAGCGGTCAGTCACAACGCGTTCGTATTAGCGTGCGCGACGATACGGGTGACTGGAACGTCTACGACGGATTTGCAATGCCGGGGCAACGGCTCGATTTCGATCTCACGGTTGTCGGAACGTCCTGGGTCGACGTGTACTTGAACAACGAGCTCCAAAGTCAGACGCAGCTCGGCAAGGAACCGCCGCGGCTTATGCCGTCGCCCGCACACTCCGGACCACCGCGGTGAGGCGCAAAGTTCGAATCGCGCCGTCGATTCTCGCGGCCGATTTCTCGAAGATAGCGGAGCAAATCGCCGCGGCCGAAGCCGGCGGTGCCGACCTGTTCCATCTCGATACGATGGACGGCTCGTTCGTTCCGAACATCAGCTGGGGCCCGAAGATCGTCGCGGATTTGCGTAAGCTGACCGAGCTTCCATTCGACGCGCATCTGATGATCGTCGAACCCGAACGCTACGTCGATCGCTTTATCGAAGCCGGCTGTCAATACGTGACCTTTCACTACGAAGCGACGTCGCACGCGCATCGTCTGCTCACGCACCTGCGCTCGGCCGGTGCCAAGGCCGGCATCGCAATCAATCCGCAAACGCCGGTCGCGATGCTCAAAGACATTATTGAAGAAGCGGACTTGGTGCTGGTAATGAGCGTCAATCCGGGCTTTGGCGGACAACCGTTCATCGAGCACGCGCTAGCGAAGCTGATCGAAGCACGCGAACTTATCGATGCCTGTAATCCGAAGTGCGAGCTCGAGATCGATGGCGGGATCGGGACGGCGAACATCGAGCGCGCGTGCGAAGCAGGCGCAACAATTCTCGTCGCAGGCTCATCGGTTTTTGAAGCGCACGATCCCGCGAAAGCCGTGCGTTCGCTCAAGGAACGCATAAACACCTGAACCAAAGCGCCGAAGACCGCCTCATCGACGCGATACGCGCGATCGCAGCGACGACGTACGCGTCGCAAGGCAAAAAGATTCGTGCGGGTATCGGTGACGATGCGGCAATCTGGAAGCCTGCGCGCGACGCCGAAAGCGTCGTTACGACCGATGCACTCGTCGAAGACGTACACTTTCTGCGTGATGGCATGAGTGCCGCCGACGTCGGTTGGCGCGCGCTCGTCTCGAATCTCTCCGATCTCGCCGCTGTGGGCGCGCGTCCTGTGCTCGCAACGGTTGCACTTGGTGTACCGCGCGGCGTCCACGAAACATGGATATTAGAATGCTATCGCGGGATGGCGGAGCTCGCAAAGAAAATCGGGATCGCAATCGTGGGCGGTGACGTCGTGCGAACGCCATCGTTGTTGCTTTCGATCACTGCGATCGGCGAAGTCCGTCCTTCGAATCGTAAGATGCGGAGCGGCGCACGTCCGGGTGACGTCCTGGCCGTTACGGGTCCACTTGGAGCGAGCCGCGCCGGAATCGACATCTTGCTCGATGGCGCGCATGCCAACGATCCGCGCATGGCTGACGCAATCGCCGCATATCGCCGGCCGCACGCGAGGCTTGCTGAAGGCCGGCGATTCGGCGCGTCGGCGAGCGTGCATGCAATGATGGACCTCTCGGACGGTCTCTCGACCGACCTGCGCCGCTTGTGCAGGGCCTCGAATGTCGGCGCCGAGCTCGAGGCCGCAGCGCTGCCGGTCGCAGCGTGCGCGATTCCGGTTGCGAACGCGCTTGGCAAAGAGCCGATTTCCTATGCGCTCGGCGGTGGTGAAGATTTCGAGTTGCTCGTTGCGATCGCGCCGCGCGCGTTTGCGATGATCGCCGGTCGTTTTGAGCGTGCGTTCGGTCGCCCGCTCTCGCGAGTCGGTACGATTATGGCTGAGACGGCGGTCCGGTTGCGCGACGCCGACGGAACGCGCGAGCTCGATCCCTCGGGGTGGGAGAGCCTCTAGCTAGCCGGCGCGGCGAACTTTCTTTGCACGCAGGCACGAGGTGCAGACGCGTGCGGTCTTGTGTGTTCCGTGATCGTCGACGCGGACGCGCTGGAGGTTCGGGAGCCAGCGGCGCTTGGTTTTGTTCATGGCATGGCTGACGTTGTTACCCGCCATCGGTCCCTTGCCACAAACATCGCAACGCTTCGCCATCAACTGCCCTTCGATAATCGACACGCTTCGCCGAGTTCTATCTAGCGCGGCGGAGCAACCGCGGAATAATACCATGCCCGGCAGCGGGATGTCCATGTCCGCGTCCCCAAGGACGGCCGCATGCGGGCGGTCACCTTGCTTGACGGGCTAGGCTTCACCAAGTTTATCGCTGCCGGCACTTACTTCCTTAAGAAGTACCGCGCCGTCCTCAACGATCTCAATGTCTTTCCGGTCCCCGACGGCGACACCGGCTCCAACCTCTATCTGACCGCAAGGTCGGCATTGCTCGAGGCGGGCCGTGTCCGAAACAAGCTCCTTGGCGATGTCGCGGCCGCGGCGGCGGCCGGCGCACTGCTCGGCGCGCGCGGGAATTCGGGCGTGATCCTCTCGCAGATGTACCGCGGTTTTGCCGAAGCCGTCCGCACCAGGGAATCGATCGCCGTAGACGAGGTCGGGGGCGCGTTCGAGCGTGCAGTCGCGGAAGCGCGCACGGCGCTGCTCGAGCCGGTCGAAGGGACGATCCTCTCGGTCGCGACCGCAGCAGCGGAAGAAGCCGTCGCGCGTGCCGCGCATACGAACGAGCTTTACGAACTCGGCGATGCGATCGTTCGTGCAGCCAGCGAAGCGCTCGAGCGTACTCCTCTGCAACTGTCGGTCTTGCGCGAAGCGGGCGTCGTCGACGCCGGCGCTGCCGGCTTGTTGTTTTTTCTCGAAGGCATCTTGCGTTTTGTTCCGGGCACGCACGAGCGTGTCACTGCGTACCCGCGAGGGACCGGCCCTAGGCGCGTCTTCACAGAGCGGCAAGAGATTGGCGCGAACAAATACTGCACCGAATTCGTTTTGAGCGAAGCGTCAATCGAAGCGCACGCGCTCAAGGAGCGTCTGATCCCGCACGGCGACTCACTGCTGGTCGCCGGCAGGCATCCGATATTACGCGTCCACATTCACACGGGTGTCCCGCATGTCGTGCAATCGGTAGCCGGAAAACATGGGATCGTCGAGCGCGTGAAGATCGAGGACATGCAACTGCAACATCGCATGCTCGTAGATCGTCCGAAGCGCGTGTTTTCGTTTGTCGCAATCGTCCCGGGAGTCGGCTTCGAGCGCATTGCGCGTGAGCTTGGTGCGGATGCGACGATCGTTGCGTACCGCACGAATGCAAAACTTGCGGAGATTTCCGCTGCGATCGGCGCCTCGAACAGCAACGTCGTCGTGGTGCTAACGGACGAACCGAGCGAGATTCTTGCGGCCGAAACTGCGGGCGCCCTTTCCGAGCGAACGGTCGTTATCGTTCAGACTCGGAGCGCCGCCGAGAGCTTGGCGGTGTTGGTTGAATACGGTGGGCTAATCGAGAGCGGCCCGATTCCGTCGCGGGACGAGCTCGAAGCAGCTGCGAAGCGCGTACGCACCGCTGCGATCGGCGCTGAGCTTCTCACGAGCGACGCGCGCGAAAGCGTGCTCGAGGCGGCTGCTCTGCAGCTGGGCGCGGACTCCGGGGGGCTCGTGACGCTCTATTATGGGGGATCCCAGGGGGAGCAGGACGCTGAGCGCATGACAAATGCGCTTCGCAAGCGCATGCCGAAGGTCGAATTCGAATGGTTTTTCGGTGGGCAGCGAACATCCGAATACGTGGTGGCATTTGAACGTTAAGGATAGACCGCTTATCGCCGTCGACGCAATGGGCGGCGACAACGCACCTCGCGAGATCGTCGCCGGCGCAATCGCAGCCTATCGCGATGGATTTGCGCGCGTCATTCTCGTCGGCGACAAAGAGCAGATACGCTCGTTCTATTCAGGTGTCGGCGAAGACGAGATTCCGATCGTGCACGCGCCCGAAGTCATCCCGATGGACGTTGCGCCGTCCGCTGCAATTCGCGGCGCCGAGCGTACGAGCTTGGGCGCAGCGATCGAGCTCGTGCATCAAAACCAAGCCGATGCTATCGTCTCGGCCGGGTCGAGCGGCGCGTTTCTTGCGATCGCGCTCGTTCGTCTGCGAACGATTGCGGGAATCGCGCGTCCCGCGATCGGGACGATTCTCCCGACGCCGATTCAACCGGTCGTTCTCATCGATGCAGGTGCGAACGTCGACTGCAAACCCGAATGGTTGATGCAATTCGGAATCATGGGTTCGGCCTACGCGCAAGCAGTGCTCGGCATGAAAACGCCGCGCGTCGCGATCGTTTCGATCGGTGAAGAGCGCGGCAAAGGTAACGCGCAGGTTCTCGAAGCTGCAGAGCTCTTGGAATCGGCCCCGATCAACTTCATAGGAAATGCCGAAGGGCGCGATGTCTTTTCCGGCCGCGCCGATGTGCTCGTCACGGACGGCTTCGTCGGCAACGTCATGCTCAAGCTCGCGGAAGCGGAGAGCATCGCGCTTCAGGCCGCGATCCGCGACGCGCTGCTTTCCAGCGGCCCGGATGTGCAGCTGGGCGCGCTACTGACGCGGCGCGCGTTCTCGCGACTGAAGCGCACGCTGCACTACGAAACCTACGGCGGTGCACCATTACTCGGTCTACGTGGAAATTGCATCGTTGCCCACGGCCGCAGCAGCCGTGTTGCGATTCGTAACGCAATACGCGTAGCAGCGACTGAAGTGCGTGAAGACGTCGTCGGCAAGATCGCCGGCCTCGTCGCTCCGCTCGTACAAGCAGCTCGCGCGTAGTTTGCGCGTTGCGGTCGTAACCGACTCGACGGCTGATCTCGAGCCGGACGTCGCGATCTCTTTGGGCATCGACGTCGTCCCGCTGTTCGTCAATTTCGGTGAATCGAGCTTTCGCGATCGCATCGACATCACGCGTGCAGAATTCTACGCGCGCTTGCGTACCGAAGCGACGCCGCCAACAACCTCGCAAGCCTCGGTCGCGAGTTACGCCGAATGTTTTGCGCGTCATGCCGCCGCGGGCAACGAGGTAGTCTGCATCTCGATTTCCGGCGCACTTTCGGGGACGATCAATGCAGCGTATGCGGCGGCAAAAGGTTATCCCACGGCGTCGATTCGCATCGTAGATTCGCGCACGGTGTCGGCCGGTCTCATGCTGCTCGTCTACGCTGCGGCATCACTCGCCGCGCAAGGTAAGACCGGCGATGAGGTAATTCGCGCAATCGAAGCCTTACGTGCACGACAGAGGCTCTATGCCGCAATACCGGATCTTTCGCACGCGGTGCGGACGGGACGTATTTCAAAGCGAATGGCGATGCTTGGCGGGATCATGAAAGTCTCGCCCGTGATCACGCTCGATGAGACCGGCAAGGTTGCGGAATTTACGCGGGTTCGCACCTTCGAACGCGCGCTTGATACGCTCGTCGACGCGACGGTCTCGAACCTTGCGGGAGCAGCGGACGTGCAAGTCGCGATCGTGCACGCGCAAGCGCAGCAGTCCGCGGAGATATTACGCGAGCGGCTCCTCGGAAAACTGACGACGCCGCCCGCTCGCTTGAACATCGTTGAGACAGGGCCGGCGATTGCAGTACATGCCGGAGTAGGAGCCGCCGGAATCTTCTCGGTGTTTTAGAGGGCAATGGCCTCGATTTACGTCCATCTCCCGTTTTGTCCGTATATCTGTCCGTACTGCGATTTTGCGAAATGGCCGTACCGGCGCAGCTCAGCGGAGCGTTATCTTTCCGGATTGCGCGCCGAGATTGTATCCGCGCCTGCAATCCTCGCGTCGACATTGTATTTCGGCGGAGGGACTCCGAACACGATTGCGCCGGATGCGCTCGTCGCGCTGATCGAGGCGCTGCGCGAGCGCTTCGGTTTGCCGGCGGATGCCGAGATAACGCTCGAGGCGAATCCGGATCCCGGCTTATGTGAAGCCTTACCGGAATATCGCCGAGCAGGCGTCAATCGTTTGTCGATCGGCGTCCAGTCATTGGACCCGGCCGAGCTGGTGACGCTCGGCCGTCAGCACACGCCGCAAGATGTCGAAACGGTGGTGCGACGCGCGCGCGCTGCCGGCTTCGAGAATCTCTCGCTCGATCTGATGTTTGCAATCCCGGGCCAAACGCTCGCGTCGTGGAAGCGCTCGGTCAACAGTGCGCTCGCGCTCGAACCGCAGCATATCTCCACGTACGGGTTGACGATCGAACCGTCGACGCCGTACGAAGAGTGGCAGAAGCGGCAACCGGAGGCGTTTGCGGGCAACGACCTCGAAGCCGAGCAATACCGTTACGCTATCGATCGCCTCGTGCAAGCCGGATTCCAACACTACGAGGTTTCGAATTTTGCGCGGCCGGGATTCCGTTGCCGCCATAATCAGAACTATTGGCTGAACGGAGAGTATCTAGGACTCGGCGTCGGCGCGGCTTCGTATCTGGACGGGACGCGGTCGGTCCATACACGCGACCTCGAAGAGTACGTCCGCGCCGCGCTGTCCGGCAGCCCAGTCCCAGGGAGCTCCGAGCATCTCATTGGAGCCGCACAAGTCGGCGAGGCTGCGATGCTTGCGCTGCGTACCGACGAAGGAGTCGATCTGTCCCATTTCCGCGAACGTTATGGGGTTGATTTTCTGTCTTCATACCAGCGTTCTATCCGGGACCTAGAAGGGGCCGGGATGCTTGAAATAACGCCGACGCACGTTCGGTTGACGGCCACCGGCAGATTTGTAGCCAACGATGTCTGCGCAGAGTTCATCGCGTAAACCCGAAGCCGACGTAGCCGGCGCGCTGCTGCGCGTGCTGTTTGCAATTGCGTTCGCGACCGCGGGATTTCTGTTGGGCCGCGAGCTTTACGACCGAACGCTTTCGCTGCATGTCGCAAGCGGCCGCCTGCAGCTGACGCTCTTAATCGTCTCGCCGGTCGTCGGTGCGCTCGCCGGCGTGCTCTTGACGCCATACGCGCAGCTCTTTTTCGAGAGCGCGCTCTCGGCGACGGAGCGCAGTATCGAGCGCCGGGCTCCTAGTGAGATCGCCGGCGGAGTGTTGGGACTCATCGCCGGATTGATCATCGCGTTTCTGATCAAGAGCATTCTGTTCGATTACATTAGCTTCGTCGGTCAGGCCGGCGTCTACGTCGCGGCCGTGCTCTACTTGATCGTGAGCGTCTTTGCTGCGTACCTTGGCGCGCGCGTCGGTGCCAAGCAGCGCGTCGGCTTAGTGGATGGCCCCGGCGGCAAAGCTGCGGCGAACGCCCCCTCGAAGATCATCGACACGTCGGTGATCGTCGATGGCCGAATCACCGAGATCGTCGAGAGTGGATTTCTCGATCCGCCGTACATCGTTCCGCGATTCGTCTTGCACGAGATTCAATTGATCGCCGATTCAACCGATTCGATGAAGCGCTCGCGCGGACGCCGTGCGCTGGATGTGCTCACCAAACTGCAAGAGCTCGTCAAGATTGAAATAAGCGAAATCGATTATCCCGACGTCGTCGGCGTCGATGCCAAGCTGGTGCGCATGGCGCGCGAGACCGGCGGACGCATAGTCACCAACGATTACAATTTGAATCGCGTCGCGCACGTCGAAGGCGTCGCTGTCTTGAACATCAACGAGCTGGCGAACGCCGTGAAGCCGATCGTGCTGCCCGGCGAGGAGATGCACGTCGCGATCCTGCGCGAAGGAAAAGAGTCGCAACAGGGCATCGGATACCTTGACGATGGGACGATGATCGTCGTCGAAAACGGACGCCGTTTGATCGGCGATAGTGCCGAGGTCGTCGTCACGAGCGTGCTGCAGACAGTTGCCGGACGGATGATCTTCGCGAAGACGAAACGATGAGCTGGGGAGCGGTCATCGTCGCTGCCGGGCGCGGACAACGCTTTGGACAGCCAAAACAGTTGATCGACATTGCCGGGAAACCAATGCTGGCCTGGTCGGTCGAGACGTTCGCATCGATGCCCGAGATCACGATACTCGTGGTGACGACAGAGGCCGAATTCGTCCCGTCCGTTCAAGCGCTCGTGAAACGCGCGGCGCCGCAACTCGCATCACACGTGATCGTCGGCGGATCGGAGCGGCAAGACAGCGTGCGGCTCGCGCTCGCCGCGCTTGCGGAGCACGCCCGAGTGGAAACGAAATTTGCGTTCGTCCACGACGGTGCGCGTCCGATGATTCGTACGCACGATGTTCGCCGCGGAATGGCAGCGGTTGCGCCAGGCGTCGGTGCGTTGCTTGCGATCCCGGTCGTCGACACAATCAAAGCGGTCAACGGTTCGCGTAAGGTGACGAGCACGCTCGATCGCGACAAGCTCTGGGCCGCTCAAACGCCGCAGTTCGGTCTGCTCGATGATTTGCTGCGCGCTCACCAATCCGCGCAAGCGCGGGGAATTCGTGTGACCGACGACGCAGCGCTGCTAGAAGATGCCGGGTTGGATGTGATTGTCGTCGAGGGAAACGCGGAGAATTTCAAGGTAACCGTGCCCGCCGATCTTGCACGCGCCGAGCTGATCTTGCGCGAGCGGGCCGCGGTCTGATGCGCATCGGTCACGGCTTTGACGCCCACCGCCTCGAAGCGGGGCGCAAATTCATCGTGGGCGGTGTCGAGATCGCGTACGATCGTGGGCCGGCTGGGCATTCGGACGGCGATGCGCTCGCGCATGCGATCTGTGATGCGATTCTAGGTGCGGGGGCGCTCGGCGATTTGGGGACACACTTCCCGTCCGGCGACGAACGCTGGCGTAACGCCGATTCGATGTACTTACTCGCGGCGTGCGTCGGGATGATTGCGGAGGCGGGATATCAAGTGAGCAATATCGATGCGACCGTTATCGTACAGCGGCCCGCGCTAGCGCCGCATATTGCTGCGATTCGGGCCTCGATTGCGGCTGTGCTCGGTGTCGATCTCGCCGATGTGAGCATCAAAGCCAAAACGACGGATGGTATGGGATTCACGGGCGACGGGAGCGGGATTGCCGCGCATGCGGTCGCATTGATCGAAAAGCGATGAGCCAACTCGACTACAGCGTCCCGCAGCGTTTGCGATTTGCGCCGTCCCCGACCGGAATGCTGCACGTCGGCGGCGCGCGAACCGCGCTCTTCAACTATCTGCTGGCACGCCGGACAAACGGCGCATTCGTCGTGCGAATCGAAGATACGGATGCGAGCCGCAATCGGCCGGAGACGGAAGGGCTACTGCTCGACGCGCTGCGTTGGCTAGGCTTGGATTGGGACGAAGGCCCGAGCGGCGGTGGTTCGCACGGACCGTACCGCCAGTCGGAGCGTCTCGCGCTTTATTCCGAGCACGCGCAGCGCTTGCGTGATCTTGGTGGCGCGTATCAGGATGAAGGCGCGTTACGCTTTCGGATGCCGGGAGGCAAGACGGTCGTCGACGATCTCGTCAAGGGACCGGTGACGTTCGAGAACGCGACGCTCCCCGATCCCGTCATTCTGAAATCGAACGGCGGTCCCACCTATAACTTCGCGGCGGCAATCGACGATGCGCTGATGGAGATAACCGTTGTCGTACGCGGCGACGAGCATCTACCGAATACGCCGGTACAGATGGCGCTCCAGGACGCACTCGGATTACGCTCGCCGCGCTACGCGCACGTTCCGTTGATCTTGAACGAAGAGCATCAGAAGCTTTCGAAACGGCACGATACGGTGAGCATCGAAGAGTTTCGCGAACTGGGTATCCAGCCGGAAGCGATGATCGATCATCTTGCGTTGCTCGGATGGTCGGCGCCCGGCGGGCGCGAGGAATTTACGCTCGACGACCTCACAAAGCTATTTTCGCTCGAGCGCGTCCACAAGGCCGGCGCAATCTTTAATGAAGACCGCCTGCTCGCGTTCAACCAGCGCGCACTTCGCAAACTGCCCCGCGAGAAGTTCACGGCGCTCCTTTCCGATGCGATGCGCCAGTGGGGTTACGAGCAGACGCCGGAGTGGGTCGGACTCTTCATCGAAGCGTACGGTGAAGAGCTGCAGACAATTGCGCAGGCGCGTCCGCGAGTCACGGAGCTCTGCGCCGATACGATCGAGCTACCGCCGGAAGAGCGCGAGCTGTTGGCCGATGCGAACGTACGAAGCTTGCTCGCCGCGCTCGCCGAGGAGCCGGATCCGAAGAGCATTCCACGGCTCGCCGAGCGCTTTGGCGTCGAAAAAAAACGTGCGTACCATGCGGTTCGCGTGACCCTGACCGGGGATGAGAAGGGTGCGCCGCTCGCGCTCGTGTTTCCACTGCTCGGCGCAGCGCGCATCCGCGCCCGTATCGATGCCGCCGGTGCTTCCGGCAACCGCGACGCGGCAAACGCGCGTTAATAGGTATTCGAATGACGACGGCATGGCAGACGTTCCTCTCCGACCTCCGGGCGCCGCTCGAACGCGATCCCGCCGCCGAGGGTGTTCTGGACATCGTCCTCTCGTATCCGGGCTTTCACGCGATCACCGCGCACCGCGCGCTGCACGCGCTGTATAAAGCCGGCGTCCCGATCTTGCCGCGATTTCTGGCTCACATCGTGCGCTTTGCAACCGGAATCGAGATTCATCCGGCCGCAACGATCGGTGAGGGTTTCTTCATCGATCACGGGATGGGCGTCGTGATCGGTGCGACGACGATCATCGGGCGCAACGTCACACTGTATCAGGGCGTAACGCTGGGCGGCACGTCGCTCAAACCCGGAAAACGGCACCCAACCTTACTCGATAACGTCGTCGTCGGCGTCGGCGCAGCGATCCTCGGTGACATTCTCGTCGGTGAAAACGCCCATGTCGGCGCAGGCTCCGTCGTCGTTAAGGACGTTCCGCCGAATGCGACCGTGGTCGGGATCCCGGGCCGGATTGTTTCGAAGGACGGAAAACCGGCGCCGCCGGAAGCGGCCGAGCCACCCCAGTCTACTGCGCGCGCGCAGGTCCAAATGCCCGATCCGACGGCGACGATGATCGCGCGCCTCGAAGCCCGGATTCGTACGCTCGAAGAACGCTTGCGAATCGCCCAGACGTCGGCTCAGACCATCGCCACCGAAACAGAAGCGGCACCTGACAGCTTGGATGCTGCGGCTCTATAACACGCGTTCGCGCAAAGTCGAAGAATTTTCGCCGGTGCGCGGCGGCGAAGTCCGGATGTACGTATGCGGACTCACGCCTTCGGGTGAACCCCATCTGGGTCACGCACGCTCGTTTTTGTTTTTCGACGTCTTCCGGCGCTATTTGCGGCATCTCGGCTACAAGGTCACTTACGTGCAAAACGTGACCGATATCGATGATCGCTCGATCGAAGCCTCACGGCAAGAAGGCCGTCCGTGGCATGAGATCATCGAGCGCTACTACTCGAGCTTCAAGCGCTCGATGCGGCGCCTCGGTGTCGCGGAGCCTGACTTTGAGCCGCGCGCGACCGAGTACATTCCACAGATTCTTAAGATGATCGAGGCGCTGGTTGCGAGCGGTCATGCATACGCCGGCGAAGACGGTGTCTACTTTCGCGTCGCCTCGTTTCCGCCGTACGGCAAACTTTCGGGCGAAAATCTGGACGAGCTCATGATCGGCGCTCGCATTCGAGAGAATGAGAAGAAGCAGAATCCGCTCGATTTCGCGCTTTGGAAACTCGAAAAACCGGGCGAGCCTTCGTGGCCTTCGAGCTTTGGTCCGGGCCGTCCGGGATGGCATATCGAGTGCTCGGCGATGGCCCACGATCTGCTCGGCGAGCCGTTCGATATTCATGGCGGCGGCGCCGATCTGATCTTCCCGCATCACGAAAACGAGATCGCGCAAAGCGAGTCGATCTTGCCGCCGCCGATGGCGAACTTCTGGGTGCATGGCGGTCTACTTTTGTTCGAGCAGCGCAAAATGTCGAAATCCCTCGGCAACTACGAGCCGCTGTACGAGCTTTTAGATCGTGCCGACACGCAAGCGATTCGCCTCCTGTTCTTGCAGACCGGCTATCGTAAACGCATGAACTTCACGGAAGTTTCGTTCGGCGGGGCGACCGTCGCTATCAACAAGCTGCGCAAAGCCTGGCGTACGCTAACGAACGGCGAGTCCGTCGATTTCGAGGCGCACACCGAACACGACGGCATCGTCACGCGTGTCGAGGAAGCGCTCGCGGATGACATGAATACGGCGGCGGCGCTGGCCGCGGTGTTCGAGACCGCCGGGCGCGCGGAAGAGTACGTGCAGCGCGGCGAAGCGCTCGATGCGGCGCGCGCTCTCGGCTACGTTCTCACGCTGCTCGGGCTCGCACCGGACGAACGCTGGTTGACGGAACCTGTAATTGAGGTTGACATCGATGCGGCCGCGCAACGAGTGCGTGCGAGTTTGGAATCGGTTGTCGGTTTCGACGGCGAAACTGGTGAAAGGATCATCGCGCGCGCGATCACGGCTCGCGACGAGGCCCGGCGTAAAAAAGACTTCGCGCTCGCCGACCAGATTCGCGATGCACTTATCGCCGAACGCATCGAGCTGCGCGATACGCACGAAGGGACAACGACTTGGACGCTCGCAGGCGAGTAAATCGCCGCAACGTCCTCGATCTCGACGGCATAGTTTACGGCGTTCATGCCGTTTCAGAAGCGCTCGCCGGCGGTGAGAAGCTCCTGCGCATTCACGTTGCCGACACGCGCCGTCGCGATCCGGCACTGCGCGAGCTTCTTGCGGCAGCGACTGATGCGGCGATCCCGGTGCGATTCGAAAGCCGCGGGTTTTTCGCGCAATTTCCGTATAAGGCGCATCAGAGCGTCGTCGCTTTTGCAGCTCCCTTCGACTATGCGACGCTCGAGGATGTGCTCGAGCGCCGCACTGCGGGAAGGCCGGCGCTTTTCGTCGTCCTGGATCACATCACGGATCCGCACAATCTCGGTGCGATCATCCGGACCGCTGAAGCCGTGGCCGCGGACGCGGTTGTCGTCCCCGAACGCCGCAGCGCCGGCGTCAATGCGACCGTACGAAAAGCCTCGGCCGGGGCCACAGCGTACGTGCCCATCGTCAGGGTCTCGAACGTCGCGCAGAGCGTTCGGGCACTGAAAGATGCGGGTCTCTGGATTGCCTGTGCCGACCTCTCGGCGGAAACGGTCCCCTACGACCAGGCCGATCTGCGGGGAGACCTGGCGCTCGTCATCGGTGCCGAGGGGGGCGGCATCTCCCCGGTCGTCCGCAAGGAGTGTGACTGGGTGCTCGGCATCCCGATGGCCGGCCGAATTCCTTCGCTGAATGCATCCGTGGCCGCGGCTGTGTTACTCTTCGAGGTACGCCGTCAACGGGCAGCTTGTTGACTGCTTAGGGAGGACCTCCCTATACTCAGAAGGATGTGCCCGGTTCGACAAGCCGCGGCTTGCGATTTCGGCACGTCGTTCTTTCCTGAGGTAAATAAGAAGAAATGGCGCTCACGCAGCCGTCCGAGGGAACGCTTGATTATCACGAGCGGCCGGACGAGGACCTTGTCGCTATCGCGAAATCCGGCGACAACCTTGCGATGGAGTTCTTGCTCAACAAATATAAGAACTTTGTACGCATCAAGGCAAAGAGCTATTTTCTCATTGGCGCCGATCGCGAAGATATTATCCAAGAGGGGATGATCGGGCTCTACAAAGCGGTTCGCGACTTCAAAGCCGACAAGCTCTCGAGCTTTCGCGCGTTTGCCGAGTTGTGCATCACGCGACAGATCATCACCGCGATCAAGACCGCGACGCGACAGAAGCATATCCCGCTCAATCAATATATCTCGCTTAATAAGCCGATCTACGACGAGGACAGCGAGCGAACGCTGCTGGACGTCATGGCTTCGCAAAAGACGAGCGATCCCGAAGAGCTCGTCATTAATCAAGAGGTTTCCGAAGACATCAAGGAACGCATCCAAGAGAATCTCTCGGATCTCGAATCACAAGTGCTGCTTAGCTACCTCGAGGGTAAGAGCTATCAGGAAATGGCACGTGATTTGAATCGCCATGTGAAGTCGATCGACAACGCGTTGCAGCGCGTCAAGCGCAAGATCGAGAAGAATCTCTCCGAGATCGAATTACCCTAGCTTTTCTTTTTCTGGTTTTCGCGTTCGCGCTTTTCTTCGATTTCGTCGACGTCATCGTCGACGTTCTCTCGCGCTTGTTCGAGCAACGGATCGTCGTCTTCGTCATTGTCGAGATCCGGCGCAAGGAAGAGTCCGCGATTCATTTGCTTGGCGACGCTGTCGTTATCCACGTTGTACCTCGCTCGCCTCTCCAGTTCGACGCGAGGCCGGGTGCTCGCCTCGGTGGCCGAGGGAGGGCCCCGCGGCCGAGCCGAACGGCAGCAGCATGAGCGTCGTTTCCAGCGTCGAGCTCGCACATCGTCTCGCCAGCGAATTGATTGCCACTCGCAAGGTCGAAGCGGTTCGCGTTTGGCTCTCCGAGGAGCAATTCGTCATTCCGGCCGCCGAGAGTCCGGAAGGCTGGTTTGACGGCAAAGGCCTCTCGAGCGAAGAGGCACGCGAGCTTATTTTCAGTGTCTCGCCACTGCGTTTCGACAGCGGTTTTCCGCTCGGGCTCAGCGACCTGCGCTACGGTTACGTCGAGATTCCGAACGTCGAGAGCCTATCCGCCGATTCGCGCAAGTTGATTGAGAAACGCGTCCGCGCGGCTGGCGCTGCGATGTCGACGGCAAGCACGCTCGCGCAGGCGGAGTCGGCCGGACGGGGCCGGGTTCTCGTCGTTGACGACGATGAAGCGCTACGTACCTTGCTTCGCAAGCTTCTGGAACGCGAACGTTTCGAAATAATCGAGGCTTCCAACGGACAAGAGGGCGTCGTCACCGCCGGCCGCGAGCAGCCGGATTTGATTCTGATGGATTGGATCATGCCGGTGATGGATGGTGAAGAGGCGACGGAGACGCTACGCAAAGAGCACACCACCGGGCACATTCCGGTTGTCATGCTCACGCATCGCTCGCGCCCGCAAGACAAGGTCGAGGCGTTGCATGCCGGCGTCCAAGACTTCGTTTCCAAGCCGTTCGATTTCCGCAGCCTCGTGCAAACGATCGATACGCAGTTGCGTTGGCGCCGTTTGCTCTCGCCACATGTTGGGAGTGCTTCGGTTTTCGGTACTCAGCAATCGAACGCGCGCGAACCAAGAGGTGCGATGCTCGATTCGCTGATGAAGCTCATCCGCTCCGGCGAGCCGGAGGCGGCTATGGAGCGCGCGATCGGGGAAGCCGAGCGCTTCGAAGAACAGCGCGCGCACGATCGTGCCGGCGCTGCCTACAAAATTGCCGCCGACGCGGCCGAGGCGCTCAATCACGACGATTTGGCGAAGCGCTTGCTGCGTCTGAGCGGCCGGGCATATCTGAACTGGGCGCAGACCGCGCCGAAGGCCGAGGACAGCCAGCGCGGGTACACGCTCTCCGTCCGCCGCTTCATGGAAGCCGGCAATCTCAAACCGAGCGAAGAGGTCGAAAAGGCGCCATGAAAAACGAGGCCACGATCGCCGGACTTACCGTCGCGGGTCAACCGACCGACGCCGAATTGGCAGCTCTTCCGGCCCAGGGGTACGGGACCGTCATCAACGTCCGGATGCCCGAGGAGCAAGACGAGCCCGAAGGTCCTAAGGTCGAGGCGCTCGGAATGCGCTACGTCTCAATCCCGTACACCGCGCAGACGATTACCCGGGAGGACGTCGGCAAGATCCGAGCAGCGCTGGAAAGCGCCCCGCCGGGTACCAAAACGCTCACGCATTGAGCAGGTGGTACACGAATCGCGGTCGCGATTGGCATAATAGAGGCAGAAAATAAAGGACTGGGGGCCGAAGCTGCGACAAAACTCGTAACCGAAGCAGGCTTTCAGATAGCGGGGACCCCTTATGACGCGTTTATCCGAGAATACTTCGCTAGCTAACCTTGGTGGCGTAGGCGCACTTCCGGGGATCGAGGCAGGCGGCGTAGGAGCTCTTCCCGGCTAGACAACCCGGGCCGCGCATACGCGCTGCTCGTTGACGGGTTACAGAGAGCCCAGTATACTATTCGTCTATGCCCCTCGGCCGCTGAACGCGTACGACGAACAGGCGAAGACGAGCTCGGGTTCTTTTTATTTCCCGAGAGCGTTTTGCGCCTGATTCTGTACGCCTCTGAGCTCCGAAGCGCGTCAATCGGTGCGGGCTGCATCCCGCGGGAGTAAAATTGAATCTTCTCGACGTCAACAATTTCGACGCAATGCGGATCGGGCTTGCGAGCCCTGAGCAAATTCGCGCCTGGTCGTTCGGTGAAGTAAAGAAACCCGAGACGATCAACTACCGGACGCTCAAGCCAGAGCGCGACGGTCTGTTCTGCGAAAAGATTTTCGGACCGACCAAAGATTGGGAATGCCACTGCGGCAAGTACAAGCGCATTCGCTTCAAAGGCATGATCTGCGATCGCTGCGGCGTCGAGATCACGCGCGCGAAAGTCCGGCGGGAACGCATGGGACACATCGAGCTTGCGACGCCGGTTTCGCATATTTGGTATTTCAAAGGCGTACCGAGCCGTATCGGAATCTTGCTCGACATGTCGCCGCGACAGCTCGAGAAAGTCATTTACTTTGCCGCGTACGTTGTCACCGATCCGGGTGACACGTCGCTTGGCAAGCGCGAGATTCTAACCGAGCAAAAATATCGCGAAGCCCGGGAAAAGTACGGCAATCGCTTCAAGGCCGGAATGGGCGCGGAAGCGGTTCGCGATCTTCTGAAAGATCTCAACCTACGGAGACTTCAGGAAGAGCTTCGGAAAGAATATCACGAGACCAGCGGACAGAAACGCATCAAGGCGATCAAGCGCCTCGAAGTCGTTGAAGCGTTTCTCGCCAGCGGCAACAAGCCGGAGTGGATGATTCTTTCCGCGGTCCCGGTCATTGCGCCCGAGCTGCGACCGATGGTGCAGCTCGACGGCGGCCGCTTTGCCACGAGCGATCTCAACGATCTTTATCGCCGCGTCATCAACCGCAACAATCGTTTGAAGCGGTTGCTCGAGCTTTCTGCTCCCGAGATCATCATCAAGAACGAAAAGCGCATGCTGCAAGAAGCAGTCGACGCGTTGATCGACAACGGACGCCGTGGACGCCCCGTCACGGGCCCCAACAATCGTCCGCTCAAATCGCTTTCGGATATTCTCAAAGGTAAGCAGGGACGCTTCCGTCAGAATCTGCTCGGCAAGCGTGTCGATTACTCCGGACGCTCAGTCATCGTCGTCGGCCCGACGCTTAGGCTCCATCAATGCGGTCTGCCCAAAGAGATGGCGCTCGAGCTCTTCAAGCCGTTCGTGATGAAGAAGCTCGTCGATCGTGGACAAGCGCACAACATCAAGAGCGCGAAGCGCATGGTCGAACGCGTTCGTCCTGAAGTGTGGGATGTTCTCGATGAGGTCATCCGCGAACACCCCGTGCTGCTGAATCGCGCCCCGACGCTCCACCGTCTCGGCATTCAAGCCTTCGAACCGGTTCTGGTCGAGGGTAAGGCGATTCACTTGCATCCACTCGTGTGTACGCCGTACAACGCAGACTTCGACGGCGATCAAATGGCGGTGCACTTGCCGCTCAGCGCCGGCGCGCAAGCCGAAGCCCGCATCCTGATGCTTTCGGCGAACAACATCTTGCAGCCGAGCTTTGGAAACCCGGTTTCGATTCCGACGCAAGACATGGTGCTCGGGCTCTATTACCTTACGTTCCAACGTGAGGAATATAGCGGCCCGGCGCGTGGTGTGATCTCGCAAGAGGATTCGTTCGCAGCGCAAGGCTTTACGGCTGAAGCTAGCACGAAGTCGCACAAGAACGGCAAGACGAGCGCTAACGGCGAAGCGCTGCCGACCTTCCGTGACGGCAAAGAAGCCGTCATCGCGTACGAGTACGGACGGATCGGTCTGCAGGAGTGGATCAACGTTCGCATGACGGACGAGATCATTCGCACGACCGTTGGGCGCGTGATCTTCAACGGTGGTTTCCCACCCGAGTGGCACCACTCGTTCGTCAACCACATCGTCGACAAGTCGGCACTCAAGAAACTGATCACAGAATGCTATCGCAAGTACGGCAACGCTGAGACGGCCAAGTTCCTCGACGAGATCAAGACTCTCGGCTTCCACTATGCGACGCAATCCGGTACGACGGTAGCGATCGACGACATCATCGTGCCCGACGAGAAGCACAAGCTGCTCGACGACGCACAGCATAAGGTCGACGAGCTGCATCGTCTCTTCGATCAGGGCTTCATATCGCAAGAAGAGCAGTACAACAAGACGATTGAAGTTTGGCAGCAAACATCGGATCAGGTCACAGCAGCGATGCAAGCTGCGCAAAACCCGCTCAATCCCGTCTTCATGATGGCGACATCGGGCGCGCGCGGTTCGATTGCCCAGGTCAAGCAGCTCGGCGGAATGCGCGGGCTAATGTCCGATCCGTCGGGGCGCATTCTCGAGATTCCGGTCAAGGCTTCACTCAAAGAAGGCCTTACGGTTCTCGAGTACTTCATCTCGACGCACGGCGCGCGCAAGGGTCTAGCTGACACCGCGCTGCGCACGGCGGACTCCGGGTATCTCACCCGGCGCCTGGTCGACGTTGCGCAAGACGTCATCATTCGCGAGGAAGACTGCGGAACGCAAGATGGGATCATCGTCACCGACATCCGCGTCGGCAAAGAAACGATCGAGCCTTTGTTCGATCGCATGATCGGCCGCCGCGCAGCGGAAGACGTCAAAGATCCGGCCTCGCCGCGCAAGAAGATCGTTCTACGCGACGAGGAGGTCGACGAAGAGAAAGCCGCCGCGATCATCGCAGCAGAGATCGGCGAAGTGAAGATTCGCTCCGTCCTCACCTGCAAAGCGAAGTACGGCGTCTGCTCGATGTGCTACGGCCGCAATCTTGCGACCGGAAAGAAAGTCGACATCGGTGAAGCGGTCGGTATTATCGCCGCACAATCGATCGGCGAGCCCGGTACGCAGCTGACGTTGCGCACCTTCCACACGGGCGGCGTCGCAACCGAAGACATCATCACGGGTCTGCCGCGCGTCGAAGAAATCTTCGAAGCACGCAAGCCCAAGGGTAAAGCGATGATCTCGACGGTTTCGGGTACGGTTCGCGTCGTCGAAGACACGACGCGCAATCGGCGCACGGTCATCGTTGCCGACAAGCACGGCGAGGAGCACGAGTACGACGCGCCGCTCGGCTCGCACGTGATCGTGCACGACGGCGACAAGGTCGAACCGGCCACCCCGATGACGGAAGGCTCGCTCGATCCGCACGAGATCCTCGAGTACAAGGGCGAGACCGCGCTGCAGAACTACCTGGTGCAGGAAGTGCAGAAAGTCTATCGCTCGCAAGGCGTCGACATCAACGACAAGCACATCGAAACGATCGTTCGCTCGATGCTGCGTAAGGTGAAAGTCGTCACCGGCGGCGATACGCGCATGCTTCCCGGTCAGCTGATCGAAGCGGCAGCGTTCAACGAGCAAAACGAGCAGATGACGAAGGAAGGCAAGGAAGTTGCGGAAGGACGTCCGGTGTTGCTGGGCGTCACGAAAGCATCGCTTGCAACCGAATCGTTCCTCTCGGCGGCAAGCTTCCAAGAGACGACGCGCGTCCTTACCGACGCCGCCATCAAAGGGAAGTACGATCCGCTGCTTGGTCTCAAAGAGAACGTCATCATCGGCAAGCTCATTCCCGCGGGTACCGGGATGTCGCGGTATCGCAACGTCGCGATTCAACCCGAAGGGCAAGAGCTCGACGAGGAGGGTCGTCCGAAGTACGCGATCTACAACGACGGCTTCGCGGCGCCGGAAGAAACCGCCGGGCCGGTCATCGGTCCGAGCGGCGAGGAGCTGAGCTCCAAGCTGATGGGACCGTACGAACGCCAACGTCTACAAGAGAACACCGTGACATACGAAGGCGACTACGAGCCGGATGTTTCGGTTAGTATCCCGCCGACGAAGACGCAGTACGTGAAGAAGGGGATCAACCCCGAAGATCTCTAGCGCATAAAAAACCCCGCCGATTGCTCGGCGGGGTTTTTCTATCTATCGAGCTTTGCGTTTGATTGCAATGGTTTCGATCGGAGTACCATTGCCCGGAACGCCGTTGAACTCATACGCGCCCGCGTCGCAGACGTTGCCTGTTCCGCGCGCGTAACCGCGTTGGTCTACGTTCGTTCCACTCAAATTGCCGCACTCGCCGCTCGAGAAGGGAATATGACCTTTCCCCGGGCTCGAGCTGGTGTCCGCGATTGTTTGCGTCGGTCCGCCGTTGTTGGCAAGACCCGATGCGAGCAGCGGATTGCTGCCGATCAAATCTCCGGTTTGCGGCACGTTCGCCGTACCAGTGCCAAAGGTCGCACTTTGCTGCACGACGTTGTAGCCATAGGAGAAGACGTTGTCGAGATTCCACACGTCGCTACCGCTCGCCGCGGTACCGCCCGCAAGAATCGAGCCACCAAGATAGATATACGTCGTTCCCAATCCTGCGTTCGACGGATCGTTACTGATGTTGCCGCCATTTCCGGTCGCGGTGTTCTGGTACATCGTCGACCCGATGACGTCAGTCTCGGAGTAGTCGATGTTCTCGACGCCGCCGCCGTCGACGCTCGACCTGTTGCCGAAGAACGTCGAATCTAGAATCACGGCGTATCCTTCATAGTTAAGCAGACCGCCGCCGCCGGTGCCCGCAACCGAGCCCGCAACAGTGTTCCCGTTGACGGTGCTTTGAATGATCTGGAGATCTTCGTAATTCCACAACCCACCGCCGCCGTCGCCGTTGGTGAACGCGACCGCCGTAACGCTATTGCCGCTGATCGTGCTGCTTTGGACGATAAGCGTGCCGCAGTTGTTCCAAATACCGCCGCCGGCGTTCGTCGCACTGTTGCCGGTGACGGTTCCGGTAAAGGTGATGGTTTCGCAGTTAGATTCGTCGCCGTACGTGAACGCGCCGCCGGCAGCGTAACTGCCCGTGCCGGACGCCTCGGCGATATTCCCGGTGAACGTGACTGCGCTCGTTGTGGGGTCTCCGGAGAACTCAGCGCCGCCACCATAGGCTTGACCCGCAGGACCACCATTCGCGGTGTTGTTCGTAAACGTAACGGTGTCCAGGCCGTTCGCCGGTCCCGATTGTACTTTCCGAGTCGCCGCAACATGCCGAGCGACGGTAGTGGCCGCGCGCGATTTCTTTGCCACTCGAGTAGTCGCGGCGGCTTTGATGCGAGCAAACGCGCTGGCTCGACGCGTCTTTTGGGATGCCTTGATGGCCGCTTTGCGCGTGGCTACGGCAGCGCGGCGTGCAGCGGCGGGCAGCGCATTATGATGTGCGACCTGCGGCGACGGATTGCGCGCGACTCCGCAGTCATCATCGCATCCCCCGTCAGAATCGCCGTCGTAGAAGAGGAAGCCGCCGCCGAATGCGGAGCCTGGAAAGCTGCTGTTGCCGGTCGCGCTCGCGGTGTTACCGCTAAACGTGACGTTTTGCATGCTGATACCGGCGTAGTCAACTTCGAGCGCTCCGGCATCTGCTTCGGGATAATCCGATGGGCTGCTCGGAAGCGTCGCGGTTGCCGTGTTGTTTGTGAATTGGACGTTCGAGAACGCAATCGTGTCGGTAGAGTCATCCTCAACGTAGACAGCCGCAGCATCGACATAATCGCTGGCGACTGCCGAATTGTTGGAAAATGTCGTCTGCGTAGCCGTGAGCTGCGAATATGCATAGATCGCGCCCCCTGCGGCCTCGGCGTACGTCACATTGGTTCCGCCCAGTGCCTGGTTGCCGCTGAACGTGTCGCCCGTCCATGACGTGGGCGACTCGTCCTCATATACTGCGCCGGCGTACGCGTCGCTGGATGTCGTAGCAGGCGTGCCGTCGGCGACGTTGTTTGTAAACGTATCGCCGTTGCTGGTGATGCCGCGGTCATCCCAAATCGCACCACCCTGGGCTTCGTCGCCGCCCTTCACGATGTTATTGGAGAACGTGTTGCCGCTGAACGTCAGCGGTAGGCTGCTGGGTCCGCCGTTGTAAAGTGCGCCGCCATACCCGTCATCGTTCGTCCCGTTCCCGCCTGCGAAGTTACCTGCGGAGGCCGTACTTCCGCCGAACGTTGAGTTGGTAATCGAAGGATTGACTGAGGCGCCGACGATCGAGATAGCGCCGCCCTCGGCCGAAATTCCGGTCCCCGTGCTGCTGCCGGCAGCATTGGCGGTGAATGTCGATTTGTCGACCGAAAGATTCCAATCCGCGTAAATTGCACCGCCGGACGTAAATCCGCTGCCCGAAAACGCGACGTTCCCATTGAATAGGGTGCCGCTGAACGACGCACCCGCGTCGTCATAGTATGCGCCGCCCTCGTATTTCGCGGCATTATTATTGAATGTCGACAACGAAATCGTCGACGGCACGGAACCAGCGTCGTAAATCGCGCCGCCGTACTGCGTATTCGCCCCGGCGTTTCCACTGAGAATCGTGTTGACGACGGCAAGCGAACCGTAGTTTTCGATCGCGCCGCCGTAGCTATCCGACGAGTTGCCGCTGGAGAGCGTCACGCCGTCTACCAAAAGCGATGAGCCAGAATTGACATAGAAGATCTGCGAGGCTCCGCCGCCGCTGATCGTGAGATTTGCGGCCGACGATGGAGCGCCGACCGAGTTCGTGTTGGCCGACAATGCTCCCGGGCCGAGGATGATGAGGCTCTGCCCGTTTATCGTAATTGGGCTTCCGACCGTGATTGATGTGACGCCGTTGAACATGATTGCGGTGTAGACACCGGCCGTGGTGCTCGCTTCGGCAATCGCTTCGCGCAGTGTGCACGTGTTCGCGACGGTGGTGCAGCTATTCGAGCCGCCGCTGCCGTCACCGTTGTTATTGACGGTGATCAGGTTGCCGGCGGTCGCGCTCGCTGTGTTCGGACCGCTCGCGCTGACGTTGAGGGTTACGGCGGCCGCGTTGAGAGCGGTCCCCGTTCCGTTCGGACCGCTCCACGTGATTATAAGGAAGCTGTCGAGTCCGTACGACGCGCCGACGTTGAGGACGCAAGTCAGATTCGGGCTCCCCGTGCACGCCGAGACGTTGAAGATTTGGATCGGCCCACCGTTGACGCTGACGGTGATCGATTGGGTGCCCGCTGAGATTGTCTGTGGTTTGCGAACAGAGCTCGCAGCGGAAACGATCGAGTTCCCCCGGCTCGACGAAGAGGCGCCGGCCGCGGCGGGGATGGTCACCGTTACAGCGATCGTGCGGCTGCCACCGGTCGGCGTGGTCCCGCCAGAGCTTCCGGATCCGTTCGAGCCGGAACCGAGGAACGATGTCCCGCCGCCTCCTCCGCCACAAGCCGTAAACACGAACGAAATAGCAAGAAGAGCCGCGAGCGAACGCCACGTTATCGTCATATTAGGCCCTTATACGGGCGGCCACGCGATTACTCGTCAGGTATCCGAGGCTTTACGTTGGAACGGAAAGTGTGATTGCGGGCGCCCTAGGGCGCCGTCCCGCTGAACTCAAAGGCGCCTATGTCGCATTTGCCGCCCGCCCCACGGGCGTAGCCGCGCTGGTCCATGTTGGTCCCGCCGGCGCCATTGCATAGGCCGCTCGAGAACGGGATGTAGCTTTTTCCGGGACTCCCGGATGTGTCTGCGAGCGTCGGTGTGGGTCCCCCGTTGCTCGCTAGGCTACCCGCGAGCTGCGGGCTTACGCCGGTGATGTCGTGCGTACACGGATTGTTGTTGAGAACACCGGTGCAGTAGTGCTGGCCCGGACTCTGCGTCGGCACATTTTGGATCAGATTGTAATCAAGATCGTTGAGGTAATCGCCGTTGTAGAGATCCGAGGAGTCGGCGTTGCCCGCGACGCCTCCGGCGACGATCGAGTTTTGCGCGAGGATCAGATCGGTCCCGGCGCCTGCTGACGTGTTCGTGTAGTCGTAGAGGTTACCGCCGTAGTTGGTGGCGGAGTTTCCATAGATGGTGGAGTTGAAGAAGTAGAGGTCGCTCAAGAACGAGCTGGTGGCCGCATTCATGATGCCGCCGCCGTCGTTGCTGGACGTATTCGAAAAGATTGTCGAATTGAAGATCTGCGTCGACGTATTTTGGCCGCCGCCGAATGCGAAGATCCCGCCCCCTCCGGCCGTCGGATTCGTCACGCTATTAAACGCAATCGTACTTCCGGTGATCGTAACGGTAGCTGATGCGTTCGAAACGCCTCCGCCGCCGAATGAGGAGATGTTCGAGCCGGTCAGCGTATTGCCGGCAATCGTACTGTCGGCGATCGTGAGAATTCCTGGATAGAGTGTGCCGCAGACGTTGTATGGGCCGCCGGCATAGCCGATCACGACACCGCCGCCACGCGTAATGGCTTGGTTTCCCTTGCCTTGACTTCCGATCGTGCTTTCCGTAATGACCAGCGTTCCGCTGAACATGTCGATCCCGCCGCCGTCGCCGTACAATCCCGTTCCGGTAACGGCGTTCGATGTGATCGTAGCGTTTGCAATAGTGAAGGTCGGTGTAACGTCGGTTTGCGCCTCGAGATCGATTGCGCCGCCTGCAGCTCCGTAGGATGCGCTCGGTCCCGCCGTGTTCGACGTGAACGTTCCGCCGATTGTCGAGGCGACGGCCTGCATCACCCGTCGCTTCGATGCAGCGTGCCGGTTGCTGCTCGAGCGTCGCGACGAGGCTGTAAATGCGCGGCGTAGTGTAGCGACGGATCGTCCGCCCGATATGCGCGACTGTGATGCGCTGGCCTGGCGCGCGATTGATTGCTCCTGTTGCTCGCACGGGAAATAGTAGTAGGAAATCGCGCCGCCAAACGCGCCGCCGTCGCTGGCGTCGGTCGTCTTGGCAAAGTTCGACGTGAACGTTGTTGTCGCGCTAATCGTGATGGTGCCGCCGGTGTCAAGATCCTCGATCGCGCCGCCGCTCGCGACGGCTCCGCCGATCGCAGAATTGCCGGTGAAGTTGTTGTTGCTGCCGGTAAAGTAAAGCGTATCGCCTGGCGCGTCGAGAACGATGGCACCGCCCTCAGAGTAACCGCCGCTTGTCGCAAGCGACGAGTTCGCAACAAATGAGTTTCCCCCGATTCCGGCGTCGGTCAGTTCGCCGCCGTTGAAATTATAAAACTCAATCGCGCCGCCGCCTGAGGCCGCTTGACCGCTGATCGTGTTGCCGGCGCCGGTTTTCCCAAACGTGTCGCCCGAAATCGTCAGCGTCGGCGCTCCGGATGAGTCCTCGATCGCTCCCGCGTATGCGCCGCCGGCACTCGATGTTACGTTATTTCCATAAAATTGCGAGTTCGTGAGGACGAGCCCCTGCGTTTCGTAATCGCACTCGCAGATCGCACCGCCGACCGCGATTCCACCCGACGTCGATTGCGAGACGGAATTGTTCTGAAACGTTGACGAATCGATTGTGACGTCGCCGTACGAATTGATCGCGCCGCCGGACGGATATTGGACGGTAGCGCTTACCGAGTTGCCGGTGAATGTATCGCCGGTGGCAACGAGTGTGCCGTTATCGACGTCGATCGCACCGCCGCCGACGCTCGCCGTGTTCGATGAGAACGTCGAGCTGAACACGGAAAGATTCCCGTCGCTGAAGATGGCGCCGCCTTCGGTCGACGATGAGCCGTGTGCGAACGTCAGTCCGTAAAAGACCGCGTTCGTGGCTGGGCTCACGGTGAACATCGAGATCGACCCGCCGCCGCTGATCGTCAAGCTCGAAGCGCCTGGTCCGATGATCGCGACATTTTGCGCAATCGTGATCGGAGACGATAGCGTGATCGTGCCCGTCACGTTCTGGAAGAGAATCGCGGTCGTCACGCCCGAGGCTGCACCGGCTGCAGCCGCGCGCAGCGAGCCGGCGCCACTGTCGGCATCGGTCGTCACATACACGACATTGCCGGCTGTTGCGGTAAAGCTGTTGGGTCCCGTCTGCGTCACGTCGATCGTTTCTGCAGCGGCGTTGAGCACCGTCCCGGTCGCGTTCGTTCCGCTGTATGTCAAGATCAGGAATGTATCGAGACCGTAAGCAGCGCCGACGTCGAACGTGCACGTCGTGGCGTTGTTTGCGGTCGTACAGCCATTGCCGGACGAGATGTTGAAGACTTGCGGCGTTCCGCCGTTGACGGCCACGGTGACCGATTGTGTCGACGAAGAAACCGTTTTCGGATGCCGCACGATGCTCGATGACGATGTGCCTGCTGCCGGAATGGTCAGAGTGACTGCAATCGGGCGTTTCCCGGACGTGGGCGTCGAGCCCGATCCTCCGGACGAAACGGTGTTGTTGAGCGCTGCGGCTCCGCCTCCGCCGCATGCCGGCAACGCAAAAAGAACCATAAACATAAGAACTAGCGAACGGCGCATCAGTAACTCCTCAGACGAGGCGCGTTTAGGCGGAAGTCTCGCAGATTACTGGCGCTTCTCGAGCTTCACAAAGTCTCTACAATTCTCTCGATCATCGTTGCGCCGTCGATGAGTTTCCACAAACGAACGAGCCGCCCATTGCGCTCAAACGAGACGCGATCCGCCATCGCGCGCATAATTGTAATGCCGTAACCGCGGGCGGCGTTTTCATCCGGATCGCTGAGCGCCGCAGGATCGAAGCCTTCCCCGTCGTCTTGGACTTCGATCACGATTGCATCTTCGTGGTCCGAGCGCCAAACGCGAATTTGAAAATACGTGCGTTCGCGAAAACCGTGCTCGACCGCGTTCGCCAAGGCCTCGCCGACGGCGTAGCCGAGATCCTCGAGCTTCTCGTCGGGGAGCCCAAGGGCGCGCGCAAACTCGAGCGCAGTTCGTCTTGCGACCCCGACGTACGACCGCGAATTCGGAAAGCGAACGCTACGATTCAAAGCTCCGGCTTTACTAGAGGTAGCCTTCCTGTGAATCCTGGCGCTCCATCAGCAGCTCGGGCGGCTCGGAGGCCGAAATCGGCAAGGGAAAGGCCGGATACCGGGTTCCCAGCGAATATGGGTGGGTGCATCCCCTGGATATTTTCCGGCACGACGACGCTCACGCTGAATCGTACGCAGCCGGCGCGACTCTTTTTGAGCAAGGCGAATCGGCTGACTTTATGTACGTCGTCGTCGAAGGCGCGATCGATGTGCGGCTTGCCGGGACCCTTCTGGAAACGGTGGAACCGGGCGGGATGATCGGTGAGATGGCATTGATCGAACAGTTGCCGCGCTCGGCTACGGCAATCGCGAAAGTAGATAGCAAAGTCAGCGCGGTCGATCGCAAGCGCTTTTTGTTCCTCGTCCAGAACCATCCGTTCTTTGCTCTGCAAGTTATGGAAGTGCTCGCGAACCGGTTGCGGCGCATGGACGACACGCTGACGAAAGCGCTCCCAGAGCCGGCTTAGTCGCTCCGTGAAAGCGGCTGTCGACGCGGCGATTATCGGCGCCGGGATCGTTGGCACTTCGATTGCCGAACATCTGATCGAACGCGTTCCCGGTTGGCGTATCGTGTTGCTCGAGGCCGAGGGCTCTCCGGGCACCGGCGAATCGCGGTGGGCGACCGGCGGCGTACGTGCACAATTCGCAACCGAAGCGAACATCATGCTGAGCTTGATCAGCATGCGCGCGTTCGAAACTTTCGAGAGCACGTACGGCGTCGATCCGCATTTTCGACGACACGGCTATCTGTTCGTCACGGCGGATGAGAAGCGGCTGGAGATCATGGATGACGAGCTGCGCATGCAGCGCGCACTCGGGGTCGACACGCAGCGGCTCGGTCCGGACGCGATCCACGAGCTTTGCCCTCCGCTTGCCACGGACGACTTGCTCGGTGGAAATTACTGCGCGAGCGATGGATCGATTGAACCCGCAACATTGCTGCACGCGTACCTCGAATCGTTTCGGCGGCAAGGCGGAGCGATGGCGACGGAAGCTCGCGTTCTTTCGATCGAGCGCGCCGGCGACGTATGGACGTTGAAAACACCACGTGTCGAGTATGAAACCCCCGTTATTGTGCTCGCGTGCGGCACGCGCGCGCGAGCTGTCGCTGCACTTGCCGGAGTGGACGTTCCGGTCCACGCCTACGCGCGTCAGGTCTTCGTCGCGGAGCATCTCCCCGGAATTCCGGAGCAGATGCCACTCGTTGTCGATATCGATTCTGGCTGGTACGTCCACGCCCAGCTCGCGGAGCTCTTGCTCGGCGGGACCGATAAAGACGCACGACCGATCCCCGATGGAGCCGCACCGGGCGAAGCCGACTGGAGTGGGTTCGACGCGGTCTCGCGTGCCGCAACGCACCGCATGCCGATTCTCGCGGACGCCAAAATCATCCGCGCGTACGCCGGTGCGCGCACGCTGACGCCCGATCATCACGCGATTCTCGGGCCGGTCCGCTCGCATCCCGGACTTTTTCTCGCGACAGGTTTTTCCGGACACGGTATCATGCACTCGCCGGCGGTGGGGATTCTGCTCGCCGAATGGATAACCGAGGGCGAGCCCCGGACGTGGGATGCGCGTCCGCTCATGCTTGACCGATTCGCAACACAGCACTTGAGAAACGAGAGCGCAGTCTTCTAGGGTGAGACATTCCATCACGTTGACGCTGAACGGAAAAACACAAACGGTCGCGGTCGAAGCCAATCGTTTATTACTTGACGTTCTGCGCGACGATTGCAAGTTGACCGGGACGAAAGAAGGCTGCGGTATTGGCGTCTGCGGCAGCTGCAGCATCCTTGTCGACGACAAGCTGATGTCGGCGTGTCTCGTCTTGGCGGTGACCGTCGATGGCAGCTCGATTCGTACGGTCGAGGGTCTCGCGGACGGCAAAGTGCTTACGGAGCTGCAGCGCGCCTTCGTGAAGCACGGCGGATTTCAATGTGGGATCTGCACGTCCGGACAAATCGTTGCCGCCAAAGCGCTGCTCGAGCAGAATCCGCATCCGTCCGAAGATGACGTACGCGCATGGATGATGGGAAATCTCTGCCGCTGCACGGGTTACTATCAAATCGTCGAAGCGGTCGTCGCGGCCGCAAAGGATCACTAGGGGTGGCGGCATTCGAGTATCTCGAGCCGGCGACGCTCGAGGAAGCCTTCGATGGGCTTGACCGCGGCGGCGAAGACGCGCATCTGCTCGCGGGCGGAACGGCTCTCGTCCTCCTGATGCGTCTCGGCCTCGTGCTGCCCTCGTACGTCGTCGGCTTGCGCCGAATAGAAGGCTTGCGCGAAATCGGCATATCTAAGGAGGGCGGCCTCGAGATCGGTGCGCTGGTTACGCATTCGGAGATCGAAGGCTCCGCGCTTGTGCAACGCTTCTTCGCACCGCTCGCCCAGACGTTCGGCCGCGTGGCCACGGTTCGCATCCGCAATCAAGCCACGATCGGAGGCAATATCGTGCACGCCGATCCGGCCAGCGATCCACCGCCGATGCTCATCGCAATGGACGCCGAGATCGTCGTGGCGCGCCGGGGCGGTGTTCGCACCATTGCGGCCGGCGATTTCTTTCGCGACATTTTCGACGTAGCGCTCGAGCCCGGTGAGATCGTTACCGCGATTCGGATTCCGCCGCCGCCGCGCGGGACGCTCGGGACCTACGTGAAGTTCTTGCCGGCTTCGAAAGACGACTTTGCGACGGTCTCCGTTGCGGCCACCCTGCGACTCGATCCGAATGGAGGCTGTGAAGATGTACGTTTGGCGCTGGGCTCTGTCGCGACGACGCCGCTACGTGCGCGGCGCGCAGAAGAAGTGTTGCGCGGCAAACGCGTAACGAGTGAGACGATCGACGCTGCGGCGGCGATCGTTGCGCAAGAAGTCGATCCGCTCGATGACGTTCGTGGCTCGGCAGACTACAAGCGCGAGATGGCGCGCGTGTGGACGCGCCGCGCGCTTACGCAGCTGGTGCCCGCATGAGCACGCTGACGCAAGTCCACCCATCGATCTTCGACTCGAACGAGCTGCGGATCGATGGAGACGAGAAGGTAACGGGCGAGGCCGAATACGCGGCTGATTTCGAGCTCCCAGGTATGTTGCACGCCGCATTTGCGTCGAGTCCGTTCGCACACGCCCGCATCGTTTCGATCGATGTTGAACGGGCACGTGCCGTTCCGGGCGTGCACGCCGTGCTTACCGGACGCGACATCGGAGAGCACCGGTTCGGACGCCGGTTTTTCGACCGCCCGTCACTGTGTATCGATCGTGCGTTATTTATCGGAGATGCGGTCGCGGCGGTCGCGGCCGAAACACGCGACATTGCAGAGAACGCCGCGGCGCTCATCGACGTCGAGTACGAAGAGCTTCCGGTAGTTTTGGAGCCGGATGAGGCGCTCGCGCCGAACGCGCCGGTTCTCCACGAACACAGCGATCAATATTACTTTCACGGCGGTAAGCGTGCTGCCGTTCCGCACCCGAACGTGCAGGGACGGCGCGTCATGCTCAAGGGCAATCTCGACGAGGGATTTGCGCGCGCCGACCATGTCTTCGAGCATACGTTCACGACGCCGCGCTACCATGGAGGCTATCTCGAGCCGCGCGCGACCGTCGTATGGATCGATGCCCAAGGCATCGTTCATCTCGTCGCCACCAACAAGGCGCCGTTTGCGCTGCGCGAGCAGTTTGCGATTTGCGTCGGCGTTCCGATTGATTCGGTTCGCATCGAGCCGGCGTATATCGGCGGGGATTTCGGCGGTAAGGGCCTCTCGGTCGACGAGTATCCGTGTTATTTCTTGGCGCGTGCGACGGGACGTCCGGTCAAGTATGTCCGCACGTATCTCGAGGACATGCGCTCGAGCACGGTGCGGCATGCTTCCCACACGACGATACGAACCGGTGTAACGCGCGACGGATATATCACGGCCATGGACGCAAAAATCGTATTCAATGGCGGCGCATACGCCGCCGGTAAGCCGGCGCCGACGCTGTTGCCGGGACTCGATCCGAAACTCCCATACGACATCCCGGCTGGACGCCTCGAGCGCACGTCCGTTTACACGAATACAGTGCCGGGCGGACACATGCGCGCGCCGGGCGACGTGCAGTTCATTTTTGCAGTTGAATCACACATCGACATGATCGCGCACGAGCTGCGGATCGACCCACTCGAAATGCGCATGCGCAATGCCGTCAGCGGCGACGGCTCGGATTTCGAAGACGTCCCGTATCTGGAACCGTCGGCGCGCGAGACGCTGGAGAAGATGCGCGACGCCTCCAAGTGGGGTACGCCGTTACCGCAAGGGCGCGGTCGCGGTATCGGATTCGGCGTGCGTCACATTGGCGGCGGAAAAGCCGAAGTTACATTACGCGCGCTTCCCTCCGGAAACGTTGAGATTGTTACCGGCGCGGCCGAGCAGGGGATGGGAATTCTAACGCTCTTGCAGCGTGTCGTCGCCGCCGGGCTCGAGGTCGAGCTCGAACGCGTGGTCGTTATTCGCGAGGCCGCGATGACGCAGACGCCGTTCGATCCCGGTGCAGGCGGGAGCCGTCAAACGCACGTCACCGGAAATGCTGCACTCGATGCCGTGCGCCGTCTCAAAGAGCACATTGCTGCAGATGGCTGGCCTCAGGACGCTCGGCTCGAAGTGCGCGGCGTCTTTGAAGCCGTACACGGACACGAAGCCGCACCGCACGGATTCTGCGGATTCGTTGCCGAGGTGGACGTCGATACGGAGACTGGAGTCGTCGAGGTGCTCGACGTCGTCTGCGTTTCCGACGTCGGCACGATCCTTAATCCGGTCGCGCACCGCGGACAATTGGCAGGCGGATTCGTCATGGGTCTGGGGCATGCACTGACGGAAGAGCTGCGCGTTGCCGAAGGTAAGATCGAAAATCCGTCGCTTGCGGATTACAAGCTGCCTACGCAGATGGATGTTCCGCCGCTGCGCTTCGTCAATATCGAAAACATCGCCGGTCCCGGTCCGTTTGGTGCCAAAATGGCCGGTGAGATAAACACGGCGGCAGTAGCGCCCGCGATTGCAAACGCGATTGCGAATGCATGCGGTGCACGGGTTACGACGTTGCCGTTGACGGCGGAGCGTATTTTGTCTGCGTTGCGCCTCTAACCGATTACGCGCCGCCGGGACTGCTCGACTGTACTGGAGCCGGAAAGACGTTGTTGTTGAACGGACCACCGTAGCCGCCGACCAAAATCGTCTCCAGCGATTGCATCGGTGCGGAGCTCGAATCCCAATAACCGAGGCTCAACCAGCCTGCAACAGTCGGCGTAAACGCACATTGATAGTAGAAGAACCCGGACGGATCGGAAACGTTGACGGCTTGCATCTCCGAGGCGTAGATCGATTGGTTCCCCGAGATACCCGTCGCGCACGCGATGTTGAGATAAACGGTCTGTCCTATTGCGACGCCGATCACCGGCACGTTTGCACCGAAGTTGGTCCATGCGCCCGGCGGATTGAGGTACTCCATGACGTTCGACCAGTACATCGTACCCGTATCGGGATTTTGATAGGTCTGGGCGTAGACGTATTCGGCACCGGGAACGGTCGCCGTCGGCGCCGGTGCCGGAGCGCTCGGCGCGGCGGATGGCGCGGGTGCGGGCGTCGGCGTGAACGTCGCGACGACGACGGCGAATCCCGAGGCCATCGTTCCCGGTAGCAGCTCGAGTGTAAACGAATCGCGCCGGTCGGCTAAGGTAACGGCAACGAGCGCGTTGCCGCCGCTGACGCTCGGATAATTGAAATTGACTGCGACGTCGCGCGCGACATAGCCGTTTGCGAATGCAGACCCGAGCGAGCTCGCTAGCTTGCGCGTCGCTGCAAAGGACGTCACACCGCCCAGCGGCGTATCGCTCGGCGTAGCCGCCGAGCCGGGCGCCGGATACGTATAGCGTTGCAGCGTGTTCGCCGTGCGGTTCCAACGGTACGCCCAGAAGTGTCCGTAGCGCGAGGCGTCGCGCGAATAGAAATCCAGCTCGTGCCCGTCGCGGTTGTTGGCCCCGAGCACATCCTGCGGCGGGACGAAGATTGCGAGCGCCGAGCTTGATTCCGCGTCGAGCGTCTCGATGAGTTGTGTAAGCGTCACGTAGGCGTGCTGTTGTGCGAAAGCAGTGCGTGCGGCGCTCAGCAATCCATGCGTGACAAAAAGCAATGTCCCGCCCAGCACGATCCAGAGACCAGCCGCGACTAGGACTTCGATGAGCGTGAAGCCGCGTTCGCTCGAGCGTGGACACTCTCGCATCTGTAGCGAGCAGTGCCCACGCGCAAGCGGCGCAGTCTAGCTTACGGCCAGGTGAAGAGCACCTCGGCTGCAATCGAGCTGTTGTTCGTCGCGGCCGTTCCGAGCGGCGAGGTATAGCGGGCGAAGACCGGATTGTTCGACCAATCGGCACGATATTCGAGGCGCGCCTTCCAGTTCGGAGCGAACTGCGGCACGAACTGGAACGTCGCAGTACCCTCGTCCCAGGTCTGCGCGAAGCCCGTACGTACGCCGTTCGTGTCGTTGAACGATTCGTAGCGTCCCGAGAACGTGACGTGTGAGTTTACGTTCCAGACCCCATAACCGGCGATGCCGTTCCACTTCGCAGTTCCAAGGATAGGAAGGCCTGCGAGATTGGTGACGAGTGCGCCCGTGCTCGTGAAGAGCTGGTCATTCGTTTGTTGCGCGGTGTCGTAGTTGATGCCGAAGTTCAGTATGCTGCTGGGATTCCAGTGTCCAACAATGTCAACGAGCGTTCGGGTTCCGTAGATCGTCCCGGTGATCGTCCCGAACCCGTAGGGATACATTGCGGTGCCGGAAGGCTTCGGTGCTATCGTTGCGCCGGTTGGATACGGCGTTAGGGACGATGGCTCTGTGCCGCTGTAGATGTCGCCGCTCAGAGAGAACATCGACGACGGATTCCAGGCGACGCCTCCTTCGATCGTCGCCAAACCTTGCGTGGAAATGATCTGATCCCAGCCGTAGTTGGCGCCTGCCGTGAAGGTCCAATGCGACGGGGCGTACTGCAAGCGAAGTCCCGTATTCGTAAAGTTAATCGCGTACCCGAACAGAATCGAACGCGAGATCTGATTATTGTTGGGATTCTCGATGACTTCATACCCGGCGAGCGTCTCGTATTTGCCAGCCGTCAGCGTCCACGGTCCCGTCGCGTAATACAGATTCGCTTGCGTGATATCCGTGTACGTTCCGGCTGATCCGCCGTACGATGCGATCACGTTTGCATCCGAACCAAGACTGATTTCAACGTCGCCGCCCAATCCTTGGGACGTGTTCTTGCGGATGTTGAAATTGAGGTTGTTCGGAACGAAATCCGTCTCGCTCGGCGCTTTAGTGTTGATTCCGGTAATTCCGTCGAAGACGCGAGCCGGGGCGCCGTTCGTGAAGAGGAATGTTCCACCGGTTGGAAGCGGCCGAGTGTACGTGGCGTCGCCAAATCCGGAGATGCTCCACGGTGGAGTCGGCGTCGCAGTCGGCGAGGGCGATGCGGCGGGTGATGCAGCCGGCGCGGGTGCCGTTTGAGCAGAGGTTGCTCCGAACGACACGGCGACGAATGCACCGAGCAGAACCGCCCCGATCAAGACTCTTCGCAAGAAATATTTCTCCTTTAGTAATGAAAAGAAACCGCGCAGCCTATGAGGGACCTGCGCGGTTCCTTCACGGCGACGTGCCGAGAGGGGAATCGGCTATCGTTGTGCCGCTAGGTCTTTGTGTACGATCTTAATGACAGCCGCACAAGCGTCCAAACGGATCATCCACTCGACCGCAACCACAGCATAGCAAGACGTTAGTGCTTAGCCATTCGACTGTCGGTAAACGGAGCACGTCTTGCGTTCGACAATCGTTTTCCGGAGGTTGCCGTATTTGTCGCAGTCGTACGTGTCACAAAACGAAAAACCGCGCAGCGCGCGGTTTAACGAGAGACGGATGTGCGTTCAGTTACGCGGCCTGACGGAGCTCCGCTGCCGCCTTGGCAACCGATTTCCCGGGATCGGGTACCGCGAATAAGATGACCATCAAGCCGACAAAGGCGACGAGCGACCACAAGCTATCCACGAAAGTTCTCCTCTGACCGAAAGTGACGCCCGCACCGAGGGCGATCCTGAATATAAGGATAGCCTAGGACGCGTCTGTGCGCATTGGACAGACGGAGAGGCTTTGTGCGACTGCTTTCGACAATCGGCAGCCGCGGGCTCAGCCCGCGACGGTATTGATCAAGGCGAGCGGCCCAACGTTGATACGGATGCGGTCCCCTATTGCGAGGGAGAAATCGTCCGGCGGCACGATCCCCGTCCCCGTCATCAGCAGCACACCCTGCGGTGCCTCGTACTCGCTCAGCAGGTAGCGGGCCAAGTCGGGAAACGCGCGCTTCATCTGAGAGGTTGACGTCGTCCCGGCGAAGATCTCGCTGTCGTTCCGCGTGATGCCCAGACCGATCGTGACGTCGCCCAGCTCGTCGGCTTGGGCCAGCACGATCGCCGGACCCACGCTGCACGAACCGTCGTAGACCTTCGCTTGCGGCAGATACAGCGGATTCTCGCCCTCGATGTCGCGCGAGCTCACATCGTTGCCGGCCGTATACCCGACGACCTCGCCGAACCGGTTGATGACAAGGACGAGCTCGGGCTCAGGTACGTTCCACGCCGAATCCTTGCGAATCCGAACCGCACCGTTCGTTCCGACCGCGCGCCAACCGATGCTCTTGAGAAACAGCTCGGGACGTTCCGCGTCATAGACTCGTTCGTATATGTCGGCGACGTTCGACTCCGCCTTGCGTGCTTCGCGGCTGCGTTGATAAGTGACCCCGCTCGCCCAAACTTCTTGCAGCGGATCGATCGGTGCCAGCAGCGGTTCGCTCGCTTCTTCGTCGCCGGCAAGATCGATGAGAATCGCGGCCATGCTGTCGGAGGGGAGCGCCAAGAGCAACGCGAGGCCGACGCGGGTCGGAAGGTAGCGTCCTTCGTACGCCCACCGCGGACCCGACGACGTAGCATGTCGAGATAAACGGCCGCTCGGCATTGCATATGCAATTTGCGGACCCGGAGGGCCGTGCCTCTTGCGCGGCAATTAGGGAGGGCATGTCCGTGGCCCGCTCGACAAAAGGAATGGTTGCATCGCCGCACGCGCTCGCAACCGCAGCGGGAGCCGCTGTTTTGCGCGCGGGTGGAAATGCAGTCGATGCCGCAATCGCAACGAACGGCGTGCTCTCGGTCGTGTTTCCGCAAGCGAATGGTTTCGGCGGTGACGCGTTCTGGATGATCTACGATCCGGAGATTGGCGATGTTGCCGCGTACAACGGCAGCGGCCGCGCGCCGCGTAACCTCGAAGGCGCCGAGCTGCGCGAACGTGGTTTTACGGAGATGCCTGCGCGTAGTGGATTTGCGGTGACGGTCCCCGGTGCGGTACGCGCATGGGAAGATGTACTCGACGCGCACGGGACGCGAACGCTCGATGCGCTCTTGGCACCGGCAGAAGGATATGCGCGCGACGGCTACGTCGTTTCCGAAACAGTCGCGTATTATCTCGAGCTGAATGCGCCGATTCTCGAGCAATGTCCGGACGCAAAGTCACTCTTTCTCCAGCGTGGAGTGCCCCGAGCCGGCGACGTGCTGCACAATCCCGGACTCGCAAAGACAATCGAGCAAGTCCGGCATGGCGGTGCTGATGGGTTTTACGAAGGTCCCGCGGGCGAAGCGATCGTGGCGCGATTGCGTGCCGCGGGAAGTCCCATCGACGCAGAAGATCTGCGCACGCATCGCACCCAGCGTACGACGCCGTGGCGTTTGGGGTGGCGGGACGGCGAAGTGCTCGCGCATCCGCCGAATTCGCACGGATCGTGTGCCCAGATGGTTTTGGGCGCGCTCGGCGAGGAACGCGTCGACGACGGACTCTGGACGCACATGGCGATCGAGGCGTTCAAATCCGCGTTCGAGGTGCGCGACACGCGCTTTGGCGATCCCGACTTCGTCGACATCAATGAAAACGATATCCTCGGCTCGCGTCGCTTGGAAGTAATGCGGGCGCGCATCGATCCCGAGCGCGTGACGGCAGAGTTTGGTTCCCCGCATCTACCGTTGCGCACGGATTTCGGTGACACGATCGCGATCGTCACCGCGGATTCGGATGGGCGCGCCGTCTCGCTGATTCAAAGCTTGTACATGAACTTCGGCTCGGGACTAGTGGCGGGCGAGACCGGAATCGTACTGCAGAATCGTGGGGCATACTTCAATCTCATCGCCGGACATCCGAACGAACTGCGCGGCGGACATCGGCCGGTACATACGCTCTCGCCGGCGATGTATTTGCGTAAGGGCAAACCGGAGCTCGTCTATGGAACGATGGGCGGCGACGGTCAACCGCAGATTCACGTGCAGGTCTTACGCGCGATCTTCGATCACGATCTGGACGTGCAGGCAGCAGTCGATGCGCCGCGTTGGATTGCCGGCCGCCCTCACGTCCCGGGACGTGAAGACGTCATGACGGATACGGTCGTCATCGAGTCGCGCATGCCGAGCGACGTTGTCGACGGCCTGACGCGCCGCGGGCATGTCGTCGAGCGCTTGGGCGCCTACGACCATACGATGGGGCATGCTCACGCGATTCGCATCGATCGCGAACACGGGACCTTTACGGGCGGCGCCGATCCGCGCGCCGATTCATTGGCGCTCGGCGTGTAGTGTGAAAGCGGTGGTTGGATTCTTACATGCCGGCGAGAAATCGAAAGAAGCGACGATAACTTCCCTCGCCAAGCGCGGCAAGGAAGGTGCTGCCGTTCACCTCGTCGATTCGACGCTGGTCGACGCGAGCGCGACCGAGTTTCCGATCGAGGCGGAGCGTTACGCGAAATTGCGCAAGCGCGCCGAGGAATTGGCGCGCGATGCAGAGCGCATTGTCCTTACCTGCTCGGTTTATAACGAAGCTGCGCGCTGGCTCGCCGATGACCTCCGCATGCGCGTCGATCGCTCGGATGCAGCCGGAGCACGTGCAGTTCTGCAAACGAGCGGCCCGGTAGGGATCCTCGTCAGCTACGCGCCGAGCCGTCCGGTCGTCGTCGACTACGTCAGCGAAGTACTCGCGAACGAAGAGCAGCAGCGTGAGATTCGCTCGTCGCTGACGGAGGACGCGCCGCCCTTCTCGACACCGGACGACGTCTATCGTCGCGCACTGATTGATGCGCTCGCGCCGCTGAAGGGCTGCGGCGTTTTGTTTCTCTCGCAATTCACGATGAACGCGCATGCAAGCGTGATTGCCGAAGTGTGGGGAACGGCGCCGGTCGTTAGCGCCGTGGAAGCGACGGTCGCCGAGCTGTTCGGCGCGTAGTGCTCTATTTCGCCTACGGATCGAATCTCTCGAAACGCGCGATGCAACAGCGTGCGCCGAGCGCGCATGCGGTGATCGGGGCTTTGCTACGCGAACATACTCTGGTCTTCGAATCGAACGAACCCCCGGGCGAGCCGGAGGCGTACTTCGCCAATGTGCGCGCCGATAGAAGCGCCGGCGTTCCGGGCGCCTTGTACGAAATTGACGCGTCCGATCTGCATGCGCTCGATTTATACGAAGACGTCGCGCGCGGCGTCTACGAGCGCGTCACGCTCGAGGTCGTGCGCACGGACGGCAAGCGTGCAGACGCAAGCCTCTATCGAATGCGCAGCGTGAACCCCGCGCGCATTGGCCTGCCGTCACGCGTGCAGCTCGATCAGATACGCACCGGTTACGCGGATTGGGATTTGGATTTGCGAGTCTTGGAGGCCGCGCTCGAATCCATTAAATCGAGGATCGCCTGAACGACCTCGCGGCGCGCGACTTTCCCGGCTTCGAGCTCACGCAACAGGCGAGCCGCTTCTTCAGACTCGAGCGCGATGCGAGCGGTACGCGCCGCGCTTTCGCGAGCGACACGGACGACTTCAAACTGCACGGCGCGCGTCGCGTTCGGTGCGCCGCGAGTCTCGAATTGACGCAGCGCCTCGACTAGCTCGTCAACGCCGGTTCCATCCCTCGCAATTGTTTGGAGCACGGGCACGTCGCGCGCACTTTCGTGCAGCATGTGCTTGAGATCGACGGTCGTAGCGTTCGCACCCGGACGATCGGCCATGTTTACGACAAAAATGTCAGCAATTTCAGTCAGTCCGGCTTTGATCGTTTGAACGCTGTCGCCGAGCGCGGGGACCGTAACGACGACGACGACGTCGGCGATTGCGACGATCTCGATTTCGACTTGCCCGACGCCGACCGTCTCGATGATGCACAAATCGAAGCCTGCCGCCTCGACTAGCGCAACAGCCTCGCGGGTAGCCGGTGCAATTCCACCGGCGCCTTCGCGTGACGCCATGCTGCGAATAAAAACGCCGCTGTCGCTCGAATGACGCTGCATTCGTACGCGATCGCCAAGGACGGCACCGCGTGTGAACGGCGAAGATGGATCGATCGCGACGACGGCAACCGTCTTCCCCTGGTTGCGGAATTTCTCGATCAAGCGGTCGACGAGCGTTGATTTTCCAGCCCCCGGCGGGCCGGTGATTCCGTAGACTGAAAGCCGTCCGAGGGCCGGATCCCGAGGCCCTACGCTCGCTAGGAGCTCCGCCGGCTCTGCGCGTCCATTCTCGACCTTGCTGATGGCACGCGCCAGATCACGCTGCTTGCGAGGTGCGATCGACCCCGGAACCTCTTGCTGCACGCGCAATCGTGTTCGACGCGCCTGTGGGGGGCCTTGCCACGCTTGCGATACTAGCCTTGGAGAGCGAACGGCCGTTCGGAGGCTCTCAGGAAATTTTCAGGCCAGGAAGCGTTTTGACGGGCAGGTGTGTTATATTCACGCTTGACGTGATGGGCCCGGTGCCGTCCGTCGCTTCAAGCGTAAGTTCGTCTAGTCCGTTGGTCAGAGTGGATCCGTCTCCTCACTATCAGGTACGTCGCGAACACGAAATTATCAGGCACCAGAAACGAAGAAACCTGTTCACGTATGTACACTGATGAAAGTCTGACTTGCACGGATTGCAACGCACAATTTACCTTTAGCGCGGGAGAGCAAGAATTTTTCGCCGCTAAGGGATTCCAGAATAAGCCCAACCGTTGCCCCGATTGCCGCGCTGCGCGTAAAGCGCAACGCGCTTCCGGTGGCGGTGGCGGTGGCGGCGGCTCGTATTCCGGTGGCGGATACGGCGGCGGTGGCGGCGGTGGCCGTCAACGCGAGATGTTCCAAGCTGTCTGCAGCCAATGCGGACGGACTGCGGAAGTCCCGTTCCAACCACGCGGCGACAAGCCGGTTTATTGCCGCGACTGCTTCCAGCAGCGGCAATCCTATCGCTAAATAACAGCGATAGCAAAGATAGAACGGCTCACTTCGGTGAGCCGTTTTTATTTATTAAGTTTAAAGGCCTAGTCCGAGGCCTTTCTGAGCGCAACGGAAATGCGTGGGCCGATCGGGCGCTTTTCTTTCGGAATTGTATGCTCCCAATTGAGCTGGCTGGGACCTTGCATCACGAGCAAACTTCCCGGTTCCAAATCAAGACTCAGCGCGCGTTTGCGCGGCGCCGGAGTTTTGGTGCGCAACTGCATGCGGCGCGTCGCACCGAAACTCACGAGCGCAATCGTCGGTGCAGTTCCGAACACGGCGATCCGGTCGTTGTGCCACGCCACGCTGTCATGCTCGTCGCGATAGAAGTTCAGACCGATGCGCTGGATCGTAACCTGTATGAGCGGCTCGACGCGTTCGCGGATCTCTTCGAGCACGTTCGGGAACGGCGGCTCCGCATAGTGCGCAACGAGCCGCGGCACGTCGACCTCGCGATCGTACATCCAGCGGCGATCCGATTCCCATGGAATCTCCTCGCGCAACACCGCAAAAAGCCGCTCGCTCTCGTCGCGGGTGAACACGTCCGGCGTATAAACGATCTTGCCGGTTTCGTCGTCTGCAACGACCGTTGCGGGGGAAGTGGCGAAGAGTCCGAGTTGGTGTGACACGTGAGGGGTTACCCTCTCGCAGACGCCTCCCACGCGCGAACGGTTTCGATTTGTCCGGCCATGTAACGCAAGAACCCGCCGCCCAAGAGGAACTCTTTGCGCAACGGATCGAGCGTGAAGGCAATCGGCTTCGGGTTACTGCCGGCTGCTAGGCTTTGATTCGCGACGTCGATGCGAGCTGAAGCCGCGCCGAACACGCTTTCGACGGCGTCTTCCGGAATCGTCACAAGAACGAAGCCGTTGTTATATGCGTTCTCTTCAAAGATGCGTGCGAAGCTCGGCGCGATCACGGCTTTGAAGCCGCGGGCTTGCAGCGCCCACACGGCATGTTCGCGCGAGCTTCCGGCGCCGAAGTTTTCGCGCGCAACGATGACCGAAGCGTCCGGATGCGCAGCATAGAGCGCATCGATGCCTGGGAGTCCACCGAAGCAATACGTCCCCAGCCCCTGCATGTCGACTGCGCCAATGTACCGGGTTGGGATAATCTGATCGGTGTCGACGTTGGCGCGATCGAGCGGGAAGATCTTGCCTTCGATTATCACACCGGCACCGCGCTTTCGAGGTCAGCAGGGCTTGCGATCCGTCCCATCACCGCGCTTGCAGCGACGACGATCGGTGAAGCAAGGTGCACGCGTCCGCCCATGCCCATTCGTCCGGGAAAGTTTCGATTACTCGAGCTTATGCAACGCATCCCCGGTGCGAGAACGCCGGTGGAGAGTCCGGGACACGCGCCGCACGACGAGTGCGTCCAGAGCGCACCTGCATCTTGAAAGATGTCGTGCAAGCCTTCGGCCTCGGCTTGGCGTTTCACGAGTTGCGAGCCGGGCGTGACGATGGTAGGGATGCGTACTCTATGACCGGCGAGCACCGCGGCTGCGGCACGCAGATCTCCGATGCGCGCATTCGTGCACGAGCCGATGAAGGCTTGATCGAGCTCGATCTCGCGTAACCGCGTTCCGGCCTGGAGACCCATATATTCGAGCGCGGCTGAATCTGCATCCAGCGGGATGCTCCCGGAAAGTGGTGAGCTTTGCCCCGGATTCGTTCCCCACGTCACGGTCGGAACGAGCGTGCTCGCGTCGAGCGTGAGCTCGGCGTCATATGCCGCGTCCCTATCGGCAACGAACGAACGCCATTGCGCGGCGGCGCGTTCGAAATCATCGCCCTTTGGCGCAAACTCGCGTCCGCGCAAATATGCGATCGTCGTCTCGTCGACGGGGCACATCCCCGTTGTGGCGCCGGCCTCGATCGACATATTGCACAGCGTCATGCGTTCGTCCATCGACAGCGCTCCGATTCCATCACCTGTGTACTCGAGCACGTAGCCGGTCCCGCCCTTGAAGCCGAGCTGCGCGACGACTGCAAGCGCGAGATCCTTCGCGGTCGCGTCTTTCTGCAAGCGTCCGTGCACGTTGATCCGCATGACCTTCGGGCGCGCAACCACGACGGCGCTGGAGAGCAGTGCTCCGGCAAGTGCAGTGCTACCGACGCCGAATGCAAACGACGCGAACGCTCCGATCGTGCACGTGTGGCTGTCGCTGCACACGAGGGTTGAACCCGGCATGACATGACCGCGTTCGGGGACGAGAACGTGACAGATGCCGTTATTGCCGACGTCGTAGAGGCGCACGCCGCGCTTTTTCGCCCACCTGCGAAGCGCTAATGCGAGCTCAGCCGTCGACGTGTCTTTCGCCGGTGCGACGTGATCGTTGACGGCGATGATGCGCTCGGCGTCGTAAAGCGCGCCGTCGAAATCGCGCTCGATTAGCTCGATCGCGGGTGGACCGAGCAGCTCGTAGAGCACGGCGCGGTCGATGAAGATCAGTGCGTTACGGCCCGGGAGCTCGCGCACGAGGTGCGCGTTCCAGACCTTTTCGAAGAGCGTACGCGCCATCTACGTAACCGCTGCAGTTCCCGCGAAGCGATCCGGAGCGAGAAATCCGATCGGATGCCGCGTGCGGCCTTCGAGCGCTAGGTCGGCGACGACCTCCCCGACGACGCTGCAGAACTTGAAACCGTGACCCGAGAATCCGCCCGCGATCACGACGTTCGCGTGCGCGGGGTGCAGGCCGATGATGAAGTGTTCATCGGGCGTCAACGTGTACAAACAAACTTTGGAACGCAGATACGTCGCCGCTGCGCCCGGAATCAAACCGTCCAAGAACGCGCGAACCGGCGCAACTTCCTCGGGCGAGACGTCGCGATCGACGTTGTCGGGATCGGTTGGCTCAAAGCTGCGATAGATTGCGATCTTGATGCCCTCGCCCGGGACGTAAGGAAATCCGTAAACACGCCCCTCTTCGCGCGCGACGATGAAGATCGGCAGCGATTCGACATCACTCGTGTCCTGCGTGCTCCGGGGCGCGAACCAGTGCATCACCTGCCGCTCGACGACGAGCGGTAATCCAAGATCGGTCGCGATCTCTCCAAGCCACGCGCCGGCCGTCACGATCAGACGCTCCGCGTCGATGACTTCGCCGTCGGACGTCCATACGCGCACGCCGTTTGCCGTGGCCTCATAGCGCGTGACGCTCGTTCCAAAGCGCGCTTGTGCGCCGGATTCGATTGCACGGCGTAAGTGCGCGCCGATGCAGGCCTCCGGCCGCACGAAGCCGGCAGTCGGCTCGAACAATCCGACCTCGCCGTTGCGAAAGTGCATCGCCGGGTAGCGGCGTGCCAGCTCGTCGCGCTCGAGCAGCTCGTGCGCAAGCGCATGCTCGCGTGCGCTCTGCAGCGCACCTTCGACGATGTTGTTATCACGTGTGCCGAGCATCAATCCGCCGGTGATGTTCATCAATGGTTCGCCCGTTTGCGCTTCCAGCTCGCGCCACAGCTCGTACGCGCGTTTTGCCAGTGTCACGTAGCGCGCGTCGAGAAAGTACGTCTGACGGATGATGCGCGAGTTGCCGTGGGACGAGCCGAATCCGTGAATTGGCTGAAAGCGCTCGAGCCCGATAACGCGCCTGCCGCGCGAGGCGACATGCGCGAGCGCTGCGCTTCCCATTCCGCCGAGACCGAGTACGACGGTATCCCAGCTCATAGAATCTGACTCAAGAAAGCTTTCGTGCGTTCCTCTCGCGGTGCTGCAAAGAATTGGGCAGGCGCGCCGCGCTCGACGATTGTGCCGCCGTCGAGGAAGACGATCAAGTTGCCGACCTCACGTGCAAAGCCCATCTCATGCGTCGCCAAGATGCACGTCATTCCGTCTGCTACGAGTCCTCGAATCGTGAGCAACACCTCCTTGACCGTCTCGGGGTCAAGCGCGGCGGTAACCTCGTCGAACAAGATGACCTGCGGGTTCATTGCAAGCGAGCGCGCGATGGCAACGCGCTGTTGCTGTCCGCCCGAAAGCTGCGCCGGAAAACTTTCGGCTTTGTCGTGTAACCCAACCTTGGCGAGCAGAGCGTAGGCGCGCTCCGCGACGGCGGCTTTGTCTTCGTGCAGAACGTGGACCGGCGCCATCATGACGTTTTCGAGCGCCGTTTTGTGCGGAAAGAGATTGTATTGCTGAAAGACGATCGAGACTCGTTTGCGCAGAGCAATGAGCTCTTGATCGCTGCGGAGCGCGTGTACGTCGATGTTGTCGACGCGAATCGTACCTGCGTCGATTTTGACGAGTCCGTTGATGCAACGCAGCAGTGTCGATTTACCCGAACCGGACGGTCCGATGATGCAACAGACACCGCCGCGGTCGACCGTGATATCGATTCCGGCCAGGACGACATTCGTTCCGAAGGATTTGCGCACGCCGGCAATCTCGACCAGTGGACGTTCGCTCATGAGGCCACCGCGAAGCGCTGCTCGAGGCGCTTGGTGTACAGTGCAATGGGATAACAGTAGAGGAAGAACCACACCAGGATATAGCCGTAGAACGGCATCAGGAGCTCGGTGCGGCCTTCGGCGCCGAGCACGTTACGCGTCAGCGTCAGCACTTCAGTCACGCCCAAGATCGACGCAAGCGTCGTCGACTGCGTGAGAATTGCGTAGAGATTCATCCAGGGTGGCAACATTCGCTTGACCGCCTGCGGAACGATGATGAGGCGCAGCGTCTGCAGGTAGTCGAATCCGAGCGATTGTGCGGCCTCCCATTGCGTGTACGGTAGCGAGACGATTCCGCCGCGAACGATCTCTGAGACGTTCGCCATTACGGGCAGCGCTAGGCCGACCGTCGCCTTGATCCAATCCGGAAACGGTATCGTTCCGAACGGCGTGTGAAATTCGAACGGCGTCAAGTACATCACGAAGAACATCAGCACGAGCCAGGGTGCATTTCGAAAGACTTGCATGAACCAGTAAGCAGAACGTGCGACGGGCGGTCGCGGCGAGATTTGGAAGATGCCGAGCACGACACCGAGCAATGTTCCGAGGGCCATCGAAAGCACGCTGATCGCGAGATTGAAGAGAAAGCCGTGAAAGAGGAGTGGCGTCCACTTCACAAGGGTCGCGAGCACGCCGGGCTGTCCCACCGGGGTTTGCGTTTGCGCGAGCGCGACCGATCCCGCAAAGAACAGAACAGAAAAGAAGAGCAATCGCTTCGTGATCACAGGCCGTAACCCGGGACGCGCAAGCGTTTCTCGAGCAGCTCCATCGCCCACACGACAATCGCGACGAGCACGACGTACGCAATCAAGATGAAGATCATCATCTCGGGGACGTTGAGCTCGTCTGACCAAATCTGGTTGGACGCGTAGAGCAGCTCGGGAACGGCGATCGCGTAGGCGAGTGACGTCGTCTTGACGAGATTGACGATGTTGTTCGTGAACGCCGGCAACCCGATCCGGAATGCGAGCGGGAACAGGATGCGCACGAAGCTTTGCAGGCGTGAGAACCCGAGCGACTCGGCAGCCTCGAGCGTCGTGTGCGGAATTGCCTCGATTCCCGAACGGAAGATCTCGACATTGAATGCGCCGGCAAAGAGCGAGAGTGAGAACGACGCCCAGAAGACGTTGTTGAAAAACGGATGTAGCAGGCCATCCGCCGAGCGCGTCGAGAGCAGCGGGCTGAGCGCGAAGAAGAAGAAATAGAGCTGAACGAGCGGCGGCGTATTTCGGAAGAACTGCACGTAGGCCGTGATCATTTGCCGGCCGATTCGCCAGCGCGTTCCGAGCAGCCAGACACCGGCCACGCCGATAAGCGTACTGGCTGCGATCGTAACGATCGACAGCCAGACGGTCATCTCGAATCCGTGGATTATCCGCGTTCGCTCTCCCATTTCATAAAGAAACGTGAGGCGAATATGTGTGCTAGCTGCCAGCCAACGGCCGAACGCCGCGAGCGGGTCTATTTCTTATTGGCCTCGGCATTCATCTGCTTCGAGAACGTCGACACCGGGACGTTGTATTTTTTCTCGAGCGCGATGATCGTGCCGTTCTTGTGCCAATCTTTCACGACGTCGGACATGAAGGCCATGAATTTTTCGTCGCCTTTATCGACCGCAAGACCCCATGGTTGTACGTCGATCGACGAAAGTGGAAGATCGAATCCGCCGCTCCAGGCCGGGTCGAGTGATTTTGGATTGTTGAATGAGTCATCGTAAACGAAACCGACGCATGTTCCGCTGCGCAGCGCGTTGAGCGATTCCGTCGTTCCCGGAAACGCGACCAGCGTCGCGCCGTACTTGTCTTGCATGTCCTTGTTGTAGAAGGCGCCCTGAACGGCGCAGAGCGACTTGCCTTTGAGGTCGTCCCAGCTCTTCAGACCCGAGCCCTTGCGCGCAAGGATGTCGACGCCGGCGGAATAGTAGCTCGGCTTGACGATTCCGACGAGCTCTTCACGGGCGGCCGTGTCCGTCATCGTCGCGATCATTAGATCGATGCGCCCTTGCTGCAAGAACTGAATGCGATTGGCGGCGACGACCGGGACGTACTCGATTCCAACGCCAAGCCGTTTCGCAACGTCAGCCGCGAGATCGGGTTCGATGCCGACGACTTTTCCGGACGGGTCGAGATATCCGAACGGCGGGTAATCGGTTTTGACGCCCACGATGAGCTTGCCGCGCTGCTTGATATCGGCCAGCGTGTCACGTGCGGATGCCGGCGCCGCCACCCACAACCCGAGTACGAGGGCCGCGAGCGATGCGATCAAGAGTCGACGGACGAGCTTCATTCAAGGTCTCCTTTAGTTTGGTGCAGGTTGTGCTTCCGCGGCCGGCGCTGGTTCTTGCGCGCTCGGTTGCGGCGTGGGGGGGACTCGTTTGTTGAGCACGACAATCGCCGTGCCGAGCGCAGCGCCGACTCCGAGATAGAACCAGCGGCGCTTCGAGAAGAAATTTTCAAGACCGAATAAACGGTCGAGGGAGCATTCGCCGTATCCGCCGGCTGCAAACGCAAGCGCCGCAGTCGCGTAGAGCAGCGGCACTTCGATGCCGTTGTCGGAGGCGAAGAAGCCGTTGTCTTTGTGCACGGTCGATATCGCAACGAGCATGTTCACGATCATGATTGACGGGCCGACGGTCCCTAAGAAGCCGCTGGCGATCAAGCCGCCCGAAATCAACTCGTTATAGGCAGCGGCTGCGCCCATTTGCTCGGCATCTTCGAAACCGAGCATGCGCATGAAGCCAGCGGTCTTGTGGGGACCGGAGCCTTCGAACCATCCGAATGCTTTTTGCGCGCCATGTGCTGCCATCCCACCGCCGATGATCGATCGTGCGACCAACATCCCAAAACTCGAGCGCATCGTTTTCCTCTTTTCGGGTGGAAGCGAGGGACCGCCGACTTCCCGGCTGAACGTGCTCCACCTTCCCTTTATGCTGACGCAGAATACGACGACGACGCAAGGCCTTCGCGCGCACAAAGTGGCGCAAACGATCGACGCAATCCGCGAGATCAGCGCCGCCGGCATCTCGCGAAAAAGTCTGGAGAATATCAAGGCGCTGCTTATAGAGCTGGCTTCGCAGACGGAGCTCTTTCCGTGGGAGCATTTTCCGCTGGGGGACGGTTCCGCGCCGCGCGTCTACCGGTTGTCCGAAGACGCGGACGGCCGATTCGCGATGTACGCGTCGGTTGGCGTGCCCGGAAAATCGCAGCCGCCGCACAACCACACCACCTGGGCGGTGATCTCCGGCGTCTACGGCGACGAGCACAACGTGCTGTATCGCCGCAGCGACGACCGGCTCGAGCGTGTCGGTGAGATTACGGTCAAGCGCGGAAACGCCGTCGCGCTGATGCCGAACGACTTTCATACGATCTGCGTGACCGGCGACGCCAATTCGCTCCATTTGCATGCATACGGTCGTTCGCTCGAACAATTGCCGAAGCGAGTTACGTTTACGGCCGAGAGCGAATCGGGTGGCCGGTACCGAGTGTTCGGACCGCCCAAAGTGTACGAACCCGCTACGGAGTGAACCGGCTCGAGGGAAAAGTCGCGCTCGTCACCGGTGCAGCGAGCGGAATCGGTCGTGCGACCGCGCTGCGTTTTGCGGAAGAAGGCGCGCGCGTTGTTGCCGCGGATCTGGATCTCGACCGCGTCCGGACGGTTCTGGGCGACGCAGTCCTCGCGCTCGGCGTCGACGTCGCCGACCAAGCGAGCGTTGCCGAGCTATTCGCGCGAACGAAAGACGAACACGGCCGGATCGACGTTCTCGCGCACTTCGCGGGGATCACGCGCGATGCGATGGCGTCGAAGCTCGAGCTGGATGCGTGGGAAGAGGTTCTACGCGTCAACCTTACCGGAACGTTTTTAACGGCGCGCGCCGCCGCGGTTGAAATGCGCGCGATCGGCGGCGGCAGCATCATCCTTACGTCATCACGTTCGTATCTGGGGAACGTCGGCCAGTCGAATTACGCCGCGAGCAAGGGTGGTGTCGTGAGCTTGACGCGGACGCTCGCGCTCGAATATGGGAAATGGAACGTGCGCGTCAACGCGCTCGCGCCGGGTTTCATCGAGACACCGATGACGGCAGCGATCCCCGAACGGGTCCGGCATCTCGCTCTCGAGGGAACACCGCTGCGGCGCGCGGGCCGTCCGGAAGAAGTCGCGGCGGCGACTCTGTTTCTGGCCAGCGATGATGCGTCGTACATCACCGGGATCGTCCTCGCGATCGACGGCGGCCGCACGACGGGGTTCTCGCCGGCTTAAGCCGGGGTCTTTATATGGAAAAGGCGATTTTTGGCGCCGGCTGCTTTCGGGGTGTCGAGAAGGCATTCTCCAGCCCCAGGAGCAGCGCGCCTTCAGACGGCCGATCCGTCACCCAAATCGAACCGGCCGGACCGTTCTGGCGTGCCGAGGACTACCATCAGGGGCTATTTGTCGAAGCGAGGGCGCTTGCTCGGGCCGCTCGGGGCAGGTTCCCCAAAGCTTTTGTAGCCGAATTGACCGGACGTGTAGGCGCTGCTATAATCCCGTGGTTGCGGCCCCACCCCGTCGGTGTGGCCACTTTTGTGTTGTGCTAGGGAGCAAGGTTGCCGACAATCAGTCAGTTGGTCCGTAAGGGCCGCTCGAAAATTGCAAAAAAGGTAAAGACCCGCGCATTTCGCGTGATTCAAACGGGCCCCAAGCCCGGTCATCCTGATTTGCCGACGCGTAGCTTTGAAGTTACCGGCAACCCGCAGCGCCGCGGTGTCTGCACGCAAGTGAAGACCGTTACGCCGAAGAAGCCCAATTCCGCACTGCGTAAAGTTGCGCGCGTCCGCCTCACCAACGGTGAGGAAGTGACCGCGTACATTCCGGGCATCGGGCACAACCTTCAAGAGCACAGTGTGGTTCTTGTACGAGGCGGCCGCGTCAAGGATCTCCCTGGCGTGCGCTACCACATCATTCGCGGGACGCTCGACACTTCGGGCACCGCGAACCGCAAGCAAGGCCGCTCCAAGTACGGCGCAAAGCGCCCGAAATAGCGAAAGCAGATAGAGAAAGATGCCCCGCAAAGGACCCTCGCCCAAGCGACCGATCCTACCGGATCCGAAGTTCAATTCCAAAGTGCTCGCGCGCTTCATTAATAAGGTGATGATGCGTGGGAAGAAATCCGTCGCAGAACGCATCACGTACGAAGCTCTCGAAATGGTCGGAGAGAAGACGGGACGCGACCCGATGGACATCTTCACGCAAGCGCTCGGGAATGCGATGCCGTTGGTTGAGGTTCGTCCCCGCCGAGTCGGCGGCGCGACGTATCAAGTCCCGATGGAGGTTCGTCCCGATCGCCGTCAAGCGATGGCGATGCGATGGCTCATCGGTTTCGCTCGGCAACGTCCGGGGCACTCGATGCAAGAGAAGCTTGCGAGCGAGCTCATGGACGCCGCTAACAATGTCGGAGCTGCGGTGAAGAAGCGCGACGACACTCACAAAATGGCAGAGGCCAACAAAGCCTTCGCACACTATCGCTGGTAGATTTTAAAAAACAATGGCCCGGGAGTTTCCACTAGAGCGGACGCGTAACATCGGCATTGCCGCGCACATCGACGCAGGCAAGACGACCGCGACCGAACGCATTCTTTTCTACACGGGCCGTACGCATCGGCTCGGTGAAGTTCATGACGGCTCTGCGACGATGGATTGGATGGTCCAAGAGCAGGAGCGCGGCATCACGATCACCTCAGCTGCGACGGCGTGCACGTGGCGCGACACGCGCATCAATATTATTGATACGCCTGGCCACGTTGACTTTACCGTTGAAGTCGAGCGCTCGCTGCGCGTCCTCGACGGTTTGGTCGCGCTCTTCGATGCGGTCGCCGCGGTGCAGCCGCAATCCGAGACGGTTTGGCGTCAGGCCAACAAGTACAACGTCCCGCGCATCATCTTCGTAAACAAGATGGACCGCATGGGCGCGGATTTCTTCAACTGTGTCAGTAAGATACACGAGCGTCTGGGCGCGAACGCGGTTCCGATTCAGATACCGATCGGGGCCGAAGACAAATTCCTCGGCGTCGTCGATCTCTTCACGATGAAGAAGATCATCTACACGGACGATCTCGGATCGGCGATGGATCACGAGGACGTCGAGCCTGGTGAGTTGCGCGATCTCGCAGAGAAGTGGCGCTTCCAGCTGATCGAAGCGATCGCGGAGCAAGACGACGAGCTCACCGAGATGTATTTGGAAGGCAAGACAATCCCAGAGGAACGCCTGAAGCGGGCGCTTCGTCTTGCGACAATCGCCGGCAAAGTGCTTCCAATGTTGTGCGGCTCGGCATTCAAGAACAAAGGCGTTCAGCCGTTGCTCGATGCGGTCGTCGACTTCTTACCGTCGCCGCTCGAAGCCAAAACGATCGTCGGTAAAGATCCGAAAACCGGAGCCGAGATCACGCGTAAGCCCGACGACAAAGAGCCCTTCGCGGCGCTTGCGTTCAAGATCGCGACCGATCCGTACGGCAACCTGACGTATTTCCGCGTGTATTCGGGTGTGCTCGAAAAAGGCACGTATGTTTACAACGCGCGCAACGGTCGCAAAGAACGCATCGGACGCATTCTGCGGATGCACGCAAACCATCGCGAGGACATCGATTGGATAGGCGCGGGCGACATCGCCGCCGCGGTTGGTTTAGGCGATACGCGGACGGGCGACACGCTATGCGATGAAAAGAATCCGATCATCCTCGAGACGATCACGTTCCCCGAACCGGTTATCTCGCAGGCGATCGAGCCGAAGACGAAAGCCGATCAGGACAAGCTTGGTCAAGCTCTGACGCGTCTTGCGCAGGAAGATCCGACCTTCAAGATGCGCACCGATGAGGAGACGCAGCAAACGATCATCGCCGGAATGGGCGAGCTGCACCTCGAGATCATTTTGGATCGTCTCAAGCGCGAATTCAAGGTTGAAGCCAACGTCGGCAAGCCACAGGTCGCGTATCGAGAATGGATCACAAAAACGGTCGAGCGCGAAGGCCGCTTCATTCGTCAGACCGGCGGCAAGGGTCAGTATGGCGACGTGTGGATTCGTATCGAGCCGGGTGAGACCGGTAGCGGTTACGTCTTCGAGTGGAAAATCGTCGGCGGCGCGGTACCCAAAGAATACTCGAAGGCCGTTTCCGAAGGCATCCGGGAGGCCGCAGAAAACGGCGTTCTGGCCGGATATCCGGTGCTCGACTTCAAAGCGACCGCTTTCGATGGCTCGTATCACGACGTCGACTCCTCGGAAATCGCGTATAAGATCGCTGCATCGATGGCGTTCCGCGAAGCCAACAGAGCTGCGGGACCGATTCTGCTCGAGCCGATCATGGGCGTCGAGGTAACGACGCCGAAGGATTATTTAGGAGCCGTCAACGGCGACCTGATGCGGCGGCGTGGCACGATTCAATCGACGGAAGAAGCGGCGGGCAGCGCGCAAGTGATAAAAGCGAACGTTCCGCTCTCAGAGATGTTCGGTTACGCCACCGACCTGCGTTCAGCGACGCAAGGCCGGGCAACGTATACCATGGAGTTCGCGCACTACGAGAAGGCCCCGCGAAGTATCGAGGAAGAGATCGTAGCAAAAGCTCAAGGTAAAAAGCTCGCGACCGCATAGGCGCGGTCTACACGAAACGCAGAGAGGAAATAAAGGCAACGTAAATCATGGCGAAAGCGAAATTCGAACGGTCGAAACCACACGTCAACATCGGCACCACCGGTCATATCGACCATGGCAAGACGACGCTCACGGCGGCGATCATCAACTGCTTAGCAACCGAGAACGCCAACATTGCGAAGCGCAGCGTCGATGACATCGACAACGCTCCCGAAGAGAAAGAGCGTGGTATCACGATCGCGATTTCGCACCAAGAGTACGAAACGGCGAAGCGTCACTACGCGCACGTCGATTGCCCGGGTCATGCCGACTACATCAAGAACATGATCACCGGCGCAGCTCAAATGGACGGTGCGATCCTGGTCGTCTCCGCGACCGACGGACCGATGCCGCAAACGCGCGAGCACATCTTGTTGATGCAGCAAGTCGGCGTGAAGTACATCGTCGTCTTCCTCAATAAGGTCGACATGGTCGACGATGCCGAGCTGCTCGATCTCGTCGAGCTCGAAGTTCGCGAGCTGCTTTCGAAGTACGAGTACCCCGGCGACGACATTCCGTTCGTCCGCGGCTCGGCGCTCAAGGCGCTCCAATCCAGCGGCAAGCGCGAAGACGCGGATGCCAAGCCGATCTTCGATCTCATGGACAAGGTCGACGAATACATCCCGACACCGGAACGCGCACTCGACAAGCCGTTCTTGATGCCGGTTGAAGACGTATTCACGATCACCGGCCGCGGAACGGTCGGAACGGGACGCGTCGAGCGCGGCCAAGTCAAAGTTGGTGAGGAAGTCGAGATCGTCGGTCTCACCGCCGAGACGCGCAAATCGGTCGTCACCGGAATCGAAATGTTCCGCAAGCTGCTTGACACCGGTATCGCCGGCGACAACATCGGCGTGCTGCTGCGCGGCGTGGAGCGGAACGACATCGAACGCGGTCAGGTTCTCGCGAAGCCCGGTTCGATCAAACCGCACACGAAGTTTGCGGCCGAGGTCTACGTTCTCTCAAAAGAAGAGGGCGGACGCCACACGCCGTTCTTTGGAAACTATCGCCCGCAGTTCTACTTCCGCACGACCGACGTCACCGGGACGATCTCGCTTCCCGAGGGCGTCGAGATGGTGATGCCCGGCGACAACGTCACGATGAACGTCGAGCTGATCACGCCGATCGCGTGCGAGGAAGGCCTGCGCTTCGCAATCCGCGAGGGCGGCCGCACGGTCGGTGCGGGCGTAGTCACCGCGATCCAGGGTTAACATGATATGATGGGGGGCCGTCGAAAGACGGCCCTTCGGTTCCCCGCTCCTTGAAAAGTGAATGGTTCTAAGAAAATGGCGAAGCAGAAAATTCGAATTCGTTTAAAAGCCTATGATCATCGCGTCCTCGATCAGTCCGCCGAGCGGATCGTCGAGACGGCGAAGCGCACCGGCGCATTCGTCAGCGGCCCCGTGCCGCTTCCGACCGAGATCAACCGATTTTGCGTGAACCGTTCACCGCACGTCGATAAGAAAAGCCGCGAGCACTTCGAGATGCGCACCCACAAGCGCCTCATCGATATCTTGCAGGCGTCGCCCAAGACGATGGACGCTCTGATGCACCTCGACCTGCCGGCAGGTGTCGACATCGAGCTGAAGGCCTAGGGCGTCGACTCTCACCGCCTCGCCCCGAACAAAATGAGCGCCTAGGCGCTCTTTTCTTTGATACAGAAGATTGTTTGGATGGCAGCCGAGGCGACCACGCCGCTCAGCGTCTCTCACCAGCGCACCTTTAATGGGACGAAGCGCCGGATTTTCCAATTGCTGGTCGATATGGGAACCTCGAACGACGTGATCTGGCCGTTTGCATCGCAGCCCTTTATGCGCTCGCCGGGACCGCTCGTTCCGGGGCGGACCGAGGAGTGGCACAGCGGCGTCCACGCAACCTTGGAAGAGGTCGTCCCCGAAGAGAAGATCGTCTGGCGCTTCCTCAACGACGGCGTGGCGGGAACGCACGGCTTTTACATCTCGGTGGACGGGAAACAGACGACCGTCGCGCACCGGATTGAAGCCATGCTCTCCGAGCCCGAAGGCCGGCTCTTTTGGCGGCGCTTCGAAGACGTTCACGAGCGCACGATGAACGCGCTCTTCGATAAGATGGGGCGCGTCTTGCGCCGGTGAAACCTCGCAAATGCAAGCGACGCGAACTCGGCCGATAGACTTCTACAATATTGATTCGTTCCTGACGCCCGAGCAGCGTCAGATCCGCGATACGATCCGCGATTTTGTGGACGAGCGTGTCGCTCCGATGATCGATGCGGCATGGCTCGAGGGACGTTTCCCGAGCGAGCTTACGCCGGAGCTCGCGGCGCTCGGTGTCTTCGGCGCAACGCTACCGGAAGAATACGGTTGCGCAGGACTCGACAACGTTGCGTACGGCTTGTGCATGCAAGAACTCGAGCGCGGTGATTCGGGTCTGCGTTCGTTCGCGAGCGTGCAAGGTGCGCTCGTGATGTATCCGATCTACACATTCGGCAGCGAAGAGCAGCGCCGCCGTTGGCTGCCGGCGCTCGCTAAGGGTGAGAAGATCGGCTGCTTCGGCCTGACCGAACCTGACTACGGATCGAATCCAGCCGGTATGCTGACGCGCGCACGCCGCAAGGGCGGCTCGTGGATTCTCTCGGGTTCGAAGATGTGGATCACGAACGGTTCGCGCGCCGACGTTGCGGTCGTGTGGGCGAAAACGGATGACGGTGATGAGTCTAGCATACGTGGATTTCTCGTTGAACGCGGGATGCGCGGTTTTAGCGCGCGCGATCAGAAGGGCAAGCATTCTTTACGCGCTTCAGATACGAGCGAACTTGTTTTCGACGAGGTCGAACTCTCGGACGACGCGGTTCTCCCGGAGACCGGCGGGCTTAAATCACCGCTCATGTGTCTGACGCAAGCACGCTACGGAATCGCGTGGGGCGCGATCGGCGCGGCTATGGCGTGCTTCGAGCAGGCGGTCGAATACAGTAAGACGCGCGAAGTCTTCGGCGTCCCGCTGGGCGCAAAGCAGCTTCAACAAGAAAAGCTCGCCGAGATGTTGACCGCCATAACCGGCGCGCAGCTGATTGCGTATCACCTGGCCCGTCTCAAAGATGCCGGAACGTATACTCCGCAGCAAGTCAGTTTAGCGAAACGCAACAACGTCGACATGGCCTGCGACGTCGCGCGCACCGCGCGCCGAATGCTTGGCGCAAACGGCATTCTCGCCGAGTACAGTCCGATGCGTCATATGGCAAACCTGGAATCGGTCTACACGTACGAAGGGACGCACGACGTGCACGGGCTGATCTTGGGTCAAGCCGTGACGGGGTTCAACGCCTTCTAAAAATCAGCATGGCGCCGCCTGCGGCGAGCATGCCGATTTCATAAGAGATGTCGCCGAGTTGCGGGTTGGCGCGCGCGAACCACCCGGTGAACCATGCCTGGTCCAGAAATGGAATTGACGCGACGATGCCTGCGATCCATGCCAGGCATCCGCTGCGCACAAGTGGTCGTAACGCAAAGGCGCGCGCGGAATCGGGGGGCATGGAACGGGTCTGCCACCACTCCACGATGATGACGCCGGTCCACGGCGCCGCCCAGGTCGCGAGCAACAGCAAAAAGTTCGTGTAAATCTGCGCGGTTTGTTGCGGCTGCGAGCCAAGCATTGCGAGCGCGCCGCCGACCGTTCCGATTGCAACGGCGGCCAACCAGCGCGGAACGCGAATGCCGGCTGCCAGAGCGCTGAGCGCGCCGGAGTAGAGATTCAAGCAGTTCGCCGTCAACGTTCCGAGTACGATCGTCAAGAGCCCGAACGCGACTGCCGGCTCACCTCCGAGCAAGAGCGGAATTGCCGCAGTCGGTTGCATTGCGCTCAAGTCGATTCCGGGCAGCGCGGTAACCGTCGCGGCTCCCATTACTTCGAGGATCGTGCTCGGGATGAAGCCGCCAAGAAATACCCAGGCCCAGATCGAGCGTCGATTCGCATTCTGTGGAAGATAGCGCGAGTAATCGGAAGCAGCCGGCGCCCAACCGATCACGTACGAGAAGGCGAGCGCGAACGCCATAACGGTACCGGCTATCTCGCCGCCTTGCGATAGGGGTGCGTGCACGTTGAAGGGTGCGCGCCACTCGGCGTGTCGTATCGTCGCGGCACCGAGAACGCAGAAGCCGGCTAGCAACGCAAAGGCCGTGATGCGTTCGAATGCCGCGAGCATGTTGTAGCCGTACACGACAATGGCAACTTGAATCGCAAGCATGATGCAGAGTGCGGGAAGGTATGGTAGATGAGCAAGTGTTCCCAGCGCATACGCGCCGAGAACGCAGTTGACCGCGAACCATCCAACACCGGCGAGAAACGCCAGGCCCGCCGGAAGAATGTTCCCGAGTATTCCAAACGCAAGGCGTGACTGCATCATTTGCGGCAAGCCGTATCGGGGTCCGAGCGTCGAAAGAAGCGCGAGAATCGCATAGCCGAAGACGTTGCCGGCCACGATTCCGGCAATTGCGGCCGGCAGCGTCGTTCCGTACAACGCGAGTGCAAGAATGCCGATCGACCAGGTCGCCGTCTCGGCATTTGCAGCAAACCAAAGTCCGAAGAGATCGCGAGGTTTGCCGTGCCGTTCTTCGGGCGCGATCGGTTCGATGCCGAACGGCTCGATTTCGACGAGACGGCTGCCGTAACGGCTCGAGGCGGCTATATGCTCGTGCTTTCGATGAGTTCGATGCCGGCCGAGCGTAGCTCATCGAGCGCACGCGCTTCGTCACCGGGATCGAGATTGACCGCGGCGATTGCATCCGCGATTACGAAGACCTCGAAACCGGCGCGCTTTGCATCGATTGCCGTTGCCTTGACACAATAGTCGGTCGCAAGGCCGCACACGAAGACTCGTTCTACGCCGCGGGTACGCAGGTCGTCCTCGAGCTCGGTTGCAGCGAAACCTGAATAGCCGTCAGTTTGCGGATCGACGCCTTTCGAGATCACGACGTCAACGTATCGACGTACGAGTCGCGCATCGAACTCGGCGCCGGGCGTTCCGGCAATGCAATGATCGGGCCACGGCCCGCCGTAACGTTGGAAGAAGCGATGCTCGCGTGGATGCCAATCGCGCGTTGCATACACGGCTGAGAACTTCGGCATCAATGTATTGATCGGCGCAATGACACGATCGCCGCCAGTCACGGCGAGACTGCCCCCCGGAAGAAAATCGTTTTGAAGGTCGACGACAATCAGCGCGTCATGTGCGCCGACCGTCACGCCGTCACGCGACTTCGCCTGGCGGAACTCTGAGGGCAGGGAGGACGGCTTCGATGCAGCATCCCCTGCCCGGTTTCTCGGAGCGAATCGAAAAGTCGTCGGCCAAGGCGCTGGCGATCAGGAGACCCCGGCCGCCTTCGGAGAGGTCGCTCGGCGGCTGCCAGAGGGACATGTCAAATCCCGGCCCATGGTCCCGAACCGCGAGTACGGGCCGCCCGTCGTTGCGCCAGGATACGGATGTCTTCGCCCAGTGGCCCCCGTGCTTGCACACGTTCGCAACCAGCTCGGTGAAAATCACCTCGACGACGCCCTCGGGTGGCACTTTCCCGGTCGCCTCACGCTGAAGGTACGCGACCAAGGCGGCCCGGGCTGCTCGTCCGGCGCGGGCGTCGCAGGCATCTAATTCCAGCTCGAACATCGTCTAGCCACTGTACCCGCTTTTCGAGGTGGGGTTAACCCCGGCATTTTCGGCGCTTGACCCTCATGGGGCGCTCCGGTATACTGCTACGGTTGCGGTCCAGGTCGCCCGCGTTTCTTTGCGTTGGGCGACGAAGAATAATAGCGAAACGCCAGGCACCGTGGTCTTAAGAAGCGGAAACTTGTGAAAAACATCATCGGACGAAAAGTAGGCATGACGAGCGTCTTCACCGAGGACGGCCGTTCAGTTGGCGTTACCGTCATCGAGGCCGGTCCGTGCACGATCGTGCAGCGCAAGACCAAGGAGCATGACGGGTATGACGCCGTTGCGCTCGGCTTTGGCGACGTTCGCAAGCGTTCGCTGACGCGCGCTCTCGAGGGGCATTTCAAGAAGAACGGCGTCGACCCGCGGCGTGTGGTGCGTGAGTTTCGCACCAACATCGACGGAGCGGAAGTCGGACAGACTGTTACGGTTGACGGGTTCACGCCCGGCGATCGCGTCGACATCGTCGGCATCTCGAAGGGGCATGGCTTCTCAGGCGGCATCAAACGCTGGAACTTTAGCGGCGGCGGAGCTAGCCACGGCTCGATGATTCATCGTCAACCCGCTTCGAATGGCGACACGAACGCCGGACACACGGTGCGCGGAAGCCACCGTCCAGGACATTACGGCGTCGACACGACGACAACTCAAAATCTCGAGATCGTCCGCGCGGACACGGAGCGCAACTTGCTGCTCGTGCGCGGAGCGGTCCCCGGCCCGATCAACGGCGTCGTCATCGTGCGGCAAGCGGTGAAACACTAATGGCCGCACTTGCACCAGCCAAAACCCCGAAGGCACTCCTCGACGAGAGCCTTGCATATAAAGGAAACGCGATCTTTCGCGCGATCTTCCGCGAGCAATCCAACGATCGTGCCGGAACGGCATCGACGAAGAAGCGCGACGAAGTCCGCGGCGGTGGCCGCAAACCGTGGCGCCAAAAAGGTACGGGCCGCGCGCGTCAAGGCTCGATTCGTTCGCCGCAGTGGCGTCATGGCGGCGTCGTCTTCGGACCGCAGCCGCGTTCGTTCGAAACCGATCTAAACAAGAAAGAGCGCCGGCTTGCGCTCGCAGCTGCGCTTGCCGATCGCTTCAAGAATGCCGCCGTCTCGATACTCGATCCAGCGGCGCTCGTAACCGACAAAACTGCCGATCTGGCCGTGTTGCTATTCGGGAGCGCGAAAGCGGCGAAGACCGGCCCGCGCACGCTCGTCGTCTTCGAACAGCACGAGCAGAACGTCGGAGCGCGCTTGCAGCGCGCCGGCGCGAACCTCCGCAAGCTCGGCATCACGCATTCAGGATCGCTCGACGTTACCGACGTGATCGGATGTGCGCGACTGATCTTCACACAAGCCGCGTTCGACAAGTTGAGCGCAGCGCTCGGGGGAGTCGAGTAATGGTCGCAAGAGACGTCATCATCGCGCCGCTCATCACGGAAAAATCGATGACGGGGACCGTGACGCAGCAATATACCTTCGAAGTTCATCCGCACGCGACCAAAACGCAGATCCGGAAAGCCGTCGAGGAAATCTTCGGCGTGACGGTTCGTAAGGTGAACACCATCGCGGTTGGCGGCAAGCACAAATCGTTTGCGCGCCGCGGCGTGCGGACCGAAGGCCGTACGGCCAATTGGAAAAAGGCCATCATCACTATCGCGCCCGGGCAAAAAATCGAACTGGGCGGCGTCAACTACTTCGAGCAATAGGAAGATGCCAGTTAAGAAATTTAAGCCGACCAGCCCCGCGCGACGCTTCACGACCGTGCTCGATCTTTCCGATCTCACGAAGAAAGCTCCGGAACGTTCGCTGATCGAGGTCCGTAAGAAGAACTCGGGCCGTAACTTCAACGGTCACATTACCGTGCGTCATCGTGGTGGTGGAACGCGCCGTCAATATCGCATTATCGACTTCAAGCGTGCGAAAGACGCGATCCCGGCCAAAGTTGCCGCGATCGAATACGATCCGAACCGCTCCGCCCACATCGCGCTCTTGCACTATCGCGACGGTGAGAAGCGCTACATCTTGGCGCCGGCGGGAATCAAGGTTGGCGACGTCGTCGAGTCGGGTCCGAATGCGGACATCAAGATCGGCAACACGTTGCCGCTTGCGAACATCCCGGAAGGCACCGTCGTGCATAACGTCGAGCTGCGTCCTGGACAGGGCGGTAAGCTCGTGCGCACCGCTGGTGCCGCAGCGCAGCTAATGGCAAAAGAAGGCGAGTACGCGCAGGTGCGCATGCCGTCCGGTGAAGTCCGCAAGATTGCCATGCTCTGCCGCGCCACGATCGGGCAGCTCGGTAATGTCGAGCACGAAAACGAGATCATCGGTTACGCGGGCCGTCAGCGGCATCTCGGAAAGCGTCCGCACGTTCGCGGTATCGCAATGAACCCGGTCGACCATCCGCATGGCGGTGGTGAAGCGCGTTCTACTTCAGGCCGTCCGCCGACGACGCCGTGGGGTCAGATGACGATGGGCAAAAAGACGCGTCGCAACAAGCGGACCAACAAAATGATCGTTCGGAAGCGGAGCAAGTAACGTGAGTCGTTCTCTCAAGAAAGGTCCGTACGTTGCGGATCATTTGGTTGCGAAGGTCGAGAAGCTGAATGCGTCACGCGAAAAGCGCGTCATTCGGACCTGGTCGCGGGCTTCGACGATTATCCCGATGATGGTCGGGCACACGATCTCAGTCCACAACGGCAAGACGCACATCCCGGTCTTCGTCACCGAGAACATGGTCGGACACAAGCTCGGTGAGTTCGCGCCGACTCGCATTTTCCGCGCGCACGGCGGTGCAGGTGAGAAAACTGCGGTGAAACCATGAGCGCAACGCCCGCTGCAGAGCGTACCGAAGCCGTGGCCCATTTGCGCTTTGCGCGCGTGGGGCCGCGCAAGCTTCGTCGCGTCGCCGATGCGATTCGCGGAAAGAGCGTGAAAGAAGCGCTCGTTCTGTTGCGTTTCGCGGGCGTGTTCGCGGCTGCGCCGATCGAGAAGCTTCTTCGCAGCGCCGCGGCAAACGCCGAGAACAATCACAACATGTCCGGCGACGACTTGTATGTCCGCCGCATCATGGTTGACGGTGGTCCGGGCGGCCGCTTCACCAAGCGCATCGATCCGCGCGCGCAGGGCCGCGCCGCATTCAAGCGCCGCCGTATGTCGCACGTCACGATCGTCGTTGGCGAGCGTCCGGCACAATCCGCGCGCCGCAAGGGCGGTGCCGCGGTCATCAGTGTTGCGCAAAAAACACGCCGCACTACGCCGGCTGCTGCCGCTTCCGCAGGTAGTAAGAAAAAGGCTGCGCCCAAAAAGCGCACCGCATCCCGTAAGAAAGCCAACGCATAATGGGTCAGAAAATTCATCCCGTCGGGTTGCGCCTGGGGATCACGCGGACGTGGGACAGCCGTTGGTTCGAGAAAAAGAACTATCGCGCGTGGCTGCACGAAGACGCCGCGATCCGGAAATACTTCGGACGCATGACGCGCGCTGCCGCAATCAGCCGTGTCGAGATCGAACGTCGCGCTAACCAAACGCGCGTGATCGTTCACACCGCGAAACCCGGTATCATCATCGGCAAGCGCGGCGTCGGCATCGAAGAGATTCGTAAGAATCTCGAGCGTCTGACGAAGAAACAAGTCCAAGTCAACGTCGGAGAGATCAAGCACCCCGAGCTCGACTCGCGCCTGGTCGGACAAAACATCGTCGACCAGCTCGAGAAACGTATCGCGTTCCGCCGCGCGATGAAGCAGGCGATCATGCGCACGATGAAGGCCGGCGCACGCGGAATCAAAGTACAAGTCTCCGGCCGTTTGGGCGGCGCGGAAATCGCGCGCACCGAGCGTAACTTCGATGGAAAAGTCCCGCTCCACACGCTACGCGCCGACATAGATTACGCGCACGTCGAAGCCTTTACGACGTTTGGACGCATCGGCGTAAAAGTTTGGATATACAAAGGCGAAGTGCTTCCGGAGCAGCGAGCCGAAGCGCGTCCGGCTGACCGTGCAGAACGCGGAGGACCGCAACGGCGCGACCGTGGTGGACGCGGACGGCGCGAGCGTCGCCCGTCGGAGCCCACCGCGAACTCGCCGGATGAGTTTGGTAACGACGCGATCGATCCGTCAGCCGATGCACCGCTGGCTGCGGAGATGGAGCGCGCCTTCCAAGTAGCGCAAGCCGACTCGTCGTCGCTCGCGTCTGTCGAAGACGGCCCTCCCGCGACCGAACACTTCCATGCGACCAGCGCGCACGGCGGCGGCGAGACGCACGATCAAGCCGCAGAGCACGGCCACGGTGTAACGGATCAGACGTCCGTACAACACATCGCGAGCGAAGCCGCGACCGACGAAGCGGAGCGAGGCACGAATGCTGACTCCTAAGCGCGTCAAATGGCGCAAAGTTCAACGTGGCCGCATGAGCGGAAAAGCGCAAACCGGCAATACATTAACGTTCGGCGACTGGGGTCTCAAGGCGCTCGAACCGTGCTGGATGACAAATCGCCAGATTGAAGCTGCGCGTGTTGCGCTGACGCGTCACATCAAACGTGGCGGAAAAGTCTGGATCAAAGTCTTCCCGGACAAGCCTATAACGAAAAAGCCGGCTGAAGTTCGCATGGGCTCGGGGAAAGGCAATCCGGAGGGCTGGGTTGCGGTCGTTCGCCCCGGCCGGATTCTCTTTGAGCTTGCCGGCGTGGACGCCGCAACGGGACGCCGCGCACTCCAATTGGCTGCCGCGAAGCTCCCGATTGCAACCAAGATCGTCGCACGGAGCGACGAGGCGGTAACGGTATGAAGAAGAGCGATCTGAAAGCGATGCGGGATCTGAGCATCCCCGAGCTTCAAACCAAAGCGCGCGAAACGAAGGAAGAGCTTTTTAACCTGCGCTTCCAGCTTCGCACCGGGCATCTCTCGGATCTGAGTCAGATCCGCGAGATCCGCCGTACCTACGCGCGCATCCAAACGCTAATCAACGAGAAACGAATCAACGAAGCAAAGGGATCTCATGGAGCAGCCTAAGCGTCTGAACCGGCGGCGTATCAAACAGGGACGCGTCGTTTCGGACAAGATGAGCAAGACGATCGTCGTGGTCAGCGAGACGCGGGCCGCGCACGGGGTTTATGGCAAGGTCGTGCGCAAGTCGACGAAATTCAAAGCGCACGACGAGAGCAACGACGCCAAAATCGGTGACGTCGTGCGTATCCAAGAATGCCGCCCGCTTTCGAAAGAAAAGCGCTGGCGCTTGATCGAGGTCGTGGAGCGCGCGCGATGATTCAGCAAGAGACGCGATTACGCGTCGCCGACAATTCGGGCGCGCGTGAGATTCTGTGCATTCACATCTCGGGCGGAAGCCGTCATCCATATGCATCGGTCGGCGACGTCATCGTCGGAACGGTGAAGAGCGCAATCCCCGGTGCTGCCGTGAAGAAGGGTCAGGTCGTCAAAGCCGTGATCGTTCGGTGCGCACAGCCGTTACGCCGTTCGGATGGCTCGACGATTCGCTTCGATGAAAACGCGTGCGTGATTCTGCGCGGCGAAAAGGACAATCTGGATCCGCGCGGGACGCGCGTGTTCGGGCCTGTCTGCCGCGAGCTGCGTGACCGCGGCTTCCTTAAGATCGCGTCGCTCGCTCCGGAGGTGCTGTAATGGCTGTCGGCATCGTTAAAGGCGACACCGTCGTATTGCGCCGCGGCAAGGAAAAAGGAAAGCGCGGCATCGTGAAGGCCGTCTATCCGAAACGTAACGCTGCGCTCGTCGAGGGCATCAACGTCATCAAGCGTCACACGAAGCAAGGCGTTGGCGGCGCCCGCCAAGCCGGCATTTTCGAAAAGGAAGCGCCGATTCCGATTTCTACGCTGATGGTCGTCGATCCGAAGACGAGCGCGCCGACGCGCGTCCGTCGTGCGCCATCGTCCGAAGGTCGCGTGCGCGTCAGCGCGCGGAGCGGCGAGACGCTGCTCGTCCCGGGGAAGGGGCGCTAAATGGCCGAGCGACTGAAAGAACGTTATAACAACGAAGTTCGCAAGACGCTTGTCGAGCGTTTTGGTTACACGAATCCGATGCAGGTTCCGCGGCTTCAAAAAGTTGTCGTCAACATGTCGGTCTCGGATGCGATCGTCAATTCGAAAGCGCTCGACGCTGCCATCGCCGATCTGCAAACGATCACGGGACAAAAAGCGATCAGCACGACCGCCAAAAAGTCGATCGCGAACTTCAAGCTGCGTCAAGGCATGAAGATCGGCGCCAAGGTCACGCTCCGAGGCGAGCGGATGTACATGTTCCTCGACAAGCTCTTTAACATCGTGCTGCCGCGTATCCGCGACTTCCGCGGGCTTTCGCGCAAGTCGTTCGACGGCCGCGGCAACTACAACATGGGGCTGCGCGAGCAGCTCGTCTTTCCGGAAATCAATTTTGACAAAGTCGACAAGACTCGCGGCATGGACATCGTGATCGTCACGAGCGCGAGAACCGACGAAGAAGCGACGGAGTTCCTCACCGCGATGGGACTTCCGTTGCAGAAGGGACGCTGATGGCTAAGACATCGCTCATCGAGAAATCAAAACGACCGCAGAAGTTCAAGGTCCGCGTGCATAACCGGTGCTTGGCTTGCGGCCGCTCGCGCGGGTACTATCGTAAGTTCGGTTTGTGCCGGATATGCTTCCGTGAAAATGCCCATCGCGGCTATATCCCCGGCATTACGAAAGCGAGCTGGTAGGATATGTCAGTCGTCACCGATCCGATCGCCGATCTATTGACGCGGATTCGCAACGCGAACACGGCAAATCACGAGTCAGTCGACGTGCCGGCTTCGCGGATGAAGCGCGCTATCTTGGAGATTCTCAAGGGCGAAGGCTTCATCTCCGACTTTGCAATGCACACCGAAGGTCCGCAAGGCGTACTGCGCGTGCGGCTCAAGTACGGCCCGGAACGCGAGAAAGTCATCACTGGCTTGCGTCGCATCAGCCGTCCAGGCTTGCGCGTCTACGCTGCCAAGACCGAAATTCCGCGCGTGCTCGGCGGGCTCGGTATCGTGATCATATCCACAAGCAAAGGTATTCTTTCAGGAAAGCAGGCCAAGGCCGCCGGCGTCGGCGGCGAGGTCCTGGCGTACGTGTGGTAACCAAGTCATGAGCCGTATTGGAAAACTTCCGCTTCCCGTCCCAGAGAAAGTGAACGTCGAGATTGGCGATTCACGCGTCGTCGTGCGCGGTCCGAAGGGCGAGCTCTCGCAATCCGTTCTGGCGGTCGTCGACGTAAAGCTCGACAGCGGAAAAGTCCACGTCACGCGCAAGAACGATCAACGCATCGCGCGCGCAGCACATGGTTTGACTCGCACGCTCGTTGCAAACATGATCGAAGGCGTCACGAAGGGCTTTCGTAAGAGCCTCGAGATTCAGGGCGTCGGCTATCGCGTCGCTAAAGCGGGCGAGAATCTCAACTTCACGCTGGGTTACTCGCATCCGATCACATTCGCGGCGCCGAAGGGCATTTCGTTTGCGGTCGAGGGCACGACCAAGGTTCACGTCGACGGGATTGACAAGCAGCTCGTCGGCCAAGTCGCTGCGAAGATCCGGGAGCTTCGTCCGCCGGAGCCGTACAAAGGTAAAGGCATTCGATACGAAGGCGAAGTCGTGCGCAAGAAGCTCGGCAAAGCTGCTAAGGGAGCGAAGAAGTAATGCCGGTTTCGAAAGCAGATTCGCGGCGTAAACGTCATGTCCGGTTGCGCCGCAAGGTTACCGGCACGGCCGGACGCCCGCGCTTGCAAGTGCAGCGCACGTTGCATCACATCTATGCCGTCATCGTCGACGATGCGAATGGCCACACACTCGCATCGAGCTCGACGCGCGAGAAGAGCATCGCTTCCGATCTGAAGTCGAAGACGAATCTCGAAGCCGCGAAGCGGATCGGCAGCGAGATCGCCGCCAAGGCGAAGGGTCAAGGAATTACGTCCGTCGTGTTCGATACCGGCGGCCGCAAGTATCACGGTCGCGTTGCTGCGCTGGCGCAAGCTGCGCGCGAAGCTGGGTTGGAGTTCTAAATGCATTCGAGAGGTAGAGAGCGCGATAGCGGCGGCCTGGAAGAAACGGTCGTTCGCGTCAACCGCGTTGCGAAAGTCGTCAAGGGCGGTAAGCGCTTCAGCTTCAGTGCGCTCGTTGTGGTAGGCGATCGTAAAGGACGCGTCGGTTTCGCGATCGGCAAAGCCGGCGAAGTCCCCGAAGCGATTCGCAAAGGTGTCGAAGGCGCAAAAAAATCTTTGATCGCCGTTCCGATGGTCGAGCGAACGATTCCGCATGCGGTGACGATGCAAGTTGGCGCCGGTCGCGTTCTGCTCAAGCCGGCAGCTCCGGGAACGGGCGTTATCGCGGGTGGTGCGATGCGCGCAGTACTCGAGCTCGCGGGGATTCACGACATCCTCACCAAGTCGCTCGGCTCGCCGAACCCGATCAACGTCGTTTACGCGACGATCGAAGCCCTGCGGTCGCTCAAGACGGCAGAACGTGTTGCACGTTTGCGCGGTAAAGACGTCTCGGAGATTTTCTCCTAATGCCGGCCGCGAAGAAGACATCCTCGGCGAAGAAGACATCCTCGGCGACGAAGACTGCGTCCAAGGCCGCCGCACCCAAGCGTGCTGCCGCAGCCAAGCCCGCACGCGTTGCAGCCGAAGTCAATCTCGAAGTCAGCGCAAATCTAATGACGCTCTCAAAAGTACGTCCGAACAAGGGCTCACGTCCCGGGCGTTTGCGCATCGGCCGTGGTCACGGTTCGGGACTCGTGAAGACCGGCGGCGAGGGCGGCAAAGGACAGACGGTCCGTTCGGGCGGCGGCAAAGGCCCTGCATTCGAAGGCGGACAGACGCCGTTTGCGCGGCGCTTGCCGCAGAGGCTCGGTGTTTCGCAAAAAGCACGCGACATCGGACATTTCCGCACGAACTATTCGGTCGTCAATCTGTGGGAGCTTGCAGATTGGGACGCGTCGCTCGAGATCAATCCACAGACGCTGGCCTCAGCCGGCAAAGTGAAGCAAGTACGCGACGGCATCAAAATTCTCGGCGGTACGCGCGACGGTAAGGCGCTGCCGAAGGGGTTGATTTTCCGCGACGTTGAGTTCTCTGGCAGTGCGCGCGAAGCGCTCAGCGCAGCGGGCGCGCGCTTCGAGGAATAGGAGCCTCGTTGCTCGACAATCTGCGCGCAGCTTGGACCGTCCCGGATATTCGGAACAGGATAGGGTTCGTCTTCTTGGCGTTCGCCCTGTTCGTCTACACGATCCACGTTCAGATCCCGGGCGTCAACGTGCCGCGCTGGCAACAGCTGCTCTCACAGGGGACGTTTTACAATTTCCTCGGTTTTCTCTCGGGCGGCGCTTTGCAGCGGCTCTCGATCATCGCCATGGGAATCACGCCGTACATCAACGCGTCGATCATCATGCAGCTGATGACAGTTGTGCTCCCGCAGCTCGAAGAGTTGGCGAAGCGCGGCGGCGAGGAAGGCCGCAAGAAGATCAGCCGCTATACACGCTGGCTGACGATCGTGCTCGCGATCGTTCAAGGGACGACGATGTCGATCGCGATGAACCGCTCGGGCGTGTTCTACGACACCAGCCTGCAGTTCACGCTGTTCGTGATCACGGCACTTGTCGCGGGGACGCTGTTCTTGATGTGGCTGGGCGAGCAGATTACCGACAAGGGTATCGGTAACGGCGTCTCGCTGATCATCTTCGTCGGTATCGTTTTGCGCTACCCTACGTATCTGAGCCAAACGATTCAGGTCGGTGAGAAGACGGGCTTCAACTGGTTCGGCCTCGGGCTCTACATCGCAATCGCGATCATCACGGTCATCTCGATCGTCTTTATGTATCAGGGTCAGCGCCGCATTCCGGTTCAACAAGCGCGCCGCGTCGTCGGCCGCAAGATGTATGCGGGCCGCTCGTCCTACATACCGCTGCGTCTCAATAACGCCGGCGTCATCTCGATCATCTTCGCGATCTCGATCTTGCTTCTGCCGCAGCAAGCGCTCTCGTGGCTAGGTACGACCCAGACCGGGCCGGGTGCTGCCGTTTCGAGTTTTCTGAACACGTGGTTCAGTCCCAGCTCGTTCCTCTATAACGCGGTCTATTTTGTCTTGGTCGTGATGTTCACGTTCTTCTATAGCGCAATCGTCGTCAATACACGCGACATCGCGGACAACCTGAAGAAGAACGGATCGTTCATTCCCGGCATCCGCCCGGGTCAGCCGACTGTCGATTACATCAACAAGATTCTTTTGCGGATCACAACGGTCTCGGCCTTTTACCTCGGCCTCTTAGCGATTCTGCCTTCGACGATGCAGCGTGGTCTCGGCGTAACGACGTTTTATCTTGGCTCGACGTCGCTCTTGATCGTCGTCGGCGTCGCGCTCGACACGATGACGCAGATCGAAGCGCGTCTCGCGATGCGCGACTATCGCGGGTTCATAAAACGGTAATGGCGATGGAGCGAGCGCTGCAGCATCGTGCCGCGGAGCCTGGGGCGGAGCGCGGTTAAATGGACGTTATCTTTTTAGGCCCACCGGGTGCCGGCAAGGGTACGCAAGCGCAGATTCTCGAGAAACTGCACGGCTTGCACCAGCTCTCGACCGGGGACATGCTGCGCAAGAACCGCATGGAAGGCACGGAGCTGGGCAAACTCGCGCAGTCGTACATGGATCGCGGCGATCTCGTCCCCGACGACATCATCATCGCGGTTGTCGAGAAGGCGCTTGAGTCTCTGCCGGGTGCCCTGTTCGACGGTTTTCCGCGCACGGTACCGCAGGCGGAAGCGCTGGACGGTCTGCTGCACCGAAAGAACCGTCCGTATACGGTCATCTTGTTTGACGTCGAAGAGGCAATGATTCACGATCGGCTGACTGGCCGGTGGGTGAATCCCAAGACGGGCCGCGTTTTTCACGAACGCTTCAGCCCGCCGCCGTCGGATCGAGTCGACGCCGACGGAACGTCGCTCGTCCAGCGTGAGGACGATAAACCCGAAGCAGTCAGGCATCGCTTGGAGGTTTACCACAGGCAGACGGAGCCTCTGATCGCTTATTATGCCGACGCTCGTCGCGGCCGTCTGGTCAAAGTCGACGCAACGAAATCGGTCGAAAATGTTTCTAAGGAAATCGCCCACGCACTTGGATTCCAGGACGTGGCAGCTTCACAATGATTACGATTAAGTCGGCACGTGAGATCGAGCTGATGCGCAAGAGCGGTAAGATAACCGCGAAAACACTTGCGCGCCTGATTGAAGCTGCCCAACCGGGAGTCTCGACGCACGAGCTCGATCGCATCGCCGAAGAGTCGATTCGCTCGATGGGCGGGATCCCGACGTTCAAAGGCTATAACGGGTATCCATCTTCGATCTGTACGTCGGTCAACAGTCAAGTCGTCCACGGCATTCCGGGATCGTACGTTCTTGCGGACGGCGACCTGCTCTCAATTGACATCGGAACGACGCTCGAAAGCTACGTGAGTGACAGCGCCGTTACCGTTGCAGTCGGCACGGTTTCGGAAGAAGCAATGCGCCTGCTCGAAGTGACGCGTGAGTGCTTGATGCTCGCGATCGAACAGATGCAGGTCGGCAATCATCTAGGCGACATCGGCGCAGCGGTCCAGCGGCATGCAGAAGGTAACGGCTACGGCGTCGTACGCGAGCTCGTCGGGCATGGAATCGGAACGAAGATGCACGAGGAACCGCAGGTTCCGAATTACGGAAAGCCGGGTACTGGAATCGAGCTTCGGAGCGGTCTCGTCCTTGCAATCGAGCCGATGATCACGCAGGGAACCTGGCACGTGCGAACGCTCGACGACAAGTGGACCGTTGTCACAGAAGACGGAGAACTCGCCGCACATTTCGAGCACACGATCGCTCTCACCGAAAACGGTCCGCGAATCCTCACCTTACGCGATACCTACGAGCATAAAGACGTCGAGAAATATCGGCCAGCTGAGGAGGTTGCAGCGTAAGGTGGCACGTGGGCACCGGCGTGGTGGAGGAAGACCAGACCGTCGTCGCAAGAACGAAGCGCGCGCGGCTGCAACCGCAACGCCCAAGGAAGAAGCGATCGAGGTCGAGGGGACGATCGTGGAACCGCTGCCGAATGCAATGTTTCGCGTCGAGCTCACGAACGGTCACCGCGTCCTTGCTCACGTCTCAGGTAAGATCCGCATGAACTTCATCCGAATTCTCCCCGGCGACCGCGTCCTCGTCGAGCTTTCCCCGTACGACCTCACCCATGGCCGCATCACTTATCGCTACAAATAGAAGGAAATGAAACTTCAGGCCCACCTCGGGGAGTCGTGCTCTTTCGCAATCGTGAAAGGGCCTGGCGTCCGGGGCCCCACGCAAAGCGTGGGGTGCGGAGCTTGGAGCGGAGCACCATCAAATGAAAGTAAGACCAAGCGTCAAACGTATTTGTGAAAAATGTAAGGTCATTCGCCGCGAAGGCAAAGTGCGCGTGATCTGCACTGCAAACCCCAAGCATAAACAGGTGCAAGGCTAATGGCTCGTATTGAAGGCGTCGATCTACCGCGCGACAAGCGAGTCGAAATTGCTTTGACCTACATTTATGGCATTGGCCCGACCACGGCAAAGCGCATTCTCAAGAGCGCTGGTCTCAACCCGGACACGCGCGTCAAAGATCTCACGGAAGCCGACGAGCGCAAAATTCGCGATGAGATCGACTCGCTGGGCCTCAAGGTCGAGGGTGATCTGCGCCGCGATCTGGCCGCAAATCTCAAACGGTTGGCGGATATCGGATCCTATCGCGGGCTTCGGCATCGTCGCGGACTCCCGGTTCGCGGACAACGTACGAAGACGAATGCGCGTACGCGCAAAGGTCCGAAGAAGACGGTCGGCGGCCGTAAGAAGGCTGCTGCGGCAGCGAGCGGCGGACCCAAGAAGTAGGGCGGCGAAGCCCGTGCGAATGCCTTCAAAAGGCTTCGCCGGGTACGATCACATCGATGCGCGGGTTCGCGATCTTGCGAGCGCGCGCCGTTTCTACGACGTGCTCATGCCAGAGCTGGGCTTGATCGAAATCAAGGCGTTTGAGGGTGGAACTGAATATTACGAGCCGCACCGACAGGGCGGCTCACGCCGTTTTTTTGGGTTGCACGAAGATCCGCTCCATCAGCCCAACGAGAACCGAATTTGCTTCTCGGCGGAAACAGCTTCCGATGTCGATCGTCTCGCAAAGATCGTCGAGCGCGCGGGCGGTGAAGGGATTGAAGGCCCTGAGATTCCGTACTCTTACGAGCGCTATTACGCAGTCTTTTTCAAAGATCCGAGCGGCAACCCGCTCGAGATCGCGTACCGACGCACTCCCGACGACGCCGCCGCCGTTCGCGACGACGTTGGCGAAGTGATCGAAGCCAAAGGCGCATTCGGGACTTGATTTCGGACGTCGCCGCTCTGGTTGCGGCGCGCGCTGCGGAAACGGATCGCACCGAAAAGTATCCGTGGTACGCAATTCATGCGCTGCGCGATGCGGGCTTGATGGGGATGACGATGCCCGTTGCGTATGGCGGGAAGGGCGCGTCGTATCTGGAGCTCGTTCTGGCTATCGAGGAGCTCGCGAAAGTATGCGGCGCAACCGGGCGCATCATGGTCGAATCGAACGTTGGTGCGATCGGCGCAATCATGCGCTACGGAACCGAAGCGCAGAAGAAGCTTGCGGCGGGGCTCGTCCTTTCCGGCGACAAGCCGGCGATCTGCATCACAGAGCCCGAAGCCGGCAGCGCGGCTTCAGAGATGACGACACGGGCCGAACGCTGCGGTTCGAACTACATTATCAATGGTCGCAAGCATTGGATTACCGGTGGTGGCGTTTCGCGGTTGCACTTAATTTTTGCGCGCGTCTACCACGACGGCGTCGATCAAGGAATCGGCGGTTTCATCACGATTCGCGCCGATGCGCCCGAAGGCGAAGGCGCGCCTAAGGGAATGCGATTCGGAAAGCGCGAGCCGGCGCTCGGCATACGGGGAGTCCCCGAACGCGAGCTGATCTTCGAAGATCTTGAAGTGCACGAAGATATGCTGGTTGTACCGCCCGAGGGAATTCGGCGCGGATTCGCACGCTTGATGCAAGCCTACAACGCGCAGCGCTTGGGCGCTGCTGCGGTTGCGCTCGGCATTGCGCAAGGTGCTTACGAGCTCGCCGTTGCGTACGCAAAAGAACGCAAACAATTTGGCCGGCCAATCGGAGAATTTCAGGGCTTGCAGTGGATGTTGGCGGACGCGTCGATCGGACTTGCGGCGTCACGCGCGCTGATTCATCAAGCGGCGCGAGGCGCAGACGCCGGGGAATTTCCGGATATCGCCGAGACGGCACGCGCCAAAGTCTTGGCAGCCGACACAGCGTTTCGTGTGACGAGCGACGCGCTCCAGATCTTCGGGGCTGCTGGGTACTCAAGAGACCGGCCGCTCGAACGCATGCTGCGCGACGCGCGCATGTTCACTATCTCGGGCGGAACTGCCCAAGTGCTGCGCACCCAAATCGCCTCGCGGATTCTGGGATGGCGGCTGCCGCAGACGCGGGACGGTTACATCGATCACAGCCCGGAATAGTGGGTACACTCCAGCGATGGCTACTGCAACTGGACCCGCCAAACCCGGACCACTGACACGTTTCAGAAACTGGCTTGCGCAAATGGACGAGCGCAAAGGCCCGATCGAAAATCCCGTGGCACGATGGACGGGGCGCGAATTTTACGCGCTCGTCGCAGGCGCTGCAATCGTCATTGCTTTGCTGATGATTGTCGCGTACAGCAGCGGCGAGAACGCGGGTTCGAGCGCGACGCCATACGCTGCGAACGGCGCAGCGACGAATACGGGCGGAAGCACGACGACCACGACGACAACGACGACGAGTGATAACTCCGGTGGCGGTAGTGGCGCAACGACGAGCAATACGAGCGCGACTACAAATACGAACGGAAGCGACACCTCGGGAGCGCAAGGTCCGACTGGTAGCGGCGCTAGCAATTCAGCCAATTCCGCCGCAAGCGGCGGCTCCGGCGGAGCTCCCTCGACGACGACAACGACGACGAATGGGACGAATGCAACAAGTGGCGCGCCGACGACCAATACGAATACCAATGGCTCAGGCGGGACCGGCACGACGAGCGGCGCAAGCGCCGGGACCGGGTCGGGACACTAAAGCTTCCAAGCGTGCGCCGCCCTGGACCCCAGGGTCTAGGACGGCCTCTTGGACAATTCTAGGAGTCGATGTCTAACCGTGGGCTGGGGATCATCGCGATCCTGAGCGGGCTGATCGCCGTCGTTATCTTTATAATGGTCATCTCCGCGTACGCGAATTCCGGCGGCGGCGGAGTCACTGAGGCACCGGTCGCGCAAGCGAGCCCGGGGCAGCCCGTCGACACCGAGAATATATACGGCGGCGGGGGCGGTGGTGCTGGTGGCGGCGGCACTCAAGCGCCGGCCGTGACGCCTCAGCCGGTCAACCCCGACCCAAACCAGCCTCAGTCGCAGTCCGCGCAGCAGCCGGTTACGGCCCCGAGCGCAAACGCACCGGCGAACCCTTTCACGGCGGGCATCCACTAGCCCGATTGACAGGTCTCGAGGCCGTTTGATAGACTTCGACGTTGGCTGCCTTCGGGCGGCCGGCAATGTCTTTGCGACCGTCCGCGGCAATGTTCGGGAGCAGAGAACCGGTCCGCTTTCGCCGAGTGGATCGCGTATCAGATCGAACAGCCTCCGTCAGGCGGGTTCGGTCGAGGCGACGACACCTCGGCTCGTTTTCGCCCGGGGCAGGATAAATACGGAGTCTGGACTTGGCAGTCAAGAAACAACAGAAGGCGCGAAAAAAGCGCGAATTCAAAAACGTCCTCAACGGCGTAGCGCACATTCACGCGTCATTCAACAATACGTTGGTTACAATCACCGACAACTTAGGCAACACGATCGCGTGGGCGTCAGCCGGAAACCTCGGTTTCAAAGGTTCGAAGAAATCGACGCCGTTCGCCGCGCAGATGGCTGCAGAAGCAGTCGCGCGCAAGGCGATGGAGCACGGGATGAAGTCGTGCGAAGTGTACGTTAAAGGTCCGGGCGCAGGCCGCGAAGCTGCGATTCGTTCGCTGCAAGCCGCTGGTCTCGAGATCACGTTGATCAAAGACGTCACGCCGATCCCGCACAATGGTTGCCGTCCGCCGAAACGGCGACGGGTGTAGGAGCGGAAGATGGCACGATATACAGGTCCCGTCTGCCGCATCTGCCGCCGCGAGACGTCGGCGAGCAAGACCGGTGAAAAGATCAAGTTGTTCCTCAAAGGCGACCGCTGTCTCTCGAAAAAGTGCGCGGTTGAACGCCGTGGAACGGCGCCTGGGCAAAAGACGCAGGGAAAAACGCGTCAGAAGATCTCCGAGTACGGCCGTCAGCTGCGCGAGAAGCAGAAGATGCGCAAATACTACGGCGTCGTCGAGCGTCAGTTCGAGAATTACTTCCGCGAAGCAGCGCGCGTGCCCGGACAAACCGGCCGCACGTTTCTGCAGCTGCTCGAGCGCCGGCTCGACAACGTCGTGTACCGTTTGAACCTGGCGTCGTCGCGCGCGCAAGCACGGCAACTGGTAACGCACCGGCACTTTCTTGTCAACGGCCGCCGCGTCAACGTTCCGTCGTATGTGGTGCGTGCCGGCGACGTGATCTCAATCGTCGAGCGCTCGAAAAACTCGACGATCTTCCAAGCCAACGCCGAGTCTGCTCGCAACCGCCGGCACCCGGAATGGCTCGAACTCAACGAAGCCGACCTGACCGCCAAGGTCCTGTCGCTTCCCTCGAGAGAGCAAATCGACACTCCCGTCGATGAGCAGCTCATCGTAGAATACTACTCTCGCTAAGCGAGATTCCGCCGCTAGACGTCCGATCGTTGGTCCCCTGGGGGGACCGGCGGATAACGGAAGCGGCAACAAAGGACACCCACGATTCCATGACCATGACTGTTTTAGAGACCCCGCAAGGCGCGCAAATCGACGTTCGCGAGCGGCGGGACAACTACGCGAAGTTCGTTATCGAACCGCTCGAGCGCGGTTTTGGTATTACCTTGGGCAACGCATTGCGCCGGATTCTACTCTCAACGATTCCGGGAACTGCCGTCACGTACGTCAAGATCGACGGCGTGCTGCACGAATTCTCGACGATCCCGGGTGTGGTAGAAGACACCACAAATCTGTTGCTCAATCTCAAAGGGCTACCAATCAAGCTGAACACCGACACGCCGAAAGTACTGACGCTTTCGGTTTCGGGCAGCCGCGAAGTCACCGCCGGCGACATCACGCCCGATGCCGACGTCGAGATTCTTGCCCCGGAATATCACATCGCGACGCTTACCAAGCGCGACGCGAAAATCTCGATGGAAATCGGTGTCGAGAAGCATCGTGGTTACGTTACGGCCGACCGTCAGCGGAACGTTGAACACATGATCGGGCTCATTCCGATGGATTCGATATTCTCGCCGATCCGCAAGGTGAATTTCACGGTCGACGACACGCGCGTCGGTCAATCGGTCGATTTCGATCGTCTGACGCTGGAAGTCGAAACGAACGGGTCGATCACGCCGGACGATGCGCTGACGACGGCTGCGCAAATCCTCACCGATCAGATGCAGCTCTTTATTGACTTCTCGACCGAAGAGAAACCCGTTGCCGCAGCTCCGGCTTCGGAATGGGACATCCCGGTCGAGACGCTCAACCTCTCGGTTCGCTCGTTCAACTGTCTCAAACGAGCCGGCATCTCGAAAGTCTCCGAGCTCCTCGATATGACCGAGGACGAGATCATCAAAATGCGCAACTTCGGCAAGAAGTCTCTCGACGAGATCAAAGCCGTGCTCGATGAAAGGGGTTTGTCGCTGCGCCAGTCGTAGCGACGAGCAAAGCCCGTAATGCCGCACCAAATAGCAAACAAACGTCTCTCACGCACCGACGGACATCGTAAGGCGCTGCTGCGCAATTTGGCGACGTCGTTCTTTTTGCACGAGCGGATCGAAACGACGACGACCAAGGCAAAGGAGACGTCGAAGATCGTCGATCGTCTGATCACACAGGCGCGACGTGGAGATTTGCACTCGCGGCGATTGGTTGCGGCGTACTTGCTCGATCCCCGCGTCACAAAGAAGCTCTGCGATCAGATCGCACCATCGCTCAAAGATCGGCCGGGCGGCTACACGCGGATAACCAAGACGCGCGTCCGCCCCGGTGACGCCGCCGAGCTCGCGATACTCGAACTCGTCAGGGAGTAAACGTATCCGGCTTCAGGCCGAATCACTCAGTCTCTATCCCGTTACGCGCGAGCTCGTCGCCGATACTATCACGCCGATCTCCGCGTATATCGCCCTGGCCCAACCGGGGCGTTCGTGTCTATTGGAGAGCGTCGAAGGGACCGAGCGCATCTCGCGTTTCTCGCTAATTGGCCTCGACTATCTCGAAGCGCGCTCATTCGAGGGCGCAGCAAATCTACTCTCGGAGATTCGCGCGATGATCGGGCGCTACAAGATGAATGCCACCGATGTGCCGTTCCCGGGTGCCGCGGTCTGCGTCTTCTCGTACGACGCGGCGCGTTCGCTCGATCGCATCGGCCCGAAGCCGCCCGCAGATTTTCCTTTTCCCGACGCGCTGGTGCTCATTCCGGGGACATGGGTGATCTTCGATCACTTCACACACAAGACGACGCTCGTCGGCTTGGCGCGCGAAGACCAGCAACGCGACGCAGTCGGCTTGCGTCTCGATGGTTACGTTGCAAAACTCTTGGCGGCAAAGCAATCGACGCCGGCAAACGTGGGCGCAAAAGGAACGGTTAAGCAGTCGCTGAGTAAGACTGAATTTCTCGAACGCGTTGCGCGTGCGAAAGAGTTTATCTACGAAGGCGACGCCTATCAGCTGCAAGTCGGAATCCGGTTCAGCAGCGAGGTCTCCGGCGGCGGCGCGTTCGATTTCTACCGGCAGATTCGCGCGCGCAATCCTTCGCCGTACATGTTTTTCATAGAGACGGACGACTGGGCCATCTTCGGCGCGTCGCCTGAGTTCTTGGTTCGCCTCGACGGCGACAAAGCGCGGATTCGTCCGCTTGCCGGGACGCGTTCGCGCGGCGAGGACACTGCCGGCGACAACGCGATCGCCGCAGAACTGCTTGCAAACGAAAAAGAACGCGCAGAGCACATCATGCTCGTCGATCTCAGCCGCAACGATCTTGGTGCGGTTTCGACGACCGGATCGGTGCATGTTGACGAGCTGATGATCATCGAGCGCTATTCGCACGTGATGCACATCGTTTCGAACGTCGTCGGACAGCTTCGTCCGGAAAAAGATGCGCTGGATCTCTTTGCAGCAGCGTTCCCCGCCGGCACGGTAACCGGCGCGCCCAAGATTCGTGCGATGCAGCTAATCGACGAGCTCGAACCCGTCGCACGCGGCTTTTACGCAGGCAGTGTCGCGCACATCGACTTTGACGGAGACATGGATTCCTGCATCGTGCTTCGGTGCGTTGCGATCGCGAACGGACGCGCATATTGGCAAGCCTCGGCTGGGATCGTGGCTGACAGCGAACCCGAAGCCGAATACGCCGAGATCCTGCACAAGACAGCAATCGTCCGCAACGTCTTAGGATTAGGGTGATGGACCGAGCGCAGGACGATCGTGCAATGGCAACTGCGTTGTTGCGAGGTCTTTTTGAGGGCCCCACGCCTTGCGTGGGCGGCGCGGAACCCGGGGCGGAGCGCCTTTAAAATGAAAATTCTGCTCGTCGACAACTACGACTCGTTCACGTACAATCTCGCGCACCTGTTCGGCAAGGCAGGCGCAGACGTCGAGGTGTTGCGCAACGACGACCCGGTGCTCGACGAATCGAAGATGCGCAGCTACGATGCGGCCGTGTTCGGACCGGGGCCGGGACGACCTGAGGATGCCGGCGCGACCTGCACGCTGATTCGAAGCGCTGCACGGGATGGGCATCCGGTTTTGGGCGTTTGTTTAGGCGCGCAGGCGATTGGGCTGGTTTTCGGTGGGATCGTCGATCACGCGCCGCGGCTAATGCACGGAAAGATCTCGGCGATTACGCATGACGGAACGGCAATCTTCGATGGACTCCCGTCGCCGTTTGGCGCTACCCGCTATCATTCGCTATGCGTCGTCCCGCAATCGTTTCCGGCCTCGCTACGAACGCTTGCAACCAGCGAAGATGGCGTAATCCAAGGCGTGGCGCATCGCGATCTACCAATCTTCGGCGTGCAGTTCCATCCGGAATCAATATTGACCGAGCACGGCGAGCAGCTGGCCAAGAACTTCATGGAAATCGCGCGCGAGTGAAGGCGTTCAGCGAGTTGCTTCGGCACGTCGTCCGCCGCGAAGACCTGAGTGCGGAGCAGATGACGGAGATCTTCGGCGCGATCATGGACGAGAAGATCACTGCGATCCAAGCTGCGGCATTCCTTGCTGCGCTTGCAACCAAAGGTGAGTCTGTTTCGGAAGTCGTCGGCGCCGCCCGCGCCATGCGCGAACGCAGTTTGCACGTTTCGCACGATCTCGACGTCGTCGACGTATGCGGGACCGGCGGCGACGCCGTCGGCACAATCAACATCTCAACCGCAGTCGCTTTCATTTTGGCCGGTGCGGGCTTGCGCGTTGCAAAGCACGGCAACCGCGCGGCTTCGAGCAACTGCGGAAGCGCCGATGTTTTAGAAGCTGTGGGCGTGCGCATCGACGTATCGCCCGAAGAAGCAGGCCGCCAGCTGCGCGATCACCACGTCGCGTTTCTTTTTGCACAGCACTACCATCCGGCGATGCGCGCCGTCGCCCCCATCCGGCGTGAGATGGGAGTGCGAACGATTTTCAACATGCTAGGCCCGCTGACGAACCCTGCGCGCGCTAAACGCCAGGTGATCGGCGTTCCGGTCGAGCACTGGGTGCCACTGCTGGGTGAGGCGCTTAGGGGATTGGGCTCAGAAGCCGGCGCGATCGTCCATGGGACCAATGGCCTGGACGAGATCGCGGGCGATGTCCCGACGCGGGTCTATCAATTTGATTCCTCCGGTGCGCACGAATGGACGTTGATGCCGGACGACTACGGGATCTCTGCCTCTCTCGAGCAGCTTCGCGGCGGTGACACGGCGACGAATGCCCAGGCGCTGCTGGCGATTCTGGGAGGCGAGCGATCTCCGCGGTCGGACGTCGTGTGCCTCAATGCAGCGCTCGCGTTCGTCGTCGCGGGGCAAGTCCGCTCGATTGACGAGGGTCTGGTTCTTGCCCGTAACACTATCTCTGAGGGGAATGCTCTTCGGGCGTTGGACGCGCTACGTAGCCGTCCGCAAATGGAGTTCGCGTAAATGACCGACCTCGATATCCTCGCCAAGCTCTACGCGTCGAAAGCGGCCGTCCTCGAACGCGAACGTAAAGCGGAGCCATTCGAGCGTATCGAAGCGCGGGCCGAATCGCGAATGCACGAGCGCCGGTCGTTTCGCGGAGCTCTAGAACGCTCCCGCGGACCCGCAGTTATCGCTGAGATCAAGCGCGCGTCGCCTTCACGCGGCTTGATCGTACGTGAGCTCGATCCGGCTGCCGTCGCGAAACGTTACGCCAAAGCCGGTGCCGACGCAATCAGCGTGCTTACGGAGACCGATCATTTTCTTGGTGATCTGGCGTATCTCGATCAAACGCGCGACGCGGCTGCGCTTCCGATCTTGCGCAAAGATTTTCTGAACGATCCGTATCAGGTCGCACAATCGGCGGCGTATGGTGCCGACGCTATTCTTGCCATCGTCGCCGGGATAGATGATGAAACGCTTGCGATGCTGCTGCGCGAAGCGCGCCGCTGGCAGCTCGATGTGCTCGTCGAGATTCATGACGAACGTGAGCTGGAACGATCCCTATCTGCAGGCGTAACGCTGCTCGGCATCAACACGCGCGATCTGCGTACGTTCGAAACGAATCTTGGAGTTGCGGAAGAGCTGCTGCCGCACGTTCCCGCGGGTGTGCTAGCGATCAGCGAAAGCGGCATAAATTCGGCGGAAGACACGCGCGATCTCATCAAGGCAGGTGCGCGCGGTTTCTTGATCGGCGAGACTCTGATGCGCGCATCGGATCCGGCCGAGTTGATCGGCGGAATCAAGGCGGTTCCGGCACTCCACTGACACGCATCAAAATCTGCGGTTGCGCATCCTACGACGATGCCGCGCTAGCGCTCGACGCGGGCGCAGACGCGATCGGATTCATCTTCGCTTCGAGCGATCGGCGGGTCTCAATCGACGTCGCCGCCGGCATCGCCTCGCGCCTGCCGCCGTTTGCGGCGATCTTCGGCGTGTTCGTCGATCCGAGTGAGGAAGAGGTTCGAAGCGCGCAAGAAGCCATCCCGAGCTTGCGGCTGCAGTTCAGCGGCGACGAGCCACCCGCCCTCTGCGAGCGCCTCGCGAATTCGGCGTACCTAAAAGCACTGCATCTTGGCGGCCCTGAAGGCGACGCCGGCCAATTCGCGCGAGCGGCTGAATACGCGCGTGGAATTCCGCTTTTTGACGCGTGGCATCCGAGCAAGCGCGGTGGGACCGGGGTCACACTTGCTTGGTCGGACCTCGCACAAGCGTCCAAGCCCGCTTTCTTTGCAGTTTCAGGCGGCCTTACGGCCGAAAACGTCGGCGAATGCATTCGGCTTCTGAGGCCGAATGCCGTCGACGTCAGGTCCGGGGTCGAAACGGGCGGTCGAAAAGACGAAACAAAAGTACGCGCGTTCGTGCGCGCGGTGAGGGAGGCAGATGCACAAGCCTGACGAGCGCGGATACTTCGGCGAATTTGGTGGACGATGGGTGCCCGAAGTGCTCGTCAAACCGCTTGCCGATGTCGAGACCGCAATGTCGGAAGCATTTGCTGATCCGTCGTTTTGGGATGAGTTTCACGGATTGCTCAGCGATTATGTCGGCAGGCCATCGCCGCTGACGACCGCAAAGCGTTTCGGGCAACCGCGCTCCGCAACGATTGTTTTTAAGCGCGAAGATCTCAATCACACCGGCGCGCACAAAGTCAATAATACAATCGGACAAGCGCTGCTCGCGAAGCGCATGGGCAAGAAACGCCTAATTGCCGAGACAGGCGCAGGACAGCACGGCGTCGCCGTCGCGACGATCGGCGCAAAGCTGGGAATTCCGGTTGAAGTGTACATGGGCGCAGTCGACGTCGAGCGTCAAGCTCTCAACGTCTACGTTATGCGTCTCTTAGGTGCGACCGTTCACGAAGTCACGGGTGGTACCCAAACGCTCAAGGATGCGACCAACGAAGCGTTCCGCGTCTGGGCTTCACAATGCGACGACACCTTCTATGTAATCGGAAGCGTCGTCGGTGCGCATCCCTACCCATTCATGGTGCGTGAATTTCAACGTATCATCGGCGACGAAGTCCGCGTTCAATGTCAATCGAAGTTCGGCCGTCTGCCCAGCGACATCATTGCATGTGTCGGCGGCGGCAGCAATGCGATGGGTATCTTCACCGCATTCCTCGACGATCGCAACGTGAACTTGTGGGGCGTGGAGGCCGCCGGCAAGGGGCTCGATACGCAAGAGACCGCTGCTGCGCTCGCGGCGGGCTCGATCGGCATCCTGCACGGTTCGCGGTCGTACTTACTGCAGACGAAAGACGGCCAAGTGCGCCCGACGCATTCGGTCAGCGCTGGTTTGGATTATCCCGGCGTCGGACCCGAGCATGCATTCCTCAAGGATAGTGGACGCGCGAAGTACGTCGCCGCGACCGATGCAGAAGCGCTCGCGGCGTTCCGATCGTGCGCGAGCACCGAAGGGATCATCCCGGCGCTCGAGACGGCGCACGCCCTTGCGTACGCGGAGAAATTAGCGAAAGAGCGCGGCGAGGACGCGCTGATCGTGGTCAACATGAGCGGTCGTGGAGACAAGGACGTCACGCAGATCGAAAAAGCAGAAGCTGAAGCCATGTTCACCGAAGCGGTGCCGGCATAATGGCAACCGCACTCGACGAAGCTTTTGCAAAGGCTAAAAAAGACGACCGCTGCGCGCTGATCGGTTACGTCGTCGCGGGCGACCCGGACATGGAGACGAGCCGCGCTGTGATCGACGCAATCGTCGAAGCCGGCGTTGACATCGTCGAGCTCGGGATACCTTACGGGGATCCGCTCGCGGATGGGCCGACGATTGCCGCGGGTGGGCAGCGTGCGATTGCGGCAGGGACGAATATCGACGGCGTAATGCGTCTTGTCGGACAGACGAAAGCGCCGGTCATCCTATTCACGTATGTGAACCCGATTCTCCAATACGGCATCGAGAAGTTTGCGATGGGCGCGAAGCGTCACGGCGTCGTCGGCGTGATCATCCCCGATGTCCCGCTGGAAGAGCTCGACCCGATTCGCGAGGTCATCCGCAAGAACGGCTTGATCATGCCGATGTTCGTCTCGCCGACGACGCCGGATGAACGGATGCGCAAGATCGCCGGGGAGAGCGAAGGCTTCACGTATCTGGTCTCGCGGCTCGGCGTTACCGGTACGAAAGATGCACCCGACACGAGCGGCGTGCGCGCGCAACTTGAGAAGCTGCGCAAGATGACGGGCCGGCCGATCGCGGCCGGCTTTGGCATCAGCAAAGCACCACATATCGTTGCGGTCCGCGATTACACCGACGGCGTCATCGTCGGAAGCGCGATCGTCGATGCATATGCGGCCGCAAAGGGCGCGCCGAACGCAGCCGCGGCGGCGACGCGCCTCGTGCGTTTGTTGCGTCTCGCGTGCAAGCGCAGCGCAGCCCCGGCTGCCGCGAGCGCGACTTAGCTTTTCTTCGGAACCGTCGGAAGGTTGTCGTGGCTCCATTCCATCCAGGAGCCATCGTATACGGCGACGTTCGTGAAGCCCGCCTCGAGTAGCGCAAGATAGGAACCGGCGGCCCCTACGCCGCTGCCGCATGAAACAATCGTGCGTCGCTCGCGGTCCAGGCCGCGCGTTAGCTCTTGCAATCTTTCGGCTGACGCAATTCGTCCGCCGCGTGCATCTTCGAGAAGCGCCGACGCTGACAAGCGCCGCGCGCCTTTAATGTCGCGATCGCGCGTGGCATAGGTTCCGTCGCGTTGCGTTTCGAGCAGCAGCGCTTCACTTGTGCCTTGAGCAACGGCTAGAACTTCATCTTTGCCGGCACGTAATTCGGGACGCACTTTCGGCGTAAAATGTTGCGGCGCAAGCGGCGGAACGTCGCGCACGAGCGGTTGTCCGGCTGCGGCCCAATCGCGAATCCCGCCGGCTAAAATCGACGCGTTGTCGTGTCCGTAGTAGCGCAGCATCCAAACCATGCGCGCCGCGTACGGAACGTTGCCGTCATCGTACGCGATGACGCAAGTGCGATCGCCGATCCCAATATTGCCGACGACTTCAGCGAAACGTTCGGGTGGCGCCACGCGCGCTGCGTACGGCGTCGCGAGATCGTGCAAGTCTTCGGCGTAGTCAAGGTATACGGCGCCGGGGATATGCCCTTTGGCATACTGATTGCGTCCGCTTTCGAGCACTTGGCCCGGAGCGCCGTGCGGCGTGCTGCGCGTATCGACAATGACGATATCAGGATCGCTAAGATGCGCGGCCAGCCAATCAACTTCAACGAATAGATTCATGTCGCTATCTTTGTCGGCGAGGAGAGAATGAAACGCCGCTCGGCTTCGTCGGCGACATAGCGCGCAATCGCAAGCGAGGACGTAGCTCCCGGTGAGGGAGCGTTGCGAACGTGCACGATACCTTCGGCCCCGTCGAAGACGAAATCGTCGATCAGTGAGCCGTCGGCGCTCATCGCTTGCGCGCGAACGCCCGAGGGCCCGGGCAAGCAATCTTCAGGCTTCAGTTCGGGAATGTAGCGTTGCAGCGCTTTGACGTACGCACTACGGCTGAGATCGCGAAACATTTCGCCGGCGCCGGTTTGCCAGTATTTCAGCGCGAGCTTCAGGAAGCCCGGATAAGCGACGGCGTCAATGAGCTCTTTGGGATTGATGTCCGAGAAGCGGTAGCCTTCGCGTGCAAACGCAAGCACGGCGTTCGGACCGAGCCAGACGTCCCCGTCCATGCGCGGCGTAAAGTGCACGCCAAGAAATGGAAAAGCCGGATCGGGAACGGGATAGATGTTTCCTTTGACGAGATATCGCTTCTCCGGACGCAAGATCAAGTAATCGCCCCGGAACGGAACGATCTTCGGATCGCGTAAGCCACCCGTCATGCGCGCGAGCTTATCGGAATAGAGTCCGGCGCACGTGATTGCTGCGGCGGCCTCGATTTCGCCGGCGGGCGACTCGAGTACGGTCGTGCCGTTGCGACGTATCACGCCGGTGACTTCGTGCGAGAGAAAGAGCTCGCCGCCCATCGAGCGCACGTCCTCGGCATATGCACGGGCGACGACGCGGTAGTCAACGATTCCAGTGACGGGTGAGGAGATTGCGCGCACGCCACGACAATGCGGCTCTCGCTCGTTGATTTGCGCGGCGTCGAGCAGCTCGAGATTTTCGACGTCGTTTTGCTTTCCGCGTTCGAAGAGATCCATCAGGCGCGGGATCTCATTTTCTTCGGTCGCGACGATCAACTTGCCGACGCCCTTATACGGAATTCCGCGCTCATCGCAATAGCGCCATAACAGGCGCCGGCCTTCGACGCACAACTTTGCTTTGAGCGAGCCGGGCTTATAATAGATCCCCGAATGGATCACGCCGCTGTTGTGTCCGCTCTGGTGCTGGTGCCAGTCGGCTTCCTTCTCGACGTTGGCGAGGCGTAAGCCCGGGAAGCGCCGGAGCAGTTCGCGGGAGGTCGCCAGGCCGACGATCCCGCCGCCGACGATCGCTACATCGTACTTCACGAATGCGGCGTTTCTCCGCGCCGGCCGCAGAGCACTTTGCGGTTTCGGGTAGAAGGAGGGCGCATATGGCGACGACTGCAGTCCGGGCCATTGGCCCGTTCCGAAACGAAACGATCCGGGATTTCAGGGACCCGACGGACCGTGCATCACTTGAGGCCGCGCTCGGCCGCGCCAGACAACGATCGGGCGCGCGTTACCCGCTCGTCATCGACGGCAAGAAGATCGACGCTTTGGCGACGATCCGTTCGATCAATCCGGCGCACCCGGAAGAAGTAATCGGCGAGGTTGCGTCGGCTTCGCTCGAACAAGCGAACGAAGCTCTCGAAACAGCTTTCCGCCGCTTTGCAACGTGGAAAGACACGAACGCACAAGAGCGTGCCGAGATTTTGTTCCGCGCTGCGGATATCGTTCGTCAGCGCCGCGATGATTTCAATGCGCTCCTTGTGCTCGAGGTCGGCAAGAGCTGGCCGGAAGCCGACGCCGACACGGCCGAAGCGATAGACTTCATGGAATTCTACGCACGCGAAGCGTTGCGTTACGACAAGCCGCCGGCACTCGTTCCGATCAGTGGTGAGGAGAATTTGCTGCGCTATATTCCGCTAGGCGTCGGCATCGTTATTCCACCGTGGAATTTTGCGTTCGCGATCATGGCCGGAATGACGACTGCGGCGCTCGTGACCGGGAATACCGTTGTGTTGAAGCCATCGAGTGACGCCGCGGTGATCGCAGCCGTCTTCGTCGATCTGCTGCACGAGGCCGGTTTGCCGCCAGGAGTCGTCAATTTCGTTCCGGGTTCGGGACGAACGATCGGCGATGCGCTGGTCGCGCATCCGAAGGCGCGCTTCATTGCGTTCACGGGCAGCAAAGAAGTCGGACTGCATATCAACGAGCTCGCGGCGAAGACACAACCGGGACAGAAGTGGATCAAGCGCGTCATCGCCGAGATGGGCGGTAAAGACTCGATCATCGTAGCGGCGGACGCCGATCTGGAGAAAGCGGTCGAGGGCGTTGCGGTTTCCGCGTACGGATTCCAAGGGCAGAAGTGCTCTGCGTGCTCGCGCGCGATCGTCGAGGCACCGGTCTACGACGAGTTTCTCGAACGGCTTCGCAAGCGGATCTCGACCATCGTAACTGGAGATCCCGGCCGTCCGGAAACCTATATGGGTCCTGTGATCAACGAAGGCGCCCGCAAATCGATTATCGACTACATCGAGGTCGGAAAGCGCGAAGGACGGTTGCTCGCCGGCGGCGAGCCGATCGATACCGACGGCGGATACTACGTTCCGCCAACCCTGATAGCCGACATCGCCCCGAATGCGCGGATCGCTCAGGAAGAGATCTTCGGTCCGGTCCTCGCCGTCATCAAAGCCCGAGACTTCGATCAGGCACTTGAGATCGCGAACAATACCGAGTTCGGACTGACCGGCAGCGTCTACTCAAAGGATGAGAAGAAGTTGGAGCGTGCCTCGAGCGAGTTCTTCGTCGGTAACCTCTACCTTAATAGAAAGTCGACCGGCGCAATGGTCGGGGGACACCCCTTCGGCGGTTTCAATATGAGCGGGACCGACTCGAAGGCCGGGGGCTATGACTATCTGTTGCTCTTTCTCCAGGCGAAAGCGATTTCGCGGAAGGTCAATTAAGCCGCGGAGGCCGCTCGTTCGAAGAAGAGATTGGTTCCGGATTCGTCGACGCTGACACGCGTCGCATACGAGTAGACATCTGTCCCTCGAATTACGCGCGAGTGGACAATGAATTGATGCATGGGTCTGCCGTCATGCTTGGCGACGCCGCCATACCCGTACGTGAGGGTTGGATATCGACCAGAGCGATCCGGCGCGAGGCGACCGGAGCGGATGAGCGCCTGGATTACGCGGTGCTGAAATTCGGCCGGAATCAATTTGCTAACGTCGTCCGGATCGATTCGAAGCAGCTCGGTTTCGGGGGCTTCTTCGGCCTGGACGATCGCCTCGCGGTCGAGCCACTCCGTGATGACGTCGCGACCGGCCGTTCCCAGCGTCAGGATCTCTACGCCGTACTCTTGAACATCGGCCCCCTTTAGTTCACCGCTGGTGTGCCAGACCTGACGGGCGCGGACGTCCAGAGTTCGCGAGTCAAGCGAGAGCCGCATTGGGATCTCTCCCTCACGGATCGTGCCGTGGCACAGAAGCTTAAAGCCCCCTGGGGTAAGGTCGGCGCCATAGGCCGGGAGCCAGGAGCGACCCATGTCCAGAGAGTACAGGGCTGCGAAAAGTGGCCTGGCCTGTGAGGCCCGCTGAGCCTGACGCCGGCTGAACCGGTAGTCTTCGAGTGCTTCGAACATGGGCGTATGGTGCGCCCGATGTGTCCCATATTAAGGAAGAAGCGGTGAAGATGCGTTCTCGGGCGTTACAATCGTCTTAGGCAACCTAGCGTTCGCTTAGTCTACCCAATGGCACTAACGGGTCCCGTTCACAGAACATCCACAGTTCGGTCCACAGAATTCCGTCTTGTACGAATTGACTTCGTTGCACCCGGGGTGTATTCTGTTCGTCGTGACTCTGACGCCACGCCTGATCGGTGCGGTCAGTGATCCGGCCCGAGGTGGGTCTGGTGTTAGGGTTTGTTCCTTGAAAACTGAACAGTGCAGTAGCGCATAAGTCTGTGGGTCTCCGACCCGCCAGTAGACTGAAAGCGCCGAAAGGCGTTTTTTCATTTCTACCGGCGGTTCAAGAGATTATTTTAGTGTTGCGCAAAGCGTGAACTACCGGCTCCACCGGTTTTACGTGAACGCAGCAAGTACAACAATTTTGACGAGCGCTCTTTTTTATGAAAGAGCGTGGTCCGATGTTGCGCATCGGATCGAAATCGTCGGCGCTGATTTAGAGCCTAACAAAGGCTCCGTAAGGTTTCTTATGGAGAGTTTGATCCTGGCTCAGGATTAACGCTGGCGGCGTGCCTAACACATGCAAGTCGAACGAGGTAGCAATACCTAGTGGCAGACGGGTGAGTAACGCGTGGTCAACCTACCCTCGAGCGGGGAATAACTAGCCGAAAGGCTAGCTAATACCGCATAACATCAAAGCCGGCATCGGCAATGATTGAAAGCAGCAATGCTCTCGAGGACGGGACCGCGTCCGATTAGCTAGTTGGTGAGGTAATGGCTCACCAAGGCTGCGATCGGTAGCTGGTTTGAGAGAACGACCAGCCACACTGGGACTGAGAACGGCCCAGACTCCTACGGGAGGCAGCAGTGAGGAATTTTCCGCAATGGGCGAAAGCCTGACGGAGCGACGCCGCGTGTGGGAAGAAGGCCTTCGGGTCGTAAACCACTGTCGAGGGGGAAGATATTGACGGTACCCCTGGAGGAAGCCCCGGCTAACTACGTGCCAGCAGCCGCGGTAAGACGTAGGGGGCAAGCGTTATTCGGAATTATTGGGCGTAAAGCGCTCGTAGGCGGGACAGGAAGTCCGTGAAGAAAGACCTGGGCTCAACTCAGGGAACGGCACGGATACTCTTGTTCTTGAGGCAATCAGAGGGTGATGGAATTCCCGGTGTAGCGGTGAAATGCGTAGATATCGGGAGGAACACCAGTGGCGAAGGCGATCACCTGGGGTTGTTCTGACGCTGAGGAGCGAAAGCTAGGGGAGCAAACGGGATTAGATACCCCGGTAGTCCTAGCCGTAAACGATGGATACTAGGTGTATGTGGTATCGACTCCATATGTGCCGTAGTTAACACAGTAAGTATCCCGCCTGGGGAGTACGGCCGCAAGGTTAAAACTCAAAGGAATTGACGGGGGCCCGCACAAGCGGTGGAGCATGTGGTTTAATTCGACGCAACGCGAAGAACCTTACCGGGGCTTGACATCGGAGGACAACTCTAGAAATAGAGCTTAGGGGCAACCCTACTTCCAGACAGGTGCTGCATGGCTGTCGTCAGCTCGTGCCGTGAGGTGTTGGGTTAAGTCCCGCAACGAGCGCAACCCTCGTCGTGTGTTGGTCCACAAGATCTCTCACACGAGACCGCCGATGAGAAGTCGGAGGAAGGTGGGGATGACGTCAAGTCAGCATGGCCCTTACGTCCCGGGCTACACACGTGCTACAATGCGCCGAACAACGAGCTGCGAACCCGCGAGGGTAAGCCAATCTCTTAAATCGGCGCTCAGTTCGGATTGAAGGCTGCAACTCGCCTTCATGAAGTCGGAATCGCTAGTAAACGCAGATCAGCTACGCTGCGTTGAATACGTTCCCGGGCCTTGTACACACCGCCCGTCACGTCACCTGAGTTTAGTGCACCCGAAGCCGCCCGTGTAACCGCAAGGAACAAGGCGTCCAAGGTGTGCTAGGTAAGGGGGACGAAGTCGTAACAAGGTAGCCGTATCGGAAGGTGCGGCTGGATCACCTCCTTTCTAAGGAGTACATGCCGTTGGTTTACGAGCTTCGTAAATGCAACGGCGTATTCACTTAAGTCGACCACAGACGATGTCGTTTGCTCCAGGTATCATCCGGCCATTTGAGGCTAAGGTTTGGTTGAGGAGAACGGCGCGACGTCAATTTTCAACGTCGTTTGTGGCTGCTGCACTGTTCAGCTTTGAGGGAGCGACTCTCGAAGCGGTTGCGATCGTTTGATCCGCACCGCATTTCGAAAGAGTCACGCTTTCATGCTCCTTGAAAACTGCATAGAGAAGAACTTTCATGTGCCAAACATGAAAAGCGGTCTTACGCGGTCCGTCCGCGTGAGATGCAATTTTTAAAAACGAAGACAGTAAGTCGAGTTCAAAGTTAACAAAGGGCGCATGGTGGATACCTAGGCATCACAGGCGATGAAGGACGCAGCAAGCTGCGATAAGCCGGGGGAGCTGCTAACAAGCGATGATCCCCGGATCTCCGAATGGGGCAACCCACGTGCCGTAATGGGCACGTACTCCGCGATGAATTCAATAGTCGTGAGAGAGCGTACGCGGTGAACTGAAACATCTAAGTAGCCGCAGGAATAGACATCAACCGAGATTCCCCTAGTAGTGGCGAGCGAAAGGGGAACAGCCTAAACCGTTCGCGTGCAAGCATTCAGGCGTTGCGCGAAAGGTGTTGTAGGGCAGCCATCTGAGAGCTGATTATCTCAGCACGAGTCAAAAATCTGATTGCTAGTTGAAGCCGGCTGGAAAGCCGCACCAAAGAACGTGATAGTCGTGTAAGCGAAAGCAACCAGACTTGTGGAGCTGTCCCTGAGTAGGGCGGGGCACGAGAAACCCTGTCTGAAACTGGGAGGACCATCTTCCAAGGCTAAATATTCTGTGATGACCGATAGTGAACGAGTACCGTGAGGGAAAGGTGAAAAGAACCCCTGAAGGGGAGTGAAATAGAACATGAAACCGCGCGCCTACAAACCGTGAAAGGCCTATGCGCAAGCACCGGCTGATCGCGTGCCTATTGAAGAATGAACCTGCGAGTTACTTGGTGCAGGCAAGGTTAAGGTGAAGAGCCGGAGCCGTAGTGAAAGCGAGCCTGAATAGGGCGACAAGTCTGCATCAGTAGACCCGAAACCAAGTGATCTATCCATGGCCAGGGTGAAACATGATTAACCTCATGTGGAGGCCCGAACCTGTTGTTGTTGAAAAAACATTGGATGAGTTGTGGATAGGGGTGAAAAGCCAATCGAACTTGGAGATAGCTGGTTCTCCTCGAAATAGCTTGAGGGCTAGCGTTGCATCTTAACTTCTGGGGGTAGAGCACTGACAGGGCTAGGGGCCTTACCGGGTTACCGAACCCCATCAAACTCCGAATACCAGAAGGAATGTAGCAGCAGTCAGACTGTGGGGGATAAGCTCCATGGTCAAAAGGGAAACAGCCCAGATCATCGGCTAAGGTCCCAAATCGATGCTTAGTGGTAAAGGAAGTCATTTCGCCCAGACAACTAGGAGGTTGGCTTAGAAGCAGCCATCCTTGAAAGAGTGCGTAATAGCTCACTAGTCGAGTGAAGTGGCGCCGAAAATTCAACGGGGCTCAAGCATCGAACCGAAGCCATGGGATTACGCAAGTAACATTGCGTGATCGGTAGAGGAGCGTTGTGGCGTAGGCTGAAGCGCGACCGTGAGGACGCGTGGACGATCCACAAGAGCGAATGCAGGTATAAGTAGCGAGAAATGCGGGTGAAAACCCCGCACGCCGGAAGTCTAAGGTTTCCTGAGCTACGTCAATCGACTCAGGGTGAGTCGGGACCTAAGCCGAGGCTGAGAAGCGTAGGCGATGGATAAGCCGTTCATATTCGGCTACCACCAAAGTCTGTTTAGACTTTGCAGAAACAATGTCGCTCGCAGTGATGCGTGCGATTTTGCATCTGTAAGGTCTATGAAGCGAAGGGATGACGCAGGAGGATAGGTGGGCGCACCGATGGATGTGTGCGTCTAAGCAGGTAGGGGGTCACGTAGGTAAATCCGCGTGGCATAACTCCGAGAAGCGAATGCGAGGGGCTTCGGCCCCGAAGCCACTGACTCCACGCTGCCAAGAAAAGTCTCTAGCTAAGAACAAGGTGCCCGTACCGTAAACCGACACAGGTAGACTGGCAGAGCATGCTAAGGCGACGGGAGAATCTCTGTTAAGGAACTCGGCAAATTGACCCCGTAACTTCGGGAGAAGGGGTGCCTCTTCTGGTTTAGGATTTACTCCAAAAGCTATTGGAGGTCGCAGTTAACTGGCCCAAGCGACTGTTTACCAAAAACACAGGTCTCTGCGAACGCGAAAGCGGACGTATAGGGGCTGACTCCTGCCCGGTGCTGGAAGGTTAAAGGGAGAGGTTAGCGCAAGCGAAGCTTTGATCTGAAGCCCCAGTAAACGGCGGCGGTAACTATAACCGTCCTAAGGTGACAACAACGTTGCCTCGTTGCGTAGTAATGCGCAACTAAACATCTGACTATATGCGGGAACATCCTTAGAGCTCGATCTACTCGATCGCGCGTAAGCGGATCAGTAAAAATGATCGAGATTGGACAATCCGCAGGAAACCTCACTGCAGAGGGATCCTCAGAGACTATACGTCAGACATCCGGAGAGGCGCACACAATGCAGCCGCGATGAACTCGCGGTGTTTGTGCTTCGATCAATCGCACGGTTCGATCGTTCGCGATCGTCCGAGCATTCGGATGAAGATAGAGTCCACTCCGGCGTGAAAGCGTCGGAAAAAAGTGAGCGAAATTCCTTGTCGGGTAAGTTCCGACCTGCACGAATGGAGTAACGACTTGGGCACTGTCTCGATGGAGATCCCGGCGAAATTGCAGTACCAGTGAAGATGCTGGTTACCCGCGGCAGGACGGAAAGACCCCATGAAGCTTTACTGTACCCTGATGTTGGGTCTTGAGATTTTCTGTACAGGATAGGTGGGAGTCGATGATCCGTGGGCGCTAGTTTACGGGGAGACAACGTTGGGATACCACCCTGAAAATTTCGGGATTCTAACTGTCAGCCGTTATCCGGTTGAAGGACAGCGTCAGGCGGGCAGTTTGACTGGGGCGGTCGCCTCCTAAAGAGTAACGGAGGCGCCCAAAGGTTCCCTCAGAACGGTCAGAAACCGTTCGTTAGAGTGTAAAGGCAAAAGGGAGCTTGACTGCGAGACGGACAGGTCGAGCAGGTGCGAAAGCAGGGCTTAGTGATCCGGCGGTACCGAATGGAAGGGCCGTCGCTTATCGGATAAAAGCTACTCTGGGGATAACAGGCTTATCTCCCCCAAGAGTCCACATCGACGGGGAGGTTTGGCACCTCAACATTTAGGGGTGAAGCGGCAGAAACGCCGCTGCAAGTACCGGCTTATAACGGTGAACTCCGATCGTCTCGAGACTAGAGACGAGGACAATACCGTGGGAAGTCGTGCCGCAAGGCATTGACCCTGTAACGACTGATTCATTCGCGTACCTAATCGCGAATGATGAGATGACGTCGCTGCTCGTTCACGAGCAAATCAATCGAACGTTATCACACGCCGGCCCCTCGCTCATTACTGGTGAGCAGGGTGAAGATATAGTCTGCGCTACGAGTAATCGTAGAGACACGCGCGATGTCGGATCGTCGCATCCTGGGGCTGTAGTAGGTCCCAAGGGTTGGGCTGTTCGCCCATTAAAGCGGTACGCGATCTGGGTTCAGAACGTCGTGAGACAGTTCGGTCCCTATCCGCCGTGGGCGTAGGAGATTTGAGGGGCTTCGACTCTAGTACGAGAGGACCGAGTTGAACGAACCGCTGGTGAACCGGTTGTCCCGCCAGGGGCATAGCCGGGTAGCTATGTTCGGAGCAGATAAACGCTGAAAGCATATAAGCGTGAAACTGACCCCAAGATGAGATCTCAATCTCGAAAGAGTGAAGGGCCGTGGGAGACTACCACGTTGATAGGCCGGGGGTGGAAGGCGAGCAATCGCTGGAGCTGACCGGTACTAATAGCCCGGAAACTTTAACTTGACTACGTTTTCGTTAGTTTGGCCATGAAGGTTCTTCTCTGTGCAGATTTCTCACGTGGCTGCCTCGAGCTCCGGCTCGGCGCCGCGTGAGGACCAGGTTTCTGGCGCCCATAGCGGTGGGGTCCCACCCGTTCCCATCCCGAACACGGCAGTTAAGCCCGCCAGCGCCGATGGTAGTTGGACCGCAGGGTTCTTCGAGAGTAGGACGGTGCCAGATTAATAGACGAGAAGCTCGCTGGAATCTATCAGCGGGCTTCTTGCTTTTTAACGATCTTCTTCGGGGCGCCGGCGTGGTAGGCGATACCAAAGCGAATCGCACGCAGCTCGATCGGCATCATCGAGTTTGACGTCGAGTACACCGAGCGAATCTGCGATTTGCTCCGGCTTACTTGCGCCGACGATTGCGCACGCAATACCCGGCTGATCGAGCGTCCAGCGCAGCGCGACATGCGTTAGAGTCTTCCCACGGCGGCCAACGTCGTCACCAAGCTCTTGCACCAGCCGAAGCATTTCGTCCTGATAGTAACGCGTTCGATAGCGTTCTCCTGAAGGCCCCGAGAAACTGAAGCGACCTTCCGAAGGTTTCGCGCCGGGCTTGTACTTGCCGGTGAGCATACCGGCTGCAAGCGGATTGTAGATAACGACCGCAACGTCGCACGCAACCGCCGCAGGGACGAGCTCGCTTTCGATGGCGCGATAGAGCATGTTGTAGCGGGGCTGCACGCAGGCAAAGCGCGCGCGATTGTGCTCCGTGCTCCAGCATGTCCAATAAGAGAGCTGCCACGCCGGCATATTACTGACGGCCGCGTAACGGATCTTTCCGGCGGTCCGCATGTCGTCGAGCGTCTCGATGGCTTCGTCGAGCGGTGTCTGCGGATCGGGATGATGCAGATAATAGATGTCGACGTAGTCGGTTTGCAACCGCCGAAGCGAATCGTCGAGTGCGCGCATCAGGTGCGTTCGCGAATTGCCGCTTTCATTCGGGCCGGGTCCGATGACGTTGTTGCCTTTCGTAGCCAGAATGAACCGCTCGCGTTTGCTTTTGAGCCATGCGCCGACGATCTGTTCGCTACTGCCCAGCGTTTCGGGGCTAGGCGGTAGCGGATACGCATTGGCGGTATCGATAAAATTGACACCGCGCTCCGCCGCGATGTCCATGATCTTATTTGAAGCTGCGGCGTTCGCCTGAGCCCCAAACGTCATCGTCCCTAAACAAATGCGCGAAACGCTCAGACCGCTGCGCCCTAGGCGAATCATCTCCATTTTGGTCCCTTACGGCGACCGGCACGGGATTCCTTAGCTCGAGTCGGGTTGCTTACAGTGCGCGCGGCCGGCTTCGTCGTAGTATGTGGGAGATGAAGAAGTTTTGCGCAGGATTACTGACTGTTTTTGCGGCGATCGCTTTCGCTGCACCGAACGCTTTGGGCGCCGACGGCTTGGTGCTGCAACGGGTCAGCGGCGGCCTTGTCTATCAGCCCAACGCCGGCCAGACGCGCGAGACTATCGTCGGCCAGCTGTTCGTGAAGCCGCGAGGCTTCGCGCAAACACAGGCGCACTCCATGGCGGCGATCGATCTGCCGGATTCCTCAGTCGTTTCTATCGGCTCGTCGTCCCGTGTCGGTCTCGATCTTTTCGACCGCGGAACCTCGGGCTCGCGTTCGATGATGACGATCTACGACGGCGCCATCCATTTTGCGGTCAAGCATCCTGCGGGGGCTCGTGCTAACTACACCTTCGTGACTCCGACCTCACAGGTTGCGATCCGAGGTACGGAAGGCATCATCGTTGTTCGCGGCAACGAGACGATCATTGCGTGCGTGCATGGGACCAACAACGACACGCTTGTCACCTACGGACGCGGACAACAGATGTACGTGCCGATCGGCATGACGGTGCGAATCCGTTCCGGGATCGGGAAAGCAGCCGCCATGTCAATGCGCAGGGGTATCGCGGGTCCCGAATTCGATCAATTCAAAGCGATCGTCGCGCGCAACCACATGATGCGCATGCGTGGAATGAACCGGTAGACATCCTGGCAAAGCCCAAGGCATTCGTTTCCTGGAGCTCAGGAAAAGACAGCGCTTTCGCGCTGCTTGAGGCGAGGCGCACTGGTGGCGTCGACGTCGTCGGTATTCTCACGACGATCACCGAGGTCTACGATCGCGTTGCGATGCACGGCGTACGCAATAGCCTGCTTGACCGACAGATCGCTGAGCTCGGTCTCCCGTGCATCAAGATCCCCATCCCGAATGCATGCACGAACGAAATCTACGACGCGCGGATGGCCATTGCCATCGGGAAAATCCAAGCCCAAGGCGTCGAACACATCGTGTTCGGCGATCTGTTTCTCGAAGACATTCGCGCATACCGGGAAGAGCGGCTCGCCAAAGCCCGGATGCACGGCGTCTTTCCGCTCTGGAAGCACGACACGCACGCACTCGCCGAGGAAATGATCGCGGCCGGACTCGTCGCGCATCTTGTGTGCGTCGATCCGAAGAAAATCGACCGGAACTTTGCTGGGCGTCGATTCGATCGTGCATTGCTCGGGGAGCTTCCCGAAGATGTCGATCCGTGCGGCGAAAACGGCGAGTTCCACACGGTCGTTTCGGCCGGTCCGATGTTCAAAGCGCCGATTCCAGTCGAAGTAGGAGAGGTCGTCGAGCGAGACGGTTTCGTTTTCGCCGACGTCATGGCAGCCTGAGCGCGCCGACCGGCGCGTCAGTGGACGGTTCAACCCCTTGGTGGTTTGCCCCATCCCGATTGTACGTAGGTGCCGTCGATAACGATTGCCGGCGTCGTCGGATTACCGTTCGAAAGCTGCAGCATCCGTCGCTTCAGCGCGTCGTCGTCCTGCGCGTTGTACGATTCGAACGTCCAGCCCTTGCCGCGATAAAATGCCTGCGCTTGCGCGCAAGACGGACAGTCAGGTTTGACGTATAGCTCGATCCGGTGACCCAGTCCGAGGTTCTCGACATCGATTGCCATGCGGCTAAAACGGTCGAATTTCAGAGGAAAGTTTCGAATTTTGCGAGCATCCCCAGGACCCACGTTTTATACACAGGCGGTCCGGGAACGAAGCTAGGCGGCCTCGCTGTCGGGGAGCGCTTTGCGGACTTTCTGTACTTCCGGAATGATCTGCAGAAATTCGTCGACGAGCGCGGGATCGAAGTGTTGCGCTTTGCCTTTTTTTAGCGTCTCCAGCACTTCATTGAGCGGCCATGCTTTCTTGTAGGGACGCGTCGAAACGAGGGCGTCGAAGACGTCGGTCATCGCACAGATGCGCCCGGACAGGGGAATGTCTTTCCCCTTGATCCCCTGCGGATAGCCGCTGCCATCCCACTTCTCGTGATGCGCGAGCGCGATCTCCGCGCCTAGTTTGATAACCGGCGAATCGCTTTCTTTGAGAATCTCATAGCCGGCGCGCGCGTGCGATTTCATGACTTCCCACTCGGTCGGCGTCAGCTTGCCTTCTTTGAGCAGGATGCTATCCGGAATCGCGACCTTGCCGATGTCGTGCATCGGCGCCGCCAAAAAGATCAGCTCTTGGTCCGCGGTCGAGCGGCCGATGCGAGCCGCTAGCAGACGCGCGTAATGACCCATGCGAACGATATGGTTTTTGGTTTCTTTGTCGCGATATTCGGCCGCGCGGGTCAAGCGGAAGATCGTCTCTTCCTCGGCGAGCAATATCTCTGAAGTCTTATCGCGCACGGTTTCGGCAAGCGCTTCGGCGCGTTCTCTGAGCTCCAGATCTTTGCTGCGTAGCTTGAGCAGGCTGCGGACGCGTGCCAAGAACTGCACGGGATCGGCGGGCTTGTGTAAAAAGTCGTCGACCTCTTCATCGAAGAGTTTGCTGCGGATCTCGTTCTCGTTCTTACCGCTGATCATGATAACGGGGATCGATTTGCGTTCCGGAAGCTTGCGGAATTTCTCTATGAAATCCAAGCCCGTCTCCGGCTCGAGATCGTATTCGGTGATCACGAGATCGACCGTATTGTTCTCGGCGAACATCAAGGCAGCGCGCGACGTCGTATACGGAACGACCTCTATTCCGTCGAGCTGTTTGAGGATGCGCTGATAGCCTTGAAGGCTTGTAAACGCGTCATCGAGAGCGAGGACGGTCTGCATATATCAGGTGCTTCGTCGCCAAAGACGGCCGTCCCGCAGTGTAAAAAAGAGCTTTACGAAACGGCGTCCAGCGCGGCCGCAAGGGCCGAAAGATCCTGTACGGACGGGATAGCAGCGCGCAGGCGGCAGGTTGCTACATTGGCAGGCAGCGCCTCGCGCTCAAAGGTCTCGCGAACCCAGGCGATCCACGGTTCCCCGCCATACTGGGACAAACTGCCCAAGGCCACGACGTCCAGGACCAGCAGATCCGCCAGAAGAGCGCAGGCCGCGCCGACAGCGCGGGCATTTTCGCGGACGATTTCGAGCGCGAGCGGATCGTGCGTGCGAGCGCGCTCGAGAATTTCGGCCGGAGTTGTGCGGCCGAGACCTGCGGCATCGCGTTCCCGCGCGAGAAGCAGAAGCGCGTGGGCCGATCCGTAGCCCTCGAAACACCCACGCTTTGCGAAAATGTCGGGCCCGTCTTCGCGGTATCGAACGTGACCGATTTCGGGTGAGTGACCGCTGGAGCCGTATCGCACACGACCATTAAGGACGAGACCGACGCCGAAGCCGGTGCCGCAGGTCAAATACGCGATGCCGGATGCTCCGGCGTCCGGTCCCCAGCGCCATTCCGCCAGCGCGCACGCGGCGGCGTCGTGGTGCACGTGCACGGGCAATGCGCAGTCGGCACGCAAGCGTTCGAGTAGCGGAAAGTTTGCGAACGGCAAGTGCGGTGCACCCAAGACAACGCCGCGCTTCGCATCGAGCGGACCCCCGATCGCGACCCCTGCCGCGCACGTTATGGGCGTGCGAAAATCCCTTATGGCGCCTGCGAGTTTTGCGTAGAGCGGCTCGGCGCCGAGCTCGCTTTCCGTCAGAAAACTGATGCGCTCGGTTATCGCGCCGGTTTCGTCGCCGCGTACGACCGTGGTCGTCGTCCCGCCAACGTTGACGCCGATCAGCTCCATTTCGGCGTGTTCGCCTCGAGGCGCGAGGGGCCCTCAGCGTCTTCTCGCAAAACACGCGCATGATCGCGTACACCGAGTATCTCACGTTGAACACCGCCAAGCGCTACGAGATCATCGACATTACCGATGAAGTCCAGCGTTTTTGCGTAAAATCGAAATTACAGGACGGGATGATTTTGGTCACTGCGATGCACATTACGGCCAGCATTTTTGTCAACGATCATGAAGCCGGTTTGTGGAAGGACATCGCAACATGGCTCGAAGAGCTCGCGCCGCGCAAACCGGATTACAAGCATCACGAAACCGGTGAAGACAATGCCGACGCACATCTCAAACGGATGATCCTCGGACATCAAGTCGTCGTCCCCGTGACGGGCGGCAAGCTCGATTTTGGCCCGTGGGAACGGGTGCACTACGGAGAATTCGACGGGCAACGTCCGAAGCGCATACTTTTAAAAGCGCTCGGCTTAAGCTCTCCTTAAGGCTTGATCGCGATCGCGTTGACCGCGTCCCCGGCCTGCGCGGCGTATTTCGTGAAGTTGTCGGCGAAGAGCTTGGCGAGCTTTTTCGCTTGCGCGTCGTAGGCGGCTTTGTCGGACCACGCAGCACGCGGATCGAGCACTTCGCTCGGAACACCCGGGACGCTCGATGGAATCTGCAAGCCGAAGAACGGCTCGGCTTTGAACGTGATTCCGGCATCGAGCGCGCCTTCGATTGCAGCGTTGACCATCGCGCGCGTGTATTCGATCTTCATGCGTGAGCCGACACCGTAGGGACCGCCGGTCCAGCCGGTGTTGACGAGCCAGCAGCTCACGTTGAACTTCTGAATGCGCTCTCCGAGCATCTTTGCGTACGTCGTCGGCGGATGCACCATGAACGGCGCGCCGAAACATGTCGAGAACGTCGCTTCGGGCTCATTGACGCCGCGTTCAGTGCCGGCGACTTTCGCCGTATAGCCGGAGAGGAAGTGATACATTGCCTGCTCGGGCGTCATCTTCGAGATCGGTGGTAGCACGCCGAAGGCATCGGCGGTCAGCATCACGATCGCGCGCGCATGGCCGGCGCGTGAGCCCGGGTGAACGTTCGGAATATATTCGAGTGGGTACGCGGAGCGTGTATTCTCGGTCTTCGATTGCGCATCGAGCTCGAGCTCGCGCGTCGTTTCATCGAAGACGACGTTCTCGAGCACGGTGCCGAAGCGGTGCGAAGCAGCCCAAATCTCGGGTTCGGCGCTTTGCGAGAGACGAATGACTTTCGCATAGCACCCGCCTTCGAAGTTGAAGACGCCGTCATCGAGCGACCAGCCGTGCTCGTCGTCACCGATCAGCGGCCGGCGCGAATCGGCTGAAAGCGTCGTCTTGCCGGTGCCCGAAAGACCGAAGAAAATCGCGACGTCGCCCGTGGGGCCGACGTTCGCCGAGGCGTGCATGCTGAGCACGTTCTTGAGCGGCAAGAGGTAGTTCATGATCGTGAAGACCGACTTCTTGATCTCGCCTGCATAGCGAGTGCCGCCGATCAAGACGATCTTCTTGGCAAAGTTGACGAGAATGAACGTTGACGAATTCGTGCCGTCCCGCGCCGGATCGGCGTCAAAAAGCGCCGCGTCAACGACCGTGAAGTCCGGTTTGAAATCGGCCGGCATGTTTTCGGGAACGATGAATAAATCCCGGGCGAAGAGATTTTGCCACGCGAGCTCGGTCACGACACGCACATTCAGCTTGTAGCGCGGATCGGCGCCGACGTTGCAATCCAGAACATAAAGATCGCGCCGGCTCAGATATTCGGCCACGCGCGACATCAGTGCATCAAATTTGGATTCGTCGATCGGTTTGTTGGTCGTGCCCCAATCGATGTATTTCTCGCTCGAAGGTTCTTTGACGAAGAACTTGTCCTTCGGAGAACGGCCGGTGTGTTTGCCGGTATCGACGATCAGCTGTCCGTTCGCACCGAGCGCGCCTTCGTCGCGGCGCAACGCGTGTTCGTACAGCTCGGCAACTGAAAGATTGCGAAAGACGCGTCCGTCCGGCTTGATCCCGATAGCAGCGAGATCTACATCGACCGCTCCCGCAACGTCGTGCACGGTCAGGATCATGGGATGGTCACTCCTTCTTCGAGAGAGGAAAGGTCACGGAAATTGTCGTTCCCGTCAGAAAGGTCTTTAGAACCTTAGCGGGCTCCAGTGGTGCAACCCTCTCGCGCAGTACGCACCTCTAGGCGCCTAACCGACGATTGTCGCAGCTGGGAGTTCACTTTTGAGACGTCGCACGGCCCTTTCCCTCACCGCCGGCTGGGCGCTTGCCCCCACCCTGGTTTCCGCAGATGCGAAGCCCTCAGCGTTGCATTCCGGAACGTTTCCCAGCGGCGCGTTCGACGGCATCACGGACGTCGGCGGCGTGCGCGTCGCGCATCTTACGAAGATATCCGGAAACGGACGGCTTCGGCCCGGAATTGGTCCCGTACGTACCGGCGCATCAGCGATCTTGCAAAACGGCGATCCGTGGAGCAAGCGTTGTGCTGCCGCATTCTACGCGCTCAACGGTAACGGCGAGTTTATGGGTACTCATTGGATCGAGGAATCGGGTTTCATCGAACATCCGATATTGCTGACCGGAACGATGAACGTTCCGCGTGTTGCAGACGGCGTCGAGAGCTGGATGATCGAGCAGCACCCGGACATCGGTATCACCGAAGACGTCCCGCTTCCGGTCGTCGGTGAATGCGACGATCAAGGAATGAATGACGATCAGGGGCGTCACGTTCTGGCTTCGGAGATTCCTCGGTTACTCAATGCCGCAAAGAGCGGTCAGTTCGCGCGCGGCAATGTCGGCGCCGGTACCGGCATGCATGGCTTTTCATTCAAGGGCGGGATCGGTTCATCATCACGCGTGCTGCCTGTGAGTTTGGGTGGTTACACGGTAGGGGTTTTGCTGAATCTCAACGGCGGCGCACGCGAACGGCTGACCGTCGCCGGAGTGCCAATCGGCATGGCAATGCGCCACGAATTGTTGCCGATAGTTCCTAACTTTCGGCGCCGGGTCGGTTATCTCGCCGGTCACGGCCGCATCGTCGGTGGAAGCATCAACGTAGTCGTAGCGACCGACGCGCCGATCGATTCACACATCCTGCATGCGATGATCCAACGTGTAGCGTTCGGTTTGGGAAAAGCCGGATGGACGTCGTTGATTTCCAGCGGCGATTTCGTCTTAGGGTTCAGCACCACGAATCTGACGCCGCGCGATCCCGGGAAAAGGAACGTAACCATCGATGAGGACGAGAGTCACATCAATGCCCTCTATACGGCAACCAGCGACGCGGCCGAATCAGCCCTTTACGATGCGCTCTGGAGTGCGCGAACTATGGTAGGCGCCGACGGCTGGGTGCTCTATGGATTGCCGCACGTCCGCGTGCGCGAGCTTTTGGCGCAGTATCGCCGCTGAGCGCTATACCGAGACTTTTGCGGCGCTGCTGGTTCGCTGTGGTGTTGCCGGATTGCGAAGTCGCTCGAGCATTTCACGCGTCGGGATCTTGATCTCGTGGGCTAAGTGAACGAGCCGCAGGACGCGCAGCATCAGCCACGTCGGATCGAACTCGAACCAGCGTAGTCCAAAACGCGCAGAAAACGGGAAGGCGTGGTGATTGTTGTGCCAGCCTTCGCCCCACGACAGGAGCGCGAGCCACCAGCAGTTGGTTGAAAGATCGGTCGTCTTGAACGAGCGGTAGCCGATCATGTGCGCAACGCTGTTGATCATCCACGTAATGTGGTAACAAACGACCAGGCGCGCAAAGATTCCCCAGATCACCCACGACCAGCCGCCGGCGATCAACAGACCAATGCCGAGGGCAATTTGCAGCCACAGCGTGTTGTTATCGACCCAACGATAAAACGGAACGTCGACAATGTCCGGCGCGAAGTGGCGCACGTCGGCCTCGGAGCACATCTTTGCATTTTGACGGAAGAGCCAGGAGCAATGCGCCCATAGAAAACCGCGGGCCATCGTGTGTGGATCGTCCTCACCATCCGAGAACGCATGATGCTTGCGATGCGTCGAGACCCATTCGATCGGGCCGCCTTGCAGCGCGAGTGCGCCGAAAATCACGCCGACGTATTCAGCCGCTGTGTTTAAACGTAGCCCACGATGCGTGAGCGTGCGATGATAACAGAGGGTGATCCCCAGTGCTGTAATGTTGTATAAGATGAAGGCGACCAGCAAAGCCGACCAGCTGAAGAACATCGGTAAAAACGCCGCGAGGGCGACGATGTGAATGAGGAGCAGGCCGATGCCTGTAGCTTGATGGCGCTGGAGACGCAAAAGTTGTCCCTCCGTATGGCGACCGGCTCTTAGGGAGCTCGGAAGGGCCGCCCCGCCGTTTCCCCTTTCCCGACTGCCCTTCCCCCGTAAGTTTTCGTAAAATGGGGGGTCTACCGGCCAAGGGTGCAGGCATACGCCGCGGCCTGCGCTTAAATAGCGACGGTGGCCAAGACGACCTCGGCGACCACGACGCCGCAGCAGCCGTCCACTCCGAACCGGCGAAAGTTTTTCCGCCGGACAAAGCCGTTTCAGGGTGTCTATTATGCTACCCCCGGCGAACGCGTGCCACTGGTCGGACTGGATATCAGCGGAGGCGGCCTCTGCATTCTCTTACAGCAGCCGGTCAGGGATCTTTCCGCCGAGCTCATGCTCGGCGCCGTTATTCAGGCGAAGCCGTTTACGGTAATCGGGACCGTGCGTTGGAGCGACGTCGTCAAAGTGAAGGGCGTCGATCATTTTCGCTACGGGCTGAAACTGAAATCGATCGCCGACGACGACTGGGACCGTCTCATGTTGTGGACGGTCGAGAACAATTCCGATTTCTCCGAGGGTGCGACACTTTCGGCTGCCCAGCGTGACTCGCTGATCACGCAGCAAACGCAAGACAAGATCGCCGAATCGCTGCTGGCCAAGGGTCGTATCGATCCGTACTCAGACGGCAAGCTGCCGCTGATCGAATATAACTTTGTGAAGTACACGATGCGGCAAGGTTCGCCGTACGTCTGGCTGCGTGTGCGCAGCCGCTGCACCGATCGGACGCTACAAACCGTCGTCGACCACATGACGAACGTGCTCGTAAGCACCGACGATGGACACACCAAACTCATCGACGTCGACTAGGGCTGGTTAGCTAACCCTTTTGACGCGAGGCTTGCGCTGCTTGCGTGAGGGCGTCGAAGAAAAAGTGGCGGTTCTTACCGGCCTGCTTCGAGACGTACAGCGCCGCATCGGCCGAACGGAAGAGTGCTTTGCCGTCGGTCCCGTCGTTGGGGAAGATGGCGCCGCCCGCCGAGGCTTTGACGTTGTGACGCTCGAGATTCGTGAATACGCGCTCGACGCCGCGGACTGCGGCGGGACGATTTGTATTGGTGAGGACTAAAACGAACTCGTCGCCGGCGTAGCGCGCTACGATGTCGCCCTTGCGCGCGCTACCCCTGAGGACTTCCGCGAGCGCTTTGAGAGCGGTGTCGCCGGCGGGATGGCCACCGGTGTCGTTGATCGTTTTGAGATCGTCGAGGTCGAAGATGAAGAACGCCAAGTGCGCGTTGTAGCGCTCGGCGTTGAGCAGCTCGCGGTCGAGCATCCCCTCGAGTGCACGGCGGTTCAGGAGTCCGGTGAGGGAATCCGTCATAGCAAGCTGCTGCGTCTCGGCGAGCAACTGCGCGTTCTCGATAGCGATCGCGGCCTGCGAACCGAAGTCGATCAGCATCCGCACTTGCATGTCAGTGATCCCCTCGGTCGGAGGGCCTTCTACGTACAACACGCCACGAACGATGTCACGGCTGATCATCGGGACGAGCGCGTACGCGCCTTTCGTTCCCCCGACCGGGGATTCGCCGTCGCCGGACGAGCCGAGATGATAGTCAATCGAGCGCTGGACGACGCCGCGCAGCGACGAGCTTTCGCGGAAATCTCCGGAGCGTGACGGGACGACGTTGCCTTCGTTGTTGGTCTCGAGACGGCGGCGTGCGCGGCCTTCGACCATGTCGAACAAAATGATCCGGCGAAAGCGTAGCGCTTCACGCACGCCGCGGATTACAATCGAGAGAATGTCATCGATCGCCAAGCTCGCATTGATCGTCGAGAGAACCTGCTGGAAAACCAAAAGCTCCGCGTTTTCAGCAGCAAGCTCGTTGCGCTCCGACTCAACCTCGGAAAGGCGCCTCTCGAGCTCCTCAACACGCTCTCGTAACTCATTGAGCGAAAGAACAGTAGGATCGGCCAATCTAGCAAGCGGCTTCGGAGGCCTCCGAGGGCAGTCCTATGCCGCGAAAGAACCCTTGTGAGCGGTTTGAACTCCTTCGTCCACCTGCACGTGCACAGCGAGTACTCTTTACTCGATGGTGCATGTCGCGTCGATGCGCTTTGCCGCCGGTCCGCCGACGACGGAGCGCCTGCGGTCGCGCTCACAGATCACGGCGTTATGTTCGGCGCGATGGAATTTTACTACGCAGCCAAGGATGTCGGACTGACCCCGATCGTCGGCTGCGAGGCGTACATCGCGCCCCGAGGTCGCTTCGACCGGACGGTGCGAGATGAGGCTCACGTCACACTTCTTGCGGCCGACCTCGTCGGGTATCGCAACCTCGTCGCGCTGATCTCGAAGGGCTTTCTCGAAGGCTACTATTACAAGCCGCGCATCGATTTGGATCTGCTTGCGCAGCACAACGACGGCTTGATCGTTCTTTCCGGTTGTATGTCCGGCTTATGCGCCGCGCCGCTCTTGCGAAACGACTATGAAGGCTCGAAGCGAGCCGCGCGAACGTATTTGGATATCTTCGGAGACCGTTTCTACATGGAGATCATGCGTCACGGGATGCCCGAAGAAGACGCGATCAACACCGGCTTGATCAAGGTCGCGCATGAGCTGAACATTCCGCTCGTCGCTACGAACGATTCCCACTACCTGGAGCGCAATGATGCTGTCGCGCACGACGTGCTTCTCTGCATCGGGACCGGCAAGCAAGTCGCGGATACTAACCGGCTCAAGTTTTCTACACCGGAGTACTACGTCAAATCGGCAAGCGAGATGCGCGCGCTCTTCGCCGACGTCCCCGAGGCGTGCGACAACACGATCGCAATCGCCAAGCGCATCGACATTAAGATTCCCGAGAAGGTCTTCCACCTTCCCGACTACCCCGTGCCGCCGCGCGCGACCCCGGCTCCGTCACTGTTCAATCTTGGACGCGATGCAGCGGTCGCAACCTCGATCGCGATCGCGGATGCGGTCAGTGGCGATTTGCTACCCCTCGAGCGCACGCCCGACGAATATCTGCGAGAGCTATGCGACGAGGGATTGCGCGAACGCTACGGTGGGGAGCGTGCTACGAACGATACGGCACTGCGCGAGCGGCTCGAGTACGAGCTCTCCGTCATCACGAAGATGGGCTATGCTTCATACTTCTTGATAGTCTGGGATTTCATCAAGTACGCGCGCGATCACGACATCCCGGTGGGACCGGGCCGCGGTTCCGCGGTTGGATCCGTCGTGTCGTATTGCTTGCGGATTACGAACCTCGATCCGCTGAAGTTTAAGCTGATCTTCGAACGGTTCCTGAACCCCGATCGAATCTCGATGCCGGATATCGACACTGATTTTTGCGTCGACCGCCGCGATGAAGTCATCCGTTATGTCACCGACAAGTATGGCGCCGAACGCGTTGCGCAAATCGTAACCTTCGGAACGATGGCCGCGCGCGCCGCGGTCCGCGACGCCGGCCGTGCGCTTGGTGTGCCGCTGCAAGACGTCGACCGTGTCGCAAAGCTGATCCCTTCGGGACCGGGCGGACTGACGATCGAACAGGCGCTCGCATCGATTCCGGAGCTGCGTTCGCTTTATGACATGAACGCGCAGATTCGCGAGCTGTGCGACACTGCGCGGACGATCGAAGGGATGGCGCGCCACGCCTCTACACACGCCGCCGGCGTCGTAATCTCGAAAGGTCCCTTGATCGACTACGCGCCGCTCATCAAGCTCGGCGAAGGCGACGTCAACACGCAATACGATATGGGCTGGGTCGAAAAAATCGGCCTGCTCAAAATGGATTTTTTGGGACTTCGCAATCTCACGGTGATGAAGAACGCGTCAGACGAGATCCGGCGAACGACGAATCCCGAGTTCGATCTCGAGAAGATTCCGGACGACGATCGCAAGACGTTTGAAATGTTGAGTCGCGCGGAAACGATCGGCGTCTTTCAGTTGGAATCGGAAGGCATGAAACGCGTCGTCACCGAGCTGCGCCCTAATACATTCGACGACGTCGTCGCACTGGTGGCACTATACCGGCCCGGGCCAATGGAATGGATCCCGAAGTATATCGCGCGCAAGCACGGTCGCGAGCTGGTCTCGTACGTCCACCCGAAGCTCGAGGCGATCCTGCGCGACACCTACGGCATCGCGATCTACCAAGAATCGATCATGCAGATCGCGCGGGACATCGCGGGCTTCTCGATGTCTGAGGCCGACGAGCTCCGCAAGGTCATGGGCAAGAAGCTCAAAGATCAAGTCCCTATTTATCGCGAGAAATTTCTTGCCGGCGCCGAGCGGTGTGGCGTCGAACCGCGCGTCGCAAGCGAGATATTCAGCTTTATCGAGCCGTTCGCAGGATACGGCTTTCCAAAGGCTCACGCGGTCGCGTACGGTTGGATCGCGTATCAAACGGCATATCTTAAAGCAAACTATCCGCTGCAGTATCTTTCCGCATTGATGACGTCGGTGAAAGACAAGACCGACAAGCTCGTAGAGTACATCGACGAGGCGCGCAAAGTCGGAATCACAGTGCTGCCGCCAGACGTCAACGAGTCGCTCGTCGACTTCACTGCCATTCGAGATGACGGCACCGGACAGATTCGCTTTGGCTTGGCGGCGATCAAAGGCGTAGGCGAGAACGCAGTGCACTCGATCTTGGAGGCGCGCGACGCGGACGGCAAGTTCTCCGACATCTTCGAATTCGCGAGCCGCGTCGATCCCAAGCACGCAAACCGGCGCGTCTTCGAAGCGTTAGTCAAATCCGGAGCGCTCGACTCGCTCGAGGGCAACCGTGCACAGCAACTCGATTCGATCGATATAGGCATCGATCTCGCGGCAGCCCATGCGCGCGAGCGCGAGCTCGGGCAGGTCTCGCTCTTCGGTGAAGCGTCGGGGACGCAGAAGATCGCGCCGAAGCTGCGCAATCTTGCGGCGCCGCCGACGCTCGAGATGCTTGCCTGGGAGCGCGACACGCTAGGCGTGTTTCTCTCCGGGCATCCGCTCGCGGATATTGCAGAAGCTTTGGCGCGCAGCGGCGCGATCAACATTCGCGATGCAAAAACGCGACCCGAAGAAGAAGTCGTCACGATCGCCGGGCTGCTTACGCACGTGCGCCGAACGTTGACGCGCGCACAGTCGCAGATGTTGATCGCTACCCTCGAGGACATGAGCGGCAGCATCGAATGCGTCGTCTATCCGAAACTCTACGACGATTTGCAGGCACCGTTCATGCAAGACCACATCGTCGTTCTTTCGGGCCGCGTTCGCGTCCGCGAACGGCCCGGGACCGCCGCGCCCACGGATGTGCCGCCCGAAGCGACGCTACAGGTCTCGACGGTGACACCGTTCACGCGTCCAGCCAGCGAGCCCTTACCTCCGGGTTGGCACCTTTCGGTTGGACGCCGCGAACAGGTCGATGCGCTGGCCGCACTGTGCTCCGAGTTCCCCGGACCTGTGCCCGTAGTATTGCACGTTGGAGCCGAATCGCGGCGTGTCGAACGCGGAATTACAGGAAGCGCGAGCGTTCGCAGGGAGCTCGAGCGAATCTTCGGAGCAGTGAACGTCATCGAGGGTCCACCTTAATGCGGCTTCCTGCGGGGGTCCGCGATTGGCTTCCTCACGAGCTTGCTCGCAAACGCGAGATCGAGCAGAAGATTCGTGCGGTCTTCGGACGCTGGTCGTATCAAGAAGTGATGACGCCGGGGTTCGAGCGCTCAGAAGTCCTCGAGTTCGGCCTCGGCGATACGCTGACCGAGGAAACGTTTCGCTTTACCGACCGTCAAGCCAATGCAATGGCGCTGCGGCCGGAGATGACAACGCCGATCGCGCGCCTCGTCTCCACGAGGATGCGCGAAGATCCTTTGCCGTTGCGTCTCTCGTACATCGCGCCGGCGTACCGCTACGAAGAACCGCAGGAAGGCCGCATGCGCGAATTCACGCAGGCGGGCGTCGAATTGATCGGGTGGGGCGGCGTCGACGCCGATGCCGAGGCGTTATTCATGGCGGTCGAGATTCTCGATGCGGTCGGACTTTCGGATGCATGCTTCGATATTAACGACGCAAACGTCATCGATGGTGTTTTGGAAGCAATGGCGGTTCCGCCGGCTTCGCGCAAGCATTGCAAGACGATGATCGGCGAACGCAACATCGTCGCGCTGCGCGAGTACGATCCGCGCTTGACGGAGTACGCAATGCTGCGCGGCGGTCTCGACGCGCTCGAAACAGTGCGGCCGCTGTGCGTCACGCCGGTCTCGCAGATCGCGCTCGACCGCCTCGAGCAGCTCCTCAATCGCGCCGCGAGTCTGGGCATCGGCGGGCGGATCAACGTCGACTTCGCAATGTTGCGCGATCTCGAGTACTACACCGGTTTCGTTTTCGAAGGCTACATCGAAGAGATCGGCTTCTCGCTGTGCGGCGGCGGCCGATACGACAGTTTGCTGCCGCGTTTCGGCTACGACGTTCCGGCCGTCGGTTGGATGGGCGGCATCGAGCGGATTTTGATTGCTCTGGAACGCCGTGGGCGTCATCTCGACCGCAAGCGGCCGCGCATCGACATGCTGGTTGCGGGATCGGATATCGTCGCTGCGCGCGAACGTGCGGCGGGAAACGTCGTCCGCTGCGCATCCGCGGATCTGAGCGACGAAGCGCTGCTCGCCGATGCGCGCGCGCACGGGATTCCGCGCATTTTGGTCTCGCGAAACGGCGCGGTTAAAGAGCTTCGCGTCCGCAAGGTGCCATCGACGCCGGTCGAAGTTCAGAGTCCGTTTAGGGCGCCGCACTAATGAGTTTGGTCATCGCCGTCCCCAAGGGCGCGCTCTTCGACGACGCAGCCGCGCGATTGCGCGAAGCGGGGATCGATGTGCCGGATGACGCCGGTCGCCGTCTCGCAGTGCGCGTCAGCGACGACGTCGAGCTCGTCTTCCTGCGCCCGAGCGACGTTCCCGCGTACGTCGAGTTCGGAGCAGCAGATTGCGGAATCGTCGGCAAGGACGTGCTGTGGGAAACCGATCGTCACGTCAGCGAACTCGCCGATCTCGGCTTCGGCGCGTGCCGCCTCATCGTCGCGGCGCGCCGGATCGATCGCTATCACGAAGGCGCTCCGCTCCCGACGTTTTTGCGCGTCGCGACGAAATACGTTCGCAGTGCGGAGGTCTTTTTCTCCGAACGCGATCTTCCGGTTGAGATCATCCCTTTGCACGGTTCCGTTGAGCTCGCGCCACTCGTCGGTCTTGCGGACCTGATCGTCGACCTCACGCAGAGCGGAAACACGTTGCGCGAGCACGATCTCGTCATCGTCGACGAAATCGATCGCTCGACCGCGCGCTTCGTCGTCAATCCGATTCGGTTTCGTGCGAAGTACGCCGAGCTTCGCGGACTTTTGGAGCGGCTCAAAGCCGAAAACGCGGCGGTCAAGGCGTGAAGCCGCCTCCGATCGTCGAAAGCCGCGACCGTAACGCCCTCGCGGAACTTTACGCGCCCGGATGGATGCCGAGCGAAGACGTCGTTTCGAGCGTGAGCAAGATCTTGCGGGACGTGCGCTCGCGGGGCGATGATGCATTGTGCGACTATGCGCGACGCTTCGACGATCCGGATTTTACGCTCGAACGTTTGCGCGTCGCGCTTCCATCGCTGGAAGAAGCGCGAGCGTTCGTTCCAAGCGACGTTGCCGCCGGCCTCGAGTTGGCGCGCGAGCGCGTGCTTGCGTTTCATGCGCGGCAACGCATTGCGGACGCGGTGTACGCCGAGCCTGATGGTTCACACTATGCAGTGCTCGTACGTCCGCTCGCGAGCGTGGGTGCGTACGTCCCGGGCGGAACGGCGTCGCTGCCCTCGTCAGCGATCATGACGACCGTACCGGCCAAACTCGCGGGCGTTGAGCGCGTCGTCGTAGCGAGCCCGCCGGTTCGCGGCACGAAAGGCGTCAATCCCGCAATTCTTTTCGCGTGCGTGCTCTGCGGCGTCGATGAGCTTTACGCAATTGGGGGCGCGCAAGCGATTGGTGCGCTCGCTTACGGAACCCCTAGAATCGCACAAGTTGACAAAATTGTTGGGCCTGGAAGCGTCTGGGTCACCGAAGCAAAGCGTCAAGTCTTCGGCGTTGTCGGAATCGACGGACTTGCCGGACCCTCGGAAGTACTGGTCGTCGCCGATGAAAGCTCGCAGCCCGAGCTCGTGGCCGGCGAGATGCTGGCGCAAGCGGAGCACGATGCCTACGCACGTGTTGCGACTGTTTCGAGCAGCCGCAAAGTGCTCGAGCGCGTCTCAGATGTGCTGGCGGCGTCGACGGAGACGGAACGCAACGAGATCGTGCGGCAAGTATTTGATGAACGTGCTTGGCTGATCCACGCCCGCGACGAAGACGAGATCGTCGAGATCATCGATCGCTTTGCGCCCGAGCATCTTTCGATTCAAACACGCGAGCCGATGCGACTCGTCCCGCGTGTCCGTCATGCGGGCGCAATTTTTATCGGTGCATCGACCCCGGTTGCGGCCGGCGACTATATCGCGGGGACGAATCACGTCTTACCGACAGCTGGCGCAGCGCGCTTTGCTTCCGGCCTCCGTCTTTCGGACTTCACGCGGACGATGTCGCTCGTCGAGTACAGCGATTCGCGAATGCAGGCGGATGCTGACGTCCTCGCGTCGCTTGCGGATTTCGAAGGTCTTCCGGCGCACGCACAGAGCGCGAGAATCCGGAAACGATGAGCCGGATTCGCCTCGTCGCACTCGATCTGGACGGCACGTTGATCTCAACGAAGCTGCAGATCTCGCAGAACGTCAAGAACGCTATTACGCGCGCGCGCAGCACCGGCGTCGCCTTCACGATGGTGACGGGACGGATGTTCGCGGCTGCGCGCCCCTTCGCAACGGCGATCGGAATCGAAGGGCCGATCGTTTGTTATCAAGGTGCGGCAACCTACGTCGTCGCGTCGGGTGAGCTCCTGACGCACACGCCGATCCCGGCGCCGATAGGCGTGCGGGTTTTCGCGCGCGCGGCGAACGAAGGCGTTCGCGCGCTCGGCTATTTCGAAGACAAATTGTACACGGAAGTCGACGACGAGTACACGCGCAGTTACACGGCCCTCGCGAAGGTCGAGGCACACGTGGTCGGGCCGCTGACGGAATTCTTTGCCGAGCGTCCCTCAACCAAAATCAATTGTGTGCTGGATCCTAGAGGCGCCGGCGCATATGCCGAGGAGCTGCGAGTGTGGCTCGCGGGCGAGGCGAACGTGACCCGCAGTCAACCCGAGTTCGTCGAAGTGATCGATGCGAGCGTCGACAAGGGCCACGCGCTGCGAGCGGTTGCAAAGTATTATGGCGTCGAGCTTGCCGAAACGATGGCGATCGGCGATTCCTGGAACGACGTTCCGCTACTCGCAAGCGCGGGCTTTGGTGTTGCAATGGGAACCGCTCCGCCGGAGCTGACGGAGAAAGCGGATGCGATCGTCGCCGGCGTCGAGAATGACGGCGTCGCCGAGGCGATCGAGCGCTTTATTTTGAGCGCGGCGTGAGCGCAGTACGCCGCCGTGTCAAACCATCGCTGCTTGGACGCTTGCGGGTATTGTGGATTTTCGTCGCCATCCTGCTCGTCGCTGCCGGAATTGCAGGTTTTCGGATTGCGACGTGGCCCGGCTTCAATCCGAAAAGCGTCAACGTATATGGAACGAGTCATGTAACGCCAGCTGACGTCCTCAAACGTGCGGCGATTCCAAGCGATCGCAACATCTGGTTGATCGATAAACATGCTGCCGAAGCGCGTGTTGATGCGTTGCCGTGGGTGCAACGGACGCGGGTACATCGCTCGTTGCCCGCTAGCATTCGCATCGTCGTCGTCGAGCGCACGCCTGCCGCGTGCCTGCAAGCTGCATCTTCGCGATATTTGGTCGATGCGAGCGGACATGTGATCGAAACGTCGTGCAACGACGCGCCGAGCGCGACGGTAATCGGATGGCCGTCGCTCGCACCGCAACACGCAGGATCGATCGTCGATGTCGCACAGCTCACGCGTTTTCTTTCGGACGTGCAAACGTTGCGCGCGCATCGCGTTGAGCCGGTCTCTATCGGATTCGATCGTTTCGGCGGGCTCGAGGTCACACTAAAGGGCGGCACCGCGGTGCGTTTTGGCGATGACCGTGACCTGGCGCAGAAGGCTGACCTCGTTGACCCGATTCTGCAAGCATACGGGAAGCGGACCCGGGACGTTGCGGTCATCGATCTCCGGGCACCGTCGACCCCCGTCGTTGAGGAGCGCAGCCCCCACAAGTAGTAGGGTTTTCGCAGGGGAGACACAATATCTAGGGGATGAGGTCGCAGACCCTCGCCGGGCTCGACATTGGGACGACCAAAACGTGCGCCGTCGTCGCCGCTACCGGACCAGCCGGCCTCGAGATCATCGGTGTCGGGGAAGCACCCTCAACCGGGCTTCGCCGCGGCGTCGTAACCGATCTCGAGGAGACCGTCAAGGCTATTGAAGCCGCGACGGAGCGGGCCGAACGGATGGCGGGTGTTTCCATCTCCCAAGTCTACGTGGGCGTCACCGGCGAGCACATTCAGAGCACGAACAATCGTGGCATCGTCGCGGTCTCCGGCGAGGAGCGCGAGGTTGTGCACGGCGACGTGCGCCGCGTCCTCGACGCCTCAAAGATCATCAACTTGGCCGCAGACCGGCAAATCATTCACGCCCTGCCGCGCCACTATACCGTCGATGGTCACGAAGGCGTGACGGATCCGGTCGGCATGTCCGGCGGACGCCTCGAGGTTGAGACGCACATCGTTACCGGCGGCTCGACGTTCATCGCGAACGTGCTCAAGTGCGTGCATCGCGCCGGACTCGAGACCGCCGGGCTCATATTCGAACCGCTTGCTTCGTCTGCTGCGACGCTCTTGCCGGAAGAAAAGCACGTCGGCGTCATTCTGCTCGACATCGGCGGTGGAACGACCGACATCGCCGTGTACGTCGGCGGCGGTGCGATTCACACCGGAACGCTGCCGGTCGGCGGCAACATCCTTACGAACGACATTGCGCTCGGCCTCAAGACGAACTTTGCCGAAGCCGAGAACGTCAAGCGTACCTACGGCAGCGCCGCGAAGTTCGAGCTCGGCGACGAGACGAGTTTTTCGGTCAAGACGCTCGACGGACGCAATTCGCGGATGGTCACAACGCAAGAACTGCGTGCGATCATCGAGCCGCGCATCACCGAACTCTTCCGCATGGCGCGCGCACACATTTCCGAGCATGTAGCGCGCGATATGATCTTAGCCGAAGTCGTGCTTACGGGAGGCGGCGCGCGTCTCTCCGGCATCGACACATCAGCAAGCGAGATCTTCGGCCTTCCGACACGCATCGGGTATCCCTCGACGATTGCGGGACTCAACGATGCAGTCAAACAACCCGAGTACGCGACGGCGGTTGGGCTCGTCATCTTCGGCCCGAAATCCGACGGCGCACCGGCTAACGGTCACAGGCGCGGCGTCGTCGGTCGCCTTGGGACTTGGCTCGGCGACCTTTGGAATTAAACTTACCGCTTTCTTTGGAGGATAGTACGCCGATGGCAGACGCCAAACGTTTCGTTCCCGATCATGCTGCGACCATCAAGGTGATAGGACTTGGCGGCGGTGGATGCAACGCCGTCAACCGTATGATCGAGGCGGGCCTCGGTGGCGTAGAATTCTACGCGATCAACACCGATGTTCAAGCTTTGCGAAACGTGAAGACCGATAACACGGTGCAGATCGGCTCGAGCTTAACGCGGGGTCTCGGTGCGGGTGCAAATCCGAATCTCGGTCACGAAGCCGCGAACGAATCACGTGAAGATCTCGCGATGGTTCTCGATGGCGCGGACCTGGTGTTCCTAACTGCGGGTATGGGCGGTGGGACGGGCACGGGTGCCGTTTCAGTCGTCGCCGAGCTGGCGCGCGAATCGGGTGCTCTGACGATCGCGGTCGTTACCAAGCCGTTCCAATTCGAAGGCCGCAAGCGCATGCAAATCGCGGAACGCGGCATCGCAGAGCTCGAAAGCAAAGTCGACACGCTGATCACGATCCCGAACGAACGTATTTTGCAGATTATCGAGAAGAAGACGCCGTTGCAAGAAGCCTTCTCGCATGCGGACGATGTGCTGCGTCAAGGCATTCAGGGGATCAGCGACCTGATCACCCAACCGGGCCTGATCAATCTCGACTTTGCCGACGTCAAAACGGTTATGACCGACGCCGGATCCGCGATGATGGGAATCGGCGAAGGAACCGGCGAGCATCGCGCAGCCGATGCAGCCCAGAAGGCTATCGCATCGCCGCTGCTCGAGGCCACGATCGAAGGCGCGCGCGGCGTGATCTTCAATATCACGGGCGGCAGCGATCTCTCCATGTACGAAGTGAACGAAGCTGCCGAAATGATCTCACGTGCCGTCGATTCGGATGCGCAGATCATTTTTGGTGCGTCGATCGATCCGACGATGCAAGGGCGCGTTCGCGTCACCGTGCTGGCAGCCGGCTTCGGCGTCCCCAAGACGCACGTGCAGACGGCGGCGGGGATCGACTTCGACAAGGTCGCGCCCGTCAACATGGACGACATCGAGGTCCCCGCATTTTTGCGCTATAGGGGCTAAGGGCCGGACGCCTCCCGCGGCGTAAGAGCGGGAATGATCGAAACCGCAACCACCGTTATCGACCTGTTCAGCGACACCGCGACGAGGCCGACCGAAGGCATGCGCCGCGCGATTGCCGAGGCTGAGGTCGGCGACGAACAACGGCGTGAAGATCCTACGGTCAACCGGCTGCAAGCCGCGGTTGCGCAACTCTTGGGCAAAGAAGCCGCGCTCTTCTTGCCGTCGGGGACGATGTGCAACTTGATCTCGTTTGCGGTCGCGACGAAACCGGGCGACGAGATTATTTTGCATCGCACTGCCCATCCGATCGTCGCCGAAGGCGGCGGAACACCGGCCTTCAGCGGTGCGCTGTTCAATCCGCAAGACGGTGCGCGCGGGATGTTCACTTCCGGGCAGGTTGCGGCCGCAATTCGCGCGCCCTCGCGGTATTCGCCCCGCAGCCGCGTCGTCTCGATCGAGCAGACGACGAATTTAGGCGGCGGCGGTGTTTGGCCGCTGGCCACGATTGCTGAGATTGCAGGCGTGGCGCGTGCAAACGGCTTGTGGATGCACTGTGACGGTGCGCGCCTGCTCAACGCAGTCGTTGCAAGCGGGATACCGGCGTCGACCTACGGCAAACACTTCGATTCGATCTGGATCGACTTCAGCAAAGGTCTCGGCGCGCCGGTCGGCGCCGTGTTGGCGGGCTCGCGCAGCTTCATCGAAGAGGCCTGGTACTTCAAACAGCGTTTCGGCGGCGCGATGCGGCAAGCCGGCGTGATCGCAGCGGCGTGTTTGTACGCGCTCGAGCACAACGTTGAACGTCTCGCGGACGATCATGCGAACGCGCGAATAATCTACGAAGCGGTGCATGGGGTCCCGAATCTTGCGGTCGAGGACGTCGAGACGAACATCGTGATCTTCGACGTCGATCGCCTCGGCGTGACCGCAGCCGACGTAGAAAATCGCCTCGGCGAGCAGCACGTGCGCCTCAGCGTCATGGGGAAGACGAAGCTGCGAGCCGTTACGCATCTCGACGTAACGCGCGCGCAAGTCGAATCGGCCGCCAAGACGATCGTTTCGGTTCTGCGAGCAAGCTAAGGCGAACGCGCCGGCAGTCTTCCGATTGCGGTCGAGAGCGCCGCCCGGCCGGCATCCGTTCCGAGAAGAAGCCGGACGTACTCGGTGTAGTTGACCACGCCCGTTTCGACGTGCTGCGATTTGAGGTACGTGTCGTACGTCCCCCAGGCGATCTTGAACGCAAGCGGCTTGATGTGCCGCACGTCGCGCCGGCGCATCGCGCCGTAATCGGCCAGGACGAGCTTTGAGAGCCGCGCGTCGGCGCGCGGCATTCGCGGAAGCGCGCCGTAGACGATCAATAGCCCGGAGTAGCGGATGATAGGATCATTCGATTGCAACGTCGCCAGCGCAGCGACGAGGTTGGCGTCGGATTCGCGCGCGATGCCGGCGACGTGACCCCATTCGTGTTCGAGCGTGAAGGGATACTCGAACCATAGTACGTCGCTCGCCACGTACGTCTCGTAGGTGAACGGAACGAACATTCCAGTCACCCCCGTCGACGTAAAATACCAGTCCATGATGCTGCGCTTCGGACGCGTTGGAACGACCTTGTGCGCGATGCCTAGCGTGCCGAGGACCGATTGTTCCGCTTCGATTAGCGCGGGACGAATGTCGACGTTTCCATTACGTTCGCGGTGGGCGGCGATTGCAGCGTCATCGAGCACTCCTACTGCGCGCAGCTCCAACGGTTCGAGCGCCAGCCGGGCGACGGATGCGCTGTCGTAGCTGAGCGTCGTGCTGAGGGATGGGCGATCGTAGTTCCAGCCCCAATCGATCAGGAACCATACGTAGATAACACTTAGCATCGCGAGCGTTTGGAACATCAATTGCGCGAGCGTTCGCCAAGTTCGCTTTGCGCGCAGCGCGACGACCCATCGCACGACGAGCCCGACCACAACGATGACGAGAATGCAATCACTGAGCGCAAACGGCAGATAATTCGTCAGGCCGGTAATCGTCGTTTGCGCCGCCGGATAGAACGTTCCGGCGTAAAACCCGTCCAGAAAACTCCGGGAGGGCGTGACGAGCATCGCAACGAGGGCAACGACAATCGTCAGAAGGCGAGCGATGCTCATTGGGAAAGAGGAATCCTATGGAAACGCTTGAGGTTCCGGTCGCCCCGGAAATTGTTACGCGAACCGTCGAAGTTCGCCGTCTGATCCACCGTCATCCGGAACTCGGTTTCGAGGAGCAGCGCACTGCAGCGCTGGTCGAGAGCGAGCTCGATGCGATCGGTGTCGAGCATCGTCGCGTCGCGAAAACCGGCGTTGTTGGAATCATACGTGGTGCGAAACCGGGACATGTTGTTGGTTTGCGCGCCGACATGGACGCGCTCCCGGTTGACGAGCAATCAGGCGAACCGTTTAGCTCGGAAGTTCCCGGCAAGATGCACGCTTGCGGGCACGATGCGCACACGGCAATGTTGCTTGGTGCGGCGCGCGAGCTGGTGCGGACGCGCGATCAGCTCGAGGGAACCGCGGTCTTGCTGTTTCAGCCTGCGGAGGAAGGCCCAGGCGGCGCGCTGCCGATGATCGAGGCGGGTGTCATGGAGAACCCGAAAATTGAGGCGGTCGCGATGCTGCACGTCGACAACCGTCTCGACGTCGGGATCGTCGGCGTAACACCCGGCGTAGTAAACGCCGCGGCCGATGAATTTCACGTAACGATTACGGGTGTCGGCGGACACGGAGCGGCTCCGCATCGTGCAGTTGATACGATACCGTGCGCAGCGGCGACGGTATTGGCGCTTCAAAATATCGCGGCTCGTGAGACCGATCCGCTCGCTACCGTCGTCGTCACGGTCGGAACGATCAACGGCGGTTACCGCAACAATATCATTGCAGACAACGTGAAGATGACCGGCACGTTCCGTTCGCAAGACAAAACCGTGCGCGAAGGGCTCGAGCCACGCGCTCGCCGCATCATCGAGAGCGTCGCAGCAGCGTATAACTGCAAAGCCAAGCTCGAAGTGTTTTACATGTATCCGCCCGTTTACAACGACGTTCCGTTGACGGAAGCATTCGCCGTTCAACTGCGGCATACGTATCCCGGGATTCGCGTCGAGAGCCCGCCCGCAACCATGGGTGGCGAAGACTTCGCGTACTTTGCCGAACGCGCACCGGGTACGCTCGTGCGTCTCGGGATCCGCAACGAAAGCCAAGGGATCATCCACTCGGGGCACAGTCCGAAGTTCCGCATCGACGAGCGGGCACTTCCAATCGGAATTGCGACGCTGGTCGAGTTCGCCCGTTCTGCCGGATCGGGCCGTATCTTGGGGCGGTAGTCAAAGGAGCCACTATATGTTGGGGTCGAACTACGCCGGTCAATGGCTGCCATGGGTCCCGGCGAACGTCCTGCCCGCTCGTTATACCAAAGCGCAGACCTAGACGTACCGGCGAAGACGGCCTTCGAGCTGCTCCGGGCGGTTGAGAAGTGGCCGGTATGGCTTTCGTTTCTGCGTAGCGTCCGTCGTGTCGAGGCGGCGCAACCCGTAGGACCGGGGAGCGAGATCACGATCCGCTCGAGTATCCCCGGCGCCGAAGAAGAGCTCTACGAAGTCGACCGGTTCGTTGACGGGTTCATCGTCTCGCTGGTCGGTGCATATTCCGTGAGGCGCCGCATCGATATTCGGATCGAAGGTAAGACGGCGCGTTCGAAGCTGGTCGTCCGGCTCGACTATCCGACGTACGGCGGAGTCTTCCCAGCGCTCATCGACCGGGTAACCGCTCGCCGCCGCCTGGATGCTCAGCTCGCCGACTCGCTGATGCACTTCAAGGGCTTGGTTGAGTACGAAGGCGACCCGTCCGAAACCGCCGTCCTGGTCCCGATCGAAGCCGTTAGCAGTCATTGACGCTAATTGCTAGGGCTGGGTATACTAGAACGCATGCCACTGTATGAGTACGGCTGCCCGAAGTGCGGGCATGTCGCAGACGTTCGCCACGGCTTTGACGATAAGCCGGAGCTAGCGTGCGAGAAGTGCGGCGCCGCAATGACGCGCCGTTTCAGCGCTGCGCCGATCGTATTCAAAGGGTCGGGATTCTACGTTACGGATTCGCGCGGATCGAATAGCAGCAGCCAAGCCGAGAAGTCCGAGTCGAGCGACAAGCCGGCGGAGAAGAGCGAGCCCGCGAAGACCGAGACGAAGCCGGAACCGAAGAAAGACGCCGCAGCGTAACTAGGCGATGATCCTCATCGCGTTCGCGGCGGTATGCGTGTCGGTTTTCGGTCTAGCACTCTATTTTTTTGTACGTGATGTGCTGGTGGGTGTGCAATTGTCACGCCGCGCGTCGGCGTGCGTACCTCGAACATTGCTTGCCCAACTGCGCTTGGCACAGTTCGACGCAAAGCGCACCGCGCGAACGTTCAAGGCAATCGGCGCGCTTGCACCGCGGGCTGCGATTGCAAGCGCGTCAATCCTTGCGAGCGTAAATACGTATCGCGCGCTGCTCGCGCGATTAGGCGTTTAGCCTAAACGATCGTCCTCGGGCGGTTCCCAGGTCCAACCTGGAACTGCGGCACCCGGTGAGGCTCCGAACGGCGGCGCATCGGGAGCCGGTGCCACGGGGAACGGAGCTCCAAACGGTGGATGTTCTGCGGCTGCCGCAGCGGGCGGCGCCGGTGCTGCAAAGCGCGGATTCGTTGGAGCAGTAGGTTGCAGCTGTGTGTCGGGAAGCCCAAACGGATTGAGGGTCAGCTCCGGTGCAGCAAACGCCGGTGGTGCGGCGGGTTGTGCAACGGGTAGCGGCGCGGTTACTGGCGCTGCCGTGACGGGGGTTGCGGCCGGTGGCGGCGCCGTCGGCGCCGTGATTGTCTCTGAGGTGATTACGGTTGGCGCCGCGGCGGGTGCAGCTGCGGCGGCCGGCGCGAGGGCCGGTGTCGGTTCCGACGCGGCAATTGCCGGCGTAATGGGCGTCGAGCGAACGGTTTCGACGGTCGTCGAAGGAGCCGGAGCGATCGCGGCTTCTGAGTATGTCGGCTTCGGAATCTGACCCATTGCTGCGCCGATCAAGACGAGCCGTGCTTGCGGGAGAAGCATCGCGTTCGAACGCTTCGAGATGCGACGCAATTCCTCGACGTCTTCCTCGGGAGCTTCTTCGGCTTCGATAGTGTCGAGCAGAAGATCGACGGTGTCGATCAAATATTCGAGTGGCGGGAGCTTGCCGAATTGGAAGATCGACTGCGCGACGTCGGGTTTGACCATCGTGAGCAGCTTCTTCCAGTAGTCGACGCCCTGATAGTGTTCGAACGAGCCAAACTCACGCTTCGCGCGCTGGTACAGCGCTGCGATACGGCGGCCAAGCGGATCTGAGGGCGGTGCAAGCTCGATGACGGCGACGCGTTTCGCAACACGCGCCAGCTCTGTGAGAATCTGTGCGTGGAACGATGGATCGACTTCGTGTAGATATCCTGCGGCTATCGCTACGTCGAACGCGAGATCGCGGGCCGGAATAACCGACGTGCTGCCACGGATCGTGCGCACGCCAAGATCGGCGTATTCGCGAATGACCGTTTCACGCGCTTCGATAACGGCAACTTTGCAACCGATCTCGAGTGCGCGGCGCACGTAGCCGATGTTGCCGCTAAATCCGCAGAAGACCACTGATTCGCCCGCAGTTAGCGCGAGCGTATCGAAAGTGAGTGCCTCGATGCGCTTGGATTCGTGTTCGAACTCTAGTGGTGAGTAGGTATGCGAAGGTCGAGCCGAACTAATAGTCGTCGTCATCGTTGTTTGCGGTTCCACGACGCCGGGAGGCGTCCTTGCCCTTCCACAGGACAACGGTCACTTATCGGTATGGGGACCGTAAACTTTTAGCAAGGCGCTGGTGGGGGAGGTGGGATTTGAACCCACAAGGGCTTTCACCCGGTCGCTTTTGAGGCGACTGCGTAGACCGTTCCGCCACTCCCCCAGGCCCCGAAGCACGCCTTCGCGTGTCGTAGGGGGGAGTCTTGCGGCCCGCGCGCACATGGGACACCCTTAAGAGATGCGCACGATGTCGCGAACGCGCAACGATCTCTCGGACCTCCTCGAGATCGAGGGGATCGTTACGCTCGATCCTTTTGAAAGCAAAGCGCTAGCCCGCAATCCGCTCGGAGATCGGTCGGATCGGCCGCTGGGCGTTTACACGCCGCCGGGTTACGACCACGAAGGCTCGAGAGCGTATCCGGTTTTGTATCTGCTGCATGGTTATACCGGGGATCTCGCAGGCGTCATAAGCACACGCTTGTGGGAGAAGAACGTTGTCCAGCGTCTCGACGCGTTGATCGTCGGGAAAAAGATGCCGCCGGCGTTGATGGTGATCGTTGACGGCGCCACGCGTCTGGGCGGATCGCAGTACGTCAACTCGATCCATAACGGCGACTACGCATCGTACACCGTGCATGAGACACTTGCGCACGTCGATCAAAATTATCGTACGATTCCTCGCCCCGGGGGCAGAGGCGTACTTGGAAAATCAACCGGCGGTTTCGGCTCGCTCTATCTGACGATGAACTATCCGGGGCATTTTGGTGCGTTCGCATCGCACAGCGGCGATTCGTATTTTCGGATGTGCCAGGTGAAGTCGCTCATTACATGCGGTCGCGTTCTGGAAAAGTATCCAAACCTCGAAGCGTTCGTTCTAGCCTTCGAAGCGAATGCCAAGCCGAGGTTCGAAGAGATCTCTACGATGGAGATGCTCGCGTACGCGGCCGCGTATTCGCCGACCGCCGCCAAAGCGTTCGCGTTCGACTTGCCGATCGACATGCAAACGGGCGCATTCCGCGATGACGTTTGGGTGCGCTGGCTCGCGTTCGATCCGACCGAACAGATCCCGCACAAGAAGGCCGAGCTTGCGGCCTTACGGTTACGCTACATCGACTGTGGACGGCGCGACGAATACGGACTCGATATCGGCTCGCGCGTCATGGCCGAACAGATTCGCGAGCTTGGACTCGACGTGCGGCACGAAGAGTTCGACGACGATCACATGCGTATCGGATACCGCTACGACGTCTCGCTTCCGGCTTTGGCCGAAGTTCTCGACCGCGAGTAAACGTAGACGAGCGCTCCTACGACGAGCGAAAGTGCGGTAAACGCGTCGGCGAAGATACCGGCCGTAAGAACGACGTAAATCCAGGCGGCGAGCGCGATCAGAGGCGGAAGCGGAAAGAATGGCATGCGATACGGCATGGTAACCTTCGCGCCACGCAGTTGTAGAATCGACGCGAATGCGCCGATCCCGCCCAGGACGACGATGCCGACACCGATGATCGCGATGATCTGATCGAGCGGCAGAAAGCAGCATGCAAGTGATGCAACGCCGATTGCTACGAGCGAAACGGACGGATAGGCGTCGCGCGGATGCAAGCGCGCAAAGGCCCTAAGAAACAATCCATCACGAGCCGCCGCGTACGGAACGCGTGAAGCCGCGAGCAGAAGGGCGAACGTCGACGCGAATGCCGTCACAAGAATGAGCACGGTTACTACGTTCGCGAACGGGCCTCCCAGCGCGCGTTCGACAACCGTCGATGCGACGAACGAGGCCCCGAGCAGCTGTTGCCAAGGTATCGATCCGAGAATCCCGGTCTGCAGCGCGAGATACAAGGCAGCGACGATCGCGACGGCAGCGATGATCGAACGCGGAATCGTCCTCGCGGGCGCGATCACTTCTTCACCGATGCTGGTGATCGTGTTGTAGCCGAGATAATCGTAGAGGGTAACGGTTAATCCGCTGCCGAGACCCGCGATCAGCGGCCAAAACGTATGCGTTTGCGGATCGGCCGTAAAAGCGACGTGCGGATCGAAGCGGATCCACGCCGCAAACGTCACGATGATGAGCGTAAGCGTTGCGGCTCCGAAGAGGACGATCGAAATCAATGCGACGCGGACGATGACGCGCGCCAGTAAGACGATCGTGACGGCGCCGACGGCGACGGCGAGCAGGTGCTGTACGAGATCGTTGTTTCTTAGCGCGGGCAGAATATACGTCGCATACTGCGAGAAACCGATATAGCCGCTGGCCAGCAAGAACGGCGTCGTGATCACGAATTGCCACACGAACAGAAACGCCAACAGGCGTCCGCGGCGCGGGCCGAAGAGCTCGAGAAAGAAGGCGTAAAGTCCACCGGCGCGCGGGAGCGCTGCACCAAGCTCTGCCCATACCAGACCGTCGCAGATGGCGACGAGCGCGCCTAATATCCAGGCCGCGAGTGAGAGCGGCCCGTGCAGCGCGGCGAGCACGAGCGGAATCGTGATTAGGGGACCTATCCCAATCATTGCGATCGCATTGGTCGCGATCGCCGCGGAGAGTCCGACTCCGCGGATCAGGTCAGTGCGGCCGCTCGGGAGGTCGAGAGTGCGTGCTCGAGATCGGCTACGAGATCGTCTGCGTCTTCGATGCCGACGGAGAGACGAATGAGCCCATCGGTGACGCCGCGCCGCTCGCGATCTTCCTTTGGAATCGAGCCGTGCGTCATGCGTGCCGGGATCGAGATCAGCGATTCGACGCCGCCCAGGCTCTCGGCAAGACTGAAGAACTTTAGGCGCCGCACGAAATCATGCGCGCGCTCTTCGGGGCCGCGAAGCACAAAGCTCAGCATGCCGCCGAATCCGCGCATCTGCCGTTTCGCGAGCTGGTGTTGCGGATGTGACTCGAGACCGGGATAGTAGACGCGCTCGACTTCACCGTTCTTGGTCAGGAATTCGGCAATAATGCGCGCGTTCTTCTCATGCTCGCGCATACGCACGGCGAGCGTTTTGACGCCGCGCATCACGAGATACGCATCCATCGGTCCGGGAACGCCGCCGACGGCATTTTGATGGAACTTTATTGTCTCGGCAATTTCGGACGAGTTTGTCATCGCTGCGCCGCCGATTACGTCGCTATGTCCCCCCAGGTATTTCGTCGTCGAGTGCACGACGACGTCGGCGCCGAGCGCGAGCGGCGATTGCAAATAGGGCGTCGCGAAGGTATTGTCGACGACGACAACTTGACGCGGCTGTCTTAGCCCGGCGATCGCAGCGATGTCGATCAGCTTGAGTAGCGGATTCGTCGGCGTCTCGAGCCAGAGCATGCGCGTATTGGGGCGCATCGCGTTCTTGACGTTCGCGATATCGGTCATGTCGACGTAGCTGAACTCAAGTCCGTAGCGGCTGAGGACGCGCGAGAAGAGGCGATACGTTCCGCCGTAGAGATCGTCCGTTACGACGACGTGATCGCCTGCGGAAAGCAGGTTGAGCGTCGCCGAAGACGCGGCCATTCCACTCGCAAAGGCGCTGCAGAACTTCGCGTCCTCGAGTGATGCGAGCTGTTGCTCGAGCGCGACGCGCGTCGGGTTAACGGTACGGCTGTAATCGAATCCTTTGTGCTCGCCGACGGCCGTTTGCGTGTAGGTCGAGGTCTGGTAAATCGGAACGATCGTAGCCCCGGTTGTCGGGTCGGCGTCCTGACCGGTATGAATGGCTCGCGTCGAGAATCGCATGGTATACTACCCTTCTCGCCCGACGAGGAGACGACATGCAATTGCGTGAGAAGGCGACGAGCGCGGACGACGTTCGCGAAGCTCAGCAGGAATGGGAGCAAATGTCGCTCTTGCCGTTCATGGAACGGCGTGCAGAGCGCCGGGCTGAATTTCGGACGATCAGTGGTACGCCGATCGAGCGTATCTACACGCCGGCGCATGTCGAGAACCTCGACTACATCGCCGATCTCGGATTCCCCGGACAGTTTCCGTACACGCGTGGTCCGTATCCGACGATGTATCGCGCGCAGCCCTGGACAATGCGCCAGATCGCCGGCTTTGGGACGGCCGATGATACGAACGGTCGCTTCAAGTATTTGATCTCGCAGGGCCAGACCGGGATCTCGACCGATTTCGACATGCCGACACTGATGGGTTACGACAGCGACGACGTTCGGAGCGAAGGCGAAGTTGGTCGCGAGGGCGTTGCCGTCGATACGGTCGACGACATGCACGATCTCTATCGCGACATAGATCTCGAGACGATCTCGGTTTCCATGACGATCAATCCGACCGCCTGGATTCTGCTCGCGATGTATCTCGTCGTCGCTGAAGAGCGCGGATTCGATTGGAAGCAGCTGTCGGGGACGGTTCAGAACGACATCATCAAAGAGTACATCGCGCAGAAAGAATGGATCTATCCGCCGCGTCAGGCGATGCGGATCGTGCGCGACTCGATCGTGTTTTCGGCGCGGCATTTACCGCGCTACAATCCGGTCAACGTCAGCGGCTATCACACACGCGAAGCCGGCTCGACGGCGGTGCAAGAGGTCGCCTTTACGCTCGGTGCTGGGATCGCTTACGTCGAAGAAGTGCGAAAGCTCGGCATTGACGTCGATGAGTTCGCGCCGCGTCTTTCCTTTTATTTCGTTTCGCAGATCGATTTCTTGGAAGAGGTCGCGAAGTTCCGGGCCGCGCGGCGCATCTGGGCGCGGGTCATGAAGGAGCGATTCGGCGCGAAAAAGCCGGAGTCCGGGCGCCTACGTTTCCATTGTCAGACGGCAGGAGCGTCGTGTACCGCGCGCGAGCCGCTCAATAACATCGCACGAACGGCTATCGAAGCGTTGGCTGCCGTCTGCGGTGGTGCGCAGTCACTGCACACCAACGGCTACGACGAAGCGCTCGCGATACCAAGCGAACCGGCGATGAAGATCGCGCTGCGCACGCAGCAGATCATCGCCGAAGAGACGGGGGTGGCCAATACGATCGATCCTCTGGCCGGCTCGTACGCGATCGAGAAGATGACCTCGGACATCGAGCGCGAGGTCTTCGCGTATTTCGCTGAGATCGACCGGCGCGGCGGTGTCGTGCGATGCGTCGAGGACAACTACTTCCAGGCTGAGATCGCGGATGCGGCGTTCGAGTTCCACAAACGCAAAGAGCGCGGCGAGTTTCAATTCGTCGGCGTTTCGAAGTACCGCGATGACACCGCAAATCCGAAGGTCGAGTTGCATCATGTCGATGAGGCGGCGTCAAACCGCCAATTGGATCGATTGAAATTGGTAAAGCAACGGCGCGATTCCGCCAAGGTCGAAAAAGCGCTGGCGGATCTCGTGCGGGTTGCGAAGTCGGATGAGAACCTCATGCCGGCGACGCTCGAGGCCGTGCGTGTTCGCGCAACCGGCGGCGAGATCGTCAATGCGTTACGTCCGATCTTCGGAACCTACACGGAGACGCCTATTTTCTGATGCCGATCAAGGTACTCGTCGCGAAACCCGGCTTAGACGGACACGACCGCGGTGCAAAGATCGTGGCGCGTGCGCTGCGGGATGCCGGGATGGAAGTCGTCTATACCGGATTGCACCAGACGCCGGAGATGATCGTTACCGCGGCGTTGCAAGAAGACGTCGACGTCGTCGGGATCAGCATTCTCTCCGGTGCCCATATGACGATCTTTCCGCGCGTGTTCTCTCTCATGCAAGAGCGCGGCATGGACGACGTCATTGTCGTCGCCGGCGGCGTCATTCAAGAAGAAGATCGCCCCAAGTTGCGCCAGCTCGGGGTCGCCGACATCTTTGATGCCGACGCCACGACACAGGATCTAATCGACGGCATCAATCGCCTGGTACAGGAGCGAGGCACCGATGATCGCCGCAGCGCCTAAATCGAAATATTGGGACGAGCGGCTCGAAACGTTGCCTCCGGAGGACCGCGACGCGCTGGTCCTCGCGAAAATTCAAAAGACGATGCAGTGGGCGTACGAGCGCTCAACGTTCTATCGTAAGCGCTGGTCGGCTGCGGGACTCGAACCCCGTGACATTCGGAGTCTCGCGGATTTCGAACGGGTACCGACAATTTCTAAGGCTGATCTGCGCGCCGATCAAGCCGAGAATCCACCCTTCGGTTCGTATCTGTGCGTCGACATCGCGGACGTCAAACGGATTCATGGAACGTCCGGCACGAGTGGACGCCCGACGGCATTCGCTTGGACGCGGCGCGACATGGATGCCATCGCCGAAGATCACGCACGGATCATGTGGAGCTTCGGGTTGCGACCGAACGACTGCGTCTTCGTCGGCTCGATTCTTTCGTTGTACGTTGGATCGTGGGGGGCGCTCATGGGTGCTGAACGTCTTGGCGCGACCGTCTTTCCGTTCGGCGCGGGCGTCAAGGGACAAACGCAACAGGCGCTGAGCTGGATCGATCAGATGCGCCCGACCGCATTTTACGGAACGCCCTCGTACGCGCTACGGCTTGCGGAGACGGCACGGGCGACGGGCTTCGATCCGCGCAAGCTTGGTTTTCGCATCATGTTTTTTTCGGGCGAGCCGGGCGCGGGAATCCCCGCCACAAAGCAGCTGATCGAAGAGTCATTCGGCGCGATCTGCATCGACAGCGGCAGTATGGGCGAGATGACGCCCTGGATGAATCTGTGCGAGTGCAGCGAGCGGACCGGAATGCATTTGTGGCAGGACGTCGTCTACACCGAGATGCTCGATCCGAAAACGTGGCGGCGCGTCGCGTTCGGCGAGCGCGGAACGCCGGTTTATACGTCGCTGGACCGTGAGTGCCAGCCGATGATTCGCTTGGTCTCCGGAGATTTTGCCGAATGGACCGATGCGCCGTGCCAGTGCGGTCGTACGTATCCGCGATTCCCGTACGGCGTCATCGGGCGCATCGACGACATGCTCGTCATTCGGGGCGAGAACGTCTATCCAAGCGCGATCGAAGAAGCGATCCGCGGATTCGTCGGCGAGCTTTCCGGTGAGTTCGAGATTATCGTGCGCAAGGAGCGGCATATGGACGAGCTGATCGTCCGGATCGAGCGCGCAGGAGACGTGCCCGAAGGTTATGCTGAGCGCTTCTCGAGCGCCGTCCGTGCAAAAGTCGGCGTGCGCCCAACGATTGAGTTCTGCGACCCCGATTCGCTGGCGCGAACGGATCTCAAATCCCGGCGCGTCCGGGATGAACGTTAAAACGCTAAGAGGTCGCGCTCAAGAAGCTGATGATGTCTTGGCGCGCGATGATGCCGATAGGCTTCTCGTGCTCGCTGACGACGATTGCCGAGTTTGCAAGCGTCAATAGTTTATACGCATGATCGACTTCAGCGCCGACATCGAGGGTGGGAAACGCGCGCCCCATCACTTCCTTGACAGGTTTGTGAATCAAATCGGCATGATCGAAAACGGCCTGCATTACGGAGACGTCGTTCACGCTGCCGACCACCGCGTCACCGCGCATCACCGGCAATTGCGAGATCTCGTGCGTTCGTAGGAGATCGAGCGCGTGCTTGACGACGTCATCCTCCCCGATTGCGATCATCGGTGGCAACGGCCGCTTACTGCGTAGTACGTCGCCAACCGTCGTTTTGGCGCGTTGATCCTCGAGAAAGCCGTTCGCGATCATCCACTCATCGTTGAATATCTTCGACATGTAGCCGCGACCCGAATCAGGCATGACGACGACGAGCACGTCGTTCTCGGAAAGATCTTGCGCGACACGCACGGCCGCAGCTACGGCCGTCCCGGAAGAACCGCCGACAAGCAAACCCTCTTCGCGCGTGATACGGCGCGCCATGAGAAATGATTCCTTATCGGAGACGCGTAGAATCTTGTCGATCACGCGCATGTCGACGGTTACCGGGAGATAGGACATGCCGATTCCCTCGACTTTGTACGATTTGGGCGTGTCGCCGGAGTAGATCGAGCCTTCAGGATCGGCGCCGGTTACGACGAGTTTTGGGTTCTTTTCTTTGAGAAAGCGCGCTGTTCCGGAGATCGTCCCGCCCGTACCCATACCGCACACGAAGTGCGTGATGCGGCCTTCGGTTTGTTCCCAGATCTCCGGCCCCGTCGTCAGATAATGCGCATCCGGATTCATGTGGTTGTGCCACTGGTCCGGTATGAAAGCCCCGGCGATATCGGCGGCGAGGCGGCTCGCGACCGAATAATATGATTCCGGCGAGTCGTTGGAGACGTTCGTCGGCGTAACGACAACTTCGGCGCCGTATGCGCGCAAGAGATCGATCTTTTCCTTCGACATCTTGTCGGGCATGACGAGAATGCAGCGATAACCGCGGATTGCGGCCGCCATTGCAAGCCCCGTCCCGGTGTTTCCGCTCGTCGCTTCGATGATCGTTGCACCGGGGCGCAGTACGCCGCTGCGTTCGGCGTCCTCGAGCATGGCGACGGCAGGGCGATCTTTCACGCTCCCGCCCGGGTTCATGTATTCGACTTTGGCAAGGACGAGGCACTTCGCGCCGTCGACAACCTTATTAAGCCGAACTAGCGGCGTATGGCCAACAGCCTCAAGCGCGTTTTCGTAGTAGCCGTGCTGGGGAAGGACCGGTGGAGGGGTCTGCGACTTCACAGCAGACATGGTCCTCGCCGATTCCGCAACCGAGGGATAGCAGCCTGCGTTTTGAAGGTCACTGACGGAGAAGAAGGGATTTCGATGCCAACGGATTTTCGCAGTGGTTCAGTTTTTCCACGCCGCGGGCGCGAGTCGCTAGGCGGCTACCTTTGGCTGGTGCGCGTGTTCGACAAAGGACGCGCGGCGCGCGATAGCACGATTCACGATTACATTTATCCGTGCCCGATGGACCGCGGCGTGTTCGACCGCTGGGGAATCACGTCGAACGCCTTTGATGCGGCGATTGCGACGCGCGACACGGACGAAGAGATCCTAGCGTGGTTGCAAGCGCGTGTTTCCGAAGAGCGGCGTGAAGCCGCGAACCGGTGGCTGCTCGATGAGAAGACCGCGAACCTCGACCGTCAAGATGCGGAAGAGGGCGTCGTACCTGCCTAAGGTCCGCCGTGTCTTCGCGTTTGTCGCGATCGCAGTTCTGACGGCGTGTAGTGACGCTATTCCGCCGCAGCAAAATTATGCAACAATTGCCGGCGTCGTTACAGACGGCACGACGGGACAGCCGCTCGCTGGCGCGACGGTGACGATCGACTCCGTTCTCACGGTCACAAGCGGAACCGATGGGAGCTACACGATCGCGAACGTCCCGGTTGGTCCGTTTACGGCATCCGAAACGGCGAGCGGTTTTCAGGATCATCAGGATCAGGGGACGGTCGCAGCCGGCGATCACTTCACCCTAAACGCCACGCTCTATCACTAGCGGCTCCCTGCGGCGCGTCGTGATCGCGCCGGACAAGTTCAAGGGTTCCGCAAGTGCGCACGATGTCGCGCGTGCCATCGCGCGGGGGCTTCGTTCCGTAGCGCCGGACAGCGAGCTCAGCCTGCGGCCTATGGCGGACGGTGGCGACGGGACAGTTGAGCTTTTCTTGGATTCAGGCGCACGCGTTTGCACAGCCAACGTGCACGATCCGCTCGGCCGTCCAATTACCGCGAAGTTCGCTCTGGATGGTGAGCGTGCCATCGTCGAGCTTGCCAGTGCGAGCGGTCTCGTCTTGGAGAAACTTAAGGAGCGCGATCCTTGGCGCGCCGATTCGCGCGGCACGGGCGAGTTGATTCGCGCCGCGCTCGATGCGGGGGCGGAAGCGATCGTCATCGGAATCGGCGGCAGCGCGAACAATGACGCGGGCATCGGACTCTTACGCGCGCTCGGTGCGAAAACACAACCAGCAAATGCGCTGCACGGCATCGAGAGCATCGATCTCTCCGGACTCGATCCGCGTATCGCGAAAACAACGTTGCTCGTTGCTTCAGACGTCGACAATCCACTCTGCGGTCCGAGCGGCGCGTCCGCGGTCTTCGGCCCGCAGAAAGGTGCGAAGCCGCAAGATGTGCCCAAGCTCGACGCCGCGCTCGCGCAGACTGCCGACGCCATGGCGCGTGCGCTCGGGCGTGACCTGCGAGACGTCCCCGGGGCGGGTGCTGCCGGTGGTGCCGGATTTGCACTGCTGGCACTGGGTGCGGAGTTACGACCGGGCATCGATATCGTCGCCGAGCTGTGCGGCCTTCCGCAAGCGCTGAGCGGCGCGACGCTGTGCATAACCGGCGAAGGTTCGATCGATGCGCAGACATTGCACGGAAAGACGGTGTTTGGCGTCGCGCGTTATGCCGCGCAGGCGTACGTTCCCGTGATTGCGCTTGGCGGCCGCGTCGATACGAGCGTTGAAGGCGAACTTGCGGCGCACGGGATTGTCTGCGAGCCGGTCGTCACCGAGCCGATGCCGCTCGAGGAAGCGATGCGTGATGCGGTCGTGTTGATCGAAGCTGCAGCCGCGCGAATTGCGCGGACGCTCGCGCTAGAGTGAGGCTGCGGGTGCCGGTGGCGTTCGTTTGACGAACGTGGCGCGTTCGGCAATTGCTGATGCGACGAGATCGACGACCACCTCGGCGAGGCGATCAGGATCGTGACGGACGTTCGTCGTCTCACCGATCACATCGGCTAAGACCGGACGAACTCCGAGTTGTTTTATCGCTTCGACGTCCGGCTCGACCCAAATTTGCCCTTCCTCGGCATAGACGTCGCGCAACCGCCGCGGTGGCTGGCTATTGACGATAACATAGTCGCAAACTTTAGCACCGGCGTGAGCGAGAAGGACCTCGAGATGCTGCGAAGCTTTGAATGAGTCGGTTTCGCCGGGCTGCGTCATAACGTTCGTAACGAATATCTTCACGGCGTTCGAGCTCTCGATCTCGCGTGAGATGCGATCGACGAGCAGATTCGGTAGGATCGACGTGTAAAGTGAGCCCGGGCCGAGTACGATCGCATCGGCGGTGCGAATTGCGTCGATCACTTCACCGAGCGGCGCGGAATGTGCAGGTTCGAGCGTAATCGATTCGATCTTCTTGCGTGCATTCGTGATTGCAGTCTCACCCTCGACGATCGTGCCGTCTTCCATCTTCGCGCGCAGCCACGTGACGGCCAGCGTCGCTGGGAGCACGCGGCCTTTGATGTTCAAAACTCGACTCGACTCTTTCACCGCCGTATCGAAGTTGCCGGTGACGCCGGTCATCGCGGCCAGGAATAGATTTCCGAACGAATGTCCGCTTAGGCCTTCACCTTCGTGGAAGCGATATTGAAACAAATCTGTGACGAGCGCTTCGTCATCGGCCAAAGCCACGAGGCAATTGCGCAAATCACCGGGTGGAAGAATGCCCAGCTCTTTTTGCAGACGTCCGGAGCTGCCGCCGTCGTCACTGACGGTTACGATCGCGGTCAAATTGTGCGTATAGCGTTTGAGTCCGCGCAATAACGTCGAAAGGCCGGTGCCGCCGCCGACGGCGACAATGCGGTATCCGGCGCGCAAGCGCGATGCGAACAGTGCATCGACGATCCGGTCTTTGCGATCCGGCGTGAGTGCGTTGACGATCGAGTGCATCCACTGGCGCATCCCGACCGCAACGAGTATCGCGCCGCCGGCCATGAAGACCCACTGTAGCCATGCAAGCGGGATGTAACCGTCGAGCGTTTCGTCGACCCACGTATTGATCTCGAAGTGCGCGCCCTCCGCAGTCAACCACCGGTTTACGCCGTTGACGAAAAGAATGGCGCCGAGAATTGCCATCACGAGCCAGCGCTTAACGCCCAGGCCCGGATAGAACCAACGCGCAGCCTGTTTTGCTCTTTGCCCGATCACCGGTGTATATCTCGTGCTGTCAGCTCGACGTTGAGCTGCGGATTTTTGCTCAGAAGCTCGTTGAGCCGGCCGGCGAGGTAAACGGAGCGATGACGCCCACCGGTGCAGCCAATCGCGATCGTCAGCTGTGCTTTTCCCTCTTGAATAAATCGCGGAATCAGGAAATCAAGCAAACTTTCGGCGTGCTGCAAAAAGGTCCGCGTCTCGGGCAGACGTTCGAGATAGTCGCCGACCGGTTTGTCGAGCCCCGTGAGATCGCGCAACTCGTCGACGTAATATGGATTCGGTAAGAAGCGCACGTCGAAAACCATATCTGCGTCGAGCGGTAAGCCATATTTGTAACCGAACGAAACGAGCGTCACGTGCAACAGCGGTTCGCCGGCTTGTTGTGCGTACGTTTCCGCAATGCGACGGCGCAATTGAATCGCGCTCATGGCGCTCGTATCCCAAACGCGTTCTGCGCGGTCGCGAACCGGCGCAAGCGCGCGGCGTTCGGATGCAATTGCTTCGGTGAGCCGTTCGCGTGCGATAGGATGCTTGCGGCGTGTCTCGCTGAATCGCCGCACCAGCGCCTCTTCTGTGGCATCCAAGAACAAGATTTCCGGAGAGGCACCATTCGTGGAGGCGGAAGCGATGCTCGTGGAGAGATCGCCGAAGGGGCCGGACGTCCTGACATCGGGCGCGATCGCGAGCCGGTCGTACCCTGAAGCTGCGGCAAGCGACACTATCTGGGGAAGTAGTGTGGGTGGTAAATTATCGAGGCAATAGAACCCTAGATCTTCGAAGGCAGCCAGTGCCTGACTCTTGCCTGCCCCAGACAACCCCGTTACGATGACTAAGCGGCGAACGCTCACCTAAGGACCAACATGAGAATGTTGTTACGAGCCCCCAAGGGGAATCTTGATGAACAGAAATGATTACGGGCTCGGAGCGCCGTTAGAATGAAACTGTTCTCGGCTGACAAAGCGAATTTACTGATCCCCACGGTTTCGCCGCTAATCGATGAATTGTGGGCAAAGCGGCGCGAGCTTGCGATTCGGCTGCTGGAGAACGATCCTGCGTTGCGTCGCGGGACCTCAGCACGCTCGCGTAAATTCACGGAGCTCAAAGCTGAGATCGTGCGCTTAATCAATCGCATCGAGGAGTACGGCTGCGTCGTGAAAGATCTCGATCTTGGCCTCCTCGATTTTCCAGCACTACGCGACGGACGTCCGATCTATCTTTGCTGGAAAGCCGGCGAACCTGAGATCGGCCACTGGCACGGCACCGACGAGACATTCGTCGACCGCAAACCGCTAGAGTAAAAGCCGGCCGAACTATGCGGGCTGCGGCTGGACCTTGATGAAGTCGTCAGCCAGCCCCTGAAGCCGGACATCGCCGAACTCGACGGTATATGCGCCGGCCGCGATATCCTTGACTTCGCCGGTTTCCGGGACGTTCGCAAGCTGCGGAACCTTGTTGCGAATCTCGTCGGGGAGACGGACCATATCGCCGACTGCGAGCTCAGGCGCGTCGTAGAGCTTGTTGAGCTCGGACATAAGCATGTCGAGTGGAATCCCGTAACTTTGGCTGACTTGTTCGATCGTCTCGTGCTCGCTGATCGCGCAATTCGAGCAGCCGCCCAAATGAAAACGCGCAAACACACGGCGAGCGCCCGCATGTACCTTGAATGCTTGCTCGACGGTCAGATCTTTTGAGAAATGGTCAGCCACCAGTCACCTCGCTAGAAAAGTCTCTTGCCTTAAGACGCCTGTGGGTGGCACTCGGTTTCGAGATACGCGGAGTTCGCCTGTAAGCCGGATTCTGTCCCGGCGAAGCCGGGGATCATCATCTCTCTGGGCCCACCGTTACCGGTGAGCTCGCTGCGACGTTGCTCGTGCGGCTGGGCGCCGCCCCCGAAGGGGTATTCGAGCGATCTTGCTCCAGGTGGGGTTTACCCGAGCCCGCGTCACCGCGGTGCTCCGTGAGCTCTTACCTCACGATTTCACCCTTACCGGTTGCCCGGCGGTATGTTTCTGTGGCACTTTCCTTCGAGTCACCTCGACAGGACGTTATCCTGCACCCTTGCCCATAGGAGCCCGGACTTTCCTCACGTGCCGCAAGGCACGCGCGATGATCCGGCGAGCTCCGCGAAGCTCGCTCGCTATTATAGCGGGGACGGGAAGCTTAGGCTAGGCGGCCGAGTTCAGAAGACTGGACAGGAAGCCTTGGCTTATGTTCGCGTTGCGCAGTATGTCGAGCGTGATCGCGTTCTGGGTTGTTCCCTTATCGAAGCTGTTGATCGTGTTGGGAACATTGGTATCGCCGATCGACGATGCAGAAGCAGTCAGATTCGTCGACGCGATGTTGTTCGAGTTGATCTGATTCTGCAGTGACGTTGCTTGCGCGCCGAGCTGGGCTTGTGCCGAGAGCACGGAGTTGAGCGCGTTGCCGATCACACCAATACTGTCTTCGGCATTTGCGGTCGTGCCAAAATTCAGATTCGAAACGCCGAGCGAAGAAGAAGTCAGGCTCGCGAAGTTCAACGAGGTCGTCGCGCCTTGGCTCGCACCGGTTTGAACCGTCAGCGAATTACCGGATGAGAAGCCTTGGGCGCCCGTAACTGCGATCGTTGCGCTGCCCGTGTCGCTCGCGCTGAAGTTACCGAGCGTGAACGATACGCCGCCCGCCGTAACGGCCGAGCCTGATGCGAACGATCCGGCGTTCGTGACCGTGCCGGTCGCGTTGTCGACGACGTTGACCTGGGCTTGTCCGGCGCTGACCGAAATTTGAATCGACTCACCTGGCGTCGTTGCCGGCGTCGTGATTGCGGAGCCCGTGTTGATGACGTTGCTGCCGCTGCTCAGCAAAAGATCGTTATTCGTGACCGCCGAGCTTGCGGGCGTTGCGGCTGTGCCGCCGGAGAACTGCCCGGTGAGCAGCTGCGCGCCGTTGAAGTTCGTATTCTGCGCGATCGTGTTGATCTGCTGAATCTGTTGCGTGGCTTGGGCTTGGATCGCTTGCTGATCGGTCGGCGAAAGCAGATCGTTCGAAGCTGCGATCGATTCGGTATTGAGGCTCCCGAGGATGCCCGTAATCGACTGCGCGCCGCCTTCGGCGACGTTCGTTGCATTCAGCGCGTCTTGCGCGTTTAGTGAGCCCTGATCGAACCCGGCTGCTTGTGACGAAAGCGCATTGAAGATCGCGAGCCCGGAGGGATCTACGGCGGCTGAAGTTATGCGATTACCGGACGAAAGCTGGTTGGCCGACTGCAGTAAATTTAGCTGATTGCTGTACAGCGAATTCAGGCTGCTGCCTATGCCACTAATACCGCCCACTAAGAGCCTCCTTGGAAGCGGACAAACCCAACCTCATCTTCCCATGGAATCGGCTGATCAGGCAAGCGAGCTGAGACACGTATTCGAAAAGTCGCTCGGTTGCTCTGCTTCCTAAGGCTTAATGGTGGAGGCAAGGAGACTCGAACTCCTGACCCTCACGCTGCCAGCGTGATGCTCTACCAACTGAGCTATGCCCCCAAAATCGGCCTGGTGGAGATGAGGAGATTCGAACTCCTGACCCCCTGCTTGCAAAGCAGGTGCTCTACCAACTGAGCTACATCCCCGAGCGCGGCGTCGTCGTATTATTCCTTCGGCGGGCAGGACCTCCGTTTGACCCGTTGACATCGACGACGGCTGCAATTTACGATAAGCCGCCGAGAAACGAGGGCCATTAGCTCAGCTGGTTAGAGCGCATGCTTGATAAGCATGAGGTCCCTGGTTCGAACCCAGGATGGCCCACCAGACGTCTCGCGCTCCAAACGGCGCTAGGGTTTCACGGTGAAATTGCCGACCGACGTTTCGGCTTCGCCGTCATCCGTCTTCAAGAAACCTCGGACGTAGATCCGGACGGAACTCGGCGGAAGCGAACTTGCCGGAATTCGCACGCTGATAGGCACGAAGCCGTTTTTCGCGGCGATGTGTTGCTGTCCGGCCGTATGCGCACCCGATAAATGCGGATTGTCGCTCCACTGCATGTGGAAGCGCCCGGGTTGACCCTTGGGATCCGCGACGAACATCAGCATATATTCGCGTCCGCCTGAAATTCGATCCGATTGTTCAAAGGAGATGTGTGGCGGCGATAACGGCAGCGTATTGAAGGTGAAGACGTGACTGTAGTAGTTGGCGCCACTCTTCTGATGAATAGCGCAGCTGCGAAGATAATAGGTGTGGTCCGGTAAGAGGTTAGCGGCCGTCGCGGACCAGACCCCCGAGCCGTGTGCTTGCACGGTGGTGCCGTGCTTGCATCCGTGTTGAGCACTCGCAACATCGGTTCTGCGGTAAGAGTACATGAACCACAGTTCCAGTGGCGGAAATCCGACGCGATCGATGTTTAGGCTAAACCGCGCACTGCGCTTGCCGATGTCGGACACGTTGACGTGCAGATTGTCAGCCGGGTTCGGCGGGGGCGTTGGTTTCGGTGCGGGACCCCCTGAGGCCAAGAGCCGAACGGTATTCGTATTCATGCCGCGCACGGTACAAGGACTCTGGGCTTGCAGCGCGGCGTGATCGGCTATTATGTAGTCTCTGACTCCGATTGGCGGACTGCCGTTGTAGTACCAGAACTTGAGGCTGCAAACAGTCGCCCTCTCGTCGCTATCCGCCCATCGAAAGTCGATTCTGCTTGGATTACCCGCGCTGTGACACTTGATGACGTCTCCGTCTTTCTTGTGCTCCATTCGCTGGCAGCGTTCACCTGGAAGCGCATTGACATCCGCAGCCTGCAAGCGGTTGGCGTTGATCCATAAGTCCGCGCGAGCAAAGGTACCAAGCACTCCATGGAATGCGATGAGAGCTACAAGGAATACAACTCTTTGAATCACGACTTCTCCCGCATAGGCGCTTTCGTCCGCAGAACGTTCGCGCCCCCTCACGAAAGGACACTCGAAGAGTGAGCACCGTCAGTTCGATTACCGTCAATCACAAAAACCTGCGCGACGTAGCACGCGCGATCGTGAAAGCGACGGGGAGCGACGACGCGGAGGCGACAATCGTCGCCGATCACCTGGTTGAAGCGAACTTGCGCGGCCATGACAGTCATGGCGTCGGGATGCTTCCGCTGTACGTCCAGAACTTTGTGGCCGGCAAGCTCAAGCCCAATCAACACGCGCGTTTGCTGCGCGAAGACGGCGCGATAGCCGTATTCAGCGGCGAGATGGGCTACGGTCAGAAAATCGCGCGCGAGGTCATGGACTGGGCGATCGAGCGAGCTCGCAAGAGCGGTGTTGCGATCGTTGCGCTGCGCGACGTGCAGCACATTGCGCGCGTCGGAAGCTACGGCGAACAGGCCGCAGACGCCGGGATGATCGCGATGTTGTTCGTCAACGCGCTCAGCGGGCATCCGTTCGTAGCGGCCTTCGGCGGAACGGACGGTCGATTTTCGACGAATCCGATTTGCATTGCAATCCCCGGCAAAGATCCAGAGACGCCGCTTGTCCTTGATTTTGCGACGAGTACGGTTGCGATGGGCAAAGTTCGCGTAGCCTACAACTCCGGTAAGCAAGTCGCACCCGGATTGCTGATCGACGAACACGGACAGCCGACGACGGATCCGGGCGTGCTTTGGCCGGATCGTTCGAAAGGCTCAATTCTGCCGTTCGGCTTGCACAAGGGCTTCGGTCTCGCGGTCATCGCTGAGGTGCTCGGCGGCGCTTTAACCGGAAACCTTACGTATCAACCTGAGAACGCGCGCGATGTCGGCATCAAGAACGGAATGTTTGCAATCGTCTTCGCACCGGAACGATTCGGCGACCTAGGCGCATTCCAAACCGAGATGCAAGCATTTTTGGATTTCGTCAAAGCCTCACCGCCCGCGGATCCGGACGCGCCGGTTTTAATTGCGGGTGAGCCGGAGCGCAATACGCGCAAGAAACGGATGGCCGACGGGATACCGATCGACGCAAAGACGTGGGCCGACATTCGTGCTGCCGCCGATTCGCTCGGTATCGGCGCACGCAAGATCGAGGAAATCGCGCACGCCGGAGCCTGAGTCGATCGCGGAGCTCTTTGCGCGCGCGCTGCAACTCGAAGCGCAAGGACGCGACGCCGAAGCCCAGGCAACGTATATCAATGTGATCCAGCGGGATGGCGCACATTTCGATGCGCTGATCGCGCTCGCCAATCTGCTCGATCGTACGGGCTATCGAAGCGCGGCACGTCTCTCGTATCTCGAGGCCGCAAAAGCGCATCAGAGTCCGATCGTATACGTTAATCTAGGCAATACGTATCTCGATACGAACGAGCCCGAGCTTGCGCGCAAGCATTTCGAACGCGCCCTGGAGCTCGATGCGGGGCAGCCCGAAGCCCACCAAGGGATGAGCTACGTGTTTGCGCGGCTTGGCGACGAGCGAGCTGCCGCTCTGCATCGCGACGCCGGGTTTCGCGAGCGCGCGGTCGCCACGCTACCGTATCGTGGAACGGGAACGCCGATTCGAGCCGTGCTCCTCGTTTCCGCGCTCGGCGGCAATGTCGCGACGAGTGAGTTTCTGGATGAGCGTACTTTCGCGACGACGCGGATCTTCGTCGACTATTATCGCGAGAAGGCGCTTCCGGAAGCGGATCTCATCTTCAATGCGATCGGGGATTCCGACCAGTGCGCGGATGCCCTCGCGCGCGCGGTGAGTTTGTTGGCTGGTTCTGTGCCCGCACGAGTGATTAATGCGCCTGAGTACGTACAGCGGACGGGACGCGTCGCCGTCAGCAAACTTGCAGCCGGAATTCCACATCTCGTATCGCCGAAAATGGCCGTCGCTACGAAGAGTGCTCTAGCCGCCGCGCCGCCATTTGCGTTTCCGTTTCTCGTGCGCGCGCCCGGTTTTCACACTGGGATGCACTTTTCGCGCGTACGCGATGAAGAAGACCTCGCGTCGGCACTGGCTGCTTTACCGGGCGAGGACGTCATTGCGATTGAGTTCCTCGATGCGCGCGGTGCGGACGGGAGCTATCGCAAGTATCGCGCTATGTTTGTCGGCGGTAGACTCTATCCGTTGCATCTCGGGATCGCGTCGGACTGGAAGGTGCACTATTTCAACTCCGATATGGCCGTCGATGCGGAATACCGTAGTGAAGAGCAACGCTTCCTGGCCGACATGCCTGCGGCTATCGGAGGGCCCGCCGTTGCGGCGTTGCGCGCGCTTGCAGAGCGTTTAGGGCTCGAATACGCGGGGATCGACTTCGGAATCGATCCCGACGGCAACGTTTTGCTGTTCGAAGCCAATGCAACGATGGTGATTCCATCTCGGGAAACAAATCAGGATCTTGCTTACCGTGTCCCGTATCAGCAGCACGTCATCGAAGCTGTCCGCGATATGCTGGTTAGATCAGCCGTATCCACTCGTTCATGAGCTGATCGTCGCGCTTCGTTTGCGCCATGCCCAGATCGATGATCGCGTTGATCTCGCGCTGTTGCTCGGCGAGGACTTTCATCATCGCATCGAAGCGCGCAGCTTGTGCAGCGAGCGCGAGTTGAATCTCGCTTTGCTGCGCGCCGTTGCCGGTTTGATCGACGCCGTCTGCGGATCGAGCACGCGGAGTTGGGCGCCGCGGAACCGGCGTCGCGGCGTTTGCCGGCGATGCCGGTGCAGGTGGCGCAACCGGCGCCGCCCGCATCAGCCGATCGATCGGATGAACTCTTTCATGATGCCGATGTCCGCTTTGCGCTGCTCCATCGAGACTTCACGTAAGGTGTTGGACTCGCGCTGTAGCTCGGATTTCTCGTCGGTCATCATGTTGAATTGATTCGCTTGCTTTTGGACCCCGAGCTGAAAGAATGCCATTTGCTCGTTGAGGGCGTCTTGCTGGGCAAGCACGCTGCTTTCCCAACCCGAGAGCATGCCGTTTCCAAGGTTACCTGTCGTCGAGATCGGGGCGCCGCTGCCGAGAACCCCGCCGCCGATCGCCCCTGCGACCGCGCCGCCCGGTCCGCCGAGCGCGAACCCTTGGGCCGCGCCCGAGAGGGCGCCAAATATATTGAAGCTCATGCCCCTCGTTCACGACGAGAGGGGCGTTGGCAAGAGGTCGCGTTGACAAGGACGCCCCCCGCCGCATACGATAAGGCGTCTTTTTGGTCTCTGGTCTATGGGTTCCGCGGTTAATAAGGAAAACACGGTCGATGTCGGTCCCCTGCTCGGGCCCGCGCCTCGAACGATCACCGTCGACTCCAAGATCGACGTGCCGGCCTTCGACGATCTCCGTTTCGTCGGTCCCGCCCACGTCGTCTTCGAGCTCAATGGGGTCGACCGTGGGATCCGGATCGATGGGACCATCGACGCCCAGGCCGTGGCGGAATGCCGCCGCTGTTTGGAAGAGGTCGAGATCCCGCTACACCTGGACGTCGACGAGCGGATCGCCCCAGGCGAGGAAGCGGACCTAATTTCGGAAAGCAATGTACTAACCGGCCAAAAGCTGGATCTGGGAGACTTCGTACGGCAACTAACGATCACAGCGCTACCGATGGGAGCGCTCTGCTCGGAGGACTGCCAGGGGCTCTGCCCGCAGTGCGGGCGCAATCGTAACAACGGCGCATGCACTTGCCCGCCACTAGGGGACACGAATAATGGCTAATCTTAAATGGAAGACGCCGCGTTCGAAGACGCGGAGTCGCCGCGCGGCAAACTGGAAGCTTTCGGACGTGACTGCGGTCGAATGCCCGCAATGCCACCAGCCCAAGCGGCCACACTTCGCGTGTGAGAACTGCGGTACGTATAACGGTCGCGAGGTCGTCAAACCAAAAGACGAAGCAGCCGGTAAGCGCGGATAAGGTTGGGCGTTCGGATCGCAGGCGTTGGACATTACGCGCCGGCCAAAGTCCTCACCAACATAGACCTCGAGAAAATCCTCGACACATCGGACGAATGGATTACCACTCGCACCGGCATGAAGCGCCGTCATATTTCGGCTGCGGATGAGGCCACCAGCGACCTCGCGATCAATGCAGCCAAAGATGCGCTCGCGCGTGCGGGTCTAAAACCAAAACAGATCGATTGTTACGTCGTCGCGACGGTAACGCCCGATTTTGCGTTCCCGGCGACGGGCTGCATCGTCGCATCAAAGCTCGGCGTTTCCGGAAAGCCGGCTTTCGACATTGAGATCGCGTGCAGCGGTTTCATCTATGGCTTAACGGTCGTTTCGAGCTTGATCCGGGCCGGCGTCTACAAACGCGTCATGTTGATCGGCGCCGAAACGTTGACGAAGCTCGTGAACTACGAAGATCGCTCGACCGCAATTCTTTTCGGGGATGGCGCCGGCGCCGTGATTCTCGAGGAGTCGCCGATCGATTCGTTTTTGGCTGCCGATCTCGGAAGCGATGGCACGACGCCGGAGACGCTCTATCTTCCGGCCGGAGGCTCACGTCAACCGATTACGCCGGCGACGCTTGCGGCGCACCAGGACAAGATTCACATGGCAGGACGCGAGGTCTTCAAGTACGCCGTCAACCGCATGGTCGAATCTTCGCTCAACGTGCTCTCACGCGCGAATCTGTCACCGGCTGACGTATCGTATTTGATTCCGCATCAAGCCAATCGCCGCATCATCGATGCAGCTGCGCAACGTCTCTCGATGCCTCCGGAAAAAGTCATCGTGAACATTCAAGAGTACGGCAACACGAGTGCAGCGTCGATTCCAATGGCGCTTTCAGAAGCCGAGAGCGAAGGCAAGCTAAAAGGCGACGATTTAATCGTCTTTACGGCGTTCGGCGCCGGCCTTTCGTGGGGAGCCGTCGCCTGGCGCTGGGCGGCTTGATGGACGCGCGTAGCCGCGTCGGAGTTATTTTCCCGGGGCAAGGCTCGCAGGTCGTCGGCATGGGTGTCGACGTCGCCACAAATTCACCGGCTGCACGCGATATTTTCGAACGCTCGGCCAAAGTCGTCGGCTACGATCTGCTCGCGCTCTGCCGTGAAGGCCCGGAAGAACGTTTGCGCGAGACGCGCTACAGTCAGCCCGCGATCTTCGTAACGAATTGCGCACTCGCCGCTGCGGTGAATCTCTCACCGGTCGTCTCGGCCGGTCACAGCTTCGGTGAATATTGCAGTCTCGTGCTTGCGGGCTCGCTCGATTTCGAAGAAGCGCTCGAGCTCGTCAATGCGCGCGGCATAGCGATGCAGCGCGCAGCCGAAATGGCAGCCGGCGGCATGTCTGCGATCTTGGGTCTGGATTCGCAGAAGATCGAAGTTGCCGTTGCGCAAGCGCAAGCCGAAGGTGCGGGGCGTGTGTCGCTCGCGAATTTCAACGCACCGACCCAAATCGTGATCTCGGGCGATGTCGGCGCCGTGCGCCGCGCGGGAGAGCTGTGCCTGGAAGCCGGCGCAAAGCGCGTCGTTGCGCTCAACGTTTCGGGTGCGTGGCACAGCGAGCTGATGCAACCCGCGGTTCCGCTGTTTTCTCCTATCGTCGAGCGCGCCCACATCGCGATGCCGGGCTTTGCGGTCATTTCGAATGTGGATGCGCAAGCCTATCCCGACGTCGCACACATCAAAGAAAACTTGATCAAGTCCGTTACGGCTGAAGTTTTGTGGCATGCGACTGCAATGAAGGTGCTGGCTATAGGCGGCATCGATCTCGTCGTCGAGTTCGGCGCGAGCCCGGTACTGGTCCCGATGCTCAAGCGCCTCGAAGGCGTTCCGGAAACCGCAAGCGTCTCGGACTTCGCCGGCGTCACTCGCCTGCAATCGCGCCTCGGCGCTTCGTTGCAGACACGATAATGTTCTTACGAGCCCCCTCGGGGAATGTTTACGTTATCGAAATGAAGATGGGCTCGGCTGGTCGGGGGCCCCACGCAAAGCGTGGGGGGCGCGGAGCCCGGGGCGTAGCGCCTTAAAAATGGAATTTTCGGGACGAAGCGCGCTGATCACAGGCGCAAGCCGTGGAATCGGGCGAGCGATCGCGGTCGAGTTTGCGATGGCCGGTGCCGACTTAGCGCTGGTAGGACGCGATCAAGCCGCTCTCGAGGAGACGCGAGCCGCGTGTGCTGAGGTGCATCCGACCGGCAAGGCCGAGATCATCGTCGCCGATGTTGCCGAGCCGCCGGCCGTCGCGAGCGCGGTCGAGCAGACGCTGGAGCATTTCGGACGCTTGGATTTTGCGGTCGCAAACGCCGGACAATCGATCGACGGGCTCATTTTGCGCCTGCGGCACGGCGATGTCGACCGCTTGATCGACGTGAACCTCAAATCCGCGGTCTACCTAGCGGAGGCGGCCGCCAAGCCGATGCTGCGGCAGCGCGGCGGCTCGATCGTGTTCATCTCCAGCATCGTCGGGATCACCGGAAACGCCGGGCAGTCGATCTACGCTCTGACCAAAGCCGGTCTTCTTGGCCTCGCCAAGTCCCTGGCGAAGGAGTTGGGTTCGCGGGGGGTAAGAGTCAACGCCGTCGCTCCGGGCTACATCGAAACCGCGATGACGACCGCAATGCCGGAGAACGCCAAGGCGCAGTATCTGAATTCGATTCCGCTCGGCCGCCCGGGACGACCTCAGGACGTCAGCGGTGTCGTGCGTTTTCTGTGTTCCGATGCGGCAGCATACATCACCGGTCAGACACTCGTGGTCGACGGCGGCCTCGTAACGTACTAGAGGAAGGAGTTCCATGTCAGCAGCCACCGGCACGTTCGATAAAGTCAAGAAAATAATCGTCGAGCAGCTCGGCGTCGAAGAAGGCGAAGTAACTCCCGAAGCGTCGATCACCGACGATTTGGGTGCGGACTCGCTCGATCAAGTCGAGCTGGTAATGGCATTCGAAACTGAGTTCAACATCGATATACCCGACGAAGAAGCCGAGAAGATCAAAACTGTCGGCGATGCCGTCACAAAGATCGACGCGATGAGCTCGGCGGGTTCGAGCAGCTAGGAACTCCGTGCTCGAAGCGCTCTCCGAACGTCTTGGCGCGATCTTTGCTCGCCTACGTTCGCGCGGTCGTCTCACCGAATCTGACGTCGGCGAAGTCTTGCGAGAAGTGCGCATCGCTCTTCTCGAAGCCGACGTCAATCTTGCCGTAACCAAGGACTTTGTCGCGCGCATTCGCGAGCGCGCAGTTGGAACCGAAGTTCTCACCTCGCTGACGCCGGGGCAATCCGTCGTCAAGATCGTTCACGACGAGCTCGTCACGCTGCTTGGCGGTGCGAATGCCCGTCTGCAATTCGCGGATGCGCCGCCGACCATCATCATGCTGGTCGGTCTTCAAGGTTCGGGCAAGACAACACAAGCCGGCAAGCTCGCGCAGCGCCTAAAAGAGGGCGGGCGTCGCAGCCTGCTCGTCGCGGCAGACGTGTACCGTCCGGCTGCGATCGCGCAGCTGCAGACGCTCGGCAAACAAATCGATGTCCCCGTCTATGACGAAGGTGCGGGCGATCCGGTGCGCATCGCCGAGCACGGTGTTGCCGAAGCGAAGCGGCTCGGGATCCCAACCGTGATCGTCGATACCGCTGGGCGATTGCAGATCGACGACGATCTCATGCACGAGCTCGAGCAGATGCGCGCGGCGATCGCACCGACCGAAATTTTGCTCATCGCAGATGCGATGACCGGACAAGAAGCAACCAACGTCGCCAAGGGCTTCAACGATCGCCTCGGCATCACGGGCGTCATTCTCACGAAGCTCGATGGCGACACGCGCGGCGGCGCAGCGCTTTCGATTCATCACGTCACTGGCGCTCCGATCAAGTTTGTGGGCGTCGGCGAGAAGCTCAGCGCGCTCGAGCCGTTCCACCCGGAGCGATTGGCATCGCGCATTCTCGGGATGGGTGACGTTCTAACGCTGATCGAGAAAACGCAAGCGGTTTATTCCGAAGAACAGGCCCGCGATCTCGCGACCAAGCTGCGCACCCAGGATTTTACGCTCGATGATTTTCTCGGACAGCTCCGTCAAGTCCGAAAGATGGGCTCGATGGGCGAGCTTCTGAAGATGATTCCGGGCATGTCGCGCGCGCTCCCCAAAGACATGGAAATCGACGAGGGTGAGCTATCGAAGATCGAAGCGATTATTTGCTCGATGACGAGCCGCGAGCGCGGCAACCCCGCGATCCTCAACGGATCGCGCCGCAAGCGCATTGCGCAAGGAAGCGGCACGCAAGTTTCTGACGTCAACCGGCTCGTGAAACAGTTCGACGCGTCTCGTCAGATGATGAAACAGTTTACCGGCGGCAAACGCGGCCGGAAATTCCCTATGGAGAGCTATGGTTAAGATCCGTCTACGGCGCATGGGCGCCAAGAAACAACCGACATACCGCTTCGTCGTCGCCGATTCGAAGAGTCCGCGCGACGGACGTTTTATCGAAATCCTTGGACACTACAATCCGAGAACCGAACCCAAGACGCTCGTCGTCGATGAGACGCGCGCGCGCGAATGGCTTTCAAAGGGTGCACAACCCTCGGCTCCGGTCCGCCGCTTGTTTGCGGAAAAAGGACTGTGCGAACGCGGTCCGATTCCGACGACTAAGCGCGCTCCGAAGAACGCGAAAGCCGAGTAGACGATGAGCGCTTTCGACGACGAATTCGGGTTATTCGGCGAAGAGACGCCGCGCGAGGACGAAGAGCGCAAGCCGACTCTCGGCGCGCGCCGGATCGCGTCGAGCGAAACGATCATCGACGACGTCGAGCTGGAAGAAGGCGGTCCGCCGCGTCGGCGTCAGGAACGCGGTGGCGATCGTGGCGCTCCTCGCGTACGGCAGCGCAATCGCCGGCCTGCAGCCGATCCCGCAATGTCGAGCCGCCGCGCGGCAGAGCTGTTGTACTTTCTCGTACAAAAACTGGTGAGCAAACCGGAGACGGTTGCGGTGCAAACGGTGCCGTCGGATCGCGGGCCGGTGCTCGAGGTTGAAGTCGATCAGGAAGACATCGGAAAAGTCGTCGGACGCGCAGGCCGCGTTGCGCAGGCTCTGCGCACGCTCGTTCGCGCCAGTGCCGAAGGCAAAGTCGGCGTAGAGATCATTGAAGTCGAAGACGTCGACGACGAAGACCCAGAAGCCGGCGACACGGTCGCGGCGGACGTGACTGACTCGTAAGCAGACGGATCACGTCGCACTCGGACGCATCGTTGGTACGTTCGGCGTCCGGGGCGAGCTGAAACTTTTGCCCTCCAGCATCGGCGAAGACGCCGTGCGCAAGAGCATGCCGGCGACATTGCGATTCGAAGACGGCCGCGAGGAGCGCCCCCTCGAAATCACGCAGGCGCGTAAGCAAAAGCGCCTTTGGATCGTACGCCTTACAGGGATCGCGACTGCAGACGAGGCCGAATCGTTGGTGGGCGCCGAGCTTTGGACGGCGCGTGATAACGCAGCGCTCGCCGAAAACGAATACCTCGACGAAGATATTATCGGTTGCGAGTTGCTACAAGACGAAAAGACGATTGGTGTCGTTCGCGCTGTGCGTCACTATCCGGCGCAAGACATGCTCGAGCTCGATGGCGGCGCGCTCGTCCCGCTCGTCGGCGCGTTCATACGCGATATTGACGTAGAAGGGCGCGTGATTCGCGTCCAATTACCGCCGGGTCTGGTGGAGGGAGAAACTCTCTAGCGACTCGGCTGTGGCGTCGGGTAGAATTCCATTTGCTGGATCGTGATACCGGTGGCCGTCGGTCCAGGCGTCGGCGTCGGCCCTGTAGCCTGATCCGGCGGTACGGTCGGCGCGGGCGTCGCTTTCGCTTTCTTTCTGAAGAGACCGCCGAGCTTCTCGAGATTCGCCCCGGGCGTCACTTTAGGTTCGGCGGTTGCGGACGGTTGTGGATTGTTTTGCAGTGAGGCTAATGCGCGTTCTGCGTGTTCGTGAATCATTTGGCCGAGCAGCGCACCCTGCCCGTTCGCATCCGAATACGTGAGGAACTGCACCGAATTGCTCGCGACGACCGTCCCGCTCGAGGTGCTCACGACTTGCTCGACGACGCTGACTTCGGCGCCGAGCGGCGTGATGAAGCCGGTCACGTAATAGTCGCAACCGAGTTTGCGGGCCGCGATGAGATAATCAAGACGCACCGTTCCAGGCACAGGCGGAACGACTTTAATCCCGTTGTCCGACAGCTGTTGCGCGAACATTACGGCCAGACGCTCGCCGGAATCTTTCTGCGCATCGCCGTTGACGGTCAACGGATATACAACGACGAGCGGCGGTGGGAGCAGTGAGGGCGATATCGCTCCAAGCCAGCAGACGCTCGCTGACAGCAGGGCAAGCGCCATGAATATACGGGGACGCACTACGGCGTATTCGTCCCCGAGAGCGGAGGCCCCTCATCGAGCCCGACGGCGCTGATTTCCGCGCCGTATAAGAAGATAATCCCCATGAGATAGAACCAGAGCAGCACCGCGAGAACTGTGGAGAGCGCGCCGTAGACATGATAGAGGTTGGTGCGTGCTGTGAAGAGCGTAAACGCGATCTGCGCAATCTCGTAGGCGATTGCCGTAAAGATGGCGCCTGAGATTCCGAAGTTCCACGGCAGTTTGCGGTTCGGTAAGAATCGATACAGCGTCGCGGCGACGACGAAGATCAAAAAGATCGAGACACCGAAGGCGGTTAGCTGCGCGAGAGACGGTGATGAGAAGCCGCCCGCGCGCGCGAGGTACGTCACTGCGGGCGGGACAAACGTCGAGAGCAGCAATAGTAGTCCCAACGCCGGGAGCATTACGATCGACAACGCGATGTCATGGATCAGCGGACGGCCTGCAGGTACGTTGAGGGCGCGGTTGAGAGCGAACGCCAATCCTTGAAAGAGATTCTTGCCGGACCAAATAAGTGCGACGACAGCGATAGCGCCCGAGATGCCGCGCATCGCGATCGCATTCTTGAGATTGTCCGCCAAGAGATCGTGCAGCGCTGGAGCGACGTCATCGATCGTCGAGAGTACGAGATCTTGACCGTCTTGCGATCCGAAAATGAAGCCGAAGACTGCGATCGCCAGCAATCCGAGCGGAATCATCGCGAAAACGGCGTTGTACGCCAGTGCTTGGGCGAGAAACGCGCATCCATCGCGGGAGAAACGGACGCCGGCCGCACGCAGGATGCCGATCAATCGCCGCACCGCGACGTATTCGTCCCGAGGTGATCGCCTTCATCGTCGTAACGGTCGTCCTCGGCGGCATTTCGTTGCCGTCGTCACAACCGGCGTGGATCAGTCCCGAGGGATTCGTCTATGCGCCGATCGATCCGATCGTTCGCACGGTCGCGCAAAGCGTTCAGGTCGATCCTCAGGATCTTGCGGTCACAGTCGAACGCAATGGAAAACGCGCAGTGGTTCGGTCGCCGGGCGACGTGATTGTAGAAGCCGACGGTACTGTCTACGTTCGCCTGGGAACGGTTGTGCGCGATCTCGGGGGAAGCGTAAGCTTCGATAGGGTACGGAAAGTCGTGACAATCGAAATGCCGGGTCCCTCACCGATAGCGACACAGACGCCGTTTAATCCGGCGAATCCGAGCGTCGCACCAACGTCGGTCTTCACGCCGCAGGCGGTGACGACGCCGCGACCGACACCATCGGGCATTCCGCAACCGCGCCGTACGCCGGTTCCCGTCATCCCGTCATATCCATGAATCTTCGCGAAGCGGGGCCCGCCGAGATTCGCGCCGCGATCCGTTCCGGAGAATACGACGGACCAACCGCGGGGCTGGCACCACACTACGTGCAGACGAATCTCGTCGTCATACCGAGCGATCATGCCGGCGACATGGCCGATTTGTGCGCCCGCAATCCGGTGCCGTGCGCGCTCATCGAAACGTTACCACCGGGAAAGTTCGCACCTCAGTGCGCGCCGGACGCCGATGTTCGCACGGATCTATCGCAATATCGTGTCTACCGCAAAGGCCTGCTGCTCGACAAAAGGACCGACATTCTCGATCTTTGGCACGAAGATTTCGTGACGTTCTTGATCGGCTGCTCGTACACGTTCGAGTACGCGCTCGAGCAAGCCGGATTCGCGATGCGGCATCACGCGGAAGGAAAGAGCGTGCCAATGTATCGCACGTCGTTGCGCTTGATGCCGGCAGGGCGTTTGTGGGGCCATATGGTCGTCAGCATGCGTCCGTTCAGACCGGAAGACGTCGACACTGTACGCGAGGTGACGCGTCCGTATCGCGCTGCGCATGGTGAACCCGTGCACTGGGGCGACCCTGAAGCAATCGGCATTCGCCGTCTCGATCATCCGGATGAGGGCGATGCGGTTGCGATCGAGCGCGGCGAGATTCCCGTGTTTTGGGGCTGCGGTGTCACGCCGCAACACGTCGCAATCGAGAGCCGGATTCCGTACGTTATCGTGCACGAGCCGGGACACATGTTCATCACGGACATCCCTCACGAGGAGCTGGCGCTACAAACCGGCCGCCGTTAGCTCCTCGATAAACGCTTGCGTGCGCGGGTTCTCGAACCACGCCGTAACGAGATCACGAAGCGACGCGTGTTTGCGCAGCTCCGTGACGTGGGCTTGAATGTTTGCTGCCGTCGGACGGTCCGAGGCGAGTTCGCGTTTCAGCGCTTCGATGCGAGCTCGCGCTTCAGAATCGTCCGGGATTGCAGCGTTCAGTTTGTCGGCTGGAAAATCGTATCGTTCATCGGGCATGCATCCTTAATTCCCAGCAGGCTGGGTAGTTGCCGCTTTCCGGCGCGACGCATGGTTACCAATTCCGCCGAGGAGTCCAAGGCCAACTGCGATCCAGCTGATCGCCGGCGTCCATAGGGTGGTAAGGCCGAAGGCTGCATCGAGGCTGTAGGCTCCAAATCCGGTGAACGCAAGCAAGAACGCAAGGCCGCCGTAGACCAGCGGAAGCTCATAGCCGCCCTCCTGGGCGAAGAATCCCTTGGGGGCGTGTACGCTGAGCGCTGCCGTCGTCATGACGGCGATCATAAACATTGGGCCGATGGGTCCGAGCAGTCCAAGGGCGACGAGCAACCCACCGGCGAGCTCGCTAAAGCCCGCAGCAGCCGCGAAGACGCGACCCGGACGGAATCCGATCTGCTCGAAGAAGCCACCGGTCCCGGCTAGCCCGTAGCCGCCGAACCAGCCGAAAAGTTTTTGCGCGCCGTGGGCGGCGAAGCCGATCCCAATCAGGCGTACGAGAAGTAGTGCGAGGTCCATCGAGATTCTCCTTACAAAAGATAAGCTACCCACATTCTAGTAGGTATGATATACTTACGTCAAGTAGCCTAGCCAATTGGAAGTAAGTATGAATCTCCGGACCGAGCCCCTGGCCGCGACACATAACGAGGCAACCGAGCATAACGAGATCAGCCCGTTTTGCCCGCGCTTTCAATATACGCTCGAGTTGATCGGACGCCGCTGGGTCGGGGCGATCCTTCGCACCCTGATGGGCGCTCCGCGCCGGTTCAATGAGATATTGGCCTCGATTCCGGGTCTCTCGGACCGGCTGCTGACCGAGCGTCTGCGCGAGCTCGAGACCGAAGGCATCGTCGAACGCGTCGTGCATGGCGGACGTCCAGTGCGCGTTTGTTACGAGCTGACGACGTGCGGAAGAAGTCTGGAACCGGTGATTCGCAGCGTCGGCGAATGGGCCGAAGCCTGGGTACGCTAGCCGCGCGCTAGTACGATTTCGGCATCCCCAAGACATTGTGCGCGATAAATGCAAGCACGAGATTGTTTGCGATCGGCGCGACGAGAAACAGCCGTGACTCCCGGAACTTGCGCTCGATCCCGTACTCTTCGGCAAGACCGTAGCCGCCGTGTGTATCCATCGCAGCTTGCGCGGCCGCCCATGTGGCTTGTGATGCAAGCAACTTTGCTGCGTTGGATTCGAAGCCGGGCTGTTCACCGGCATCGAAGAGCGCTGCAGCTTTCCAGCGCATCAGGCTCGCGGCTTCGAGCTGCGCGTATGCCTGGGCTAGCGGAAATTGAACGCCCTGATTTTGACCAATCGGCCGTCCGAACACGACGCGTTCGCTTGCGTATTTCGATGCTCGTTCGATGAACCAATAACCGTCGCCTAAGACTTCCGACGCGAGCAGAATGCGCTCGGCGTTCATTCCGCTAAGAATGTAACGAAAGCCCTGGCCCTCTTCGCCGATTAGATTTTCGACGGGGACCTTGAGGTTCTGTATGAAGACCTCGTTCGTCTCGTGATTCTCCATCGTGCGAATCGGCTTGACCGTAAGTGCGTCGCCTGCTTCGCGCAGATCGACGAGTAGAACGCTGAGGCCGTCCGTCTTACGCTGCACGTCCTCGTAGGCAGTGGTGCGCACGAGGAGCAGCATCAGATCGGAGTGCTGCACGCGTGACGTCCAAACTTTTTGTCCGTTGACGATATAGTGATCGCCTTTGCGTACGGCCGTCGTTTGAATTCGCGTCGTGTCCGATCCAGCGTTGGGTTCGGTGACGCCGAAGGCTTGCAGACGCAGCTTCCCGCTCGCAATCTCAGGAAGATAGCGGCGTTTTTGTTCCGTGTTCCCATGCCGCAACACGGTTCCCATCGTGTACATCTGTGCGTGCGCAGCAACGGCGGTTCCGTCCGAACGATCGATCGTTTCCAGAACGATCGCAGCTTCCATCATTCCGAGCCCGCCGCCGCCGTACTCTTCGGGGATGAGGATGGAGAGCCAGCCACCATCGGTGAGCGCCTTGACGAATTCCACGGGATATTTACGTTCGCGGTCGAGCGCCGTCCAGTATTCGTGTCCGAAGCGGCTGCACAACTGTGCGACGGCATCGCGGATCGCGATCCGCTCCGGCGTCATGGTCAAGGGGATGACTGGCTCGATAGTTGTCGTCACGCGCTCTACTTGCCGCCTCTAGGGTGCATCGCCTTGCGAAAAATGGCGTCGCGCAGGCGCGCAGGCAACAGCGGAACGATCGATCCGCCTAAGCGAGCCGATACGCCGACGAGGTAGTGCGTCCGCGGTTTGGACGAGAAAAGCGCGTCGAGAATTGCGCGCGTGACACGCTCGGGCGCGATTCCCGTGCGTTCCTCCCGTTCTGATTGCTCGAGTACTGCCTGCATCGCGCGCTGATATCGGGCCGGCAGCGTATTCCAGCGACCTTTATATCCGTCGCGACCCTTGCGCCAAATCGGTGTCTTGACTGAACCCGGCTCGATCAGCGCGACCTTGATGCCGTCCGGTTCAAGCTCGAAGCGCAGTCCGTCGACGAGCGCGCGCAATGCGAATTTAGACGCACTATATGGCGCAATATATGGCATCGCAATGCGGCCGGATACCGAGCCGACAAAGACGATGCGTCCACGAGCGTCGCGAAGCTGCGGCAAGAACGCTTGCGTGACGGCAATTTGCCCCAAAACGTTGACGTCGAACTGCATTCGAAGCTCTGATTCCGAGACATGCTCGAGCGGGCCGGCAACGACAATCCCCGCGTTATTCACAAGGCCGGCAACGCGGAGACCAGTCGCGCGCACGATTTGAGCCGCAGCAGTAATTGTGTCGCTTTGCGTAACATCGATCCATACCGGACGAAGGTTGGGATGCTCGCGGGCAATGCGCTCGGTATCGGCATCGGAGCGAACACCCGCAAAAACTACGTTCCCCATTTGCGCGAGCGCGAGTGCAGCCGCGGCGCCTATTCCCGTTGACGCGCCCGTGACTACGATCGCTCGCTGTTCGCTCATACGGCGTTCGCGCCGTCGAGCGTCTCGTGATGGAAATTGTAGAGGTACTCGATGATGTCAGCCGTACGCGAAAATTCGGGATGCGTGCGACGAGATTGGAGGCGATATGTCACGCCGTCGGTTTCGGCTATATCAAGTTGAAGAAGACCTCGCAGTGCAAGCTGCGTCAAACTATGTGGATCGCTGCGCAGCTCGGGCTCGACGAAAAGCACTTTTGGAAGGGCGGCGAGTGCGGCGTCGATTGCGTGGCACGCCTCATCGGCCGTAAACGTTTGCTCGCCGCGTTCGTGCAGCCAAGTAGCGAGCAATGCACTCGTCGTGACCGGACGGATCCGCTTGATCTGCAGATCGAGCGCGACGTTCGGTTCCGCCTTTCCAACGCGATAGAGCAAAGAGAGTCTCCGGCCGACGAGCGGATCGTAGCTTATGCCTGCGAGCCAGATTTCTGCGAGGGGTGCGAGGCGCGGGAGCGAGCCGCGCATCCGCTGCATCTTGCCGTCGCCGGAATAATCGCCTTCGGGTGCGAGGAAGATCGTCGCGCCGCCGCGTTGCAGGTTTTCGAAATGTTGTAAATCCGCCTCGACTTGCGCGCGCGTAAACTGCATGAGCTCTTTACGGTAGGGCTCCAATACATCCGTGAGCTTGACGCGCGAACGGGCGGCCGCGAAATGTTCTGCACGCAGCAGGTCACCGATGCGGTTCACCGTCTTAGGTAGCCGCGCACGCGCTCGATCCGCGAAGACGGTCGCCACGTCGAGATCACCATGTAAATCTTGCAGCACAACCGCGACGCTCACGAAGGGGCGCTCGTGCAGCTCGTTTTCTATCGGCTGCAGGCCTATCGACGAAAATAGCCAGCCGAAATTGAGCATACGCAGTAAAGAGCTCAGGCCGGGAAGACGTTCGGCGAAGAAACCCGGCTCCCACATACGCCGCGAGGAGACGGTGAAGATCGGCCGACGCCACGAGAAGGTTCCGATCGTAAGATCCGAGATCAGCACGGCGGATTCCACTTCGTGCTGATGGTTTGCGAGCAGTAGTGTCGGTCCACGCTTGCGCGGAAAACGTCCCCAGCCGCGGATGCGGTAGGGATAACGATAGTAGAGGGAGCCGAACAGCACCGCTCCCCACCGCAGCGGCTGCAATGGGAGTGGCGCGATGCGCAGCACGTAATCGCGTTCGGGCACGCTTAGCTACCGTTAGTACCGCGCTCGGCCCGCGCATCGCGGTTGAGCCGCTCTTGAATGCGCGCATCACCGAAGACGAGATCGACTAACGCGGGAAACGCTTTCACGAAGAATACGGGGATGTTGTAGATTGCCGGAACAACGTGCTTGCGCTTGGGTCGTCGAATCGACGCGACGATCGCATCGGCTACGACTTCGGGTCCCGGAACGTTGTCGCCAAGCGCTGGATTCATCGGACTGCGGACGAAGCCCGGCTGAATCAACGTGACGTCGATGCCGTAGCTGCGAACTTCGCGTCGAACGCTGTCGGTAAGACCGCGCAAACCAAACTTCGAGCCCGAGTAGATTCCCATCACGCCGGCTTCACCCGCGATCGAACCGACGTTGACAATCGATCCGCGTCCTTGCGCTTTCATGATCGGCAAGACGGCGTGCATCAGGCGCGCTGGACCCAGCAAGTTTATCGCGACGACTTTTTCGAGGTCGCTGTCGCTCGAGTCGCAGATCGATGGACTGGAGCCGATGCCGGCGGAGTTGATCAGAATGTCGATCCGCCCAAACGCGACGAGCGTCTTTGCGACGAGCACGTCGATCTCGTCGCGCCGCGTGATATCGGTCGGGACGACTAAGGCGCGAAGGCCTCGGCTTTCTGCCTCACGCGCCAACGTGTCGAGGACCGGATCGGGAAGCGCCGCTAAGACGACGTTGATCCTCTGCTCGATAAGGGCTCGCACCGTAGCCGAGCCGATTGCGCCCGAGGCGCCTGCGACGATTGCGACGCGTTCCGAGCCACGGGTGTCCATGGTCGCGCTGTTATCCGGGGCTGAAGGTGCGGCCCTCCCGAAACGAGCAGCCGAGCTCGTGACGTTCGCGATTCTCATGCGAGTTGGTGTGATGCTAACGTCGTGCCTTGGCTTAGCTTGCGCGGCGCGAGCAGACGAGACTCCTAAGCCTCCGGAAATCGTACAGCACGTCATCGCTGGGTATGAGACGAACGTCCGCGGCGTGATCGGGATGCAGCGGCATTTCTCGACGCTCATCGACGCCGGCATCGCGAAACATACGGAAGTGAGCGAGAGTGCCATCCTGTTCAAAGACGGCGTGTTCGAAGCCGTGCACTACTATCGCGTGCTCGAGGACGGCAAAGAGTTCTCCGCGACGCAGCTGAGCGATCGCGACAAACAAACCGCGGACGCTTGGTCGGCCGGCAAGGTGTTTTTCAACGAACCCTACGATCGCAGGTTCGCCGGCGACTATACATTCGCGATCGTCTCTCCATGTGCGGATTGCGCGACGGGGACGGTAGCGGTCAAATTCGAAAGCGCGAAACACGATACGCAGCACGGCGCAGGGACGATGTGGATTGATGCGGCGGAAGCGCGCGTCGTCAAGCTCACGTACTCGCCCTACGTGTATCCGCCGCATGCAACGTCGGGTACGGTAACAGAGATCAGCGGAGCCGCATTGCCGAATTTGTGGTATGTGGTTCGCATCGATCAGGCGTTTACTGGTCACATGCTTCTTTTGCATGGAACAGCGACGTTTACGGCACTCTTCGATCATTTCGAACGCTTCGGATCCGTCACCGAAGGTGCGAGCGCGGTCCGCGAAGGTACGATCGGTACGGCCAAAACGTAGTGCGGTTCCTCAGCGCGGCGTGCGTCCTGTTGGCGGTCGCGATGGGTGTTGGGCGATTCGCATACACGCCACTTCTACCGCTGATGGAACACGGTGCGGGGCTCTCCCACCAGATGGCCGGGTTGATCGCATCATCGAATCTGGCCGGCTATTTGGTCGGCGCGTTTTCGGCGAGCAGCGGGCGCTTTCGCGCGCGACGTTTGCAAGGCGCAAGGTGGGCGATTGCGATCGTCGTCGTGACAACCGCTCTCATGGCATTTACGCCCGAATCCGGCTGGATCGTGGTTCGATTCGTCACCGGTGTCGGAAGCGGCTTTGCTTTTGTTCTAGGCTCCAGCATCGTTCTGGATCGCGTCGCGCGTGAACGGCGTCCCGATTGGATCGCGATTTTCTATGGCGGAGTCGGTGCGGGGATTGCGTTGACGGCCGTAGCGGTTCCGCTCTTGGGAGCATGGGGCGGTTGGCGTGCAGGTTGGCTAGGACTCGGCATCATTTCGGCGTTCATGTGCGCCACGATGCCATGGCTGACCGATTCCGCAAACGCGGAGATCGAGCCCGGCGGGCACGAGCAATCGCAGCTCGATCCGCGTCTTTTTGGCTGGCTGTTCGCGGCATACGGCGCGCAAGGGATGGGTTATGTCATCCCGGCGACGTTTATCGTCGCGATGATTGCATCGACGCCGTCGATCGCCGGATTCGCGGCGGCGAGTTGGATCGTAGTCGGCGTCGTAGCGATACCCTCGACCTTCATCTGGAACCGTCTGGGTATTACACTCGGACGCGACATTGCGCTCGTCCTCGCACTCGGCGTGATGGCGATCGGCGCGATCGCACCCGTCGTCGCACCCAACGCCATCGGCGTGCTCCTCAGCGCGGCGACGCTCGGCGGTACTTTTGTCGGCGTAACGGCGCTGGCAAACGCGCTTGGGCGTGCGCTTGCGCCGGAGCGAAGTCACATTGCGATCGGCCGATTGACGGCGGGCTTCGGCGTCGGGCAAATTCTCGGCCCGGCGGTCGCCGGCATACTTATCGCCGATTTTGGAAGCTACACGCCGGCACTTGTCGTAGCATCCAGCGTGCTTTGTTTGGCGGCGGTTGTGATGGCGTGCGGCGCAATTCTGGTGAGGATACGGGTCGCATGAGAACGGCTAGCGAGCTTGCACGCGCGCTCGTCGCGCTGCTTTATGCGCGCGTGCCCATTGCAGAAGATCCAGCGAAAGTTCTCTCGCGGGCCGATCGTGCCGTTCGCGATTTAGAAAAAGCGGATCGCGCCTATCAGAAGGCGATCGAGCGTACGTTGCCCCGCACGCAAGCCCGCGAGATATTAGCCAGGATGGAGTCGTTCCGGCGCGACGTCGTCGCGATTCGGAATCAGGCGCGCAACGCGGCGCCCTACGGCGACTTCGACCCGCTCGACACCTACGTTCCGTCCTTTGGCGGTTCACACGCGGAGGCGACACGCGCAGCCAACGTCGGCGATCAAGCGCGTCAAATGGTCGAAGACGCGCGCGCTCACGTGAACGGGCACATCGTACCTCAACTCGGTCCAGGCGAACTCGAGCGCCTCCTCGATGCCAAGCGAAAACGCGGCGCGGAATTTGAGCGCATCATCGCTAAGGCTATGCCGCGCGAGGTAGGCGCGCCGATGGTCGCGCAGCTCGCGCAGGTTGCGGACGGCTGGTTTTAGACTACGTCGGCTTCTTTGGACGCAAGGGCTCGTACGTGGCTTTCGATTCGTCCTGAACATCGCTCGGGCGTTCGCCTTTTTCCAATTTGGCGAGCAGCTCGTCGAAGAGCTTCGCGCCGAGCGGGACGAGCGTTTCGTAATAGAGAGTAGAAGGCTTGGTTTCAGCCGGAATCGTGACCGAACCCTGGATTGCAATCGGGCCTGTGTCGATGCCTTCGTCGACCCAAAACCATGTCGAGCCCGTTTCTTTGTCGCCCATCTTGAGCGTCCAGTACACGGCATCGCCGCCGCGGTGACGCGGCAGCAGGCTCGGGTGGTAGCAGAGAACGCCGAGGCCGGCCTCCGCAATCTCGGGAGCCTTGAGGATACGCGTCACGTTCGAAAGGACGATCAGTTCGTACGGGCGCTCGTCGACGACCTGATGTCCGCGCTTCGCGCAGATCTCGAGTGTCGCGTCGTAGATTGGGCCTGTTCCGAAGACTTTAATTCGCATTGGCCGGGTTGTACGGAGTCTAGTTCACATTACCTGGCAACTTGAGTCGCATTTTCAGATGCGTGGTACCAGGCTGTAATCACGTACTTTTTGCCGGTTTGGACCGGGTCGGCGCGATGGAGATATTCCGGCGGAAAGACGATCACCGTTCCCGTTAAAGGAGTGACGCTGACGCTCAGCTCGCTGAAGGTCGTCTCGCCGCCCGCAAAACGATCGTTGAGATAGCACACAACTGAAAGGACGCGGCGTTTCGCGCCGGGCGTCGGACCGTCCCGATGATCGACGTATTTTCCACCCGGTGCGTAGCGGACGAGCTGAACTTCTCGCAGCGTCGATCCGGGCGCAAGTGTATCCGCCAACGGTTGCATGATCTGCTCCAGGCGTTCGCGGTACGTCGCGCTGCCCGCGTGAACTTCTTCGAAAAGTATCTCGGCATTGCGAATTTCGCGATCGATCTCGAGCTCGGCATTGATCACTGCGGGGAACCATTTTGGTGAGAGTACAGCTTGCGAGACGATCACCGCCGCTTCGGCTGGCGTGAAGACGCGCAGAGCGAAAATTCGCGACGCGATCTCGACGGGCTCGGCGGATGGCGAGGACGGAAGAAGCGCTGCCAGCTCGGATTTTGTCATCGGCGCTCAGAATGGTATCATGCCCGTACGGACGGGCGCTCTCCATCGGAGGTACTGTAATGAAGAAGACGGATAAACTCGATCGGCCCGAATTTCTGCGGAAGGTTGCGGGCGTTCCCATGGCCGCTGCAGCTTTGAGTCTCATTGCTGCGCCCGCGGAAGCCGCCGACAACAAGAAGCAGTTCCATTATCAAGACAAGCCCGGCCCGGGCGGTAAGAAATGCAGTGGGTGCCGCTTCTTTAGGGCGCCACACGGATGCAGCATTGTGACCGGCACGATCGACGCGAACGGCTGGTGCATTGCGTGGGCGAAGAGGTAGCCTTACGAGCGCGATCTTAGACCGGACGGTTTCCGGCCCGCGCGCGTGGACGCGCGACACGGTGCGGGCCGAAGACTATCTCGTTCGGTTGCCGGCAGCGGCGCTCGAAGAGCTGCGCGGTGCATTGCGTCGTTTGCGCGCGCATCGTTTGCCGACACTTCTGCTGCGGACCGAGGACTTTGAGCTGGACGCCTGCGCAGACGCGATGCGCGAAGTTCGCCGGCGACTCGACGGTTCACCCAGTTTCGCGGTTGTCGATCGACTTCCGGCGGAATCGGCGACTGCAGACGAACTCATGCAACTCTACTGGCTGCTCGCTAATCTCGTCGCCCGCCCGGTTGCGCAAAAGCTGGACGGCTCGATCTTTTATCCGGTGCTGGACACCGGCGCAAAACTCAAGCCCGGATCCGGGATTCGTCCAACGCTCACCAACGTCGATCTCACGTTCCACAACGACAACTCGTACAACGAGACGCCGCCGACGTATGTGGCGCTGCTGTGCATCTCGACGGCACTCTCCGGCGGGAAAAGCCGAGTCATGAGCGTCGAAAGCGTGCACAACGCGCTGTTGCAGCGATACCCGCAGCACCTCGAGCGCTTATATCGTCCGTTTTGGTACGATCGGCACCGCGAGCACGAACAAGACGAAGTACCGTACTTTTCGGCACCGATTTTCGAATACGACGGGAAGCAACTGCACGCGCGTTTGGCGCTGAATGAAATCTACGGCGGGTATCAGTTACGCGGTGAGGTGATGGACACGCAAACAGCGAGCGCGCTCGAGGCCGTACAAGACGTGTTCAATGCGCCGGAGCTACGCGTCGAGCTCGAGTTCGAGCCGGGCCAAATCCAGTTTGTGAACAATCGCGCGACCGGACACGCTCGCACCGAGTTCATCGACGGCGAAAGGCCCGATCAAAAGCGGCACCTAGAGCGATTGTGGCTGCGCAATACGGGGGCGCGTTCCTACCGCGGCTAGAGGAGCCGCTGCTTCGCTTACCTGCTTGCCGGGTATAAGGTGGGCGATGAAAGACGACGACAGCGTAGCCGAACAAATGAACCGCGGGATGTTCCTCGCACCGAATTTAATCGACGGGAACTCCGATAGCCCACTTCTCGAGCAAGCAAAAAGAAACGTCGAGGCGACAGCAGAGCGCGCCGCCGCGGGCGAAGCCGACGAAGTGAAGCGGCCAGAGATAAAGAAGCCGCGACTCTTTGGAGTCGGGGGATCAGAGCGTAATCAGAAAACGCAGCCCTAGCCGAAGCTGTAGACGGTCGTCGCGGTAAAGGTTTCAGCCGGCCGCAAAACCGTACTCGGGAAATTCGGGTGATGCGGCGAATCCGCGAAATGCTGCGTTTCGAGCGCGATCGCCCCCGGTTTTCCTGTGTATAGTTGCATGCCCGGCTGGGTCGTATCAACCTCGATCGAGCGGCCGGAGTCCGGGTCCTTCAAAACCGCAGCCCGGCGCAATGAACCATCCCATGCGTCGATTACGAAATTGCAATCGTACTTTTCCGCGCCGACGGGGCGCTCGATGCGAAAGTCGCGCAATGAATCTACCAGCGCGATCGCCCCGGTCGGAATATTTTCGGCATTCGTCGGCGTGTAGGCAGACGCCGGGATTTGCAGCCGATAATTCTCGATCGGAGTTCCCGGAACGCCGCTCAGATTGAAATAGACGTGGTTCGTGAAATTTACGACGGTCGGTTTATCCGTCGTCGCTGTATAGTCGATGCGCAGCGCGTTGTCGTCCGACCATGAGTAGGTGACGCGGCACTCGAGCGTGCCGGGAAATCCCTGATCGCCGTCGGGACTGTGCAAAGCGAACGTTACGCGGGTGTCGGATTGTTCGACGACATCCCATGTGCGTTTTGAGAAACCATCCGGCCCGCCGTGCAGCGTGTTGCCGCCTTCGTTCGTGCCGAGTTTGAAGGTTTTGCCGTCGAGCTCGAACGAGCTGCCGGCGATCCGGTTTGCATACCGTCCGATGATCTTCCCGGCACTCCCGCCGGCATCGACGACGATATTCGAGCGCGATCCGGCTCGATTGGGAACAACCACGCCGGTCATGGCGGCGCCAACCGGCGCGAGCGACACGGTGTTACCGTGGAAGTTTGTTAGTAGAAGCCCATCCATGGATTGCGGCTTCGTCGCGTTCGAATCTCACCCCGCAAGCGCTATGAAGGCTGCACGCGTCCTGTTCCTTACGGGTGCCATCGTGGCGGCGACTGTTGGGACCGCCTTGGCCGCCAACTCTCTCTTCATCGTCAGCCCGAGCGGCGGTCCGCGCAGCACAACTACCCGGCCGCAGGAACGCCACCTCCAACGGCTACTGCCTGTTTGCAGTGAGCGCGGCAAGGGCGGTTAGCATTACGCTCAGTCGCGCGAAGAAACCGGCTCCCTAGCTACAGCCGCTCGTTGATCCGCAGGTATCGCACTTGAGGCACGTGCCGTTGCGCACCATCGTGAACTGACCGCACTCGTTGCAAGCGTCGCCGCTGTAGCCTTTGGCGACGGCGATGCGTGCGGCTTCGGTTCGTGAAACCGTTGCCGTACCAATCCGTGAGTGGCCGTTACCGTTACCATTGCTCGTCTCGCCTCCGCCGGCGTGCGCTTGCGGGCGAATGGGAGGCGGAATCTGCGGACGAAGCGTTTCTTGTCGCGGTTCGGCCGGCGGCATCGTATTGTGCAAGTGACTACTCTGCGGATGTAGCTTGTCTTCGATTGCGCGCGGTTTGGGATCCGTGTATCGTACTTCGACCTCTTCCTCGGCGATATACTCGGCAGCATCGCCCATCGTGTCGAGTTCCATCGACGGTTGGACTTGCGCCAAGTCGTAACGTCCGAGATAGCTGACCGCGAGCTCACGGAAGATGTAGTCGAGGATCGACGTCGCCATTTTAATGTTCTCGTGGCCGACGACGGGGCCGTTTGGCTCGAAACGCGTGAAGGTGAAGGCCTCGACGTATTCTTCGAGCGGGACGCCGTGTTGAAGTCCGAGGCTAACTGCGATTGCGAAGTTGTTCATCAGGCTGCGGAAGGCCGCGCCTTCCTTGTGCATGTCGATGAAGATCTCGCCGAGCGTCTGATCGGTGTACTCGCCGGTACGTAAGTAGACTTTGTGGCCGCCGATAACGGCTTTTTGCGTGTAGCCGCCGCGACGATCGGGCATCCGCCGGCGCTTGGCGATGTAGCGGTAAACGACGCGTTCGGCAATCCGCACGGGCGTCTCGTAGGCGGCGCTGGGCTGACCCTCGTCGATATCGCCACCCAGATCGACAGAGCTCGCAAGCGGTTGCGAGAGCTTCGAGCCGTCGCGATAGAGCGCGACCGCCTTGCACATCCGCTCCCACGAATAGCGATAGGTCTCCTTGATGTCGCCGATGGTGGCATTTTGTGGGAGATTGATCGTCTTTGAGATCGCGCCGCTGATAAACGGCTGTGAAGCCGCGAGCATGTCGACGTGCGCGAGCGGGCGGATGAAGCGCGCCCCATGTTTGCCGCACGGCGTGGCGCAATCGAAGACGAACAAGTGCTCGTCTTTGAGGAATGGCGCACCTTCCAATGTCATGCGGCCGCAGATATGGTCGGATGCTTCGTCGATTTGTGCGGGCGTGAATCCAAGCACGTCAACGAGGATCGAGCTGTTGATGTCGGCCAGCTGCTCATCGCTCATTCCGAGCTTTGACTTGCAGAACTCGTCGCCCAGCGCCCAGCGATTGAAGGCAAACGCCAGCTCGAACGATGCCGGCAAGCCGCTTTCGATGCGCTCGAGAGCTTCGTCATCAAAGCCTTTCGCGCGAAGCGTCGCGCGATTGATGTGCGGAGCACCCTCGAGCGTGTTCGTGCCTTTGGCGAAGGTCTCTATCGCTGCAATCTGTTCTGGCGTGTAGCCGAGACGCTGCAGTGCTGCCTCTACCGATTGATTGACGATCTTGAAGTAGCCGCCGCCGGCCAGCTTCTTGAATTTGACGAGCGCAAAATCGGGCTCGATTCCGGTCGTGTCGCAATCCATGATGAGGCCGATCGTGCCAGTCGGCGCGATGACGGTCACTTGCGCATTGCGATAGCCCGCAATCTCGCCGATCGCGAGTGCATGATCCCACGCATGGCGCGCGGCCGCCCACGTCTCTTGCGTGAAGAGCGTTGGTGCGTGCGTGATTGGTGGAACGCTCAGCCCTTCGTATTCGCTGCGTGGCGCTTGATACGCTGCGCGTCGATGGTTGCGCATAACGCGTCCCATCGCATCGGCATTCTTTTCGTAGCGCGGGAACGGACCGTACTCGCGTGCCATCTCCGCCGACGCCTTGTACGCGGCGCCCGTCATGAGCGCCGTAATCGCGCTGCACCAGCCGAAGCCTTCTTCGGAGTCATACGGCAAGCCCATACGCATGAGGAGCGTTCCGAGATTCGCATAGCCGAGGCCAAGCGTGCGGAAATCGTACGACTTCTGCGCAATCTCGCGTGAGGGGAACTGCGCCATGAGGACGCTGACCTCAAGCGTGAACGTCCACATGCGGCATGCGTCGCCGAAGCGTTTCGGATCGAAACGTCCCGTCTGATCCATGAACTTGACGAGGTTGAGGCTTGCGAGATTGCACGCCGTATCGTCGAGGAACATGTATTCGGAGCAGTTGTGCACGACGATGCCGTTGGCGACGAAGTGCGCCGTGTCGAACTCGGTGAGATCGAAGACTTGCTCGACGCCGAGGGCTTTGATCTGCGAAACTTCATCGGTGAGGACTTCGCGCGAGCGCTCAAACGGCTCGCCGCCTTCGATCGTCCGCGCAAAACGCGAACGCGAGTGAGCTGCGATGCGGATAACGCCGCGATCCCGATAGATCTTGCCTTTTACGCCGAAGTTCAGCAGAAGAAGCTGAATTTGCCAGAGTAGTTCCATCGAGCCCGACGAGAACTCGCCGCACTCATCGAAGAGCGCCCGCAGCAATGTCGCAATCGACATGCGATCCAGCCCATAGATCGATGGCGTAAATTGAAGATGGGCATCTTGCTGGATGAACTCATCGACCGATTCAGCGCCGGCCAGACCGTTACCGACGGCGACGAGTGACTGCGAGCCGACGCGAGCTGCGAGGGCAAGCAGCGTCGATTCATCGAGCGTGCGCGTTCCGAAGCCGGAGCCGCGCAGGACGACGCGTTCGCCGATGATGACGTCCGCAAGCGCGACGTCGCCGCGCTCTTCGGTAAGAATCTTGTGATCGGCGGTCAGCCGCAGTTCGTAACCTGCGCGCGTGCGCAAACGATAGACGCGCTTCGAGCCGGTCGGGAAGATGCGGGACACAAAGTGCGGTTTGCCGTCGGAGCCGATGACAAAAGCCGAACGCCCCACCATCGAATCGATGCGCGCCAGACCATCGGCGGTCGCGACGAGCGTGTCGCCTGTGACGCACGGGTTACTGGCATTGATACGGCCGTCTTCGGGGCACGTGTGCCACTCGTTGATCGTCGTGTCGAACTGCAAACCCGGATCCGCGCATTGCCATGCAGCAACTGCGATGTCTTCCCAGAGCTTTGCGGCTGGGAGGGATTTCGAAACTCTGCCGTCGGTTCTCCAACGCAGATCCCAAGACTTGTCTGCGTCGAGCTTCGCAAAGAAGTCATTCGAGATGCGAACCGTGTTGTTTGAATTCTGGCCGGAGACCGTCGAGTATGCCTTCGAATCCCAATTGGTGTCGTAGGTCTCGATCTCGAGCGATTTATAGCCCTGGCGTGCAAAATCGAGCGCGTACTGAACATTGGCTTGCGGGATGCCGTTCGAAAGTGCGGTACGCATAGCGGCTCGCAACTGCGGGTTGAGGGCCGGATCGAGACGCGCATTCTCCGGAAGTGTCTCGTCGTGCGCGGCGCGCATAATCGCATTGAGATTGCGCTCGCACACGATCGAACCCGTGACGAGATCCGAGACCTTTTGTTCTTCTTTGACTTTCCAATTGATGAAGGTCTCGACGTCCGGATGATCGATGTCGAGGATGACCATCTTGGCGGCGCGACGCGTCGTGCCGCCGCTCTTGATTGCACCGGCTGCGCGATCGCCGACGCGTAGGAACGACATGAGACCCGAAGACGTACCGCCGCCCGAAAGACGCTCGCCTTCACCGCGTAGATTGCTGAAATTCGAACCTGTCCCGGAACCGAACTTGAAGATGCGAGCTTCGCGGACCCAAAGGTCCATGATCCCGCCTTCGTTGACGAGATCGTCGTTGACGCTTTGGATGAAGCAGTTATGAACGACGACGTTGTTGGTTAGGAAGTTATGGCTTTCGGTCTCAATGTCATAGACATCTTGGTCCGAGACATACTCAATTGTCTGGACGACTTCGTCGCGCAGACTAGCAACACGCCTGCCCGGCAGGGTCAAGGCATTATCCAGCTTCGTCTTCTTGTCAGCAGAGACAAAACCAATCAGCGATGCGTACTTTTCCTTGGCGTCTTTCCAGGCTATGACGACATGATGGTAAGGCTTGCGATCTTCTCTGGAGTCGTTCCCGACAGAAATTCGATTATAAATGCCCAGATGGAACAGAAGGCGTGAGACGCCGTCGGCTAACTTTGGAGATATCGTCCCAAAGACAACGTCGCTAGAAGCACGATCTTCTCTAATTCTTACACAGCCATCGGCTTGAAAAAGCGCGCGAAGATACGCGGATATGACATTGCGTCCCCCGCTTGAAACAACCGGCGGCACTTGTATCTCAAGGCCACGATCTAGCAGCTGAAAACGCTCGACGAATGGCCTTAATTGCTCACCATAGTAGCGCTTGCGTCGTATCGAAAGGCTTTGATCGAAACTGTCTACGGAACGTTCGTGTGAATGTACGCCTGCAAAGACTTCTTGGCAGAGTGCGTTGACGTAACTGCGTTCGTCCTCATTTACAGTCATTGCCTCGATTGTGAGGCTGCGGTTAGTCCCAGTGGCGTATTGTCCGACAAAACCATCCGCCTGCAGCCAACCGGCAAGTGCAGCTTCATTTTCAAGTCTGCTGTTTTCAGAAGCTTCAATCGTCGTGTCCGTACGTTGAATGAGACGCATGCCTGGTTTCAGCTCAGAAACAAAGCGCCAACGTCTCTGCCCTTTGTGGGCTTCAGCGGCTAGAACGAGGTGATCGGAAGTCGCCTCAATTGCATTGCCATTTGTAAGGCGAATGCGGTAGACGGGCTTGACTCCGTTATATTTGACTGCAACGACTCGAGTCGTGCCTTTTGCATCGTAAACGGACAGGCCGACGAGATTTCGTGTGACGATATCGCCGATTGCGATCGGGCCGTCGGGAGTGGATACGGTCGCGTTATAGGGGAGGCACGCGTGCGGTGCGGGGTGTTCGTAGGCGTTGGTCGAGCGTGTTAGCTGTGCGCTCTTGGCATCAACGAAATAATGGCCTTGCGACGGACCTTCGATTCCATACGCCCAGTGCAGACCGGTATTGAACCACTGCGGCGAGTTTGGTGCGCCGACTTGGCGCGCGAGCATCGCGCACATCTCATCGTAATAGGCGCGAGCGTCGCCTTCCGAATCGAAGTAGCCGTGCTTGTAGGCCCAATACGTCCAGGTGCCGGCGAGGCGGTTGAAGACCTGGCGAGCGTCGTTCTCTCGCGTGAACTGATTTTCACGCGGCAGCTCGGCGAGGGCCACATCGTCCGGTACGGAGCGCCACAGCCATTCGGGGACGCCTTCCTCGGGGACCGTTCGCAGCCGCGCCGGAACTCCGGCCTTGCGGAAATACTTCTGCGCAAGTACGTCAACGGCGACCTGACTCCAGTCGCTTGGGACCATGCAGTCCTTTGCTTCAAAAATAAGCGAGCCGTCCGGATTCGTGATCCGGGACGTCCGCGCCACGAACCCTACGCCCGAATACGGGTCACCAGGACGTGAATACGCGCGCTCAAACTTCATGCCTCGGCGCCTCCAACAAGTACGTTATTGAGCGGTAGCGGTCGAACACCTGTTCGATATTCCCCGTAGGGACACGAACCAAGCGTCGACGCTCGGTGACGAACAGCATACCGCTTCCTGATTTCAAACACAAGATATAGGGGTCAAGATGCTATATTCTCCACAACATCTAGGTTCTGAGTACCTTGAGCACAGACTGTGCGTAACCCCAGATATCCGTGGATGAAGAGGGTGGGCGCGGTGGATGCCCGGCGAACAAGGCGAGCGTCCTGTGGAGAGAGGCGGGGATAGCGGGGATGGATGCTTCCTGACGCTTATGCCCGGGGACTCGCTGAGATTTCGCTCGAGCGGCTAGCTCAAACGGGGGTCCGGGGGATCATTGTCGACCTCGATAACACGCTTGTCGCCTACCGCGCCGCCTCCATCGAGCCCGAAATCACGGGCTGGGTCCGAGCCGCGCTCGCGCGCGGATTTCGCGTCGTTCTGGTCTCGAATAATTGGAGCGATCGCGTCGCGACCTTCGGCGCGCTCATCGGCGTGCCGTCGGTCCCAAGTGCAATGAAGCCCCTACCGCTCGCCTTTTTGCGGGCCTTGCGCGTCCTTGGAACGCCGAGGACTGCAACCGTCGTCGTCGGCGATCAACTCTTCACGGACGTCTTAGGAGCAAAACTACTCGGCATGCGTGCAATTCTCACTGAACCTATTTCGGAGCAAGGATTCATCACGACGCGCGCGATGCGCGTCGTCGAGCGTGCGCTTTTACGATGGGCGCGAAGATGAAGGTCGAGGGCGTCGTTTTCGATCTGTTCGGGACCCTGCTCGATATCGCGTCATTGCGTACGCTCGTCGGCAACGTCTTGGGGAAGAAGAATGCGGATGCATTCGTCCAGCGCTGGCGCGACAAACAGATCGCATACTCGTTTGCAGCCACCCTAATGGATCGATACGATGACTTCGATACATTGACGGCGCGTTCGCTCGATTACGTTTTGGCAGCGATGGCTATCGACGCAGATGCGGAGACTCGTACGAAGCTCTGCGACGGTTGGCTCGAGCTGCGTCCGTACCCTGATGCAACGCTTGCGCTCGAGGCGCTTCGTTCGCGAGGCATACGAACGGCGGTGCTGACGAACGGAACGCAGGCGACTGCAAAACGCGCACTCGCGACCACGGGCCTTGATTCATTACTGAACGACGTTTGGAGCGTCGATGAGGTGCGAAAGTTCAAACCGGCGCCGCAAGTCTACGCGCTGGCGTGCATGCGTTTCGGAAAACAACCATCGCAGATCGGTTTCGTTTCTTCTAACGGTTGGGACGCTACGGGCGCTGCAGCGTTCGGTTTTCAGGTAGCGTGGTGCAATCGCAGCGGACTGCCAACGGAAACGATGCCGCCGCCGCCGGCCCACATCGTAACCTCGCTGCAGGAAGTCGTCGCAATTTTTGGCGATTGAACGCCTGACCTCACGTCTATGGAGAGGTGGCAGAGTGGTCGAATGCACTCGCTTGGAAAGCGAGCAGACCCGAAAGGGTCTCGGGAGTTCGAATCTCCCCCTCTCCGATCCGGACGAGCCTCTGATTAAGTCGAGCTAAGAGAACGGCCCAAAACGACGCCGAAATATGCGACTTTTGCGCACTCTTCGGCGAGATCGGTTTGCACGTACGCGTCTTCCATCTCATGCGAAACCGCTACCAGGCCATGGCGTGCAAGAAGCGCGAGCGGCGTACCGTCCGCAAGTGCGGCGCGCGTCGCGTCGGCGAGCGCTTGCGTTCCGTTGGGATGAAACGGAACGAGCTTCATCGCTTGCAGAGATTCAGTCGATGCGACTGTTTCGCGCGGGAAGAGACGATCTTTGCCCGACCAGACGACGCAAAAAGTGGGATGCGTGTGCACTACCACCTCGATATCGCTGCGAGCCGCGTACGCCGCCGCGTGTAAACGCCATTCGCTCGAGGGCTTTCCACCCTTACGCGGCTTGCCGTCAGTGTCGATACGAACGAGGTCGGATTTTCGGAGGAGGCCGAGTGCTTTTCGCGTCGGCGTGATCAAAATGTCGCCGTCGTCCAGCCGCGCACTGATGTTCCCACTGGAACCGCTGACGAGACCACGATCCCAGAGTGCGTACGCGCAGCCCAAGATCTCCTCGCGGGCCTCACGCGCTTTCAAATTGCCGCCGGATGCCAGATCGTTTTTATTTCGACGAACGCAGCGACACGGTCCAAATCCTCGAAGCGCGCGTCGGTCCACGCATCCTCGACGGCTGTCTCGAGATAGACACGTTTGAGATTCTCGGAGGCCATGCGCGTGACGTCGGCATTCGTCTCGGGGTCGGCGCAATACAGGGCGACGGCGTTTACGTCCATATGGCGCGCGAGATGCGGAATCAGATCGCTCCGCTTGCCCGTTAGAATGTTGAGCGCACCGGCATGCATGTCGCTGGTGGCGACGCACTCCGCGAACACGATCGCGGTGCGCGGATCGGTTTCCGATGCGATCGCAACGACGCTGTTGCCGCTGACAAGCGGAGGGATAATGGCTGTCACGAGACCGAGCAAGCTGGGGCGGTCGGGGGCGACGACACCAACGATCCCCGTCGGCTCAGGTGTCGAGAAATTGAAGTGCGGTCCTGCGACGGGATTGCGCGCGGAGAGAACGGCTGAATACTTGTCGCACCACCCCGCGTACCACAGCACGCGATCGATCGCGAAGCCTACTTCTTTGCGCGCGTCTGCGCGTCCGAGGCCTTCGTCCGAGAGACGCTCTGCGAGCTCCGCACGGCGGCCTTCCATCATCTCAGTGAGACGATAGAGAATTTGGCCGCGAAGTGCCGGCGTCGTTCCGTACCAGGCGGCCTGTCCGCTGCGCGCTGCGACGATCGCGTCACGAAGATCCTTACGCGATGCGCGCGCAACATTGGCGTCGCCGAATACGTCGGTCCGTCCCGATTCGCTCCGGATAAACTGCCCGCCCAGATAAAGCTTGTACATCTTACGGACAGCTATGCGGCTATCGGCGTCCTTTTTCGCCATGAGACGACTTTTCCGCCGGCTGGCATCGGCCCCCGCTTTTGCGGGTAACGTGGGCCCATGATGCTCAAACGTTCATCTCACAAGAATGGTCATAAGAAAAGCCAGCCGTTTGTCTCGGACGTCAAGGAGCTTCGGCGGCGCGCGCAAGCCTCGATGGAGAAGGGCCCCGTGACCGCAAGCTACGGACTCGATCCAAGCGAGGCCGTCAACGTCTTGCAAACGGCGCTGGCGACCGAGATCGTGTGCGTCCTGCGTTACACCGCCAACGCGACGGCGGCGATGGGAATCAACTCATCCGAAGTCAAGGCGGAGTTCGAGCAGCATGCGAGCGAGGAGCTGGCGCACATGCGGAAGATCGCCGAGCGCATCAACGAGCTTGGCGGGACGCCGAACCTCAATCCGGAGGGACTGCTGACTCGCTCGCACAGCCAATATAGCTCGGGACCCGACCTCATCGACATGATCAAGGAGAATCTGATCGCCGAACGCATCGCGGTTGAATCCTACACCGAGATGATCCGCTTCTTCGGCGATAAGGACCCTACGACGCGCGTCATGCTCGAAGGGATCTTGGCTCAGGAAGAAGAGCACGCGAGCGACATGCACGACCTTCTCGTGGCCCGTGAAGGGCGCCCGATGCTGAAACGCTAGGAGTCGTCTGACCCCATTTCGTGCTCAAACATTAAGAGAGTTGTGAGATGGTGAGCACAGGGTAGGCTGGGATGGTAGGGAAGCGAGGCTGCCCCTAGAAGGCCGCCGCCCTAATGCCCGATACCGCCGTTCGCTCCGGCGGTTTGTTGCGCGAGAGAATGATCATTCGGCGTACCGCCGAGATGCTCGTCTCCGCGTTGCCGCCGGACGTGCTCTTTTCGCGTGTTTGTGACTTACTCGCGTCGCAATTCAGCGCGCACTTTGTTGCGATCGTTGAAAGCGACCGGACTAAGCTGCACGTGCGCTGGTCGTTTGTTGCGGGCGACGAAGATCCGAGCAAAGCGATCGAAGAGATCGACCTCGACGACCTCGATTCGCAAGCCCCGACGATTCGTTCGATTCCGGGCGATCGCGTCGTGCTGTTCATTCCGTTGCGCTATGGGCCGGACTGCTTCGGATTCCTCACGCTCGCCGGCGGCGCGAAACGCTTCACGCCCGAGCACATTACGCTGCTCGAGACGTGCGCTCGATACATGGCCGTTGCGATCTACAATGTGACGCTTGCGCAAGAAAAAGAGCGGCTGGAAGCCCTCGCGACGCGCGACGCGCTTACGGGCGCGTACAATCGCCGCGCGTTTGACGAGCGATTGATCGATGAATGGCGACGAGCGGTTCGTTCTCACGAGCCGCTTTCTTTAGTAATGGTCGACGTCGACTATTTCAAAGTCTACAACGACTCGTACGGCCACGTGGCGGGCGACCACTGCTTGCAGCAGGTGGTGCAAGCACTTCTGAGCTGCGTCTCGCGCAGCGGCGACATGGTGGCGCGCTATGGCGGTGAAGAATTTGTCGCGTTGCTCCCCAACACTCCGGAGCAGGGCGGCATCGACGTCGCCGAGCGGATGTGCAGCAAAGTCGAAGAGCTGCGGATTGTACATCGCGGCTCGGAGCTCGATCACGTCAGCATCAGTGCCGGCGTCGCGACCTTATTCGCCAAAGCCGATGAGGAACCGCAAACGCTGGTAACGACTTCGGACGCAGCGCTCTATCGAGCTAAAGAAAACGGACGCAATCGCGCTGCATCGAGCACCTACATGGGTCAGACACGCCCAGCGCGCAGACGATTCGAAGGCCGTACCAATTTGCCCGGCCAGCCGACCTCGTTCGTCGGGCGCGATGCCGAACTTGCCATGATTTCGCGCGCGCTTCCGACTTCGGGAGTCATCTCGATTCTCGGTCCCGGCGGCGTCGGAAAAACGCGGCTGGCAATTGCTGCTGCGCAGGCCGCGCTGCCGACATTCCCCGGCGGCGTTTGGCTGATCGAAGTGGGTGCGGAAAGCAACGGCGACCGTTTGCCTGCAATCGTCGCGCACGCGATGGGACTTCCGGGCGCCAGTCCAGTTGATGAACTACTCGCCTCACTAGCCGCATCGCCTGCGCTCATCATTCTTGATTCATGCGAGCATTTGCTTGGCGCGTGCAAGTCGCTTGTCGCAAACGTGACGCGCCATTGTCACGATGCGCGCATCGTGACGACGTCGCGCCAGCCGCTCGAGATCTCGGGCGAAGTCGGAATTCGCCTGGAGCCGTTCCCGTTCGCCGATGCGATGAAGCTTTTCGTCGCGCGCGCTCGCGACGTGCGTCCGCAGTTCGCACCGGGTCCGGAAGAAGATGCCGTCGTTCGCGAAGTCGTCGGACGCGTTGATTGTCTGCCGCTCGGAATCGAGCTCGCCGCGATGCGCCTGCGTAACATGAGCCTGCAGCAACTCGCGGACCACGGCTCGCCGCTGGCGCAGCCGACCGATCTGCACGACCGGATTGGCTGGAGCTTCGACATGCTCAGCGAGTCCGAACGACGCTTCCTTGCGCGTCTCTCGATTCTGCGCGGACCATTTGACGAAGAGGCCGCGCGCGCGATCGCCGGCGGCGATGCCTTCGACGGTCCTACGAGCTTCGAAATTCTCACCCAGCTAGTCGAGAAGTCGCTGGTCCAAGTAGATCTCGAGAGTGGAAGATACCGTCTGCTCGCGACGATCGCAGATTACGTCGGGGTCCGGCTCGTCGAATTCGATGAGCCAACCGCAATCCGCGCCGTCGCAACACGTCACTATGCCGGCGTCGTCAGCGGATTGCGCGCCGAGCTGCAGGCCGGTGCGTCGTCGGAAATATTCAACCGTTACGCCGCGGTGCGCGAAAACGTCGATTCCGTTCTCGAAGGCGCGCTGAACGGCGAAGACCTCGAGAGCGGCGCCGCGCTGGCGGCTGGGATGGCGCTCTTCTGGATCGAGTCGGGACATCACGCCACGGCGTCGCGATTCCTAGATCTCGCGATCTGCCAAGCCGACCGACTCTCGCGCCGGCGTTTGCTTGACGTCCTCGAGGCTGCAATCGAGATCCAGGCTGCGGGAGTCGATTCCGGCCGGCTGGAGCAGCTCTCCGAACGCTTCCGGGCTGAAACCGGAACGAGCAATGACGGCGCCGAGACGGCGCGCGTAATGTTGGCGCTGGCGCTGGCACGTCATGCCCGTGCGCGGTTCGATGAAGCCGGTTCACTGTATCACCACGCGAGCAACGCGTTCCGGATCGCGGGCGAGGCACGCTCGCTGGCCCGGGCGCTTCTGGGTTGGTCGGAGATTGTCGCCGAGCAGGACGGCGATATTCCGCGTGCACTCGCGCTGCTCACCGAAGCGCTGGATGCGGCGCGCGCCAGCGGCTCAGCCGAAATCATGCTCGACGTCGTGAGTGAGATCGTCGAAATCAATCTTCTACGTAATGACGAGACGCACGCGATCGAAGTCATTCACGACGTGGCCGCGCAATGTCACGAATTCAACGACGACGCCTCGACCGCGTTTACGACCTTGTTGCTGGCGCGTGTCGAGCTCCGCTCGGATTCGATCGTCGGCAGGATGCACGCGCGAGACGCGCTCGAATCGTTGCGCGAGTTCGCGAATCCGGGGCGTCTGGCAGCCAGCTTCGAGCTCTTTACTCGGATTGCCGTCGATGGCCAGCAAGACGAGAGCGCAGCTCGGCTCTTGGCATTCGCGCAAAGCTTGCGCCGCACGCATGCGATCGCCGGAAGTCTTCGCGAGCGTCGCGAGATCGCGCGCCTCTCAGAGATTCTCGAGCGGCGGATGGACCGCAGCGCACGCGAACGTGCGGCGCGTGAAGGGCGCGCGATGGCGCTCGAAAGCGCAGTGCATCGCGCATTGACGGAGGGGAAGAGCTCCTCCATGGAGAGCACCGCTGCACTGATCCTCGCCTAGGGAGACGCAACCTCGGGGCGAAGAGGCGCGGGTTCGCTTATCGGAGGTTACTTTTCGCGTGGCAAAGATCAAGGTTAAGACTACCCTCGTCGAGCTCGACGGGGACGAAATGACGCGAATCATCTGGGAGATGATCCGCGAGCGCTTGATCAAGCCGTATCTCGACGTCAATCTCGAGTACTACGATCTCGGGGTTGAGTCGCGCGATAAGACCGATGACAAAATCACGCTCGATGCGGCGCGCGCGATTCGCAAATACGGTGTGGGCGTCAAGTGCGCGACGATCACGCCCGACGAGGCGCGAGTAAAAGAGTTCAATCTCAAACAAATGTGGCGTTCACCAAACGGAACGATCCGCAACGAGCTCGGCGGCACGATCTTCCGCGAGCCGATCATTTGCCGGAACATTCCCAAGCTCGTTCCTAACTGGACCGAACCGATCGTAATCGGGCGTCACGGTTACGGCGATCAGTATCGCGCGACGGAGATGCTCATTCCGGGCGCCGGAAAGCTAACGATGCGCTTCGAGCCGAAAGACGGCGGAGCGCCGGTCGAACGCGAAGTCTTCGTCTTCAATGAATCCGGTGTCGCGCTCTCGATGTACAATCTCGACGAGTCGATTCGCGGCTTTGCGCGCGCCTGTCTCAACTATGGTCTGGCACGCAAATACCCCGTCTATCTCTCGACGAAGAACACTATTCTCAAGACATATGACGGCCGCTTCAAGAATCTCTTTGAAGAGATTTTCAACGCGGAGTTTAAAGCGAAGTTCGACGCGGCCGGACTGACGTACGAGCACCGGCTGATCGACGACATGGTCGCCTCGGTCTTGAAATGGCACGGCAAGATTGTGTGGGCGTGCAAGAACTACGATGGCGACGTACAGTCCGATACTGTCGCTCAAGGTTACGGTTCGCTCGGCCTGATGACCTCAGTGCTGATGACGCCAGACGGTAAAACTGTCGAAGCCGAAGCCGCGCACGGCACGGTTACTCGACACTTCCGGATGCATCAAGCCGGCAAGGAGACCTCGACCAATCCGATCGCGTCGATCTATGCGTGGACGCAAGGTTTGACGTATCGTGGCAAGATGGACGAGACGCCCGACGTCGTGCAATTTGCCAAGACGCTGGAGCGCGTCTGCGTCGATCTCGTCGAGAGCGGAAAGATGACGAAAGACCTCGCGATCCTGATCGGGCCGGACCAGCCCTTCCTCAATACACAACAGTTTCTTAACGAAATCGACACGGAACTGCAGCGCAGGATGGCACTGGTCGGGTCCGCTTAAGCCCGAAATGTGGTAAAATGTCTGTCTAATGGCAACTCGCCGGGGGCCCGAGTTACAGGGCGTCTACCGAAGCGAAATAGAGCGCGTCATTCATGAGGACGCGTTCGAGTGTGCTTTTCGCGCCGGACTCTATAAGTTCGGGCGCCTCTCGAATCGCCGGATCCTGGAGTTGCTGCACACGACGGCGCAGCAAACGGGAATCACGCTCGTGCAAGACGATTCCGAACTCTTGGATGACTGGTTCAGCGTCTACTCCGTTTATTTCCGCGAGCTGAAAACAGGGCGGCACTCCGCTTTACGACGCGCCGGCTAAACGCGCACCAGCGCGTCGCCGTGCAGTGCGTGCGCTAATATTTCGGCACTGTCGACGAGTCGTGGCCCTGGACGGCTTACGTACGCGTTGCCGTCGATAGCGATGACGCGCCCTTCGCGAACGGCGCGCAAGGTGCACCACGCAGGATACGCATCGAGCTCCCGGATCGCATCTCTCGCCCTTCCAAGGTCGTAACCGCACGGTGCAACCACCACCACGTCCGGGTCGGCTTGTATGATTGCTTTCCACTCGAGCTTTTGCGAATTGCCTCCGGCATTTGCCAAAAGGGGTTCTCCGGCTGCAAGTTCGATGATATCGGGAATCCAGTGCCCTGCGTTCATCGGCGGATCGGGCCACTCGAGCAATAACGTTCGTGGACGCACGAGCGCGCTTGTCGTTGTGCGCAGCGCCGCGACGCGCGTTCGCAAATGCGCGAGCACCGCAGTCGCGCGCTCCGGGACGCCGCAGATTTGCGCTACGGTATCGATCGTTCCGAAGACGTCTTCGAGGCGTGCAGGCTCCAGTGAGATCACACGTGGATCGCCGCGCAAGCGTCTGGCAGCGCCGGCCACGATATCGTAGGAGACCGCACATACGGCGCACAGCTCCTGCGTGATAATAAGATCGGGAGCGAGCGCTTCGAGCAGATCGCTATCGAGCGCGTAGAGGCTCGAGCCCTGATGAACGTTGGCGCGCACGTGCCGGTCGATTGCGCCCGAGCTTCCCGGCTGCGTCTGCAGCGATTCGGGTAGCATCGAACGCGTCAGCTTGGGCTTCGCCAGCGCTTCAGGCGGAAAATCGCACTCGTGCGTGACGCCGACGACCTGCTCGCCGAGACCAAGGCTGAAGCAGATCTCGGTCGCGCTCGGGAGCAAGCTAACGATACGCACGAAGTGCTAGTCGTTTACCGTTCGGAACTTTGCGTACAGATACGGATAATCGCCGTAATACCAATTCCGGAAGCTGCGGCGAATGTGCTCGATCGGCGTGATCGGCGAGGCACCTTTGACAACGTAATGCTTGCCGTCGAAGAAGTCGGCAGAGTACTGCGGATAGGAAGCGTGCGGCTCGAAGCCTTCAAACGGCATGAACGGCGTCGACGTGTGCTCCCAGCCGTTGCCGATCAACTCGGCAATCCCAAAGGCGCTCGTGCCCTTGGGGTATGAACCTGCCGGCGCAACATCCCAATTCTGGAAATCGAAATTCCCGTGTGCGCGCGTTGGAGCTGCTTCACCCCAAGGGTATGCTTGCTCTTCGCCGTCCGGTGTTCCGAAAGCGGCGCGATGATATTCCGCTTCGCTCATGACGCGACGTCCCGCCCATGACGCGTACTGGCGAGCTTGTTCGCTCGTCACCCATACCGGCGCGGACTCGAGCATCGGAAGAACCGCCCACGCGGTCAGCAGCCTGAAGCCGCCGTCGGCTTCGACCCAAAACGATGGCAGCGGTCCACCGTCGCGCACGAACGCCATCCATTGACGGTTGGTCACGGGATAGACGTCGCATTCAAAACGCGGCACATCGGCACGGTGCTCCTCGAACTCATTGTCCCACCCGAACACGATCTCGCGCCGCCGTGCGCCGAGGGTCGCAATGCCGGCCGGAATTTCGATGCGGCGTAGAGGCGGATGCTCCGCATCGCACGGCTGCACGTAGTCGTCGGGACGAACTTTATCCTGGAGCGGCATGCGATGCAAGATGTAGGAAAACGTCTCGTGATGCATCGGCTCGTGTTCGAGAATCGTCCACGCCGTGTGCGCGCGCTCCTTGCGCGGATCACCTTTGACATCGAGCGGCTCGTTACGCAGAATGTCCTCGACGACTGCGTCGCACTTGGCGCCGAATTCCCATACTTCCGCACGCGAGGGCCAACGCGCGCGTTTCGCAGCCGCGGCTGACGCTGCGTCGCCCGGATCGATCCCGCGTTCGAACAGAGTTTGCAACGCAAGGTCGATCGGCGGACGCCCGAACGTCTCGTACGCGAGCTTGTTGAACGAGAACGCCGGGAGATGCCCTTCATAGAAGACGGCCGGATGACGGAGTGGTATCGGACGCGATTCGTACGCGTGCGGTAAGACGCGGTCGAACAAGTAGCGCGACCACCGCCGGTTACGGCGGTACCAGTCGAGAAATCCGTCGCGATCGAGCGCCGGCGGTGCAAGCGTCGTGGTCACGAAAGCCGCTTACCCGTTTTTTGCGGGTACCACTTGGGTTTCTGCGAGTGCTGCAACAATGAACGGCTCAATCTCTTCCGGAGGGACGGGTCTGGAGTAGTAGTAACCCTGGACCCGGTCGCACGAGTTTCGTCCGAGAAAATCCAGCTGCTCCTTGGTTTCCGTCCCCTCGGCGCAGACGTCAAGGTTAAGGTTGTGCGCCATTGCGATGACCGTCTTGACGAGGGTTGCATCGTCGTTTTTCGTGATCACGTCGGCGACGAATGACTTGTCGATCTTGAGCGTATCGATCGGAAAGCGTTTTAGGTATCCGAGCGACGAATAGCCCGTCCCGAAGTCGTCGACGGAGAAGCGAATCCCAACGTCGCGTAGCCGCTTCATGATCTCAGTCGAGCGTTCCGCATCGCCCATCGCGACCGATTCCGTGATTTCGAATTCGAGCGTTTCCGGATCGAGACCGGTCGCGTCCAAAACCGTCTTTGCGCGTTTGAGCAAATCCGTCTCATGGAACTGACGCGCCGAGAGGTTAACGGAAATGCGCAGCTTCGGAAGGCCTCGCGTTTGCCACGCGACTGCCTGCCGGCACGCAGTTTCCATCACTAGCTCCCCGATCAAAACGATGACGGAGCTGGATTCCGCATTCGGGATGAACAGGTCGGGGCGAATCATGCCGAGCTTTGGATGACGCCAACGGACAAGCGCTTCCAGACCGAAGAGGCGGCCCGTCGCGAGTTCGTACTGCGGCTGGTAGTAGACGACGAACTCACCGCGCGAGAGCGCCTTGCGCAAGGCTTTCTCTTGCTGCAACCGCGTCGTCATCGCCGCGTTGAGCACCGGTGTGTAGAACTGAACGAAGTTGCGGCCTTTTTCTTTGGCGCGATACATCGCGACGTCGGCGTGCTTGAGCAGCGTCTCGCCATCGCCGCCGTCGTCGGGATAGATCGAGACCCCGAGACTGGCCGTAGCGTATTGCTCGTAACCGCCGATGATGATTGGCGTATCGATTGCCGACCGGATCGATTCGGTAAATGCTTCCATGTCGGCGAGCTCGCGCTCGTCCGTCAGTAAGATCGCGAACTCGTCGCCACCCATGCGTGCAACCGTTCCGCGAGTCCCGACCCGCAGGCGCAGCCGTTCTCCGATGACCGAAAGGACTGCGTCACCGCGCATGTGCCCGAAGGTGTCGTTGATCTCTTTGAAGTCGTCGAGATCGAGAAAGATCACGGCGAGTTTGCGGTTGTTGCGGCTGCTTGCGATCTGTGAGACCGCCTCGGACAAGCGCTCGACGAACTGCACGCGGTTCGGTAGGCCGGTAAGCGTATCGAAATAGGCGAGACGATGCAGCCGCTCGTGAGCGCGCCGCCGTTCGATCGTATTTCCAACCAGGGCGCTAATCAGTTGTACCAGGTCGCGGTCGGTCTCGCTGAAGCCGGGTTTGCGAGCCGCCTTTGCGACGAAGTTTAGCGTACCGACGACGGAGCCGCGGACATTGATCGGTGCGCCGATGTAGGCACGGAACGGTGTTTTTTCTCCGTCTTCGCTCAAATAATCGAGACCGCGAAGATCGTCGAGCGCGAGAGCGCCGTCGCTCGCGAGCGCGAGGCGGCACAATCGCTCGGATATGGTCTCATCAGAGCTAGCGCGGTCGAGTTCGAAAACGGCACCGGTGTCGCAGCCGAGCAAACGGCAACCCAGCGTCACCGTGTGCGCGATGTGCTCGTCGGCGGATTCGGCCGTTACTGCAGCTGCTAGAAGAAGCTCGCGAATGCGAAGGGCGTCGGACGCGACAAAATTCGCTCGCGCTTTGGGAGCCCTGCGTTTCTTGACCACATCCCGTTTCTTGCTAGCGATGGGTCAAATATTCGCGTAGCCCGACCCAGCCACCCTCGCGACCAAAGCCGGACTCACGGTATCCGCCGAATGGCGAGCTCGGATCGAATTGATTGAATGTGTTGCACCACACAACGCCGGCACGCAACCGCTGCGCGACGTACATGTTCTTCGATCCTTTGTCGGTCCAAACACCGGCCGAAAGCCCATACGGCGTGTTGTTTGCTTTCTCGATCGCCTCGTCGGCGGTGCGGAACGTCAAGATGGAAAGCACCGGTCCAAAAATCTCTTCGCGTGCGATACGGAAACTCGGCGAAACACCGGTAAAGAAGCTCGGCGCAAACCAAAATCCACGCTCCGGCAGCGCGCACGGGGATTGCACGAGTTCGCCACCCTCGTCGATGCCGCTCTGCACGAGCTCGCGAATCTTTTCCAGTTGTGCACGCGAATTGATCGCTCCGATGTCGGTGTTCTTGTCGAGCGGATCGCCAAGACGTAAGGTCGCGATGCGCTTGCGCAAACGGCGCGTGATCTCGTCGTGGACGTTCTCCTGAACTAAGAGGCGCGACCCCGCGCAACAGACATGTCCTTGATTGAAGTAAATTCCCGCGACGATCCCTTCGACGGCCTGGTCGAGCGACGCATCGGCAAAAACGATCTGCGCGGCCTTGCCTCCCAGCTCGAGCGTCAGTCGCTTCTTCGAGCCGGCGGTGTTGCGGCGAATGATCCGCCCGACCTCGGTGGAGCCGGTAAAGGCGAGCTTGTCGACGTCGCTTTCGACGAGTGCCGCGCCGGTTGCACCGTCCCCGGTCACGATATTGACGACGCCCGGCGGAAGATCGGCTTCGATGCAGATATCGGCAAGCAGAAGGGCGGTTAGCGGTGTCGTCTCCGCCGGCTTCAGGACGATCGTGTTGCCGCATGCGAGCGCCGGCGCGATCTTCCACGCCGCCATGAGCAACGGAAAATTCCACGGGACGATCGCGCCGACGACGCCCAGCGCTTCGGCGTTCGGCGAACCCGGGAGCGCGTAGCGCAGCTTGTCGGCCCATCCGGCATGATAAAAGAAGTGCGACGCGGCCTGCGGGATGTCGAAGTCGCGTGATTCTTTGATCGGCTTCCCGCCGTCGATCGTCTCGAGAATGGCTAGCTCGCGCGAACGCTCCGTAATCGCTCGCGCGATCCGGTAGAGATACTTCGCGCGTTCTTTCGCAGGCAGTTTCCGCCAATATTTGTCGTAACCGCGGCGCGCCGCCGCAACGGCCTCGGCGATGTCTTCGGGCGAACCGTACGCGATCTCGGCGAGCTTCTCTTCGGTTGAAGGACTGACGCTGTCAAAATACTTGCCGTCGACCGGCTTACGCCACTCGCCGCCAATGAAATGTTCGTAGCGCCGGCGCAACTTGACGGGCGCTGTGGACTCGGGGGCGGGAGCGTACTCGAAGTTGATCGTCGCCATTGTTAGTCTCGCGTGTAGTAGTCGATGCCGGCGTAGTGGCCGGTGAGTTCTTTTTCGCGTTGCATTAGGAGATCGTCGAGCAATGCGGAGGCGCCGATCCGGAATAAATCCGGCGAAAGCCACCGCTCGTCGAGCGTCTCTTTGAGTAGGACGAGGTAGGCAAGCGCCGATTTTGTCGTGCGAATGCCGCCGGCAACTTTGAGGCCGCGGCATTCGCCGGTCCGGCTTTCGAAATCGCGCAGGGCTTCGGACATGCAAAGCGCGACAGGGAGCGTCGCCGAAGCGCCGATCTTTCCGGTCGAGGTCTTGATGAAATCGGCGCCCGCACTGAGCGCAAGATCGCTCGCGCGCCGGATGGCATCGTACGAGCCGAGCTCGCCCGTTTCCAGAATCGCTTTAAGGTGCACGGGCCGGGGCGCAGCCGCGCAAACGCGCTTCACTTCGATGATCTCATCCCAAACGCGGCGTTCGTCACCGGCAAGAAACGCACCGCGATCGATTACCATGTCGATCTCATCGGCGCCGGCATCGATCGCCGCCCGCGTATCTTCGAGCTTGACATTGAGAGAAGAGAGACCACTGGGAAACGCCGTCGCGACGGATGCAATCTTGACGCTCGTTCCATCGAGTGCGGCTTTCGCTGTTGCTACCAGATTTGGATAGACGCAAACCGCAGCAACGCTGCGCACGCCCGGTGCGGGCGTCAGCGCCTTGGCGCACATCGAGCGCACGCGTCCGGGCGAGTCGCGGCCTTCCAGCGTCGTGAGATCCATGCACGCGATCGCAAGATCGATACCGGCAAGCTTCGATGCAGCTTTAATCGAGCGCTTCGTAAACTGCGCGGCGCGCGCCTCGAGCATCACGGCGTCAACGCTCGGACTTTCAGATGGAAGAGTTGCGATCGTCAGCACTAGCCGACGCCTTGTTAGAGAGTCCCGCGCCGCTCCTGCTCGCGTTCGATAGCGACGAAAAGTGCTTTGAAGTTGCCTTTCCCGAACGACAGACTTCCTTTGCGCTGGATGATCTCGAAAAAGAGCGTCGGGCGCGTCTCGACGGGTTTCGTGAAAATCTGGAGCATGTAGCCGACGTTGTCGCGGTCGACGAGGATCCCGAGCTCGCGCAGGACCGGTGTGGCTTCCGCGATACGGCCAACCCGTGATTCGAGCTGATCGTAGTATGTGCCGGGCGTATCGAGCAGCTCGACACCGTTAGCGCGCAACGCGCGAACCGTCTTAACGATGTCGTCGGTCGCGATCGCAATGTGCTGCACGCCGGGGCCGCCGTAGTATTCGAGGAATTCCTCGATCTGCGATTTCTTGCGGCCCTCAGCCGGCTCGTTGATCGGGAACTTCACGACGCGCCGCTCGTCGGTCATTACTTTGGAGCGCAGCGCCGTAAATTCGGTCGAGATATCTTGCTCGTCGAAACTAACCAACTGCGAAAAGCCGAAGACGCGCTCGTAGTAGTTGACCCAGGTTTCCATCTCGCCCCAACCGACGTTGCCGACGCAGTGATCGATATGTGAGAAACCGACCTCTGCCGCAGGCCGGATTCCCAGCGAGTGGGCTATGTACCCGGGAAGAAACGCGCCGTGATATGCGCGGCGCTCGACAAACGTGTGGATCACATCGCCATATGTTGCGATCGAGGCGGTCACCGCGGTTCCGCTGGGGTCCGAAATCTCTTTAGGCTCGCGGATCACTTTGGCGCCGCCGGCGACCGCAGCCGAGAAAGCCGCGCGCGCATTCGAAACCGTCAAGGCAACATCGCGAATGCCATCACCGTGCCGCGCGACGTGGGCGGCGATCTCGCCCTCGCTATGCATTGACGAGGTTACGACGAAGCACAGATCGCGTTGCCGCAACACGTAAGAGGAGCGGTCTCCGATCCCGGTCTCGGGTCCGGCGTAGGCCACGACTTGGAAGCCGAACGCGGCACAATAGTAGTAGGCCGCTTGTAACGCGTTGCCTACGTAGTGTTCAACGTGATCGAACGCCATCTCGCGCAACGCACGCGAGGCAGGCGCAGCTGCCGTGCTCATGATGCCTTCTTTCCCCACTGCCTAGAACGCACCGCTTGCGAGCCAGGTTGTATGCAGTACTTAGGCGGCGGCCTCGGCGTCGAGCTCGACGGTCGATGCGGCAGTTTGCGCGTCAACGACGTCGAGTGCGGCGCGCATACCATCGCCCGCAAGCGCAAATGCGACAAGAGTCAGAACGATCAGCAGCCCGGGGGTGACGATCATCCATGGCGCATTGCGCGCCGCAGGTAAGAGCGCATCTTGGAGCATGTTGCCCCACGACGGCGTTGGTGGCTGCACGCCCAGACCAAGATAGGAGAGTCCCGTTTCGGCGAGGATGTTGTCCCCAATCGCGAGCGTAGCCGCCACTATCACGGGCGCCAGCGCGTTCGGAATCAAATGGCGCAAAACGAGGCGAGTCGGACTTACGCCGAGCGCGCGAGCGGCTTCGACAAAGTCGCGGCCGCGCAACGAGAGTACCTCCGCGCGCACGAGCCGCGCCACGCCCATCCAGGATAGAAGACCTAGAATTAGCACGATAATGCCCACCGCGAACTGATTGGTAAGCGCTTCGACCGTGATGATCAGAAAGAAGGTTGGGAACGAGAACAGCGCGTCTACAACGCGCATCATCAGGGCATCAACCGCGCCGCCGGCCGCGCCCGCGATCGCTCCATAAAGCGTGCCGAAGCTGACGGCGATCAACATCGCGCTGACACCGATCGCGATCGACACTCTTCCGCCGAGCAGCGCGCGCGCAAGCACATCGCGGCCTAAAATGTCGGTTCCGAGCAGATGCTCGCCGCTTGGCGGCAGAGGGTAGCCCATCGTGGCATGGTTGACCGCAATGGCTGACTCGGGATCCAGGAGAGGCCCGAACACGACGCTGAGGACGAGAAATGCCGCGACAGCTGCGCCCGCCAGAGCCGAAGGTTGTGCAGCAAATCTGCGAAGCGCGCTCTTAATCATAACGAATCCGAGGATCGGCAATGCCATAGGCAATGTCGGCAAGCAGATTTCCGAGTATCACCAGGACGGCGGTGAGCATCGTCAGCGCCATCACCGTCGGATAATCGCGCTGGAAGACCGCGTTGATTCCGAGATAACCCATTCCGGGAATCGAAAAGACGTATTCGATGAAGTAGGCGCCCGAGAAGAGCCCCGGCAAGCTGAGGCCGAGAAGCGTGATGGTCGGCATCAAGGCGTTGCGGAGGGCATGACGCACGATGACCGCTCGTTCGCTCAAACCCTTGCTGCGCGCAGTTCGCAAATAGAGCTCGCCGAGAACGTTCAGCATGGCACCGCGTTGATAGCGAATCCAGGCCGCCAGGCTGATTATCGTCAGCGCCGCAACGGGAAGCGCGAGATGGCGCAATCGGTCGAGAGGATCGCCTTCCCGTCCGACCGAGTTGGCGCCGGCGGTCGGAAACCACCCGAGATGAACGGCAAAGACGTCGATCAAGATGATGCTCAGCCAAAAAACCGGCATGCCATACGAGGCAAACGCAACGATCGTCGCAGCATAGTCAAACGCCGAGTTACGATGCAGCGCTGAGTACACGCCGATAGGAATCGAGATCAAGACGGTGCAGATCAGCGCAAGCGTCAGCATTTCGACGGTAACCGGCACATGCTCAACAATCTTTGCGATGACCGGCCGCTGGTCGACATAGGAATATCCGAGGCTTCCATGCAGCAGCAGATTGCCGAGCCAATAGAAGTATTGGACGTACCACGGCTTGTCCAGGCCAAGCGTATGAATGTACTCGGCGCGCGCGCTCGGCGAAAGGCGTTGGAGCTGGGCTGAAAAGATCGCGGCTGGTCCGCCCGGCGAGAGGCCCATCAGCGCGTATGAGATGAGGCTGATCAGAAAGAGTAGTGGAACGGCACCCAGCAGGCGCCGGACGATAACTGTCGTCACAGCGGACCGAGTTTCCAATGCGCGACGTCGCGATACAAATACAGGTCCGGAAGAAGCGTCTGCATGTTCAAGCGAACGCGCGGTGACATCGCGAGTTCGTAATAGGGATACCCGATATACAGAACGGGCACATCCTCCGCGATCCGCCGCTGCGCGTCGTCGTAGATCTTGCGCCGCGCCGCGTAGTCCACGGTTTGGAGTCCGACATCCAGCTCGTGGCTCAGCTTTCGATCACAGAAATACATGTCGTTATTGCCGTTCGGAGGGAACTGATCGCAGCCCATGAGCGTCGTCTGATCCGGATCGGGAACCCCTCCCCAATTGATAATGGAAAGATCGTACTTACCGTCTTGTTCATCGTCGATCAGCGTGGCGAAATCGATTTCGCGGACGACGATGCCGACGCCGATTGCGCGCATGTCGGCCTGAAAATCTGCGTCGAGATCTTGGTGGCCATTACCGGGCGTATCGAATAACGTGTACGACAGACGCACGTTGCCCTTGCGGCGAATTCCATCCGGCCCGGGGAGATATGCGGCGCGATCCAGCATTGCGCGGGCGCGTGCCGGATCGAACGGGTAGGTGCGAACGTGCGGATCGTACCATCGCTTGATCCCAGCCGGCACGACGCCCCTCGCAAGGTCGTAATCGCCATGGTATAGGCCACGAACGACTGCCTCGCGGTCCCAACCGTACAGCATCGCACGGCGCACGATAACGTCGCTCAGGCCGGGGCGTTTGAAATTGATGAATGCAAACGTGGTGTAGAGTCCGGGAATCCGCACGTTGACGAGACGACGGCGTCCCGATTGCAGCATGCCGTACGCCGCAGGGCCAACCTGGTCGTCGATGTCGGCCGCGCCCTCCTCCATTGCGTCGGTACGCGCTTCGTCGTTCAAGACGATTTGAAACACGATCCGCTTGAGCGTGGCCGCTCCGCCGAACCAGCGCGGATTTGTTACAAAGGTTGCTTCTTGGTCGTGACGCCAACTCTGAAGCAGGTACGGACCCGTACCGACCGGATGAGCGTCGAAGTCATAGGTGCGCAGCTGATTGTTTGGGATCTTCCCAAGGACGTGCTGCGGCAAGATGACCGTGCCGAGGCCCTGGGAAACGAAGAGTGCGTTCTTACTTCGAAGATCGAAGCGAACGCGATATTTCCCCTCGGCCGTCACGGATTTGATGTACGTGAATTGACCGCGATATGGAAATCCGGTCTTGGGATCGAGCAGCGTGCGCCACGTATATATGACGTCGTCAGCCGTAAACGGAACGCCGTCCGACCAAAGAACGCCGCGCCGAAGCTCGACCGTCCAGTTCAGCTTGTCGGGTGTGCTCTTCCACGACTTCGCAAGATCGGGCGCATCCGAAAAATTATCGCCGACGGTTACGAGGCCGTCGAAGAGCAGCGTTTGGTACAGAAACGAATAATAGTTGGCGGCGTAAATCGGGCTCAGGGTATCGCCGTCGGCCAGCTCTAAGATGACGAGCGTGTTTGGGTCGCGCGACTGCTTTGCCGACTCACTGCACCCGAGCAGGCTGCATGCGCCGAGAAGAAGGCTCAGCGCAGCAGCAAGAACGTACCGATTAATGCTGCGCGGTTGCCGGTTTCAGGCCCAGGGCTGCGTAAAAAGCATCCGGACTCATCGGACGGCCAAGGAATTTCGTTACCTCTTGATCCGGTTCGTACGTTTGCGCGGGCGCTAAGATATCTTGACGATACGCGGCACCCGCGATCGGACTCTCGAGTCCTTGGCGCTGGAAGCGCGTAAACATATCCTGCGCGTAGACCTTGGACCACAGATAGCCGTAGTATCCGGCGTCGTAGCCGCCCATGAGATGGCCGAACCCGGCCTGCGGATACGTTCCCGGCACGAACGACGACGGCGTTGTCTTGGGAAGCAAATCGGCCCAAACTTTTGTCGTGTCGACGTGCTCGCCGAGGGTGTGGTACTCCATGTCCACGAGCGCATAGAAGGCTTGCCGCGTGTAATCGTAGCTCTGATCGACGTAGCGTGAGGCGATCAGTTTTTGAATCAGGTCGTCGGGCATCGTGGCGCCCGTATCATAACGGCTCGAGAGCTCTTTGATAATCGAGGGTTGCCAGACCCAATTTTCGAGCATCTGAGAGGGTGCCTCGACGAAATCCTGACGGAAACCACCGCTTAGCGTTTCGTACGGCGCGGTCGCGAGCATCGCGGCCATGTTGTGCCCAAACTCGTGAAAGAACGTCTCGACGTCATCGTGCGAGAGCAATGCCGGCTTGCCGGGTGCGGCGAGCGGCCAGTTCCCGACGATCACTGAAAGCGGCGCCTGGGTTCGTCCGTCCGGTAACACGCGATTCGGGAGCAGCGGGAAGTTCGCAAAGTGATCGTACTTGCCGGGTCGCGGATACAGATCGAAGTAAGAGTCCCCGATGAAACGTCCGGTCGCCGTATCGTTCACGCGATAGTGAAGAACCCCCGGGATCCATCCGTCATCAGCACCTTTCGTGTACGTGACGCCGAGCATCTTTGAATAAACTGCAAGGACGGTATCGATCGTATGCTGGACGGGGAAATATGCTTTGATCTGATCCGCGTCGACAGCGTACTTCGTTTTGCGCAGCTTTGCGTCGTAGAAGCCGTAGTCCCACGGATCGATTGTCGCGCCGGCGACGCCGGTGTCGCTCGCCTTCAGCTTCGCGAGCGTCGCAAGGTCGGAATTGGCGCCCGTGAGCAGACGCTTGTCGAGATCCGTCAGAAAGTGGATCACGCGCTGCGGGCTCTTGGCCATTTTGTTCGAAAGTTGATACGTGGCCCAATCTTTGTAGCCGAGCAATCGCGCCAGCTGATAGCGAATCGCGATCGCCTGCTCCAGAAGGTCGACATTCGCCTTACCGCCGCGCTGCGCATATGCCACGTAGTACATCTTGCGCGCGGCCGGAACCGTCGCGCTACGGAAGAACGGTGTCACCGTCGACTCGTTAACCGGAACCGTGTACGTTCCGTCGGCGTTCTTCGTAAATTGGGCCATGAAGTCGGTATCGAGGCCGGCGGCTTGATCTTGCGTGATCGTGATCGTTGTCTTGTCGTTGGCTAAGTTCGCAGCGAATTTATTCTGCAGCTTTCCGAGCTGTTGCGAAAGGGCGACGAACTTTTTGCGCGCAGCCGATCCAAGACCGGCGCCGGAGCGGCGGAACGTGACGAGGTAGTACTCTAGGAGCTTTGTTTGATAAGGGGTCGTCGCCGTGTGGCTCGCATTGACTGCAGCCAACGCGCGATAGATGTCGGGCCGCGAGTTGAATTCCGTCACCCACGCGTTGATCTCATCGGAGCATGCCTGCGACGCGTCGCGAACCGCCGAATTTGGCGAGACGCTGAAGAGGAATATCTCCGCTACGGTGCGGTCACCAAGGTCCGCTGTGATGTTCTCGAGGGGGACCAGGATGCTGTTCGCCGTTGGTTTGACGTGCGACGCCATCAAGGCGTTGACGCGATTGTTCGCGGTCGCGATCTGACGCAGGCAATTGCCTTTGACTTGGTCCGCGCTTAGATCCCATTTGACGTGCAGACGAACGTTGTCCGCGGGCGCAGCGGAAGCGACCGCGCTTACAGCGACCGCGAGTATTAAAGATGCAACGTAGCGAGCTAGCAAGCGGACCTCCCGGGCCTATGATAGGATGTTCGGAGCCTCGACGAGGGTCGGGCTTCGCGCAACGGAAACCTGTGAACCCCGCCAGGGCCGGAAGGCAGCAACGGTAAGCGGGACAAGTCGTGTGCCGCGGATTACCTGGCCCTCGTCCTGGCAACGAAGGAATTAGGAGATTGGTTCAACGCAACCTTTATACGTTGGCGCCTGGAGCGCATTTGCTGGCGCGCTCGTCGCAATCGCCGTCTACCATTTTGCCGTCGTGGGCCGCGGCATGCGAGCCCTGCGCCGGGTCGTCGATGCGCACGATGAGCTGATCGGCGGGGGGGCCACCCGCGCCACCGATCGTTTTTCCCGCTTGGAGAAGGTCGTCGAAGACCTCACAACTGCCGAGCGCCGGAGCGAAGAACGTCTGGGCGAACTCGAGCGGATTGCGCGCAGCGAGGTCGCGCGTGTCGGATTCGTTCGGTACAATGCCTTTGACGACGTCGGGTCGGATCTGTCGTTCGCGCTTGCGCTCCTGAACGGCGAGGGCGACGGCGTCGTTCTGACGAGTATCTACTCGCGCGAAGAGACGCGAACGTATGGTAAAGCCGTGAAGGGGTACGCTTCGGTCGTGGACGCCTCGCGCGAAGAGCGCGCGGCTATAGACGCGGCACGTGCTGCAACAAACGACACTTCTGGACGACGGACGGTGTAGGTAGAGACGATATGTGTGAACTTTGGAGAATCGTCAGCGACGTACTGCAGATCTACTCGCTGATCATGATCGCCTACGCCGTAGTGTCCTGGATTCCGTCAATCCGTGGACGCTGGTCTGACTATCTGTCAATGCTCGTGGAACCGGTACTCGTCCCCGTGCGGCGCGTCATCCCTCCTGCCGGCGGCTTCGATCTTGCGTTCTTGATCGTGCTGCTCATTGTTCAGGTCGTCAACGGGACGATCGTGCGTCAAAATCTGATTAGCGCGTGCATGCTAGGCGGCTAAACGGTGATCCCGTTGCGGAGCAGGTTCGCAACTTTTGCATCATCGCACATATCGACCACGGGAAGACGACCCTTTCGGATCGTCTTCTCGAATTCACGCATGCCGTTCACAAGCGCGACATGTCGGATCAGCTGCTCGATGCGATGGATCTGGAGCGCGAACGTGGGATCACGATTAAGGCGCATCCGGTCACGCTCAGCTATGATGCCACGGATGGACAACGCTACGCGCTGAACTTCATCGATACGCCTGGCCACGTCGATTTCTCGTCAGAAGTTTCTCGGTCGCTCGGCGCATGCGAAGGTGCGTTGCTCGTCATCGACGCCGCTCAGGGCATCGAAGCGCAAACACTCGCAAACTATCACTTGGCACTCGAGCAAAATCTTACGATCATTCCGGTGATCAACAAGATCGACTTGCCTTCGGCCGATCCCGACCGCATCATGGGTGAGATCGAAGATCTGCTCGTGATCGATCGTTCGGATGCGATTCTGTGCAGTGCTAAAGAAGGAATCGGCATCTCGGATATCTTGGAAGCGATCGTCAAGCGCGTGCCGCCCCCAAGAGGCAGCAAGGATTTTCTGCGCGCGCTTGTGTTCGACGCGCGGTTCGATCCGTACCGCGGTGTCGTCGCATATGGCCGCGTTTTCGACGGATCGTTACGGGCTGGAACGCGCTTCATGTCGATGGCACACAAGCATGTCTTCGAATGTGTTGAGGTCGGCGTCTTCGCTCCGGAGATGCGTAAGACCGAAGAGCTTTCCATCGGCAGCGTCGGTTACGTCATCGCGAACATCAAGACACTCGGTGATATCGACGTAGGCGACACCATAACGGAGGCCGACAATCCGGCTCCCCAAGCCGTGCGTGCATACAAACCGACCGTTCCGATGGTCTACTGCGGACTTTATCCGAATGAAGGCGTCGAAGTATCCGATCTGCGCGATGCCCTGGAGAAGCTCAAGCTCAACGACTCCGCGTTCGTTTTCGAGCCTGAAAGCTCGATCGCGCTTGGTTTCGGATTCCGATGTGGTTTTCTCGGACTCTTGCACATGGAGATCGTCCAAGAGCGTCTCGAGCGAAATTACAATCTCGATTTGATTGCAACTTCGCCGTCGGTCGTTTATCGCGTGACGATGACGGATGGCAGCGTCGAGATCATCGACAACCCGTCGAGGTTGCCGGCGCCCAACTTCATTCAAAAAGTCGAAGAGCCGTATGTAAAAGCCACGGTGATAACGCCGCCCGAGTATGTCGGGACGATCATGGAGCTCTCGCAGAACCGGCGCGGCACGATGGGCAACATGGAGTATCTGCACGACGGGCGCGTCATCATCACGTACGAGATGCCGCTTTCCGAAGTAATCGTCGACTATTTCGATCAGCTAAAAAGCCGTTCGAAAGGCTATGCCTCACTCGATTACGAGTTGACCGGATACAAAGAAGGCGAGCTCGTGAAGCTCGAGATCCTGCTCAATGCGGAGCCCGTCGATGCGCTTTCGATGATCGTGGCGCGAGAGAAGGCAGCGTCGCGCGGCCGAGCGCTTACCGAGCGTCTCAAGGAGCTTATCCCCCGCCAGATGTTCGACGTGCCGATTCAAGCCGCGATCGGCGGTAAGATCGTGGCCCGCGAGACGGTCAGCGCGCTGCGCAAGAACGTCCTCGCGAAGTGCTATGGGGGCGACATAACTCGCAAGCGCAAGCTGCTAGAAAAGCAAAAAGCTGGTAAGGAACGGATGAAACGCGTCGGCCGGGTCGATTTACCGCAAGAAGCATTCATGGCCGTGCTGCGTCTGGACGAAACCTAGGATTATGGCCAGACTCCTCGAGCATGACGCCCTGCGGATACTTTCCGAGCATGGGGTGCCCGTCCCGGATTTCGTCGTTGTGGGCAGCCCAGAAGAAGCGGCGACCGCGACGGCCCGTTTCGGCGGGACCGCTGTCATCAAAGCACTGATCCCAACCGGCGCGCGAGGCCGCGCCGGCGCCGTCCGGGTCGCCCGCTCGGCGGATGAGGCTCGGACGATCGCCGCCGACCTGCTCGGTAAGGAAGTGCTGCGCTTCCAGGTCGACCGCGTGATGGTCGTGCGTTTGATCGAAGCCGAGTGGGAAGTCTTCTTCGCGTTTGAAGCCGACGGCGTCGACGGCATGCCCTCGCTGGCTGCGTCTGCACTGGGCGGAATCGATCTCTCGGACGTACGCGAGCGCGATCCGGGCGCGATCATTCACCGCAAACTCGAGCGCGCTATCGGAATGCCGGAATTCTTGGCACGCGAGATCGCAGAAGATCTCGGCTTCGGCGCTACGGAATCGAGCGCGCTCGTCCCGGTTCTTCGCGCGATGTATGACGTGTTCGTGAGCACCGATGCAACACTGCTCGAGATCAATCCGTTGATGGTTACTGCAGAGCGCTCGATTGTCGTTCCGACTGCCGTACTCGTCGTCGATGAGCTCGCGCTCTACCGCCATCCGAAACTACAAGAGCTGATCGATCCCGAAGCGACGAACGCGGGCCGCGTGCGCACGATGCTCGAGCGCGAGATGATCGCAATCGATCGCCGGCACGGCGGACCTCCGCTGTGGTTCGTCGAGCACGACGGCGACGTCGCCTTGATCGTGAGCGGTGGCGGCGCGCGCAACTACGCGCTCGACGTGCTGCACCGTGCGAATAAGAAACCGGCTGCGATCCTCGACGTCGGCCGCGATCAGCTGCTGAACAAAGTGCGCGAGGCAACGGCCGCTGTTGCGTCCCGTCCGGGTCTGCGCGGAATTGCGGCCTGCGGCGAGATTGACGACTTCGCACCGGTAGACGTTCAGGTTGGTGCGTTTTTGCAAGGTTTGGTCGATGCCGGGATCGATCCACGCAAGACGCCCGTGATGTTGCGCTTCGACGGCGCTCGCATCGCGGAAGCGCGAGCGATTGCGGGCGGCTTGCCCGAAGTCGAATTTTACGACGCAGCGACGCCGCTCGAAGTAGCAATCGAACGGCTTGTCGCGCGCGCGGAGGCGGCATGAGCATCATTCTTGACGCGCAAACGCGCGTGCTTGTTCAGGGCGCGAACTCCCGCGAAGCGCGAACCTATGTTGCGTACATGCGTTCCTATGGTGCGAACGTCGTCGCTGCGGTCGCAAACGGGCACGGCGGCGAGCAAATCGACGGTATCAACGTCTACGAGAGTGTGCGCAGCGCGCTTAGGGAGCAGCCTGCAACTTTCGGCGTCATTTTCTCACCGGGAAACCTGGCGCGCGACGCCGCCCTCGAAGCGATCGGGCATGACATTCGAGCGCTTGCGATCCTCGCATCCGACATGCCGTATCACGACGCGGCGTTCGTGCTCGAACGCGCGCGTTCTCGCGGTATCCGCGTCTTCGGACCGGGGACGTCGGGAATCATCTCACCCGGAAAGGCGAAAATTGGGCCGATAGGGGGACAGCAACCGGATCTCATTTTCCGTTCGGGACCGGTCGGAATCGTTTCGCGCAGCGGCGGAATTGCGTGCGAGATCGCGCGAACGCTTACGATGCGCGAGATCGGTCAAAGTACCGTCATCGTTCTGGGTGACGAAGCGCCGATCGGAACGATGTTTACGCCGATGCTCGAAGCATTCGAGAATGATTCGGAGACGCAAGCAATTGTCGTATTCGGACATGGCGGCACCGGCGATGAAGAAGAGCTGGCACACCGCGTCACCACGGGATTGCTGCGCAAACCGGTCGTCGCGCTCATTTGCGGCGATGCGATCCAGCCCGTCTCGGCGTCGAAGAAGCGCAAGCTGCTGCGCGATGCCGGCGTGACCGTCGTCGACGCAATCGGCGAAATTGCGGGCGCGATAGAGCCGTCCCTTACGGAAAGTCGCTTAGCAGCGCACACCTAGGCGTCGCAATCGTTCGACGCGGATCGAAGCGTCCCGGGAAGTGATTCCCAAGCTGAGAAGCGTTCGGATGTGGAACAAATACCGCGCTTAGATGAGATCGGGCGCTTGGTGGGCGATCCGTCGCGCGCGACTATTCTCGAGGCCCTGATGGACGGACGCGCTTGGACGGGGCGTGAGCTCGCACATTTCGCGCACGTGAGTCCCTCGACGGCGAGCTCGCACTTACAGCGTTTGGTGAGCGGGCAACTGCTTACGGTACTAGCACAAGGCCGCAGCCGTTATTATCGAATCGCCTCGCCGTACATCGCGAATGCGCTGGAGTCATTGATGGCGCTCGCGCCCGGACGCAGGCCGCGCCATCCTTCGGAACGGCGCATTGCGAACGACCTCGCGACAGCCCGCTTTTGCTACGATCATCTTGCCGGCAGGCTCGGTGTCATGCTCGCGGACATGCTCGTCGCGCGTGGCGCAGTTACGTTTTCTGAAGCCGCAGGCACGTTGACGGACGAGGGCGTGGCGCTATTCCGCCGGCTTGACATCAAGCTCGCGGACGAGCGCGAACGCCGTGTCGTGTGCCGTCCGTGTTTGGATTGGAGCGAACGGCGTCCACACATCGCCGGTTTGGCCGGCGCGGCGCTCGGAAAGGCGGCACTCGAACGTGAGTGGGTCGAGCGCAAACGTAACAGCCGAGCTTTGAGCGTGACACGCAACGGAACGAACGCTCTCAAAGAGTTGTTCGGTATCGACCTTGCGCCCAACTCGGAGGACTAACATGGCAATCACCGTTTTCATTCGCTACCAGCTCGATCCGTTCAAGCGCGACAAGTTCGAGGAGTACGCGCGCAACTGGCTGACGATCATCCCGAAGTGCGGCGGTCGCGTCGACGGCTACTGGATGCCGCACGAAGGAACCAACAACATCGCCTTCGGGCTGATCTCGTTCAATAGCTTGGCAGACTACGAAGCTTATCGCGCGCGGCTGCGTGCAGATACGGAGGGGATGAATAATTTTCGCTTTGCGGAGAGCGAGCAGTTGATCTTAGCTGAAGAGCGCTCGTTCTTGCGGCGCATCGAGGGGACTTAGTGCAGCAAGTTTGAGATCAGATTGACGCCGAGCGCCAGGATCGCGGTGTTGTACGCGAATGCGACGATGCCGTGCAACAGCACCATCCGGCGAATTCCGGCATCGTTGACCTGCACGTCGGAGACTTGAAACGTCATTCCGATGACGAACGAGAAATAGAGAAAGTCGTAGTCGTCCGGTTCCGGCGTTTCGGGGAACGTCAAACCGTCGCACGGCGTGCCGTCGTCGCGATAGAACAGATGGGCGTAGCGCAGCGCGTACGTCGCGTGCGTCAGGCACCAGCCGAGGATCGCGCTTGCGATCGCGACCCCGACCGCGAAGCCCAATTCAGCCGGCGTGCGTACGTTCGGCCCTTTGCCGAGAATCGAGATGGCGCCCGCCAGGCCGGCCGCGGCGCTTAAGATCGTAATGCTCAAGACGATGTTGCGGCCGGGATCGTTCTGCGCGGCCCGAAGTCGCGTACGGTTCTGATCGTCGCGAAAGGCAAAGATAAAATAGCCGATTAGTATTGCTAGCGCAGCGACGTCGTACGTGAGGACCGCACGCACGGTTCCGTGAATCCATCCCGGCGCAAAAGCGCTTGTGCAAACGGCGGCGACGAGCGCCATCGAAAGGACGACGCCACGGCCGTGCCAAGGCGTCCAAACGCGAATCGGCTCGTTCACAGAAACTTGGTCGGCACCGGTGTCGTCATCCACGGACCATGATTGGCGCGAACCGGCGGATCTCCCAGCATGAAACGCTCGACCATCGCCCGGATCGGTCCCGGGATCACGCCGTTCTTGGAAATACGCTGCGCGTACGGGGCAAGGATTCCGAGGCTGCGATCGGCACCGAACACGCGGAGCAGCTGCGGAAGCAGATTCTGTTGACGCGCAACGCGCTCGACGGCCGGCATCCGTTCGCGCTCGACGCGGCGCAGCGCGTCATCGAGTTGTTGGTCGTCATCGCCTTCGCGGACGATCGTTGCGATGGTGCGCGCGGCTACGACAGCATCGGCGATCGCAACGTTGATGCCCTGTCCACCAACGGGTGACATCGGGTGCGCAGCGTCACCGATCAGGAGCAGCCCGGGTACGGTCCAGCGCCGCGCGATCTGTGAAACGATCGGCAAAAGCGCGAGATCATCGAAGCCATTGATTTTCGGTTCGACTTTTTGCGGCAACTGGGCGAGAGCGCGCGCGAAACGCTCGCGAAGCGCGTCTATTCCGCGAGCCCGCATCTCAGCGTAAGAGCCCTTGGGGATGAGCCATCCAATCTGCGCGCCGTGCGCGGTCGTCGGAAACGCGACGAAGACTTCGCCTCCGTCGACGACGACTTGCACGCGCCGGCCTTCGCCGCTTCCCGAAGTCCAAATCAAATCAAATGGAATGCTCGTGTTGCGAAGCGCGATCTTCGCATCGCGTCGGGCAACGGAAAAACGTCCGTCGGCAGCGATTACGATTCGCGCACCGATTTGTTCCTCGCGTCCTTCGTGAACGATCGTGATGCCGGCGACGCGATCGCGTTCGGTGACGATGCCACGCACGCGCGAGCCGAGCTGCACGAGGGCGCCGGCGTTGCGCGCTTCGTCGGCGAGAAGACCGAGAAGTGCAGCTTGCGGAACTTGGCGGATGCGTTTGCCGCCTTCGCCGACGAGGTCGATATCGTACGCGCGTCCCCGTAAGACGAGTGTGATGCCGGCCGGATCGCCGCCGCCGAGATTCCAGAGGCGTTCGCGCAATCCGATGTCCTCGAATATCTGTTGTGTTCCGGGCGTGATCGTTTCGCCGCGATATTCGCGCTCGAACGAGGGTCCCGATTCAAAGATCGCGACGTGAGCGCGGCTGCGCGTCAGAAGAAGACCGGCGAGGAGTCCCGCGGGGCCCGCACCGACAACGACGACGTCGAAAAACCGCACGGGCGCATCTTTCTCCGCGGGAGTGACGAACCTGCGGCCGCAATTCCAGTGTTTGCAATGCGACTTTTCGCGGCGACGAAAAATGCAGGCAAGCTGGCGGAGCTCAAGGAGCTGTTCTCTAGCTACGGCGTCGAGATATTTACATTTCCTGAATATATCGAGCCGGAAGAGACGGCCGATACATACGCGGGCAATGCGGCGATCAAGGCGCACGCTCTGCACGAGCAGCTTTCCGGCGCCGGCATTCATGCGGACGTCATCGCGGATGATTCCGGACTCGAGATCGCCGCGCTTGGTGGGCGGCCCGGCGTCTATTCCGCGCGTTACGGCGGACCGAATGCAACGTGGGCGCAGCGGCGCGCAGACATCTTGCTCGAAGTTGCGGAGAGCGGCACCGACGATCGCCGCGCGCGATTCGTCTGCGCCTTGTGTTTTATCGACGCGGACGGATTCGAGTTGATTTCGGAGGGCGTTGCAGATGGCGAGCTTTCACGCGATGAGCACGGCCAACTCGGCTTCGGATACGATCCGATTTTCTACGACCCGTCCGAACATGCGACGTACGGCGAGATCTCTGAAGCTGAAAAGAACACGATCAGTCACCGCGCGAAAGCGGTGAAGTCATTGATGGAAATGATTCGGTAATTGACTTGCGTAGTTTGTCATCGCGCCGGAACTGTGGCACAATGGCAACCATCGGGACGTAGCTCAGCTTGATAGAGCGCTCGGTTTGGGTCCGAGAGGTCGCAGGTTTAATTCCTGTCGTCCCGACCATTTCTCCGTGCGCCCGTGGTCTAACGGATAAGGCATCAGCCTTCTAAGCTGAGAGATGGGGGTTCGATTCCCTCCGGGCGCGCCAATATCTCAAGGGTCCGAATCCCGCAACTCGAAAAGGGCGGTTCGGGTCGCGCACACTCGTGGTGGTTGTAGCTCAGCTGGTTAGAGCGCCTGACTGTGACTTAGGAGGCCGCCGGTTCAAATCCGGTCAGCCACCCCAATTTATTTAATTGCTGTGCGCCCGGTCGCCAGGAAGGCGGCAAGCGCGGCCGTAAGGGCCGCGCCTCGTAAGGAGAGGCGTATGCGTCGTACAGTTGCTCTTGTTGCGTTGCTCGCACTTTGGTTCGGATTCACTGTGACAACCGTGCCGAGCGATGCAGCGACCGGTCTTGCTTGGGATCAAGTCACGAAATTTTCGATGGACGGTACCGTGCCGGAACCAAGTTTTGCGCAAGACTGGCAAACCGCATCGCAACCTGCACCGCAACAGCAACAGCACGGCGGAATGTTCGGCGCGATCTCCGCGCAGATGAATTCGGGTATGGCGTTTGCACAGTCCATGCGAACCGGCATGGCAGAGCGTTATTTTGTCGCCGGCAATCTCTCGCGCACTGACAACCTAGCCGCGCAGACTGCGACGATCATCGATTGTGCCGCGCGGACGATCACGTATCTGGATCTCGCGAAGAAGACGTATCGCGTCGTCTCGATGGACCAGCCGCAAAGTGCACCGCGCTCGGGCGGCGGTAGACCAGACCGTCCTAATTCACCGATGGAAGACGACGGAACGCGATTCAATATCGCGTACACATCGCAGGTGCTCGGGCGCAAGCCGATCGAGGGCGTCAACACCGACGGCTACAAAGCCGCGATGACGATCACCATAACCAAATCCGACGGTTCGTCGCAAACAATGCAGACGAATCTCACGCAGTACCTCTCGAATTACGGACAGCCGGTGCAATCGTGCCCAGCCGGTCGCATGGCAATGGCGGGAATTCCGGGCGCCGGCCCGATGGCTGCAATGGCGTCGAGCATGAACATGACGCACATGATGAATGATGCGATGCGTACGCCCAGCGGCGATCTGCGGTTCACGATGACAGCGAACGGACCGCAACTACCGACGGGGCGGCTCGATATGTTCTCCGTCTACCAATTTCAGGGGCAAAACAGTCAAGGCCGCGGTTTCGCTACGATTATCGAACGCGGCAACGTTCATCCGGTGAGCGACACCGACAAATCGATCTTCGGAATTCCACCCGACTTTACGAAAGAGTCGTAGCCGGGTATAGTTTCGTAGGTTGGCGCCCTTAGCTCAGTGGTAGAGCAGTTGGCTTTTAACCAATTGGCCGCGAGTTCGAGTCTCGCAGGGCGCACCAAATCAAAGCACCGCGGCGTCTTAAAGGGACGCCGCGTTCGCTTTTTCGACCTCGCCGATCCAATTGCAGATTGCCTTCACGAGCGGCATGACCGGCACGACGTGAAACGGATGGCATTGCCCTTGAAAAATGACTGGCTTCGCATTCGGGATTAGGCGGCCGATGGCAATCGTTTCATCGAGCGGGACAATCTGATCTTGATTTGAGGAGAAGATCAACGCCGGCATCGAAATCGCGCGCAAGTCGTCGTCGCTCAGCGGCGGGTTGCCCGCCAGATCAAAGAAGAACTGCCGGATCATCTGCGCCACCTTAATCCAATCTTGCGGCCGGTGATCGCTCTCTAGTTCTACGGATCGCTTGACTCGCACCAGCCGCTCCGGTTCGCACAGATACGTCCAATGCTCGATCGTATGTGCATCAAATACGTATTTCGCTGCCAGCGTCGCAATGCCAAGAAAACGCTCCGGGTAATGGCGCGCAAGATAGAGCGCTATGCTTCCGCCTGAGCTGAACCCAAAAAGATACGCGCGCTGCACGCCCTGCGCATCCATTTGCGCGATCACGTCGGCGGCAATCGATTCAAACGTCACGCGCTCGGGAACCTCGCGACCGCCGTGGCCCAACAGGTTCAGCGAGATCGGTGCAGTGCACTCTCGCATAGCATTGTCGAACGGCCTCATGACCGTGGCCGTTCCGTTTGATCCGTGCAATATGACCATCGACGGCTTCGCATCCGCGTGCATCCGCGCGCGGTTCGACGCGGGGAGTGCAGTTCCGCGCGGTGAAAGTGGCCTGCGCGCACCGCTAGCTCAATGGTAGAGCAGTTGACTCTTAATCAATTGGTTGGGGGTTCGAGTCCCTCGCGGTGCACCAAGTCCGGACCGGCCGCTTTCCGCAGGAGAGCGGCCGCTCTCTTAGGCGGACCTTTTGGGTGCCAGCCTTGACGCTCGCCGGATAGGTTCCGTATACTCGCGAACGTCCGTCGCGGGTCCGTGCGGGCACGTGGCGGAATTGGCAGACGCGCTGGATTTAGGTTCCAGTGGGGAGACCCATCAGAGTTCGACTCTCTGCGTGCCCAGTTTCGAACCGATAACCAGTAGATTGCGGAAGTAGCTCAGTGGTAGAGCATCGCCTTGCCAAGGCGAGGGTCGCGAGTTCAAGTCTCGTCTTCCGCTCCATCCACTTTTGTTCCGATCCGCTCCGGAGGTCGCCCCCGAGCCAGCCGTGACTGCCACCCTCAAACAGCTTGACCCAACCCGGGTCGAGCTCGAGATTCCGATCTCAACCGAAGACCTGGAGGCCGCACGCGATGAGGCATACCGCCATCTGGTCAAGCGCGCCAAAGTCCCCGGCTTCCGGCCCGGTAAAGTTCCACGCGGCATCTTCGAGCAGCACTACGGCCGCGGCGTCATCGAGGAGCACGCGCTCGACGAACTGGTCCCGCGCGCATACTCCAAGGCGATTGAAGAGCTCGAGCTCTATCCGGTCGCAAATCCGGATCTCGAGCTGCTCCCGCCCGAAGCCGAAGGCGGTAACGTCCGCGTCAAGGCGACCGTGACCGTGCGTCCGGAGATCACGCTCGGCGATTACAAAGGGATCGAAGTCCCGGCAGAGCCCGATACGGCGACCGATGAGGAAGTCGACGCAAGCCTCGACACCCTTCGGCGCGATGCGGCGATCTTGGTTCCGGTCGATCGCGGCATCGAAATCGGTGATATCGCGACGCTCGATTACGAAGGAAAGATCAAGGGCGAGCCATTCGAAGGCGGCAAAGCCGAGCAATCGCCTACGGAAATCGAGAACGACCGCTTCATCCCCGGATTTGTCGAGGCGATCATCGGTATGAAGACCGGTGACACCAAAACCTTTGACGTCAAGTTCCCGGACGATTTCCCCAAAGCCGAGCTTGCCGGAGCGGATGCGCAGTTCACGGTCACCGTGCACGAGGTCAAAGAGCGCGAGCTTCCGCCACTCGGCGATCCGTTCGCCGAACGCGTGGCCGGCCGTCCAATGACGCTGCTCGAGTTGAAGGTCGACATACGCCGCCGTCTCGATTCGATGGCGGCCGGGCGCGCGCGCCGCACCATGTCGGCGAAAGTTCTCGAGAAAGTCCTCGAAAAGCACGATTTCCCGCTGCCAGAAGTTCTTGTCGAGCGCGAGATCGATGCGTTGCTGGAAGACACGCGCAGCTGGGTGGCACGCACCTACGGGGGCGAGCAGATCGACGCTGCAGACCCGCAGGCGGAGATCGACCGTCGCTGGAGTGCCTACCTGAAAGACATTGGCAAAACCGACACGGAGCTCCGCGAAGGCTTCCGCGTCGAAGGCGAGCGACGCGTTAAGACGAGCTTGTTCCTCGCTGCCGTTGCGCGAGCCGAGGGCGTCGAGGCAACGCGAGAGGACATCGAGCGCGAACTCGAAGCGCTCGGCGCACAATATCATCAACCCAAGGAGCGGATGCTCGAGCTGCTTCGTCCGAATCTACCGTCGCTTGCCGCCGGTATCGTTAGGACGAAGACGATCGATCTGCTGCTCGACGCAGCGAAGGTCGTTGCAGCAACCCCGGATGCGCAGACGTAGTCTCTAGGGACGTCCGGAACAGGAGATTTAATGGGTCACTTAGTGCCAATGGTTGTCGAACAGACCGCGCGCGGCGAGCGTGCGTTCGATATTTATTCGCGGCTACTCAAGGAGCGTATTGTTTTCGTCGGCGGCGCAGTCGACGACGGGCTAGCGAATCTGGTGATAGCGCAGCTGCTCTTCCTTGAAAAGGAAGACCCCGACAAAGACATCGACATGTACATTAATTCGCCGGGCGGCAGCGTCACGGCGGGACTGGCGATCTACGACACCATGCAGGTGATTCGTCCGGAGGTCGCTACGATCTGCGCCGGCATGGCCGCATCGATGGGGTCGATACTTTTGGCCGGCGGCGCGCCCGGTAAGCGGCTCGCCCTGCAGTACGCGAAGATCCTGATCCATCAGCCATGGGTCTCACAAGTGGGTGGGCAGGCGACGGACATCGAAATCCATGCGCGGGACCTCATTGCGACTCGTCGTACGCTCGCGAGCATCTACGAGAAGCACACGAAGAAGCCGATCGAAGATATTCTCCGCGACATCGAACGCGATTACTATATGACCGCGCAGGAAGCAGTCGACTACGGCCTCATCGATAGCATCATCAATAAGGAATCACGGCCCGTCACACCGAGCACCCCAGTCCGAATAGGTAACGAATGTTCCGTTTCGGCGATGAAAAAGGTCAACTGAAGTGCAGCTTCTGCGGCAAGTCGCAGGAGCAAGTTCGGAAATTGATCGCCGGACCGGGCGTTTACATTTGCGATGAGTGTATCGAGCTCTGCAACGAGATCATCGAAGAAGAGCTCTACAAGAACGTTGATGAGAACCTGCGGCTTCGCAATATCCCGAAACCGAAAGAGATCAATCACATCCTCAATCAGTACGTGATTGGTCAGGAACGCGCGAAGAAGTCGCTAGCGGTCGCGGTTTACAACCACTACAAGCGCGTCAACGCCGGCAGCTCGAGTCGACGACGTCGAGCTGCAGAAATCGAATATCTTGCTCGTCGGTCCAACCGGCTCGGGCAAGACGTACCTCGCGCAGACGCTGGCAAAAATTCTCGACGTCCCCTTGGCTATGGCCGACGCTACGTCGTTGACCGAGGCCGGCTACGTCGGTGAAGACGTCGAGAACATTCTGCTCAAGCTCATCCAAGCCGCCGACTACGACGTCAAGCGCGCCGAGAAGGGCATCGTCTACATCGACGAGATCGACAAGATCGCTCGCAAGAGCGAGAACCCCTCGATCACACGCGACGTTTCCGGCGAGGGCGTGCAGCAAGCGCTGCTCAAGATTCTCGAGGGAACGACGGCCAACGTTCCGCCGCAGGGCGGACGCAAGCATCCGCATCAAGAGTTCATTCAGATCGACACGACCAACGTGCTGTTCATTTGCGGCGGCGCATTCGACGGGCTCGAGAAGATCATCGAGTCGCGTGTCGCAAGCAATGCACTCGGCTTCCGTTCCAATCCGGAGTCGAAGCGTAGCGACCAACGTACCGGCCGTCTCTTGCAGCAGCTGATGCCGGAAGATCTCCTCAAGTTCGGTCTGATTCCGGAATTCATCGGCCGCTTGCCGATCGTCGTGACGCTCGATGCGCTCGACGAGCTGGCACTACGGCGCATTCTCGTCGAACCGCGCAACGCGCTCGTCCGCCAATTCCAAAAGATCTTGAGCATGGACGGCGTCGAGCTGACGTTCACCAAGGACGCGCTCGTCGCTATCGCTATCAAAGCGCAGGGCCGTAAGACCGGCGCGCGTGGTTTGCGTTCGATCCTCGAAGAAGTCATGCTCGACGTCATGTACGACTTGCCGTCGCTGCAGAACGTCAAGAAGTGCGTGATCACCAAGGATACGATCGAGAAGCGCGAGCAACCGACGCTCGTTTACGCGGAACGCCCCAAAGACCAAACCGCGTAGCCCTGGGCGACTTTTTCGCGCGGCTGCCGAAGGCCGAGCTGCATCTGCACATCGAGGGAACGCTCGAGCCGGAGCAGATGTTCTTTTTTGCCGAGCGCAACGGACTCGCGCCGCCGTACCCGACGGTCGAGGCCGCACGCGCCGCATATCAATTTGGCGATCTGCAGTCGTTTCTCGACCTCTACTATCGCGGTATGAACGTGTTGCGCACGGAAGCCGACTTCGCGGATCTCGCCGACGCCTATTTTCAAAAGGCCAAAACGCAAGGCGTCGTGCACGCCGAGATCTTTTTCGATCCGCAGGCGCACCTTGCCAGAGGGCTGACGTTTGAGACGTTTTTCGACGGCCTCTGGTCGGTCGTCTCAAACAGCCGGGAACGCTATGGGATCACAAGCGGCTTGATCATGTGTTTCATGCGCGATCTCGGCGCACAATCGGCGCAAAACGCATTGACCGCGGCGCTTCCGCACGCCGAAAAGATCATTGCCGTCGGACTCGATTCGAGTGAGGCCGGTTACCCGCCGTCGCTCTACTCTGAGGTCTTCGAACGTGCGCGAATCGCGGGTTGGCGCTGTGTGGCACACGCCGGTGAGGAAGGCCCACCTGCGTACATCAGCGAGGCACTCGACATCTTGCAGGTTGAACGCATCGATCATGGCGTGCGATGCATGGAGGACCCCGCACTCATCGAGCGGCTGCGCAGCGAGCGCATTCCGCTGACGGTTTGTCCCTTCTCGAACGTGAAGCTCCGCGTCGTCGCCGATTTGCGCTCGCACCCGCTCGGTGAAATGCTGACCCAAGGGCTACTCGTCACCTGCAATTCGGACGATCCCGCGTACTTCGGCGGCTATGTCGCCGACAATCTGCGCGATGTCTGCGTCGCGCTCGCCCTGCCGTCCCAAGCTGCCGCAACGCTTGCGCGTAACAGCTTCGAGGCTGCATTTCTTTTGCCGCAACAAAAGGCCGCGTACTCCGCTTTGCTCGAAGCCTCGCTGACCACCGTGGAGCAACACTAGACACATGCAAGCACATCTCGAGGCCCGTCGTGGTTTTTCGGGGACGATCGGCAATACGCCGCACATCGTTCTTGAAAAGCTCTCGGCGCGCATTGGACGCACGATCGTCGGCAAAGCCGAGTTTCTCAATCCAGGCGGCTCGGTAAAGGACCGCGCGGCACTTGGGATCATCGACGACGCCGAACGCTCCGGCCGTCTCGCGCCGGGAGGGACGATCGTCGAAGGGACCGCCGGCAACACGGGTATTGCGATCGCGCTCCTAGCGGCTTCACGTGGGTACCGCGCGATCATCGTCATCCCCGACGATCAGTCGGCGGAGAAGATCGCTTTACTGCGCATCTTCGGCGCCGATGTGCGCGTCGTGAAGAGCGTTCCGTTCACGAACGATCAGAACTACTATCACCTCGCGCGGCGGATCGCCGAACAGACACCCAGCTCGATCTGGGCCGATCAGTTCAATAACACCGCAAATCGCAAGATTCACGAAACGACGACCGGCGTTGAGATTTGGGACGCGTTCGGCATGTCTCTCGCCGCGTTTGTCACTGCGAGTGGAACCGGCGGGACGCTCGGCGGCGTTTCGCGCGCACTCAAAGCGCGTAACCCGAATCTAAAAACGGTAGCCGCCGATCCGATGGGCTCAGCGATCTACTCGTACGTGAAGACAGGCGAGCTCGCATCCGAAGGTGATTCAGAAGTCGAAGGCATCGGCATCAAGCGCATTACGGAGAATTTCAAAGGCACGCCGCTCGACGACGCGGTTCGTGTCGAAGATCGCGCTTGGATCGCGATGTCGCAGTGGATCCTGCACAACGAAGGCCTTTACGTCGGCGGTTCCGCTGCGCTCAACGTCGTGGCCGCCGCGCGCTATGCGAAGACGCTGCCGAAAGATAGCATCGTCTGCACGATTCTGTGCGACGGCGGTGACCGCTATCGTTCGAAACTCTTTGACGGCGCGTGGCTCGCGCAACAAGGCTACATGCCGGAGACGGATGCGCTGGATTTAATCTAATGCCAGAGCTTTCGAAATCGTACGAGCCGGCGCAGGTCGAGCCGCGACTCTACGCCGTCTGGGACAAAAGCGGCGTTTTTCACGAAGAGCCGGATCCCGCACGTCCGCCGTTCATCATCTCCATGCCACCACCTAACGTGACGGGACGCGCGCACTTGGGACATGCGTCGACGTATACGCCGATGGACGTTCTAACGCGCTATCACCGTATGCTCGGCGAAAACGCAGATTGGATTCCCGGGCAAGATCACGCCGCGATCGCAACGGAAGCCGTCCTCGTTCGCGAGCTCGCCAAAGAAGGCCTGACACGTGACGGACTCGGACGCGAGAAGTATCTCGAACGGGCCTGGCAATGGCGTGAGAAGTACGGCGGCGAAATCTACGATACGTTTCGAAGGCTCGGATTCGGTCCTGATTGGGATCGCGATCGCTTTACGATGGATCCCGGACTTTCCGCTGCGGTCAACCGCGTTTTCGTTCAGCTATATCGCGAAGGCCTAATGTATCGCGGCGTACGTCTCGTCAATTGGGATATTGGTTCGAAGTCAACGCTTTCGGACGCTGAAGTCGAAAACGAAGAACGCCCCGGGAAGCTCTATCATCTACGCTACTACGGCGAAGACGGCTCATTTGAAGTAATCGTCGCGACGACTCGTCCTGAAACGATGCTCGGCGATACCGCCGTCGCTGTGCACCCCAAGGACGAGCGTTACGCGAGTCTCGTTGGGAAGACGGTCGTTCTGCCGATCCTCGGACGAAAAATTCCGATCGTCGCCGATGCAGCCGTCGAACGCGAATTCGGAACCGGTGCGGTTAAGGTTACGCCGGCACACGATCAGCTCGACAACGAGATCGGCACGCGCCACAAGCTCGAGATGCCGATGGTGATCGGGTTCGACGGACTGATGACGGAAGAAGCCGGGTCCGTTCAAGGGCATCGATCGCATCGCCGCGCGCGAAGCCATCGTCAAGCGGCTCGAAAGCGACGGCGCGCTCGTCCGCGTCGAAGACTACGTGCACAAGGTGCCGATCAGCTCGCGTTCCGGTGAAGTCGTCGAACCGTTGCTGTCATTGCAGTGGTTCTGCAAGATGGAGTCGCTCGCGAAACCGGCGCTCGAAGCCTACCGCGACGGACGGATTCGATTTGTCCCGGAACGTTTCGGACGTACGTACGAGCAGTGGCTCGAAAACATTCGGGATTGGAACGTCTCGCGTCAAATTTGGTGGGGACACCAGCTTCCCGTTTGGTACACTCCTGCGGGCGAGGTCGTCGTTGCGGAGAACGAAGACGAAGCCAAGCGAGCTCGCGCGCGAAACGCATGGCAGCGACGAGCTGCGGCGCGATCCGGACACGCTCGACACGTGGTTCTCGAGCGGATTGTGGCCGTTCTCGATTCTCGGCTGGCCCGAAGCCACGCCCGAGATGAAGAGCTGGTATCCCAATCAGGTGATGATCACGAGCCGCGAGATCATTTTCTTGTGGGTCGCGCGCATGGTGATGCTCGGGATGCACTTCGCCGGGAATATTCCCTTTCACACGGTCTTCATGACGCCGCTCGTCTTCGACATTCACGGCCGCAAGATGAGCAAGAGCCTTGGAAACGTCATCGACCCAATCGACCTGATCGCAAATTACGGTGCAGACGGCACACGCTTCGGCATTCTGCGTCAGATGCGGCTCGAGTCGCAAGAGCTTCGGCTCGATGAGCGCTACTGCGACGAAGCACGGCGTTTTGCAAACAAGCTCTGGAACGCGCTCCGCTACGTTCATTCGCTCCCCGAAGGATTGCCGAACTCAGGGACGCTGCCGCCCGCAAGCGAGCTAAGCCTCGCCGATCGCTGGATTCTGACGCGCTTGCATCAGACGGTCGAGGGCGTGCAAGAAGCGTTCGACACCTTTCGACTTCGGTGTCGCCGCCGACCGCATCATTCAATTCGGCTGGTACGAGTTCTGCGATTGGTATCTCGAATCGACGAAGCTCGGCGGTTCCACTCGCGCGAATGTTCTGTCGTTCGTGCTCAATACACTCGCGCGGATCATGCATCCGATCGCACCGTTCGTCACAGAAGAGATTTGGCAATCGCTCCCCCACGACGGCTACACGATCGTAACCGCGTCCTGGCCGGATCCCTCGGAGATCCCGGCCGACCTTGATGCCGCGGTGCGTTACGAAACAATGCGGACGACGGTCGACCGGCTGCGCAATGCGCGTCACGATTTCGGACTCGCCGACCGGCAGAAGCTCAGCATCTTCGTTCCTGCGCCGCTGAGCCGGCACGCGGAGGTGCTCGATCTGCTTGCACTCCATGCGGGAGCGTCGATTCTCGCCGACGGCGCCGCCGAAGGGCAAAGCTTCGATGACATGATGAATGCGATCCGCGTTGAGGCGCCGACGGCGCAGCTTCGCGAACGCTACACAAAAGAACTCACGCGCTTGCGCGCCGAGGTTGAGCGTGGCGAGAAGAAGCTCGCCTCGGAAAGTTTCGTTTCACGCGCGCCCGCGGACGTCGTCGCCAAGGAGCGCGAGAAGCTCGACGGCTACCGCCGCGACCTTGAGCGGACAGAGCGCCTCTTGGTCGAAGTGAACCGGTAATGTCGGTACGGGCCCCCGCGACCCGGCGCAGGACGCTGATGAACGCGGAAGAGATCGAGCGCGCGATCGCACGCATGGCCCATCAAATGGTCGAGCCGGAGGAAGCCCAAGGCGGGCTCATTCTGATCGGCATCCGCCGCGGCGGCGAGAGCCTCGCGCGCCGCCTGGCGACCAAAATCGGCGAGATCTCGGGTACCGAGCCCGGGCTCGGCTTTCTCAATATCAATCTTTATCGCGATGACGACGTCACCCACGAGCTTCCCGAATCGGACATCCGGCAAGACGTGCGCGGGCGTACCGTCGTTATCGTCGACGATGTTCTCTATACGGGACGGACCGTTCGCTCGGCCCTAGATGCCGTCACCGACCTCGGACGGCCGAAGGCCATTAGGCTCGCCGTTTTGGTCGACCGCGGTCAGCGCGAGCTTCCCATCCAACCGGACTACGCCGGGCGCGTCATCCCCACTAGCCGCCGTGAACGAATCGACGTTCGTCTCTCAGCGCAACCTTCACCGAGCGATGATGTGTCAGTCGCCGACTGGGAGCATGCAAACTAGGTCATCACCACGCAGCCTACTCGATATCGACGACCTTTCGCGTGACGAAATCGCGTCGGTCATTCGCCGTTCCGGAGAGTTCAGAAGCCAGCTACCCGATCGTTCGCTGCTCGCCGGCGTCCCGGTTCTCAATCTTTTCTTCGAGGCCAGCACGCGAACCGCAACGTCGTTCACCCTTGCCGAGCAACGCGTCGGCGCCGACGTCATCTCATTCGCGCCGGGTACCTCGAGCTTAGGGAAAGGCGAGACGATCGCCGATACGGCGATCACCTTGCACGCGATCGGTGTACGCGTCATCGTCGTGCGCCACAACGAGTCCGGCTTTCCGCGACGTCTAGCCGAATCGTTCGACGGACATGTCGTCAATGCAGGCGACGGAACACGCGCGCATCCGACGCAGGCGCTCCTCGATCTCGCAACGTTGCACGCCGAGTTCGGACGATTCGAGGGTCTGCGCGTCGCAATCGTCGGCGATATCCTGCACTCGCGCGTTGCGCGCTCGAATATCGTCGGAATGAAGATGCTCGGTATCGATATAACGCTCGTGGGGCCGCCGACACTCCTACCGGATAACTTCTTGCAAGACGGCGTGCGCATCGAGCGTCGACTTCGACGAAATCCTACCGCACGTCGACGCCGTCATGATGCTGCGCATTCAACGCGAACGCATCGCCGCATCGCTGCTGCCGGCACTCGCCGATTACACGATCGGGTATCAGCTCGGTGCGCAGCGCTTGCGTCTGCTGCCGAAACACGCCGTTATTTTACACCCGGGGCCATACAACCGCGGCGTCGAGCTGACGGACGAAGCGCTTTCGGATCCGCGCTCGCGATACGAAACACAAGTGACGAACGGAGTTTTCGTCCGCATGGCGGCGCTCGATCTTCTGGTCAACGGACTGGCAGTGCGCGCATGAGAGTTCTCATTCGCGGCGGCCGCGTGATCGATCCATTGCGTGGGCTCGATGCCGTGCGCGACATCGCGATCGACGGCGGTATCATTCGCGCGATCTCGGAACACGTCGAAGAACGCGGTCACGAGATCATCGACGCGACGAACTGCGTTGTTGCGCCCGGCTTCATAGACATGCACGTTCATCTGCGCGAGCCGGGCCAGACTCACAAGGAGACGATCGCGACCGGAACGGCTGCAGCCGTCGCCGGCGGTTTTACCGCGGTCGCCTGTATGCCTAACACAACACCCGCGATCGATACACCCGCGGTCATCGCCGAGATCGCCCAACGCGTCGCACAAGCCGGCTTGGCACGCGTCTATCCGATCGGCGCGATCACGAAAGATCGCAAAGGCGAAGAGCTCGCTCCGTATCATGAGCTCGCACTCGCGGGCGCGGTCGCGTTCAGCGACGACGGCGCGACCATCGAGAACGTTCGTGTCCTCCGCAACGCAGCGCTTTATGCGCGCGACGTGAAGGGTCCGTTCATCTCACACTGCCTGGACGACGCGCTGCACGGCGATGCCGTAATGAACGAAGGAAAGCACTCCGCGCTTCTCGGTTTGGCTGCGAGTCCGCGCCTAGCCGAAGACGTTATCGTTGCACGCGATGTCTTGGTCGCCGCCGATACCAGCAAAGCTTGGCATATCGCGCACGTCTCGACCGCGACGTCGCTTGACATAATTCGTTGGGCGCGCTCGCGCTCGACCGTCGTCACGTGCGAGGTCACGCCGCATCATCTCTTGCTGCACGACGATCTGTTCGTCGACTATCATGCGCGCGCCAAAGTCGCGCCACCGTTGCGCGGCCCGGAAGATTCTGCTGCCCTGCGAGCGGCAGTGCGTGACGGCACGATCGACGTTTTCGCGACGGATCACGCGCCGCACACGATGGAAGAGAAAGCCCAGCTGCTCTCAATTGCTCCGGTCGGATTCTCCGGGCTCGAAATCGCCGTCGGCGCGTACGCGCACGCGCTTCCGGATCTACCGCTCGACCGATTCATCACGCTGCTCTCGACGCGACCCGCGCAGATTCTCGGCGTTGAAGGCGGGACGCTGGCGGTCGGCGCGCGTGCGGACGTAACAATCTTCGGCGAGCGGCCATGGACGGTCGACGCGCGCTCGTTCTACTCAAAAGGAAAGAACACGCCGTTCGATGGCTTCACGTTCGAGCGTCGCGTCGTCGCGACGATAGTTGGTGGGCGCCTCGCGTATCACGCGGAACGCGGCATCATCGAACCGTTGGCCTACGCGTGAAGGCTTCTTTACTGCTCGCCGACGGCTCGCGCTATGACGGCGAGGGTTTGTCGGTCGAAGGCGTTGCGCTCGGCGAGGCGGTGTTTTATACAGGGATGACCGGCTATGAAGAAGCGCTGACCGATCCGTCCTACGCCGGCCAGATACTCACGTTTACCTATCCTATGATCGGGAACTACGGCGTGTGCGGCGAGTCGATGCAGCACAATCGCGTCTGCGTCGCCGGCGCCGTCATCAAGCGGATTTCGCGAAAACCGTCGCACTACACGAGCCGAATCGACTTGGGCTCGTGGCTCGATCAGCAACGCATTCCGACCCTTCTCGACATCGACACGCGCTCGCTCGTGATCGCCTTGCGCGAACACGGAACGATCGCGGCAGCACTCGCGGTCGGCGACACCGCGCTCTCGCATGCGGAGAAGCTACTGGCTGAGTACGCACGCCGCCATACGACGGTCGGGCTTGTTGCATCGGTTGCCGCCGAAGACGATTATGCGCCGCAAAACGGCAACGGTCCGCGCATCATCGTCCTCGACTGCGGCGTCAAGCGCGCGATCCTACAGCAGCTCGCAGGTCTCGGCGCACGCGTTGAAGTGCTTCCGTACTCCGCATCACTCGCCGAGATCGAGGAGCGCCGGCCCGAAGCAATCGTGATTTCGCCCGGCCCGGGCGATCCGACCGATCTGGGCGCGACGATCGAAAACCTGCGAGCGCTCATCGGGAAAATACCGATGTTCGGCGTGTGTCTCGGTCACCAGCTGCTCGCGCTCGCGTGCGGTGCAACGACGTTCAAGCTCCCATACGGGCACCGCGGCGGCAATCAACCCGTCAAAGACCTGCAAAACGGCGGCGTTTTGATCACTGCGCACAACCATGGCTACGCCGTTGACGGCGGCTCGTTGCCGAGCGACCTCGAAGCAACCATGATCAACCTCAACGACGGCACGAACGAAGGCTTTCGTCATCGAAATCTGCCGGTCGTCGGCGTGCAATTCCATCCGGAAGCCGCACCGGGTCCGCTCGACGCGCGGCATCTGTTCGCCGATTGGTACGGGTCGCTCGCGTGTTTCGAATCGCGCTCCTCGCGAGCGTAATCTTCCTCGCGGTCGCGCCCGCGAGCGCACAATCACTGCCCGATCTGACGATCACAGCGCTTTCGATCCGGAGCGATCGAATGGCGGCGCAAGAAGGTCAGGCGTTTCACTTACTCATTCATGTCCACGCGAAACAAAAGAGCGCGGTTTTCGCATCGCTCGTCTTGCCCGACGTCGTGAACCTGACGATTCTCGGTGACGAAAAACGCACTACCCTAGCGAACGACGGAACAGACTACGTTGAGACGTTGACGGTCGCCGGCATCAGCCCGGGCGAGGCAAGTGTCTCGCCCGCATTCATCGACGCGCGCGATCCGACTCGCGACGACAAACCATTCCGGTTCTCATCGAACCGCCTACGTCTTCGCATCCTCGCCGCAAGCGGGACCGATCTACATCCGCTTGCAAGCGCGGCGCTACGTGCAGGTCGCATTGTGCTCGGGATCGTCATCGGTCTCGTTGTCCTGGTTTTGCTGGCATTCCTGATCGTTCGTAGCCGGGCGCTCGCGGCCAGGCAGAAAGCGTACGTAACGCTTCCCCGCGCACGACCGGTCGTCGAACCCGCCTCTCCGCCGATCGATCGAGCGGCCGCGGTACGCAGAGCGACGCTGCAGCTTGCGAGCACGCGAACACGCGCCGATGCTGCGACGTTGCGCGCAGCACTGTTCGCGCTCGCCGGCGCGCGGCGCGAGGAGACACTCGCGGCGCTGCTCGGCCGAATCTCCGCGGAGAGACGTACTCTGCGCTCGGCGCTTCGAGCCGCAGAGCGCGCAACATTCGTCGACGAGTCGCATTTGCAGGGGGCGATTGACGAGTTGTTGGATGCGGTTCGCGCAGTGGTTTCCGAGTGAGCGCACGTCCCGGCGCCTTGCGCGACGCCGTCGAGCAAACCATCGTCGGTCAACGCACGGTCGTCGAAGGCATGCTCGTTGCCTTGATCGCGAACGGACACGTATTGCTCGAAGGGCCGCCCGGCGTCGCAAAGACGCTCGCCGCCCGCAGTTTGGCACAAGCCATTGGGGGAACGTTCCGCCGCATACAGTTCACGCCCGATCTTTTGCCGAGCGATATCGTTGGTACGCGCGTGTTCGATCAACGCAACGGCAGCTTCACGACCGTGACCGGTCCTATCTTCGCCAACATCGTCCTCGCGGACGAAATCAACCGTTCGCCCGCGAAAGTGCAATCCGCGCTGCTGGAAGGAATGCAGGAACAGCAGGCCACGATTGGCCCAGAGACCTTACGATTTCCGGAACCGTTCGTCGTGCTCGCGACGATGAACCCGCTCGATGATGACGGAACGTACGCACTTCCATTGGCCCAGCGCGACCGCTTCGCGCTCAATCTCTACGTCGACTATCCGTCGCGTGAAGAAGAAATCGCAATCCTCGAGCGCTTCGGCGCGGGCGCGGTTCATCCGGTCCGAGATGCGGTAACGCTCGACGACATCCGTGAATGGAAACGCGAAGCCGAGCGCGTCCATCTGGAACCGCGCCTGCGCGCATATATCGTGGATATGATCCGCGCGACGCGCGATCCGGAGGGGACGCGTGGCCGCTACGTCGAGCGCGGCGCAAGTCCGCGCGCGGCGCTAATTCTCGCGCAGCTCGCAAAAGCGCGCGCAGTCTACGAGGGCCGCTCGTACGTCGTTCCCGACGACATACGTTCGCTGGCCGTCCCGGCGCTGCGCCATCGCGTCGGATTCACCTACCGTGTTGCGAGCGAGAAGATTGACGTCGAAGAGCTCCTCGAATCGTTCATCACGCAGGTACCGACGCCGTGAGCGCGGCGATTCGCAACGCCCTGCTTGCCGGTCGCCGGCGCCCCATCGTTCGCGGCGGATCGCGCCCGTATCCGCGACGCGGCGACGGATTCGAGATTGCCGAGCTGCGCGGCTACGTTGAAGGCGACGACCCGCGCCGCATCGATTGGGCTGCAACGGCGCGTGCGGGCGCCATGCAGGTCCGCGTGCTCTTGGAAGAACACGCACTGTGCTTTGCCGCGATCGTCGACGATTCGGCTTCGCTCAACGTCGGCAAAACGCGCACCCTACGAGCCTCAGCGTATGAAGCGCTCGATGCCTGGGCCGATGCACTTGCTCGAGAGGACCGCGGTGCGCGCATTCTTTCAGACGCTGTTGATGCGCCACGCTTGTTCGGCGCCCGCGCAGCCGGCCGCTTGCGCGAACGTCGCGAGATCGCTGCCTTCGATCTCAATTCGGCGCTTGGGCTCGCACGGGCGGCGTTACCGCGGGATACCGCCTTGCTCGTCATCAGCGATTTCTATGCGAAGATCGATCTCGAGCTGCTGCGCGAGATCGGCGCATATGTCGACGCCACTGCGCTCATCGCGCACGATCCCTGGGCCGAGCGAATGCCGCTGCGGGGATTCGTCCGCTTGCGCGATGCCGAGTCTGGCCAGACGCAATCGATCTTTCTAGGGCCTCGATCGCAACGAAGATTTCGCGACGCCGTCGTACGCCGCGAACGCGAGCTCGCGCAACTGTTCGCGTCGTGCGGTTGGCGAGCTGCATCGCTCGACGAAGACGACGGCGCCGCATCCTTGCACGCTGCCTTTGGGATATGAGCCTTCAGCGTCCGCTCGCACTCGTAGCCGGAATTATCGTCGCGTGCGTCGTCGCGTGGCTGATCACAACGCTGGGCAGGCGGCGGAGGCGTGATGCTTTCACATACTCGAATCTCGCTTTCTTGCTCGACGCGGCACAGATCTCAGTATGGCCGATGCGCGTGTTGGCCGGCATCATCGCGCTCGGCGTCCTACTTGGTGGAGTCGCTCTTGCGGGTGTGAGTCTCGTCTTACCGGTTCCAGCCAAAGACGGAAGCATCGTCTTGTGTTTGGACACGTCAGGTTCGATGCGCGCGACTGACGTCGAACCATCGCGTGAAGCAGCCGTACGCGCCGCGGCCCGCACCTTCGTACAAAATACGCCAGCCGGAACACGCATCGGGATCGTTTCGTTCTCTACGTACGCGCAACGGGTCGCAGATCTGAACGACGACAAAGCGAGCGTGCTGGCTGCGCTCGACGTAGTTCCGCCTGCAAACGGCGCGACCGCAATTGGCGATGCCCTTGCGCTCGCCGGGCAAATGCTACCCCCTAGCGGACATCGCGCGATCGTACTGGTTACGGACGGCGTCAACAACAACGGCGTCGATCCGCTCGAGGCGGCGCAGCAGCTGGGCGCGCGCGGAATCGCTATCTACACGGTTGGCATCGGCACGAATGGAAGCGGCCTAGCGATCCCCGGCACGACGGAAGAAGCCTCGATCGACGAAGATGCGCTCCGCGAGATCGCTACGGCCGGAAAGGGCACGTACACGCGAACCGTTGACGCTCCGGCGATCGCCGCAACGTTTCGCGATCTCGCCCGCACGACCGTATGGGAGCACCGGCGTGTCGACGTCTCGTTCGGTCTCGCGATCGCCGGAGCCGGAGCGCTTGTCATCGGTGTTGTCGGGGCGCTCGCCGCGGGACGTTTCCCGTGAACAACGATCCGTTCGAGGATTTCGCGCAATGGTTTGAGCACGCACGAACTTCCGGCTTCATCGAGCCGAATGCGATGACGCTTGCAACCGCGGATGCGAACGGAAAGCCTTCGGCACGGACGATCCTATTGCGCGGGTGGGATCGAGAGGGCTTCACGTTCTACACAAATTACGAGAGCCGTAAAGGGAACGACATTTCCGCAAACCCGCACGTGGCATTATTGTTCTTCTGGGACAAGCTTTCACGTCAAATTCGCATTGAGGGTTCGATCGAGAAGATCACGCCCGGCGAGTCCGATGCGTACTACGAAAGCCGGCCGCGCGGTCATCGCCTGGGCGCGTGGGTCTCGGCGCAAAGCCGTCTCATCGGCGGCCGCGACGAGCTCGACGCAAAGATGAACGAGATTGAAGCGCGCTATCCGGGCGACGTACCGCGGCCTGAGTATTGGGGTGGATATCGCGTGCGGCCGGAGCGCTTTGAGTTTTGGGAAGGGCGTCCGAATCGCTTACACGATCGCTTAGTGTACCGCCGTGACGGCGAGCTCTGGCTGGTCGAGCGGCTCGCCCCGTAACGGCGGAAGCCGCCACAACCAGAGCGTCCCAAGAACGAACTCGATTACGATCGCGAGATGGACGGCCCGATGCCCCGCCGTTGCTAGGATCGCCGCGCCAATCAACGGAGCGACGATCTGCGGGAGTGCCGCGGCAAGATTCCACACGCCCATCGCCGACGCCATCATTTCGCTTGGAAGCACGACATACGCGATCGCCCAATCTGCCGTAAAGAACGCGCCCCACGCAACCCCCGCCAGCGTTCCGCTAACGAGCACCATAACGAGTGATTGTGAGAGTGAGAGCGCGGTTAGCGTTACAGCGATCCCAACGCCGGCGATGCTTACGACGACACGTTTGTCCGTGCGATCGGAGGCGCGACCGGCCAGGACTGCGCCGAGCACGCCCGCAAGCGTGAACGACAGAAACAGTATCCCCGTCGTCTCACGCGCCCCCGCAGCGCCGAAGACGTCGCTCACGAAAAAGAACATGAAACCCACGAACGTGTAGAACCCTAAATTGATAAGCGCACGCGACGCCAAGAGCGTGCGGAAATTACGATCGACGCGCAGGTGTGCCTGAACCGGTTGTGCGGGATGCATGCCGCGCACGTGCAAAAACGTAACCGCAAACGTAAGCCCGAGAATACCGGCGATCGCAAGTGCGGCCAGAAGATCGCTCGCGAACGTTGCAACCGCGAGGCCGACGCACTGCCCGACGAACTGGTAACCGCTCATCCATGCCGATGCAGAACCGCTGCGTGAAGGCGGCACATGATCGGGGACGGCGGCCTGATACGGGCCGCCAAAGACGTTCATACCTACCTGCAAGGCGGCGAATGCGACGATGAAACCGGCATAGGCCGGAGCCAGGTAGAACGCGATCACCGCCGGCAAAGCGATCGAGATGCCGACGATGTAGAATTCACGGCGATGCCCGACGCTCTTACGTCGCCTATCGGAAAGAAAGCCGACGACAACTTGGGTGATAGCGGCCAGCGTCGCGCCGCAGGCCGCAACCGCCGCGTACGCGGTCACGGGATCGCGTACGCCGAGCTCGGTCGTACGCGCTTGCAGCGAGATTCCCAAGATTGCGCCCCACACCACTTGGATCCCGAGCCACAGCGCGCCGAGCGCCGCCGGTTTGCCGGTCATGCCGGCGCACGTTCTAACCGGGTGCGTGCGTAAATGTATTCCTCGAGCGTGTCGACGTCGTAACAGATTTCGGGATCGCTGTCGCGGATCGCGGCGGCTGCAAGACCGAGCGTCCGTTGCGCTTTTGTTTCGATCGCGCCGATCGTGAGCTTCCCGAAGACGAATCGCAAGAGCAGCGCCGGTCCAAGAAGGCGCGCCATCCCGACCTTGCTCTTTCGCGCGGCGAAAAACCGCGTAGCCCACGAGCGCAGTGGCACAATTGCATGCGCATCGATGAAGAAGACGTTCCCATTCGCAACTCGCTCACCACCGAGCTCGATCACGTGCTCCGGCGCATTTGGAAAACGGCGGATGTAAGCCTCGTGCGTAGCCAACGGCATTGTGACGGCAAGCCCGGCACTGCGCCGCGCGAAGCGCTTCACCGCCTCCGCAGTGATGAACGGCATGTCGCTTGTCAGGTAAAGGAGCGGCGCGCCTTCCCATGCGGCGAGTGCTCGCAAGACGTTCGTTCCGCCGTCGGCGGCGGCGGCGATGACGGTGTCAACGCGATCGCCGCAATGGACACGGACGGCGTCGCTTCCGACGACTGCGAGCTTATCGACGCCGGCCTCACGCGCCGCATCGATCGCGCGATCGAGCATCGTCGAACCGCCGAGCCTTGCAAGCGCTTTGACATCGGTTCCGAGCGTGCGAGCAAAGTCGCCGTCGACCAGACCGCCGGCTGTGATCACGGCATTCACAACCACCCTTTCGCCATGTCCTTCGAGGAAGCTCGTGCCTTGCGCGAAACCTCCCAGCGAATGCCCCGGCGGAATGTCCTCGTTATCGGCTCCGGCCCAATTATCATCGGTCAGGCAGCTGAATTCGACTACGCGGGCGTCCAAGCGTGCCGCGCGCTGCACGAGGAAGGCCACCGCGTCGTCCTCGTCAACTCGAATCCGGCTACGATCATGACCGATCCGGAGATTGCGGACGCGGTTTATCTCGAACCGCTCAGCGTTCCCTCGATCGCGGCGATTATCGAACGCGAAAAGCCTGACGCGCTCTTGCCGACGCTCGGTGGACAGACCGGTCTCAATCTCGCGGTCGAGCTGAGTGAAGCCGGAATCCTCGAGCAATATAACGTCGAGGTTTTGGGGACGCCGATCGAAACGATCCGATTGGCGGAAGACCGGCAACGTTTTAAGAGCACGATGCTTTCGATCGGTGAGCCGGTGCCATCCAGCATCGTCGTAACCGATGTCGAGGCGGCCATCGCGTTTGCGGCAGAGCACGGCTATCCGCTCGTCGTGCGTCCCGCCTACACGCTGGGTGGAACGGGCGGCGGTTTGGTACGCGACGAGGCGGAGCTGCGCGCGACGCTCGAATCCGGACTCGCAGCCAGCTTGATTCATCAAGCGCTGGTCGAGACGTCGCTGCTCGGTTGGAAAGAGATCGAGTACGAGATTCTCCGCGATCGGGCCGACAATTGCATCGTCGTTTGCAACATGGAAAACATCGACCCGGTCGGCGTTCACACCGGAGACTCGATCGTCGTCGCACCTTCACAGACGCTTTCCGATCACGAGTACCAAATGCTGCGCTCGGCGAGCATCAATGTTATCCGCGCGCTGCGCGTACAGGGTGGCTGCAACATTCAGTTCGCGCTGCATCCCCTGCGTTCTGAGTATCAGATCATCGAAGTCAATCCGCGCGTCTCGCGCTCCTCGGCGCTCGCATCTAAAGCAACGGGCTATCCCATTGCAAAAATCTCGACGCGCATCGCGCTCGGACAAACGCTCGACGAGATCCCCAATCCTGTCACGGGACTGACGAAAGCCGCGTACGAGCCGACACTCGACTACTGCGTCGTGAAGATTCCGCGCTGGCCATTCGATAAGTTCCCGCTTGCCGATACGCGCTTGGGAACGCAAATGAAATCGACAGGTGAGGCGATGGGGATTGGACGCACCTTTGCCGCGGCATTGCTCAAAGCGTTGCGCGGACTCGATCTCAAGGTTGAGACGCTAACGGGAGCGGGTTTTTCCGATTGGACTCAAGACGAGCTCGAGGAAGTGCTCGCGCAACCGACGCACGAGCGACTCGGGGCCATCGCAGAGCTGATGCGCCGTGATATCGCGGTCGAGCGCATCGCTCGGATATCGACGGTCGATCCATTTTGGCTCTGGGAAATACGCGAGCTCGTCTCGCTCGAAGAAGAGCTTCGGCGAGAGCCCAGCGACGACGCGATCAATCGCGCCCGCGTCGCGGGCTACTCGACGCACGGCATCACGCAGCTGGTCGGTAATGATGCGCATGCGAAACTCGACGGACGCGCGTTTCGCATGGTCGACACAGCGGCCGCCGAGTTTCCGGCAAAATCACCCTATTACTATCTTTCGATCGGCGAACGCGATGAGATGCGCAAGCCGCCGAAAGAAGCCGTTGTGGTGGTCGGGAGCGGTCCGATCCGGATCGGTCAAGGAATCGAATTCGACTACTCATCCGTGCACGCGGCCTGGGCGTTGCGTGAGGCGGGCTGCTCACCCGTCGTCGTCAACAATAATCCGGAGACCGTCTCAACGGATTTCGATATCTCCGACGTGCTGGTATTCGAGCCACCCGGCGCCGATGAAGTCGAAGCTGCATGCAAAGCCAGCGGTGCGCGCGGCGTCATGCTCGCCTTCGGCGGACAAACCGCGATCAATCTTGCCGAAGAATTGCACGCGCGCGGCGTGCCGATCGTCGGAAGCGACCGGCGTTCGCTCGACATGGCGGAGGATCGCGAAAAGTTCGATCAAGCGCTGACGCGCCTCGGAGTAGCACGTCCCAAGGGGCGCGCTGCTAAAACGTTCCGTGAAGCACGCGTGATCGCGCGAGAGCTGGGATTCCCCGTTCTGGTTCGTCCGTCATACGTGCTCGGGGGGCGCGGTATGGAGATCGTCTACAACGAGGGCCAGCTCGCATCGTATGTCGAGAGCGCTCAACCTCCGACGCCCGCTGCACCGCTGCTCGTCGACAAGTACCTTCCGGGACTCGAGCTCGAGGTCGACGCCGCGTTCGACGGAGAGAACATTTTGATTCCGGGGATCTTCGAGCACATCGAGCGCGCCGGGATTCATTCCGGCGATTCGATCAGCGTCTATCCTCCGCAGACGATCGATCCAAAAATCGAACAACAGATCGCGGAAGTCACGTTTGCGATCGCAAAAGAGCTGGGGATCCGCGGCCTTTTGAACATCCAGTTCGTCTATCACGAAGGCGAGCTGCTGATCCTCGAAGCGAATCCGCGCGCGAGCCGCACAGTCCCCGTCATCTCGAAAGCCACCGGCATCAATCTCGTCGCCGCCGCAACTCGGATCGCGCTGGGCGAAAGCCTCGTTAAGATGCCGTATGGCCTCGGCTTGCGTCCGCACGTTCCGTTCGTGGTCGTCAAAGTGCCGGTGTTCTCGTTCGCAAAGATGCGCGGCGTGGAAACGATCCTTGGACCGGAGATGAAATCAACCGGCGAAGTCCTCGGAATCGATGAGACGTTCCCGGGTGCGCTGCGCAAAGCGTTCGAAGGTGCTGGGATTCGCATGCCACGCAAAGGCGGACGCGTGCTCGTTGCGCTGGCGCAGCAGTCAAACGATCCGCGAGAAGCGCTTGCATTGCGCCGCTATGTCGATCTCGGCTACGCGCTGATCGCTCCCGCGGCAACCGCCGAGCGGCTTGCAGCTGAAGGCATCCTCACCGAACGTGCGGATGATGTCCTGGATCTGGTCGCGCGCCGTGGCGTCGATCTCGTCATTAATACGGTGACCGGTTCGCGCGAAGCGACCGAAGGCTATCGTTTACGGCGCCTCGCGGCCGAAACGAATATCGCCTGTCTTACCAGCATCGACACGGCGGCTGCGCTCGCGCATGCGCTCGAACACCCTGCCGGCCCGCCGCGTTCACTTCAGGAGTATCACGAGCTCGTCGCGGGATCGCAGAAGGCGTCATAATGCAACCCGCAAGCCCGCAAGCGCCACGCGCATTCGTGCTCGGCGGAAACGCGAGCACGCTGGCATTCACGTCGAGCTTCGTTCCCGAAAAGCGCCAGCTCACGATTTGGCTCGTTCCGCTCGCGTGGACGCCGATCGGCGTTGTTCAAGGTGAAGCCTGGCAGAAGGTCGGGATCTCTTCCGACAACATTGCGGGCTGGACGGACGAAACATTTGCTCCGGACGACGAGCACGCATTCGTGACATCACTGCGCGACGCCGAGCTGCTGACGCGAATCGCTTGGTCGGCCGAGGCGCCTACTAAACTGGATCTGACCTTGATCGTCAACCCGGACGAAATGCCTGAGGATGTCCTGGATGCGCTCACCGTCCCGGCGGAGATCCTTGTGAGCTGCCAAGTCTGCCGGCGCACCTGCGTGCGCGACCATTTCGTGTGGAACGAACGGCAGCTGTGTGCGTGGGACTATCACGCGCTCGTTTTCGGACGGCGTGGGCCGTGGCGCGAGGAGCCGTATGAGGAACGCTTATGGGAGACGATCCCAAGTCCGAAATACGTTGCTCCACATCTGCTCGACGAGCAGAACGTCGAGCTCGTTCTTTCACTCTTCGGCGTGGACGAGGCGCTCGGACGCCGCATCATTGATGAGCTGATGCGTGCGACCGGCGGCCGGCCATACATTGCTGCGCGCGTCGAAGCAGGTCTGATGTTGCTGCGCGAACGCCCCGCAAATCCAACGTGAGCTCGCGCGCGATCGCTCGGCTCGGAGCGCTCTTCGTGCTCTTGTTCCTGATCCTGGGAGCCACGCAAATCTACGTACAAGTGATCGACGGTCCGCAACTTTGGGCAAATCACTTCAATCCGTTGCGCTCGAACCCGGCAGATCGCCGCGGGACGATCGTGGCCAGCGATGGATCGATCCTCGCACAATCTGTCGGCGGCAAGCGCGTTTATCCTGAAGGTCCGTTGCTCGCGCAGGCTGTCGGTTACGCGTCGCAGCGCTACGGAGAATCCGGTCTTGAATCGTCCTTCGATTCATTCTTAGCCGCGCCGGCACCGCAAGGCAATCCGCTCGCGCAGCTGCGCAACATTTTCAATCCGCATGCCGAAGCACAAGGCGCACGTCTCATCACGACGATTGATCTTCCGACGCAGCGCGTACTCTACGCAGATCTCTCACGTTACGCGCGCGCCGCTGGAATCGTTCTGGATCCGGTCACCGGTAACGTCCTCGCGCTCGCAAGCGTCCCGAGCTTCGATCCAAATCGCCTCGATGCTGAGTTTGCACACCTTTCGAGAGATCCCGAGAGCGCGCTGCTCGACAGATCGACGTCAGGGTTGTATCCGCCCGGATCGACATTCAAGATTTTCACGGCCGCGACCGCGCTCGCGCTAGGCGTCGTGACGCCGCAAAGCCAGTTTCACGACAACGGGTATTATCCGATCGGCAACTACACCGTTCACGACAACGAAGGCGAGGCGACCGGTAATCAGGATTTGGGCGGCGCGTTTGCGCTCTCGTCGAACGTCGACTTCGCACAGATCGCCCTGAAGATCGGGGTCGACCGGTGGTTTGACGCAGCCGCGCAATGGAAGATCGGCGCACCGATTCCGTTCGACGTGCCGACCGAAAGCGCGCACCTCCCGTCGCGCGACGAGATGACGCCGGGTGTCCTCGCACAGCTCGGCTTCGGACAAGCTAACCTGCTGGTGACGCCGCTCCAAATGGCCTTGATCGGATCGACGATTGCCGGCGGCGGCACAATGCCGCGTCCGATACTCGTACGAGAGATCGATACGAGCGAGCACCGCGTGGTAACGCCACAGGAGCATCTCGACGAGCCGATCTCCGCCGATGTGGCGGCCGAAGTGCGCGATCTCATGCTTGGAGTGGTTGCGCACGGTACGGGAACTGCAGCGGCGCTGCCCGGCATAGCGGTCGCCGGAAAGACCGGGACGGCGACGAATCCTGCGGGGAGAGCCCATGCGTGGTTCGTTGCCTTCGCTCCCGCGCGGGCGCCACGCGTCGCGGTAGCGATCGTGGTAGAGAACGGTGGTTACGGCGGAGAGATCTCCGCCCCGATCGCGCGCGACGTCCTGCGCGTGGCTCTAGCTCGCGGACATTGATGCAAGAGAAAATCTTTAACGGCAGATATCGTCTCGACAGGCGCCTCGGCGACGGCGGCATGGCTGTCGTCTACGCCGGGACGGACGTGCTCTTGCGCCGCCACGTCGCGATCAAGGTTTTACGCGAACAGTACGCCGCCGATGAAGATTTCGTCCGCCGCTTTTACAATGAGGCGCAATCGGCAGCGCGGCTTTCGCATCCGAACATCGTAAACACCTACGACGTCGGGCGCGAAGACAACACGTACTACATCGTGATGGAGCTCGTCGACGGCACGACGCTTGCCGAGATGATCCGCGCCGATGGCCGCATCCCGGAACCCGTTGCGATCGATTACGCCGCGCAGATGGCAAACGGTCTCGCGTACGCACACCGGCAAGGCTTGTTGCACCGCGACATCAAGCCCGCAAACATCCTGATCACGCATGACGACGTCGTCAAGCTTTCCGACTTTGGAATCGCGCGCGCGCTCACGCAACAAACGCTCGCCGTGACGCAGCCCGGTATGGTGATGGGAAGCGTCTACTATATCTCCCCGGAGCAAGCACAAGGCCTCGAGCTGCGTGAGCCATCCGATTTGTACAGCGTCGGCGTCGTGCTATACCAAATGCTAACGGGCAAGCTTCCGTACACCGGCGAATCGCCAGTCGCCGTCGCGCTCAAACACGTGAGCGAGGCGCCACCGCGTATCGCAGCTGCCGGAATCGAAGTAAGCCCCGCAATAGCCGCAATCGTCGATCGCTTGCTGCAGAAGAACCCCGCCGATCGCTTTCAATCCGCAAGCGAAGTCGCGACAGCGTTGCGCGAGGCGCGCGAACGGCCAATGGTCGCGAGCGCGGCTCCAACTTCAACCGCACGCATGGCGTCGACACCGTCGGATCCGGATCATCCGGTTCCGATGCGACCTCCACCTCGACGTTCGCAAGCGACCCCGCGGCGGGGCGAAGGGAACGGCGACGGTGCAGAAGTCTCGTACGATACTCCGCCGCAACGCTCGAATCTCGCAAGAAATATCGCGCTCGTCGTTGCGTTGCTTTTAGCGATCGGCGGCGGATACGCTATCTTCAGCGGCGGAATTCCAATACTCTCAGGCGTCAGCCTGGCCGACGAAACCGGACATAACGCGATCGATGCGCAGCGCGATCTCGAAAGTCACGGTTTGCAAGTCAAGCTGGAGGGCGTTCCGAGCGACACGGTAGCTCAGGATCAAATCGTTCGCGAAGATCCCGCGCCCGGGACGCGGCTGCAGAACGGCAGCGCAGTTACATTGTACGTCTCGACAGGCGTCGCGCCGAAACCGCTCGTGAGCGTCAATGATTTCACGCTTGCCGATGCCCAGAAGATACTCGACCGGGAGGGCTACACGGCAAAAATCGTCGAGTTGTATTCGCCCGACAAACCCAAAGGCACGGTTATGCGAACGACGCCGAAAGCCGGCGACATGGTCAGGCCCGGAAGCACCGTCGTGCTGGACATTTCGAAGGGTCCCGCGCCGATAACATTGCCGAGTTTCGTCGGACGCTCGCTAAGCGACGCGCAAAACGTCCTGGCGCACGAGAAGCTGACCGCAAACGTACAACGCGTCGCTCTCGACGGCGTGCCAACCGATCAAGTAGCATCGCAAGATCCCGCACCGGGTTCGGACGTAACTGCGGGTGCAACGGTGACGTTGACCGTCAGTACAGGGCCTTCAATGGTTAACGTCCCGAGCGTAGGCGGTCAAACGATCTCCGACGCGACGGCTGCGCTCACCTCAGCGGGCTTCACGGCCAAGATCACCTACAGCATTCAAGCCGGTGGTGACGGAACGGTCCAGCAACAAGATCCGGCAGCTCGCCAAACGGCTCCAAAGGGCTCGCCCGTGAACATCATGGTCGCCGTCCCGGGAACGGTTCCGAACGTCAGCGGCATGACGCTTGACGCTGCGCAAGCGGCCTTGACGCGTTTCGGATACAAGCCCGGCAACATCAGCTACGTTCAAGAAGGGCCGCCGGGTACAGTCGCACGCTCGGAACCGCCCGCAAATACGCAACTCGACGTCGGTGAGAGCGTAAGCTTGTACGTGAACGGTTCCGCCGCGCCGCGATGAATCGAAGCCGAAGTGAAAATCGCGTTCTCGGCGTCGACCCGGGTTTGCGGACTACCGGCTACGGAATCATCGACGTTTCTAGAGCATCGGGCCGCGCTCGTCTCATCGAAGCCGGCGTCATCTCGCCGGATCCGCGCGCAACACTGGAATCACGTCTCACCGAGCTACACGCGGGGATGGTCGACATCGTACGCACGCTGCGTCCGGACTGCATGGTCGTCGAAGAGCTGTGGACCGCGTACAAAAATCCATCGACAGCCGTTTTGATGGGCCACGCGCGCGGCGTCCTGTGTCTCGCCGGAGGAGAAAACGGGGTCGCGGTTCATACACTCGCGCACGCTCTCGTGAAACGAGCGCTGGTTGGAAGCGGCAGCGCCCGCAAGGAACAAGTGAAGAAGATGGTCGTACAGCTGCTCGGTTTACGGCAGCTTCCAAAGCCGGACGACGTATCTGACGCGCTTGCGCTCGCCGTCGCCTACGCGTTGCGCAACGGAGCTCGCGTTCGCTGATGTTCTCAAAGATTACCGGAACGGTCGTCGAGCGTAACGGAGATAGCGTCGTCCTCGAAACGGGCGGGCTCGGCTATGCGATCGTCCTGCCGCCGTGCGTCGCGGACAAAGTCCCGTCATCGAGCGGCGCACCCGTCACGCTCGAAGTCTATTCGCAGTTGCAGATGGACGGCAATGCCGGCCGCTTCACGTACTTCGGCTTCACGAATGCGATCGAGCGGGAGTTCTTCGAAGCACTGCTTTCCGTCGCGAGCATCGGACCAAAGTCCGCTGCGCGCGCCTTCGCGCTGCCAATGGCGCGCATCGCACGCGCAATCGATGAAGGCGATCATGCCCTGCTACGGACCTTACCGGGAATCGGTCAACAGAAAGCCCGCGACATCGTCGCCAAGCTGCAAGGAAAAGTAGCGCGGTTCTTATTGATTCGTCCCGCCGACGAGGCCGCACCACCGTCGAAGCCCGCAATGCCGGAATTCGCGGAAGAAGCATTAGCGGTTCTCTTACAGCTTGAGTACAAGCGCAGCGACGCGGAAGCTCTGATACGCGAATCGATGCAGCGTCAGCCGGAGATTGCCGATGCCGAACGTTTGCTCGGGGAAATCTATCGAGCACGCGCGAACGACGAAAAGCGGTGAGCGAAGCTCGTAAGCGCCTGCTGGGACCGGACGACGCCGCGGAAGCACCTGACGACGAGAGCCGAGCTGTCGACCCGAAAGCCGCGCTCGAAGACGAAGTTTACGGCGCGTCGCTGCGGCCACGATCGTTCGATGAATACATCGGACAGGCAAATGTCGTCGAAAATCTCAAGATTGCCATCGACGCTGCGAACAAGCGGAACGAAGTTCTCGACCACGTCTTGCTCTACGGACCACCCGGACTGGGCAAAACAACACTTGCCGCATTGATCGCGCACGACTTGCGCCGCTCGTTACGGCCAACGTCGGGACCGACGCTCGAAAAGCCCAAAGATCTCGTCGGCATCCTCACGTCGCTCGAGGAAGGCGACGTACTCTTCATCGACGAGATTCATCGGCTTGGATCGGTCGTCGAAGAATTTCTGTATCCGGCGATGGAAGAGTATCAAATAGACTTCCTGGTGGATCGCGGTGCGTACGCGAAGACGTTGCGGCTTCCGCTCAAACGTTTCACATTGATTGGCGCAACGACGCGTCAAGGCGCGCTCTCGGCGCCACTGCGCGAACGATTCGGCATCGTTCACCATCTCGATTTTTACGAGCAAGACGAGCTCGAACGAATCGTCGGGCAAAGCGCCGAGCGGCTCGGTGTACCGATCGACGACGATGGCGCGAAGATGATCGCGACGCGCAGCCGCGGCACGCCGCGTATCGCCAACCGTCTCTTGCGTCGCGTTCGTGATTTCGCCGAAGTGCGCGCCGAAGGACGTATCGTATCGTCGGTCGCCGACGAAGCGTTGACGCGGGAAGGCGTCGATGAACTCGGTCTCGACAAGCTCGATCGCGCTTTCTTGCGAACGATCGCGGAGCATTACGGTGGAGGTCCCGTCGGGATCAACGCGATCGCCGCAACGTTGACCGAAGACGTCGAGACGCTCGAAGACGTAGTTGAGCCTTATCTACTGAAGATCGGGTTTGTTCAACGCACGGCCAGCGGCCGGCGTCTGACACCCGCGGCGTTCGCACACCTTCGCATCGTCTCGCCTTCGGCTCAGCCTCGACTTCTGTGACCGAGCGGAGCACATTCATTTGCCGAGCCCTCGCGGGTCTATCGGTCGTATCGGTGTTTGCGCTCGGATCGCGTCGCTCGGCGTTTGCAACGGGTGGACTCGATCCGGATTTGGGGACACCCCCGCCCGCGCCGAACATTCCGGCAGCTTCGAATCCCGCGGTTCGCGTCTTACTCGCGGCCAACGTCGATCCGGCGCGCGTCGTCGCCGATGCGTCGGCCGCCACGTTTTCGTACGCGGGAAAAACGTATCGTGGCGGGCCGAGCGTCATTCAAGGCTCCGATCGTCGCCCGGCGCTCGTTGTAACATTGCCGATCGATGCGTATCTGTACGGCGTCGTACCGCTCGAGATCGGACGCGCGTGGCCCGATGCCGCACTCGCCGCGCAAGCGATCGTGGCGCGCACGTATGCCCTCTCGCATCGCGTCACGGGCCGTGATTACGACCTGGTGGCAAACACTTCTGACCAAGTATGGGGCAGCCTCGAAGCAGAGACGCCCCAAACAAACGCCGCGGTTGATGCAACCGAAGGGCAGCTCGTCACCTATGCCGGCGGACTCGCGACAGTTTTCTACTCGGCGTCGTGCGGCGGTCATACTGCCGACGCCTCGACGCTATGGGGCGGAGCCAACCTTCCTTATCTCCGCGGAGTCGCCGATCCGTATTGCGTGGGATCCTCTCCGTACAACGCTTGGACCGTGACGACGACGGTGGGGGCAGTTCTCGCTGCGCTGGGTCCGAAAGGCGCAACCCTGGGCACAATCCAATCGATCGCCCTCGAGCCGCCACCCGCCGACCTAAGGCCCGGGATCCGCATCACGGGGTCGCTCGGAACTGCGGTTCTCAGCAGCGCGCAGGCACGGCGCGCATTGGGCCCGATGCTCGTCCGGAGCAGCCTTTGGCATAATATTACGGTTTTAGGCGATCCGACGCAGGCCGTAACGAGTCTCAGAATCGAAGGCAGTGGATCGGGTCACGGCGTGGGGTTGTGCCAATGGGGCGCTCGGGTGATGGCGCAGCAGGGCCGCACTCCTAAAGAGATCGCGAGTTTCTATTTCCCCGGGACCCTCGTAACGAATGACTGAGACGCCAACCGGTACAACGCTGAGTGAAGCCGACCGCAAAGCCGTGCGCTTGCGGCGCTATATTGATTTGATCGTCGAAGACAAACTCTCGTTCACGTTGCTCAAAGCAGTTGCGGCGGACGTCTCGTCGACCGGCATGCGGATTCTTTGCGATCAGTACTTGCCGCCGAAGACAAAATACTTGTTCACGATGAAGCAAGAACCGAACGTCGCCACCAAAGGCGAAGTGCGTTGGGTTCGGCCTTCGGCACCGAACATGCATCAGTGTGGCGTGCTTTTCATCGATCTCACACAAGAAGATCGCGAGAGGCTCGAACGCTTTCTCATGATGGAACGCGAACGAGCGATCATAGAATCGTCACCAGCGGCGGCAACCGGTAAGCTCTCGACACCACCGAGCGGCGCACGACTCAAAGCTGACAGCGACGCAGCCGCGCCCCAGGCAGCGAATCTATAAATTCTGACCTGGGCGGCAGTGAGGCGTACGAATACGACTTACCGCCGGAGCTAATTGCGCGCGCACCGGCGCAGCGCCGCGATGCAGCACGTTTGCTCTCACTCGCGAGAGACGGCAGCATCGAACATCGCATATTTAGCGAGCTGCCGATGCTTCTACGTGCCGGCGATCTTTTGGTGTTGAACGAAACCGCCGTGATTCGCGCTCGCTTGCGAGGGCGGCGTTTACCCGGCGGGGGAAGCGCGGAACTTTTCTTGCTGCATCCGGCTAACGATTTACGTTTTGACCGGAATGCGACAAGTTGGCTCGCGCTCGTTCGTCCAGGCCAAAAACTCCACCCGGGCCGCACGATCGCAATCGGTGAGGACGCAACCGCAACGATCGAAGCCCACGCAGAAGGCGGCGCTCGAATCGTGCGATTCGAATCGCACGTATCCGTCGGCGAGCTGCTGGAACGGTACGGAGAGGTTCCGCTGCCGCCGTACATCGGCGATGAAGGCCGCCCGCATGCGGAGCGCTACCAAACGATTTTTGCTCGCGTACCCGGAAGCGTGGCTGCGCCGACGGCGTCGCTGCATTTCACCGATGACGTCTTCGCCGACATGAACGCTCGCGGTGTCGAAATCGCGCGCATCGTCCTCGACGTCGGACTCGGCACCTTTCGTCCGATCCTCGAAGACCGGCTCGATCAGCATCCGATGCACGCGGAGCCTTACGTTATTCCCCCGGAAGCCGCAGCAGCGATCGAGCGGGCTCGCAACCAAGGGCGCCGCGTCATCGCAGCCGGGACGACGGTCATGCGCGCGCTCGAAGCCTCGGCGCTCGAAACCGGAGAAGTAGTTGCGGGGGCAACTTCGACGGATCTCTATATCAAACCAGGCTTCTCGTTTCGCGTCGTTGACGCGATGGTGACGAATTTCCATCTCCCACGCTCGACGCTGCTGGTGCTGGTCAGCGCGTTTGCCGGTTACGCAGCAATTCGAAATGCGTATGCCGAAGCGATCAAACAACGGTACCGTTTCTTCTCGTTCGGCGACGCAATGTTTCTCGAAAGGGCCGTATGACCGCGTTCAATCCTGCACTGGTTGAAGAAGCGTTCGAAGACGACGTCGAAGCGTCGGCAGATTTCCTTCGATCCGTAATGAGCCGCATTTTCGAAAATTGCGAACGTATTCGGTCATCCGCGCAGAGCGGCGACACAGCAGCCGTGCGTTCTGCTGCGCATGCCGCGAAAGGCTCGGCCGGACACCTAGGCGGTTCCGATTTCGAAAAGGTGGCTGCAAAGATCGAGCTCTCCGCAAAAGAAGGCAGGATCGAGCCGCCCGAGGTGGTCGACGAGCTCGAACGTCTCGCAAAATCGCTCGAAGCGACGGCTGAGGCTTACATCAGCTCGCGCGTGGCGAAACGCGAATCGTCTTGAAATCCGTATACCACACCATACCGGGTGCAGCGCTCTTTTGCTTGCGCACGTATTTTCGGCGCGTGTAGTCGACGTCGACGCTCGTGCTGGCGCGCGCTTTGCTATGATATGCGGCAATCGAAGCAGCCATCGAGATCTCATCCTCGCTGGGCACGCTTCGATCGTTCGTCGCTAAGACGACGTGCGCGCCCGGGACATTGCGCGCGTGAAACCAGAGATCGTCGGGACGCGCAATCGAGAACGTGACCTCCGCATTCTCGCGCGGCGAACGGCCGACGTATAGACGCGCCCCCGAGGGAAGATCGACGGCGACGATTTTCCGTCGCGCTGAGGTCGATTCAGACGGTTTTCCAGCCTTGCGATCGAGATCGGCTTCGATCTCCTCGAGCGATTCCGCGTCGGCGCGCTCGATTTCCCAGGCCAGCGTCTCGAGCTCGGCGCGCTCGCGTTCGAGAATTTGGCGGCGCGCGGCCACGCGGGGTAAAGCGGAGTTCGCCTTCTTGTAGCGCGCGAAGATCGCGCTCGCTTCATCTTTCGCCGAGGCTCGATCGCTTTCGGGAAGCTCGTAGAGCTGCGCGTAGATGCGCTCACCCTCGGTGCGAAGCTTGTCGCGCTCACCAAGATTCTGCTCGCGCTGTGCGATCTGCTCGAGCTGCGAGCGAATTGCTTCATTGCGCCGGCGAACCGTACGCAGCAACGCTTCTCGCGTTCGCTCGATATCGCTTGCACTGCGGCCGCTGTTCGTGGCGCTGGCGGCCTCGGCTAGAACCGGCAGAAGATGCGCGACCGTCGTGTGCTCGAGATCGTCGAATTGCGTCAGCGGAATGACGTGCGCTTGCACGAGCTCACCGTTCTTTCGATAGACGTGCAGCGGTCCGTCGTTTGATGCAGCAGCATCGGCGTCGTTTGATTGCGCCTCGAACCAGGATGACAGCTCCGATGACGAGAGCGCGAGCGAACGCGCCTGCGCGACGAGTGACGTCGCGACTAGACGCGGTAACGCGGGCAGATAGTCGCGCAGCGCCGCCTGCCACGCATCCGGTTCCGAGAGGCGCGCCTCGAAGGTTGCGCGGTCGATGCGCGCCGTTTGGAGCGGCGGAAGCTCGTACGGACGGCCGACCTCGACACTGCGCTCTTGATTCTCGGCCGGGGAGAATGTTTTAGCGGCGGCGACGATCGTCTCACCGCGCAGCGCGAGCACGTTGCCAAAGCGCGGGACCAGCTCCAAGATCAGCCGCGAGGAGGACTCGACTCCAAAGCGTGAGCGGGTCCCGAACTCAAGCGCCAGGACGCGGTCGCCTGCCCGAGCTCGCACGGACGCAAGGGTCGCGCCACGGACAATCGCGCCGGCGGCTCGCAGCCAGGCCGGCTCTGGGTCGAGTGAGAGGGGTACGTCTTCCTCGAGCCAGACGAGGGGCGGCGTGGCAAAAGGCTCGATTTGTAAGGCCGCACTACTCTTGCCCCCAAAGACGATCTCGACGCTTGCACGGTCGGTCAGCCCGACGTCGCGGACCCGCCGGCCGGCAAGGGCGCGGTCGAGTTCGCGCGCAGCACGGCGAATCAGCAGGTGATCGGTCAACATTGCGAGGACCTCGTGCGGTTCGAGCTCTTCGCGGAGGATCTTTGGCCGGTCCAGGCTTGCTCTTCGTCGTGTCGGGGCCGTCGGGTGCCGGAAAAGATACGCTCGTCGCAGAGCTTCGAAAGCGGTACGACCGGATTCGCTACTCGGTCTCGGCTACCACGCGTCCCGCGCGAGCGGGCGAGGTGCATGGTCAAGATTATTTCTTCCTGACCGCCGAGGAGTTTACGGCGCGGCAGGCCGCGCGTGATTTCCTCGAGACGCGAATCTATAACGACCACTCCTACGGCACCCCACGTTCGTTCATCGACCAGACCCTCGAGCAGGGTTACGACGTGATCATGAAACCCGAAGTCAACGGTGCGCTGGCCGTCAAAACGGCGTATCCCGACGCGGTCCTGATCTTCCTGCTCCCGGATAAATTCTCACACCTGCGGGCGAGACTCGAAGCTCGCCGCAGCGAGACGATGGCCGAAATCGCGGCGCGCCTGGAGATCGCCCACGAAGAAATGCGGTACGTTCGCCGCTTTGATTACCTCGTCGTCAACGAGCAAGCCCACCCCGAACGCGCAGTCGATGATCTCGATGCGATCCTACGCGCCGAGCGCAACAGAATCTATCGCTGGACAGATCAAGCGATAAGAACCTTGGAAGAATCGTAATGGCAGAAGAACCGGTTTTTGGTGACTTGGACGGTCTCATGGACCACGTCGACTCGAAGTTCACGCTCGTGAACATCGTGACGAAGCGTGCCAAGCAGCTCAACAACGCAGCACCGCCCCTGACCGACAAAGTGAACCTCAACAAACCAGTTTCGACCGCCTTGAGTGAAGTCGCCGCTGGGAAGATTCGCTACAAGCGGACCCGTGAGGGTATCAAATAAGCCATGTGTGGCATTGTCGGGTATGTCGGCAACCGCGACAGCGTCCCGATCATTATGGAATCACTGCGGCGCCTCGAATACCGCGGCTACGATAGCGCCGGCATTGCCGTTATCGAATCAGACGGTAAGTTGCGTGGCTCGAAGGCCGAGGGGAAGTTGCAGCGCCTTGCCGAGCGCCTGAACAATGGCGAGCAGTTGCACGGCGCGATTGGCTTCGGCCATACGCGCTGGGCAACGCATGGCCGGCCCTCCGATGCAAATGCCCACCCTCATCTCGATTGCAGCGGTAAGATCGCCGTCATTCACAACGGCATCATCGAGAATTATGCGCCGCTGCGTGAAGAGCTGCTGCGCAACGGTCACGTCTTCCGAAGTGAAACCGACACGGAAGTCCTCGCGCACCTGATTGAAGCCGAGCTTGCCGTAGAAGGCGATCTGCTGAGCGCGCTGCGCAAGACGTTGGCTCGCGTGAGCGGTGCGTACGCGCTTGGCGTCCTTTCGCAAGACGCACCAGATCGGATGCTCTTTGCGCGCAACGGTGCGAGCCCGCTCGTCGTCGGATTCGGCGACGGCGAAACATTCGTTGCATCCGATACGCCGGCGATGCTGCAATATACACGCAAGGTAATCATCTTGCGCGAAGGCGAGATGGTCGAAGTCACCAAGACCGGCGCACGTTTGATGGACTTCAAAGGAAATCCGATCGAGCGCGAGATCGAGCAGATTACGTGGGACGCCAGCTCCGCTGAGAAGAGCGGCTTCAAACATTTCATGCTCAAGGAGATTTTCGAGCAGCCCAGCGTCGTCAAAGAAACGCTGGCCGGACGCATCGACGAATCCAATGATGTGCAGCTCGCCGTAGAAACGAAGATCGATGCAGCGTTGCTGCGCGCCATGACAAAGATCTCGATCACTGGTTGCGGCACCGCGTATCACGCCGGCATGGTTGGTATGTATCTGCTGCGCGCACTCTGTAAACTACCCGTCGAAATGGAGCTCGCCAGCGAGTTTCGCTATGGTGATCGGGCCATCGACGCACGCACGCTCACGATCGCGATGTCGCAATCGGGGGAGACGGCCGATACGATCGAAGCCTGCCGGATCGCGCAAGCCTCCGGCGCGCCGATCCTCGGCATCTGTAACGCAGTCGGCTCGCACCTGACACGCATCGCCGACGGCATGCTCTTTACGCGCGGCGGCCCAGAGATCGGCGTAGCAGCGACAAAGACCTATCTCTCTCAAATCGTTGCGATGGTGCTCTTTGCGATGTATCTCGCGCGCGTGCGCGGGACGACGCCGCTCGAAGACCTGCGCCGCATCGCCGAAAACACGAAGCTGCTGCCTGCGGCGATCGACGTCGTGCTCAACACCTCGGATGAAATTCGCAAGGTCGCACGCAAGATTCGAAAAGCGCGCAGCGTGCTGTTCATCGGGCGCTATATCAATTTCCCGACCGCCATCGAAGGCGCGCTCAAGCTCAAGGAAATCTCATACATTCACGCTGAGGGGTACGCTGCCGGCGAAATGAAGCACGGACCGATCGCGTTGCTCGATCAACGTGTCCCGGTCGTTGCAGTCGTGACTGAAGGTCGCGTGCGCGAGAAAGTGCTCTCGAACATCGCCGAGGCCAAAGCACGTGAAGCGCCTATTGTGCTCGTCGCAAACCATGGCGACTCAGACGCGGCGGCCCTAGCCGATCACGTTTTCTGGGTGCCGCGCGTCGACGAGCTGCTCTCACCGCTTGTCAACGTCGTTCCCTTACAGCTGCTCGCGTATCATATCGCCGACATCGACGGCAAAGATGTCGATCAGCCGCGCAATCTCGCCAAGACCGTTACGGTCGAGTGATGCAAGCCTCGGCAACCGAGCTGCGCGAGGACGGACGGCGTCCGAACGAACTCCGCCCCATTTCGATCGAACCGAACTTCCTCGAATTTGCGGAGGGTAGCGCTCTCATCACCGTAGGACGGACGCGCGTCCTCTGCGCGGCGACGCTCGAAGATCGCGTCCCCCAATGGATGAAGGGCCGCGGCAACGGTTGGATCACAGCAGAGTACGCGATGCTACCGCGTGCCACGCAGGAGCGGACAGCCCGCGAAAGCACCAAAGGCCGTCCTGGCGGACGCACGCACGAGATTCAGCGCTTGATCGGGCGCGCGCTGCGCGCCGTTACCGACATGCATGCGCTTGGCGAACGCACGCTGTGGGTCGATTGCGACGTCATTCAGGCCGACGGCGGAACGCGCACGGCCGCGATCACCGGCGCCTACGTCGCGATCGCGCTCGCGCTACACAAGCACTTCGACGGCGCGACGTGGCCGCTGCGGGCGCAAATCGCGGCAACCTCGGTCGGTATCGTCGAAAGTCGTCTGCTGCTCGATCTCGCCTACACGGAAGACAGCCGAGCCGAAGTCGATATGAACGTAGCGATGACGAGTAACGGCGAGCTCGTTGAAGTCCAGGGGACTGCCGAAGCGCATCCTTTCTCGCGTTCCAAGCTCGACGCGATGCTTGACCTTGCCGCAGCAGGCATTGAAGAGCTGTTTACGGCGCAGGCTCGCGCCATCGACGCAGGGAGAGCCGGCGCTGGTTCCTAACGGCGGCCGCCTTCGCGCGCTGGTGGCGCAAATTGCCGAATTTCGCATCCGCGACCGAGCGATGACCTCGGCGCAAAAGATGATGGAAGCGATCTTGACCGAGCGTGAACCGACGGAAGAAGAAATTCGCCGGTACCAAGATATCGTGAAACGGTATTTTTCAGGGTTTGCACGTGAAGCGCAGCAGCGACTGGACGAGCTGGACCGCCGAATCACGCACGCGAATCAGGTCCAATTCAATCTGCAGGCCGAGCGCGGCGTCGCTGTACGCCGAGTCGAGCTAACGCAAGGCGTCCTTTCCGGAGTCGCTGAACTCGGCAACTAAATGCCAGCAAATCCGCTCGAAAGCGTCGGCCGTGAAACAACCGATTTGCTTGAGTATGTCGGCGGCGTCGCGCTGCTCGGTGGCGAGTCCGCAAGGCTGATCGCCGGGCTGCGCATTCGCGTGGCTGAGACCTTCAATCAAGCCTATCTGCTCGGTGTCCAGTCGTGGTCGATCGTACTATTGACCTCGCTGTTTACCGGCATGGTGATCTCGCTGGAGTCGGCGGTTCAAGCCGTGCACTACGGCTTCGGGAGTTTGGTCGGCTCTGCGGTCGCATTTGGATCCTTCCGCGAGCTCGGGCCGATGCTGTCTGCGGTTGTCGTTGCGGGCCGCGCCGGCGCCGCGATTGCAGCCGAGCTCGGCTCGATGGTCATTACCGAACAGATCGAAGCCCTCGACGCGCTCGGGCTCTCGCCGGTCCGAATGCTGGTCGTGCCGCGTCTTGTCGCAATGTTGGTGATGCTGCCGGTGCTCACGGTCTTGGCCGACATCGTTTCGATTCTGGGCGGAGCCTGGCTCGCAAACCAAGTCGCGCACATCGACTACGATACGTTCTTTACGTCGGTTCGCCAGGGTGTTGACCTAAGCGACATGCTTCTCGGTTTGCTCAAGACGCTGGTGTTCGCCGTTATCATTGTACTGATTGGCTCGTATCAAGGCTTGCGAACGCGGTTTGGAGCGGCGGGAGTCGGTATCTCGACGACGGGCTCCGTGGTCATCTCGATCATCTTGATTTTCATCACGAACTTCTTGCTGTCGTATATCCTGTTCGGCGGCAGCGTCGGGGGCGGTTGAGATGGCCGTCATCGCCCGGCTCGACGACGTGACGCTCGCGTATGCGGAGCGCGTCGTGCTGCAGAACCTGACCCTCGACGTCGTCGAGGGCGCGATCACGTGCATCGTCGGCCTTTCCGGGGCCGGAAAGTCAACGATCTTACGTCTGCTCAACGGTCTGCGCAAGCCTACTCACGGACGCGTGCTCGTGAAGGGTCAGGATCTCACGCAGCTGACCGAGCGCGAACTCGTCAACCTACGCCGGACGATCGGCTTCTCATTTCAGTTCGCCGCGCTCTTCGACAGCTTGAACGTCTATGACAACGTCGCGCTGCCGCTCCGCGAAAACATGCATCTTGCGGAGGCTGAGATTCGTCCGCGCGTGACCGAAGCGCTCGAGACGGTCGGACTCGCCGGGACCGAAGAAAAATATCCAGCCGAGCTTTCGGGCGGGATGGTCAAACGCGTCGGTTTTGCGCGCGCGATCATCACGAATCCCGAGATCGTTCTCTACGACGAGCCGACGACGGGATCCGACCCAATCATCACGCACCTTCTAACCGATACGATCATGCACTTACGCAGGAAGATGAATGGAACCGCAGTCGTCGTCTCGCACGATCTGCAGAGCATCTTCATGATGGCAGATTATGTCGCCATGCTGTTCGAAGGCGCGATCATCGCGTACGGAACACTCGCTGAGATGCGGTCCTCGTTCAATCCAATCGTCCAACAGTTTTTGCAAGGAAGCGAGGTCGGACCGATTCCCATATGAGCAGACAAGCAATCGTCGGAGCGTTTACGCTCTTGGGCCTCGTCGCGGTTTTCGCGGTCTACTTCGTGCTCTCTAACTTTTCGGCACGTGTTAGCGGATATCAAACCGGCATTCACTTCGCGAGCGCGGCCGGCCTGACGAAGGGTGCGATCGTTTACGAGAGCGGCGTCCAGGTAGGTACGGTCTCTCAAATCCAGATGCTCGACGATTTCACGGTCGACGTCATCTTGCAGGTTGCCAGTTGGGTCGACATCCCCCGCGACTCGGATTTCCTCATCTCAGCTCCCCTGACGGGGTCGTCCACGCTCACGATCGTCCCTCCGCGGAAGAAGAAGGAAGATCTCGCGCTGCTTCCGCGCTACGTCTTGCCGATCGATCAACAGCCGCGCGGGAAGGACCCCGTCTCGATCCAGGCACTGCTTGAAGCGGGCCGCGGCGAGCTCAATAAGTTCGACGCACTGCTCAGTGACCTGACCCGGCGCGAACCGCACCTCATGGATGAGCTGCAGTCGGCGATCACCAACGCCAATGCGCTGGCGACGACGGCTAACGGCGCGATGCAACAGCTCTCGCGTCGCGGTCTCGAGCTGACCGACACGCTCCAGCATTCGCTGGATACCGCGAGCGCCAGCATCGTCGATCTCACGGGACAGCTGGATCAAACGGTTCGCCGGAATGGCGGCCGCATCGATACACTGCTCGGATCGCTGAATCGAACTGCGGATTCGCTCGCCGTCGCCACCGACTCGCTCAGGAGCATGGCGACGAACCCGCAGCTGCGAGCGCAGCTGAACGATACGGTCGCGCACATTCAGATGGCGACTGCGAATATCGCAGCGCTGACGTCCGATCTACGCGGCGTCGCGGAGAATCCACAAACACAAGGTCAACTCCGCGACACGCTGGCGCACATCGATGCTGCGACGCAACGCGCGACGTCGCTGCTCGGCGCACTCGGCGGAACGAGCTCCGTTTACGGCGTCGACGCCGGCGCAACGCCTCCACCCTCGAGCGCGCCGCTCGTCCTGCCGACTCCCGCACCTTATGTTCCGTCACCGACGCCGGACGGGAAACAGCACAGCGGCGACTTTCACATGACCACCGCGCTGCGAAATCGCATCGGTGATCTCGCGAAGAATCTGATCGAAGTGCAGATACGTCTCGACGAGCTGACGCCCAAAGCCGCCAATATACCCAACAGCGCGTTGCTCACGAATGACAAGGGACCGCAGAGCGACTTTAACGTCGTCGTCCTGCCGCACTCCGAGTCACAGGTATATGCTGGCGTGAACGATCTCTCCGGAAACCAGACCTGGAATCTCGCGTTGCGTCAGCAGGTCGCGCCGGGTGTACTGCTCGGGGGCGGCATTTTATACTCGCGCCTCGGCGTGATGGGTCTCATCTCGAACAAAGTCTTCGGCTTCGAAGGGCTCGCGTACGATCCGCGTTACGGCTACGTTGACGGATACTTTCGGTTGCACGCGACCGGAAACATCGACTTGTTCGCCGGTGAACGCGACATACTGCACTCACAACGCCGTACGGTATACGGTTTGCAATATCGTCTCTTAGGAGGATCGTCGGCCAGGCCGTGATCCCACTCGGAGCGGGGACGCGAACGCCAACGTTCCCGTTCATCACCTACACGCTCGTTATCGCGAACGTTGCCGTCTTTCTACAGGAATTCTGGTCGCCGAACACCGATGCGTTCATCGACGCGTTCGCCTTGATTCCATACGACGTCACGCACAATGTCGTGCTTGCTTCGCCGAGCCCCCCGATTCCGGCGCTCACGCTGTTCACAGCGATGTTTTTGCACGCGAGCTTCTTGCACATATTTTTCAATATGTTGTTCCTCGTCGTGTTCGGACCGGCGATGGAATACACGTGCGGCGCGTTCGGCTATCTCGTCTACTACTTGGTGTGCGGCATCATCGGTAACATCGCGCAGGTCGCGATCGATCCGGGCAGTCACCTTCCGGCAATCGGAGCCTCCGGCGCGATCGCGGGAATCCTTGGCGGCTACATCGTGATGTATCCGACGAGCCGGGTCGGAACGGTCATCCCAATCGGATGCTTTCCACTGTTCTTGCGCCTGCCCGCGATCATCGTCATCGGCCTCTGGGCGGCAGTACAGTTCGCCCACGGCTGGGGCGCGATCACACACCGGGCGATGAGCGAGCAGGGCGGCGGTACGGCCTATTTCGCGCACATCGGCGGCTTTGCGTCCGGCGTCATCTTGCTGCCGCTCTTTCGAAAAGCGACGCTGCGCGTGCGACGAAGATACCGATAACCCATGGAACGGCGAGAGAAGAAGAGGCGAATCGGGATTTTGGGAGCCGGAGCGCAAGGGGCGCTCTTCGGTTGGCACCTGGCCGGGGTCGGTGATGTGACCTACCTCGACGTCCGAGCCGACCTTTGCGCAACGCTCGAGCGCGATGGGATAACCGTCGAGGGTAGGCCCTCCCGGCCGGTTCGCGCCACGACCGATCCGTCGGCGCTCTTCGAATCCGACGTCATTTTTGTATTCGTGAAAGCCTACGATACGCTGCGCGCACTGCGCCCCCTCGGCGGGCGTTTAGATCCGGCTGCGGCGATCATCTCGCTGCAAAATGGCCTCGGTAATGAGGACGCAATCAAAGCCGCGCTCGGAAGCGTCGTCGCGCTCGTCGTAGGCGCAACTACGGAGATGTCGATTACAGAAGTCGACGGCGTCGCGGAGCGGATTGGTGAAGGCCGTACGATTATTGGAAGTGCCGGGGCGTCTTCCTCGACGGTCGAGCAGACCGCCGCGTTGATTGCATCCGCCGGACTCGACGTGCGCGTCGCCTACGACATTCGCTCGCATCTGTGGGGGAAGCTCATCGCAAACGCGGCGATCAATCCACTCAGTGCATTGCTCGATTGTCCCTCCGGGACAATTCTCGAAGATGCCGACGCCTCGTCGCTTGCGCGCGCGATCGCACTCGAAGCGGCGACCGTCGCACAAGCTGCGCGCATCAAATTACCGTTCGCCGACGCCTGGACATACGTTCGCGAGATCGTCGCATCGACGGCGGGCGTGCGAAGCACGATGGCGATCGACCTATCAGAAGGGAAGCGAACTGAGATCGATCAGATCAGCGGCGCCATCGTTGCAGCCGGCCGTCGCACTCAGACGCCGACACCGTACAACGAATCGATGTTGCGATTGATCAAAGCGCGCGAACGCGCGAATTCATTTTCCCGGGCTGGTGCGCTTACGTAAGACGGGGGGCGGCACGTCCATGCGATCGCGCGGATGCGCTTCGTCGTACGTTCGCTTCTTGTGCTCCATCGCAACGCTCAGATAGACACCGGTCGTCGCTAGGCTCTCGTGACCGAGAAGCTCGCGAACTGTTTCAAGATCTGCGCCGTTCTCGAGCAGATGGGTCGCGAAGGAATGCCGCAGCGTGTGCGGACCGGCTTTGGTCTTTATCCCGCTGAGTTGATAGATCTCACGGAAGATGAACCAGATGTGTTTCGGAGTCAGCCGCTTCCCGCCGCGACCGAGAAACAGCGCCTCGTCGTCGGATCTTGGCCGAACCGCGATATAACGCTCGATCGCAGCCAAAGTCGTCTGATTGATGACCACGAGCCGCTCTTTGCGTCCTTTGCCGTGAACTTGGACGACGCGAGCACGAAGATTGACGTCGGAAAGATTCACAGTAGCAATCTCAGCACGTCGCATTCCGCTCGCGTATAGAAGCTCCATGATTGCATTGTCGCGGAGCCGCAACGCGTCGGGACGGCTCGCCAGCGAACGCGTTCGCAGAAGCGTGTTGATTTCTGGAATGTCGAGATGCTTCGGTATTTTGCGCGCTAACGGCGGACCCGGAATGTCAGCGGACGGATCGTCCTCACGAATGTGTTCGCGCTTCATGAACTTATAAAGCGCCTTGATCGAGGAGAGCTTGCGGCGAACGGTGGTGCCGTTGTACTTCTTGTCCGTCAAAAACATGATGTAACGATTGATATGCGTCGAGGTCGCCGTGCGAAGCTCAGGATACTGTCTGCCCATCGGAGATTCAGACGTGGGAGCATTTGCTAACCAAGCCCCGAACTCGTGAAGATCGCGCGCGTAAGCGTCGATTGTAAGCTCGCTACGTTGGCGATGGAGACGAAGATACGCCATCAGGTCCCACAGAAGGGGATCCGTAACACCTACACCGCGCTTGCCCCTCATCCCGTAGATTGTGTTTCGCGAAAGTACGCGAGGATCTCTTCGGCGCGCCTAAACCACTCACCGCGGATCCGATGCCGCGCAAACCTCGCCTGCAATCTCCGTTCGTCGCGCATCGTGCCCTCAATGAGTCCGATCAGACGAAGCTCGTGAGGCGACGCGATCTGTAGCTCCGCCAGTCGCGACTGATCCGGGTGTGTCTCGCTGAAGCCGATCTTGACGGCAGACCCGGTGTCGATGAGATATACAAAGCCGCTACGCTCGAAGAAGCGCGGATTGGACCTCGGGAAACGAAGGCGCTCCAGCGATTGCCGAACGGCGGCAAGCTCGAGCGCGGCTTCGGCCAAGGACGACCTCTTCGCACTTACACCGCGTAGGTCACGTGCCAATCGGTCCGCTAACAAATCGAGCTCGCGCCGGAGCCTCGGAAGATTCCGGAGTGCGTACATCTCGCGACACTCCGGGCACGGGCGCACCCAGTCACGCAGCGACGGCCCACAACCGTGGAGCTCGGCGAGTTCTGCGGCAACGTATTCACGAATCGCGTACCCGCTTAGAGCCACGGCGACCTCGGGGTAATCCCGCGCGAGATCTGTGCAAGCCACGTCCGGGAACCCGTGTGGACAGCGACAACCTGCATAGCCCTCCGGCGTCCTTACGCCCGCGTAACGATGGTTCACCAAATCCGAAATCGCGAGCGCACCGCAAAGCGGACAAAAGACGTCGGCCTTAGCGCTCACGCCGTCGACGCGAAGGCCTACGACCGCGCGCCCCTTCGTGCAGTAGTGGTCGCGAACACCTAGCTGGCCCGGTGATTCAACGCTGACCCGGACCGGATTCGCCTTCTGCTCCCTCGTGCTTGGATGCGACATAATAACAGTTTCATCGTATTCGCGCTGGAGAAGAAACCGCCCTTGGGGCCTGCCGGCGCTCCTTTGAGTAGTTAGAACACTCAGCAGACCTCTTCAGCAGGACGCGGTTATTCGCAGGGCACTTTTGTCGTATTAGGAACGTTCCCAGGCCACACGTCCAAAAGTGGACGATGTTTTTATCTGCTTAGGAGGCTGCATGGGAAAGTTTGCGCTGTCGCGCAAGGGATTTCTGAAGGGGACAGCAGTCGCAGCGGGAGCGGCGACGTTCGGAGTTCCAGCATTTATACCGCAGCTCGGGGAAGCTGCTGACCAGATCAAGATCGGTGCCATTGATCCACAGACCGGGACGTATGCCGCGCTCGGCAAGTCCGAGTTTAGCGGGATGCAGATGGCGATGGAAGCCTGGAATAAAAAGGGCGGCGCCATGGGTCGCGAGGTGGTCCTCGCCAAGGAAGACTCGGCTGCCGACCCGGGTGTTGCGGTTCAGAAGGCGCGTAAGCTCGTCAATCAGGACAAGTGCGTCGCGCTGATCGGCAGCGTATCGAGCGCGGTCTCGCTCTCAGTCAGCGGAGCTGCGAACTCGATGGGAGTCCTCTTCATGGACACGGGCGGTCACAGCGACACCATCACGATGAAGGAATGCCACTGGAGCACCTTCCAGATCTGCCATCCGACCTGGATGCTCACGCACGCGACCGGTTACACCTTCTCGAAGTTCGGCAAGAAATGGTATGCGATTACCCCGGACTACGCATACGGTCACTCGATCATGGATGGCTACGAAGACATCGCCAAGCAAGTCGGCGCGACGCTGGTTGGCAACGTTTACGCGCCACTGGGTACGAGCGATTGGGGATCGTATCTTCCGCAGCTCGCATCATCTGGAGCGGACGTCTTCATTTGCAATCCAGGTGGAAATGATTTCATCACGCTGATGCAGCAAGCCGGCGGCTACGGGATCCTAAAGAAAATGAAAGTGGGCGGCCCGCTCGCCGATCAAGAGAATTTCTGGGCTCTTCCGAAACCAGCGCGTGTCGGGTACTGGGGCGTCGAGTGGTACTATGACAGTCCCTTAGTGCTTGGAAATAAGAAAAGCGCTCACGCGTTCGTGACTGAATACCGCCAGCGGTTCACAACGCCGCCGTCTCCGCGCAGCGCCTTCGGCTACCTTGGCATGGATATGCTCCTAAACGGCATCAACACCGCGAAGAGCACTGACGCCGTCAAAGTTGCAAAAGCCCTCGAAGGCAAGCACTTCGACTCCCCGATCTTCGAAGGCGAAGCCTACTTCCGCGCTGAGAACCACGCACTGATGTGGCCGATGTGGGTTGGAAACACCGTCGCCGACGGCACGCCAGGCGACACCTACAACCTCATGCATATCGAGGACCGCGTCGCCGCGGACAAAATCGCGCCAACGGTTTCGTCCATCACGGCGGTCTGCAAGCTCGACTACCCGTCGTAACCCAACTTCCGTCACACGATCACCAAGGGGCCGCGTTCGCGCGGCCCTAATCTTTTGTCCGTGCAGGACTCGGCTGCATCACTAACATCCGGCATCCTCAAGCTCATTTTCGGGCCGCGTGAGGGATGGGATTTCGCCGTGCGCCTATGGGACGGCACGACGCTTGCGGGTTCCGGTCACCCACGCTTCACGCTCGTCCTCAACGATCCGTCGGCGCTCCGCACGGCCTTCACGCCGCCCCTGGATCTCAACCCAGGCAAAGCCTACGTCGAGGGCGTCATCGACATCGAGGGTAACGCCGAAGCCGCAGTCGACGTCATGGCGCACGCATTTTCCGATGTTCCGCCGCACCGAATTGCAGCGCTCGGGATCAGGTTGCTGCGCCTCCCGAAAACGCAGTCCATCGACACTCATCCGCAGCTGCATCTGCGCGGCCGGATGCACTCGCGCGTCCGCGACGCAGCGGCGATCGGCTTTCACTACAACCAGCCCGTCAGCTTCTACCGCATGATCCTCGGTGAGGAGTTGGTCTATTCGTGCGGCTATTACGACGACGGGATCGATTCGCTCGAAGACGCGCAGCGCGCAAAGATCGACTATACGCTCCGAAAGCTGCGGTTGCGTCCGGGTGAACGTTTGCTCGACATCGGGTGCGGCTGGGGTACGCTCGTGATCCGCGCCGCCAAGGTCTTCGGTGCGCATGCACTCGGCATTACGCTCAGCCGGCGCCAATTCGAAGAGGCTCGGCGTCGAATTGCCGATGCTGGCCTCGAAGGGTCCGCAAGCGTCGAGCTGTGCGACTACCGTGATCTGGGCGACCGGACATTCGACAAAGTTGTAAGCGTCGGCATGGTCGAGCACGTCGGCCGCTCTCGCGTTGGCGAATATTTTCGCGCCGCGTTGCGTGCGTTACGCCCCGGGGGCTTCTTCTTGAATCACGGCATCGCCGACGAGACGCCGAAACGGCGGGGCTTTCGCTCGAGTGGCTTTCTCGCGCGCTATGTTTTCCCCGATGGTGAGCTGATTCCGATTTCAGACATGCTCGAATTCGCCGAGCGGAACGGATTCGAGGTGCGTGACGTAGAGAACATGCGCGAACATTACGCGCGGACGTTGCGCGATTGGGTGAACAACCTCGAGCGCAATCGCGAAGCAGCGATCGCCGCAACCGACGAACGCACCTATCGCATTTGGCGGCTCTATATGGCGGGCAGCGCTCAGGGGTTCAATCGCGGAAGCATGGGTCTCTTTCAATCGTTGCTCGGTAGACCCGACGTCGAAGGCCGGACGCCGGTGCCTTCAACGCGCCGCGATCTCTATCGTCGAGTTAGCGAACCGGCTGTTTCTGCCGAAGCGCGGTAACCCGCTCGATCACACGCGCGGCCGCGCGTTCCCACGTGAATTCGTTGCGCGCACGAGCGCTCGCGCGGGCGCCTAGCTCACGTCCCTCGTCGCGATGCTCGTAAAGGTGCCGCATTCGCTGCGCGAGCGCGATGCGATCGGGCTCGAGAAGCCAACCTTCCGCACATAATTTGACGTCGTAAATGCGATCGCCGATCGAGCGGCGCTTCGCCGGCAAACGATATGCCGTTGAATCGTCCAAAAAGTCATCCGAGGCACCGCCCGCCGGCACGATTACCGGCAGACCGCAGGCCATGGCCTCGAGAATCGGCATACCGAATCCCTCGCCTCGATACGGAAACGCGAGACAATCACAGCTCCGATAGAGCGCGACCAGCTGCTCGCCCGTAAGATCACGATCGTTATAAACGATCTCGGGAGTTCCGGGCCGCTTTTGGGCCTCGAAAATCTTCTCGCGCTGCGAGACCATCCGGTAAAATCCGCCCAGTCCGAAATCCTTGACGATTAGCGCGACGTCGTCGTCCGGCCGAAATGCTGCCAAATACGCATCGAGTAACACGTCGATTCCCTTGCGCTCCAGCGTTCCGCCAATGAAGAGAAACTTGTAGCTCTTCTTCGTCCCGAGCGCGTAGCCGCCAGGCGTCCCCGGTGAGAAAACCTGCGGATCGACGCCGTTAGGAACGACCAACACATTTTGAGGATCGAAACCGGCCGCGAGATACAACTCGCGCACGTAGTTCGATGGACACCAAACTTCATCGACGCTCTGTTGCATCGCTTCAACCCACCGTGCCGGCAACGCACCGTATTCCCACGGTTGAATCTGCACGTAACGTTCGGTCGGAGGCCGCTCAAAGCTTGGGTCCCCGCACGGATGGCGGACGAATACATCGCTTACGACCGGGGTCCGATCCGTACGCGCACGCACGGCCTCGAAGCGTGGATCCGCAGCCACGAACGGTTCCGGCTGAACCTCGTCGGCGCGAAAGACGATCTGCAGCTCGTCACTTCCAGCTAAAATTCTGCCGAGCTCGCGATTGATGATGGACATCGAATTGAGCGTCTGCAGCTCGCCTTCCCAAACCAGCAGTGGAAGTTCGTTCGAAGCCAGTCTTTTCGGCGGCGGCGTGTACGGGGCGCGCGCAACGCAATACGTGTCTTTTTGTCCGCTCGGTTCGTACCCGGCGCTGATCACGTGCATCTCGAGGTCCTTGAGCGCTTCGCGCAAGGTCACCAACGGATACGGGCGCTTATGCGTGATCTCGAACCAAAAGAATCGATCGCGCACCTCGGGATTCTCCCAATTCCAGGCGCGCACGACGAGCAACCCGTCCGGTTTGAGCGCGCGCTTACACGCGCGCAGGAACGCTATAACCTCGTCGCCCCACATCGTCTCGAGGACGTGCGCGACGTGAATGCCGTCGAATTCCTGCTCGTACTGCAAAACGGTCCGTGAATCGCCAAGGATCGCTTCGAGGCCACGCGCGCGCGTTTGCGCAACCATGTCGGGATCGCGATCGATACCGAGACCACTTATCCCGCGTTCGCGCAGTAGGTCGAGAAATACGCCGGTACCGCATCCAAAATCGAGCACCCGCGTGCACTTTCCGAGCGCTTCGGCATACGTATGATGCCAGAGCTTGAAATCGTTGTCTTGCTCGGCCGAGCGATGAAAGAGAGAAAACCGCTGCCGCCCCGGCGGCACCGGCCGAAGATCAGCGTCGCTCAGGAGACGTAACTAACGTTGACGCTGCAACCGGCATCTTCTGCCGCTTGCAATACCGTCAGAACGTTTTCGATCTCCGTGTCGACGTCGATGATTTGAGAGGCCGTAATCCCGGCCGGCGCCGCGTTTTTCCAAAGAACCCGCCGCGCGGTCTCGAGCGCAACACGCAAGCGCTGTGGGGTCGCTTCGAGCACCGACCAATCTTCTGCGGACTCGGCGGGGACGACACGCCAACCCACGCCAACGAGAGCCGACTCGTCGTCATATGCATGCGGCACTGCCTCGAGCGGTTCAATCGATCGTCGCTCGGCGGCGGTCAGCGGCACGCCCGTATCTGTTAGGCGCAACACGTACCGGTAAAACGAAGGACTACCCACGGAGCAACCTCCGGCGGCCGAACCGACGTTGATGCTAACCATTACGCTCACGTTCGCCTAGACCGGCTAGCCCGGCCTCCTAGGCTGGAATAAGATCGAGCTCGCGAACGGCATCTCGCTCTGCACGAAGCTCAGCAAGCGTCGCCTCGAACTTCTTCTTCCCGAATTCGTCTTGTGCGATTCCCTCGACAACCTTCGAGACGCCGTTCTCAGTACGCGACGGATACGAGAAAATCAAGCCCGGATCGACGCCGTACTCGCCCTTCGAGCAACGGCAAACCGAATACCATTCATCCGCCGCCGTATCGTGCGTAAGATTGTAGACGCCGGTAATCGCGGCGTTCGCTGCTGAGGCCGCGGACGATGCGCCGCGCGTCTTGATGACTTCGGTGCCTCGATTCTGCACGGTCGTGATGAACTCGCCTTCGAGCCAGGCCCGGTCTTTGATAACCTCCGGGACCGGCTTGCCACCGATCTTCGCGTGCGCGAAATCCGGGAATTGCGTTGCCGAGTGATTCCCCCAGATCGCCATCTGCTTAAGTTCGCTGACGTCAACGCCGGCTTTTTTCGCAAGTTGAGTGCGAGCCCGCAACTCATCGAGCGACGTCATCGCGAAGAAGCGATCCTTCGGAATGCGAGGGGCGTTGTTCATTGCGATCAAGCAATTCGTATTGCAAGGATTTCCGACCACGAACACGCGCACGTCATCCGCGGCGTTATCATTTATCGCTTTGCCTTGCGCAGTAAAGATCGCTCCGTTTATGCGCAGCAAATCGGAACGCTGCATATCGGCCTTGCGAGGAACTGCGCCGACCAATACGGCCCAATTGATACCTTCGAACGCTTCGTTTGGATCGGAGCTATAGCTGACTTTCTTCAGAAGCGGAAAGGCGCAATCGTCCAGCTCCATGATCGTCCCGCGCAGCGGTCCGAGCGCTGCTTCAAGCTCGAGGAGCCGCAGCTCGACCTCGGTGTCGCTACCGAACATTTGACCGGAAGCGATGCGGAACAGCAGCGCGTATCCGATCTGCCCGGCTGCACCCGTGACGCCTACCTTGACCCGCTTGCTCACTCTGTTCTGCTCCTCACAATTGCGACAAAAGTTGCTCGTTTTTGCGACGTATTGGCGCTTCGCGACGGGTTATGCGGCGTCCCGTTCCCGGATGCTGACGCCCACATGCGAGATGCCGAGCGTCCAGGTTTCGCATGCGATTTTATGTCGCGTAAACGCGTCGCGCATTGCTGAAGCAATCGCCGGACCGTTCGAAGTGCATAACGCCAACACGCTTGGACCCGCGCCGGAAAGCGCAACGCCGAGCAAACCGTCGGTCTCGATGCGCAAACACTCCGCGAGTCCGGGCACAAACGCCGAACGATAAGGTTGGTGGAAGCGGTCGCCCATGGCAACTCTAAGATGCGAGAGGTCGCCGGATGCAAACGATGCCGCAAGCAAGGCCGCGCGCTGCACGTTATAGACCGCATCTTCCTTACGATAGCGATCTGGCAGAATCGCGCGCGCCTCGGCCGTCGGCAACTCAATGTTCGGAATCGCAATGATTGCGCGAACGCCTGCCGGCGGCTCGAATCGCAAATATGATGGCGCGTCTTCACCGCGTTGCGCAGCGATCACGATCCCTCCCAGAAGCGCGGGCAAGGCGTTGTCGGGATGCCCTTCGAGGTCCGTGACGATCTGCGTCAGCGTACGCTCGCTGACTTCAGGCTCCACGAAACGGGCTGCGATCGATGCACCCAGTACACCGGCTGCGGCGCTCGAACCGAGCCCTTTCCCGAGTGGAATCGGGTTCTCGACGCTTATCTCGATTTGCGGACGCGACGAACCCAAAATCGCCGAGAGTCCACGCTCGATCTCGTCTGCGAAGCCCGCATGCGTCGGTGCATGCGGACCTTCCGCAAAGGTCAGCCTGTACTCGCGCGCTTCCGTGACGGTGGCACGCAAACGCAAATCGAGCGCGATCCCGATTGCGTCGAATCCGGGTCCCAGATTCGCCGAGCTGGCCGGAACCGAGATCTGGAACATTAGCGCGCGTCTTCCACGAGCTGGTCAAGGTGACGACGGACGTCGTCCGGATATGCGAGCCGAAGGATCGCATTCGCAAATGTTGCGGCACCCGCGTGATAAGCCGCCGCGTATGCGGTGTCTTTGAGCATATGACCGGTGAGCATCAATACGACATCGTCATCCGGCACAACGACGCCGCGCTCCCTCAGCAGACGTAAGCCCGCAAGCGATGCGGCGGATGCCGGTTCGCAACCGACACCATCGACGCCAATCACGGCACGCGCGTCGGCAATTGCATCGTCCGGCACGGCGATCACGACTCCGTTCGACGCGCGCACTTCTGCAAGTGATTTGCGCCAGGATGCCGGCGCACCGATCTTGATAGCGGTTGCGGTCGTCTCCGCATGGATGGGGATGAGCTCTTCTCCCGTTTCGAAAGCACGCACGAACGGCGCCGCGCCCGCAGCTTGTACGACAGCCAGACGCGGTATTCGATCGATCAAACCGAGCGCATGCGCTTCCCGGAAGCCTTTTCCGATTGCGCTCGAGTTACCGAGATTACCGCCTGGAAGAATGACCCAATCCGGAACCTGCCAGCCTGAAGATTCGAGCAGCACGAAGGCAATCGTCTTCTGTCCTTCGATGCGGAACGGATTGACGCTGTTAACGATTGCAAATCGCTGGGCGTCGAGCGAACGCACGATCTCCAGCGCCGCATCGAAATCGCCTCCGATGGCGACGACACGCGCGCCGTAGTCGAGCGTTTGCGCGAGCTTTGCTTCGCTGATCCCTCGATCCGGGATCAGCACGACGGCCGTCATTCCGGCCCGCGCCGCATACGCCGCCATCGACGCGGAGGTATTTCCGGTACTCGCACAGACCGCGATACGTGCGCCGCGTGCACGTGCGTGCGAGATGGCGACGGTCATCCCGAAGTCCTTGAACGAGGCCGTCGGATTCATTCCAAGATGCATATATCGGACACGACGCGCGCCTGCATACTCTGCACCGCGACGCGCCGCATATAGCGGAACGTCGCCCTCGCGTAGGCTCACGATCGCATCCGGAGCAAGCGCCGGGAGCAGCTCGCGAAAGCGCCACACGCCGCTGCAATCGATCTCGTCGTTTGAGCGGCGACGCTCGGCCAGCAGATTGCGATAGCGTGTGACGTCGAAGCTTGCCTGCGGATCGAGCTCGAACGCAAGCAAACCGCCGCAGGCGTCGCAAAACACCGCCGCGCTCTGTTCTGATTGGGCCGCTGCACACTCGCTGCAGCGGAGTTGCAATCGAGGTTGCGGCAGAGCCGCTGAGATCATCCTTGTGGCCGCGTGATCGCGCCGTCTTTTGCCGACGACACCAGAGCTGCATACTTCGCGAAGACGCCTGTCGTGTAGCGCGGCGCCGGCGCTTTCCACGCTTTGCTCCGGGTTTCGATCTCGCTCCCGCTCAGAGCAAAATCAAGACGGCGTCCATCGACATCGATCGTGATCTCGTCGCCCTCGCGTACGAGCGCAATAGGCCCGCCGACGGCAGCCTCCGGTGCGACATGACCAACCATCAATCCGTGTGTTGCGCCGCTGAAGCGTCCGTCTGTGATGAGGGCGACGCTATCGCCGAGCCCCGCACCCACGATTGCGCCCGTAACTCCGAGCATCTCGCGCATACCGGGGCCACCTTTCGGGCCTTCATATCGAATGACGACGACATCGCCCGCTTTGATCGTGCCTGCCTCGACGGCGTGCATCGCATCTTCTTCTCGCTCGAAAACGCGCGCGGGACCACGATGATACATCCGCTCGTCGCCGGCGATCTTCACGACGGAGCCATCCGGCGCTAGGGATCCACGTAAAATTGCGAGGCCGCCGTGCGCCTTAAACGGATGCTCGGCCGTCGCGATGACTTTTTGACCCGGCGTTTCGACGGCCGTCGCAGTCGCGTCGCGCAAATTTGCGCCCGTGACCGTGGCAGCATCGCCGTGCAAGAGGTTGCCTTCGAGCATCCGCTTTGCAATCAACTGAATGCCGCCCGCGGCGTCGACGTCGAGCGCGACGAATTGTCCGCCGGGTCGCAGCGATGCGATGATCGGCGTCTTGCGGCTAATCGTATCGAAATCATCGATCTCGAGTGGAACGTCTGCGTCCCGCGCAATCGCGAGCAAGTGCAAAACGGAATTCGTCGAGCCGCCGGTACCTGCAGCAGCAGCGATTGCATTTTCGAATGCCGCACGCGTTGCAATCTGGCGCGGTGTAATACCGCGTCTCAGCAATTCCATCGCGATGCCGCCGGTCCGGTACGCTTCTTTCTCTTTACGCGGATCGGTCGCGCCCGGACTCGTGCTTCCGACCGGTGAGAGACCCATGATCTCGAACACGGTCGCCATTGTATTCGCGGTAAACTGTCCGCCGCACGCGCCCGCGCCCGGACATGCGCGGTCTTCAATGGCCTTGAACTCAACGCTGTCGATCTTGCCGGCCGCGTACGCGCCGACCGCTTCGAAGACGTCGCCGACGGTCAGGTCGCGTCCGTTGTGCTTGCCGGGAGCGATCGAACCGCCGTAAAACATCACCGACGGGATCTCGAGGCGCATCATCGCCATCGCGCCGCCCGGACCGGTCTTATCGCACGCAAACATCACGACGAGTGCGTCGAACATATAACCACGGCAGACGAGCTCGATCGAATCGGCGATCAAGTCGCGCGACACGAGCGAAGCCTTCATCCCCTCGGTACCCATCGCGATGCCGTCACTGATCGCAATCGTGTTGAACTCGAGCGGCGTACCGCCCGCCTCGCGAATTCCGCGCGCAACGTGCGGGGCGAGTGCCCGCATGTTGTACCCACACGGCATCGCACCGATCCAGGTATTCGCTATGCCGACAAGCGGCTTGGCGAGATCATCGTCGGTGAGGCCAATGGCTTTGTACATTGCGCGTGCCGCCGCACGCTCGGGACCGTTGGTGATGACAGCGCTGCGCGCCTTAGGATCGTAGCTCATGAGAATCCCTATCTAAGGGACCCTCGGAGCGCTGTCCTCTCTTTTACCTGCCCTCACCGCGCTGCCGAGGTAGGCTCGGCGCATCTCCTCGCTTTCGAGGAGCGTACGGGCCTCGCCCGAGAGCGCGATTCGACCCGTCTCCAAAACGTACGCGCGGTCGGCGATTTGCAACGCCAAATGCGCATTCTGCTCGACGAGCAGAACCGTCGTTCCTTCGCGCTTGATACGTACGATCGTCTCCATGACGTCCTTGACGATCAAGGGCGCGAGTCCAAGCGAGGGTTCATCAAGCAGCAGCAGTTTTGGACGCGCCATCAGTCCGCGTGCGATCGCGAGCATCTGCTGTTCGCCACCGGAGAGCGTCCAGCCCAGTTTGTTCGATAGGGTTTTGAGCTTTGGGAAGAGTCCATGTGCGGCGTCGATGCCGGCCGCGACTTCGGCGCGCGAGCTTTTCGCGCCAACCGCTCCGAGCTGCAAATTGTCGAGCACGGTCAAGCCGGGAAAGATCTTGCGCCCTTCCGGCACATGCGCGATGCCGAGCGCAACGCAATCCTCCGGACTCTTACCTTCGAGTGATGCGCCGTTGTACGACACGGTCCCCGCGCTCGGACGCAAGACACGTGATATCGTTTTCAGCGTCGTGCTCTTGCCCGCGCCGTTCGCACCCAGAAGCGCGACGATCTCGCCCTGCTGTACCTCGAGCGAGATGCCGTGCAGCGCTGTGATCTCGCCATAGCGAGTCTCGACGTTATCGAGTTTGAGCAAAACCGGCATCGAGCGGCCCACCGAGATAAGCGGTGATGACGTCGGGATTCTGCGAGACTTCAGCCGCGGCGCCTTCGGCGATGTGCGTTCCAAAATTTAGGACCGTGATCCGATCCGAGATCGACATGACGAGATTCATGTCGTGCTCGATGAGCAGCAGCGTGACACCGCGATCGCGCACCTCGTGCAGCAGCTTCACGAGCGCATCCGTTTCCGTCGGGTTCATCCCCGCCGCCGGCTCGTCAAGCAACAACAGCGCCGGTTCAGCAGCGAGTGCACGCGCGATCTCGAGCCTTCGCTGGTCGCCGTACGCAAGGCTCGAAGCGCGCACGCTCGCACGATCCGCAAGTCCGACAAAAGCGAGCAGCTCGTGCGCAAGTTGGTGCGACGCTTCTTCTTCCGCCGACGTGACCGGATTCGGCGCTAACGTCATCCAGAAATTCGTTCGCAGGCGCGTGTGTCGTCCGATCATGACGTTGTCGAGAACCGTCAGCCGCGCAAAGAGCCGAATGTTCTGAAAGGTTCGCGTGATGCCGCGCTGCGCTATCGCATGGGGTGGCAGCTGGATGATTTCGTCGCCACGGAACTTCACCGAGCCCTCGTTGGCGCGATAGAGCCCCGAGATGACGTTGAGCGTCGTCGTCTTCCCTGAACCGTTCGGACCGATCAGCGCGTGGATCTCGCCCTCGTTCACCGTCATGTCGAGCCCGCTGACGGCTTTGACGCCGCCAAAGCTTTTGACGAGCCCGCGCAGTTCCAGGATTGGTGTCGCCATCAAGCGCTATCCGCGACGCTATTCGTTGCGCGCATCGGCGTCGGCGGCCGCGCCTGATGCCTTGGAATCAGCCGCCTAACGAGACCTACTATCCCTTCCGGCATGAAGATGACCATCACGACCACGGCGGCGCCATAGATCATGACGTACGAGTCTTTGAGCGGCCGGAGAAACTCCGGAAGAAACGTCAAGAGAATCGCACCGGTCACAGCGCCCGCGATCGTAGCCGAACCACCGATGACGAGCATGACGAGAAAGATCACGGACTGATCGAACGAGTAGGAATCAGGGCTGATGAAGCGCGTCATGTGCGCGATCAGGCCGCCCGCCAATCCGCCGAAACCTGATGCGAGAACGAACGCGAGTACCTTGTAATTGGTTGCGTTAATCCCAAGAGTTTGCGCGGCGATCTCATTCTCGCGGATCGCCTCGAAGGCACGGCCAATGCGTGAGTGCTTGACGCGCCAAGCGATGTAGATTGAGAGCAAGAGTGCGCCGTAGGCCACATAAAAGTAGGTCTGATACGTGTCGAGCACCAGCGACCCTAAATGCGGTGGCGGAATGCTGTTGATCCCATCCGGACCGTTCGTGAAGCTGCGCGCGTTGATGAACACTAACTGTACGATGATCCCGAAGCCAATCGTTGCGAGCGCGAGATAGTGACCCGATAAGCGTAAGCACGGATAGCCGACCGCGGCACCGATCGCCGCAGCGATGAGCGCGCCGAACGGAATCGATAACCATGGCGACCAGCCCAGCGTCGTCGAGGCGATCGCCGACGCGTAGGCACCCATCCCGAAGAACGCTGCTTGCGCCAGCGACATCTGACCGGTGAAACCGAGCAAGATGCCCAAACCAATCACGACAATCGCGTAGATGAGCGCCGTATCCGTCACTTGCAGCACGTACTGCGAGTGAATGACGAACGGGACGACTGCGCAAGCGACGAGTAAGGCAAAGACCAGGGCAACCCGGCGACTCATGCCTTCTCCGAAACCCGCTCGCCGAAAAATCCCGACGGCCGCAGCAGCAGCACACCGATCAAGATCACGAACGCAATCGCGTCCTTGTAATCCGACGAAATATAATAGCCGCCCAAATTCTCGACGACGCCGATCAGCAAGCCGCCCAAGATCGCGCCCGGGATGCTTCCGAACCCCCCGACGATGCTCGCCGCAAACGCCTTGAGCGAGATCAAGCCGCCCATCTCTTTTGTAACCGTGAAGATGGGCGAGACGAGCAGACCGGCGATCGCACCGAGCAGGACGCTATAGATGAACGTGATGGCGACGATCCGATCGACGCGAATACCGAGCAATTGCGCGGTCGCGCGATCCTGCGCGGTTGCCCGCATCTGCTTGCCGAGCGTCGTCCGCTCGAAGAGCACGTATTGGAAAGCGATCAGGACTCCCGAGACGCCGAGTATGAGCAGATCTTGCGTTCGGAGGTGCAGGCCTCCGGCCGTCAGTGTCTGGACCGAAAAAATACTGGGAAACACGATCGGCTGGCTTCCCCATACGATCTGCGCAAGATTCCGTAAAAAAATCGAGACGCCGATCGTCGAGATAACGACCGGCAACCAGCCACGATCGCGCAGCGGGTAGTATGCGATGCGATTGAACAGCAATCCGAAGCCCGCCATCAAAACCAGGACGAGCAGATAGACGAGCACGATCGGCAACTGCCAATGCATGACCGAACCGAAAACAATCACGGACGGCAGGATGAACGACACGGCGATGTACGACGGGAACATCACGAAGTCGCCCTGGGCGAAGTTGACGACGCCGACGGCGTTATAGATGAGAATGAAACCGAGCGCGACGAGTGCGTAGATCGAGCCCATCGCCAAACCGCTGACGACGAGCTGGAGCGTCGCGCTCGGATCGAACATGGTTAGACCGCGACGGTAACGGTTTTTTCGAGAATGACTTTCCCGTTCTTGACGATGCCGACCGACATGTTGTGAACGAGATTACCTTCCCCATCGCAGGTGAAGTCGCCCAGGACGCCTTCCCAGTGTTTTGTCTTGTGGAGAGCTTCAACGGCTTTAGCCGGATCGGTGGTTCCGATTTTACGATACGTGTCGGCGAGCACGAGAAACGCGTCGCGCGTCCAGCCTTGTCCTGTGCCGACATCGGGCTGCCGGTGATATTCGCGGTAAAACGAGGTGATGAATTTCGTCGCGATGTTCGAGTTGAACCCAATGATAAAGTCTTGCGCGACGTATATGCCGTCCGCCGCCGCGCCGGCGGTTGCGAGCGCCGTCGTGTTGCCGAGAGAGGGCGACCCCAGGATCGCGATGTTGGTCATACCGAGCGATTTGTATTGATCCAAAATAATGGCGACGTCGCTCGGATTCTGTACGTACGCGACAATTCCGTCGGCGCCCGCCGTCTTCAAACGCAGCAGCTCAGGCGTGAAGTCTTTCGTGTCTTTCGGAAAGCCCTCGCGACCAACGGCCTTCATCCCGTTGCTCTTCAACGAGGCCTCGACTTGATCGGCACCGCCGCTTCCGAACGCTTCGGTCGAGTGCAGGATCCCAATTTTCTTCAGTTTCTTGTCTTTCACCGCGAAATCGACCAAACCGTGCGCCGTGATCGCGTCCGAAGCACGGCACCGGAACAAGTTTGTCAAGCCAAGCTGCGTGTTCTTAACTGCGGTTCCGCCGGTCATCCACGGCAGCGCCGCACCTTTCATGACCGGCGCCATGGCCTGGATCTGCGTCGAGAGCACCGGCTGCACGACGGCGACGACGTTTTCACCCAACAGCTTGTTCAGCGCGCCTACCGCGGCCTGATTGTCGTTGGTCGCGTCCTCGACAACCAACTCGACCGGCCGATCATCGAAGCACTTGCCCGGCCGGGAGTTGATCTCTTGGACCGCGTAGTGCGCACCTTCGAGCTCTTCTTGGCCGTTGAGTGCATTAGAACCGGTGATGGGTGGAATCGTGCCGATCCGAATCGGCTCGCCTTTTCCAAGAGCGATGTTGGGGAAGGCAAACGTTGAAGCCGCACCGGCAGCCGCTGACTGAACGAGAAATCTCTTGCGAGTCTCTGACATGCAAAAATCCCCTCACTTCTAACGCCCGTAGGAGTTGTTAGATGACCGGACAAGTCCTTCCCATGATGACGAGTTTCCCATCCGTTCAATCGCGGCGTTTACACGAACAAGTTCTTGATGCGCTCGTTGAGAGTATCGTCGCCGAAAAATTTGCGTCCGGCGATTCGTTGCCGTCCGAAGCCGAGATGTGCGAAGTCTACGGCGTCTCGCGAAGTTCAGTTCGCGAAGCACTCCGCGTTCTCGCCGAAAAAGGGCTTATCGAGGTACGGCACGGCCTCGGAACGCGCGTCAATCCGCCGGAACGGTGGGATTTCATGGATGCGGTCGTCCTGAGCGCGCGCCGGAAGAACGGCGCGATGGAACCGATCTTCAAAGAGTTGCACGAAGCGCGAAGGATCGTCGAGTGCGAAGTGGCCGCACTTGCTGCGCAGCGCGCGAGCACCGATGACCGGACGCGCCTGGCTCGCAGTCTTGATGAGCTACGAGCCGCTGGTTCGGACTCGTCCGCGTTTGCCGACGCCGCCTTTGAGTTCCACCGGATTCTTTTCGAGGCGAGCGGAAATCGCGTGCTTCTGCGCATGGCTGCACCGATCCGAGAAGTACTCGCGTACACTATTCAAGTCGCTGCCACGATACCCGGTGCTTTACCGCTGGGCTTGGCCGAGCGCGAGGCGATCTATCGCGCCATTGTCGCGGGTGACGCGGAAGGCGCTCGCGACGCGATGCACGCGCATCTCGACCGTCTGCACGAGACCGTGAAATCCGGATCGAGTGTTTAGAACCTGAGTGAAGGTTCTCATCACCGGCGGGAACGGCTTCATCGGTTCGTGGGCAGCGCGTTTGTTGCTTCAAGACGGACACGACGTTCGCGTTCTGGACGGCCACGACGATCGAACGACGTTTCACGACATCGTTGGAACGCTGGAGAACCGTCCGGTTGAACGCGTTGTCGGCGACATCGCGGATCGCGCACTCGTCGAGGAGGCGGTCAGCGGATGCGACGCCGTCATTCATTTAGCCGGACTTCTCTTACCACGCTGCCGCGAGGATCCAATCGAAGGCGCACGCGTGAACGTACTCGGCACGCTCTGCGTGTTCGAAGCCGCAAAGAAGCATAACATCCGCGGCGGGATCGCGTACGCCAGCACGGCAGCGGTTTTCGGCCCCGAGGACGGCGTCACACCGTTTCCGTTTAACCACTACGGCGCGTATAAGCTCTGCAACGAAGGAAACGCGCGCGCATATCTCGTCGATGCAGGCATCCGCAGCGTCGGTTTTCGTCCGTATACCGTTTACGGACCAGGACGCTGGTACGGGATGACCGCCGGGCCGACGCTTGCAATGCGTGCGGCGGCTGAAGGAAAGCCGTACACGATTCCATTTACGGGCCGCACCGGAATGAATTTCGCTTCCGACGTTGCGGCCGCGTTCGTGCTCGGCGCGACGCAGACACCCGATGGCGCGAAGACGTTTTCGCTCGCCGGTGACGTTTCGTCGACGCAACAAATCATCGCCGCGATAAACGCCATCGTTCCGGATGCGCAAATCACTGACAGCGGAGCTCCCCTGCCGATCGCGCCGGTCCTGGATGAAGGTGCGCTGTGGACGACCTTCCCCAAACTTCCGAACACGCCGCTTGCCGAAGGTACGCGCCGAACCGTCGAGTTCTACCGCGCCCTCGCCCAGCACGCATAGCATGCGTACCGACGTGAGCCCTGACGTTCTCGACGCGCTGCGCGAGATCGCCGGTGACGCGCACGTGCTCACCGCCGACGAAGATTTGCTCACGTACGGTTTTGACGGAACCTGGTACGAGCGGCGTCCGCTCGCGGTCGTTATGCCGGCTACGACTGCGGAAATCTCAGAGATTCACAAGCTAGCCACGCGCGAGCGGCTCGCGATCACGCCGCGTGCGCTCGGCAGCGGACTCTCCGGTGGCGCGGTACCGCTCGCCGGAAGTCTGATTCTCTCGATCGTACGGATGAACGCAATCCTCGAGATCGACGAAACCAATCACGTCGCCGTCGTTCAACCCGGAGTCATCAACGCTGACTTGCAAGCCGCGGTCGAGGCACGCGGCCTCTTCTATCCGCCTGATCCGTCGAGCTACAAACAGTCTGCGATCGGCGGAAACGTCGCCGAGAACGCCGGCGGCGCACGCTGCTTGAAATACGGCGTGACGAGCAATTACGTGCAAGCACTCGAAATCGTGCTTCCCGACGGCGCCGTTTTTCGTACCGGCGGCAAGATGGTCAAGAACGTAACAGGCTACGATCTGCGCGCGCTCTTCACCGGATCCGAAGGAACGCTCGGCACGATTACCGAGATCACGCTGCGGCTGATTCCGAAACCCAAGTTCAGCCGCACTGCGATGGCGACGTTTGCGCAGATCGACGACGCAGCCCGCACCGTCACGGCCGTTATGGCGGCCGGCTTGATTCCGACTTCGATCGAGCTGCTCGACAACTTGACGATGCAATGCCTCGAAGAATTTTCGCCGGCCGGATTGCCGCTCGACGCCGATGCGATCTTGCTCTTCGCAGTCGACGGCGATCACGAAGCCGTGCTCGACGCCGAGTCCGCCGAGATCGAACGGATCGCGCGCGCGAGCGGCGCGGCAGAAATTCGCGTCGCGCACTCGCAAGCCGAAAGCGATCGCTTGTGGGCAGCGCGCCGCGTCATTGCACCCGCACTGGCCCGTAAACGCCCCCACCGTTTGGGCGAAGACATCTCGATCCCGCGCAGCGCGATCCCCGAGATGATCGCGCGCGTTCGTGTAATCGCCGCGAAGAACGATGTCATGATCCCGGTTTTCGGTCACGCCGGTGACGGGAATCTGCACCCGAACATCTTGTGCGATCGAAGTGACGCGGCGGAAATGTTGCGCGTGCGCGAGGCAGCGCGCGAGATTTTTGAAGCCGCCGTCGATCTGGGTGGCACGCTTTCGGGCGAGCATGGAATCGGATTGCTCAAGAAGCAGTTCATGGAGATGGACGTCGGGCCCGATGCTTTGCGTGTGATGCGCGCGATAAAGACCGCAATCGACCCGCTCGGAATAATGAACCCCGGCAAAATCTTCCCCGACCCCGGTGGCGTCGATGCGTTCACATTACCCGGAGTCGCAAAGTGAGCTTTACCGCCCCCGATATTCCACCGGCCGACGTTTTCAATCGCTGCGTGCGCTGCGGTCTTTGTCTTCCGACCTGCCCGACGTACGTCGAGACCCTAGTTGAAACGTCGGGACCGCGCGGACGCATCGCCTTGATCAAGGCCGTTGCCGAGGGACGTCTCAACCTCACCAGCCCCGGCTTCGTCCATCAGATGTCGGAGTGTTTGGATTGCCGCGCTTGCGAGGCGGTCTGCCCATCGGGCGTCGAGTACGGCCGTTTGCTCGAGCCGGCGCGCACGCAAGTGCAACGCGCGACGGCCGCAGGTCAACCGTGGCACATCCGCACCTTGCGATGGTTCTTGCTCGATCGCGTCTTCTCGAGCATGGCGCTCTTGCGCTTTGTCGCCGTATTGCTGCGACTCTCACAGAAGCTCGGTTTGCAATCGCTGGCACGCGCAACCGGATTGTTGCGGATGTTGCACCTCGAGGATTCCGAAAAGCTCTCGCCGCGGATCTCAGACCGCTTCTTCGTTCCCCGCGACCAGCGCTGGACGGCCGAAGGCAAGCGCAAGGCGACCGTTTTTATGCATGCCGGCTGCGTTATGCACGTTGCGTTCGCGAACGTCGACGAAGCCACGGTCCGCGTACTTCAAAAAGCCGGATGCGATGTCGTCGCACCGAGCGGTCAAGGCTGTTGCGGTGCGATCAACATCCACGCCGGCGAAATGGATCGTGGACGCGAGCTGGCCAAGCGAAACATCGTCGCATTCGAAGGGTCCGGCGCCGACATCTACATCATAAATGCCGCCGGCTGCGGCTCGACGCTCAAAGAGTACGGCAACCTCTTCGCCGAGGATCCCGAGTGGGCCGAGCGCGCGGCTCTATTCTCCTCGCAGGTTCGCGATATAACGGAATGGCTCGACGAGATCGGCATCTCTCCGGAGCTTGGTGTAATCGAACGGACCGTCACCTATCAGGATCCGTGCCATCTCGTCCATGCGCAGCGAATCGCCGGCGCACCGCGACGCTTGCTCGCGAAGATTCCAGGATTACGTCTGCGCGAGATGCCCGAGAGCTCACTCTGCTGCGGCAGCGCGGGGATTTACAATCTTACGCAACCCGCCATGGCGGAGCGTTTGCAAAGGCGCAAGGTTGCGAACATCATGCGCGTCACACCCGAGATCGTCGTCACCGCCAATCCGGGTTGCGCCATGCAAATGGCGGCCGGCTTACGCGAAGCCGGCGCTGAGATATCGATCAAACACGTCGTCGAGATGCTCGACGAAGCGTATGCGGCCTACAGCCCTGCGATCCGGCCCGAACCGGCCAACGCATCATCGAGCGTATGAAACACGCCGAAGACCGTTAGCAACCCGGTAATCCGAAGCAACCGCAGAATCTGACCTTCACGTGCGACGAGGCGCACCTCGCCGCTGTTTTCCTTGGCGCGGCGTTGGCTTCCGATCAACGCACCTAGACCCGTCGAATCGATGAAATCCAGCCCTGAAAGATCGACGACGATCCGGTGTTGTCCGCGTTCTGCGGCGTCGAGTAGCGCTGCGCGCACCGTCGGCGAGGTCGCGATATCGAGGCTTCCTTTAAGTTCGAATATCTGCGTCTCGTCGTCAGCGCTGCGTAAGTGGATATTGAGATCGTCGATATGCAAGCTCTTGTCCCTCGCCCCGCGCGTTCGCTTTGCGCGGCGGCCTACCTCTGAGTTGAAATGCTGGGGCGGCTGGACTCGAACCAACGCATGCCAGAGTCAAAGTCTGGTGCCTTACCAACTTGGCTACGCCCCAATGCTGCGATTTATTGCCCACTGGCCGGTGAGCGATGCGCCCCTCGGCGCGACTGAACCTTCCGGGAACTCTTGGCTTCAGTTTGGCCTGCACGAGAAGATTGCGCTGCGTAATAGATCCTCTACCGTGTCCCTTGGGTTGGTCGTGAAGACGAGCTTGACGACTGAAGTTGAGTCGTCCGGCTCAAAGTCTTCAATGTCGCCGTCCTCGTTTTTGAACGATCCGGTGTGCTTAAGGAGCGCTTCACGGCCGCTCGTTATAAGATTCATTTGCCAACTCGCCGGCTCAGAAGCATACTTTTCAACGTCAATTCCTGAAGGTTCGATATCGCGAAGGTTACCGGACCATGCGCGGCTCCAAACGCGGCCATCTACGTCCGACTCTTGACTGGTGAATCGGAAGTTGCAACCGGTGAAAAAAGCCCCGCTGGAAGAGGACCGTTCGTGAGAATCCCCGGCGTTGACGGATCCGCCGTCCCACCAGCGGTAACGGTGCGAAGAGACCGTCATAAGACTCGACAAAAGATTGAAATCCAGGGGAGTCGCGGTTGGTATCGGCGTCGTTTCGATCACCGACAGCCGGCTCGACCGAAGTGCGGACACCGATCGGAACTGCCGGCGTTGTGCAACGGGCTTCGGCCGCGACGGGCAATCGTTTGCCCCACGATTGTCGTACGACCACACGCGACGCGGGCACGCGTTTGCCAGAATGCCATCATCGGCTCTAGCGATGGCCGGCTCGCTTCCGCATGGCCAGCGTCCTTTATACGCGCTGAATGCGTTTGTCCTTAGCCACTTAGCCGACATTTGTTCGAGGAGCGCTGCAGTCTTGACCAGGCATGCGGAACTGGCGCCCCCATATTGTCGCCGTGCAACGTGCGCGCGTATGTTCGCGGCCTCCCATCGCGCGCCGCAGGCGTTGACAACGGCAGCGTTTGTTCCGCCCTGACACTCAAAGGTCACGCCGTTTTGAGTCGATCCCGGCAAGGGCGACGCGACGAGGCAAGCTGCAAGAAGCGGCACGATGGCAAAGCGCACGAAGCGACTCCTACCCGCGTCTCCGCGAGAACAGACGCTCGCTCAGCGGCGTGATTAGCGGAAGCGAGAAAAGCTCGCCGTGCGAGGCCCGAATCGCCGAGCTGATGACGATAAATGCTGCAGCCGAAAAGACGATCAGATCGATCACCAAAGCTGCTGAATAGATCTCAATCGTAAGCGTCTCAGGCGGCCCGCCTAGAACGACGAATAACGCGAGCGGCAACGCGAGTACGATGAAAAGCGCCAACCATACAAAGGCGCCCAGAACCGTCGCCTGCCGTACGTGCGCGCGGTACCAAAGACTTCCGGGCGCGCGCCGCGTCAGCTCGAAAATCGCAAGCGGCCACGCAATATATGCAGTGGCCGCACGCGCGTATTCGTCGGTGTTAGTTTCTTGCGACGAGGATCCGCTTTGCTCCCAAGTAACGCGAGGACCAGTATGCATCGTGAAGCTCGCTTACCTCAACACCATGGCTGCTCGAGCTATGCACGAACCGACCGTGGCCAAGATAGATCCCGACATGGGACGCTCCATACGTATACGTTTGGAAGAAGACTAGGTCCCCTGATTCGAGATGAGCGACTCTCTTGCCGACCTCGTACTGCGCATCCGCCGTGCGCGGCAGATGAATGCCGAGCATTGCGAAGACATGTTGCACGTAGCCGGAGCAATCGAAGCCGGAGGTTGACGTTCCGCCGAACACATACGGCACGCCTAGGAAGCGCATAGCGCTCTTGGTCAGCCGCGCGGCAATCTGCGTGGTTCGGGCCGCGATGCCTTCGGCGAGGCGGCGGAGCGGGGATTTCTTTGCGTCGGCTGCCGATGGTGCCCAGAGCGCGACGTCGGTGCCGGCTTGGCTCGGAACCAGCGAGGACTCTGCGGCGAGCGCAGCCTTACGGGCTGCGGCGACAACCTTCGGGTCCAATGGGACGCTCGTCTCTTCGTCCAGCACCAAGACGGTGCCGGCACGGACGTCGGTCCCTTCGAGCTGATTCAGTCGGGCCAGCTCACTGACGGCGATGTTGTGCGATTCGGCGATCGAAGTGATCGTGTCGCCGGGTGCAACGGTATATGTACGGGCATCGCAAACGCTATAACATAACGCTGCAATAACTAATGCGACAAAGCCCGTCGCAAAAACGCGCAAAAGAGCTCCTTCTTTCGGACGCTTACGGGGTTAGTTGTCGGGTTAGGACTGAAAGATTGCCCTCGCGCCGACCGGCGCGTTCACCCCTGCCTGGTTTCCCCCGCTCCAGATCACCCGATCCGGACTCAGCCATAAGAGCGCCCCCCACGGTGGGGGGTTCGAGGGCGGCCTTTGGCAGGGGTAATCCCCCATCCTCCTCGCCGTTATCGGCGAGCTATGCGAGCGTTGCTTCCCGGATCGCGTCGGCGATGTTTTGGGCCAAACGCCCGATTTGATCCGAATCCGGGCCCTCGAGCATGACACGAACTAATGGCTCGGTCCCTGATGGCCGAACGAGGATTCTTCCTTCGCCGGCAAGCTCGCGTTCCGCACGTTCGATCGCTGTCGCGACGCCCGGGCATGCCGCAATCTTTTCTTTTTCCGATTCGACGCGCACGTTTACGAGAATCTGCGGAAACTCAACGAGATCTTTAGCCAGATCGTGCAGCGTCCGTCCACTGCGGACCACGGAGCCGAACAAACTGACCGCCGTCAGCAAACCATCACCGGTCGTGTTGCGCGCGAGATCGATGATGTGGCCCGACTGCTCGCCGCCCAAACGAAACTCACCCGCACGCATGCGCTCGAGAACGTACCGATCGCCGACCGGCATGCGTTCAAGCGTGATGCCTTCGCGTTTGAGCGCAACCTCGAGACCGACGTTGCTCATAACCGTACCGATGACCGTTGCTTTCGGAAGCTTGCCCTCGCGTTGCATCTCACGCGAAAGGATTAACATAACGTGATCGCCGGTTAATTTTTCGCCATGTTCGTCGACGAACAGCGCGCGATCCGCATCACCGTCGAACGCGACGCCCAAAACACTCTCGCCGGCTTGGTTTTTCACGGCTTCTTGCAGCGGCCCCAAATCCGTTGCGCCGCACTTGACGTTGATTCGTGAGCCATCGTTTTCCGCGTTTATCGCGATGACGTTCGCGCCAAGCTGCCGCAAGACGTGCGGCCCGATCTCGAATGCCGCCCCGAACGCCGCGTCGACGACGACCGTCAGCCCGTGTAAATCGCTCCCGGCTTCGATTATGGCCGAGGCGTAGCGTTCGATCAAACCCCGGCTCGCCGACACGATGCCCACGTCTAAATGCGTTGGGCGCGGCAGATCCTTCGCGTCGATGAGGGACGCGATCTCGTCTTCCTCGGCGTCGGTCAGTTTGAAGCCGTCGGGACCGAAGATCTTTATTCCATTGTCTTCAATTGGATTGTGCGACGCGCTGATCATGATGCCGGCCGCAGCATCGATTGCCGTCGTGATGCGCGCGATGCCTGGCGTCGGGATCACACCGAGCGTGATGACGTTGCGGCCAGTCGACGTAACGCCCGCGACGATCGCGGCCCCGAGCATCGATCCGGAGACGCGCGTGTCGCGGCCGACAACCACCGGATGAACGATATCGACCTTGTGCGCCAGCATGGCGCCGGTTGCGCGGCCGATGCGCAACGCGAGCTCAGGGGTTAGATCGGCGTTCGCAACTCCGCGGACGCCGTCGGTCCCGAAAAGACGACCCATAACCGCTACTTAGTCGGAACGGGGGTGGCGCTCCGCGCTGGAAGCGCGTTGACGGTCACCGGAATGCCGACATGTTCGAACGGATCGCTCACCGCCGGCGCCGCGAGAAAGCGAAAATACGCCCATCCGCCGAGTGCCAGCGCGAAGCTAAATAGTTTAAGTCCGAAGTTTTTCCGTAAGGCTCGCAGCACGTGGAATTCGCGTTCTCATCCGTTCTAGTAAGTTTGGGGTCTTCTGCCGGCGGACTCGGGGTGGGCGCGTAACGGCAAGGAGCACCCGCCGCAGGCGCTCTTGATCGGCTATCTCGCGCGAAAGCCGGCCGCCGCGCGCGATTGAAATCGCTCCGCTCTGTTCAGAAACGACGAGGACGACCGCGTCGGTTTGCTCCGAAAGCCCGATCGCGGCGCGGTGCCGCGTGCCAATGTGGCGGTCGGTGATCGTTTCGGAGAGCGGCAGGTAGCAGCTGGCAGCGGCGATGCGGCCATGCTGAACGATGACGGCGCCATCGTGAAGCGCGCTTGCGCGTGCAAAAATCGAAAGTAGCAGATCGACCGAGGTCAGTGCATCGAGTCGCGTCCCGGCTTCGATGATCTCGCCCAGACCCGTGGTCTGCTCGATTACGATTAGGGCACCGGTCCGCGAGCTTGAAAGCGCCTCGGCGGTGGCGGCCAGCATCGCCATCAGCTCGTCGTTTCGGGCTGGATCGTCAGCCGGGTTGAGCGCCGCCAAGAAGCCGCCGCGGCCAATCTGCTCGAGCGCGCGGCGCAGCTCGGGCTGAAAAACAATCGGCAACGTGACCGCAATTGCGATCACGACGTATTGCATCACGGTCGAGAGCAGCAGCAGATGCAGCACTTTGGCTGCGGCCAACAATACGACCAAAACGAACAGACCGACCATGATTTGGACGGCACGCGTCCCGCGGATCAACAATAGGAAATAATAGATGAGCACCGACGTCACGGCGACGTCGAGTAGGTCGAGTAATCCGACGGGAAACGTCCCGAGAGCCGGCAGGCTCAAACTCGTCACCTGATATCAAGCTCCGGGACGAGATGCTCGATAATTCGGTTCTCGTCGAGATCCGGCTCTTGAATTGCTGCCGCGACCAGGCGTGCGAGCCGGCTGTCGTCGAGGGTACGAACGTCGGTCGTCTGCGAGTCCGCAAATCGGCGGCGCTCGATGTCGACGAGATGGCGCACGAGGCTGGGCGGTGTAATAGCTGGGTCGACGCGAACGATTAGCGCGCCGGTCCTCTGCTCGCAGCTTTTCACACCCACCGGTTTTCCACGTCCTTCAAGCGCCAGCAGGACCGCAGCGCTTTCGCGCGGGTCATCAAACTCGAACTCGATTTGGGAGATAGAATCCAAAGCGATAACAATCTTCCGCATGACAACGACAAGCTCATGCGTGCGCGCGTCGTTAGTGTTGGACGCAATAGCGCCTGGGTAGTACTCGACGACGAAGAGACTCCGCGTCTCGCGTCGCTGCGCCGCAAGGGCGAAAAGATGCAGTCGATGTTGCTACCCGGCGACCTCGTCGATGTCCGTCCGCACGACGATGGAACGGTCGTCGTCGATCGCGTCGCTCCGCGAACGTTCGAGCTGGAGCGCCTTACCGTCAAGGGCCGCACCAAGAGTATGGCGGCGAATGTCGACACGATCGCAATCGTCGCCGCGATGGTCGATCCTCCGATTCGTCTTTCAATGATCGATCAGCTGGTTGCATTTGCAGAGCTCCAAGAACGCTCCGTCCTCGTGTTGCTTACGAAAGTCGACCTCACCGACGGCGTCGATGCGTCGCGCACTCTCGAGTTATATCGGTCGCTTGGATATCGCGCATTCGATTTGCAGCCCAAACGTGGCGACGGAATCGAAAATTTACGTAGTGCCCTTGGCGACGCGCACGCGTTGCTCGTCGGACAATCCGGTGTCGGCAAGAGCTCCATCTACCGCGCCCTCGGCGGCGCAACCGAAGTCGGCGACGTCTCCCGCTTCGGACGGGGGCGCCAGACAACGTCCACCGCTCGGCTGCTTCGCTTGGGCGACGGCTTTTTGATCGATAGTCCGGGCGTTGGCGCCTTCGAGCTCGGCGACATACCGACGGGCGATCTCTCGCGCGCCTTCGTCGAGTTCGAGCCGCTCGTGCCCCAGTGCCGGTTCCGCGACTGCGCGCATATGGCCGAGCCGGGTTGCGCCGTACGCCTAGCCCTGAAGGAAGGCCGGATCGCCGCCAGCCGCTACGAGAGCTATAGGCTGATCCTGGACCGGGCTGACCCCTTGTCTAACTATAGCTAATTGATTTAAAGGCGCTCCGCCCCAGGCTCCGCGCCCCCCACGCTTCGCGCGGGGCCCCCAAAGCGCTCGGCCCATCACCATTAGTGCACGCCATCATTATTGCGCCGGCCTCGCAAGAACTGCTATAGTACGCGACGTGCCTAATATCAAATCTGCCGAGAAGTGGGTCCGGCAATCGACGAAACGTCGCGTTCGTAACCTCGACACCAAAACGCGCCTGAAGACGCTGTACAAGAAGGGCGTCGATCAGCTGCCCGACAGCGCGCTCGCTCGCGAGGTCGCTTCCGAATTCGATAAGGCCGCAAAGCGCGGCGCCATCCACAAGAACAAAGCGTCGCGCAAGAAATCGCGCCTGGCGAAGGCGCAAGCCGTTGCCGCCAAGGCTGCTGCCGCGCCGGCCAAACCGGCAAAGCGCGCGACCAAGAAAACCAGCGCGAAGAAGTAAGCGCTACTTAACGAGCACGTAGGTACCCGGGGCTGCTGCAAGCTCCGGGTATTTTGTGTTTTCCGGGGGCGCAATATTCGCGCCTGATTTCGCGCCGAGCCATTCGTACCAATCCGGCCACCACGAGCCCTCGCGCAACGTCGCGCCTTTAAGCCAGACTTCGGGATCGCTCGGCGTCGCGTCGGAGGCCCAATACTGTGCCTTCTTATTGCCGGGCGGATTCACGACGCCGGCAATGTGTCCGGAATTCGCGAGCCGGAATGTCGATGGTCCAGACGTGAGCTGCGTAAGCGCGTAGACCGAGCGCCACGGCGCGATGTGATCTTCGCGCGTCGCAACGAGGTACATCGGGATATCGATCTTGCGCAGATCGATGCCGACCCCGTCGATCTCGAGTTTGTTCGGAACGATGAGATCGTTCTGCATGTACATATGGCGCAGATAATAACTGTGCATCGTCGCGGGCATACGCGTCGCGTCGTTGTTCCAATACAGTAAGTCGAAGGCCGGCGCGTCTTTGCCGAGCAGATACCGGTTGACGGCCGGCGTCCAAATCAAATCGTTGGAGCGCAGCATGTTGAACGTATCCGCCATCTCGCGGCCCTCGAGATAACCGCGTTCGTTCATCTTCTTCTCGATGAACTCGAGCGCGTCTTCACCCAGGAAGTTGACGATCTCACCGGGCTCGCGGAAATCAACCAGCGACGCCATGAACGTTGCGGCCGTAATCTTCGGATCTTTTTTCGCGGCCGGTTTCGCTGCCTGATATGCGAGCAGCATTGAAAGCAGCGTCCCGCCCAGGCAGTAGCCGTTCATCGTGACCTCGCGTGTCCCGGCTATCTCACCCGCGACGCGCGCGGCTTCGAGGCCGCCGCGCAGGATGTAATCGCGCATCGTAACGTCGGCCATCGAGGCATCCGGATTGCGCCACGAGATCACGAAAGTTTGGAAGCCTGCGTCCGTCGCGTGCCCAACGAAGCTGTTCTTCGTCTGCAAATCAAGGATGTAGTATTTGTTGATCCAGGGCGGCGCAACGATCAGTGGACGCTCGTGGACCGTCTCGGTCGTCGCGTCGTACTGAATCAGCTCCATCATGTCGTTGCGGAAAACGACTTTGCCCTTCGTCGTCCCAACGTTTTTGCCGACCTCGAACGCGTCCGTATCGACGAGCGCAACCCGGCCTTCGTTATTGGTCAGATCTTCCGCCGCGTTTTTCCAACCCTTGACCAGATTCTCGCCGCCGGAGCGCAGCGTTGCCTCGATGACATCGGGATTGAGGAACGCCATATTCGAGGGGCTCATCATGTCGCAAAACTGTTTTGCGAAAAACTTTGCGCGGCGCTTGGTGCGCTCGTCGACGTCGGCCGCCTCGATCGCGCTCAAGAATGCTTCGGTGATGAGCAGATACGCTTGCTTGAGCGTATCGAGCGCCGGGTTCTCGGACCATGCGGCGTTCGCAAAGCGGCGGTCGCCGGGTTCCGGTGAGACGACGGGCGTCTCGCCGTTCGCGCCCGTCACCGCGTGTTCGGCGTTGCGCGTCCAGAGGTCGATCCACAGCTTTGCGAAGTGGGCCTGCGACTCAGCGAGGCGGTCAGGCTCTTTAATCATCGCCTGCCACACATCGAGGGTGGCCTTGCCTACCCCGAACGGATCCATAGGATTCACGCTTGGTACAACCCCGTCTCAGTCAAATGCGATCCACACTCGCGTCGAACGATCCTTGTGTGCCAGCGGAAGGATGCGATTGCGGACCACCCCACGCATCAATTCGAGACTCGGTGCCTTAACTCCGACGCGCCATCGCCATTCCTCGTTCAAACGTGCGATCGGCAACGGGGAAGGGCCTAAAATCTCACCGGCGCGCTCCTGGCGCAAGATCGCAGCGTAGCCACGCACTGCTTTCTCGACCGCTTTTTGCGAACGTCCCGAGACGCCGACATAAGCAAGCTCGCCGAAGGGCGGATACGCAAGCGCCTTGCGCTCCTCCAGCTCCTCGCGTGCGAACGCATCGAAATCGGCGCGCGCGCCGAGTGCAATCGCAGGATGATCGGGCGCATACGTTTGGACGATCGCGATTCCGGGACGCGAACGTCCACTGCGACCGCACACTTGCGCGATGAGATCGAACGTTCGTTCAGCCGCACGATAGTCGGGTGCGTGCAATCCGAGATCTGCAGCAACGACGCCGACGAGCGTTACGCTCGGGAAATCAAGACCCTTGGCAACCATTTGCGTTCCGACCAAAATGTCGGCGTCGGTTTCAAAGATTGACAGGATGCGGGCGTGGTCCCCGACACGAGTTGTCGTATCGGAGTCCATCCGGACCACGCGCGCACCCGGCCACAGCTTCTTCACCTCTTCCGCGACTTTTTCCGTCCCAATTCCGAACTCTCGGAACGCAGAATTTTTGCAACGGGGACAGACGTCGGGCAATGCAAGCTGCAGGTCGCAATGGTGGCACCGCAAGAGACCTTCGCTGCGATGCGCGACGAGCGACGTCGAGCAGCGCGTGCACTCGGGGACGTAACCGCAACCGCGACATAAGATGAAGCCGGCCGAGCCGCGCCTATTAACGAATAAAATAGTTTTCTCGCCGCTCTCCAGACGCGCGGCAATCGCTTCCGTCAACAGACTCGAAAACGCGCGCCGGTTTCCGCTGGAAAACTCACGCGTCATGTCAATGACGCGCACCTCCGGCATCGCAGCCGCGGTCGCGCGTGTCGTCAACCGCACGAGATCGATTTCGCCTCGTAGGGCACGCTCGTATGATGTCAGCGGCGGCGTGGCCGTACCGAGAATCAAGAGCCCATTTGCCAAGCGCATCCGTTCGCGGGCAACGGCCAGCGCGTCGTAGCGGGGCGTCGTCTCTTGCCGGTATGAGGTCTCATGGGCCTCGTCCACGACGACCAGCCGCACGTCATCGAGTGGCGCAAAGATGGCAGAACGAGCCCCGACGACGACGCTGATCTCACCCCGCGCGGCCGCCTGCCAGGCATCGTAGCGTTCGCGCTGCGAGAGCGCCGAGTGCAGCACCGCGACGCGGTCGCCGAAGACCGCTTCAAAGCGCCGCGCCGTCTGCGGGGTAAGCGAGATTTCCGGAACGAGCACGATTGCACGACCACCGGCTTCGACGACGTCGGCGATCGCTTCCAAATAGACGAGCGTCTTGCCGCTGCCGGTGACACCGTAGAGCAACAGCTCATCGAAGGACGACGTCGTTAGCTTCTCGCGAATCTTTGCGAGCGCTACGCGTTGATCGCTCGAGGGCGTGAGCGCGGGACGCACGATCCCTTCCGAACCGCGCATGGTGCGTGCCGACTGTTGGATCTCGCGAATCGCGCCGGATGCGATCGTGCGCGCGATGACGGCGTGCGAGTAACCTTCCAAGAGCGCATCCGAGCGACGTAGTGAGCCCGCTTCGCGCACCGTCGAAGCCAGCGCTGCGGCCTTTCTACCGGCGATCTCTCCCTCGCCGGGAACGAGCAGCGCCCGAGTTCGCTCCGTAACGCGCGGACCGCCCATGGTGCGAGCGCGCACGAGATCACCGCTGCGCACAAGACTCCCCACATGCCGCAGCAAGGTCGCACGATCGGCAGCCCGCCGCGCTTCCGGATGACGCAACAGCGCCTCGACGGAAAACCCGTCGCGCAAATCGTTCCAAATCAATCGCAGCAAGCGCTCCGGCACGCCCGCGTATCGCGACGGCGTCGGCGAAGGTGCGACGACTTGAATCTTCTCCTCGACGCGCGGGATCGCGCCGGCAAGAACGACTGCGCCGAGCGCTTCACCAAGCGTGCATACCGCTCGATTAGCAATAAATCGCGCGAGCGCTAAACCGACTTTATCAAACGCGCGTGGAGCATCCGAAACCTTGTCAACCGAACGAAGCGTGGCGTCGCTATTTGTTAACGGCGCCGAAACAACGTAGCCGTAGACTTGGCGCGTCCCCAGCGGAACACGGACGACGTCGCCGATGCGCGGAGACAAACCATCGGGAAGCGCATACGTAAGGGGCGTATCAAAACGTGCGGTTCGAAGGTGAACGAGCACGTCGACCGCCAGACCGGGCGACACGCCCAGCGCTTGCGCCGCGCTTAGGAGCTCTCCTTCCCTGGCTGTATGATGTGAGGCGTAATGAGGAAGACGATCTCGTCGCGCTCTGCGCTTCGCTGCCGGTTCTTGAAGATGTCACCCAAAATGGGGATGTCTGCGAGCAACGGCAGCTTCGTTACGGTCTCCGACGTAACCTCACGCAGCAATCCTCCGAGAACGATCGTTTCACCATCCGCGACGCGAAGCGTGGAATCAACCTTTCGGTTCGCAATCACCGGATAACTTTGCTCGAAGCCCGAAATCTCACTGTACTCAGGATGCAGCTCGGCGATGATCGACCCATCCGAGCCGATCGTCGGCGTCATGCGCAATTTCACGCCGATATCGATCGTCTGAATCTGTTGGTTACCGCTGCGTATGTCGAAGTAGATGATCGGATAGGTTTCCCCGATTAATAGACTCGCCTCGTGATTGTTCAGAGTAACGAGCCGAGGCGTCGCGAGAATCTTGGCGCGACCTTTCGAAACCATGAAGTTCAGAGTGGCGTTGAGCTGTAACGAGCTGCGCGCGAACGTAAAGCTCGTCGCACCTGCGGAGGGCTGACCCAAAAGATCGACGCCTCCGAATTGAATTCCGACGTTGGACGAATCGTTTTGCGGCGTCATGTCGATCACTTTCACTTCGAACATGACTTGGCGTGACGGCTGGTCGATTTGGTCGAGAAAGGCGTGAACGGCCTGCGCAACTTCCTGTGTCCCGTTCACGAGAATCACGTTTTGCCGGTCGTCGGCTACGGCGGAGCCGTCAGGGACGAGGCCCTTGAGCAGCTTCACGGCATCTGACGCTTTGACGTATCGCAACGCGACGATTCCGACTCTCTGACCTACTGCGAGACTCGCGGGCGCGTCCAAGGCCGCGACTAGGTTCGAGGCTCGTTCGATCGTCGACTGATTGCCGGTTACGACGACCGAAGCCGTGCGACGGTCAGCCAGCACGACCGTACCGGCTACGAGCGCGTCGCTTAGCGGTTTTACGAGATCTTCCGGGCGGGCATTCAGAATCCGGAAGATTTTCGTGTGAGTGCCGAGCTCGCCGTCATCACGCTCGCCGAACCGCCGGTTCATCGATGCGCCGGCACCGATCAACAAAACGGCGCCCTCCTTGCGGACCTGTAGATCGTAAGCGCGCGTGAGGGCATCCAACGTCTGCTCGAACGTGACACCTCGAAGATGCAGGCTGACACGGTCGTGTCGGAGCGATGCATCAGGCATTAGATTAACGTTCGCTTGCGTCCCCAGAAGACGCAGCACATCCGCGATATCGGCGTCGCGCACGTCGATGTTTATCGTGGTCGCCGCGGAAGCGCCCGCTGTCGAAAGTGCTATTGCACACGCAGCGAAGACGCTAAGCCATCTCTTCTTCATTTCTATTTCTCCGAAAATTGCAAACGCTGCCCATCAGCGAGAACGACCTTGTCCGAAGCGATGGAAACGATGCGCGTTCCCTCGATCGCATCACCAACCCCAACGATCCGCGTCGTACCGCTTCCAAGCGAGAGGAGAGCGTGCGGCACGGCTCCCATTGCGATCGCAACCAGCCGCGCTTCTCGTTTCTTCGGCGGCGCCGTCGCCCGAGCGGTCTTCCTCTCTCCAACAACAGGTAAGGCGCGCGCGAATGGATCGCCGCGGGGACGAATCTCACTCATCAAGATCCGAGCTTCCGGAATTGGAACCGGGAAGGTCTCGGGCGAGAGCCGCTCGGCAATCGGCGCGGAGCGGCCGAACAACGGAATAAGTGCGAACCCCGCGCAGACGAACATAGCGCCACTCGAGGCGAGAAGCTTTCGCTTACGGTACGTGAGCGTGAACACTGACGTCACCGAGGCGAAGCACATCCAGCGAAAATACGGCGCGTACGTGCGCACTTGCGCGTTCAAACAAAACTGTAGACGCTTGCGCCGCGACGTGCGATGACGAAAGATCGGCAAGAGTCGCAAGCGTTGCAGAGTATTGACCTTCGACGGTCACGACGAAGCGCGCGTTTCCTTCGTGACGGAACGCGATCAGTTGCACGTTTCGCCGGCGCGCAATCGCTTCAAGGTCTGCGAAAAGTGCCGTGATTTGGTGCAGCAGCGAGTCGGCCAGGTGTAGACCCTGAATTTGTGACTCGACCGAACGGGCGGAACGCTCCACATTCTCGCCTTCGAGAAGCGCTTGTTTCTGCGCCGCGATCTCAAGAGTGAGAGCTGTAGCGCGCGCACCGGCGCCTGCAAGGGCCGATTCGAATCCGATGAAGCAGCCGAATGCGAGCAGCGTCGAGAGAGCCAGCAATGCAAAACTCATTTGCTGGCGATGTCGAAATGAAACGAGACCGCACTCGGGACCATATCGTCGCGGCGCAGCTCAAACGTCGCGGGTCTATCAAATGTCGACTCGAGCCGCCCGAGCGAAGCTCGGATATCCGTGAGATTCGTGCCGCGGCCTTCGATGTCTAATCCGTCTGGAGCGGCCCGTAACTGCGTAAGGGCCATCGAGGTCGCAAGCAGGTTGCTAGTGTCAGCGATCTTCACCGCAAGCTCGGCGTTGGAACGGCGACGGGCGAGCGCGGTCATCAGCGCGGTGCGCCGGTCGCGGATCGCCTTTACGCGCGCCTCCATATTTTGAACGTCGAGTACGAGCGCAACGTGCCGCATCTCGAGGTCGTGCACGTAATGCAGCGCGCTACCAAGTCGAATCACGTCTATGCCGACGAAAGCGACCAGCATAGCAGCGACAAGCAGTCCAGTTTGAAATGTTCTAACCCGTCCGAGCAGACGCGCGGTGCCCCTTCGAAGTTGTTCTGTAACTCCAGGATTTCGAAAGTCGACGCCGATCATGCCGCGCTCGCCGTTAGTAATGGGAGAGCGGTCGCCACAGCCTCATACCAGTCGAACGCACCGGCATGCTCGACCTCAGAGGGTAGATCCGATTCGATTAGCGAGCGAAGATCGACAGCCGTGACGCACAAACCGAGGGCATCCGCGATTTTCTCGCGCAAGCTCGAAAGACGCGCACCATTTCCGCAAACAAACAGCTTCCGGGCCCCGCCTATTTGGAGTGCTTCCAGTTGAGCTCCCACGGTGCGCACATACACATCGAGCGCGTCGTTCGCCGCACCACCAAGTCCGATCGTTCGTTTCCTCATTTCCGCAATTTGTCGGCTCGTTCCAAACTCTCTCGCCAGCGCATCGGTAAAGAACGCGCCCCCGATCGGAATCGACCGCACCATCGGCATGCCGTTGGCCAACGCGATCAGCGTGCTGCGCTCGAGGCCGATATCGAGCAATGGCAACTGCGATGCGCGAGCAAAGACGCACGCTTCGTGGTCGACGGTAACGACGCGAATTCCACACGACGTCAGTATGTCGATCGTCGCCCGCACTTTTTGAGCAGGCGCCGCCGCGATGAGCGTCTCGGGACCGATCGACACCGAACGGACTGTAATCGATTGCTCGTCGACACTTTCACCGAACATCGATACACCTTCAAACCGAGCGGCTCGTCTCAATTCTGCCATGCGCATATTCGGAAAACGAATGGATCGCAATCGTGCGTCGCACGTCCGAATCGTAGCGATTCCGCGCTGCTCGAATTTTGGGATGCCTGCAAGCGCAAGACGCAGGGCCTCGCGCGGATCGTCGACGATGTCGGCTCCGCCCGCTGCAAGCAAGCGTGTGCGTCCGGTCGCGTCTCTAGAAACTGCGGCAACGCGGACACGCGACGCACCCAGGTCGATGCCGAGCGGGAGCGTGCGTTCTTTCATGACGGGCGATCCCGTGCGAGGCACGGAGTTACGAGGGTTAAGGAATCAGACTGCGCAGCTTGTCGGGCTCGACGACGATCACGTGAGACGTTCGCATATCGATCAACTTCTCGTCCCAAAAGCGGTTGAGCGTTCGATTGACAGTCTCTCGCGTCGTCCCGATCATGTTCGCCATCTCTTGATTTGTTAGGCGCAACGTGATCTTCACGCCGTTGTCGGCTTTCTCGCCGAAACTCTGACTGAGATTTAGAAGCAACGATGCTAGCCGCGCGCGGATGTCCTGCGAAGTCGTTGCGGCGATTAGTTGGTTCGCGGCGCGAAGTCGCTGCGAGAGCGCCGTCACCAGATAGCGGGCGATCTTCGGGGAGCGTTCGAGAACCTCGAGAAATGCTTTCTCGTCGATCACTCCGACCTTCACGTCGCTCAGCGTCTTGATAGATGCAGACCGCAGCGAGGAATCGAAGAGACTCATCTCGCCGAAGAAGTCGTTCGACTTCAAAATTGACAGAATAGTCTCTCGACCGTCCGAAGCAACTCGCGTGACCGCGACAGAGCCGTCCAGGATGATGTAGAACGTCCCACCCGGATCGCCTTCGCGTACGATGAACTCGTGCTTGTGGTATGTCCGAAGTGTCGCAGTCTGCGCAACTTGTTGAAGTTGCGCCTCCTCGAACTCCCTGAACAGTGGAATATTGCGAAGAATACTCGTGTCGATCATCTGCGAATAATGTTCCCGGGGTCATCGAAGAACCCCGTCACCCAGCCGATGATACGCCAAAAGGCACACGCTACCCGCCAAGAGGTAGGGACCGAACCGAATAGACGTGCCAAAATGGGCTTTCCCCGTACTAATTCGGGCGATTGCGATTGCCGCGCCGACGATGAACGAAAGCCCGATCGCGCTGATGCCGCCAATTGGCCCGAAGCCGGCGCCGACGACTGCCGCGAGCTTTACGTCGCCGAGTCCGATACCCCGGCCAAGTGTTAACGCCCACATGCAGAAAACGGCTCCGCCGGCGATGGCAGCTCCATAAAGGGACGAGACCCCGGCTCCTTCGAGTGCAGCGAGGACAAGGACGCCTATTGTTCCGGCGCCGACGAGCGGATCAAAGATAAATCCTGACTGTGCATCGACCACCGCAGCGATCGCGAGGACGACGAGCGTCGCAACTATCGAGAGCGTCGTCCATGAGGTTGCAGCCGCCGGTGCTGCGATAAACGCCGTCGCAGTCCAGTAGATGGGCGCCCCGTGTAGATGGAACCCACGTCGCCGCGCAACGCGTTGCGCGAGCATTCCGAGAAACACTACCCAACAAAGAATCAGGACCCCATTAGTGATCGCGATCATCGTTGTAACATTTCGGTTCGCAGCATTGCGATGTGCGCAAGGCGTAGGTAACGCTGGTCATGTGTCGAGTCTCCAAGCGCATGAAACTCTTTAGCGGCGCGCCGGAAGTCGCTCATACTCCAGAGCGCTAGAGCGCGATCGATAGCGACTCCCACGTCATTGTGTCGCCGTAGATATGCATCAGCAACCTTGACTCCGGCCGCAAGGATGCTTCGCGTATGAATCTCAAGTGATGCAAAAACGAAACGCTCGGCCGCGGTTCCGCAATCAGGATCGACGGCGAGTGCGATCTGATAATAGTGTTCGGCGGTTAAAGGATCGCCCGACCGGAGAAACTCATCACCGCGCACGCAGACCGCATCAACGATGAGCGGCCGCAGTAACACGATCGCCAACATCGTACTGAAGAGAGCCAGCAGACACCGGCGCGAGGGCGCAATCGTCATGCTAATATTGCGTACAATCCGCCAACCATCAAAAGCAGCGAGCCACTGACCGTCGCGCAGGCATCGTGCGGCAACCCATGCCTGCTGAACATTTTCGACGACGCCGCGAGTGCGCCGAGGGCCAACGGAAGCGTATGACCGAGTCCGAAGGCCAGCAGCAACAACGCAGCCATCGTACCGCCGTCTTGAGCGGCCTGAAGTCCGAGTGCGATCGCAATCGGCGTGCAGCAAGGCGAAAACATCATTGATGAAACGAAGCCAGCAAGAAACACAGGGCCGACTGAAACTGCCGAAGGTCGTTGTGTCTTGCACGCGTGATCCTGGATCGCCGCCAGTGTGCGTCCACCGCAGACTATCAGCGCTAGCGCTAACAACGTGTAGATTACGTGGGTCCCGATGCGAAATAGGGCGATTAGCACGCCCCCGAAAGCATAAACGAGGTACCCACCCAAGCATCCGGCGACGAACACGACCGCGCGGCTCCGTTCCTTCTGCTCAGCCAGGTACGCTGCAAGAATCAGGTAGCGCGGCGCAATGCACGGACCGATACTCGAGGCCAGTCCGGCCGTAAAGGCCAAGACGAGCGCAGCCTGAGCGTTCACTTCGCGCTCAAACCGGTTCCAGCAATGTATTGAATCCCGCTCGACGAGCTAGTATATCCCGTTAACTTTGCCAGCGTCGAGTTCGCGTGCACCCCTGGGCATGCGATCGTGTAGCCGGCGACCCCGGCGGAGGTAGTGTTCGTGAAAGTGTACGCCGCTCCAATCGTTGCTGCCGCGGGATCGGTGGGGATCGTATTCAGATAACCCGTGCCGTTCGCCGTAAACAGTGTCGCAGATACGTCTCCCGAGCTCGGATAGATCTGCTGATCTGCATAGTACAGCTCGGCAGCCGTAGCTATCGAGCGAAGATTCGATTCGCAAGCTGCTGTCATCGCCTGCGCGCGCGCATTAACGAAATTCGGAATGAGGATCCCGGCCAAGATCGCAATGATCGAAACGACGATCATCAGCTCGATCAATGTAAAGCCACGCTCGCTCTTCATATTGAGTGCAGTACCCGGCGCTGCTCATCTAAGCCGCATCCAACATGCGTGCTAGGCGCTGCAAAGTGCGCGTCAGCAAGCGTGAGACCTGACGCTGTGAAATACCGAGCGCGCGTCCAACTTCGGACTGCGTGCGATCCATGAAAAATATCTCACGAACGATGCGAAGCTCTCGACCCGATAGGCTACTCAGAGCGTTCGTCAGGCTAAGGCGATCCTCGAGACTATAGGCTTCCGTTTTCTCCTCTGCGTGTGCGAAAATGGTGTCGTCACGCATTGCGCGCGATTCGTCGTCTTGCATTTCGGATCGACTGCCGACTCCACGCAGCGCACGCAGCTGATCGACAACGAGGGCGGAGACACCGATTTCGGCTGCCAATGCCGACGTCGTCGGTTCGCGCTCAACCCGTGCAGATAGATCTTCGTAGGCCTGGGCATATCGTCGCTCGAGCGCGCGTAATTGACGTGGTGTTCTCACGAGACGCTCGTGATCCCGAACGAAGTGCATCAGCTCGCCGACGATAATCAGCCATGCGTAGGCTTCGAACGGTGTTTGATAAGTATCGCTGTAGCGCTGCGCAGCCTTTATCAGACCGACTGCTCCGACTTGCTCGAGATCGGCGCGATCGATCGTTCCACGATAGAATTTTCGCGCACCTCTGCGGCACAAATAATGATGCGCGGCGACGAGTGCGTTCCGATTCGAAAGCGACGGGTCGACGATGTAGCGCTCGACGAGGTGCTTTCGTATTTCTGCTGTCATGTTATCGATCCAATCAATCCGTAGAGTGGAAGAAAAATCGAAAAGACGATCAAGCCAACGACGAAGCCGACGATAGCGATGAGAGCGGGCTCGACAAGCGCGACGAAGGCCGCGGTCGCAGCCTCGACCTCGACATCGAGATAGTTCGCGGCAGCGAGCAGCATCGCGTCGAGAGCGCCGCTTTCTTCGCCAACGCCAACGAGCGCGAGCGTCAGCGGGTCGAAGAGCGCCGTCTGCTGGAAGGCGCGATACATCCCCTCGCCGCGACGAAGCGCGTCACTCACTTGTGAGAGACCGCGCGTATAGGTTCGGCTCCCGGAAACCGGTGCGACGACGTCGATCGCCGTTAGTACGCCAACGCCGGATCGCAAGAGAGCACCCAGCATTCGAATGATTCGCGCAACAATGGCGTGACGGATGACGACGCCGATGAGCGGGACACTTAGCTTAAACTGGTCGAACGCCACAACACGTTTGAGCTTGAAGATCCCCGAAAGCGCCGCCGCACTTGCGATCGCAGCGGCGAGAACCGGCAGGCTCTTCATGGACCCAAGCGCACCGCCGACGTCGAGCAGTATTCGCGTCGGCCACGGCAATGGGACGGAGAACCGAGCAAAAAGTGATGCAAACATCGGGACGACGTGCACCATCAGAAAAACGATCAGAAGCATCGCTGCGCCCGCGACGAGCGCCGGGTACGTCAGCGCTGCTTGTAGCTTCTTTCGAACGTTGTGCTCTCGTTCCAGGACGTCTGCGATACGATCAAGGACGTCGTCGAGAACGCCACCGGTCTCTCCCGCCCCAATCATCGCCGTCTGCAAGGGCGAGAAGTCCGCTGGCCGCCGCGCGAAGGCTGCGCTGAGCGTGCTTCCATGTTCGACATCCGCGACGACGGCGCGCAAAGCCTCGCGCAGACGACGCTCGCCGCAATGCGCGACCGAGACATCGAGCGCGCGACGAAGAGGGACGCCCGCTCGAACCAACACGGAAAGCGCTCGGAAAAATGCGAGGACCGCGCGTCGCCGACGCCCCTCAATTTCCGGAAACGTGAAGCGTCGCGTTTCAGTACCGGCCGTCAATGAAGTCACGAACAACGCGCGCCGATGGAGATCGATCGCCGCGGCTCGTACCGACTCAGCACGCAAGGTACCCGCGACGACCTCGCCCTCGCGGCTTCGCGCCGTATATCGAAAAACGTTTACCTTCACTGGCGAGGGACCTGGGCGAGGTCGCCGGTGCGCTCCGCCGCTGCAAATGCAGTCTCCGTCGTGATTTCGCCGCGTTCGACGAGGGCGGCCAGGTGCATCTCCAACGTTTGCATTCCGGATGCGCGACCGGTCTGCATCATCGATCGTAATTGATGCGTTTTGCCTTCGCGTACCAAATTGCGAACCGCATCAGTTGCGATCAGGATTTCAGCGGCTGCGCGCCGTCCTTTTCCGCAAGCCCTCGGAACTAGACGTAGTGCTAGGACGGCCGCCAACGTCTGTGCGACCTGGATACGGATCTGTTCTCGACCATCGACGGGGAAAGCATCGATCAAGCGCTCGAGTGCGCCGGGAGCGTCGACCGTATGGAGGGACGCGAGGACTAAATGCCCTGTTTCGGCAGCACCAAGAGCGCTGCGCATAGCTTCGGAATCGCGCAACTCGCCGATTAAGATCACGTCCGGATCGGAGCGTAACGTCGCGCGAATCGCTTCCGCCAGATCGGCGGAGTCCGTTCCGATCTCGCATTGCGCGATCACACACTGATCGTCGCGATGTACGTATTCGATCGGGTCCTCAAGTGTGACGACATGCAGATGATGGCTTCGGTTGAGAGCATTTACCATCGCGGCGAGCAGCGTCGTCTTTCCGCTTCCGGTCGGTCCGACGACCAAAAGTAACCCAGTCTTCCGAAGCGCAAGCTGCTCGACGCAGGGCGGAAGATCAAACTCTTCCAGCCGCGGAACGACCGAGGGAAACAGGCGGAACGCGCAACGAAGGCCGTCACTCGCGCGAAAGACGTGCAAACGGACCGCGCCAAGGTTGCCGTCGTGTAACGCAACGTCGCAGTGTCCACGCTCCGCGAGTTGCGCTTGAGCTCGTTCGACAAGGTGCGCCTGCAAAAATGCCCACAAATCGGCTGGATCGATAGCATCGTCGCCTCGCCGAACGAGCCGGCCGTCGATACGCAAAACCGTGCCGCGTTTCGCGGCGATATGTACATCCGAGGCTCCGCGTTCACGTGCCGCGCGTACAACTTCCTCAACCCGCATAGCGCCAAGTGTCGGCACGTTCACGCCGCGGATCCCAAAACGCGGTGCAACTCATCGCGCGACGTTTCGCCCGTCGAGATCTTTACCGAGCCGTCGATTGCGAGAGGCTCATATCCAGTCCGCGCTGCAAGTTTGCGAATCGTCACGACGGAGGCGCTGGACGTCATCGCGTCACGAATCTCATCATCGACTTCGAGCAACTCGAATAGGCCGGTACGACCACAGTAGCCGCTCCGAGCGCACGCCGTGCAACCGACGGCGATGTACGAACGGGAACTCTGCTCGAACGCGCGACACTCCGGGCAGAGGCGGCGCACAAGCCGCTGCGAGAGAATTCCGAAGAGAGCTGCGCCGATTGCGTGACGATCCAGGCCAAGCTCGAGAAGCCGATCGATCGACCGAGGCGCGTCATTGCTGTGTAACGTAGTCAGGACGAGCTGACCGGAAAGAGCGGCGGAAACGGCAATTGCAGCCGTAGCGGCATCCCGCATCTCTCCCACCATGATGACGTTCGGGTCCTGACGCAAAAACGACCGTAGGACAATCGCAAAATCCAGTCCTGCGCGCGCGTTCACATTTACCTGCGCTATCCCATCGAGGCGCATCTCGACTGGGTCCTCGACCGTGCAAACACTGCGCGTCCCGTCCGCGATCTCGCGCACCGAGCTGTACAACGTAGTGGTCTTGCCGCTCCCGGTCGGGCCGGTCACGATCAGGAACCCGTGAGGCGATGAGATCATGCGGCGGTAGCGCGCTAAGGTCGCGGAACGCATTCCGAGATGATCGAGACTCGGGTTCTTAGCCTGCGTATCTAGCAGCCGAATCACGAGTTTCTCTCCGTCGATCGTCGGCATGGACGAAACGCGCGCGTCAACCTCGCCTTTTGTCGAGGAGATCGTGTATCGCCCGTCCTGCGGTTGACGCCGGTCGGCGATATCCATCCCGGCCAGCAGCTTGACGCGTGATATCAGGGGCAGATACAGTGCCGCTTCAAGCGTTTCGCAATCGCGCAGCATGCCGTCGACACGAAGACGCACGCGTCCGCCGTACGACGTGGGCTCGAAATGGAGGTCTGATGCGCTTGCTGCAAGTGCGCGGTCTTGTAGCGAGTGCAGCGCCCGCACTGCGGGCGCTTCTTCAACAGCTAATGCACTTTGCATGGCGCCGACGATTCGCGCGATGTGACAATTCGCGCCTGCGTCGCAAACACTCTAAAATTGCTTAGTAAAAGGGAGATCGGCTCCCCGCACGAACCGACGGCGCATGTACCGGGTCTGGTATATAGCCGGCGCACTTGTTCTGTGGCTGATTCTGTATCAGAGCTTCTTCCGCTACGAATACACGATGGTCGATGGGAACGCAGTGAAGCGCTACGACCGTCTCAGCGGCACGACGTGCGGCATACCGGATTGTCTACCGCCGACACCAACGCCGGTACCGAAACCGACGATATTCGATCCGGAGATTTCGTATCGCGAGTGGCAACAACGCTTCGATCACGAGGCGCGACTCGCCGTTCTTATGGTCAAGAAAACCGAGTTCGGCGAAGAGCTCATGCATTCACCGGACGCGAAGCATTTTGCATGGACAACCGAGTGGGCCGATCAAGTCGACGGCAGCATCTTCGTGCTGCACGATCCGAACAGCGATCATCCGCTTGCGATGACTCCTGATTACAGCGAGTCGTTGCACGACCCGAGATTTCATGCCGAACTCGTCTGTTTTTGCAATAGTGCCGGCTCGGGATACCGCTGGGTAGTTGATCTAAATAAAAAAACGATCGTTTACGTCAACGATGACCCCAGTCTCGAGAAAAAATACGGGCTCGTCGACTCGAAGTAGTTAGGCGGGATCTTTCTGTTCGATCGCCTCACCGTCGAGCACGACAACTCCGTTTTGATTCACGACCGTCGTCTTGCAGCGTAACCGGCGTTTCTCGACGATGATCTCAACGACTTCGCTTGTTGCCGTCAGCGTGTCGCCCGGGTAAACCGGGGCCTTCCAATGCAACGTTTGCGCGACCGAAATGCCACCGGGACGCTGCAAGAGCGCGCCATTAACGTTGGAGAGCAGACTGGCGGTTAGCATCCCGTGTGCAATGCGCTTTCCGAAACGCGTCGTCTTTGCGTATTCTTCATCGACATGCACTTCGTACATGTCGCCGCTTACTGCGGCAAACATCAAGAGATCGGCATCGGTGATCGTCTTCGAAAACGTCGCCTTATCGCCGATCTTGAACTCCTCGAAGGTCTTCCAGCCGCTCAGTGCTTTACTCCGTCCATGAACGCGGCGATCCCAGCCTGGCAGACTTGATAGTCTTCATCCGAGGTCCCCGACGAAACGCCGATCGCGCCGATGACTTGATCGTCGACGACGATCGGCACGCCGCCCTTGATCCCCGTCAGGCGGCTCGAACGCGCCGCGAGCGCCAGGCGAACCGTGGTCAACGGATCGCCGCCGCCCTCTTGTTCTGTTGGCCGCTTGCTCGTCGCGGCCGACGCGGCTTTCGTGATTGCGATCTCGACCGAGCGGACGCGCGCACCGTCCATCCGGGAGAATGCCAGGAGATAGCCGCCCTCGTCCACGACTGCAATGCACTGCGGAATCCCCATGCGGGCTGCTTCCTTCTCCGCCGCATGCAAGATGACGTGCGAGCCTTTTGTGCTTAGCTTAACGTTGTTGCGGATAACGAACGATTCGTCTATCATGGCGCCCGCGTTTCGAGAAAGGACCCATGGCTGCCTTGACCCCCGACGTTGCCTTCGAACAAGCTTCAAATGCGGCCGCTGCCAAGTGGGCATCGCGCCCCGCATTCGTCACGTACGTTTCGCACACACATATCGAGGCGCCATCGGCGCATCAGACGCTCAACATCGATCGTCTTGTGACCGTGCGCTCGGCCGATGACGTGGCGATTCTCCAAGATCTTCCCACCGGTGGTCAATCGATCGCGCATGGATTCCCGATTAGCCCGACGTTTGATGCGCTTGCGTATTTTCGCCTAAACACGAACGCCAGTTGGCACAAGCAGATCTTCGCCAACATCACGGGCCCCGAGGGCGCGGGTCAAATCGTTCCGATCACCTTCAAAGATCCGAAGCCCAGCGAGAATCAAGTTATCGTTACGTCGCTGCGGTACTACTATCCGAAATTTGCTCCGGATTCATCCGATGCGCCCGACGGTCACATGCACATCGTTATGACGGCGTTACCGACGCTGACGAACGGCAATAGCTCGGATTTCTATATCAACGACGTCGTGATCGACAACGCGACGATGCTTCCGCTATCCGTTACGTACGTCGGCAAGGACGATCGCAAGTTCCAGATCGACTACGGTTTTGTGGGCAGCAATTGGATCGTCAAACACGCCTTCTTCGAGCAGACCGTTTACGCGGTGCTGAAACTTGGGCGCGTGCATTACACGTCGGACGCTACGTTCAGCGATTATCGGTTTTCCGACACCTCGCCCGACCCGCGAATCCCCGCGCTGGCAACGCCTGCGCCTATCGCTTCCCCGGCGACTTAGACTTGCCGCGAGCTCAATTTCGAAAAACAGCAATGCGAGGGCAATGACGCGATCAACCTCTTGCGATATTCAGTTGAGAGACCGGCTAACCGCTCGCCACTAAGTCCTACAGGGTAGGTGTTCGTCTTTGAGTACTGGCGGGGTTAAATCTGGTCAGTCTAGTCAGATTGTGTTACAATCCCCCCATGAAAGCCGAGTGGCAGGTGCAGGAGGCTAAGGCAGAGCTTAGCGCGGTCATCAAGGCGGCACAGAAAGAGCCGCAAGTCATCACTCGGCACGGTAAGCCCGTGGCTGTGGTGCTGTCATATGAGCAATACGATTCATTGCGCCAACTTAAGGCGCGTCCACGACTGTTTGATTTCCTCCGAACCTGGCCCGAGTTCGAGATCCCAGAGCGCGACCAAACTGATTTCGGGCGCGATGTGATTCTTGAATGACGAAGCAGTTATCCGACCTGGAACACTACGACAAGATTCGTAACGGTTGGCTTCTGGACACGAACATCATCAGCGTGACGATCGGCAGCAATACGGTACCGGAAGGTGTGCGTCATTTTTTCGATACCGTCTCGGACGAGCGACTTCGCATAAGCGTCATCACACTAGGCGAGATGAGAAAAGGAGTCGAGTTAGTGGATTTTGATCACGCCCTCTTCGCCGACCCAGATGCCTTACGTATCAGCCGGCATTGGGTGCTCGCGAAAAAACTAGCTGAACTCGAGAGAGACTGGGCGGATCGAATCTTGCCGGTTGACGCCGCCGTGGCAAACAAATGGGGCGAACTACTTGCTCTTCAGGAGAAACAGGGAGAACCAGTCCCCGCAATCGACGCACTTATAGCCGCGACGGCTCGTGTGCACGATCTCGCGGTTGCCAGCCACGATGCGTCGTTCCAACGGATGCGCGAATACGTCAGTGTTTATGATCCCTGGTCGTATGATTCGAGCAAGACATAGTCGCGGAACGGTCGCGGCTCAACTTTCACTGACCTAGAATCGACGAATTCGGAAATTCGGAGAGGGAGAGATTCGAACTCTCGAGACGCTCATCACGTCTGTCCGCTTTCGAGGCGGGTGCCTTCAACCACTCGACCACCTCTCCGCGGTCTGCGCGCGACAAAGAAGTCACGCAGCTGGCAGGCCGATTCTTGTTCGAGGACGCCCCCGATCACCTGCACTCGGTGGTGGACGGCCGCTGAACCGAACACATCGATTACAGAGCCCGCAGCGCCGCCTTTCGGGTCGCTTGCTCCGTAGACGAGTCGTGAAATGCGCGCCGCAACTATCGCGCCGGCGCACATAACGCACGGTTCTTTGCTGACATAAAGCGTCGAATCGCCGAGCCTCCACGCACCGGCGCGGCGTGATGCCTCGGCGATAGCGAGCATTTCTGCATGCGCGGTCGGATCGGCGCGACGCTCGCGTTCGTTTCGCGATTCGATCACGTCATCGCCGCGTAAAAGCACGGCGCCGACCGGCACGTCGCCGGCAGCTTCTGCTTCTGCCGCGAGCTCGAGCGCGCGACGCATGTGCGTCTCATCGATCGAATCCTGGTGCGGTCGGCGGGAATCGAACCCACAACCCTCAGCTTCGGAGGCTGATACTCTATCCAATTGAGCTACGACCGCGTGCTTGCAGCCGTACGAGTTGGGGCGCTACCCGCGCGGCTCCTGCGGATTGACGCGCTGCTGCGACGGAACGTGCTTGAACAAATCGAGCTTGTGATCGACAAGGCCGCGATAAAACTTTCGCACGCAATCCGGATGGCCGAAAAAGTACGTGCGCGCGTATGCCAGATCGTCGCCCGACGAGTCCGGAACATAGTGCGAAATTTCGATTTCTTCCATCTGGCCACGGTCGACCGGGTGGGGGCAGAAATCGCAGGGAATTGTCGACATCACGTACCTCTTTAAAACGGTTCTGGAGTAAGAACCCCGTACCGCTCATGCAAGATTCACCACCTACGGCGTGCTGCCCCCCAAAACAAGCGTGACCAGGATTGCCATCCTTAAGAAGGATTCGACGGTAGTTTCCGCCTTGGCGGAGCTCTTGATCGAAACGGTGGCAAACGGCGGCTCGGTGAGCTTCATGCATCCGCTTACCCCTGAACTAGCGCGCGCGTTTTGGGAAGATTCGCTAGCCTGCGCTGAGCGTGACGAGCGTATCGTCTTCGGCGCCTACGACGGCGATGCGCTGATCGGTACCGTAACGCTCTTGTTGATCCAGGCGACGAATCAGCCACATCGCGCGGAAGTCGCGAAGCTGATGACGCGCGTGAACCGGCGCGGTCAAGGTATCGGTCGCGCGTTGATGCAGTTCGCTGAACGAACCGCGATCGAGCGAGGACGCACGTTGCTGACGCTCGATACCGCAGTCATCGATGGTGCGGGCGAGCTATATGAGAAGCTCGGTTTCCAGCGCGCCGGCGTGATACCGGACTTTGCTTTAAAACCACTCGGTGGACTCACCGGCACGTGCTATTACTACAAACGAATCGGAGCTCCGGCACAAACAAAATAGGTTGCGAATTGCGCAACCTATTTTTGAAACTTGACTCGGGTAGGATTTGAACCTACGACCTAGGGCTTATGAGTCCCCCGCTCTACCCCTGAGCTACCGAGCCGCAGCGAGCGCTGTTCGTTGTTCATTGTTGTTTTGAAATCGCGGTCGGAGGGACTCGAACCCCCAACCTACAAGTTCGTAGCCTGTTGCTCTATCCAATTGAGCTACGACCGCGTGTTGTAGTTCTTTTTGTTGTCCATCGGAGAGAGAGGGATTCGAACCCTCGATACGGTTTAATCCGTATAACGGTTTAGCAAACCGCCGCCTTCAGCCACTCGGCCACCTCTCCATACTTGTTGTGACAAGGTTTTCGTGCAGAGCGTTGATCCGACTTAGGTCGCTGCGGGCCGTCTGCGGGCCATCGCTTCGCACGAAGCGCCACTTTCCCCCCGAGCCGCTGTTTCTCCTGAACGCCGAGCTTGAGCGAGAGCGAGTGTCTCCCCGAGTCCGTCGAGCGCGCGGCCCGCAAGTCCCGGGATGACGTGGCCATAAACATCGAGCGTCATCTTCGCGGATGCATGCCCGAGGATTCCAGCAACAGTTCGCACGTCCGTCCCCGAGGCGAGCAGAATCGTCGCCGTGCTGTGCCGCAACGAGTGTAGCGTCACGCCCGCCAACTTCGCCTTCTTCGCGATTGTTGCGAATGTTTTGGTTAGCAGGTCGAGTCGCAGCGGCTCTCCGAGTTCGTCTGCAAAGACGAAACCCTGATCGCGGTAGAGCGCGATACCTACTTTGAGTTTGTCGGCTGCAATCTGCGCCTTCTGTGTGCGAAGCGCGTCGATTGCCGCAACCGCAAGCGCGATTGTTCGCACTTGGTTGGTCTTCGGTGGCTTGAGGTGCATCGTCGGCCGGCGCCCACGCCCGTGCAACTCGCTAAAGGCTTGGCAGATAGTCATTGTTCCGGAGGTTCACCGCATCCCAGGTCAGCAGCGAGTTCACCGCGGCGCGCACCCGTCAGCAAAGCCAGCATGAAGAACGCCCGCAAGCGCGACTCTTTCGCAGCATCGAGGAAAGCGGCGGCTTCTTCTGCCGTTAGTCCGCGCACCCGCGGTGCCTTGGGTTTCGGTACGATTACCGAACGCACGGCATTGCGGTCGATTACGTTGAGCCGTTCGCCCCCATCGCAGCACAGTATGGATGAACCTGTGTACCGACAACACCGTCCGCGCGCTCAGCGGCAACCGCCCGATACAGATCTTCGCCTCTTCCCCACGTTTGCGAAAGAGGCGCTTGCGTGGCTTCGTCTGGAGATGGGCGTACAGCGCACTCAACGCTGCCGGCGTCAGCTTGGCGAGCACCGTTGAGCCGAGGACAGGCTCGACGTGAAGCTGCCAAAGCTCACTAAAATGAACTTCCAGCACATTTGCCCGCGCGTTGTCACAGCGACGCGTAACCTCGAAGGGTTCGCTCTACGGCAGCGTAGGATTGCGGGCGACCGTCCTGACTTGAACCCTCTCTCTAACAAGCTGAGCGGCGTCAACGAACGGCTCGATACAATCGAACAGCAACTCGATGAGATCGCGAAAGCGAGCCGATGAGGATTTCCCTTCGTGGACGCAGAGAGGGAACGCGGGAGCCGTTGCGCGTCGGCTTTCCGTGGACGGCCGTGAGATCGGAACTCCTACGAACTCTGTGCCCGCTCGTATCGGAGAATCCGAAGACGGTTCCGCTGCCGTTTTTGGAACGCGGCGTGGTGCGTTTACGCTTAGCCGGTCAGCATAGCGTGCTTCGCCGCTCTTCTCCGAAATTCGATGACGCGCTTGCAGTTGTGCCGTTTGCCGGCGAGCCCTTCACTCTGACAGTTCAGCGCTTTATGCGAGCAACGAAACCGACGGAGCGGAGTGCTCCTGGAGGCCATTCGCTACGAACGTTTCGTTCCGCGCTCCGCAGTTACAAAGCGTTCTTGGCGTGTAAGCGCTCCAAGCTAACGTCTTGAAGGACTCTGTGGCCCGCGGCCTACGCCCACCTGCACGAGAAGATCGCCATTATCGAGCGTCGTCATGCACGTAATGACCGACCCTAAAGTGAGAGCAGCGAGCAGCATGTCGAGTTCAACGTCCGAATGGGTTCTCTTTGACTCTGAGCCGCGACCGCTCGCTTCAACGAGGATGTCGATATCTTGTTTTCTGACTCGGTACAAAGGCATGTAATTGCCCGCGCTAAGCGCTTTGGCGCGCCTTCCGATTTTCGAGAGCGTACTCTACACGCTGCGAGAGATCGTCAACCCTGGTCTCGATTCGGTCGAGCGCGCGTTTGATAAGCGTGTAATGCCACTGAAGCACGGCGAGTTCTCCGACCGCCACGGTTTGGTCGCACGCTTTACAGGCGTACAAGAAAGTTGCGTACTGCGATCCCTCGACGGGCGGATCAGCAGGCTTAACAACAAGTTCGGTGTGTTTGCAATCCAAAGTCGTCGCTTTCTCAATTACAAGTGGACAATGCGTCCCTTTTGCTGCGAAACACAGGGCGCGGCGCGCGGGGTTGCGACTTTGGTAAGGAGGTTTCCCAACTCATCTCGGAAGACTGGGTGCCCGGACGCCAAGTGGGTGCCTTCAAGAACAGCAGGAGGCGCCCAGCGGGCGGCGCGGTAGTCCCAGAAGATGGCCGTTCGGCGCGTACATGGCCGGGTCGAGTTTCGCTTTCTTAGGCAAGTCTCGCGCGTGTTGGACGTACGCGGTCAGTTTGCCGATGAAGCGAGCGCGATCACGCCGTTTCAACAAATTGGCATCACGCCGACTGGTATAATCCTTCAGGGCATGAGTGCGGAGTACCGCTTACAAACGGACAGCATGGGCGTGCTGTGGCGAGATAACGCAATCCGGACACAACTCTTGGACCTGTTCGACCGGCACTTCGGCAATGAGCTAGTGCAGTCGCTCCAGGTTATGAGCATCTTTATCGACGATGCGGATGAACGTGATTTTCACACCATGACGACGGCGATGTACGCAGGTATGAATCCACCAACGTTTCGGCGGTTGACAGATGCCGAGTTCGTTGACGTTGGTATGATGCTCGACGCGCTCATCGAGGACGTTCGCGTCATTGCGCAGGTCGGGCCGATGGAGCATGAACAGCTACTTCAGATGGTTTACGGCGTGCTAAAGCCTGACCCAGACCCCCTTCCAGAAAAAGCCTGGTTCCTAGGCCTTACAGAGCGGGACTTCACTCGCGTCGATCCCCCCCTTACCGTACGCAATCTCCGTCGCACGGTAGGTGAACGGCTTGTGAACCTGCAAGACTTCGCCGAGGGTTTTGTCGTTTTATGACCGCCTTTGCGTCTGCCAACTTTTCACCAGCGTCCGGCTCTGAAAAGCAGTTTCAAGTTACCGCGAATTTCGGCGGCGAGGCTAAGGACGTCTCGTGGCTGAGCAGGGCGGCGGCTATGGCCGTGACCGACAGAGAGATGCAGGACCCCAAGGGTTTGGTGCCACTCGATGTCGCGGTACAACAACTCCGCGATGTCACCATGAGTGCGAGCAACCCCCGATCTGTGACAGCCACGAGTGACACTGGCATTTTCATGCTGATCGTTGGCGCCATAGCGCTTGCCGTTGTGGCACTCTTGTCAATCGCTGAAGATGTAACCGAACGCAAGCTTGCGGTCAGCGGAACGCTAATCCTAATGTTGATCGTTGGAGCAATTGGTCTTGCTGCGACGGCCGCAGCAGCAAAACAGCAAAGGCGCTGATCCCTGGATTAGGCGCCTTCCTGCAAGGCGCGTGGGAAGCGGAAACGACCACCCTTCCGGGGCGGATTAATATACTGACGATTGGCATACTCGGCGCCATAGTCTTCGCGCGCTTGGTGTTAAGCATTGCCGATGTTGCGGTCATCGCGATAGCGCTTTTTACTCGCCAACCTCCACCGGTCGTTCCGCCTTCCGGCATCGAGGAGACTTTGTTGATCGGCGCCTTCATACTCGTTTCGGGATGGTGTTTCACGTGGCTTGGCTTCAAAGAAGATAACGGGGGTAGGACCGCATCACGGGTTCGAAAACGTAACGCGACAGCAACTCGAAAGCGCAATACGCGCTAGCGCTCCTGAGCGCCGGATACAAACACGAACTCTCTTTGCGCGGCGAAATTGGGCGCTTTTGGGCAGTCCTTGTGCGCGCCGCTGCGCTCAGTATCATCTCGTTGGAGTGGTGGTCACTGAGGTATCGGAACGATCCAACTCGCGGGCGTATCGTCCCGTACGATTCGCTCCTTCACGCGGTATGGTTTGCCTAGCTCTACTACATCGAAGCTGTGGAAAGCGCCGCTCGGGACGGTCACCTGACGCATCTTCCCATATTGCCTATACAGAACACCCGAAACATCTTCGTATTCAAAAACAGTCTGCAGCGGTGGCTTAAGCACGTTCCAAAACGCGAGTTTATCGTCGACAAATGTAGAAGTCTTTGCGGGTTTGCCGGCCTCTATGTAGTCAATTGAGAATATCACTAGGCCTGGCATGAACATACGGACATGTCGGGCCGTTCCTGATCCAACGTTGGTGACAGTACAGTCAACTCCCCATCTGTGCGTCTGCCCAAGATGATTAACAATCTGAGTAACGTTTGGCGCGCCAAACCGCATCTCCAAACACGGCTGTTGCGGAACAAAGTGCGGATGCCACGGAAGCGCATCTGTCGGCACGCTATCGGCACCGAGCCTATACGGCGCAAAGTCGTATTCCTCGTTCCGTTGTTTTGGGCCAGGCGCGGCCGGGAGCGCGCTTTCCTCGTTGTCCACTGGGTCAGGATGAACCATTTGTTTGATCTCATTCGCCACACTTTCTACTCCGCTCTTACTGTCGATGGCTATGATGTCTACAAGCAAAAGACTATAGCGCGCCACATCTTCTCTTGTCACTTCGTGCCAGATCGGGATAATGTGATTGCGGCCGTCCATATGTCCGTACGCCAATAAAGCGCGGTATTCTGAGTCCGGCCATGATTTCTTGAAAAAATACGGACTCAATACGACAAGGCCAAATGTTGAAGTCCTCAGACCCTCGTCAATCTTGCGACTTAGGCTGTCGCCGGGCTTCAGAACAAAACGATCATACCAGACCGTAACCCCACGCTGACGGAGCAGCTTCGCAAGTGGTTCGACAAAATTGTCTTTATCTTCTGACGCGTGTGCGATAAAGATATCGTAAGATGCGGTTGCCGACCCTGAATCCACGAACTACCCGGCTAAGCTTATCGCATCAGCGATGGATCGTTTACCAAAGCAGCAAACATCTCGGAGAACACATTGACGGGAAACGCTAAACATTCGCCGATTCTGTTCAGCGAATCGCTAGGCCAAACCCCCGAGTCCGTAGGTCGCGTCCTGCTGGCAAACTTAAAAATCAGAAAAGGTCGTCGCGCTCCCGAACCTGCGGGCCATTGGCCCGGTGGAGAGGTGGCGGCTCAGTGCGCCTTGATGCAAACAGAGCCTTGATTTACAAGGCTCTGTTTGTGTTGGTGCGCGTTAGTTCGGGCTACTCAAGGCTTTAGCAAACCGCCGCCTTCAGCCACTCGGCCACCTCTCCAATTGCGCTGGCCTCGGTTCGCTCCGGCCGGGCGCCGCGCCTGCGCGCTCAGGGCGTACTCGCCCTACCTATTTGGGAAAATGCGCACTCTGAACGAGGACGGCGACTTACCGGTAAGCTCCGCCATTGCGCGACCGAAGCCCATAAACTCGTATATGTCCTTGTTCACTTCCGTTATAGCGGGAGCAGCGTGTCCGCCGGTGCAGTTGGGACTCGCCATGAATGTCGACTCGACTTTAACTTGATAGTCGAATGGGAGTGCCGGAAGTTTTCCAAACAGCTCTTCGAACTTGGTGGTTTCGTTCGGCTTAACGAATCGTGCCTTGTCTTTGCCCGTCATCCACGCCCACGGCGTATAGGGCGTAGCGTGAGCGATAGAAACCCAAGCGCACGTCTCCGACTTATTCTCGACCGTAACGAGTATATGTCCAACGATCATTTTCAGCGGCTTAGGTGAAGCCGTTGGTGTCTGGGCGTGTACGGCAACAGAAGATGCGAGCATTGCGATAATTGCGAGGGGTATGAAAGCGCGTCGCATGAACGCGACGCGAAAATCATTCAACATTTTGTAATCTCCTACGCTTGCGGTTGCGTTATGAGGCAGGAATTCCTTTACGCAAAGGCTCGCGCGCCGAGATCCTGACCAACCAAGCGTCGCACCATCTGCGCGACATCTGAGGCAGCTTCCGGCTTACGTAAAGTTTCTGCGCGTGAGAACAGCCGCTCGAGGTCATGCGGCTGCGCATCCAAGAGACGTTCGACTGCGCGCGTCACGTCCTCACGCGTATAAGCACGCAGGGCCGCGCGATGCTTGAGAAAGTGGCGCGTGTTGCGTTCTTCCTGTCCACCCAGTGGCTTTACGAGCACCATCGGAATGCGTGCTACGAGTGCTTCTGAGATCGTCAATCCACCGGGTTTGGTGAGCAACATGTCCGCAGCGTGCATGTAGTCGTAGACATTATCTTCGAAACCCCGCACAAACACCGGATATGAAAGACGCGAAGCCCACTCACGTAAGCGCGCTTCGCGACGCGTATTCTTCCCGGTTAATACGATGGCTGCGACCGAATGCGAGACGTCTTCAAGGCCGCGCAACATCATCTCGAGCGGACCGATGCCCAGACCCCCGGCCATCACAAGCACGAGACGCCGCCCTCCGAGCGACCCGAAGCCAAGTTCACGACGCGCCTGCGTCTTTGACGCCACGAGTCCGAAGCGCGGATCGACCGGAATGCCGGTCGTTTGCACGCGCGACGGATTGACGCCACGCGAAATCAACATGTCGCGCATCTGCGGCGAAGCTACCGCGTACGCATCGATATTCCGGTAGATCCAAAACGGATGCACGACGTAATCGGTCACGATTCCCATGACCGGCAGTTTCGGATCGATCGTATTCTTATAGTCGGCCATAATGCCGCACGGAAATGCGTGCGTGCAGACCACACAGCTCGGCTGAATCGATTCGATGAGCGCATGCAGGTTCTGCGCGCCCAGACGACTGAGCCATTTGCGCGACGAACCGACCTTGCGCGCACGCTCGACACGGTCATAGAGAAATCCGTACATCCACGGTGCGATCTTGACCATGCGGATGTAACCGTCTGCGGCGATCTTCGAAAAGAACGGTACGGCGTGTTGATACGCATCGACGATGCGCACGTCGAGATCGTGCTCGCCGAGCGCCGTTTCGACAGCTTTTGCAGCCGAAGTATGGCCGACGCCGACACTCGCCGAGAGGAAGAGAACCGGACCCTGCTTAGCTACGATTTCGCCTCCGGTTCGTCTTCATCGGCTTCTTCTGCCAAAGCGAAAAAGTCGTCGAGGATCTCTTGCGCGAGCTCCTCGTTTGCGAGCAGGTTGCCGGTCGCGTCGGAGACGACGAATTCATCCTCACCTTCGCTGTAGCAGATTGCATACGTCGTCTTATCCTCGTCCTCGACCAGACCGACGACCTCAAACTCGATCTCGCGGCCGTCCGTCGTCTCGACGACGAAAGTCTCGCGCAGCTCGAGCGCTTCGCCCTCGCCGGCCGGCGTACGGGCCTCACCGTTTCCGTTGTTCGAGTTTATGGCGGGCCTCCAATCTCAGTGCAGATAGCGTTCGACGTTTGCGTTGTGTTCCCCGAGCGTTCGGGCGAACGCGTGATGCCCGTTCCCCTTATAGACGTAATAATAGTAGTCCGTTTGCTGTGGGTGCAGCGCCCCCAGCAAAGAGGGTAGGCCGGGGTTCGCAATCGGCGTGGGCGGCAGCCCGACGTGCAAATAAGTGTTGTAGGGCGAGTCCGTCCGGAGATCGGCGCGCGTGATCTCCGTATGATGATTCGGGAAGGCGTATTCTAGCGAGGCATCGACCTGCAGCGGCATTCCCTTGCGCAAGCGGTTATAGATGACGCCCGCGATCAACGCGCGCTCGTCGTCGGCTTTCGCTTCGCGTTCGACGAGCGACGCGACAATTACGACTTGTGGTAGCGTGAAACCCAAACGGCGTGCTTGCTGCTCGGCATCGCGCGGCAATTCTCTGCGGAACTGATCGACGAGAATCAGTGCGGCCTGATCGGGACTCAGTGTGAGCGGAAAGAGATAGGTGCTTGGAAAGAGGTAGCCTTCGAGACTCTTCGTGCGCACGCCGCCGAGCACGATCGTCTGGTGGTCGAAATACGTTTGATATGCTTCTTGCGAACCGAGCTTACGATCGGCAAGCGCATCCGCAATCTGCACTGCGGTGAAGCCTTCCGGGATCGTTACCCACGTCGCGACGCGTGCGCGCCCGATCACCAACTCTTGCAAGATTTGATCGGGCGTCTGATGCGCCGGAAAGACATACTCGCCGGCTTCCAAATCGCGGTCGACGCGCCGAACGCGTGCCAAGATTCGGAACGTGAGCGGATCGGTGATTACCGCACGCTGCGCGAGCAGCGAGGCCACTTCTCCCGATGTGGCGCCGTGCGGCACGACTACATCGGTGGCGGCGCTGGGGTGGCTGTGGTCCGCGAAGGCGATATACCAGAACCGCGCTACCACCACAATGACGATGAGCGCGAGGCCAACGACGAGACGCCTCAACGTGTCGACCGTCGCGCGAGATAGGTATCGAGGATCAAGGCGGCCGCGAGCTTGTCGACGACTTGCTTTCGTTTCTTGCGAGAAACGTCGGCGGCGATCAAGGATTTCGTCGCTTGCGCGGTCGTTAGACGCTCGTCGACGCGCTCGATTTGCCCGCTCCATCCTCGCTCGAGCTCGGCAACGAACCGGTCGATTTTCTCCGAGGCCAATCCGCGTTCGCCGCCCAGGCGAACCGGATCGCCGACGACGATCACTTGCACACCGCGCTCAACGGCGATCTCGACGATGCGGCGGACGTCGTCGCGAATTGCCGTACGTTCGAGGACATCGAGCGGGAGCGAATAGGAATCGCTCGGATCCGAGACCGCGATCCCGATCCGTTTCTCGCCGACGTCAAGCGCGAGAATGCTCATCGGTGGTGCGCCATCTCCTCGAGAAATGCCGACGCTTTCGCACGTTTCCCGAGATGGTAGACGAGCAACGCGTCGACAGCGCGCGCCACAGCAGGCAATGCCTCGGTCGTCGCGCCTCGCTGCGCGCGCGGTGCGGCTAGTGCACGAATATTCTCGATCTCTTGGCCTGTGAGTTTTCCGGCGTCGCCGGCGGAGTGGCAAACGCCGCAAACGAGACCGCCCGCGGACGGATCGAGCCAAGCTTCGCGTGCATGCTCGAGCGAATCACCGCAGCGCACGCATGCATCCAGACTCGGCAGAACGCCGAGCACGTCCAGCAGCCTTAGCTCGAAGCGCGGCAAAAGCTCTGAAGGCCGCTCGGTATTCACCAGTGCGCGCACGACGCCACGCAGCAGGTCGTAAATCTCGTCCTGTGCCAAGTCCGGCTCGCAAAACGCATCGACCAATTCCGCGACGACGTTGGCAGCGGCAAACGTGGCGGGCTGCACGATCCCTTCCCACTCCGAACGTAAGATCGTTGCGCCCGTGATCACGTCGAGCGAGCGGCCGGAGTGCATCATGAGGGCAGCTTCGGTGAGAAACTCTAAGCGGCCGGCGTTTTGACTCTTGATCCGTCGCACGCCTTTTGCGACGGCGTCGATCTTGCCGCGTGCACGCGTGAACAATGTGAAAATCTTGTCCGCTTCGCCGAGATTGCGTCCACGCAGGACGAAAGCGTCGGTCTTATACGCCCGTTCGTGCAAGATGCCGCGGACCAAACGCGTCCGGTAAGAGGTCGCACAAACTCACATCGTCACGCCCTTCACGAACCACGCGCAGCTCGCCGAATTCGGAAAGCGCTTGACGGCATGCGCCGCAGGGTGTGAGCGCGACGCCTTCGGGCCCCACGATCGCAATCGCATCGAAGGTCCGATGTCCTTGCGCAACAGCCGCAAAGAGCGCGGTTCGCTCGGCGCACATTCCGACCGGATAGGATGCGTTTTCGACGTTCGCGCCGGTGATGACATCGCCGCCTTTGGTCAAGATCGCGGCGCCGACGGTGAAATTCGAATACGGGGCGTAGGCGTGCGAGCGTGCTTCGCGAGCCGCCTCGAGCAGCTCAGATGCTGTGGGCATCGGCCTCAATCGATTCCTCGGCGTGAGCACGTCCGTTGAGCTTGACGCGAATTGAGAGAATACGCCGGTGGCGCATGCGCTCGACGCGCAGCTTCACACCGTCGTCGGTCGTCATCTCCTCGCCCTCGTGCGGGAAGTGACCAAGAGTTCCGACGAGATAGCCGCCGATCGTTTCGAACTCCTCATGCGGCAGATGCGTCCCGAGCTCCGCGTTGACGTCCTCGATGTTGACGCGCGCGTCGACGATTGCTTCGCTTGGGTCGAGCACGCGAATCGGCTCTTCTTCGCCGACATCATGCTCGTCTCGAATCTCGCCCACAATCTCTTCGAGAATATCTTCGTCCGTGACGAGACCGGCCGTTCCGCCGTACTCGTCGAGCACGATCGCGAGCGAAAACTGGTCGCGCTTCATGTCCCGCAGCAAATCGGCGACTTTTTTGTTTTCAGGGACGACTGCGACCTTACGCATGATCGAGCGCATCGAAATGGTCGCGATGCTACCGTTTGCGAGCGCGATTAACAGCTCGCGCTCGTAGACGGCCCCGATGATGTTGTCGATCGTCTCCTCGTAAACGGGCAGCTTCGAGTAGCCCTCGGAGATCACGAGCTCCAGCGCCTTGCGCGGTGTTTCATTCACGGCGACGCAGACCATGGTCGGCCGCGGTTGCATGACTTCGCGAACGATCGTGTCCCCGAATTGGATGACCGAATGGATCATCTCACGCTCTTCTTCTTCGAGGACGTTCTGTTCGGCGCCGACGTTGACGATCGTGCGAATGTCGTCTTCCGTAACGAACGGACCTTGCGTGCTCGGTCGAATTCCGAACGGCCGGACGATCGCATTCGTGAGTCCGACGAAAATGCGATTGATTGGGCCGAGCAGCCACGCAACGCGTTCCAGCACCGGTCCAAGCCGTATCGCCCACCGCTCTGAATTCGCGACCGCGATCGTCTTGGGAATGATCTCACCGAAGAGCAAGATCAAAACGGTCATGAGGAGCGTCGACCAAATTGCCGCGTGACGGATGCCTTCCCGGATGAAAATCCAGGTGGCAAGCGAGTCGGCCGCCAGCAGCACGACGGTATTGCCGATCAAAACTGTCGCGAGTAGGCGGCTGCGATCGTCGAGCAGACGCAGCGCTGAGCGGCTCCCGCGTACGTTCTGCTCCGTCATTTGCCGGACGCGCAGTCGCGAGACCGAAATCAAAGCGGCCTCCGACGAGGCAAAAAACGCCGCGCCTCCGATCAGAAGCACGAGCGCCAGGATCTCCCAGGCTAGGTTGGCCGGCATCGCTTCCTAAACCGCTGCCTTACGGTGTGGGCGCCGGCTCTGGACTGCCCGGTAGTGGGTCCGTACTCAAGCAGAGGATACTATACCACGCCTTTGGGCCGGGTCCCTTAATGTGCCCAGAAAGCAAGCACCAGGAGGACGCCAACGGCGAGCGCGCCGAGCGCCGCAATCAGGACCGAGCCGGCCGCAGCGTCCTTGGCAGCCTTCGCAAGCGCATGCCGTTCCGGCGAAACGAGGTCGACCAGCGCCTCGAGCGCAGTGTTCATCGCTTCGAACGCGAGCACGAACGCGATCGTGAGGGATAGGATCGCGAAGGCCAGCACCGAGGCATGCAGCAGCACGAACACCACCACCGCGACGAGCGCGAGCCCAACCTGAATGCGAAAGTTTCGCTGCGTCCGCCAGGCAAGCGCGATTCCCTCGAGCGCGTATCTTAATACGGCCACGGCATCCCGATCGCGAGCGCCAAACGCCGTTCTTCGCGCTCCATGCGGGTGCGCTCGTCGAGTTTGTGATGATCGTGGCCTAACAGGTGCAAGACGCCGTGGATCAGGAGACGCTCGATCTCGCGCTGCAGTGTCGCATCGTATTCCGCAGCTTGCCGCTTTGCGGTCGCGACGCTGATCACGACGTCACCTAAGAGCGCTTGCTGCGTTCCGTCGCCGAGCGGAAAGCTCAACACGTCGGTCGGGCGGTCTTTGCGACGATACTCGCGGTTCAGCTTGCGAATCGCCGCATCGCCCACGAGCGTGATCGAGAGTGTCGCGTCCGGACGGCCGACCGCGTCGAGCAACCGCTGTGCGGTGCGGCGCAACAACGTCAGCTTGAGGTCGCGGCTACGAACGCGGCTTAGGAGCGCGACGGGCATAAGCGCGAACGATTTCCGACACGAGTGGATGCCGAACGATGTCGGTGTCGTCGAGCTCGACGATCTCGATGCCGTCGATACTTTCGAAGAGCGCGGGAGCTTCGAGCAATCCGCTGCGCACGCCGGACGGCAAGTCGATTTGCGTGACGTCGCCATTAACGACCATCCTCGAGCCGTTGCCGAGGCGCGTCAAAAACATCTTCAGCTGCTCGTGCGTTGCGTTCTGCGCTTCATCGAGAATGACGAACGCGTCGGAGAGCGTGCGGCCGCGCATGTACGCGAGCGGCGCAACTTCGATCGTTCCGCGTTCGAGATTCTTCACGACGACGCCGTCATCGAGCAGTTCGTCGAGCGCATCGTAAAGCGGACGAAGATACGGATCGACTTTCTCACGCAGATCGCCAGGTAGAAATCCGAGCTTCTCGCCGGCTTCGACCGCGGGACGCGAAAGGATGAGACGCGAGACTTCGCGCGCACGCATCGCACGCACCGCCATCGTCACCGCCAAAAACGTCTTGCCGCTGCCTGCCGGTCCGATTCCGAACGTCAGCGGCGAGCGTTCGATCGCGCGCACGAATTTTGCTTGACCCGCACTTTTGGGTCGAATCTCACGTCCGCGATGCGTCGTGTAAAGCGTCGGCGGAATGCGTTGCTCACCGGCATTATCGATCTCGCGAACGGCGAGTCTTACGTCGTCAGGCGTGAGCGAGCTGCCGCTGCTCGCGGCAGCGTTCATTTGTTCGAGCACGCGCATTGCGCGCGTGACTGCCGGCTTTTCGCCGCTGAGGAATACGCGATTCCCATCCATTCGCACGACGACCGGAATCAGCGCTTCAAGCGCCGTTAGGTTCTGATCGTACTGACCGAAAACGCGCAGCGGATCGACGGCTCGTCCGAGCTCGAAAATTTCTTCGCTGCTGATTTGCTTGACGGCTAGGCCTCGCTCTGGTTTGCGGTCACAAACCTCTTAAACGCCTGGAGTGTCCCAGGGGTTCTGACGCCGCAGCGCAATCGGCGGGCCGAGAATCTCAGCGCCTACGACGACGCGCATGAGGCTCTCCGGTCCGGCAAGCAGCCGGCGGAGCGCGACATGCCGGGGCGGCGGCGCGGCCTGCACCACGAGCGGGGGAGGCGGATCGATCGGCGCGGGCTTAACCGGAGGGGGAGCTGCCGGCTGTGGCGGCTCGTTCTGCGTGAAGCGCTGCACCAAATAAGCCGGAGCCTGCCCCGCACGGCGCGCCTTAGCCGTCGCGGCGGCCTCCGCGACGCTCTCGATGATCGAGACCAGGATGTCGCTCACGAGGTCGGCGTTGACGTCGAGGGCGGCGGCTGCTCGGGTGCGACGCCGGTAGAGATCGCAGAGCGCATATCCGTATCCGCCTTGATGTTGTTCATGCGGTAGTAGTCCATGATGCCGAGATTCCCGGAGCGAAACGCTTCGGCGACCGCGAGCGGCACCGAGGCTTCGGCTTCTACGACGCGCGCACGCATGCGCTGCGTCTCTGCCTTCTGCTCTTGTTCGCCGGCTTGCGCCGCGTATTGACGTTCCGCAGCTTTCGCTTGCGCGATGCGCCGGTCGGCTTCAGCTTGCGAGATCTGAAGCTCTGCGCCGATATTCTTGCCGACATCGACGTCGGCGATATCGATCGAAACGATCTCGAATGCGGTGCCCGCATCCAAGCCTTTCGAGAGAACCGCTTTCGAGATGCGATCAGGATACTCGAGGACTTCCTTATGATCGACCGCCGCGCCGACCGCGGACACGACGCCTTCACCGACGCGCGCAACGATAGTCGGTTCGCCAGCGCCGCCGACGTACCGATCGAGATTGCTGCGCACCGTAATGCGCGCCTTAACGTTGAGCTGAATACCGTTTTGCGCGACGCCTTGGAATGTCGGCGTCTCGATCACCTTCGGAACGACGGACGTTTGCAACGCTTCCAGGACATTGCGGCCGGCCAGATCGATCGCCGCAGCGCGCTGCCATTCGAGTGGAATCTGGGCGCGCTGTGCCGCGATCATCGCGAGCGTGACGTTGTCGATGTTGCCGCCTGCCAAAAGATGCGACTGCAGCTGATCGATTGTCAGCGACAACCCGGCTTTGCGCGCGCGAACTAAATTGGTCACGATTGCGCCCGGAGGGATCCCGATGAGTCGCATGCGGATCAGCGAGAGAATAGAAAGCGGGACGCCCGCTGCGAGCGTCCTGATCCACATCCCAAGCGGGAAGTAGTACAGGAAGATCATCAACCCAACGATGACCGCAAGCGCGATCAGGCCGATGCTAAAATCCAGGGTCATGTCGTCGCAGCTCCTTTTGACGTCGCCGACTTCTACAGCCGGCCGTACGAAAATTCGCGCGCCTTCGACACGCGTCACGGTGACCGCCGTTCCCGCTCCGACGAAATCACCCTCGGTGAGCACGGGGATACGCTTACCGTCGATCGTTGCAACACCGGCCGGACGCAGATACGAAGTCGCCATTCCCGTCTTTCCGACAAGCGTATGATAGTCGGCCGAAGCAACGTAGTCCGGGCCTTGTTCGGCGGCGAAAACGACCCGGCGCATCCACGCGTTTTCCGGAAAAACGCGTGACGTTCCCCAAAATACGAGCGCGGAAAGCACAATAGCGATCGCAAGCGCCTGCGTAGTTACGAACACAAACGGCAGACCGCCGAAGGCTAGAAAGACGGCCGCAATCAGCGCGACTGCGCCTGCAATCCCGGAGATGCCGTGACCGGGAAAGACGTGCAGCTCGATCATGATGAGAACGATACCGGCAACGCCGAGCAGGATGACGAGCGTGTTGCTGAACCCCGCATAGACGTGCGAGCCGAAAAACAGCGCGAGCGCGGCGGCTCCGATCGCACCGGCGATACCGTGTAGCGTTTGCAGCTCGATCAGAAATCCGAGAAATCCGAGTGACAAGAGCATTCCACTCACCTCCGGATTCGTGGCGAAGCGCGCAAGCCGCTCGCCGAACGTATACGCCGGCGTCACGATCGTCGCGCCGGCCAGACCGAATTGTTTGAGCGCATCTTCTTGCGTCATCGCGATCCCGTCCGCAAAGTGCGCGCGCACGGCGTCCTCGGCCGTCAAGCTGAGGATCGCGCCCGGCTTCTTATATGGAAGGACGGCGAGATTCGCATCGACCATTCCGCCCGCGATGTTCGGATCGCGGTGTGCGCGTTGCGCCGTCGACTCGAACTCTGCGCGCAGCGCCGAAACGGTTTTCGGCGTCTTCGGAATCGGCTCGGCCGCACCGATGCTCGAACCCGGCGCCATCACGATCTTTCCCGCGGCAAGCGAAATCAGTGCGCCCGCTGACCACGCGCGTTCGGAGATGTACGCATCGACCGGAATTCCCGAAGAGTATAGCGCGTCTCGAATGTTCGTCGCGGCTTCGACCAGGCCGCCGAACGTGTTGACGTCGAGGACGATCGCCTTCGCGTGATCGTCGCGCGCTTCGGTGACGGCGCGTTCGACGAGGTGCTCCATCCCGGTATCGATCGTACCGTGAATCGGAATCACAACGACGCTCGCATTCGTATTTCCCAGCCCCATGAGCGGCATGAACGTCAACAGCGACCCGAGCGTGATCAGAACAAGCGAGAAACGTCGCACGCTACGTTGTACCGGCCCTAAAGGCGTTAGTTTCCTGCCAACTCCTCGACGACGATCTGGGCGACGAGCTTGCCGTCGGCGACGCCCTTCATTGCGGGCATGACCGCTTTCATCACGGCTCCCTGGTTGCGGGGCGTCCCGGCGCCGAGCACCTCGCGCACCGCAGCCCGGATCTCGTCCGCCGTCTTCTGCTTGGGGAGGTAAGCGAGCAATATCTCGCGTTCGCTGGCCTCTTTGTCCGCAAGATCGGTCCGGGCCGCTTTGGTGAACTCTTCGATCGAGTCGCCGCGCTGCTTGACCGCTTTTGCGACGACGTCGAGCTCCTCGCTCTCGGTGAGGTCGTGTCCAGCCTCCACGCGTCGATAAGAAAAGCCGGAGAGCACAGACCGCAACGTATCACGGCGCAACGCATCCCCGGCTTTCATGGCATCTTTCAGATCGGCGCTAATCCGATCTTTTAGACTCAAGCGCGACGCTTACGAGCGGCCGCAGATTTCTTCTTGCGGCGCACGCTCGGTTTTTCGTAATGCTCGTGCTTACGTGCTTCAGCGAGAACCCCGGCCTTCTGGGTGGCTTTCTTGAAACGACGCAACGCGCTTTCGATCGTCTCTCCTGGCGCAACGCGAACTTCCATGAACAACCCTCCCTTCCAATCGGCGCGGCGAAGCCGTCGCACAAAATTTTTGGGCCCGAATGGACCCAAACAGAGACTATACGTTATCCCGGCGGCCAGGTCAAATGGCGCCCCGCGAGGACGTGCAGATGCAGGTGACTGACGGTTTGACCGCCGTCCGGCCCCTCATTGATAACGATGCGATAGCCTTGTCCGTCCCGCTGAAAGCGGCTGCCGACATCGGCAGCGGCCGCAAACAGCTTGGCTTTGAGCTCCTGTCCGGCTTTCGCATTGAACTCCGAGAGATGCTCGGCGTGCAGGGTCGGGACGACTAAAATGTGCGTCGGGGCTTGCGGATGCAGATCGTGAAACGCGACGACATCGGCGTCGCGCAGCACTTCACGCGCTGGTATCTCGCGGCGGACGATCTTGCAAAAGATGCAGTCCTCCGGGTCGCTCACGTCTTTGGCTTCATCAGCTCGAATTCGTCGACGCCGTCCGGATTCGGAATAACGCCGCCGACATTCGATTTCATCGCAAAGGGTACGGTCGTATGCACGAGCGGAATGGCCGGCGCCTCGTCGTGAACCAGCTGTACTGCTTGCGCGTAGATTTTGGCACGCTGGCTCTCGACGATCGTCGTTTGACCCTCGAGCATCAGTTTGTGGAAATGCTCGTCACGCCAGAACGCATAGTTCTGACCGCCTTTAACTGCTGAATCTTTGTCGAGCAGCGGATACAGGAAGTTATCCGGATCGCCGTTGTCGCCCGTCCATCCGATCAAACACATCGGATGTTCGCCGTTCTTGATCTTGCTCAGATAGACTGCCCACTCGAATGGCTGCAGCGTTACATTGATTCCGATCTGCCGCAGATCGGCTTGAATTGCTTCGGCGACGCGTCCGGGCTCCGGCATATACGGGCGCGGTGCAGTTCCGTAGTAGAGCTCCGTGCTGAAACCTTTGCTCATGCCGGCTGCCGCAAGCAACGCTTTCGCCTTGGCGATGTCGAGCGAATAGGCTTTAACGGACGGGTTGTGTCCGAGCATTCCCGGCGGTATCCATTCGTTTGCTACCATTCCGCCGGTCGGATAGAACGCGTGCACGATCGCCGGGATGTCGATTGCGTACGCAATCGCTTGACGGATGCGGCGATCGCCGAACGGTTTCTTATCCATGTTCATCGCCAGATACGAGACGTTATTCGAAGGCTGGCGGTAAATCGTGATGCCCTTGAACTTAGCGAGATTCGCCGCATCGTCGGGGCGCAAATCGGAAAGCCCGTCGATATCGCCCTTCTGCACTTCGAGCACGCTGGTCGCTTGATCCGGAATGTCGCGAATCACGACCGTGGCGTATGCGGGCGCAGGACGATAGTCGGGATTGGCGCGCAGCGTGATGTGATCGTCTTTCACCCATTCGCCGAGCAGGTATGGACCGTTACCGACTGGATGGTGGTCGAAAGCCACGATGTCGGCCTTGATCGCGGTCGGCGAACCGATCGCAAATGACGGCATCGCGAGATTGCGCAAGAACGGTCCATACGGTCGCGTCAGCTTGAACGCAACTTTCTGCGGACCATCGGCCTGCACGTCCGAGATCAGGCCCGGAAAGCCGCCGAACTCTGCGACGTAATACGAGAACTGATAGTTACCGCGATATTGATTGGTCGTCAGCCGCCAGCGATCGAAATTGAATTTGACTGCTTCGGCATCGAGCGGCGTGCCGTCCGAGAACTTCATGTTCGGACGAAGCGTGAACGTCCACGTCTTGCCATCTTTGCTCGTCGTCCAGCGTTCCGCTAAAGAAGGAATCACGTTGAACGTGCCGGGCCGAAACGCGACCAAACCCAGCAAGATCATGCTCGTCACGTTGAGTGAGAGCCCGTCGGTCGCAACGGCCGGATCGAGATCCACGGCATCCTTCACGCGGGCGAAGATGAGCGGTGCGGGCGCCGCAGCCGTTACCGGCCGAGTCAGCGTCACCGAGGTCAAGATCACTAAGGCGCCGAGCGCGCACAGCAGTCGTTTCATCGTGTTTGAATCGTGAACGTCCAGGATCTGGACGCTTCATTTCCTGCAAAGTCAGCGACCGCAACCGAGACGTTTACTTGACCGTCGGGTAGCGGCACGCCGGATGTGTATGTAAGGAACGATGAGGTTCTCGTTACCGAACTAGTCACATCCTTGCCGTTGACCTTCAGCATTACCGAGTTCGGATCGATGCCGAGGTCGGTCGGCGCGGCAAATGTCGCGTAGATGCTCGGCCTGTTGTTGTTCACGACCTGTCCGCCCGAAGGCGCGATATCGGTGATTTGCGGCGCAATCGTTGCAGCCGAGATCTTGTTCACCGCTTCTTGCGTCGCCGCGACGCCGCCGGCGCTCAGGTGACCGTAGACCGGCATCTGCGCGAAATTCATCCCGGACGGGACGGTCAGGCTTGCCGTGTACACACCCGGCGACTCTTCCCGCATTGCGACTGCGGTGACGTAGGACCCGAGATCGAAGCTCGCGCGTCCGCCGGGAGTCCCGCGCAGTGTGAACGTGAACTTCTCTCCGAGTCGTAGCGGGCGCAACGGCTCCGCCGTAAAGCTGACGATGTTGACGGTCCCGGGCGCTTGTGCCGAGACCGCGGGCGCCGGGGTTGCGGGGCTGATTGCGATCAGCGCGTGCGTTTCGCCGGTTTGCGGATTCATGCGCTGCGTCACCGTATCGCCGACACGGAGATCCGAAAGCGATGCAGTCTGCCCGTCGCGCACGATCGTCGTTGTGCGATCCGGTGTCAGCACGCGTCCGGAATCGAGAACGATCGACGTCCCTGAAACAGCTGCGATCGTTCCCGCACGCGAACCATAGAGATCTTCGACCAGCGCCACCGTACCGTTCGAATTCACCGTCACCGCGACGGCATCACCGACGTGCAGATCGGTGAGCTCGCCATGCTGCTCCGTTCGCGCGACGACGTCTTCGAGCACGATCTGCGCGCTCGAGTTGATCGCGATCGTGCGCACGGAGTCGCGGTAGGTTACGGTCAATGACGGTGGCTCCGAGATCGAATCGATTGCGGTCAGGTTCCCGGTGATCCGCACCTTGCCGGCGCCCACATTCTGCGAGGGCGTCAAACGGCGAACGAGGGTCGAGGCGATAACGACGCGTCCCGCGTGGGAATCGTAGGACGCGTTCGCGCCCAGCACGTCGACCAAAAGGTTGAGCGGAACGTACGTCGTCGCATCGATCTCCACCGGAGCGACGTCGAGCAAGATCTCTCGCCGGTCAACGTACGCGTGCCGGCTGCCGCGCGCAAGACGGATCGTCTGCGTGGGCGCTTCGGCGACGAGCATGTTGCCCTTATGAGAAACAGGGATGGCAAGCGCACTGAATATCCTCACGATCGGGACCATGATGCGTCCGGCCACGATACGCGGACCTGGGTGCGGTGCGAGCTGCTGACCATTGACGACGATTGCGATGTTACGTTCGGGAAAACGCACGTGCTTCGATTTGGGAGCGGCGAATGCGGCGCCGATGCTCAAAGCCGTCAGGATGGCGGCGCTCGCAAGAGCGATACTCTTGCGCTGTCTCACGTGCCTAGATCGTCCTCCATGGTTTCGCGATAAACATCAGCAACTTTCGATGCGAAGCGGTCCCACGTATAATCTCGCGCAATCTCTTCGCCTTCGATCGCGAGCCCGCGAAGCCGCTGCGGTGAACGCACGACCTCTTCCAACAGAGAACGCAGCGCGGGGACGTTCAGTGCCTCGAAACGGCCGACAAACGCCTTGAGAAACCCGGGATACGCGTCTTCCGCAGCGATGACCGGAACTCGCCGGACGATTGCCTCGAGCACCGGCAAACCGAAGCCTTCGGCAAGCGACGGCTGAATGAGCGCCGTCGCGCCGCGAATCGCCTCCGCCGTTTCTTGCGCAGACAGATCGCCGAGAAACACTAATTTTCGGCCGCCGTGCCGGCGCGGCAACTCCATGTCATCTGCTCCCGTGAGCGCAAGATCGATGTCGATGTCCGGCGGCAGCGCATCCCAAGCCGCAATCAGCGTTGCAAGATTTTTATGAGCGCGGTGGTTTCCGACGTAGAGCAAGTACGGCTGGCCAGTGCGCGGCGGTATGTCGACGAGCGCCGGATCGTAGCCGAGCGCGATGACTCGTATGCGTTCGCGCGCGACATTGAAGAATTTCTCGAGATCGTCGCGCGTTCGCCAATCGCCGACGAGCAGGCGCGCAGCGCCGTTCACGAGGCGCTTCACAAAGATCGAATAGTAGGCGCCTGTCGTTCGCGAAAACAGCTGCGGATATCGCAGGTGGATCAGGTCGTGAATCGTTATGACGTACTTCTTCGGTAAGACGACGGGCGCGAAGATCGTCGGGAAGTGAACGAGATCCGAGTAGCGCGACGCGAACGGAATCTCGACTTGCTCGGTAAAGGTAAAATTCTCGCCGTGCCCGACCGTTCGCACGGTGATGTCGGGCGCGACGTTCGGCAAGCGGCTCGCAAGCTCGCGCACGTATGCGACCATGCCGGCCGACATGCGGCGCGTCTCGCGCGCGTCGAGCAAGACGTTCATAGGAAACGCCTGTAGACGGCCGCGGTAAGTGATGCGCAGTGATCCCACGTCAGATTCGCGGTCTCACGTTGCGCGTGCTGCGTTCGCTCGCGAAGCTCACCGCGCAGAGCTCGTTCGATCGCCGTCGCTAGGGCAGGGACATCGCCGGGCGCGAAAATCTGCACGTGCTCACGCAACACGTCCGGGACGGAAGTCTGCGCGCAGATCACAGGGGTTCCCACGCGTATCGCCTCCAAGAGCGGCAAGCCGAATCCTTCCCGCAATGCCGCGTGCACCAGCGCTTGTGCGCCTTTGATCCAGCGCAGGACATCCGTGTGCTCCAAATCACCGGTGAAGACCACCTCACCGCGCTCACGTCGAGAAATCGTGAGGCCGCGCTCCGCGGTTCCGGTGAGCACCAGATCCAGCGATAACTGCGGATCGACTGCACGCCACGCCGCCAGAATAGTTTGCAGATCTTTATGCGGCCGCCGGTTTCCCGCGTAGATCACATACGGTGTCGTCCGGCGAATCGGTTCGACCTCGGGAACGTCGACGCCGAGCGGGATAACGGCGATACGCTCCGGTTCCAATCCGTAAAAGCGTACGAGATCCTCAGCGGTGGCGCGATCGTCGGTGATGACGCAGCGGGCTCGGCGCGCCGCGTGCCGGACCGCAACGCCGAAGTACCAGCGTGCTTTGGGTTTTGTCCACTGCGGAAAATTGAGATCGATCAAATCGTGAATCGTCATGACATATGGCGCGGGTACGACGAACGGTGCAAACGGCGAGGGAATATGGACGAGACGCGGGCGCGTGCGCGCGATCTCGAGCGGCATCACGACCTGCTCGCCCCAATCGAAGTTGTCCCCGCTTCCGAAGGTCGTAAACCGCAGCTCCGGAGCGACGCGCGGTATACGTGCGGACAGCTCCGCGACGTACTGCCGCATACCGACCGACATGTGCGACGTCTCACGTGCGTCGAAGGCGACGTCGGTCATCCCGTCCCGCGCAGCGCCTTCCATCGGACGATCGTCTGATAGAGCGCCGACCAGAAAGCGATGTACACACCGCGCTTGCCAAGGCGTATGCCCCCGCGCGGACCCAGCAGCCATGCAAAACGGACCGGAGCGACCAGCGCGCTAACGACGAGGCGCGGGATGCTGGGAGATAAACCTTGCGCCTCAATCGAGGTATAACGCGCATACTTTCGTTCGTAGGCGCTTTGCTCCCGATACGAGTCGTGAAACAGCACGCCGTCCAAAACGCCGACATTCCCCGGAACGCTCCAGCGCTCGTGCAGGGCGGCGCTGCCACCCGCAACCGGATGCGCGATAAGGACGCCACGGTCCGTACGGAACATGCGCAAGATCATCTCGTTGTCCCATCCGAACGCACGCACGACCTCGCCTGAAAAACGCGTACAGCGCCGGACGCAGTAGCCCTCGATGTTAGCGGCTTCAGGTTCGACGCGAAACAGTGCATCGCGCAGCACGTCGTCGAGCTGCTCATCCGCATCGAGCATGAACGTCCACGGTGTGCGCACATTGTCGAGCGCGAAGGTGCGCGCGTCGACGAAATTCGTCCAGCGCCGCTCGAGCACGGTCGCGCCCGCGCGACGCGCGACTGCGACGGTGTCATCGCTCGATTCCGCATCGAGCACGAGGACCTGCGCGCCCGGCGGCACCGACGCAAGCGCATCGGGCAACGCATCGCTTGCATCGCGCGTCAGGATGACGAACGTGATCCGAGCGAGGTTCAGGAGCGGGTCAGTTGTGCGCTGGGTGCCGCCTGCTCGCGACTGCGTGCCAAGGCCGCACCAACGAAATCACGGTACAGCGGTGACGGACGCGTCGGGCGTGACTTGAACTCGGGATGAGCCTGCGTCCCGACGAACCAGGGATGAATGCTTTGCGGCAGCTCGATAACCTCGACGAGCGTCGTGCGGCCCAAGACGTGATGTCCCGAAAAAATCATGCGATGCTCTTCGAAGATCGCTTTATATTTGTTGTTGAACTCGTAACGATGACGGTGACGCTCGCTGATTTCCAACGCTCCATAGGCGCGCGCCGCCAGGGAGCCCGCCTCGAGAATGCAATCGTAGGCACCCAAGCGCATCGTCCCGCCCTTGAAGTCGAGATTCCGTTGCTCGGGTAAGAAATCGATGACGTTATTGGTCGTCGCCTCGTCGACTTCGGTCGTCATCGCGTCGTCCAGGCCACAGACGTTACGCGCGAACTCGACGCACGCCAGCTGCATCCCGTAGCAGATGCCGAGAAACGGCACTTTGTTTTCGCGCGCATATTGGATTGCGCGCAGCTTCCCTTTTACTCCGCGCGCCCCGAAACCGGGCGCGACCAAGATCCCCTCGGCACCGTCGAGTACACCCAAGCCTTGTTCCTCGATCGTTTCCGAGTCAACGCGCACGATCTCGATCGACGCATCGTGATAGATGCCGGCGTGGTACAGCGCTTCGTTGATTGAGATGTATGCGTCTTTGAGCTCGACGTATTTCCCGACCAAAGCAATTCGCAGGCGGTGCGCCGGCCGATCGATACGCTCGACCATCGCAGCCCATTCCTCGAGCTGAGCCGGTCGTGGCGCGCGCAGCCCAAGCTTTTGAATAACGGCCTCGGCCAAGCCCTCGGCTTCGAGATTGAGCGGAACTTTGTAAATGCTCGAAGCGTCGGCATTCCCGACCACGGCATGGACCGGGACACCGCAAAACAGTGCGATCTTTTCTTTCAAGTCTTGGGTTATGCGCCGATGCGCGCCGGTCCGCACCACGATAGCGTCCGGCGAGATCCCGATCCCGCGCAGCTCGCGCACGGAATGCTGCGTGGGCTTCGTCTTCAGCTCGTCGGCCGCGCCTAAGTGCGGCAAAAGCGTCAGATGGACGTACATGACGTTCTCGTCGCCGACATCATGCCGAATTTGACGGATCGCTTCGAGAAATGGGAGCGACTCGATGTCGCCGACCGTTCCGCCAACCTCGATGATGTAGACGTCGGCGGTTTGCATTTCCGCAACGCGCGTGACCGTCGCCTTAATTTCGTTCGTAATGTGCGGAACGACTTGAACCGTTGCGCCCAAATAATCGCCGCGCCGCTCTTTCTCGATGACCGACGCATAGATTTGGCCGGTCGTAACGTTGTTACGGCGCGTCAAATACTCGTCGATGAAGCGCTCGTAGTGCCCGAGATCGAGATCGGTCTCCGCACCGTCTTCCGTTACGAAGACCTCGCCGTGCTGGTACGGATTCATCGTACCTGCGTCGACATTGATGTACGGATCCAGTTTCTGGATCGAGACGGTCAGCCCGCGGGCCACGAGTAGGCGCCCGAGTGAAGCTGCCGTTATCCCCTTTCCGAGCGAACTTACTACGCCGCCGGTAAAGAAGATGTATTTCGCCATTACGGGTTGCTAATGTTCGCGGCTAAGCGGCCTTGCGCCTCTCGTCGAAGAAGCCTCGCCGAATGCGACGACCATACCCAACAACGATTGCCGGCAGCCTGCCGAAGCCGTCCTGGCTCGCCGAGACTGAGCGGCTCTGGCCCGCTTGGCGACTCGAAGGGACCGAGCTGGACGCGGCGATCCGCGACGCAACGCGCATTGCAGTTTTCGAAGAGGTACGCGCCGGGATCGATCTCGTTACGGACGGCGAGCAATCGCGACAGCATTTCGTCCACGGATTTCTTGCCGGCGTCGATGGGGTCGATTTTAACAAGAAAGTGAAGCGCGGTATTCGCGCCGATCGCTATGAGGCCGAATGCCCGAGCATCGTGGGTCCGGTCAGTCGCCGCGGCCCGATCTTCCTCGAAGACGTGCGATTTGCAAAATCGTTAGGTCAAGCCGTGAAGATTACGATCCCGGGCCCGATGACGATCGTCGACACCTTGTACGACACACACTATCCGGACCGCAGGGCGGCAGCGCTTGCCTTCGCGCAGGTCATTCGCGAGGAGGCCGAAGAGCTGGTCGCAGCCGGCGTCGACGCGATTCAGCTCGACGAGCCCGCCTTTAACGTCTATTTTGAGGAAGTCGAAGATTGGGGCATAGCTGCTCTCGATGCGGCAATCGGCGGCCTCAACGTGATCAAGGCCGTTCACGTATGCTACGGCTACGGCATCGAAGCCAACAACAATTGGAAGAAGTCGCTCGGTACCGAATGGGACCAATACGCGCAGCTCTTTCCCTTCCTCTCACAAAGCTGCGTCGATCAGGTTTCGATCGAGCTGGCCGGCTCGCGCGTCCCTCCCGAAGTCCTATCGTTGCTACGTAATAAAGATGCCGCAATCGGCGTCATCGACGTAGCCAGCGATCGCGTCGAAACCGCACAAGAAGTGCTCGCCACGATTCGCCTCGCAGAGAAATATCTGCCGGCTGAGCGCATCTGGTGTTCGACCAACTGCGGAATGGCACCGATGCGGCGTGACCTCGCGTATGCGAAGCTGCAAGCGCTCGGCGCCGGCGCCGAGCTGGCGCGCGATCACGCGATGCTTGCGACGATGAAACGTTCCAGCCCGGCGTAATCGGTTCCGATTTTGATCTGCGCCGCCCGCAGTGAGTCTTTGACGAGCTGCGCGAGCGGATAGATCGTAGCCGGAGCAGCTTCGAGCACGACGCTGCCGCCGGGGGCAAGCAGCTCACCAAGTCGTGAGGCCAGCTTCCGATACGCATCCAACCCGTCGGTCCCGCCGTCGACTGCAATCGGCGGTTCGTACGCGACCGGATCCGGCGGCAGCGGGACATCGGCGCTTGGAACGTACGGCAGATTTGCGACGATGCAATCGAAGCGCTCGCCCGGCGTGCCCTTGAAGACGTCGCATTGGACGAAATCGATGAGCTCCGTTGCTCGCAGTGCGCGCGCATTTCGTTCTGCGACGTCGAGCGCGTCGCGACTGATGTCTGTTGCAGTAAGGCGCGCTCCCGAGACTTCGAGCGCAAGCGTTATCGCAAGGATCCCGCTTCCGGTTCCGACGTCGAGCGCGAGCGCCCCCTTCGAGGCACGCAAGGCGTCGATTGCAGCGGTCGCAACGTGCTCCGTTTCCGGACGCGGAACGAGCACGCGCTCGTCGATATAGAATTCACGCCCGTAAAATCCGGTGAGATGCGTTAGATACGGGATCGGAACCCCTCGCATGCGCTCATCGAGGAGCACACCAAACGCATCCAAATTTTCGCGGGTCAACTCTTCGTCGCCGTGCGCGAGCATCCAAGCGTGATCGAGGCCAAGAATTTGTCCGAGCAGCTGCTGCGCGTCGCTGCGCGCCGATTCCCGGACGTGCTCGGCAGCTTGTCCTGAACGCAAACGCATGATGCCGACGGCGAGTGCCGAGGCAACGGTCACGCGACGGCGGTGCCCGCTAAGAGCTTTGCCTTCTCGTCCTTTTTAAGCTCGCCGACGAGCCGGTCCATATCGCCGTCCAGAATCCCTCGGATGTTTCCGAAGTTCTGATTGATGCGGTGATCCGTGATCCGGTCTTGCGGGAAGTTGTAGGTGCGGATCTTCTCGCTGCGATCGCCGGTACCAACTTGCGAGCGCCGGAGATTTCCGACCGCGTCCTGCGCTTCGCGCTGCTTGCGATCGTAGATCACCGCGCGCAGCATCTGCATTGCACGATCTTTGTTTTGCAGCTGCGAGCGCTCCTCACTGCAGGCCACGACCGTCCCGGTCGGGACGTGGGTAATGCGCACCGCCGACTCCGTCTTGTTGACGTGTTGTCCGCCCGCGCCGCTGGCTTTGAACGTATCGATCTGCAGATCGCTCGGGCGGATCTCGACGTCGACTTCTTCGACTTCCGGAAGCACCGCAACCGTTGCCGTGCTGGTGTGGACGCGACCCTGTGCTTCGGTCACGGGGACGCGTTGCACGCGATGGACGCCGCTTTCGTATTTGAAATGACGATACGGCTCACCGCCCTTAACCGAGACGACGACTTCTTTGTAGCCGCCGGCTTCGTTTTCGCTCGCGGAGACGATCTCCGCACGCATGCTGTGATCTTCGGCGTAGCGTAGATACATGCGCAGCAAATCCGCCGCAAAAATGCCGGCTTCGTCGCCGCCTGCTCCGGCGCGAATCTCGATGAAGACGTCTTTGTCATCGTTCGGGTCGGTCGGAATCAACAGCTCTTGCAGGCGCTCCTCGAGCTCTTTGCGCCGCTCGCGCAACGTTTGCGCCTCTTCTTCGGCCAGCGCGTGCATCTCCGGATCGCTGCGATCGGCAAGCAACGCATCGTTGGCGGCGACGGCAGCCAGAAGGCGCGTGTAAGAGCGATACGCTTCGACCGGCTCGACGAGCTTGGCGCGTTCGCGCGTCAACGACATATAGCGCTCCTGATCGAATGGGCGGCTCGTATCAGCCAGCGCCGCATCGATTTCATCGAAGCGCTTGGACATCGGTTCTAGACGGTCGTAAACGGAGCTCATGGTATTTTCTGCGGCGGGAGCCTAACGACGAACGCCTGCGCGAAGAAATCCGCGAGCGCGTCCCGGCTGATTGCCGTAAATGATAACCACCTTCCGACCGTAACGTTTACGAGGTTCTCCGTCATTTGGGTCCATGGTGCGTAGATGCTGGGTGCCTGCAGCCGGTCGACATTCCCCACGCGACGCCCCGCGGACCCCGCCCACGTCAATAGGTCGCCGACGCCGATTGCGTGACCATTGGGGAACGTGCCTCCGACCAAAAGATCGTCAAAACGAACGACCGAGCGAGCGTTACGCAGAAACGCCACGACGCCGAGCGCATCCTGCGCAATCGATGCCAGCGTACGTCCGTCGGCGCGCTCGAAGCCGTCGAGGACCACCCACGAGTTTGTTTCGAAGGGCGGTGACAAGCTCTCGATAGCGCCGGCGAAGCGTGAACCAAAACGTTCGCGTCCGATCTCTTCCCACAGCGAAAGCTCCGCAGCATCAGTCACCGCAATGACGTGCGCCGCATCATCCGGCACGTACGCGAAACAGCCGTGTACGTGCTGACGCGCACGTGACTCATCCGCATCGGTGATGACCGGCCCTTTCCAAATGAAGCGCTCCCACGGGCCGTTCTCGTGCAACACGGCCGGAAAGCGTTCGTCGACCGGAACGAAGTTGGCGTTCAGATTGCTTCCAAACTCTGTTTGCAGCCGGCGGCGATCGGTGTAGTACGGCAGATCGAACTCACTGTGAGAAAACGACTTCATCTTTCGCTCGACTACTTCGCTTCCGCCCAGATGCGAGAAATGCCAACCGCCGTCGATTACGTCCATGTCCCCTTCGGCAACCATTCGCAGCTTGCGCAAGCCGTCGGATGGCAGATTGCGGGCCTCGACCGAGCGCGTACCGATCCACGTATCCGGTGAGAGACGGTTGACGTACCCGAGTGCGTAGGTTTGACGATGCCCGAGTACCGGTTTCGTCGAGGGACGACGCGTGACGTTGCGAGGATCCGGAATCTCATCGCAGTCGCTGAGCATGACGAGATCGCCGGCATCCGCGCCTTCCAGTCCCCGGATCAGGAAATCGCGCTGGCCCCACTCGTTCTCCCATGGATCCGCATTCACGGCTCCGTCGTAGACGAGCAGGCTGATCTTGTCATTCCAGCGCGCAAACCGCTGGCGTGCTACCGAGAAGTATAACGGTTTCGGCGCGCCACGGAATGTAAACGGCGCCTCGCAGAGCACGAAACGATCGACCACGTTTTCGAGCGTCCGGAGACGCACTTCGAGCAGATCGAGCTCATCGAAAAACGTGAAACAGTCGAAGATCATGCGGCCCGCGGCGCAAAACGAAAGATGAATGCATGCGCGAGAAAGTTCGCGAGTGCGTCGCGCGATATCTCGGGAAAGCGAAAATCACGAACCACGAGATCGTGCAGCACCTCCGGAACGCGCGACCAAATGAATCCGGAAAGATCGACGCTCTCGATGCGGTCCTCGATGTCCGGACGTTCGCCGTTTGCGGAAAACCAGGCGCGCAGCTCGTCGACTGCCGCCGCGCGTCCACGCGGAAAGCCGGCACCGCCCAGCACGGCGCGCATCTGCGTGCACGAGCGCGCATTTCGAGCATAGGCGACGATACCGGCTCCCGAATCGCGCACCACGCGAAGCCGTTCCAGGTTTTCGCGCTCCAGACCATCGAGGACGATCCACGCACCCGGCAGCGCAGTCGCCTCGTGCATGTTGGCGAAAACGCCGCCAAACCGGTTTCCGAACCGCGCCTCGCCGGCTTGCCGGAAATGCTCGGCGTCTTCGGTGATCGCAACGACACGTGCAGCGCTCTCGGGAACGTATGCGAAACACCCGTGCGCATGCTGCATTGCGAGAACGTGTTCGCGCGTTTGCGGCTCCGGCTTCGGCCAAATATACGCGGACCAGCGTTCGTCCTCGCGCAACGGCGCTGGAAAGCTCTCGTCGAGCGGAACCCAGTGCGCTTCGTTTTCGCTCGCGCACTCAATCTCTAGGCGATGCGAATCCGCGTAGTAGGGGATGCCGTATTCGACGTGCGAGTATGCGGCGCGTTTCTTGTGCATCACTTCCGCACCACCGAACGACGAGAAATGCCATCCACCGTCGATCGTCTCCGTCTCGCTTTCAGGTTGCTGCCGCACCGTGTTGATCGAGCCGTACGCTTCGATGTCGCGGCGCACGATTGCGCGCGTCCCGAGCCATACGACCGGCGAGACGCGATTTGCGTAGCCGATACAGAAACGCTGGCGGTGCGCAAGAATACGCTTTGCGACGGGCCGTCGCGCGACGTTCGCCGGATTGGGGATCTCGTCACAATCGCCGATCAAGATGAGATCGTCAGGGCTGCTCGCGCTCAAGCCGTCGATCAAGCGATCACGCTGTCCAAACTCGTTGTCCCACGGATCCAAACTTGCAGACCGATCGTAGACGAGATGCACGATCTTCTCTTGCCAGGGTGCAAAGCGTTCGCGCGCTCGTTCAAAATAGAGCGGCTTCGGCGTGCCGCGAAACGTGAACGGCGATTCGCAAATCACGAATCGATCGACGACCGGCGCGAGAAGCTTGAGCCGCAGCTCGAGTAAATCGAACTCGTCGAAGAACGTAAAGCAGTCGAAGATCACGCGTGATCGGCGATTGCGATGAACGCGCGAATGCGCGCGCGCTCCAGAACCGCCCCGTCGTCGATTTTGAAGCAGATCGTCGGACTCGTCATTTCGAAGGGCTGCTCGAGTGGGATCGATTCGTCCGGAATTGGATCGATTGTCAGGGGGCGCCAGCCCGCCGCCTTCAGGAGGGGCTCGATCTCCGTCTGGACGAGGGGGTGGGCCAGTGCCAGCGGCGTGCCGTTGAAGAAGGCTTGCAGGCCCCGCAGGTGAGCTGCGTTCGAAACGATCAGGAATAGCCGTGCTGCGGGAGCCGCGACTGCCACGGCGGCCAAGAGCCCCTGGGGGTCGTCGGTATCGTCGATCCCCTCGAGGACGACATGCTCGACCCTCGCGAGCGCTCCCGGCTCCGGCCAGGACCCCTCGAGCGCCACCAGCGTGACGCTGTCGCCGCGAGCGGCCAGCAGCTCAGTATAGTTCTTGTCGGGTGGGGCGACGACGGCCAGGGATGTTCCGGGCGGGAAATTCGTGAGAAGAGCGCGCCGCAGATCGGCGTCGATCATGCTCCGTAAACTGCGCCGGCCAGTGGGCCGAATCTATATAAAGGACTTCCGTCCCGGGGGCTTTTCATGTCCGACGTTGTCAATCTAACTCTTCAAATCGTCACGGTAAGTGACATGGCGGTGCCGCGCTGGATGACACCCTGGGCGCAGCACCTCTTTGCTATCCCGACGCACATGACCCCGCAAGAGCGCCTCGTGCTGCTGCAGACCGCCGTTAATCTTGCGCCCAACTTTACGATCGTGGAAATCGGCAGCTATCTCGGCGCAAGCACGGCCTTTCTTGGATTCGCCGCGCTGCAAAAGAACGGCAACGTCCACGCCGTCGATCCTTGGATGAATACGGCCATGGGCGCCGAGGGCCAACGCGACACGTTTGGCGAGTTCTCGAAGAATACTGAGCCCTTCAAGCACTATATCACCGCGCATCGCGGTGAGTCGGCCGAAATTGCGCGTCGCGTCGCGCTGTCGTGCGACATGATCTTCATCGACGGCGATCATAGCTATAACTCCGTAGTCACCGACTTGCGCTGCTGGCTTCCGTCGCTCAAGCCCGGCGGAATTCTCGCGATGCACGACATGGACGCCCCAACCGTCAAGCAAGCTTTCGACGAAATCGTCGGCGCAAACGTATTACAGCCGCCCCAACTCGTGGAACGGCTGCTAGTTTGTCAGCCGAAGCCTGTGGCTGCGGCTACGCGAGCTTCCTAAGCTTCGGCTTTTGAGGCGTCGCGTGCGCGCAAACGCGCAGCGGCTTCTTCTTTCTTCTTACCGGCGGCGGCGAGGCGTTGGTTATATTTGTCGACGCGGCCGGCCGTATCGACCAGCTTTTGCGTTCCGGTAAAGAACGGATGACACGCCGAGCAGATCTCGATGTGAATCTCCGGAAGCGTTGAACCGGTCGTAAAAGTGCTCCCGCAATTGCAGACGACTTTGGCCGCGGGGTGCCACTTGGGATGAATCTTCTCTTTCACAACTTCAACATTCTAGCACCCGTGGCAAGGCTCGGCCGCGGCGCCGTTAAACAGTAGCGGGTCATGAAACTCCCCCTCGCTTTCGCCGGCGTGCTTCTGATTTCGCTTCTCTCGCTGGCCGACGCAGGCGCGCAGCAACAGAGCGTTCCGCCCACGCCGGCCCCCGCGCTGCCCACCCCAACGGCGGCGCCGCCGTTCAATCCGACGGTCAGCCCCGAACCTCGAGGCCGGAATCGCATCGCGTCGCCCAAGCCGTCGCCGGCTAGCTCGCCGTCCGAGACCCCGGCACCGCCTCAATTCACGACCCTTGAAGGCGTCTGGGAGGTCGAGCTGCAGACCCGCGCCCACACCTACTACTCGCACTTCACGCTCCGCCAGAGCGGCGCCCAGGGCTCAGACGTCTCAGGGATTTGGGACCAAGGCGGCAACCCCGACAAGAAGCTGCCCCTCACGGGAACGTTTGACGGACGCCTCTTCAAGTTCACGGCGACGCTCAAGGAAAACGAATACACCTTCGTCGGCTACGTCGAGAACTACAGCGACATCGTCGGAATGGTCAGCGACGGGAAGAACGACTTGCCGTTTACGGCACAGCATCGTAAGAAAGAGAAGTTCTTCAACAACGTCACGCCCGGTATCTAAAGCGATGCAAGACCACACGTTTGGTTTCCGAACCCGCGCATTACACGCCGGCACGCCGCCCGATCCGGCGACCGGCGCTCGCGCTCTTCCTATTTATATGAGCACGAGCTTCGTTTTCGACTCAACGGAGCACGCGGCCGAACTGTTCGCCTTGCGCACCTACGGCAACATCTACTCGCGCATCGGAAACCCAACGGTCGCAGCGTTCGAAGAACGCATGGCGAGTCTCGAAGGCGGCCTGGGCGCCCTCGCAACCGCGAGCGGTCTCTCCGCGCAGTTGTGCACGGTGCTCGCGCTGGCACAAGCGGGCGATCACATCGTCGCGTCCGCGAATCTCTACGGTGGCACGGTGACGCAGTTCACCGTGACCCTCAAACGAATGGGCATCGAGGCGACGCTTGTCCCGGGCGGAGAGCCGGGGCCACTTGCGGCTGCTATTCGTCCGAACACGCGCTTGCTCTTCACGGAGACGATCGGCAATCCGGCCGGCAACGTCGCCGATCTCGCATCGCTTTCAAGCGTCGCGCACGAGCACGGCATTCCGCTCGTCGTCGACAACACGTTTGCATCGCCGTATCTGTGCCGTCCGATCGAATGGGGGGCCGACATCGTCGTTCATTCGACGACGAAGTTCATCGGCGGGCACGGTACGGCACTCGGCGGCGTGATCGTCGAAAGCGGCAAATTTGATTGGGCCGCCGGGCGTCATCCGCTGCTCTCTGAGCCAAGCCCAGGTTACCACGACATGAACTTCGCCGAAACGTTCGGCGAATACGCATTCTTGATGCGCGTCCGCGCCGAAGTGTTGCGCGACGTCGGCGCCGCGATGTCGCCGATGAATGCGTGGTTGATGGTGCAAGGACTCGAGACGCTTGCGTTTCGGATGCAGGGTCATTGTGCGAACGCAGTTGCGATCGCAAAATGGCTGGGCTCACGCGAAGAAGTCGCCTGGGTCTCGTATGCGGGTCTCGAGGATTCTCAGGCCGACCGCGTGCGCAAATATCTTCCGAACGGCGCAGGATCGATCTTCACCTTCGGCCTGCGCGGCGGACGCGAGGCCGGCCGCGCCTTCATCGAGGCACTCGAGCTTTGGAGCCATCTTGCAAACGTCGGCGATGCGAAGAGTCTCGTCATCCATCCCGCGACGACGACGCATCAGCAGCTCACCGACGAAGAACTCGTCGCTTCCGGCGTGACGCCGGAGATGATCCGTCTCTCGGTCGGGCTCGAGGATCCCGAAGATCTCATTTGGGATCTCGAAAACGGACTGCGGGCTGCGCGCAGCATCGCAACGGCAGCCATAAAATGATTCTCACCACGATTGCGCAACGGCGCGCGCTCTTGGAGCGCTCGAAGAGCGTTGCAATGATCGGTGCTTCGCCGAATACGACGCGCCCAAGCTACTTCGTCTTTTCGTATTTGCGGACGCGCGGACGTTACGACGTCTCGCCGATCAATCCGACGACCGGTGCGATCGACGGCGTCAAATCGTATCCGTCGTTGGCAGCGTATGCCGCTGAGCGCGGCGTGCCGGACATCGTCGACGTTTTTCGCCGCCCGGATCAGCTGATGCCGATCGTCGAGGAGGCGATCGCGATTGGTGCCCCCGCGATCTGGTTTCAATACGGCGTTATCAATGAAGAGGCGATCAAGCGCGCCGAGGATGCCGGTCTCGACGTCGTTGTCGATCGCTGCATCAAGGTCGAATCGGCCCGGTTCGACGGTGGTCTCGCGATCGGCGGCTTGAACACGCACTTGATTACGTCGCGCCGCGTAGGGCTGCACTGAGCCGACTTCGCGATGCGGCCGAGCTCGACGCTCGTATTCGCCACGCGATGAGCGAAATAGCGTTGACCGAACACGAGTTCAACCATCTCGCGCTCGACATCTTCGCGCATCAGCTCCGCTACAACGCACCCTACGCCGCGTTCGCGCGCAGTCTCGGATTCGACGAACAAGCGCTTCCAGAGCGGTGGCACGAGATCCCGGCAGTCGCGGCGAGCGCGTTCAAAGACGTAGCGCTCGCGACTTTCGACTTGACCGAAGCCGCCGTTGTCTTCGAGACGAGCGGGACGTCGGCGGCAGAATCCGGCCGCCACTATTTTGAGGAAAGCTCGCTCGCTCTGTACGATGCGTCGTTGCTTGCGGGATTCGATCGCTTCATGCTCGATCGCGATCACGAGCTGCCGCTGCGTTATCTGCTGCTCGTTCCAAATCGCAAGGGTTCGTCGCTCGGGTACATGATGCGCCATGTCGCGCAATTTCGTGGCGACGGCAAAGACCAGACGTTCGTCGATGCGCAGGGCGAGGACATGGACGTTACTTCCTTCGTCGCAGTCCTCTCGCAAGCGTTCGAGGATCACATCGCGGTCTGCATAGCCGGGACGGCATTCGCATTCGCTGCTTTGCTCGAAGCCCTCGACGGTAAGATTCTTCCGACGCGCCCAGGTTCGCGTATCATGGAAACCGGAGGCTTCAAGGGACGAACGCGCACGATCGAACGTGCCGATCTCTACGCGCAGCTCGCGCGCTGCTTCGATCTCGCGCCGGAACGTATCGTAGCCGAATACGGCATGACGGAGCTTGCGAGCCAATACTATGATGCGCCTTGGTCACGCACGCAGGGCGAGCGCGTCAAGATCGGGCCGCCTTGGTTGCGTCCGTCAATCGTCGACGCCGGCGGCAATCCCGTCGCAGACGGCGAGATCGGCGTTTTGCGCCATGTGGATCTCGCAAATCGCGGGTCGGCCGTCGCGATTCAGACCGAAGATCTTGCGCTGCGAATCGGCGAGGGCGCATTCGTGCTGCTCGGCCGCGATCCGGATGCGCGCCTTCGCGGTTGCTCTCTAGATGTCGAAGACTTACTCGCTCGACGCGGCTAGCATCATCGGTGCCGTCACCGATGCCGCACGGCGCTGGAGCGACGCTGATTATCCGCCGCGCGTTCGTGTCAGCGAAGCGATCGCGAAACGCACTACATACACACTCCCGGTCGTTGACTACGCCCTCGACCGGTTGTTCGTACCCATTCGGGCCGCTACGCTCGAGCATGCGATCGCACAAGACCTCGGTTCGGTCGAGGCGCTCGACCGCTTCGTCGAACGCGAGGGTACGAAGTCACGAGCGTATCCTGTCGGCAACGTCGTCGTTATTTCGAGCGAAACGACGATCGGCGTTGCGATCGTCCCGGCTATCTTCGCGTTGGCTGCGAAATGCACGGTTCTCGTAAAAGACCGCGAGGATGCCTTGGTTCGAGCCTTCTTCGAAACGCTTGCGCAAGAGCATCCGGAGCTTGGAAAGTGCGCTCAGGCGCGCGCCTGGAAGGGGAGCGATCCGGCTGAGGATCGCGAGCTGCGCATCGCGGACGCCGTCGTCGCGTTCGGACGTGATGATTCGCTGGCTGCAATCCGGCGCGTGCTGCTGCCCGGCGCGCGATTCGTGGGTTACGGACATCGTGCCAGCATCGGCTACGTCAGCCGCGACGCGCTTGCCGACCAAACTTTGGCGCACGCTGCCGCCGAAGGTGCGGCGCGCGATCTCGTGCTTTATGACGGCGAGGGCTGTATGTCGTTGCACGCGCTCTTCGTCGAGCGCGGCGGTGCGATCGAGCCGCATGATTTCGCGCGCATGTTGATCGACGCGGCTGCGGTCGCATCGGTTGAATTCCCCGCCGGCAAGCTGGATCCACGCGTCGTCACGTATTGCACCGGCGCTAGTTTTCGTCAGGCGCTCGGACGCGGCAGTGTCTTGCGAACGCCGTCGGCAGATACGACGCTCGTCCTCGACCCGCCGCAACATGAACCGCCGCCGCTTCTCTCGCGGATTCTTCCGGTCTACTCGATCGACGCGCCCGATGAGTGCGAGGAATTCGTCCGCAGCCACGGTCTGCCGCTCGAGGCCTTCGCGCTCGCAATGCCGAGCGCAACGCTCGCAGATCTTGGAGCGCGGCTCGGTGCCGCGCGCATCGCGCGTCTCGGCGAAATGCAATCACCATCTCCGGGCTTGCATCACGGTGGACGCGCACGCATCGGTGACTTTATTCGATGGGCGGATGTCGCATGAGTCAGATTCCCGGACCGCGCTCGCGCGAGCTGGCCGAACGTCTGCGCGCGCATGAATCACGCGGCGTCACATTTCTCGCGGACGATTTCCCGATTTTTTGGGAATCGGCAAACGGCGCGCTCGTTACCGACGTCGACGGTAATCAGTTCATCGACTTAACTTCGGCCTTCGGCGTTGCGACCGCGGGCCACACGAATCCACGCGTCCACGACGCAATCGTTGCGCAATCCGAAAAGCTCGTGCACGGACTTGGCGACGTTCACCCAACCCGCGTGCGCGTCGAGCTGCTCGAGAAGCTCGCTGCCCTAGCGCCCGGTGAGCTCTCCGTCAGCTTCTTGTGCAACAGCGGCTCGGAAGCCATCGACTTCGCGCTCAAAACCGCATACTTGCGCAACAAGCGCCCTGGAATTATCGCGTTTACGGGTGCGTATCACGGTCTGACTTCGAGCGCCCTCGCCGTTACAGGGATCGACAAGTTCCGCGAACCGTTCGCCCCATTTATCCGTGGCGACATACGCTTTGCGCCATTCCCTGTGCCGTTGCACACGATGGAGATGGAATTCCGTGCCTACAAGATCGGCACGGTTATCGTCGAGCCGATCCAGGGACGCGCCGGCGTCATCGTACCGCCGCGCGGCTGGCTTGCGGGCGTGCGCGCGCTGTGCGATCTTTACGGTGCTTCGCTGATCTTCGATGAAATCTACACCGGATTCGGCCGCACTGGGAAAATGTTTGCGTGCGAGTACGAGGACGTCGTCCCCGATTTGCTGTGCGTCGGCAAAGCAATCGCGAACGGTGTGCCGCTTGCAGCCGTCATCGGGACACGCAAAGCGATGGACGCATGGGAACCCTCGCGCGGCGAAGCGCTGCACACCTCGACGTATCTCGGGAATCCGCTCGCTTGCGCCGCGGCGCTTGCGAACATCGCCGAAATCGAAGAACGCGAGCTTGTCTCGCGCGCGGCGACGCTCGGCGCAAAGCTCGGTGCACGCTTACGCGAGCTGCCCGAACGCACGCCACTCGTTTCCGCGGTCCGCGGGCGCGGAATGCTGTGGGGGCTCCAGCTTCCCAGTCCCGAACTCACGTTTGCGATCACGAAGGCTGCGCTACAGCTTGGGACGATCGTCCTTCCGTCGGGTGTACGCGGCGACGTCATCACGCTCGCGCCGCCCGTAACAATCGATGAAGGACAGCTCATGCACGCGGTCGATCTTTTGGAACAAGCAATTCAAACGTCAGCTTAGGGAGCGTTCGTGGCAAAAATTAGAGTCGGTATCGTCGGGTCAGGTTTCGGGGGAGTCGTTCACGCGCCGGCATTTCACGCGCACGATGGTTTCGAGCTCGTAGCGATTGCATCACCAAATCGCGCCGAAGCAGTCGCCAAAGAACGCAAGATTCCGAATGCCTTTCCTTCGCTCGAAGCGATGCTCGACGGAATCGAGCTGGATGCCGTCTCGATCTCGTCGCCGCCGTTTGCGCACCACGACGCAGTCTTGCTCGCGCTATCACGCAAGAAGCATATACTGTGCGAGAAACCGCTCGCGCGGACCGTCGCCGAAGCCGAAGAGATGGTTGCGGCTGCAAAAACATCCGGAAAGGTAACCGGAGTCGGGTTCGAGTTTCGTTTTGACCCCTCGCGTCAAGCTCTCAAAGAGCTGGTCACCAACAATCATCTCGGGCCTTTGCGCGAGATCGAGTTCACGCATCTCACCACGATGCTGCGTCGCGACGGCGATCGCAAACGCGGCTGGTGGTTCGAATACGCACGCGGCGGCGGGATCATTCAAGCCATTGGCTCGCACATGATCGACAGCGTAACGTGGTTGGCCGGGCGCCCCCCACGTTCGTACACCGGGTTCTCGCGAACGGCCAACACGACGCGTAAAGACGACGCCGGGGAGTTCACCAGCAATGTCGCGGACGGAATGTTCGGGCTGCTGGATTTCGGCGACGGCTTGGTCGGGCGGATCACCCTCGACGCAACCAACGTCGTCAACAGCTCGACGCTCGCGGTTTACGGCGAAGATCGCACCGCCGCCGCAGCCGGCGATAGCCTGGCATGGTCGAAGCTTTTCACGGTCGACGCTACGGAAACGTCGGAATACGAGCTGGCCACCTCACCGTACGATAGTTACAAGGCTACGCAGGCGAACGTCCCGCTCGTGTTGCGGATGCTCGATCAATTCGTGGCTGCGATCGAAGGCAAACCGAACACGCTGCCTACGTTTGAGGACGGGCTGCTCGTACAGCGCGTAATGGCAAAACTAGGGTACGAGGCTAATAAATAGAGTCGAACTTGCCTTGCGTGCCGTGCGTCTCTTCGAGAATCGTCATCCACGCAATATTGTAGCCGCGCGGATGCAAGAGCTGCGTTGGATCGCTGAGCGGTATTTTCCGCAGCATATCGTCGATTGATTCGAGGACCGTCACCGAAGGCGTAAACCCGAGGCGCGAGGTCATCTTGGTGTTGGTCATCCGATAATCGCGCACGATCTTCGGAAGGCCCGTCTCCTGCAACTCGACGCGATGGCTCGCGAGCTTCATTTCCAGCGAGCCCTTGACCAGCATTGCGAGCTCGCGAATCTGATAGTTCTCCTGCATGACGTTGAATATCTCGGCATGGACGTCGTCGCGCTTCGCAAGATAGCACGCGATGTGCGCACGCGCGACGTCCGTAACGTCGACGAGGGGGCGCCACTGCCATCCCCCGCCATGCAGAAACAGTTTTCCAAACACGGCCGCGTCCTTGACGAACGTGTTGACGACCAAATCGAAGCGCATGCGCGGACTGAAGCCGTAGACGGTCCCTTGACGCAGGATCACCGGAGTGAAGCTCGCATCGGCGGCTTCGAGCAGCTTCTCTTCAGCGTACTTCTTCGAGAGCGAATACGAACCACGCGGCTTAACGTCGGCCGTTTCGTCGTACGTGCCCGCGCCGATCCCGTCGTAAATCGACGCGCTCGACCCGAAAACCAAGCGCGCAACGCCGGCGCGCTTGCAAGCACGCGCGAGCTCTTCGGTCGCGACCGCGTTCATCTCCCAGTTGGCTTCCGGACTGTACTCCGCGGTCGGATCGTTCGAGAGACCAGCGAGGTGACTGACGACGTCCATCCCGTCGAGCCAACGCGGATCGAAGCCGCGGATGTCACCCGCAATGCATTCGACCTTCTCGAGACCAGGCGGCATCGTCCGTCCGAAGAAAAACCGGTCGATCACGCGCACGTCGTCACCGCGCGCGACAAGCTGACGGCACAGTTCGAGGCCGATGTATCCGGCGCCGCCGGTGACGAGAACTTTCAGCGGCGAACCTCGGACATGAAGGGCGTAATCGGTACGCTCGTGTCGGCGCGCTCGAGGTAACGCCAGATCGCGGAAAGACCAGCCATCGTAGCGCGGGTCCGAATGTCGGCGCGATCGCCCGGGAAGGTCGCGCGATACGTGCGTGGCTCACCATCCGCGACGAGCGCGAACCACACGAGACCAACCGGCTTGTCCTCGGTCCCACCGCCCGGACCTGCAATTCCCGTCGTTGCGATCACGACGTCAGCACCCAAACGCCGGCGCGCTCCACGCGCCATTGCGATAGCGGTTTCAACGCTGACCGCGCCGTGTTCGCGCAAGATGTCGGCCGGTACGTCTAGCATCGAACGTTTCACGTCGTTGTTATAGGCGACCACTCCGCCGCGAAAAACATCGGATGCGCCGGGGACGCGAACGAGCGCGTCGGAGATCGCTCCGCCCGTGCACGATTCCGCGGTCGCGATCGTTTGACGCCGCCGCCGTAGCGTGTCGATGATCTGACTTTCGACGGTCTGGTCGTCGACGCCGTATATGCCGTAACCGATGCGGTCGCGAATTTCCCGCTCGATCGGCACGATCATGGCCTTTGCGGCTTCCACAGTTTCGGCTTTCGCCATGATCTTCACGTCGCAACGCCCGCCGTGCGCGAGGACTGCGATCTTCGGATTTTCGGACGCGCGAAAGAGGTCTTCGATCCGGCGATCGAGCTCGGATTCCGGAATCCCGATCGTGTGAATCGTTCGCGTCGTAATCGTTTGACGCAGCGCAAAACGTTCGAGCAACCAGGGCACGAGCTTTTCCATCATCATGGCACGCATCTCGCGCGGCACTCCCGGCATGCCTGCGACGAACTTTCCGTCCTCGCGCAGAGCGATGAAGCCCGGCGCGGTGCCGTGCGGGTTGTCGAGAACGACGCCGGGGGTAGGCAACATCGCTTGACGACGGTTGTTATCGCTCATCGTGCGCCGCATAGACGCAAAGCGCTCCTCGATCGCTTTCAGCGAGGCCTCGTGCAGCTCGAGATGCGTTCCCGTCGCCGCCGCGACGGCATCTTTCGTCAAATCATCGACGGTTGGACCGAGTCCGCCGGTCGTAATGACACCGTCAGCACGATCGAGCGCACCGCGCAACATCGCTTCTAACCGCGATGGATTATCGCCGACTGAGTGCTTCGCGTACACGTCGACACCGACATCGGCGAGGGCGCTCGCGACGAAGGCGGAGTTGGTGTCGATCAGATGACCGAGCAGCAGCTCAGTCCCGATCGTCACAATCTCTATCGATGCCATACGGCCTCAGCCACAACGCGCTCCTATTCGAACCAGTCGGGATAGCGTACGCTGATCTGCACGTCGAATCCCTCGGCGGCTTCGCGACCTGCCGCTTTTCGCGCCTCGGAGTCAGCGAGCGCTCGATTTTCGTTACGTCTCGCGCGCAGAGCATCGAGAAAGCGCGCGAACTTTGCATCGAGGACGCGCTGAATCGCAATCCGCCAGCGTTTGCTGACGGCCGGCGAGACGCCGCCGGTCGAAACGGTGATGCGTGCAGGCCCCGCTTTTGCAACTGCCTGCATCGCGACGAACCCGTACGCCGGCTGATCGATGCAACACAACAGAAAGTGATGACGGTCGGCGAGCGCACGCAAGCGCGCTGAAAGCGCCTCGTCGAGCGGCGTCGAGATCACGAAGAACGCGCTTGCGAGATCCTCGTCGCGTAAGGCGCTGGGTTCGCGAATCCAGCGAACGTTGGCGCCCGATTCTTCGAGTGCGCGCACTTTCTCGCTCGCCTCGCGATCGCCGGCCAGACCGATGACGACGCAATCACGACCTTCGAGGTTCAACCCGACTGGGAAGAACGCCGGCGGAAGCGGATCGCGATTAATAGTCGACCGGCCTGAGATAAAATTCGTTGATCGCGGTGTTGCTAAGCATCGCCGTCGTCGGCAGATGCCGTTTCCAGTGCGTCGAATCGACGCGCTTACGCACGATCCGCACTTCTTCGGGCGCGAGACCCATGCGCGCGATCTGGTCGTCATCGAAACCTTGCAGCATCGCAGCCAAGATTGCATCAGCTTTGCGGTACGTTATCCCAAGATCGCCTTCGTCGGTTTGATCGGCTTCGAGATCGGCGCTCGGCGCCTTGTCGACGATCGGTAGCGGAACGCCGAGGTAGCGCGCCAGATCCCACACTTGCGTCTTGAACAAATCACCGATCGGATTGACGGGCGGCGTATCGTCGGCGTGCCACGTGAAGTAGCCCATCATCCGTTCCGTTTTGTTGCCGGTGCCGATCGGAAGCGCATTCAGCTTTGCAGATTGATCGAAGAGCACGACCATTCGAACGCGCGCCATGACGTTGCCGGCACGGCGCGGATCGACGCCGGGCTCGAACTGCAAATAACCGTCAACCGCGCCCGTTATCTCGATCGTACGTTCGTTGATTCCAAGTGCGTCGACGACCAGCTTCGCGTCGGCCAGCGACGACGGGCTCGATTTTTTGTACGGCATGCGAATCGCGTAGACGTTTTCGGGCCCAAGCGCACGCGCGCACAAATAGGCGACGCATGCGGAATCGACCCCACCCGAGAGGCCCAGGACCGCTTTGTGGATGCCGCGCCGGCGGACCAGCTCGTCGGCCAAAAACGCTTCGAGCCAGCGCGCCGTCACTTCCGGATCGCTCTTGACCGATGCGTACGGATCGATCGCGGGCGCTTGAATGATCGGAAGCGTCATCAGTCGGTGACCTTCGGCGCTTCCAGCTCCGCCAGCAGATCGGGAAGCACTGCGTGCAGATCGCCAAGCAGTGGTAAGCCGGCACGCGCAACGTCGATCTCAGTGAGGTCGATGTCGGCTCGAACGATGCACGCCTCGAGCGGCCCAGCTGCGACGATCACCTCGCCGCGCGGACCGATGACCTGCGAGCTACCGGTCATTCCTTTGCCACCCTCGAAACCCGCGAGTCCCGCATAGATGATGAACACACCGTGCTCGCTCGCATAGTTTTGCAATAGCGAGCGCCAACGTCCGATGCTTTCCAATTCACCCTGCGTCTGGATGCCGCGTCCGGGCGAAGCGCTCGGGATCAAGAAAAAGCGCGCCCCCTTGACTGCCGCAATCGTCGGGACGATTCCGTGCCATGCGTCTTCGCAAATCATTATTGCGGCACGGCCAAACGCAGTCGGAAACGCTTCGAGCCGTTTCCCTCGCGAGTGAAAGCGTTCTTCGTCGAAGACACCGTAGGTCGGCAAGAACAGCTTGCGATGAACGTGGACGATCTGCGCCGATCCCGACGGATCGAGCTTGGCGTACAGGGCGCTGTTGTAGTACGTGCCTTCGTCGTTTTCGAAAAAGCCGCTGACGATGTCGACCGGCTTGCGCGCGCCGGATGCGTGCCATGCTGCGCCGAGTCTGCGCGCAAACGCTGCGGAGCTCTCTGCAAGCTCGTAAACGCCGCCCTCGAGGAAATAGCCGGTCAACGCGGCCTCGGGCAACGCGACGAGATCCGGCGGATCCTCGTGCAGCTGCTTGAACGCGTCGATTAGATCGCGAACGTTAGCGTCGCGATCGCCTTTACGCGGCTTTGTCTGAATGATTGCAATCTTCACGGAACGGCCGCCGCAACCGGAAGATCGCCGCGCTGGGCCGCCATGCGCGCGCCTTCGATTCGCACGACCAGCTCTTCCGCGGGATAGGTGAGAATCTCTGCGAGCGTCGGATGCAGATGCGGGATGCGCACAAAATCGAAAACGGTCGCGTGAAAGTGCATCGCCGCGATCGCTTCATGAATCAAATCGGAGGCTTCCGGCCCGAGAATCTGTACGCCGAGGATGCAGCCGTCTTCCGGATCGGCCAACATTTTTACAAACCCTTTGGTCTTGCCGATTGAAATCGCTTTGCCGTGATCGCTGAACAGATACGTTGCCTTCAGATACTGGCGATTTGCGGCGGCCAGCTCCCCCTCGGTCTCGCCGGTGACTGCGACTTGCGGGTCGCTGAAAATCGTGTGCGCCTTCGAGAGTGAGTAGTCGATCGCGTCGCGCGTCCCGCGGATCGCATTGCGCGCCGCGATCTCGCCTTGCTGGATCGCAACGTGCACAAGCGGATAGCGCCCCGTGACGTCACCGATCGCAAACACGTGCGGATTCGAAGTGCGAAGCGTCGCATCGACCTCGATTCCCGATATGGGATGATACGTGACGCCCACACGCTCGAGATCGAGCCCCGCGACATTCGGGACGCGGCCCAGCGCGTAGAATATCTCTTCGGCCTCGACCGCGTGCTCTTCGCCGCCTTTGCGGTAGACGACGCGTTTGAGTTTGCCGTTGCGCTCGACGCGCACCACGGTTGCCTCGCCGATGATGCGGATGCCTTCGTCGCGCAGATATCCCGTAAGTGCCGTTGCAACGTCTTCGTCGACGTCACTCAGAAGTCGCGATTTGCGAATCATGATCGTCGTTGCGACGCCGACTCTCGAGAAGAATTGTCCTAGCTCGACGGCTACGTAACCGCCGCCAAGGACGATCATAGAGCTGGGCGGACCACTCAAGTCGAGCGCCGCATCACTATCGATGTAGCCGGTCTCCTGCAGACCGGGGAAGATCGGCGGAGCGACGATGCTTCCGGTTGCCACGACGAAATTCGCAGCGCGCAAGACGATATTGTCGCCGACCTTGAGCGTGTGTTCGTCGATGAACGACGCTCTCCCATCGTAGAGATCGAATGTCTCGAGTCCCTCGATGCGGTAATCGGCGAAGCCTTTGATGACCTCGCGCTTGCGCTCGATCATGGCGCGATAGTCGACGCGCGGCTCGTCCGAGCGAACTCCGAGCACATCCGACTCGCGAATCGTGTGCATCAAATCACCGCTGGCGATCAACGTCTTGCTTGGCATGCAGCCGTTCAGGATGCACAGGCCGCCAAGCGGACCAACGTCCGCAATCGCGACACGTGCGCCAAGATCACGCGCGGTGCGGGCCGCAGCGTACCCGCCGGAGCCGCCGCCGATGATGACAAGGTCGTAGTTGTGTTCGGTCATGAGCTTTCGGGGCTGCCGCCCCAAGCGACTATTTCGCCCGGTATGGTTTGGCCCCAAGCCTGTGGACACTCTCAATGTGCCGCACGGTTCCGCTTTGTGCGTGCATGAGAATCGAATGCGTCTTCGCCGAGTTCCCGTAGAAACGCACGCCACGGACTAAGTCGCCATCCGTTATCCCGGTTGCGACAAACATCAGATGCTTGCCGGGGGCGAGATCCTCCATGGTGAGGACGCGGTCGATATCGCCGAAACCCATCGCCTTGGCGCGTTGAGCCTCTTCCTCACTACGCGGCTTGAGGCGTCCCGTGAATCCGCCCCCCAGACACTTGAGCGCCGCAGCAGCCAAAACGCCTTCAGGCGCACCGCCGGTTCCCATGCAAACGTGAACGCCCGTGCCGTCGATCGCCGTCGCAATTGCGGCATCGACGTCGCCGTCCGAAATCAGCTTGATGCGCGCGCCGGCGTCGCGCACTGCCGTGATCAAATCTTTGTGACGCGGACGATCCAAAATGATGACCGTAATGTCGTTTATCGGACGTTCGAGGGCGTTCGCAACCGCATTCAAGTTGTCCGAAACTTTCGCGTCGATATGAACGTACGGCGCGGCGCGCGGCCCTACCGCAAGCTTCTGCATGTACGAGTCGGGGGCGTGCAACAACCCGCCGCGTTCGGAAATCGCCATCACGGCAATTGAATTCGGGAGTCCGTTCGCAACCAGATTCGTGCCTTCGACGGGGTCGACTGCAATGTCGACCTCCATGCCGCCGCGACCAAGCTCTTCGCCAATGAACAGCATCGGTGCTTCGTCACGCTCGCCTTCACCAATGACGATACGACCCGAAATCTGCATGTCATTGAGCGCGTCGCGCATCTTTTCGACGGCGGCGCCGTCGGCGATATTGCGTTCACCGCGACCCATCCAGCGCGAGGCATTGAGCGCTGCTTCTTCGGTCACGCGCACGAAGTCGAGCGAATCCGTTGGATACTCGCTCACAAAGCGCGGAATCATCGTGGTCGCCATTAGCCGCTCCCTTCCCTAACCGTCGCTTCCCTATGCTTGCGCGGGCCCCCTAACCTGCCAAATGTCCCAAGGGAACGCGACGTGTGCAACCCGAACCGCATCGCGTCGTGGCTAGCCGCACTACTACCCTAGCGCCCTATCTCTATGGCGCCGGCATCGCCCCGCTACTGATCGTCGGAGCAGCGGGCGCAACGCTCGGCTTCTTCGGGTTTTACGCATTCGTCTTGCGCGTCCGCGCGTCGGTCGCAGTCGACGAAATGGTTTTCTTGATCGCGGTTCCGGCGGGCGTCATCGCGGCATTGATCGCCTGGAATGCGTACGCGCGTTTCTTTGCGCGCCACTGCGCCGTTTCGCTCGAAACGGCGCTCACCACCGACGCCTTCTCGTGGCTCGCGCTCCTGATCATGTGGGTCGGCTTCTTACGTCCGTTCGGCGCGAGTGCAACGGGACGCGGTATCGCCGTTGCGCTGTTGACCTTTGCGTTCGTCAAACTGTTCGCCGCCGCGCGCTTCAACAGCGCGGTTCGCGACGTCGCGATCACGTTCGTCGTCAGCCGCGCCGCAGTCATCGTGATTGCAGAGCTTGCAGCGATGGTCGTCGCGCAACGTCCGGGTGCGCACGTCGCCGTATCGTCGATTCCGATCTTGGCCGTATGGGGACGCTGGGACGCCGTACACTACATCGACATCGCGTCGGCCGGATACTACGGCACCGATATGGCCTTCTTTCCGCTGTATCCGCTCTTGATCTCGCTGCTCGGGAAGCTCACGGGCAGTCACCTCGTAGCAGGCCTCGTCATCTCGAATGCGGCGCTCTTCGTCGGGCTGATCTTCTTCTATAAGCTCGTCGAGCACCAATACAATCGGCACGTCGCGCACCGCGCTGTTTTTTACATCTCGATTTTTCCAACCGCGATCTTCTTCTCGGCGGTCTACACGGAATCGCTGTTCCTGGCCTTGACGGTCGCCTCGTTCTACTTCATTCGCGAGCACAAATGGCTGACCGCGGGGATCATCGGATTCTTCGCGGCGCTGACCCGCGTCGAAGGCGTGCTGCTCGTGGTTCCGATGTTGATCGAGTGGCTGCGTTCGCCCGGCGCACGTCAGGCTTGGCAATATCCGCTCGAACAGTTGATGCGCCCGCTCTTGGGTATGGCCCTGATCCCGCTCGGCCTGATGTCGTACATGGGCTATCTGTGGATCCTGACCGGCGACCCGCTTTACTTCTCGCACGTGCAGATCAATTGGCATCGCCACTTTGCACCGCCGTGGGTAAGCCTGCGCAACAGCGCCTATTTGCTCACCCACGCGCACAACGGGAACACGGTCGCAAATCAGTTCCTCGAGCTTTTCTTCACGCTGCTCATGATCGTGATCCTGATCGCTGCGTTCCGCCGCCTCTCGGCGACGTACTGGAGCTACATGGCGCTCTCGATCCTGGTCCCGATGTCGACGTCCAGCCTGATGAGCATGCCGCGCTTCGCGCTCGTGCTCTTCCCGATGTTCGTGCTGCTCGGACTATGGGGATCGCGGTCGGCCGTTAACAACGCGATCGTTGCGTTCTCTCTCCCCCTCTTGGGACTCTTCACGGTTTTATTCGCCGACTGGTATTGGGTTGCCTGAGCTGACAACAGCTGCGGCGTCGTTGATCGGGCGCATTACGCAACGGCGCGGAATCAGGCAATTCATCAAGTTCGCAATCGTCGGAACTTCGGGTTTCGCGGTCAATGGCGTCGTCTTCACGCTCTTGCAGCTGCCGCTCTCGATCGACCAGCGCGAGTCATGGTATTACTTGATCTTCTCGATCGCGTTCATGGCGGGCGGCGTTTCGAATTACTTCCTCAACCGGGTTTGGACGTTTCGTTCGACCGGGCATGCACTTGGCGAGGGTGTGAAGTTTCTCACCGTCTCTGCGATCGCACTATGCGTGAGCTTGCTCGTCTCATTCGGCGCTTCTCCGCTCCTCGGCAAAGGCCACAAGCTCTGGTTCGTATCGACGTGCGCCGGTATCGTCGTCAATTTTTTCGTGAATAAGTATTGGACATTCCGCTCCGTCCTTTAGAGATCGCGAAACACTGGTGGTGGGCACTCGGAGCAATCCTCGTGCTGGGCCTCGGGCTTCGTCTAGTGGGACTGCACGACCCGATCATGGATCATCCGCAGTGGCGCCAGGGCGACACGGCCGCGATCGCGCGGAATTTTGCGCAGCTCAATCTCAATATTTTTTATCCGCAGACCGACTACGACGGACCGCCGCCCAACTATGTCGAGCTCGAGCTGCAAATCGTTCCGTATCTCGCCGCGATCGGCTACAAGATCTTCGGCGTGCACGAAGTCTTCGGTCGACTGATTTCGATCTGCTTTTCCCTCGGAACCGTCGGTGTCATCGCGTATTTCGGCTGGTGGCTGTTCGAATCGGCGTTCGTCGGCTTGGCAGCCGCACTGCTCTTCGTAATTTTCCCAGGGAGTATTTACTACGGGCGAACGTTCATGCCAGACACCGCAATGACGTTCTTCTTCACGCTTGCAATGTATGCGTCAGCACGGACCTTACTCGGCCCCCTCGCTAAACCGATTCCATGGAAAGACATCGGTTGCGCGGTGTTGCTCGCGCTTGCGTTCCTCGCAAAGCCTGTTTCGTTGATTGCGGCCATCCCGCTACTATGCATCGCCCGGCTCCGAAGCTTGATCGTCATCATCCCTGGACTGATCTCGCTGTTCTTGTATCTGCATGTGGTCGACGCGCACGCGGAATGGCATTGGGCCAGCGGCATCACGCGCGAGCATGTGCTGCCGTCGTTGCTGCAAGCACTGATCTCACCGCATGCGATGCTCGCGAAGCTTGCGATAACGCTTACGACGGTTCCGTCGATGCTCAGCACGACGATGCTCGGTCCGACCGGGTTCGCGTTCGCATTGCTCGGTTTCTTGATGCCGCTACGCTCGCGCTCGAATCTCTTGTTGTATTCGTGGCTCGCTGCCGCCGCGCTGTATGCATTTGTCGTCGTCACCGTGGAACGCGTCGACTACTATCTCTATCCCGTGCTGCCGCTCGCGGCGCTCGTCGGAGCGTCGTTCCTCCGGACGTTCGCCGGGCTGTGGTCGCAAGCGCCAGCGCGTCTGCAGAAGCTTGCGATCGGAGGCGCGATACTAGCGCTCGTGCTCGTCATCGGCGACAACGCCGCGCAAATAGCGCCCTACTACTACTATAAACGAAACGTCTATCTCGAGGCGCGCCGGCTTCAGACACTGCTCGCCCCGGATGCCCTCGTCGTGATGGCGCACTACGATCCGTCGATTCTCTACTACATGCAGCACAAAGGCTGGGAAGAGGACCCGCTGCTATGGACACCCTTCGACCAGCAAAGCGCGATCCGCAAAGGCGCCCGCTATTTCATCGCCGTCGAGCAGAATCGTTTCGCAAAGAACGCCGAGCTGTACGCGTGGATGCAGCGCTTTCCGCTGCTGCCGAACAGCGGCATATGGCCGGTTTACGAAACCGACAACAGCAAGATTCTCCCTAATGCCGAAGCGCGCTGGCGCGAGTTTCGCAAACGCGAAAAGGGTTCAGGGCAAGGGCAGGAGTGACGAGGGCACTCCGAGGTGCTCCGTCTCCGTTTCGCCCGTTCCGGTCTCGACCGTTTGGCGGAAGCGCGTCAGGCGCGCGGTGCTGCGCGTTACCTCGCTGGAAAGCTCGTACGAATTCTCGATTGCGCGCGTGATGTCGACGGTGTCGTAGCTGTACTGAAAACGTTTAAGACTGGCTACGATCGATGCATCAAGCGTCTTGAGTCCGGTGTAGGAGCGAATCAGGTCCTGGCCCGCCGTCTTATACGCCGGATAGTTGGAGATGACGATCTCGCGTTTGAGGCGCGCTTGCGAGAGCTGCTGGCGCAGATCGATAACGGCGGAATTCGAGGGCGAGATCTTTTCCGCGATCGCAAGGTAGTTAATCGCATCTTCGAGCTTGCCGAGCCGGTAGGCATCTTCTGCCAGCGTCAACTGCACGGAGGTCGCGCCCGAACGCGCATGCGCATCCTGCGGGTTGATGTCAAGCGCGAGGCGATATGCAAGCGCCGCATCTTTTAAGTTACGCGCTTCAAGCGCGCGATCGCCTTGATGGTCGCGCGTTCGTACGATCCACGACTCAACCGATCCCGCGCATCCCGACAAGAACACGGTCGCGATGGCCGGCAAGAGTGCGAACACGAGTTTTTTCAGCATCGTCCTGTTCTGCCTTACCTTCTAAATCCGTGGACGAAGAGCGATGCGACGTGCGAGATCGCCCACGCCCCGGGCCAGAGCAAGAGCTGTGAGAGAATCGTCCCGAAAATAGCCGTCACTGTCAGGCCGACAACCATCGCCCGGATCGAATTCAGCGAGCGTTCGCCTTTGACCGCTTGATCGACCATTAAGGCCGACGTCGGATCAACGAAAAACGTAAACGCCAGGGTCCCGATACCGTTTACGATACCGGAGAGACCTGCAGCCGTCGTACGTGCGTCCAAGTTCAAAACACTTGCGTAATACGCGGACGGGACGCCGATTGCATAGATCGCCATGACCACCAGATTGCCGATGAGCAGCTTGGGCGGAATCGCTTCGCGCGTATAAGCGAGAACCGTACGAATCTCCGGGAGACGGATGCTCGAGAGAACATCCATCATGACGCGCGGATCGCCGAGGCGAATCAGCGCCTGCAGCACGGAATTCCGGCGCTCGAACGAACGTATGCCCCGCGAAAACAAATAAATGAACATCGGCAGCATGAGCGCGCCGACGCACGTCCCAAGCGTTCCCGCGGCGACGATCAAGCGCATTTGCAAATCGAAGTTCGCAACGACGTCGGGCGGCACGGCGGCAAGCTTCGCAGCGACGGTCGGCCGCGTCGCATTGTCGGCCAGCGCTCCCAGCGACGGCGTCAGGAACAGCGCCGCCAAACGGCTGGCGGTAACGAACAAGTTGAACAGCGAGATCGATACCGCGATGCGATGCGTTTGCACGCCGGCGTATCGCGCTGCGTACGCGCCGATCTGTATTGCTTGCGTGACCCCATTGAGAGCCATCGCAACGATGAGCTGCGTAGCCCACAAGGACGCCGTCGTGGTCGTCAACGTTGCCTAAGCGACGGCGGCCGTCCAGTCGATATCGTCCTCACCAATCGGGCCGAGGACGCACAAGCCCCATTGCTCCGGCGCGAAGATCGCACGCGCAAGCCGCTGGACATCGTCCATGCTTACCGCGTCGATTTTTTGTTCGAGCTCTTCTTCGGAGATCTGCCGTCCGAACGTAAGCTCGTTGCGGCCCAAACGCATCATGCGTCCCGAGATGCTCTCGAGCGCGAGCGTCAGACTGCCCTTGAGATGTTCCTTCGCGAGCTCGATCTCGCTCTCGCGCAAGCCACCGCCGTGTGCTTGCGCAAACGACTCTCGAATGAGCGTGATGACTTCTTGCGCGTGCTCGACCGACGTACCGGCCGAAACGGCGAAGAGGCCCGCGGGGCGGTACGCGATTTGAAACGAGCTGACGCTATACGCGAGGCCACGTTCCTCACGGATATCTTGAAAGAGACGGCTCGACATCCCGCCGCCAAGCGCGGTGTCGATCACGGATAGCGCGTAGCGATCGTCGTCGCCGGCTGGTAAGCCGCGCGTTCCGACAATTAAATAGACCTGCTCGACGTCGCGCGTAACGACGAGACGGCCGGGCGACAGACGAACACGTTGATCCGCCGGAACGCGGCCGTCGCCGCCGAGCGGCGCCATCGCCCGCGAAAAGGATTCGACGACTCGATCGTGCTCGATGTTTCCTGCGACGGTGACGACGACGGTATTGGGGGTATAGCGCTCGCGCATGTGCGTGCGCAGATCGCCGGAGCGCAACGCCGTAATCGTTTGCGGAAATCCGATGACCGGATCGCCTAGATCCGAGCCGGTCCACATCAGCCGCACGAACGCGTCGTTTATCACCTCGTCGGGCGCGTCGTCGTACATCTTGATCTCTTCGAGTACGACGTTTTGTTCGCGGGCCAGGTCGTCAGGATCGAAGCGCGAGTTGAGGAACATGTCGCACAACACGTCGGTCGCAAGCGGGACGTGCTTGTCAATGACGCGCGCATAGTAACAAGTCGATTCCTTGTCGGTGAACGCGTTGAGATTGCCGCCGACGCGATCCATGGCTTCCGCGATCTCGCGTGCGTTGCGCCTCTCGGTACCTTTGAAGAGCATATGTTCGACAAGATGCGAGATCCCGCGCTGTTCCGCGCGCTCGCCGGCCGATCCGATGTCGGCCCAAATACCGATCGCCGCCGACCTCACGGCGGGGATATGCTCCGTAACGATCCTGAGTCCGTTCGGAAGAACCGTCTTACCGTACACGCTCAGTAGGCCTGCGCGAAGTAGGCTTGGACTTTGGCGGGTTCGCCGCACGCGATGCAGCGCGGACCTTGCGCCTGCGGCCGAATATTCCGAGTAGCTGCACTCGTCTCTGCCTTGACGTGCTCTTCGCACTGCGGGCGTCCGCACCACGGAATCTCGATCATCCCGGCGCGCTCGCTAAGAAGTGAATAGAACTCACCGGAGTCCGATGGCCGCAACGTATGCGATTCCAAGAATTTCTTGGCTTGCTCGAAGAGCGACGTTTGAATCTCATCCAGCAACGTCCCGAGGCGCGACGAAACCTCGGCGAGCGGAACCGTCGTCTTCTGGCCTTCTTCTTTAAATGCACGGTCGCGACGAACGAGCGTCGCAACGCCTTGCTCGAGATCGCGCGCACCAAGCTCGATACGAACCGGCACGCCTCGCATCTCCCACTCGTTGAATTTCCAGCCCGGCGATTGATCGCGCGCGTCGAGACGAACGCGAAATCCGTCGTCGCGCAGCCGCTGGTAAAGATGTTGCGCGGCATCGCTGACCGCGGCGCTCTCGCCACGGATGATTGGTACGATGACGACCTGATAGGGTGCCATCTTCGGCGGAAACCGTAGACCGCGGTCGTCGCCGTGTACCATGATCGTCGCGCCGATCATCCGCCAGGACATCCCCCACGAGGTCGTCCAGGCATGCTGCAGCGACTGATCGTCGGCCGTAAACTCGATATTGTACGCTCGCGCAAAATTCTGTCCGAATTCGTGCGACGTCCCGGCTTGCAACGCGCGGCCGTCGGGCATCAAGGCCTCGATCGAATAGGTGTGCAAAGCGCCCGGAAAGCGCTCGCTCTCGCTCTTTTCGCCCGCATACACCGGAATCGCGGCGACGTTCTCGGCGACGTCTTTGTAAACGCCCAGCATGCGCTGCACTTCTTCAGCAGCTTCCGCCTGATTTGCGTGGGCCGTGTGACCTTCTTGCCAAAGGAACTCGAGCGTTCGCAGAAACGGGCGCGTGCGTTTCTCCCAACGCACGACATTGCACCACTGATTGATCAGCAGCGGAAGGTCGCGATAACTTTGCACCCATTTGGCGAACATCGTCATGATCGTGACTTCCGAGGTCGGGCGAATTGCGAGCCGCTCCGTAAGCGTCTCGCCACCACCCTGCGTCACCCACGCAACTTCGGGGACGAATCCTTCGACGTGTTCTTGTTCGCGCGCAAGCAACGACTCCGGAATCAACAGCGGAAAATATGCATTCTCGTGACCCGTCGCTTTGAACCGCACGTCCAATTCCGCCACCAGTTGCTCCCAAATCCCGTAGCCGTACGGACGCAGGACCACGCATCCACGGACCGGGGCAAGTGAGACGAGCTCGGCCTTGAAGCAGACAGCCTGATACCATTCGGGCAGGTCAACAGCTTTTGGAGGTATCTCCTTGACGAGTGGTTCCGATTCCATCTCGTCGGGACGCGTTTGCATAACCCGAGCCAGGTTCGCATCCCGGGGCGAACCGCCTCTTAGGGCGAACACGGCCTGCATGCCGAGGCTGACGAAAATCTATACGCGCACCGGCGACGAGGGAATGACTGCGCTCGTCGGCGGTAAACGCGTCAAGAAAAACGCGATACGCATCGAGACATATGGCACCGCCGACGAGCTATCCAGCGCAATCGGTATCGCACGCGCGGAGCTTGTGGAGATTCGCCGCTCGCGCGCGCTCGATGAAGCGAAAGCAATCGACGTCGCGGCGCAACTGGACGCGTGGCTCGCGTGGACGCAAGACGTTCTCTTCAATCTCGGCAGCGAGCTTGCGACGCCGCCGGGAAAAGCGCGCGAAGGGATGCCGAGCGTTCGCGCGGACGACGCAGTTGCGCTCGAACGCGCAATCGATCGCGCACACGAAGATCTGGAGCCGTTACCAAACTTCATTCATCCCGGCGGATCGCTCGCGGCGTCACATCTGCATCTCGCACGTACGATAGCGCGCCGCCTGGAACGCCTGTTAATCACGCTGGCTGAGACCGACGAGGTTGGGGCGGACGTTCGCCGTTACGTCAACCGTCTTTCAGATGCGCTATTCGTGTGGGCGCGCTGGATCAATCACGCGCTGGGTGTCGCCGAGCCCTTGTGGGTCGCCGACACGCGTCCGCCTCCGTGAGCCGCCGCGATCTTTTCGCGCGTGCGCCGCTAGATCGGCTAACGGCGGAGGTCAAAGAGGGCACCGGCCTTCGTCGCAGGCTCGGCGGCGTTGACTTGATTGCCGTGGGACTCGGCACAATGATCGGGGGCGGCATCTTTACAACGATCGGCCCCGGCATTGCAATGGCTGGCCCGGCGATCGTCGTGGCGTTTCTGTTGGCCGGACTTGCATCTTTTTTTGCAGCGCTTGCCTATGCTGAGCTCGGCGCGATGGTTCCGATCGCGGGTAGCGCCTACACGTATGCGTATGCGACGCTCGGCGAGATCGTCGCGTGGATCATCGGCTGGGATCTCATTCTCGAATACGGCGTCAGCGCTGCGCCGGTCGCGCAGCAATTCTCGTCGTACGCCCAGAGTGCGCTGGCTCTGATCGGCGTCACGCTGCCCGCCTGGGCGCAAAATGCGCACTTCTCGGCGAATCTAGGACAACTGCACCTCGACGTCATCGGCGCCACGTTCGTCATTCTTCTCTCGGCACTCTTGGCGCTTGGCATTCGAGAGACTGCGTCGTCCAACAACGCGTTCGTCGTTATTAAGGTCGGAGCACTGATCGTTTTCGTCATTGTAGGCGCGACGCTGTTTCACGCCGCCTACTTTCACCCGTTCGCGCCGCACGGATGGGGCTTGAACATCCTCGGCGGCGCGGGAACGGGAATCATCCCTGCAGCCGCGCTCGTCTTCTTCTCGTACATCGGTTTCGATACGGCGACGACGACGGCAGAAGAAACGCGCAACCCGCAGCGCGACGTCCCGATCGGCGTCATCGGCTCGCTTGCGATCGGCACCGTGATCTATTGCAGCGTTGCCTTCGTTTTGGTCGGTGTCGTGCCGTGGGATCATGTCGATCAGAACGCCGCCCTTGCCGCGGCGTTGCGTCCGCTGCACAACAACCTACTCCAAGCGTTGATGGTACTCGGGGCTTTCGCAGGTACGACCAGCGTTGCCCTAACGTCGCTGCTCGGTCAAACCCGCATATTCTACGCGATGTCGCGCGACGGACTACTTCCGCCCTTCGTCGCCAAAATCAACCCTCGCTTCGGAACGCCGGCCGGGATGACGATGCTCACGGGTCTCGTCGTCGCGATCATGACGCTGGTCGTCCCGCTGGATGCGCTGCTCGAGCTCGTCAACATCGGAACATTCAGCGCATTCATCATCGTGTGCGCCGGCGTCATCTGGCTGCGCAGGAATCGTCCCGAGCTTCCGAGGCCGTTCCGCTCGCCGTTCGTTCCGATCTTTCCGCTGTGCGGGATCGCGCTGTCGCTGTTTCTTTCGACACAGGGGCTCGGTCAGTTCACTTGGATTCGTTTCATCGTCTGGCTGATCGTCGGATTGTGTATCTATTTCGTCTACGGATACCGTCGCACGACCGCAGCCTCACAGCAATGAGCGAGACGCCGATCCCGGGTCGGAGCCGAATCAAGCAGATCCCCGGCGCCGACCTCGATCTTAGCAGCGAGTTCGATCAGTTCATGCGCGACCTACTTGGCCGCGTACAGCCGGACGCACTGCACCCCGTCGGGTTGCTGTTTCAATTGTTCTGCTTAATGATTTGGCGAAACGAGGCCCGGGCGGGCGTGGGCCGGCCTACCGACACCCGCGCGCTGTCGCTCGTAGCCTTCTTCGAAAAACTCTTTCGGACGACCAATAGCACGAATCCGCATCTGCTCATCTCGCGCGGCTTGTCGTATCTGAACTTCCTCGAGGCCCCGCCACTCGAGTCTCCGGCCTTGGATCTGGGGTGCGAAACGGGACTCACGTCGCAGCTCCTTTTCGAAAAACCGTTCAGATACGGAATCGACATTACGCCGCAATGGGAGCCAAGCATCAAGCAAATCGGCATGCATGAGGAGTATCGTGTAGGATCGACTGATGCCATTCCGCTTCCGGATGCGAGCGTTCGCAGCGTGGTGATGAACAATGTAATCTATCATGCCGCCGATCGCGAGCGCGCGTTACGCGAGGTGTTTCGCTGTCTGGAACCCGGGGGTCGCGTCTATTTCGACGATCTATCGCCGATCTTTTTCGAGGAAGGGAATCGTCCGTTCGTCGAGTTCATGAAGGCGTCCGGAGGGCACGAGTTCGCACGCGAGTTTATGCGCAAACGCTACACCATGTACATGAGCGATCGAACCATCGATCCGTCTGATAGCCTAACCCCCGAGCAATATCTGCCGCTCATGGCGTCGCTCGGATTTTGCGACGTCCGGGCCAAGTATTTTTTTGGCCGCGATCTCTTGCGCGCAGCCTACAACTTTTTGGATATAGGCTTCATCTTCGGTTCCGGCGCATTGACTCCGCAGGGTGCGAAGTATGTCGAGTGGGTCACCGAGCACTTATCCACGGATCTGTTGCGCGACGCGGACGCATGCGCTGCCGCCGGTGGAGGTTACGTTTTCGTCATCGCGACGAAACCACGCTAACCCGCGATAGCCTTGTTTGCGTCGCTCACCGCCTGCAGCTCGATTCGTTCGCGGAGCGCAAGTGCGATAGCATGCATGACGACCGAACACGCATCTTCTCGTTGTGCGGGACGTTCCGTCGGGATCGTGATCGCAAAATCAACCGAATCGCCGTAAGTGACGCTCGGACTCCCGAGGAGTGCAACAGTCAGCGCGCCGACTTCTTTGGCGCGCGCGATCGTGCGCATCACGTAACCACCGTCGGATGTTCCGGCCAGCGCCACGACGACATCCCCGGCACAAATAGCGTCGTGTTGACCGGCGAGACGGCGCACGCGTAGCGGCAGCTGTCCCGGCAACTGGCTCGCGTTGTGAAGATCGTCGGCGAGATATGACGCCAACACGCCGCCGTCCGCAACGATCCAGACTGTCTTGCTCCACCGCCAAGCGTCGTGCAGCGCACCAACTACGCGACGCACTTCATCGCGCGACACTGAGCGAAGCGTCCGCTCCATCTCACCTAGATAACGCTCGACCGCATCCATTCCCGAATAATATCGGCCCCGGATGCGAACCGGGTTAGTTACTTTTTAGAATGCGTCGGAACTTGACGAATCGTTTTGATCGCCGGAATAGGCTGCGAGAGACGTATCAGTCGTAAATACGTCGATCGCCGATTTGCGCGAATTGTAGCGGACCTTCGGCCCTAGTACGCGTTCGATCGTGCGTGCAGCGACCATCGTGCGGCCGCGAACGGTGAACGGCGCGTGTGAAAGTTTGATTGACCGCCCGTTAAGCGTGGCAGCCAAGGCGCCAATGTGCAGCCGAAGCGTATCTTCGCCGCGCACAACTTCGACCGAGCGTTTTTCTTTATTGTAACTTAACCGTGCACCAAGCACGCTGCTTACCGTGCGCAACGGCAAGTACGCTTGCTGATCGATCGTCACGGGCGGAACATCGGACGTGACGCGCTGACCATCGATATCGATAGTCGCCGGCCGCGAAAACGCAAGGGTGCCCGACGCGGCGAGTGCGATGACACCGGTCGAGAGCAGGGTTCGCAGGCTAAGCGGGCGCGGCTTGTTCATGTTTTCCGATCTCGTGTGCGTAGTCCGGATAGACCTCGGCGATTACCTTTTCGATCTCTTCCCGCAAAGCACCGAGCAGGCGCTCCTCCGGAAAGGTACCGACCAAGCTGCCGCGGCGGTAGATAGCCCCCTTGCCTTTACCCCCGGCAACCCCAACATCTGCCATCTTAGACTCTCCGGGACCATTAACGACACAGCCCATGACCGCGACTTTCACGGGGGCTGTGTACTCTTTGGCCAGCGCCTCGACGCGCTCGGCCAGGTCAACGACCTCGATCTCCGCGCGCCCGCACGAAGGGCAGGCCGTGATTTCGAAGCCTTTCTCCCGCAGCCCAAGCGATTTCAGGATGCCCCAGCATACGGGAACCTCCTCGACGGGGTCGGCCGCCAGCGAGACGCGCAGCGTGTCGCCGATCCCCTCCCAGAGAAGAATCCCGAGACCGATCGCGCTCTTGATCGTCCCGTCCCGCGGTAGCCCTGCCTCGGTGATCCCGAGATGGAGGGCATACGGCGTCCCGCGCTCGCGCAGGCGCTTGTCCATCAAACGGTAGGCGTAAACGGTCATCTGGACTTCGTGCGCTTTGAGCGAGATCACAATGTCCGTGTGGCCGAGGTCTTCGAGAATTTCGATGTGCCGGACGGCCGATTCGACCATGGCTTCGGGCGTGAGGCCGAGCCGGTCTTCCAGATCTTTAGCAAGCGAACCGAGGTTGACGCCGATGCGAATCGGCGTTCCGCGCTCGACCGCAAGCTTGACGACTTCGCGCGTCTTGTTGGGATCCGTGATGTTGCCCGGGTTCAATCGCAGCTTTGCGACACCGGCTTCAATTGCAGCGAGTGCCATGCGGTGATCGAAGTGCACGTCCGCGACGATCGGAACGGGCGAACGATTCACAATCGCCGGTAAGCCGGCTGCATCTTTTGGATCCTGACAGGTGACACGCACGATCTCGCAGCCCGCCATTGCGAGGCCGTAAATCTGCTCGAGCGTCGCATCGACGTTCGCTGTATCCGTCGTCGTCATCGACTGAACCGCGATCGGATGATCGCCGCCGATCCAAATGCCTTTTGCATCGGAGACGTCCGTCTTGTTCTTGAGAAAAACCGGTTTCGACTTACGTCGTAAGCGTATCACGCGTCGTTCCTTCGGTTCATATCGCACCTTTTCCGGCGACCAGCCGGACGATGTCGTGATACGTGACCAGCACCATCAAGATCATCAACGCGGCGAAACCGGCAAAGTGTACGACTGCTTCCTTTTCAGGGTCGACCGGCTTGCCGCGTAAAAGCTCGGCAATGATGAACGCGCCGCGCCCGCCGTCGAGCGCGGGAATCGGAAGAAAGTTAAAGATTCCTAGGGAGATCGAGAGCTGCGCCGCCAGCATCATGTACGGTCCCCATCCCAGATTTTGGACCTGGCCGCTAATTGCAGCGATGCCGATTGGGCCGGCTAGACCGCCGACTGCATGCGCCGGGCTCGTAACAAGCGCCCCGAGTACGCCGAGTTGCATTATAAGGAAAAACCAAAACGAGCTGCCCGCACTTACGAACGCTTCCCTGAATCCGGCTCGCTGCGCTTGTTGCCGCGGCGCAAAGCCCAGCAAACCGACACGTTTACCCGCGAGTTCGCGCGAGACGGGCGTACCGACAAGCGTCAAGGTTTGATCGCCGCGACGCACCACGAGCGTCAATCGTTTGCCGGTTGCACCGTGAATCGTGTCGACGAGCTGCGCTCCACTCTTGATTTGCGTTCCGTCGACGCGCAGGATCGTATCACCGGGACGTAGCCCCATCTTCACGGCGGGCATGTCGGGCTGCAATGCCTCGACCGTCGTCGTTGCGACCATGCTTCCGAAGCCGATCGCAGCGACGAACAACAAAACGAACGCAACCATAAAATTCGCGATCGGCCCTGCCGCAACGATCCCCAGACGACGTACCGGCGATTTCGCCTGAAAGTTGCCGTCCTCGTCGCTTTCGCCTTCGGCTAAGAAGCGGCGCTGCTGCACCGCCTCATTTGTTTTTCCGTCCTCGCCCTGCATCGCGCAGTAGCCGCCGATCGGGAAAAGATTTAAGCGATAGTTCGTTCCGCTCCGCGGTGACGTCCACTTCAACAACGTCGGCCCCATACCGAGTGCAAAATCGTTGACGCGTACGTGATTCCACCTAGCAACGATGAAATGCCCGAGCTCATGCAGCACGACCAGCACCGAGAGCATAACGAAGAAGACGATGACCTTGCCGATGGCCGCGAAGCTCGGTAACGCAAGTAAGGCGAGGTACTGCTCCATTAGCGCGCGACTGCTCCTAACTCACGAACGAGTCCTTCGGCTAATTCGCGCGCACGCACGTCTGCTGCGCGCACCGAATCCAGCGAAAGCTCCTCCGAAGTAACATCTTCTAATACCGATTCGATGACCTCGGGGATACGCCGGAAGCCAATCCGTCCATCAACGAACGCTTGAACTGCTATCTCATTTGCCGCGGAGAGCGCCGCCGGAGCAGTCCCGCCGCGTTCGAGCGCCCGGTACGCGAGGCGCAAACACGGAAACCGGTCTTGATCCGGCCGTTCGAACCGCAGCACGGTTGCGTCTTCCCCTTCACGCGCGCCAAGGGCGCTGAGCGCGTCGACGTTGCGCGAATCGGGCCACAAGGACGTATCTTCGAGCCGATCCGGATATGCGAGCGCGTAACCGATCGGAACGCGCATGTCGGGCGGACAAAGCTGCGCTTTCACCGACCCGTCGGTAAAGATCGCGAGTCCGTGCGCGACGCTCGTGCGATGCACGAGCACGTCAATTCGATCCCACGGTATCTCGAAGAGCCGGCTTGCTTCAATAACTTCCAAGCCTTTGTTCATCAGCGTCGCAGAATCGATCGTGTTCTTCGTCCCCATGCGCCAGGTTGGATGAGCGAGCGCATCCTCGAGCGTCGCCTCTTCCATCTCTTGCGCAGTTTTGTCCCAAAACGGTCCGCCCGATGCCGTGAGTATAAGACGCGCGATCCGTTCTTTGGGCTCGCCTACCAAGCACTGAAAAAGCGCACTGTGTTCTGAGTCGACCGGTAAGATGTGCGAGCCGCTCTGCGCAGCCTCGCGTAAAAGCAGCTCACCGGCCGCGACGACCAGCTCTTTGTTCGCAACGGCAACGTCAATGCCGCGCGCAACTGCGGCAAAGACTGCGTCGAATGCGACGGCGCCGTCCGTTGCAGCCAAAACGAGATCCGCGCCGCTCTCGGTGGCAACCCGCATCAATCCGTGTGCACCGCCATCGTCCTTCAGCGAGATAACGCCGACTTCGAATTGCTCGGCCTGCTCGCGCAACAGCTCGGCGTTTCGTCCAGCCGCTAAGCCGACGACCGCAAAGCGATCGCGATGACGGCTGATGACGTCGAGCGCTTGTCGTCCGATCGACCCGGTAGATCCGAGAATAGCGATGCGTTTCACGGCGGCGGCAAGACTCCGTGCGCAACGAAACCAAGAGTCCACAGCGCGAAATAAAATGCCGGCCCGGCAAAAAGATAGCTATCGAAGCGGTCTAGCACTCCGCCGTGTGAACCGATCGCGCTACCCGCATTCTTGACGCGCGCGTCGCGTTTGAGCGCCGACTCGACGAGATCGCCGGCCTGCGCCGCGATCGACGTGATGGCGCCGACGAGCGCGCCTTGCCACCAGGCAAAGCCGATCTGCGGCAGCATTCCGAACGCGACACCGACACCGATGCCGACTACCAATCCGCCGATCGAGCCCTCAACTGTTTTGCGCGGCGAGATCTTCGTGAGCGGACGCTTTCCGATAGCAATGCCGACCAGCATCGCGAAAACGTCCGTCAGCGCGATGATGAAAATCGCGTACAGCGTCAGCCACATGCCGACTTCGGGAATGCCGCGGATCGCAATGAAGTACGAGACCAGTTTTCCAGTGTAGAGGACTGCCATCAGCGTAAAGGCGCTGCGCGCGAGATAGTGTCCCTTGTGCGCAAACGTCGAGTAAATGAATGTTGCGATGATCGTCGCCGCGAGCAGCAAGCTCTCGAAACGATGCACGACGCCGAATGCCGTGAGCGCAAGATACGCGAGCACGGCCGGCGCAGCGATCGCGAGCTCGACCGGCGTTCCTTTGCGCAGCGCGAGCTTGTCGAATTCCCACAAGCAACCAATTGCAATGAAGCCGACGAGGACGACGAACAACGGGAAAACGAGCGTGCAACCGATGCCGAGAATCGCGAGTCCAACGCCGATTGCGACACGCCGCATTCCGATCGAACCGCCGGATAACGCGCCTACTGGCGCCGCGACGCTCCTGCGAATCGGATTATATCCTCTCGTAACCTTCGTAGCTGCACAACAGCTCGGTGACGTCGGCGCGTTCTTTCACGCGCAGGACGCGTAGTTTCCCTAAGCCGATTGCAGGATACGGCGGAAGCAACAAGCGCAGCGCGATATTGCGATCGGCGAGTTGCGCGCGCGCTTCGACTTCCGGAACGAGGACGAGATCGGAGCTCATACCTCCATGATCTCTTTTTCTTTTGCGGCGAGCAGCGTGTCGATGTCCTTGACATACTTGTCGGTCATCTTCTGCAGCTGATCGTTCGCGCGCTTGTTCTCGTCCTCGGTGATCTTATGATCCTTGAGCAATGCCTTGACCGCATCGACGCTCTTGTGGCGAATGGTGCGAATCGCGACCTTGCCCTCTTCAGCGCGCTTGTGCACGACTTTGACGAGATCTTTGCGGCGTTCTTCATTCAAGGGCGGAAAGCTGAGGCGCACGTTTTGCCCATCGACGTTGGGATTGAGTCCCAAATCGCTTGTCTCTATCGCTCGCTTGATTCCGGCAACCGTCGATTTGTCGTATGCGCTGACGACCAGCGAACGCCCGTCGGGCGAGCTGACGCTTGCGACTTGTTTTAGTGGAACGGTCGCGCCGTAGGCTTCGACTTCCAAGCGATCGAGCAGCGCGGGCGAAGCACGTCCGGTGCGAATCGCGGCGAAATCGTGCCGCGCCGACTCGACGGCTTTGCCCATGCGCGACTCACTGTCTTTGAAGACGTCATTTAGCATGTGCTAACTCCTGGCTCGGCGTGGGGCGTCCGACGAACGTTCCGATCTGTTCGCCGAAAACGACGCGGCGAATATTTCCCGGGACGTTCATATCGAAGACGATGATGGGGAGCCCGTTGTCCATGCAAAGCGTGAGGGCGGTACTGTCCATGACTTCAAGCCCCAGCTGCAAGACCTGAAGATAATCGACGTGCGTGAAGCGCGTCGCGGTCGGATCTTTTTTCGGATCGGCGGTGTACACGCCGTCGACTTTGGTGGCTTTGAGAATGGCTTGCGCGCCGACTTCGACCGCGCGCAGCGCGGCGGTTGTATCGGTCGTGAAATACGGATTGCCCGTACCGGCCGCAAAGATCACGACGCGTCCTTTTTCCAAGTGCCGTATCGCGCGGCGGCGGATATACGGCTCGGCGATCTCGTGCATCGCGATCGCGGTCTGGACGCGCGAGGGAACGTCTATGCGCTCGAGAGCGTCCTGGAGGGCGAGCGCATTGATGACGGTCGCCAGCATCCCCATGTAGTCGGCGGTCGCCCGTTCCATCCCGGCCGCTTCATGGTTCTTACCGCGCCAGATATTCCCGCCGCCGACGACGACGGCGATGGAGATGCCTTCCTTATGTACAGCCTCAATCTGGCGCGCCATCCCGGCCGTCGTCTCGACGTCGACGCTATGGTCGGCACCGGCAAACGCTTCACCCGAGAGCTTGAGCAGGACGCGTCGGAAAACTGGTTCCACGGCGCCTACTCCGCGCTTACTCTTCGCCGAGGGCGAAACGCGCGAAGCGCCTGACGCGAACTTTCTCGCCCAAGACGCCCGAGACGCCGGCGACGAGTTCCCCGATCGTCACCTCGTCGTTCTTGACGAACTGCTGCTCGAGCAGACAGTGTTCCTCGAACCACTTACCTAGCTTCCCCTCGACGATCTTTTCCGCGACCGCCGCAGGCTTCCCGGCTGGGACGGCTTTTTCGAACTCAGCGCGCTGCTCGGCGATGATTTCGGCTGGGACGCTCTCGCGATCCAGGTAGTCCGGCTTCATGGCGGCGATATGCATCGCCACGTCCCGGCTCAGCTCGATGAAGCGTTCGTTGCGCGCGACGAAGTCGGTCTCGCAGTTGACCTCGACGAGTACACCGATCTTACCGCCGGCATGGATATAGTTGGCAACGCGTCCTTCGTTGGCGACGCGCTCCGCTTTTTTCTCGGCGCGTGCCAGGCCTTGCTCCGTCAGCGCACGCTTTGCCGCTTCATAGTCGCCCGACGCTTTCACGAGGGCATTGCGGCAATCGATCATGCCGCCGCCGGTTTCTTCGCGGAGGCGTTTGATATCGTCGATGCTGGGTTTGTCTGTGGCTTGCATGTTAGGGAGCGACCTCTTCGGTTTCAAAAGAAGTCGAGTCGTAAGAGCTTTCTGCTTCGGTGTGGCCCGCGATGATCGCATCGGCAATCTTCGAGACCATGAGTTTAACGGCGCGAATTGCGTCGTCGTTGCCGGGGATAAGGTAATCAACCTCATCGGGGTCGCAATTGGTGTCGACCACTGCGATGATTGGAATTTTTAGCTTGCGGGCCTCAAGTACGGCGATCCGCTCTTTCTTGGGATCGACGACAAACAACGCGTCCGGAAGACGGTGCATGTCTTTAATTCCGCCGAGAAATCGCTCCAGCTTGTCGAGTTCTTCGCTGAGCTTGGCGACTTCTTTCTTAGGAAGCAGATCGAAGGTGCCTTGTTGACGCATGCCTTCGAGCTCGCGCAGACGCGCGATGCGCTTCTGGATCGTCGCAAAGTTCGTAAGCGTTCCACCGAGCCAACGCTGGTTAACGAAGAACGTACCGCAGCGTTCGGCTTCCTCTTTAACGGCGTCTTGCGCTTGCTTCTTGGTGCCGACGAACAAGATGACTTTGTTCGAAGCGGCCATCCCTTTGACGACCTCGTAGACCTCGCGCACGCGCGCGATCGTCTTCGAGAGATCGATAATGTAAATGCCGTTGCGCTCTTGAAAAATGTACGGCTTCATCTTCGGGTTCCAGCGACGCGTCTGGTGTCCGAAGTGCACGCCTGCTTCGAGCAGCTCGCGCATAGTGATGACCTGGCTGCCGGCGGCGGCTTCGCTCGCGGGGAGCGCCTGCTCGGCGACTTCTAGGGTTTCCACTGGGATTAGGGGCCTTTCTGGTCCGTGGCGGGGGAGGACATCCTGTCGGCCCGACCCGAGGGGACCATAGCGCCCGGCCTCATGCCGGGCGAGATGGGACGTGTCCCGCACGTGCGGGGCAACCGTGGGATTATAACATGGCTGGTCGAGGGCCGAACCCTTATAGGTGAGTGATCCCTTCAGCCGGCCGAGCACGGTCTACCTGGGTAACAACCGGGCCATTACGCGCACGAAGTACGGCGCGCGCCTCTTCCTTGATACCCGGGACCTCTCCGTAGGGATCCCGCTAGCCTTGGACGGTGACTACGAGCCGCAGCTAAACCCCTGGATGATCGGAACCCTGCGCCCGGGCGACGTCGCCGTTGACGTCGGCGCGAACATCGGGTTCTACACCATCCACTTCGCGGCACGCGTCGGAGCCGGCGGTCACGTGCATGCGTTCGAATGCAATCCGGAGCTTGTCGAGCTGCTGCGTGATTCGATCGACATCAACTACTTGGAATCGCGCTGCACGCTTTACCCGATAGCCGTCACCGACCATGCGGGCGACGTCAGTTTCAGCCAGCCTTCAAAGCATCTGGGTGGCGGGTCACTTATCGAGGGCGAACTGAGCAACGACACCTCGACCAAACTCACCGTCCCCGCAACGACGCTCGACACGGTCTTTACGGGACAAGAACCGCCCGTTCGACTTCTTCATATCGACACCGAATCGTCCGAACCGCAGGTGATCGCGGGCGGACGCGCCTTCATAGAACGGCATCGCGACATGATCATCGTGGTTGAGGTCCTCGGAGAAAACTTTCGAAACCGCGGCGATGACTCGCTGCGACAATCGCTCGAGTACCTTCACACGACCGGCCGGGCGCTCTGTGTGATCGTTGACAACAAACCCGTCCAGCTCTCGGTCGACCAGCTAATGCAGTTTCCGATCGTCAACGTTGCGGCTATCCCTCGAAGTCTTAGCGAGACCTCACCTTAAGAAGCGCTCCTACCGGGTCGAAAATAGAGAGGTGAGCCCTCTAGTCCGTTCGTTCCGCGCGACGTTCGTTACCGTTCTAGCGCTGCTCCTAAAGCCCGCGTCAGGGTTACTGTTACGCTGGTATCTGGCCGAGGTGCGCACGCTCGACATCCCACAGGCACCAAATGAGACAATCCATACATATCCGCTCGCTTGAGCTGATTTTTCTGCTGCTCGCGCCGCTTGCGTGGCTACGGCGCTTGCGAGAATCACCGACCGGGTGGGTTCCGAACCGCGACAAGCGATGAACGTCCTCGGCATCTCTTGTTACTATCACGACTCGGCAGTCGCGCTCGTTTGTGACGACCAGATTCAATTTGCAATCCAAGAGGAGCGGCTCAGTCGTGTTAAGCACGATGCGCGTTTTCCGACCCTGTCGATTGGTCGAGCATTGGGTAGCGCTCGTCTGCGAGTAAACGATCTTGACTCGATCGTCTTTTACGAAAACCCCGAGCGGAAATTGCGTCGACTTTGGGATCAAGTACTTGATGGGTGGCCACGGTCGCGGCGCCTGTTTTTCGAGGACATCCCATACTTCTATCAACACAAGTTACCCATCGCGGATCAGCTCCGCAAGCATCTCGGCTATCGCGGCAACGTTGAGTTCAGCGACCATCACCGCTCGCATGCGGCATCAGCGTTTTTCACCTCACCCTTCGAACGCTCCGTCGTCGTGACCCTTGACGGCGTCGGTGAATACGAAACCGTTGCGGTGCACCTTGGTGAAGGAAATCGCCTGCGCAAAGTACGTTCGATTCATTTTCCGCACTCGCTCGGCTTGTTCTACTCCGTCTTCACGGACTATTTGGGATTCGAAGTCAATGAAGGCGAGTACAAGGTCATGGGGCTCGCGCCATACGGAACGCCGCGTTATCGCGATAAGATTCTCGGCCATGTCTTGATCCTGCGCGACGACGGTTCGTTCGCGTTAGACACGACGTTCTTCGAATTCTACGATAAAGAGCGTCACTACTCGGATGCGCTCATTCGACACCTCGGAATCGGCCCGCGACGCGAAGGCGAGCCAATGTTGCAGGAACACATGGATCTTGCCGCATCAGTTCAAGACGTACTGGAAATCGCACTCATCGCGCTGATCGAACCGCTGACGCGCGAATTTCAAACCAAGGATTTTTGTTTCGCCGGGGGTGTCGCCCTCAATTGCACCGCGAACGCTGAACTCATTCGGCGCTTGGGCATACGCGCGCACATTCATCCCGCGGCTGGCGACGCCGGCGGCGCACTCGGCGCAGCTTTACAGGCAACCCTAGGAGGTCGCGAAAGCGGCCCGACAGTGCGTTTTCCTTTTTCGCCATATGTCGGCATGGAATATCCCGAAGCAGTCGCGAGGGCTACGCTAGGAATCAATAAAATTCCGTTTACGAGAAGCGCGGCGATCGAGCGTGACATTGCACGACTTCTCGCCGATGGCAAGGTCGTCGCGATCGTGAACGGCCGCGATGAGTGGGGACCGCGCGCCCTGGGAGCGCGCTCGATCTTGGCCGATCCGCGTCCCGCGGCGATGAAAGATCACGTTAATGCAAAGATCAAGTTTCGTGAGGAGTTTCGACCATTTGCACCAGTCATCAAGGGCGAACGCTACGACGAGTACTTTGAGACGCTCGGCATGAGCGAAAGCCCTTATATGCTCTTCACGCACAAAGCTCTTCGACCGCACGATACGGAAGCAGTCGTGCACGTCGATGGCACAAGCCGGGTCCAGACCGTCTCCAGGGAGCAGAATCCGTACATCTACGGTATTCTCGAGGAGTTCGAACAGCTTACCGGCGTGCCCGTATTGCTGAATACATCGTTCAACTTACGCGGTGAACCAATGGTCTCTAGCCCGTCCGACGCACTGCGCACCTTCGAGGCCTCGGGAATCGACTGTCTTGCAATCGGCGATTTGCTCGTTCAAAAAGAAACCGCGCCGGCAGAGACTAGCCTCGTCACGGCTCATTAAGCAAACGTGCTAGGATCTTGGCTCCGCAAGCGCGGTGAAGCGAGCGATCGCAAGCACTACGGAATCCGGCAGATACGCAATGTTCCGCACGCTAGCCGCCCTGACGTCATTTGCGCCTCCTTCGAAAATTACACGTTGCAAGAGCTCGTTGATCACCTCGCTGCAAATAAGCGAAGCAGTGCGCTGCGTGAACTTCTGGACAGATACGGCGCCGAGCGTCCATTCCCAGATCTAAGCAAGTTTCGCCTGGGGCCGAACATGTTCGGCCAGACGGCCCTGGACTGGATCGTATTTCTTAGCGCCGAGAAGCACCCGCAAGAATCGGCGCTTATCGCTCACGGAATTACTACTCGTCTAAATTGGGACGGCAACCCGGACACGCTTCCGCGAGGCTGGACCGGCGCCGTGCGAGCAAGCTACGAGCAAACGACTATCGGCGCAGAGCGTCCCAACACGTTGATCGGCCTCTTCATCTTTGCGGAGAACGCCTTTCGCGAGCACGGTTGGGCTGTGGAAGTCGCCGAGCAAATGAAGCGGCTCGCCGCAGAATCCCAGCTGCAACACCTGATCATTCCTTTACGCTTGCCGACGCGATACGAATGGCAGAATGCCCGCCTGCCGTATGAGGAGTTTGCTTTCCTCAAGCGTGACGACGGCCAATACAACGATCACTGGTTGCGACTCCACGTTCGATTGGGCGCCGAGGTCATCGCTACGTGCGACGTGTCGCATCAGCATGCGTTGCATCCGGACGACCTCGTCCGTCAGTTCCAGTGCGGTGCCATCGATCGCACCGGAGAGCATCTCGTAAGATTAAACGACGAGTATTACAACGCGTTCATCGACCTCGAGCGTGGCTATGCCGTCATTAACGAAGGCTGCGTCTGGGTTCGATATGTGATAGGAACCGCAGGCTAACGCGCGAGTAACGGCCCGACGGTTTCCCACACAACCGACGCGATTTTCTTATACGCCGACGGTCGCGGGTGTGATATGTCAAAGAAACATTCGCGAAAGTCAGCTAATTGGCTTGAGTCAAGCGCAGCAAATAAATCGATCAGCGGCGTTCCTGTCTCATGTGCGACGGCCCGTATCATGTCATTGCGCTCGCAGATGTGCGCGAAAAACGCTCGCTGCGCGGTAACCGAATACACGCGTTTGCCCATAAACCCGAAAATATCGGGCCAGTCCCCTTCAGACACGAATGTATCCCGGATATCCCTGTCTATGATTTGTGTGTTAAGAGCTGTTGGCATCGTCGCAAGTACGGCATTGGGGATTGACTTTAGTGCTGAGCGTAAATCGCTCGTCAAGCACGTGTTCACTCCCTCCCAGCCCGTCAGGATGACGTTTACGGCAACCTCTCGCTTCGCATTGAAATCTATCGCGTGCTCGAGAACGGTGACGTAATTCACCCCCTCCACGCCACCATTTAAAAAAACACAATCCGATGCGAAATCGCTGAGCATTTCCGGCCAGCTTCGCTCGTAAACACAGAATACGACAGAGTCTCCCCAGACAACACCGATTTTATCGTCGGGTTCGACGTCAGGCCCTCGGAGCCGCAACGAATTCGTTTGCCACAGCATATTTCCGTCTGGGTCGACCATGTAGAGGTCGGGCCGAAGCCATTTCTCCTCGGCGTCGTAATATATGGACTGAAGGGCTCCAAGATCGCTGACAACGCGTTCGATAACGTGGACGTTCTTGGTAGCCGATCTGCTCGACATTGCCCTAGTTATCGGCGTGTTTCAAGCGGATATTGAGACACGAGCCCCAAGCAGGCCGCCCCTGGCCGCCGCTATTTATGCTGAGCTACTCCCGGGCCGAATCTTATATATGTGCCTCATCCTTTCGCCCCGCAGCCAATTGCATTCTTCGGAGAGAACCGTTGAACGGTAACATGCCTACACATGACGCAATCTTCGAAAACTTCAAGCCTTTCGAAGGGAAAGTGCCCATCAACTTCATCGTCGATTTCGTTGGATGTCGGATCCTCGAGACGATCTTTCCCGAGGAATTGTCGCAACATAGAACCAGCGAGTACATTCGAACGGAATGGCCAGTGTTTGACGAGGAGTACTATGAATGGGTCGACCTGCTGGAAGCCGTGACCGTAGCAAAGGATCGCTTCGTCATGCTCGAGCTCGGCGCAGGCATCGGCCGGTGGGCAATTCGTGGTGCCCTCGCAGCCCGTATACGGGGGATCGACATCGATAAGATCCGGCTCGGACTCGTCGAGCCTGAACCATTGCACTTGGACTTTCTAAAACAGTTTCTGTCTGACAATGGGATTCCGGAAGAAATTGTCGACGTGTATCCTGGAGCTATCGGCGAAGATCCCGGAACAGTACTTTTTGTGGTTAAGAAACACTTCCAGAGTACCGCGGATCACCCGCGCGAGTGGTACGGACAGGCCAAAGTTCCGGCAGACTGGGGACATGTTAGCGTCGCAAAGAACGCTTACTTTGGGCACGATCTCTACATCTCCGCGAATGGACAGGGCGCGATCGAAGTCCCTCAATTCGCGGCCTCGAAGCTTATCCGTAACTACGAACACATCGATCTCGTGGACCTCGACGTTCAAGGTCAAGAGTTCGTCGCGCTCTATGCCGCAATCGACGCCTTGAGTCAGCGAGCAAAACGGCTTCACATCGGGACGCATGGACCTGAGATCGAACGAGATCTTCGGGAAATGCTCAAGGCTAATCGCTGGGAGTGCCTGCGCGATTATGCTTGTGGGCAAACTTCAGAGACTCCGAAGGGCTCCATTTATTTCCAGGACGGGATCCAAACCTGGATCAATCCACGATTGAATTGACTACTGGCGCGACAACTCGATATCAAACCAATTGAAGTCGCTGTTGTGCCATTCGCAGTCGAACAGAATCCGAATTTCGGAAGGAGCGAACAACCACTCGACCTTTTCGCGATCGTGGTATTCGCACCAGGGAGTTCCCGGTCCATCGGTGCGCCCTCCCCACGCTTCAAAGGGCACCTTTCCTTCGCGCTCCCATCGTACTTTCGGATAAGCGAAGTGCAGCCATCGCCCACCCACTTTCAAATGCGGCTTTATGCGGTCGATCTCGTCTTTCGTCACGGCGAGAGGCGTATTGTGCAGCGACCCGACCGACGTGACAATGTCAAAATCTCTCGCGAGTCTATCATAGTCCTCAAACTTGCCAATCCACGCAAAGTCAGCTTGGATACCCTTCGCGCGGCATAGTCGGCGAACAAGGTCGACGTTGTCCGCTATAATATCCGTAAAAGTAACGTGTGCTCCCATCTCCGCAAAAGTGAGGGTGCTTAGGCCGAGACCGCATCCAATGTCAAGCAGCTTCCTTCCCGGCATTAGAGTGCGGTAGGTTTCATGATACCAGCCGCGGATTCCAAAACCGGTCCCCAGTGTATCGTAGCTTCGCGATGAATTCCAATGATCGAGAAGCGCGTCGCTGCTAGCGGCCAGAAGCTGCGCACTGCTTTGACGAGACTTGCCACTCGGGACTTCTCCCCACTTCTTGCGAAGAGGCGCGAGTGGGTCTTCCCACCCGGGCGGAAGCGTCGTGTCAAAATCCGGCAACATCTATCTCCATTCTGCGCACACAAGAGCCCGTACGCATCTTACTTGCACCTTCAGACAATCTTGTTCGCTAAACGCCTGCCGTACCGCGGCGTCGCAGAGGCGTAAAAATGCTTAAAAAATTTTCCGCCATAATAATACTCGACCATTGTTTCCGAAGGCACGAACCTCTCTCTAAAGCGCCGGTACAAGACGGCGTAATCTTTAGCGGACGAAAGATTCTCGCTAATAAGTCTGCACCCGGCGGGAAGCGGCAACTCGCGAAGTATGCTTTCAGCAGCCTCATGAAACGTTTCCATTCTGTACACGAGAAAATTCACGTTCCCGAAGGCAAATCGAACGAAAGGCAAGTTAGCGAATTCCATCGTGAAGACGTCAATCCCATAAAGCGGCTTGAACTCTTTATCGAACCACTCGCCGAGGTTCTGAAGTTTTCGCCGCAGATCCAATTCTCTGACGTTTCTAACTCCCGAGCCGGCCCGCACGCGACCAAGGTAGGCTTCGACTTCCTTATTAAACGCTTCGATCACGATATCAACTTGTTGATCGAATCGATCTTGATCGTACAACTCTCCCGGCTCCGGAGAAACATACGACGGGCAATAGTACGATAGATTTTGGAAGAATGCGGAAATGGCAAAATCCATTGGATCGCGGAAACCCGTCAAAACCCAAACGTTCCGCGGGTCTTGGCGTGACAGAGCCGCGAATGCATTACGAGCTTCCTGCGTCTGCTTCCGCAGAGATTGGACTTGCGCGGACGGTGGTGCCTCATTACAAAGCCGCTCTACCTCTGCCAGATTCGACGGCTCGAGATAATGGTGACGCTCGACCCGAGAGGAACGATCTGCGGTAACGATCGTCCAGGCGAGTGTCTGCGAAGCAACCTTGCCGGCCTGATGGATCAAATAAAATGCCATTGCTAGGGTTTCTCGCCGAGCCGGCCCGCGACCATAATCGTATCGGCTTGTGACGGATCCATTGTCGAAAGCACCAGCTCAGGCAGCAGGTTCTGCTCCAACGCTTCGTACTGCAACAGATTGTAATCAAACATCTTTAGCTTGACATCTTCGCATCCGAGCTCGCCAAGCATCCAAACCATTTCATCCGGCGTGTACTCTCGATGATGGCCTTCCCACGGCGGATCCGTATGATATTGGCTCTTGATATCCTGGTGTATCGTTCGGCCTTCGCCTAAGCGTTTGCGATTCCACCAACGAAGAATATTCGGCGTGTCCAGTATCAAAGCTCCGCCCGGCTTGACATGCGATTTCAGCATTTCGAGAAAAGCTTTAGCGGGTGGAGGGATATGTTCGACCACTGCCATGGCGATCACCACGTCGTAACGGCCCAACGAAGCAACGCGCTCGGCTTCCTCTTCTCGCGACATCGATTCGACCTCCACGCCGAGTGAACGCATGTAGTTCAAATACTCGTCAGCCGCTCCCGCATATTGCTCGTACCGATCGACCGCCGTCACTTGATAACCGAAGCGCTGAAGCGTTGCGGAGAAGTTCCCCATCAGAGTGCCAACTTCGAGAACGGTTCCACCCGTGATGCCGAGCTCTCGCAACATTTTCACGAGGTAATAAACTCGAATGGTCGTCTCTCGAAAATAGAGTGTGAAAAAGTGCCGGTCAAGGGCGCCCATGAACTCGCCTAACTTATCCACGTCCAGGGTAGGAAGCAACGCTGTCAATCGCTCTGTTTCTTCAACGACGACTCGTCCAACATCGTCATCGAAGATTTCGCGCAAAGGCGGGAGCGGGTACGGAAAGACAATACCACCTACGTCCAAACCTGCAATCATTTCTGCAGATATCGAATGCCCAACTCTCCGTGAGAGCGCGCCGGCGATCGCGTTTAATGCCTGTTCGCTCGGCCCACGCAACATGTCTCCGATAACTTCGCCAAAGATTGGCCCGATGTCGAAGCGGCTGGTCCTAGATGCGTTGAGACCGTAGATTCGCGCCCGCGACTGTCCATGGTCAAGGCTGCGCAGGTACAACACGCTGCCGCGCGCTGCGCTATCAACAACGACGCGTTGTCGAATGGGACGATCGATCACCGTCTCCGAGCCGGCTACCTGATTGTTGCCGTCTACGAGAAAAGCTCCGAGCTTTCCAGCTACCAGCTCAACATCGAGAACCACGCGTGTGCCAACCGCGCGATCGTCGACGACGTTCGAACCGAAGACTGCCGCCGATACCGCAGGTCGATACAGTCCAGGTGCCGTCACCAGCTCGAAACCGCCAGCGGAGACTTGCGTCATCGACGCACCTTCAAATACCGAGAACGCTAATTCCGTCACCGACACGTCCCAAGTTATCGGCAAAACGCCGGGTCCGGCTGAGGTGGCCCCATCCTACGCGGCAACGCAGGACAATGCCCCAAGGCGGAAGCACACGTTTTGGTCACGATGACCGGTACCAAACAACCTCCGATCAAGTTGCATCTCGGATGCGGCAAGCGGTTCATTCCCGGATTCGTGCATGTCGATGACGTGCAGTTTCCGCACGTCGATCACGTTCAGGATATTCGAAGCTTGCCCCAATTTGAAGATCAAAGCGTCGATTTGATTTACGCTTGTCAAGTGATCGAATATTTCGACCGCGAAGAGATTCTGCCAATTCTCCGGGAATGGCGGCGGGTACTATCTCCCGGCGGAGTGCTGCGACTTTCCGTTCCAAATTTCGAGGTTATCACAAAGCTCTACGCAGCCGGCCTTTCGCTCGACTGGTTCTTAGGGACGCTTTACGGCAAGATCGATGCCGGCGGCGGTGGTTATCGGTACCATCGGACAACTTACGATGAGCCCTCATTACGCCATGTTCTAGAAGCCGCGGGGTTCGTGGAAGCTGAGCTCTGGCTATGGCAAGACGCCGAACACAGAGGTGTCGACGATTTCTCGCAAGCCTACTTCCCGCACATGGAAAAGGAACGCGGAATTCTCTTCAATTTAAATATGCAGGCGCGCCGGCCGCATCATGAGTGACACGTTTTCGCTGGAAGCCGTCATTCTCGGACGGAACGATGAGTACGAGCCGAATTGGACTGAGAATCTTTACTCGGTCATAGCCTACAATCGCGCGCGATTCGAGGGTTCAAACGTCGATTTTCGCGTCGCCTTCGTTGAGTGCAACCCTCCCGAAGGCAAACCTTTGCTCTCCCCCGGCCTTCTCGAGCGATTTCCGTTTCTTCGCGCAATCGTCATCCAACCGGAAGTCCACAAGGCACTGTGCACCGCTCCCGATCTGCAGATATTGATCAATTTCGGCTTCAACGCCGGCTTCCGAACGACGTCCGCGGATTTCACGATGACGACGTGCGGGGACGATTTTTGGGGCGAAGGTCTTTGCCGGCGAATCCAGAGCGAGGGACTCAAGCCGTCGCATCTGTATCGCGCCGAACGCGTCAACATTAAACGCGATCAGCCACTCGCGACGATGGGTCCAGCTGAGATCGAGCGCCCGGAGGGCGTCGTCCTTGTCGACACGTGCGATGAGCCGCCGTACAACAAGCCTCCATACACGCGAGCGTGCGGAGATTTCTCATTGACGGATAGCGGCACGATGTTTGCGATCGGTGGGATGGACGAATCGGTCCGCGAGGCGCGCCTACATCTTGATTCGCGCCTTTGCGTCAGCGTGATGACCGTCGTTGAAGACTGCTTAATGCTCGGGCGCATCTACCACATTACGCACACCAATTCATACCGATTCCAGCGTCGCGCGAAGGGGCGACTCTATGTCTGGGACGAGAGCTTGCCGTACGTGAATCCGCCGGATTGGGGCCTTGCGGATTTTACCTGGACGCGTATCGACGACCGCTATTATCACGTCACGCTTCCGACGCCCGGTGCACCGCGTTCCGTCCCAGAAAATCTCTCGCCTGAAGCGCGAGCGCGCAGCGAGGCAGTCCGCGCCTGCCTACTCGACATACGAGACAGCCTTTATCCGATGTGCCCCCAAGCAAAGTCGCATAGTATTCCCAACGCGTTAAGCATGTGGACGATCGCGAACACGCCGCAGTGGGGCGCATCGATTGAGAAAGTCGGCAGTGACGTTCGCATCGAGACACCCCCGGAACAATGGGCCTACAGCGCGCTGTTTCCACTGGCTCTGACGCAACCGCTCGACGCGGCTCATTGGCACTGGGCTCGCATGCAGCTTCAAGCCGAAGAGGGCATCGTCTCGGTCGCCGCGGTCGACGAAGGTCTCAATATCCTATACGAGCGGTACGTTCACCGTGGAGCACAGGAAGAAGTCTATGTCCCGACTCCGCCTGGAACGCATTACCTACTCGTGCGCAATATCGACGATAACAAGAGCCGCTCGGTGCTAATCGTCCGCGAGATGGAGCTTGTTGCGCACGCGAAAGAGCTCCCGGTTTCGGTCTAAGAGTTCAGCAGCCGGAGTTTTTCTCGGAGCTCGTCCGCTCTCCATAGGCGCATTGCCTCGCCGTTGCCGCGACCCATAGCAACGTATTTGCCAACTTTGCCGATCGCTGCGGGTGAAAGACAGCGCCATGGATCCATAACGGTCGTCGATGCTGCAGCATCCCAATCGACGGACTCGAGCTCGCTCATCGGATTGATGACGATGGCAGTCTTTGAAGACCGCAAGCAGGCTTCGGGCGTAGTCGCGTAGGTCGCCGTTCCATTCAAATAAATCTTTGCAGCATTCATCGCGAGCGGATCCCACGCAATTACTCGGCGCCCATCGGCCTCGAGCCAGTTTGCAAGGTCCAGCGCGAACGAGCGTTCGACGACGTTCGTCCCCGGCTTATAAGCGAGGCCGAGCAGACCGACGGTCTCGTCGCGTTCGGTCGTTTCGAGAACTTTGCGCAGGATGTAGCGACCGTGCTCTTCGTTGCAAACATCGATCGTTCGCGGCATCAAGCTCGGCACGCCAATCGCGTCCATGAAGACCGAGAGCGCGCGATTGTCACGCGGCCAACACGGTCCACCGTACGGAACCGCTCCTTTGAAGAAGCGACGTCCCATACGGAATGCCAACGCTCCAGTGATGCGATCCACGTCTGCTTCCGGAACCTCCGAGCAAATTCCGAAAAGCATGTTCGCAAACGCGACACGCATGGTTTCGTGCGTGTTCGACGCGATCTTTGCTATTTCGGCCTCGATTGGCAGCATGCGCGCAATCGGAGTGTCGTCGCGCAGCATCGAGCGGTGTACGGCATCGAGCGCATCACCCGAGGCAGGATCCGTTTCGCCGATCAGCACGTAATCGGGATGTTCGAAGCCCTTCACGACATCTCCAAGTGCGATGAAGGACGGATTGTAGCAATAGCCGATGCCTTCGCCGACTTTGCGCCCGGTCGCGTCTTCGAGTGCCGGAATAATGTAGCGATCGCTTGCACCCGGCAATACGGTGCTGACGACTGCTACCGTGTGCCGTCCGCCTTTCTTTCGAATCCCGTCGCCCATCGTACGGATCGCATTGAGCACAAACCGTAACGAGAAGCCACCGAGCGTGTTGCTCGGCGTCGGGACGATCACCATGCTGACGTCGGTGACGGCGATCGCTTCATCCGCGGACGTGGTTGCCTTAAGTGCGCCGGGTGCGGCTTTTGCAAGACGCTCCGCAATACCGGGCTCGGCACTCTCGAACGACCCTGCATTGATTGCGTCGACGAGCTCCCGAATCGGATCGACGCCGACGACGCGATTCCCCGCCGCCGCAAGGCAGCAGGCCAGCGTGTGTCCGACCTTACCAAGTCCGAAGATTGAAATCGAGCCCATCGCCTAGACCGCCATACTAACCGGCGTGGCGCCGAGCGGGATCGCGCTATGGCCTTCCCACATCGGATCGACGAAAAGACCGTCATGTACGGCACGCGCGGTTTCGAGGAACGCTTCTTTCACCGTGTGCCGAGGTTCGAATTCAAGCTCGCGTTTAATGCGTGCTGCGCTCACGCGATAGTCGCGGTTGTCAGGTTTACCCTCAGTAACTTGAATATTTGCTTTAGGAAAATTCTCTCGAACCAATTGCACGAGACCTAACTTCTGGTAGTTGTCACCAACGACATTGAAGACGCGATTTGCAACGGCCGGAAGATTGGCGCGCACGATACAATCGACGGCCCGTCCTACGTCCGCGATATGGAGATATGGGCGCCATGCCTCGGGCTTATAGACTTCGATCGGATGGCCAAGCGCTGCCGAGCGCGCCATCTCGCTCACGAGAAGATCGAATCGCATCCGAGCCGACAGGCCGCAAATCGTTCCCAAGCGCAGCACCGTGGTTGCGCACGAGCCGCGTCGGCCAAGCGCGTCTCGTTCGACGTCGACCTTTGTGCTGGCGTACAGCGAGAGCGGATTGAGTGGCGCATCTTCATCTGCGAGGCTCTGCGGATCAGAGACGCCATAGTTGCTGCAGGTGCTGAAAAATACGAAACGCTTGACCTCGAGCTGCTCAGCGAGATCGAGAGCGCTTATAGCGGCGTCGCGGTTGATCGCAACCGTGGCACGAGGATCGAGCGAACATGCTGCTTCGCCAACGATCGCCGCGAGATGCACGACAGCGTCGTGGCCGCGCATGGCATGGCCGAGTGCACCGCCGTCGCGGACGTCGCCTTTGACGAATCCGAACGCGGGATCTGCAATGAACGGCAAGAGCGCATTCCCGCCGTACACGAGCGCATCGAAGACCGTGACATCATGCCCTGATCGAAGGAGATGCGCCGCTAGGCGGGAGCCGACGTAGCCGGCGCCCCCCGTAATGAAGATCTTCACGTCTAAAATATCGGCGTTTTCATTGGCCTACTGAACACCTGCCCTCCGAAGGCCGCCCTCGAAGTGGCGCCCAAGACGACGTCCCATGCAGTCCATGACCCGGTTCATCCCCTTCGTCGAACCCTGGCTAGATGCGGAGTGCGCCGAAGAGGTCAAGCGCCAGGTTGCATCTGGGTTCGTTGGCCCCGGGAAGACGACCGAGGAGTTCGGGCGCGAGATCGAGTCTAAACTGGCCGTCTCGCACTGCGTTCTCACGACCAGCGGGACCGTCGCGCTCACCGTGGCCGCGCACGCCTGCGGGCTAAAACCCGGCGATGAGATTCTAGTCCCGGCTTACGGCGTGATCTCGACGATCAACGGCTTTGCATCGGCCGGCCTGAAGCCGCGTCTAGTCGAGATCGACCGCCGTACAGGCTGCATCGACCCTTCCGATCTCGAGCGACGCGTAACCAAGAACACGAAGGCGATCTGCTTTGTGAATTTCTCGGGATACACGGGAACAAATATCGAAACCGTAATCGGCCTCGCGGGTACACACGGAATTCCCGTGATCGAGGATGCTGCAACTGCGATTGGCCATCGTCATGCCGGACGTTACGCCGGCACGTTCGGGACAGTGGGCACGCTGTCGTTTAGCCCTCCGAAGACAATTACCACCGGTCAAGGCGGCGCCGTCGTCACGAATTCTCAAGAGCTGGCGGATGAGGCGCGCAAATACACCGATCACGGAGATCTGACATGGCGTCAAACGAATCTCAACCGCGAGATCGGTACGAACCTACGCTTCAACGACGTGCTCTCCGCTCTTGGTCTCGCGCAAATACGAACCTTCGACGAACGCCTGCGAAGGAAGCGCCTCGCGCACCGCGCGCTACGAAATCTTCTCGGTAATTATCTCTTCGCCGTGCCGGGCGATGAGGCACCGCTTTTCAACATCGTTTTCACGGACGTTGCAGATCGGCTCGTTGCGGAGTTACGAAACCGTAATATCGGTGCCGTGCGGCAATACCGGTCGATCGCGCAGCATCCCGCCTATGCGCAGCTTGCCGAAAATGGCTTTCCGCAATCCGACTGGTGGACAGATCGAGCCGTCTATCTACCGTTCGGCCTCGCCCTTACCGAAGACGACGCGACCCAAATCGGCGGTGCCGTTCTCGACACGAAAATCGAGCTTATTACTGCCTAAAGGCTCATTCCGCGACGGCGGTGATACAGAGATGCCAGCCAAACGTTCGCTCCAGCCAGCGGAATAGCGGGCGCGGCATCCAGGCGAAGTACCACTCTCTTCGATATCGATACTGCACGTATTCGGGTATCCGATATGGGAAAATGTGGTCGACGAACACCTCGGTTACGCGAAATCCGCGTTCTTGCAAAAGGCCAGCAAGCTCTCGTTTCGTGTACGTGTAGGTTACCGGGCATCCGGTCTGTGCCTCGGAATATCGTGCGATTGTTCGTCGCCAATCCCAAAGCCGGCCACGTCCGTATCGTAACGCAGCCCAAAGCACTTTCCAGGAAAACGAGTAATACATCATCAGCTTCACGGTTGTACCGGGAGCTGCGTACAGCTTCAGCTGATCGAGGGCACGCTCCGGATGTGGCGTGTGGTGCAATACGCCGAAGGACCAAATCAAGTCGTACGGTTGCGGTGCAACGTAGTCGCTGAGCGTCTCGGCGTTTGCGAAGTTTAGATGCACGCGATCTGAAAGGCCGAAGACTTCCGCGCGCTTCCGCGCGAGTTCGAGACTTTCGGTGGACAGATCGACGGCAGTGACGTCGGCCCCCGCACGCGCGAAGCTGATCGTCGCCGTCCCGATACCGCATCCGATCTCGAGGACACGCTTGTCTTTCCAGCGCGGAAATTCGGCGAACGAGACGATGTGCGGCTCGACGAAGTATTTACGCGCCTCGACCTCGTCAAAGTATTCGCGCGATCCGACCGGCTTGGCGGAGTGGCGGATGTTGCAGGGGCGGGAGTCCCAAAACGCACGGACGTCCTCGATGGGAACGTCGGCAAACTCCTGATCCACTGGAGCGTTTTCCCGGGTAATCACGACAATAGATTCAAGAGCCGATGCCGCGGAGCCTAGCAATAAGCCGACCCTTGGTCGCCCGTACTCTCTTCTAATGGCGCCCCGAATTGAGACCGATGACCAATAGGAAGCATGATCTCGGTCATCCTCTACGGACGCAATGACTCATACGGCTACAACCTGCACAAGCGGGGCGTATTGAGCTTGAACTCGATCGCCGAGGTCCTCGACGATCCGGACGATGAGATCATTTTTGTTGACTACAACACTCCGGACGATCTGCCGACCTTCGTCGAGGCAATTGCAGACATGCTTACGCCGCGAGCTCGCGCGCTCGTTCGAACGTTGCGCGTCCGGCCATCCTCCCACGCACGCTTCGCGCCGCACACGCATTTACGGTGCCTCGAGTCGCCCGCTCGTAATGCGGCGCTTCGACGTTCGAATCCACGGAATCGCTGGATCCTCTCTACTAATACCGACATGGTGTTTATCCCGCGCACAGCGTCCTCGGTGTCTGCCACCGTTGCGAATTTGCCAGATGGTTTCTATCACACTGCCCGCTTCGAGCTTCCGGAGATTTTGTGGGAAACGCTCGATCGCAGCGATCCACGGGGCTGCATTGATGCCGTTGCGGAATGGGGCAAGCGCCTACAACTGAACGAAGTCGTTTATGGATTTCCGGAGACCATCTTTGATGGACCCGGCGATTTTCAACTTTTCTTACGCGAGGATGGCTTTCGAATTACCGGCTTCGACGAACGAATGGTTCTCGGCTGGCACGTCGACACGAATCTAGCAATCCGTCTAGCCATGCTCCGCGGTAGGCGCGTTGAATCCGTACTGGATCGCATTTTTGCATATCATTGCGATCACACCCGCGAAGCGACGCCGGCCCACACTCACGGCGCCGTCCAAAACTCTTGGGAAACTTTCATCACAAGCGTCCGAACATATGAGATTCCTGAACAGCGCGAGTCGTGGGGGCTCGCGGGTGAAGACATCGAGGAAATTCGGGTTAGCGAAAAGCCTCAAATTGTGGCTGCTCTCGAAAGCCTGATACCGTCTATGGGTGATGCGTTGTACGTAACGGGGATCCTAAATCCGCGCGATGTCCGCTACGACCCTGAACATACAGTGCCATATATCGCCAACGCGATAGGCGCTTATCCAAGAGATTGGAGCGTTGGCTACGACGGCTGTCGCGATAAGACGTTCCGTTTTTTTGTTTTGCTCTGGTCCGCCCTCGGCTTCACGGGAAAGATTTTGCTTCCGAATAGTTCACGTCTGGTAAATGCTGACGTCAGATCGTTTTCTTCTGTCGATGTTGTGGACGACGAAATACTTCATGAACGCGCTAACTTCTTCGTCTTCGAGATGGGCGCGATACGTGACGATGCTCGGAAGCGTCCAACCGGTGAGCGGAAGACGCCAGACGAGGGATACGATGCGTTGCCGATCGACGACTACACGCGCATTTTGCGCGTCCACCGAAGTTTCGTTCGCGCGGTAGCTTATGAACAGGAACGTGGCGAGCTGCAACGTCGCTTTATTTTGGTCAATATGCTCAACAACGCCATGTGCCGAACGGCAACGTGGCGAGTTGGCACAGCCGCGACGCCGACTGGGACACACCTCACTCACGGCTTCGCTCTTGCTGACCCAACGAAGAAGCGGTCGATTGACCCGGTAGCGTGGCTGCAGTCGCGGCTTTCGGGAATTTGGCCGGTTGGACGCGACACACTGGAGTCGATCGTCGATGCCGTCAAAAACGGCAAAGAATCAGTCGTGATCGACGGACTGGGCACGATCGCTAGCGATTTGGCCCGCATCCTCGAACTGAGCGACGCGCCCGCAGTATTTGGTGTAAGCCGCGAGCGTCTCGTGCGCATAGCGCGCGATATTTTATCCCGTCGATTCTCAGTGCATGCTCGGAATCGGGTTCAAAACGAAATCATTGAAGACGTACCACAAGATCGGTGCCTGAGCCGCATCGGATTGATCGAAGACTTTGACGACCCGGAATGGAGTCGCTGGGCGCTGAGAGCTTGGGGCGTGCCTCCGCTCCAAAATCGAAGCTTACGCCATAGGCAGATATGGGAATCAACGCACGTTCTTTTTGCTCTCGATCAGTGTAAGGCTCTGGCCGGGACAATCTTGCTCCTGACGCATCCTGCGGATCCAGCGGCTTTGAGTCAAGCTCTTATGACCACGATCGCGGATTGGGCAGGAAGCTATGCTATCGCGGATATTACAAAACCATTCCCGGCCGATGCGGTGTACGACGGTGTGGTGTTGTCCGCCGCATCAACCGAGGCGGCAGGCATCGCCGGGATTCCAGGCGTCTTTGCCGCCGTCGACAGGACGTTGAAGCCGGGTGGATTCGGCGTTTTCATCTTCAATATTGCGCTCGAGCGTTCGGTACGGTCCGCCGTGGACGTCGCTTTCCTTACATCCGGGCGCTTCGATACGTTCCTCGGAGCCAATACCGGCTGGCGCCTTCATGGGCCGCTTGATCTCGCCCTCACCGCGACAACACTTGATGCGGCCGACTACGACGCGGGCGTGCACCAGCTTATCCGGATTGACGAGAGTGGTCGCGTCCGTGCGTCGTGTGTCCTCGTATTTCGGAAGGAAGCCGTCACGTCGCCGTCCGGCTGGGAAGCATACGCAGCCGCATTTGCGTCAAGCGCGCCGGCACCCGTAGCCGTGACGTGATACGCGTCTACTGGCAAGGCTCGTTCTTTGCCACGACGTCGCTCGCTCTCGTCAATCGTAGGCTCGTTGCAGCGCTGATAGAGCGAGGCAACATCGACGTCTCGATCGGAACCGATCCGTTCGTTCCGGAGAAGCTTTCACCCGAGCTAAGATCGTTCACGCAGCACGTCGGTTTCGGCGCTCGCGAGGCGGACGTCACCGTCAGTCACGAGTGGCCGCCACACTTTGCTGCGCCGGAGCCCAGCCGCTACGTACATTACCAGCCGTGGGAATACGGCTCGATGCCGCGCGATTGGTTCGACGCTCTTCGCGATGATTGCGACGACGTCTGGTCGCCTTCATCATACAATCGCCTCTCTTACCAAGAAGCTGGATTCCCGCCGGGGCGTCTTACTGTCATCCCGCACGGGGTCGATGCGCGCGTCTTTAGGCCCGAAGGCGAAAAGCATGATGAGGCTGCCGGGCGGTTCCGATTTCTTTTTGTCGGCGGGACGATCTTCCGCAAGGGAATCGACGTGCTCATCGAGGCATACGTCCGCGCTTTTCAGGGACGGCGCGATGTCGTCCTTACGATCAAAGACGTCAACAGCGCCAATGTCTATCGCGGACAAAACTGCGGCGATCAAATACGAGCGCTAAGAGCAAACCCTGACGTTCCACCCATCGAGTACGTCGATGATACGTTGGACGACGAGGGCCTCGCGCGAATCCTGCGCAGCGCCGATTGTCTCGTCCATCCGTATCGCGGCGAGGCATTCGCGCTCCCCGTCCTCGAAGCCATGGCATGCGGACTCCCCGTGATCGTTACCGCAGGCGGCGCAACAGACGACTTCGTCGACGAAACAGTCGGTTGGCGAATCCCAAGTCTCAGACGTGCGCTCGCGTCGACCGAGGTTCCGTTCCCCACGATAACGCCACCCACGCTCTTGGAGCCTGACCTAGCTGCGTTCGTCGAACTGCTGCGCAACGCCGTTGAGAACCGCGACGAAGCCGTGCGGCGTGGATGCGCCGGAGCCGAGCGAGCGCGCACGAACTGGAGCTGGGAGCGCGCAGCCGAAATCGTCGAGGCTCGTTTATCCACGCTCATGGATCGAACAGCGATACCATCAACACGCCGCCACGAGCGATACAGCGACGCGATACGATATGCGGAGCGAATCTACAGCGCGGGCGAATTGGATGGAATCGTTTTGGAACTTTTCAAGCGGCTGCGGATCGAACGCCCATCGTTTGTGGAGTTAACGGATCCCAGGGCGTCGAATACACCGGCGCGATTGCTCCGAGACGGCTTGGGATGGCGTGAGGTTAGCTCGGGCGACATCGACGCGGCCTTCGATCTCTTGGCGTTGGGTAATCTCAATTCTCTAAGCGCATGGGCACGCGTCGCAAAGCATCGGCCGCGCGCAATTACGTGTACCGGTGATGCGCGAGCGGCATTCATCGAAGAAGCCACGCGGGCCGGCTATACCTGCGTCGCAATTGAACGCCTGCGCGGTGACGCGCTCTTCGTTCGCAACGATCTCCTTGAAACAGCCTGCTTCGGAACGGCAACGCTGGTCGCGCCGTGAACGCGAAACAACGTCTGCGCGTCTTTTGGAAAGGCGCGTTCTATACGAGCGCTTCTCTCGCGATCGTTAATCGCCGTCTCGTACGAGCGCTGATCGATCGCGACAACCTCGACATTTCGGTCGGAACCGATCCTCTTTCACCGGAGGCTTTGCCGCCGGAGTTTCGCGTTCTTGCGGAACGAACGGCGTTCGGACCCAATGAAGCCGACGTGACCGTTCTGCACGAGTGGCCGCCGCGTTTCGCCGCTCCTTCGTCCACTCGATACGTGCACGTCCAACCTTGGGAATACGGATCGATGCCGGTAGCCTGGTTTGAGGCTCTTCACGACGATTGCGACGAGATCTGGGTGCATTCGGAGTACAACCGCGCGGCCTACGTCGAGGCGGGCATCGACAGGGACCGTATTGCCGTAATCCCTCATGGGTTTGATCCGCGCGTCTTTAATCCCGAAGGTCCTAAGATGGCCGTGACGGACACCCGCTTCCGATTCTTGTTCGTCGGCGGTACCATCCCGCGTAAAGGGATCGACGTCTTGGTGAATGCCTACACATCGGCATTTGGCCCGCACGACAATGTTTCGCTCGTAATCAAGGACGCGGATGCGAGCTTCTATCGCAACCAGACGCGGAGTCAAGAATTGCGCACGCTAGCTGCACGTCGGGATGTACCGCGCATTGAATACATCGATCGCACCGTTCCGGACGAAGCGATGGCGCAGATTTTCCGTGGCTGCGATTGTTTCGTGCTTCCGTATCGTGGTGAGGGTTTTGGTCTCCCAGTCCTCGAGGCAATGGCTTGCGGACTCGCTCCGATCGTAACGTTCGGCGGCGCCACAGACGATATCGTCGATAGCGAAGTCGGATGGCGCATTCCCAGCACGCGCGTAGAGCTTGACCCGGCCGTCGTTCCCTTCCCGACCGTAACGCCGCCGTGGATACTTGAACCCGATCAGGACGCGTTACAAACGCTGCTCCGTCATGCCTACGACAATCGAGACGAAGTCCGATCGCGTGGGCGCGCGGCAGCCGAACGTGTGCGTGGGACGTGGACGTGGGAGCAAGCGGCGCGAACCGTAGAGGAGCGTGCGCGAGCGATCGTGCAACGCGACGCCGTCGCGCCTCGCCGCCGGCATACGCGTTACGCAGATTCATCTAACTACGCGGAATCAATCTTCGACTCGAGCGAGCTCGGTGGAATTGCGGTCGAGCTCTTTCGACGCTTGGGAATCGTGAGTCCATTTTTCGTCGAAACGGATCATCAAAGCTCCGCGCTCGCGTCCGCTCTCGAGCGGGGCTTTGCGTGGAAAGGCATTACGCTCAACAACTGCGCCCTGGAAACCATCTGTGAAGAGATTGCCGATCGAGGCGCCCCAGAAGAACTGGATTTTCTATCGGTACACGGCGCGACTGCGAAACGGTTCCTAACCGCTTTGAGTCGATACCGCCCGCGCGTCGTAACCTGCGTGACAGAAACGGACTTCGATGGCTACGTTTGTGTGGCGAAGGGCCTATTCGTTCGCGACGACTTGGCTGCGCGCGCCGGATTCGATCAGCTCGTCCCTGCCCAATCGTGAGAGTCCACTGGAGCGGAGACTTCTTCACGAATTTTTCGCTCGCCATCGTAAATCGCCGCCTTGTCGGCGCACTTATCGACCGCGGCAACCTCGAAATCACAATCGGAACCGATCCGCTTGTCGTCAGCTTGCTGCCCGAAGAATTTCGTGAGCTTGCCGGGCGCAGCGGACGCGCCAGGAACGGCGCGGACGTGACCGTCGTCAATGCGCTTTGGCCCTTGCGACTCGGCTCACCGGGCGACGAGCGATACGTGCGGTATTTGCCTTGGGAATACGGCTCGATGCCACGGCTCTGGTTTGACGAGCTGCACGACGATTGCGACGATATTTGGGTCCCTGCGACAGCTAATCGCCAGCCTTACGTGGACGATGGGATCTCGGCGGAACGCGTAGCGGTGATTCCGTACGGCGTGGACTTGCGGATATTCAATCCGGACGGTCCGGCCCTCGCCGAAAATGCGGATCGGTTTCACTTTCTCTTCGTCGGCGCGACGATTCCACGCAAAGGAATCGATGTCCTAATCAATGCGTATCTACGCGCCTTCTCTGCGAACGATGCAGTCTCGCTCACGATTAAAGACGTCAACGCCGCGACATTCTATCGTGGCAACACGCAGGGCGAATACATTCGGGAATTTTCGAAGACACCAGGGATTCCGCGCATTGCGTACGTCGATGACACCTACGACGATCACGGTGTTGCGTCTCTCTTCCGCGCCGTCGACTGTTTGGTGCTGCCATACCGAGGCGAGGGATTCGGGCTGCCCGTCCTCGAGGCCATGGCGTGCGGTATACCGGTGATTGTAACCGCCGGCGGTGCGACCGATGACTTCGTCGACGAAAGCGTCGGCTGGCGAGTCCGAAGCGTTCGCCAAGATTGTCCGCCCGGTGAACCCCATCCCGCGGTCAAAGCGGCATGGCTTTTAGAGCCCGACGTCGCCGCGTTGGCCGAGGCGATGCGTTCGGCGTATGAAAACCCCATCGAGGTTTCTCGACGCGGCGCCCTCGCCGCGCAGCGCGCATCTTGTTGGACGTGGGACCACGCCGCGGCCATCGTTGAGAGCCGCCTCGGCGAGCTCCTCGCACGTGAGGCCGTGCCACCGAAGCGACGCGCCGCACGTTACATAGATGCGCAAACGTACGAAGAGCAGCGAAGTGGATCGACCAATCTCGACGGTATTCTGCTGGAGCTCTTCCGCCGTCTCGGCGTTCGCAATACCACGTTCGTCGAACTGAACGAGCATGAGGACATCGTCCGTTCATCCGTGCTCGCGCAGCTGCGATGGAACGGCGTCGTCGGCTCGCGAAAGGATTTTACACCTTCCGGGATTTCGGACTCGCTCGCCGCTTTCGGAATTCCGGCGGAATTCGATCTTCTCTCGCTTGGTTGCGATGATTCCGCGAGTGTGTGGCGTACGCTCGGCCGGCGGGCGCGTGTCGTCGCGTGTTCGGCGAAAGTTTTCCCGTCGCTGATCCCCGTTGCAGAACAATTAGGCTACGTTCACGTTGCTACCGAGAGTACGCGTGCAGACGCACTGTTCGTGCGCGACGACTTGGTTGAGCTGGCGGCGTTCCGCCTACACTCTGCTACGAAGAATCTCGACATGCTCGGCGTACCGATTGCGGATCGTCGCTGGTAACTTCTTCTCGCCGCCGGGACGCCTTCTACCGTAAATCGCTCGAGCGTTGCCGCGATCGACCGCTTCGACGACTTCGACGAATTCGTTGAGGTACTCCGCGAATTGATCTCGCCCAAACCATGTGTTTGCCGACGCATCCGGCATCCACGTGTCGACGAATCTCGAACGCTCGATATACAACGTCGCACCGTCTTTCATCAGCCGAACGACCGTCTCGAGGTCTCGCCGGTGATCGATAAACCTGTAATCGGCGTCCTGTGCGACGACGAGCGCGAAGGTTTCTTGCGGTAAATCCGCCTCTTCGAGAATGCTCGGAAGCAGCGACGCGCGACTGTTTCGGCGTTTTGCCTGATCCGCAAAGGTTATTTCCGGCTCGAGCAACACCGCGTTGAGGCTCGGGACCTGCGCGCCAAGTGCTTCTAGAAACCAACCTGGCCCACAGTCGATTTCCAAATAGAAGTCTCCCGGACTCAAATGCAGCCGCGTCGCGAGCTCGGCCGCCGACTCTGCATCGTGCTGCTGCGAATGCTCGTCGATTCGCGCCGCTCCCGTCGATAGCTGAGGGATGGATGGTCTTCGGTAGACGAAGCCGCAGCAACGGCAAATGACGACTGCCTGGACGATAGACTGAACTTCATCTTCGGTCTTCGGAAATACGCGCTCGGATTCCAATGCTCCACATACCGCACACGGTAGAAAATACGCTCTCATGATGCGCGCAAATAGGCCGGAAGAAAGGCCTTGAGCTGAATCGTTCCGCCGTCATCCCATACAACCGGCAACCCCGAACGGAAGCACCGCAAAATGTTTTTGCAGCCGAGCGCCTCGAGCTCGACCACGAATTGGTCTTGCTCCGCTAGCGATGCGATCAGGTATGCGTCGACGGGATCAGACCGATTGCCGGACGCAAATTGATTGGCGAGGCGATCGCGTTCGGCGTCCGAGCCTGCGTTTGGAAGGCTGGCAAATCCCGCGATTGAGAAAAGCTCGTTGGCGCGAATTATCGAGGCGATGAGGCGTGCCTCGTTTCCGACGCCGCAGATCGCGACGCGGCGCACGCCTTCGCTTGCCACAATTCTCAAATCTTGTAGCGTAGATTCAAGAGCCATCGCTCGCAACAGCGTCATATGCTCGTCGTAGCGGTTCTTGACTTCCACCTTACGGCGTTCACCACCATCCCGCTTTCGTCCGAAAATGCCGGTTATAATATTCTTTCGGTCGTACACGGGAATGATATCGGAGACATATTCGTACACGTCGATGATGTCAAAGAACTCGCTCAAATAGTCCGCGAACTGCTCGCGCCCAAACCATGAGTTCACGCGGTGATTGAGGCCGAAGAGATCGTCAACATCGAACATGGGGCGCTTGGTTAGCGCCTTCTGATTGAGAAAGACGTTTCTCTCGATATAGAAAATCCCGCCCGGCCGCAACAGCGCGTGGATGCGCTCGATATCTTTACGATGATGCTGAAACAGATAGTCGACGCCGCACGCAATGACACAGGAAAACGCCTCCTTCGGCAAGCTCGCATCTTCCAGAATCGTCGGCAGCACCGCGGCGCGCGGATTGCGGCGCTGCGCGTGCTCGGCCACCTTTGGGCTCGGCTCGAGTAAAACGGCTTGGGAATCGGGATAGATCGAGGCGAGATGCTCGGCGAGCCATCCGGGACCGCAACCGATCTCAAGATGAAAATCGCCGCTTCCGAGCTTTATGTGCGAGCGGATGCGCTCCGCTACGCCCCGCAGGCGCTCGATATAGATATTCTCTCCCTCCCAGGAGCCGACGTTCTCGTAATGATCGGCGCACAGGTCGGGGATATGCGGATTCCGATACACGAATCCACATTGCCGGCAAATAACGATCATCTGTGCCGAGCTGACTTGCGTTCGAAAGAACGACGGAAACAATGGTTGAGCGTCGAGCGACCCGCACACCATGCACGCAGTGAAGAAGGATTTCATCGCGACGCCACGGCACGGAAAGCCTGATGGCAACGCGTCCGAAAGTTAATTTGCCCAGCCTTCATAAGGGACATCGCGCGGCACGCGGTCAGGTGATCACGACCGCTTACATGCAAGAGCTGCTTGGGCCGCGGACCTACGGGCGAATCCTCAACGTTGGAGCCGGAATTCAATCGCATAACTATCAGTTTCATCTTCGGCTCAACAACGACGAATACCATACGCTTGAGATTTCTGCAGATCAGCGCACCACCTACGTCGGCAGCGTCATGGACATGCCGATGGTCCCGACGGCGTCGTACGATTGGGTGCTTGCCAATGCCGTTCTCGAGCACGTTGAAGACATGCAAGCGGCCGTCCGCGAGATCGCTCGTGTTACTAAGCCGGGCGGCCGCATCTATTTGCAAACGCCGCTGCACAACGAAATTCACTTCGTGCCCAACGTCTTCCAAGATTACTGGCGGCTGACGCCCTTCGGTTACGAGCATTTGTTGAAAGAGTACTTCGTCGTCGAAGAGTTCGAGTTTTGGGGAAACTCCGTTATCGATCCGGTTGGAATCGCCGTGTATGGGCGGCGTCTCCCAGTCGATCCCGCTCCGCCGACGGTGAGTCGTCTTCTGCTGATCGACGGCGGCCTCGAAGAGATCGAAGAACCGATCGACGGCGGCGAGCCGTTTCTTTTGACCTATCCCGTGTATCTGCTGACTGCGAGCTGGTTCGAATATCTCTCCAAAGTGATGGACGCGCGCGACCGCTTCTTCGTAGCGAACGGCGCGCCGCTTAGCATTGTCGCAGCCGACCGCGCGATCCGCTCGCGCGGAGCCGTCGTCGAAGGCTTTCTCGTGATTCACAACAATGGAGCCGAGTTCAAACGAGTCCTGAATACGTACGTACCTTCGTCGTAGCTAAGGACTGATCGCCCAGGCCTCATCGCGGCGCTTCGCCGCGTTCTTCAACGCCTTACGATAGTTGTGTTCCCAGGAGCGGTACTTCCAGTCTGGGCACTCCGCGCACAACGGAATATCGCCGCCTTGTCCGTCGCGATGTTTCGCGCGCCACCAGTTGAACATCGCGCCCGTCCAGATCTCGCGAATCGTCTGCGTCTTCAAGTTGCCCATGTTCGTGCGGCCTGCGATGTCGAAACCGCAGACTTCGACTTTCCCGCGCGAGTCAACGTTGAGGCGATGGAACGGATACGGGCACGGGAGCCCGGCCTCACGATCGAGATACGCAAGCGGGTCCGCCGACTGATTTGGATCCAGGCTCGTATTGCTACCCCACGTCAAGAATTTTCGTACGATCACGTTGTCGACGCCGAAGTCATACCAGAACTTTTCGATTTCGGTAATGTGCCCCGAGACGATTTCTTGATTGATGACGCTGACCTCGATCGTCGTACTGCTTCGAGTCGCGTTGCGCCGGTCAATCAGCTTGCGCAAATCCTCGAGCAGATGACCCCAATTTAAGCCCTTACGCACGATAGAATATGTGGCTTCATCAGCAGCATCGACGCTGATCTCGATGTTGTCGATCCCGCACGCGAGGAGACGATCGATATCGTCCTGACGGAACATCGAGCCGTTCGAATTGAGGTAGACGCGCGCGCCGGCACGTTTCGCATATTCGATCAAGGTCGTCATGCCGGCGGGATGCATCATCGGCTCGCCGCCACCCGTGATACGAATCATCGAGCCGACACCGCCGGATAACCATCCGCGACGGCCTGCCTCGCCGCATTCGTCGGCAATTTTCTCGAAGAGCTCGGCCGGAATGTACGGTGCGTCGCCATATTTCAGGCGCAGCTCCGAATTACCGGGCGTATACGGGCAATTGGGACAGTGCGCGTTGCATGGATAGGCGACCGCGACGACGATCATATCCGGGAACTCGAGATAGCGCTCGAATTCTTCTTCCTCGGGACGTGCGACGTCGAATTTCGCGCCGCCCTTGATATCCCGTGATGAAAATGGACTGACCTTGCCCGCGAACCTCAAGATGTCGGCGTTGCGCTTGTCGACGGCTGCCAAGCGGTGCTCTTCATCCCGCAACGTCACGCGCAGCGTGCCGTCCATAGATTTCACGACGATTTGAGATTGTTCGGGTATGACTTGCAAAACGCGGCCGGGTTCATCGTCGTAGGCAACGAGGCCCTCCGCAACGACGTTGACGATGTCGAATTCGGCGCCGCAAAAGTCGGTGTACGCACCCGGATAAGGCGTGACGCCCTGAACGCGTCGTAAAATACTCTGCGTACCTTGGTCGAAGCGAATGTGCGCGTCGCGACGCTCCACGGACGGATACACGGTAATTTCGGCTTCGTCTTGCGCCTCGGCTGCGGGTAGACGATTCTCACGCAAAGCCGTAACGCACTCCGTGACCGCTTCCGCACCGAGAATCGCTAAGCGGCGACGCAACTCGCCGTCAGTCTCTTTCGCACCGATGTCAAGCGAACGTTGAAACACTATTTCGCCGGAGTCCATGTGGCGCGAGAGCTTGTGCAAGGTCACGCCGGTCTTCTTCTCGCCGGAAATAATCGCCCAATTCGACGGCGTCTTGCCCCGGTATTTGGGAAGCAGCGACGGATGCATGTTGATGGCGTGTTTTGCGAGCTTTGCGACGTGCGAGCTGATGCGCTGGTGATAGGAGGCTACGAGGATGAGGTCCGCGCCGAGATCGGCGATCGCTTTGAAGAGGTCATCGTCGCGATCGGGATCCGCGTCGTAGTAAACCTTCGACCCGGCCGCCGCGGCAACATCACCGAGCTGCTCGCACGTATAATGCGGATGCGGGCCGCTCTCGCGACGCGTGACGACGATCGAAACCTCAACGCCCTGCGCTCGCAACGCTTCGAAGGCGAAATTTCCGTAACCAGTGAGCCCAAAGAGAATAGCGCGCATCAGTGCCACTCACGGCCTTTCGCAGTCGCGATCTTGATTTTGCGCATCCACAACTGTGGGCGCCAGAAAGCTTCGTTCTTCGTATACCACTCGATCGTCGCGTCGAGGCCCGCGCTGAGATTCGTATCCGGCTTCCAGCCCAAGACCTTCTTGATCTTCGAGGCGTCCGCACAGTGTTTGTCGACTTGCCCAGGACGCTCACCGACCCATGCGATCAGGTCTTTTGATTTTCCGGTCTTCTCCAGCACCATGTTAGCGATCGCCAGCACGTCAGTGTGCACTTCTGTCCCCAAATTAAACGTGCCGCCGACGACGTCGCTCGACGGTGCGTGAACGAGCGCGTCGATTGCCTCGCACGTATCATCGACGTACATCCAATCACGTGACGAGAAGCCCGTTCCGTGCACCGTTAGGGGTTCGTCCATGAGCGCTGACGTGACGAACCGTGGGATGCATTTTTCCAGATGCTGCCGCGGACCGAAGTTGTTGAACGGGCGCACGATGACGGCCGGAAGATCGTGGGTCTTCCAATACGAGTAGATCAACCGGTCGGCGCCGGCCTTCGCGCTCGCGTATGGGCTGCACGGCTCGAGCGGGTGATCTTCGTTCATCTTCTCCTGATCGGGTCTGCACGTCCCATAGACCTCGCTGGTGGAGATGTGGACGAATCGACGAATCCGCGTCGCATTACGTACGGCCGCACTAGCAAGCGCAGCGGTTCCTAAGACGTCGGTCTCAAAGAACGTGTTCGAATCGTAGATCGAGCGCGTCACGTGGGTCTCAGCGGCAAAATGAACGACCACGTCGATCTGCGACATGATCTCAGCGACTTGCGCACCGTTGCAGATGTTGCCGTAGATGAACTCAAACCGGTCCGATTCGCGCATCTCATCGCTGAAGTTCATGACGTTGCCCGCGTAGGTCAACAAGTCGAGGACGACGATGCGATAGTCGGGGTAACGATCCCACATCCGCCGCACGAAGTTGCTGCCGATGAAGCCCGCGCCGCCCGTAATCAACATCGTGAGCGGCAAGGTTCGAACCTTGCCGTTCGAGTTGGGCTGATCGGGCTTTTCCGTCATCGAGATCATGGCTAGGCGACTTCCTTTTTGGGGGCGGGTTCTACGGCGCAGAGCGTTGTCCGGTTCTTTCCGACCACGACGAGCTCGTGCCATAACTGGAACATCAGCAGTGTCCAAAGTTTGTACGTGTGGTCTGCAACGTGCTCGCGGTGCTCGCGCAAGAGCCGCACGATGAGCGGCCGATTGAAAAGACCGTGCGAGAGAGCGTCTGCCGAGAACAAATCGTCGGTCAAAGGCTGCAGCCGGTCGACGAGCCACGCATCGATCGGGAGCACGAAGCCTTCCTTCGGACGGTCGATCGTTGCATCGGGTAAGAACTTTCGCGCCGCACGCTTGAGAATCGATTTCGTTGCCCCGGCCCGTACCTTCATCGAACCGGGCAGCGACCCGACGAACTCGACCAGCGCCGTATCCAAAAACGGCGAACGCACTTCGAGCGAGTGCGCCATCGACAGCCTGTCGACGTAGGTCAGAATCTGATCCGGCAGCAACGTCCGCATGTCGACCTCGAGCGTCGCGTTAACGACATCACTCTGTGAGGCTTCGCGATAATAGCGCTCCAGCCAGTCAGCCGAGCTTTCATACGTTTCCGTGCCGGCCAATAGCTCGCGTTTCGTCGCATCGTCGAAGCCGGCGAGCTTCGTTCTCCAGACCGCGTCCGGCTCACGTGCCGCCGTCATCGGTATCTCGGGACAATCGGCCCACTCGCCCAAGTCACGCGGCGTTGTCTTGCCGGCACGAACATTCGCAATGACTGCGGCCAACCGATGATTCTTGTACGAGCCGAAAAGCTCGTCGGCGCCGTCACCGGAAAGCGCGACTTTAACTGCGCGCGATATCTCGCCGCAGAGCCAGTACGGTGAAATCGTCCCTGCGAACGGCTCATCGAACGCTCGCACGACTTTCGGCAGATCGTCGATCATCGTCGCCGGCGATATTTCGCGCTCGTAGTGTTCCGTGCCGAACCGTTTTGCGATCTCGCGTGCGAAGACCACGTCGTTCTTGTGCGAGACACGTTCCGTATAGCCCAGCGAGAAGGTCCGTACCGGTATCGTCGAGTGCTCGGCCATCAACGCAACGACAAGGCTCGAGTCGACACCGCCCGAGAGAAACGCCGCGATTGGGACGTCGCTGGCTTCCATACGCGCGTGCGTCGCCTTGCGCAGAAGTCCGATAATCTCGTCCGCCGCTTCTTCTTCGCTGAGCTTCGCGTCGCCGGCGAACGAGGGACGCCAGTACTGGCGTATGCGCACGACTCCGTTTTCTATGACGGCGGTGTGGCCGGCCGGAAGCTGGCGTGCACCATGGAAGATCGAGAGCGGGGCGGGGACGTTCTTGAACGTCAGAAAGTGCCACAGCGCTTCACGATCGATGCTCGCATCGAACTCGGGGTCGAGCAGCAACGCTTTGAGCTCTGAGGCATACGCGACGCGACCGCTGCGCTCGCTGTAATAAACCGGCTTCTTGCCGAGGCGATCGCGCGCGAGGATCGCACGATGACGATGTTCGTCAAAAACGGCGATTGCGAACATCCCATGTAAACGCTCGACGAAGGCCTCACCGTAACGTTCGTAGGCTGCGAGCGCGACTTCGGTGTCGCTGGTCGTCGTGAAAACGCGACCGGATGCTTGGAGCTCGGTGCGCAGCTCTCGAAAGTTATAAATCTCGCCGTTGAGCGTCAGCCAAATGCGCCCGTCGGCACTCGCCATCGGCTGGCTTCCGGTGACCAAGTCGATGATCGCGAGGCGACGCATCCCCATGACGCCGAGGGGCGAGATGTGCATACCCGAATCGTCCGGCCCGCGATGAACCAAGCACCGGTCCATAGCCCGGGCCGCGGATGCATCAGAAGCCCGGTGGCCCCCGACGATGCCGTAGATGCCGCACATATAGCTTAGTTATCGGATGCCCAGCGCGCGAACCGCAGGACATCGTCGAATTCACCGTCCCAGAATGCCTCGCGCCGCAAACGGGCCTCCTGAACGTAGCCGGCCTTCTCAAAAGCCCTCACTGCCCGCGGATTTCGAGCATGAACGTAAGCGTAAAGTTTGTGAATACCGAGCTTCTGAAAGGCGTAGTCGCTGAGAATCTGCAGTGCTTCGGTCCCTGCCCCTGTGCCCCAAGACGACCGTTCGCCGATTAGCACGCGAACCTCGGCGCGCCTGTGTCGCGAGTCGACGTCCCAGAGCCAGACGTTGCCGATATAGTCGCCTGCCGGGCTCTCGAGCGCAAACCAAATAGCATGTGGGTTTCCGATGACGGCGATCTCGAAGAAACGCTCGTGCTCCGGCTGGCTCACCGGAAGCACGCGATCGAGCAAGCCGGCGATTTCGGGATCATTCACCCAAAGGCGCCATCGCTCGATGTCCGTCCGTTCGAGGGGCCGCAGGGTAACGCTTTGACGTTCGAGTCGCATCTTCACCAAGCATTGACCTCACGCAGGCCGGAATCCCCGCCGACACCTTCATTAGACGTGGAACCTTCCAGCCCCGAGAGGCGGCGCTCGGTCGCCGTCCTCCAACCGAGCTATCTCCCTTGGCTCGGCGCGTTCGAACAGATGGCGCGCGCCGATGTCTTCGTGTTCTACGACGACGTCCAGTACGACAAGAACGGCTGGCGAAACCGCAATCGCATCAGAACGCACGGAGAACCGGGCTGGAGCTGGCTGACGCTCCCGGTGAAATTGCCGCACGCTTTCGCGCCGCTTGGCGAGGTCAACGTCGATGCACGTGCACCCTGGGGACGTAAGCATCGCCGCGCGATCGAGCTCGCATATGCATCCGCGCCGTATCGCGCCGAGCTCGAACGATTCGCGCCGCTCTTCGAGCTGCAAACGACGAGTCTCGTCGAGATTGCAATCGCGAGCACCCTAGCCATCGCGGACGCTCTCGGACTCAATCCAAAGGTTTTGCGTTCGAGCGAGCTCGGCATCGGGGGCGATCGCAATCTGCGGCTGCTCGAGATGTGCAAAGGGCTCGGCGCAACCGACTACTATAGCGGAAAGGCCGCGAAAGAATATCTCGACGTCGCGCTCTTCGAGCGCGCGGGAATTCGCGTCGCGTTTCAAGACTACGTCCCTCCGGCGTATGAGCAATGCCATCAACCCTTCATCTCGCATCTCTCGACGATCGACGCCCTCCTCTGCATCGGTCCCGCGCGGACACGCGCACTCCTAGAGACGCAGGTCGCGGCATGAACGGCGGCGTCGCGCTGCTCTATGACGGCGCTTGCCGTTTCTGCATTCGCTCGTTGCACGTGCTCAAGCGATTCGACTCGAACGATCAGCTCGAGCTCGTCGATGCAACCGATCGCGATGCAACCGCACTTCGCTTTCCGCAGACTGCGGGCGCGGATTTCGACGCTGCGATGTACGCAGTCGATGGGCAAGGCGTGTATCGCGGCTTCGACGCCTTTCGCCGAGCGCTCCGCGAAACGCCGGCGCTCGCGTGGCTCGTGCCGTTCTTGTACGTTCCGGGAGTTCCGCAAGCCGGCCGGCGCGTGTACGACGCGATCGCCCGTAACCGCCACAATCTCGGCTGCGCGTCGGAGGTCTGTAAGCCGTGATCGATCCGGCGCAGTGGGCCCTCGCCCAGCTTTCACCGAGCGTCGAAACCGCACTGCGCGCCGGATACGGCGTGCTGCTGTTCTTACAGCTCGCACTCCTCACTGCTGCACAGGCACATCGTTTCTTTACGACGGAGCGATACGGCGGTTACGTCGAGTCGACGCCGTCGCGCGACCGATGGATGACACCGGCGATCGTGCGAGGTCTGGTGGGGCTGTGGATCCTCTCGGCGCTCGGGATTGCGTTCGGCTGGTTCTTCTTGCCTTGCGCGCTGCTCAATTTCGCACTAGCCAGGTACTTCTACGTGCACACCCGCTGGCAAAGTATCTTGCGCGGGATGGGTGCGCCGGGCCACATGAATCACTGGCTAGCGCTTTTGATCGTACTGCTTGCAATCGCGCAAACCGTCGATCGCGGCGGACTGCTGCGTGCTATGACGATTCTGACGTTTCGCATCGATTTCGCGTTGATCATGATTGCGGCCGGCATCTACAAGATAACGGCCGGTTACGCGCACGGCGACGGATTCGAACGGGGCCTCGTGAACCCATGGTGGGGCTTTTGGGCGCATTGGCTGCGTCGCGTGCCGCCAACCTCGCCGGCATTTCGAATCTTGAACAACGCCGGCTGGCTCGCCGAAGTCGTTTGCGGGACGTTGTTCCTCGTCATACCGGTCGCGCCGTATGCAGCATTCTTCTTTGCCGCCAGCTTCATCGGAATCGGTTTGCTGATTCGTCTCGGCTTTCTTACCGAGATGGTCGCGCTTGCGACGCTTTTGTATTTCTATCCCGGTTCGCTTTTCGCCGGATGGTTGGCGCGGCTGATTCCCGCATCCACGGCGGCGCCGGTCTCGGGTACCTTTCGGACGCAATCGTCGCGGTGCTCGTCGCAGCAATGGTCGCGTATCTTATCGCTCTGCCCTTCGCGTATGCGGGAATGACGATCAATTTCTATTTCAAGCGGACGCTGGCGCGGCCACTTCAAATCGCGCTCGATCGTTGGACACAATTTTTCGGATTAATTCTTTGGCGCGTGTTCACGGCCGATATCATTAACTTTTTCGTCGACGTTCGCATTCGCAAAGCCGGCGAGGAACACGCGTACATGCGGCTGCGTCGCTTGGGATCGCAACACCGGCTGGCGCTACATGCACGTCGGCGAGTTTATCTGCCTCGCGAGCATCTTCACCGCCCTAAAATATTATCCGGACGACCACTCGATCTTCGAACGCCGCCTCGTCCGCTACGCGCGCACGATTCCGACGCTACCCGGCGCCGAAGTCGTCTTCGACTATCATGCGGTCCGCAAAGAAGAGCGCTCGTTCGAATACGCTCGCGTCGCTCGTTACATCGTCGATCCGGCGAACGCGACGGTCGCCGTGCAAATTCTCGAGCCTGGATTCGATCCGAGCAAACGCGCCGAAACATCACCCGTCTCTGCAGGCCTGCGCCCCGGTAGCTATGCCCCCGCCCGATAAGAGGAACACCGTGCAAACCCTGACGCCATTTCTTCCCTTTCACAAGCCGCTCTTCGGTGAGGAAGAGCTCGAACAGCTCCGCGAAGCGCTCGAGTCAGGCTGGCTGACTCGCGGTCCGAAGACTCAGGAGTTTGAAGACGCCTTTCGAGCCTACACCGGCGCGACATCGGCAGTCGGTGTTAATTCCGCGACCTCAGGCTTGCATCTGGCGCTCGTCGTTCTAGGCATCGAGGAAGGCGAAGTCATCACGACGCCGATCACGTATTGCGCAACGCCGAACGAGATCGAGCACGCCGGCTGTACTCCGATTTTTGCGGATGTCGATCCGGTCACGTGGCTGATCGATCCCAAAGACGTCGAGCGCAAGATCACGCCGCGCACGAAAGCTTTGATGCCCGTCCATCTTTATGGCCAGAGCTGCGACATGGACGCGTTGCGCGCGATCGCGCGCAAGCACAACCTGCGGATCATCGAAGATGCGGCACACGCGATCGAGACGACGTGGCGCGACGAGAAAATCGGAACGATCGGAGATTTCACCGTCTTCAGCTTCTATCCGACCAAGAACATCTCTACCGGCGAAGGCGGGATGATGACGACGATGGATGCCGAGCTGGGCGAACGTGCCAAGGTTTTGTCGATGCACGGCAATTCAAAAGACGCATGGAAGCGCTACGGCTCGTCAGGCTTCGCACGCTATCAGCTCGTCGAACGCGGCTACAAGTACCACATGTTCGATCTGATCGCGGCGCTCGGTCTAGCGCAGTTGCCGAAGCTCGAAGGTTGGTGGGCACACCGCAAGACGCTCTGGCAACGTTACGACGAGGGCCTGGCGCAGATGAAAGGCGTTCGTCCGATTCCGATTACCATGCCTGGACGGCACGCATATCATCTCTACGTCGTGGAGATCGACCCCGCCGTTTGCGCGCGCGATACCCTGCTCGAGCGCATGCAGGCGGGCGGCGTCGGTCTCGGCATTCACTACGAGGCGATGCACGTCCAACCGTACTACGCAAAGAAGTATGGCTTGCGGCCGGAAGACTTGCCGAACGCGACGCGCGCCTCGGAACGGATGCTTTCGCTTCCACTTTATCCGCGAATGTCGAGCTCGGATGTCGATCGCGTCATAGACACGCTGGAGCGCTCGCTCAGCGCGAGCTAAAAGCGGAGGCTGCCGATCGTATCGATCGCGCCGATTTCGAGCGGAAGCTCGCGCGCTTCGATCTCTATAGCGTGCGTTCGCGGCTCGCTCTCGCGCAAAATGAAGGTCGGAAATGCCATGCGCGCGTCGGGAAGATTGAGGGAGGCGCGGTTTCCGTCGAGCGTAATGACGTTGCCGGCACCGGAGTAGCTCCAGATCTTCAGCTCGCGCCCGGTGAATTCAAAATTCAGTGACGCACCGATTCGGCTCGGCACCAAAAGCTCGGAAAAGTACATGACGGTCAGCTGCGTCTCCGCGCGGTCGTCGACGGAACGACGTTCCCAACCCTCACGCTCGAGGTCCGGCGGAAAGTAACTGCGCGCGTCGGCGTAGTTATCAGGATACAGAGGCGCGGCAAGCGGCCCCGGATCGGTTGCATCTTTCGCAGCCGATGCAATCGCTTCCGCGACGTGCCGGCCCAAGATGTGCCCGGCTTCCGCAGTATGATGTGACAGGTCGCGCGTCAATGAAACCGGATGATCTTTCGTCTCCCACGAGGGACGCCCCGGCCAACGCTCGAGCCAAATTGCCTTTCCCGAACGCACGAGATCTTCGGCGACGACACTGCAATCGATGCTGGTAATGCCGTAGTGGTCGGCTACGCGCTCCCACAATTCGATTACCGCGGCTTGGCGTGGTATCGCTTCCGCTAGACGGCTCATGAAATACACGAACGCTATATCCGGAGGCGAAGGTGCGGCCCGCAGCTGACGCACAATGCCTTCGATCGACTTCAACGTGATCTCGGGAACCTGAAGGCCGTGATCGTTTATCGCGAACTCGACGATGACGAGGTCGGGATTCAATGCTGCGATCGCCGCAGTGCGATGCATTGCCCAAAACGACATAAAGCCGGGTAAAGCCCGCCGGATTACGTCGACGTCCGCACCGGGGAACTCTGCACGCAAATGCGGCGCGAGCGGGTCGAGATAGAAACCGTCGTGCGTGATGCTGCTTCCGAACGCGACGATGCGCGCCGGTACGCCCGGGCGTAGACGCTTTACAAGCCGCGGCAAACCACCGCGTCGGACCATCAACCGACGGGAACGGGACGGTCGGCGAGCTTTTCGAGTAAATCTCCGTACGCGCGCAGCATTTTCTCAAACCCGAGCGTTGCGATCGCGCGCTCACGCAGGCGCGCGCCATCACGCTTGCGCAAATCCGGATTCGCAGCGTACTCGAGAATGCGATTCGTATATCCCGTAACGTCGCCGGCCTGCGTAAGCTCGACGGCATCGCCGATGAACACTTCCGCCGTCGCAGACGTCGGGCCGGTGCCGCTTGGATCGAGATCGACATCGACAACCCGGCGCATCGCGACCACGGGAAGTGCTGCGAACATTGCCTCGCCCAGACTTTGTCCGCCCGGAAACGGAAACGTGTCGCAATAGATGTCCGCGCTCAACAAGAACGACGGCAAGCGATCGTGGATGGCGCCCGGCCATTGCACCTGGCCTCCAACCCCGGCAGCTCCCATGGCCCGGTCGAGCACCTTCAACGAATGTTCTTCGCGCGGACCGAGCACAAGCCACTTCAATCGCTTGTTCTGACGCAGCGCACCGAAGATTGCCTCGAGAAATTCGCGCTGGACGGCTTTGTTCAGACGCCCGATCGTGCAGAGTACGATGTCGTCAGGTTTGAGGTCGATCTCCGAGCGTAACACCGGGCGTGCCGACATAACCTCGCGGTCGCGCGCGATGCCGGTTGGAATGTAAACGGAGCGCTCCGGATGCATTGCCGTTTCGACTTGTGCGGGCTGGACCGTGTGGACATATGTGTCGATCCTCCCCGAACGTTGGTCGAACCCAGCAGTCACGAGCGCCTGAGCGTTCGAGAGGCCGACGATCTCGAGAATGCGCGCGATTGGGTCTGCCGGATCGACGAAATACATCGCGGCATCGACCGGTTTACGCGAAAAACGTTCGAGCAAATCCTGCACTCGGTCGAGCAGAGTCTCTCCCTCTGCGAAGATCACTTCGGCCCCGACAGCTTGAACGCTGATCGCCGTCGGCATATCTTTTGGAGACTTATAGAACTCCGTCGAAACATAGCATATCTCGTGACCGAGCGCGCGCAGCCCGACGGCAGCGCGCGAGGCGGTCAACGACAGGCTGTTCGCTGCAAGATCGACCGAAACGACGATTGCGAAACGCCGCACGCTAGCATCACGCGGCGGATAAACGCGAGGCGGCGAAACTTTCGCAGCGACCTCCGCGAAAAGTTCGTCGAAATCCGGGTCGTTCGCAACATGAAACAGCGGATGCCAACGTTTGACGCCCATTTGTGCGGCGGTCATTCCGGCCGCGATCGCATTTGCAATCGCTTTCAACGTCTCTTCAAGATCGCCGCGTGCAAAAGCTCGTCGCGCGCGAAGCTTCATGGCCCCGACGTAGGCCTCCGGCTGCCGAGCCGAAAGCGCACCGGTCAAATAGCCGATCAGGTCCTCGGCCATCGCATCGTCGATGCTCGCAAGCTCCACTGCAGCTTTGAACGCCGGGCCGGCCTCTTTTTCAAAAACGACGCGATGGCCAAGCGTCCGCACCCGCGAGTCAGAATGCTCGCACAAAGCGGCAACTTCGCCATCGTTAAAGTACGCGTGCGCCTCATACCGGTCGCGCAACCCTAAGAGAAACTCTTCCGACGCAGGCGGAGATGCAGGCACCGGAACGGATGGCGACGCCATCGGCGCTAGCGCTGCGAGCGCCTCTTCGATCGTTGCAGCTCGGTCAGTCGCGAGGACGACGCCTCCGCGGACGCGACCGTATCCGCGGGCGCGAGCAGCCGCAACGCCTTCCGCCGCCCAGTTTTCAATCGGCAATGCAGTGTCGTCGAGAATCGCACACAAAGGCGCGCCTGCCGTCTGAATGCCGGCACGAATCGCATCGACGCGTGCCACTTCCTCCGGAAGGCGAACGACGACCACGCGATCTCCATACCGGCGCGCGCGAGTCTCCAAGTCGGGATGATCTCCGTTGATGACGATGAGGATTCGATTCGGAGCGTACAAGCCGCGATCGCTATTAATACGCGCAACGACGCGCTCTAACACGAGTGGAGACGGCACGACTATTACCACAGCCAGCTCACCATCGCGCACGGGCGCGCGCTCGCCAATGGCACGCTCGATCGCATCGCGATAGCGATCGATCATTACATCCACCGACAACTCGCGTTCCGCGCGCGCTTTTAGCGCCATGCCAACGCGGCGGCGCTCTTCTGAATCGCGTATATAGCGAATTGCAAGCGCAGCGTATCCCTCGATGTCATCGGCAGGCGCCATCGGAGCCGCATCACCAATCATTGCCTCGCCTGCAGCCGTCGTGACCCCGCTGCCCGTCGAATCAAGATCCGCGTCGCGCGCACGCAGCATTGACACGACCGGTAAGCCCGCAAACATCGCCTCACCGGTGCTCTGCGCGCCCGGGAACGGAAATGGATCGAGATAGATATCGGTCATCCTCAAGAGCGACGGTATCTCGGCGCTACGCGTCCCCAAAAAATTTACGCGATCTTCGACTCGGGAGGCTGTGAGCGTGTCGCGTATTGTGCCAAATTCCTCAGCGCTGCCCGCGCCGGCGACCAGCCAAATCGCCTTCGGCTCTTCTCGTAAGATCATTGCAACCGCATCGAGGAACCCACGCTGTGTTAGTTTCGAAAGGCGCGCAAAAGTCGTCAGGACGATTGCGTCGTCCGGAACACCGAAGTCCGAACGGCGAGCCGGCGCAGCTTCTGCGATCACGCGATCGCGCGCGATACCCGTCGGAATGAAGAGGCCGATGTCGGGCCGCACGGCGCTTTCGATCTGCTGCGGCTCGATCGTATGGATAATTGCGTCCAGGCGGCCGCTAAAATGCTCGTATGCTGCATTGACGAAGATCTGGACGTTTGCGAGGCCTATGATTTCGCAGAGCCGAGGCACAACGTCTTGCGGATCCGAAAAGTAGATGACAGCATCGACGGGCTCACGTTCGAAATAATCGAGCAGCCAAAGCGTTCGCTCGAGCGCACTCGCACCCTCAGCCTCGACAATCCGTGATCCGGCAGCGTCCAGGTTCTTACGCTGCACAGTGTCCGGCGGGGAATTCAGCATTCGCGTGCTTACGATGAACGCGTCAACACCGCGCTCGCACAACCCGACCGTGATTCCGGCGGTGACGATTCCGACGCTGTTGCCATCGCGGTCAAACGGAATCACGACGGCGACGCGCCGCTTCCCCGCTTTCGGCCGGTAATAGCGCGGCATGCTTATTCGTGCCGCGATCGCTTCGAACGCCGAATCAAAATCGGGATCGATTGCATACCGCATCAAGCGGCGTGAGCGCTCATCTCCGGACTGGCCTTGCCGCATCGCCCAAACGAGAGCATTGAACAGCAACGTTGTCGCCATATCCAAATCTCCGCGCGCAATCGTCGCGATGCCGATCTGCTTGAGCATGAACGGCACCGGCTCGTCGTACCGCGCGAGCTGCGCCCCTCGAGAAACCCAATCGGCTTCCGCGTCAAATCGCGCCTCCGCGGCCAAGGAGTTCGCGACCGCGTCGAGCGCAGATCGCATAGTTTGCTCGAATGTGATCCGAGTAGCTAAGCGGCGAATTTCAGGGTCGGTATCTTGCCGTAGCTGTGCGAGCTCTGATTCGTCGACATCGTCTTTGCGATCCCAGCGCAGGCGCAGCGCTTCATGGCGATCGTTCATTTAGCCACCTGTTTCTCGGCGGCAAAATGTTCTTCGAAGGCGGGCCACAAGACGGGAATATCCTCGACTATGTCGCGCGCGCGGAAATTGAACTCGCTACGTACTCGCCTTATATCGATCGGCGCAAAACGAACCGCTCGGGAACCGGATTTGACTTCGATGCTGCAACCACTCACCGCAGCGATCCGCTCGAGAAGCTCGCCTTGTCTCGTATTGCGTCCGGCAGCGATATTGTAAACGCGCTCCTTGCCGGACACAGCGATACGCAGCGTCACATCCACGACGTCCTCCACGCTGACGTGATCCTTTTCCGAATGGCCCGACGAGCGTACTTCGATGGCACCCGTCATCGCGGCTTGGCGAAGAAAGTCGCTCGACATCAGTCCCGAACGAAAACTCGGGCCATAGACGTTCGAGAGGCGCACCACGCGTAATTCCGGACGAGCATCGAACAGCACGACGACTTCGCCGGCCGCTTTGGTCGCCGCGTAAACGTCGCCTTGGGCGACGTGAGCCGGCGTCGTCTCGTGCGTTACGGCGGAGTCGCCGTAGACGCGCGTCGATGAAACATAAGTAAACGATTGGAAACGCTTTCGCAAAAGCGCAAGCGGTACGTCGACGTGCATGCGAACCGCGTCGTCAAGACGTTTGCCGGCATCCCATGCGACGCCGGAGGCATAGATGACGTGGCCGAGATCTGCGCTCGTAGACAAGGCCTGATCGTGCGTCATCTCGAGGACCTCGCTGCCGCGCTCCTTGAGCACCCGAACGAACGCGGAGCCGATGAAGCCGCGGGCGCCGACTACCGTATATATCACGCGGATACGCGGGCTGCGTCGGCCGAGCCGGCCCCGGCCAAGACGCTATAGAGGCGGAAGAGATTCTGCACGTCGCGGTACCCGCCGGGGCCCGGCCGCAATACGGCTGTGACGCTGGCGCGGTGACGGTCGCGTGCATGGAGGACGTCCGCATTCTGGGTTGGGTGCGCTGCATAGATCGCTTGCATCCGATCCATGTACGAGCCCCATATCTGCGCAAGCAACTGGTTCTTTAACTCCAAGAACGCGTGCTCGACGAGAGTCCGAGTACCCGTATACGCGAGCTGTCGAATCTTCGAGAGTCGAATCGCAGCATCCCAATCGCCGAACAACCCGAACTGCGGATTGATGGATTCGAGTACGTCTGCGGCGGCCGAGTCAAAGAGTATCGCCGATAACGGCAGACAGTTGGCAATGAGCAGATCGTTCGGGCTAGGGCGGAGCAAGTATGCACCCTCCGAATTGCCAACCGGATGCCAACCCATCTCATCATCGCTCGCGTTGAACTGAACGATCGTTCCCGCGATGCCGACACCGTCTCCACCCTCTGCAGCGGCAACGAGCCGTTCTAAGTGGTCCGGCAAAATCTGCGTGTCTTCGTCCAAGAAGAGATAGTAGTCACCGCTCGCGACGAAAAGCGCTTGCGAGCGTACCATGGCCGGACCGAACCGGCCCGCCGAACGCGAGTAATGGAAACGCTCGCGAGGAACTTGCTGCTCGGCGTATGCGCTAATGTCGATGCCGTGATCTTGAAAGACCCAAACCTCCCAATGCGGATAGGTTTGTTTCGCAAGCGACTGTAGGCATGCGGCCAGCGAAATCGTGCGACCGGAGCTAGCGACGATGACCGCGACCTTCGGCGGCTTTCGGATGCTGCGACGCTTTTGATCGCGCAAGAGACGAAACCGCATGCGTTCCGCACGAATCTCGATCTCCTGGGTCCATTTGTCAGGCGACATATTCCGCAACATCTCTACGTGGTATTTGAGCGACGTAAGAATTCTAAGCTCTCGGCCATGCGTGCGCTCGAAGATCGAGCTGTCGTAGTAGCGTTCGAGAATCTCAAGATGCTCCCGAAGATCCATACCGGACGCAATATAAGCGCTCACGCCGGAGGCCTGCGTGTCGTGAATGCGCACGCCGACAAGCGGGGCAGCCAGGTACGCGGTCTTCACGCCGGCGAGAATCATCCGGACCGTGATTTCCCAATCCGACGCTACCTCGAAGGATTCGTCGAACATCCCGTGCTGCTCGAAGAGCACGCGCCGAAAGAGAATCGTCGGCAAGCACATGTCGCACGTCGCGAGAAGGGTTCCGAGCTCATCGCGCGAGGCCGCGTAGTCAAGCAGCGTCTGGCCTACCAAGTAGCGCACCGCAAACGGCGAGCGATCTTCTTTGCACAAATAGGCCGTCGCATACACCAAGCCGACTTCCGGATAGCGCTCGGCCACCGCAACGAGCCGGCTGATGTGTCCGGGCATCAACCAGTCGTCGGCGGAAAGAATTACAACGTACTCTCCACGCACGAGTCCGATGCCGGTATTGATATTCGGCGTAATACCGATATTGACCGCGTTGACATTGACCCGAACGCGGGGATCATCTTTGTAGCGCTCGAGTATCTCTAGGGTATTATCCGTCGAGCGGTTGTCGGTAATGACGACTTCGACGTTCTCGTAATCTTGGTCGAGTACGCTATCGACGGCGGTGCAGATATAATGTCCGTAGTTGTAGGACGTGATAACGACGGAAACGAGCGGCTTCATAAGCGTTCGGCCGCGGCTCCGAGACGGAAATATTGCGCGGCCACGTCCCGCTTGCGCGGAGCGATGTCGAGCTCCGGCGAGCGTCCTGCAGCGACCGAGTTCGCGGGGACGTCCTGATGAATGATCGCCGAATTGCCGGCGACCACGACGCCGTCGCCGAGATGCGAGCCGCCCACGACGATTGATCCGCCGTAAATGATGCAGCGTTCGCCAAGCGTGGGAAGCTCGCCGCGATCGGCACCGACCGTCACACCTTGAAAGAGCGCTACGAAGTTGCCGTAGTGCGCTTTTCCAACCATCGTCCCGGTCGTATGAATGAACGCGAAGACGGGCGGCAACTCGGTATCGTACATGCACACGATCCCGTTCATTGCCTTATTGAGCAGAAAAAACTTCTGCGCGAGCGTCACGTCGCCGCGTTGAAATGCCGTATTCGATGCCAAGTAATAAAACACGGCGGTCTGGTCGCCGTGAAGATGATTGAAGCTCGGGTGCTCGCCCTGGTTGTACCCCGGCAGCGCGATCCATTTGAAACAGTGTTCGAGCCGTTCTAGGGCGCCGTCAACGACAGAATCGACGTCGCTTCGAACGCCGTCCGGAAAGTTGTGCTCGAGCTGTGCGCGCACGTACGCGCACAGGCCGTCGCGGCCTAGTGAAATCAGCACGTCGCAGCAGCTTCCGCCAGTGCCGCTTCGAGCCCCGGTGCCAAGCGGTCCGCTGCGCTAAGAATCGGTTCGGATAGCGGCCAGGCTATCGCAAGAGCCGGGTCGTCGTACCGGATCGCGCGCGCCGCTTGGGGCGCATAGCGGGACGACATTGCGTAGAGGACGTCGGTCTCATCTTCGAGGGTTTGATAACCGTGGGCGCAGCCGCGCGGGACGAATAACGCGGCGCCCGCTTCCGCGTCGAGCTCGACGGTGAAGACCCGACGGAACGAAGGCGAATTGGGGCGCAAGTCAACAATAGCGTCGAAAATGCGACCGCGCGTGCAACGCACGAATTTATCTTCGCCATGCGGCTCGCGCTGGAAATGCATGCCGCGCAGCGTACCGCGGTGCTTACTGCGCGCCAAACTTTGCTGCACGAAGGTCGTCATTATTCCCGCGGCCTCAAATTCGTCGACGCAAAACGTGCGCGCGAAGAATCCTCGCTCGTCACCATGCGGTTCGAGGCGTACGACGAAAGCGCCGGCAATCGGAGTCGGGTCGAAAATCATCGCGACGTACTCACTGCTCCGCGCAGCTGTGCGAGCGTCAGCTCAACGAGATCGCCACTTTCGCGCCATGCACGATACCACGCAGCCGTCGCATCGATCGCGCCGGCGGCGTCGTACTTCGGACGCCAACCAAATTTCTCGTATGCTGCTCCGGCATCGAGCGCGAGGTACGGGGCTTCAGGCGGCGCAAGCGCCGAATCGATGACGATCTTCGTCTGCGGATCGTAGACCGCGAGAAAGCGTTTGGCGACCTCGTGTACGGTCAGCGCTGCATCCGACGGTCCGAGATTCCAAGCGCGCGCCACGCTCGCATCGTTCCATAGATGCTCGACGATCGTAAGATAGCCGTCGAGCGCATCGCCGACGAATTGCCACGGGCGCGTTGCCTCCGGGTACCGCAATTGCACGGACTCTTTACGTGCAGATGCGCGCACCAGATCCGGGACAAGCCGGTCTTCGCTAAAATCGCCGCCGCCGATAACGTTGCCGGCACGAGCCGTTGCAAGGCGCGTCCCCGACATAAAATACGAATGCCGGTAGGCAGCAGCGACAATCTCGGCGCACGCCTTGCTCGCGCTGTACGGATCGTCGCCGCCGAGCGGGTCGTCTTCTCGTTGCGGCCGTGCTTCACGATTCGCGTACGTTTTGTCGGACGTCACGACGAGCACCGCACCGATACCCGCTTGCTCGCGAATTGCATCGAGCACGTTCACCGTGCCCATCACGTTCGTCTCAAAGGTTTCGCGCGGCTCGCGATAACCGCGGCGCACCAACGGCTGAGCCGCAAGATGCAAGACGACGTCCGGTTTCGCGTGCGCGAGCCGCTCACGCAGCCGAGCAAGATCGCGCACATCCGCAAACACCGAGTCGACCTTCTTCTCGATGCCGAGCAGCTCGAATGCGTTCGGCGCATCTTCGGGAGCGAGCGCGTAACCGCTGACGTGCGCGCCAAGATCGACGAGCCGCAGCGCTAACCAGCTTCCTTTAAATCCTGTGTGTCCGGTCAGGAAAACACGCTTCCCCGCCCAGAACGGCGAACTCACCAGCGTCGCCAGGGCGCGCCGCTCTCCCACAGCGCTTCCAGCGTCTCTTTGTCGCGCAACGTGTCGAGCGGCTGCCAAAATCCCGAGTGACGATAGACGCCGACGCTGTGGCTTGCGGCAAGCTTCTCGAGCGGTTCACGTTCCCAGATCGTTTCGTCGCCGTCGATCGCTTGCAGCGCCGAAGGTTCGATCACGAAGAAACCCCCGTTCACCCATGCGCCGTCACCGTGCGGCTTCTCTCGAAAGCGCGTAACCTTGTCGCCTTGCAGCTCGAGCACACCGAAACGTCCCGGCGGCTGCACTGCAGTCAATGTAACGGCCGAACCACTGGCACGATGCGCCTCGATAACTGCTGAGACATCGACGTCGGCGACGCCGTCCCCGTACGTGCAGCAGAACGTTTCGTTGTCCAGATACGCCGAGCAGCGTTTTATACGTCCGCCCGTCATCGTTTCCGCACCGGTATCGACGAGCGTGATTCGCCACGGCTCTGCGCTCGAGCGATGCACGGTCATGTCGTTCTTCGCGATGTCGAGTGTTATGTCTGCGGTGTGCAGATAGTAATTCGCGAAGTACTCCTTGATCATGTAACCCTTGTAGCCGAGCGCAATCACAAAATCCGTGATGCCATGCGCACCATAGATCTTCATAATGTGCCACAACAGGGGCTTGCCCCCGATCTCGATCATCGGTTTGGGCCGGACCCCGGTTTCCTCGGAAATGCGGGTGCCACGGCCGCCGGCAAGGATGACGGCCTTCACTCCCCAGGTATCGGTGTGATGCAGGTCAGCCTTAACGCAGACTTAGTAGACTTAACGGAGGCTTCGGCCGAGGGCCGGATAATTAGGCCCTCGTCGATGTCAAGGGCGTACCGGCGTTTCGGTCTCGAAAGAGATCCGTTTCTCGATACTTCGGATCCCCATTTTTTTTGGGAGATGCCGTCGGTTGCGAGAGCAAAGGCTAAGCTTCTTTCCTCCATTGAGGAGTCTCGTGGGCTCACCGTAGTCATCGGTGACCCGGGCTCCGGAAAGACGAGTCTAGCGCTCGCTGTGGAGACGACGCTGCTCGTCCGCGACGACGTCCTGCTGGGCAAGATTCTGGACCCGCACTTTGCGAGCGAGACGGAGTTTTTGCTCGCCGTAGGCCGCGCGTTCGGCCTCGGCCTCCCGGCACGCACGCCGGCGTTCCTGAAGAACGCGCTCAAGAATTTCTTGTTCGATACAGCTGTGCTCGAGAGCCGGACCGTCGTGCTCTTCTTCGACGAGGCACAAACGCTATCGCCGGAGAGCATCGAAACGCTGCGTCTACTGCTGAATTTCGACATCCCGCAACGCAAGCTGATCAATTTGGTCCTCTTCGGCCAAAGCGAGCTCGAGCCGCGCATTCTCGGCCAAAAAAATCTGTACGATCGCGTCGACGGCTGGATCCGCCTCGGACCGCTTGACGAGCAGGCCGCCCGCGCACTGATCCTTCATCGCCTGGCTCGCGCAGGAGCGCGCGATCCGGCGGCAATCTTCACCGAGAACGCGCTGGACATCGTCGTCCGCGCTGCGGCCGGGCTTCCGCGCCGCCTAATCCGCGTCGCTCGCGGCGCTATGGAAGAGGCGGCTGCCCACGGGCAAAGCCGCGTCTTCGAAGAGCAAGCTCTCCTCGCTGCCCGCGACCGCGGACTGGTCGTTACGGCACGTCGAGAAGTACACGCCCCAGCGGCTGCCTCGCCGGCGCCGCCGCCACCACCCCTCCCCGAGCCAGTCCTAGTGATGGCCGGTGGAATACCAGAGGCAAGGATGCCCGTCCCCGAGTCTGGCCGCAGAATCGGGGGCTTCATGCGCTTCTTCAACACGCGCAGACAAGGCGTCTAAATGGATTACGAGGCTCTTTCCCAGAGCGCTGAACGGCGTTTGCTCGAGCATAGGCGGCGTGAGCTTGGAGCTCAGCCGTCTTCCTTCACGTCGAACGCGACCTGGAGCCGCACGCGGGAAGCACCGACGACTCTTGCCCCGGCAACGACCATCGATCGTACCGGCGCGCGACTCGATGTCGCAGTCACGGCGTGGCCCGCCGAAGGACTGATCCCCGGAGCGGTCGTGACCGTCACGGTCGTGGTCAGCAACGGCGGAATCGAGAATGCCGACGGTGTGAATATCGCGGCGCCTATCCCGACCGGCGCTGCATATCGTCCCGGTTCGCTCAAGCACGACGGCCGCGATGCGGACGATATTTACGAAGATCTCTTCGGCGAAGGATTCAAGCTCGGCAAGGTCATCGCCGCTGGACGCTCTGCACTCACCTGGAAATTAGATGTCCTGGCCGGCGCCACCGATCTCGTTCTTTCGCCGACCGTACAAGCTGCCGTTCCCGTGATCAGCGCGCGTCCACTCGTGTTGCGCCGAGGCAAGATGACCGGCGCATTCCGTACCGATCTCGAAGCCGCAACGTTGAACATGCAAAGCGTTCCGACGACGCATGAAGACGTCGAAGCGCCGTTCTACGAGCTGAACGAGGAAGAGGAAATCGTCGAAACCGCCGTGCTCAGCGCGATTTCGACAACGCCGGTCGCACCGGTTATCGAAGAGCCTCCCGCTGCGCCGCGCCCGATGCTGTATCGCACGCTGCGTCCCGGCGATTTGAGCTTCGTCGAACGGCTACTCGACGCACCACTCGGTTTGCTTCCGCACTTCGTCTTCTCGAACTTACTTGCGGTCGCTACCGCCGGAGACGGCAGCGATCCGCTCGGACTCGCCGCATTCGTGGATCGCGAGGCTGCGCTGCTCGGACGCCTCAAGGTCGCTGCGCGGCTCGGCAAACCGTTGCAGCTCGAAGAGAATGCAAGCTCGCCGCCGGCACTCGACGTCGAACACGCTGCGGTTCGCTTCGTTAATCCGCCCTCGCACAATTTTCCGGGCGCAGCGCTCTTAGGCGCGAACGTCGATGCGCAACGCATCACGGATGCGCGTAACGCGTACGATCGTCCGGTCGCACGATGGCTTGCGATGCGACTCGTGACGCTTGCGTTCTGCGCGCAAGGGCTCGCCGATGAATCGCATCCGGCCGCGGCTTCGATCAAGAGCGCGTTGACCTCGTACACGACGCAAGCCAGATTAGCATTCGTAGCATTCGGCACGCGCATGAAGCTCGACCGCCGGCTCGACCCAACCAAAGCGGCAACGACGCAGCTCGACGCAGCGGCGAACGCCGTTATCCAAGCACTGCGAGCGGCAATCACCCAAGGCGAGTGAGGCTGCTCCTCGGCCTTCCGTCGGCCGGTTCGATGACAGCCCCGTTCCTCGAAAGCGTCGCCAAGCTGCAGCTTCCTTTGGCGTGCTCGCACTTCGATCGCTTCGTCGTAACCGGAAATTTCATTCCGGCGCAACGCGAGCTGATCCTCGAGGAGGCACTCAGCAAGCAGTTCGACGTGCTTGCGATGATCGACGACGATATCGTCTTCCCTCCCGACGCGCTCGAACGCTTGATTAAAGCGCTCGAAGACGATCCGAAGACGGCGCTGGCCGGAGCGCTGTATTATAGTCGAGACGGTCTTCGCCCGATGGCGGTCGATCGTTGGAACGGCGAAGACACGACAACGGCCCTCGTCCCCGCATTCGATGACAGCACGGCCGGCATCGTCGACGGCGTCGGGTTTGGGTGTGTCGCTATTCGCGTTTCAGCGCTCGCGCAAATGGAACGGCCGTTTCTCTCCGCGCACATCGTCATTCAACGCGCGCAGCGGCTCGTTCGGATCACCGATGAAGACTATCTCTTCTGCGAGCGGCTACGACGCGACGGCTGGACGATTCGTTTGCACGGCGGCGTTCGCTGCCTGCATTACGATCGCGTCAGTAAACGTTCGTTTCCGGAAAAATGGGAAGACCTGGCAACGACCTCACGTCGGCGCATGTACGTACGTACGGCCGAAGGCGAAGCACTCATCGCGCCGGACGACTCGTTGCCGAGCGGACGCGAAGACCACAGTCCGGCGGTCTTCGACTACGTCAGGGTTGACTAGTTCTTACTGAACCCGTGAGATAAATGCTGGGGTGGGCCCCATCCCGCGCTTCGCAGCGCGAGTGACGTCCTTCCACTTGCGGGTCAGCTGCAAACGGCGGCTAACTTCCGTGCGATAAGCGGTGAGGCGCCGTAGCTGATCGTTGCGGAACGTGAAGATTGCCTGCAAGCGCGTGTGGATTTCGGGCATCGCGCGAAGGTCAGCGTGCTCGGCAGCGAGACCGTTGATGATCGCTTGCCGAATGCGGCCCTGATTGAACATGATGCGGCGCAGATCGTCCCATTTGCGTCCGCGTAGCGCAACCTCAGCCTGTGCGCACTCTTCCTCGAATTCGGCGAGAAGCTGCGTCAGGCGCTGCTCAAGCTGTTGAAGCGAACTCATTGCCGGAGATAACCTCGTCGGTGGTCTGCATCTTACGCCATTCTTTGATCGCCTCGGCCCAGGTCTTGCGGTAGTCCTGGATGTCGGGGAGAACCTTTTCGACGCGCGTCGGATCCTGTTCCATGTTCGCGCGCACCAGCTCGCGGTGCCAGTAAGCGTAGACAAGATTCAAATTCGTCGCCAGCTCGCCGCCGATTTCGAAATCGAGCGCCGAGATCAGTTCGACGCAAGCACGTTGGCTGCGTAAGAGCAGATTGTGAATCGCTTGAATATCGCCCGGGTCGTTGTAGAGACGATCGACGGCTTGACGAGCGAACATGATCAGCGCGTCATACAAGCGCAGAATCAGCTCCTCTTTGGGGGCCGTGTTGAGCGACGTCTCGAGGTATTTCAGTTCTTGCGGCGTCATCAGACTATCACGAGCTCGAAGTAGACGACGCCGAACCGAGAATGCTCGAAAGCGATGCCTGTTCTTGTTGCAGCTGTGCGATCAACGTTTCCGATGCGTTGAATTGCGCGCGCAGCTGATTTGCCTGCGCCGTCGCTTCATCGTTGATGATGGCGATCTGCTGATTGATCGAATCGATTTGATTCGAGTTCGATGTTTCGATGCTCTGGAGCAGCGACGTGTCGGGGACCTGGGAGAGAAATGGATTGTTTGGTCCAAGCGACGTCGGGGTGCCGGTGACGTACGTTAGATACGTTCCGACTTGCCCGAGGACACCGCTAGTATTCGTGAAGAGCCATTGCACCGCGGAAGGATTCGCGGCTAGCGCTGCATCGAACGTCGTCGTGTCGAGAGACGTCAGCTGACCGCTGGTTCCGTCGAACGTTTGCGTCTGTATGCCGCTGTCACCGACGGAATCAGCGCTGTCGCCGCTTCCGGTCGTTGAGGAGCTGCTGATAACCGAGACGCTCGAATCGAGCGCAAGACCAATCGCTGAAAACGAGTTGTACGAGGAAGACCCACTTTGGTAGAGATCCGAGACCATCTGCACGAGCTGGTCCTTCATCTCCGAAACGGAGTCGTTCCCGAACAGAACGCCACCTGGGACCGTGACGTTGGATTGCGCCGTACCGCTTGCCAGCGGCGTCCCCGGAGCTTTCGTCGAGACGACCGGCGGCGCACTCGCGTTATTGATCTCGTTGATCGCAGCGTTATATGACTTGACGAACGCATTGATACTGGTGATCAGGCTCGTGCTGCTTTGCGCCACCGTGACGGTGTACGAGCCCGAGTTCTGCAGCAAGTTGAGCGTAACGCCCGGAATGACGTTCGTGACCGCATTGCTGTTGCTATAAACGGTTGTCGGGTTTCCGGAGGGGCTCTCGTACGTAACCGAAGCTTGCTGGCCGACTTGCGTCGTCGCGCCTCCCGTCGTCAACCCGAAGGCTTGCAAGAAATTGCTGCTGTCACCGGGTGCGCCGAGAACGATACTCTGCGGACCAGTTGCTTTCGAAACGAGCTGCAGTTCCCCGGTGGTCGTATTCCACGAGGCGATCACGCCCGCGTTCGAGGTGTTGATCGCGTTGATCACGTCCTGCAGGTTTTCGGTCGCCGGGTTGATGCTGATCGCAACGCCGTTGATCGTGAATATCGTACCGCTGTTGAGCGGCGTGGTCGAGTTGACGAGGTTGAGTGACTCGTTGGGATCGATGCCACCGACGGCCGATGACGAGGTTACCGTCTGCACGCTCGACGCAGCACTCATCCCGCCATTGAACGTGGTCAGGAAGTTGCCGCCGCCGGTTTCCGTCATGTTCAGCGCGGCACCGTTCGTCGTTCCGATGACGAGCTCGCCCCCCTGAAGCGAGGCGCTCAAGCCGGCAACCGCGTTGATCGAAGCCTCGAGGGCAGAAACCGTCTCGCCGGTCGTATAGGCGATCGCGTTACCGTTGATCGTGAGCGTGCCCGGTGTAGTGACGCCGTCGTTGCCGAGCATGTCGGCGCCCGTGACGTCTTGCGCCATACCGCCCTTGAACGCGGTTAGGAAATCGCCGCCGCCCGTTTCCGTGACCGTCACGGGTCCGGTGGTCGATCCGATCTCCAATTGTCCGTTAACGATCGTCGCGCTAACGCCGGGGATTCCCGCGGTGTTGATCGCAGTCTCGAGGGCTCCGACCGTCTCTCCGGTCGTATATGCAATCCCCGGAGCGCCGTTGATCGTCAGCGTCCCGTTCGTAGTGACGCCGTCTCCGCCGACCCCGCCGAGAGTGTCCGTCAAGGTGACGCCATTTCCGTTTGAGATTATTTGCGAGGAAACGGTTCCGGCTGAGGTTTGCTGTTGACCGCCCGTGATCGGCGACGTGTCGAGCTTGAAGATCTGCTCGAGATTGCCCGAATCGGAAGCCGAACCGATCGAAAGCGGCTGTCCGTTCGTCGACGTCAACGTGAGCTGATCGTTTTGGAACGTCGCCTTGACGCCCGTGAGCGCATTCAGTTTGTTGAGAATCGATTGGACCGTGTCAGTCCCAACGTCGAAGCTGATCTGCTGCCCGTCGACGGTGAACTTGCCGCCCGATGATGCGCCGTTGCTCGGCGTAATCTGAAAGCCCGCGGTCGCGAGCGTGACGCCGGTGTTGATAGGTTTGTTGGCAGCGGGGTCGCTGCTGATGACGGTCGACGTTCCGAGCGTTTGCGAAAGAATCGTCGTCGTTCCGGGTTGAGGTGTCTGGCCGGCGATTTGCTCGGCGCTCGCGAACGACGAATTGCTCGACGTCGCAGCAAATTGGTTGAAGAGACTTGAATCGCCAAGATTCTGGATCGCGGCCTGAACGTTTTGAATGAGACCATTAATCTTGATCAGCTCTTTGTTTTGGGCGGCAAGACTCGTGTTCTCGGCGTTGAGCGGCTGATTCTGCGCAAGCGTCAGCGACGTCAGCTTCTCGATGATCGCGTTGTAATCGATACCAGACGCGATACCGGGAAACGAAATCGGCGGAACGTTACCGAGCGTCCCCGTAGTTGAACTGGTCGAGCTTGAACCGACTCCGGATAATCCTGACATCGGTTAAACTCGCCCCCTGGGGCGCAATAGCGCCTCCTGAAAAACATCCATGTTACTCAAGTCCCTTCCTAGGGAATATCGGGCAAGCGAGTACATCATTTTATCGGAGCACCGGCATAGTCCGCTTTTCTATGGACTGCGCATAGGCTACCACGATCGATGTCGTGACATCCCGCACACCCGATCCTGAGAGCACAGACGTTCTTATTTCTTCGAAACGCGACGCTTCGTGCTGGCGAATCGTCCATGTATCACCGAGACCACGTGCGATCGACTGAACGTCACCCGGCTCGACCGAGGCCCCGAATTCGCCCAGGTTAAGATCTTGCAAAGGCATGCGAGCGCTTACCACAGGAGCCGCTCCGCGAGAAAGTGCGCGCGCCGCACGCGCAAGCCCGCAACCAACCCAAGCGACGTCCAGGAAGACATCCGCGCCGCGATAGAGACCTTCGAGCGTCATGGGATCGGGCTCATCGAGCATGATGACACGGTCGCCCGCGAAACTGCGGACGAGGCTTGCATAATCCGCATCGGTTACCGGCCCCGCGATGACGAGCGCGATATCCGCCATCTCGACTGCACGCACCGCCTGCAGTTGATTTTGGGTCGACTCGATCGGAGCGTGAAGCAGCGCATACGGTTGCGACCCAACGAGCGCACCGATCGGTGCCGGCTCGCTTCCGTGCGCAACCGGAAGCGGCATTGATATGAAGTTGGCGTCGGCAGAAACTTGGCGCAGCGCCTCTTCTTCCTTGGGTCCGGTCACAAATACGACGTCCGCAATCGACATTGCCGATGCGATGTCGTCTTTCCAAGTCGGTTGTGTCGGGTGGAATACTGCATCGGCGATGATTTGATTTACGGCCAACCGCCGATCGCGCATCAAAACGGAAAGACTTGCTACCGTCGTTTCGTCTTGCGCGAAACGGAAGCAATACGGCGTAACGGTTGCACCCCAGTATCCGCCGAGCGCGGGCGCATCGTAGAGTGCATGCAGCGCAAAGGGCACTTCGAGACTACGAGCCGCACGCGCGTATGCAAGTGCGGCCGATCCATCGGCAAGACCGAACGCATGGATCAGATCCGGACGAAGGGCGATCGCTTTCTGCGGCTCGTCAACGACGTCCACACTAAAGCCCTCGTCGCGCATCGCCACGGCGATCATCTGCGCGAGATCGACGTCCGCACCGCCCTGCTGCAGCGCGCGCCCACGCAATCCGAAGACGATTCGACCCGACGAGCCGCCCACCGCTGCCCGATCCGGGATAGTCGGCTGTCGCAATTGACGCTCTTTTCGAATCAGAACTGAAAATGGCCGTTCGCCGCGGCGAACGACGCCGGTGAAATCGAAAAGCGAATCAATAGGGACGATCGGCGCGGGCTCGATACGCACGCCTTCGCCGGCGTCGAGATCGACAACCGTTTGCGCCGATTTGACTTCCGCACGCGAGCGATTTGAAGCATCGACGATTGCTACGTCGCGCTCACTTTGTTCCGACTCGACTCCGTACCAGACTGCCGCCACGGCATCATTTACAAGGATCTCGAGCTTGCGGACCACCGGCTTGAGCAAGACGGCTCCGAGCTCTGCGTCGCGCGCCGCAATCACGACGTCGCGACTCCGCGCGTGACGCCGCGCAAAAACGTACGGCGCTGCTTTGCGTCCAACCACTTCGTAGGGCGCCGCTCCGAGGAATCCGGCCGCGCGCGCTGCGATGAAACGCGCTTCATCTTCGGAGTTGCCGAAGATGCGAAACTGCTCGCGATTCATCGCGCCTTCGGCGAGAAGCTCTCGCAACCAAGCCTCGATACGGTCGCCGATCGAATCAGCGTCGATATTTTTGCCATACTCGACGATACGCTGCGGCCATACGAGCGGATCGCGTTCGCGCGCTTCGAGCATGGGCACGTCGACGATGACAAGAGGGACAACACTCCACCGGCTCTCGCGGCGGAAATGCAAATCCAGAGCCGCAGAACCGTTTACGCTGCGGACGACCGGCTCGAGTCGCACGGCAACGAGATTTTCGGCGGACAGAACGTCGCCCGCCTCGACGTTGAGAACGATCGCTAAGTCGTCAAACGCCCGATGATATCTCACGCCGGCACCGTCGCAACTGCTCGCCGCAAACCGCTCGGGCTCAAATCATCCAAACGCGAGAGCGACGTCAGAACGCCACCGTCGAACACACAGTGACGGGGCCCGTTCGAAAGTCCGGCGAGCCAACGTTCGGGATCGGTGCCGAGCGGCGAGATAACGACGTCCGGCGCTTCCTCGAGTTTCACGCCGGCTTTGCGAACCAGCGCGCGAGCACGGGCACTGACGGATTCGACGTCGATACCTTCACCGATACCGATCGCGAAGAGCACGTCATCGCCGGAGTTAAAAGCTTGAAAATACCGGCGCAGTATCGGGGCGACGGCGTCGACGGCATCGCTATTCGGGCATCCGGCTACGAAGACGCCGTCGTAGCGCTCGCGTAGCCGCTTGTCGCTCTCTCGAACGTCGACGAGCGGAACGAAATCGCGATTCGGGTCGAAGCCGCGCGCAACAAATGGCATCGGATTGAACGCCGCGAGATCGGAGGGCTGCAGCCCCCATTTTTCAGCAAAGACGGCGGCGCGCCGGCCTTCTTCGGTGGGCTCGGAGAGAAACGGCTTTGCGTCACCTAATGGAAAATGATGCGCGAACAGATCTTCGGAGACATAGCACTCGTAACCGGCGGAACGAATGCGAATCGTGAGGTCTTCGATGCCCCAGCGGCCGGCGCCGAGACGCTCGTCAAATCCGCCGACGGCCTTCAAGGCCCGTGCGTCGATCGCAATCGCGAGGGCTGCCAAGCGGTGCGCGAGGTGTGCTTCCCGGCGCATCGTCGCACGGCGTACTCCGGCAAATGAATGAAACGCTTTAATATCCGAATAGCCCGCGTCGACGCACTGTGAACCTTCGACCATTACCGTACTGAATCCGACGATGCCGGACTCCGGGCGAACCGAAAATGCCTCGCGCACCATCTCGATCCAACCGCGCGGCGGAAAGAAATCATCGCCGATGACGACGACGATCTCGCCTTCGGCACGTGACAGCGCGGCATTGACGCCGGCAGCCAAGCTGCGCGAATCATCGACGATCCGTCGAATCGTCGGATATCCTTTGAGAAACTCCAGCATCCCCGCGCGCGCCGGCGTCGTCACCGCGTGATAATCGACTCCAAGATCCCCGGTGTAGATGCCCTCGAATGACGTGCGACCGAAGCCCTCGTCGCTTTGAGCGACAACGACGACACTGACTGTCGTTCGATGCGGCGCAATTGCGCACGGCGAGACCGGCCGTCCGCGAACGATGCGCGCGCGAAGTTGAGCTTGCTCGAACATGACGTCGAGCGCTGCGTCCACGCCCGCTGCCTCGGCGGGAGGCTGTATGTCGAGCGGAATTCGCGACAGCGACAACAGCGTGCGGCCCGGCTCGGACACGGCACAGACGTTGGTTGCCCACTCGCTGGCGACGAGCAAGCGCTCCGCCCAATGATCGCTCAGCTCTGCGCCCGCATCGACGAGCAAGAGGTATCGGTCGCCCCGCGACGCCAGCGCGTCGCGCAGCGCAGCGATGCCGCGGCCCTGCTCGCCGCGCGCATCGCGAATCGACCCGAACCGCACGCGCGTCGAAATCCGAATCTGATTCGGCCCAAGACCACCTTCACCGAAGACGATCACGTCGACTTGCGGAATCGCCATTGCAATGGCTTCGCGCTGACCGAACGGTAGACGCAGCGGCCGGCGAATACCGCCGCGCGCCGGCATCTCGAGGTCGAAGCGTGAGACCAGATTGTGGCCCCAGCGGCGCATGAAGTCGCGATGATCTGCCGCCTCGCCGGACCGCGTCAGTCCGCCGTCGAGAACGAATGCAAGCGCAGCGTCCCAACGCACGCCCTTTCCGGCGTCTCGGAATCGTAGACTGAGATCGTACGCGCGCCACGGTGTCCCGAGGTTCGGTTCGAGGCCCCCGACCTCGATAAATGCGAGACGATCGACGAGATATGCGCCCGAAGCCACCGTATCGATAGCGTCCGCGGCCGGACGTTCGCGCTGCGCGCCGCCCGTGACGTCGACCAGCGGGAACGGGTCCATGGCGTATGGTCCGAATGGAACCGACGAGAACACGCTTCCGAAACGCAGCATCCCATCCGAGAACGCGCAACCGCCGACGAGACCGCCGTCTGCCTCGATCTGCGCGGCGGCGAGAAACGTTTGCGCCGGAATGCGCGATTCGGGCTCGACGATCAGCAGCCGTGTTACCGAAAGGCCTCGCGCGATCTCAAGGGCCTCGGCCGCGGAAGTCTCGTGAACCTCCAGGCCATGCGGGAGCGCGCGCAGCGTAGCAGCGTTCGCTGTGCCCAAGAGGAGAACCGCAAGATCCATGTTAGGCGGAGGCGAGCGCCTCTTCGGCAACTAGTTGTGCGTCGGCGAACCGGCCTTCGCGCAACATCAGCGACGCGAGCTCGAGACCGATTCGTTTACGTCCGCGCGACATTGCCGCACGTAAGCCGGCCTCCGCGGCGGAGGCTCTGCCAAGCGATTGAAGCAAACGCGATCGCTGCAAGAGCGCATCCTCGTTCGACGGCACTTCGCCGAAGGCACGATCGAGCGCACCAAGCGCGTCCTCGAACCTTCCTTCGCGTTCGAGCAGCGCCGCACGCAACGCTGCGGCCGTTTCGATAACGTCGGGCTCTCCCGAACGAACGCTGTCGAGCAAATCGATAGCACGGCCCGTGCCGTCATCGGTCTTCGAAAGCGCAAGCGCCAAATTGAACATGAGGCTCGCGTTGCCGGCATCGATGAGTAGTCCGTCTTGCGCGACGGCGATGACGTCGTCATAGCGTTCTTCTTCGAGCAAGCGGCTCGTGCGGCGTAAGTAGTCGACCTGCGCAACGAGAGGCGCCTCCATCTCGTCGCGGCGCAAGCGCGCGCGAGAGACTTCGTCCTGGCGTTCGAGATAGATACTGTCGAGCAGCTCGAGCGCGAGACCCGCACCCGAAGAAAGATCGATAGCGGCGCGCAAATACGGGACGGGATCGCCGTTCCCGGTCTTACGCATGATTGCGCCGGCAGCCGTATTGAGCGCGACCTTCAGCTCGGTTGTCGCGGCCGGCAGCGCGTCTTCGATTACCTCGAGCGCGCGGGTAAAGCGGTTGCGGCGCGCCAGATAGTTGACGTACATGACGGCCGTGCGCTCTTCGGGATACTCCTCGAAGGCTTGGCGCAGGATGAATTCAGCGTCGAAGTATCGCTTCGTCTTCTCATAGAGCCACGCGAGGCGGTCTTTGAGAACGAGGAGATCCGGCTTATTCTTGTGGGCCTCTTCAAGCCACTTGATCGCTTCGTCGAACTTGCCTTCGTTGACATAGCTCGTCGCGATGTTCGAATGGCACTTCCAAACGGCGATCTCTTCATCGACGACGTTGTACCATTCTTCGCGCGCGCGCGTTCCGATCGCTTTTTGGAACCACTCACGGGCTTCGTCGTACTTCCCGGAGCGCGCGTAGATCTCGGCTTTGCAATAGATCGCAAGCACGTAGTTCGGTAAGCGCTCCAGGCATTCGTCGATGATCTCCATCGCGCGGTCGATTTCGCCGCGGTGCGAGGCCAACGTTCCGGCCAGGAAGACGTACGCGAGAGGAACGTAGCCGCGCATGTCTTTGCCGCGCTCCATGTCGACGACGCGCTGCATGCAGTCGATGCCTTCGTCGTTTTTGCCGTTCCCGATGAGATGGTTTGCGTAGTTGAACCAGGCGAACGAATCGTTCTCGTCGATCTCGGTCGCACGTTGAATCAGCGGCGCATTACGCTCGTTCTTCTTCTTCGCACCGATGACGTCGCTCATGTAGCCGCGATGCAGGATCCGAATCGGCGTAATGACGGCGTCGGACTTCGTCTGTCCCTCGTCGGCAACCAGCATTTCGTGGATGACGCCCCGGTAACGAATACGCGGCGTCGCCGGGAAGATACGCGGCAGGCTGTGCGACATCATCGAGCTCGAGCCGTACTCGGTCGTGTCGTTGTGAATTCGGCAGTAAACGACCGTCATATAGGATGGCGTCGTTCGAAGGTCCATCAGCTGCCGGCGGCACTCGGGCGCAATCTCTTCGTCGCCGTCGAGGACCAGCACCCAGCGTTTCGTAGCCATTGCGAGCACTTCATTGCGTGCCCATGCGAAATCGTTACGCCATTCGCGGTGCTGGATGCGCGCGCCGAACTTCTCGGCAATCTCCAACGTACGATCGGTAGAACCGGTGTCGACGATGTTGATCTCGTCGACGATGCCCTCTACGCTGCGTAAGCACGCTTCGAGGAAGCGCTCCTCGTTCTTGACGATCATGCACAGGCTGATCCCCTCGGGGAGTTGCTCATGGTCGTCGGGTGGATACGGTAGATTGAAAAGAAGCGGCGAGCGCTCTGACTCGTCCGCGCGCAGCGTATGGATGGGCATGATGAACCTCTCTCATTAGGTTCATCGGATTCTGAGGGGTTTTGCTTGAGCGCCCGGGCTCAAAAGGGGAGGAGCAGCGGGCCCGCCCGCAGGCAGGCCCGCCCGGCTCCTACCCCGGCGTCCCCGCCGTGGTCGGTGGGGCCGTCGGAGCTCCAGTCGCCGTTAGGTTAGCGAAATAGGCTGAGGACGGACTGCGCGTTGGTGTTGCCCTGGGCCAGCACCGACGTGCCGACTTGCACCAAGATTTGCAGCTTGGTGAATTCGGTCGTTGCCGAAGCAACGTTCAGATCCGTGATTTGCGACGCCGCCGCCGTCAGGTTGACGGATGCGATGTTGTTGTTGTCCTCATCCTCGTTCAGCCGGTTGACGATCGCGCCCAAAAGCGCACGCGCCCCAAGAACTTGGTCGAGGGCATAATCGATCTGGCCGATTGCGTCTTCCGCCGCGATCGTTCCGTTGCCAGTCCCGATGGAGCCTGCGACGTTGAGGTTCGAGAGCCGTAACGTCTGGGTGTTGGTCGCTTGGATGCCAAACGAGACGACCGAGCCTTCCTCCGAACCATCCTGGATCGTGAAGGCGGGGTTGCTCGGGTTGGAGGCCGCGCTGACGTATTGCGTGATCTTGATGTACGAGGTCACGCCGACGTCCACGGTTCCTATGCAAGCGCCCGACGTGATCGTCACCCCATCCCAGAAGAACTGGACGTACGATGGAGCGCCGTTGGTGATCGTCGAGAGGCTGACTTGCTGGTAGAAGTTCGTCGACGTGCACAGGAACGAGAAAATGATTCCCTGTTGCGTCGTCGAGAGCTGTGCGACTTGCAGCTCAAGGGTTCCGTCGATCGAGCTGTTGTTGCTCGCGAGGTAGGTCACGTTGTTGACCAGCGTGTTATTCGCACCGGTCGTGATTAGCTGACCTAGCACCGAGTTGGAATAGATGACCGCGTTGAACGCGATCTGCGGCGTGAAACCTTCGTTGGCTCCACTCAGCAGATACTGACCGTTAAAGTTGGTATTCTGCGAGATACGATTGATCTCGAGCAAAAGCTGAGAGACCTCCGCTTGCAGACTCAACTTGTCGTTGTCAGACGTAACGTCAGAAGCGGCCTCAACGGCTAGATTTCGGACGCGTTGCAGAATGTTGGTTTCCGTCTGCAGGGCGCCGTCCGCGACCGTAACTGCGTTGTTGGCATCTTGGACGTTGTAACTCGCCTGATCGAATGCCGCCGATTGGGCATTGAGGCGAGTAGCGATTGCTAGTCCCGAGGGGTCATCTGCGGCCGAGTTGATCCGCAACCCGCTCGAAAGCTGTGTTACAACGGTTTGAAGCCTGTTTTGATTCAGGTTCAAATTCAAAGTAACAGCATTCGCGAGTAAGTTGGTGGCTATGGATAGCCCACCGACTCCTGGCATAATCCTTTCCTCCTTGATCCGAGCCCGCATCGCGAACCCGGAACATCCTCCTAAAGATGTAGCGAAAAGATGTTACTGTCTTTTCTTCAGTTTTATTCCGGGGCTGTTTTTTGCCGGCGCGCGTTTGCGGCGAGCGCTGTGTATCACCTCCTCTCAAGTGTTATTGGCGGGTCCACCGAAGTGGACCCGCCAAAACTGGGATTTTTTTATCTGAACAGCGCCAGGACTGAATCCGCGTTCGTATTGGATTGTGCCAACACGGACGTTCCGACTTGGACCAAGACTTGCAGCTTGGTGTATTCGGTGGTTTCGCCTGCGACGTTGAGATCCGTGATTTGCGACGCGGATGCCGTAAGGTTGACCGCGGCGATGTTGTTGTTGTCCTCGTCCTCGTTCAGACGGTTGACGACGGCGCCGATCAAAGCACGCTGCGTGAGCAACGCGTTGAGGGCGTAGTCGATCTGACCGATCGCGTCTTCCGCTGCGATCGTACCGTTGCCGGTTCCAATCGAACCCGCGACGTTAACGTTCGATAGACGCAACGTCTGGGTGTTCGTTGCCTGGATCCCGATCGAGATGACTGCGCCTTCCAGCGCGCCGTCTTGAATCGTGAACGCAGGGTTGTTCGGATTGGAGGCCGCGCTGACGTACTGCGTGACTTTGATGTAGGACGTCACGCCGACGTCGACCGTTCCGATGCAAGCGCCCGACGTAACCGTTACGCCATCCCAGAAGAAGGCGATGTACGACGGTGCACCGTTACCGATCGTCGAGAGGCTAACTTGCTGGTAGAAGTTCGTCGAGGTGCACAGGAACGAGAAGATGATTCCCTGTTGCGTAGCCGTGAGCTGCGCAACTTGAAGTTCCAGCGTTCCGTCGATCGAGCTGTTGTTCGTGGCAAGATACGTCACGGTGTTGACCAGCGTGTTGTTCGCGCCGACCGTGATGGCTTGACCGAGAACCGCGTTCGAGTAGGCGATCGCGTTGAAGTTGGTCTGCGGCGTGAAGCCCTCGTGGACACCGCTTAGCAGATACTGACCGTTAAAGTTCGTATTCTGCGAAATGCGGTTGACTTCAAGAAGCAGCTGCGAGACTTCGGCTTGCAAGCTGACCTTGTCGCTGTCCGACGTAACGTCCGACGCGGCTTCGACAGCAAGGTCGCGGATACGCTGCAGAATGTTGGTTTCCGTCTGCAGGGCGCCGTCCGCGACGGTCGCTGCGTTGTTGGCATCTTGGACGTTGTAGCTCGCCTGATCGAACGCCGACGATTGGGCGTTAAGGCGAGTGGCGATCGCGAGCCCCGAGGGGTCGTCTGCGGCCGTGTTGATCCGAAGACCGCTCGAGAGCCTAGTCACGGCAGTTTGCAGAAAGCCCTGATTCTTGTTCAAGTTCAGGCTAACGGCATTCGCTAATAGATTAGTGGCAATGGAAATTCCGCCAATACCTGGCATGGTCTTTTCCTCCTCCTTGAACCGAGCCGACAAAGTGCAGCTCGGGAAATCCTTTTCCTATTCCTAAAGACTTTTTCGATATTCAATTTTATTGAGGTGCGTTTGGTGTTGTTATCAACCTCCTCTCAGTGTGCCGTCCCCGGCGGACTCGCCAAAGCGAGTCCGCCGAAGACTAAGCGGCTATTACCTGAACAGCGCGAGGATGGACGACGCGTTCGTATTGGCCTGCGCCAACACGGACGTTCCGACTTGGACCAAGACTTGCAGCTTGGTGTATTCGGTCGTCTCGCCTGCGACGTTGAGATCCGTGATGTTCGACGCGGATGCCGTAAGGTTGACCGCGGCGATGTTGTTGTTGTCCTCGTCTTCGTTCAAACGATTGACAACGGCGCCGATCAAAGCACGCTGCGTGAGCAACGCGTTGAGGGCGTAGTCGATCTGACCGATCGCGTCTTCCGCTGCGATCGTACCGCTGCCGGTTCCAATCGAACCCGCGACGTTAACGTTCGATAGACGCAACGTCTGGGTGTTCGTTGCCTGGATCCCGATCGAGATGACTGCGCCTTCCAGCGAGCCGTCTTGAATCGTGAATGCAGGGTTGTTCGGATTGGAGGCCGCGCTAACGTACTGCGTGATCTTGATATACGAGGTCACGCCGACGTCGACGGTTCCGATGCAAGCACCCGCCGTGACCGTAACGCCATCCCAGAAGAAGTTGATGTAGGACGGTGCGCCGTTACCGATCGTTGAGAGGCTAACTTGCTGATAGAAATTCGTCGACGAGCACAGGAATGAGAAAATGATTCCCTGTTGCGTAGCCGTGAGCTGCGCAACTTGAAGTTCCAGCGTTCCGTCGATCGAGCTGTTGTTCGTGGCAAGATACGTCACGGTGTTGACCAGCGTGTTATTCGCCCCGACCGTGATGGCTTGACCGAGCACAGAGTTCGAGTAAATTACTGCGTTGAAGTTGGTCTGCGGCGTGAAGCCCTCATGGACACCGCTTAGCAGATACTGACCGTTAAAGTTCGTATTCTGCGAGATGCGGTTGACTTCAAGAAGCAGCTGCGAGACTTCAGCTTGCAAGCTGATCTTGTCGCTGTCTGACGTAACGTCCGACGCGGCTTCGACAGCAAGGTTGCGGATGCGCTGCAGAATGTTGGTTTCCGTCTGCAGGGCGCCGTCCGCGACGGTCGCTGCGTTGTTCATGTCTTGGACGTTGTAGCTCGCCTGGTCGAACGCCGCCGATTGGGCGTTGAGGCGAGTAGCGATTGCAAGTCCCGAGGGGTCGTCTGCGGCCGTGTTGACCCGGAGACCGCTCGACAACCGGGTCACGGCAGTTTGCAGCATGCCCTGATTCCGGTTTAAGTTGAGCGAAACGGCATTCGCCAAAAGGTTGGTTGCAATTGAGATGCCACCAATACCTGGCATAGAATCCTCCTTGATTTTTGCCTGACATGCGGACCATCCATAGCCCGCTGCCTCCCAATACGCCACCAGGAGGCCCCTCCCCCTGCTCCCCTGCGCGAAACTTTAGCTTCTAGAGGCCAATTTACAAAAGCTTAACCCCCGGGGGTGCCAAACGACGCAAAAACGGCTCTTAGCGAGCCGGCGAGGGCACCCGCGTGCCGCCATGCCCGAAGCCGCTCAAAAGGCCGGACAAAAGGAGAAGCCCCACTTGCGCGGGGCCCCCTTGGCGATCAAACCCGGGTTCAGGCGCTATCTGAAGAGCGCGAGTACCGATTGGGCGTTGACGTTGGACTGTGCCAAGACCGAGGTTCCGACTTGGACCAAGATTTGAAGCTTGGTGTATTCGGTCGTTTCCTGGGCCACGTTGAGATCGGTGATGTTCGAAGCCGACGCGGTCAAGTTGACTGCGGCGATGTTGTTGTTGTCTTCGTCTTCTCCGAGTCGGACCATGATCGCGCCGAGCTGTGCTCGAGTTCCGAGCAGCTGCGTGAGCGCGTAGTCGACTTGGCCGATCACGTCTTCTGCTGCGATCGTACCGGATCCGGTACCGATCGAGCCGGCGACGTTGATGTTGCTGATCCGCAACGTTTGTGTGTTCGTTGCCAAGAAGCCGATCGAAATGACCGCGCCTTGGTTCGGACCATCTTGGACTGTAAAAGCCGGGTTACTGGGATTCGATGCCGCTGAAACGTACTGCGTGATCTTTAAGTAGGTCGTCACGCCGACGTCCAACGTACCGATGCAGGCGCCCGTAACAATCGTTACACCGTCCCAGAAGAACGTGATGTACTGACCATTGGCGGCCACCGTAGCAATACTTACTTGCTGATAGAAGTTCGTCGCGGAGCACAGGAACGAGAAGATTACGCCCTGTTGCGTCGACGTCAGCTGGGCGACTTGCAACTCGAGCGTTCCGTCGATCGAGCTGTTGTTCGTCGCCAAATACGTGATGTTGTTAACAAGCGTATTGCTTGCTCCAACGGTAATCTGCGTTGCGAGCACGGAGTTCGAGTTTACGACCGCATTGAAGTTGATCTGCGGCGTGAAACCTTCGTGCGAGCCCGAAAGCAGGTAGGCACCGTTGAAGTTCGTGTTCTGGGAAATGCGGTTGATCTCGAGCAGCAGCTGCGAGACTTCCGCCTGCAGGCTGAGCTTGTCCGAATCCGACGTAATGTCGGATGACGCCTCGACTGCGAGATCGCGAATACGTTGCAGGATGTTGGTCTCAGTTTGGAGCGCGCCTTCGGCGGTCGTCGCCGCGTTGTTCGCGTCCTGAATATTGAGACTACCCTGATCGAAGCCTTGCGACTGCAAATTGAGTCGCGTGGCAATCGCCAATCCTGACGGGTCATCTGCGGCATTGTTGATGCGCAAACCACTCGACAACCGGGTCACAGCAGTCTGCAACATGCCTTGATTCCGGTTCAGGTTCAGCGAAACCGCATTCGCCAGTAGGTTGGTAGCAATGGAGATGCCGCCAATACCTGGCATGAAGTTCCTCCTTGATAAGTGTCAGGCAAATACGGGGACGTCCTGTCCCACTAATGGTTCGTATCGGCCGTTTACGTCGGAGGCTTTAGCGGCTTCGGTCTTTTCGCAGCCGGAAGTTTTGCGGGGCCGGGCCGGAGCTGGGCGGTCGTCGGTGTAGCGACGGGGCCCGGTTGCAACATTGAAGTCGCGGCTTCACGGTTCTGGCGCTGGATCTCGTCGTAGATTTCCGAGCGATGGACTGCGATCGCCCGTGGCGCATCGATGCCCAATTTGACCTGGTCGCGATCGACGGACACGACAATAATCCGCACGTCGTCGCCAATCATAATGGCTTGATTGAGCTTGCGGCTGAGAACTAACACTGGGCCCTCCCTGGCACTCTAATCGCCGCCGTCGCCACATCCATGGGCACCGCGGCATCTGCACATCCTGTGCTACCAGGGCGGATTCTTTAGGCCGAGTTTGCTTCCTTTACGATGTCTTCAGCGCGCGGGATCGGCGTACGGATCGAGTACTCCGAGTCTTCCAGCATAACCTGACGCGCGATGCGCAGCCTCAGATTGAAGACGACGGGGGCGAGCAGATTAACGGTCAGCTCTTTTGCTTCAGGGCCAACCACGCACACACACATCAGGCAGAAATCGTCCGGACGCTCGATCTCCATCACAGCCGCGGTAACCGACGGCAGCTGAGGATCGTAGTCCGAGAAGAGCGCCCAGGGATCGATCAACGGCATCGCGATTTCCGGCCGTTCCAAGCTCTGTAGCCAGACGTAGGGCTTTTGATCCTCGAGAGCGAGCACCACGAATTCGCGCAGAAAGCCAAAGCCGGGCAGTCCCCACTTCAGTGTAAAGACGTCGTCTTCGGGCACGGAGATCTCGCCGAACCGCGTCGTATTGACGGTTCGAATCTGCGGAGCGGCGGTGGCCGTGTTTTGTGTATTCATGCGTTCCTACAGGTAATCCATGAGGGTGTGCCCTTCGAGATGGGTCGTCGTAGAGTACGCTGCTTGAAGGGCCGTCTGGGTTTCTGTGAACTGAGAAATCGTTGAGGGGAAGTTCGTGTCCTCGATCTGGGATTGGACTGCGGTGTCGTTGGTAATCGACGTGTTATAGCGGTTTGTCAGCGTATTTAAGGTGTCCATCGACTGCCCCACCGCCGACCTTGATACCAGGGCCTGCGTAATGACGTTGTCGATGTCCCCAAGCTGTCTACTCAGGTTATCGGTCACACCGGACTGCTGCGTTAGTCCGAAGGCTGCCGTGAAGTTTCCGGAGTCATCGGTCACCGTGTACGGGGAGTTCGAAGCCAAGGTAATCTTCTGGGTCCGCTGATCCCAAACGGCCGTAACGCCCGTTGTGGCGGTTGCCGCATTGATCTGGCCAATGACGCTGGCCGCGCCGCCATCGATCGTGTCCGTATTCGGAATCGTGATCGTCGAGCTTCCCTGACCGCTGTCAATCGTGAACTGTACGGATGGCGGTATGGTCGGCTGAAACTGCAGCGGCGTTGCGAATGCGTTTGCCTGTCCGCTCAGCGCCGCCGTTGCATCGAGAATCTGGCCGGCGCCGTTGATGGATTGCGCGCTCTGATCGATCGAATTTCCCGTCACGGAAGCGCCGCCGGAGTTGACGACGATCGGCCCGGTGTCGTTGAGCGTGTTGCGTAGGTTGATCAAAACCTGGAAGACGTTAAGGCTGCCGTTGGAGGCATTGAAGTTGAAGGCTTGCTGCAGCGTCGTCGACAGCGAGATCTGCTCGCCGTCGGCATACAGCTCACCGGTCTGCGCTTCGTTGCCGCTGAACGTCACGGCTGTAACCGGTGTGCCGGTCGTTGCGACGGGGGGTACCGAGGCGACGTTCGTTCCGCCAAACAGATATTTGCCACCGTATTGGCTGTTCGCGAGTCCGACCAGCTGCGTAATGATTTGTTCGACCTGATTGGCGACACCAAGCTTGTTGGAAGGATCCATGACGTCGCTGGCCGCGGTAACCGTGAGCTGCCGCGCACTTTGCAGTGCCGACGTTAGCTCGCCGATCGTTGAATCGACTTCGGTAAGCTCGTCACTGGCTTGCTGCGTGTTTTGGGCCGACGTCGTCGTATCCGCGATCGAGCTGCGAACTTGCAGATCCTGTGCGATCTGCTGGGGATCATCCTGGGGATTAACAAGCTTTTTGCCACCGGAAAGCTCGTTGCCCAGCTGAGTTTGCGAGAACAGGAGATTGTCGATCGCGAAGGTCTGCTGATCGAATAGATTGGTCGTCGATATGCGCATTCCCATACTACTGAATCATTCCTAGGACGCTTTGAAGCATCGTATCGAGCATCGTTACCACCTTGGCAGCGGCTTGATACGAAGTCTGATACATAACCAGGTTCTGCGTTTCTTCATCCAAACTGATGCCGTCGATACTCTGACGCGTTTGGTTGATCGAATTTGCAATGTTCGTTTGCGTCGACGTACCGGTCGTTGCAGTTTGCCCGTCGAGACCGACTTGCGCGATGATTGCGGCGTAGGCTTGACCCAGCGTTTGCGCCTTGGTCGCGATGACTCCGGTAAAGTCACCCGGCGTCACCGCATTCGTGCTGAATGTGACGGCCGCCGCGCCGTTATTCGTCATCTGCAGCGATATCGTTCCGGTATTCCGGTTGACCGCTGTGACGACGCCGTTCACGGTTTGTCCGGCTTGGTTCACGAATGTGAGTTGATTACCGACGTTGATTTCACTGAACTCGGGCAGCGGCACGGCGCCTTCCGAGATCGTGATGTTCGTCTGGCCGACTGCGGCCGTATAAATACCGCCCGCGACGCTTGGACCCGGCTGGAACACGCCGACCTGCGTGTCGATCCCCGGAACTCCGACATTGTTATTGAACATCGCCGACATATTCAGCGAAGCCGTATTGTCGTTCGGGCCGAAGGCGTTGGTCGCGTTCTGCACGACCGGCTGCGTGACGACTGGAGCAGTCAACGTCGTGTCCAGGTAGATTTCGGCGTTCGAGACGTGATTATTGGCCAGCGCGGCACCTAACGTCAGGGTAGTTCCGTTGATGCCGGTGATCGTGTCGGTTTCAAAGTTTCCGTTGCCGGCGTCGATGTCAATTGTTTGACCGACCGCGAAACCGCTGACGTTCGAAACGGTAATCGTGTTCGTGCCGGCTGCAGCCGCCGCTGTAATCTGCGCATTCGCGACGCCGTCGATCCCGGCTGCGCCAAGGACACCGAGCAGAGAGCTCGAGAGTGAAGACGCCGCGGCGGTGCCCGTGGCGCCGGGGTTGTTCGAGTCCGCGATCGAGAAGGTCGGGCCCGACGTATATCCAGGCGTTGCCTGCAGCAGGGCACTTTCGTTGTTCGAGTCACGGCTGAAGACGACTTCCTGCGACGTATCGTCGTAGGAGGCCGTTACGCCGTTCTGCAGCGCGTTGAAGCTCGTGATGAAGTTGTCGATCGAGCTCGCATTGATTTGCGCGGCGCCCGGGGTCGTGCTGTAGGTGAAATTCTGAGCGACGCCATCGACCGTGACCGTTAGGGCGCTGCCGGCCGCAAAGCCGCCCGCAGGAGCCGAAACCTGAAGCGTGTTGTTGCCGATCAGCGACGTTGACGTGTCGACGGTTTGGTTCGCCGAGTTGACGGGATTCATCAGCGTTCCAGCTGACGTCGTCGCGACGGCGGCGACGACTTGACTCGGATCCGTGATCCCAACTTGAATGTTCGTCGAGCTGATCGCCTGCGAATTCACGAGCGGCTGTAACAGTCCGACGCCGGGAACACCATTTCCATCGAATCCGCTCGTCGTCACGCGATCGACTTCGGTCGCGAGCGCGTTCGTGAACGAGTTCAACTGTTGCTGATAGACGCTCAGCTTATTGTTGTACAAATCCACCAGACCCGCGAGCTGGCCTTGGCCGAGCGGGATTGGCGATGGATTAAGCGGGTTCGGATCGTTCGCGAACCCGATCTTCATCTGCGTCTGGCCGTTTGCTTGCGTTCCGATCACGGGCACGGCAAGCGTATACGCGACCGTATCGTTCACGAGCGCCAGCCCGTTTACGGTGACAAGCGCCGAGCCATTCGGCTGCAGGTTCGTCTGAACCGAAAGGTATTGCGAGAGCTGGTCGATGTCTTGATCGCGCTCGTCCTTGTAGGTGTTCGGCTGCTCGCCGGCGGCCGTCTCGGCACGAATCTGTCCGTTGAGCTGCGCGATATTCTGCAGCAGTCCATTGACCGTCGAGATCAACGCGGTCGTCTGATTCTTCGTCGACGCCAACTGCGTGGATATGCCGTTACCGGTCGTCGAAATCGCGGCGACCATCCCTTGTGCGCTTGCAATCACGCCGTTGCGCGTGGCGGGATCCGACGGGTTTGCCTGCAGCGCTTGAATCGACTGCATGAACGCCGTGTACGTGTCGTTGATCCCACCCTGCGGCTCCGCAAGCAACGACTGCGTCGAGGCGAGCTGGCTCTGCTGGACGGAATAGTAGTACTGCGATGACGTCGCGTTGCGATACAGCGAGTCGTACGAATCGTCGTGCACGCGTTGAATCAACGACATCAGTACGCCGTCGCCCAGCGTACCGGGTGTGGTCAGCGTTGGGGCGCCGATCGTACCGGTGATCGGCTCCTGCGGCGTGAGCACCGCCTGTTGCCGGGAAGCGCCGGGTGTATTGACGTTCGCGATGTTGTTGGAGGTAACGTTCTCGGCTTCTTGATAAGCCGCGAGCGCTGATCCCGCCAGAGATAAACCGAAGAAACTCATCCTTGAGAACCCTTACTAGACCTGGTGACTGACAATCATGCTGCGATCGGGAGGCGGCACCATGCCGCGCCGTTTATAGGTGAGGGGCTGCATTTGCACGCGCCGCATGACAGCGACGACGGCCATGAGCCTCTCCATTGCGCCGAGGATTAACGCGCGGTTGTTGCTATTGATCAAGTCCAACTTGATCGTGTAGTACGAGAGCTGTCGCATCCGTGTCGAAAGTTGTGCCGCGATTGCCGGCGGCGCGAACTTTGAAACCTTCTTCAGCGACAAGTTTCCGAAGCCGCGTTGCTGCATCGCACGACGCTGCGCACGTGCAGAAACCAAAGCTTTGCGCGCCGCTTCGAGCGCACGCTGCGTCTCGTGAATGCGTTCGGGCACGTTTTGAACGAGCGCGACCGACATCTCGAGCGCCTTTTCGTTCACGACGCCGAATGCCGCGCACTCGCGCCCGAGGGCCTCAATGAACGACTCCCAAGAATCATTCATCGGGCACCTGCCTCAGTTAGGCTTGAGCGATATTCTCCACGACCAAGCGCCGCAACATACGCTCGACGATCTCCTCGGCCGGCACCCAATAGCTGCCTTCCTCGATCCGTCGTTTGAGCTCGTTGACCAGACGCTGGCGATAATAGGGTTGCGCAACGACCTGCTCCCGCAACGCCGTGAGCATCGCCGCTTCGTCGCTCGGCGAAAATGAGTCGCTCGCCGTTACGACCTCGACGTCCGAGGAAGCACCGCTCCGCTGAATAACCCGGAGTCTTGCGCGATATACGGCTACCGCCGACTCGATTTCGGCCCGGCTGATGATCATGTGCTGCGGTGGCTACCCTTCCCCGGTCCGCGCGAGCAAACCGGCTACGGATAATGTCGGGATGCAGAGGCTCCCACTTTAGAGCGGCGATCCAGAGAGTCACAGGAGACCCCCCTTGGTCGAACTCTTGGACTCGGTCGCAGAGTTCGCCAAGACGGCCGACCGCATCTGGGCCTCGATCATCTTGCCGATACCGAAGTAACCGGTCGACGCCATGCTCTGAGCCCGCTGATCGTCGAGCATGTCCGAGAAGATCTTCTCGCCGCTCGAGCGCTGACCGAACAACGTCTCGTCCGGCTGATCCTTGTGCATCTCGTGCAGCAGCATCCCGACGAACAAACCTTCAAATTGCGTCGCGACCTTGTGCAGGTTCGAGAGCGCGGCTTGCTGTTCGGCAGTAAGCGGCTTCGCTTGCGGTGCGGCGATTGGTTCGAGCGGCATTAGATGATCTCCAAGTCGGCTTGCAGCGAGCCTGACTCGCGCAAGGCTTGTACGATTGCGATCAGGTCGCGCGGCGATACGCCTATGGTGTTGAGCGCGCGGACGACTTGCGCAAGCGTCGGCGCACCTGAGATGAAGAGCAGCTTGTGTCCGGACTCCGTGGCTTGAATGCGCGTGTTGGTTTGCGTTTGGCTTTGCGCATTGGTGAACGGACCAGCGGGGACGACTTGGTTGGTCGTCGTGATCGTGATCGAGAGATTGCCGTGCGCGATCGCGCAGGGTGCGAGCGTGATGTCGCCGCCCATGACAACTGTTCCGGTGCGCTCGTTGAGCACGACCTTAGCGATTTCGGAGGCGTTGAGCTGAAGCTCGCCGGCGTCGGCCAAGAACTGAACCTGATTGTTCAGGTACGGTTTCGGCAAATTGACGTGAACCGTTTCGGCATCGAGCGCAATTGCGATCGGTCCGAAGCGAGCGTTGAGGACCGCGGCTAAACGCGCGGCCGTTTGATAATCGGGGCTCGTCAGCACGTACGAGAAACCGGCCGGATCCGTGCGCAAACTCGTCTGCATGTCGCGCGCGATTACGGCACCTTGTGGCACGCGACCGGCTGCCGTGAAGTTGACGCTGATCGAGTTGGCGCCGCCGGCGCCGCCCGTCGCGACGCTGAAGCCGCCAACAGAAACGGGGCCTTGCGCCGTTGCATATACTAAATTGTTCGCGGCCTTGAGCTCGGTCATCACGAGCGTTCCGCCTTGCAGGCTCGTCGCGTCGCCCATCGAGGAAACGATCACATCGGCATTGTCGCCGGAGTGTGCGAATGGACCAAGGTTTGCCGTTACGACGACGGCAGCAACGTTACGCGTGCGAACCGACTGCAGCGCCGTCGAGATGCCGAACGACTGCAAAATGTTCTGGATCGTTTGGCTCGTGAAGATAACCTGCGTCGAATCGCCCGTGCCGCCGAGACCCGTGACGACGCCGTAACCGACGAGCTGGTTATTGGTGACGCCCTGAACGCGCGTAACGTCTTTGACGCGGACGATCTGCGCGAACGCGGCAGTCGGCACGAAGGCCGAGAGCAGCGACGCAACGATCAGTCCGACCAGAATGCGCGTGGCGAAACGCTTCGCGATTACCATATCCAATCGATGATCCTCTGGAGGATGCCCTTCTTGTCCTCGCCCCAGTTGCCGTCGAAGTCAAGCTGCACGTTAGCCATGCTCGTGGACAGCACGCTGTCGGTGCTATCGATGTCGGCCGGCCGGATCGACCCGGTAACTTTCATGTTCTGGGCCTTGCCGTTGATGATGATGCGCTGCGTACCAGAGACGACAAGCGCGCCGCTTGGAAGAATCTCTTGCACGGTCGCCATCATCGTGCTCGTAAACGTTTGAGCGTTGGCGCGGACGTCACTGGTATTGAGTGCTGACTGCGCGCCTAGAGAGCTCGGGAATCGTAAGAAGCTAATGCCGGCGATGCCGGTCCCAGCTGCCATTCCGGCCGATGCGGCCTTGCTGCGCGCCATTGTCGACGTGCTGTTCTGCGCAACGTTGAAATTGAAAACGATCGTGACGAGATCGCCGGGTTGATGTGCTCTGAGATCCGGGCCCAAACTCAGCGGATGACCGGGAGCAACCGGTCCGGGTGCCGCGACGTACAGCGTGTCTGCGACGACTGCTTGCGTTCCCAAGAGCGTCGCGAATACCGCGATCGCGGTGAAACGAATCAGTGCAGTCATTGCGTGTCGCCTCCCGGGAGTGTGTATTCGACTTGACCGGGACCGGTGACGACCCCGGAGAGCGCTTTGCGCGTCGACGGATTGTAGACCGCGACAACTTGACCCATGCCGCCACCCGAGCGCGCGATGACGTCGGCCGAAACTGAGACCGGACCATCGTGCAGGATGTAAACGACGGGCTGACCTGCGGTGACCAATTGATTGATGCCGGTTTGTTCGAAGTAGAGCGGCTTGCCGCCACCAACTGAAACGTTCAACTTGCGTCCAACCAGCATCGCGGTCTCAACCGGCGGACGTCCGTTGCTCTCGACGCGTCCGATCGTCATGCTGTCGTTCGTTAGCACGGCGCCGGCTTGCAGATCGCGAGCTGCAACTGCGGTGTGGATGAACGTTACGATCCGATATCCTGCGAAGATCGTACGGACCGGCTTGCCGTCGACGTTGATCGTGAGCGGAATCGCGATGTACGTCGGGTTGTACTGCGACTGCTGCACGTCGATCGTGACTTTGCCAACCGGTACCGGCTGATCGGTGAACTTGTAATCTTGACGGACTTCGCGATCCGGTCCGTTGATGACGGCGTGAACCGTCTTCTCGGCGAGCTCCATCAAACGCGCAGCAGGCACGACTTGCATCGTCGCCGGCGTTACCGTTTGACCGAGCGCGCATGCCGGCGCCGCGAACGCGGCGACCAGCATGACGAGTGCGAAAAACCCTTTCAAGATAAGCCTTTTATTGCTTCGTCTGGATCGCGGTTGCGAGCATGTTCTCGGCCGTCGTGATCGTCTTTGAGTTGGCCTGATACGCGTTTTGCGCGACGATCATGTTGACCATTTCATTGACGATGGAGACGTTGCTCTCTTCGATGTAGCCGCCTTCGAGCGTACCCGCGCCGTTGAGACCGGGCTGCGAGATGATCGGCGTACCGGATGCACCGGTTTGCTGGAAGAGGTTCTTGCCCATTGGTTGCAAGCCGGCCGCATTCGTGAAACGCACGAGCGTGATTTGTCCCAGCGTCGTCGGCGTCGTTGCACCGGGCGTCAGCGCCGTGACGGTTCCATCGTTACCGACGGAGACTTGAATCGCGTTTTGCGGAATCGTGATCTGCGGTGATAAGAAGTAACCATCTGCGGTTACGACCGCGCCGGTTGCATCTTCTTTGAAGCCGCCGTCCCGCGTGTACGCAGTCGTACCATCGGGCAGCGTCACTTGGAAGAAGCCGTCGCCTTCAATAGCGATGTCAAGCGGGTTGCTGGTCTGCTGCAGCGAGCCTTGCGTAAAGATTTTTTCTGAGCTCGCGACCTTCGATCCAAGACCGACGTCTTGTCCGACGGGAACGATCGACGATCCGACGGGCGAGCCGGGCGCTTTCAGGGTCTGGTATAGCAGGTCCTGAAACCGCGCTTGGTTTTGGCGGAAGCCCGTCGTGTTGACGTTGGCCAGATTGTTCGCAATGGTGTCGAGATTGTATTGCTGCGAAACCATTCCGGTGGCTGCGGTATAAAGTGCGCGCATCATGGCGAGTTACTGCGTTCCTTCCGTGTTACGAATTCTGACCGACGCTGGTGATGGCTTCGGAATTCATGGTGTCTTGCGTTTGGATCATCTTGGTGTTGGCATCAAAGGTCTGTTGCGCTGTGATCAAGCCAACCATCGAGGTGATAACGTTGGCGTTGCTGGCCTCGAGATAGCCTTGTGTTATCGACGATTGCGTGCCGTTTACGGGAGAGGCCGTTCCGCCATCGACGAACAGGTTTGAACCCTCGGGACGAAGGCCGTTAAGATTGCCAAACTCCGTCATACGTAACGTCGCGACGGGTACCGCCGTCGACGCCGGAGAGTTCGGATCAACGACGGAGATCGTGCCGGTCGTATCATCGACACTCACGCGTCCGTCGGGGATCGTGATCGGGCCGTTCGTACTGAGAACGAGATCGCCGTTCGCCGTTACGAGCTGACCCTGCGGATTCCGCGAGAAGTTGCCATCGCGCGTGTACCGGATCCCGTTTGCCGTAGCAATCGTGAAGAATCCGGGACCGGAGATCGCCATGTCGAGCGGGGCGCCGGTTTGCTGCAGCGAGCCTTGCTCGTAATCTGCAGGCGTGTCATAGACGTGCGAACCTGAACCGAGTTGCCCGACGTAATCCGATACGCTCTTACCGGGAACGGTCGTGCCGGGCGTTGTGCCCGGATCCGTTTGCACTCGGTAGATGCCCATCGATTCGTTGGACTGGACTTGCATCAGCGTGCGTTTAAAGCCCGCTGTGCTCACGTTCGCGAGATTGTTCGCGATCGTGTCCACGTCCATTTGTGCAACGAGAGCCCCGGCCGCAGCCGTATAAAGTCCTCGAACCAAGCGAAAAACCTCCGCACTCTGGGTGTCTGCCGCAACGCGGTGACTCCTGAAGCCTTCAATCGATCCAGCTTCAGGGCGGCTCCCATCCGTGCGAAGGATGTCCAAGCCGCTTACTTAGACTTTCGGCCTACTTGCACAACCACTTTAGATTTCTGGGGGTGATCGGCGATGCGGCGACGTGTCTCGCAGCACCGCTACACGATTCGCATCGTGCGAATCGTGCTGCTGCGCCCCCGCTCGTCGCTCTCGCCATCCTGGCTCCGCTCCTCGTCGGAAGCTGCTGCTCGGCACATCGTCCGCACCGCCGATCCGAGCCGGCAAAATCAAAGCAGCACCGCTTTTGGCGGTGCTGCAAAGTGTTGGTAAAGAGCCGGGCGGCTCGGATTACACGGTGATTCGGGCGACTTCGTTGTAGGCGTCGAGAAGTTTGCCGCGGATCGCGATCGTGTATTGGAGCGCGAGGTTGGCCTCTTCGACCGACGTGACGACCTTATCGAGGTCGTTGGTCTTGCCCATGGCGAGATCGCGGACGTTCTGATCCGAGTCCTCGAGCTTCGTGTTGACGTCTTTGAGCAGGTTCATGACCGACTCTTTAAAGCTAGGGACCTCATCCGTGCTGTTCGCAGTCTGTGCGCCGTTGGTCGGCGCGAGCGGCATAATGTTCGGCGTCTCGCTTGAGGGCGAGGCGATGTCAGGGATGATCGGATTGACGTTCATTAAGCCTTCAGTACTCCGAGGACGGCGTTACCCATTGCGCGCGATTCTTTGATGGCTGAGACGTTGGCCTCATATGCGCGCTGAGCAACCATCATGTCGACCATCTCTTTGACGATCTGCACGTTGGGATAGTGGACGTAGCCTTGCGTGTCTGCATCCGGGTTTCCTGGATCGTATGCAAGGCGGTCCGGCGACGGGTCGTCGATGATCTGCGTGGTTTTGACGCCGTCAAGATTGCCGACCGCATTGGGATCCTGTCCCAATTGCGACGCTTGTTGCTTGGCATCGTCGTCAGTTTTCTGCGAGAAGACAACCAGCTGGCGCTTGAAGGCACCGCCTTCGGGAGTGCGCGTCGTATTGACGTTCGCGATGTTGTTGGCGATGACGTCCATTGCGAGGCGCTCGGCCGAAAGACCTGAGGCGCTGATCTGGATCGATGTATAAAAGTTTGCGTCGCTCGGCATATTATGCGCGCTCCTCGATCGCAGAACGAATCCGCGTGTACTGCGTCGTCAGGAACTGAGCCATCGTCTGCTGATAGGCTGAATTCTGCGTCAGCTCCGCCATCTCTTGATCGAGGTCGACGTTGCTGCCGTCGACGCGCATCTTGATCGGATTGTCGACGCGGGCTGCCGCGACATGGAAGGGCTGGGGCGGAATCTCGCCGTTGATCGCGATCTGTTTTGAATTGTCCGTCACGAGCGCGAGCTCGTTCGGATCCGGCGGCGTCGGCTCCGTCGCAGCGAGTGCCTGTTTGTAGGCGACTTCAAACCGCTGATAGCCCGGCGTATTTACATTCGCTACGTTGTTCGCGACCGCGGCATGCTCGAGCCCTGCGCCGTCTAGCGCGTTCTTGAGCAGCTCCGAAGTCGTCCCGAAAGATATACCAGCCAACAGAAATAGCTCCTAACCTTCCTACTTCGTATCGGCGCTTCGGCCTTGGAGATTAACGCTGGGCTGCGTGCAACGCAGCGTAGAGCCCCCCTCGGGCGAGTAAAGATTCATGCGTGCCCGTCTCGCGGACGCTGCCCCTTTCGATATATAGGATCTTGGTCGCCCGCCGGATCGTCGAGAGCCGATGGGCGATGATCAGGATCGTCCGGCCGGGGAAAATACGATCGAGCGCTTGCTCGATTAGGACTTCAGAGTGAGAGTCAAGAGCGCTCGTCGCCTCGTCGAGAATCAGGATCCTCGGTTTTCGGACGACGGCCCGGGCTATTGCGATCCGGGCCGCCTGACCGCCGGAGAGCCGGATACCCCGGTCCCCGACGCGCGTCCCATATTGCTCGGGAAGCCGTTCGATGAACTCGGCTGCATTGGCGATCTTGGCGGCCTCGACGATCTCGTCGTCCGTTGCGTCGAGCCGGCCGTAGCGAATATTTTCGGCGAGCGTGCCTCCAAAGAGTTGGGTCTCTTGAGGGACGAGCGCGATGGCCGACCGCAGATCCGCGAGGCGAACCTTCTGCAAATCGACTCCATCCAGGGTGATCCGGCCTCCCTGCGGTTCGTAGAAGCGCGGCACGAGGTTCGCGATCGTCGTCTTGCCGGCACCGGACGGACCGACCAGCGCAACAACTTCCCCCGCCCCGATCTCGGCATCAAAGCCTGCGAGCACGGGTCCGTCCTCGGGACGGTAAGCGAACGTGACATTCTCGTAACGGATCTCGCCGCGTATTGCGCCGAGTGAAACGGCATCGGGTAAGTCGGGCCGTTCAATGGGAAGATCGAGTATCTCGTAGACGCGCGACGCACCGACGATTGCTTTTTGGAAATCCGCGAAGAAAATCGCGAAGCGGTTCATTGGATTGATCGCGAGCGCGACCAGCGTCCAAAAGCGGAACACTTCACCGGTATTCATGCGCCCCGCCAACACCTCGCGTGTCGAGAAGAGCAGCATGCCCGTAACGGAGAGCATGATGATGACCGCAACAACCGGGACTTGCGTCTGCATGAATTGCGTGACTTTCATGTAGGCGCCGAAATAACGCTGATTATTTCCGTCAAAACGCGCGATCTCGTAGTCTTCGCGCCCGAAGGCTTTGATCACACGCTCGTTCGCCAGCGATTCGGTCAAATTGCTGGAGAGATCTGCAATCTGTCTTTGGGCCTGCATCGCGCCGGTTGCTACCAGAGCGTTGAAACGTCCAACCGCAAACACAATGAACGGCGCGCACGCGAACAGCACGATTGCGAGAAGCCAGTCGGTGACGAACATTCCGACCGTCGCGGCGACGAATGTGATCGTGGCTTGAATGAACTGGGGAAACGAGATGCTGACGGCTTCCGTCATCAGCGAGAGATCGCTCGTCAGGCGTGAGATTAGCTCGCCCGGACGCCACCGTTCGAAAAGGCCCAGCGGCAGGCGCATCAAGCGTCTGAACAGCTCGACCCGGAAGCGCGCGACCAAGCGTTGACCGCACCATGCGGTCAGGTAATTCTGGCCATATGATGCCGCGTTGGTCGTCACGGCGACGACGATCATCGCAGCCACGACCTCCCACAAGAAAGGAATGTCGGGCGGACGCGCGGCCAGGACACGATTTTCGATCCCGCCGATCGCCCAGGCGTATGCCGTCGGCCCGACTCCGGCGATGACGCCGAATACGAGCGCGATACCGAGCCGGAGATAGTACGGCTTCGCTTCGTTAAAAAGACGCCGCAGAACGGCGACGCGTTGACGGGCCTGCACTGGGCAGCGACTTTCGCGCCGGGACCCGAAACCTTTGCCCTCCTGGCCCCGTAGATTTGGGCATGGACTGCTATTTCCACTCGAACGTACCGTCAGTTGCGCTGTGTACGCAGTGCAGCAGATCGATTTGTGCTACGTGCCGTGACGAGCGGGGCGAATGCCCCAGCTGCCGGCTCGCGGAGAAAATCGATGCGCGCGGTGGTAGGTTACCGGGCGATGTCGGACCGCGTGGACCACAAAGTCAGCCATACCAGCCGAGTGTCAGGCAATCGGCCGCCGTCGCGACCGCGCCTTCGGAGACGCGCGTACTGGCCGCGCTTGGTTATCCATTTTGGCCCCTGGCGATCCTCGCGCTGTTCGATCCGAAACGCGACGGTTACATCCGCCGGCAAGCTTGGCAAGCTCTTGGTTTCAATTTCGGAATGGCCGCCGTCGGCTTCTTCCTACATGCGGTCGCAGCGATTCCGTTCCTCGGATGGTCCGCGTGGCCGCTGATTCCGTTTCTTCTTCCCATCATGATCGTCGCGGACGTCGTATACGCAATCAAAGTCTGGCACGGCGAAGACGTGCGCATTCCGTTGATCAGCGACTGGGTGGATACGAGGGTCCCGCTCTAAGAATTCTCAGAAATCTAACGGCAAATCGGTCTAGCGCCGAATTACTATGGGTGAGCCCCGCCCCGATCGAGACCGTTCTTGATTCGCTTGAGGCCGTCGTTGCCGAGTCGCCGCACGCCGTAAGCTTTTTGTTCGAGCGCGCACGCGTGCTCGAAGCGCTCGGCCGCGATGCGCTTGCCGAAGAAGCTTATCGGGCCGTGTTGCGCGAGGATCGTACGCACTTTCGCGCATTAAACGATTTAGGACGGCTCTATCATCGCAACAATCTTATACGTCAGGCGGAAGTCTGCTTCCGCGCTGCCGTCGCCGCGGATCCGCAGAGCGTCATCGGCGCGACGAATCTCGGCTACGTTCTGTTCGGCCGCGGGGATCTGCAAGGCGCGAAGCTCGAGTTCAACCGCGCGCTCGCGCTGCGTCCCGATCACACTCCGGCCGCCCGCGGTCTAGTCGGCGTCCTGCGCGGCCTCGGCGAGGATGCAAGCCATCTCCAGATTCCGCAAGTCGAACCGCGCAAGCCGATGCCGCAAGTCTCGGCGACCGATGCGTACGTCGAATACGTCTACGAAGTCGCTGCAAACACGATCCTTGCCGGCGAGACCGATTCGGTTCGCTCATTTCTCGAGAAGCTGTTCGGGCACGATTCTGCAAACGTTAATCTTCTCTGGCGTCTGGCTGATTTTGCGTCGCGTCAGCACAATCATCAAGCCGCACTCCAGATTTACCAACTTGCTGCCGAGATCGCGCCCGACAATCGCGAGCTGCACCTTGGAATCGCGAGCGCCTATGAAGAGATGGGCAACGTCGACGCGGCCAGCGCCGTCTGGAGCAGCGACGTCCTACGCGGCGTCGTGCGCATCTTCGACTATAAAGGAACGGGCAAGCCGGTTCGTCTGCTGACCATAGCCTCTGCGATGCACGCGATTCGCTACGAGCTTCTGGTCGACTATTCGCTCGTGCAAAACACCGTCATCTATACGCAGGCGTACGCCGAGGGGCATCCGCTTCCGGAGCACGACGTCGTGTTCATTGCAATAGGAGACGTCGAATCCGACTCAGTCGCGCTCGAAGTCGCGAAGCGAATCGTCGCGAAGACAAACGCACCCGTCATTAACCGGCCGGAAAACGTCGCACATACGGGACGGATCGAGCAATCGCAGCGTCTCGGTCTCCTCGAGGGAGTCCGGACTTCGCATATCGTTCCGGTTGCCCGCGAGCGACTCTGCCGGTCCGACGCCGCTATGTTCGTGCGCGATCTCGGCTTCGAATTCCCGATGCTGCTGCGCAGCCCCGGATTTCACAACGGCTTCTTCTTCGAACCGGTCGACCGCGCCGATCAGCTTACGTCGGTCGCTTCACAATTGCCGGGCGAAGAAGCACTGCTGATCTCCTTCGAAGACACGCGCTCGGTGGACGGGATGCTGCGCAAATACCGCATGATGTGCATCGACGGCGTCCTCTATCCGATCCACCTCGCCGTCTCGCAAAATTGGAAAGTCCACTACGCTTCGTCGTTGATGCGCGACTCATCGGAATTCCGCGGTGAAGAAGCACAGTATTTGTCGGAGCCGGCCTCCGTTATCGGAAGCCGCGCGATGCAAGCGCTTGCGTCCATCGCCGGCTCGATGCAACTCGACTACGGCGGAATCGATTTCGGCATCGACCCCAGCGGAGATGTCGTCGTGTTCGAGGCTAACGGTGCGATGGGCATCTTCATGCCGGACGACGATCCGCGCTGGGACTATCGCCGCGGCGCTTTCTCAGCAGCGCTCGAGGCAGCCAAGAGCATGATCGTACGCCGGGCGCTCTTTACGAGTCTTCAGCCGGAACGCTAACCTCGCGTTTGTAACGCTCAAGAAATGCGCGCGCGGCCGTGTCGTGATCGACGACCGGCGCAGGATAGCCGTCGCTCCCGAACAGTGAGAGTGCGAGCTGCGGGCTTCGTGACTCGGCACCCGGCTCGAATAGCGCGCGATCGCTCCGCGATGCGAGCTCCGGGATCCAGCGGCGAATATACCGCCCTGTCGGATCGCACCGACGGCTCTGCGCTCGCGGATTGTAGATGCGCGGATAGGCTGCCAGATCCGCACCAACGCCGGCAATCCACTGCCAATTTCCGGTTGCAAGCGCCGGCTCGTCCTCGATCAGCCAGTGATCCCACTCTTCACGCCCAACGCGCCAGTCGACTCCCAAGTCAAAGCATAGAAACGATGCTGCTATAGCGCGCACGCGCGGATGCATCCATCCGGTCGCGCGGAGTTGACGAATGCCGGCGTCGATCAGCGGATAGCCGGTCTTACCTGCGCGCCACGCGTCGAGCGCGGGATGTGTCCGCGAAAAGGCAAACCGCCGCATCTTGTCCTGCAATGGCGCGTCGTCGAGCGCTTCATAGAAGTGCGCAAGCTGCAAGAAGAAATCGCGTTGCGCAAGTGCGCGCAGGAACAAATCGATCGAGATGCGCTCTTCCGTCAGCAGCAACCGATCCGCTCGGCGATTGCGCACAGCGGCAACGACGCTGCGTGCCGCGACGACGCCAAACGAAAGCGCCGGCGCAAGCTGTGAGGTATGACCGTCGGCCGGAACGTTTCGCGAGATCGCGTAATGTACGACCTCACTTTCGAGAAAGCGATCGAAGCGCGTGCGAATGACGTCCGCGTCGACCGGTTCATCCAGCTCCAGACTGCGTCCGAATTCCGCCGTACTCGGAAGAGCTTCGCTCGAGACCTCCGGAGCTTCGAGCTGCGCGTGCAGCGTATCGTACGGTACGATGTCTTGCTGCATCCAGCGTTCGAAGTAAGCCGAGAACGAGCGATAGCCGCGCCGCTCGCTGGCCGTTTCTTCCGGTGCAACTGCGGGTGCATCGTGCACTACGCTTGCACGGAGTCCGGCTTCTTCGATCGCGGCTTGGACATCACGATCCACCCGCGCACCGTGAGCATCGTAGGATGCCGTCCACACGATGCTCGTCGCGCCGACGGCGCGTGCCAATGCACGTAAAGTCGAGGCCGTGCGTCCGCGCCGGACGATCAGTCGCCCACCGCGTGCGGTGATCGTGCGGTCGAGAGCTGCTACCGCGCTACAGTAGTAAGCGGCGCGCCGCGGCGAGCTTCGCAGACGCCCCGAAGTCGCGGGATCGAGTACGATTACCGGCACAACCCGCGCGTCGTTTGCCGCCACAGCAAGTGCAGCGTTATCTTCCAAACGAAGGTCCCGCGTGAAGTGCAGAATCGCCGTCATCGGAAGGCTACCGGTTCGTGCGAGCGGGAACTGAGGCCCCCCTGGTCGCACAACTCATTCCGTGCCGTCGAAGGTCTTCATACGCTTCGCGGTACCGCGCGATGCCGAGCGTATGATTAGCGAAGGCATTGTCAGCGGTCCGCTCCCCCCCGGGCAAACATGGGCGAATCGCGCTCGCCTCTGGCTCACGGAACAGCAGGTTGGACACCGTCTCGTTCTCGTTGCAGAGGACGGGAAAGGCATTCTTGGCACGATTCAACTCGTCTTTAAGTTGCCTGACGGTTATAACGACCCCGAAGCTGCAAATGGGGCTGACATTGCGATGATGGAATTGCTGCGCATGCGCCGCGGCGCAAACGCAATCATCGCCAACAAGCTTGTCGACGAAGTTCAAGGTTTGGCGCGCAAGCGCGGTGTGAAGACGCTCACATTTTGCATTTCGCTCGATCAATCGGCGGCAGTCGCGCAAGTGAAAGCTTGGGGCTTCGAAGAGTTCCGCATCATGCCCGAAAAGCGCGGGATGCTGGCCTTCTTCCGAAAGGCTATCTAGCCGCCGATTTCCGAAAAGGCGCGCATCGCCGACGCGGCCTTACCGACGTCGAGATGATGCCGCTCGGGTTTGATCAGCATTGCGCCGGTAAAGATCGCTGCCATTTCGTCACGCGAGGCACCGGAACGAACCGGCGTGCGCAAGTCGATGTGATGGTCTCCGAACAAACACAACCGCAAACGTCCATCGGCGGAGAGCCGCACGCGGTTGCAAGTTTCGCAATAATCGTGCGACAGCGGCGAGATGACGCCGAGGGCACCGAGGGCGTTTGCAAACGCGAAGTAACGGGCGGGACCGTTTCCGCCGGGACCTTTGACCGGCATCAGCGCATCGACGCCTTGCAAACGATCCAAGATCTCGCTCGCCGAGATATACGCTTCAGGCTGCATTTCGAGATTCTCGCCAACGGGCATCAGCTCGATGAATCGAACGTAAATCTCGCGATTGCGCGTCATCTCGGCAAACGCGGCCAGCTCGTCGTCGTTCTGCCCACGCATCACCACGCAATTGAGTTTGATCGGTTTCAAGCCCACATCGATTGCGGCATCGATTCCTGCGATCACACGATCGAGACCATTGCGGCGTGCGATCGCGAAGAACCGGTCATCACGTAACGTGTCAAGCGAGATGTTGACACGGCGCAGCCCGGCATCGCGCAACTCGGCAGCGCGCTCCGCGAGAAGCAACCCGTTGGTCGAAAGCGAGATATCGTCGATCCCCGGTATGCGCGACAGCATGTCGACCAATCGAACGATGTCGCGGCGCAATAACGGCTCGCCGCCGGTCAACCGTACCGAACGCAGTCCTACCGACGCGCCGGCTTCGACGATGCGGACGATCTCTTCGTAGGTGAGGATATCGGGTTTTGGAATCCACGGCAGCCCGGACTCGGGCATGCAATACACGCATCGCAGGTTACAGCGATCGGTGACCGAGATGCGGAGATACGTGATCGGACGGTTGAACGTGTCCACGAGGGGCCCGGCCGTTCCGATCAGATCGATGGTTGCTGCCACGTAGCTGGCTTCTACGTCCCGAAGACGGTATCCGGCACGGGGACGTTGACCTGGAAATTCGAGAACGTCGTCGTCACATCGGCGTTATAGCTCGGCAAGTTCACCTTGCCGTTCTGCGAGCGAACCAAATAGTTGCCGCCGACGCGTGCGTAGGCCTGATCGAACGTGACCGTTCCGCCGTCAACATACGTCCAGGTAAAGGATGAGGGCATCGCGCTCGCGTCGTCGACCGTAACGTCGAGGTGCGCGACGCGTCCCGAGTGCTTTGGCGTCAAACGCAGGGTCGTCGTGCCGCCGTTCGAGTTGAGAATCGAGATATCGTATAGGTCTTGCCACGTGGCCGGCGGGTCGATCTTCGGATAAATCTTCTGAAACTGCTGTGCAAGCATCGGAACGGTGTCGAACACGACGGCTTGTTTATCCGGGCGCTTGAAATAGTAGTTGCCGTCGAGCGTCGGAGTGAGCGGCAGCGTGTGCAACGCGATCACGACATGCAGGCTCGCGGTGTAGCTTTGCAGATTCGGATTGACCGCGGCCATGCGCTGCACGAACGAAGCCGGGGAATTCGCCGCGCCCACGGGCGCAAACGAAAAAGCGAGCGTCAGCGCTCCGAGGGTCAGCATTTTGGGGACTGCGAGCTTCACAGGTGCTCTAACGGGGCTGCCACGCTCGGAGTTCCGCTTGCCTCGGCAAGCGCGAGAGCGATTTCCTCGCGGACGCTCTCGACGCGCTCTGAGCCGGCGGCCGACTGCAACGCACCGAGTGCAGCGGGCGAGGCAATGCGTCCAAGCGCCCAGGCAGCCGAACCACGCACCATCGGATGCGGATCGGCCCCGAGCGAGCGTACGAGCGCCGGCACTGCGCTCCTGTCCACTAGATTCCCGAGAGCAATCGCGGCGTTGCGGCGGAGTACCGCGGCTCCACGCCAGCCCATCGCGGTGGCTCGATAGCGGCGTTTGTATTCCGCGCTTTTTAGATGTAGGAGCGCGACCAAATCCGGGGACGCCGCCACTTCGTCGTTCGGCTCGAACGCTGATGAAGCAGCCGCCGTTGTCTGGAAATTCGGCGGACACACGACTTGGCAGATATCGCAGCCCCAAACCCAGTCGCCGATCAGCGGACGCAACGCGCGCGGAATCGGGTCGGTCCGCTGCGTGAGATCCGCAATACACCGGGTGGCATCGATCGTGTAGTCGCCGCGAAGCGCTCCCGTCGGACAGCCGGTCACGCATCGGGAACAACTGCCGCACGTTTTACGCAGCGGAGCATCGACCGGAAGCGCGAGTGAGGTAACGATCTCGCCGAGGAATACGTACGACCCGGCTCCCGGAGCTATCAACCCCGTGTGCTTGCCGATCCATCCGAGCCCGGCGCGAGCCGCCGCGGCGCGTTCGCCGAGGGGCGCGGTATCACACGCGATACGCGCGACGCTGGCCCCGGCAAAATCATCCAACATTTCCGCCAGCTCCGAGAGCATCGCGCGTAAGGTGTAGTGATAATCGCGCGACCATGCGTAGTTGGAGACGCGCCCGCGAAGCGGGCCGCGCGCGGCGGCATCGCGCGTGCGGTATGGTACGGCGACGCAGACGATTCGCTGCGCGCCGTCGAGTAAGGCTCCGGCGTCGCTCGCGGCGGCAGCGTATGCGTCGTCGTAGCCCCACGTTTCCAAATCGCCGCGCGAAAATGCGTCACGCATGCGCTCGCGGGTGAGCGCATCCAGAGCTGCGTCGGTGACGCGCAGGTCGCTGGCTCCGAGCTCGCGTGCGCGCTCCCCCAAACGGGCGCGCAACGCGATCAGAGCATCCGCAGTTCGGTCGATCGCGAGCGTGGGAATGCCTTTTCCATTTCGGCGATGTCGTCTGCATCGAGGTCGACGTCACCGGCGCGAGCGTTTTCTTCAACGTGCGGGATCGACGCAGCTTTTGGAATCGCGAACACGTTTGCTTCACGGGTCAAGAACGCGAGAATCACTGCACGCGGACTGACCCCGTGCTTTTGTGCGATATCGCCGAGGGTCCGGCCGCGTGGCGTCGATTCGGCGGGAATCCCAGTCCGGCCAAACGGCGTGTACGCGACGACTGCTACGTTGTTTTGCGCGCACCACGGTTGGATGCGGTGCTCGATGTTGCGTTCTTGCAAATGGTAGAGCACCTGATTGCACGCGAGCGGGTGACGCTCGAGCACGGCCTTCGCTTCTTCCAGATCCTCGACGTCGAAATTGCTGACGCCGAGCGCCCGCGTCTTTCCGTCGTCGACGAGTTTCTCGAGCGCGCGCATCGTTTCACGCAGCGGTTGCGAGCCGCGCCAGTGCAACAAATAGCAATCGAGATATTCGAGACCGAGGCGGCGTAGCGAACGCTCGCAGGCACGCAGGGTACCTTCGTAGCTCGAGTTGGACGGCAAAACCTTGCTGACGATGAACAAATTCTCGCGCCGCAACTTTCCTTCTCGAATCGCTTCTCCGATCAGCTCCTCGGCGCGTCCATCGCCATACATCTCGGCCGTATCGATGTGCGTCATCCCAAGCTCGACGCCGCGCTGCAACGCACGCTTCGCGCCGTCGGCGGCGGGACCGCGCTCGGGGATTTGCCACGAACCTTGCCCGATTCGCGCCACGTCTCTCGCCGTCGTTCCGAATGGCCGGTATTGCATCGTTTACCTTATGCCCGAAGGACGTGCGGCCAGGCCTGATCTTTTGCTGAAACGATCGGTGGGGCGGTCAGGGGCCAAGCAATACCAATCGCCGGATCATCCCAGGCTAAACCACGCTCGTGCTTGGGATCGAAATGTTCGCTCTGTTTGTACGACGCGACGACGACATCGGTCAACGCAAGAAACCCGTGCGCGAATCCGCGCGGCACGTAAATTTGGCGATGGTTGTCCTCCGTAAGCTCAAAGCCTTCCCACTCGAGATACGTCGGCGAATCCTCGCGTGCATCGACGATCACGTCGTAGAGCGCACCTACCAAGCACTGAACGAGCTTCGAAACCCGCATGTCATAGTGCATCCCGCGTAATACATGCCGGCTCGAGCGCGAGACGTTGTCCTGAACGAACGTGTCGCTCAGGTCGTTGCTTTCGTATTTGTTGCGCGAATACGTCTCTTTGAAAAAGCCGCGCTCGTCGCCGAACACGTCCGGCTCGAGCAGCTTGGCTTGCGGGAAGCGAGTATTGATTACGCGCAGCATGAAAGCGAGCTTTGCTTCTGAAGCCGAACCCTCATGCAGAGCTAAAAGAATTCGAAAGATTCGTCGCGGGCAGCCAGCGCCAACAGTCCGCCGTGGAGATGCCAAATGCGGCCGAATCCGGCTTCTCGCAAGCGTTGCGCGGCCCAGAGCGAGCGGCTGCCCACGCGGCATGCGACGACGTAATCGAGCGCCGTGTCGAGCTCGTGCATCCGCGCTTCCAGCGCGCTTGCCGGCATCGCTATCGAGCGTGGCGGTGAGCCGAGGACGGCTTCGTGTGGTTCACGCACGTCGAGAATCTGCGCCGCTGGATGAATTTTGAGGAACGTGTCGAGATCCGGAGGTTCGATCTCCTGCGCATCGCGCACGACAACGCGCACGCCATCGTCGATCTCGTGCACGTCATGGATGGAGGGCGCATCGCCGCACAGCACGCACGCCGGATCGCGTTCAATGCGAAATTCTCGCATCCGTCCCGAAAGCGCATCGATGACGGCGAGGCGACCAACGAGCGGCGAGCCGATCTTCAACAGCAATTTGAGCGTTTCGTTGGCCTGCCATGTTCCGACGATCCCCGGTAGCACGCCGAGAACTCCGCCTTCGGCACAGGTCGGGACGGTGTCGGGAGGCGGCGGCTCGGGATAGAGGCAGCGATAGCACGGAGCACCCGAGACGCCGAACACCGAGACCTGTCCGTCAAACCGAAAGATCGAACCGTATACGTCCGGCTTCTTCTCCAGCACGCACGCATCGTTGATCAAGTAACGCGTTGCGAAGCTATCCGTACCATCGACGACAACGTCGTACAACCGCACGAGCTCGCGCGCGTTCGACACTTCAAAGCGAATCGGAATTGGATCGATTGAAATCTGCGGATTGAGTGCGTGCAGACGCTCGGCGGCGAGCTCTGCTTTCTTCGAACCGACGTCGGCGGTCCGGTACAGAATTTGCCGTTGTAAGTTCGTTAGGTCGACGACGTCATCGTCGACGATGCCGATCCGCCCGACTCCGGCCGCTGCGAGATAGGCGAGCACCGGCGATCCCAAGCCACCGGCTCCGACGACCAAGACGCGTGCGCGCGAAAGCCGTTCTTGTCCCTCGAGTCCAACCTCGGGGATCAGGAGATGGCGGCTATACCTGCGCAGTGACTGCACGTGGATGCAAGGCGTTCAGCCATCCTAAGATCACGCTGCGCGAAGCTTCGCCGGCGTATGTGTGATCGCTCGAAACCGTCTGGAGCGTCTTTGGTTCGGGCGCGAGAGCGAACAGACTTTCAACGCTCCCACGTGCAACCATCATGTCACGCTCGGCGGAAACGTAGAGCTGGGGCCGGCCTACGAGCGATGCGAGCGATGGGACGAGACGCGGTTCGATCTGCGCGGCGAGCTGGGGCAGCGCTAAACCGTCGACGTATGCCGAGCGCAAATCGGTCGCGCCACGCGTAGAGAGCGCTTCTAGCGCAGCGATACGTCCGATGCCGGTCGCGATCGAAACGACGCCGGCGATATCTTCATCGCTCGCAGCGGTCAGCAGCGCCGTCGTTGCTCCCATGCTGTGACCGATCGTATAGATCGGCACCTGCGTGCCGAGCGCTTCGCGTGCGCGTTCGACCACGGCCTGCATCGACTCGACGAGATCGTCCAGGCCGCGCAACGTTCCGAGACTCGCGCCGAGCTTATGTCCTGGGAAATCGAGACTGAACGTGGCAAAGCCGTGACTCGCGAGAAAATTGCAGAGCAAATCGAGATTTTGTTTGCTGCTCGAATACCCGTGACCAACGATGAGACCGACCCCACGGGCACGCTTCGGCTCGTATGCCAAATAGGCGATACGGTGCGCGCTCGTCTGCGTAAAACACAGATCGATTCGGCTAGCCACGCTGACCAGTCCGGTTGTCGACCCACGTCGCGTCACCCTCGACGTAGTGCTCCTTCTTCCATACCTCGACGCGACGCTTGAGCTCGTCGATCGCATACTCGCAAGCATCGAAAGCGGCCGCTCGGTGCGGCGCTCCGACGGCAACGCCGACGCTGGCTTCGCCAATTGCGAGATCGCCGGTGCGATGCACGATTGCGATCTCACACGGACCGAAACGTGCAATCGACTCGCGCGCGATCTCGCGCATCTCCTCGAGCGCCATGGCCGGATAGGCTTCATACGAGAGCCCGGTGACGCGGCGGCCGTCGTTTTGCTCGCGCACGACGCCGAGGAACACGGCGACGGCGCCGCATGCATCGGTTCGGACGCCGCTGGCGAGCGCTTCGATCTCAATCGGTTCGGTCGTCAGGGAAATGAACGGCGATCCGGTTACGAGCATCTATCCGCCTCCTACCGGTGGCAGCAGCGCGACTTCGTCGCCTTCTGCAAGTGATGCAGCGTCATCGACGATTTGTCCGTTTCGTGCGATGCGCGTCGATTCCGCAAGCGGAACCAGCGCCGGAACGTCACGCTCAAGTCGAGCCCGCAGTGCGCCGACGGTCGGCACGTCGGCGAGGCCGAACTCGCGCTCCGAGAACCCCAAAAGCTCGCGTACGCGTGCAAACGCGATGACTCGGATCATGCAACGCGGCCCAATGCGTAACGCTCGATCGCGAGCGCGACACCGTCTTCGTCGTTGGTCGCGGTCGTGATCCGGACTGACTTCTTCACCTCATCAAGCGAATTGCCCATCGCTATGCCGACGCCGGCCCATTGGAGCATCGGCACGTCGTTGCGCGAGTCGCCGATCGCCAGCACGCGGTCACGCGTAATTTGAAAATCCGCGCACAAACGCACGAGCGCTTGTTTCTTCCCGGCTTCGCGGCTGAGAACTGCGCACTCGACGAATTTTCCCCACGTTTCGTAGCGAAAATTGAGCGGAAACGAACTGAACTCGCGCTCCATCGCGGCAACTGCTTCGGGGCCGAGAAAACGAATGAAGGTAGGGGCCTCGGTCAGTACTTCGCGCAGCGAGCTAACCTCGCGCCAGGCCGGACCCTTCATGTCCGCCATGAAAACTTCGCCGCCCGTTAGGCGATAGAAAAACTCTTCGACGTAAACGGCAACTTGAAGTTTGGCGTCCTCGGCTAACTCGATCATCGGTTTGGCGTAAACAAGCGGGACCGGAATGTGGACGAGCGTTTTATTGCTTCCGAAATCCTTTGTAAGTGCGCCGTGACAGCAAATTACCGGCAGATTGAGTCCAAGCTCACGCGAAATGCGCACAGGCGTTTCGACGCCGCGCCCGGTGACGAGAACGACGCGAACGCCCTGCTCGAGAGCGCGCGCAATCGCGCGCTGGTTGCGGAGCGAAACGTGCTCGTCTGTGTTCAGTAGCGTACCGTCGAGGTCGAGCGCGATCAAATCGATCGTGGGCATATATTGTCGATAGCCCTACGGGAATGCCAGGCGACGCTCCTAGCAACCCTTCCTTTAGCACGCCTTCCCTCCAAAGTCGCAGACCCAGAGGCAAGTGCAACCTGGCAGCATCGTCCCTCGGTTCAAACGTCCTGTAATGGGCTGTACGGCGATCGCGCCTGGGATGACGGCCGATGAGCGGGGACGCTTCATCGATGAGAACTTACCCGCTGGACTCTTCCGCGTCGCCGATGGCGGCGACGAACGTGTGGCGTGGCGCATCGCACCCGAGCCCTTTGGCCTCTCGCCGGCGACGGCGCATGCGCTCGAGACGCTCGGCGACGATCTGCTTGCATTCTATCGCGCGCTCAACGCGCTCTACACGCGCAGCGTGCGAGGCACGGCGCCGCCCTTCATTGCAGAATACCTCGATCAGGGGAAACCTGAACACGTCATAAAGCTCGCGCGGCAAAATCGGTTTCGCAGCGATCTGATCGGCGTCATTCGGCCCGACCTTATCCTCACCGAAGACGGATTCGTCGCGACCGAACTCGATAGTCTCCCCGGCGGAATGGGTTTCGTCGGCGCGATGACCGACCAGTATTGCCGCATCGGCTTCGAAAGCTTCGGCGGCTCGTCGGGGATTCCGGAAGGCCTTGCGTCGCTCTTCAGCGATCTGGCCGGACATCCGCATCCCGTTGCAGCAATCGTCGTCTCCGAAGAATCGGCTGATTATCGCGCCGAGTTGACATGGCTGGCGCAGCGCATTACGGCTTCGTCCATCGCGACGGTCTACTGCGTCGGACCGCAAGACATTATTTTCACCGAACAGGCGCTTTTCGTTCGCCTTCCCGATGGACGCGAAGAAAAGATCGACGTGTTGTACCGCAACTTTGAAATGTTCGATCTCCTGAACGTTCCGAAGTGGGAGCTGATGTTTTACGCGGCGCGAAAGAATCGCGTTCATATAACGCCGCCGCCCAAAGCGCAGCTCGAAGAAAAACTCGCTTTTGCGCTGCTCCACCACCCGCTGCTCGAAGAGTATTGGCGTGCCGAGCTCGACGCGACGACCTTCGAGCGTCTTCTGCAGCTGATGCCGCAAACGTGGATCCTCGATCCTCGACCGCTCCCGCCGCAAGCCGTAATTCACTCACTGAGCGTCTCCGGAAAGCCGGTAAGCAACTGGGAAGCGCTCACCAAACTCGGAAAATCGGAGCGCGATTTAGTCGTGAAACCCTCGGGTTTCTCCGAACTCGCGTGGGGCGCGCGCGGCGTAAAGATTGCAAACGATCTCTCGCGTGAGGAGTGGCCGGTAGCACTGCACGATGCGCTTGCGGCCTACTCGACCACACCACATATTCTTCAGCGTTTCCGCAAGGGTCGGCGTGTCCAAACCCAGTGGTGGGATCGCGAGAACGGTGCGATCAAAACGATGGACGGACGCGTCCGGCTATCACCCTACTACTTTGCCTCGAACGGTCACGCCAAGCTCGGCGGCGTTCTTGCGACGGTTGCGCCGGCCGACAAGCGTTTGATTCACGGAATGCGTGACGCCGTGATGGCGCCCTGCATCGTCACAGAAGGCGGCGTCTAGCCTCTAGAAGGCATCGACGTGAAGATCGGCGTGGTGCCGATTGATCCACGTAATGTGCAAAGCCGGATCGGCCTTGATGATCGGGTCGAACGGCACGAAAATATCGCCTTCATATTCGAAGGGGGCAACCCGCAGGCGAACGTTGGTCTTGTCGACCACCGCAATAAGGCTACCGAGTCTGAACGATTCAGTGTGGCCGCGTACGCTGATGCGCACGCCGCGGCGTTCGAACACGAGTAACCCGTCGAAGACTCGCGTTACGTCGATGCAGTCGACGAACAGCACGCCGTTCCGGACCAGCGCTACGGACCGCGTCGAGACCGGTCTCCCATCGAGCGTCAGGCTAACACGTTGGTCTACGGCGGCTGCACGAACGGCTTGGCTCGCGCCCGCAAACAACATAATCGCGGCGAGTACCGCCGCGATTGTAACTCTATACAGCGCCGACCATCTCTTTCGTGTGCCAGGCGATATTCTGCGCACGGTCGCCAACCCGCTCCAAGACTGCGAGCGAGAAGAGTAAGAGCGTGCCCGCACGGACGACGCCCGGATCGGCTTGCATCTCCTGCTGCAGCTTCTCGATGCCGCGGTGATACAGCAGATCGACTTGATCGTCACGCGCAATGACCGCGTCGGCAAGCTCGACCGAACGATCGCTAAACGCACGCATCGCATCGACGACCATCTGGCGCGCTTCGTGACCCATCCGCCCGATCTCGACGTGGGCGGGACGAATCGGCGCGTCAATGAGCTTGACCGCGTTCTTGCTGATGTCGACGGCGTAATCGCCGATTCGTTCTAAGTCGACGTTAATCTGCAGCATGGCCGCTACCTGACGCAGTTCGCCCGCGAGCGGCTGCTGTTTCCACATCAGCTCGATGCATTCGGCTTCGATCTGCCGGCGCAACGCGTCGATTTCATCATCGCCCGCGATCACGCGCGCTGCAAGATCGACATCGCGTTCCTCGAGTGCCGAGACTGCTGAGTGAAGGGCGTCGCTTGCGAGTGCAGCAAGGCGGACGCAGTCCAGGCGAGCATTTTCCAGGGCTTCATGATAAGCGGTACGCATGCCGAACTGAGTATAGCACTCCGGGAAGGGCACTGCATCCATGCGGCGCAACCCCGACCCCGTGTATCAAACGATCAATCTCGAAACGGCCGCAGGCGTCGCCGTCATCACCCTCAATCGGCCCAGCGTTCTCAACGCACTTTCGTCCGCGCTCCTCGGCGAGCTCTCCGATGCGCTGACGGCGATCGAGAACGATCGCAGCGTTCGCGCCGCCATCATTACGGGCTCGGGGGAGAAGGCGTTTGCAGCCGGCGCCGACATTGCAGAATTCAAAACGATCGACGGCGCCGTCGACGGCGCAGCGTTCGCGCGACAAGGTCAAGCGATCTTCTCGGGGATCGCGGAGATGCGCATCCCCGTCATTGCGGCGGTCAACGGATTCGCGCTTGGCGGCGGCTGCGAGCTTGCGCTCGCGTGCGACTTCCGAATCGCAAGCGAGAACGCACGCTTCGGTCAGCCCGAGGTGAATCTCGGGCTCGTCCCCGGCTACGGCGGAACGCAACGCCTGACGCGGCTCTGCGGACTCGGTGCTGCGATGTACCTGTGTACGAGCGCCGAGATGATCGATGCGAGCGAGGCATTACGGATCGGACTCGTGCAAAAAGTCGTTCCGCTAGCAGGCTTGCTCGATGAAGCTCGACGCATCGGCGGCATCATTGCAACGAAGGCGCCGCTTGCGGTCCAGGGCGCAAAACGTGCGATCGTCTCCGGAGCCGTGACTCCGCTGGCCGAAGGCATTGAGATCGAAGCGCTGCACTTCGGGGCGATGACGGCGACGCACGATTTTGCCGAAGGCACGAGCGCGTTTCTAGAAAAGCGTAAGCCTGCATTTACGGGACGTTAAGAGCGATGCGTGCAGTGGTCCTCGATACAAAAGGTGACGCCGACATTCTTCGCGTTTCCGACGGCGTCGCTGTAACCGAGCCGCATGGCGAGGAAGTTCGCGTCCGGATCCGTGCGTTCGGCATTAACCGTGCAGATGTATTGCAACGGCGCGGCCTCTATCCGGCCCCGCCGGACGCAATCGATCCGCGCATCCCGGGACTCGAATACGCGGGAGAGATTGAAGCGCTCGGGCCGCGGGCGCACGAACGCAAAGTCGGCGACCGCGTTTGCGGAATAACAGGCGCCGGCGCATACGCCGAGCTGCTCGTCGTGCACGAACGCGCGACGGTGCGCTCGCCCGAAGGCATGCCGTTCGAATCGGTCGCCGCGATCCCCGAAGCATATATGACGGCATGGGACGCCCTCGAACAGGGCGGTTTTGCCCCCGGCGGATCGGTCGTGATACACGCCGTCGGCAGCGGCGTCGGAACCGCAGCCGCACAATTGGTCGCCGCGGCCGGCGGCATTGCAATCGGAACGTCGCGAACGCGCGAGAAGCTCGAACGCGCGCGTGAATGCGGAATGACCGAGGGAACGCTGCTCGACGATGAATGGGATCAGCTGGCGCGCTCTAGGACGAACGGCGCCGGCGTAGACGTGATCTTGGATTTCATCGGTCCCGCGACGTATGCGCGCAACATCTCCGCAATTCGGATCGGTGGGCGCATCGTCCAAATTGGAACGCTGGCTGGCGCTAAGAGCGAGATCGATATCGGTCTCTTTCATCGCAAACGTGTCGCCTGGATCGGAACGATGCTACGCGCGCGTCCGATCGAAGAAAAAATCGCGCTCGCGCGACGCTTCGAGCGGCTCGTCATCCCGCAATTTGAAAGTGGAAAGCTTCGACCGGTCGTCGACACCGTCTTCGCCTTCGATCAAATCGCCGAGGCGCACCGTTTGATGGAATCGGACAAGACGTTCGGCAAGATCATCGTCCGCGTCTAGAACGCGTTCGCGGCACGCGCCATCTCGTGCTCGATCAACGGGTTGAAACCGATCCATTTCGCATGCTCTTTGCCGTCCCGGCCGATGACGATCATCGTCGGGAATACTGCGACGCCGAAAGCGTCGGCAGCTTTCATGTTCGGATCGAACGCAACACGGCGCATCTTCATGCTGCGAGCGAAGTGCGCCGCGATTGATTCTGCTTCTCCGGCGTCGACGCTATAGACAAGTGCCTGGGGATGCGTTGTCTTGTATTCCTCGATCAGTGGGATCGACATTTTGCACGGCTCGCACCATGAGGCCCAAAAGTCAAGAAAGACGACCTGCCCGCGGGCCTTCGCCAGGTTGAAGCTGCCGCCGTCCTCGAGCGCCAGGGTGAGCGGCGGGACCGGGACCGGAACGAACGCAGGGGCGAAAAAGCGTGGTGCGATCAGGAATTTCCAGGCGGCCAGCGCGATCAGCACGATCGCAGCGATGTCCGCGATCCGAGCGAAACGGCGGTTCACTGTAGCGGGCTTCGAGGAGGACCGGGAGTTTCCGGCGCAGAGCAAGCGTGATGACGAAACCGGCAACCGTCACGCTCGACGCGCGCTCGATTCCAACGGCCCAACGCAGCTCGTATATTCTCGAAGCGTTCGACCGGCTTCCGATCGGGGGAGTTCTCGAGCTATCCGAAGAGACCGATCCGCGCGCGCTTCGCAACGAATTCGCGCAGTACCGTCCCGGTAAATTTGCATGGGACGCGCGCAACCTTGGTTCCGGTCATTGGACGGTGCGTCTGGAGCGCATCGACGAACGCGCCGACGTCGAGACGTTCCTCTCGCATTGCCCACCGTTCGGCGCTGCGAAAGCCGACACGATTCGCCAGCTCGCCGCAGTCGCGACCGAGCGGCGCTACAAGCACGGCGAGACGGTGTTCGACGAAGGCGAGAAGTGGCCGTATCTCGGCTTCGTCCGCGAGGGTAAGATCGTTCTCACGCTGCTCTCGGCCGACGGCAAAACACAAGCCCTCGGCGAACGGCTCGTTTTCGATCCGCTCAACGAGACGGGCGTGTTTGACGGCGGCGGAGCAACGACGCGTACCGAAGCCCTCACGGACGCGACGCTCGTGCTGGTACCAAGCGAGGCCGTGCAAAGCGCCGTGCGCACCGACAACGAGCTTGCGCTCGGATTCTTAGCGGCAGCCTCGCAAGCGCGGCGACGCTCGATCGACACGATCGCCGATCTGGCATTCGCGCACGTGCTGCAGCGCGTCGCGAAATTCTTGCTATCCTACGCCCCGAACACCGCCGGGATGGCGAGCGGCTTACCGGGCGTCGAAAATCTCTCTCAGGCACAGATCGCCGCCGCAGCCGGAACGGTGCGCGACATGGCCGCGCGCGCATTGCTTCGTTTAAAGAACTCTAAAGCCGTCGAGCTGGATCGTGGGCGCGTGCGCGCGCTCGACCGAGATCGGCTCTCGGCCTTCGCGCACAACGTCCAAGCGCCACCCGTCTAGCGCTACGTAATCTCTTCGAGCTCGGCGGTTTCCACCATGAGGTGGGTCCGCTCGATCGCTTCAGGTGCTTGCGCATCGAATGCGGCACGTTTGCTCTGAGCAGCGGCTTCCGTGATCGATTCGGATTGCGTGACGGCTCGCGCACCGAGGGCGTCTTGACCTTTGCGGACCGATGCCAGCGCGACCGACAAGCGGTTTTGCAAATCGCCGAGAATCGTCGCCGCGTATTGATCCGCGCCTTCGCGGATCTTCTTCGCTCGCTCCTCGGCGTCGCGAAGAACGGACTCAGCCGTAGCCCGGGCCTGCGTTACGATCTCGTGGCTGTCGACCATCTGCGCGTGATGCTCGCTGGCTTCACTAACGATCTCTTGCGCGCGTTCCTGCGCTTCGCGCAGCATCCGGTCTTTGTCTTTCGCGATCAATTTCGCGCGACCGACCTCCTCGGGTAGCGTCGAACGCATCTTCTCGATCAGCTCGAGAATGCGTTCCTCGCTCAGAATACGCCGCCGGAACGGGAGCATGGTGCCTTCCCGAACGTAAACCTCGAGTCGATCGATCACACGATATATGGACATCCTGCCTCCTTAGCGGTTTAGACTGTTTCTTCGCGCATTCATCGTGCGCAAGACGGGTTCGGGAACGTACCCACTCACGTCGCCGCCGAGAAAGAACACTTCTTTGATCAAGCTTGACGATACGAAACTGTATTTCGCATCCGACATCAAGAACATTGTGTCGACGCCTGAAAGCGAGCGATTCATCAGGGCCGTCGAAAGCTCGGATTCGAAATCAGAGACGACGCGCAGTCCCTTGACGATCACGTCCGCACCGATTTCCTTCACGAAGTCGGCGAGCAGCCCGCGAAAATCCATGACTTCAATATTCGGCATCGACGCTGCGCACTCGCGGATCATTGCCTGACGCTCTTCCAGCGTGAAGAGCGGCTCGCGTTTCTGCGGGTTGACGACTACCGCGACGGTCAGGCGACCAAAGACCGCTGCCGAACGGCGAATCACGTTGAGGTGCCCGTTGGTAAGCGGATCGAAGGAGCCAGGATAGACCGCGTGCGAGCCGCCGGTCACGAATCGACCTGCGCTTTCAAAAACGCGACGACGACATCACCGTAACGCTCCTCGCGCGTGACCTCAAAGCCGGGCGTTTCGGGCGAAGAGTGCCCGCTGTGTTCGAAAACAACGATCGCGTCCTCTGAAAGTAAGCCGCGCGTTCGCAGCGTTCCGAGCGGCTGGGCCGGGAAACCCATCTCGTAGGGCGGGTCGGCGAAGACGAGATCGTATTTGCGCTCGAGACGCGTGACCGCGCGCTCGGCGCGCATGGTGAGAATTTCGACTTGCTTTACCACGTCGAGATCGCCGGCCGCTTCGCGCAAGAGATCGGCGACGCCGGGATTCGATTCGACGAACGTCACAAAGGTCGCTCCGCGTGAGAGCGCCTCGAAGCCAAGCGCTCCGCTTCCTGCGAAAAGGTCGAGAACGACCGCATCATCCGAACGCGTCGAGAGAATCGCGAACAGCGACTCCTTTACTCGCGCAGGCGTCGGGCGGACGCCGCGTTTGGGGACGTTAGGCAACCGGCGGCTGCGTAATGTTCCTCCGGTTAGTCGCAAGAGCACTCACTCCAAACGGAGCGGCTGCGCACCAACATTTCGGGTTTATGTCTTCGGCATCGCCTCCAGGCGACCTGGCATGCCCTGCTCGTCGGCTGCGTCGACCAGTTCCAGCAGATCGAGCGGTTGATCGATCACTGCCGACGGCGCCGGAATATGACTCGGATACGATACGCCCGAATGCTCGTGATACCAGATCCCTTGAAAGCCGCAATCGATGCTTCCCCGCACGTCGCTTGCCGGATTGTCGCCGACGTACCAGATGCACGCATCGGTCGGGAACGTATCGGCAAGCAGTGCGAACGCTTCGGACGCGGGCTTGGCGAATCCGATCGCATCGCTGACCAGCACCGCTCCGGTGTAGTGAATCGCTTCCGCTTTCTTTTCTTGGAGCGGGCTCCAACCGTTCGTAAGAATCGCATGCGGCACGCCGCGCGAATCCAAACCAGCGAAAAGCTCGTTGACGCCGGGCAACGCGACGACGTGATGCGGAACCAGCGCGAGACATATCTCACGAAAGCGCTCGCCAACGCCCTTTTTGCGATCTTTCCGAATAGAGTGTACGAACCCCGCGATCATGTGATCGAGATCGAGGCGTCCCGAACGCATCTCTTGCAACAGCGTATCGATTTGCGCGAGACGTGCGATATCGTTCGCACCGATGACGACGCCAAGTTCTTTCGCGAGATCGATCAGCGCCGTGCGTTCGAGCTTGTTGTCGATCGCCAGCGTATGATCGAGATCGAACCCGATCGCGATTCTCACGATGATATCAGCATCGCTCTCGCGGCCGGCATCGTCTCGACCAAACCACGCAACGCGCGGTGATCGGGGTGCTCTAAAGCAGGATCCCCGGCGACGATACGGTCAGCCTCACGCTTGGCCTCGAGGTACATTGAGAAATCTTGCACGAGGTCCCCAAAGGTTCCGCTCCCGGCGCCGGCTTGTTGGGTCCCAGCCATATCCCCGGCCCGTCGCAGACGCAAGTCTTCTTCGGCGATCCTAAACCCGTCCTCGGTTTGGGTGAGAATTTCAAGACGCCGTGTCTCTGCAACGTCGTCGGGAGCTACAAGGACGCAAAATGACCGCGCGATCCCGCGTCCCACGCGTCCCCGGAGCTGGTGGAGCTGGGCCAAACCGTAGCGGTGAGCGTCGAGGACGACCATAACCGAGGCATTCGCAATGTCGACGCCGACCTCGACGACCGTCGTCGCGATCAGGACGTCGGTCTCGCCCCGGACGAAACGCCCCATCGCCGCGTCCTTGTCGCGGGTCGGCATACGCCCGTGCAGCACGTCGACCCGAAGCCCGGCCAGGTCTTCCCGAGTAACGCGCTTGGCCTCATCGAGGGCTGCGACACGGGGTGCGCCCTCGTATCCGGACGCCTCGATCGCCGGCGCGACGACGTAGGCTTGCTGTCCGCGTGCGACGTTTTTGCGCACGAACTCGTAAGCAACCGGCTTTCGGCTTTCGCGAATCACGTAGGTCGCAATCGGCGTGCGTCCCGGGGGAAGCTCGTCGATGACCGAGAGATCGAGATCCGCGTAGCGTGTTTGCGCGAGAGTACGCGGGATCGGCGTCGCGGTCATGTGCAGCGTGTGCGGGATTGCATCGGCACCTTTGGCGCGTAGTGCGGCGCGGTGCTCGACACCAAAGCGATGTTGTTCGTCGATGATGACCAGGCCTAAGCGTCTGAACTCGACGCTCTCCGTCAAGAGGGCGTGCGTCCCGATCGCAAGCAACGCCTCACCACTGGCGATGCGGTCGTTCGCATTCCTCCGGGCTGGGGCCGGCAAGCTGCCGAAAACGGCTTCGACCGTCACGCCAAATGGAAGCAGTAGCGGCGCAAGCTTTTGCGCGTGTTGCGCGGCCAAGATCTCGGTCGGCGCCATCAGCGCGCTTTGAACGCCGGCCGACGCCGCCGCGACGATCGCGGCAGCCGCAACGAGCGTCTTCCCGGATCCGACATCGCCCTGTAAGAGTCGGTTCATTGCGTGCGGCTCGCGCATGTCGGCGAGAATCTGTGCAATCACGTTCTGCTGCGCACCGGTCAGACGGAATGGCAGCGATTCCTCGAAGCGTTCCATCAGCTCCGGCGTCGCATCGATTGGGATTGCCTTTCCTTCGCGTCTGCGCTCGGCGCGAACCAACGCCGCGGCGAGCGCAATCGCGAAAAATTCTTCGTAAATGATGCGGCGGCGGGCAGGACCGACGTCGCTCGGTGTTTTCGGAACGTGAATGTCATGCCACGCCTTGCGCGCGGTGATGAGCCGGTGCGCGCGAACGATCTCGTCGGGCAAGCGCTCCTCAACCGTTTCGAGCAGCCGCGAAAGATTGCGCGAGATGATCGAGCGTATCGTTCGCGTCGAAACATCTTTGGTTGCGGGATAGACGGGTACGACTTCGCCGCTGAACTTCGCATCCTCGTCGAGCACGCGATGATGCATGACGTTGAGCTCTATCGTCACTCCGCCGCGACGGCGTTTGGCGGCAACCCGTCCGTAGACGAATAAACGCATTCCCGGCCGAATCTTCCCGTCAAGTCCACGCCGGCCGTACCAGACGGCACGGAGCGAGCCGCTGTCGTCGCGCAGCTCGACGTTCGTAATCGCGATTCGTGCGCGAACGTCGCGTACGCTCACGACTTCTGCGACCGCTATCTCTTCCGTCGGTTCAGAGGAATGCAGCGCATCCGCGGTTATCGCGGCCAGCGGCCGCGGCTCACGCCAGTCTTTATAATCGCGCGGGATGTGCGCGAGCAGATCGCGCGGCGCATCCAAACCCATCTCGCGTAGTGCCCGCGCCGTCGCAGGACCGACGCCCGCGAGGCCTTCGAGCGAGTCAGTTTTCAGTGCGCTCGTCTTTGAAATTCGCTGCCGATCTCGTCCAGCGTGACGCCTTCCTCCGCCAGAAGCACGAGCGTATGAAAAATCAAATCGGCGGCTTCCCAGACGATTTCGTCGTGCGCTTTGTTTTTCGCGGCGATCACGAGCTCGGTCGCTTCCTCGCCGATCTTCTTTCCAATGCGATCGACGCCGCCTTCGAGGAGCTTTGCGACGTAACTTTGCGATGCATCCGCGCCGCGTCGCGACGCAATGGTGCGCTCGAGATGCTCGATCGCTCGAACGAAGGCGCCGGCGTTCTCCTGCCCGGCGGCAGCGAAAACCGGATCGTGGAAGCACGAATCGGCGCCCGTGTGACAGGCCGGACCATGCGGGATGACGCGATACATCAACGCATCTCCATCGCAGTCGGCGACGATCTCGACCACGTCTTGCGTGTGTCCGGACTCTTCACCCTTACGCCACAGCCGCTTGCGCGATCGTGACCAAAGATGTGTTTGCTTGGTCGCGATCGTTTTTTCAACGGCTTCGCGGTTCGCGTAAGCGAGGGTCAACATGCGATGCGAGTGTGCGTCGACGATACTGACCGGGACAAGTCCCGCGTCATCAAACTTGATGTCCTCGACCGTCATTTTGCGGTTCCGTCAACTGCGAGCGGACGGACATGCAACCCGTGTTCCGCTAGCTCACGCTTGAGCACGCCGATATCGAGGATCGCGTAATGAAATAGCGATGCGGCCAGTGCCGCGTCAGCATGCGCGTTTTCGAAAACATCGATGAAATCTTGCACGGTCCCGGCACCGCCCGATGCAATAACGGGGACGTCGACAGCGTCGTGCACGGCGCTCGTCAACGCGAGATCGTATCCGGTACGCGTACCATCTGCATCCATGCTCGTCAGCAAAATCTCACCTGCGCCGCGCCGCGCCGCTTCACGTGCCCACTCGATCGCATCACGACCCACGGGGGTTCGCCCGCCGTCGACGACGACTTCCCACGAATCGTTTTTCCGGCGCGCATCGATCGCGACGACGACACACTGACTCCCGAATTCTGCGGCGGCAGCTTCAATCAGGTCAGGCTTTCGCACGGCCGCGCTGTTCATCGAGATCTTGTCGCAACCGCTGCGCAGCAAGTCGCGAGCATCATCGATTCCGTTGATGCCGCCGCCGACCGCGAACGGGATTGTCAGCTCGGCCGCTACGGCCGAAACGACGGACCGGGTGGCGCGGCGTCCTTCGACGGTCGCCGTGATATCGAGGAACACGAGCTCGTCGGCGCCCGCCTCTTCGTACGCGCGCGCCAATGCAACCGGATCGCCGGCATCGATCAAATCGACGAACCGCACGCCTTTAACGACGCGTCCGTCTTTGATATCGAGACACGGAATGATTCGTCGCGCAATCACGGTCGGCTGGCTTCGGCGAGCGCCTGCGTTTGCCCGCCGGTATCGAGAAGCCCCTCGAACCGCATTGCAAGCAGCGCCAAATCGTCTGTGACGTCGCCCGCACTGCGCTGCCGGACGGTCTCGATCAGCACGTCGCACAGCGCCTGCGGCTCGTTCGGTGCTTGCACGATCAATTGCGCGGCTGCATCGGAACCCAGTAGATCCCCCGACGCATCACGCGACTCCGTCAGTCCGTCGGTTGCGAGCAAGACGATATCGCCGGCCGCAAGCGTGATCGCCGATTCGACGTATACCGAATCGCTCTCTAAGCCGACGATCGGACCGCCGACGTCAAGAACGCGCGCGGTGTTGCCGTGCCTGAAAAAAGCCGGCTCGCCTCCGGCGCAAACGTAGTCGAAGCGCCCGCTGCGTGCATCCAGCACCCCCAAAAACGCAACCGCGAACATCGACGGATCGCTGACGGTGCTCGCAAAGAGACGATTGAATTCGGTCATCACGCGGTCGGGCCGGCCGTAGGTTTGCAGCAGCGCGCGAATCGAGTACTTGCAGAACGCGGTGTTCACAACCGCGTCGACCCCTTTGCCGCTCATGTCCGCGATCATGATCGCACCGCGATCGTCGGCGAGCTGCCATGCCGCGAACAAGTCTCCGCCGACTTCGGCTTCGCTCGTTGCCGAAACGTAGGCGGTTCCGACTGTCGTTCCCGGAATCGGCTGCCATCCTACGCCCAGCGCGGCTTGCAGATGTCCGGCGATCGAATGCTGGCGCTCGAGCGCGGCCGAAGTCGAGTGCTGCGCGAGCGCAAGATAAAGAACGCCGAGCGACACTATGAGAACGAAGCCGACCGCGAACTCGACGGTGCGGCTGATGTTCGATTCGAGCGACGCGGCGACTTGATCGTTCTTAAGCGTAATCTCGTCACGAAGCGCTGCCGCTTCGCGCCGAATCCGGTCGTCGAGAATCTTCCCGTACGATTCCAAGCGCGCGACGTTGTCCGGTGCTGGATTGCGAATCAGCTCCTCGGCAACGCCGGTTCGCCATTCGCGATGCCATTCGAGGATACGCGCCAGCCTGGCACGGGCTTCGCTCAAATCACTTTCGCCGAGCCGCTGATAGAGCGTACGGTCCAGATCTTCGAACGGATCCCCGCGTAAAGAAAGATACGGCTCTAGAAACGCGGCGCTCTTGGAAATCAAGAAGCCGCGCAGTGAAGTCTCCTCGTCGAGCTGCATGCGGACGAGCTGATCGGCGCGTTCTTGGACGCCGAAAAGCAGCCTTTGCTCTACCGCGGACTCCCGCAGTTGGCGCGCAGCAACGAGACCGGCCAACAGCGCGATCACCGAAAAGACGAAGATCAGACTTGCGAGCAGCACCGCGCCGCCGGTGCCTATGCGCCAGAAGCGCGGCGCAGCACGACGGGGTTCAGACATCATTTGGAGGCGACGCCCAGAGTCGAACTGGGGAATGGAGCTTTTGCAGAGCTCTGCCTTACCACTTGGCTACGTCGCCACCTGGGCATGACTTGACCTTGCGCACGCTGGGGCAGGGTTGGAGCGGGTAGCGAGAATCGAACTCGCACGTCCAGCTTGGGAAGCTGGCAGGCTACCATTACATCACACCCGCCCGGCGGGCTGAGCCTCGTTCGTGAGGCCCTCCTGAGCGTCCTGTGCTTGACACTTCGGCTGCTCCTGTGATTGGATGCAAAAGCAATGTTGGCAACCGCATCGTTTTATGCGTACTACTTTTACTGGGTGGAGTCTCCGCTCGGCTGAGTTGGTACGCGCATTAAAACGTTCGCAGAATTGCGAAAGCGCGAACCCCTCGCCGAAGCGGCGGGGGTTTTTTCTTTATAAATGATGTTGAACGGAGGATCATGATGATCGGGGCATTCGAAGGTATCGACGGGGCGCACTCACAGCTGGCGCTCGAGGCGTACTTTCGCGCACGGTCCGGAGCCGAAGACGCGACGACGCTGGGAGCGCCGAGCTTTCGCGCGGCAGCGGTCGCAGTCTCGGCGGGACGCGCCGACGTTGGGATCGTTCCGATCGACAACGCGATCGCCGGCACGGTGCGCGACGGCTACGATCTGCTACTCGAGTTCGATCTGGTACCCGTTGCCGAGATCGTCTGGCGCATGGATCACCGTTTGCTCGGAACACCCGGAACGACGCTCGAGGACGTTCGTGAGATTCTCGCACATCCGCTCGTGATCGCGGAGTGTGGTAAATTTCTTGCCAGCCTCCCGCACGCACGAACGGTGCCTTGCGAGGATACCGGCATCGCAGCTCGCGAGGTCGCACGCGCCGGTAGCACCGGAATTGCAGCGATTGCTCCGCCGAGCGCCGCGGTACGCTATGGACTCGTCGAGCTCGCGCCACGCGTCGCCGACCATCCCGAAAACTTCACGCGTTTCATCGTCTTCCGTTCCCGCGAAGGCAGTCACCCGGCGCTTGCGGTCGATGAAAGCGACGGCCCGCGCAAGACGTCGCTGATTCTCGTCACGTCGAATGCTGCCGGCTCGCTGTCGCGGTGTCTCAGCGTCATCGCATCAGCCGGGATCAGTGTCGGGAAGTTGGAATCGAAACCGACGCTCGGCCGACCGCAAGAGGCCGAATTCTATCTCGACATCGACGGCGATCTGCTCGACTCGCAACATGCGGACGCCCTTGCCGAGCTACGCAAGGCCGCACTCGATCTGCGCATCATCGGCAGCTATCGCTCAAACGCGCACGTCGCCGCAGTCGCGGCCGGAATCGCGGCGCCGCCAATCCCGTCACTGCGCGACGTCCTTCCGAAGACGGCGTTCGTTCCGCAGAAGCCACAAAAGAGTTCCGCGTCGTCGAGCACGCCGCGCGCCGCGCGCGATTCGCGTCCGACCGGTACGCGCCTGCGCATCGGCAACGTCGACATCGGCGACGGCATGTTTGCGATCATCGCGGGTCCGTGCTCGGTTGAATCCCGGGGGCAAGTTCTGGAAACCGCGCATGCGGTCCACGACGCAGGCGCGGTCATGCTGCGCGGCGGCGCATTTAAGCCACGCACGAACCCGTATGCGTTCCAAGGCCTCGGCTGGGAAGGCGTCACGCATCTATGCGAAGCCGGACGCGCGACCGGAATGCCGACCGTGAGCGAAGTGATGAGCATCGATCAAGTCGATCGCATGGCGGCGCAAGTCGACGTGCTGCAGATTGGTGCACGTAACATGCAAAACTTCGATCTGCTCAAAGCGATCGGCCGGACCGGAAAACCCGTGCTCCTCAAGCGCGGCCTCTCCGCTACGATCGAAGAGCTGATCGCCGCAGCCGAATATATTCTCGCCGAGGGCAATCCGAACGTGATGCTGTGCGAGCGCGGAATCCGCACCTTCGAAACGGCGACACGTAACACGCTCGATCTGTCCGCGATACCCGTCTTGCGCGAGAAGACGCATCTCCCGGTCTTCGTCGATCCGTCGCACGGCGTCGGCGTGCGCCGCTGGATCGCGCCGATGTGCCGCGCTGCGAAGGCCGCAGGTGCGCACGGCTTGATTCTCGAGGTGCATCCAAATCCGCCGGAGGCGCTGAGCGATAAGGATCAAGCGCTCACATTTGATGACTTCCGCACGATCGTCGCAGAGCTCGATCGCGTTCCGATCTTCGATGCGGGCGCGGGTGAGGCCACGCTGAAGGCGTGAGCGAGCTAGCCGTTGCGCCCGCGTCGACCGCGCTGCGCGGCAGTCTCACCGTCCCCGGCGACAAGTCGATCGCGCATCGCGCGCTTCTTTTTGCCGCGCTTGCGGCCGGACGGACGCATATTACCGGATTGCCGAGCGGTCACGACGTGCGCTCGACGCGGCGTTGCCTCGAAGCACTCGGCATAACCATCAGCGACGAAGACAACGACGTGATCGTCGAAGGCCGCGGCGGCGCGTTCACGCAACCGTCGCAAGCGTTGGATTGCGGAAACTCAGGGACGACGATGCGCCTGCTTTCCGGGATTCTCTGCGCGCACGATCTCGATGTTACGCTCGACGGCGACGAGTCGCTGCGGAAGCGTCCGATGCGCCGCATTGCGACGCCGCTGACGGAGATGGGCGCGGGAATCGATCTCGAGGAGGGCTTGCACGCACCAATTCGGGTGCGCGGAACCTCGCAGCTTCGGGGATTCGACTACGAGCTTCCGGTCAATAGTGCGCAAGTCAAAGGCGCTCTTATTTTTGCCGCGTTGAACGCGAACGGCACGACGACTTTGCGCGGCGCGCTGCGCAGCCGCGATCATAGCGAACGCATGCTGCCGGCCTTCGGTGGGAAGATTACGGCCGCTGAGGGCACACTGCAGATCGATGGATCCCAGCGTCTGCGCGCTATGCGCGAGAAGTTGATGATTCCCGGCGATCTGTCGAGCGCGGCCTATTGGATCGCTGCCGCTACCATCGTTCCGCATAGCAGCGTCGAGATCACAGGCGTTGGGTTGAATCCGACCCGTCTCGGTTTCATCGACGTTCTGCGGCGCATGGGCGCGGCAATTACGCTTACGCATCACGGATCTTCCGCGGAACCGCTGGGAACGATTCGCACGGAATATGCGCCGCTGCGCGCAACGGTCGTCGAAGGTGGCGAAGTTCCCGATCTCGTCGACGAGCTGCCGCTGCTCGCGATCGTCGCGTCCTTCGCCGAAGGGACGACGAACGTGCGGGGAGCCGGGGAGTTGCGCTACAAGGAATCCGATCGCATCGAGGCGATCGTGCGCGGCGGACGCGCGATCGGAATGCAGATCGAGCCCTATACGGATGGATTCTCCGTAACCGGTCCAGCCTCGCTTCACGGCGGAGCGGTCGACGCGATGCGCGATCATCGTATAGCCATGGCGTTCGCGATCGCGGGCCTCGGCACACCCGGACCAATTGCGATATCGGGTGCCGACTCCGTAGCAATCTCGTATCCGGAGTTCTTCTCCACGCTGGATTCACTGCGTGGCTGAGTATCGCGCCGCCGTGATCGGGCATCCAATTGCGCATTCGCTCTCGCCCGCGCTATTTGCCGAGTTCGCGCGCGTTGCGGAGATCGATCTAGATTATCAGGCGGTCGACGTTCACCCGGAGGCCCTCGCAGCCACGCTTGCCGTCTGGCGCGACGACGCCCAGTTTGTCGGTTGCAACGTCACGATGCCGCACAAGGAACACATTGTCGAGCTACTCGACGGATGGACGAACGCCGCGCGCGCAACAGCCGCCGTCAACGTCGTGCGCCGCGAAGGCGCGGGCTTCATCGGCGACAACACCGACGTCGCAGGGATCGCGGCCACGCTCGACTTGGCCGGATTCGAGACACGCGGAATCCACGCGCTGATCTTTGGCGCGGGCGGCGGTGCACGCGCAGTCGCGACCGTCCTTGGCGAGCGCGGCGCAGCGACAGTCACGATCGTCGCGCGAACGCTCACGCGCGCTAAGGTACTTTGCGCGGATGCGTCGGTGCGCACGCCTGCGACAGCGTTTAACGCACTCGAAATGAACGCAGCGCTGCCCGCCGCAGAGCTCTACGTCAACGCGACACCGCTCGGACAAACCGGTCAGCCCGCGCGCGATCTTCTGCCTGCAAACACGCCGGCATCCTCGCTTGCGTTCGATCTGGTTTATCGTCCGGCTGACACACCGTTCTTGGCGCACGCGCGCATGAAAGGATTGCAAGCCATCGGCGGCTTTACGATGCTTTTGGAACAAGCGCTCGCGACATTCGAGGGTTGGTTCGGTTTTCGTCCGGCGATCGACGACGCTTCGCGCATTCGTCTGGAGAAACTCGCAGCATGAGCTTGCGCTATCTGACAGCTGGTGAATCGCACGGCCAAGCCCTGCTCGGCATCATCGAAGGCATTCCGGCGGGGATCGAGCTCGAGAGCGCCTACTTGCACGCGCAAGCCAAGCGTCGCAAGCTTGGCTACGGACGCGGAAACCGTCAGAACATCGAGACCGATGAAATCCGCATTCTTGCCGGCGTCCGGTTCGGCAAAACGCTCGGCAGCCCGATTGGTCTCGTCATCGACAACCGCGACTGGCGCTCGTGGTCGGAGATCATGTCCGTCGAAGAACCGACCGACGAGAGCGTGCGTTCACGCCGCGTCGTCAGCGTGCCGCGACCAGGACATGCCGATCGCATCGGCGGCATCAAATACGCGCACGACGACATGCGCAACGTCTTAGAACGGGCCAGTGCGCGCGAAACGGCGGCGCGCGTTGCGCTTGGAAGCGTCGCGCGGCGTTTTCTCGAGTGCATCGGGATTCAGATTCAAAGCCGAGTCGTGCAAATCGGCGATGCCGTCGACGAATCGCCGTGGAGCGAGGTCGATACCGATACGATTGATGCATCTCCGGTTCGTGCGCTCGATGCCGCGGCGGCGCAGCGCATGATCGACACTATTGAAGCTGCCAAAGGCGCCGGCGATACGCTCGGCGGCGTGATCGAGACCGTCGCGCACAACGTTCCGGTCGGACTGGGTTCGTACGTGCAGTGGGATCGCCGTCTCGAAGCCGAGATCGGCAAAGCGTTTCTTTCGCTCAACGCAATAAAGGGCGTTGAAGTCGGACTCGGTTTTTCACTCGCGCGCGCGCCGGGAACGTCGGCGCACGATGCATTTTATCCCGGAAACGGTGAGGGTTCGCGAACGTCGTACCGTACTAACCGTTCGGGCGGCGTCGATGGCGGGATGACGACGGGACAGCCGATCGTCGTCCGCGCAGCGATGAAGCCGCTCGCGACATTGATGAAGCCGCTTGACTCCGTCGATCTGCGAACGGGCAAAGCGACGCAGGCGCACATCGAACGCAGCGACGTTTGCGCGGTGCCGGCTGCGGCCGTGATCGGAGAATCTCTGCTCGCGCTCGTCCTCGCCTCCGCCGTGCTCGAGAAGTTCGGCGGTGATACGATCGATGAGGTCAACGAACGCGTCCGCGCGTGGGACGCAACCGTGCGTGCCCGATAGCATCTTCCTCTGCGGTCTTTCGGGTAGTGGAAAATCGACGGTTGCGCCGCTCTTGGCACAGCTGCGCGGGTGCGACGCGCTCGACACCGACGCCATGATCGTCGCCGAGGCCGGCACCACGATCGCCGAGATCTTCGCGCGTGAGGGCGAGCCGGGATTTCGCGAGCGTGAGGCGCGCGCAGTCAAGGCGGCGTGCGAGCATCCTGGTGCAGTCGTAGCGCTCGGCGGAGGCGCGCTCGAACGCGATGACTCGTACGATGCCGTTAGCGCGGCCGGCGTGCTGATATTCCTGGATGCGCCCGATGAGATTCTCGCATCGCGTCTCGATCGCGGCAACGGTGAAGTACGTCCGATGCTTGCGCAGCCCGATGCTCTTGCGCGCATGCGCGCGCGACGGCTCGCACGCTTCGAACGCGCCGCCATCTGCATCGACACAAGCTCCCATTCAGCCGAGGAAATAGCCGCGCTTGTCGAGGGACAGCGACGCACGTGAAGGTCGCGGTAAAACTCGAGGAGCGCGCATATAACGTCATCATACGTGAGGGCGCACTGCGCGATCTCGTGCGCCTTACCGGAGCTGAACGTGGGACGCGCGTTGCCGTCGTCGGCGATCGCCGTCTTGCGAAAAAGCTGAATGAGCTAGCGCGCGCGTTTGAAGCATACGGCAATCCGGCGACGGTCATTGCAGTTGCGGCCGACGAGCGTCTGAAATCGCTGCGCAGCATCGAGCCGCTGTACGGCAAGTTACTGCGTGCGGGTCTGGACCGGCGTTCGACGATCGTGGGCGTCGGCGGTGGGACGATCGGCGACGCAATCGGATTCGTGGCCGCCACCTATTTGCGCGGCGTACGCTTCATCTCGGTTCCGACGACGCTGCTCGCCGATGTCGACTCGTCAATTGGTGGGAAGACCGGCTTGAACCACAATCTCGGAAAGAACCTCATCGGCGTGGTCGCGCAACCCGATCTCGTCGTCATCGATCCGAGCGTTCTACGCGGACTCGATCGGCGCGATCGCATCTCCGGGCTCGGAGAAATCGTCAAATCCGCCCTGATCGCCGATGCGCGCCTTTATCGAACGCTGCTGATTTCGTGGAAAGACGTCGTCGCGCTGCGCGAGCCGCTGACGACGCGCATCATTGCTCGATGCGTCGCGATCAAGGCGCGCGTCGTCGCAGCCGACGAGCACGAACGCTCCGGAATGCGCGCACAGCTCAATTTCGGCCATACGGTCGCGCATGCGCTCGAAAACGTTGCCGGCTACGGTATGTTGCGCCACGGCGAGGCGGTGATCGTCGGGATGCGCGCAGCCGTCGCACTCTCAGCCGCGCGGGGTCATCTGCGTGACACAGATGCGCACGCGATCGAGCAATTCTTGCGAACGATTCCCGTCCCCGATACGTGGCAACGCTACTCGGCTCGTTCCATCGCCGCCGCCACGCGACATGACAAGAAGCGCAGCGCAAAAGGAGTTCGATTCGTCTTGCTCGATCGCATCGGGCGCACGATGAACGACGACGGCGTATCGCAAGCTCTCTTGCTCGCCGCGCTCCGGCACATCGGGTTCTCGCGTTGAACGTTCCGGTGACCAATGGACCAAATCTTAACCTGCAAGCACTGGAGCGACCCACCGCGAAAACGGCGGGGTGAGGGGCACACTACTTCGCGCAGCCGGTTTGCTTGCCGGCCTAACGCTGCTTGTGAATTTAGCGCTCGGCGCCGAAGGTGCGCCGATGTTCGTGCCTCCGACTTCGCCGGCCGCGATTATGTCCGCAGCGCGTGGCTTCAACGTTGCGAACATCGATCCGACGTGCAAGCCGTGTCAAGACTTTTTTCGCTACGCGATGGGCGGCTGGCGTGCGAACAATCCGATTCCTCCGACGGCGAGCCGATGGTCGGTTCTCGATCAGCTGCGCGGGGAGAATCGCGCAGAGCTGCACGATATGCTCGAGAACGTTTCGCGCGACGCCTGGCCGCATGGCTCGCCGGGACAAAAGGCCGGCGACTACTACACGTCGTGCATGAACGTGCGCGCGCGTGATGTGGCGGGCCTCGGGCCCGTGCAAGTTTATATCCACAGCATACGCGCGATTAAAGATCTCTCCGACTTACGCTTACAGACCACCGTTCTGCAGAACATTGGCGCGCGACCATTTTTCTTCGCCGGATCCGAAGGTGACCCGCGCGATGAGCAGCGCACGATCGCATTCATCGCGCAAGGCGGCCTCGGTTTACCCGATCGCGATCTCTATTTTGCAGCGGATGCGCGCGCCGATCTGATTCGAAATGACTACGTCACGCACATCGAGCACGACTTTCGCCTGCTCGGTGATGACCTCGCCACCAGCTACGCAGAAGCGCACGCCGTTATTGCGGTTGAGATCGAGCTCGCGCGCGGCTCCCGGACGCGTGCCGCGCTCCGCGACCGAGCCTCCAATTACCACAAGATGACGCTCGCAGAAGCGCAAGCGCTCCTGCCGAGCTTCGACTTCACGCAGTATTTCCGGGATCGGTTCGCACCCAGCATCGACGTCCTCGACGTCTCGCAGCCTGATTACTTCAGAAACCTCGAGGTCGTGCTTCGCAACACGCCAATGGCGGAGCTTCGCGCCTACTTGCTCTATCGTTTGATCGAACGCGCGTCGCCTGCACTCTCGATGTCGTTTGCCGACGAGGCCGATTCGTTCGATGGGTCGCTCGTTGGCCGGCACGAACAGCAACCGCTGTGGTATCGCTGCGTGCGCTCCGTCGACACGGATTTGGCAGATGCGCTTGGCCAACTCTATGTCGATCGCGAGCTCTCCCCGGAAACGCTCGCCGCAGCCAAGCATCTGATAGGAACGATTCAAACAACGTTTCGCGACGAGCTAAGCACGCTTGGATGGATGAGCGAATCGACGCGGCGCGAGGCCCTCGCGAAGCTCGATGCGATCGCGGATCACGTCGGCTATCCCGACACGTGGCGAAGCTATGACACGCTCACCATTGATCGCGGAGCCTTCCTCGATAACTCGCTGCGTGTCTCCTTGTACCGGACACGCAACACGTTCTCGCATCTCGGCCGAAACGTGAGCCGCGATTTTTGGTTGATGTCGGCGCCGACCGTCAACGCGTCGTACAGCGCGGCCTACAATGACATCACGTTCCCGGCCGGTCTCCTACGGTCACCCTTCTTCTCGACGCGCTTCGACGACGCTGCGAACTACGGGGCGCTCGGCGTCATCGTCGCGCACGAGCTGACGCACGCATTCGATGACGAAGGCCGGCGCAGCGATGCGCTCGGCAATTTGCGCGACTGGTGGCAACCCGCCGACGCCGCCGCGTGGTCCGTTCGTGCCAGCTGCATCGCGCGTGAGTACAGTGGCTTCCACGAGAACGACAAGCTGATCATCGGCGAAGCCCTTGCAGATCTCGGCGGCGCTGAGATCGCGTACGACGCGTTGGAACGTTCCCTCGCCGGTAAATCGCGCACGAAAATTGACGGCTGGACACCGGAACAGCGTTTCTTCCTCGCCTTTGCGCAAGCGTATGCGACGTTTGAACGCCCCGAGCGCATGCGCATCGACGAACTTGTCGATCCGCATCCCGAAGGCCGCGATCGCGTTCTGGGAACGTTGATCAATATGCCGCAGTTCGCGGAAGCCTTCGGGTGCCATCGGCGGGACCCGATGTACAAGCCGCCGCCTCAGCGGTGCGCGCTATGGTAGTAGCGAACGCCCGCGCATGGATCTTGGAATAAAAGGAAGACGCGCAATCGTCTGCGCCTCGAGCAAGGGGCTCGGCAAGGCGTGCGCAGTCTCGCTGGCGCGTGAAGGCGTCGATCTCGTCATCTTGGCGCGCACTCGCGAGCCGCTCGAAGCGACGGCGAAGGAAATCCGCGACGTAACCGGCGTGAAAGTCACCGTGGTCGCGACGGATATCACGACAGCGGAAGGTCGTCAGGCAGCACTCGAGGCTTGCCCCGAGCCCGACATCCTCATCAACAACGCGGGCGGCCCACCGCCCGGAGATTTCCGGGAATGGGATCGCGACACATGGATCCGCGCCGTCGATGCAAACATGCTCACGCCGATCGAGCTGATCAAAGCCGTCGTCGATGGAATGATCGCCCGCAAATTCGGACGCATCGTCAACATCACGTCGAGCGCCGTGAAAGCACCGATCGACGTGCTGGGACTTTCGAACGGTGCGCGCTCGGGTCTGACGGGTTTCGTCGCCGGCATTGCGCGCACGACCATCAAGCACAACGTCACCATCAATAATCTGCTGCCCGGCTCGTTCGGAACGGACCGGCTATTCTCGACGATCCGCGCGCAAGCAACGGCCCGCAATATTTCGTTTGAAGACGCATCGGCCGCTCGAGCGGCCACGATCCCGGCTGGACGCTTCGGTCAGCCGCCTGAGTTCGGCGAGTTATGTGCGTACATTTGCTCGGCGCAAGCCTCGTACATCACCGGTCAGAACTTTTTAATCGACGGAGGCGCCTACCCCGGGACGTTCTAATGGTTTCGGATTTCGCTGCCCGCAACGATCTCGGACTCAAACTCTGGAACGAAGGTAAACGCAAGGAAGCGTTCGCGATTTTCCTAGAGAACGTCGAGCTTTACCCATCGATAGCGACCGCACACTCGAACCTTGCGTTCGTTTTTTTGCGCGCTGGTGCTCTCGACGAAGCCAAGACTTCATATGAAAGTGCGCTGCGGCTCGACCCGGCGCACGCGGACGCTAAGCGCGGGTTGGCCGCGGTTCTGGCCCAGCTCGGCAAAACGGGCGCGGCGGAGCTGCGCGAGATTGCGGGCAAAGATAATGCGATTACCATTCTGCCGTATCGGGGCTCGCGCAAGCCGGTCTCCGTCCTGCTGCTGGTTTCTCTCGGAAGCGGCAACTTGCACCTCGAGAAGCTTCTCGACGATTCCGTTTTCGAGACGACGAAGTTGATCGTCGAGCTGTTCGGTGCGGGTAAGCGATTGCCGCCATACGACATGATCTTCAATGCGATCGGCGATGCTGACAGCGGGGCCGAAGCGCTGATGATCGCACAGCGCATCGTCGCCGGTAAACGCAAAGGATCAGTCCTCAATCCGCCCGACCATGTCTTGCGCACAACGCGTGTCGATACCGCATCGCGTCTTCACGCGATCCCCGGCGTTCTCACGCCGCGCACGCAGATCTTCGCGCGCGCTGCGCTCGGCACGTGGGACGGCGCGATGACGCTCGAAAAGCACGGATTCAAATTTCCGCTGCTGTTGCGCTCACCCGGTCATCACACGGGTCACAACTTCAATCTCGTTCAGCGATCCGAAGATGTTGCGGCGGCGGTCAAGACACTGCCCGGCGATCAGCTCTATGCGATCGAGTACATCGACCTGCACGGAGCGGATGGCAAAGTACGTAAGTTCCGCGTCATGTTCGTCGATGGTCATCTCTATCCGTTGCATCTCGCGATCTCAAAAGATTGGAAGGTGCACTACTTCTCGGCGGATATGGCCAACGTCCCCGAACATCGTGCGGAAGACGAACGCTTTCTGTCGGACATGCCGGGTGTGCTCGGGCCCGACGCAATGGCAACGCTCGGAAAGATTGCAAACGCGATCGGCCTCGACTATGCCGGAATAGATTTCGGGCTCTCGGACGACGGACGGGTCGTCGTCTTCGAGACGAACGCGACGATGGTCATCGTGCAACCCGATGAGGACGCACGCTGGGACTATCGCAAAGCGCCGGTGCAGCGCGTGATCGACGCGGTCCACAGAATGATCCTCGACCGCGCCAGCCTGTCATCGTAAGTGTAGCGCTCAAGGCTTGACCCGCACACCGACAGTGAACATGCGGGGAGGCGCATAGTGGTTACCTTGCGCGTTCAGGTACGTCACGAAGTAGCGATCGTTCAGAATATTTTGGATGCCGATCGTAAGGGCGGCTTTTGATGATAACGCGATGCCGTCCTCGACGTTGAAGGTCGTGTGCGGGGTTCGCTTACATGGTCCGCCGATCGGCGCTTCGAGCATAGGTCCCGCGCACGTTATTCCGCCATTAGGGTTGAGGCCGGAGGAAAGACCGCTGCCGTACTCGCCGTCGGCCGAAAACCACCCGCCATGGGAATTGTTCAAAAGCACACCGCTCGCGATGCTCCAGTTTTGCTCGTGATCTGCCGGCGTGTAACCGGCTCCCGCTCCAAAGCATGGCGCCAGCAATTGCGTTTCGCATCCACTATTCAACGACACGACATGAGCAACCGAGAAGTACACGCGTCCGTTGCCTGCGAGCGGCCGACTGTAATTGAGAGCTTCCTGTGAAAGACGGCCGAGCACGTAGTTGATGTCCTGGTGCAACAGCGTAACGCCAACCTGCGTATCGTCGATCAAATTATTCGCGTTCTTTTGCCACACGCGAAAACCGAGATCTCCATCGCCGACTGGAATGTGACCGCCCAGCTCGAGCTGCGTATCGCGTTCCGGCAACAAATCGAATTGCGCCGGGGTCGGCTGCAAGGGGAGATTGAGCTGATATGCAGCCAGCGGGCTGACGTTCTCGAACGAGAACGGCTCGAAGAAGCGCCCGATATACGCATACACGCTCGCGCGGTTTCCGAAGTATCGCGTGATCTTCAGCCTGGGACTAAAAGCGCCGAAACCCTGTGCGAACTGATTTGATCTGATGCTGAAGAAATCGTAGCGCAAGCCGTAGTCGGCTTCCCAGAGATCGCTCATGCGCCAGCTGTCTTGAATGTACGACGTGTACGTGTTGCCAAGGTTCGGACTGTTGTCGACGACGGTCGTCGGCGCACCGGGCGTCGCCGGCGTCACGGTCGGGGCGAGAAAATTATCCGGCTGAAGCGTCACCGCATAATTTTTCAGGATTCGCGAAAGATCGTAAGAAGCGCCGGCTGCAATCGTATGCCGCCCAAAGCGTTGATTGTAGTCGGCCTGTATGATGTCGTCGATCGCAGTGCGCGTGTCGGCAAGTGAATATCCGCAGGTCGTGAGCCCAAACACGGCAGGATTGGCGAGCGCGGTCGCACAGTCAGTCGCCGAACCGCCGCTTGCGAGATTCACGTTTTCACCATAGATGAAGTCGTTCGTGGGATCCCCGAAATCTTGAATCCGTGACACCTTGTATGCCGGTCCGACCGTGAATTCGCCGGTATCACCGATCGCATGATGAAATTGTGCCGAAATAAACGTATCCGCTTGGGTCTCGTTGTCGTCGGTGTTGGCCGGCTCGCCACCGTCGACATCGTTCGGAATTTGAAACGTACTGTGACTATTGACGACCGTAATGCTCGTGAAGTCGTTCTTGCCGGCGGGCAGCGTGAAGCGCATGAATTGGCCGAGCGCGCTTGCATCGTTATGGGGGGAACTGAAGTTAGGCGGATCGAGACCGCGCGTCGTTTGATAGCCGGAGAACGCGATGTCGAATCCGCCACCTCCCGCAATCGGCGTGTGGTAACCGATCTGACCCTGAGCATTCGTGTATGAACCGCCCGACAAATAGCCGTCGAACCCTGCCGGTCCGGTTCCGGCCTTTGTCGCCATGTTGAAGACGGAGCCAAATTTCAATCCGTATTGCGCCGGATACGCTCCCTCGATCAGATCGACGAGCGAAAGATTGTTGAGGTTAATCTCGCCGCCGATGTCACGATTAAGCTCTTGCGGCAACGGGACACCATCGACCATGTAGTTGATGACGCCGTGGTCACCGTTCATGTGCACGACGCCATTCGCACCTCGTACCGCACCCGGCATTTGTATCTCCATCTCGGAGAAGCTATTGTTGAACGGCATCTGCGTCAAGGCCGTAGAGTTTAATACGACATCGCTGCCGCTTCCGTGTGCAACCTCGGCTTGTGCAGCATTAACGATAACGTGACCAATTTGCTTGAGTGACTGCAGCGCGATCGCGACGATGGCGCCTCCGCTGCCAAGATCGACCCGAGCACTCCCACGCAGACCGCTGCTCTCGGCTGAAACGACGTATGTGCCGACGGGAAGCGGCGGAAACGAGAAGTGCCCCTTCGCGTCTGTCTTCGCTGAGATGCTGAGGTCGTTACCGGACGCTGTCACCGTAATGTTTGCGGCGGGAACGCCATTGTTCGTCACCGTTCCGCTGAGAAAGGACGTCGCGTTGACCGCATACGACGGCGTCGCGCATATGAAAGAAAGGGAAACAACAATCAAGGTTGCGGCGACGTTTCGCCAAATATTCTGAGGCACGGCTTCTCCAATCGCGATGAACGACGCGTAAAGCGTCGTGGCTGTTAACGGTTAAGGAAAACAGCCAATGCCGGCGGCGGCCGGCTCGCGATCGAGAATAAAAACGCACCGCGGCGCTTCACAAAGCGCGCAAAGGGAGCAGGTTTCGGGCATTCGCGTACGGCGTTACCTTGTGTCGCGCTCACCCACATCGTGAGCAAGGCAAAGGCGATCAGGCGCCGGTGGAAGAGTGCTAGGACCAGCGCCCCAAGAAGCGCAGCTGCAAGAGCAGTGAAGAGTCCGGCTAGGAGATCGCCTCCCTGAATCGGACATCCTTCGATGGCTTGCGTCACACCGAAGAAGGCAACTTGAACGCTGAAGCTTAGCGCGGCAAACCGCACGCCTTGACCCCCGAAGGGCAGGGCGTGAATGAGTTCCCGCGCGTGCCTTGACCGATGCGGACAACGCGGGCCGCGGCCTATCAAGACCAGGGTGATGAGCGCCGCGATACCGAGTGCAAGCAAATAGATATGCCGCGGCGCGACGGCGATCGACCAGAAGCTCTCGTGGTCTAGCGCAACGGCTTCCGCGACAAGATGTCCAGCGATGCCGAACGGAATCGCCGCCACGATGAAAGCCAGAGCCGCGAGCCGCCGGCTGCTAAACCTGCAAATCACCTGCAAGTTCCCTTTGCGAGCGAGCCCCGCTATCCTTCCCGCGCTACCGGCAGGCCGCGCACCTGCCATAGAGCTCGACCGAATGGTCGTCAAGTGCAAAACCCTGGCGCGTGACGAGCAGCTTCTTGAATTCGTCTATGACGTGGCAGTTGACTTCTTCGACGTGTCCGCAACTCGTGCAGATCGCGTGATGGTGGTGCTCGTCATTTGCGCAAAACAAATAGCCGAGTTCGCCGTTGGGCGCCGCGCGGCTTGAAACGGCACCCAATCCGGTAAGATGCTGCAGCGTCCGGTAGACCGTCGTAAGCGCAAGCTGCTGGCGGCGCTTGCGGAGGGCCTTATGGATCTCGGCTGCGGTGAGATACCGCCGCTCCGACTGCAAAAGGCTGAGGATGGCACGCCGCGAGGAGGTGCTATAGATCGCGCGGCGCGGCTGGGGTAGCTTCTGGTACACGGCGACGATTTCGGGCCCGCAGCGGTCATGCACCTCTCGCGAGCAGGATCGCCCATAGACCTATGCCAAGAAAACTTGCACATGGGTTGCAAATTATGATGCTGGCTCTGGTACTTACCGTGAGCATACTCGCCGCGGAGAATTTTTACGGCGACGTCGCACAGCAGATCGGCGGCCCTCATGTGACGGTGACCAGCGTCCTGAACAATCCGGATGAAGATCCGCATCTCTTCGAAGTCGATCCTTCGGTTGCACGCGCCGTCTCGGGCGCGCAAATTGTTATCTACAACGGAATCGACTACGACCCATGGGTCGACAAGCTGCTTAGCGCCGCCCGGAACACGAATCGAGTCACGATCGCGGTCGCGAGCCTGATCGGCAAGAAACCCGGCGACAATCCGCACGTTTGGTACGATCCACACGCAATGCTCGCTCTCGCGACGCAATTGAGCGCCGATCTTTCGCACGCGGATCCCGCCGATAGCGCGGATTATTCACGCCGTTTGCGGGCGTTCCAGAAATCCTTACAGCCGATCGAGATGCGGATCGCGAAGCTGCACAAGAAATTCGCCGGGACGCCGGTGACGGCTACGGAGCCTGTCTTTGGCTACATGCTCGACGCCCTTGGGATGCAGGTACGCGACATGCGCTTTCAGATCGCGGTGATGAACGACTCGGAGCCAGGAGCGCTCGAAGTTGCGCGCTTCGAGAACGACCTGAAAACACATCAGGTTCGGATGCTCGTCTACAATAGCCAGGCCTCCGATCCGGTCGCGCAGCGCATGCTCGATCTTGCTAAAGCTTCCGGAATTCCCGTGGTCGGAGCCACGGAGACTGAACCGCCCAGAACGACATATCAAGTTTGGATGTCTCGCGAGCTCGACGCAGTCGATGGAGCTTTGTCGAAATAGCGTGGCAAGCGTAACGAACGCGATCGAGTTTCATGATGTTCGGTTGGTGCTCGGGAGCCGTACGGTCCTCGAAAACGTGAACATCGCTATTGGACCGAACGAATTCGTCGGACTCCTCGGACCGAACGGTTCGGGCAAGACCACGTTGATTCGCGCGATCTTAGGGCTCGTGCCGCCCGCGAGTGGGACGATCACCGTGCTCGGCGAGCCGGCGACACGTGGTAACCCGAATGTTGGTTACATGCCGCAAGTGCACCGCACGTTCGCCGAGACGCGCTTGCGCGGTTGGGACTTCGTCGCCAGCGCCGTGAACGGCGGCCACCTAGGCTTGCCGATTCTCAGCCCCGAGGATCGAGTGGAAATCGCGCGCGTCCTCGAGCTCGTTTCCGCAACGGGGCTCGCGAAGCGTCCGCTCTTCGAAATCTCGGGCGGCGAGCGCCAACGCTTACTATTGGCGCAAGCGCTCATCGGCAAGCCGAAGTTGCTGCTGCTCGACGAGCCGCTCGTTAGCCTCGACCCACGCCATCAAGACGACGTCGTACAGCTCGTCAAGACGCTGCAAGCGCAGCTCAAGATCACGGTCCTGTTCAGCGCGCACGAATTGAATCCGCTGATCGGCACGATGAACCGCGTTCTTTATTTAGGCGCTGGTCAAGCCGAGCTCGGTACGGTCGACGAGGTCATCACGACGCCGGTTCTCTCGCGTCTGTACGGCTCGGAGATCGACGTCGTGCGTGTCGACGGCCGCGTGTTCGTGATGTCGGGCGGACACCACCTCGAAGAACATCACACCGGGCCGCATTCGCATCCACATGCTTGAGTATGATTTCATGCGGCACGCCTTTGCAGCCGCGACGATCGTCGCGCTGGTCGCCGGCACCGTCGGCTATTTTCTCGTTCTGCGCGGACAAACGTTTGCGGGCCATGCGCTCTCACACGTCGGCTTCACGGGCGCGACGGGTGCCGTCCTCATCGGCGTTCCACCGTTGTGGGGGCTTGTACTGGTCACGATGCTGGCCGGCATCGGAATGGGACTCCTCGGCGAGAGGATCGCACAGCGCGACGTCGCGATCGGAATGGTGCTCGCATTCGCACTCGGACTTGGCCTCCTATTCTTGAGTTTCTTCACCGCGTATGCGACGCAAGCCACGACGCTGCTTTTTGGAAACGTGCTGGCCGTCGACGTTCGAACCGTCTGGACGCTGCTCGCGCTCGGGCTCGTCAGCCTCATCGTCATGGCGATCATCGCGCGGCCACTCTTGTTCGCGAGCTTGCAACCGGATCTGGCCGAGGCCAAAGGCGTCTCACTGCGGCTCTACGGGGTCTTGTTTCTCGCCGTCGTTGCGCTCACGACCGCGGAATCCGCACAAATCGTTGGCGTCTTGCTAGTATTCGCGTTGATGGTCGGCCCGGCTGCCGCCGCGCAGCGCTTCACGACGTCCGTTACCGCAGGCGTCGTTCTTTCTGCACTGCTCGCGCTCATCGAAGCCTGGCTTGGCATCACGCTCGCGTACTACACCGATTGGCCGAGTAGTTTCTGGATCGTCTCGCTCAGCGTCGCCGTTTATTTAGTATCGCTTGCGAAGCGCGACTACGGACCTAGTTTGCCGTAGTCTTCTTCCGTATCGATATCAGTATACGCGCCCTCGTCGTCGATCTCGACGGGATGACGCGTGAGCATTTCGTGATCGCGAACCATGTGAATCGTGTCGCCGTCGCGCAGCGCAACGATTAGCGCGCGCGCAAAGGGTGAGAACACGACCGGATGTCCCGGCATCCCACCGCGCACCGGATACGCGACGTCGTTCTCGCCCAGCTCCTCGAACATCCGCTCGACGAGCCCGGTATTCACAAGTGGTTTATCACCGAGGAGAACAGCGATCGGATGCTCCGCCGGGACGACGGCGTTTGCAAGACGCAGCGAATGCGCCATCCCGCGCTGCGGCTCCGAGTTGACCAGAATCTGAAGGTTAGGTCCTAACACTCCCAACTCGAGAGCCGGCGACGCGACGACGACCGTCGGGAAATCTGCGCACGCCTCCAGTACCGCATCTAAAATTGTCCCGTCTCGAAACGATTTCGAGAGTTTATCGCCGCCCATTCGCGTGCCGAGCCCGGCTGCGAGGACGACGCAAGTAGCGTCGCGCATAATCTCTCAATATGACTTCCCCGCTCGCTCCTCCCTCGATCGAATCGACCGACACCACCTATTGGTACGACGGACACCTCGTCCAGCAACGCGAGATCGTCATCGACCCATACGCGCACGCGCTGCACTACGGAAGCGGCGTCTTCGAGGGCATTCGTTCCTACGAAACGGCTAAGGGTTCGGCGATCTTCCGCTTGCGGGAACACATCGAGCGTCTCTTCAGCTCGGCTTCCGAGTACGGCCTAAGGATGACGCAATCTGTCGATGAGATCTGCCGGGCAACGGTCGAGACCGTCCGCGCCAGCGGCCACAAGTCGACGTACATTCGTCCGCTCGTCTTTTTCGGCGAAGGAAAGTTTGCACTCGCACCGCTCTTTCAAAAGAACGCCGTGCACGTGATGATAGCGGTGCGCGGTTTTTCGGGAACGATTGCGCCCGGCGGTGACGCCGGATGCCGCTTGACGATTTCACCCGTCATGAAAACGCCGTCCAAAGCGATGTCGTCAACTGCCAAAGGCAGCGGCCATTACATGAACTCGATTCGCGCCTTGCACGATGCAATGCAACGTGGTTTCGATGAGGCGCTGCTGCTCAACGATCGCGGAAATATCGCCGAAGGCACCGGCGAGAACATCTTCTTGATCAAGGACGGCAAACTGCGCACGAACCCGACGAGCGAAGACGTGCTCGACGGAATCACGCGTCGCAGTGCGATTGCGCTCGCGCAAGACGCCGGTCTAACCGTCGACATTGGCCCGCTCAATAAAGAGCAGCTCTTTGCGGCCGATGAAGTCTTTTTGACCGGCACGGCCGCCGAGCTCGTCGCCGTTGCCTCAGTCGACGATCACATTTATCCGCGTGCGCATCCGATCACCGACAAACTTCACGCAGCCTACCGCCATGCAACCGAAGGCGAAGACCCGAAGCACCCCGACTGGACAACGCCCGTTTAGATTACCAAAGCCCACACCGCCGGACATCGTCGCGCACCATGGCGTCGGTAGCTTTACATCCAAACGCAGCCGCGAACTCCGGCATGTTCTCGACCGTCCCGTTGACGCGGAAAAAATCTGGCGGATGCGTATCGTTCAGCGCACGCGTGCGCGCCGACTCCGGGCGCGTCTGACCTGCCCATACGTGTGCGAAGCCGAGAAAGAATCGCTGCTCGGGCGTAAATCCATCGATCGTCACACGCGGCTCCGAGGCTTGGGCACGCTCGAAGGCCCGGTACGCGATCGACAATCCGCCGAGATCCGCGATCGCTTCGCCCTCGACCAATGGTCCGTTGACTTTCAGATCTCCGACCGAAAAATTTGAATACTCATCGACGAAGCACTGCGCACGAATCGTGAAGCCGGCCGCGTCCTGCGGAGTCCACCAATCGCGAAGGTTGCCGCGGTCATCGTAGCGTCGGCCTTCATCGTCGAATCCGTGCGTGAGCTCATGCCCGATGATTGCCCCAACGCTGCCGTAGTTCATGGCGTCATCCGCATCCGATCGGAAATCAAAGAACGGCGGCTGCAGAACGCCGGCCGGGAAGACAATCTCGTTGCGCTGGGGTGAATAATATGCGTTGACCGTTTGCGGCGTCATCTCGAAATCGCTGCGATCGACCGGTTTCCCGATCTTGGCGAGGTCGAGCATCGTATCGAACGTATCGGCGCTCTGGATGTCTCCAATCAACCAGCCCCGGTCGATGAGCACTCCCGAGTAGCTGTGCCAACGATCGGGATACCCGATCTTGCGTCCCATCGCAGCCAGCTTTGCGAGCGCGGCGCGGCGCGTTTCATCGCTCATCCATGGAAGGGTCGTAATATCATCGCGCAGTGCCGCGACGATATTCGCGACCATCTTTTCGGCCCGGGCCTTTGCTTGTGGCGGAAACGCATGAGCGACCCACGCGCGTCCGAGCGCATCGCCGAGCTCCGCGTCGATCAGATTGATGCAGCGCTCGACGCGGTAGGGCTGTTGCTTGACACCACTCAGATTTGATTCAAACGCGAAGTCTTCGTCGACAAAACTTTTCGGCAGCCAAGGTGCATACGAGGTCAGCACTCGCCAGCGCAAGTAGGTCTTGAGTTCGTCGAGCGGCGTGGAAGTGAGCTGTGCGTCCAGCGCTTGGAGATACGCAACCTGCGAAAGATTGAGCGCGTCAAACGCGGGAAAGCCCCGCGCGGCGAAATAGTGGTTCCAGTCGATGTGCGGTGCAAATATGGCGAGCTCGGACCGGCTGATCAAATGATAGGTGTTATTCGGATCGCGCCGTTCGACGTTGGTCAACTGTGCCTTCGCCATTGCCGTCTCGATCGTGAGCACGCTCTGCGCTTCGGTCGCAGCCTTCGATCGATCGTCACCAGCGAGCACGAACATGGTCGCTACGTGCTGCACGAACTGCGCCCGCAATGCGACCGATTTGTCGTCGTCGCGCGTGTAGAAGTCGCGGTCGGGGAGCGAGAGCCCGTCCGGTACGATGATCGCGATCTCGCGAGCGCTGTTCTTGGCATCGATCGCCGAGGTCGCTTCGAAGAACGAGTCGATCTCGCGGCGGTGAAGCTGGATGAGCGCGTCGATGAGCGAGGGCAGATCGTTCGCAGTCGCGATACGTCCGAAGAGCGGAGCCAGTGGTCCGATTCCGGCACGTTCGACCGCGTCTTTGTTCATGCACGCGGTGTAGAAGTCACCGATGCGCTGCCGGTCCCCGAACGCCATCGGATCGTGGGCGGCTTCTTCCAGAACCTGGCGCGCGACTTCTAAATTGTGAGACGCTAGCTCGTCGAACGCCGTAACCGTCGAGCTATCCGAAGGGATCGGATGGTGCGCAATCCAGCCGCCGTTAGCAAACTGATAGAAGTTCGCGCAGGCGGGGCAGGTGCGATCCAGGTTTGCAGTATTGAGTACCGACGCGAACAGTCCAGCCGGAACGAAGAGCGCGATGAATGCGACGAATGCTAAGCCGTGGAGTAACCTCAACTCGCCGTGAGGTTCGCGCAATCAGCGCGAGGAGCCTTCTCCAATAACGACGTGCCAAGGGTGGACGCTCCAGCTCTTCACGAGACCGCTCGTGACGTACGGATCGGCTTCGGCGAACGCCCGGACCTCGTCGGCCGAGTTGGCTCGAAACAGCAATGCCGCGCCGCTCGGCGGATCCCCGTAAGCTCCCGCCAGCAGCAGCTCGCCGCGTTTGTGCGCATCGTCAATCAAACCCAAATGCTTGGGCCGGTACGGCTCGCGCTGCTCGGCGAACTTGTCGACGACTTCGTAAAACAGCAGAAAATATTTCATGAAACAAGCGCAATCTTCACGCGACGGTTACGACGGCCTTTGTTGTCGACTTTGGTTATCGCAATCGCACGCGATTGGTTTGTCGTGGAGAGATGTGTACCACCGCACGCCTGACGGTCGAGATCGACAATCTCGACGACACGGAAGCGTCCATCTTCCGTCGGCGGCGGCGCTACGGAGAGACTTCGAATCAATCCCTTCGACCGCGATGCTTCCTCCATCGTCACGTACATCGTGCGTACTGCCAGGCCGGCGCGAATCGCCTCGTTAATCCGCCCTTCCAGCGCGCGCAACCGGTCGTTATCGACTTCGGGAAGATCGAAAAATCCATGTGCGCGGTTCCGTCCGCGGAGATTTTCGCGCCGGAGACGAGGGCACCGTCGAACTCTTGAAACACGAGAGCGTTGAGGATGTGGGTGTCGGTATGCAGCTGCGCGATGACATCGCGGTGCTTGCGGTCGATCGTCACGTGGACGCGTTCGCCGGCGGGTACCGCCGCATCGACAAGATGCCAGACTTCGCTGCCTTCGGTTGCAACGCCGCCGATGTTGGCGCGCCCGAAAACGCCTTCGATGACGCCACGATCGGCAGGCTGCCCGCCGCCACCCGGATGCAACCACGACTCGGCGAGCTTGACACCGCCTTCGCGTGCGTCAAGCGCGTCCGTTTCGAACTCGTATTTTTCAGGGTCGGTATGACAGAGATAGATCAACTTTTACCATCCACTCGCAGTGGCGTGCGTCTTCCCGGCGTGCGATCGCGAGCAACGTCTGCTGCAGCGTGAGCGAACGTTCTCCTGCCGTTCCGTCTCCGACCGGCTTCTCATCGACCGAAGTAACGGGCACGACAAGTGCAGCCGTGCCGCACAGCAGTATCTCGTCGGCCGCATAGAGCTCGGAGCGGTCGATGCTACGCTCGACCGCATGCTCGTGCAAGACCTCATCGATCAAAACGAACAGCTCCTTGCGCGTGATGCCTTCGAGAATGTCGTCGTGCGGCGGCGGCGTGAACCACGTGCTACCGAAGCGCACGAAGACATTGCTGGTCGATGCTTCCGCGACGTGACCGTCCATGTTTAGCATAATCGCTTCATCTGCGCCGCAGCGAAGCGCTTCGGATTTTGCCATCGCCGGCCCGATGTATCCGCCGGTCACTTTGGCGCGATTCGGAAGCGACATGTCCGGAGTACGCCGCCAGCTGCTGACCATGCAGCGCACGCCCTTGGGGTTGATGTAGTTGAGTCCCATCGGCGTAATCGCAATCGAAAGACGCGATGCGAGGTCGTGCACGCGAACCTGCAGCGTCTCGCTGCCCAAGACGAGAAGTGGACGCAGATATGCGTCGTCACGGACATCGTTCTTGCGCAGCAGTTCGGCCGACGCATTTACCAACTCTTGCACCGAATACGCAAGATTGAGTCCCAAGATGCGTGCCGAGCGGTGCATGCGCTCGTAATGCTCGGCAGCGGCCAACATGTATAGGGACTCGCGTCCGTCCCAAAAGGCGCGAATGCCCTCGAATGTGCCCGTGCCGTAGGAAAGCGCGTTGGCGTGAACGCTCAGACGCGCTGCATCGAGCGTGACGAACTCGCCGTCGACGAAGACGTACGGAAATTGCATAAGCACATTGTAGTGGTGCCCGCACGCAGCGGCTTGGCGAAAAGTGCTATAGGTTTGCGAGGTGCGCGTACCGTGCCGGCGTGACGCCATAGGCACGCTTGAAGAGATGGCTGAGACGGCTTTGATCGTAGAATCCGCTATCGGTGGCCGCGACACCGGCGCTGGCCCCCGAAAGCAAGAGCTTGCGCGCGTGCTGCAATCGAACCTGATTGATGTAAGCGTGCGGCGGCATGCCGAACGCCGCGCGAAACGCGCGAATGAAATGGAAGCGGCTTACGTTTGCCAAGCCGGCGAGTTCATCGACCGCGATGTCATCGCGAAAATGTTCGGCGATGTATTCGCGCGCCAGTTTTATGCCGGCTGAGCCGATCGACGACACCGGTTTACTCGGACGCGGATCGCCGTAGCGCGTAAAGAGTAGATCCAGCGCATCGGCCCACGCAACGTCCTCCGCAGCCGCGTCGCTGCGCAGCGTGTGGGCACGCAAAAGAATCGCGGCAAGTTCGGGATCCTGGTGCAATCCGGGGCGAACCAGCAGCCGCGTATTCTCGAAGCCCAAATGCGTGCCAAGCTCGCGCAAGACGCCGTCGTCGAGATAGAGCGCGCAATAATCCCAGCGTCCGCCGTCTTCGACGCGTCCAAAGTGAAATTCACCGGGCATGAACGCCCAAATCGAGCCGGGTGACCCGACATCGCTGCCGCGACGCGTGTTTACCTCGCCGGCGCCGTCCTCCGAAATGACGATCACCTGCTCGTCGTGGACGTGCTTCTCCCACGTGAACGGACCGTAGCGAGCTCGCATGAGCGTCGCGTCGCCAAGATCGCGGCGCCGCCAATATTGCAATCGTTCGTTGGGGCGCAGCGCGACCGTAAATGGATCGGGGCGCATGTCCGCATTATACGGCTTCACGCGCCCCGATTACTTGGCAAAAAGTGCGCTTGCTTGCGCTACTTTATTTCGACCTTGGCGCCGACTTCTTCGAGCTTAGCCTTGATCTTCTCGGCTTCGTCCTTCGGAATTCCGGTCTTGACCGGCTTGGGCGCGCTCTCGACGAATGCTTTCGCTTCCGTGAGACCGAGGCTCGTGACTTCGCGAACCGCTTTGATGACCTTGATCTTCTCAGGGCCGACTTCGGTCAGCACTGCATCGAACTCGGTCTTCGCTTCCGGTGCCGCTGCTGCGGCTCCGCCGCCTGCCGCTGCTGCGACGGCAACTGGTGCGGCTGCGCTCACGCCATAGCGCTCTTCGAGCTGCTTCACGAGATCCGCAAGCTCGAGAACGGTTAGAGTGTCGATTGAATTGATGATTTCGGCTACTGCCATGATGATGCTCCTTGTGAACTAGGCCGCTGCGGACTTTTTCTCGCGAATTGCATTGAGGACACGAACGAGACCGCTTTGATTGCCTGAGAGAACGGTAACGAGACCACGCATTGGGCTCGAGAGAGAACCGACCAGCCTTGTGAGCAGCTCGGTTCGTGACGGCAGCGATGCGAGGATTGCGACTTGCTTCGCATCGACGATGTGCCCGTCGAGGTACGCGACTTTGACCGATACAGGCTTCGTCGCGTCGGAGAATTGCTTGAGTGCCTTGGCGGGCGCCACCGGATCGGTTCCGCCGAAAACTATCGCCGTCGGTCCGGCGAGAAATTCTTCGAGCTTTGCTGCAAGCTCGTCGCCGGCAGCACGCTTGAACAGCGTGTTCTTGACGACGGCATACGTCGTACCGTCTTTGCGAAGCTCGCCGCGAAGTTTTGTGATCTCTTCAACGGTAAGCCCGACGTAGTCGGTCAAAAACAAATTCGGTGAGCTCGCAATTCGCTTGCGAAGCTCTTCGATCGTCGCTTCTTTTTTTGCGGTCGGCATATGGTCGCTTTCCTGGAAAAAATAAACGCCTCCGCAAACTTTGCGAGGCGTCACGATCGTGGAGAGGGCATCGCCCCCTCGTGTCACCCTGAGCGTAGCGCCGAAGGCGCGTAGTCGAAGGGCAGCGAGAATCGTGGCTATCCTCGGTAGGCTTGAATTAAGGGAGTTGCCTCCCACCTACGGTCATTGGAGCCTCGCGAATCATATAAGGAAGCCGGGTGCCGCGTCAAGCGAGCGCGCCGCGATCCGTTGACAGCCGGCTTTGCACGTGCTATTTTACCTTCTAGTTATTTAACTTACAGGTAAATCACTGTGACGCCAACCCAACTCGACTCGACCTTCTCGGCTCTGGCCGACCCGACGCGACGCGCGATTCTCGCGCGGTTGACCAAGGGGCAAGCCTCGGTAACCGAGCTGGCGACCCCCTTCAAGCTCAGCATGCCCGCGATCACCAAGCATCTGAAAGTCCTCGAACGCGCGGGACTGATCTCGCGCGGGCGCCAGGCGCAATGGCGGCCGTGCCGGCTCGAAGCCAAGCCGCTCCGAGAGGCTGCGGATTGGATCGACCACTATCGCCGCTTCTTCGATGAAAGCTTCGAGCGTCTCGATGATTACCTCCGCGAAATCCAGCGCAAGGAGAAACCATGATTGCAGCCGCCAACGAACTCGTCATGTCGCGCGAATTCGATGCACCGCGCGAGCTTGTTTATTCGATGTGGACCGATCCCGAGCACGTGGCGTGGTGGTATGGCCCGCGCGGCTTCACCGTCACGACTGAATCGATGGACGTTCGTCCCGGTGGCTCGTGGAAGTTCGTGATGCACGGACCCGAAGGGTGGGAACACGAGAATCATCTCGTTTACAGCGTCGTCGAACCGCCTTCGCGCTTGTTCTTCTCGAACAAAGATCCGAAATTCGACGTTGAGATCACGTTCGAAGATGTCGGTGGGAAAACGCTCCTCACCTACCGCACGATCTTCGATACGGTTGAGTTCCGCAACCTCATCGTCGAACAATACGGCGCAGCGGTAGGTCTCGGACAATCACTCGATCGGCTCGCAGAGTTCGCTGGATATACGGCGACGGCGGCAGCGACCTCCGGACCAGAGATGGTCGCGACCCGCGTCTTCGATGCGCCGCGCGAGCTCGTGTTCAAAGCCCAGACCGATCCCGAGATGATGAAGCGTTGGTGGGGGCCACACCATACCAAGAATCTCTCGGTCGACATCGACTTACACGTCGGTGGAAAGTGGCACGTCAAGCAAGACGCGTTAGGTGAGATCCACGATTTCGGCGGGAAATATCTCGAGATCGATCCGCCCTCGCGACTCGTTATGACGTTCGTATGGGGTGGCGCGCCCGCTGATACCGTTACCTCGTACAACTCCTTCGAAGACGAAGGCGGAAAAACGCGTTTGACGAGCCGCATCGTTTTCAGCTCCCTCGCGATGCGAGACCGGATGATCTCACAAGGAATGGCCGGCGGCATGATGCAGAGCAACGAACGTCTCGACGCTCTGCTCGAAGAGACTAAATAGGATTATGACGCCGGCGTTGGTGCCGGCGTCAGATTTTTCTCAGTCGTCGCGAGCATCGTGCCAATGGCAAGTATTCCGAATAGAATCGCCGCAGCAACGATTGCATTGTATAAGCCGATCTTATTCGCGGTCAAGCCGACGGCCAGCGCCGGCATGCTGAATCCGAGATTCGTCACGACCAGAAACGCCGAGAGAAGCTCGGCGCGATGTTCCGGCTCCGCGATTCGGTTGACGATGTTCAAACCCGCCATATAGGTAAGTCCGTTGCCCGCGCCGACAACCGCGATCGCGATGCAAATTAGGGGATACAGATGATAGGGTACGGCGATCAACAGCAGCCATAAACCACCGCCGAGCGCTAGTGTTCCGGAGATGATGACGACGCGGCTGCGCCAGCCACCCGCAATCAGCGCGGCTGTTACAAGGCCCGTCTGTACGAGCGTCACGACGCCGGCGCCGACGAGCAAGTTGTGCAGATCCAGCGAACGCACCAGAAACGACGGAATCAGCGAGGCAAAGATCGCGACCGTAGCCCAGCCGATGAATGCTTCCGTCGCGGCGAGATAAAATGGCCGGCGAATTGAGAGTGGAATCGAAGGCAAACCGTGATGCCCGGCCGATCCAAGATGCGGGCAGCTGGGGACGGACGAAACCGCAGCAGCGACACACGCAACAATAACGATGTGCGCAATGAACGGCAACGTCGTAGGGAACGGCGCGTACTGTCCAAGCACGCCGCCTAGAATCGCGCCTACGGTCGCGCCGACGCCCGTACCTATCAGGGTCACCTCGCCCGCAAGGCGCTGCATCCCAACGTCCATCCATTCACGAACGGCAGCCGCGCCCGTGCCCAGACCGATTCCAATCGCAATTCCTTGCAGGACGCGTCCGGCGATCAGCCACCACAATCCGTCGGCGCACGCGAATACGAGCGAACCGAGCGCCGAAAATCCGAGAGCGATGAGCAAGGTTTTTCGTCGCCCGATTTCATCCGAGATTCCGCCCAAGAACAACAGTGAAGGAACGAGCGAGCTCGCGAACATCGCAAAGACGAGCGTAATTTCGCCTGGAGATAGACCCCAGTCGCGCCGGTATAGCTCGTAGAGCGGCGTCGGCATATAGATACCCGCGGCTAAGGCGCCGATCGCGGCCGCCGCAATAGGGTATTTCCCTGCGGCTGGATTCGTGTTAGAAGACACTTATGAAAGCATACCTCATAGCCGACATCGAGATCAAAAACGAAGCGGAATACGTCAAGTACCGTGATGCCGTTCCGGCAGTCATCAAAAAGTACGGCGGCCAGTATCTCGTGCGCGGTGGAAATCCAGAGACGCTCGAAGGCCCCTGGACCCCAAAGCGCATCGTCATCCTTGAATTCGCCGACATGGAATCGCTGCAGAACTTCTATCATTCAGGTGATTACGCTCCGCTGATCAAGCAGCGCCAAGCCGGGTCGGACGGCTCGATAATTTGCTTGCAAGGAGCCTAACTGCGATGCTGTTCATGGTGGTCGAGCGGTTCAAAACCGGGAACGCACGAGCCATAGGCGAGCGCTTTCAAAAAACCGGACGGATGCTCCCCGACGACGTCATCTATCTGCAAAGCTGGATCGATGCCCCAGGGACGTGCTGCTTCCAATTAATGGAAGCCGAGGATCAAGACGCACTTACTCCGTGGATCAAGCACTGGAACGATCTCGTCGAGTTCTCGATCTTTCCGCAGTGCTCTCAGCTCCGCCGAGTTCTCGGCGTCCGGGCTACCGTCAGCTCGGAGAGAAAGTTTGAGAAGCACGCCTTCATGTTCGAGCAGCCACTTCTTGCGCGGCAACCCGCTACCGTAACCGGTCAGCGATCCGTCTGCGCCGATGACGCGGTGACACGGAACGATAACGCCAATTGGATTCGACCCGTTTGCCGAACCAACAGCACGCATCAACTCGGGCCGTCCGAGCTGCGCTGCGAGGTCTCCATAGCACATCGTCGTCCCAGCCGGAATCCGGCGTAATGCATCCCAGACTTTCTTTTGAAAGGGCGTGCCCGGCATTTTCACCGGAATTGCATCAATTGCGCACAAATCGCCGTCGAAATACGCTTCGACGCGCGCTCGCGCATCGGTCGCGCGCGTTGCCGGCTCGAGACGAATCGCGTGCGGACGGTAATAACCGTGCAAGAGCCCTTGCAGCCGATCCTCGTGATCTTCCCAATCGACGGCGCGCGCGTTCCCGTCGAAATCCGTGACCAACATCATCGGACCGATCGGCGTTGGAATGCGCTCAACCTGAAACTCCAGAGCGTCCATTATTGCGTGAAACACGCCTCGCCGCGGAGTCGATGCAGTCACGCGATCGGCACGTTGTCGATGATCCGCGTCGCCCCCAGCTGCACGCTGCCGATCGCCACACACGGCATCTTTACTGGATCGAGCGGCCGAAAGCTCGTCGCATCGACGATGTCGAGATAGGCTTCCCTCGCGGGGGCGACGATGTACTTGCGAGCAGCATCGAGCAAGCGCTCGCGCGACGTTTCGCCGTGGCGCACCGCAGATTCGATCGATGAAAGCGCCGCATAGAGTGACGGCGCTGCGGCACGCTCGTCCGGCGAGAGATACACGTTGCGGCTCGATAGCGCCAAGCCGTCCGGCTCGCGAACGGTGTCGCATACTGCCATTCGCATTGGCATGTCGAAATCGCGCAGCATCGACGCAACGACCGCGCATTGCTGCGCATCTTTCTGCCCGAAGTAAACGACATCGGGACCGATCGCCTCAAACAATTTGAGAACGACCGTTGCCACACCACGAAAGTGCCCGGGACGCAGCGCGCCTTCATAACGGCTCGCGACGTCGCCGACGTCGACATGCGTATCGAATCCCGCCGGATACACTACGTCAACGCTCGGCGCATACACAAGATCGACGCCGCGACCGCCTAATTGCGCGCAATCATTCTCGAATGCGCGTGGGTAGCGCTCGAAATCTTCGTTTGGCCCGAACTGAAGCGGATTCACGAAGATCGAGGCGACGACCGTCGCGCAATCCGCGGTGGCCCGATCGACGAGGGACAGATGTCCGGCGTGAATCGCACCCATCGTTGGGACCAGCCCGATCAGCTCCGGAAGCGACTCCAATACTGCGCGCGCCTCAATGGGCGTTCGGACTATCCGTGTCATCGGAATGAATTGTCCGTGATTGCTGGCGCCAGGCCCTGTGCGCCGCTGTTCGGAACGCCATAAAACGGATGAGAATCTACATCATCGCCGCCCTACTTTCGGTGTTCATCTTATCGACGGCAGCCACGGGCGAAACGCCGCAGAACACGGTTGCGTCCGGGACTCATGCGGCAGTTGCGACCGACCAGCGATTGGCTTCGGAGACGGGATTGCGCGTACTGCGCGAAGGCGGAAATGCGATTGATGCGGCCGTTGCGATCGGCTACACGCTTGCGGTGACTCTCCCGAGTGCCGGCAATCTCGGCGGCGGCGGCTTTATGCTCGTGCGTTTAGCCGGAGGCGCATCGCACTTCATTGATTTTCGCGAAACGGCGCCCGCTGCGGCAACGGCTAACATGTATCTCGATGCAACCGGCGCCGTCGTTCCGGACGCCAGCACAGTGGGCCCGCTTTCAGCAGGCGTTCCAGGCAGCGTCGCTGGTCTCGAATACGCGCGCGCAAAGTTCGGCACTCGCTCGCGGCACGCGTTGATGCGCGATGCGATCGAGTATGCGGAAAACGGCTTTGTCGTTTCGGCTGCAGATGCCGCTGTGTTCGCGCGCGCCCGGCAAGCCCTTATGCGCTTTCCAACAACGGCCGCAATCTTCGTGACCGGCGGTGAAACGCCGAAAGCTGGTTCGCTCTTTCGACAGCCGGCTCTGGCACAGACGCTGCACCGCATCGATGCGGAGGGCGCGGCCGGTTTTTACCGAGGCGAGATTGCGAAGGAGCTGGAGGCGTCGGTGAAAGCTTCGGGTGGAATCATCACCCGGGCCGATTTAGCCGCCTACCGTATCGTTGACCGCGTTCCGGTAAAGTGCGAGTACCGCAGCGTGACAATTGTGACTGCACCCCTTCCAAGTTCCGGAGGGGTCACGATGTGCGAAATTCTCGGCATCCTCGCCAACGATACGCCGGAGCTTCCCGTACGGAGCTTTGCGAACGCACACCTCGAGATCGAAGCCGAACGACGTGCCTTTGTCGACCGGAATGCGCAGCTCGGCGATCCCGCGTTCGTTCCATCGCGAGTGGCGGCTTTACTCGACCCCTCATACCTATTCACGATTGCGGAAGTCGATCGATCCGGATCGCGCGACACCATCGACGTCGTTGTCGACTGGCATCGCTACACATGAAGGGTCCAATACAACGAACTATAGCGTCGTCGACGCGGCGGGCAACGCTGTCGACGTAACGTACACGCTCAACAATAGCTTTGGAAGCGACTTTGTGGCGGGACGCACCGGTGTCTTGCTCAATGACGAGATGGACGATTTTACAATTAAGCCTGGCGCACCAAACATGTTCGGGCTTGTTCAAGGGGCTAACGCAATCGCGCCGGGGAAACGTCCGCTATCCTCGATGTCGCCGTCGATCGTGGTGAACGCATCGGGACGTCTGGTGTTCGTCGGCGGAGCAGCCGGTGGACCGCGGATTATAACGACGATGCTCGACGCCATCCGCGCGGTCGTAGATTTTCATCAGGATGCAGTTAGCGCCGTAGCTGCTCCGCGGCTGCACATGCAGTGGCTCCCGGATATCGTGTATGCGCAGCCGGATACATTCGATCCGGCAACATTAGACCGGCTCCGTGCGTCCGGCTACACTGTCAAGGTCGGCCCGAGCGGGTCCGATGCTAACGCGATAGGCATCCAGGCCAACGGAGTACGCATGGCAGCGCATGATCCCGAGCGTCCAACCGGGGCTGCTCTTGCCTACTAGTCGCGGCTCCTGACCCAGCACTTCGTCCAGAGCAGCATTAATTCGCCACGCCACAAACGCGCGGTATTGAGGACCGCCTTCAGTTCGGGCGCCGTGATGCTCCCTCGAATTGGATCGCCGTGCGCCGCCGACAGAATGACACCGCCGTTGGCGTAGACATCAAGATAGATCTCGCCCTGCCCCGTCCGCGCGTGAAAATGTGCTCCGGATATCTCCCGATCGTCACACGGAATGGCTCTAAACGAAACGTCGGCCAGCTGGTTTTCCACTGGTCCTAGGGTTCCGCAGTTGACGGCCGGCCGCCCTTTCGTGTAGGGTAGACCCCACGATGACCTCGCAAGCCATGATGTCGATGTGTATGGCGATGTGCTGCACCAGTAGGTGCCGGTGAGGTTCGTGTTGCTCTAGCGTCCCCCAAAGACGCATCCATGCAAGCCGCCTCATCGGGCGGCTTTTTTGATGCCCTTCCCATCTCACAAGGAGGCATTATGTCCACCCCCTTCACCCGTCGAAACTTCATTGCAACCAGCGCGGCCGCGCTCGGTGCTTTCTCCCTTCGTGGCGTCGCAAACGCCGCGCCCTCACGCATCGGCGTCGATTACGCGTACTACAATCCGCCCAGCCTGATCCTCAAAGAAAACGGCTGGCTTGATTCGGCACTCGCCGCCAAAGGCGTCGGCGTCGATTGGATTCTCTCGCTCGGCTCCAACAAAGCCAATCAATATCTCACCTCCGGCACGGTCGCGTTCGGATCGACTGCGGGAAGTGCGGCGTTGCTCGCGCGAGCCAACGGCTCGCCGATCAAGACCGTCTTTCTCTACTCGCAGCCCGAGTGGACGGCTATCGTCATCGGCAAAGATTCGAAGCTCAAATCAGTCGCCGAACTCAAAGGCAAAACGATTGCTGCGACGCGCGGCACCGATCCGTGGTTCTTCCTCTTGCGTTCGCTCAAGGACGCCGGACTTGCGCCGACCGACGTGCAGATCGTCGACTTGCAGCATCCCGACGGACGCATCGCGCTCGAGCGCGGACAGGTTGAGGCCTGGGCCGGTCTCGATCCGCACATGGCGGCCTCGCAGCTGCAAGCCGGGTCGCGCTTGCTCTACCGCAATCTCGGGTACAACACATACGGCGCGCTGAACGTCCCGGAAAGCTTCCTGCAACAGTCGCCGGAAATCGTCACGATCGTTCTCGAACAGTACGATCGCGCGCGCCGCTTCGCGATCGCTAATGAAGCGCAGACGGCGGCAATTGTCGCAAAGGCGTCGTCGGTTCCGCTCGACGTCGCGACGCTGATGCTGCACGAGCGCACGAGATTTCCGGACCCTATTCCCGGGCAATCCTATACGCGCGCGATCGGTGGATGCGAACCGATCATTCGTAGCGACAAACTGGTAACCGCAGATGCGGATCTTGACGCGGCACTGCATTCGCTCGTCGAACCCGCGCCTGCGCGCTTGGCACTACGCCATGCGTAGATTGTGGTTGAGCCTCATCGTCCCGGCGGCATTGCTCGCCGGGTGGTGGGCAATCACGGCGCTAGGTGTCGTGAAGACGTACCAGCTCGCATCACCGCTGCAGGTCACGCGCGAGCTGATCGCACTCGCGCAAGACGGAACGCTCGCCGGTGACCTTGGAGCCAGCATCGTGCGCGTCGTCGCGGGATTCGCCATCGGCTGCATCCTCGCAGTCGCGATCGGCATTGTCGTTGGTCTCTCGCGCACAGCTGAACGCATCATCGATCCCACGTTGCAAGCAATTCGTGCGGTGCCCTCGCTCGCGTGGGTGCCGCTTATTCTTCTCTGGCTCGGCATCGGAGAGACCGCGAAGATCACGCTCGTTGCGATCGGCGCGTTCTTTCCGGTCTACATCAATTTCGTCGCCGGCATCCATAACGTCGACCGCAAGCTGATTGAAGTCGCCGACGTATTCGGCCTCAGCCGCATCGAGCGAGCGCGCCGTATCGTGCTACCCGCAGCCTCGCCCGGGCTGCTCGTCGGAATGCGAATCGGGTTCACGCAAGCCTGGCTCTTTCTCGTCGCCGCAGAATTGATCGCCTCGACCAAAGGGCTCGGCTATCTGCTGATGCAGGGCCAGCAAATCACGCGTCCCGATCAGATCCTGGTAGCGATACTGCTCTTGGCGCTGTGCGGCAAGATCACGGAAAGCGGCATGCGCGCGATCGAGCATCGCTCGCTACGCTGGACCGACACGCTGAGGACCGCGTCATGAAAGCAATCGAAATCCGCGGTCTCTCAAAGGCCTTCGGCGACCACACGATTTTCTCGAAGCTAAGTCTGCACGTCGGTCGCGGCGAGCTGGTCGCATTGCTTGGGCCAAGCGGCTGCGGCAAAACGACGGTTTTGCGTTGCCTTGCGGGTCTCGAAAAACCGGATTCCGGCTGGTTCAACGTCGGCGGCGAAAGCGGCATCGTTTTCCAGGAGCCGCGTCTGCTCGGCTGGCTCGACGTCCGTGGCAATGTCGACTTCGCGGCGCGCACGCCGCAGGAGCATGCGCGCGTCGATGAGTTGGTCGAGCTCGTCGGCCTAACATCGGCCATAAAGAAATTGCCGAAAGAGCTCTCGGGCGGCATGGCGCAACGCACGGCACTCGCGCGTTCGCTCGTGCGCAATCCGCAGATTCTTTTGCTCGACGAGCCGTTTGCGGCAGTCGATGCGCTACGCCGTTACGAGCTCCAGCGTCAGCTGCGCGCGATTGTCGAGGCGCGCGGACTCTCAGCCCTGATCGTTACGCACGACGTCGACGAAGCTGTTTTCCTTGCCGACCGCGTTCTCGTATTGGGTGGCGAACCCGCGTCGATTCATGCTGAGCTGCAGAACGCCGATCGCGAGGAAGTGTTGGCCGCTCTCAGATCGCCAAAAACGCTTACGCCGGAACCTCTTCCTGATCGACAAGCTTTGACCGAATGTCATTGATCTCGGGTAGGACGCGCTCGAACACCTTGACCAGCTGAGGATCGAAGTGCGTTCCGCTCGATTGATGGATGTGGACGATCGCCTGTTCCACCGGCCACGCAGGCTTATACGGACGCACCGACGTTAACGCATCAAAGACGTCGCTGATCGCACAGATCCGGCCCGAGATCGGAATCTTGTCGCCGGCGACTCCATTGGGATAACCACTACCGTCCCACTTCTCGTGATGAGTGAGTGCAATCTCGGCGCCCTTCTGCAACAGTATGGACGCGCTGTCTTTCAATATCTCATAACCGGACGTCGTGTGCTGCTTCATGATGATCCATTCGTCCGGCGTGAGCTTTCCGGGCTTGAGCAGAATTGCATCCGGCGTCGCCACTTTACCGATATCGTGCATCGGCGCGGCGAGCAGCAGCAGTTCGGCTTCCGCTTCGCCGAGGCCGAGTGCGCGCCCGAGAACTTGCGCGAAGCGGCCCATGCGCACGATGTGCATGCCCGTTTCGTTATCGCGAAATTCCGCGGCACGCGAGAGACGGTTGATCGTCTCACGCTCGCGTAGCGCGATCTCGCGCGTTGCGGCCCGAACCTCGGCCGAAAGATGTTGAGCACGATCGGAAAGTTCTTTGCGCCGCTGACGCAACTCGAGCAGATTACGCACGCGCGAGGAAAACTCGATCGGGTCGGCGGGCTTGTTCAAGAAATCGTTCGCGCCGAATTCGATCGCTTTGCGCCGGATCTCTGCATCCTGCTCGCCCGTCAGCATGATGATCGGAATGTCCCGATAGTTCGGGATCAATCCGAAAATGCTTGATAAGCTCGATCCCGTCCATTTCGGGCATGCGGAAATCGGTGATGAGCAGATCGGGCTCATGGTTGGCCGCGTATTCGAGCGCATCCGTCGCCTTCGAAAAGGTCATGACCTCGACATCGGCTATCGTCCGGAGGATCTTCTCGTAGACCCGGAGATTTACGGTCGCGTCATCAACGGCAAAGACATGCATGCGGTCTCTCCTTAAGAGGCCTATGTCGTCCGGCGACCGCGACAATCCCCAGACGTTACGTAATACGTCGTTCCTTCTGCTCTAAGACTCGCCCTCCACGGGCTGGAATAGCCACCCCGCGCCGCCTTTGTCCGCGTCGATACCCAAGTAACGTCGCAACCAATGAGCGAGCGCGCGATAGCGGAGCAGCTTGTTCCGCGGCGTCCCGTTGCGCGAGAGATCGTGCCCGTCGTTTGCAAACCGGACGAACTCCGCCGTTTTGCCGAGTGCGCGCAGGCGCCCGAAGAGTTGTTCGCCTTGGTCGATCGGGCACCGGAAATCGCGTTCCGAGTGCATGACCAGGAGCGGCGCGTCGATATGCTCGACGGCGCGCATCGGTGAGGCATCGAAGAGCTTGCGGCCGCCGTCGTTCCAATCCAGGCTGAGCTCGTACTCGAGGAAGCCCGGAATGTCGTTGACGGTCCCTTCCGTCACGTATTCATTGACGGCCCGCATCGAGACGCCGCACGCGTACTCTTTGCAGTGACCGAGCAGCCAGGTCGTCATGAAGCCGCCGTACGAGCCGCCCTGCAATCCAATCTTGTTGCCGTCGACCGGAAGACGTTCTTTAGCTGCGCGCAAGATGGCCAACACGTCCGATGCATCAAGCTCGCCCCAGCGTCCCGTGATTGCATCCGCGTAGCCTTCACCGTACGACTGGCTCCCGCGCGGATTGCCGTAGACGACGTGCATGCCCAGTTGTGCCAAGAGTTGAAACTCGAAGAAGTACGCGAAGCCGTAGGCAGCATGCGGACCACCGTGCACTGCATGTACGAGCGGTGAGGGCCCGCCTTTGTCCGCAGCGCGAAGGACCCATGCATCCAGCTCGGTACCGTCGTCGGCTTTAGGACGCAAGCGTTCCGGGATAAGCGGCGGATGCGCTTCGAGCCACGCAGCGTTCTCGTTCGGATAGCGCGTCAGCGTTGCATCCGGCTCGACGTGCGCGATGCTGCCCGGATCGGCAAGATCGGTCGACGCAAACGCGACGGCTCCGTTGCGGGCGAGGGAAAACGCGTAGATATCCATATCGCCCGTCACAAAATCTTGGCTTGCGCTTCCGTCGCGTTTGTAGGCAACGAGATTGCAGCGTCCTTCGATCGAGCACTGGATGATAATTGCCTGATCGTCGGGTGACCAATATGGCGGCGCGGTATCATGCGCACGCATGTCGCTGATGACCGCGTCGCCCAAATAATCTTTCCGCTCCGGCGTCAGCGAACGCGGTTTTCCACCTTCGGCGGCAAGGCACCACAGCTGTCGATTTCGCGCGCCCGAAATGATCTTGTCGTCTTCATAACCGATGAACGCGAGCTCCCGTCCGTCGCGCGAATACGCCGGCGCATCGAAGATACCGTTCATCGTCGTCAGGCGCCGCAGTTCGCTGCCTTCGGACGCGACGTCGTATAGATCGTTTGCGTAGATGCGCTCGCCATTGCCCGGATTCGCGACAAAAGCGATGCGCTTGCCGTTCGGCGCCCAGACCGGTGTACCGGCATCAAATGCTCCGCGCGCAACTACGGTCACCTCGCCCTCAAGGGTAAGGACGTGGATCTGCATGCGCTTGCCGTCGAAAAGCCCGATCGCATCATGCTTGTACGGCAACGCCACGACATGACGCGCACCGCTCTCCTCATCGAATGCGACCGTCGTTTGCGCGGGCTCCATTTCGATTGCAGCCGCAAAGGCGAGACGCGAGCAGTCCGGAGACCATGCCGGCGCACCGATGCGCGTGAATGGCCCGGCAAGTACGCGCGGCTCGCCGCCGTCCGCCGACATCACGAAGAGATGCGTCTCCTTCTCCTCGTTCGTACGGAGAAACGCGATCTTCGCGCCGTCCGTCGACCAACGCGGTGCACGATCGGCAATCCCTTGCGTAAACGACTCGGCGCCGGATTTGCGAATCCGCCACAACGAACGTTCGGTGCGGTTCTCTTCGAGATTGTAGCGGCTCCTGACATAGACGATGCTACGCCCGTCCGGCGATATTTGCGGGTCTTCGACGCCGATGAGACCGAGGAAATCCGATGGAGTCATCATGTGCCGTCGCTCTTTCTCGCGATATTAGAGATGCCTTCCGCGCGCTCAGCAGGGGCGGAGCATATGGCTTGCGGGAGAACTGAATATGCGGCTTTTCTTCGGCCTCGGACTCGGCTTGCTCGCAGGTATCCTCATCATGGCACATCCTTCCAGCGCACAATCAAATACCGCACTCGCGCACACGGATCGCACGTTTGAGTTTATCGCGTTCGCTCCGATGCCACGCGTCGCGCCGCTGTTTGGTGCCGAGCGCGAACGCGACTGGTCGCCCGACTGGAATCCCGTCTTTCTTTGGCCGGATTCAGCGGCGGATCGTGAAGGCATGGTCTTCACCGTCGCCCACGGTCACAAGCAAGCCGTGTGGGTCAACACGCAATACGACCCCGAGCACGGACGATTTCAATATGTCTACGTCGTCCCCGACATCGTCGCGACGACAGTCACGCTCACGCTAACGCCGCGTGAAGCGCACACGATCGTACGCGTCCGCTACGAACGTACGGCGCTGAGCGCCGATGTTTCAGCAGATGGTAGAAGAAATGGCGCAGCACGACGATCGTGCCGCTCCCGAATGGGAGCGGCAGATCAACGCGTATCTTACGTCGTCGTCGCGGTCTTGACTTTGAGTGGGTCGATCTTGACGCCGGGACCCATCGTGCTCGTTATCGTAATCGACTTGAGATAGGTGCCCTTCGACGCCGACGGTTTGGCCCGCATGATTGCATCGAGTAGGACGCCGACGTTTTCCGCCAGCTCTTTCTCTCCGAAGCTGGCCTTACCGACGATCGTGTGAATGATCCCGGCCTTATCGAGACGATACTCGACTTTGCCGGCTTTGATGTCGCGAACCGCAGCCCCGATGTTCGGCGAGACGGTACCGCTCTTCGGATTCGGCATCTTCTGGGCGAGAATGCGGCCGAGATTCGAGCCGACGGCGCCCATCATGTCGGGCGTTGCAACGGCGACGTCAAAATCGGCAAAGCCGCCTTTGACGCGATCGATCAAATCTTGCTCGCCCACAACGTCGGCGCCGGCCGCTTCTGCTTCCTTCGCCTTATCGCCCTTTGCGAACGCGATGACGCGAACCGTCTTACCGGTTCCGTGCGGAAGGCTCACCGTGCCACGAACGTTTTGATCCGATTTCTTCGGATCGACGCCGAGACGAACGTGCAGCTCGACCGTTTCGTTGAATTTGCGGCTTGCAGCATTGCGCTTGACGATTGCCGCAGCTTCGGACATGTCGTACAGCTTGGTCGCATCGTAGGCCTCAGCCATCGAGCGATACTTCTTGCCGTGATGTACTGCCATTAGCTGACCTCCACGCCCATGTTGCGCGCCGTGCCGGCGATGATCTTCATCGCGGCGTCGATGTCGTTCGCGTTGAGATCGGGCATCTTCGTTTGCGCGATCTCGCGGAGCTGCGCTTGCGTGAGCTTGCCGACTTTTTGCCGGTTCGGTTCCTTCGAGCCGGACTCGATGCCGAGTGCGCGTTTGATCAGAAACGACGCGGGCGGCGTCTTCGTGATGAACGAAAACGTGCGATCTTCGAAGACGGTGATCTCGACGGGAATGATCATTCCGGCCTGACTCTGCGTGCGTTCATTGTATTGCTTGCAGAAGTCCATGATGTTGAGCGAATACGGTCCAAGCGCAGGCCCGACAGGCGGCGCAGGGGTCGCTTTTCCGGCTTCCAACGCAAGGTTGATCTTGCCGGCAACTTTCTTTGCCATTCTTTTTTCCTAACGACCGCGTACGGTCTGCCCCATTGTCAGTGCGGGGGTGGAGTCGGCCGGATCCGCACCAGCGCCCTTAGGAGCGCAACCCAGGCATTGTACCAAAGCCTCCGTAAATTGTCAGTACCGGCATGCCAAACCAAGCTTCTGACCAACCCGCTGCCGACGGCCTCGTTAGGATCGAGGATGAGTTCGGCGCGCACAACTACGACCCGATCGACGTAGTCCTCACCTCGGGCGAGGGCATCTGGGTCACCGACGTCGACGGTGCGACTTATATCGACGCGCTGAGTGCCTACTCGTCGCTGAATCTGGGACATCGCCACCCGCGAATCATTAACGCGCTTAAGGCACAGGCCGAGCGATTGACGATCACGTCACGGGCATTCAGGAACGACCAATTGCCGCTCTTCTGCGAGGAGCTGGCCGAATTGTGCGGCCTCGACGTCGTGCTTCCCATGAACACGGGAACCGAGGCGGTCGAAACCGCGATCAAGGCAGCACGCCGCTGGGGCGTACGCGTAAAGAAGATCAAGGAACCCAAAATCGTCGTTTGTGAAAATAATTTCCACGGACGCTCGACGACGATCATCGGATTCTCGAGCGATGAATCATACCGGCGCGATTTTGGACCGTTCACGCCCGGCTTCATCAGCATTCCCTACGACGACATTGCTGCTCTGGAGAAAGCGCTCACCGATGACGTATGCGCGTTCCTGGTCGAGCCGATTCAAGCCGAAGCCGGCATCATCGTTCCAAAGACGGGCTACATGCGCCAGGCCGCGGAGCTTTGCAAACAGCGCGGCGTGCTGTTCGTTGCCGACGAGATTCAAACCGGACTCGCGCGCACCGGCAAGCTGTTCGCACTCGACTACGACGACGTCAAACCCGATCTCCTCATCCTCGGCAAAGCGCTCGGCGGCGGTGTTTACCCCGTCTCCGCCGTCGTCGGCCGCCGCGAGGTGATGGACGTCTTTGATCCGGGAAGTCACGGCAGCACGTGGGGCGGGAATCCGCTTGCCTGTGCAGTCGCGCGCGAAGCGATCCGCGTCATGAACGATGAAAATCTCGCACAGGCCGCGACCGAACGCGGCGATCAGCTCACGTACGAACTAGCCGACATGCGCTCGCGCAACATGGTTGAGATTCGCGGTCAGGGGCTGTTGCTTGGTATCGAGCTCAAGGTCCCCGCGCGAAAGTATTGTGTAGCGCTTGCGGAGGCCGGCGTGCTCACGAAAGAAACGCACTCGCACGTCATCCGCATCTGTCCGCCGCTTATCATCAGCGAAGAAGACGTTGAAGAGCTGGCCGAACGGATTGCCGAGGGTTTTGCAGCCGTCGAAAAGGCTTAGAGTACTTTCCCGTCGTCGTCTGCACCGAGCAAGAGCGGCCGGATAAGAGAAATCGGGAAATTGCCGTACTGTAAGAGCGCGGCGTGAAAGCCGGCGAGCGTAAAGCCGTCGCCCATCTTCTTCTTGTAGTCACTGCGGAGCTTGAGAATTTCGAGTTTACCGAGAGTGTAATAGCCGTAGATCGGATCTTGCGTTCCGCGCTTGGCCTCGGCGCGCGACGTCGCCGGGTCTTGGAAACCTTGCTCTTCGAAAAAGCGCTGCGCTTGCGGGACCGTCATGCCTTGCGTGTGCAGTTTGACGCCGACGACGTAGCGCGCGTTGCGTAAAATCGCTTCGCGCAGCTGCATCAAGCGAACGCGCGGATCGCCGTTCCCCCAACCTTCATCCACCATCATCTGCTCGCAGTAGTGCGCCCAGCCTTCCGTAAACGAGTTGCTCGAGACGAGCTTTTCGGTCAACGTCAGGGGCAGATGCCGGTCCAGCATGAAATTCGTGAAGTGCCCGGGATAGACTTCGTGCGCACTGACGATCGGCCGCTCGAAGTCGTTGAACACTTCGAGATACGATTCTTGTATCGCCGGCGTATCGTGCGGATCGGGCGGCGTGACCAAGTAGTAACCGCGTGTGGCGACAGTCTCGAGTGGACCGGGCGAGTCTTCTTGCGCAACGACGGTCGAACGGGCGAAGGGCGGCGTTTCGCGGACCGTGACGTCGGCCTCGGGCGGGAGCACGATGATCTTATGCTGCGCGATAAAGCGGCGTAAGCGCACGAGATCGCGCGCCGACGCGGACAGAAGCTGCGCGCCGGACGGATGCTGCCGCGCAACCTCCGCGATCACTTGCGGCACAGTCTTGTGCGGATCGATTTGATGCGCGACTGCGATGATGCGCGCGTGGTTTATTGCAAGCGCCCTCTCGCCGACGGCCAGATACTCCGCCAGCGAAAGATCGATGCCGTCCTCGTAGCGCAGCATCGCGACGTAGTTGGCCGCGCCGATCGCGTAGGTCCCCGACGGATGCGCGATCTTCGGCTTCAGCCAGGCTGCGAAGGCCGTCGCGGCGGCAGTCGCGCGGCGCGTCGATGCCGCAAAGTCGCGGCGCAAGCGCGCGTCCCTGACGCCGGCGAACGCTTTTGGCACGTCGCTGCCCAAAAACGACACGAGCCCTAGCGCATCATCGTGCGCGATCTGCGCGCTGGTCGCATCGACCGTCGTGAGATTGGCGCGACCGCGAGCGAAGAGCAGCGGGACCGCATTCTCTCGCGCGATGACGTCGCGCATGCGAGTCGTCAGGGGCGCGAAGTCGCGGTTGATGAGCGAGAACACGCCGTAGCTCGCGGAGCCAACATAGTTGTCGGGGATATGCCGCCACGTCGCTATCGTCTCGTTCTGCAAGAGGCTGTCCCGAATTTGTAGCTCGAGCGCTTTGGCGTCGAGACGCACCCGAGGCGAAAGCCCGCGCTGCTCGATCTCGAGCAGCGTCTGTAGATTGGCATGATCTTCAACGTTGTAACGCGCGTAAGCGGCCGCCGAGAAATCGTTTAGCCGCGCGTCGTAGGCGTGCACGCCGGTCGACGTAGCGTCTATTGGATCGCGCGCGAACCCTTGCGCGAAGTAGTGCTGCGCAAACGCCGAATAGGCGCCGTCTGCATTCTCTTGCGCCGGCGCCCGGATGACGAGTGCCGCGACGAGCGCGGCAAGCAGCGTTAGCCTAAGAAGGCTAGACCTTTTCGATCTGATAAAATTCGAGTTCGACCGGCGTTTCGCGTCCGAAGATCGAGATAAGTGCGCGCACTTTCTCTTTTTCCGGTTGGATCTCGTCGACGATTCCGGTGAAATCGAAGAACGGTCCGGACGTGACCTTGACGCGGTCGCCCTTCGCGAAGTCGATCTTGAGCTTGGGCGTCTCGATGCCCATCTGCTTGAGAATCGTCTTGACTTCTTTGTCCTGAAGCGGAACCGGTTTCTCACCGGAGCCCGGCGAGCCGACAAATCCCGTCACGCCTGACGTGTTTCGCACGACGTACCAGGACGAGTCGTCCATGTCCATCTCAACCAAGACATAGCCCGGGAACACTTTTTTCGGCGTGATCTTGCGCTTGCCGTCTTTGAACTCGACTTCATCTTCCATCGGGACGAGCACGCGAAAGATCTTGTCTTGCATGTTCATCGAATGGATGCGGCGCTCGAGATTCGCTTTGACTTTGTTCTCGTAGCCCGAGTACGTGTGAATCACGTACCACTTCTTGCGCTCGCTCTTTTGCGATGGCGCGGCCGGGCGAGGCGTTTCCTCTTCCGCCGCCTCAACGACTTCCGCGTTCGACATTTCGTCCGTCGTCACGGTCTCGACGATTGCATCGGCAATCGCGGTTTCCGCAGTCGCTTCGCCGTTTTCCGGTGGGGCTAGTTCAATTTCTTCTTTTTGAATCTCGGTGTCGTGCATAACCTTAGGTCGACCCTCCGTGCAATAGCGCGAAGAGCTGAGTGAAGAGCCAATCGCAGCCGGATGTAAACAATCCAACCACGACGACGAGTGAGACCGTCAAAACCGTAGCACTGACCCATTCCTGACGCGTTGGCCACGTGACGCGGCGCATCTCGGAAATGAGACCTTGCATGTACTCGCGGCTCCGAGCCATTCGCGCCTCGCGCGTACCACCCGGGGGCCGGTTCATTGTGCGTTCAGCCATAATAAAAAACCCACTCAACGGGGGTTTTCAAAAGCCCCGCGTTCCCCATACTACCCTGAAAATCCCCCCGCGGATACGCCTCCAACGCTTGGGTTCCTTGGTTCCGGAGCGTTTGACCCACCCCTTAACTTGGGAAGAAGCGCCCGGGAGGATGTCCGCAGATCGTTAGACGTCCGCGCAAATTGCGCGTTATCTTCCCGTCGACTCCGCGGAACGCGACGAAAGCCCGGCGAGCGGTTGTCACGTATCTCACGAGCGTCGGCGTCGGCGAAAGCGACCTCGCCGATCTCGAACAAGCCGTCGGCGAGGCGATCGCGAATGCGGTCGAGCACGGCTTCCGCGAAGGCTCGTACTTTGAGATCCGCGCCACGGTCGAGGATGGCACCTTACGTATCGAAGTCGAGGATGACGGACCGGGATTCGAGCCGCAAAATATGAGCGAGCCGCGTAGCCTCCGCGGTTTCGGCATCACCGTCATGCGGACGCTGGTCGGTCGCGTTACATTCTTGAAGCGCGGACGGCTGATTCGGCTCGAAAAGCGCCTCGATGAACTGAGCCCGGGCCTGCAAGATCGCAGCTGTAGCTAAACCGTAACGAAAAACCTGGCGACCAGAAGAGCTATGGACTTAGTTTACCGAGTTCATCGAGGAGCGCTCTCACATAGGGGCTATACGTGCCATCGCTGGCCTCGTTGAACACGCCGAGGTCCGGAATCTTTGAGTCCCAAGTCCAGTTGCAGTCGGGTCCGCCAACAGGACAAAATCCAAATGATTCCTCCTGAGCGAATTGTTGCCGCGTCTCCGGGTGCGCAAGGCATCGGTACATAGCGGAGCGGTCTACAAGAAGCCCCGGCTGCAGCGCCAATTTTGGACCCGTCGGGTTGGAAAGTGAAACCACTCCCCGCTGATAGTCCAGTCCAATTTCAGCTTTCCAGGTAATTATTTGTCCCCTAAGCGTTTCGATTTTTGAACGCTCGTCTTTTCCGCCGAATTGTTTCTTGTACGTTTCCGCGATTGCCGCATACAGGTTTGGAACGGTGTTCGATGGACCGAGATCAGTCTCAAGAAGCCGGCGGACCGTGAAGGTCATTATCCGGGGAAATGATGCCTGATACTCTTCGACCTGCGCCGGGTTTTTGGGATCGGGAATGGCCACCAAGCCGCTCTTCAGCCCCTCGTAGTGCGCTATCAAATGAATGAGAGCAGCTTGCTCTCGCTTTAAAGCGGGCACGCGGCTTAGCTGATACTGGACCTCCCTTAGCTGGTCGCGGAGTGTCGTTACCAGGGCGTCGTTATCCACGGGAAGAGCTTACCACCAGGGCGGGCGAAGCGTCAAGATAGACGCAATATACTCTTGTTTAAACAGCCTTGAATTTACGGAGGATGTTCTTGTTGTTCTTGCGAAGGCGGCCTGAACTTAGTCGTAGTCGTGAAAAGGCGAGCATTCGGATGATCCCTTGCGGGCGACCCGGAACCGCGGTCGAACTGACCGGACACTACTCGTGCAGCCATTGCGGCGGGCAGTCGACCGTTTACCGCAAAGGCGATACATTCGGTCTTTTGCACTCGCTCGGAACGTGGATCTGGCGCGGCTCTTGCGATGGCGCTTCGGCGAAGCGGCGCGCGTTGCCGCAACGGGAGACGTTCGCAGCCGCTACCTTAGCGAGTGAAGGGACGAGTCGAGAGCGAGCTGTTGAAATTTAGCTACGCAAGAGCTGAACGGAGAGAACTCGGCCGCTGCGATTGCCGCAAAAAAAAAGACTCCAAACGCAGTTTGGAGTCTTCGTTAATGGCAGGCGCGACAGGACTCGAACCTGCAACCGACGGTTTTGGAGACCGCTACGCTACCAATTGCGCCACGCGCCTTAGTGCCTGTGATCTCCTATTTCTTTCCACTTAGTGGGTCATCCTCGATGGTACCAATTGAGCCACCGCCGTTCTCGACGCTTCCCTGCGTCGTTTCTGCTTCTTCGCGGACCGTTTAGCGCGCCGCTTTCGCGCCACGCCAGAGCCACCCGCTCCACAGACTTTTACCGCTGAACTCTCGGCAAATCGTGCTAGATTGATCGCTGCATTTACATCGCGATCGTGGAGGCTGCCACACTCGGGGCAACTCCACTGACGGTCCGAAATCTTAAGGTTGCCTACGGCAATACAACATCTCGAACACGTTTTCGAAGACGGGAAATAGCGGTCGACGATGACGATTGCAGCACCGTAGCGCTTGCCCTTGTATTCCAATTGGCGTCTAAACTCCGCAAAACCCGTCTCACCGACTCTGCGGGCTAACGGCCTCATCTTCTGCATGCCCTCGACATTGAGGTCTTCGATTCCAATGATGCCAAAACGCCGGACGAGATCGGTTGTCAATTTATGCAGTGTATCCGATCTGATGTCCGCAACACGGGCATGGAGCTTCGCGAGCTTGGTTTTCGCTTTAGCGAAGTTCTCTGATCCATACGCCTTTCGCGTCAACCGTCGACTTAGGAGGCGAATTCTTTGTAGCCCCCGCTTGAACGACGCAGAGAAATCGACGACAGCGCCGTCGTTCACGGTTGCGAGATGGACAAGGCCGATGTCGACGCCACCGATCGGTGCTCCGAATCTGCAAATCCGGATGGGATCCGGGCCCTCGACCGCAAGACTTACGAACCAGCGATCGGCGACTTGAGAGACGATCGCCGATTTGATTGCACCGTCAAACCGCAACGTTTCGCGCATTTTAACGGAGCCGATGCGCGGAAGCGTCACTAATCTGCAGGCCACCCTTACCGCATTTTCGTGTCCGTTCCAGGTCCCGTTGTCCGCTCGAAACGAGTCGCGTGACCCCTTCTTCTTCAAGCGCGGCCGTCGCACTCGTTTCCAGGAAAGCAAACCCGCTTTGTACTTACGAATATCCGAATAGAAGTTTTGATACGCTACGTCGAGGTTCTTTAATGCCTGCTTTGTCACCGTGTGCGAAACCTCGAGCATCCAGGGAAACTCGAGATATTTTATTGCATTGAGCTTGCGCGCAAGGCTCGTATAGCCAATGCGTAATTCTCCGGCTTCGTACGCTCGCTGCCACTCACACAAGCCCCAGTTGTACGCGAAACGCGCGACACCGCAAGCTTTGCGAAGGGAAACTTCCTGTTCAGGCGTCGGTACCAGTCGGATCCGATGCACTTGGAGCATCGGGGTGAAGCGTACGTTTCACTGTGTCCACCTGTGTGGCACAGTGCTCAGCCAATTACGAAGCTATCGCTGTTCGCGATGGGCGCGCTGACACCGGCACCAGCGGCAATATTTGCTAAGCTCCAACCGTTCGGTGGTCTTCACCTTATTTTTAAACGTGTTGTAGTTACGCCGCTTGCACTCGGTGCACGCCAACGTGACCATCACCCGATTCTCTTTTTTTGCCACCGACTACAACCCTCAACGTTAGAACACGAAAGAAACGGACACGCAGTCCGTTCCGGCCCATAATATACCACGCGTCGCCAAGACCGTCCACCGCGTTTTGCGGCCAAGGCAAGCAAGCCTTCCCGCGACCTCGCGATAATGTGGCGGGAATGAGCACAACCACGGAAACGACCGTCCGCTACTCCTCCGAGAGTCTGCTTGCCTTTGGCGTGGCCTTAGCTGAGGCGCAAGGCATGACGGCCGCCGACGCCCGCACACTCGTCGAGATCATGGTCCGCTGCGACGCGCGCGGGATCAGCTCGCATGGGCTCTACCGTTTGCCGAGCTACCTGCGCAGGATGGCAGCGGGCGGCATCGATCCGAAGGCGTGCCCCGAGGTCGTGCGCGAGTCCGCCGCAACGGCCGTCGTCGACGCGCACCACGCATCCGGATACGTCGCCGGCCGCTTTGCGATGGACAAAGCGATCGCTCTCGCCGAACAGTTCGGCATCGGAGCGGTCGGCGTGCGCAATTCAAATCACTTCGGTGCCGCCGGCGCGTACGTTCTGCAAGCTGCAGAACGCGGCATGATCGGGATAGCGTCTACCAACGCGCCGGCGTGCATGGCGCCCTGGGGCGGCATCACGCAGATGCTCGGCAACAATCCGATTGCGTTTGCGGCACCGCGCGCGGACGGCGATCCGTTCGTCCTCGACTTCGCGCTCTCGCAAGTCGCAAAGGGCTGGGTCCGTCTTGCGCACGCTGCGAAGCGCACGATTCCGAGCGGATGGGCGATGGACGCGCAAGGTAAGCCGACTACGGATTCCGCTGAAGCAATGCGCGGATTGCTCGTCCCGATCGGGATGTACAAAGGCACCGGCCTTTCGATCGCAATGGATATTCTCGCCGGTCTCCTCGTCGGATCGACGCCCTCCGGCGATCTCGTGCATCAGGAAAGCATGGACGCGCACGGCCTCGTCGGGCATTTCTTCCTCGCGCTGCAAATCGAGCGCTTCATTTCGTTAAGCGAATTCCAAGCGAAGGTCGGATCGCTGCTCGATCGCATCGAAGGTTCGGCGCGCGCGGTCGGCGTCGATCGCATTTTGATTCCCGGAAAAATCGAAGCCGTCAAGGAGCGCGCAGCCGCACGCGACGGCGTACGCATTGCAACGGAAACGTGGGACGAACTTCTCAAAGACGCACAGCGTCTTGGAGTTAATTTGCGGCCGGGCGGAATCGAACCACCAACCTAGGGCTTAGGAGTCCCTCGCTCTATCCAATTGAGCTACGGCCGCCCGTCGTGATATGTTGCGCATTATGCAAATTGGCGTTCACATCCCGCCGATGAACACCGCCCCCAAGGGCTGGTCGATCGAAAATGATGCGCCGTCCGGCTTCGCGGCGTTTTATCGCACGCTGCATGACAGCTTCACGTCGCGGCAACAAGCTCTGGCGGCGAAGCGTCGCACCGTTCTCGATGCGTCGCATGGGGGAGCGCATCCGTCATATTTGCCGGCGTCGGAAGCAACGACGAAAGAATGGCGCATCGACCTCCCGGCGTGGGTTGCTGACCAGCGCAATCAAATGACGGGACCGGCCGACGACACCGAGCTTTCGGTAAAACTGATGAACTCGGGCTCGCCGGGCGTGATGCTCGATCTCGAAGATTCAATGGCCAACACCTGGAACGCGACGATAACCGGGATCGCCAACTGTATTGCGACGCTCTATGGCGAGCTTGCGTACGACGACGCAAAACGCGGCCGTCGCATCGGCATCGAGCCTAGCTCGACCGTCGTTTGGATCCGCCCCCGTGGATTGCATATTTCGCAAGCCGGCGTCATACCCAACGCACTGACATCCGCGTCACTATTCGACATGGCGATGCTTGTCTATAGGCTCGATTTCTCGCGGCTGCGTCATCCGCTGGCAATTTACATTCCGAAATCGGAATCAGCCGAAGAAGCGTTCTGGTGGCGTGACGTTTTTGCTGCCTTCGCCGACGCCAAGGGCGTGAAGCGCGACTATATCAAGTGCATGGCGCTCGTTGAAGCGCATCCGATGGCCTATCAGATGGAAGAGTTTGCTTACAATCTGCGCGACAATATCGTAGGACTCAATCTCGGGCGCTGGGACTACATGGCGAGCCTGATCGATTTTGTCTTAAACGATCCGGACTGGATATTGCCGGATCGCAACACGATCCCGCACGACGTCGCCTTCTTTCAAAATCTGCGCTGCTTGATACCCGAAATCTGCCACCGTCACAATCTTCTTGCGATCGGCGGTATGACCGCGCTGTTTCCGGATCGATCGAACCCCGAGCTCAATACGCGGGCGCTCACGGCGCTCGCGCAAGACAAGAAGAACGAAGCCACGGCCGGCATGGACGGCGCCTGGACCGGTCATCCGGATCAGAACGAGATTGCAGTCGCGCAATTTCCGTTCCCGAATCAGGTTTCACGCTGGGAGCCAAAGGCCGATAAGCACCCCGACTTGCGTCCGGCACCGAAAGACATTGGGACGCGAACGGAAACTGGGACGCGCGCCGGCGTGCGAACCGTCATTCGCTATCGGCACGGATATCTAACCGGCCTGGGCGCGAGCTTGCTCGACGGCTACATGGAAGATCTCGCGACCGACCGCATTTACCGGCTCATGATCGCGCAGCGCGTACGCCACGGGATGCACACCGCGGCCGACGTGACGCGCTTTTTTGACGAAGAGCTCGCGAAACTACTCGCCGAAAAACCAGCCGACGCGGACCTCTTCAAAGAGGCCCGCGTTCAAGCAGAAGAGATGATCACGCGAGGCTTCGTCGACCCGATCTAGGACTAGAAGCGAACTCCGAGACCGACGTACGGCCCGTAGTTGTTGCGGCCCGCGGGTGCATTAACCCCGGCGCTCCAACGTTCGCCTCCGAAACCGGCATCGAGATAGATTGGTCCGTTCCCGCTACCGAGATTCCAATTCGCGCCAAGGTCGTACTTGTTCACGCGGTAACTGAGCGTTCCAGCCGGCAACAGCGTTGCGCCGAGCGGGAAGGCGTTGTAGTGTCCGTGGATGGCTGAGCCGTACCACTCGCGTCCGTACCACGTCAATTTTTGATTGAGATCCGGAAGCTTCTCGAGACCGTATCCTATCCCGCCGATCCGCGGGTAGCCGTAGTTGTTCCACTGGCTCATGTAGCCTTCGATAAAGTACACGCGCGGGAGAATGTTACCGGCAATTCGGATACCGAAATCGCCGGTGAGATTCTGATCCGTACCGCCGAAGCCCGAAGCGAACGCCGCAGTGGTGCCACCGAGTTGAGTCACCGTACCGGGTGCGTGCTGCCAACGCCAGATCGAGTATTCACCTTCAAGCATCAGGTGAATGCCGGACATAGGCAGCTCTGCCGCTGCGCGAACGTCGTTCGAATACGTGGTCGTATGGCCCGCATCAAACTCGTTGTATGTCCGGGGCCACAAGACGAAATCACCGACGACGTAACGGACAGCGTAGGGCGTAACGACTGGGGCCGGTGTTGAGAATGTTGCGGGCGCAATCGGTGCCTCCGTCGGCTTTGGCGTAGCCGGCGGCGGAGGCGGTGGCGCGGGGGTCGGTGGCGGGGCCGGGATGTAGCGCACGACGACCGCACGCTTCTCGGGCACCCACATTACATATGCGCCCATCCCTTCGGAGATCACGCGCAGCGGAACGAGGATCGAGCCTGAGTGAATTTCAGGCGGAACGTCGAGCGGACGGCTCTCGCCGTTGATGACGACTTCGGCTTTTCCAACCGTGACGCGAACTTCCGAACCCGGCTTCGCGACGATTGCCGTTCGCGTTGCCGGATCGTACTCGACCGTCGCGCCCATTTGCTCGAACATCGAGCGGAGCGGGACGAGAATCGTTTTTCCGCGGACGAGCGCCGCGAGGACGCGGTTCTGCTTGTCGACGTCAGGCTTGGCGTAAACGTGATGGTCGTTGAATAAAATCGGATATTGTCCCGATGGCGGTGATCCAAAATCCGGTGCCGGTTGCGCGCTCACCGCGCCGGCCGTCACACCCAGACCTACCGTCAAGAACATTGCGTAAACGACGCAAGCCGCTCGTCCCAAAACATCCTCCATCTGACCGCTTGGGCTGACACCCGGTCGCCCGCTCGCTTCTTTCAAGATAAAGAGGAGGGCCGCCTTGCGCGGGACACGGGACTGCCCTAATTGACGGTTTATTGACTTCTTAGGCTGGGATCGAACGCGTCGCGGAGGCCGTCACCCAATATGTTGACGCCCATGACGGTGATCATGATGGCCAGGCCCGGGAACGTCCCCATCCACCACGACGTGTCGAGATATTGGCGGCCTTCCGCCAGCATGTTTCCCCACGAAGGGATGGACGGCGGAACGCCCAGGCCCAAAAACGAGAGCGCTGCTTCGAAAATAATCGCACGCGCCAACTCGAATGTCGCGATCACCGTCACCGACGACGTCACGTTCGGGAGAATGTGCCGGAAGATGATGCGCGCGCCCGAATCGCCGACCGCCCGCGCGGCTTGGACGAACTCGCGCTCGCGCAGCGAGATCACTTCTGCGCGCACGATCCGGACGTACTGCACCCACGACGTGATGCCGATGACGGCGATGATCGTATAGAGGCTCGCACCGATGACACCAATGACGGCAATCGCGAGTAACACATACGGAAACGCGAGCTGGATGTCTGCGATGCGCATGATGACGTCGTCGACGAAGCCGCCGACATAGCCGGCGATCAGTCCAAGACTGACGCCAACGAGGCTGCCGATCACGACGACGCTGAATGCGACGATCGAAGAAAGCCTTGCGCCATAGATGATGCGCGCCAGAATGTCGCGCCCCAGTTCGTCGGTGCCGAGCCAGTAGCCCGGCTGCCCGCCGTGGAGCCAAAACGGCGGCAGCGTCGCCATGTTCAGATTCTGAACGGTAGGGTCGTGCGGTGCGAGCCACGGCGCAAAAATCGCGCAAATCAGGAGTATGAACACGATCGTGCCGCCGAACATCGCGGCGCGACTGCGCATGAAATGCCGTAATGCCTGATAGCGGCGCGGTACGAATGTCGCCTCTTCTTCCGGCCCGAAACCTTTCGCCGCCACGTCGAGCGTCGTCATTTGTACGTTATTCGCGGATCGAAAACTGCGTAAGTGAGATCGACGAGCAGGTTGAGGCCGACGAAAATCGCGGCTGTCAGGACGACGACGGCTTCAACGACCGGATAGTCACGATCGTAAATCGCTTGGACGGCGAGACGCCCGATGCCGGGCCATGAAAAGATTGTCTCCGTGATGACTGCGCCGGACAACAGCGTGCCGAGCTCGAGACCGATCACCGTGACGATCGGAAGAATTGCGTTGCGCAGTGCATGATGCATCGTCACGGATATCGACGACAATCCCTTCGCTAACGCAGTCCTCACGTAATCTGCACGCATGACATCGAGCATACCGGAACGTGTAATGCGCATGAGCTTTGCCGTCGTGAACGCACCGAGCGTCACCATCGGCAAGAGCAAATGCTTTATGCCGCCCATCCCCGAGATCGGCAGCCATCCGAGTGCGACACCAAACACCAGGATAAACATGATACCCAGCCAGTACACGGGAGCCGCCTGACCGACCAGTGATATCCCGCGAACGATGTAGTCGATGGGCGTTTCACGCCGCGTCGCCGCAACGATGCCGGCGGGGATTGCGATCACGACGGCGAGCAACAACGCTGAGAACGCAAGCTCCGCGGTCGCCGGTAGCCGTTCGAGCGCGAGACCCATGGCCGGATCACCGTGACGAATCGACGTACCGAAATCGCCTCGGATCGCGTGCGAGGCGAAGTCTCCGAATTGCACCAGCACAGGACGATCGAATCCGTACTCGTGCCGGAAATTGATGACATCTTGTTGCGACGCTTCCGGCGGGAGCATGATCAGCGCAGGATCGCCGCTCAGATGCAAGATCAAAAATACGGCGATGGTCACGCCGGCGAGAACCAATGCAGCTCCGAAGAGCCGTCTCACCAAATACGCGACCATCGCCGTAGCCTATTGCACTACTTGGCCCAGGAGATGTCTTTGCAGACTATCAGCTCGTCGGAACGCGGCTGCCACACGATGCGCTTGTTGATGCCGTAGAGATCTTCATATTCGAAGAGGAACAGCCACGGCGCTTGTTCGTGGATCGTTTCCTGGATTTTTGCATAGTCGGCTGCGCGTTTCTTCGGATCCAACTCGTAACGCGCATCCGCGATCGCTTTGTCGGTCTCCGGCGTGCCCCATGTCGAGATTGGATAGTCCGTCGTAAACAGCGGCGTCAAGGTTCCGTCGGCGTCAAACGTATCGTTGCCCCAACCCAGCTCGTACATCGGCAGGAGCGCTTTATGACTGACCTGACCGACGTAATTGGTCCATTCTTGCGTCTGCACCGTCGCGTTGATACCGACGACTTGCAGCTGTCCGGCCACGGCTTCCGCAACTTGTTTGTCCATGTTGTAGCGACCCGACGGCGAGTTCAACACCAAGTTGATCGGCCCGGTGACGCCGGCTTGTTTGAGGAGATCCTTAGCCTTCTCGGGATCGTAGTGATAGTTCGGCAGTTTTGGATCGTAGCCGACGAAATTCGGCGGCAGCGGGCCGTTGCGCAGCGGAAAGCCGTGCCCGCCGAGGACGGTCTTGACGATCGCCGGCACGTTCACGGCGTAGTTAATCGCCTGGCGGAACGCAACGTTGTCCTGCAGGCCGGGCTTTTGCGTGTTGAATGCGATGAACAACACGCGATCGCTTTTAGCCGTACCCAGTCTCGTTAACTTTCCACTCGCGATCTGATCTGCGTTTTGCGGTGGAAGATTGGTGATGATATCGGTCTCGCCGGTTTGCAACGCCGCAACGCGCGATGCAGCCTCGGGAATCGGCTTCCAAACGATAGTTTGGATCGCAACCTTGCCACCCCAATACGTCGGATTGGCGACCATCGTGAGGTGGTCATCCTTCTTCCATTCCTTGAGCATGTACGGGCCGGTGCCGATCGGATGTTCGACCATGTAGGCATCGTTGTGAGCCTGCCAATACTTGGCATCGACGATGCGCAGGTCGTATGGACGTCCCGGCATCAGCGCAGAAGGCTTCTTTGTCACATAAATAGCGGTGTAAGGATCCGGCGTTTGCACTTCGGCGATCATAGTGACGCGATCGGCCTTCTGCGATTTAAACGCGGGGTCTTGAACTTTCTCGACGGTGAACTTGACATCCGCGCTCGTAAACGGATCGCCGTTCGAGAACTTCACGCCGTGGCGCAGATTGAATTGCCACTTCGTCGCCGAGATCTGTTTCCACGACGTCGCCAGAGATGGGATGAGCTTCCCATTCGGGTCGTGAGCGGCTAGACCGTCGAAGATCTGATTGAAGACGTTTGAAGACGGTGTGACCGCCGTTGTGATCGGGCTCAGCGTATCTGTGTCAGCCCCTTGTGAGATCGTCAGAACACCATTTGACTGCGCCGTTGCGAGCCGAACGGCACCGAGCGATGCTCCTCCAAGAAATGTAATTGCGAGTAAGAACGTCAGAACCCGACGCATAGACCCCTCCGATTCATAACCGGGCAAATTTTGTAGGCCCGTACGGGTGCCGACCCCGGTCTTCCTTTGTACAGGCGCTACGCCCCAGGCCCTATGGTGGCGCGTAGCTCGCCGAAGCCGATCCTCGGCAAGCCCTGGCGCGCGGCAAAGCCGTGCATCACTACCGTGTCTCCGTCTTCCAAGAACGTCCGCGTCTCGCCGTTCGTTAGCGCAAGCGGCCGTGCTCCCCGCAACGTCGCCTCGAGCAAGCTGCCGTAAGAGCCATCGTCGGTACCGGAGATCGTTCCCGAACCGAGCAGATCGCCGGTCCGAACGATGCTCCCATTGCTGGTCAGATGTGCTAGCTGTTGCGCGGCGTTCCAATACATGTCGCGAAAATTGACGCGAACGATCTGCTTGGGCTCTTCGCGCTTCTGCTGCATTGCGCGCGATTGCAAGCTCACCGATAAGTCGATATCGAACGCCCACGGCGCATCGACGCGCAGATATTCGAGCGGTTCCGGGTCCTGCGGTCGATTTGCGACGCGGTAGGGCAAGAGCGCATCGAGCGTGACGACCCACGGTGAGATCGTCGTCGCGAACGACTTTGAAAGGAACGGTCCGAGCGGTTGACCTTCCCACGACTGCAGATCGCGCGCGCTCCAATCGCTGAGCAACACGATGCCGAAAAGATAATCGGCAGCATCATCGGTTGGTATCGGCTGCCCTTCACCGTTGGAAAGTCCGACCACGAACCCGAGTTCGAGCTCGAAGTCGAGCTGACGCGATGGGCCGAAAGCCGGCGCCGGTGCATCGGCGGCTTTCGTTTGTCCGCTGGGGCGTCGCACTTTCTCGCCGGTCGAAATCGTGGCGGTGCGGCCGTGATAGCCGATCGGAATGTGGCGATAGTTGGGCAAGAGCGGCTCGCCGCCCGGACGGAACAATCGACCCACGTTCGTTGCGTGTTCGATCGACGAATAAAAATCGACGTAATCGCCGACCTCGATCGGCATGTACATCTTCGTCAACGGGCGAGCAACCAAAAACTCTTTCGATTTCGTCTTGTCTTCGAGAATCGTCTGCAGCCGCACCCGTGTCTCGCGCCATGCTCCGTGACCTGTTGCTAAGAATGCGTTGAGCGTCGGCGACTCAAATACTTCGACGGCATTCTTGACAACGTCGTCAAGTAATCTCGCGCGAGCGATCTTCGCTAGATCGACGATATCGTCGTGATAGGCAACGCCGACGCTGCGGCGTTCGCCGTCACGCGAGAAGATTCCAAACGGCAGATTTTCGAGCGGGAAGTCGCCCTTCACGCCAAGATGCCGAGCTCGCGCAGCTGCGCCGCCGGTTGTGTCGGATTGAACGCGGCAAACGCGATGAGGAGCTCGTGTCGAACCGAAGCGATTGTGGCTGCACCGAAGCGCCGGTCGCGCCACACCAGCGAACCGTCTTCGACTGTAAACGCACTTGGATCTTGGTCTTCAAGAGCAGAGATGATTGCATCGCGTGCGTCGGAATCACGAAACGCAATTGCAGCGGCCGTTACGACGTTGAGGATCCCGTGCGTGCCGGCGGCGCGCGTTTCGTCGGCGCCGAGCTTGACTGGAACGCGAAGCCGAGAACATTCTGAAAGGGCGTGCGCTACCATTGCCGTCGGCGCGTTGTGGATCGGAACCTTTGCGCCGAAATTTTTCTGCGTCTGCCGGATCGATGCTAAATGGTGAATGGCCTCATCGATTTGATCCGGTCGCGTGTGTGGCCCGAAGACTTCGCAATACACATCGCAGTTGTCGCCGTAACCTGTCGACCATCCGATTAGGGTTTCGAGTATGTCGCCACGTTCGACATTCACTCCGCCCGGCGAGTCGACTGACGCGATCGGTACGAGACCGAAATCGTCGACAGCTTCGAGCGCACGTCCGAGATGGCGATCGAGGATGACGCTAATCGACGGCGGTAGCTCGGCTTCGCTCTTTATAAGCTCGTCAAGACGCGACGACGGGACGACGAAGTGGCCGAGCGTTCTGCCGTCCGGGCCGCTTCGCGCTTCCGCGTCTTGCCGCAGCACGTCGTTGATCGACGGCTGCGCCGGCGAAAGCAGCGCCGCGTTGTCGACGGCGCGGTCGATCAGCGCTTCTATCGTCCGAACTCCGGAGCTTCTTCGATAGTGACGATCTGATCGGCGGAATGAATCGTCTCAACCGTGTCGTGCTCACGCTTGTCAGGCGCCGGCGTCGTTACCTTATAGTGCTGCTCCGACTTGGTCAGCTGGCCCGCGAAGATACGGCCATCGGCGAGGGTGACGCGTGCGTAACGCTGTAACCAGGGCCGGATTTCGGTTTCCGTCATGTCGCCTTTCCTCTACACTGCTGTGTGAATGCCCTCGACTACGGCACAGCCCGGATGACGCCTTTCCGCAATCGCGCAGCGGCCGGGCGCGAGCTCGCTTCGCGGCTTGCCGGCGATGCACGCTATCGCGACGCGATCGTGCTCGCGCTCCCACGTGGTGGTGTACCCGTAGGTTATGAAATTGCACGCCGGCTTAATATCCCGATGGACGTCGTCCTCGTGCGCAAGCTGGGTGTCCCCGGTCGCGAGGAGCTCGCGATGGGCGCGGTCGCGACCTCCGGTGTATCTTTCATAGACCAGTGGATGGTCGACCGATTGTCGATCACGCGCGAGCAGATAAATGAGGTCGTAGCGCGGGAGCGCGCCGAGCTGGCACGGCGCGAGCGTGAATACCGCGGCGATCGTCCTCCGCCTGACGTTCGCGACATGACGGTTATCTGCGTTGACGATGGCCTCGCGACTGGCGCCAGCATGCGCGTCGCCGTGGCTGCGGTTCGCGAGGGGCGTCCGAGAAGCATCATCGTCGCTGTTCCGGTCGCGGCGCCGGCCGTGGCCGACGCGCTTCGCAACGTTGCCGATGGCATCGTAGTAGCGCGCCTGCCTGCAAACTTACGCGCGGTTAGCTCGTGGTATCTCGATTTTTCGCAAACAACCGATGAGGAAGTGCGCGAGCTACTCGCGCGAGCGACCTAGCCTATTTTCGGGAAGAGCGTGAGGATCGCCATCCAGCCGCCTAGAGACACGCACACGACCGTCACCCCGATCGCGAGCACGTTCCCGAGTAGCGAGTTCACGCGATCGCCGAGTATCTTGCGGTCGTTGGCCATGATCAGCAAGAACGTAAGAACGATCGGCAGGACGAACGCGTTGAACGCTTCGACGTCGACGGTGATCGAAACGAGCGGTAGATTCGGAATCAGAACGATCCCGGCGGCTATCAGCACGCAGCAGCTGTAGAGGCCGTAGAAGCGCTTCGCTTGCAGGCAATTCATGTTGAGAGAGCACGGCCAACGGAATGCTTCGCCAAAGGCCCACGCGGTTGCGAGCGAGATGACGAACGCACCGAGCAGCGATGCGCCCAGCAACCCGGCGCCGAAGATGATCCCCGCATACCGGCCGATTAGCGGAACGAGGGCGAGCGCAGCGTGTGCAGCATCGCTCACCTGCGTGTGCGTGACGTACAGTGTTGCGGCCGTTGTTACGATGATCGCAATCATGATCGCTTGAGTGGCAACAGCGCCGAGCGCGGTGTCGAAGCGCGAGAAATTGAGTTGGGGGAGACGCAGCTTCTTATCGACCGTCGCGCTCTGTTGATAGAAGATCATCCACGGCATGATTACGGCGCCGATGTTGCCGGCGACGAGCAAGAGGTAGTCACGATTCCCGAGCGGCTGCGAGCCGAGCAGGCCGTCGCGGAGGATCGAGCTGGCTTGTGGATGCGCCGCGAACGCCGCCGGAATGAACAGCAGCTCGAGAAAACACAACGCGAGCGCTACGTATTCGGCGCGTTTGTAGCTTCCGGTCAACACCACGCCGAGCAGCAATATTGCGGCTGCACCAACGAGCGGCGCGACGGGAAGTCCAAAGATCAGCGCAACGCCTGCAATACCGATGAATTCCGTGACGAGACCGGCGACGTTGGTGACGAACATCGTTCCGAGCGACACCCACGCCCAACCGAGTCCGTAACGGTCGCGAATCAATGCGGCGTGGCCGCGTCCGCTGACGACGCCGAGCCGAACGGTCATCTCTTGCACGACGAAAAGCGGCACGATCAGAAGAACCTGCAAGAGAATCAGCTTCATTCCGAATTGCGCGCCCGACGTTGCGGCAGTCGTGATACTGCCGGCTTCCGTGTCCGCAAAGGCGACGACCAAGCCGGGTCCGCAAGCCGCAAGGTACTTTAGAACGATGCCCCAGGCGCGGCCGCGGCCAGCCCCTGGCGGGCGAGCGTCAGTAACGCTTGCCGCTGGCGGGGCGGCTATTGTTGGGGTGGTTCTGGTTGCCACTGGACCTCGTAGGTACGGCGACGCGGGCCTTTAGGTTACCCTAACAGCCCCATTCCCCGCAACGACGTATCTGTCATCCTGAGCCCCTCGACTTCGCTGCGCTACGCTCGGGACAGGCGAGTCGAAGGACCGCCACGGCGGCTCATGTATGCGGCAAGGGTGCCCCACGACGCCGATGCCCTCTTTCAGGACGCCAAAGACCTTGAGGCCGTCGGCCAAGATTACGACGCACGCGATGCCTACTTCGCCGTCCTGGAAGCTGAGCCGCACCATTTCGGCGCCCTCAACAATCTCGGCAATCTCTTCGCGCGCTGCGGACACGCCGCGGCGGCGCTCGCGACGTATCGCGAAGCACTCAAATGGCATGCCGACAAACCGGCAGCGCACGTCAATCTCGGCGTGGCGTTGCTGGAAGGCGACAACCTGCCGACGGCGCGGAACGAATTCGAAGCTGCGCTCGCACTCGACGAGGATTGCGCAGAAGCGCATCAGGGCCTGAGCGCGATCTTCGTCCGGCTGGGCGATCAAGCCAAAGCCGATCATCATCGCAAGCTCGGCTTCCGCAACCGCGGAATCGAATATGCTCCATTTCGCGGTGAAGGCAAGCCGCTCGCACACGTTCTTCTGCTTCTATCGTCCGCGGGCGGCAATGTCGATTTGCGCCACATTCTCGACGATCATCGCTATGCGGTCACGAAACTATTCGTTGACGCCTGCGATCCGGCAGCGCCGCTTCCCGAACACGATCTCATCTTCAACGCCATCGGAGACGCCGATCGCTGTCGCGCCGAGCTCGAGACCGCGGACGTTCTCGTCAACAAAGCTGCAAAGCCCGTTCTCAACGCGCCGGCTCGCGTGCTGCAAACGACGCGCATCGAGAACGCGCGAGTTCTCGGCGCGCTGCCCGGCGTCGTTACTCCGCGAATGCAGCTGTTTTCTCGCGAAGCCCTCGGCGCAGATCATGCAGATGTGTTTGCGCAAGCGGGATTCGCGTATCCGTTTCTATTGCGTGCACTTGGACACCACACCGGCGAGCACTTCTTTCGCGTCGAGGATCACGACGGCGTCCGCGCTGCACTAGATCGCATTCCGGGAACGAATGTCCTCGCAATCGAGTTTCTCGACGCACGCAAAGTGGACGGGAAAGTTCGCAAATATCGCGCCATGATCGTCGCTGGACGCGTCTATCCGCTACATCTCGCGATCGCGTCAACTTGGATGGTCCACTACTTTGCGGCCGACAATTCACGCGAGGCAACGTACCGCTACGAGGAAGCCGCCTTTCTTGAATATATGCCGGAAGCGATCGGGCCTGTGGCAACTGCAGCGCTCGATGCGATCGGCGACGCGCTCGGCCTCGACTACGCCGGCGTCGATTTCGGACTCGATCGCAACGGCAATATCTTGTTGTTTGAAGCCAATGCAACAATGACGATCCCACTCGAGCCCAACGAAAAGATGTGGGAATACCGCCGGGGCGCGATTTACCGCGCAATTGACGCGGTCGAATCAATGCTTGCGCTGGCCGGCGTTGCACGAGAATAACGAAAGCAACCTTGACATTTTGCACGTCAAGGCTGTTTCGCATTCTGGAGCCGCCGGCGAGGATTGAACTCGCGACCTTTTCATTACCAATGAAATGCTCTACCACTGAGCTACGGCGGCGACGGTGCGGGCCGGCGAAGTCTACTGTTTTCGACCAGCCTACCCTGCAATTCTATCCGTTAATTTACTCGGGCGCTACGGCAATAACGGTAATTTCGAGCTTGAGGCGCGGGTCCGTCGCCATTCGCTTCACTTCCACGGTCGTGCTCGTCGGAAGATGGCCGCCAAAGAACTCGCCCTGCACGCGGTTGACCTTATCCTGATCCTCGCCGATGTTCGTCAAGAAGCGCGTGAGCATCACAACGTTTTGTGGCGAGCAGCCCGCCGCTTTGAGAGCAAGCGAAAGATGCGAGAACGCGAGCTTCGCTTGCTCGCCCGCATCCGATGGAATCTTATCGAACTGTTCGGGAATGTGCGGATGATCGTGATACACCGGCGCCGCATGGACGCCGGATATAAACACGAGCTTTCCGCTGGCCACTTTGATCGCGGGAACGAACAGCGAATTGATCGCCGGATCGTACCCTTCGTGATGGATGACTTCCAGGCTCAACGATTCGGATCGGACCACGACGGGAACGGCACGATCGGCTTGCCCGCGCCCGGAGCGTTGCCGGGATACACGATCACTTGTCGACCCTTCTGCCACTGCACGATGAACGACGTATATCCAAGCTGGATGCCTTGCTCGTTGACGCGGTAGTTACCAAGCAGCGTGTGCACGCGCATCGTCGAGAATGCGTCGCGGATCTTCTCTTGATCCAATGACCCCGCACGCTTGATCGCTTCGGCGTAGAGCGCGATCGCCGAATAGTTCGACGCGGCGTGATAGTCCGGATCACGCTTGAACATTTCACGATAATCGCGCACGAAACGCTCGTTCTCCGGCGTTTTTGCCGAGAAGTTCCACGCCACGGCCGAGAACGTCCCGTCGCAATCGCGTCCGACGCTCTTGACGAAGAGCGGATCCGAGGCGCCAACCGCTTCGTAGAACATCTTTGGCGCGAAATTGGACTGTTTGAGCTGACGAATCAACCCAAGCGAATCAGTCGGGAACGCCATCGCCAGCACGACTTCCGCGCCTGACGAGCGCACCTTTTCGACGACCGACGAGAAATCGCTCGCGTTGCCCGGATAATACTCTTGATAGACGATCCCTTGTCCGAAACCGCGCATGACTTCCGGCGTCGCGTTTGCAAGCGAGTGCGGAAAGGCCGTGTCGCCGCCGATCACCGCAAGTTTTTTGAAACCGTGATCGTGCGCAATCGAGAGCAGTCCGTACAAGTAGGTCTGCACCGGACCAAGCCCCTGAAAAATATACCGGTTGCCGCGGCTGAACATCACAACATCGGCCGTCTCCGGCATGAGCATCGGCATCTTGTAGCGCGCTGCGACGTTCGCAGCCGGCGCCGAGATCGCGGTGCCGTACGGTCCGGTCACGATGTCGACTTTGTCTTCGTTGATCAGGCGCTCGTACAAGCGCACGCCGGTTGCCGGCGCACTCTGATCGTCGTAATACTTGAGCGCGAGCTGCCGTCCGAGCACGCCACCTTGCGCGTTGACGTGCGAAATGCCGAGCTGATAGCCCTCAAGCGAGTAATGCCCGCCGTCCGAAAAGATACCGCTCAGCGAGACCGCGGCGCCGAACGTGATCGGATTGCTCTGCGCGGACGCCGGCCAAATTCCCAAACCTGCCGCCGCGGTTCCGGCGGCAATGCCCCCGATAAAGCCTTCTCTCTTCATGCGCCCCGGTTTGGCGCAGTCTTCAAACCTCTCCTAGGAAGCGGCGCTTAACGTCTTCATTGGCACGAATTTCAGCCGCCGCGCCTTCCATTACGGTCCGCCCCTCGCTGATGACGTACGCACGCGACGCAAGCTCCAGCGCCTGGACGACGTTTTGCTCGACCAAGACCACCGCAATGCCGCGCTCGTTGATGCGACGGATCAGGCCGAAGACTTCGAGCGTTACTTTCGGAGCGAGTCCAAGCGAAGGCTCATCCATCAGCAAGACGCTCGGCTCCGACATGAGCGCTCGCGCGATCGCGACGATCTGCTGCTGCCCGCCGGAGAGCGTCCCCGCGGCCTGACGACGGCGCTCCGCCAACATCGGAAATTGCTCGAACATCTGTTGCATTCGCTCGCGCATCGCTTTGTGCGCGCGCGGCACATGCGCGCCCATCGCGATGTTTTCCTCGACCGACATCTCGCGAAAGAGATTACGCCCTTCCGGAACGAGTGCGACTCCGCGCTCGACGATATCGGCCGGCCGGCACCCGTCGATGCGCGCGCCCTCGAACGTGATCGTGCCAGCCGATGGACGCATGATCCCAAGCAACGATTTGAGTGTCGTCGTTTTACCGGCGCCGTTCGCGCCGACGATGCTGACGATCTCACCGCGTTCGACCGTGAACGAAACGCCGTGCAAGGCCTTAAAGTCGCCGTACGCGGCTTCGAGCCCCGATGCTTCAAGGAGCGCCATTAGGGAGCCTCGCTGATCGGCGCGCCGAGATACGCTTCAATTACGCGCGGATCCGAAACGATCTCCCGAGGATTGCCTTCGGCAATATTCTTCCCCGCGTCAAGCACAACGATCCGCTGCGAGATGCGCATGACGAGCCGCATCACGTGCTCGATGCCGCACACCGTGCCGATTCCGCGCTTGCCAAGCTCGACGATGAACTCGGCCATGGCGTCCATTTCGGTCGGCGTCAAACCGGCCATCACCTCGTCAAGCAACAGCAGTTTGGGCTGCAGCGCAAGCGCGCGCGCGACTTCGAGCCGTTTGCGCTGCGTGAGCGTGAGCGTGGATGCACGGCGTCGCGCGAGATGACCGAGCCCGACAAAATCGACGATCTCGCGCGCAACGCTGCGCGCCGAGCGCTTCGAATGCGTATGCGCAAGCGCGCCGACCGCCACATTGTCCACAACGCTCAGCGCGCCGAACGGTCGCACGATCTGATAGGTCCGCGCGATTCCAGCCGACGCAATTTTATGCATGGGCCAACCCAACAGGGACTCGCCGAGGAAGCGCACGTCGCCCGATGAGGGACGCACGATCCCGCTAATCACGTTGAACAGCGTCGTCTTTCCCGCGCCGTTGGGGCCGATCAGACAAAACACTTCGCCCGCGCGAATCTCGAGCGAAACGCCGCTTAGCGCTTCGACGCCGCCGAACGCGACCGAAACATTATCGACGACGAGCAGCGCTTCACTCATCAGCGGTACCAAAACGTGCACGCAGCGCGGGAACGATTCCGCGCGGCAAGAGCAAGAGCAACGCGACCAAGAGTCCGCCGAAGATCATGAGATAAGCTTGCGGGAACTTGGCCCACAGCTGCTCGGCAATCTGCGTCATGACGACGCCGCCGATGAGCGGCCCCCACACCGTCCCGACGCCGCCGAGAATCGTCATCACGATCGATTGCAGATCCAGACGCGACGAGAACGCCGCGTCCGGCTCGATGTACGTCAAGTAATAGATGAAGCCGCCGCCCAGGAGCCCCGGGATCAGCGCGCTCATCGCAAAGGCGTAGATTTTCTCGCGCGTGACGTTCACAGCCAGCGTCCCGGCGACTTGTTCGTCTTCGCGTAGCGCCTGCAAGCGCAGCCCAAATGCGCTGCGGTCGATCCAGATCGTTAGCACGATCGCGCCAAGCGCGACTGCAAGCGTCCAATAGTAAACCGCGGTGACGTCGCTTCCAGGCGGCAAGAACAAGCCCGCGCCGGCACCCGTCGCCGGGAATGCCGTGATCAACACGCGCACCGTTTGCGCCATGCCGAACATCCCCATCGCAAAGAACGGACCACGCAAGCGAAGCATCACGTAACCGATCGGAAATGCAATCGCAAGCGCGACCACGCCGCCGCCCAGCGCCGCGAGCATCCAGTACCAGTGCAGATAATTGATCAAGAATCCAGTCGTATACGCGCCGAGGCCGAAAAACGTAATCTGCCCGAACGAGAAATAGCCCGCGTAGCCCGAGATGATGTTCCAGCCGTACGCCAGACCTACGTACACCATCGTTATATAGATGAGGTTCACGAAGTAGCCGTTCAGGCGCAGCGGCGCGACGACGAGCGCGATCACCGCAAGGATCGCGAGCGGCCAGACTAACCGCTTCACGTGGCGCGCCGGCCTAAAAGACCCGATGGCCGCAAGAGCAAGACGAGAATGAACAGCACGTACGGCGCCGCTTCCGCTAAGCTCGCGCCGATATAGTAGCTCGTGAACTCGTTCGCGAGACCGAGAATGATGGCGCCAAGAATACATCCGGCATAATTGCCGAGCCCGCCGATCACGACGACGGCGAACGCATTGACCGTGAACTCGACGCCCATCTGCGGGCTCAAGTTGTAGATCATGCTCATCAGCGTCCCGGCCGCGGCGGCAACCGCGGTGCCGAGCGCGAAGCTAACCGTGCGAACGCGATCGATGTCGACGCCGCATGCAAGCGCGCCCTCGACGTGCTGGCTGGTCGCGCGTATCGCGCAACCGAGGCGCGTGTAGCGCAAGAACGCGCCGAGCAGCACTGCAAGCACAAGCGCAGCAACGAACGCGAGTAGCTTCGCTTGCGGAACCGAGATTCCGGCGATTTGGAACGCGCCCGTCAAATATGGAACGGAACGAAACGAACCGCCGAACACCGCAAGTCCGCCGCCGGCAAGAAAGAACGAGAGCCCGAACGTCAGCGTGAGCGACGATGCTTCCGCAGATGCAATCTCGCCCGGGAGCTTCCGCAAGAGAAACCTGTGGATCGCGGCGCCGGCGAGAAATCCGATCACGATCACCGCGGGAAGCACGATCAGCGGGTTGATGCCGATCGCGCCAAAGATGAACGCACACAGCATCGCCGCCAGCACCACGAAATCGCCGTGCGCGAGATTTACGACGCGCATCACGCCGAAAATAATATTGAAGCCAAGCGCTGAAAGCGCGAACACGCCGCCCAGCAAAATCCCGTTGACTAGCAGCTGGACGACGTGCATTCGCGAATCCTTGGAGCGGGTGGCGAGAATCGAACTCGCATCTCTTGCTTGGAAGGCAAGGGCATTACCACTATGCAACACCCGCGAAAACTGGTGGGCAGGGCTGGATTTGAACCAGCGTAACGCTTTCGCGTGCCAGATTTACAGTCTGGTGCCTTTAACCACTCGACCACCTACCCGTGTTTTGCGGCGGTAAGCGCCTTACGTTGTAGGCGCCCTCCCTCCCTTGCCGTCACTCGGTCCGGCGCGAGCGCAGGCGCTAGATTGCTTGGTTTACGGGTAAGGGGAACTTATCTTGAAAATATTATCGAAATCACAGAGACTGGTAGGCCTCTGTACGGCTGTGGCATTCACCCTGGCTCTCGGCCTGGCTGCCGAAGCGCAAGTCGCAATTACGATCAACGGCAATCCCGTCGACGTGTCGCCGGGGCCGCTGCTCCAGGACGGGCGCGTCTTCGTACCGCTGCGCGGCGTATTCGAAAATCTCGGCGCGAGCGTCGTCTACGATAACGGCCAAATCAACGCGCAGGGCCACCGGAAATCGATCTCTCTGCACATTGGCTCGACGCAAGCGGACGTGAATGGCGAACCGCAGACGCTCGACGTCGCCCCGTTCATCGTCGGCGCGAGCACATATGTCCCGCTGCGCTTCATCTCGCAAGCTCTTGGCGCGCGCGTCTCATGGGACGAAACCGATCACCTCGTGGCGATCAGGATGGGCGGAATGGGACAAAACGAAGCTCAGGCGCCGGCGGAGTATGTATCCCAAGCGGACTACAACGTCAATGTCGCGCCGCCGCCGATCCCCGACTACGAACCCCCGCCGTGCCCCGACCAGAACTATCAGTGGCAACCGGGATACTGGGCATGGGGCCCGGCCGGCTACTACTGGGTGCCCGGCGTGTGGATCGAAGCGCCGCAGGCGGGTTACGTCTGGACGCCCGGCTATTGGGCCTGGCATAACGGCTACTACGGATTCGTCCCCGGCTATTGGGGTATTAACGTCGGCTTCTACGGCGGCATCAACTATGGCGGCGGTTACTTCGGCAACGGCTTCGTTGGTGGCCGTTGGGAAGGTTCCGAGTTCCACTACAACACCGCCATCCTGCACGTGAACGAGACGAACGTTCGCAACGTCTACAGTGATCCCGCCGTCAACAACAACACTGGCAACCGCGTCAGCTACAACGGTGGCCCGCACGGGATCACGTCGCATCCGACAGCGACGCAAAATTCGAATGCGAGCCAGCGCCGTCTACCGATGACATCCGCGCAAGTGCAGCACATGCACTATGCGGCCGCCGATCGTACACTGCTCTCGACTGTAAATCACGGCGCACCTCCGGTGACAGCTGCGGTTCACCCCTTCACCGCTGCCGCAAAGCCGGCTGGTCCGCCCGTAACGACGCAGGATCGCGCCGCGGCGCAACACGCCATCGTGCGCCCGGCAGCGGCGCCGGCACAACAACGCCCTGCACAAGCAGCGCCGGCACAAGCAGCGCCGGCGCAATCACGACCGGCCATGGAGACGCCACGTCCGGCACCGCCACAAATGCAACAACGCCCGGTGCGAGCAGCGCCGGCGCAATCACGACCGGCTATGGCGACGCCACGCCCGGCACCGCCACAAATGCAACAACGCCCGGTACAAGCAGCGCCGGCGCAATCACGACCGGCCATGGCGACGCCACGCCCGGCACCGCCACAAATGCACCAGCGTCCGGCACAACCACAAGCGCATCCGCCCTCGCCAAAGCCGACGGTGAAGCCCACACCTATTCCGTAGTCGCGATAACTCTCGTGGAGCATGCTGTGTTTAGCATGGCGTGCCTCACTTTGTCGTAATCCGCGAACGTGGCCCGCAATGGGATTGGTCCCTGCCGATGCGCCGCCAAGCGCAATGGGATGCGCATGCAACGTTCATGGACGACCTAGCCGACGCTGGCTCGATCGTATTGGGCGGTCCGCTCGGTGACGAAGATGATGCCAAGCGCGTGCTGCACGTTATGAGCGCACCGGATGCAGCGTCGCTCGAAAAGTGCCTGGATGACGATCCTTGGACGCCGGAGCATCTCGTCACCGTGAGTATCGAGCCGTTCACCATCTTGCTGGGCAAGGCGCGCGCGTCGTCGGAGTATAAAAATCGCGCGCCGTAATAATACGGCGCGCGATCTGATGCACGGAATAGAGCGCTCGCTCTAGCGACCGGAGACCATCGCTACCGCGTTCCCCTCCGAAGAGACGATCACGTTCGTCGAGTTCAGCGGCTGAACGATCACGCTGCTGTCGACGTGCAGATTTGCAGCGCCTTGATCGCGGCCAAGCGTCAACGTCTCGCCATTCGCGAGCGCGATCGAAGCACGATCGCCGGCAACCGACGTCACGATGCCGGCCTCTGCGCCGCAACCGGCATTGATCGTCGCGCACGCCTTTGCGTCAACGAGTACCGCTTGATGCCCGTTCGCCGTTACGCGGACGTGCGCCGAGTCAGCTGGCCCAACCGTGGCTTGAGCTCCCACGGTCGACCCGATGGATTTCGCATCCCCGACGAAGCTGCGCACGTCTCCATTAGGAAACTGCACGGACAGCGTCGTCGGCGTCTGCGCGACGATCACGCCCGTTGCGCTTGCGCTGGTCGTAACGTGTGCGACGTGCGTTCCGCTCTTCAGCTGCACGTTCGCCGCGTCGGACGACGTCAGGGTGACGGAAGCCCCCGGCTGCAAATGCAGCGGAGCAATGTTACCCGTGTACGTCACGACATCGCCGTTCCGCAGCTGCACGGTCGCGCTGTTCTTCGATGTCTTGATCACGTCGGCGTCTAACGCACCGCTCGCAGCAGCTGCACCGCTTGCGCGCAGTAGACCGTCGAGCGTCTTCGACGTGAACACACTCTTAACGTGATAACCGTCTGGCACGTCCAGCGCAACCGTCGTTCCTCTGAGGCTCGCAAGTAGCTGCGCCGTTGCGCCGCCGCTAACGGCGAATGTTTGCTTCGCGTCGGCAACTTGCATCGCGACCTCGCCATTCCCGACCGCATCGATCTTACCGATGGTGACCTCGCCGAGGATTGATGCCTGCTTAAGCGCGAGAACGGCTAGTTGAGCCGTGCGCCCAAAGTCGTTCGATGCCGAAACGACGATCGAGCCGAGGCGAGCTTTCAAGCGATCGACACCGCCCTTTGCGAGGGTCAGGAGATGCACCTCGCCGTTCGAACTAGCGTACGCGACGGTGTCGCCCTCGATCGCGATGATCTTTCCGCGCACGACATCGCTCTTTCCGACAAGCGACGTCACATGCGCTCCGTCAGCACTGCGAAGCATAACCGTGCTCCCGACGAGCGAGTGGAATGCTGAAGCCATTGCGCCGCTCGTGTACTGATACGTCCGCGTAGTGCCGTTAACCAGCACCATCGTAACGCTCGAAGGACTAATCGATTTTACGGTTCCCTCTGCGCGCTGCTGCAACTCAAGGTCCGCCAAGGTTTTGATCGATCCGTTCGTGTTCGCGCCGATCGTCGACTTCGCGTCTGTTGCGAAATTCGCATCGGACGAGGCGCCGGAAGTTACTGTGCCGCTCGGACCTGATAGAGCGATGTTGCTCGTGCCCGACGCATTGCCGCTGCTGGATGAAGTGAGATTCGACGTCCCGCCGCCCGCATCGAGCGCGATGGAACTTCGCATTCCGGTGCCGATGGATCCGGCGCCACCACCGCCGCCGAGCGCCGACGCGCCGAGGCCAGTACCGGAAGCGGATCCGCCGAGCGCCCCGCTAACCGTTCCGCCGATGCCGGCGATAAGACCGCCGCCCTTCGCGCCCGCCAGAAGCGTTGTTGAAAAGATGAAGCCGAGTGCGAGCGCGCCTGCGGCGACTCGCGAGGAAGGACTTGCCATTTCGGGATTTCTCCTCTGCCGAGTAATAGGCTGTAGCCGACATTCCCGAGCTAGCCTGGAGAAAAACGGGCAGCGCGGAACGGCGCTACCTTCCTTGTGACTTTACGGAGCCGGCGACTGCTTGTCCGATACGAGCATCCTGCGCACCGCATCATAGATGCGTTGAACGGCCGGTAATCTGTAACGCCAACGTTCTTCTTTTTCCGGCTCCGGAACGATCATCGTAGCGTTCGCCTCAAATACGAGGACACGACCTTGACGATCGATTCCAAAATCGATACCGCCATAGTCCAGACCCAGGACATCGCGCACGCGTTCGAGCGCGCTGACCGCGCGAGCGCCGATCGCTTTCCCGAAATTCGCAAGAAACGCAGCGTCCTCGTCGCGATGCGCGGCGTTCTCAGTCATGTCCGCCGTAAAGTAGTGCACCTTCCACTGCTCCGCAACGGCCGCGTGTAGCGGATAGAGTTTCCCGGCGACGATCACGACGCGATATTTGCGCACCTTGCCGTCGTCGTTTCGAACGTCGAGAAACTCGATCAGCAGCAGATCTCTGCCGGGAAGTTCGGCAACTGCCGCTGCCAGATCATTCTCCGTCTCGATGCGCACAAAGTATTCGCCGGTATGAAAGCCCGGAGAGCGTAACAAGATCGGATAGCTCAATCCCAGCTCGCGCACGATATCCGCACCTGAAGCCACCAAACGTGTACGCGGAATCAAATACGCGCGCGGCGTCACGACGTCGGGCACGGAAGCAAAACGCTGCGCGTTGCCGTCGCGGCTCGTCAGACGGACATTTTCCGGTCGATTCAACACCGTTCGATCGCTGCGCGCAAAAATAGTCGGGGCAACATCGAGCAACGCCGCACACCGCTCCACATCGCCGATTGCGTTCCACACGACATCGTGTTCCGGAAGCGGCATGTTGGGTTCGAGATATTCGATGAACACCTGCCGCACGTCAAACGCGGGCGACCGCAGCAAATCGTGTGCGAAGAGATTTCCGCCGATGACTGATTCGACGAGCAAGACTTTGACGGGATCGCCGCTGTGCGAAAAGGCTTCGAGCAAGCTCGGCTCTCGCACGACCGTTGGACGATGCGCGCGCGCACCTTCGACATCGCCGAGTCTCTCGAGGACGAGACTCATACCCTCGTGCGCTTTCGGGTTCGGCTCGATCGCAAGCGCCCGCTCGAAATGCGTGCGCGCCTGAGCTACGTCACCTTCCGTTAAATAAAGACTCGCAAGGTTCGTGTGACCCGACGCATCTTCGGGGTGCCACTTGACGGCTTCGGTGAGCGCAACCAGTGCCGGCCTTCGCAAACCTGCCGAGAACAGGAACATCCCGAAGTCGTTCAGCACGCCGAAATTCGTTGGATCCTCGGCGAGCAGCTCCATGAACGCTGCCTGCGCTTCCTCACGGTGACCGAGGAGGCTCAGAAGACACGCGCGTTGATGCCGCGGCGTCAGCAACTCGCGGGGAGCCTCGAGGAACCTCTCGAGATCGAGGTACGCGGCCTGGCGGGCGGTCATCCCGGCATTCTCAGTCATTTCAAGCACTCTTCGAACCACGCCGGGTGAGTCGCTGCCGAACTGCGAATTCTGAGAGCATGCACCGCTGGCGCATCTATCGCGAGCGCGTCGTCGAACGGATTCGTCGCTCTAAGACGAATCGCGTATTGCTATTGCTCGCCGACGCAGGTTACGGAAAGAGCGTGGCGCTCAAGCAGTTTCTCGACGGCGAAGAGGAGCCGTGCGCCTTCTATCGCGTCGCGCCCGACACGACAACGCTGCTGGGGTTTTTGCGCGGGCTTACCAGCGCGCTCGAGCCCTTTGTCCCGGGCGCACATCTCTCGTTCACTATGGCCTACGAACGATCGATGCAATCGCCGACGCCGTTCGGCGAGCTCGCGACGTGGCTCGGAGAACATCTGCGCAACACGACCATCCGGATCGCAATCGACGACTTGCACCACGCGGCCTCGGATGATGTTGGCGATTTTCTTTCGCATGCAATCGACGCATCGCCGCGCGCAATAAAATGGATCATCGCGACGCGCTCGTCAAAAGCGTTCTCGCCTTCGTCGTGGCTTGCGCAGCGCGAAATGGACTGGCCGATTGACGAATCAGAGCTACGTTTCACGTCAGGTGAAGTCGCACAGCTTGCTCAATCCGTCGGATTGACGTTCTCGCCGCGTGGCTTCGACGCAGCGTTGCGCACCTCGGACGGATGGCCTTCAGCCGCGGCGCTCGCGCTCATGCAAGCCGAGACGCTGCCGGCGCTCGAGATCTCCGCAAGCAAGGCTGAAGTCTACGACGCGCTCGCGCGGCTCGTTTTCGAATCGCAAAGCGAACCTGCGCAGCGCTTCTTGCTCGAAACTTCGGTCTTCAGAGTCCTCGAACGCAACGTGCTGCGTGCATCCGATTGGCACTTTCAAGGACTCGAGGACGCCCCCGGTTGGGATGGCCCGTATGTCGAGGAGCTCTCTGAGGGCGTTTATCGCTACGATAGCCTCTTTCGTGATTTTCTCTTGCGCGTGCTGGCCGAGCAGGGCGAGACCGTGCAGCGCGACGCGCTCATTCGCGCCGCAGTCGCCTACGAACGCCTTGAGCGCATCCCCGAAGCGATGGAATATCACGGACGCGCAGCAACGAGCAGTGCACTAACACGTCTACTTTCCAAGTACGGGCTCGGCCTGATCGAAACGGGAGAAACCGATGCGATTGAGTCGGTAATACGCATGTTGCCGGAAGACGAGCAGCACGCGAGCCCGGCAATTCTCGGCCTGCGCGCCGTCATCGATTCCCAAAGTGCACGATACGATACGGCTGAAGCCTGGTATCGCCTCGCGTTGCATAACCTCGATGACGAACGTCTTCGCTTGAGGCTCGTGTACCGCTACAGTCTTGACCTCTTACGGCGTGGCCGCATGGATTGCATCGATCTTCTGGAGCCTGCGATCGTCTCGGCGCTCGCCAGCGGCCACGATACGCATCCGCTCCTCTGTTGCACGCTGGCAACCGCATACGTGCAAGTCGGACGGAATGACGAAGCGCGCACGCTGGTCATCTCGGCGCTGCCGAAGCTCGCGCCCTCCCTCACCGATTCGCAGCGGGCGCGCGCGTATCACCAAGCTGCATTCGTTGCGCTTCGCATCGGAGACATCAAGGATGCGCATACCTTTGCATCGGCCGTTGTCGAGATTGCCGGGCCGGCCGGATTGTACGACGTCGCCGCTCGCGCCTACAGCATCCTGTACGAGATCGCGCACGTACACGAAGCAAATCCGCGCAAAGCCCTCGAGTATGTCGAGAATGTGGCGTCGTTTGCGCTGAAATGTGGCGATGCGCACATCCGCGAATGGGCGCTCATCGCGGCGTATTACATCGAAGCGGAACGCGGCGCCGGCGCCATGATGTCGACGATCGAACGGTCGTTGAACACTGCCGACGTCTTGCAGATGACCGACGAAGCGACAAAGGCGCTGTTGCCGGGACAAGCGCTGCGCTCGACCTGGACAGGGGACTTCGCGCACGCGGGACGATTGCTCGCAAACACGGCGCCCGATCAAGACTCGCCGGATCGCCGGGCCCTGCGCTGGGCAGAGATCGCCCTCTATAGCGCGGCGGCCGGGATGGTCGACGAATCGCGAGAGGCACTGGCCGAGGCTCGCCGGGAGATCGCGGCCGCCACGCCGGGCAAATATGCCGCCCAGGCCCTCGCCTACATTTTGGTCGTGCTCTCGATGTTCGGAGACGACGTTGCCTGGGAAGAAGTACGACGTGACCCTCGCTTGGGAGGTCTCGGCCTGGCAATCCGGGCGCTCGTGCACTGCGCCGAGCTGCTGCACATTCATTGGGCCCAGAAACGGGACCACGCCGGGGTCCTGGCCGCCCTCGAAGACCTCCGCCGCCACGAGATGGGCGGCGTCGCGGCCATGCTCGAGGCCCTGCCCGCCCGGCCGCCAGCCCGGGTTCCCCCCCTCGCCATGTAGGTCTCGGACGCTCGGTCCGGAAAGTGATGCAAGGTCCCTTGCCGGGGTGAAATGCCTATGCTAGCTTGGGAGCCCGCTACAACCGTAGTGATTGTCGTGCAAGCCTTACAATCGCAAATCATTCTGCTTCCAATAGGGGACTCGCGCAGCGGGTCCTTCGAGAGCGAAATGGCCTGCGCGAGGCGATCCTCCTACGCGCCGCCCCGAGCGAAGAGCAGACGGTTGCACTCGATGTTATCGCCGATATGCTCGTCGATCGCGTCGCCGAAGCGCTGACCGACGCAACGTGGACGCCGTTACTGTCGTGGGCGGACGTTGCATGTTCTGAGCGGCCACAAGCACCCGCGATCCGGCGCCTCTTTGCATCCGCGGTTCCGGCGCTCCGTACGTCGCTTGGCTTGAGCGAGTTCGACGATCTCGAAACGGCGCTCATGCAAGTCGCCAACAAACCGCGCCAGGTTGACGCCGGCTTCCGCCACGATACGGTCGATGAGCTCGACGTGTTGCTCGCCGATATGCTCGGCCGTATTTCAAACGCCGATGAGAAAACTGCCGAACACTGCCGCGCCGTATCGGCGTGGTGCGCACGCATCGCCAACCGCATGTCGTTCCCGCGTTCCGAAGGCACGTTCGTTGCGCGCGGCGGTTTGATTCACGACATCGGCAAATCGCAATGCCCGACCGAGCTGCTGCGCGCGCCGCGTCCGCTTACGGATGCGGAGACGTCAGTCGTGCGTCAGCACGTGATCACGGGACACGAGATCATCCAGGCCCAACCGAAGCTAGCCAATTTCGGCGGCATGGTGCGCTTGCATCACGAGCGCTATGACGGGACGGGCTATCCAGACGGAGTCGAACGCACGAACATTCCGGTCGCCGTGCGCATCGTCAGCGTTGCCGATTCTTTCAACGCGATGATCGGTCGCCGTCCCTACCGTACGCCGTTCTCGCCCGCGCACGCAGCCGCGGAATTGCAACGGCACGCCGGGTCGCAGTTCGATCCCGACGTCGTCCGCGCGCTACTCGACGTTATCGCGAGCTAGCTAGCACTCCGCGCCGTCGCCGTCCCGAAGGAGGCGCGATTCCGGATGCAGCTTTGTCCCATGCTGCACGTGCCGGCGATTTTCGCGCATCGTCGAGAGTCGCGACGACACGAATCCGGCGATTGATGCCGGCAATCGCCAGCATTTTCTCGACGTTACCGGTCGCCACGAGAACCATTGTGCGGTTGTTTTTCAGGGTCTTGCGATAGAACACGAGCAGCTCCGTCATGAAGACCGAATCGATCCACGTGGCGTTGATCAAGTCGATGACGACGCACGAACCCTCGTCCGGGCAGCTTCTGAACTTCCCGACGATTTCGGGATATCTCGAGATGTCGAGACCGCCGGTGAAGGTGAGGGTCGCGTATGTTTCCGACAAAACGAACTACAGTTGGACAGCGGCGACTCTCATAACTGCTTAATATTAACTTTCAGGCAAATTTTCTTAGGTTTACTTGCTCTCCTCACAGGGTAAGAGGCCGCTATGCTGGTCGTTGAATGGGAAGGTCTTAGCTTTGGCGCAAGCGCGGCGAAGCACAAGATCATGGAGTACCTGGAAAGCGAAAGCGAAGCTGCCGACATGATTCTCGTCGAGGCGTATCTCGACGAGCTGCTCGGCAACATCTCGCGTTGCGCTCCGAGCAAAGCGACGCTCGAGATCACATGGCGTGAAGATGGCGCGGCGCTGATCGAAATACTCGACATGGTCCCGACGATCGACCCTGTCGGCGTTGCGCCAAGCGAAGGTTGGGGGCTGATGTTGGCAAGCGCCGTCAACGGCTCACTCGACGTCGTGCCCGATGCCGACGGTAAGGGCGACTGCGTCACCGCGGTTCTGCCTGTGATGCGCAAGACTACGGAGACGTCGCCCTAGAACTCCTCGCTCCGTGGCAAGCGAGACGGTAAGTGAATATATCGCCGCACAGCCGAAGGCCGTGCAGGTGGTTTTGCGGCGCGTTCGCGCGACCATTCGTAAAGCGCTTCCCGGCGCGGATGAGACGATCTCGTATAAGATACCGACGTATAAAATGCACGGTCGAACCGTGATCCATTTTGCAGGCTGGACGAATCACGTCGCGCTCTATCCGGCGGGTTCGGCCGCCGTCGTCAAATCGTTCGCAAAAGAACTTGCCGCACATGATGTGAGCAAAGGAACGATTCGCTTTTCGCTAGACGAACCGTTGCCGATTAAATTGATCGAGCGAATTGCGAAGTTTCGCGCAAAAGAACTTGCCGCAAAAACCCAGAGGAAACGTTAGCACAAAAAACGCTACGCAATTCGCGAAATTAATTGCGACAACGCGAACATACGTTCGTGTAGTGCCATACAGTTGTCACCTATGAACGCAATAATTATTGCATGAATCGAATGAAGCCAAGACGACTATGCAATGCCGGATGTGGACGTCGCTGTGCAGAACCGCAAAGTTTTTACTGCTCGATCAACTGCATGCACAATCTTGAGCGGGAGAAACGATTTTCTCAATTTATGCTCGGTGATTTTCCGGCCACTGTTCAAGTGACTCCAGTGCTCCGAAGGTTCGTGATCCGGCACTTGGGGTTCGAATCATGTTCGAAATGCGGATGGGCGCAGCGGCATCCAATAACAGGTAGGATCCCCGTTGAAGTCGAGCACAAAGATGGCGACTGGCAAAACAATCGTCCGAAAAACCTTACATTACTGTGCCCAAACTGCCACTCGTTAACGTCGACATATCGCGGTCTTAATAGGGGACGCGGCCGCGCTCATAGACTCGGGGGGCGAGCGAACCCGCTAAAGCAATCCGCACTTTCGACGGGAGGGCAGCGAAGGAAACCCCCGAAGGCTCCGACCCCGTTGGTCGAGTCAGAGAATCAACTTTACCTGACCTTGCCGATGTAGCTTAGTTGGCAAAGCCTACGATTTGTAATCGTATCACTCCGGTTCGATTCCGGGCATCGGCTCCAGTCCGTTTAGGTCCCTAGCGTCCATGTGAATAATGAGGTCGCGATGGAAAACAACGACGTACTAGACGCAGATCTTGATGACGAAGACTTCGACGACGACGACGATCTCGAGGATGACGACCTCGACGATGACTCGGAGATGTAACTAAGCTTTCGCGCCTGCCATGACGTGCGGGCAGACCATCGTGCGCAACGCATCGCCGCTTGCGAGTGCGTCCATTGCTTCGTTGAGCCCGTCGAGGCCGATCGTGCCGGTCACCAGCTTGTCCACCGGCAATTTTCCGGCTTTCCAAAGCGCGACGTAACGCGGAATATCGCGGCGCGGCACCGCGGAGCTCATGAACGCGCCGCGCAGCGTGCGGTCACCGTAGACGAGCTGCGCCGGCGAAATTCCGGCTTGTTCCGATCCGCGCGGAATGCCGATCGCGACCATCATTCCGCCGCGCGACGTCGATTGTACGGCCTGCTCGAAACCCTTCGTCGTTCCTGATACTTCGAAGACGAATTGCGCGCCGTCGCTTCCGGTGATCTTCTGAATCTGCTTCGCGACATCGCCTTCGGCCGGATCTACGACCGCATCCGCACCAATCTCGAGCGCTTTCTTGCGCTTCTTCTCGACCGGATCCACGACAATGACTGGATGCGCGGTCACGAGCAGCGCGCCCAAGAGCGTCATCAAACCGACCCCGCCGCCACCGAAAATCGCAACGCTGCTTCCCGGAACGACGTGTGCTGTGTGAATCACCGCACCGAGCCCCGTCAACGCAGCACAACCGAACACTGCGGCGATCTCGCCGGGCACGTCGTTTGGAATCTTCACGAGCGACTCTTCTGCCGCAACCGTATATTCCGCAAAGCCGCTCACGCCGAGGTGATGCCCGATCATCTCGCCGTTTCGTTTGTAGCGGCGCGTCCCGCGCAGCAGATCGGCAGCCGCGTTCGCTTTGTTACCGGGTTCGCAAAGCGCCGGCCGGCCGATCGCGCACGGCGTGCACTTTCCACACGTCGGCACGAATGAGAACACGACTTTGTCGCCGGGCTGCACCGTCGTAACGCCCGGACCGATTTTCTCGACGATGCCCGCGGCTTCGTGACCCAGCACGATCGGCAGCGGCTTGGTCAGAATTCCATCGATCGTCGAGAGATCCGAGTGGCAAACGCCCGCGCTCTCGATACGAACGAGCGCTTCCCCGTAAGACGGATCCTCGAGCTCGATCTCCTCAATCGAAAGCGGCCGGCTATTCGCGTAAGGCCGAGGCCGTTGAAAGTCGCTGAGGATTGCAACGCGTGTCTTCATACTATGATTCCATACGGCCGGGCCCAACCAAGCCCTTCGCGCGTCCCGTTCTTCGGCCGATACTCGCAACCCACCCAACCTTCGTAGCCTGACGCATCGAGTTGCTCGAGAACGTACGCGTAATTGACCTCGCCAAAATCCGGCTCGTTCCGATCCGGATTTCCCGCGATCTGAACGTGCGTGTAACGCCCGGCGAGATCGCGCACGTGATGAACGAGATCGCCTTCCGTTATCTGAGCGTGATAGAGATCGAGCTGCAGCTTGAGGTTCGGTGCGCCAACGCGCTCGATTACTGCCAGTGCTTGCCGCGTCGTGTTCAAGAAATAGCTCGGGATATCGCGATGATTGATCGGCTCGATGACCGCCTCAACGCGGCGTTGCGCAAAACGCGACGCCGCCAAGCGCAGATTCGTTTCATAGACGCGCTCGCAATCCTCGACCGACGCGTCCGCGGGCAAGAGTCCGGCCATAACGTGCAGATCGCGGACACCGCAGCGCCCCGGCGTATTCCAGAGCTACGTCGATTGACTCCGCAAACTCGCGCTCGCGTCCGGGGATCGCCGCCATACCGCGCTCGCCGGCAGCCCAGTTTCCCGGCGATAGATTGAACAGCGCCTGCGTGAGTTTTGCATCTTCCAGTGCGGCTGCGACTTCGCGCGGCGTGATATTCGTATGGAAACAAGAATTCAACGCCTTTGAATCCGCACGCGGCGGCAGCCGAAAATCGCTCGAGAAACGGGACCTCGTTGAACATCATGGAGAGATTCGCGGCGAGCTTGATCATGACGCAAACACGCTTCGAAGCTCGTCAACCTGTTCGTCGGTCAGAAACTGCGTCTTGTGTCCGTGCAGCAAGAAGTACAACTTGGCACTCTCCTCGAGCTCTTCAATGGCGGCAACCGCGGCATCGAGCGACGTCGCCGCCACGACCGGTCCGTGATTCGCAAGCAAGATTGCGTGATGCCGGTGCGCCGCCTCGCCGACGAGCTCGCCTAAGCGCGGATCGCCCGGACGCACGTACGGTACGACGGCGACGCGTCCCGAGCCGCATTACCGTGTACGGCGTAATCGGCGGAAACGCGTCGCTCGCATCAAGATCGCGCAGACACGCATACGCGACCGCGTGCGTCGAATGCAAGTGCACGATCGCACCGAAGTCGCTACGCGCCGCATAGACGGCAGCGTGGAGAAATTTCTCTTTCGTCGGCGCGGCACCGCCGGCGTGCGCACCGTCTGCATCGATGAACGCGAGCGCCTCGGGCTCCAGACTTCCAAGCGCGGCGTTCGTCGGACTGACGATCCAGCCGTCATCGACACGCACGCTGATGTTTCCGGACGTGCCGGGTGAAAGTCCACGCGCCGAGAGATGCGCGCCGGCTTGGCAGAGTGCGTCGCGCTCCGAACTATACGTCATGGTGCTAGCTCGATTGCGCGCAAGAAAAAATCCTCGCTTCCGAAGTTTCCCGATTTGAGCGCAAGCGCGATCGGCGGCGTTCCGACCGTTTCGGTCCACGGAACGCCCGGGTCGATTTGCCGTCCGATTCGAAGCGCGCTCACGCCAAGCTCGCGAACGACCGCGCCCGACGTCTCACCGCCTGCGACGACGAATCGCCGAACGCCGCGCGCGCGCAACTCGATGCGCGATCGTGCCGAGGACGTGCTCGATTCGTTCGCCGGCACTCTCCTTTCCGAAACGGGCCTGCGTTTCCGCGACGCGCTCGGGTGGTGCACTGGCGCTGATCAAGATCGGCGCTTCACTTAAATGCTCGTTCGCCCAGTTCATCGCATTCTCGACCAGACTCTCGGCGCGATCCAGAGCCGACGTGTCGATCGAGAACGTCGGACGCCGCGCACGCATGTACTCGACCTGCGCGAGCGTCGCGCGCGAACACGAACCGGAAAGCACGACGGCCGGCCCGTCGACATGCGGCAACGCATCGACGCCCGGTCCGCGCTCGAGCATCCCCAAGCGCACGAACAGCGTCGGCAAACCGATCGCAATCCCCGAACCGCCCGTAATCAGCGGCAGCTCTTCCGTTCCCAGGCCAATCGCGTGCAAGTCTTCGTCGCGACGGCATCGACGACGAGATGGCGCACGCCCGCACCGCGCGCTTCCATGATCGCCGTGCGAACCGCAGCTTCGCCGCGTCGCACGCGTGCCAAATCGATCTTGCCGACCTTGTGTTTTGTCTGACGTCCTAAGACGCGCACCAGATTCGGATCCGTCATCGGTGTGATGGGATGCTTTTCCATCCCGGATTCTGAGAGCAAGACGTCGCCGACAAACAGATAGCCGTTGAACAGGCGCCTGCCGTTCTCGGGAAACGCAGGACAAAAGATTGTCATTTCCGATCCAAGCCGATCGAGCAGCGCATCGGCAACGGGACCGATATTGCCGTGATCCGTCGAGTCGAACGTCGAGCAATACTTGAAGATGAATTTGCTCGCGCCACGCTCTTGCAACGCATCGAGCGCTTCAAGCGAAAGCCGCACCGCTTCATCTGCCGGAATCGAACGGCTTTTCAGCGCAACGACGATTGCATCGGCCTCGTCGAGGGCCGCGCCGGGTTCAGGCACGCCGATTGTTTGAATTGTTCGCATGCCACCGCGCACGAGCGTGTTTGCGAGGTCGGTTGCGCCCGTGAAATCATCGGCGATCGCGCCCAGAAGAAGGGTCACGCGCTCGCGCTTCTGTAGAACCCGCGATGAGCCTCTCACGCATGCTTGCGGCCCGAGCGGAACAGGGTCGCCCGATTCGCGTTGCGCAAATCGGCGCCGGCAAATTCGGAACGATGATTCTTGCGCAGCTGCGCCTGATGCCGCGGCGTGCAGCTCTGCGCGCTCGCCGATCTCGATATCGAGCGTGCAAGCGCCGCCGCAGCGCGCGCGAATTGGGAGGCAGACCGCTTCGTCGCCGCCGGCTCCGTCGGTGCCGCAAACGACGTGGCGCGCAGCGGAAAACGGCCATCGTGGCCGGCCGGCGAGATTGCCGCAGCAGTGCGACGTCGACGTCGTGCTCGAAGTCACGGGCCACGTTGAGGCCGCGACGCATCATGCAATCACTGCAATGGATGCGGGACACCACGTCGTCATGGTCACGGTCGAAGCCGACGTCGTCGTCGGTCCGATGTTGTACCGTCACGCGCAGAAAGCGCGGCGTCATTTACTCGCTTGCCTACGGCGATCAGCCCGCGATCATCTGCGAGATGGTCGACTGGGCTCGCACCTGCGGCTTCACGGTGACCGCAGCCGGCAAAGGGACGCAGTATCTTCCGAAGTGGCGCTACAGCACGCCCGATACCGCGCTGCAGCATTTCGGCTTTACCGAAGAACAGATTCGGCTCGGCGGCTTCAATCCGAAGATGTTCAACTCGTTCCTCGACGGGACGAAGTCCGCAATCGAAATGAACTCAATCGCGAATGCGACGGGGATCGGAGTCCCGGTCCACGGCCTGACATTTGCGCCGATCGGCACGAGCGAGCTCGCCGCGAAGATGCGGCCGATAAGTGAAGGCGGCGTCCTCGAACGCGACGGCATACTCGACGTCGTCACCTACCTCTACGACGAAGGCAAGGTCGTCCCCGATCACATCCGCTTCGGCGTCTTCGTGTGCTTCACGTCCGACTCGACGTACTCGCAGCGTTGCTTCACCGAGTACGGCATGTTTACGGATCCGACCGGAAAGTACACGGCGCTGTGGCGTCCGTACCACCTCATTGGCCTCGAGATCGGCATCTCGATTGCAAACGTCGTTTTGCGCGGCGAAGCGACAGGCGCTCCGGTGCACGGACCGATCGGCGAGACAGTTTGCGCGACGCGCAAAGCAATGCGCGCCGGCGAGATCATCGATGGCGAGGGCGGATACGCAGCCTACGGCCTCCTCACGACCGCGCAGCGCGCCCAAGCGGAACGCCTCGTTCCGATGGGACTGGCGACCGGACTCAAATTGAAGCACGACGTCCCGATCGACCATCCGATCAGCGAAGGCGACGTTGAGTTCGACGAAAGCTCGACTCGTGTGGAAACTGCGGCGCGAGCAAAACAGCCTCTACGGAGCAGAGGCGGTCCCGGCATAGTTTTCCACAAGGACGAGCGAGCAGGCCAGAGCAAAAGCTGAGCGGGATGGCGAGCCTTCTGGGTACGGGACCGTCTCTCACCAATGGCTCTCCCGCGGTCGTTACAGCCGGGAGATACGAACGCGCCCTCGCGCTAACGACGCCCGACGAGACGCAGGGCGTCCCGGCAGATGCGCCCGGCGCTTACGCTTGTGGGCTGCAGCGCTTGCCCGCCGCGTGCTCGATCTGCTGCACTATGAAGTCCTGATTCGGCTTCGTTCGGATCCAGAAGACGTTCATCACGCGCGCTCGACGGTGCGCCGGCTGCGCGCGATGCTGCGCGGCTTCCGTCCGTTCCTTGACCGCTCGTGGGTCGACACGCTGCGCGAGGAGCTGCGCTGGTATGCGGGCGAGCTTGCCACCGTCCGCGATATCGACGTTACGATTCACGCGCTGCGTTCGCGCGTCGAATCGATCCCCGCGACGGAACGGCCGTACGTCGAAGCCGTGCTCGAGCCGCTCGAATCCGCCGGCGAAGCGGCACGCACGCGATTGCTTGCGACGCTCGATGATTCGCGTTACCGAGGTCTGCTCGACGCGCTCGAAACGGCAGCCACCACGCCGGCGTTCGCTTCGTACGCCGATTCGAACGCCGAGGCGCTTGGCTCAGCGAGCTTAACACAAAGCCGCACAACGCGTACGTAAAGCTGTTTGCGGCGCCGACAAAGCCAGCACGCCCAGCGAGCTGCACCATGCGCGAATCGCGGTTCGCAACGGACGTTACGTCGCAGAAGCCTGCGCGTACGTTCTCGGAAAGCCGGCACGGCGCATGGCGCGCCGCATGGAACGGCTGCAGGAAGCGCTCGGCGCGATCAGCGACGGTACGCTTATCGAAGAGCGGCTGCGCAGCTTGGTCGTGCACGACCGCGCGAACGTCCTGATCGGCGAGCTTCTTGCGCTCGAAGCCGTCGACGGCGAACGCGCGCGCCGCGATTGGCAAGCTACTGCGGCGGAAAGCCCTGCGCGAGGAGTGGTTCGCGACCTGATGCATGGATGAACGCTCCATCGGCATCCGCACGTCGGCTCCTGATCTCGGTCGCACTGTTCGCCGTCGTCATCACCGTCAGTTTTCTCGGCTACATCGTCATCGAAGGGTTCTCGCCGTTCGACTCGCTGTACATGACGATCGCGACGATCTCGACCGTCGGCGACTCATCGCATCAGCTCTCGGTTGCGGGACGTTGGTGGACCTTGGGTGTAATCGTGTTCGGCGTCGGCGTCACCGGATACGTGTTCTTGTCCGCCGCCGGCTACTTGCTCGAGGGACATCTTTTTGCCGCAGTCGGTGAGCAGCGCATCCGTGCGCGCGTTCGTGCGATGAACGATCATTATATTCTGATGCGGTTTCGGCCGAGTCGGGCAATCGATTGCGCGCGATCTCCTCGCAGCGCAGCGCACCGTGGTCATCCTCGACACCAATCCGGCTTCTTTAGAGAACGCCGTCAAACAAGGGTATGCGATCGTACACGGCGACCCCGCCGACGTTGAAACGCTCAAAGAAGCCGGCATCGACCGCGCACGCGGACTTGTCATCGCAACGGATAAGGACGCCGAAAACGTCTATGTCACGCTGTCGGCGCGCGTATTGCGACCAGACGTCTTTATCATCGCGCGCGCAAACGCTCAGGATTCGCTCGCAAAGCTCAAGCTTGCCGGCGCCAACAGTATCATCTCGCCCTACGGCATCGGCGGTAAGCGCATGGCGCAGCTCGCCATGCGACCGACGGCGATGGAGTTCTTGGATACCGTTCTGGACGCTGAAAGCACGGCGCTTTCACTCGAAGACTTCGTCATCCGCGACGGTTCGCGACTGGTCGGGCAGCCGATCAAGGCGCTCTTTGCCGTCAGCGAAACGATCATTCTTGCGCTCAAGCGTGACGACGCGATGCTGTTCCGTCCACCGCACGATACCGCGCTGCGAGCCGGCGACGAGCTCGTCGTCGCGGGCCCGAGCAGCTCGATTCGGGCGCTGGAAGAGGCGTTAGGCCGAGCGCGCTAGCCGCGCTCACGGTGAGACGTCGAGGCCGGCGGCGTGGGCCAGCGCGAAAAATAGCACGGCGAAATCGTACTCGGCAAGGCCTAGCGCGCGCGCACTCGTCAACATTTGATTTGCAACTGCCGTCGTCGGCAGCGGGACGTCGACTTCTTCCGCAAGCTCAAGCGCGAGATTTAGATCCTTTTGCATCATTCCGACGTCGAACCATGCCTTCTCCGGCATGTTCAAGATGAACGGCGCGCGATACGCGAGCATCGGCGATGCGATGACGCCGCCGAGCATCACCTCGAGCGCGACCTCGCGCGAAATCCCGCTCTTCTCCGCCAGCAACAAACCTTCGCTGAGCGCAAGAATCTGAACGGGCAAGTTGAGATTGACCGCTACCTTCATGACCTTGGCATGACCGATCTCGCCGATCCGCCGCACCATAGGACCGATCTTTAGCAGCTCCGGTTTGACTTTCTCGCACGCGGCGTCGTCGCCCGCAAGCAATATGACAAGCTTGCCCTGTTCGATCGTGAGTGGGCTACCGAGAACCGCGCCGTCGAGCAACGTGCCGCCGGTTTTTGCGGCTCGCTCACCGAGCGCCTGAATGATGTGCGGCGCCACCGTGCTCATCTCGATCCAGATTTTTCCAGGCGCAAGCGCCGAGAGAATACCTTTAGGGCCGCTTGCGATTGAAACAAGAGCTTCATTATTCGTGACGATGCTGATAACGACGTCACACATCTCGACGAGCGCGTGCGGTGAATCGACGAACGTCATCCCTGCGTCGATAAACGGCTTGCGCCTTCGATTGGGTCCGGTTATAGCCGGCAGGTTTTGCGCCGGCGAGCAGCAGCCGCTTCATCATGCCGCCGCCCATCTCGCCGAGTCCGATGATGCCTATCATTCCAACGCGTCATCTAGTACTCATTTGCGATGAAGAGTTCTTCGGCCGGGAAGCGCGTGATCACGCTGCGTCCGGTTGCGGTCACGACCACTTCTTCCTCGATTCGTGCGGCTGAAAAACCATCGGATGCCGGGCAATATGTTTCGAGCGCAAACACCATACCTTCACGAATCTCCATCGGGAAGTCGAGTGAGTTCAGGCGGCTGATGACGGGGCGCTCGTGGAGCGCCATTCCGACGCCATGTCCGAACTGCAGACCGAAGGCTTCCATCTCGTCTGGGAAACCAAAATCTTCCGCTTTCGGCCACACTTTTGCGACTTGGTCGGTCGTGACACCCGGCCGGATCATGTCGATCGACGCATCGATCCATTCGCGCGCGCGCTTGTACGCGTCGCGTTGGCTCTGCGTCGCGCGTCCGACGTTGAACGTGCGATAGTAGCACGTGCGATAGCCGTTGAACGCACTCATGATGTCGAAAAAGGCTTGATCGCCCGGACGAATGAGGCGATCCGTAAAATTGTGAGGGTGCGGATTGCAGCGTTCGCCGGAGACGGCGTTGATCGACTCTACGTCGTCCGCGCCGAGATCGTAGAGCTTCTTGGTCGCGAGTGCGACGATCTGGTTTTCGCGTATCCCGGGCTTGAGCGCTTCCGCGATATCTTGATAGGTCGCGTCGACGAGCGCGGCCGACGTGCTAAGCAGCAAGATCTCGTCGTACGACTTGATCTCGCGCGCGTCGTGCATGACTTGCTGACCGTCGCGTATTTTGATCTTCTGCTTCTCGAGCTCGAACCACAACGGCGGCTCGATGATGTCGATGCCGAGCGGCATATTGGCTACGCCCGCGTCTCGCAGGAGCGACGCGATCTCTTTTGCGCAACGTTCGAACAGGCCGGCTTCGGGTTGAATCGCGCCGCGTAGGCCGTTTAGCCCGGCGCGAATGTTCGCATCCTCCAGCCAGTTGCAATACAGCCGGTGATGTTTCGCGGCCGAACCGAAGTCCCAAACCATCGGTTCGCCCGTTCGGGTCAGGAGCGCATAGCGCGTCATCTTGTCCCTGAGTCCACTCACCGATCGCCGTGCTTGTGACGTAGCGGATGTTGTTCAGATCGAACAGCAGCAGCGCACCGAGATCGGAGTTATTGAGCGCCTCGCGAGCTCTGGCCAAGCGATACTTGCGCAGGCGATCGAAGTCGACGCGCTCCTCGAAATCGACGGCCATCGTGCCGGGCGCGGGTATCGGAGCCTCGGAACGAAGCGGTGTTTTCATTAGTCCCCCTACTGCCACGCAAGGGCGCGCTCCTGGAAAACCGGAAAGTCGCAGCATGACATCACGCCGACGCTTTATCGAATCAACCGCCGCTCTCGGGAGCCTGGCGCTATCCCCCACCGCAGCATTCGCGCAATCCGCGCCCGCGAACGTGCGCGTGATCTTCTTTGGCGTCGCCTCGAATCTGCCGGTATGGTGCGGAATCGCCAAGGGCTTTTTCGCCAAACAGAACCTCAACGTCACGACGGAGATCACGCCGAGCTCCGTCTACATGTTCCAGCACCTTGAGCGCCGGCGATTTCGATATCGCGGTCACGGCGATGGACAACGTCGTCGCGTACGACGAGGGTCAAGGCGCGCCGGAGGTCAAGAGCCCGGCCGATTTCGTCGCGTTCATGGGCGGTGACAGCGGGATGCTCACGCTATGGTCACGGCCCGACATTCGCAGCTATTCCGATCTCAAAGGCACGACGCTCGCGGTCGACGCGGTGCAAACCGGCTTCACCTTCGTCTTGCGCCGGATGCTCGAAGTCGTCGGCTTGAACGAAGGCGACTATCAGCTTGCGGCGGCCGGCGGAACGCCGAAACGGTTTGCGGCCCTCACGACCAGCGCGGAATATAGCGCGAGCTCTGCTTACCGCGCCCTTCGATCTCGAAGCCGATGCCAAGGGATGCCACAAGCTCGCTACGGCGCTCGATATCATCGGACACTATCAAGCTTACACCGGCGTCGCGCGCCGCTCGTGGATCGCGCAAAACGGCGACGTGCTCGTGCGTTACATCCGCGGTTATCTCGCGGCCTTACGTTGGCTCTACGACGGGCGAAACAAAAACGAAACGATCGCGATCCTCACCAAGCAACGGAAACGTCCCGCCGGAAATTGCGTCGCTAGTTTACAGTGAGATCATCGACCGCGCGAACGGGATCGTTCCGAACGGCGCGATCGACATCGCAGGCGTTCGAACGATCCTCGATCTGCGGAGTAAGTACGGGTTGCCGAAGAAGACTCTTAAAGATCCGATGAAGTACATCGACGAGAGTTATTGGCGACGAGCGCTACACTAGTAGTCTTCGTCGGTCGAGGCACCCAGCGGCGACTCTTCCTCTTCCTCTTCCTCGGTGACTTCTTCGTCCTCTTCTTCGAGCGTGTAGCCTTCCTCGAGTTCTTCGTCTACGACCTCGACCGGCTCTTCCTCGACGTCGGTCAATAGTTCGGCGTCTTCGGATACCGGCGCACGCAAACCGTTGGCGCTCGCGGCAAGTTCCTCGTCGGGTTCAGAGGCACGCGCCGCAGGCGGCGCTACGAGCGCAACCGTGTCGTCCGGCTCTTCCTCTTCCTCTTCTTCCTCTTCGGATTCGGCTTCGCTACTTCGGCAACGCCGCGCGTTTGCTCGGCTTCGCGCTGCGCTGCAGCGGTCTGCGTCAAACGCGGATCCTCGTCGCCCATCAGCAAGCCGATTTCTTGCGCACGTTCTCCGACGTCGTCGTCCGAGATCTTGATCTCGATCTCTTCACGGTTTTCCGTGAGGACTTTGACATCGAGCGCCAGAGACTGCATCTCTTTGATGAGGACCTTGAACGATTCGGGAACGCCGGGCTCCATCACGTTCTCGCCCTTGACGATCGCTTCGTACGTTTTCACGCGACCAACGACGTCGTCGGACTTGACCGTGAGCAGCTCTTGCAGCGTGTACGCTGCGCCGTAGGCTTCGAGCGCCCAGACTTCCATTTCGCCGAAACGCTGGCCACCGAACTGCGCTTTTCCGCCCAGCGGTTGTTGCGTGATCATCGAGTATGGGCCCGTCGAACGCGCGTGGATCTTGTCGTCGACAAGATGCGCCAGCTTCATCATGTAGATGAAACCAACCGTAATCGGCCGATTGAAGCGATCCCCGGTGCGCCCGTCGCGCAGCCAGGCTTTGCCGTCGGCGGGAAGACCCGCGTCTTGCAGCCACTCGCGAATATCTTCCGCATGCGCACCGTCGAACACCGGCGTCGCGATTCGCATGCCGAGCATCTTGGCGGCCCATCCGAGATGAGTCTCCATGATTTGCCCGAGGTTCATACGCGATGGTACGCCCAGCGGATTGAGCACGATGTCGACCGGCGTGCCGTCTTCGAGATACGGCATGTCTTCTTCCGGAAGAACTTTGGCGATGACGCCCTTGTTGCCGTGACGGCCGGCCATCTTGTCGCCTTGCAGAATCTTACGCTTCTGCGCGACGTAGACGCGCACGAGATGATTGACGCCCGGCGAGAGCTCGTCGCCGTTCTCTCGCGAGAACATCTTGACGTCGATGATCTTGCCTTTTTCGCCGTGCGGAACTTTGAGGCTCGTGTCGCGCACTTCGCGTGATTTCTCACCGAAGATGGCGCGCAGCAACCGTTCCTCAGCCGTCAGCTCGGTTTCGCCTTTGGGCGTGACCTTGCCGACGAGGATGTCTTCCGGACGAACCTCGGCGCCGATGCGAACGATGCCGTTCTCATCGAGATCCTTGAGCGAATCTTCGCCGACGTTGGGAATGTCGCGCGTGATCTCTTCGGGTCCAAGCTTCGTATCGCGGGCTTCGCACTCGTACTCTTCGATGTGAATCGACGTGAAGCGGTCGTCTTTGACCATCCGCTCCGAGATCAGAATCGCGTCTTCGTAGTTATAGCCTTCCCACGGCATGAACGCGACGAGCACGTTTTGGCCGAGCGCGAGCTCGCCCTGTTCGCTCGAAGGTCCGTCCGCGAGAATCTGTCCCTTGACGACATGCTCGCCGATTTCAACGATCGGCGCTTGATTGATGCACGTTCCGGCATTGCTGCGCGTGAACTTGAGCAGATCGTAGGGATGCTCGAGCCCGTCTTCGTCGTGCTTGATCGTGATTTGCTTGGCGTCGACGGCAATGACTTCGCCGTCGGCATTCGCGAGCACGCAGCCGCCTGAGTCTTTTGCGGCGCGATACTCGATGCCGGTTCCGACGACCGGAGCCTGCGGACGCAAGCAGCGGCACGGCCTGACGCTGCATGTTCGCGCCCATCAGCGCGCGATTTGCGTCGTCGTGCTCGAGGAACGGAATCAGCGCGGTCGCTACCGAGACGATCTGCTTCGGCGAGACGTCCATGAGCTGCACTTTTTGGGGCGGCTCTTCGACGTATTCTTCCGCGTAGCGGCAGACGACCGAGTCTGCCGTGATCTTACCGTTGTCGGCGACAGGCGTGTTGGCTTGCGCGACGATGAACTCGTCTTCGCGATCGGCCGTGAGGTAACGGATCTCGTCGGTGACGATGCCGTTGTGCACGACGCGATACGGCGTCTCGATGAAGCCGTAGCGGTTGACGCGCGCATACGTCGCGAGCGAACCGATCAGTCCGATGTTCGGACCTTCCGGCGTCTCGATCGGGCAGATGCGGCCGTAATGGCTGTGGTGAACGTCGCGAACTTCGAAGCCGGCGCGCTCACGCGAGAGACCGCCCGGTCCGAGCGCCGAGAGGCGCCGCTTGTGCGTCAGCTCGGCGAGCGAGTTCGTCTGGTCCATGAACTGCGAGAGCTGGCTGGAGCCGAAGAACTCTTTGATCGCGGCGACGACCGGTCGAATGTTGATGAGCGCTTGCGGCGTGACCGTTTCGATGTCTTGAACGGTCATGCGCTCGCGCACGACGCGTTCGAGGCGCAGCAGGCCGACGCGGAATTGATTCTGCAGCAGCTCGCCGACCGAACGGATGCGGCGGTTGCCGAGATGATCGATGTCGTCGACTTTGGCGCGGCGCTCGACGACTTTGATCAGCCGGCGAACGACGGCGACCATGTCTTCGCGCGTCAAACACTTCTTATCGATGGGCGGGATCGCAAGGTGCGCTTCGTTATAGTCGCGCTCGAGCTTGCCCGAAAGCTTGTAGCGGCCGACGCCTGCCAGATCGTAGCGCTTCTCATCGAAGAAGAGCGACTCGATCAGCTTCTCGGCGTTCTCCGCGTTCTCGGGCTCGCCGGGACGCAGCTTCTTGTAGATTTCCTTGAGCGCGTCTTCGTGCGTTTTGACGTCGCTGTCTTTGTCGATCGAGTTGCGGACGACCGGCGAGTTGTTGAACAGCTCGAGGATCGCTTCGTCGGTCTCCCAGTTGTGGCCCAACTCGGGCTTCGAGAGCGCGCGAATGAAGGTCGAGACGTAGATCTTGCGATTTTTGTCGATCCGGACGCCGATCGTGCCTTCGGTTTCGTCGTTCTTCGTGCCGTTGTCGGTTTCGAATTCGATCCAGGCGCCGCGGTTCGGAATGATCGTTCCGTTGAAAACGGGACGATTGTTCGTATCGACGTCTTGCGAGAAGTACACGCCGGGCGAGCGCACGAGCTGGCTCACGATCACGCGCTCCGCGCCGTTGATCATGAACGTACCCTTGTCGGTCATGAGCGGGAAATCGCCCATGAAGATTTCTTGGTCCGGGATACCCTTGATTTCGCCCGACTCTGCCGTGATCAAGCGGACGCGCACGCGCAGGGGCGCGCTGTAGGTCATGTCGCGCTCGCGGCATTCCTCGACGGAATACTTCGGTTCACCAAGACTGTGCTCGCCGAATTCGAGAACCAGGTTACCGGTGAAATCTTTGATCGGTGAAATCGAATCGAACGCTTCGCGGAGACCTTCGCCAATGAACCATTTGAACGAAGCCTTTTGCAGCTCGATCAAATCGGGAAGATCGAGAACGTTCGGAATCTTCGCGAAAACGTGACGGTCACGTTTCGGTCCCGGATCCGGTGCAGTCGGAACGGTGAACGCTTCAGCATTGACCTGAAACGTTGCAATCGGGAGTGTTGCGGTTGAACCGTTCCCCGTCGCTCCGTCGGCCTTGGATTTCTTGCTCCGGGTCTTGGGGCTGGCAGTCTTACTCTTTGGTGTGCTCGTCGTCGCCTTTGTCGCCATCTACTCTTCGTTATAAAGACCGGACCGCTAAGCCGCGGTTGCCGCCGCATCGCTTGGCTGCATCACAACGCAAAAAGGCAAGGTCTCCCCACCTCGTATAGAGGACCTCGCTTCATCGGCGCTTGGCGCTAGCCGAGCGGCATAGGCCGGTATGGTATCACGGGCTAAGCGGACCGTCAAGAACGCTCACTTGGTGGTGACGTGGTCGACGCCGTCCCAGGGCTCGCCCGCATTCAAGAGGGCCTGGCAGCGCTTTTGAAGGTAGGCTGCGGCGCCGTCCCCCGCGTGAGCCTCGAGCACGCGGCCGAACATGCCGTGCGCTTCCTCGAACCTCCCGGCGCCGAGCGCTTCGACGGCTGCATCGAACGCAGCCAGGGTCGCGCTCTTCGCCTCGCGTGCTCGGCGGCGCGTCCGCGTCACAAGCCTCATAGAGGCCGACGCCGTGCGCCTTGCCCTTCACGGCGACGCGCCCGAGGTGGCGGAGGGCGTACCGGGAGGGATCGGCGAGGCGGTCGCGGGTCTGCTCGGTTAGCAGAACGGCCGCGCCGTAGTTTTTCGTAAGCCCCTCGACGCGTGACGCCAAGTTGACGGCGTCCGCGATCACGGTACCGTCCATCCGCTCGCTCTCGCCGATCGTCCCGAGCATCAGCGTGCCCGGTGTGCAATCCGACGCCGACCGCGATCGGGGCCAAGCCCGCGGCGACGCGCTCGACGTCGATCGCCGCGACTTCGCGCTGCAGTCCGATCGCGCAGCGCAGTGCATCGTCGGCATCCTGCGACCCGCGAATAGCCCCATGATCGCATCGCCGATGTACTTGTCGATCACGCCGCGGTATTGGCGCACGATCGGTCCGACGCGTTCCAAGTATCCGTTGAGGAAATCGAAATTCTCGCGCGGCGTCATCTTCTCGGAGATCGTCGTGAACGACCGGATGTCGCTGAAGAGCACGGTCATCTCGCGCTGTACGGCTTCACCCAGACGAACCTCGCGAACGTCGTCCTTCCCGAGCAGTTCGAGAAACTCGCGCGGGACGAAGCGCGCGTACGCGACGTTGAGGCTGCGCGTTTCTTCCAGTATCCGGCGTTGCGCAAGGTCGCGCTCTTCGTTTGCGAGGCGAATGCGATCGGCAAGACCGAGCGCAAGCGCAATAGCTTCGAATGCCGTACCGAGCTCGAAGCCGATCTTGACGAGAATCGTCTGCGGCCAAAAGATCTTGCCGAGCACGAACAGTGCGGCCCCGAACAAGCACGCCGCAAAACGCGATGATGAAGTAGCGCGCGCTTCGATCGCCGCGCCGGATTTGATCGAGCGCGACGATGAAGACCGCAAAGAGCGTCAGGAGCGAAAGCAGCTGGATCAGCAAGGAGACGCGCGCGCCGCCAAAAGGACCGAGCGCCAGGCTGATTACCACGACGACGGTGGTCAGTATGCGAATCGCGCGATAGCTGCGGGGCGCACGTTCGCGCATCTGAAGGAACGACGTGAAGAACCAGAACGAGGCGACGGCCAGAAACGCGAACGTGATCGACGAGATGATCGGCGGCGTCGTCCCCGTCAGCAGAAAATCCGCCGCAAAGCCGGTGCGAACCATCTCCTCGGCAAGCAAGGCCGCAACGTACACCGCGTACGCGAGCAATTCTCGATTGCGCAACAAGACGTACATCAAAACGTGGTACAAACCCACGGCAATGAGCACACCGAAAAACGCGCCGAGGAATAGGGCGTCGTAGGCCACGGATGGGCTTTCGCCGTAATCCCTTAATCATGCTTCGCCGTTGGGTCCGGACGTGCTCGCCATGGGTTTTCGGCCTCATCGTGGCCGCCGGTGCGACAGGCATGCTGTACGCGTACGATTTGTGCGCGGATCGGGCGCTTGCGGGCTTGCCCGAGATCGACGGCTGCCACTGCTGGGTCAGCGGCGCGATCGGATTGATTCTGGGTCTCGCATGCGCGGCGCTCGTCGCAATTGCACGCCGGCTGCTCGAACCGATCCTGGAGCGCATCGGTGAAGCATTTGCACGTCTTGCGCCGCCTCGCGGACGCACACCGGTCTTACGTGACCTCCGGCTTGCGGCCGTCCACGTTCATCGTCTCGATCCGCTCGCGCGACGCCGCGCGAGCCGCGCACCGCCCCTCTTCTTCTGATCGATAGGCGCCCTAGCGCGCCATATTCACACGTTCGATCGGAGGATTTGGTGTTTTCTGTTTCGACGCGCGCCCGCGCGGCGATCGCGTTTATCGCACTCTATCTTGCATGCTTCACACCCGCGTATGCCGCCGTTACCGGCGTCGTACGCGGTAACGTGACCGTCCACGGAACGGCAACGTCCGGAATCACGGTCACGCTGCGCAACGCGCAAACGAACTTGACCACGACCACGGATGCAAACGGTAACTACGTATTCCCACTCGTGCCGTTCGGTCACTACACACTAACCGCGCACTACAACGGCCATCCCGACGCAACGCAGGAGATCGACGTCGCCAGCGATTCCGTCGCGACCGTGGCGCTCGCAATCAGTCCCCTTAGGACGATTGCGCAGGCCGTCGTGAGCCAGACCTCGCGCAGCGTTAGCGCGACGCCCGTCTCCGAAAACGTCCTCTCGCAAACACAAATCCAAGCGCTCCCCCAAAGCCAGAATCTCAATCGCCTGATCGAAACGATGCCAGGAATCGTGCAATTCTCGTACGACGAGCCGGTAGCGCACGGCTTCCATGGCATCACCTACGAGATCGATGGCGCCCCTCTCCCGCTCGCAACGGATACAAACTTCGCGCAAGTCATCGATCCGCGTATCATTGACTCGCTCGAAGTTTTCACCGGCGGGTTCCCTGCAGAATTCGGCGGTCAGCGCCAAGGCGCAGTCGTCAACATCCTCACGAAGAACGCGTCCGACTTACCGACCGGTGGACTGATCACGGGAGGAATCGGGACCTACGGAACGGCGATGGGAAGCCTGCTCTACGGCGTCGACCTCGGTCAGACGCACGCATTCCTCAGTACCGACATGAGCCGCACAAACCGTGGCCTCGATTCGCCGACGGCAAACTCGATTCATGACGATGCCAACAGCCTGAATCAATTCTTTCGTACGATTACCAACCTCGGTTCGGGAAATACCATAGCCTTTGATTTCGGGAATCAATATAACGCTTTTCAGATCCCGATAAACACCGCGGCATATGCGTATGACTCCGTCGTCAATCTCCCCACGCAAGACGACGTGCAGCGTGAATATAGCAGCTTCGCCAATGTGAACTTCACGCACGTCTTTAGCAACGGAAGCAGCTACTTCCAAGTGATTCCGTGGTGGCGCTACGCGCGGACTGTATACGCCGGCGATCTCGTCACCGACGTGCAGGCCGTCGACACGAGCTCCGACGATTGCAGCCCAGCACCGGCACCGTGCCCGCTGGGAGGCCTTTCGCAGGACCGCGAGGCGACGTATTACGGGCTTCGCATGGTCTACTCTCAATCCAGCGCGCACCAGCAGTTCAAAACCGGCATCGATCTCTCTGGAGAAAGCTTCAACTCGGCCGAGGAGATCCTGCTCGCGGGCTCGGCGCCGTTCTTCGACAACGGCAGACAATACGGGCGCAATCTCGGCGCGTATGTCGAAGACAAATGGACTCCCAGCGACCTGCTTTCGATGCAGTTCGGCTTACGGTACGACTTCTCCAACGGCTATGTCGAAGGCAACGAGCTGCAACCGCGCGTCGGACTGAACTACAAGCTGGGTCCGGACACGGTCTTTCACACGTTCTACGGACGAGTTTACGCGGCGCCGACGCTCGAAGACACGCGCCGTGACGCAGTCGTGATCGGCGGCGGATCGCCGAGCATGTTGCCCGTCTACGATCTCAAGCCGGAACACGATTCGTACTATGAGGTCGGCATCGGGCAAACGTTCCGTTCCGGTCTCTACGGCTACGTAAACGCCTGGGAACGCAACGCATGGAATGTCTTGGACACGACGCAAATCTTCCCGACGCCGATATTTGCCGTCTTCAACAACTCGCTCGGGCTTGCCAAAGGCCTGGAGCTGCGGCTCGAGCAGCGGAGTCCGACCGACAGCTGGTTCATCTCCGTCTCGGATTCACAATCGCTCGCGGGCGGAATCTCAGGCGGCACATTTCTCTTCTCGCCCTCCGACATCTCGGATAACTCGCTTCAGCCCGAAGACCACGATCAAACCGTGGCGATCAAGGAGGAGTACATCAAGCACTTCGGAGGCGACCACGGCCTATTTGCAAGTCTCGGCAGCGACTACGGAACCGGCTATCCGGTCGAGTTCGAGAACGGCAACGGCCGATTACTGCCGCATCTCACGTTTGATGCCGCGATCGGCAGAGCGCCACGAAAGGGGGCTCTGGGTTGGAGCCTGAGCGCTCTCAACTTCACGAACTACAAGTACGTGATCAAAGTCGCGAACGGCTTCAACACGACCCAATGGTCCCCGGGCGCGCAGGTGCTCCTACAGGTGTCTGCCGCAGTCCCGTAAGGGATGATTGCTTGCGCGCTCTGCATCGGGTCGTCACCGGAGCCCTACTTGGAGGCGACGCTCGCGTCAATCGCGAGCGTCGTCGACTTGCTTGTCGTCAACGACAATGCGGGCAATGCAATCAATCCCAACATTCCGGCGTTAACGGCCAGCGAGATCGCGAAAGCCGGCCGTCTGCGGATGATTCAAACGACGTTCGTCGATTTCGCTACGATGCGCAACGATGCGTTCGCGGCGCTTGCCCGGAGCGCGACGCCGGACTGGGTATTATGGCTCGACGCCGATGAGGTGCACGGCGAGGGCATCGCCACGCTCACACGAGGCCTCTTGCCGCGACTGGGCGCCGAATACGGGTCGGTCGACGCCTATACGGATCACTTTCTCGGTTCGTTTTCATGGATCAGCGACGTCGCGCGGCGATTCTGTGCGTACCGCTTCGATCCGGCACTTCGGTGGCGGAATGCCGTTCACGAAAAGATCGACGGCTTGCGCGGCAAGTCATTGATTCTTCCCTATCGCTACGCGCACTACGGCAACGTCTTGCCGCCGGCGCTTTATGCCGTCAAAGATCAACGCTATCTGGCGCTCGGGAACGTCGTCGACTACGACCCGCCTTCGCCCGAGCGCGCGACGCTCGCAAACGTCTACGGCCGTAAAGGAAAGTCGGCGAGGCGTTTTCGCGGCGAGCATCCGCTCGCAGCTCGACCGCTTCTCGCGCGCCTCGAGCGCGAGTGGGCTCACGCTTTCGCCGAAATCGATCGACTCTTCACTGCGGAACAAACGCTGCGCGATCGGGTCGAGAACGCGATCCGTGGCACGATCGAAGAGACGCGAATTCGCCTGCGCGCCTTTCCATCGAGGAAATCGTCGTGAACGAGCGTCGTGCAACTCGTTGCCTTATCGGATGTCGTCGCCGCGATCGACCGCGCCAAGACGGTTAAGCTCGATGCCTACGTACTCGGACGCGGTGCGGTTTTTCATGCTCTCGAGCGCGCGGCCGATCGTGGTGCGGACGTCAGCGTCGATCTTTGCGATACTCCGGGCGGCAAGACCGACGGCACAAATTGGGCCGCTAAGACAGCGCAGGATCTTCGCAACCACGGAGTCCGCGTCGTCACCGATCCAGGCGTCGGTTCGGGATCGACGCACGCTAAGGTTGCCATCATCAACGATCGCGTCTTTTACGACGACCGCAATTGGCGAAGTAGCGGCGGCAGCGATACGATCGTTGCGACCGATATCGAAGATGCGCTCCCGATTCGAAGCAAAGCCGAGGTTATCGCGGACGAAGCCACACTGATCCGCTCCAGCGAAGGCCACGAGATTCTCGTCGCGACGGAATCGTTCGGACCGGGTCCGATCGCGACTGCTCTCCTCGAGCGGGCGCAATGCCGGCGACGATGTGCGTCTCATCTACAATGCAGCCGAGCCGACGCGGGGACGCGAACAGTACGTTGGAGGCGCTTCGCGATGCAGGCGTTCGCATCGAAGCAATCAAGCGATAATCACAAGTTTGCGTGCGTTGGAGAGCGCGTTTGGGTCGGGTCGGCCAATGCAACAGTCACCGGTGGTGATACCGGCGTCGGACTGGAATGGGGCACGGAGCTCCGCGGCTCGCTTGCAGCCAGAGTGGACGCTCGAAGGCCGAACAAGCCTGGCATGAAGCGGATCCATCTTTGCACGGGCATCCTCGAACGCGCGGGTAGTCTTCTTCTCGTCGCGAGCCGGTACCGCAATCACCCCGGCCCGCTCTGGAATCTTCCGGGCGGACGGCAAGAGCCTTACGAGCTCCTCGAGTCCGCGCTGCAACGTGAATTCGATGAAGAAGTCTCGCTGCCGATCGAGATCGTGAACGTTGCGTACGTCGCCGAATCATTCGATCGTTCGACCGAGACGCAGTTCACCAACGTTGCTTTCGTGGTTCGCTCGAATGGCGAGCCGAAGATGCGCGAAGGCGATCTGCATGCGGTTGATTTCGCGTGGGTGCCGATCGCGTCGGTCGGAGAACGCTTGAGCGCTGATGTCGTTCGCTTGCCGCTTCTCAAATATCTAGGCGGCGATCGCGGCGGATACTACGGATTTCGCGAAGCCGGGATCACGATCGAGTTCAATGACTAGCCCAGCTTCTCACGCAAGAGCTCCTCGAACATCTCGGCATTGCGCGCCGCATTGCCGCGCCGGTGATTGTTGAAGTAGGCGTAAACCTCGCGCACCTGCGGTTGCGCTGCGAGATCGACGATCCGGTCGGTCCACGGCGCGAGCTCTTCTTCGGAATATAAGTACTCGTAGCGCGTCGCGGCATCGCCGCTCCACCACTGCTCGTAGTTCTGGCCGTGAAACCGGACGTAGGCGATCGGCGACGTCACGTCTGCGCCCGGACGCATCAGCGTCCCAAACTGCGGCTCGTCGACGTTGGTCCACGAAACGCCGAGCTCGCTGAGGAGCGTGAGCGTTTCATTCGTTTGCCACTTGCGGTTACGGAACTCGACGACGAGCGGAACCGTGCCGAGCACGTCGCAGACTTTGCGCAAATACGCTTCGTTGCGCGACTCGGGCTTGAAGCTGTTCGGAAATTGCAAGAGCGCGCATGCGAACTTGCGACTTTCGACGAGCGGCTGTACGCCCTCGAGCCAGGCAACGGCATCGGGGTGCACCGCCTCGGCGCCGGCCGCGTGCGTAACCGTCCCGGGAACCTTCACCGCGAATCGGAAGCCCTCGGGCGTCCGAGCCGCCATGGACGCAAACGTTTTCGCGCCGAGAACGCGATAATAGGTCGCATCGATCTCGACCGCGCTGAAATGCCTCGCATAGAACGGCAGCATTTCCGTTGCTTTGATCTTTTCGGGGTAGAACGTTCCCTTCCAGTCGGCGTACGAGTATCCGCACGTTCCGACGTAGAGTCTTGCCGGCATATAAACGAACTTCGAGGCGGCTAGAGGGAAACCGGCCTCATCGAGGCGGAGAGTCTGCCGTGCTCGTTACATGGCCGGGCTTGATCATGGATATCCCGCTTGGAATCGGCGGGATACTCGCGCACGCAACGCGCAACCACGGCGACCGCGAGATCGTCTCGCGTGACGGCGATCGAGATCTTTCGCTATACATACTGCCGACTTCGGCCACCGCTGCGCGCAGCTCGCGAACGCCCTCGCGCGTTTGGGAATCCGCCCCGGTGATTGCGTCGCAAGCTTTGCGTGGAATTCGCACCGGCATCTCGAGCTTTACTACGGCGCGCCGGCATCCGGCGTCGTTCTGCACACCGCGAACATCCGGCTATTCGCAGATCAAATCGCATATGTGATCGAACATGCCGACGACAAAGCGATCTTCGTCGACGCCTCGCTCCTCCCGGCAATGAAGAAAGCCATCGAAACGCGTCCGCAGCTTGCACAGCGCATGTACGTCATCATGGGGCAAGGCGCGGAAACGCTGCCCAATGCGTACGACTACGAGAAATTACTGGCTGCCGAATCAACGGCCTATGATTGGCCCGTCCTCGACGAGCGCGATGCGGCGATGATCTGCTATACCTCAGCGACGACGGGCGAGCCAAAGGCAGCCGTCTTCAGCCATCGTTCGACGTTCATCCACGCGCTCGCGATAAATAGCGCCGACGTCTTCAGCCTTGCACGCCGCGACGTCGTCCTTCCAATCGTGCCCATGTTCCACGTCAATGCGTGGGGGATTCCGTTCGCTGCCGTGCTTTCAGGCAGCAAGATCGTCATGCCGGGAAATCGTCTCGATCCGGCCGGCCTCATCGACCTTTTCGAGTCCGAAAAGGTGACGTTCAGCGGCGGCGTTCCAACTGTCTGGCTCGCCATCCGCGACGCATTGCGCTCCACGGGAAAACGTTTGCCCTCACTCGAGCGCGTCATCATTGGTGGCTCTGCGGTTCCGCCGCAGCTGCTGGATGATTTGGAATCACTCGGAATCCGCGTCACGCACGCCTGGGGAATGACCGAGATGAGCCCGCTTGGCACTTCGGTTCCGCTGTTCGGACCTGACGACGGACCGCCGGAAGCGCTCGCGCAGCGCAAACGCAAACAAGGCAAGTTTTCGCCGATCGTTTCGTGGCGTGTCCTCGACGATCTGGGCAGCGAGGTTCCACAAGACGGGACGGCGCGCGGCGAGCTCTGGGTGCGCGGGCCGTCCGTCGTTTCGGCTTACTATAAGACGCCCGCATCGAGCGCGTTTGTAGACGGCTGGTTTCGTACCGGCGACATCGTCACGATCGACAAGGACGGATACATCGAGATCGTCGATCGCTCCAAAGACCTAATCAAATCGGGTGGCGAGTGGATTAGCTCGGTGGACCTCGAGAATACGTCTGATGGGTCATCCGCACATCAAAGAAGCCTGTGTATTCGGCGTTGCACATCCGAAATGGGATGAACGGCCCGTAGCCGCGGTCGTCGTGCGCGAGAACGCCACGCTCTGCGAGGACGACGTGCGCTCGTGGCTTGCGCGACCGTATTGCAAAATGGCAGCTTCCCGATAAAGTCGTCTTTGTCGACGCGATTCCGCGAACCGGCGTCGGGAAATTCCTCAAGCGCGAATTGCGCGAACGCTACAAAGATCTCTATCAGGCTAAGAAGGCTTGAGGCGAAATCTCTTCCATCAGCGCTTTGAGCTCGCCGCCGAGCGTATCGGCGACGCGACGCCGTTCTTCGAGCGTGCGGTTTTGGCTCAGTTTCGCCTTGGCTTCAATACGCACGAGCGGTATCTCGAACGCGACGATCTGCCGCGCCATGTGCTCGAAATATTCTCGCTCGACGCTCTCGACGGTGTAGCGCGGATTGCGCCCGGATTCTTCGCGATCCGTCAAATCGCGCAACAGCTCGCGAACATCCGAAGGGTCGTCGAGGATCTTGGCTTTCCCGTAGGCGTGCACGGCCGTGTAATTCCAGGTCGGAACAGCCGGACCGTCCGTCTTATACCAGGTTGGGGAAACATACGCGTGCGGGCCGGTGAAGATCGCGAGCTGTTGCGACTCGCCGAATGACTCCCAATGCGGATTGGCGCGTGCCATGTGCGCGCGTAGCGTACCGAATGGCGCCGGCTCAGGGTTCGTAGAGGAACGGCAAGTGCGTCGCGAACAGCTCGCCGCGCAACGTCGTCACCAGCGTCGCAAACGCGTTCGTTTGCATGAACGAACTAATCCACTCCGGATCGTCGATGATGAAATGCTTAGGAATATACATTAGCGCTTATAGGTTAGCACATACTCCGGAACGCCGACGATAGGCGGCACAGCCGAATCGGGGATCGGAGTACCGTAGGACGTTTGGAACGGCAGCACGCCGGCCCAAACCGGGCGTTCGAAATCGTCGGGATCGTCGATGGGGCCGCCGGTGCGCACCTTTGCGCTCGCTTCATCGAGCGAGAGCTTCAAGACGGACGTCGCAGTTAGCTCGTTCTCGTTCGGGGAACGCGCTTCGCGCGAGCGGCCGGGGACAAGGTGCTCGACGATGCATTCGAGGCCATGTAGCTTCTCTTCGCGTTCGGTCACGAGCCGCGCCGTTGCCGAAGATCATCACCGAACGATAGTTCATCGAATGCTTGAACGTGCTGCGCGCCAGAACTAATCCGTCCGTCAACGTCACGGTGACGCACACGGGAACGCCTTCCGTCATTCGCTTGCACCAGAACGCCACGGCGCTGCCGTGCATGTAGATCGCAATGCACCGTCACGTCCGTAGGCTGTCGGGATGACGACCGGAGACTCGGCATCGAGGAACCCGACGTGCGCGATCATGCCTTCGTCCAAAATCGCGTAGATCGGCTCCGGATCGTACACGCCGCGTTCGGGGTGACGGCGGACGCGCAGCCGAGTTTGCATGTTTTGGTTCCTTTTGTTATAGTACAAATCAGTGAACGTACCATCACGATATCAGTTTAACGGCGAAGGGTCAAACTCGATCGCGGCCAGCATCGAGCGCGAGATTCGCGACGGCCGCCTCGGGCCGGGCGCAAAGCTTCCAACGGTGCGCGCCCTCGCAAAACAACTCCAGCGCAGTCACGGCACGATTGCGGCTGCGTATCGTATCTTGCAGACGCGCGGCGTGATCGTATCCGACGGACGCCGTGGAACGATCGTGCGTCCGGCGCCGCCGGTCTTTCGCAGCATCGGAAAACTCGAGATCGCAGCCGAGCTCGAGAATCTTGCAGACGGTAATCCCGATCCCGCGCTTCTTCCCCGTTTGACGAACGCGTTGCGCGCCGTGCCGAAAGAACCTGTTCTCTACGGCGGACCCGCGCACGATGCGCGTCTGATGGAACGAGCCGCGCGCGCATTCAAGAGCGACAACGTCGGCTATAGCGCGATTGCCGTGCTCGGCGGCGCGCTCGACGGCATCGAGCGCGCGCTCACTGCAAACCTGCGCGCGGGCGACGAAGTCGCCGTCGAAGATCCGATCTATCCCGCCCATCTCGATCTGCTCGGTGCACTCGGCTTGACGCCGATTCCCGTTCCCGTCGACGAACAGGGGTTGCTTCCCGAACGTCTCGCTATCGCGATAAGCCGTGGCGCACGTGCATTGCTCGCGTCGCCTCGCGCGCAGAACCCGACCGGTGCCGCCATCGATGCAAAGCGGCAAGCGGAGCTGCGAGACGTAATTGCGCGCGCCGAAGACCTGTTCGTCATCGAAGACGATCACGCGTGGCTCGTCGCAGGCGCGCCCTATAGAACGCTGACGACCGAACGTGAACGCTGGTTCGTCGTGCGCTCGTTCTCAAAACCGTTTGGTCCCGATCTTCGGATCGCGATCGCAGCCGGCGATCCCGCAACGATCGCGCGCATCAAGGGCACGCAGCAGCTCGGCGTCGGATGGGTTTCCAATATTCTGCAATCGACGGCGCTCGCGCTGTGGAGCGATCCGGCGGTGTTGCGCGCAATCGATCGCGCGCGCGCAGCCTATGCCTCGCGCCGCGGAATGTTGATCGCTGCGCTCGCGCAGGTCGGAATCGACGTCTCGATTCCGAGCGGGCTCAATTGCTGGATACCCGTCGCCGACGAGTCGGCGACGCTTGCCCTCTTGCGCGGCGCCGGATACGCGTGCGCTCCCGGGGGCGCGTTTCCGGATCGAAACGCCGCCCGCGATTCGCGCGACGATCGCGCGGCTTGGCAGCCGCGCTGCAGCCGGATTTGCCGAGGCGCTCGCGCAGAGCAGGCATACGAGCACGGCAACTCGCAGCACTTAGGCGCCTATGTCCTCCGAAACTGACGTCGCCGCGGGGCAAGGCGCCCTGCGCGCGATGCGCACCGATGATGCGATCGCCGCCTTCAACCGCGCAATCGCAATCGACCCCGAAAATATCGCCGCCCATCTCGGCTTGTACGAAGCCTACCAGATCAAAGGTGATCGGGAACGTGCGCTCGAGCATCAAACGCGCGCGCTCGCAAAACAGCGGCTGTTTCTCGAGAAGCCTGCGCCGTCCGGTGCACCAACCGTCTTGCTTGTTGCAATCCCCGGCGACTGGCAAGCCAACGTCCCGCTCGAGTTTCTGTACGGTTCGCTGAACGTCGGCATTATCAAGATGTACGTCGATGACATCGATCCGCTGCCGCCGCGGGACATTCTTCCGCCGTTCGACGTCATCTTCAATCTCATCGCGCATTCGGAGCAATCCGGCCCGACGCTAAAAGTGCTCGAAGGATGGCTCCCGTCGCTCGGCAGCCCATTCCTCAACGATCCGGCACGCGTTCGAACCGCTCAGCCGTGACGGCGTCGCGCGCGATTTTGCGAATCTCGAAGGTGCGCTCGTACCCGTAACGCGCCGCGTAAACCGCTCGAACATCGTCTATGGATCGCGCGTACGTCATCCGTCCCGGTCGGCTCGCAGGCCGGCGCGCAATTCTCGAAGATCGAGACGCCCGGATGAGCTGCGCGCGTATCTCGCCGCAACGCCGCGGCGATGAGTTTTATCTGATGCCGTTTGTCGACTATCGGCGCAAAGACGGATATTTCCGAAAGTACCGGATCATCTTCGTCGGCGGCGTCCCCTACGCGCACCATCTCGCCATCTCGCAGAATTGGATGGTCCACTACTACAATGCGCTCAACGCGCAAGAGCAGTGGATACGCGACGAGGAGGAACGCTTTCTAGCAGACGTCGGAAATGTGTTCGACGGTCCGCGCGCGCGCGTTCTCGCTGAGATTGCGCATCGCGTCGGTCTCGACTACTTCGGCATCGACTGCAGCGTCCTCGAAGACGGCCGCGTCCTGATCTTTGAGATCGATCCGGCAATGATCGTCCATCTCGCCGATCCGATCGAGCTATATCCCTACAAACACAAATACGTCCCGCGCATCCCGGCAGCGCTCGAGAATCTGATTCGTTCGGTTTCGTAGTCGAAGGACAGCGGCTCTTGTCAGACGGTAAGCATTGCCGCTGTCCCTCGAGTACGACTACTCGAAGCGGAGGGCTTCGATAGGATTGAGCTGCGAGGCGCGGCGCGCAGGCGCGTATCCGAAAAAGATACCGACCAGCGCTGAGAATCCGATCGCAAGCGCGACGCTTGCGGGCGGAATCGACGTCGCCCAGCCCGCGGTCATCGATACGACGACGGTCGCGAGCCCGCCGACCAGCGCGCCGATTGCGCCGCCGACGGTCGCGAGCACCGTCGCCTCGATCAGGAACTGACGCAAGATGACCGAGTTGCGCGCCCCGACGGCCATGCGCAGTCCGATTTCACGCGTCCGCTCCGTGACGGAGACGAGCATGATGTTCATGATCCCGATGCCGCCGACGAGCAGCGACACCGATGCGACTCCGGCCAGCAGAACCGCGAGAATGTTCCCGGTCTGCGAAGCCGTCGCCGCAATGTCTTGCAGGTTACGGATTTGGAAGTCGTCCGGGCGGCCCGCGACGATGCGGTGCCGCTGTTCGAGCAATCCCGTGATCTCGGTCTGGACCGCATCCGTTTGCGATGGATCCGCCGCCGAGACGAGCAGCATGCCGACGTTGGTTTGACCGGTCATCCGTTCCATTGACGCGGTATACGGAATCAGGACGGTGTCGTCTTGATCCTGTCCGACGCCGCTCTGCCCTTTGGAGCTGAGCACGCCGTCGACCGTGTACGGAACGTTGCCGATCAGTACCGTTTGACCAACCGGTGACGTCGTCGGAAAGAGATTCTGCACGACGGTTTGCCCGAGGACCGCGACCTTTGCGGCCGAGTCAACGTCGGACTGCGTGAAGAACGAGCCGGCGGCGACCGGCCACGAGCGAATGAACTGGAACGTCGGTGCGACGCCGGTAACCGTCGTTTGCCAGTTGTTGCCGTTGGCGACGACCTGCGTGCGCGAGTTGACTTCCGGCGAAACTGCCGCGACGCCCGGCAGCTGGGCGATCGCCATGCCGTCGGCGGGCGTCAGCGTCGATGCGCCGCCGTTACCGGTCCGCACGCCGCCTTGATTGAGACTGCCGGGCATCACGATCAGCATGTTGCTGCCGAGCGAGTTGATCTGAGCTTGCACTGAGTTGCGCGCGCCGACGCCGATTCCGACGGTGACGATGACGGCTGCGACGCCGATGATGATCCCGAGCATCGTGAGTATCGAGCGAACGCGATTGCGCAGTAGCGCTTGCGCCGCAAGACGGAGTGTTGCAAGGAATGTCATCGTAGTGCTGCTTCCTGTGACTCAACCGGACGGTCGGAGAGAATCTTACCGTCGCGGAACGTCACGATGCGTTTTGCGTGCGCGGCTACGTCCGGCTCGTGCGTGACGAGCAGGATCGTGATGCCGCGCTCTTCGTTGAGTCTGCGGAAGAGCGCCATGACGTCTTGCGAAGATTTGGTATCGAGCGCGCCGGTCGGCTCGTCGGCGAGAATCAACCCCGGATTGTTCACGAGCGATCGCGCGATTGCGACGCGCTGCTGTTGTCCGCCCGAGAGCTGATTCGGTTGATGGTTTGCGACGTTCGCAAGGCCGACGAGGCCGAGCGCTTCGAGTGCCGCGGCGCGTCGAAGCTGTGGATCGACGCCCGCGTACACCATCGGAAGCTCGACGTTTTCGACTGCCGTCGTTCGCGGCAGCAAGTTGTAGGCCTGAAACACGAACCCGAGCCGGTGGCTGCGCGTATCGGCTAAGATCGTCCGTCGACAGCGCCGAGACTTCGCGGCCTTCGAAGTGGTAGACGCCGCCCGTCGGACGATCGAGCATTCCGACGATGTGCATGAAGGTCGATTTGCCGGATCCCGATGGCCCCATGACGGCGACGAACTCGCCTGTGTTCGATCGTGAGATCGACGCCGTCGAGGGCGCGGACCGTGTGGTCCATCATCGGATAATCCTTGACGCAGATTGCTGACTTGTACGACCGGTGTCATTTTCCGAATCCTCCGCCACCCATCCGCACGCCCGCTGGTCGGCCGTGCATTGAGCGGTGAGCTATTCGTATTTGCAGCGTGCTGCGTGTGCGTGGCCGTTGCGCCACCCGCGATGACCACCGGCGTTCCCGCCGCGAGCGTTCCGCGAACCGGCGTCGACCGCCGCATTCGTGCCGCTGATCATTTGGATGTTCACCGGCACCGCGTGCACGGCGTTGCCTTGAGCTGACGAACACGTGTCCGGTCGTTCCGGCGATGACCGTTGAGCTGCTGCTGCTTGCGGTCGAACCCCACGGATTGCCGCTGCCGGTTGCGCCCTGTGCTGCGCCGTCGTGTTCGAAGACGGTTTACGTCCTTTGAACTGACCGGCGGCGGGATGCCATTGCAGCGCTGCGAGGGGAACGATCGTCGCATTCTTCACCGAGGCGATGTCGATCGTTGCGTTTGCGGTCATGCCCGGGAGCAATGCGCCGTCCTGGTTGCTGACGTCGACGACGGTCGTATAGGTGACGACGTTCTGAACGGTTGTCGGATTCTTGCGAACCTGCGTCACCGTACCGGTGAACGTACGCGTCGGATACGCGAGCACCGTAAAGGAGACCGCATCACCCGCTTTGCACGTTTCCGATATCCGGCTCGCCGACTTGTAGATCGGCTTCCATTTTGGTGAGATCTTTGGCGATCGAGAACAGCGTCGGCGTTTGCAGTCCGGCGGCTACCGTCTGACCGACCGAGACGTCGCGCGCGATGACCGTACCGTCGACCGGCGAGGTGATCACGCTATTATTGAGGTTGTACTGTGCTTGCGCGACCTGAGCTTCTTGAATCCCGATGCCGGCCTGGCTCGCAGCTGCCGTCGATTGCGCACCTTGCGCCTGAGCGGCATCTGCCGCCGTCGTAGCAACCTGGGCGGTCTCTTGTGCTTGCGACTGCGTTACCGCGATTTGCGCAGCTTGCAGTGCCGACTGCGCGGCGACCGCGTTCGAGCTGTCCGTATCGTATTGACTCTGTGATATGAAGCCCTGACCGAGGAGCTGCTTATCGCGCGAGACCGTCTGCTGCGCGAGCGCATTTGCACTCTGCGCCTTTGCGATCTGCGCTTTCGCGGAGGCTATTCGCTTGCTGATCGGCGGCGACGTTGGCTTGTGCAGCCGCAACCGAAGACTCTGAACCGGTGGCGTTATCACTGCCGGCAACAGCCTGTGCTTGCGATTGCGCGAGCGATGCGCGCGCCGACTGAAGGGCTGCCAGAAGACTCGTCGGATCGAGTTTCGCGAGTACCTGGCCCTTCTTCACCTTCGAATTGTAGTCGACGAAGAGTTGCGAGAGTGTTCCGGAGACCTGCGTACCGACGTTTACCGTGTCTTGTGGATTGACGGTACCCGTTGCCGTAACGCTCTGCGTCAGCGTTCCCTGTGTTACCGGCTGAGTTACGACGGCGGCGGTAGTGCGCGGACGGAAAATCGCCCACGACCCTGCGAGGAGCGCGACGATCGCGACAACCGCAAGGATTATCGTATAAGAACGGTGCCAATGCCGTTTGGGCGGAATCGGCGAAAGGTTGATTTTCGCGTGACCATTGGTATGAGGACGTTCAAGTATTTTCATCATTGCTTACCTGTCTCTATCAACTGCCCGGGCTCTCAGAATGGCATCAAACGGTGTAAGAGCAGGATGAGACTTATACTCAGGGATTTCTAAGATGCGCGCAGCGTTTTTTGACCTGATCGGCGGCGCCAGCGGCAACATGCTTTTTGGCGCGTTTGTCGATGCCGGCGCAGATTTTGACGAAATCGTCAAGATGCTGAACGACGATTCCGTCGAAGGCTGGTCGATTGTGCGCCAGCGCACGCAACGCCGCGGAGTTGCAGCGACGTACATCGACGTCGTCATTCCGGGTGAGGACCATCACGCCGAGGCGCATCGGCATCCGCCGGACGCCGCACCTTCCCGGAAGTTATCGAAATCTTCGAGCGCTCGCAGCTTTCGAAAAGCAAAGCGCGCGCTGGCAACAACTATTGCGGAACGGCTGGCACGCGCCGACGCGGATTTGCGCTTTCATCCGATCGGCCAAATCGATGCAATCATCGACATCGCGGCGACATGCATCGCTCTCGATCTGCTCGGCATCGAGCGGTGCTTCTGCTCGGACGTTTCCTATCGGACGCACGCTGCCCGGCGAAGCAAATGGTAACGGCGACCGCCGCAGCGATTCTTTCGACGCTGGTCGAGCGGCCCGGATTCCGCCCGGAGCTACAAGTTGAATCGAGCGGCTACGGCGCCGGCCGCAGCGACTTTCCGATGCCGAACGTTACTCGGGTTGAAATCGGCCGGCTGGTCTAAGGTGATATGCGGCGATCCGGCCTGCCGGATCGACCATCACCATTACGATCATCGTTCCACGATCGAAATTCGCGGCGTAGTTGAAACGGCCGGCATTTTCGTTGGCGTGCAGTGCACTGAGGCCTTTGTAACGTCCGAGTGAATGCATCTCATCGGAAATTGCACCGACTTGTTCGCGCGTAACGCGTGACTTTAGATGCTCGTCAAAATTCACGATCGCGGCGTCGTGATTGTCTTCATATAAAGCGCGAGTGGCTTGATCCGCAAGTCGTTCCGGCGTGTGAGCTACGCCGCACGACGACAAGGCGGCAGCAAGCGCGAGCGCGGCGGCAAGTCTGGGGATCATGACTGCCTTTTTCCCGGTTGCTTACTCTCTTAACCGATGACCCGTTGCCGTGACCTGATCGCCTCGAGCTGCTGTGCGCGCGTGAAGATGTAGAGGATGATGTCGACGCGGCGGTTCCGGACGAGCGCGCCGCCGTGCAGCAGCCGCGTCTCGAGCGAACCCCAAGCTTTCCAAAACGTGACGCGAGGAGAGGTTCTCCGGTACCGCGCACGCGTGCAGCTCCGCCAGCTCCGTCGCTGCGAAGACCTCATCGACGAGCGCGCGCAACGCTTCCCGCGCGTAGCCTTTGTGGCGAGCAGTCGTGATCAGACTATATCCAAGCTCCGCATGGTCCCGCGTGCGATCGTTGATGCGCACCGAGACCCAGCCGATGTCCGCGCCCGTCTGCCGCTCGCGAATGAGCCATTCGAAGCGTCCGATCACGCCCGGGGCAAAGCGGGTTGGACGCGTGCGAACCTGCCGCTCGAATTCCTCGACCGAGATGCGTGGAATATCTTGGAACTCCCGCAGATTCGGCTGCTGGAGGACGCGCCAAAGATTCCGGGCGCTGCTGTCATCGACCGGGATCAGATCGAGTCGTGCGGTTAAGAGCCTACGCATTGACATGTCGCGTCTTTGCGGTACCCAGAAAAGCTCCCGCTATGGCGACGATTCCCACGCGAGCATTTGAGGAATCGTTACGAATCCCAGACCGCGCTGCCGCATGCCCCGCACGATCGTGCGAACGGCTTCCGCGACATCTCTTCGGTCCGCTCGCCCGCCTCGGTTCCCATCGTGAAGCGCGACAATCGAACCGTCGCCGCTTCGCTCCAAAATGCGACGAGCGATCGTCGCGGCGTCGGGGTATTCCCACTCGCGCGCAAGCGGCGTCGACCACAGCACGCACGTGTAGCCCAAGCGCCGCAATTCATCGAGGACAAGAAAGCTTCGCGCGCCGAACGGCGGACGCGCAAGTCGTGGTCCGCGTCCCGGTTGCTGCATAGATTGCGTCGTCGGCTCGCTGCAGCTGACGCGTGATGCCTGCGCGCGTGCGAACGTTCAGATGCGCGTGATCCCAGGTATGATTTCCAAGTGCATGGCCGTCACGGATCATGCACTGCAAGATCTCGGGTTGCTCCGCCACGGCTTTGCCAACGAGAAAGAACGTTGCGCGCACGTTTTCCTCTCGCAACACGTCGAGAATCGCGGCCGTATCGTCGCCGTTCGGTCCGTCGTCGAAGGTGAGCGCGACGACGTCGGCGTCCCGGCGCGATGCCCGTGAACGTTTTGCCGAAGAATCTGCTGCGCGGATCTTGCACTGCCTGGTAACCCGCATATGCGGCCCCGAGCGCAAGACCGGCGCCGGCTGCCGCGAGCGCTAAACGGCGCGTAGTTTTGCTCGCGCAGCAGCTAAGGTCGCGCGGAATCCGGGCGCATCGAACTCGCTAAAGTCCTGGACGATCTTACCGTAGCGCGGCTCCGCAGATCGACGTACTCTTGAGCGTCAGTAAGTCCGGTATCGGGTTTGTCTTTCTCCAAGATGAATCTGATACTGGCGCCCACCGGTCGTCGACCAATAGTGTGGATCGGTGAACGTAAATGAATGCCCGCCGCTTTGATTGTCGGTCATTTGGTAGACGGCAATCGTGTACGCGGTAGTCGTGTCACCGCGCGGCGGCTTCGTTCGCAGTTCCCAAACGCCGTCGTGCACCGCTTCACCGAATAGCGTCGCGACGCTGAATCCGGCAACAGGCTGCTTGAAGCGCGCGATCGCAGTCCCCGCGCGGTTCGTCCCTTCGTAATCGACTTCGGCTTTGCCGTCGACGTTCGAGAACGCCAGGCTTTCGCGCGCGATCGGTCCGTGCTGGTGCGTGACGGTGTAGGTCATGCGAATGATCGACTTGGAGCGCTCAACCGTGCGCGTGGCTGCATAGCGCGATGACTCGATCGGCCAATAAATCATCCACCCGATGACGACGGCCGCAATTGCTAGCGTCGCGATCGCCAAAGGGATGACCGGAGAGCGGTTCATGCGCGCTACTTGCCCGCGTGGGCGTCGAGAGCCTGATTGACGAGCTTATCCGCCTCTTTATTGAGCTCTCGACGAACGTGTGCAACGTGAGCGTGTGGGAAGCGGCGCAAGAGCGACTTTGCTTTTGCGTGCAGTGGGATCAGATGCGGCTGCTTGACGCGATAGGCTCCGGAGAGCTGCCGCACGACCAGCTCGCTATCGAGCCGAACTTCGAGATCGTCGACGCCAAGCTCGAGCGCAGCCTCTAAGCCGGCGATCAGCCCGGACCATTCCGCCACGTTATTCGTTGCGATTCCCAAAAACTCGGAGATCTCACGCAGCGTCTCGCCGCTCTGATCGAAAAGCACGGCTCCGTAGGCTGCCGGCCCGGGATTTCCGCGAGACCCGCCGTCGGCATAGAGCGTCGCCTTCACCGAGTGTTGGTTCGAAAGATCACGAAGCCGATCCCTAGAGCGCGCGTCGCACGATAGTTGCGAGCTTCGGCAGCTCGGTCGTGCTGACGAGCGCGCTTGTGTGCGGCAGGACTGCGCGCATACCGCGCGTCGCCGGTACGTAGCCGGGAACGCCTGCGTCCGGATTCACCCAAATAAGTGCTGCCGAGCGCCGGCGCAGTCTGCGGCGGCATCGGCGAGGACATTCGGTGAACCGAAATCCAAGCCGTCGCTGAACACGAATGTCACCGTATCCTCGTTTAGCGATCATGCCAAATCTACGGAGAAACTGCCGCAACGTCGCGCCGATGCGCGTGCCGCCGCCCCAGGCTTCGCCGAGATCCGGCAGTTCGGAACGGCGAAGCTCCCGCGTAATCTCGCGCAGCTCGGTGCTGAATACAAAGATGCGCGCACGGTGGGTGCGGCGCACGAGGGCGTGCGCAAACTGCAGAATGTGCTCGGTGCGTGCTCCGTCATCGAGCGGCTTCCGTCGATCAGCAATCACGAAGCGCGGATTGCGGCGCGGGTGCCCTAGGCGGCGCAGACGCACCGGGTCGCCGCCCGAGTGCAAGCTCGCGCGCAGTGTCCCGCGCAAATTGAAGCGCTCGCCACGCTCTTGCGGCCTCCATCTGCGCGAACGTCCGAGCGCGACCGCCCGTACGAGGGCGTCAACCGAATGCAGCAAATCGACGCTTCGCTCGCGTGAGATCGCCGGAGGTTCCGAGCGCCCGGCCGCGGCGCTGTATTTTGCAACAAGCGCCTCCCAATTCGGGATTGCTCTCGTGGATGCGATCGTCGCGTAAGGGCACGGCTTCGACATCCAGCGTAGGCCGCGCGTGTTCGCGCTCGACCAATTCACGATCGTCGAAGAACGCGTCGAACACCTGATCGAAGATGCGAAGCTCATCGTGCTTGCCGCAGACGACCGCGCGCAATCCGGCTCGAAATCGCGCACGATCCTCGACGCCGGTGGTCTCAATCGCACGCAAGGCATCTTGCGTCTCGCCGATCCCGATGCGGAATCCGCGTTCGCGGAGATAGCGGCAGAACGCTGCGACGCGTCCGCTTAACGTCTCCCGGCTATGCTCCAAGAGCAGACAAATAGCGCTCGCGCTGCGAGCGCAGGAACTCCCAGTCTTCCCGCACTTTTATGACGCAGCCACGCGTGAGCTCGAGCGTTGCTTCGTCTAATGCGTCGCGGTGCAGCTTGACGAGCGCCATCCCCCAATCGAGTGCCTCCGCAACGCCCGGAACTTTTTGCAGCGGCTGTTCGCGCAAGAAGCGCATGAAGGTTGCGATCTGCTGAGCGAGACGTGCATCAATCTCTGGAATGCGCGTCTGCAAGAATTGATATCTCGCGCTCGAAATCCGGATAGTCGAGCCACAGATACAAACACCGGCGACGCAATGCATCAGAAAGCTCGCGCATGCGGTTCGACGTGATGATGACGGCCGGGCGCTCTTTCGCGCGAACCGTGCCGAGCTCCGGAATCGTAACTTGAAACTCGCCCAGCACCTCGAGCAAAAATGCTTCGAAGGCTTCGTCCGCACGATCGATCTCGTCGATCAGAAGAACCGGCGCCCGATCTTGCAGATATCGCCTCGAGCAGCGGACGGCGCAGCATGAACTCTTCGCTGAAGATCTGCGCCTCACGCGCATCGACGGGTACGTCTTCGTTCTCGGTCAAGCGAATGCGTAGGAGCTGCTTAGGATAATTCCATTCGTACAGCGTGCTGGCCGCATCGAGCCCTTCGTAGCACTGCAGCCGGATCAGTTTGGTACCGAGCACGTCCGCGAGCACTTTTGCACTCTCGGTCTTGCCGACGCCGGCCGGCCCTTCGATCAAGAGCGGTTTCCCCAGCGCAAGCATCAGCTGAAACGCCGTCGTGAACTCTTCGCTCGCGATGTAGTGCTGCTTGAGAAAGCCGTCTCGGATCTGGTCCGGCGTCATGCCCGCCGCTTCGTGGTTCCCTTTCCTTGTCATCCCGAGCCCGTTCGACAGCGAAAGAGCCCGCATGATCTGCGAGCTCTTTCAATGTGGTCGGGCGGACAGGATTTGAACCTGCGGCCCCCAGTCCCCCAGACTGGTGCGCTACCAAGCTGCGCTACCGCCCGCGTAAGTCAGCCTACGCGATGGGCGGCTGACTTCCCTTATTTTGCCTGGCCGTTGGATGCGACGGCTTTGCGGCGAACGCCGCCGACCGCTTCGCGAAGCGACTTACCAGGCTGAAACGCCGGCACTTTGCGCGCGGGAATAACGATTGCCTCGCCCGTTTTCGGATTGCGTCCTTCGCGACGACGACGTTCGCGAATGACGAAACTTCCGAACGGAATCAATTGTACTTTGTCGCCGGCTTTGAGCGCGCTCGTAATTTCTTCGAGCATCTTGTCAATCATGTCGCCGACTTTGCGTTTGGAAACTTCGAACTCGCCGGAAAGTGAATCGATGAGATCGGCTTTCGTCAACTGAGCAACTCCTGACGCCGTGACGATGAACGCGTCGCGACGTACCCCACGCTCCGCCTGGCTCGTATACGAAGCGTGCGTGGGCGCTCCTGCCCTGCGGGCTTTTTGACATCTTCTTAGAAACAACAAAAGATGCGCGACCGACTCGTTACGGCAAGCGCAGCGGATGGAACCGTTGCCCTGGTGGCTGGGATCACAACGAACCTCGTGGCAGAAACGCGCGAGCGTCACGGTACATCGCCGACAGCATCCGTCGCAATCGGTCGTCTCGTCACCGCAGCCGCGCTCGTAGGCGCCAATCTCAAGGGCCGCGAGCGGCTTTCTTTACAAGTGTCCGGAAGCGGCACAATCGGCGGAATCATCGCCGAAGTGATGATGCTTCCTGACCATACGGTTGGTGCGCGTGCGTACGCGCATCATCCCGAAGCCGACGTTCCGCCGACCAGTGACGGACGATTCAACGTCGCCGAGCTCGTCGGGCGTGGCAAGCTGCTTGTAACTAAATCATACGAAGTCGGTCAGCCGTACACCGGCATTGTGAACCTCGTCACAGGCGAAATTGCCTCCGATGTCGCCGCGTACTTCGCGTATTCGGAACAAGTGCCGAGCGTTGTCGCGATCGGTGTACATCTCGATCAGTCCGGCGTACGCGCCGCGGGCGGCGTCATTGCGCACGTCCTCCCCGGTGCGAGCGACGAAACGATCGGTAACCTCGAAGACAACGCCAATAGGATGAACGCAATCACCTCGCAGATTCTCGCGGGCGTCGAGCCTGAAGGAATGATCGAGCGGATCGCCGCGGGGATGACTGACGAAGCGCTCGCGCGAGTACGACTTGATCTTCGCGTGCCGTTGCACGCGGGAAAAGGTCGAGACGGCGCTCCTTGGTCTCGGTCACGACGAGCTTGTGAAGATCGCTCAGGAACAACCGTCGACCGAAGCGACCTGTGAGTTCTGTAAGCGCGTCTGGAAACTGTCGGCGAGCGAGGTTAGCAGACTTAGCGGCGCGGATCCGCTAAGTCCGCACGACGCGCACGAAGCGGCGCGCACCGACCGATAAAACGAAGCTTTCCTTCGAATCGAGGCCGGCTGCGGCGTCGCTGACTGCGTCTCCATCGATACGCACTCCGCCTTGAGCGATGAGGCGTTCGGCAGCACGCTTGCTCTCGGCAAACCCGGCCTGCACGATCAGATCGGCGAGCTTGCGATCCTTCCCGGCTCGAAGTGTCGGCATTTCCGCCGGCAGCTCGCGCCGTTGAACGGTCTGCTCGAAGCGCTCGCGCGCGGTGCGCGCAGCCTCGGCGCCGTGATACTTCGCGACGATCGCTTCGGCAATACGCTTCTTCGCCTCGATCGGCGCGAGCCGGCCGGCAGCGATATCCGCCTGCAGCTCTGCGACCTGCTGCGCGGACCAAAACGCCGCCAGACGCGCGTAGCGTGGGACGAGATCGTCCGGCAAGCGCATCATCTTCCCGAATTGCTCCTCGGGAGGCTCGATGAGCGAGATGAAATTGTTGAGCGACTTCCCCATCCGCCGCACGCCGTCGGTCCCTTCGAGGATCGGCATCGTCATGCAGACCTGCGGCGTCTGGTTTGCATCGGCCTGATAGTCGCGTGCGAGCAGAAAATTGAACAGCTGATCGTCGCCGCCAAGCTCGACGTCGGCTTCCATCGCGACGCTATCGTAGGCCTGCGCGACGGGATAGAGCAGCTCGTGCAGTGAGATCGGCGTGCGATTCGCGTACCGATTCTTGAAATCTTCACGTTCGAGGATCTGCGCGACCGTCGACTTCGAGAGCAAACGAATCCAGTCGACCGTCGTCAGCGGAGCAAGCCACGTCGAGTTGAACATCAGCTCGGTCCGCTCGAGATCGAGAACGCGCCCGGCCTGCTCGCGGTACGTTTTCATGTTGGCATCGATTTGCTCGCCGCTCATCGCCGGCCGCGAATCCGAGCGACCCGACGGATCGCCGATGCGCGCCGTATAGTCGCCGATCAAGAGCGTCACGCGATGTCCCGAGCTCGACGAACTGCTGCATCTTGTGAAGCACGACGGCGTGCCCGAGATGCAGCTCGCTGCCGGTCGGATCGATCCCGAATTTGACGTGCAGGCGGCCGCCGCGCTGGAGCCGCTTCTGCAGTTCCTCGGGTGAGACGACGTGTTCGCAACCGTCGACGAGAAGCTCCGTCGCTTCTCTGTGGCTTCATGCCTTCAGCTCGACGATCGTCACGCCGCTTCCACCTTCATTCTCATTGCCGTAGCGAAAGCTCCGCACGTTCGGATAGGTTCGCAAGAATTCTTGTAATCCTCGTCCGAGCAAGCCCGTCCCCTTGCCGTGGATCAGGCGCAGGGGCGAATGCCCCAGCAGCTGCCCCTCATCCAGCCATTGTTCGACCAGCGGCTGCGCTTCCAATAAACGCTTGCCGCGGACGTCGATCTCGGGCATGGCGCGCGAAGCGATCTCGAGGCTGGGCGTACTGCTCGTCTGCGTTCGCTTTCCGCGCACGGCGGCTGCCGGCAGGAGATCGTCCTTAGGGACGGTCGTGCGCATCGGGCCGATTTGCACGACCGCGTCGCCGCTTTCGTCATCGAGGGCGACGATCGTGCCTTCTTGCTCCAGACTCCCGACCGTAACACGATCGCCGACGCGGATGTTCTCGGCGCGCTTGCGTTCTTGCGTCCGTGCGTCGATGCCAAGATCGTGATGCAGCTGATCGATAGCGCGTCCTAAAGCCGCGTTCTGCGACGGTGTAACCTTGGCGCGCTTCCGTTCGTCCGAACGCCGTTCGAGATCGCGCACGAACTCGCGTAACGCCGACGTCAAGCGCTGATCGGCATCGCGCGCGAAGTTGCGCCTTTCGCTCTCGAGCTGTTCGCTGCGGTGCTTTGCTTCGGTACTCGAGCGCCTCGAGTCGCGCGCGCTCGCGCGCGGCTGCATCCCGCTCGGCGGCCGCTGCAGCATTGATTTGTGCGAGCTCTGCAAGAGCCCGATCGTAGTCGCGCTCGTTCGAGCTGAGAATCGTTTCGGCGCGATCGACGACGGCCGGATCGACGTGCATCGCGCGCGCCAGCGGGAAGGCGAGCGACTGACCGGGCGCGCCGAGCTCCAGATGATAGGTGGGCGCATACGTGTCCGGATCGAAGCGCACGCTCGCGTTGCGCACGTACGGCGTATCGTGCGCGAAGAGCTTCAGCTCGCCGGCATGCGTCGTCGCAACGATCAGCGCACCGAGGGCGAGCAAGCGTTCCAATATCGCAACTGCAAGCGCGGCGCCGGCGCGTCGGCTCCGTGCCGCCGCCGATCTCGTCGACGAGCACGAGCGCGTTCGGACCCGCTCCGCTCAGAATCTCGGCATAGCGCCGCAGGTGTTCCGAAAACGTCGAAGCGTTCTGCGCGATCGACTGCTCGTCACCGATGTCCGCGAAAATGCGCTCGAATCGTCCGATCGTGCTCCCGGGCGCAGCGGGAAGGTGCATTCCGCAGTACGCCATCAGCACGAACAGGCCGCTCATCTTGAGCGTGACGGTCTTACCACCCATGTTTGGGCCGCTGATCAGCAGCATGCGCGTCTGATCGTCGAGTCGCAGCGATTGCGGAACCGCGCGCTCGCCGAGCAGCGGATGTCTGCCGCTCACGATCGCGACGATGCGAGCATCCTCGAATTGCGGCGGCTCGGCGTGTTGCGATCTGCGCGAGCCGCGCTTTTGCGTGCACGAGATCGAGAGACGCATAGATTTCAGCGTCGTGCTCGATTTGATCGGCATGCGCTCCGACGAGCGACGAAAGCTCGGCGAGGATGCGCGCGACCTCGTGTTCCTCTTGCGTGCGCAGCGCGCGCAAACGATTGTTTGCTTCGAGCGCTTCGAGCGGCTCGACGAAGTACGTCTGTCCGCTCGCGCTCGAATCGTGGACGATGCCCTTGAACGCGCCCGCGAACTCGGCTTTGACCGGGACGACGAATCGGCCGTCGCGCACGGTGACGACATCGTCTTGCAGCATCGATCGATAACGCTGCGAGCGGGCAATAGCCGTAGTGCGTTCGCGCGCTTCTGCGCCGGCGGATGCAATGCCGCGCCGAAGCCGCGTCAGCTCGGGCGACGCGCGATCCAGGACTTCGCCGCGCTCGCCGATTGCGTTGTCGATTCGCTTCGCGACGTCCGGCAACGGAACGAAACCGGCGCACAGCGCGACAAGCCGCTCGCCGCCGCTTTCGCGTACCCGGCGAACCGCTGCATTCCCCGCCGCAATGCCGTTGCCGATCGCGCGCAAATCGAGCGGAGCTATCGCAGCGCCGCGTTTCGCCGTCGCGACGGCTTCCTGCGACTCGATGACGCGCGCCAGCGAGAAGCCCTCGCCGATCAGCGTGCGCATCTCGGTCGTTTCCTCGAGTGCTACTCGCGCCGCCTCAAAATCGGCCTGTGGTGAAAGGGAGCGCGCCCAGACGGTTGCGCGGTCGCTGTGCGTGTGCGTGGCCAGACGCTCGCAAATCGCGGCCCAATCCAAGACCTCGCACGTGCGTGCGTCGCACAGAGCGCTAGCCGCTGCCAATCGCCTCCCGTAAGAGCTCGTTGACGAGCGCGGGATTGGCTTTCCCCCGACTCGCTTTCATGACTTGGCCGAGCAAGAATTGCAGCGCGCGGTCTTTGCCCTTGCGAATTTCCGCGACCGCATCGGCGTTGACCGCGATGACCTCATCGACGAACTTTTTGATCTCGTCGCGATCGCTCGACTGCGCGAGCCCTTCGCGCTTGACGAACTCCGCAGGATCGGTGACCTCACCGCTCCAGACTCGCGGAAACATCTCCTTGGCCGCCTTTGACGTAATCGTTCCATTCTCGATCAACTTGACGAATTCGGACGAAGCCGGAATCGTGAAGGTCGCAACCGGTTCGCTGAGCCCTTCTTCATTCTGTTTCTTCGCGACGTCGCCGAGAAGTAAGTTCGCGTAGCTCTTCGGCTTGACGCCGCGGCGTACGGCACCGTCGAGCAAGACTTCCCAGGCGGGGTTGTCGACCAAGCTGCGCGGCGTTCTTGGTCGGAAGCTCGTATTCATCGACGTAGCGGACGTAGCGTTTGAACGGCGGCAACGGAAGCTTCGAGCGCAGCTCATCGATCCAGGCGGCCTCGAATTCGAGCGGGACGAGATCCGGATCCGGAAAGTACCGGTAGTCGTGCGCTTCTTCTTTTGAACGCTGCGAATGCGTCACGCCTGCGCCTTCGTCCCAGCCGCGCGTCTCCTGCACGACTCGACCGCCGGATTCCAAGAGCTCGATCTGACGCGCGATCTCCGATTCGATTGCAAGCCGCACCGACTTGAACGAGTTCATGTTCTTGATCTCGGTCTTCGTTCCGAGCGTCGTGCTGCCGGTGGGGCGAATCGAGACGTTGGCATCGCAACGCAGCGAGCCTTCTTCCATCTTGACGTCGGAGACGCCGAGCTGCACGAAGGTACGCTTGAGCGTATCGAGATAGGCGACCGCTTCTTCAGCCGTTGCGCAAATCCGGTTCCGAAACGCACTCCATCAACGGGACGCCCGCGCGATTGAAATCAACGAGCGAGTACGTGCTGCCGGCCAGGCGTCCATCGCTCGAGCCCGCATGCGTCGATTTTCCGGTGTCTTCCTCGAGATGGATGCGCGTCAGATGGCATTTGCCGCGCGACCCATCCTCGAGCCAGAACTCGACCACGCCGCCTTTGCACAGCGGCATATCGTACTGCGAGATCTGATAATCTTTGGGCATGTCCGGATAGAAATAATTCTTGCGGTCGAATTTCGAGAAGCGCGGAATCTCCGACACCAAACGCGAGGCCGGCTTTGATCGTCAGCTCGATCGCTGCTCTTGTTCGGAACCGGCAACGCGCCGGGAAATCCGAGACAGACCGGACACACTTTCGTGTTCGGCTCGCCGCCGAACTCGTTCTTGCATCCGCAGAACATCTTGGTCGCGGTCTTGAGCTCGACGTGGCATTCGAGCCCTATGACGGCTTCGTATTTTGTGCGGACGCTTTCGGACGCAATTGCCATGGCTATGCCTTCACGCCGATGCGCGGAGGGTGCTTCTTCGCATGCTTCGTCGCACTTTCGTACGCGTGCGCAGCGCCCAGCAAGAAGTCGCTCACCAAATAGTGGTGCGGTTAGCTGCAAGCCGAGCGGCATTTCTGCGTCGCCGTCGTCGGGACGCGCCCAACCGCACGGCACGGAGATCGAAGGCAAGCCCGCCAGCGAGACCGGGATCGTGTAGTAGTCCATCAGATACATGCTGTACGGATCGCTCTTCGCGCCCAACCGGAACGCGGGAGAGGCCGCCGCCGGCGCGGCGATCACGTCGCACGCACCAAAGGCGTTTTCGAAATCGGCAGCGATCTTCGTGCGCGCTTTTTGCGCCTTCAAATAATACGCATCATAGTAGCCGCTCGAAAGCGCGTGCGTACCGATCAGAATGCGGCGTTTGACTTCCGGACCGAAACCGGCGGCACGCGTGCGATCGTAGGTCTCAGTCATGTCGTTGCCTTCGACGCGCAAGCCGTAGCGCACGCCGTCGAAACGCGCGAGATTCGACGAGCATTCTGCCGGCGCGATCAAGTAGTACGTCGCGATCCCGTAATCAGCCGTCGGCAACCCGATCTCGACGATCTCGGCGCCGAGCTTTTCCAAATCCGCGTAGGCTTTGGCGTAAACGTCGTCGATTGCCGTCCCGAGCGATTTGGCGAGGTACTCCTTGACGACGCCGACACGCAGCCCTTTGAGATCCCCGCGCAAGCTCGTTGCCGTGCTCTCGTGCGGAACGTCGACGCTCGTCGCGTCCATCGGATCGTGTCCGGCGATTGCATCGTACGCAAGCGCCGCGTCCTCGACCGTACGCGTGAGCGGTCCGATCTGATCGAGACTCGACGCGAACGCAATCAAGCCGTAACGCGAAACGCGTCCGTAGGTCGGCTTGAATCCGACGATATTGCAAAATGCCGCGGGCTCGCGAATCGAGCCGCCGGTGTCGCTGCCGAGACCGATCGTGCTCTCGTAGCTCGCCACGGCTGCGGCGCTGCCGCCCGAGCTTCCGCCGGGGACGCGCTGCGGGTCGTACGGATTGCGTGTCACGCCGAGCGCGGAGTTCTCGCACGAGCTGCCCATCGCAAACTCATCCAGATTCGTCTTGCCGATCGGGATCGCGCCCGCATCGATGATGCGCTGTACGGCGGTGGCGGTGTACGGCGCGTTCCAGCCTTCCAATATCTTCGAACCGGCGGTCGTCTGCGTTCCGCGCAGGCACATGTTGTCTTTGACGGCGAGCGCGACGCCGGCGAGTGGAAGGCGCTCGCCCGCAGCGATGCGTGCATCGACGCGATCCGCCTGCGCGCGCGCAAGCTCTTCGGTCAGCGTGAGGAAAGCGCCGACCTCGCCGTCGGTACGGCGAACGTACTCGAACGTTGCGTCGACGATCTCGCGCGCCGACCGTTCGCGCGCATTGACCTTGCGCGCCGTCTCGGCCGCCGTCATCTCGATGATCGAATCAGCCATTACGGCTCACCGATGATACGCGGCACGCGAAAATAGCCGCCCTGCTCGCGCGGCGCTCCGGCCAAGACTTCATTCCGCGGCAGACACGGCGCCAGCGCATCGTCACGCTCGACGTTGCGCGACTCGATCACTTGCGCGGTCGCCGCGACATCCGAGGTATCGAGCTCGTTGAGCGCGGCTACGTGACCCAAAATATCGGCGAGCTGCGCACCATAGGTGCGCGCCTCATCGTCGGTCAGGGCAATGCGAGCAAGCTTTGCGACGTAGCGGACGTCAAGATCGGGGCTGGCCATAAGCTAAGGCGAATTCTCCCTACGCAGCATCCTGCCTTCGCACGCGAGCAAGCGTCTCGACGTGGCCCGTCTGCGGAAAGAAGTCGAACGGGGTCGTCTCTTCGAGGACGTAGCCGGCTGCGCGCAGGTGCGCAAGGTCGCGCGCCAACGTTGCGGGATTGCAGGACAAGTACCAGATCGCCGGGACCCGCGCCGCCGCAAGCGCATCGAGGGTCTGCACGTCGCTGCCTTTTCGCGGCGGATCGAGGAACGCGACCTCGGCATGCTGCGCCTTGCCCTCGGGTTTTCCGACGAGCGACTCGACGCGGCCGCACAAGAATTGCGTCTTTTCCGCGACGCCGTTCAGCTTTGCGTTGGCTTGCGCTTCACGGATCGCCGCAGGATTCTCTTCGATCCCGATGACGGTCGCGCCGCGCAGAGCGAACCAGATCGAGAACGTCCCCGCACCGCAATAGAGATCGAGAACGCTGCGCGGCTGCGGCAGCTGCGCAAGCTTCTCGAAGAGACGCCCGACCATCGCGCTGTTGATTTGAAAGAACGATGCCGCGGATACGCGATAGCGGACGTGCGAACCGCCGGGCAACGCGATTCGTTCCTCCATCTCGCTCTCGCCCCACAGCTGCCGCTGCTTGCGGCCGAGGATTGCGTTCGCACTCGGCGGCGAAAACGAGTTGCTTATTCCCTTCGTGCCCGGCAAACGTTTTGCCAGCTCGCTCGCGGCCATTGCAATCTGCGGCGAGGGCTCGTTCGTCGTCAACGCCGTAACGCTTTCGCCCGTCGACGCGCCGGCACGCGCGATCACGTGTTTGACCTGCGCGAATGCACTCTGAAGTTTTGGATCATTGGCAGCCTGCCGCAGCGCAACAATCTCTGCATCGAGCTGCGGCAAGACGACCGGACACGCATCGATCGGTACGAACGCATGACTGCGCATCTGATAGAATCCAAACGCGACGCGACCGTTCGGCCGCTCGACGACGAGCGCCATCTTGTTGCGATAGCGCGCGGCTCGTCCATACCGATGGTCGGCGCAACCTGCACGCCCGCAAAACCGCCGATGCGCTCGAGCGCGTCGCGAACCAAACGCGACTTCCACGCCAGCTGTGCCGGATACGAAAGATGCTGCACCTGACATCCGCCGCACGTTCCGAATACCGGACAAAACGGCGTCGCGCGCTCCGGCGAATGCTCGATGATCTCGATCAATTCGCCGACCGCGTACGACTTCTTCAACTCGACGATACGAATTCGCGCGCGTTCGTCCGGGAGCGGCCCCCAAACGAAAACAACTTGCGAATCTATTCTGCCGACACCCTGACCGTTTGCAAGCAAGTCGGTGAAGCGAACGTCGTGTTCGCTACCGATCTCTATTTCTGTTCTTCGAGGGCCCGTAGGAGCCGATTCGCCTCGTCGATCAACGCCTCGATCCGTTGCGTGGTCGGATCGGCAGGCGGACGCCGTAGCGCGGAACGGATGACGACGTACGTCAATGCAGCCGAAACGCCGGCAACGCCAAGCCAGAAAAGCGTACGGCGCAGCGTCGCATCCCGAGCCGCGTTGGACTCGGGTGGAACGCCATTCCCCTTCACGTGTTCGGTCGGCGTCTGCATCACACGCCTCTTTTATCCGTCAGAACGGTAGGCGCCTCCGGACCGAGCACCTTTTCGACATCCAACAGAATGATCAAGCGCTCATCGACTTTACCCAGAGCACCGATGAACTCGTTTGCGAGCCCTTCGAGCACCCCTTCGCTCTTTGCGATCTGGTCGACGGGAATACGGACGACCTCGCGGACTTCGTCGACGATCATGCCGATGCTGCGGGGACCGATCTCGGCCACGATGATGCGCGCGAACTTCGTCGGAACGGCGTGCGGCATGCCGAGGCGCGTGCGCAAGTCGACGATCGGCACGAGCTGACCGCGCAAATTGATGATCCCCTCGACGTGCGCGGGGACGCGCGGGACGCGCGTAATCGGGACCAAGCGGTCGATCTCGCGAACCTGCGCGATGTCGATGCCGAACTCGTTGCTCTTGCAACGCGAACACGACGATTTGCAGCGTATCGGCCGTCGTCGTCATCGTTGGTGCATCGCTCCCGAGACGACGATCGATCCGGGCCCGCGATGAACTTCGCTGATCAGGACGCTCGGATCCAGAATTAGTGCGATCGAACCGTCGCCGAGGATCGTCCCGCCCGCGATTCCCGCGATCGGCCCGACTAGTTCGGAGAGTGGCTTCACGACGATCTCCTGATCGCCTACGAATTCGTCGACGACGAGACCGACTTCGCGGTTGGCCGCGCGCAGCACGACGATGAGCGCGCTCTGGCTTTCGCGGCGTCCACCGCCACCGACCTCGAAGAATTCGGCGCCGCGAATCACCGGCAAGAAGCGGTCGCGATGGACGATCGACTCGCCGCTTTCGCTGCGAGCGATCTCACTTGCGTCCAGACGCAGTGACTCGCTGACTGCATCGATCGGAATCGCGTACAGCTCGCCTGCGATGCGCACGAGCAGCGCACCGAGAATCGCGAGCGTCAAGGGCAACCGAATCGTAAAGGTCGTTCCCTCACCGGGGCGCGACGCAACCTCCAGCGTCCCCGAAAGACGCCCGATCGCGCGGCGCACGACGTCCATGCCGACGCCCCGTCCGGAGATCTCGCTTACGCTGCGCGCAGTCGAGAAGCCGGGGACGAACAATAATTCCAAAAGCTCACGTTCGGTCTGTTCGCACATCCGCCGAGATTAGGCCGAGTGCGAGCCCGCGCTCTTTCACGCGCTCTAAATCGACACCGCCGCCGTCATCGCGAATCTGCACGACGACGCTGTTCCCCTCGTGCGCGGCGCGCAGCTCGATTTTTCCGACCGGGTCTTTCCCGCACTCACGCCGGCGTTTCGGTGATTCAATTCCGTGATCGACGCAATTGCGCACAAGGTGCATCAGCGGCTCACCGATCTCGTCGACGATCGTCTTGTCGAGATCGGTTTCGGCGCCTTCCATCGTCAACTCGATCTCTTTTCCGCGCGACTTCGCGAGATCGCGTACGACGCGCGGGAAACGCTCGAACACACCTGCGATGCGCACCATGCGAGAGTGCATCACGGCTTCCTGAAGATCGGTGCTGGTGCGCGCCAAGAGCGCGGCCGCCGTATTGAGCTCGGCGATGAGCTTGACCGGCTCCGGCGCTTCGCCGCGCGTGAGCATCGCGCTGATCTGCGCGATGCGGTTCTTCGTGATGACCAGCTCGCCGACCAAGTCGAGCAACACGTCGAGACGCGCGATATCGACGCGAATCGTCCGCGGACGCGCCTTGCCGGCAGCACCGGTCGCGGATTCAGCCGCAAGCTGCGTGCTTCTTCACCTTCCGAGCGCGAGTGACGCAGTACGACGGTTTCGAGACGTTCCGCGAAAGCCCGCGCTGTTCGGCGGACGCCGTGCCGTCGATTCCGGTTCGGATGAGCGTCGTGAGCAGATCGCGGCTTCGAACAATATTTCGATGAGGACGCTCGAGATCGGAAGCCGGCCGTTGCGAACGAGATCGCAAGCGTTCTCGAGCTTATGCGCAAACGTCGAGACATCCCGAAGCTCGAGCATGCCCGCGCTACCCTTGATCGTGTGCAGTGCGCGGAATAGTGAATTGATCGTCTCGGGATCGCTGCGAGAAGTTGTCGCAAGCGGTTCCAACTTGAGCAGATCGGCATCGATCTGCTGCAGCAGCTCATCCGATTCGTCTTTGAAGTATCGGAGGAGCTCGGCTCTGTCGAACGGCTCTTCGTTCACCCGACGCCGAACGCAGCCAGGAGCGGTTCGAGCGAACCCGCTTCCGGAACGAAGACGAGATGACCGCAAATCTTTGCACCGCGATCGAGGAAGGTCGACTCGACGAAGAGCACGTCGCGCTGCGGCGAGTTCGGCATGAGCGCCTCGAACGTCGCCTGCAACGAGCCGTACGAGATCACCGGAACTGATGGAATCATGTTCGTGTTCGTCAGCTGGACGACTGCGCTCAGATACGACGATGCCACGATATTGGCGAGCTCTTTGAGCGTGGTCTCGACGACAGCGTCGTAGAGCTGCAGATCGCCGCCGACGCGCTTGAGGAACATCCCGACGAAATCGAGCGCATCTTGATGATCGAACATGACGACCAAATGTCCCGGTACGCCGCCCCGAACGTACACGTGAAGTACCGCAAACACGCGTTTGTCGGTGACGCGCGAGTATAGTTCGCCGAAGCGGATTACTTCGGCCCGCGGTGCCTCCATCTTGATCGTCGTGTTGAGGAGCTGCGAGAGGGCTGTGGCTGCATGACCGGCTCCGATGTTCGCTACTTCCTTGAGCGCATCGATTTGCAGGTCTGTTAGCCGCAGCAAATCGCTCACGCGTCGGTGCCGTCCACCAACTTACCGATTACTTCGAGGATCTCAGCCGGGCGGAACGGCTTGGTAAGCCGCGTGCTCGCTCCGGCGTCGAGCGCCTCTTTGAGTAATGCCTCTTGCCCCATCGACGTGCACATGACGATCTTGGCGTTCGGATCTTCGGCGATGATTTGCTTCACGGCACCGATCCCATCGATACCCGGCATCACCATATCCATCGTGACGACGTCGGGACGCAGCGCCTTGTATTTCTCGACGGCGTCTGCTCCGTTTTGTGCCTCCCCGACGACGTCGTATCCATTCTTGGAAAGAATGTCTTTGATCATCATTCGCATGACGACGGCGTCGTCGACGACGAGAACCCGCTTCTTGCTCACGTAGCGACGGGCTCCGGCTCGTCGACAGTCGAGATTTGTCCGATCGATTCGACGCGCAGACCCGGCGCGATCTCAGAGTACGAGAGCACGACGAGTGAGGGAGCCGCACGTTCGGTGAGCCGCTTGAGCGCGAGGCGAATCGTCGGCGAGCAGAGCACGATCGGATGCAAGCCGGCCGCCTGGGCTGCCTGAATTTGCCTCGTAAGCGACGTGTAGATTTTCGCGACGGTTTGCGGATCGAGAAGCGCATATGCGTCCTCGCCGCGTCGCACGGCCTCGCCGAGCAGCGTCTCGAGACGCGGATCAACGGTGATGACCGAGAGCAATCCGTCCTCCGAGTATTCGGCGCAGATATGCCGCGCGAGCGCTACACGGACACGCTCCGTCAGGTAGTCGATATCCTTGCTTTGGCGCGCGCCGTCCGCAAGCGATTCCAGAATCAAAAGCAGGTTGCGAATCGGAATTCGTTCCCGTAAGAGATTCTGCAGGACGCGCTGGACTTCGCCGACCGTCAGCAAGTTGGGGATGAGCTCTTCGATGACGACCGGGTAGTGCTGCTTGACGTTGTCGAGCAACGAGCTCGTCTCTTGGCGTCCGAGCAGATCCGGCGCATGCGACTTGATGATTTCGGTGAGATGCGTCGCGATGACGCTGGTCGGATCGATAACGGTATAGCCCGCCATTTCGGCGTCGCCACGTCCGCTTTCCGGAATCCAGAGCGCCGGCAAATTGAACGCAGGTTCCGTCGTCGGGATGCCTTCGATCGGCTGCGTCGCCGTGCCGGGGTTCATCGCGAGCAAGCGGCTGACCATGACTTCCGCACGCGCGACTTCCAAACCGTAGATCTTGATCACGTAGGTCGACGGCTTCAATTGCAGATTGTCGCGAACGCGAATCGGAGGGACGACGATGCCAAGCTCGCGTGCAGCGTGCCGGCGAATCATCGTGATCCGTTCCAGCAAGTCACCGCCTTGCGCGACGTCGACGAGCGGGATCAAACCGAAGCCGATTTCCAGTTCCATCGGATCGTACGAAAGCAGCGGAACGACCGACTCGGCCGGCTTGACCGCCGGTTGCGCCGTCACGCCGGGCTGAACGCCGGGCGCTCCCGGGCCGCCCGTGAGCGCCGGAATGCTTCCGTCCGGACGCGGCAGCAAGCCCTTTTTCTGTAGGTCGCGCTGACGCAAGAAGATCACGAACATGATGCCGGCCATCAGGAACATCCAGACTGGCGGCAAGCCCGCGAATCCGAACACGATCAACAGCACGGAGGTGATCGCGATCGCGCGCGGCTCTTGAATGATTTGACGCGTCAGCTCGTTGCCGAAGTTCATCTCCGACGCGGCGCGCGTGACGATGATACCGGTCGCGGTCGACATGAGCAGTGCCGGGATCTGCGTGACGATACCTTCGCCGACGGTTAGGATCGTGAAGCGTTGCAGCGCTTGAACGAGCGTCAAGCCTTGCTGCAAGATTCCGATGAAGAATCCGCCGATGATGTTGACGAAGACGATGATGACGGCAGCGACGGCGTCACCGCGAACGAACTTCGATGCACCGTCCATGGCGCCGTAAAAGTCGGATGAACGCTGAATGTCGCGGCGGCGTTGACGCGCGTCGGATTCAGTGATCAAACCGGCGTTCAAGTCGGCATCGATGGCCAGCTGTTTACCGGGCATTGCGTCCAAGGTAAAGCGGGCCGCAACTTCGGCGACGCGACCGGCACCGTTCGTGATGACGACGAACTGGATGATGATCAAAATCGCAAAGATGATGATACCAACGGCATAGTTGCCGCCGACGACGACGTTACCAAACGCCTCGATGACCCGGCCGGCGTAGCCGTGCAGCAAGATCAAGCGCGTTCCGGTTATGTTCAGCGACAAACGGAACAGCGTGATTATCAAGAGCAGGGTCGGGAAGACGCTGAAGCTCAGCGCGTTCTCGGTGTAGAGCGTCGTGAGCAGGATCAAAACCGCTGCCGTGATGTTGAGCGTCAACAGCAGATCCAACAGCTCCGGCGGGATAGGAACGATCATCAGGCCGATGATCAAAACCGTGCCCGCCGCCACCCAAACGCTGGACGTCTGCCCGATCCGCTCCATGATGCTCGGGTTTTTTGCCATCGGAGACGGAGCTCGAGAGGCCGCCATTTAGTATCGTTCCTTCCGCATTAGGCGATGGTCTTCCGTTTGAGCCTGTAGACGAACGCGATCACTTGTGCCGTCGCAGCGTACAGCTCCGAGGGCACCGGATGATCGAGCTCGACCTTGTAATAAAGGGTACGCGCGAGCGGCGCGTTCTCGACGATCGGGATGTTGTATTCTTTTGCCATCTCGCGAATTCGGCGCGCAACGAGATCGGCACCCTTGGCGGTGAGAACCGGAGCTTCCATCGTGATCTCGTCCCACTGTAATGCGCACGCGAAGTGGGTCGGGTTGGTGACGACAACGGTCGCTTTCGGAACGGCCGACATCATGCGTTTGCGCGCGGCGGCGCGCGACGATTCTTGACGGCTTGTTTCGCTTCCGGTTCGCCTTCGGATGAGCGCTGCTCGTCCTTGACTTCGCCTTTGCTCATCTTCATCGAATCTTCGAAGTTCCAGCGCTGATAGACTAGGTCCAAGAGCGCCATTGCCACCAAGAACAACGAGAAACGTAAGGCGACCGTGTAGATCAGATTCTCGATCACGATCACCCAGTCGTACGGCGAGTTGCGCGCCGTATTGAAGATCATCGCCAGCTGCCCGTGAATCGCCGAGAAGATAATGACCGCCACCGCAAACAACTTGAGCAGCTGCTTCGCAAGTTGGACGGCCGTTGATTTCGAGAACAGGATGCTCTTCATGCCCGCAATCGGGTTCAACTTTGCGAAATTCGGCCTGATGCTCCCGAGAGCGAAGACAAACCCGAATTGCAAAACGTTTCCGACATACCCAATCACGAGCGCAAAGCCGAAGATTATCGTCAGCAGCGGCGCCATCGGCGCGAAGCCGACCCGGAAATAATTCCAGGCCGAAAACATATTGATCGGCTGATGTGAGGCGATGTGGTTGAAGCTCGTCAGCATCAAGCTTTCGATGTGCTGGAGCCAGAACACAAATCCGAAATGCAGGATGCAGACCGCCGCAACGAAGACCAGCGCGGGCGCGATCTCAGCCGATTTTGCGACGCGTCCTTTTGAACGCGCTTCGCCGAGGCGTTTAGCGGTAGGTTTTTCGGTTTGTTCTGGCTTTGCCATCTACGCGCCTAAGCCGGCGCCAAGCTGCGCATCAGCGTGTCGAGCTGATGCGGGACTTGGTTGAAGAGCTGCGGTAGCGCATAGCCGAGTAGCGGCATGCAAATGATCAGCATAGTCAGGCCGACGCTGATCTGAATCGGAAAGCCGACGACGAAGATGTTCATCTGCGGTGCGACGCGCGCTAGGAACGCGAGCATTACGTTAACGAGAAATAGCGTAATTGCGGCTGGTGCTGCGATCCGGAAGATGATGAACAACGCTTGCGTGAAGAACAGGATGATCGAATCCTGCGTTCCCTGTGATATCGATACCCAAGGCAACTGCAAGAGGTTGAACGAGCCTCCAATGCCTTCGAAGTAAAGCAGATGCGCGTTCGTCACGAGAAACAAGAGGGTAGCGATCGCCAATTGAAGCTCGCCGACGATCGTGACTTGCTGTTGCGTCGTCGGATTGAGAATGTTGGCAACGGCGAAACCGATTTGTATGTCGAGAATCTCTCCGGCGTACTGTACTCCCATGAAAACCATCTGCGTGACGAATCCGAACAACACGCCGATGATGACCTGGCACAAGATCGCAACCGCAAAGCCATCCAAATCGAGCGGAGCGCGCAGGGGATGCACCGTTCCAAACACTGCGAAGCTAATTACAAAGCCCAGCCCGACACGAATGAGCGCCGGTATCGACGCCGTTCCGAAAACCGGGATGATCATGATAATTGTCGAGCACCGCACCCAGACGAGAAAGAACGTCTCGAGTTGAGCGGTGTGCAGGCCGAAAAGGTTAATCAAGCCGCGCTAATCCTCGCGGGGTGCATCACCCCGTAAATTAGACCATTTGCCTTCCCCCTGCCTCGTGCCACGGGGCCACCGAGCGTTAATTTTAGGCAATCAAGGGTGGGCGTGGGTGACCCGCATCACCTAACAAGCGTGGGGATAGTCAGAATCACGCGGCGCATGAAATCGGTCACGACCGCTAGCATGAACGGCCCGAAGAAAAGCAGGGTCAAGCCGACCACAAGGATCTTGGGGATGAAGGCCAGGGTCGGCTCTTGGACCTGTGTGACGGCCTGCATCAGCGAGATCACGAGACCCGTGACTAGGCCGAGCACGAGGGCCGGCGCGCAGATGATCATCGTGACGAGGAGGGCATCGCGCCCCAGAGTCATCGCGTCTGCGAAATTCACGTGTGGAAGCTCGCGAACAGCGCCTGGATCGTTAGATTCCACCCATCAACCAGCAAGAATACCAATATCTTAAAGGGCAGCGAGATCGTGATCGGCGGGATCATCATCATGCCCATCGAGAGCAAGATAGACGCGACCGCCATGTCGATCACGATGAACGGAATGTAGATCGCAAAGCCGATTTCAAAGGCCGTCTTCAACTCGCTGATCACAAAGGCCGGCACCAGCAGGTAGGTCGGTACGTCGGCTTGCTTCGCGGGTCGCGGGTCTTTGGAAAGCGTGTAGAACAGCGCGATGTCTTTTTCGCGCGTCTGCTTGAACATAAACGCACGTAGCGGCGTTTGGGCGCGATCGAGCGCGACGCTCTGACTGATCTTGCTGGAAAGATACGGCTGCAACGCGTTCTTGTTGATATCGTTGAAAACCGGCTTCATCACAAAGAACGTCAGCAACAGTGCGAGACCGACAAGGACCTGCGTCGGGGGAACGGTTGTCGTACCCATAGCGGTTCGGACGAACGAAAGTACGATGATGATGCGCGTAAACGAGGTTACGAGGACGAGCATCGAGGGTGCAAGCGTGAGGATCGTCAGCAGCAGCAATATCTGGAGCGACTGGGCGACTTGCTGCGGCTTGGTCGCAGGCGTAACGCCGATGTTGATTTGCGGAATCGGTACGGCCGGATTGCTCGGGCCTGGGATATTCTGCGCCACGGCCGGATGCGCAACCAGCGCGACGAGAATCAGCGTGAGCGACGGCCACAAAATGTAGAACAGACGTTTCATTTACGCCGCTTGAAAAGCGCGCCGATGCGCTCGGATTGGACCGACGCCGCTTGCCGCTGCGCTTCGATATACGGATCGACCTCTTCGGCCGGGAGCTCCGTGATCAACGCAACGTGTCCGTTGCTGGCGCCGACAAGATAGTAACGGCGCGCGACCTTCACGACGTGGACGGCTGTATTCTGTGAAAGGAACGTAGACTCGACGACGACGGCCAGGCGCGAACGCCCGAGCGCCAAGAGACGGCCCTGCGAAAGCAAGCGCAGCAGCCAAAACATACCGTAGAGCAGCAACGCTACGAGTGCGAGCGCTGTAATCGCCCGAATCCAAACGGTCAGTTCCATACGAGAGGCGCTCCGCCCGAGGCGGCTTAGCCAAAGCTAAGCGCGTTCGTGCTGTAACGGGTTGAGTTCGCTGATCTTTACGGCGTATTTGTCATCGACGACGACAACCTCGCCGCGAGCAATCAAGATATTGTTTACGAACAGATCGATCGGATCGGCCGAGAGCTTGTCGAGCTCGAACACGCTTCCGGCTTGCATGGCAACCACGTCGCGCAACGCCAGATTGGTTTGACCCAAAACTGCGCTGATTTGGAGCGGGATGTCGTGAACGAGATCGAGGTTCGAGTGTCCCGGGACGGCAGTCGTAACGCCGGTCGGCTGCATCGTCGCGAACTGCGCCGGTTTGGCGGGATTCGTCGGCGGCTGGCGGCGCGGCGGCTCGGCGGCAGCTGCAGCCGGTGCGGCCGCGGCGCGAGATGCCTGCGGGGGAGGTGGGGCAGCGGTGACCTGCGGCGCGGCAGCCGGCTTATCCGCGGCCCCCAGCTTCGAGAGCGCGACCCCATCGAAATCAACCTGTACGGCGACCGGGAACTCCGCCGCAATCTCGAGCTCGGCCTCGTACGTCGTGAATGGCGGGGGCGGGAAGCTCCCGGTCTCGCCGACCACGCCCGAAGCGACGCCTTCGGTCGATGATCCAAGCGCTTGAGCTAGATGCTCGCCCATCGCGCTGGAAATCTGTGCGACCGTCTCCGCGACGATCGAAAGCTGCATCGCGTCCATCTCTCCGCCGGGTTCGGCCCCGACCATGAGCGCGACGATCTTGGCCAGATCGGCCTTCGGATAACGGCAGATGAACCCGGCGCCGAGCGCCGGTATGTCGGTCTTGGTCGCGACCCAATCTTCCTCGACGCGCAAGGACGATTCGCTGACCGATGACGACGTTGCGCCGGCGGTAACGTCCCTATCGACCAACGCAGAGAGCACCTGCGCGGCCGACGACATCATTTGGCTCGCGATCTCGTCGAGCTGCCCCTCGGGCAAACTACTCATTCTCGTCCTCTTTAATGCTCGCGACCTGAACGGTCAGCCGGTCCTTATGGGTACCGGCAAAAACCTCGAACTTTTCCATTCCATTGACCTTTGCGACCAACGGCGTGTTCGTTTCCTTGTCGAACAGGATCAGATCGCCCGGGGAGAGCGACATGAGGTCGCGCAGCGAGACGATCGTATGACCGAGCTCGACCGTGCATTCAACCTCGGCGCGCTCGACGTTGCGAGCCAGCTGATGGATGTCTTCTTCCGTCATTCCGCGGCCGGCGACGACCGACGGCGACCATTGGAAGTCGCTGAGTTGCGGGCCTATCGACTGCAGGACGAGGTACGGCAGGCAGAAGTTCATGACGCCGGTCATGTCGCCGACCTTGAGCTCGCACGAGACGTAGGCGACGATTTGATCCAGCGGGATGATGCGCGGGATGAACTGCGGATTCGAGTCGAGCGCCTCAATCTTGAGCGAGAGCGTCAAGAGATAGTTCCACGACTCGCGATAGCTGTTAAGCATGCGCGCCATGAAGCGCTGCATCAGCGTGCGCTCGATGTCGGTTAGATCGCGAAGCTTTTGCGGAAACCAACCGGGACCGCCGAGCAGGCGATCGATGATCGAGAAAACGAGATTCAAATCGACTTGCACGATGCCGCTTCCGGGAAGCGGATCCATCGAGAAGATCGCGAGAATCGACGGCAGCGATATACCGGCGATGAAATCGCCGTAGCTGATCTGCTCGATCGACGTAACCGTGGCTTCAACGCGCGTGCGCAAATAAACGGACAGCGAGTTGTTCAGAAGTCGAGTGAAATTGTCGTGAAGAGTCCGAAGCGTCTGCAGCTGATTGGTCGAGAATTTCTCGAGCCGTTTGTTGTACCGGAAATCAAATGATTTGATTTTCCGTCCGTCAACGGCGCCGTGCTCGGTTTCGGGCGCGGCAAGCTGCTTTACAAGGGCGTCTATCTCTTCTTGCGAGAGCATCGACACGGCGGTTATTGCCCCTTTGTCTTAGTGTTGATGAGTTTTTTGGCGGCGACCGGCACCGGCGTCGACTGACCCGGTGCGATCAATTTCTTTCCGAGAGCGGCCGTGGCGTTGATGACAACGATGTCAACGCGCCTATTGAGCTGTTGGCCGTTGAAATCGCCATTCGGATGGGTCGGATGGAATTCCCCGTATCCGGCAAGCGAGATCTTGTGCGGATCGATATAGCCCTTCTCAACGAGAAAGCGCGTTACACCGGCTGCACGCGCGGCCGAGAGCTCCCAGTTGGTTGGGTACAGCGATGTATGGATCGGTGTGTTATCCGTATAGCCTTCCACGCGCACGGTCGGCTGCGTACGGCGCAAGATGGCGCCGACTTGCTCCAGCAAGCCGACGGTCTCGGGACGCAACACGGCGCTGCCGCTGTCGTACAGCGCTTTGTCCGTCAACAGCGAGATGACGAGCCCTTCGCTCGTCTGACGCACGGTAACCTGATCCTGCAGATGCTTTTGCTGAATGTAGGTTTGGATGATCTGCTGTTCTTGCTGCAGCTCTTTGGACGGCTGTTGATGCTCGAGTCCGCCGCCTTCGGGCGGATTGTTGATCGCGTCGACCGAGTTGAAGCCGCCCGAGATGTCGTGGACGAGTCGCTGCAGCTTGACCTTGTTGATCGTCGAGATCGAGAACAAGATGATGAACAGGGCCAAGAGCAGCGTGATCATGTCGGCGTACGTCAGAAGCCACCGCATCATACCTGCGGTCTCGAGCTTTTCTTCCGTCGCCCGTTTCTTTAGACGCGACTCGTGGGCGCGAGCCGCAGATTTGATCGCGGGCAATTAGGCCTGCGATCCGGCTGGTTCGCCTTCGGCAGCTGGCTGCTCTTCGGGCTCGTGCGCATCCGCCGGCAGGTACGCGTGCAGCTTCTCTTCGAGCAGACGCGGATTGTCGCCGGCCTGAATCGAGAGGATGCCTTCAATCTGAATTTCGCGCAGCAGCAACGATTGCGTGTTGCGCTCCTTGATCTTCGCCGAGATCGGAAGCCATGCGAGGTTCGCGAGCAAAATACCGAAGAACGTCGCGACAAATGCTTGCGCGGTCGCGTTACCGATCGAACCGGTCACGTTGCCGCCGCTGCTTGCCGCGGCCAAACCTTTGAGCATGCCGATCAACCCGAGAACGGTACCGATGATACCTAGCGTCGGTGAGTAGCCGCCCATCGTCATGAAAACGGCTTCGGCTTTCGCGCCCTTCTCTTGCATCAGCGAGACTTCGGTCTCGAGGATCTTCCGGATGATCTCGGTGTCGCGGCCGTCGATGACGAGCTGAATCCCCTTGCGCATGAAATCGTCTTGGACTTCGGCAGCCTCGGTTTCGAGGGCCAGAAGACCTTCGCGCCGCGCTTTTTCGGCGAATGTCACGAGTGTTTGGATCGTCTGACGCTCGTGGTGCTCCGGCTCGAAAAACGCCGTGCGGAATCCGGTCACAATGCCGTTCAGGAACGTTCGCAACGGGAATGAGATAATGGAGGCGCCGAGCGTACCACCGAACACCAAGATGAACGCCTCGTAGCGCTCGTAGAGAATGCGCATATCGATGCCGCCGATAAAAGCCGACAGCATAACGCATCCAAAAGCAAGTACAAGACCGAGAATCGTCGCGAGATCCAAAGCAGCGACCTTTCGAAAAGGAAAGTCGGGGGGCTCGATGGGCCCTCTTCCTCAGTATCGGCTTGGGCACCCTCGGCCTTGACGCAGGCTTAAAATACCTGGTTTAAAGGCGCTCCGCCCCAGGTGACGCGGGTCACGACGGGGGCTCAGCCGGGCCGTAAATCTGGCGCTTGAAGTCCACGACTTTCTTGCGGATCTCCTCGAGGCTGTCGCGGACGATGAGTTTATTTCCGGAGGTCAGGGTAACGACCGTGTCCGGGGTCGACTCGATGGTCTCGATCAGATCGCAGTTGACGATGATCGGCTGATTGTTCAGCCGCCGCAGCGGGATCAAGCTTCCATCTTCCTTTCCAAGAGCTCGAGGGCCGGGGACTCGCCGAAGTGTCTGAGCAGCCCTCGCAGCCGGGCCCGATGATCACCGATCCCCTCGATGTGCTCGGCCAAGTCCAGATAGCGTTCCATTCCGTCCAGACCTGCTCGGGACGCGATTGCCGCGGCCGAGCCGTACATGATGAGCCGGAATTCCTCTGGTAGCCGCTCGGCATTGGCATCGACGAAGTCCAGAGCGTTCTGCTGCTTGCCGCGGCGCAACAAATAGTTCATGTACTCGTTGGCAGACTGCGGATCTACGTCGTCGTTCCAGACGTCCAAGAATGCGCGCTCCGCGTCGTCAAATCGCGAAAGCGCTTCCAGCGAACGCGCCCGGTTCAAGCGGACGGGCTGCACCTTCGGGCGCGCTGCGAGCGCAACATCGAACCACTTGACGGCCAGCTCGTAACCGCCCTCTTCCATGAGCGTCGCGCCGATCTCGGAGTGCGCTTTCCACAAGAAAACCTCGTTGTCGATGAGCGGCTGACGGTGTGCCTCTTTGCCGTCTGCTATAGCCGCGACATAGGCATCGCGCGCCTCGACGAATCGTCGCTGCGCCACGAAACACTTGCCCAAGATGAAGTGCGCGTCGGCAAAGTTGGGCGCGTGCGCCAAAACCTCACGCGCGATTTTCTCCGCTCGTCCGACGGAATCGGGATTTTTCAGATAAAGGCTCGCAAGCAGACACAGGCCGTTCGGAACGAAGCTCTGGACGCGCGACTCGTTACGATCCTGCATACGCGCAAGGGCGAGTTCGTGCATGCGCTCGAGCGCCGATATTGCGTCGGCGGAATGCTCGGCGAGCATTGCCGAGGTCCCGTAGTTGTACCAGCTAAATGCCTCATCAGGCTCGGACCGAAGCGCCGCTTCGGCGATCTGCATGTTGCGCTCGTATTTCTTGCGCTCGAGCATGACATCGTCGCGATATCCGAGATGGATGATCTCGATTGGCGAGACGATCGCGGGCATTCCCGTTTCGTTACCGTCTAACGCAACGAATTCATGAATCGTATTACGATAACGGATGCGCTCGTCGCTCGGGAAGACGCGAACGAGTGCATTCGACATTGCACCCGTGCCTTTATAATCGTCCGTAAAGTTATAACAGCGTACCCAGAGCCCGGTGAGATGCGAGGGCTGCGAACCAAGCGCGCCGATCATCTCACGCGAACGCGGTGAGAGTCGCTCGTCGGCGTCGAGGACGAGAATCCAGCGCCGCGTTGCCATTGCAAGCGCGACGTTGCGAGCCTTCGAGAAGTCGCCTTCCCATGCGATTTCTAGGATGCGCGCACCGGCGCTGCGCGCGATCTCGAGCGTTTTATCTTGCGAGCCGGTGTCGACGATGCACATCTCGTCGACGACCCCCCGGACGCTCTCCAGCGCATCGGCGAGAAAACGCTCCTCGTCGCGAACGATCATGCAAAGGCTCACGCCCGCCTGTCGTTGCGGCCATCCCTTGGGAGGCTTCGGAAGCTCGTCAAACATCTACGTGATTCGCTTCTGAAAACAAGCGGCCGAGCCATTTTGGCCCGGCCGCTTGTTACTTTTCCTAGGGAGCTAGCTTACTAGCCGCCCGGGATCAGGTTCAGAACCGTTTGATCGTTCTGCTGCGCGACACTGATGCTCTTCGAGTTTGCAGTGAATGCGCTTTGAGCTTCGATCATCTTCACGAATTCGTTGGAGAGGTCGACGTTCGACTCTTCGAGCGAGCCCGAGACGATGGTTCCGAGTTGGCCGCTGCCGGCAGTATTGATCTGAGCCAAGCCCGAGTTTGCGGTTTGGGTGAATTGGCTGCTTCCGATGTTGTTGAGACCTTGCGGGTTCTGGAACGTGGCGAGCACGAGCTGCGCGAGCGTCTGCTGCTGACCATTGCTGAAAGAACCCGTAATCGAGCCGTCCTGGCCGATCGAGATGTTCGACAGCGTTCCTTGTCCGTAACCGTTTTGCGAAACGGTCGTCGCCGTCGATGAACCCGCAAGCGAGCTCATATCGGCGAAGGACAGCGCGATGGCGGCCGGATTTGCTGCGGTCGTCGGCGCCGAGTTGTTTGCCGGCGAGCCCCAGTTGCTGATGACCAGCAAGTTACCTTGCTGTGAGCCGCCTTGGGTCGAGGCGGTGTGAACGTTGCCGCTACCGATGGTGTACTGGGCACTGGTTCCCGCTTCGACCGAGGACGTGTTGATGAACTGACCGTTCTGGTCGTAGAACACGAACCCTGAGGTCGATGCCGCAGGCTCCGCTGCGAGCTGGGCGGTTAGCGGATCGGTCGGATCGCCGCCGCTGACGGCGTATGACCATTCCGTACCGATCGACGTCGCGGTTCCTGCGCTGTTTTCGACCTGGACCGCAGTTGGGTCCGCGCCCTGGCCGCCGCCGGCCGTGGAGGTAACAGGCGTGAACGTGATGTTGATGAGGTGCGAGTCTCCGAGTGAGTCGTAGATGGTCGTCGAGATCGTGACTGACGTTGCCGCACCGCTGTTGGCTTGGAGATACAACGTCGAGTCGAGATTGCCGCCGAAGATCGTGTCGAACTCGGTGTCGCCGGTCGGGCCCGTCTTGGTGCCGAAGCCGGTTCCGACGGCCTGCGATTTAAGGCCGAGCGGAATCTGAATCGTCGAAGGCGCGCCGTTCGGGTTGACAACGCCCTGTGCATTCGCCGTGTAGCCGTCGACAGCTAAGCCGTTGGACGGATCGTAGAGAATGCCGTTGGAGTTGATTCCGAAGTGACCGTCGCGCGTATACACCGGCGTACCGCCGCCGTTGACGTCGCGAAGGATGAAGAATCCCGCACCATTGATCGCGAGATCGGTGTTGATTCCCGTGGTGTCAAAGCCACCTTGTGCGAAGTTGTTGTCGATGGTCGCGGTTTTTACACCGAGACCTTCGTTTTGCGGGTCAGTACCGCCCAGTGTTTGGGATGGGGCGGTTGCGAACGCTTGGGTCTGGTACAGAAGATCTTGAAACGTGATGTTTTGATCTTTATAGCCAGTCGTACCGACGTTCGCGATGTTATTCGAGATGACGTCGATAGCGTTTTGATAGGCGTTTAGACCCGATACTGCTGTAAATAGCGAATCGGTTGGCATCTTGCCCTTTCGTTAATAAACTCCGGCGCGGTTCAATCCATCCCCGCTCCGGCAAGGGCATCCGACATGCGGTCCGCCCTTGAATTGCATTGTGTGCGACGGCATCATTTGATCACCGCCGCTGAGTCGATGTTGGTGAATACGTTCTCTCGCATCGAATCGGGATCGACCGCCGTGATGACGGTGCGATTCTTGATCGAGACGATCATTCCGACGTCGTGCACCATGAAGAGCGACTGTTGTGCGCCCTTCGAGGCTGCTTTGTCCGCCATCACATTCATCTTTTGGACGTCGTCCTGAGATAACGTGATGTTCCGCGACTGCAATCGTTGCATTGCGTGCGCGGAAAACTTGAGACCGGCCCCGGACGTGACGCCTTGTTGCGTGAGGACGTCACGAAATGATGGTCCGGTCGTCGAGGTAGGCGGAATCTGAACCGGTATGCCATGCGGGCGTATCGGCGCAGTACTCGGTGGAATGATACTGATAGATTCAGGGATCTTAGGATCCATCTCAGCCGCCGGAACTCGAACTTCCGGATGGAACGATCGCCGTGATCTGGTTCATCTGGAAGAGTTGTGGACTTCCGTCCGAGCCGGTGATCACTTGTCCGTTGCTGCCTGCCAATGCGAACTCCGGAGTACCGTTGACAACCTGAATGCCCGCGACGATTCCCGTCTGCGTGCTCGTGTTGCCGGATCCGTCGGTCGTGTTGACTGCCACCGTGAGCCCGATCAGGCTGGCTGCCTGCGAGATCGCAAACTGACCCTGGAAACTCTGGAACGAGTCTGCCAGTGTTACTTGCGATTGCAGCGCCTGGAACTGTGCGAGCTGGGTAACGGACTGCGTCGAGTCCATTGGATTGAGTGGATCTTGATTCTGAAGCTCAGTTGTAAGCAGCGAGAGAAAAGCCGTCGCACCCAAGGTTTGACCCGTACCGGTTTGACCCGGCGTGGTGTTCGTTTGGGTTACGAGCGGGCTCTGAGTCGTCGTTCCGACTCCTGCCATTGTTGCTGCTCCTAAGCGAGTGCGTTCAGCCATTGTCTCGCAGCGATCTGCGACGACGATAGACTGTAACTTGGTACTGAGGAAATTGCATCGTCATCCGAGCTGGTCGTAACGCCGACGAATCGCCGGGTCGTTCCGAAGCGCGATTGATGCGCGTTTTGCTGCTGTTGGTATTGGCCTTGGTTTGCAAGGTTGATGGTGAAGCCCGAGAGCTTCAAACCGGCATCGGCCAGCGATCGCGTCAGCATCTGCTGATTGGCGAGCAATGCATCGCGCACGTCCGTGTTTTGTGCGGTCATCGTTGCATTCACTGAGTTGCCTTGCACTTGGAGATTGACTGTTACGCTGCCAAGCGATTCAGGCACTAAGCGCATCCGAACGGTTTGCGAACCGTCGGAAAGCGTGTTCATCCTGATACCTTGGAGTACTTGATCGACGACGTCATTCGGATCGACCGGCGGCTGTGGGGCCGACGGTTGCGATTGCGATGGAGTCGCCACCTGATTGTTGGCTGTCGTAATGAGCGGCGATATTCCGCCAAACGTAGCGTTCGCCAGTAATGTCGACGCCTGCGTGCCACCGACTCCCGTTGCCGGAGATGACAAATCCGCCTGAGTGGATGAGTCGCTCTTTTGTTGCGGGAGAGAGTTGATCGCGTTCTGCATCGCTTGCAGAAGCGACGCCGTGAGCGAGTCGCTCATAGCGCCACCTGACGCCGATGCCGTAACTGCGATCTGCGGCTGCAGAGTCGCCGTTGAGGTTGGCGCGTCTGACGAAGTGGATGAATTGGCGTTGGCCTGATCGGCTGCAACGTTTGCAGCCCGTGCGAGAATCCGACCGATCACGGTGTCCGCACCACTCCCGAGCATTGCTAAGGAAGGATTGGCCGCGACGGTTGGTCCCCCGGTGCTTTGCGGTGGCTGGACCGCAGATGCAGCTTGCATGTTGTTCTGCGTGGCCAGACCATTCGTTGTTCCGTTGGCACCATTCGTAGCCGGCGGCACCCACGGTACCGGAGGCGGTACGAGCGCTTGCGCTCCGTTTTGCGATGACTGCGCGTTTGACGTCGAGCCATTTGCGGCGGATTGCTGTAACGCAACGAGTGCGGCTTGTACGATTCCCGCGGTTTGATTTGGGGCTGAGCTTCCTCCCGCGTTTGCGTCCGAGGATGTTCCCAGGCTGTCGTGCTGCTGCCCCGTTGCGTATGCGCTGACCGTCGTCGTCAGTGCGTTGGCTATTTGTGTGAACCTCTGCACTAAGGAAGACGCCATCTGCGCCGCCGTTTGATCCGGCGGCCCATTAGACGGAGGCCCTAATGCTTGAGAGATCATTTGTGATAGAGACGAGCCTAAACCCGACGTATTGACTCCCTGCAACTGCAGCTGAGCCAAAATGTTCGAGCTAAGCGACGTTCCGAGTTGCTTTGCAATCTGCTCGAGCGACATACCGTTCTTGAGCATCTGCTCAATAGACGACTGCAGCTGCGACGTAACCGTCGAAAGCTGAGCGTTACCAAGCCCGGTGCTAGCGAGTGATGATGTCTTCGAACCTTGCAATTGCGCCGCTAGCAATTGACTGAACATGTGATCGCCGATGTTCGCGCCATTTGATTTTTGGCCGAACAAGGGTGACCCAGTCAGCGTGCTGCTAACGGACTGCGTTTGTGCTGGTGTTAATGAGAATAAATTTTGGAGACTTGAGTTCAATATTTCACCCCCTCTCGTTGCGAGATTGGGTATGCCAAAGCAAACCTAGGCGGATCGCATCCGCCTACGTAGCTCATCGGCCGAGTGGCTGCTCGGCCTTAGCCCTGGGTCGCCCCGGGACTATTGGGGGACGGCGCTCGAGACTTGCGAGACTTTCGCAGCGTAGTCCGGCGGAAGTGCGCCAAGGAGCTGTCCGGCCGCGTCATTGCTCATGAGTGCCAGAACTTTGGCCGTGTAACCGGCGGGAAGCTTTTGTGCGACCGCGGCGGCCTGCTCGGGATCCATCGTCGCCCAGACGGCGGCAGCATGCTTTGGATCATCGGTCGTCGAGGGCGTCTCAGCCGGTGCCGGTGCCTCGCCGTTGGCCGCGACGGCACTTGCGGGGCGGACACCCGGGCTTGGCGTCGCTTCGGCGGCCTTGGCGGCGGCCGACTGCATCTGCTTGACCTGGTACTGAAGGGCCGTAATCTGAGCGTCTTTGGATGCCGCGTCCTTACGCTGGCTCTCGATCTCGCCGCCGAGTGCTTCAATCTGGCGATTGCGGTCGGCGATGACTTGCTCTTGCGAGGCAAAGTGGAGCGGTGCGAGATACGGCGTGAAGAACGCGCCGATGCGCGCCACGATCGGGTTGAGCGGTCCGTTCATAACGAATCCTGTGATCCGTTTTTGCGACGGCGGCCACCACAGCGCGAATCCGAGTGCGAGGATCGCAACCAACGGCAAGAGCAGCTTGCGCGGGTTGAACTTCTTTTTGGGGCGCTGTCGAGTGACGATCATGACCTAAACTCCCTGGTGTTGGGCAGACTGCGTTTTTCGGCTATAGCGGCGTGCGTTGTCATCATCGAGCTCGCGCTGCTCGCGACGAAGCTCTTCACGCTTGAACGTCTCGCGCTGGTGCTCTTGCAAGCGATCGAGGATCTTGCGGTCCTTGGTCGCACGCACGAGCACTTCGCGGGCTCGATCGACGGACTGAACGCAAGCGGCGACGTGCCAGTCGGCTGCGGTGATCTCGCGTGCGAGGAAATCCAGATGTGCGTAGGCGAGACGCAAACCTTCGAAATCGAGCTTGCGATGCTCGTGGATGAGCTCGCGTGCAAGCGACTCGCGTTTGCCGCGCAGCATCTCGCGACGCGCTTCCGCATCGGCGAGGACGCGCTGCTCTCGCGCAAGGAGCAATTTTTTCTCTTCTTCGATGCGTTCGCGCTGCCGCAGAACCGGAGCGAGACGGAAAACGAAGCGCGCCATCTACTATGCCACCGCATAGAGGCTCCGCAGCGCCTCTTGGTATCCGGACGCTTCGCGAACTCCTTGGCGCAGAAAATGACGGATCGATTCGATCTTTCCGATGGCTAGATCGATCCGTGGATTCGATCCCGAAACGTACGCGCCGATATTGATCAGGTCTTCGGCTTCTTTGTAGGTTGCGAGGATATCTCGGACGGCCGAGGCGGCGGATTGGTGCGCAGCATCGGTGACGTCGGGCATGACGCGCGAAATGCTTTGGAGGACGTCGATCGCGGGATAATGGTTGGCGGCTGCCAGCGCACGCGAAAGCACGATGTGTCCGTCCAGAATCGCGCGGACGGCATCGGCAACCGGCTCGTTCATATCGTCGCCGTCGACGAGGACCGCATAGAGTCCGGTGATTGTTCCGCTCGATGACGTGCCCGCGCGCTCGAGCAGCTTCGGCAGCTGCGCAAAAACCGAGGGCGTGTAGCCGCGGGTAGTGGTCGGTTCACCAATTGCTAGACCCACCTCGCGCTGCGCCATTGCAAAGCGCGTGACGGAATCCATCATGAACATAACGTCGAGGCCCTGATCGCGGAAATACTCGGCAATCGTGGTAGCAACCATCGCAGCCTTGATGCGCACGAGCGCAGGCTGATCGCTGGTTGCGACAACGACGACGCTACGCCGCAAACCGTCTGCGCCGAGATCGCGATCGATAAAATCGCGAACCTCTTTGCCGCGCTCGCCAACGAGTGCGATAACGTTTACGTCGGCGGTCGTGTTGCGTGCGATCATTCCAAGCACCGTCGATTTTCCGACGCCGCTACCCGAGAAAACGCCGACGCGTTGGCCTTTTCCGCACGTCAGTAAACCGTCGATCGCGCGAATACCGAGCGGCAGCGCTTCTTGTACGCGTGGACGCGTCAACGGATCCGGCGGCTGGGCCGAGATCGGTACGCGACGATCGGCAATAATTTCGGGGCCGTCATCGATCGGACGGCCGAGACCGTCAAGGACGCGGCCGAGCAGTTGGGGTGAGAGCCCGACGCTGAGTGGGCGGTTGAGCGCTTTCACTTCCGCGCCGGCACCGATTCCGCCGAGCTCTCCCAGCGGCATCAATAGCACTTTGTTGTCGCGGAAGCCGACAACTTCGGCGATGATCGGCTCCATGCGCTTATGGAGGATCTCGCACGTTTCACCGACCGACATTGCGGGTCCGTGACTTTCGATCACGACACCAATGACTTGGTTGACTTTTCCGTTGTGACGGATCAGCTGGTTGGATTGAATGTCGGCGAGATAGCGGTCTGCGGAAAACGGAGCGACAGTGATCTCGTCCGCGACGTGTTCGAGGGTCGTAGCCACCGTTAAGCCTCGGGTGGGGCGGTTACCGCTCCCGAGCCATTTCCGTTCAGCGAGTCGGGCGAATGCTCGACCAGAAACTCGCTTTCGACTCGCAGAACGCGCTTGGCTTCGTCGACCTGCGTTCCAATTTTCGCGTCCAGCGTCCCGGATTCGGTTTCGACGACGACGCCGCCAGGATCGACGCGTTGATCTTCGATGACGCGCATGTGTTTCGTTTCGCCCAGCGTGAGCATGCTGTCGCGATGCTGTTTCATCCGTTCGAGATCGATCGGATTGACGCGCACCGTGATCGCTTCGCGGGCCACGAGCTCGCCGATCGCCGCTTTGGTGATCGCGACGACGACGTCGCGGTCGACCTCGACGGCTTTGTGAATGACCTGCTCGGCGATTCCCATTGCGAGCTTGACGATCTCGCCTTCGGCGCCCTCGACGATCTTGTGACGCTCGACGCGAGCCATGTCGATAAGCCCGCGCATGGTCTTGAGCATCTCTTCCATTTCGGCTTCTGCTTTTGCGACGCCATCACTATAGCCCGAATCGTGACCTTCGGTTCGCGCCTGTTGTGATATGTCAGCAGCCCCGGTTTGCGCGCTTTCGACGATCGTGCGCAAATGCGTATGTGCTTCGGACAGAATCGCTTCGGCATCAGCCGTCGCACTCTGCAAAAGGTTGCCGGCTTGCTGATGCAATGCCGGCCAATCAATCGGCTCCCCCTCAACCGGAGGCGGGAATACAGGCTCGGGCTCGACGTGCGTATCGACGGTATCTGCGAACAGTACGTCTTCCGCTGTCTTTCCGTTCCCTAAGCCGCTTGCGTGCGGAGGAGCGACGACATATCGCTCCTCGCTGGCCAGTGGATTCTTGACGACGCGCCCCATCGCTTAAACCAGCTGATCTTCCTTGCCGCCTCGAGCAATGACAATCGTCCCTTGCTCCTCCAGCGTGCGGATCACGTCGACGATCGTTTGCTGCGCTTTACCGACGTCGCGCATGCGGGTCGGTCCGAGCAACTCGATCTCTTCGCGCAGCGTTTGTGACGAGCGCGACGACATGTTTTTGAAGATAAGGGCCCGCAGATCGTCGTTTGCGGTCTTGAGCGCAAGCGCCAGATCTTTGCCGTCGACCTCTTTGAGAACACGCTGGATCGAACGATCGTCCAGATTGATGATGTCTTCGAAGACGAACAGCAGGTTCTTGACTTCGGTCGCGATCTCGGGATCGCGTTTCGAGAGTCCCTCGAGAATGTTGCGCTCCGTCTCGCGGTCGACGTACTGCATGACCTGCGCCAGCGACTGCACGCCGCCGGCCTTCGTGAAGTCGCCACCAGTGAGCGTGAGACGCCGGCCGAGCAGCTCGTCGAGCTGTTCGAGCACTTCCGGTGCGGTCTTCTGCAGGATTGCAATGCGCATCGCGACTTCTGATTGCAGTTCCGGGACGAGCTGCGAGAGCACCGCACCGGCTTGTTCTGGAGCCATGTAGACCAGAATGAGCGCGATCGTTTGCGGATGTTCGTCTTGAATGAACTCGAGCAGCTGGCCGGGTTCGGCGTTCTTTATGAGCTCGAGCGGATTGCCGTGCTTGAGCGCCGCGAACAGCTTGTTGGTCATGTCGTCGGCTTGACCGGTGCCGAACGAACGCTCGAGGATCTCCTTGGCGTACTCGATGCCGCCTTCGTTAATGTACTTCAGCGCGATCGCGCGTTGGTACGCTTCTTGAATGACGGCGTCGCGTTTCTCAATCGGAACCGTGGAGATTTTTGCGATCTCGAGAACGACGCGCTCGACTTCGTCTTGTCGTAAGAACTTGAAGATCGTCGAGGAGAGCTCAAGACCCAGCGTGATCATCAAGATCGCCGCTTTTTCGGGTCCTGGAATCTCGAGCGCGAGGGACGTAAGACCGTGATCGAGCTCGAGCCCGCCTGCGGACCCGGCCGCCTGCACCGCAGGCGCGCCTACTTTGATAATTGGACCTTCCGTGAGCTCCATTATTCCGCCATCCACAGCTTGAGCAATTTAGCGATACTTTCGGGGTTTTCTTGGGCGACCGTCGTGACGTACTCGATCATCTGCTCGCGTGTGAGGTCGGCAGCGGATCGAATCGGCGCGGCGAGTCCCGGTGGCTGATCGAGCATCGGGTGCTCTTGGAATGGAGGCAGCTCTTCCGCCAACGTCGAGTCGAACGTCGGCAGCTCCTCAGGCGGATGGAAGGCCGGGCGGCGGCGCCGTACGGCGAGCGCGCCCGCGCCGACTGCTACGAGCAGTGCGAGGAACCCGAGGATGATGAGCGCTTGTGCCGGGATTCCGAAGACCGTCGGTCTGATCTGGATCAAGCCAGGCCGCGGCGCTTCTGCAACGACGGCGGGATTGAACGGCACGGCTTCCACGGAAACGATGTCGCCGCGCGTTGGGTCGATGCCCGCCGCTGCGGAGACGACGTTGCGGATTTTTGCGACGTCCGTGGCTGCGACGGCGTATGGTGCATTCGCACCCACTGTCACCGGCGCTGCGTTCGGAACGTTGACGAGCACTGCCACGCTCAGGCGCGTTACTTTGCCCGGCGCGAGGATGTGCTTGGTGTTCGTTTGCGTTATTTCATAATTACGCGTTGTCTTGTTGCGGTTGTAACGGCCGCTTTGCGCCGTCTGCAAACCTTGATAGGTCCCGATGACGTTAGTCGTCGTACCCGGGACGCCGACTGCCGGCGAACGATTCGGGACCTGACCGTTATACGATTCGCGCTCCGTTTGCTCGGAACGAACCGTTCCGGTCGGCGCGTACGTTTGGCTGTCCGATGTCGTGGTGTCGAAATTCATGTCGACCGCAACGCGTGCAGCCGCGCGATGCGGGCCGAGCGTTTGATCGAGCATCCCTTGAATGCTTTCTTGAAGGTTCGCTTCGTAGCGCTCCTTCGCGATCAACTGCTCTTGTGTCAGCTGTAGCGCGGAGGCTTGCTGCGCTGCGACGTCGGATCCCGCCGTCGCGTGCGGCACCAGAATGTTGCCGTCTTGATTGACGATCGTAACGTTTTCCGGCTTAAGGTTCGGAACCGCGTACGCAACGAGGTCCGTAATCCCGAGCACTTGTTCCGAGTCGAGATTCAGACCCGGCTTCAGTTTTACGGCGACGGATGCGGTCGTCGGTGCTTGGACGGAGCTATACAGCGTTTCGTCCGGCTTAGCGATGTGCACGCGCGACGACTGTACGGACGAAAGTCCGTCGATTGTACGTTGTAATTCGCCTTCGACCGCGCGCGTCAACGCAACTTTCTCTTGAAAGTCGGTCATACCGAGGTTCGTTTTATCGAACAGCTCGTAACCGGTTCCGCCGCCTTTGAGCAGATTGGAACCTGCAATTTGCACGCGTTCGTCGTACACGTTCGCTTGCGGTACTTTTACCGTCGCTCCGCCGTCAGTCAGCTGATACGGAACCTTATCATCCTTGAGTTTTCCAATAATCGACGCAGAATCGTCAGGAGCTAAATTTGAAAAGAGAACCGCGTACGGTTCCTTGTGCAGTGGTCCATAAAAAATCGACCATGCACCAATTCCAATGACGAGCGCGATACCGATTAATCCGCCGGCGAGACGCTGTCCCGAGCTGAGATTTCCGAAAAAATCACGTGCGCGGGCTGAGATGTCTTGCCACGAGGTCGTCAACCGATCCAAATGACACCTATGAACGGGCCCCTCTTAATGAGAGGACCCGCGGAGCAGCCCGCCGTGGCAAAAATCGGTAGTGCGTCCGTGCACGACCTACATGGTAGTGGTATCGGCAGCTTCGCCGTCCGTCGCCCATACCTAGCGGCGCTACGGTCAAGTTTCTGCTCGGTCGTATGGGTCGGCCGGGTTTGCAAGGACCTTCTAAGAGTGAGCCGCCGCATACTGTGCGCGCTCCGCCCCAACGGAAGCTCCGTCGACGGGGATGCCGAGCATCTTTTCGAGGGCTTCAACGTACCGGCGGGCCGCCGTAGGGAGGTCCGTAAGCGAACGCGCACCGCTGATGTCGGTCTTCCAGCCTTCGAACCATTCGAGCTTGACCTCCAGGCTGGGATCGCCGAGAGCGGATATGCCGGCTTCACGTTCCTCTCGCCGGTATTCCGTCACGACGCCGATCCGATCGAAGCCGCTGAGCACGTCGAGCTTGGTGAGGATGACCGAATCGAGACCGTTTACCTGAACTGCGTAGCGCCCGACGACTGCATCGAACCACCCACAGCGGCGCGGTCTCCCGGTCACCGTTCCAAACTCGCCGCCGTCGCGGCGTAATCGTTCCCCGACTTCATCGTGCAACTCTGACGGAAACGGTCCTGCGCCGACACGCGAGCAATAGGCTTTTGCGATTCCAATCACACGCCCGATCGCTTTGGGACCGATTCCTAATCCGATCGTCGCCGCGCCGGCGATCGTATGCGAGCTCGTCACGAATGGATACGTTCCGAAACCGACGTCGAGCATCGTAGCTTGCGCGCCCTCCACGAGGATGCGCTTTCCTTTTCCCAGAGCGTCGTGAATGTAAGCGACGCCGTCGACGATGTGTGGTCCGAGGCGCTGCACAAAAGCAAGCGTTTGCGCGATGAGGTCCTCTGCGTCGAGGCCGGCAGCGCGCGACCTTAGATTGAAGCGCAGCTTGTCGGCAAGCGCCGCCGGCTGCCGCAAATCACCGAACGTAATCCCTTGGCGGCCAACCTTGTCGACGTACGCCGGGCCGATTCCACGGCCCGTAGTCCCGATCGCGCCGCTCCCGCGAGCCTGTTCGCCGGCGCGGTCTGCAAGGATGTGATAAGGAAAGACGATATGGGCGCGGTCGGAGATCTTGATCCGCGAGAGGTCCACGCCGAGGCCCTGCAGCTTGTCGAGCTCTTCGATCAATGAAGGAAGCGAAACGACGGTCCCGCTCCCGATGAACATCTCGACGCCCGGCACGAGGACGCCCGACGGAACGATCCGCAGGGCGAGCTTGCGGCCTTCGACGACCAAGGTATGACCGGCGTTGTCGCCGCCGCCGAAGCGCGCGACGATGTTCGCGTCCTTCGCCATCATGTCGACGACCCGGCCTTTGCCCTCGTCTCCCCACTGCATGCCTACAACAACGGTCACTAGACCGTTGTTGGTGCTATTCAGTTTAACAGGCGCTCCGCTCAAGAGCTCCGCGCCCCCCACACGCAAAGCGCGTGGGGGCCCCAATTCATCAACATTGCCGTTCGCCTATTCGCCGAGGATTTCGAGATCGCCGGTCGGAGCGATCGGCAGCGGTTTGACGCCGTCGAACGACGTCATGACGAACTCCGTGAAGAGGGCGTTCGGCCAACCAAAATCGGCGCGTGTGAATTTCGAGGGATCGTTCGGGTTGAACGATTCGTGCAAAACGTGATCGCCGGTATCGGACGCGAGCAGCTCGTTGAGGACGTCGCGCTTCTCCGCATCGTTCGTTGACGTGAGCCCCTGCATCACGAGCGCGAGCGGCCAGACCCATCCGTCGCTGGTATGCGCGCTCCCGATTCCGTGCGCGACCGAACCCGTGTAGTAGTACGGATTGTCCTTCGAGAGCAAATAGCGCCGTGTGTTTTCATAGACGGTGCCGGTCGGTTTCGTGTAGCCGATGTACGGGGCCGAAAGCAAGCTCGGGATGTTGGCATCATCCATCAGCACGGCGTGGCCGAGTCCGTCGACTTCGTATGCATAAACGTAGCCGTAGTTCGGCATGAAGACGAGGCCGTATTCCTGGATGCCGTTGTTGACTTCCGTTCTGAGCGCTTTGGCGCGCTGGGCTTTGATCAGGTTGCGGTAGACGATGCGCTCGATTTCCTCGATCTCGCCGAGCGCGACGACCGCCATCATCTCGGATGGAATCAAATAATTGTAGACGCACGCATCGTCCGACGGACGGAAGCCGGTCCAAATCATCCCCGTGTACTTGACGGGATTGCCTTTGCCGTCTTTGAGCTCGCGATGCGTGTAGTGTGAGTTACGCGGATGATCTTGCTCGCGCTCCATCGTATCGAGCGCGCGATCGAGCCCCTTCGAGAAATCGTCGGTGAAGATTGTTGCGTCGCCGGTAACTTTCCAGTACGTCCACGCCAAGATAATCGGATACGCAAGCGAGTCCAGCTCGAATTTTTCTTCCCACACACGGTAGTCGAGCGTGAAGGCATTCGCATACGGATCAACCTGCAGGTACTTGCCCATGCGGGCGATGACGGCGCGCAGAAGGCGTTGCGTCGAGGGATCATCCTTGGCGAAAAACAGAAACGGGCGCGACTCGGCGCTTGCGTCCCGCAGCCACTCGGCTGGGATGTCGCCGGTCTTGATGTAGGCGGTGCCGTCCGGCGCCATCGTAATCTGATGGGACGTGTTGAGCAGCGCTGCGCGGAACATCGCTTCGAGCTTCGGATTCGAAGGGTTGCGATAGTCGACCGCAGCGCGAGCCAGCGTATCTTGCTCGAGCGCCCGGACACCAAGTGGAGCTATCAGCAAAGTCGCGACGCACACAAGCGACGCGACGCGGATAATACCGTTCCGCATCGGGATACAGTGTTTCCGCGCACGCGTCCTTTATCCCGTTGGGATGCGAATCACAATGCGAGCGCCACCAAGCGGAGACTCGCTTGCGCATGCTTTGCCGCCGACACGTTCGAGAAGACGACGTACAACCGCGAGCCCGAGGCCGGCTCCGGCGCTGCGCGCTCGAAAACCAAACGTGAAGATCGATTCGCGCTCGTCGAGCGGGATGCCGGGGCCGTCGTCATCGACGCCGACCTCGATCTCACGTTCGCGCCGGGCACTCCATATCGTCACATTCCGGGACTCGCCGGCATGTTCGAGCGCGTTTCCGATGATGTTGATGAAAATCTGCACGAGATGATCGAACGTAATTGCAACCGCGCAGGCCGGCATGCGCGCGTGCCGGACATAGGTGCTTCGCTCGCGTACGCGCGGTGCAAGCGCGGCCAAAGCCGCATCGAGAGCATCTTGCGGAAGCGTGCCGCGCTCGGATAGCGCCGGCGGCGCTCCGTATTCGAGATCGAGGAGCGAAACGGCGAACATTCCATCGACCATGCGTCCCAAGCGCAGTGCCTCGTTGCGTGCGATTTCGAGAAAACGCCGCGAAGTCGATGCGTCGAGCGGCTCCTCCAGCAGAGTCTGCAGATAACCCCGAATCGCCCCAAGGGGCGTGCGCATCTCGTGCGCGACCGTTGAGAAGAAATCGAAGCGCTGGCGTTCGTGCGCACCCCGCTCGAGCGCGGATGCCGTTGCAACGTCCAGACTCTCGGCGCCCGGACAGAGTAGCGTCCAGCCGGTTTCGACGGCGACCGGTAACGCGCGCGCAAAGGCTGCCGTCGTGCGTTCGAGCGCCGCACGGCAATCTTCCGGCGAGACGCTCTCCTCATCGGTTCGCACCCGCAAAGCGATGGAAAAAATCTCGCTGTTGCGCTCGTGCACCAGCAAGTCACTCGTGCGCAGCCGTTGATGTGCGACGTCGGCCAGAACGGCACACGCTTTCCGCTCGAGGCGAAGCGCCGATGCTCGCCCCTGCAGCCACGCGACGCGTTCGACTTCACGCAATCGAATGACGAGAAGCGGAACATGCCGCCGGGCAAGCATTGGCCCCAGACGGCGCGCAAAACCGGCCTTGGTGAGGATACGGCGTGAGAGCGTCACGCTCGGGCGAATTTGTAGCCGAAGCCGTGAACGGTTGCGATGGGTGCTTCAATCCTGTGCAGTTCTTCGATCTTCGCACGTAAGCGCCGGACGTGAACGTCAACCGTGCGCTCATCGCCGTCGTAGTCGAAACCCCACACGCGTTCGAGCAGCATCGAGCGCGAAAGCGCGACGCCCGCGTTCGACGCCAGCTCCAAGAGCAGCGCGAACTCGCGCGGCTTGAGTCCGACGTCGGAACCATCGACGCGTGCCTCGCGGGCTCCCTCGTCGATGACGAGCCGGCCAAAACGCAAGGTTCGCGGACAATCTTCGAAAGCAATCCCGGTTCGCCGCAATATCGCGCGCACGCGCGCCACGATCTCGCGCGGCAAGAACGGTTTGGTGACGTAGTCGTCGGCTCCGATCTCGAATCCCACGATGCGATCGACTTCGTCGCTGCGGCCGGTCAACATAAGGATTGGAACGCGACGTCCTTCACGCCGCAACATCCGCGCAACTTCGAGTCCATCGAGTCGTGGAAGACCGATGTCGAGAATTGCGAGATCGACGCCGTCACGTGCCGTTCCAAGCGCGCTAATTCCATCGCTTGCATGCGCACACCGGAAACCTTCACTGCTCAGGTGATGATCGAGCAGCGCGCGAATTGCGTCGTCATCCTCAGCGATAAGAATTCGAATGGCTCCCATATCAATGGGAGTGCCCGGCATCACACGCCGCCGGACCCGATTCGTTCGCGGAGTACCGCATAGATCACTGAGGCCGGAAACCCGAGGTGCTCGAGCGAGCGCGCCGCCGAAGGATAACTGATCTCCGGGCGGCGTCGCTGCAGTGCGTCGAGTGCTGCGTTGCAGCGCGCGCGCTCATCAAGCGGACTGCGCTGGACCGAAACGGACGCGACATCACGGTCGATACCCTTTGCAGCAAGCGCCGCAATCATGCGCGCGTCGCCGACGGCTTTGCGCGTGCCGGTGACGTACAACTCAGCATACAGTTTGTCGTCGAGATAGCCATCGCTTTTGCATCTCGCGACGGCATCAGCGATCTCGTCGTCCTCAAAGCCCTTACGCTCGAGCCGCAACCAGAGCTGCGCCTCCGTGAGACGGCGCTGGGCTAGCGAACGCAGCGCACTCACATAGGCGGAAGGTCCCGATTTAGCGCGTCCCTTCGTTGTGGAAGAGCTTATTTGCTCGCGCAAACTGCGCCCTTCCACGCCTCGGGCCACATCTAAATCGAAACCTTCTAACTAATCAGAATCCGAGACTGCGACGGCGACGCCGTTCGTGCCGTTTGTTCCGTTCGTGCCGTTTGTTGGGGCGACTACTTTGAGCGCTTCGCGGATCTTAGTCGTGATCTCGTCCGCGATATCGGTGTGCTCTTCGAGGAACGCCTTGGAGTTCTCGCGGCCTTGCCCGATTCGCTGATCGCCGTAGGTGTACCATGAGCCGCTCTTGCCGACGATGTTCCGTTCGAGCGCGACGTCGATGATCGAACCCACCTTCGAGATCCCGTGGCCGTACGTGATGTCGAACTCGGCCTGCCGGAACGGCGGCGCGACTTTGTTCTTGACGACTTTGACGCGCGTCCGTGTCCCGACGACGTCCTGACCGATCTTAATCTGCTCCAGCTTACGGACGTCGAGACGGATGGATGCATAAAATTTGAGCGCGCGGCCGCCCGATGTCGTTTCCGGGCTTCCGAACATGACGCCGACTTTTTCGCGTAGCTGATTGATGAAGATCATCACGCATTTGCTGCGCGAGATCGCAGAGGTGAGCTTGCGCAATGCTTGTGACATCAGCCGCGCCTGCAACCCGACGTGCGCGTCGCCCATGTCGCCTTCGAGCTCGGCTTTGGTGACGAGCGCGGCGACTGAGTCGACGACGATGACGTCGACGGCATTCGAACGAACGAGCATCTCCGCGATGTCGAGCGCTTGTTCGCCGGTATCCGGTTGCGAGACGAGCAAATTATCGAGATCGATCCCCAAGGCTTTCGCGTATGCGGGATCGAGTGCGTGCTCGACATCGACAAATGCCGCGTTACCGCCTTCGCGTTGCGCCTCTGCAATCACATGCAGTGCGAGCGTCGTTTTACCGCTCGATTCCGGACCATAGATTTCGACGATGCGCCCGCGCGGCAGACCGCCGATTCCGAGCGCGAGATCGAGGGCGATCGAGCCCGTCGAGATCGTCTCGAACGCCATTCTTTCGGTGATCTCGCCCATGCGCATGATCGCGCCTTTTCCAAATTGGCGCTCGATCTGTACAAGGGCATTGTTGAGGGCGACGGCGCGCTCGTCTTGAGGCATGTTCTGCTCCTATGTCTTGTGTCTTACTGCTCTATGTCGCATTTATGTTGGTTGACAAGAGTGCCAACTGTTCGACACTCTAAGCGGGTACCGTATCGAAAAGAGCCTCGATGAAGCTCGCGGGCTCGAACGGTTGCAGCGCATCCGCGCTCTCGCCGAGACCAATGAACGCGATCGGGATCTCGAGCGCGTCGACGATTGCGACGATCACGCCGCCTTTCGCCGTCGAGTCGAGCTTAGTGACGACGACGCCCGTGAGCTTCGTCGTTTCGTTGAAGAGCTTCGCTTGCGAGATTGCGTTCTGTCCGGTCGTGCCGTCAAGCACCAGCAACGTCGCGGCAGGCTGGCCGGGCAGCTCGCGTTCGATGATGCGCCGCATCTTCTTGAGCTCTTCCATTAAATTAACTTTGGTCTGAAGACGACCCGCAGTATCGACGATGACGATGTCGGCGCCGCGCGCTTTGGCGGCGGCGATACCATCAAACACGACCGAACTGGGATCGGCGCCTTCGCGTCCCCGGACGATATCCGAACCGCTGCGTTGGGCCCAAATCTCGAGCTGATCGGCTGCGGCGGCACGAAACGTGTCCGCCGCGACCAGTAAGACGCGCTTGCCGTCTTTATGAAAGCGCGCGGCAAGCTTTCCGATCGTCGTCGTCTTGCCGCTACCGTTGACGCCTACTATTAAGATGACGGCCGGCTTCGCGTCGAGACGAAGCTCGCTGGAAAGCGTGAGAAAGCTCGCGACGTCACGCTTGAAGCGCGCGATAACGAGATCGCTCGTCGCCCACAGCTCTTTGTACGCGACGTCTTTGAGGCCGCTCAGAATCTTCTCGGTCGTCGCGAAGCCGAAGTCCGCGGAAATCAGAATCTCTTCGAGCTCATCCCAAAAAGCCTCATCCAGCGGTCGTCGCTCCGCGGCAAGGGTCTCAATGCCGGCAAGGCCATCCCGCGTCCGCCGCAGAGCGTCCTTAAGCCGCCCAATCCATTCCACGGGAAGCTAGCTTGCACTAAGCACAATCGAACTCCTGTTCGATGCGGCACCTACGAGGATGGACCGAGCGCAGTGGGATCTTGCTCGTGCTCGCATGTTGTTGCGAGGTCGGACCGGGGGCCCCGCGCGTTAGCGTGTGGGGCGCGCAGCCTGGGGCGAAGCGCCTTTTAAACCTTCTCGCCATGGCTCGCGTCAAGCAGATACACCCACGAGAGAACTTCCGCGACGACGACGTAGAGCTCGCGCGGGATCACGGCGCCTACCTCGAGCTGCGTGAGCGCTTCGACGAGCCCTTTGTCCGCGTGGATCGGGATCTTGTTTTGCTTGGCGATCTTCATGATCTCGTCGGCAATAACGCCGCGACCGACTGCGATGACCTCGGGTGCGTTGGTCTTGACGGGATCGTATTGGAGCGCCGCCGCGGCGTGACGAGGTTCGCGGGGCTTGCGCATATCGAAAAAGCGGTCGCGATTCATGCTTTCTGGTCCGTCGTGCTGAGCGAATCGCTCGGCGGTGGCGCTTGTGCTTCTACCGGAGTCTTGACACGCGTCGTCCCGGCTTCGAGCGCCTTCACGTTGTAACGCATGTCCTCCAGTCGTTTCCCGAGCTGCGAGAGTGCGGACTTGAACGTAGTCGCAGCGCTCGGACGTTCGGTGCGCACTGAAACGCTAACGGAACGCTGAACCGCATGCAGGTCGATCGCAATCGTGCCCAAGCGCTTCGTATCGAGAATGAAGGCGATGTGAAAATCGTCGCCGCTGATCTTTTCCGCTTTTGCTTCCGGTTTGTCGCGCGAGACGTTAATGCGGGCCGGATACATTTGTTGACCGAGCATGATCGGCACGGTAAACGACCACGTCCCCGGTTGACTTTGTTGCGCGGTAATCGCGCTCAACTGCGATGCGACCATACCGGTGAGGGCGTTGCGCGCCAGGACGGCGCCGGTTTCGCCGAGCACGTTCTCCGGCTGCGCCGATGCGAGCAACGAAACGAGCTGCGTCTTGAGATCGCCGTTGACCGCAGCGATACGTTCAGCGGAATGCGCCGCTACGACCGTCGCGTCTTCGCCCGTCGTCGCAACCGCAACCGGCGTCACCGGTGCCGGCGGAGGTGTTTGTCCTTGCGGTGCCGGCGCTGCCGGTTCTTCAGGAACAGCTGCAGCCGCTGCGGTTTGCGGAGCTTCCTCTTGCGCAAGGAGCATCGCTAACTTTTGTTCAGGTCCCTCGATCACGTGCGAGAGATACGATGTTACTTGCGCGGTAAAAGTCGGCGATTCCGGATCGAGATTACCAACGAACGCGGCCAGCGTGCGCAATGTAAGAATGCGCGGGTCTTCGCTGTCCGGCAACGCACTCTCGAGGGCACGCAATGCCGTCGCGACTTGTTCGGGCTGCTGCGTGACGAGCTTTGCGAACGTCAGCGTCGTCGGCGTTTGCGGAATGCGCAGCGCACGCAACAGCGCGACTGGATCATCCAGCAGCTCTTGCGCAGTCGGGGGCGGCTGCGGACGCGTTTGCGATGCAGGCATCATCGTCGTAGAACGCGGCCCCGGTGCGCCCGGAATCGGCTGTGGCGTCTTTGCGGCGATATCGGGGCGCGGTGTAATGATCGGCGCAAATGGCGCGCGCGCCACGATCGGTGGCGGCGCCGCGTTTGCGCGGCCTGCCACGGACGATGTGGTGTTTGCGTTATTACCACCGCTCGCGCGCTGTGCTGCTATGCGCGCCGCTGCCGTTCCGGCCGCATGTTGCTCCGGCATTCCTGCAGGTCGAGGTGGCGGGACGGTCCGCGATGCTGCGGCAGTGTTTGCACCGGGCGCGGGCGCACGCGGCGGGATCGGTGTCGTGCGCGCGAATGCGAGTCGTGCTTCGACGCTGAGCGTCTCTGGACGCGCTTGCGTGAAATCTGTTTGCTGGGTCGTCGGCGCCGGCGTTTGAACGACCGTGTTTTGCGCGGCGGCTTCTTCGTCCATAGCGGCAGCAGCGGCAGCTGACGACGCCGGCATCGCGGCACTTTCACTTTCTGCTGTGCTCGATGGCAGCGCGGCCGGTGGCGGCAGAAGCGGCGGAAACTCTGGTTCATCGACGACCATTGGAATCGGCATGCGCGTCAGCTGAACCGAGTCCGGTTCTTGCGGCACGGCCGCGGCGATGGGCGGCGGTGTAAGAGGCGCGTTCGGTGACGGCGTTCGGCTCATCACTTGGACCTGTATTTGATCGTTTGCAAAGCCTTGCACCGAAACGGTCAGCGTATCGCCCGGATACACGTTTGGCGGAAGCGATGCGGCGACACGCAAACCGAAAATCTGCAGCGTGTCGGTGAGACCATTGAACGGCTGGACGGTGGCTTGCACGATGTCGCCGGTCATCAACATGGCTTGAAGCGCTTTGGCATCGGCGGCCAACGCTTGCAATTCCATGGCAACCGCCGCTTCAACGGCGTTCGCAGCCGCAGCGGCAGTCGCGGCAGCGGAAGAGTTTACACCGGACATGACAGGGAGCTCAGGCGGTAAAGTCGATCAGGTGGTCGCCGTCGACTCCGACTGCACCCTCATCGAGAACGCCTTCTTCAATACCCGCGAATGGTTGACCGGGCGTCCGCGCTTTACCGCGACGTCCTTGTTCCTGGTCCCCTGGCTCTTTTCGTTCCTCAACGCGATTGTGCTCGAGCTTAGCGCTCTCTTGAACGGTCTCGCTACGCTCTTCCGTTTTAGCAGCGAACGCAGCCTGTGCGAGCGTATTGGAAGTTTGGGCCGCGACCTCAGCCTGCCGCTGCACACCTGAGTTTTGCGCGGCTTGTAAGATGTTCGCCTGAAGGTCAACCGGCCGAATGGCCATTGGCTAGAAAAGTCTCCTCTTCCTTAAGAGTATCGTCCGCGTCAAGCGCCGGCTTCACCGCCGGCATCCTCGCCGGGCGGCGGATCGCGCCGGATGTACTTCTGCTTTACGTTCGGATCGCCCTCACGGTAGCCGAAGTCGGCACGCAGCTGGCGCAGCGTGGTACGTAGATGGATGACCGCCTGGGCATGGATTTGCGAGACTCGGGACTCCGAGACGCCGAGCACGCCCTTGATTTCCTTGAGGGTCAAGCCTTCGAAGTAGTACAGCGAGATGACCGTGCGCTCTTGATGAGGCAGCGAGTCGACGGCTTTGACCAGCGCCTCTCGAACCTCACGTGATTCGATCGCTTTACTGATCTCGTCGATCGGATCTTTAAGCGTGTCGACCAGCGGAATCTCGTAGCCCTTCTCGTTCGGCAAGAACTCTTCGAGCGAGAGGATCGCGGTGCCGCGAATGCGCTGCATCGTTTGGTCAAACTCTTTGGGCGTGAGCCCGAGCTTGTTCGCAACCTCTTCTTCGGTCGCCGCACGTCCGTATTCGGCCTCAAGCTCTTGGTAGGTGCGTTCGACTTCGCGCGCACGCTGACGGACCGCGCGCGGGACCCAGTCCAAGGCGCGTAACGCGTCGAGAATTGCGCCGTTGATGCGGGTGATCGCGTAGGTTTCGAACTTGACGCCGCGTTCGTCATCGTACTTTTCAATCGCGTCAATTAAGCCCAAAATGCCGTCGTTGATTAGATCGTTGATCTCGACGTTAGGCGGAAGATTGATTGAAATGCGACCAGCGACGTAACGGACCAGGTGAAGATACTTTGTTACGGCCTCTTCCCTGGAGTACGAAACGCCCGCGATCACGTACTGCGGCGGATTCCGACTCTCTGTCAAACGCCCAATCCTAGTGTCGGTTTAGGTGGCGCTCACGTTCCCGGCAGCGGAGGCCGGCTCCCCTCCCCCCTCTGTAAAGGTACCTCTAAGCCGGTCAAAGTGCATAAAATTTGGGGCAAATCATCGAGCGTACACACGCGATCGATCAATCCCGCCTCAGCCGCTGCCCGCGGCATACCGTATACGACGCAGCTCGCTTCATCTTGTCCGATTGCATACCCACCGGATGCGCGGATAACCCGCAGTCCCTCGACACCATCTCGGCCCATCCCGGTCAGCAAAACGGCAAGCGCTCCTTGCTTGCATAGCGCACCGACGGATGCGAACAGCGCATCGACGCTGGGCGTCAACGATCCGCGTTCCGCTTCTTCAAGCTCGAGCGTAAATTGCTTACCGATGCGCCGGACGCGCGCACGTTGACCCGCCGGCGCAACGACGGCGGTCCCGGCGCATAATGTCATGCCGTTCGTACCTTCGCTTACCTCGATCTGACTGGACGCATTCAATCGCTCCGCCAGCGGCGCGGTAAAGCCGGGCGGCATGTGCTGCGCAATCACAACCGGCGATGGGAAATTCTTCGGCAAGCGCGGTACGATGCGCGACAACGCAACCGGACCGCCGGTCGACGTTCCAATTGCGACGCATTCCGAACGCCCGTGCGGACCCGGTGTCGCGGCTGGTGGCGATTTAAAACTGCGTTGCGTGCGCCGCGTACCAAAGGTGCGCACCTTTTCGAGCAGCTCGTCGCCGAGCGCCCCGATGTCGAGAACGCTCGCGCCGGGCGGCGGCTTGGCGATGAAATCGACGGCTCCGATGTGCAGTGCATCGAGCGTGATTTGCGCGCCTCGCGTCGTCAGCGCGCTCACCATGATTACTGGCGGACTCTGCGGTCCGCGCGCGACGATACGGCGCAACGCTTCCAAACCACCGATACCGCGCATCTCGACGTCCATGGTGACGACGTCGGGCGCAAGTGATTGGACGAGCGCGACCCCTTCTTCGCCGTCTTTGGCGGCGCCGACGATCTCGACTCCGGGATCACGTTCCAGCATGCGCCGGAGCATATGCCGCATAAAAGTCGAGTCGTCGACGACGACGACGCGAATCCGAGCTTCGTTCGTCACCCGTACCGTATCCGCGGATTTGCCACCGCGTAGAGCAGATCGACGAGCGTATTCACGACGACGAAAACGGTGGCAAAGAGGAGCACGCACCCGTTGATGACAGGCATGTCACGGTTCGATATTGCTTCAAACGCAAGACGTCCGACGCCAGGCCACGCAAAAATCGATTCGGTTAGGACGGCGCCACCAAGCAACAGGCCCGTCTGCAAACCGATCACGGTGATAATTGGGATCAGCGCATTACGCAGCGCGTGCTTGACGATGACGCGCGAAGCGGAGAGCCCTTTGGCGCGCGCAGTCCGCACGTAATCGCTTTGGAGTACTTCGAGCATCCCGCTGCGCGTAATCTTTGCAACGATCGCGAGTGGAATCGTCCCGAGTGTGATCGAGGGTAGAATCAGATGCCAGAGCGCATCGAGCGCAGCCGCGCCGTTCCCACTGAGCAACGCATCGATCACCATCAGATGTGTATGCGGGGTAATGAAGTATTGTGCGTCGATCCGTCCCGAGATCGGAAACAGATTCAGTCCCGCGCCCGTCGGCAACACCGCAAAGACATAGACGAGAATCCAGCCGAGCCAAAAGACCGGAATCGAAACGCCAAGAAGCACGGCGACCATGGTGAGCGCATCGAGTACGCTCCCGTGCCAGACCGCAGCCGCAATCCCGGCCGGCACGCCGACGATGATTGCGAAGCAAATTGCGCCGAATGTCAGCTCGAGCGTCGCGGGGAAATATTGCACGAGCTTCCCGGTCACCGACTCCTGATCGTCGATCGAGATGCCGAGATCGCCATGCGCAACGTGTTCGAGGTAGATCGCAAGCTGCGTGTACCACGGTTTGTCCAGACCGAACGAAGCGCGCAACGCAGCGACTTGCTCGGGCGTAGCGTGCTCTCCCAGCCGCACCGTCGCCGGATCTCCGGGGATCAGGTTGAGGAATAGGAAGCTGACGACAGTTATCGCGACTAAAACGATAACGAGTCGAAACACCCGTGCGGCTACGAAACGTGCCATTTGAAAGGCGCTTCGCCCCAGGCTCCGCGCCCCCCATGCTTCGCATGGAGCCCCCAAATCTTCGGGCGCATCAACATTTCGTAAAAGCTCGATTCCCTGAGGGGGCCCGTAACAACTCTCCCGCTCCCAGCAACACCTACAGTTATCGGGAAAGGAGTCGTGGTTTGGGGGGGACAAACGGGGCAGGTCGCTCGCGTCAGCGGGCGGTTTTTGTGCGTCCGCTGCACACATGAGGGAGAAACCAAAAGCGTGAGTCCCACATTCGCGATCGGGCTCGGCATTGCGGCCGGGTTACTGGCCATCGTATACGGGTTGGCTTTGACGGCTTGGGTCCTTCGGCAACCCGAGGGAAATCCGCGGATGATCGAGATTGCGCGTGCGATCCAAGAGGGCGCTATGGCCTTCTTGCGCCGGCAGTATACGACCGTCTCGATCGTCGCCGCCGCGCTTGCGATCGTCATTGCGCTTCTCCCGGCCCCGCTCGGCTGGCAGCCCGCAGTCGGCTTCCTGATCGGCGCGACGCTCTCGGGTGCGGCCGGATTCATCGGCATGCTCGTTTCCGTCCGTGCGAACGTACGCACGGCAGAAGCTGCGCGCGGCGGACTTTCGCCGGCACTTGCGGTCGCGTTTCGCTCCGGCGCGGTTACCGGACTACTCGTCGTGGGACTCGGTCTGCTCGCTGTCAGCGGCTACTACTGGATCATGCTTAGCGTCAACGCCGCCTCGAGCGACGCCGTCACGAAATCTCTCGGCGCGCTCGTGGGCCTCGCATTCGGTTGCTCGTTGATCTCGGTGTTCGCGCGTCTTGGCGGCGGCATATATACGAAGGCCGCCGATGTCGGCGCCGACTTAGTCGGAAAAGTCGAAGCCGGAATCCCGGAAGATGACCCCCGCAATCCAGCCGTTATCGCGGACAACGTGGGCGACAATGTCGGCGATTGCGCCGGCATGGCTGCCGATCTCTTCGAAACCTACGTCGTCACGACGACCGCAGCGATGCTGCTCGGTCACCTCGTGCTCGGAAGCACGTTGCCCTCTGCGGTTACGTTCCCGCTCGTCCTCGGTGCGGTCTCGATCGTCGCCTCGATCATCGGGACGATGTTCGTTCGATTGCCGAAGAATGCAGGCAAAGGCACGCGCATCATGGGCGCGCTGTACATGGGTCTCATCGTAGCCGGCGTTCTCTCCGCGATCGCGTTTTATTTCGTTTCCAACACCGAATTCGCGGGCGCGACGCCGGGCGGCATGGCTGTGTTCATTTGCTCGATCGTCGGCTTGCTCGTCACCGGGCTGATCACGTACATCACGGAGTACTACACCGGCACGCAGTTCGCACCGGTAAAGGACATCGCCAAAGCCTCGACGACCGGACACGCAACGAACATCATCGCGGGTCTCGGAATCTCGATGCAAGCCACTGCGCTCCCCGCAATCGTGATCATCTTCGGCATTCTCGTTTCATACTCGCTGGCCGGAACGTACGGCATCGCTATTGCGGTAATGGCGCAGCTTTCGATGGCCGGCATCATCGTCGCGATCGACTCGTTCGGACCCGTCACCGACAACGCCGGCGGCATCGCAGAGATGGCCGAGCTTCCAGAATCGGTTCGTGACGTTACCGATCCGCTCGACGCTGTTGGCAACACGACGAAAGCCGTTACAAAGGGCTACGCGATCGGTTCCGCAGGACTTGCGGCAGTCGTGCTCTTTGCCTCGTTCTTGCAAGAGCTCTCCGACAAGTGCAAAGCAACGCCCAGCGCAGCCTGCGCAACGACGCCGATCTCGTTTTCAATCGGCGATCCGTACGTGCTCACCGGTCTTTTCCTCGGCGGCATCTGCACGTATCTCTTCGCATCCCTTGCGATGGAAGCGGTCGGACGCGCAGCCGGCGCCGTCGTCGAAGAAGTCCGTAGACAGTTCCGCGAAAATCCAGGCATCATGTTGGGAACATCGCGTCCGGATTACGGTACGACCGTTTCGATCGTGACCGGCGCTGCGCTCAAGGAAATGATCGTCCCCGCACTCATTCCGGTTGGGATTCCGATCCTGATCGTGCTGCTCGCTGAGATCGGCGTGCTTCCCGGGCCAACCGGAGCGCAAATGCTCGGCGGCGTCCTGATGGGCTCGATCGTCACCGGACTTTTTCTCGCAATTGCGATGACGAGCGGCGGCGGCGCGTGGGATAATGCCAAGAAATATATCGAGGACGGGAACTACGGCGGCAAAGGTTCGATCGCGCACCAGGCCGCGGTTACGGGCGACACTGTCGGCGATCCGTACAAAGATACCGCCGGACCGGCGATCAACCCGATGATCAAAGTCCTCAATATTGTCGCGCTGTTATTGGTCGGCTTCCTCGTTAGATAACCGAGCAGGCCCTTTGTCACCCTCACTTGCGCACCGGCGCGAGTGCAGGTAATCTATTGAATCAGCCGTGGGTATTACCCATGGCGCAATAGCATGTCTGCTGGAGGCATAGTCGTGTCCGTCTCTTCTACTCGGGCAGATCTCCGCTTGCAATTCGATCAGCTGCTGGCGCGCGTGCAGATTGACGACGCCTCCGCACGTGAAACGCTCCTGGGCGATCTCCTAGACGTCGTGCCGCGCCGCGCATTTGAGCCCCTCGAACCCTCTGATGAGGGCATGCTGTTTTTTCACAGCGAGATAGAAGAACAGCACGTCGTTCCGCTGCAGCAACAGTTGCTGCGTACCCACCTCAACCTAGCGCCCGACAAGCCGGTAACGCTCTTTCTCTCCAGCGTCGGGGGAAATGTTTTCGCGGGTCTTGCGCTCGTATCGACGATCACGTCGCTGCGCCGGCTCGGCCGGCAAGTAAACGTGCACATCGAGGGTGTCGCGATGAGCATGGCCAGCGTCATCGCTCAGGTTGCGAATTACCGGACAATGGAAGCTTCTTCGTTCTTCTTGCTTCATGAGGTCTGGTACCGCAGCAGCGGTCGCGTCAGCGATCACGGCGAGGAACGCGCGTTCCAAGAACGTTTACAAGATCGATTGTACGAGATCTACGCGAACCGCACTGGCAAGTCAGTCGAATACTATCGCACGAAACTCTACAAAACCGATTGGTACCTGGATGCAGACGAAGCCTTACACGAAGGTCTCGTTGACGCCGTCCTGACCGCACCTGGGCTTGCGAAACCCGCGGCGGTCATCTCGATCGTCCGCTAGCCGAGGAGCGTCCGCAGCTCGAATCGTCCGCGCGCCAGCGGACGGAGCGGCGCCCATAGGTCGCCGCGTTTTGCGATGCGCTCACGTGCATTCGCAAGCGTAAAATCACCGATTTCGACGCCGTCTTCGACCTCGTCCCACTCAACCGGCATCGAAACGGTCGCGTGCGGACGCGGGCGCACCGAATAGATCGACGCCAGCGTACTCCCCCAGCGATTCTGGTTATAGTCGACGAGCACGGTTCCGCGCGGACGTTTCGAGACGTTGTAGATGGCGGTTGCGATCTTCGGATACGATTTCTCGATAGCGTGCGCGAGCGCTTTGGCAAACGTCCAGACGTCCTTTTGAGTCGGACCTCGGACGATGGGAACGTAGATGTGAATCCCCTTCGATCCGGTCGTCTTGGCGTAATTCGGCATCTTCAATCCGTCCAGCGCATCGTGCACGGCTAGCGCCACGTCGCGCACCGTCGCAAACGGCGTTCCTTCGACCGGATCGAGATCGAAGTGGAGATAGTCGGGACGATCGTAGTCATCACAGCGCGCATACCACGGATTGAGATCGATACAGCCCAGGTTGATCACCCATAAGAGCGCCGCTGCGTCGTCAATGATCGGGAAGTCGATCACGTTTCCCGAGCCGTGCGTGATCCGGCAGGTCGTGATCCACTCCGGTCGTTTGGGCGGCGTGCGCTTCATGAAAAAGAAATCGCCGTCGATTCCGTTCGGATAGCGCTTCATCACCATTGCACGCTCGCGAAGATGCGGCAAAAGTACGCTCGAAACGTCGAGATAGTACTGCAAGAGATCGCGCTTGGTGTAGCCGTCTTTCGGCCAAAAGACTTTGCCGAGATTCGTCAGCCCGACGCGTTTCTTGCCGACTGCGAAGGTGAGATCGTCCTCGCCGGTAGGAATCTTTGTCAACGGGCGTGGACTCGGCTTCCGTGCGCATCATCTCCTTCAACGCGAACGGCATACGCAGCGCAGCCCGCAAAGGATTCTTTGCATGGATGCTTGCCGAATCGCCCGACTTCGTCTGCGTGCAAGAAACCAAAGCACAAGAGCACCAGCTTCCCGGCGAAGCGGTGCTGGCCAGATACTCCGCCGTTTATCTCGACGCGGTTAAGAAAGGCTATAGCGGCGTTGCGATCTACGCGCGAACGGCGCCGCGCGACGTTATGCGGGGTTTAGGTCCGGATCTGCTGGATCATGAAGCGCGCTTTCTGCGCTTTGACTATGCGGATGTCACCATCTGCTCGCTCTACGTTCCTTCGGGGACGAGCGGGCCGGCGCGTCAGGAGGTCAAGTACGCTTTCCTCGACCGGTTCTTCGTCGAACTAAAACGCATGCGCGACGAAGGCCGGCCGATCGTGATCTGCGGCGATTACAACATCGCGCATCTCGACATCGACGTCTTCAACGTTCGCGCCTGCGCGGCGACGACCGGTTTTCTCCCGCCGGAACGCGCGTGGTTCGATCGCATCACGAGCGAGCTAGGCTGGGTGGACGCGTTTCGCCTCGTTAATCAAGAACGCAAGCAATTCACATGGTGGTCTGGATGGCGCAATGCTTTCGAAAACAATCTCGGGTGGCGCATCGACTATCAGCTAATCACGCCGGAGCTGCGCGAGCGCGTGCAATCCGCCCGCATCTACAAAGAGGAGCGCTTTTCGGATCACGCTCCCGTGATCATCGATTATTCGGAGTAAGCTTCGTCGGTATTCGGGCTTGAATAGCGTCCGAAACGAAAATGTCGACCTGTGGCGGTGAAGCCGGGTCGCTCGAGTAGACGGAGAAATGGCGCACGCCTGCTTCGCGCAATACCTCCTCGTCGATGAAAAAATTGCCGGTGCACGTCCGCGAGTGACGCTGCACGATCTCGATCGCAGCATCGGCAACGATCTCCGGTTTGCGCGCAAGACGCGCAGCCGCATCCCCTCCGAGCAGATTGCGCACGGCTGCCGTGTCGATCGTCGTCAGCGGCCATAATGAATTGACCGCGATCCCCTCGGCGCGCAGCTCCTCAGCCATTCCGAGCGTGCACATCGACATCCCAAACTTCGCCATCGTGTAAGCAACGCGGCCGCTGAACCATCTCGACTCCATGTCGAGCGGCGGCGCGATGTTCAAAATGTGCGGATTCTCGGCCTTCGCCAAGTGCGGGATCGTGGCTTTCGAGCAGACGAACGTTCCGCGTGCGTTGATCCCGTTCATCAAGTCGTAGCGCTTCATATCGGTATCGACCGTGCGCGTCAAGGCGATCGCGCTGGCGTTGTTGATGCAGACGTCGATGCCGCCGAAGCGCGCGATCGTTTTCTCGACGGCGTCGCGCACTTGCTCTTCGAAGCGGATATCACAGGCAAGGGGCAAGGCTTTTCCGCCGGCACGCTCGATCTCGTCGGCTGCCGTGAAAATGGTCCCTGGCAGCTTCGGATGCGGCTCCGTCGTCTTTGCGACGATCGCAACGTTGGCGCCGTCGCGCGCCGCGCGCAACGCAATCGCAAGCCCGATCCCGCGACTGGCACCGGTAATGAAGAACGTCTTGGGGCGCACTTAGCCTTGAGTCGCGGCGGCCTTGCGCAGTTGTGAAAGCTGGTGCGCGTGGACGAAGCGCGCGATCTCTTCCTTGAGAAACGGTGAAAGGTCGGCGAATCCTACGCCGAACGTGGGGACGCCGTTACGCGCGCTTCCGGTCTTCTTGACGACTTTCGCCTTGCACGAGATCGGATCGAACGGCCGCACCGGGACGAGCTTCTTGACTCGCCGCTCGCCGAACGGCGTTTGTTCCATGACTTCTTTTTCTTCACCACCCATGTCGACCGCGCCGACCGGCATTATGAACGAAATCTCGATCTCGATGCCTTCTTCGTACTCGCCCGGCATCGCGAGCATCATGCCGCCGATCGAGAGATCGAGCGCTTCCGCGCGTACTGGAATGATGCGCCCATCTTTGTTGGGGACTTTTGCGGAAACGTTGAAGTTGACTGCGGCGCGATAACCTTGCCGTTTTGCCCGGCCACCGACGTCGCCGTCGTCGATGACGTGCGTCGGCATGTCGGAAGGTTTATAGGCTTTACGCCGCTGTACTTCGGCCAGTTCGTGCGCGAGCTTGTCTTTTGCGGCTTCCGGCATGTCGAACTGGATGCCGTACTCAGCCGTCTTGGGGTCGCTCATGCGAACCGCGACGATGCGTCCGTTGACCGGAATCGGTTGGCGCGAGGGTCCCATCCACGCGAATGAAACGCGTGTATGCGGCGGCAGCTTAACGTTCGTGCGCACGCGTCCGCCGCCGTCGGAGATGTCCACCAGCGTCAGCTTCATGTCGCGGTTGAGATCTGCCAGACGAACGGTGATCTCCGCGTTGACGTCGAGCCGGAACGCTTGGCGTCTAACTTCGCTCATTGGTTGGCGCGCTAGGCGTCCGCGGCAGCGGCGGCCTTACGCAGCTGCGTTAACTGGAAAGCGTGCACGAACCGTGCGACCTCCTCGGTCGTGAATTCAGGCATCTCGAAAAATGATGTTCCATACTGCGTGCCCTCGGCCGAGGCGCCGACCCGTTTTACTACTTTTGCCTTGCAGTGAATCGGCTCAAATGGCCGAACGGGCACGAGCTTCTTCACTTTGCGTTGGCCGAACGGCGTATTCTCTACAACCTCGCGCTGGTCGCCACCCAGATCGACCGCCTCTACCGGCATAACGAAATCGAGTTCGACTTCCGTGCCTTCGGCAATCGTTTCGTTCGTGATGATCATGAGACCGCCGATCGAGAGGTCAGCCGCAATTGCGACGACCTCGTGCATCCCGCCCTTGGCCTTGTACGAGATGGGGAAGCGAATCGGCGCGCGATATGCTTTGCGTTTTGCGCGCCCGACGCCGCTTTCACCGGCTTGCGTCGGTTCGGTCTTGAAGGCCATACGGCGTTGAATTTCGTGGAGCTCTTGAACGAGAATGTCCTTCTCGTTCTGCGGCATCTCGAAACGCACACCGAATTCCGTCGCCTTTTGCTCGGTGATGCGAATGCCGACCATCTCGCCCCAAAGCTTTATCTCGCTTCTCGGCCCTTTCCATTTGAACTGGAGCGACGAGAGCGGAATGGGCAACCGCGTGCGCACGCCGCAGCCGCCTTCGGAAAGATCGACGAGCGTTGCACCCATCGTGCGGCCGGCGCTTTCAAGCGTTATGACGATATCTTCATTGACTTCGAGACGAAACGCCTGACGTTGCTTCTCTGCCTCGGCCATGGAGAGGCTCTACTCCTCACCGTGCGAAGCCTCCTCGCGGTATGGCTTGGGTTTCTGCAACGTACTTGCTTGCATCGCGTGCCGGCGAGGTCAAGAAACGCGCTGCGGCGCTTGCTCTGGAGCAGAGCATCGAGATGCCGCTCGAAGCCGTCGACGATCCCAAGATCCGCGAATCCATCGTGGCGCGCGTGGCTTCGATCGAACCGATCGACGCGCAACGACATCGCGTCACCTTACAGCTAGCGACTGCAACGACGGGCGGAGATGTGACGCAGCTTACCAATATGCTCTTCGGAAATTGCTCCTTGCAAGACGACGTCGAGCTGGAGGACGTCGCATTCCCGCCTGAGCTGCTCAAACGTTTCGGCGGACCACGTCACGGGATCGCGGGATTGCGCGCGCTCGTCGAAGCTCCGGAGCGTCCGCTGACGTGTACGGCGCTCAAGCCGCAGGGATCATCGCCGCAAACGCTGGCCGAGCTGTGCGAAACGTTCGGACGAGCCGGAATCGACGTGATCAAGGACGATCATGGCATCGCCGATCAGGCCTACGCGCCTTTTGCTGAGCGCGTCCGCGCCTGTCAGTCGGCCGCCGAGCGCGCTTCGGCTGCGATCGGAAAGCCGGTCGTATACGCGCCGAGTCTGGTCGGCTCGCCGCGACGAATCTTTGAACAGGCCGAGCGCGCACGCGAATGCGGCATTCGAGCGGTGCTGCTCGCGCCGATGCTGATCGGCCTCGGGACCTTCGCCGAGTTCGTTACGACGTTCCCTGAGTTCGTCATCCTCGCACATCCCGCGTTCGGTGGCGCCTCGCGCATATCGCCGGTCTGGCTTTTCGGCAAATTCTTCCGGCTGCTCGGCGCGGACGCAACGATTTATCCAAATTACGGCGGCCGATTCGCCTACAGCGCAGACGTCTGTCGAGCGCTCGCAGATGCGGCGCGCGAACCCTGGGATTCGATTCGGCCGGCGATGCCGGTTCCGGCAGGCGGGATGACGGTCGAGCGCGTGGGCGAGATGATCGCGTTTTACGGCACGGACGTGATGCTTCTGATCGGCGGCAGCTTGCTTTCGGCCGGCGACCGGCTCGCGGAGCGAAGCCGAACCTTCGCCCGTGCGGTTGTGCAAGGGGTATGAGAGAGACGACCGAGTCGCGTCACGCGCGGACGTTCCAGCCGGATGGCGCGAACTACCGTTGGCAGAGCGTCGACGTGCTGCAATATAAAGAAGAGGGCAGCGCACCGTTCAAAGACGTGACGCGCTCCGTGCTCTTCGAAGAGGCCGAGCTCGGTTATCAATGGCGCTATTTTGAAGTCGGCGCCGGCGGCCACACGACGCTCGAACGGCACGAACATGTCCACGCCGTGATGATCTTGCGCGGTGGCGGCCAGGCGCTGGTCGGAACGGAGATCCATCCGATTCACCAGTTCGATCTCTTTCGTGTCCCGCCGATGACGTGGCATCAATTTCGTGCCGGCGACGACGAACCGATGGGATTCCTGTGTCTCGTGCCGAGCGAACGCGATCGTCCGCAGCTGCCGACCGACGACGAGCTGCACGACCTGCGACGCAATCCGGAGATCGCGTACTTCCTCAACAGCGACGACTAGCGTAGGTCGTGAGCCGAAGGTAAACCCGGTAAACCGCGGGCGGCGTTGACGGCACGTAATATAGATGCTACGACGACTTCGGCTGCCATGAGTCCAAGCAACGTCGGGTTTCCGGTCTTCTTGGCGCTGCCGGTAGCCATCGTGAAAATCGTATCGCCGTCGAACATCGTGTGCGAAGGCGCAATCGCGCGCGCGATCCCGTCGTGCGCCATCTGCGCGACCTTTTGCGCTTGTGCTTTCGTGAGTTCGGCGTTGGTGGCAACGACGCCGATCGTCGTCGCCGTCCCCGCTGCAAGTATCGCGGGAACTTCGCCGCCGAGAACAGTTTGCACCGCGTTGATCGTCTTCTTACCGTCTTTGCTACGCGCGCCCGCGACAACTCGGCCCGTTGCCGGATCGATGACGTCGCCGATCGCGTTCACCGCTACGACTGCACCAACGACGAGTCCGTCGAGCGTTACCGATGCCGTGCCGATTCCGCTTTTCATCGCGCGGTCGAATCCAAACAGCTTGCCGACGGTCGCGCCGGCACCGGCGCCGACGTTGCCTTCTCCCGGGCGTTCCGGCGTTGCAGCATTACACGCCGTGTAACCGGCAGCAGCATCCGGACGAACCTTCGGATCGCCGACGGCAAGATCGAAGAGTATAGCAGCCGGCACGATCGGAACCTTCGCAATGCGAACGTCATAGCCGATGCCGCGTTCATCGAGCCACCGAACGACGCCGCTTGCGGCATCCAGCCCGAACGCGCTTCCGCCCGCAAGCACGATCGCGTTGACGCGATCGACGAGATTTTCGGGGTTGAGCAAATCGGTTTCGCGCGTTCCGGGAGCGGACCCGCGGACGTCGACGCCCCCGACGGCTCCGCCGGGCGGCGCAAGCACGACGGTACATCCCGTCGGTCGCGCGGTCGACGTGAAATGGCCGACTTTGATTCCGGCGACGTCGGTAATCGCACTATGCGGATCGATCATAAATGAAGCAGACTGCGCATCTCCAAGCGACGCCGCAACCATTGCGCCGGTTGCAGCGCTCGCGACAAACGACCTTCTCTTCAACCGATCGTCAGCCCGAACTCGTACGCATCCGAACGCAGATAGCAGACGCTATTTTCAAGCGCCGCGCCTTTTTCGTCATAACTGGTACGATCCAAGATCAAAACCGGCTCCGCTGCAGCGACCTCGAGCAAACGTCCCGGCCCGTGACCCGCCGCCTGCGCGCGGATCGTAAGATCGGCGCGCGCGATCTTCCTATCGAGCCGTTCCAAAATCTGATAGGCCGGCGTCGATGAAACTTCTTCGCGCGTAACGTCCGACGTAATCGGATGCATGTGAATGCTCGTTACCGCGAACGGTGCATTGTCGAGCTTATACAAACGCGTCACGAGCATCGCGGTGTCGGTCCCGAGTTTGGCGGCGATCTGCGCGCTGGGCGTCACCTTGCGAAACTCGACGAGCGAGAATTCAGGCTTGAGCCCGCGCGCGATCAATCCGTCATAGAAACCGCGCAGCGGTTCGGCGAGATCCTGGTGCACCTTCGGCGACGCAACGAACGTGCCGACGCCACGACGCCGTATGACGAGTCCACGCCGCTCGAGAACCGACATCGCTTGGCGAACGGTAACGCGGCTGAGGCCGTAGCGGTCGACCAGCTCGAACTCACCTGGAAGACGGCGGCGCGGACCGTATTCACCGCTCCTAATTCGGCGCGCCAAGTCCTCGGCCAGCTGCACGTAAAGCGCTTCTGGACCGTCGAACTTGGCGTGCGCGAAACCCCTCTCGGCCAAGACAAATGTCATATTACATTCCAAGACAACATCGGGCAAGAGGGAACACGAAGTACCTAGGCCGACAACCTAGCGTGAAATCATTCCGTATCGCGACGATCGCCGGAGACGGCATCGGTAAGGAAGTCGTCCCCGAGGGAATCCGCGTCGTCGACGCGGCTGCAAAGAAGGCCGGAATAACGTTCGAGTGGGACGCGCTGCCCTGGAGCTGCGAGGTCTTCGCGGCGACCGGCAAGATGATGCCCGATGACGGGCTCGCGCGCATCGCGCACCACGACGCGATCTTCTTAGGCGCCGTCGGTTGGCCGAGCGTCCCCGATCACGTCTCGCTCTGGGGTCTGCTCATACCGATCCGGCGCACGTTCCGGCAGTACGTCAATTTGCGTCCGGTCCGCCTGATGCCCGGGATCGAATCGCCCCTCGCCAACCGCAAGACCGGCGACATCGATTTCTGGATTGTGCGCGAGAACAACGAAGGCGAATACTCGTCGATTGGCGGTCGTCTCAACGAGGGCACAGACGACGAGCTCGTCGTGCAAGAATCGGTGTTCACCCGGCGCGGCGTCGACCGGATTCTGCGCTTCTCATACGAGCTGGCGCGCAGCCGTCCGAAAAAACATCTAACCTCGGCGACGAAATCAAACGGCATCACGATTACGATGCCTTATTGGGATGAACGCGTGCGCGCGATGGCGACGAACTACCCAGACGTAAAAACCGATCAATATCACGTTGATATTCTGACGGCGCACTTCGTCCAGCATCCCGATTGGTTCGATGTCGTCGTCGGTTCGAATCTCTTCGGTGACATTCTTTCGGATCTTGGCCCTGCCGTTACCGGGACGATCGGTATTGCGCCGTCTGCAAATCTCAACCCCGAGCGCGAATTCCCGTCGATGTTTGAACCGGTGCACGGATCCGCTCCCGATATCGCCGGAAAGCGCATTGCCAATCCAATCGGTCAGATTTGGTCGGGCGCAATGATGCTCGAGCATCTCGGTTATCCCGATGCTGCGAACGCAATCGTGCACGCAATCGAGAAAGTGCTGCAAAGCGGCCCGCGCACGCGCGACATCGGCGGCACGGCAAGCACCGAAGACGTCGGGAAAGCAATCGCCGAAGCGGTTTAAGCCAGCGCGCCTTTTACCCGAGCGGGCGTAAACGGCGCCTGACGAAGACGCGCGCCCGTCGCCGTGAAGATCGCGTTTGCGATCGCGGGCGCGATGACGACGCTTGTAGCTTCTCCCGCGCCCAGAGGCTTTTCGGATGGCCGATCGATTAGCGCGATCTCGACGTCGGGCAGCTCGGCAAACCGGACGATCGGATACGTTTGCCAATCGAGCGTGCTAACCGCACCGTCATTCCATTTTATCTCTTCTTTGAGCGCACGGCTCGCGGCTTGGACGACGTTGCCCTCGATTTGATTGCGCAATCCGTCCGGGTTGACGATCAAGCCGCAATCGTGCGCGACCCACACGTTGTGGATGCGTACCTCGCCACTCGCGCGATCGACCGCAAGATCGACGACCGCGGCGACGTACGCTCCGCGACCCTCGTAACGTGCGTACGCGATGCCGCGACCCTTGACGCCTGGTTTATAGCTTGCGAGCTCGGCGACGCGCGTCAATACGTCGCGGCCGCGCGGATCTTCGAGGTGCGCGAGGCGAAACTCGAGCGGATCGACGCCGGCCGCGAGTGCCAGCTCGTCGATGAACGACTCGTTTGCAAACGCGTTCTGCACGCCGCCGAGCCCACGCAACGCAGACTGGCGCAAGATCGCGCTCTGACTCCAATGCACGCTGACGCGCTGCGCCGGGACTGTATACTCGATCGGCGCATTCCGATCTCCACCGACGTTCGCATTGTCGGGAATCGCAATTCCGGTTAAACGGCCGGCTAGAAGATTTCCGCCTTGCCCGTTGGGACGCTGCGAATGCGTCGGCGTGTAGACGTCGTTTTGCCAAGCGACGATCTTGCCGTTCGCAACCGCGCCTTGCATGTCCATCACCATGGCGGGTCCTTTGGGATCCCAAGCATGCTCGTCGGCACGCATCCATTGAACGCGAACCGGCTTGCCGATCGCGCGCGACACCAGCGCCGCATCCGCGGCGGAATCGTCTGCACCGTTGTGACCGTAACAGCCCGACGCCTCAACATAATTTACGCGGATTGCGTCGGCGGGCATCGCCAAGAGCTGCGCGAGCGCATCGCGCAGCGGATACACACCCTGCGTCCCCGACCAAATCTCGGCTTTCCCGCTGCGCACGTCGGCCACGCCGCACGAGGGGCCGATCGAACCGTGCGTTTGAAACGGCCACAGATACGTGGCCGTCGATTTCGCGCTAGCAGCGGCGAGCGCAGCTGCTACGTCTCCGTTCGTTTGCAGAAGCTTGATCGTCGCGGGCGTCGTGCGGATGTCGTCGTAAAGCTCATGCTGGTGCGGCAATCCGCCGCCGTTCCAGGTGACCTTTAACATCTTTGCGGCACGCACTGCATCCCATTCGCGCGGCGCCGTAACGGCGACGAAATTGCCTTGCTGCACGATGCGCGCCGACGGAACGGAACGGATCGAATTGCGATCGATTGATACGAGTGACGCGCCGACGCGCGCCGGACGCACGACGCGTGCGTGCCACATACCGGCAATCCGAACGTTTTGGACGTAATCGAAACGGCCGTACGCCTTCTTAGGCACGTCGAACCGGCGCACGGGTTTCCCGACGACCCGAAAACCGGACGTCTTTAGCGGCGCGTTCGGATCGACGGGCAGGTGCGTCGGGCCACCACGCACGAGCGTGCCGTTTGCGAGCGCAACGCGTGCCGTCGCACAAGCGTGGCGCAATGGAATCGAGCCGGATTGAATCGACTGACTACCGGACGTTACACCTTGATCGGGCGTTACGCCCGTTATCCCCATGACGACGCGAATTTTGTCTAGGCCCACTTCGAGCTCGTCGGCGGCAATCTGCGCGAATGACGTCTCGATCCCGGTGCCAAGCTCGACTTTCCCGATGTAAATCGTTACCGTTCCGTCCGGCTTGATCGAGAGCCACGAGTCGACTTGGTCGGCGCTCGGAACGCTTTGTGCGCCCGCAGCGCTCGTGGTCATCCGGAAGCCGACGACCACCGCACCGGAGACCCGCAAGAAATTCTTACGATCGAAGATCGCGCTCATACGCGCCGGCCTTCCTGCGCGACGCGGCGCACGGCGCGCACGACCCGCAGCTGACAAGCGCACCGGCACAGATTTCCCGAGAGAGCAGTCTTGATTTGTGCCGTCGACGGATTCGGATTCTTTCGCAAGAGCGCCGTCGAGGACACGATCATCCCGCTCGTGCAATAGCCACACTGCGCCGCCTGTTCGGCGATGAACGCTTGCTGTACGGGATGGGGGTGCTCTTCGCTGCCCAATCCTTCGATCGTCGTAATCGTCGTGCCCGATGCAGCCTGCGCTGGGTACACACACGAGCGAATCGCCGTTCCGTTCAACATCACCGTGCAAGCTCCGCACTGTCCCAAACCACATCCGAACTTTGGGCCATCGAGTCCGAGTCGATCGCGCAACACGTAGAGCAGTGGCTCGTCGGGCTCGACTGTCACGGTCGTATGTTTATCGTTGAGGGTAAGCGTGAGGGTTTTCATAGGGTGCTGTAACGACCTCGAATCCGAAAAGGTGCGATTTCTTCGACTTTCACGCCTGCGGTGTTGCGCGCGATGATGCGCAGCGGATACGCGCGGACGAAGAACGGCGGTACGTCTATAATGCGAAACGAAAACGCGAAGTGCCCAATGCTCGGTCTGGGAACGCTGAAATCGAAGAGATTCGTGAATATCTCGATGCTGGCCGTATTGGATGACGCGATAATCTCACCGCTCCACTCGGTTCCAAGCGCGACGTCGAGACTCGAAAAGCGGACGGCTTGAATTTGCGGCAGCGCATCCGGCGCGGCGATGATCGGCGCCGGCCAATCGGCCGGCGCGCGCTCGGCGACGACTACGTTGGAAGGGACGCGCGGTGATGCCGATGCGCATCCACTCGTAGCAATGCACGCAATCGCGAGCCAGGAGAACCAGTACCTGGGCCGGTAGCTGGGGGCATGTCGATTGCGCCGCCGCGCAACGCGACGCTCGATCTCGCGATCAGCGTCATCGGCCTTTGGCTGGCCAGCGGCTTCCTTTGGGATTCCTGGGCGCATTTGCACGTTCCGGTCGAGAGCTTCTTCACGCCGTATCACGCAATCTTCTATGCCGCGATGGTCGCGGGAGCGGCAATCCTTGCGGGAACGGTACTCAGAAATCGCGCACGCGGCTATCACGGTTGGAATGTCCTCCCAAAGGCATACCAAGTCGCGCTTGTCGGCGTACCGATCTTCTTCATCGGGGGCATCGGCGATCTGATCTGGCATACGATTTTTGGGATCGAGGACCGCGTCGATGCGGTGACGAGTCCCACGCACCTCATCATCGGAATCGGTGTTCTCACAGTAACGAGCGCGCCGATTCTGTCCGCGCTCGAGTCGCGCTCCGATCTTCGGACTCTGTTGTCCCAACTACCATTGATTTTCTCGCTCGCAACCTGGATCGAGTTCGTTCATCTGGGCATGGCATACGCGTTCGATCCATCAGCCGCCCGGATGTACGCCCCTCCGGACGCGCTTCCCTATTCCCCGGATTACTTTACGAACACGACGCTGTTCTTATACAAGACGGGCACCGGCGTCGCCGTCATCATCTTGCAAACGTTGATCGTTATGCTTTTTGCTGTCTGGCTCGCTACACGATTTCGATTACGTCCAGGCGCGATGACGATCTTCTTCGTACTTGGGAACTGCATCATCGCCGCCGCGTTGACGAACGACACGCCAATGCTGCTCACGTACGTCGTGATGTCGCTCGCAGCCGGAATTACGGCCGACGCGATCATCGCGCGCTCTCCGATCTCGCCGCTTGCGGGACGCTCGCTGCACCTCTTCGGTTTCTTCGTTCCGGTCGCGTACTACGGCGCGTATTTTGCGGTGACGCTCGCTACCGGAGGCATTTGGTTCTCTCCACCTCTCCTTGGTGGAGCGCTGGTATGGGCCGGAGTCTGCGGACTTGGCGTGAGCTTCTTGCCCTCGCCGCAGGCGGCGCAATAACGCCGGCCAAATTCCGGCACATGCAGAAAATCGCATTCGTCGGACTCGGAACTATGGGCGGACCGATGGCGCGCAATCTCGTGCGTGCCGGCTACGACGTGCGCGCGTACGATACAAATCCTGAAGCCGTAGCAAAACTCGTCCGTGATGGAGCGGTCGCCGCCGCGACACCGGCCGAGGCCGCCCGGGACGCCGACGTTGCAATCACGATGGTTCCGGACTCGCCGCAGGTCGACGAGGCACTGCTCGGTCCGAGCGGCATCGCCAGCACCCTGCCGCAATCCGCCGTCTACATCGACATGAGTACGATCGCGCCGTCGGCCACGGATCGCTTCATCGCCGCATTGCAAAAACACGGGATCGACATGGTCGACGCGCCCGTCGGACGCTCACCGCAACATGCAGCCGACGGAAAACTGCTGATTATGGCCGGCGCAACGACGAAGACGCTGGAACGGGTTCGCCCCATCCTGGAAAAATTGGGTGATACGATCATTCACTGCGGCCCGCCAGGAATGGGTTCGCGCATGAAAGTCGTCAACAATTTCATGTCGGTCACTATCAATGTAACGACCGCCGAAGCGCTCACGCTCGCGGGACGCAGCGGCCTCGATCCCGAGATCGCGCGTACTGTGATGTTGGGAACGGTTGCCGGAATGGGACACCTGTCGACGACGTATCCCGCGAAAGTCTTGCGCGGCGATCACACGCCCGGATTCGCGATCGATCTCGCCTATAAGGATCTCGGTCTGGCGCTGGATCTCGCGCGCGAGGTCGGCCTCGACGTTCCGACGGCGGCTGCGGCGCGGCCGGTCTACGATCGCGCGCGCAAAGATGGCCACGGGCGCGAAGATTGGTCCTCATTGTACGCTTATTTGCGTAACGGGAAAGAGCGCTAGGGAAACCGCTCCGTCCGGTTGAGTGCGCGCATCTTTGCAAGATACGCATCGCGCGTCAACTTCGGCTTGAATGCGGCGACGATGCACTTCGCCCGTTCCGCATCGCCGCCGAGTAGATCGACGAGCGTGTGCGCCATCGCCTTGGCCGGCGTGATGTAGGCATCGATCGGATCGGTGATCCGAAAATCGACGGTGTGATTCGCGCCAGTGCAACCGCCGTGATTCGGATGGAGCACCGGCATCACGTGACAGAGATCGCCGGCGTCGGTCGATGCTGAATTGGAAGGCGACTCTCCATAACGCGCGGCGCCGACCAGCTCGATGGCGTTTTCGCGGAACATTTGACCGAGCTCGCGGTGGACCGTAAGCGGAAGATATCCCGAAAGCGTTCGTATCTCAACACCGGCGCCGATCGCGAGCGCACCGGCTTGCAGCGACCGATCGATCTTCGCGGCCGCTTCGTCGATCGCTTCGAGTGACGCGCCGCGCACGAACGTCTCCAAACGCACATCCGCGGGCACAACGTTGACTGCGTCACCGCCCCGCGTGATGATCGGGTGCACGCGAATGTGGTCTTCGTCGCGGAACGTTTCGCGCTGCATGTGCATCGCTTGAATTGCAAGCGTCGCGGCATTGAGTGCGTTGATGCCGCGATACGGAGCATTGCCCGCATGCGCGGCGCGTCCTATGAATCTCGCTTGCTTCGCGACGAATCCGTTGTAGTTCCACGTCGTAGAGAGCAGATTTCCGTTAGGCGTTCCGGAGGCGTGCACCATCATCGCGAGGTCGATGCCGTCGAATACGCCGTCCTTCAGTAGCTCGGGCTTCCCGCCCAGAAACTCGACCTTGCCGCGGCGCGCAAGATCCGTGCGCCACTCCAAATCAACATACTCTTCGGCCGGAACCGCCAGAAAAACGATTTCGCCGGCAAGATGCGCAGCCGCGTCGCTCTCGATCAACGCCGTTGCGACAGCGAGGAGATGCGTCAGCTGAGCGTTGTGTCCGCACGCGTGCGCCACCCCCGTCGCCGGATCGGCATTCGGATGGCCGGGTACGGGAAGTCCGTCGAGCTCGCCCATCACACAAACCGTCGGACCAGGTTTTCCCAAGCGCAAGCGCGCCCGCACGCCGGTGAGCGCCAAACCTTCCTCGACCTCGAAATCGAGGCGCCGCAATGCTTCCGCAACGCGCGACGAAGTACGTTCCTCGCGAAATCCGATCTCCGGATGCGCGAAGACGTCGTTTCCGAAATGCGTCAGCGATTGCTCGTGCGCGTCGATGATCGATGCGACTTTGGCTTTGAGCTCTTGGAGCGGTGGACTCGCTAGCACGCGAGCGCGTACGTCTCGCGGCGTGGATCGGCCGCGGCTTCGCGAACGTTTGCGGCGTTTACCAGAATGATTCCGGCTCCGCCAAACGACGCGCTGTGGGCGGGGAAATCGACGACGCGATGCCCACGGGCTATGAGAGCAGCACGTACTTCCGAAGAGACGCTGCGCTCGACGTTCAGCTCCCCCGACGGGGTCACGAACCAACGCGGCGCGTCGATTGCGCGCTGCGGTTCGAGTCCATCGTCGATCAGGCGCGTCAAAAGCTCCATATTCGTATAAGTCTGACTCGGACCACCGGGGGTCCCAAGACAAATCGCGGCTCGTCCTCCTTTGCGGACGAGCAACGGGTTGAGTGTATGCATTGTACGTTTGCCGGGCTCGAGCGCGTTCGGCGATAACGGATCGAGCGAAAACCCCGTCATCCGATTGTTGAGCAGCGCTCCCGTCCCCGGTATTACCTCACCGCAACCAAAGACGTGATAGACGCTCTGCAACAACGAGACGGCGTTGCCGTCCGCATCGACGACTGCGGCGTAGCTTGTGTCGGCCCCGGTTTTCGCAAACAGGTTTACCTGCTCGTAGCTGCGCGCGTGCGCCGGATCGATCTCTTTCGCGCGCAAGGCTGCACGGTTACGATCGAGCAGCTCGGGAACGGCGCGCTCCGAGACGAACGCCGGATCGCCGAGATGGCCACGCATGTCGGTCATCGCGATTTTCATCGCTTCGACCTGCAGATGAATCCGTTCGGCACTCGAGTCCTCAAGCTCGCGGATCGGGAAATGCTCGAGAATTTGCATCGCTTCGAGCACCGCGATGCCGACCGAAACCGGCGGCTGTCCGATCAGTTCGTAGCCGCGATACGTCGAACGTAGCGGCTCGCGCCATTCCGACTCGTAGCCGGCTAAATCTCCGGCGCGTAGCAGCGCTCCGGTCGCTTGTGCATACGTGTCCAGCGCTTGCGCAAACTCGCCGCGATAAAAACTCTGTGGTCCATGCGTTGCGATCGTTTCGAGCGTTCGCGCGAGGTCGGATTGCACGAGCATCTCGCCCGCTTGAGGCGCGCGCCCGTTCGGATAGTAGACGCGATAGGTTTCCGGGAAACGGCGAAGCGCGTCTTCGTTCTTTGCCAGCGTCGAAGCAAAGAGTACTGAGACAGGCGCTCCGCGCGCAAGCTCGATCGCCGGCGCGAGCACCTCACCCAGCGTTAAGCGGCCGAAGCGCGTAATCGCGCGATACCAACCGTCGACCGCGCCCGGAACCGACGCGGCACGAAGCCCGAGATGTTCGATCGTACCGTCCGGAAACGCATCGCGCGTTGCAAGTCGCGGCGCCGGCCCGCTCGCATTCAGCGCAAAGACATCGTTCGTTCCGGCTTTTGCGAATAACAGAAACAAATCGCTACCGAGGCCGCATGCATCGGGCTTGAGCACAGCTGCAGCGGCGGCGATCGCGATTGCCGCGTCGATTGCATTGCCGCCGGCGCGCAGCATGCGCATTCCGGCTTGCGCGGCGAGCTGATGACCTGCAACAATCGCCGCGTCTCTTCCCATGATTGTCGGCCGCGTGGTTACGGCGAATGACGTACCGAAGCTCATCTCTCAAAGGCTCCTACATATGGCTCGGAGCAATATCCTCTCGACGATGCCTCGTTTTGAGCCGATTCTCGACCATGCCGTCATCGACGCTCGCGATGGCGTCGATGATGCGGTAACGCTTTTTCGGCGGCTCGGCTTTTCGCTTACCGCGCGCGGCTACCACACGCTCGGTTCGGTCAATCATCTTGCCGTTTTCCAAACGAACTACATGGAACTGCTCGGCTGGGAGAACGAAGGCGCGAACGCGCGTCCCGAGCTTTCGCGCTATCCCGTGGGATTGAACGGTCTCGTTTTCCGCGCCGACGATGCAGACACCCTGACCGCAGCGTTCAATAACGCAGGCTTACCCGCGCATCCGCCTCTCTCGTTTTCGCGGCCGGTTCGTCTGCAAAACGGCGCGCAGATGGATGCGCGCTTTCGCACGGTTCGATTCGAGGCGGGAACCTTTGGATCGACTCGCCTCTACTTCTGCGAGCACTTCACGCCTGAGCTCATCTGGCGTCCCGAGTGGCAACATCATGAAAACGGCGCACTCGACATCGCTCGCGTAATCATGCAAGCTGCGCAACCACATCGTCTTGGAACGCTTTTCGCAACGATGTTCGGCGAAGCAGCCGCTTCGCTCGAGGGCGAGCGCTGCATCGTGCGGACCAAAGGTGCGCGCATCGAGATTATGCCGCGCACGCAGATCGCACACGCGTTTCGCGACGCAGCACCCGATCTCGGAGGCCGCGACGAAGTAATGGCCGGACTGACAATCCGCACTGCAAGTCTTGCAACTGCGGCCGCTGCGCTTTCGGCCGGATCGATTCCGACTATGCAGATCGGCAACGAACGCATCCTCGTCCCCGCCGCTGCAGCGCTGAACGTTATGCTTGAATTCGTTGAATAGCTTCGAGCTCGGCGCGCACGTCGCGGAATAAACCCTTCCAATCGTTCGGAGCGTGCTGTCGAAAGAGCCGCATCGTCGGATACCAGGGCGAATCCGGACGCCGCAGCTGCCATAGCCAATAGCTGCCGAAACCGTTGAGCAGCCAGACCGGCTTTCCGAGCGCGCCCGCCAGATGCGCCACCGCCGTGTCGACGGAGACGATCAAATCGAGTGCGGAAATCGCCGCCGCGGTAACGCCGAAATCGGTAAGCTCGGAGGCAAGATCGATAACCGGCAACGCTTGCATCGGCTCGTGCGCACCCTTTTGCAAGCTGATCCATTGAATTCCCTCGATATCTGCGAGCCTCGCAAATTCGGCGACCGGCGCCGAACGATAGCGGTCAAGCAAATGACCTGGGCTGCCGGCCCAAGCAAGGCCAATCTTCAGATCGTCGCCCAGCTCAGCAAAGCGTTTTCGAAAGCGTCCGGTCAGCTCGCTCGATGCCGAAAGATACGGGACTGTGCCCGGAATGTTCTTCTCGTCGACACCGAAGACGAAAGGTATACTGCACAGCGGTAAGTATGCCGTGAATGTCTCGAGGATGGCCGGATCGCAGCGATCGGCAACGACGCGAACGTCGGTCCGTTCCTTGAACAGCGGCAGCAACTCGGGCGGGACCTCGACCACGACATCTGCGGTTCGAGACGCAACACCAGCGAAAAATCGCGACATCAATACGAAATCGCCGAGACCTTGCTCGCGCGCGATCAACAGCTTGCCATCGAGCCGTTCGCCGGTCCATATCGGAAGACGGTCCCGATACGGAAAGTGGCCGCGCATGTGTGGATCGTGCTGGCGCCACTCGACTTCCGGCCAACCTTTCGCAAGATCACCCGAAAGCAACAGACCCATTCCGTAGTTGAGATGCGCGAGCGGCTCTCGCGGCGCCAGATCGACGGCCTTCTTCCCGCATACGAGCGCATCTTCGATACGTCCGAGTCGCTGATACAGCACCCCGAGATTCATGTTGGCTTCATGCCGTTGCGTATCGAGTAATGTCGCGCGCCGAAAATAGCGTTCGGCGGCCGCGTAATCGCCACGCTCGCACTCCGCCTGTCCCATGAGGATCGTTGCGAGCACGTCGTTCGGATTACGGGAAAGCACCGATTCACACGCGCGAACCGCTTCGTCCGGACGGTGGAGCGCGATCAACGAATCGCCAAGCGCATGATTGGCTTCGATCTGATCCGGCTCGCGCGCCACAAGACGCCGCAAAACGACGACCGACTCCTCGTAACGTGCCGTTGTATTGAACGCAACGCCGAGGCTTAGCGCCGCCGTGGGATTTTCAGGCTCGCGGCGCAAGACGTCTTGAAAGACGTCGATCGCTTCGTCGAACGCGCTCTGCTGATAGCGCGCGATCCCGAGGCGAAGCCGCGTCTCGATGTTGTCGGGCTGCTCGCGCAATATCTTGCGATATGCGCTCGCAGCTTCGTCGAACCGCTTTTGGACCTCGAGTACTTTGCCGAGATTGAAAAGCGCTGCCAAATTGTCTTTCGATGACGCCGATGCGAGCACGAATAAACGCTCGGCCTCAGGATAATCACGCTGTGTGAAAGCGATGGCACCCGAAATATTGAGCGCCTCCGAGTCATCGCTCTTGCCAGCCAGGACCTCGTCGCAGAAACGTTTGGCCGCGCTAAGGTCGCCGGCCCGAAAGGCCGTCGCCGCGCGCTCCAAGAGATTTCGCTCTCGCTGCTTCACGAGTTGTTCCTACCCACTGTGTCAGCCAGTTGGCAGTCTGCCAATGCAGCATGGCAGCCTACGGAGGTTCCCGATGGCGATTTACCAGTGTCCGGACTGTTTGGGGGTACATGAAGAGGCGACGGAACCGGTGCTCGGACTCTTCGTTCGTTGCGAATTGTGTTTACTTGAGACATCCCTGAGCGAAGTGATTACGAAGAACGTCGACCCGCTCGAACTCGAGCTTGTTGCAGCGCTGGCGGCGTAGCGGCCAAGGCTTGCGAAATCGACTCGGGTGTCTGCGAGGCGGCGAACAAGAAACCTTGCGCGTGACGACACCCGAGCCGGATGAGCGCGTCGGCTTGCCGTTGATGTTCGACACCCTCCGCGATCACGTCGACTTCGTACGACGCAGCTAACTGTGTCAGCAACTTAACGATTGGCTCGCTTCCTAAGCCGCCGCTCCGTCCGTGAATGAACGAGCGGTCGATCTTGAGCGAGTCGATCGGAAACTCTTGAAGATAGCGCAGCGACGAATACCCCGTCCCAAAGTCGTCGATGCAGAGCTTGACGCCAAGGCCGCGTAGGCCGACGAGCGCCGCGTTCGCGTAATTGCTGCTCCGCAGGATCGCGTGCTCGGTGATCTCGATGGTCAGCTCCTCGGGCGCAACCGCGCGCTCGCGAAGCAAGCGTTCGACGAACGGCACGATGTCCGGCTGCAATATCTCTTGCACACCGAGGTTCACGTGCAGCGAGAACGGGCGTCCGCTGCGAACCCGGTTCCACTCTTCGTAACGCGCGCACGATTCGGCCAAGACGTAGCGTCCGATGGGAACGATTGCGCCAACTTCTTCTGCGAGCGGAATGAATTCGCTGGGGGAGACCTTCCCGAGCGTCGGATGCGTCCAACGGATCAAAGCTTCGACGCCGACCATCGTTCCGTCGTTCAAGGTTACAATTGGCTGATATTCGACGGTAAACTGGCCGCCGTCGACGGCATCCCGCAAACCACTGATTAGACCCAACCGCCGCGCGGACTGCGAGTGCATCTCGGCGTCGAAGAGCGCCTTGCGCGACCGGCCGCTCGTCTTTGCCGCATACATCGCGACGTCGGCCTCGCGCAGGACGTCCGAGATCGTGGCATGACGCTGTTCGAGAATCGCGATACCGACGCTCGCGGAGGCAAAGACTTTACCGGCTTCGTGTTCGATCGGTTGGATGATCTCGTTGATCATCGCATCGACGTGGTCTTGAACTTCATCGGTCCCGCTGCGATCGCGTAGCAGCACCGCGAACTCATCACCGCCCAAGCGAGCCACGACGTCACTCCGCGACGTAGTAGCGCGCAAACGCTCAGCGACGCGGAGCAAAACCAAATCTCCCGCCAGGTGCCCGAGCGTATCGTTGATCGTCTTGAACTCATCGAGGTCGACGAACGCAACCGCATTCGTGCGGCCTTCGACCGTGCCGGCCCGCAGCGTCGCTTCGAGCTCTTCGGCAAAAAGCTGCCGGTTGGGGAGACGCGTCAATCCATCGTGCGTTGCTTCATATCGCAGCTGCGCATGACTTGCCTCGAGTAAACGGCGGCGTTCGACTTCCGCTGCGTGCGCGCGCGCGTTTGCGAGTGCGAGCCCGACCAAGTTGACGAAGAGCTGCATCGAGCGCAGCGTCTCGCGTGTGGGAATCCCGCCGTCTTCGGGACCGTCGACGCCCATGTAGCCGAGCATGCCGCCGAGCCGGTCACGCAACACGAACGTCAGCGAATCGCGTTCGTGCCACTGTTCGGGCGCCTGACGTGGCGCATCCACGGGTAGATCGCCCGAATAGATCGAGCGAGACCATTGCGTGTCGTTCTCGGCGGGAATGAAATAGCAGGATTCAAAGACCTCGAATTCCCGTTTGAGAATCGCGCGAATCTCATCGCGCCCGACACGTTCGCCGATGCGCTGTGCCGTCAAGCTCTCCGGCCAGCCCTGCATGACACGCCGCTGCATCGGTGCCGAGGCATCTTCTGCGGCAACGATCGTGACGTATTTGAAACTGTAGAGATCGCGCACGGCGGAGCCGATCGAGTCGAGCCCGCGGTCGAGATCTTCGGCCTCTAGGATATCGCGTGTTACGGCAAGGAGCCGCGCCAGCGGTGCCTCGAGCGGAATTGAGGCCATGTTCAGCCGCCTAGAGTTTGATGTGCCAGCGCGGACGGGGTCTGGCCGTCGGTTGCGGGTGCGCAACATACGTCGATAATCCCGCGTCGATGAAGCCTTGCAGGGTGACTGAACTCGTCTCTTCGAGCGTGACGCGGCCGTTCGAGCGAATGCGCAGCGTCTCGTTGTTGATGAGCGCAAAGTCGTTTCCGCCGACGTCGGCGACGATATCGCCGGCACCGCAATCAAGACACGTCAAAATATCGCCGCTCAGGCTATCTGCCAACAGGGCAGTCGTTCCGCGAATCGCGATCCGAGCCCAGCGCGTCGAGACGACGTACGTCTCGTTGCCGTCGTACGGCTGATGAATATCGAATCGTAAAACCGAGCCTTCGGACGGGAGCCGAATCGCCGAGCCTTCCCACAGAATTGGATCCTGATGCCGGCGCACGTGCGTGCGCTTCGAGAACAAGGCGTGAACCTGAATGACGCTGTTTCCGCCCAGAGTGACGTGAGAATCGTCGGGAAAATCTAGAACCGCGATGGATTGTGCCTGCGTGGATGCGTAGGCGTCGTTCTCGAACGTGCGCGAGTACGCAACCATACTCACCGGTGCCGACGCATTGTTCTGATATCCGACGTACCCCGTCAAGCGCTGCAACGTCATGTCGCTCGAGGTTCCACCGGGGAGAGCCCCTGCGAGCATTACGACAGATACAAACAGAACCGCCGCTGTAGACCGCATCGAAGGGCTGCTCCTGGATGTCGCCGTTTCCTTCCTTCTAAAGACCCGAGGTTTGCCCCAGCTTAATCAACGAACAGCCGAGGATGGATCTCGGGCTGGGCGGCAAGATCGCCCTGGTCACGGGCGCGGCGAACGGAATCGGACGCGCCATCGCGCAGGCACTTGCAGGCGAAGGCGCCCGCGTCTATCTTGCGGATTTGGATGCCGCCGGAGCGACGGCTGCCGCAGAGGAGCTGCGTTCCGGCGGAGCCGCAGCTGAGGGAGTTGGCCTCGACGTCGGCGATGCGGACTCCGTGCAAGAAACATTCGGACGCGTTCGCAGCCGTGAAAAGCGTCTCGACGTGCTCGTCAACAGCGCCGGAATTCTGAGAACGAGTTCGCTTCGCGACTCAACGCCCGCCGATTGGGAGCTGCTTTCGCGCATCAACGTCGGCGGCGTGTATCTGTGCTGTAAAGCGGCCCTCGATATGATGAGCGAGCAGCGTTACGGAAAGATCGTCAACCTCTCTTCGGTATCCGCGTTCAAAGGCGGAGGATCGGTCGGAAACGTGCTTTACGGCGCGAGCAAAGCGGCGGTCGCCGCGTTGACCAAAGGTTTCGCGCGCGAATATGCACCGCTGGGAATCAACGTCAACGCCATCGCGCCCGCGGTCACGCAGACACCGATGACGAACGACAGCTTCTCGAATCCGGAGTTACGCTTGCGCGTCGAGCGCAGCATACCGGCCGGAAGAATTGCCGAAGCTTCCGAGATTGCGAGCCTAACCTTGTTCCTCGCCTCCGATCTCGCCGCGTATATCAACGGCTCGATCGTCGTGATCGACGGAGGCCTGCTGACGACCTAGCCGGCGCCGGCCGCCGCGGCGACCGAGGAGTCGCCGTTGGACGGAATCGGCATGTAGAACTTGCGCATGGCGAGCAGCGATATCAAGCTGATCACGGCGACGATCACCATGTAGCCCGCGACGAGCCACGGCGTCCCACTCGTCTTCAACAACGCCGTTGCGATGATCGGCGTCAAGCCGCTGGCGAAAATGCCGGAGAACTGATACACGAACGAGATGCCCGTATAGCGGACGCGCGTATCGAACAGCTCGCTGAAGAGCGCCGCCTCAGGTCCATAAATCGCAGCGTATGCGATACCGAACGGGATCGTGATCGCGAGCCAGGCCCAGCTAACGCCTTGACCCATCAGCCAAAACGCCGGAAATGCAAGAATGCCGGTAGCGATTACACCGCCGCCGAAAACTTTGCGCCGCCCGATGCGATCCGAGAGCCGCGACCAGAACGGGATGAAGAAAATCATCACGATGGCCGCGATCGTCACCGCGTTGAGCACGTCGGTTCGCGGATACTTCAGCGTTCCGGCCATGTAGGCGATCACGAACACCGCGTAGATGTTGAACCCGACGCCTTCGATGTAACGGATGCCCATGCCGAGGATGACGTTCAGGCCGTAGCCGCGCCATAGCTCGGCGAACGGGACCGTCGCGATCTGCTTGTGCTCTTGTACTTGTTCGAAAAGCGGCGTCTCGAGAATCCGCAAGCGAATGTAGATGCCGATGACGACAAGCACCGCGCTGAGTGCGAATCCGATGCGCCAGCCGTAGCTGAGGAAATCATCCGAGGACATGCCGTGCGTGAGCAGGGCCGTGACGATCGTGCCGAGCGCCAGACCGGCGGGAACGCCGATTTGCGGCCAGCTTGCGTAGAAACCGCGATCGCGATCCGAGGCGTGCTCGGCCGACATCAATACCGCGCCGCCCCATTCGCCGCCGAGCCCGAAACCCTGCACCATACGGAGCACGAGCAACAGGATCGCAGCCGAGGTACCGATCGCACTGTACGTCGGAAGAAATGCGATCAAGAATGTTGCGACGCCCATGATCAGCAACGTGAGAATCAGCATGCTCTTGCGTCCGATACGATCGCCGAAGTGTCCGAAGACGACGGCGCCGATCGGACGAGCGATAAATCCTACGAACGATGTGGTGAACGCGAGCAGCGTTCCGACGACTGGATCGAACTGCGGAAAAAAGAGCTTGCTGAAGACAAGCGCCGCCATCGTGTTGTACAGGAAGAAGTCGTACCACTCAACCGTGGTACCGACCGTGCTCGCCAATGCGACGAGCCGAATATTACTCGTTCCTAAAGCGGACGAACGTACTGCCATGGTTCCCCTCCCCGGCTATACCGGTACGGACATTGTTGCCCGGCTCCGATTATCCTCGTCCTGGGCACCCCAGAACTTCGATCACGATTTCGCCAAACGAAAAGAAGCAATGTCGTCGCGGCCTGCAAGTTCGCGCAGGAGCGTGAGCAACGGGGTTCGGTCGACCGCGTATGCGCGCTGGATCGGGCCGGCGGCCTTGAGCGCGTCGCATTGATCCGCACCGTAGAATACCGCCAAGAGTAGATCGTCGTCGGAGTCGAACGGGCCGCGCTCCCGGCGGATGCGATCGAGAGTTAGCGGTATCAAATCGCCCGGACGCTCCGTCATGATTCGCTCGCCGTCTGTAATGCGGTCGTACAAGTTCGATTCGACGGGCGCCGCCAGCTCGCCATAATAGCCGAGCACATAGCGTTTCACTTCGTCGGGTATCGTCTTGTAGCGCTCGCCACCGATAACGTTCAGCGTCGCCTGCGTTGCGACGAACTGCGCAAAGGGGCTCACGATGATCGGGTAACCGAGATCTTTGCGGACCTGCGCCATTTCGGCGAGAATCGCATCCAGCTTATGCTCCATCCCCATATCGCGCAGCTGACTGCGCAGATTTGAGATCATACCGCCCGCGACGTGATGCTCGTAGTGAAATGGATCGTATTCCAGAACTTCGCCGAGTGGCTTGCCTTCACGCTCTGCAACGTACTTGAAATGCTCGCGCACCGGCTCGAGCATGTCCAGATCGAGATCGACGGCAAAACCGCTGCGGCGTGCGTTTTTCGCAACCCATTCCGTCGACGGCTGCGAGGCGCCATTGGCGAGAACCGACGTCGCCGTGTGAACGACGTCCACCCCACAAGCAATCGCTTCGAGCGCGGCTAGCGGCCCGAGACCCGTCAAACAATGCGTGTGCAGTTGCAACGGGATCGAACCGATCGCCGAACGTAACGCCGGCACCAGCGTGCGAACGCGCTCGGGCGTCAGGAGCCCGCTTGGGTCCTTCAAGTACAGCGCATCGACGCCGAGCGCGATGATCTCGCGCGCTTTCCGGATGTAGTATTCATCGCTGTGCACCGGACTGATCGTGTAGACGACGCCGGCCGCGACATAAAGTCCGGCCTCCTTGGCCGCGCGCACCGAGACGACGATGTTGCGAATGTCGTTAAGCGCGTCGTACGGAGTGTGATATCGAATTCCGTTGGCCGCGATGCGTTGCGCGTTGAGCTCGACGACGTCATCCGAAAAAAGCTCGAACGTGTACAGGCTTTGGCCGCGCGTCATGATGATTAGCGGCGTGCGCGTGATCGCCTCGCTCATGATCCGCATCCGCTCCCACGGATCTTCGCGTAAGAAGCGCACGCAGACATCGAAGACGGCGCCGCCCTCTAAATCGATCGCTTCGAAGCCGGCGCGATCCAAATACTGGGCGATCGGCAGCATCATCGCGGTCGTCATCCGCGTCGACCACAAGCACTGATGCGCGTCACGCAGCGTCGTATCGACAAAACGTATACTTCTCATGCCGAATCGACGCTCGGCGGCGCTTTGGTGGGCGCAAGCGGCGGCTTAGGATGTGCGGGCGGCTCCTCCGCAATTGGGCCGCGCAGTCGGGCACCGCGGCGACGACGCACGTCGAGCTTGAAATCCCCGATTTCGATATGGACTTCTTCGAGGCTCGACGCGTCGAGGATGGCGAGGATTTTTCGAACGTCGTCGTAGTTCAGATCTGCCATCGAATGCGTGCCATGCCCGCAAAAGATTCCGCAGCCCTTCCGAAGGCATCTTGACAGCGCCGGCATCGCGGGCTAAATTGGTCTGACCGGTCCTACCGGTGGAATAGGTTTCCCCGTTGGAAGCTCGCTCTCTCGCGCTCCCAAAGAAAAGCCATCAGCTCGTCGATCGCCTCATGCAGTACATCAGCTCGGGCGAATGGACGATCGGCATGCGCCTGCCCCCGGAGCGAACCTTGGCCTCCAGTCATCGCGTGAGCCGTGCAGCCGTCCGCGAGGCACTTGCTGCATTGCAGCTCGCCGGTTATATAGATACGCGCGTCGGCGACGGGAGTTATGTCGCGAGCGTTCCCAAGCCCGACTTCGAACGCGACCGGCGCACTGTACTCGCCGGAATCGGCATCGCCGAAACGCTCGAGGCGCGGGAAGCGCTCGAGGTCGCGTGCGTACGTCTCGCAGTGCGCAAAGCGACGCGCGCCGATATTGCCAGACTAAACCGCAAGATGCGCGGGCTCTCGACGCTGGTCGCAAAAGGCGAGCTCAAAGACTATCTCCTCGCCACGCTTGATTTCCATCTCGAGGTAGCGGCAGCCGCGCACAACCCGTTCCTGCAGAGCGCTGTCGCCGAATTGATCGAGCGCCATCGCAACGATCAGTGGCTACTGCACGAGCGCTACACGCCGCATACGGCACAGATTTCGTTACGCATGCACGCGGCGATCGCCGACGCTATCCGACGCAAAGATCTCTCCGCCGCCGTTGCGGCGGTCACCAAACACTACGATCATTATCCGTTACTTTCCGCATCGACTCACAAAGGGAAAATCAAGTGATCAAGGACCTTCCGAGCCAACGAACCGATCGATTTGGGAATGCGCTTGCGGCGGGACTTCCGTATGCACGCGGCCGCATCTTGACGAGCACGGAGACCGATTTCAAGAAGCTCGAGCGCGCATGGAGCGTCATCCGTTCTCGCGGTCTGGATAAGGTTTACAACTTTACGGGACTCGAGCACGGCCTGCCGATGGAACCGGATGAGCTCGCATTCGTCACTGACGAGCTGGCGCCGTCGCTGTACGCGGATCGGCTGCGCGATGCAACGTTCAAACACTTGGGCGGAAAAGCTCCCGAGCACGATGTGGCGGCCTTCAATCGCCTAACCGGTGCCACGATCGCGGTTGTCCAGGTGACGGTCAAGCCCGGCGACGTCGTCATCGGTGTTTCGGCGAGCTATAGCCATCCCTCGGTCCCACGTGCGGTGAGTCTTGCCGGCGGAACATTCATTGACACCGTCGGGGCCGAACAATTCGAAGAAGAGCTCGCACGCCAACCGCGCGTTGCGCTTGTCGTAATGACGCGGCTCGCGGTCACGTACGAAATCCTCGAGCTCGATCAGATTAAACGCGTTATCGCCGCAGCGCGCGCCCGTGGCGTCGCGGTGTACGCGGACGACGCCGGAGGAGCTCGGGTCGGACCGGCAATCTTCGATCAACCACGACTCTTGGATCTCGGCGTCGACGCCGTCGCAACCGGTCTCGACAAGTACGGAACGCGCGGTCCACGCCTTGGGCTGCTTGCCGGACGCGCCGATTTGGTGGGGAAAGCGCGCGCGCGGAGCTGGGAGCTTGCAATGGAGGTGCGCCCCTTGCTCTATCCCGCGATCGTTCACACCCTCGAATCGTATACACCCGAGCGCGTTCGCGAGCTGGTTGCATGCACGAAAGAACTAACGTCCGCATTACGCTCACGCCTCGGCGATACGGTTTCCGAAACACCCGTCATCGGAGCGCTGCTCGGCGAAGACATCTTGCAAACCGCAATGCGGCGAGCCGGCACGACGACGCCATCCATCGTTCCATTCGAGGCGACGGCCGCACTCTGCATGTTGCTCTTGGTGAACTACGGCGTTCTCACCGTACACTTCGTCGGCGTGCCGCCTGGTACTGGCGATCTGCTCGTCAAGTTCATTCCGCCCGAGACGCTCGCACGCTTCGGCGGAACACAAGCCTACGTCGACGCGGTCGACAAATCGCTCGACGCGTTCGCGAGCATCCTCGCAAAACCGCAAGCGTTGAGCTCACTCTATTTCGGTTGATTGACTTTCCCACACGTACTTTCCGCTGAAGGAGGCGCCGCATGTCTAGAATTGCTCGAATGCTCCTTGCTTGTTCGTTACTCGCCATCATTCCACTCACGATGCAGGCCCGCCCGGTAAGCGCACAAGCGACATCCCTTCTCGCCGAAGTTCAGCAACGCGGAACCGTCCGTGTCGCTACGACGACCGGCTCTCCGCCGTTTGCGTTCGTCGACAAAGACGGTCAGCTAGCCGGCTTCGACATCGACATCGCCAAGCTGATCGCGAAAGCGCTGTTCAACGACGAAACCAAGATCGAATTCGTTCGCACGACGTTTGACGGAAGATTCGAAACAGTCAACAGCGGCCGCGCTGATTTCGGTATCATGGTGACGACGGTCTATCCGGCGCGCCTTCTCCAGGCGGCCTTCACGGAAGGATACATCGATTCGGGCAATGGCTGCCTCGTTCGCAAGAATTCACCGCTCCACAGTTTTTCAGACCTGAACAACCCCAAGGTCACGATCGCTTTCCTCAACGTCGATCCGGACCACAAACGACACGAGCTGCTCTATCCGAAATCCAAAGCGATCTATCTAACGCAGCAGGCAGCGCAATACGCCGCCGTTCTCAGTGGGCAAGCGCAAGCTGCGTGCACCGATCGCCCGTTCCTGGCATGGATCGTCAGCCAACATCAAAATGAGCTGCGGATGCTCCCCGGCAACACGCAGGGAACATACAACAACGCGATTTTCATGAAGCAGGGCGATTTTCAGTGGTGGCTTTACCTCAATACGCTTGTTCATGAGATGCGGTTCGGTTCGCTTTACACCGACTACGACAAGATCTACCTGAAATGGTTCGGCGTGCACGCTCCACCCGAGAGATAAGTTGAACGCCTTTGCCCGGCAGCTCGCGTACCTGTTTCCACGCCTGCTGCCGGGACTCTGGGTTGCCCTGGAGCTTGCGATCCTCGCGATCTTGGTCGCAGCAATCGCGGGGCTTGGGCTTGCGCTACTGCGGAACTCACGCTGGGCGTGGATTCGGTGGCTCGTTGCAATCTACGTCGAAGTGCTTCGCGATACGCCATTACTCGTCCAGATGTTCTTCTTTTTCTTCGGGCTGCCGCTGCTCGGTTTGCAGTTATCACCGTTCCAGGCGGCTGCGCTGTCGCTTGCGACACAACATTCGGCGTTCTTCGCCGAGGTTTATCGCGGTGGGTTCCAATCGGTCAGCCGCAGGCACAAAGAAGCCGCCAAAGCGCTCGGTATGGGCTATTGGAAAACGCTCAGACTCGTAACGCTGCCGCTTGCGGTCGTGCGAACGCTTCCGGCGATTAGCAACGAGCTAGTCCAGATCGTCAAAGACACGTCTGTCGCATCTACGATTGCGGTCATGGAGCTGACGCTGCAAGCCCGAACGCTGGCAGAACAAACCGCAGCCACCTCGCTCGCGTTCGTCGCCGTTGCAATTTACTACTTGGTGATCACAGGCGTCATCACCATCGGTATGCGCGCTCTCGAGCAGCGGCTCCGGTTCGCTGAGTAAGACGCAATGAACGTCATCATCGAAAATGCGCCATATCTGATCAGGGCGGCCGGAAACACGCTGTGGCTATCCGCGGTCAGCCTTGGCATCAGCCTCGTGTTCGGAACGGCAATCGGAGTTCTCGCGGCTTTCCGCTTCTGGCCCATTGTCATTCTAAATCAAATTGGCGTCTACTCAGTACGCGGAATCCCTTTGCTCGTCGTGCTGTACTTCATCTACTTCTCGCTGCCGCTGATTCATGTCGACATCGACCCGTACTCAACAGCGGTCATTGGACTGAGCCTCTATTTCACGTTCTTCATCAGTGAGGTCGTGCGCGGCGCCGTCCTCGCGATTCCGCGTGGGCAGATCGACGCCGGGAAGAGCATCGGTCTTTCGTTTTGGGCACGCGTTCGACTCGTCATTTTGCCGATCGCCTCACGAACCGCCATCCCGCCGCTCATCAACGTTGCGATCATTCTTATCAAAGGAACATCGTACGCCTCGGTCATCAGCGCGTGGGAGCTCACGACGGCAAGTACCGAGGTAGCGCAACGCACGATCGCGCCGTTCCAGGTGTACGGGTTTGCCCTTTTTCTCTATTTCGTCATCTGTTTCGCGCTGACGAGTCTGGCGCGTGTGGCTGAGCGTCGCCTGGTGTTTCAACACTGATGCCTAAGCTTCGCATCCGCGGACTGCGCAAATCGTTTGGCGATCTCGAGGTTTTGCGCGGCGTCGATCTCGACGTCGAGGGCGGCGAGGTGCTCGCAATCATTGGAGCGAGCGGCTCGGGCAAGAGCACGATGCTGCGGTGCATCAACATCCTGGAAGACTACGATCATGGAACGATCGAGGTCGACGGCGAGCCGGTTGGATACACGGTCGATGCCAATGGAAACCGACGCAAACGTCGGGAGCGTGAGAACGAGCTGTTGCGAACACGAGTCGGCATGGTCTTTCAATCATTCAACCTTTTTCCGCACCTACGGGCCATCGACAACGTCACGCTCGGCCCTATTCATGTCAAAGGCGAATCACGCGCCGACGCGACCGCGCGCGGACACGAACTCCTGGCAAAAGTTGGTTTGGAGCAAAAGGCGCACGAACACGTCGCCAACCTCTCGGGCGGACAACAGCAGCGCGTCGCCATCGCGCGTGCCCTTGCGATGAATCCTAGCCTCATGCTTTTCGACGAGGTCACGTCGGCGCTCGATCCTGAGCTGGTCGGCGAGGTTCTGCAAGTCATGCGAAGTCTGGCCGACGAGGGTATGACGATGCTCGTCGTGACGCATGAGATGCACTTCGCGCGCGACGTCGCCGATCGCATGGTGTTCTTCGCAGACGGCGCGATCGTCGAGGAAGGCGTCCCTCGCGATCTCATCGATCGCCCGCGTGACGAACGGTTGCAACGGTTCATGCGTCGCTTCTCGGCGATCTCGTGATGACTGTCTACGACGTCGAGGCGATCCGCAGCCAATTTCCCGTCACGGCGAATATGCTGTATCTGGACTCGGCGTTTCAGACGCCGCTTGCAAAGAGCGTGCGCGAGCGCCTGATGAGCTTTTACGACGAAGCGCATTACAACGCGGGACCAAAGTCGGTGTGGCTAGAGCGACTCGGCCGCGTCCGCGCGAAAATCGCGGAACTCCTCGGCGCGGAGCCTTCCGAGATCGCATTCACAAAGAACACGTCGGAGGGCTTGAACATCGCGGCTCACGCGCTGCAATGGAGTCCCGGCGACAATGTTCTCCTCGTCGAAGGCGAGCATCCGAACAATACATGTGCCTGGCTCGGCCGCCGCAAAGCCGGGCTTGAGGTGCGACTCGTTCCAGAGTCGCGTAAATGGATCGACGAGAAAACGTTCGCGCGATTCGTCGATGACCGCACACGAGCAATTTCGGTCTCGCACGTGATGTTCCATAGCGGACAACGCAACGACATCGAACAACTGGCGACGTTTTGCGGCGAACGTGGCATTAAATTAATCGTCGACGGAATGCAGTCCATCGGAGTCCTCCCCGTCGACGTCAAGAAGCTCGGCATCGCGATGTTCGCCGCCGGTGCGCACAAAGGGCTTCTCGCTCCACAAGGCATCGGTGTTCTTTATTGCGACAAAGAGCTCGCGAGCAAGCTCGAGCCCGAATACTACGCGCTCTCTTCGCTTGCGAATCCGCCTACCGATCTCGTCATCGGACCGGATCCGTTCGAATTGGCTTACGGTGCCCGCCGTTTCGAACTTGGCAATTACAATCACGCCGGCGTACACGCGCTCGATGCATCGCTTGACCTCATCCGCAGCGCCGGCGTCCCGGCCATCGCCGAACATGTCTTGAATCTCGGCGATCGATTGATTGCGCACCTCGACGAGCTTGGCATCGAGCTCGTCGGACCACGCGAACGTCGCTATCGCTCGCACATCTACGTCCTGGCGATCGAGCCCGGACGTTGGCTCGAATATCTCGCGCAAAATAACGTGCGCGTGTCGCAGGTCCGCGACGGCATCCGTGTCTCCTTTGCCATGTTCAACACCTTGCAGGACGTGGACAGCTTGGCGGATATCCTACGAAGATGATTTGCTGTCAACACGAGCACTACGCGCCGACCGCGACTGGCGACTACGGTTTCGAAGTCGATGGAGCGCGGATCAAATACGGGCGCGGCATTCTCTCCGAGGCCGGCGAAGCCGCCAAGGCGCTCGGGATGACGCGCGCCGCCGTCTTTATCGATCCGTATTTGCGCCGCCAGGAATTCGTCGAGAAAGCGCTTGCGTCGCTGCGCGAAGCGAAAGTCGATTTCGAGGCGTACACGGACATCACGGTCGAACCGACCGATATCTCGTTCAAAAAAGCTGCTGCGTTCGCCGTCAAGGGAAAATTCGACGGCTATATTTCGATCGGCGGCGGCTCAACGATCGATACGGCCAAAGCGGCCGATCTGTACGCAACGTATCCCGCAGAATTCATGGAATACGTCAACGCGCCGATCGGCGCGGGGAAACCCGTGCCCGGACCGCTGCGTCCGCATATCGCCTGCCCGACGACGTCGGGGACCGGGAGCGAGTGCACCGGCATCGCGATCTTCGATTATCTTGAGATGAGCGCGAAAACGGGAATCCGCGCGCGCGAGCTGCGTCCGACGCTCGGCATCATCGACCCCGACGTCACACGCTCGCTCCCGCCGATGGTTGTTGCCTGCAGTGGATTCGACGTCCTCAGTCACGCGCTCGAATCTTACACGGCGATGCCCTACACGCATCGTGCCCGTGTCGCGAAAGGCGTCGCGCGCCCGCTCTCGCAAGGCGCAAATCCCTACAGTGATGTCGGCTGCATCAGCGCGCTCTCGATCCTCGGTCAGCATATCGCGCGCGCCGTGCACGACGCCGATGACGATGAAGCGCGCGAGCGCATGATGTTCGCAGCGATGCTCGCCGGCATCGCATTCGGCAACGCCGGGTGCCATCTTCCGCACGGTATGTCGTACGCGGTCTCCGGACTCGTGAAGAGCTTCCGCGCTCCTGGTTACGATCCGAAAGAGGCGATGGTTCCGCATGGGATGTCCGTGATTCTCAACGCGCCATCAGTCTTTCGCTTCACGGCGCCCGCGTGTCCCGAACGTCATTTGGAAGCCGCTGAAAAACTCGGCGCGGACGTTCGCGGCGCCGGCCCCGATGATGCGGGTCAAGTACTCAGCGAGCAGATCATCGCACTGATGAAGCAGACCGGAATTCCGAACGGGCTGGCCGCAGTCGGCTACGGAACTCCCGATCTCGAGGCGCTAACCGACGGGTCGTTCCCGCAGAAAGGCTTGATCAACAACGCGCCGCGTGAGACGTCACGCGAGCAATTACACGATCTCTACGCTAACGCGCTGACTTACTGGTAGTCTTTCGCTTCCGTTTAGGAGCAAAGCCTGGATCGTAGTGCGCGCCGCGGACGGTCTTGTCGACGGGCGTTCCGATGATGCTCGCTGACTGATCCTTGATGGCAAGAAAAACCACATCTTCATCCGGCATCGCAATCGTCGCATGGGGCGTGTTTGCCGGAATGTAGATCAGCATCCCCGGCCCCGCGATCTGTTTGACGCCGTCGACTTCACAACGCAGCGTCCCGCGTAAGACGTAATTGAACTGCTCGTTCTTGTGCGTGTGAACGCGTGAACCGGTCCCGCGCGGCTTGTTGATCAGCGCGACCAGCATTCGCTCGCCTTCGACCACGCCGCCATGCGAGGTCGAGTAACCGCCGCCCGCGTCAATCTTCTTTAGCCGCTGCATTGCGAAATAGAATTTGCCCTTGCCGCCCTTCGCAGCGCCGGGGTTCTTCGTCTTTGGCATTACGCGGTCGCGAGGCCCATCAGTTCGCGGACGCGGGCGCGATCCGCGCGCAAATCAGCAGCGGCACCTTCGTACACGATGCGTCCGTCGTCAATGACGTACGCACGCTGTGCGGCCTTCAGAGCCATCAGCGCGTTCTGTTCCACGAGCAGAATCGAAACGCCGTGGTTCCGCAAATCTTCGATGATTTTATAGACCTCGCGCACGATGATCGGCGCGAGTCCTTGCGATGGTTCGTCGATCAAGATCAGGTCGGGATTTCCGACCAGCGCGCGTCCTATCGCGAGCATCTCTTGCTCGCCGCCTGAAAGCTTTCCGGATTTTCGCGTACGCAGCTCAACAAGCTTCGGGAAGCGTTCGAAGGTGCGGTCAATCGTCCAACCCTCGCCGTTGCCGCCGCGTTCGGCGAGCTGCAACGTCTCGAGCGTGGTAAGTGCGCCGAACATCAGCCGTCCCTCAGGGACATAGCCGATGCCCATCTTCGCGATGCGATATGTCGGCAATCCGCAGACTTCGACTCCCTTGAACTTGACCGAACCGGAGCGCGGCGGCGTCAGCCCGAGAATGCTGCGAATCGTCGTCGATTTGCCCGCTCCGTTTAGCCCAAGCAATGTTACGATTTCGCCTTTTTGAACGTTCAACGACACGCCGCGTAAGATATGACTCTTTCCGTAATACGTTTGAATGTCGTTGACCTCGAGCAACGGCGCGCTATCAGACATCGGCGGTCTCCTCTTCGGCGCCGAGATACGCCTCACGCACGCGCGCATCGTCGAGAACTTCCTTCGCGCCCCCGCTGACCAGCACGCTCCCGCGATCCATCACCATGACCGTGTCGGCAAGGCTTGAGACAAACCGCATGTTGTGCTCGACGAATACGACGGTGAGACCGAGCCGGTCGCGTAGATCGCGCACCACTGCCATCACGCGCGCTGTATCCGCTTCCGCCAAACCGGCAGTCGGCTCATCAAGGAGCACGAGCTTCGGATCGACGGAAAGGCAGGCTGCGATCTCGACAAGGCGCTGGCTGCCGTGCGAGAGCGACGCCACTTGCGTTTCCTTCCAGCGCTGCAAATTGACGAAGCCAAGTAGCTCATCGACGCGTGCGTCGGTCTCTTTCTTACGCGCGCCAAGCCCGCGCAAGCTGCCTGCAATACCGATCTTGCTGTGCACCCCGAGCGCCACGTTCTGGTACACCGTTAGGTCCGGAAAAATACTCGGAGTTTGAAAGGTGCGGCTCATCCCGCGCGCGATGCGTTCGTAGTTCGGCGTGCGCGTAATATCCTCACCGAGAAAGCTAACGCGTCCCGCCTCCGGGAAAAAATATCCGGTCAAAGCATTGAAAAAGCTGGTCTTCCCTGCGCCGTTTGGGCCGATGATCGCATAGATCTCGCGTTCGTGAACGTCGATATCGACCTCGACGACGGCGTGAACGCCGCCGAACGACAACGAGACCTTCTCCGCGCGCAACATCACGTTGCCGCTTGGGGTCGCGCTCATCCGGGCTCCCCCTGCGCAAGCGCGTCAGTGTGTACGTGGTCGAGGACGGCATCGACGTCTTCAGTCGTCGTGCTCGGGCGCGAGAGAAACCCGAGAATGCCTTTCGGAAAGAACAATACGCAGATAACGAACAGGGCGCCGATCATGATCTGCCAGGTTTCCGTCTTGCTGCTCAGGACGTTGGCGGCCAGCGTGTAGATGATGGCGCCGATGAACGGCCCCCAAAGCGTACCGGCTCCGCCCAGAATCGTCATCATGACGAAATCACCGGACTGGTGCCAGTCCATCAACAGCGGATAGGCGAAGTTGATCGACATCGAATACAGCGAGCCTGCGATGCCGGCGACCATGCCGGAGATGACCAGTGCCTTGAAGATCAGGCTATCACTGTTGATCGCAAGGTAGCGAACGCGAATTTCATTCTGACTGATCGCCCGAAGCGATAGACCGAACGGCGAACGAACGAGGAACCAGAGAAACGCCATCACCGCGACGAAGACGACAAGCACGAAATAGTAGTACGCCGGACCGTTCATCGGGTTCGACTGCGGACCAAAGAGATGCGGCCGCGAAATCGAGAATCCGTCTTCGCCGCCTGTCACGTTGCTCCAACGATAGGCGATGAAATAGTAGACCTGTCCGAACGCGACCGTCAGCAACGCAAAATAAATGCCGCGGCGGCGGATGAGAAACGGTGCGAGGACGAACGCCGAAAGCGTCCCGGTAACGCCACCGACGATCGTCGCCACGATCATATTGTCGGGCATGATGTAGTGACTGAAGAGCGCCGACCCATACGCGCCGACGCCAAAGAACGCAGCGTTTCCGAATGCCATGAACCCGGTGTAGCCAACCAGGATGTTGACGCTCGCCGCGGCGAGACCAAAAAGCAGCAGCGAGGTCCCAAGCGACACGTTCAGCTGGATGAGATTCATCCATAGCGGCATTCCTAAGAGCACGATCGCGAGGAGCGAGAGGCCGACGGTATCGAGTGTCCGCTTCATCCGAACAGACCCTCTTCACCGAAGAGTCCTCGTGGTCGGATCAGCAGGACCACCGCCATCAGAACGTACGTGACAATCTCGGAAGCTGCGGGCGCATAGAGCGTCGTGACGCTCTGACCAACACCGAGCAGCAATCCTCCGACCAAGCACCCTGCAAGGCTGCCCATCCCACCGATCACGACGGTGATGAAAGCCGGCATCAACAAACCGTTACCCATCGTGGGCGAAAGCCCAATCAATCCGGAAGCGAGCACCCCGGCAACCGCCGCCAAGAAGATTCCTAAGCCGAAATTCATCATGTAGAGCGCTTGGGTGTTGATGCCGAGTGCCGCCATCATTTCGCGGTTGAGAACGGCACCGCGTAGCCGCAAACCTTGTCGCGTGCGATACATGAAGAACAGTAGCAGCAGCATGACGAGCGCAAGCACCGCCATAATGGCTAAGCGATATGTCGGTAGTACGGTGTCACCGATGATCGTTGCCCCTTGAAGCGACGCCGGCGTTGAGAACGGAACGGATTGCGGACCCCAGATGAGACGGAAGACTTCTTCCGCGATCAGCGCCAGCCCGAACGTCAATAGCAAACTGTAAAGCGGGATGCGCTTATAGAGCGGCGCGATCAGAGTTCGCTCAACGATCAGCCCGACGATGACGGTCAGAATCGCGGAAATTCCAAGGGCCAGCCAAAAGTTCGTGCCGCGTTGGAGGAGCACGAACGCCAAATAGCCCGCGAGCGTCAGGAACGAGCCGTGCGCAAGATTGACCGTACCGGTGAGGTTCATGATCAGCGACAAACCGATCGCGATGATTGCGTAAAACGCACCCAGCACGATACCGTTGACGATTTCGGGGATCAGTCGTTCCATTGCGTCCCTTTATATGAATGCGTCACCCCGAGCGCCGCTCGCGGACGCTCGGGATGACGGTACGGGGTAGATTTACCTGAGTCTTATGACGGCCAGGCGAGCTTGCAGATCTTCTCCTGGTCCGCAACCGGATGTTCGATCGCCTCTCCCGGCTGAACGTCGACCATCTTAAAGATGTCCTTCGGATTGTCGGCTTGACCGCCGGCGATCGTTTCCATGAACAACATCGGCCACGTGAGCTGATGATCGACGGTTCGATACGTTCCCGTTCCCTGTTGGAGCGGATGGAACGTCATTCCGGAAAGCGCTTTGCAGACTTTGACGGGATCGGTACCCTTGGCTTCCTGAATCGCAGTGAGCATGCGCTCGACCGTGATGTAACCGAAGGCGCTGCGCGCGGTCGGCGGCTCTTTGACGTCCGCCATATAGCGCGAGACGAACGACTGTGCTTCCTTATTATTTCCGACGTTCTTATAGTACCATTCGACGCCCCAATAGCCGACTTGCGCTTCCTTCGGAACGCCCCACAACGGCTCGAGCTCACCTTGCGGCCCGGCTACCGGGATACGCTTGAGAATTCCGAACGAGTTGGCCTGCTTGAGACAATTGATCTGATCGTCGCCTTGCACCATGATGATCAGACAGTCGGGTTTAGCAGCCAGAACTTTCGTTAGGTATGCGCTGAAGTCGGTTGTACCGAGCGGCGTGAGATCGCTTCCCACAACCTGGACGCCAAGCTTTGGCTCCATATCTTTGAAGCCGTCGAGCAAGGAATGCCCGAACGCATAGTCCGGCGTGATGTAATACCATTTCTTGCCAAATTTTCTGGAGATCGAAAGACCGGTCGAGTGCGTTTCCGCCCATGTGCTGTGGCACGTGCGGAACGTTGTCCAGTGGCACTGTGCACCCGTCACGCTGTCAGTATGACCGCCGGAGACGAGGAACGGCCTACCAGCCTGAAACGCAACGTTGCTGACGGCCTGCGAATTTGCGCTGTTCAGCGTTCCAATGAGAACCGGAACCTTGTCGACTTCGAAAAGCTTACGTGCCTTTTCGACGGCCGTGCCGGGATTGTTCGCGTTGTCTTCGACCAGCAGCTTGATTTTTTGGCCGAGTACCCCGCCCTTCTTGTTCCAATCATCAACGGCCATCTGCATCCCGCGAACTTCGTTCTTCGCAGGATACGCATATACGCCCGTCAGCTCTTCGTTGACGCCGATGTTCAGCGTCTCCTCAGCCTCCGTGCGTTTTGGTATAAAGACGGGAGCGCCAAGAACGACTCCGCCGGTAATGGCGGCCGCCTTGACAAACTCTCGACGTGACTTGGTTCCCTCCACAAACACCTCCTAGGCCGCACATGGTCCGGCCGGAAAACTTCGCGCCCGCAAAGCCTGCTTCGGCGCCGTGGTTTCTAGAGCGCCTTGATTGCGTCCCGCAAGATTTCTGCGGCCTGATCGAGCTGGGCATTCGACGTCGAGAACGGCGGGACAAAGCGCAATACCGACCCATTTCGCCGGAGCGTGAAGTACAGACCGTTCGCTAAGCAGGTCCTACGCAGTTTGTCTCCGACCGCAAACCACGGTTCTTTCGTCCCGCGGTCCTTCACGAACTCGATGCCATGGATCAAGCCCTTCCCGCGGACGTCGCCGATCGATTCGAACTCGTCTTGCAGCTTCCGAAGGTGCGCTTGAAAGTAGCGCTCGATGTCCTTGGCGCGCTCTCCCAGCTTTTCGTCTTCGATGATCTGCAGACTCTCGATTCCGGCCCGGCATGCGAGAGGGTCGGCGTCATGCGAGTGGTTGATCTGATAGCCATTCTTCCTTAAACGCTGCTCGATGTCTTCAGAGGTAATCACCGCACTGATCGTGATACCGCCGCCGAAGTGTTTCGAGATCGCGACGATATCAGGCGTGACGTTGCCTTCTTCTTGCTGAAACGCGTACGTCGAACCGAGCTTGCCCAAACCCGTCTGCGCCTCGTCCATGATGAGCAACATCCCGCGCTCATCGCACTTCTCTTCGACGCGTTTCAGCCAACCGGCCGGCGGCGAGATGACTCCGCCCGCACTGAACAGCGGCTCCGTAATTACCGCGGCTTGATGTCCGGTCGATTCGGCGTCGAAAAGCTCGAAGCTGGCATCGACGCACGCAAGTTTGCAATCCGGGAATGTCTTATTGATCGGGCACCGGTAGCAATATGGCGCGAACATCGCGTACGAACCCGGAGCAAAAGGACCGATCTTATTGCGCCAACCGGCGTGCGTTACCGAACGCGGAACTTCCGAGAGTCCGTGATAGCTCGCGTGCGGGCTCATGATTTCGTAACCGTCGGTGGCCTTCTTCGACATCGTCATCGCGGCCTCGATCGATTCGCAGCCTGAGCCGTGGAAAACGCTCTTCTTCAGCGGCTCGGGCGACATCTGACCGATCTTTGCCGCCAGCATGATCTCGTAAACGCTGTAAAACGTGTTGCTCGAGTTGCTTATCGTCTGCGCAGCCTCTGCGACCGCAGCCGCGATTCGCGGATGGTTGTGTCCGAGTGCCGCACACATCTCGCCCGAATTAAAATCGAGATACTCTTTGCCGTTGATGTCCGTGACGACCGAGCCCTTTGCTTTGCTCAAGATCGGCGCTTCTTTGGGCGAACGATCCGGACGGTGCGCCAATGAGTATTTTTGTGCGAGCTCGCGCAGCTCGGCTTCGGGAAGAGTCTTCGCGGGGCTATCGGTAAGCATGTATCTATCCTTATTTAGACGACGAGACGTTTCTCGAGGGAGTTTGCGAATTGAGAGATCGGAAAGCAGATTGCAAAAAAGACAACGAGGATTGCCGCATAGACTTCGATCGCGTGCGGATTGCCGGTTTGCAGCGTCAAGCGCTCGACGGATTGTTTGCCGGCTTCAAGGACGTCGAGCACGCCGATCACCGCTGCCAGCGTCGTAGTCTGGATGAGATTGGCTAGCATGCCGACGAGCGGCGGAATCATGCGACGCAACGCCTGCGGCAAGATGATCAGACGCATCACGCTCAGCCAACCGAGACCGAGAGCAGCACCGGCTGTGAATTGCTCGCGAGGAATCGAAGCGATCGCGCCGCGCACGATCTCGGCGATGTTCGCGCTGGCCCACAACGTGAGGCCGACGGCTGCCGCGAAAAATGCGTTCACGTAAACGTGCACGGTCGGCAGGGCAAAGAAAATGAAGAACAGCGACACGACCGTGGGGAGCCCGCGCCAAAATTCGATGTGAGCGCGCAATGCGAGCTCAAGTGGAAGCGAACGAATCATGCTCAGCGTTCCGAGCACGATCCCGACGAGCGTGCTCGCAACCACGGTGATGGCGCACAGCGCTATCGTCGTGCGCAACCCGCCCAGCATGTACGAGGCGACGGGGCCCACCCAGTCGACGCTCAAATCCCGAACCCCGGTATCGCCATCCGGCGCTCAGCCCAATGCATCACGATGGAGAGCGCCCACACGACGATTAGATAGATGACGGCGATCGTAAGGAACATCTCGTAGACGCGAAACGTTTGACCGACGATCGAGACCGCGCGATCGGTTAGTTCAGGAAAGCCGATCGCCACCATCAACGATGACCCCTTGAGCACGGAGATGCAGGTGTTCGTAACCGACGGCATCGCCGTGCGTACGCCGATTGGAAGGGTCACGTAACGAAAGGATTGCCAGCCCGAAAGCCCAAGTGCGCGCGCGCCTTCGCGAAAGCCCGCCGCCGTTGACGTGAAGCCGGCGCGAAAGTTCTCGACGTTGTACGATCCGCCGTGAATCATCAGCGTCACACACGCGACGGTGAAGCCGCTCAACCGTAACCCCAGCTCGGGCAACGCGAAGTACAGAAAAAAGAGCTGCACGAGAAATGGCGTGTTCCGGATGAACTCCACGTACACCCGAACGATGCCGCTGAAAACGGGCAGCTCAAAGGTTCGAACGGCACCGCCCACGATACCGATCGCGAGCGCGCCGATGATGCCGATCAGGCTCACCTCCAACGTCAACAGCAGTCCGCCCAAAAGATTGGGCAGGTTCTGCCAGATGATCGCTGGATCGAACGTGTAGCCGCTCATCCGCGTCTAGCAGTGAACGACGGGGCCCGCCGGATATGTGAGATCGTGCCCCGGTCGCGGCATCGACTCCGAGAAGAGATCCTGGAGATGTTTGTCCGGCACCCACTTCTTGAACTGACTGAAAAAGAAGTCTTGGGATTGCAGTTGCGTGATCGCAGCGTCAACCCATTTGATCATCGCGTCATCGTCGAGACGCATCCCGACGCCATACTTGCTCGAGTAGAGCGAGCCAACAACAGTCAGTGAGGGATCTTTTCCGGCGAGTCCGATCAGCAGCGTATCGTCGTCCGCATATCCGGCGCCGCGCCCTTCTTTGAGCGCAATAAGTGCTTGGCTCGTCGTATCGTATTCCGTGATCTTTGCGCTCGGAAGGCAATCGTTGAACCACTTACCGTACGGCGTTCCCTTGAGCGTGAGAACGGTCTTCCCAGCAAAGTCTTTCACGGCGCTGATTCCGGACGCTTTGGTGACGATGACGCGACCGGTTTGCGAAAAGTACGGTTTCGAGAACGCGATCACGCGTGCGCGATCCGCATTGTAGCCGAGGGTCGCGATAACGACGTCCACGCGGTGCGTCGTGAGGTATGGAATCCGGTCTGCGCTCGAGACGCACTGAGTTTGAACGGCATTCGGATTGCCGAGTGCAAGCTGCGCGAGCTGACGGGCGAAGTCGACGTCGTAGCCGACCGTGTTGCCGCTGGCGTCGACATAGCCGAAGGGCGGGTAGTCGCACTTGACTCCGACCGTAAGCACGCCTTTGGCTCTGAGTTCAGCTGGAACCCCAACCGAGATCTTCGTCGGAGCCGCACTCGAGCCCGCCGAGACCGACACGAGCAATAGTGGAATTGCGAGCAACCAAAATAGCTTTCTCATGTGCCTCCTTGACTGAGCGGAGCGCCCTCCGCATCGTGAAAACGCAGTAACCGACGTAAGAATTGACGCGTTCGCTCGTGCTGCGGCCGATCGAGCATGTCGCGCGGCTTACCCTCTTCAACCACCACGCCTTCGGCCATCAAGACGAGTCGATCGCCGACTTCGCGTGCGAACTGCATCTCGTGCGTCACGACGATCATCGTCATCCCCGATACCGCGAGATCGCGCATGACTTCGAGGACGTCGCCGACGAGCTCGGGATCGAGTGCGGACGTAACCTCATCGAAAAGCATTACGCGCGGATCCATCATCAAAGCACGGGCAATGGCGACGCGTTGTTGCTGGCCTCCCGAAAGCTGATGCGGATAGCTATCGGCCTTGCCGCCCAAGCCGACGCGTTCGAGCAGCGCCCGACCGCGATCGTTCGCTTCGGATTTTGGCTGGTGTAGCGCTTGGGTCGGCGCGAGGGTGAGATTGTCGATGACCCGCAGGTGCGGGAAAAGATTGAAGTGCTGGAAGACCATCCCGACTTGGCGCCGGACGGCGTTGACGTTGACGCCCGGATCCGTGATGACTTGCCCGTCGACGATGATTCGGCCGCGCTGAATTGGCTCCAGCAAATTGATGCAACGCAAGAGCGTGCTCTTGCCGCCGCCACTGGGGCCGATGACGACGAGAACCTCGCCGCGCTCGACCTGTAGATTGACGCCGCGTAACACGACGTTCGAGTCGAAGCGCTTCTCGACGTCTTCGACTTGAATCAGGCTCACGTTAGTTGGTTCTCGGCCCAGCGCGCAATGGCCAGCAGCATGAGGTCGTCGCCACGTTTTGCAACGAGCTGCATACCAATCGGCAAACCTGTTGTATCGAAGCCGACCGGAATTGAGATCGACGGAAAACCGCCAAGCGACCACGGTCGTAAGAAATGCGCATCGCCCATGGAGCCGAACTTCGGCACCTCGCCTGCTGTCGGCAAGGCAACGACATCACCCTCATTGAGAAGTGCCGCGAGCTCGCCCACGATCTGTGAACGCACATCACGTGCCTTTCGGTAGCAGGCCGCATCGATTGCGAGCCCTTCGACGAGCAGTTTCTCAACTCGCGGATACCCTGTGACTTGCTCGACCAGCGGCGGCAACACCGCGGATGCTTCATACGCGGCGATCGCGTGCCAGTTTTCTTCAACCTGCTCGACTGTGGACGGTAGAGCGCGTTTCACGCGTGTAGCGCCCGCCGCGACGAGTGTCTCGAGTGCGCGATCGATCGCGGCGCAAACCTGCGGACCGGAAATATCCGTGCGATAGTCGAGCGCATCGATGATGCGCGCGGCACGTAGCGGCGCGGCATCGAGCGCGCCGGGGTAGAAAGCAGCGAAGACCTCCGCCACGTCGCTCGCCGTCCGCGCGATGATGCCGATAGTATCAAACGTCGGCGCGAGCATCGAGACTCCGGTCGTCGGAATCGCGCTGAAGGTCGGCTTGAATCCGGCGACGCCGTTGTACGCCGCTGGACGGAGCGTCGAGCCGCCGGTTTGCGTTCCGAATGCAAATGGAATCTGATGTGCGCCGACCGCAGCTCCGCTTCCCGAGCTCGATCCGCCGGGCGAACGCGTGGGATCAATCGCATTCTTCGTCGGCGCCGGATCGGCATAGGCAAAGGGCGTCGTATGCAGCTTCCCGAGCGGAATCGCGCCGGCACGCCGCACAGCCGCAACGCACCACGCATCGAGCTGCGGAGGCGGCAATTCGATATTCGCACCAAAGCGCGTCGGCATATCGCGAACGTCGATGACGTCCTTGACGCCGAAGGGGATTCCGCCAAGCGGTGCGTTCACATCGGCTTTGCGGGCAGCACTGAGCGCGGAATCGCGAGCGATCTCCACCCACGCCGTCAGTCGCGGCTCGTCGCGCTCGATCCGCGCGAGAACCAGCTCGACAAGCTCGACCGGTGAAAACACACCATCGCGCAAGGTTTTGCGCAGCGAGGGAATCGGACCGAAGGCGAGTGTTTCGTCGGCCTGCGAAATCACGCGGCGTCCAAATAGGTTGCCGCGAGAGCGCAGGATGCAATCCGCGCTTCCAGCGGATCGGCACGCGACGTAAGGAGAATCGGCGCTGCAGCGCCGAGGACGATCCCCGGCGTGATCGCGCAGCAGAAGTGCACCATTTCCTTATAGAGCATGTTACCGGCTTCGATCGTCGGCACGATCAGAATATCTGGGTCACCGCAGACCGGTGAATCGATCCCCTTCATCTTCGCAGCCTCGGCAGAGAGCGCATTGTCGAACGCAAACGGGCCGTCGACGATGGCGCCCGTGATCTCGCCGCTACGATTCATGTCTCGCAACGCGCGCGCGTCGACTGTCGCCGGCATCGCAGAATTTACTTCCTCCGTTGCCGCCAAAACGGCAACCTTGGGCGTCTCCACGCCGAGCGCGTGCGCGAGAGCGATTGCGTTTTCGACGATCGCGCGTTTCGCGGCCAAGTTCGGCGCTATGTTGAATGCCGCGTCGGTCACGAGCAATGCTTTCGGATAAATATGCTGCGGTAAATAGCAGACGAAGATGTGTGTCATCGTCCGATCCGTACGCAGGCCGCTTTCGCGGTTAAGCGTCGGGCGCAGAAACTCGTCGGTGTGAATGTGACCCTTCATCAACATCTCAGCGTCGCCGCTGCGAACGAGCGCAACGGCATGCTCAGCAGCTTGCGCATCAGAAGACGCATCAACAATCCGCGCACGATCAAGAGTCATGCCTTCGCTCGAGGCGAGCTTGCGAATACGCTTCTCATCGCCGACGAGCAATGGACGGACGAAGCCTTCCTCCGCCGCCCGCAGTACGGCGCCGAGCGCGTAGCTGCTGACCGGTTGAACGACCGCAACCGTGCGCGGACGCTTACGTGCGCGCACGGCTGCCATCATGTTTTCGAGATGTCCGAACTCAGCCCGTAAGGTGTTTATAGACATCGAGCATACGAACGGGCTTCTTGAGCGCATCGCGCCGGAACGGTTCGGCAAGCTCGACGGAGTCGACCATGAGATTGATGACGGTCGGCTTTCCACTGTCAACCGCCGTTTTCACCGCATTGCCGATCTCCGACGCCTTATCCACCTTAATGCCCTGCGCACCCATCGCACGCGCAACCTCGGCGAAGTCGGGATTCTTCAGATTGGTGCCGACGAAGCGGTCACCGTAGTAGTCGACTTGGTTCTTTTTCTCCGCGCCCCACTGCGCGTTGTTCCAAACGATAGCAACGACGCCGATATTTTCGCGAACCGCGGTCATCACTTCGGCGAGACTCATGCCCCATGCGCCGTCGCCAACGAATGCGACAACCGGCAAATCAGGACGCGCGAGCTTCGCGCCGAGTGCCGTTGGATACGAGTATCCGCAGTTTCCGAAGCTCATCGCGGCTAGGAAACGGCGCGGATTCTCAAACCGCAGATAACTGTTCGAAACCGACGAGATGTTGCCGATGTCGGTCGTGACGACGCAATCTTTCGGAAGCGCTTCGGTAACGAGCTTGAGCGCGTGACGCGGACTGATCGGCTCGCCGGTCTTTGCCGAGAGCTTCGCGAGTTCATCGGTCCAAGATTTCTTTGCGTCCGCAATCTTCTTGAGCGTCGCCTCGTTGCGGCGGCGTCCGCCGTCCAGGTTACGCGCGTGCTCGAGGAGCCGTCCCGCGGCAGCCTTTGCGTCGGCGCAGATACCGATTGCGATTTTCTTCGTCAAGCCGAGTGTGCGAGCATCGGCATCGATCTGAATGATCTTAGCGTTCTTCGGCCAGTAGTCAAAACCGTATTGCGGCGTCGTCCCGAACGGGTTGAGACGACACCCGAGCGCGAGGACGACGTCGGCTTCGGATATCAACTGCATTGCAGCTTTCGAACCGCAATAGCCGAGCGGTCCGACCGACAGCTCGTGACTGGCCGGGAACGAGTCGTTGTGCAGATACGAGTTTGCGACCGGCACGCACAAAAACTCAGCCAGTGCGCGCGCCTCATCGCCGCCGCCGGCTTGCACGACGCCGCCGCCGCAGACGATTAGCGGATTCTTTGCCTCGACGAGCATCCTGGCCGCGGCTTCGAGCGCGTCGTCCGGACCTTGGCCGCGCTCGAGGCTCTGCGACGGATAGATCTCGGTTTCAATTTCGCCGTAGAAGTAATCGCGCGGAATGTCGATCTGTACCGGACCGTTTTCGGCCTTCGCAATATAGAACGCGCGACGCAGGAGCTCAGCCATGCGATCCGGCCGATTGACCTGCACTTGCCACTTCGTCATCTTGGAGAAAATCGACATCTGCTCGGCTTCTTGGAAGCCGCCAAGACCCGTGCTCGCCGAACCGACCGACGGCGTCACGACGACCATCGGCGTATGCGCCCAATACGCGGCCGCGACACCGGTGACGAAATTGGTGATACCGGGACCGTTTTGCGCAATCGCGATCGTCGGTCGCCCCGTCATCCGCCCCCAACCGTCCGCCATGTGAATGGCATTTTGTTCGTGTGCAACCGGTAAGAAGCGAATGCCGGCTGCCGGGAAGAGATCGAGCGCATCCATATACGCCGATCCGACGATTCCCGGCGCAAGCGTCACACCTTCAGCACGCAACGTTTCAACGAACGCTTCGCTGGGCGTCATCCGTGAGAGCGGCCGCGAATAATCCGCGGTCTTTACGTCGGGTTTAGGACGAGTTTCGATGGCCATTCTAGTTACCTCTCACGAGAGAACGTTGCGAAGAACCGACCCTATGTCGGATGGTGTGTCAAGGACCGTTGCACCTGCGTCGCGCAGCGCCTGAACTTTTGATTCGCCGCTTCCGCGCGAACCTATGACAATAGCGCCGGCATGTCCCATTCGGCGCCCAGGCGGCGCACTGCGTCCCGCAATGAACGCGACGATCGGCTTGCGCGACGACATCTTTGTTTGCGCAGCGTATTCGGCGGCCTCTTCTTCCATCGTACCGCCGAGCTCGCCGACGATGACGACGGCTTCGGTTTTCGCGTCGCCGTCGAATATACGCAATGCGTCCGCGGTCGTCGTTCCGAGTACCGGATCGCCACCGATGCCGAGAAACGCCGATTCGCCGAAGCCGGCGCGCACGATATCGAGACAGATCAGAGTACCGAGACTGCCACTGCGCGAGATCACGCCGACCGAACCCGGCTGAAAAATGTTCTCCGCAAATCCGGGCATGATCCCGACCGCGCATTCACCCGGCGTCACGACACCCGCAGTATTCGGACCAACGAGGAGCGCGCCAACATCTTTTGCCGCTGCGACGAACTCCATGACGTCGTGCACCGGAACGTGCTCGGCCAGCACTACGAGATTGCGAATACCAGCCTCGAGCGCGTCAAAGACCGCGAGCTTCGTTGCCATCGGTGGCGTGAAGAGCACCGTGCAGTCGATCGAGTGCGCCGCAGCGGCGGCGACCGCCGAATCGTACACGGGAATGCCGAGGACGCTGTTCCCGCCTTTTCCCGGACTCGAACCGGCGACGATCTTCGTTCCGCACGCGAGCATCTTCTCGGTCCAAAATGAGGCTTGCTTTCCGGTGATGCCCTGCACGAGCACCGCTTGATCGCGACGCAGAATCATGCGCGTGCTCCCGCGGGTTCGCGCGCAGCGGCAATCGCCGCCTTGACGGCGTCGTCCATCAGCGCGAACGGCTCGATACCCAAGCGTTCGCGCACGATCTCGATCGCGCGCTCTTCTCCGGTGCCGTGAATCGAAAAGAAGAATGGGACGCTCGGCCGCAGCGTCTCGTATGCTTGGGCCACTCCCTCGGCCATGACGTCGGTTCGGGCAAAGGCCCCGCAGAAATTGACCAGTACGCTGCGGACGCTCGGGTTCGAAAGAACGAGCTCGAGTGCTATCGTGGCCTTCGTGTATGCCTCGCCGCCGATCTCGAGAAAGTTCGCGGGCTTTCCACCGTGCAGATGCACGGCGTCCAGCGTCGTCATCGTCAAACCCGCGCCGTTTGCGAGGACGCCCACCTCGCCGTCGAGTTCGATGAAATACAGACCCGCGGCGCGCGCGCGCTGCTCGAGCGCCGTCCCGAGCGGACCCGTCGCGCTCTCGATGCGCGCGAACAGTTCTTTCTGACGTGGCCGCGACGAATCGTCGAGCGTCATCTTGCAATCAAGCGCGATGTAGCTGCCCGAGCGTTCCCGCGCAAGCGGATTGATCTCGAGCAGCTCGCAGTCGAGCGCAATGAAGCGTTCGTACATCCTTTGCATCAGCTCTGCGAGCGCGTCGTCGCCCGCGATCTCGCGCGCGGTCGCGGCATCCAGGCCGGTTCGCATGTCGAGCGCGCGGCGCACGATCGTCTCGCCTTGCTCTTCGATTTCGATCCCGCCTTGGCGCGAAAAGAGCAAAAGCGGTCCGCGGCTCGAGCCATCGTTGAGAATTGCAACGTAAAGCTCGCTCTCGATGTCGGCCGCCGACTCGACTAAGACCGCGTCGACGTGGTGTCCGGCAATCTCGCTGCCGATCAAGGCTGTCGCCTTCGCTTCGGCTTCTTGCGGCGTTGCTGCGAACGCGATACCACCAGACTTGCCGCGTTTGCCGGCCGGGATCTGTGCCTTGATCGCAACACGTCCGCCCAGCTTGCGCGCATGCTCGGCTGCGCTACGGCCGTCACTGGCAACCTCGCCGTCCGGCGTGGCAATACCGGCATCGCGAAGCAACGACTTCGCGATGTATTCAGGGACGTTCATTTTAACGGTGCTCCGCCCCGGGCTCCGCACCCCCCATGCTGCGCATGGGGCCCCCCAACCGACCTCGCAATAACACTATTGCTAACGCACGATGCCACTACGCTCGGTCCATCACCGGCCAAAGCGTTTCCAATATGAGCCGAACAACGCTTCTTCGGTCGGCTTACGCTCGGGAATCTGGCGCACGAGATGCGTCGTGTTGAGAAAATGTTTGTACGAGAGATTTTCGCTAATGCTGTTTTTTGCCCACGAGCCGCAGCCCATCGTCAGCGTGAAGTTCAGCCCATTGTCGAATCCGCCGCCATTATTGAAGCTGTGCGGTTGATTGACGAGGACGCGAACGACGTCGAGCTCGTGAGCAAGACGCGCTGCGCGCTCCGGCGTCTTGGTGTGAATCGCGACGGAATGTCCCATGCCGCTGTACTGCAAGATGCTTCTCACAAGGTCGACCGCGTCGTCGAAAGTCTCGTAGCGGTACACCGTGAGGACGACCGAGAGCTTTTCGCCTGAGAATGGATACTCGTCGCCAATGCCGGTTTCTTCGACCATGAAGAACTCAGCTGCGAGCGCGGCCGGGTCTTCGAAGCCGGCAACCTCCGCGATGGTCTTCGGCGATTGGGCGATGATCTTCGTACTGAGATTGCCGCCGGGGAACATGACCTTCTCCAGCTGCGCTTTCTGCTTGGCGTCGAGCACATAGCCGCCTTGCCGGCGTAACGCATCGATCGTGTGCGCGTAGCGGGAGGACGGAACTACAACGGAGTTCTCGGACGAACAGCTCGTCGCGTAATCGAAACACTTGCTCAGCTTGATCTTTGAAGCAGCATCGTCGAGGTCGGCGGTTTCGTCGATGATCGCCGGTGTGTTGCCCGCGCCGACGCCGAGCGCCGGAGTACCAGACGAGTACGCGGCGCGAACGTTGTTTTGCGAACCGGTCGCAACGACGACGTCGGCCTGCCGCATCAGCTCGTGTGTAAGCTCCTTGGAGATCGGCTGCGGCAACATCTGGACGAGATCGAGCGGTGCGCCGAGCTTACGCAGCTGCTCGTGCACGAGCTCGACAACGAGCTCGCACGTGGTCGCCCCTTTTGGCGAAGGCGCGAGAATCGTCGCGTTGCGCCCTTTGATGATCATCATTGTTTTGTTAATCGGCGTTGCTGACGGATTCGTCGACGGACAAACGGCTGCCACAACGCCAACGGGCTTTGCGATCAACGTAAGGCCCAGCTCGCGATCCTCGCGCATGACGCCGACCGAGATTGCGCCGGGGTCAAGTAAGTCGCGCAACGTGCCAAACGTCTTGCGCTGATTCTTGATGACCTTGTCTTCGTAGCGGCCGATGCCGGTATCTTCGATTGCGAGTCGCGCCAAGCGCTGTGCATTCTCAGGCTTGTAGCAGGCCCACGCGACCGCGGTCACAAGCTGGTTGGCTTGCTCTTGCGTGTAATCGCGAATCGCGAGCTGCGCTTTGCGCCCGCGGGCGACGAGCTCGGCAACTATCGTTGCCGCATCGCTACGTTGTTCGACTGCAACTGCCATTGTTTATGCTTGACCCTCTTGACGCTGGCGGCGCTAGGCCATAGTCTAGACCTGTCCGTACATTTGTACAATAGGCGATTCCTGTTATGGCCCGATCTTCAAGTAGGCCCAAGCCCATCGACCGTACCGGCCCCATGCCGCTGTACGAGCAGATCAAGTTGCGCCTGCTCGAGGATCTGCAAACGCTTCCTGAAGGCGAACAACGCTTGCTTTCGGATTCCGCGCTGATGGCGCGCTTCGGCGTAAGCCGGATGACGGCACGCAATGCGATTGCCGAGCTGGTCCGGCGCGGTGTCGTCAAACGCGTGCCGGGCCGCGGCACGTTTCTCGTTCGGCAGGCGCGGCTCGCACTGCATCTCGACGGCGTCGAGCGCTTCATGCAAGATTGGAATCTCCCGCATCTCGATCCGCTCGCAAAGATCCTCACGTTCCGCCGCGTCGCCGCCGAGCCGGACGTCGCCGCGGCGCTCCAAGTGGCGCAGGGAAGCGAAGTCGTGCTCGTACGCCGCATTCGTGTTGCAGACGACGAGCCGAGTGCGTACGACGTGCGTTACGTTGCCGGCTGGTGCAGTCGCGGAATCACCCGGGAGGACGCACGCCGTCAGTCGCTGTTCGCAACGATTGCGCGCGAGAGCGGCGTGGAAGCCATCGCGGTCGAGCAAGAAGTTGGTGCGATCAACGCGGATGCAGGTGTCGCGAAAATTCTCGGCGTTGCCCGCGGACACGCTTTGCTAAGCCGTAAGGTGACGTTCTTCACGAACGGCGAGCGCCCGATTCTTTGCGGGCACAGCCTCTATCGCTCGGACCGTTTTACTTTTCAGATGCGGGCAGCGCGCTAGCCACACCGAGCACTCGCGCAAACGTTCCCGTCGTAAGCCCTTGAATGACGACCGTTGCGACGATGACGGCTGTCGTCTTCGCCACGATCGATTCCGCGTTCGGCACCGAGAGCGCGACAATGTTCGCGGCGAGCGCCGCGGACATGACACCGGTCTCACGCACCCAGGACAACATCAGAAGCTCGCGCAGATTCCAGCGGTGCACGCGATCCGGCCAGAGCGATGCGAACACGGCAGCCGGTCGAATCAAAAGCATGAACGCCGCAGCGAACAGCCCGGTCGCAAGCAACGGGAATGTTGCTGCTCCGGGATTCAAAGCGGCGCCTAAAATAACGAAGACAACGCAACGTGCGACGACGGTGAGCGCGGAGAACAGCGGTTGCCGTTCACCGCGATGCGCGAGTCCCGCCACGAATGCAGCACCATAGAGCAGCGTCACTGCAACGGTTGAAACGGTGGCGACTGGGCTCAAGTGTCCGCTCTGCACGATCGCGAGCGCAAAGATCGTCAGTACCGCGCCGATGACATCGTTGAGCGCCGATTCCGCTTGTGCAACGTTGCTTATCCGTTGTGAAACGCCGGACTGCCGCATCACCGGAATCACCGCGGCGGGATCGGTTGCCGCAATGATAGTTCCGAACAGGACGGCCGTTGGCCAATCCCACCCGAAAGCGACATGTGCGGCAAGCGCGGCGAGGCCAGCCGTAATGATAACGCCCAACGTGACGAGCAGCAGCAGACTGCGCCACGCCGTGCCGAGATGTTCGCGATCGAGATCGTGTCCGCACTCATACAAGATCACGGAGGCCGCGAGCGCAATGGCGATGCCGCTTCCTTGCGAGGCTAGTGGAATATGAATGACGCGCAACCCCGCGTCGCCGAGCACGAATCCGGCGAGTAAGAATCCCAGTACATCTGGGAATTTCAAACGGGCAGTTTGTACTCGTCGCGGCTGGGGCGCAACGGACGCAAGAACCACCATGGGCGTCGCGTCGCATTGGGTGAATACCGGCTCGCGGGACGCGTCATGGCTTGCCATTTCGCGAACACCGCACGACTCTTCTCGGTGTCGACGTACACATTTCCGTATGCATCTTCGGGATGCGCGCGCTCGACGCTAACGGCTTGATGCCAGCAGTGCATCCCTGAAATCGGATCGGGCTGCACGCCGAACGTCAGGTTCTGATGCACGCCGACGTCGGTCCACCAAATACGCTGCGTATCCGGATCGTCGGACTTAAACGGCGAGACGCCCGCTTTGCGCCGCATGCTCCAGCGCGACTCATCTTTGTTCAGGCTAACCGAGGCGGCCATTTGCCGCTGACCGTTCTCACCGAGTTTCCAACGGCCCATGTGATGACTGCAGGCCACGACTCCGGGACGAATTCCTTCCGTCACCCACGCTTTGAGCACGAAGTAACCGATCTCTGTTGTGATGCGGACGAGATCGCCGGTCGCGAGGATTCCGAGCCGCTCTGCATCGATCGGATTGATCCAAAGCGGGTTGACGTGCGCGAGCTCGTCGAGCCACTTAGCATTTGCGCTACGCGTGTGAATTTGTGTCGGAAGACGAAAGATCGGATTGAGCACCATCTGTCCCGGCTTCAAATTCTCGGGATGGACGTGACTCTTGATGTATTGCGGGGTCGCGTATTCGCGCCATCCCCACGTCGCCAGCGTCGAGGAATAGAATTCGAGCTTGCCGCTCGGCGTCGGCCACCCGCGCAAAATTTGGCCGTCGACCTGAACGCCGACGGGGCGCCGTCCGTCCGGGTCGTCCTCAGGCGCGGGTAAGGGAACGATATTTTCGAGCGCCGGTTTGGCAGCGCGCGTGTAGACGCGTCCGAGCTCCGAAACCGCGACGTCGTCAAGTTCGCTTTGCGGCACCGGGATCTCGTGCTGTGCGCCGATATTGTGCGCAACTTCAAAGGCCCCGTACTTCCGCATGAATGCAAGCGGCGTTAGACTCTCGGCCGCAGCACGTTCCGGAAGCCCCGGAACCGAGTTTTCGAAAATGAAGCCGTAGTACTCATCGAGCGTCAGCTTCTCGCCGGGCTGCTTCTTTGATTCGAAGTACTTGCGAATCCCGAGCTTACCGTCGGGATCGATTCGCCACGACATCTCGATCCAAAATTCATTCTCTTCCCAGACCTGGCCCGGATTGGCTTCGCGTGTGTCGGTGAATTTCTCACCCTCGCGTTCGCGTGCCGTCCGCACGACCGGTTGGCGAAATCCGAGCCACTGCGCGTCATGTGTTTCGTACGAATGAATGTCGTGACGTTCCGGGCCGAGACCCATCGGTAACACGTAGTCCGCAAAATATGCGGTCTCGCTCCACGTCGGCGTCAGCGCGACGTGCAAGCCGATTCGTCCGGGTTCCTTGAACATCTCGATCCACGACATGCCGTCGGGGTTCGTCCACACGGGATTGTAGACGCGTGTGAAATACACGTCGAGCTTGGCTTTTTGCTCGCGCAACAAGTGCGGCAGCAAGAAAGACATCTCGTGATAGGCGAGAGGATATTGTTCAGGCCAGGTTACGTTGTTCCAGCGCTTCGGATGCGGCGTAGCGTGAATGGGCTTGGGGACAAACTTGTTCCAGGCGTTCGGAAAGACGCCGCCTTCGGTCGCAACTGCGCCCATGAGCGCGTTTAGAAGGAAGAGCGTGCGCGACACTTGCCAACCGCCGCGATGCCCGGCTGCTGCCGCGCGCCAGTTGTGGCTCGAGAGCCGCGTACCGGCACCGGCGACGACATCGGCAATCGTGCGCAGCTGTTCGATCGCGACGCCGGCTTCTTCGGCCGCATACTCAAACGTGAAACCGACATACAGCTCGAGAAACGCCTTCTCGAAACTTTCGAACGTCCGCGGAAGCTCGGGCCGTTCCTTTGCAAGATATTCTTCCCAGTTCCACCAGCGACGGACGAACTCGCGATTGTAACGCCCGGTCTCGACAAGATTGCGCGCAATGGCGAGCAGAATCGCCGCCTCGCTTCCAGGGACCGGCGCGACCCAATAGTCAGCGTGCGTCGCCGTATTCGAGAGACGGATGTCGAATACGATGATCTTCGCGCCGGCGGCCTTGGCCTCGATGATACGCTGCGCGTGCGGATTGAAATAGTGCCCGGCCTCGAGATGCGAGCTTATAAGGAAGATGACGTCTGCGTTTGCGTGGTCGGGACTCGGTCGATCGATGCCCATCCAGAACGCATAGCCGGCGCGCGCCGCGGAGCTGCAGATGTTCGTGTGGGAATTGTGACCGTCGACGCCCCACGCGCCCATGACGCGTTCCGTATATCCGTCCTCACCCGGACGGCCGACGTGATACATGATCTCGTTTTCGCGCTCTTCGACGATCGCACGCCTGATGCGCGCCGCGATGTCATCGAGTGCCTCGTCCCATCCGACCTGCACCCATTTGCCGTCGCCACGTTCGCCGGCGCGCTTGAGCGGAAACGCGATGCGATCGACGTCTTTGACTTGATTGATCGTAGCGGGACCCTTTGCGCAATTTCGTCCGCGCGAACCCGGATGTTCGGGATTGCCTTCGAACTTACGGATCTCGCCCGTCTCTTTGTCGACGTACGCCAATAGTCCGCAGGCTGATTCGCAATTGAAGCATGTCGTCGGAACGAGCGAATAATGATGCTCTTCGCGCTCCGGCCACGCTTTCGATTCGATTTCAACCCAATCGTTCCAGCGTTCTTTGGGTGGGAATGAGGCCAAATGTGTCCCGCTTGGTCCCTGATAAAATGTTTCGTCGCTCATGCCAGAGGTACCGACTGTCCGGCTTGCACGTACGCATGCTCGTACATAAACAGCCCGATTAGGGCGACGAAAATTGCAATCCACCACACCCACGGCGCGAAGACGGCAACGCCAACGCAGATTATCGAGGGCCAGAACCAGCGGGCGTATTTGCCCGCGATCATGTTATGTGCCGCGAGGCGTGCGTGCGCGGTCGGATGACCGAGCGTGAACTCCGCGAGCACAAACAGCAGCTGCACCAGCGCGGAGATTGAGACCAGCCACAAGAGCGCATCGCGCGACGGCAGATCGAGCGCAATCGCGAAGGCCGAGAGGACGCACGAACCCGCCAATATCGCTTGTACGAATAGGTGCGGCGGCAATAGCGGATTTTGCCACAGATCGCGTCCCTTTGCTTGTGCGAAGAGATAGCCCGTATAAACGGCAGTCATGAGCGAAAGCGGTACGCCCGCGATCGCGGCACGCTGCTGAACGACGACATTGCCGCTCAAGCTCGCGAGAAAATGTACGAGCAGCACGACTGAGTAGGCACCAATGATGAACGCCCCGCGAACGAGCCAGCTCCGCCATTGATGTTTTGTGAAGATGAGCAGGAAGCGCTCGGGATGCTCGAGATCTGCGATCAAGATCAGCCCTGTTATTCCAAGAAATGCGCCCGAGCCGATCGGGACGACCCAGCGCATCAACGCGCTCGTCCACGCGATGCCGCCAAAGATTGCAACGAGCACCGCGGCAAGATAGATCCCGGCGGCGATACTCTTCGTCCACGTATAAAGGCTGACGCGCCAATCCCACGGCGCTTTGTGCGAAACATCGTACGACAGCATCGCGGCCGCGGAGGAGTTCCCGTACGGTCCCGGATGCCCCGAGCCGACTTCATTCGAGCCTTGCGGCTGCGTCGCCCATGCATAGAGGTTGCCCGTTGGGCGCCTCGCCGCAATCGGATCGAGCGTCGCTTGTGTCGCACCGCGATAAAACAACTTCGGATGCGTTTCTTTTTCGGGGCGACGAACCGAGACGGGTTGACGATTGATGATCTGCGCGACTTTCGTCGACGGATCGTCCATGTCGCCGATCATGATTGCTTCGGTCGGACAGACAACGACACAGGCCGGCTCGAGGTTCATGTCGAGACGGTGGGCGCAGAAATTGCACTTTTCTGCCGAATGATCGCGCGGATTAATGAAGATCGCATCGTACGGGCAGGCCGCTATACAAGCCTTGCAACCAATGCAGATCGACTTATTGAAATCGACGATCCCATCGGGACGGCGAAACATCGCCGTCGTGGGACAAGCGGCAACGCAAGGTGCGTCATCGCATTGATTGCAGCGCGTTACTTGAAACGCACGACGTGCCGTTGGGAATGTTCCGACGTCGACCGACTTGACGTACGTGCGCGTGACGGAAAGCGGGACATCATTTTCTGATTTGCAAGCCGTCGTACAGGCGTGACATCCGATGCACCTTGTATGATCGATGACCTTCGCGTAACGCGGTTGATGAGCCGTCTCCACCGCGCGTCCTACACGGGATTGCTACCTGAGTCCTCTTGTGGTTCGAGCGCGACTCGCATAGCTTTGACATAATTGGCAACATCGAGGTGTGGCTGCTTCATTTGCATCTTCGCTATCGCGATGCCGGCAAGATAGCACGCCAGCGGCGCAAAGCGTCGTTCGCGTGAGTGCGCAACCACGCGGGCAAGGTCCAGCAGCTCTTTTTCCGTGCTATCGTCCATTATGGGAGCGTCGATGCCCGCGCCGCGCGCGTTTGCCTCTTCGACGAGCATCGCACCAAGCTGGTGAAAAAACGGGTTCATGCCACCTCCTCTGCCGGCGCGGTGACGCCGGATTCGTACAGTTTGCGGAGACGCTCATCGCTCAAACCTAAAAGCTCCCTTAAAACCGTGTCCGTGTCTTGGCCGATTCGGCGTCCGGCGCTGCGAACTTCGCCCGGCGTTTCGCTCATGCGAAACAGTAGATTCTGCATCTTCACTTGCCCAAGGTCGTCATCCGGGACGGTGACGACGCTATTGAGCGTTTGATATTGCGGGTCTGCGAGCACTTGTGCGACGTCGTAGATCGGCGCGATCGCGGCGCCGGCCTGTTCGAATGCGGCAATGACGTCGGCTGCGTCGCGCTGGGCGATCCAGCCGCCGACCATACGGTCGAGCTCTTCGGTGTGTTCGGCACGCGTGCGTCCGCTCGCAAACCACGGCTCGTCGATGACTTCCGGATGCCCGACGAGCTGCATGACACGGCGTGCGATCACATCGGCGCTCGTCGAGATCGCAACCCAGCCCCCGTCACGCGCGCGATAAATGTTCCGCGGCGCGTTGTTCTTGGTGCGATTGCCCGATCGAAATTGGATCTCGCCGGTTTCTTCGAAGATCGTCGTTTGCGCGCCGAGGATGTGAAAGATCGGCTCGATGAGTGAGATGTCTATCATTTGACCACCCGCGTTGCGCGTGTCGCGATGATAGAGCGCGAGCATCACGGCGTAGGCTCCCGAGAGCGCTGCAATCGAGTCCGCCATGCCGAACGCGGGCAGCATCGGCGGACCGTTCGGATCGCCGTTGATATGCGCGAATCCGCTCATCGCTTCCGCAAGCGTTCCGAACCCTGCACGCGACGCGTACGGACCAAACTGACCGAATCCGGTAATGCGCGCCATCACGAGACGCGGATTGAGCGCGTGTAAATCGTCCCATCCGATTCCCCATCGCTCCATGACACCCGGTCGGAAGTTTTCGATGAGCACGTCGCTCTGTAGAACGAGGCCGCGTAGAATCTCTTGCCCTTCGGGTTTTGAGAGATCGAGCACGATGTTGCGCTTATCGCGACCGTAGAATTTAAAATTGAGTCCGACACCGTTGCGGCGCGGGCCGTTACCCCGCATGTTATCGCCCTTCGGATGCTCGACTTTAATTACATCGGCACCGTAGTCGCCGAGAATCAATGCAAGATATGGTGCGGCGACGATCGTCCCGCATTCGATGACGCGGATGCCTTCGAGTGGTCTCATCCCAGGCGGCATTCGCGCCGGGTTAGTGGACTCCTAAGGCCCTCGCCAGCCAGCGCCCAATCGTCTTTTTCGGTCCGGGCAGCACAGCGTCGCCTTCGAGCTCGCGCCGTTCGCGCGCGCCGACCTGCTGTGCGTCGATGGGCGCGAGCTCCGGCGCACTTGCGATGTGCGATGGCTCGACATGCTTGACAGCAAGAACGTGTGCGTGCGCTTTCGCGAGCACCGGGATTGCCGGCGCGATCGCGGGCAATTGCAAGCGCAGCTGATGCCACAAACCGAGGACGTGCTGCACGTACGCTTGCGTTTCGGCGTAGGGAGGAACGCCGCCGTAGCGGCGCACGGCATCAGGTCCTGCGTTGTAGCCTGCGACTGCGAGCGAATAGCGCCGTTCTAAAGGAAGCTTCGCGTACTCATTGAGCAGCCGGCGAATGTAACGTGCAGTGCCGTCGAGATTCTCGTATTTCTCGAGCGCCTGTACGGAAAGACCGTCGGCCGTCGCGGGCATGAGTTGACCCAGTCCTTGGGCACCCGCCGGTGAGATCGCGCGTGCGTGCCAACCGGACTCAACGCCGACGATCGCAACGAGCAATCGCGGATCGAGACTATAATAGGAAGCCAGCAGCAGCACGTGTTGCGCCATGTCGGTCGCGACCGGTGGCGATAGATTGGCGTTGAACGCGCGTAACACAACGCCATATTGCTGCGCCACTGAACTTCGCGGAGCTTGCGCCTTGCTTGGTGTGGTGAGATTAAGCAGGAAACCCACGCAAATAGCGCCGACGAGAAAGACTCGCATACGGAGGGTGGGCTGGGTTCCTTACCACCTCAAGGCCGCCCTTTTGGGCGCTGTGAGGACAATGCGCAATGCGAACAGAGTCTTTACGCTGACAGGAGTTCCAAGAGGACTGTGTGGAACCGAAATCGGCCGCCGCCGAGGTAGCTCAAATGGTAGAGCGCTCGCCTGAAAAGTGAGAGGTACTGGGATCGTTACCCAGCCTCGGCACCATGTAAAGGCTCGAAGCATAGAATTGCTTCGAGCCTTTTTTCTTTCTCGTAAGAGTTTCGCAAATAAACCGTCATAGCGCGGCCATACTGCAGGCACACGCGATGCATATGATTCGAATATGCCGAGAAAGCGTTCTCCCAATTGTCTGAAATGTGGCGCAATTAAAATCGTAATGCGTAGTGGTGCACAGCGCTGCCGTGCTTGCGCGAATCGATGGAGCAATCGCGAGTACGATCAGAATTCGCTAGCTCGCGAACAATAAAACGGGCAAAATTCGTGGGCTGCTATGTCACGGTTGCAATGGTGCTATCGCTTTTCTTAATGACGATCCGGATCGTGCAGATGCTGCCGCAGCTTATCTCGAGGCCACCCAATAGTTGAGGCGACGAGACGACTGCGGCAAATGCGGCGCGATGAAGATTCGAGCCACCGATGGCCAACTTCGCTGCGTCCCTTGCCAAAGCGAATGGGTCCGGCAGTATTATCACAGCAACCAAGAGCGCCGTCTTAAGCAAAGGCGCTCGTACATCCAGAGAACCTACGGAGCGACGTTAGAATCGCTTCACGATCTGCTCGCGCTCCGAAATTATGCTTGCGCAATCTGTCGGGCTCCGTGGCAGAAATGCAAGAAATCCCACGGCCGTCATAGCGACGGAACGTTTCTCCAGCATCTCGAGGTTGACCATGACCACAAAACGGGTCACGTGAGAGGTCTGCTTTGCGGAGACTGCAACACGGCAATCGGCAAACTGTACGATAACGTCGATAACTGTCGTCGCGCAGCCAACTATCTACGGCGCTCCCGCGAGGCCTGACCAACAAGCTCGCCGAACGCGCGAGCGTGGCCGCACTTCCACGAATCGCAATTCACGGATTGCGCAAAGTCTTCGCGTCGGGGACGGTCGCAATCGACGATATGGATTTCGACATCGGAGACGGCGAGTTCGTTTCGATCGTCGGGCCGAGCGGTTGCGGGAAAACGACGCTCTTGCGCATCGCTGCCGGTCTCGAGGATGCAACCTCCGGAAGCGTCAGCGTTAACGCGACGCACGATCGACCAGATGCGCTTCCGTGCGCGACCGTCTTCCAAGAATACTCACTCTTTCCGTGGATGACGCTGCGCGAAAACGTCGACTTCGCGTTCGACCGTCTGGCTATTGACTCAGGCGAACGTAGCCGCCGCGTCAGCGCGCAGCTCGATCTTGTCAATCTGACACGTTTCGAAGATGCATATCCGTACCAGCTCTCCGGCGGCATGAAACAGCGCGGCGCCGTCGCGCGCGCATTTGCGGTCGATCCGCAAGTGCTCTTCATGGACGAGCCGTTCGGCGCGCTCGACGAACAAACACGCGTCTTGCTCGCCGGCGAGCTTCTCGCACTATGGGAACGCGATCGTAAGACCGTCCTCTTCATCACGCATAGCATCGAAGAAGCGCTGGCCCTTTCGGATCGCATCGTTGTAATGACGGCACAGCCCGGACGCATTCTCGAGATCGTGACCGTTCCGTTTGCGCGGCCGCGTGATCCGATCGAGCTGCGCGCCGATCCGGAGTTCGGCCGACTGTCCGTGCACATCTGGCACCTGCTGCGGCAAGAGCGCGCCTCATGACCGAGCGCGTCTTCCGTGTGCTCTCGCCGCTAGCGCTACTCGCGCTTTGGGAATTCGTCGTACGCGTGCATCTGCTCGATGCGCGCTTTTTCCCGGCGCCTAGCTCGATCGCCGGCGACTTTTTCGATTTCTTGCGGAGCGGCGAGCTAATCTCCAACACCTGGGCAACACTGCAACGTGTCGTGGTCGGTTTTCTGATCGGTGGCATCCCGGGCGTCGCAATCGGTCTGCTCATGGGCGTCAACCGGCTGGCGCGTGCAATCCTCGAACCAATCGTTGCGCTGCTCTACCCGATTCCAAAGATCGCAATTCTGCCGCTGATGCTTCTCATCTTTGGGATCGGCGAGAGCTCAAAATATGCAATCGTAGCGATCGGCGTCTTCTTCATAATGTTGATCAATACGGCCGCCGGCGTCCGCCAGATCGAGCCGATCTTCCTCGATGTGGCTCGATCGTTCGAGGTTCGACGAAGCTCGCTTTACATGAGCGTGCTGCTACCGGGTGCACTCTCGAACATCTTCGCCGGGATCAAACTTTCAATCGGAATCGCGATCGTGCTCGCAGTCGCAGCCGAATTCACAGCAGCGAAGAGTGGCCTCGGATTTCAGATCTGGAACGCGTGGCAAACCCTACAGGTCGAGCGCATGTACGTCGCGCTCGTGACGGTCTCAGCGCTCGGCTACGTGCTCACGCTCACGGGAAATGCGCTCGAGAACGTCTTCGTCCCCTGGCGAGCACGATCGTGATGAGCTCACGCCGACGCTTCCTTTATGGCTACGCCGCCGCGACGTCCCTTATCGCCACGTCGCGCCCGGCACGTGCCGCCACCGCAAAGCTCGAGATCGGGTATGTGCCATCGACCTTGTTCGCGCCGGTTTTCGTCGCCGCGGAGCGCGGCTATTTCAAGGAAGCAGGCTTCGACGTCGACCTGACGCCCGTCGTCGCCGGCCAAGACGCGATGGCGCTTGCCGCAACCGGACGCCTTGATTTCGTCGCAGCCGCGCTTTCCGCGGCTTTCTATAATGCGGTCGCGCGCGATCTGGACGTGCGCTTCGTCGCGTCGACTGCATACCAGCCCAAACACGGACATCCCAGCGCACTCATGGTGCGGGAAGACTTGTGGGAATCCGGAACGCGAACGCTGCAAGCGCTCCGCGGCAAGAAGATCGGCTGGATCGGCGGCGCCGGTGCCGTCTCCGCGTACTATGTTGCACGCATCTTACGCCCGGCGGGATTGACGCTGAACGATATCGAGAGCGTCAATATTGCAAATCCAGATCAAGCCGTCGCACTGCAGCGCAAAGCAATCGATGCCGTCTTCACGTCATCACCCTTCACCGAGGCATTTGCGCGCGATAATCTTGCACGCACGATCGGCTATCCGCCCGCCGGCATCTCCGGCTCGGGGATCTTCTTCGGCCCAAGTCTTACGGGTAAAATCGATCTCGCGCACGCGGCAATCTCCGCATGCCGAAAGGCTGCGGCCGAGCTCCAAGGTCCCGCGTATTTTGCGCCAGATGCCCTCGCCGCGTATGCAAAATATACGAAGCAGCCCATCGAGATCATCCGCACGTCCGCACGTTACGACTTCTTCCCCGACCTGCGCATCGATCTGGCCACGATCCAAGACGTCCAACGCGAGTTCATGGCTGAGGGGATCCTTGCCTATAAGGCACCGCTCAACGAGGTTCGCCTCGTATCGAGGTACTGATGACGATCCGTCGCGGGATTATCATCGCCGCGATGGTCGCCGTCTGCATCGGGGCCGCATTTTTCGGCGTGATGCTGAGCAAACCGATTCCGGCCGGATCGCCGACGCCTTCTCCGGTTCCCACTCCGAAGGGCTTGCCGTCGAGTGCGACGCTGATCCCGATCGCATCGCCATCCTTTGCGACGACACTTCCGACGCCGGCGCAAAGCCTCACTCCATTAACGCCGATCCCAGGAACGCGAACGCTCATACCTGAGGCAACCGAGACGCCGACGCCTGTACCGACGCCGAACGAAAGCGTATCAACGGTTGCTCCCGCGCACATCGAGGAACCGCAACTTCCCGCACCGCCGACTCCGCCTGCGCCTCCGCGATAGCGGAGCAGAAGCCGACCGCGGCAAATACATACCTCAATCCAGAATCAAAGCGGGAAGGGGGTGTCTAAGAATTATGGCAGCTAAGAAAAAAGCCAAGAAGAAAATGGCCAAGAAGAAAAAGAAGTAAGGCCATCTGAATTTATCTTACAAAGACCCGTCCGCTCTGCTGACGGGTCTTATATTTATCAAAGCGGGGCGCCGACGTCGAACGCTATTTAGTCGTGTCTGCTTCCTCGTCGGAAACTACCATACCGGTCGGGAGCGGCAACGGTTCGGCAGTTGTCCTTTCGGCGCAGACAGATTTTTCGAAGCGATCCGTTTGCGCCTTCAAGACCAGTCCTTTGGCGAAAACGGCGTCGTGTGCGTGCGGACCGAAACTCATAACTCCTCCGCGAACGCCGCCTACATACGTCCGCTCGAACACCATGTGAATTGTGTCACCGCAAAAGTTTACGACGTCGTCAACATCGAGAGCGGCTTCTTGAGATACATCGGCTGAGAAAACGCGTTTCGTGACATTCTTTGACGTTGTGAGGTGGCCTTCGACGAGATCGCCCTTCTTTACGATGATAAAGCCACCGACGATGATGTCTTGCGCGACCTCCAAGTCTTTTAGCGTCTTCGTCTGACCTTGATCATTACCGGCGCCCCCAACGCGAATATCTTTCTTGACGACGACGGGAATGATAGTGTGGCGTTGTATTGCGACGGTAATCGAAGCCGCCTGGGAGACGGAAGTCGCGGACGAACTTTGCGCGTCTGCGCTAGCTTGCGCATGCCCGCATATCGTCGTATACGACATCATTGGAACAAATGCAAAAAGAGCGGCGACTCTAGGAATCACGGTCAACCTCCGAACGTGCCTATGCTATGCACCCTCGGAGCACACGTATCCCTGGCAACGTGACGATCTGTGTCAACTGTCGACAGTAGCTCGCACAATTAAACGGCTCGACTAGCGACTCTTACTTATCAACCGTCGGCGGACGAACTCGACGAGAGGCATTATCAAAGTGACGGTGACCCTCGTGTCGAAGCTCCTCAGATGCTGAAGACGTTCTGCTTCGCGATCGTTACCTGCATGATGTTGAACGCGTGCGGTGGCGGTGGAAACTCCGGTTTCCCGACGGGAAGCGGCTCTAACTCAAACGCGTGGGTAACGGGACAGATCGGCTGTGACTCCGGCTGCAGCTCGACACAAAGCGGAATCCAGATCCAAATTCAGCCGAGCGTGACGATCGGTACGGGATCGACGCTTGGATGTTCGTTCGACGTCGAGCTTACGAATACGAGTTCGGATTTGGGATTGCCCGGGTTGGCTGGTGCAATCATGTACGTTTCGCTCACCGCGCCAAGTTGTGAAGGCCATGGTACGGGTGCGAGTTGGACCACGACCATAACCTTCACATCCGCAAATGGCGGTACGACCGATTGGTCTAGCGTGACATCCTCGATGCTGAACCAAAATCGGTGGACCAGCATCAGTCCGACATCGACGACTAGCAGCCTTACGATCAGCACGACCGTTACAGCGGGCGGCGTGACAAGTTACGCCATCGCTAACTAGCGGATCGCTAGCGTAAACGAATAGCGCACGCCATCGGCATTTCCCGCAGCGGCGGGATCGACGGTCAATAGATACGTCGTGGCCGCCGGCAAGACGATAGGTCTTCCGCTCAGATCGACTTGAATAGGGGATTTGTTGTCGGCGAAAAGCCCAACATCGATGCCGCTTGCGGGACTTACGGAAGAAATCGTTAGGCGTTGCCCGGCGGCGGCGGCAAACGTGTAGATGTCGCCCCATCCAACAGAGACGGCACCGGTCACGTGCGCCGAAGAGGTGCCGGGAGCAAACTTCACCTCGACCGACGCCGGTTTGCGTGCGTTTGTGTCGCTGCGGATCCGCCACGAATCGACCGTAACGTAACTGCCGTTGCGATACGAATAACGCATTCCGTCTAAGACGAGCGCACTTTCGTGCGCCATCGTGACGATGTCCGGCGGCCCTGACGATCTCGGGACGGTGCTAATGTCGATCATAAACCCGTCGAGTATATGTTTTGCGCTGCCGCCATCGACGCGATAAACCCAGAAAGGACAATTCTGTGCACCACAAACGCAGGCAGCGGTCAGTTGCACCAGCGCCAGCTTGGGATTAGACGCGATAGCCTCGACCGAAACCCCCGCTCGCACGGTCTTTGCGTCCTGCTGCATGCAGCTCGCGACGTTCTGGTCGTCACGCTCGAGCGCGCTCAGCGCTCGTGACGGCGTGAACCATGGAACGCCGGGCGCTGCGGCGCCCAAGAGCAAGACTGCGACTGCGTACAGTGCGAGTCTACGCATATCGAGTGCTGCGACGGACGCACAAGAAAACCCGCCAGGGTAGCGGCTGAACGGCGCGCGGCTTCGGCTTCCCTGCCACGGTCGCGACATAGCCAACCACGACGGACACCTTGTCTGTGTAAGATAAGAACGATCGCGGCGACTGCAAACAGAAACCCGCCCGACGTGCGTCGAGCGGGTTCTTGAAAGTGGCGACGCTGATGGGGCTCGAACCCACGACCTCCGCCGTGACAGGGCGGCGCTCTAAACCAACTGAGCTACAGCGCCAAGTGGTGGGCACGGTTGGGATCGAACCAACGACCTCCCGCGTGTGAAGCGGGCGCTCTCCCGCTAAGCTACGCGCCCCTGGCGGACCCAGGGATTCTACATGACGACGGCTCAGCCTGTCCAGGACTTATAGGGAGGTTTTTTGCTCGAAGGCTATCGCTACATCGATCACTTCCGCGTGCCGTTCTTCGAGATCGACATGCTCCGGCACACCAACCACATCGCCTACATTCGCTGGACGGAAACCGCGCGCTGCGCGTACTTTGCGGAAGTGCTCGGCGAGGACATCGCGGGACGCCGCGGATGCATCGCCGCGCGGCTCGAGGTCGACTATCGTGCGCCGCTCGAGTGGATGGAAGCAGTTGCAGTTGGCTGCCGCATTTCGAGATTCGGCAACAAGTCGTTCGATACGGAATACGAGATCTGGAGCGAGACGAACGGAAATCTTGCGGCCACGCTGTTCATGAAGTGCGTCGCCTACGACTACACGCTCAAGACATCGATCCTGATTCCCGACGAGTGGCGTAAGATCGTCGCAGAATACGAGCCGCTGCCCGTAAAGTAGCTACGTCCCCTTCTGGCCGCCGACGTAGAAGATCATTTTGAAGATCGCTTGCGGTACGGATACGAGCGTATTCGGATTGCCGTAAGCAACATAGAACTCTTCGTTCTTGAGTCGCAGATGATAGGCGACGGAGATGTTCGAGCACTGGCCGATGCAATCGCCGCCGCCGTTTGGTTGGGGCGGGTTGCCCGTCACGCGCCGAATCCCAATCGCAAGCGATGAATTCGGGGCGATCTGGTACGCGTACGAGACGTCCTCAAACCATTGGACGTTGTCGGCCATACCCCGCGGCATCCACTGCGACGTGTTGTCGTCGACCAGCGTCAGAAAACCGCGATCGCCGATGCGAATCGTCGACGTCCGGAGCCACGTGTCGAGACGACCCAGGCCGTAATGGCCGGTATAGTATTGAAGCTGCGTCGGCGTCGCCGATGTGCCGTGCGCAGGAAAATTGCCGACGTTATTTTGCAGCCCGCTATGATACGTCAAGCTGAAACCGGCATTCTGCGAGATTGGCGTCAATATGTTGCCGAACCGCCAGTAATCGGAGCCCGTGTCGAGCTGGAGATCCCACGCACTCTTCGTGAGGATGTCGAGCGTCATCGCGTTGTCGCTCTGATTCTGTCCCAGCATGGATCCCTGATAGCGATCCAAGAAACCGCTAATGCCGACAGATTGTAGGACGCTCTGCGGAGCCATCGTCCAAATGCGCACGATATACGTGCCGTAGCCCGCGATATCCGGATGTGAATCGAAACCATCGACTGGGTTGAAATACGCGCCGACTTTGCGAGCAGATGCGAAGAAGGCAAAATTCTGATTTCCCCAGCCGCCCCCACCGTCGATCGCATCGGCGCGCCCAGGATCGAGCACATTGGTTCCGCGGTCGGTCGAGAAGTTGACGTAACCGCTCAAGTATTTGAGGCTCGAATAGTTGACGCCAACCTCATTCGCATCGTCGACGATGCCTGGGACGTCGGCAGTGACGTGCTGCGCCGATGCTTGCCAGTGCGAGTCCGGCGACGTGTAGTCAAGGGCGGCGGCGGAGTCGTCGCGATTGATCCCAATCGCATCAAAACTCGCGAAACCGAAATCGCCTTGCCGGCCCTCGAAGGCATAACCTTGCGACGGCGTCGGGATTGCGGGCGAGTAGAGCGTCGTGCGGAAACCGTTACAGACGTTACAATTGAACGTGTTATAAAACGGCGCCGCTTGGGTGAAGAACGGACGCACCTCATTTATAACGCGCTGATACACGCTCGGCGAGATCGTCTGCTGATCGAGCTCGACATTCGAGAAATCGGGATGGAAGGTCGCAAAGAAAGCCGATGTCGCCGATACCGGCACCGAAAGATCTGCGCCGACACGCGATGTCGAGCCGCCGGCCGACGGTGCGGCGATTGCGCCGAGCGCATACGGCGCGAAGCGCGGTTCCGGACGCGCCGCGTGTACCGTCACGACCGGGATCGTAATAGTTCCTGAGCGCGAGACGTCATCCGCACTTGTCTGCACGGCATCAAATGACCAGACATATTCCGCGCCGGTCGCGCGGATATATCGAATGAATTGAGCACGCCACCCGCCTGCGTGCACGCCGTGAATCACGTTCAGCGGGATCGCCATCGTGACGACGTACCCGCCTGGCACCGTCGCGCCGCGCGATTCCCAATGCGGCGCAAAGGCCGTATTTTCGCTCGAATACTCATTGTGCGAACCGCCGGGGTTGGCTTCGAATTGATACTCGAATCCGCCGGCGCCGTTCGGCCACAAGTCGACCCAAACGGCATCATCGTTGCTCCAGGATAACGTGCCGTTGCTGCCGTTGCTTCCGCCCGTGATCGCGTCGTCACCGTGTTGCGAAATAACGACCGAGCCTTGTTGCTTAGCATCGAAGCGCACGTAGAGAAACTTGCCATCGGTTGCGGTGCGCACTTCGGTTGGCTCTGCTGCCGGACGCGCGTGTACGACGTCCCACCTCAACGCCGCCGGTGCGGGCTGCGTCCATCCCGACGCCGGCGCACGCGGATCGAGCGACGGCGGCGTATCGATCTTCGGCACGTCGAGCGTGGCCAGAGCCGCAAAGGCGACGCCTCCCAGCACCAGTGCGAGGACGATCGCGAGAACACCGCGTCTCACTATTTGAAGTGCCAGTCGGCGATGTTCCAGAATGTTGATCCGACGATCGTCGGACGAACGCCCTCGAGATTCGTGCTGCGCATATCCGTGATCGCGGCCCAGCGAATCACATAATATGGCACGTCGCGCAGCTCGATCTCCTGAATCCGGTCGTAGAGCCGCTTTCGCGTCGGTACGTCGAACGTCGACGCGGCTCGCTCTTCGAGCTCGCTGATCTCGCGATTGCGATAAAACGCAAAGTTGTTACCGTTTGGCGGGAGGCGGTCTTCTTCATTGACGTTGATTTGTTCCGGATCCGGCGTCGCCGAAACGAACGCCGACAGCGCGACGTCATAATTGCCGGAGTACAGTGGCCCACCGTTCGCCGCCAGTGCAAACACCATCGACGCGGGGCCATTCTTGATCGTGACGTCGACGCCGATTGCTTTCCAGCGCTGCTGCAAAATAATCTCCGTTTGTTCGCGCGTTTGATTGCCCGCGGTCGACACGAGCGTCAGGTTCAGTTGCTTGCCGTCCTTGACGCGGATCCCGTCTGGGCCGAGTTTCCAGCCCGCTTCATCCAGCAAGCGCGCAGCGTGCGCTGGATCGTACGGATAATAGTCGAGTTTTCGATTGAACCATGGCGTCGCCGGATTCTCCGCCGTCGGGCCGAGGAGCCCCAAACCGTGCGCAACTTTCTCGAAGATTTCGTGGACGTCGAAACCGTAGCAGAGCGCGAGCCGCACGCGGCGATCGTCAAGCGGCGGGCGGCCCGTATTGAATGTAAGATGCTCCCAAAACGATTTCGCGTTGATCGCAGGGAGCATGCCGGGGGCTTCACCGAGATTTAGATAGGTCGAAAGATTGAGCGTGTCCGCCATGTCGATTTCGTGCGTGCGCAGCGCAATCATCATCGTATTATCCGCGGTGAGAAAACGCAGCACGATGCGCTTGATCTTTGCGGGACCACGATAGAACCGCGGATCGGCCTCGAGAATCATCTGGCTTCCGCGCTGCCAGCTAACGAGCCGATACGGTCCGCTTCCAACCGGCGCGCCACCGAAATCAACGTGATTGAGATCGTCGTACTTGGCAAGCAGGTGCGCGGGGACGATCGCGCCGGCGTTACGGTCGCTGAAGGCGTCCAGCGCGGGTGCGAACGGGCGCTTGAGAACGATTCGGACCGTATATTTGTCCGGCGTTTCAACGCGCGCGATCTCGTCGTACGGCGTACGTGTCGCGATGTTGTTTTTCGGGTTCATCTGCGCGTCGAATGTAAACTTGACGTCCTCCGACGTCACGGGAACACCGTCTTGCCAAAACGCGTTGTGTACGAGATGGTAGATGATCGTGCGGTTGTCCGCTAAGATCCCGCCGTTCGCACGCGTCGGCACCTCTTGCGCGAGATCGGGAATGCGATTTCCTCGATCGTCGTAGCGGGTCAGACCACTGAAGATGAATTGCGCGACGTCGGTCTCAAGCGCGAGCGTCGCGACGACGGGGTTGAGCGTCGCCGGTTCCTGCGTGAGGCCGATATGGAGCGTTTGCTCTTGACCTTCAGCCGGGCGCGCCACCGGCGCCGCTACACCCAGCAGCAGCAAACACGACACGACGATCCGCGTCCTCGACCACACGACCCTCATACCGGCGGACCTTCGGCAATGTTCCAGCTTGGTGGATCGTAGCGGCCAAGGAGCAAACCCATTGCAACGATGTCCCAAAGCTCGCCGTTCGTACGCCGAAGATGCCTTGGACGGTGACCTTCGTGGACGAAACCGAACTTCGTATAAAGCGCAATCGCGCCGTGGTTCCAGGGAAACACTTCGAGCGCGATTTTGTGCGCGTGCATCGAATTCGCCCACTCGATGCCCGCCGTCATCAACGCGGTGCCGACGCCCGTACCGCGCTGCGAACCCTCGACGAGCATTGCGAGATCGAAGACACCCGGCCATCCGGGATACAGTCCGAGCTCTCCGACCACGGTTCCATCACGGGTCGCAACGAACAGCGCTGCATCCTCGCGACGTATCGTCGCTAACATCGACGCAGCCCGGCGACCGCGATCGACGGGCAACTGAGTTGCTATCCAGCGGTCCTCGGCTGCGACCGACTGGAGCAAATCGATAATGCGGTCGATGTCGGTATCCGTCGCGCGTCGGATTTGAACGTCAGCCAGCAAGGTGCGTTCTTGTTTGCCACCTGTCTCGTCGAGACATTCACGACAATTTTTTAAACGCGACCACAACCGGAATTCCAAACCCGAGCGTGTGAGCCACCCATAGGTTTGCAAGTCGCGCCGCATCGAGGTGGGGTTGATGCGCGTGACCGAGCGGCACGACGGCATAGCGCATTACGAGCATCGCAATCGTCCCGAAAATGATACCGGTGAGGATCGGACGAGCGCGCCATATGTCGAATCGCCGCGTCGCTATTGCAAAAACAATTCCCCAAACGGCGCCTACGCACAGATTCATAATCAAACCGAGCAGCGCCGTTTGCATGCCGCCGACGAACGCCGCGCGTCCAAGCAAGTTCGACGCATCCCATTGCGAAATCTCAACCGGTGTCGCGACGTGCAATATCAACGATTGGGTGATGATCAGATAGAGATCGATCGCGATCGCACCAACGATGCCCGCAATGATCCCTGGGCGGATAAGGTCACGCATCACTAACTAAATTCTTCGTCGACCGGCTAACGCCGTGTAGATTAAATTGACATGGGAACCGAGCGGCATCTGACGGACGGCCTGCCATACTGCCGAACGTTCAAGCTGTCGTGGATAAGCACCGCGCTCGCCTTGCGTTTTTCGTGCTCGCCATCGTTGTTTCGTCGGCGGCCTCGGTTGCCTTGCCCGACGATTCGGCGACGGTCATGAAACGGCTACGCCCGGATCAGCGGACATACGTTATTTTCGCAAACCGCCACGGCGATCCGCGTGCGATCGCGTACAGCGGCGATTTCCGCATCGCCGTCGCCGGCAAATACACACAACCGGAAGCGCTCGCGTACGTACCAACTACCACTTATGCAAAGCCGAACGTGCTTCCGACGCCACGAGTCGAAAAGCATGATCTCACCTGGATGTTCGAGCATCGCTTCGTTCAACCGGCATCAGATGACGATCGCGTTCCCGGCGTACCGGCACGCTCCGAGGTCGCCTCGCCCTTCGATATCGACTCGGGCGCATTCCACGGTGTTCGCACATTAAATGGATGGAGCGCCGAGCGCGTCACGGTCTCGATTCCGTGCGGCGTGAGCCATTTCACGAAAGGCGCGATCGATGAAGAGACGGGCTACATTTATATTGGCGGATGGGGCGCCGGTGCGAATGGCGTCTCGGTCGATGCCGGATTGCAAAAGAGCTCGGCGCAGTCGGGCGGCGACGATTACGCATTTTATTTTAAGTACGCGACCAATAAACCGATCACATCCGATATGCGGTTCCCGTGCGGCGGCCCTGACGTCACGCTCGAACTCTATCCGGTAACGCAGTCCCTGCTCGTCTTCACGGCGACCGGAGTAAAGGCGGACGGAAAGCGCGTCACGCTGACGATGGTGCAAAAGACGCTTCCGAAGGATGGCTGGACGCCCTCGGGCGGCTCGACGTCCGATGGGATCATTCTCAAGCGCATCGTTGCCATCGCTCAACCGTATAGCTGGCATCATAATGCACGGCATCGCAATCGATTCGCCGACGGAAGCTACTTCGGCGTCAAGAGTCCGACCGATCGAAAGCCGCGCATCGTTTTCAAGAGCTGCGAAATCGGACACGTCACACCGCCCTCGATCATGCCGCGCTATGCAGCGTGGGCATTGCCAGAAACCTGGTCCGCCGCCGTCCCGGGAATGTATTTGGATTGGCCCCCGCTTGGCGTCACCCGTCAGACTTCAGGAGTCTGCGATGCCGCCGGCATTTATCTCCATGCCGTCTAGAGGTCCATCTTCCATGCGTCTCTTCTTCTCGTCGCTTCTCATCGCAATGGCTCTGGTCTGCCGCGCAGCGTTCGCAGCCGACGATGCATCGATCGGTTACGCTAAGATCAAGCCCTCGCTCGTTAAGATCTGGGCTCTCGACGGCAACGGAAAACCGGTTCAATCCGGTACCGGCTTCGTCGTCGCGTCGGACAAGGGTGGCTCGCTCATCCTGACATCCGCGCATACGGTGTTGAAAGCGGCGAAGATCATCATTAATATTCCGGGACAATCGCGCGATATTGACGCGCACCTGAAATCGATCGGCCCGGTCGACACCGCGATGCTCAATATCAACGAACCCAACTTGTCGCCCGTGCGCTTCGTTTCGCAAGATCACGCGCTACGCGAAGGCAGCTACGTCGCCGTCGCCGGCTTCCTGAAGAACGACGAGTCGATCGAGATCGCAGGGCTCGTCCCGCGCGTGCTCTATCCCGGCACGATAAGCTCGCTTCCGAGCAGCGGACGTTTCCTCGACCTCGCGAACCTCAATATCGAGGAAGGCTTGAGCGGAGCGCCCGTTTTCGAGCCGCGCACCGGTGAAGTCGTCGGCATGATCGATACGCGCGACACGAATCGGCAAGAGCGCGGAGGTTACGCGATCTCGGCACCGCTCGTGCTCAGTCCGTTCTTCGAAGATCAAAAAGTTCGCGTCGCATATGAAGCCAGCACGCATGATGCCGCGCCGGCGCCAGCGCCGCCGGTAGTCGCTCCTGTGCCGGCGCCGGTCCCGGTCGCACAAGCGCCGGCCCCCGCATTTCCTTCATCTGCGTTCGTAGCGGCCGAACCGCAACCCAATGAGGAACCTGCAGAACCACAACCGCAAGAACAACGGCCGCAACAATCATTTCCCCAACAGCAGATCTTCCGTCAATTACCGTCGTTGCAGCAGGACGACTTTACCGTGCAGACCTCGTGGGTGACGCAGCGTCCAGATCTCGGCGCCAGCGTGTTGCATGTTCGACTCAATCTGCATCCTTCGCACGACATGGTCGCGCAAGCCGGTGATTTCCAAATCAACGTTCCCTCGCCGAACGGCGGAATGCAAACAATTCGCGCGCGAGCGCTCACCGGCGGCCCCGGCGAAGTCTACGGGCCAAAAAAACAACTCTCCGTCTCGGCAGGCGAATCAATGCCTATCACGGCGAACTTCGTCGTTCCGCAAGACGCGCAACTGACGGCAGACGCCGGACGCAACGTGCAGTGGCTCGCGGCGGCACCCGCCGCGCCTGTCGGTGACGCATTTGGCTTTGCACTGATGCAAACGCCCCGCGGGATTCTGGTCCGCCAAGTTGCACCGAACAGCCTCGCACAAAAGGCCGGGCTGCAACCGGGCGATATCATCACGTCGATCAACGGCCAGCGCGTAACGGATGCCGCGCAAGCGAGTCAGCTTATCGCGAGCTCACCGGAAGGCCAGCTCAACGTCGCCGTTCGCCGCGCACGCACGATGCCGCGTCCGGTCATGGCGACAGCCGCACCGAATCAGTAAACGCAACATGTCGACAGTTTTTCCCAAATAGCCACAAGGGTTGCATGATAGGGTCACATTCAAGCGACCCTACCTGCCAAGAACGGCTGTGGTCTGTCGATGCGAATGATCTCGCGTTTACTAACGTGCTCTTTCTTCATTGCCGCGGCGCTGCCAAGCGCAGTACGCGCCGACGACGCCTCACCGATGCCGTCACCATCCACGTCGCCGATGCTCTTTACGACCGTATCCCCGATTCAAATCGACAACTGCCGCCTTGACTATGAGGTTGGCGGTCTTTTCGGAGTTCTCGGAAAAACAACCGGCGCGCTCATGATTAAATTCACGAACGAGAGCGACAAAGAGATCGTGCTCGCGCGCTTTGCCGTCGACATCGCTGGAAAAGACGTTTCGATTCGCGATGTCGGCAAATTTTCGCCTGGCATAACCGTCGACCACAAATTCAAGGATTACGCCGGAAACATCCAGTTTGTATTCTCGCGGCAACCTCAACCGCAGTGCACAGTTACATTTGTGAAATACGCCGACGGAACGATTTGGGGTCAAGCCGTCGAGCCAGCGCCGGAGATCACGCCGACACCGGCCCCAACCACTACAATCTAATCGCCTAGTCGAATGGTCGGAACTCTTGCAGGTTGAAGCAACGACCTCATGATCCGCGCATTGTTTTGTGCCGCCGCTATCTTAGTCGCGTCGAGCGCCGCCGGCGCCCAGACGCCCGCACCGGCATCTCCCGCCGCGGCCGCGTCGCCGGCCCCGACACCGACCGGCGATCTCGCGGCACAGCGCATCTTGCAAATCTTCACGATGAAGCACGTACCGCCGGACTGGTTTACCGAAGATTTTTTGATGCACGTCTCAACATCGAAGATTGAGGACATCGCAGCCCAACTGAATTTTGGCATCGGCCCGATCAAGAGCGTCGCGCGACCAACCGTTAAGCTCGCGGATGATCCCCCGCCACCGTGGGTCCGCTACATCGTGATCTTCAAGGAAGGCTCCGACGACGTGGTGATCCATATCAACGATGCCGGGAAGATCGACGGGCTCGTTTTCCGCACTCCGCACTCGAGCTTTTAGCCGCCCCGAATCCTCTATCCAAATGGCGCCAGGATTCTGACGACGCAGTGCAAACCGCCGCGCTATGACGACTGACCTGCGCGACTTTCTGATGCTGTCCTATCCCGAGCTGGAAGAGCTCAATCTCAAGGCCAAACGCCAGCGGAGCAGCCGTGCTCCGTTAGAGGATTTACAAGAAGAACGACTCCGGTACCTCACGGACGAGCCGCGTATCAAAGCGGTCACCGTCCTGTTCAGCGACCTCGAAGGCCGTCTGCATATGCTCGACTACGACAAGAAGTTTCTTCTAAAGTCGTACGATAATCTGACCTTCGACGGCTCCTCGATCCGCGGCTTCACCGAGCAGCGCGAGAGCGATTTGCGTCTCTTCCTCGATTGGGGCGCCTTCTATTGGGGTCCGGCCGACGTGTTCGGCCCTGGGAAGGTTCTCGTCTTCGGCGACGTGATGTCGCGTGACGGCCAGGTGTACCCGGCCGATATCCGCGGTCTGCTCAAGAAGTTCGCCTTGGAGCAGCACAAGAAAAACGGTTACACGCTCAACGCTGCCAACGAGATCGAAGGCTTCCTCTTCCAGGGTCTCGATGCGGAGCGCCACTTCCACCAGACTGGAAAGTTCGATTACGTAAACACCGGCGGCTACTACCACTCGCTGCCGGGCGATCCGTTGCGCACGTTCATCGACACGACGGCCGAGGTCCAGCGCGCGATGGGCTTCGAGAACGAAAAGGACCATCCGGAAGTCGCGCCATCCCAGTTCGAAATCAATTACTCGTACGGCGAGGTCGTGGCCGCGGCAGATACGATCCAGATCTATAAGCTGATCTGCCGGCAAGTCGCAACGAGACTCGGGATGTCCGCGAGCTTCCTCCCGAAGCCCGTCGTCGGCGTCAACGGCAGCGGCATGCACACCAACGTCTCGATCAGTAAAAATGGCAAGAATCTGTTCTGGGATGCGAAGGGCGAGGAGCGCATCAGCAGCTTAGCCTGGGGATTCGTCGACCGCATCCTCTCGGCCGGCAACGATACCTGTCTGCTGTTGAACTCCAGCGTCAACGCCTATCGGCGTCTCGATCCGCATTTCGAAGCACCAAATCAAATCAAGGCATCGGCCGTAGATCGTGGATCGATGATTCGCGTGCCGTTCGGAAACGAGCGCAGCTCGCGCGTCGAGGTTCGCTCGGTGGCGCCGGACGCGAATCCATACATGGTGATGTTGTCGGTCTTCCGCACCGGCATCGATGGTGAAGTCGCGAAGATCAAGAACCTTCGACAAGCCGAGCGTTATCTACCGGACAACATCTACACGGCGCTCGAGGAGTTCCGCGGATCGAAGTGGGTTTCAACACTCCTCGGCGATGAGGTCAAGGGGCGCTACGCGGATCTCAAGCAAGCCAGTGCGGACCGTTGTCCGCGGCTGCTCGGGACTTTCGTGAAGTCGCAAGAAGTGCAGTATCACCACGAAGTCTACAACCAGTACCTCTGGAATCTGTTCTAAACGACCGATCGCGTTGAACCGCGGATTCCGTGTGTCTATCACGCTCGTGATGCTTCTTGCTGCGGGCGTGGTAGGCTACGCCGTCGGCACGACGCAGCAGGCGCCCGTGAAAGCGGCTGTTGTCGGAGAGCTTCCGGCTGACGTGTATCCGGATTCACGAAATAGATTGCCTCTGCCGAAGCGCGACCAGCTCGACGACGCCGCAAAACAGCTGTACGACAAGATTTCCGGCGACGGTCGCTCGCCGGTTGGCTTACAAGGTCCCGGCGGCATCCGCATGTACAGTCCGCAGCTTAACGCGTACGAAGTGCAGACGAGCCGCTATCTTCGCTTCGACGCCGGACTCGATCGCCGCTTGGCGGAGGTCGCAATCCTCGTTACGGCGCGCGAGCTCGATTCCGATTTCGAATGGAACGCACATGAGCCGGTCGCGCTTAAGGAAGGTGTCGATCCCGCCGTGATCGATGTCGTGCGTTATCATCGCGCCGTAGACGGACTTGATCCGCGCAGCGCAGCGCTCATCGCGCTGGGACGCGAAGCGATCAGCAAGCGCAAGCTGTCGTCCAAAACATTTCGCACTGCTCTACAACTTCTTGGTCCGGAGAAACTCGTCGACTACGTCACGCTCATGGGACAGTATGCCGACAATGCAATTCTCTTGACCGTATTCGATCAACAGCTCCCGGCCGGAGAATCGTCAAGACTGTCGACACCATAAACGCGGTGTGATTTGGCGCGTTGAATTCGGCCTTCGGCGGTGATAGGATACGCGCAACATGCGAAGAGCATTTTTGCTTCTCTGCGTAGTTTGCGTAACTTCCGTTCTGATCGCTTGCGGTGGGGGTGAAGCTCCTCAAAGTCGTCCGCCGGCTCCGTGAGTCCCGAAGCTGCCTGCGCCCTTGCGGAGGCGGCAGCACAGGACGGACCCAATGCCGTCGCTCTCGCCTACCCACCTAACGGAACTGCGAACGTCTCTCCGAGCATCGGAGAAGTAATCGTAACCGGAGCTTCCACCACTTCCGAGACGCTTACGGTAGCAAACGTCTCCGGCTCGGTCATCACGACTCAAACACCGGAACCGGCCCCATCACCGTTACCGAGTCCGCTGGCTCCGCCGCCGCTCGGACCGGTCTCCTACACATTCATCACGCTTCCGACGCTAGCGGCGGCGACAAAATATAACGTGAGCTACACCGTGTATGGGACCGCGAACGGCACTCCCTGCATCTTCTCGCTGGCAGTCGGTTCATTTTCTACCTGAGGCGCGCGGTGATTAGCGCCTAAATCGTAAGCTTTTGCTGTGCATTCCGCGCGGCATAAACGTGCGAGCGCGACCGGTCGGCATACTTTTCGAGGGATTTCTCTCAAGCGTCGTTCCGGTTATCATCACCGCGTCTGAAGGAAGGTCGCGGCGCCCGACGCGGCCGATGAGCTGTTCGACTTCTGATTCTCCGAACGCGTCCGCATCCGTAATCACGATCAAGTCGGCGGCTGGAACGTCAAGGCCGCTGCCAACGAGATTCGTTGCGGCGAGAATGGACGGCGCGCCATCGCGAAATTGTTGCATCATCTCGACGCGTGTTGTGGTGCGGTCCGCAGCGACGCCTCGGCGCCGATGGCGCTTGCGGTGTTCGGCGGTGTCCGCCATGTCGCCGCGCAACTGCTGCACGTCAATCTCGTAGGTATGCGCGAGACGTTCGGCGATCCGTGGAATGTCGCCACGCGTGCGCCCGATTGCGAAGATGCGTGAACCGCGCGTCAGATGTTCACGAATATACGTTTCCGCGCGTGAAAGCTGTTCGGCCGGCGGCTCGCCCCACACGCCTTCAATCTTATGCACCTTTGTCGGCTTGACGTCGAACGGCATCTCGCGCATGCGCGCGACATTCTTGGTCGCACCGATGCGCGTCAGGAACGGTTTCAATTCGTCAGGCGTCGCAGATGCAAAGACGAGCGGGCAATCAAGATTCTCGAGCAAGCGCAAGTGTTCGCGCTCATCGAAGGCGTTTACGTCATCGATGATCGTGAGTGCCGCACGATCGACAAGATCCCAAAGATGTTTGATCGAGATGAGCATCGCGCTACCGATAACGATTTGCGCTTCGCCTGCGCGCACCGCGACTTCCGCAGCGCGACGCTCTGCCGGCGAGACGCCACCGTGAATCTCGGCAATACGCAACCCAGTCCCATCCAGGCGTTCGGAAAAGTAGGCGACGTGCTGGCGAACAAGATCGCGCGTCGGCGCGATGATTACGGCATAGCCGCCTTCCAACACCCTTCGTAGCGCGACACGCATGAGGACTTCGGTTTTGCCGGAGCCGGTCGGAGCGTGGAGCAGATGCTCGAACACGCCGTTCCCGAGACCCCGAGTGATCGTGTCGACCGCGCGCGTTTGATCGTCGGTCAGGGTGAACGCTTCGTCTGGGCGGATCAACTCGTGGACGATGGCGACGCGTTGTGCGTTACGATCGACGCGAGCTAGGATTTCTTCGGCATTACGTTGCGGTTGTATGAAACGGTCTTTTCTGTGAGGGGGTTCCATCGGGGCCGTCTGGTTAGATGACCCGCACTCAGGACATCTCAAGCCGACCCTATGGTTGCATTCCGCGAAAACGCAGTACCCGGAAGGCAAACCGCGAAGGCCGCCGGGCATGGAGCGGGCCAACGATGAGCGGCCAGAGTTGTTTGGGCGCGCGATGGAGCATCACAAGAGCGGCCGCCTGGCTGAAGCAGTCGCGCTCTACGAACGCCTTCTGCAGCTCGACGACAATCTTGCCGAAGTGCACAACAATCTTGGACTCGCACTCGCCGGCCTCGGAGAATTTGAGCGGGCTCTCGCGCACTACGATCGCGCGATGGAGCTGTCTCCCGGGCTCACGTCGATCCACGATAATCGCAACTTGGCACTGCTCAATCAGGCCGATTCGTTGATTCGCTCGCATCTGCCGAGCGAAGCAATCGCTCCACTACTGCGCGCCCTCGAGCTCCAGCCGGATCTTCCCGCAGCACTCAATTGTCTAGGGCGTGCGCAGCATGAAATGGGGTCGCTCGACGACGCCATCACTTTGTATCGAAGGGCGCTCTCCGTCGCGCCCGATTTTGCAGATGCACATTACAATCTCGGAAACGCGCTCCGCGAAATGGGTGACATTATCGGTGCCCGAGCATCGTATCAACGCGCGGTCGATTTGGCGCCGCACGTTGGCCACTTCCACCGGATGCTCATCGACGCTGGAGTTCCCGTCGACGAGCGTCATCTCCGGCAAATGGAAGCGATTGCCGAACGCCCTGACACCTTGGCGATCGACGATCGAGTAGCGTTCCACTTTGCACTAGGAAACGCATATGGCGAGCGCGGTGACTACAAGGCCTCATCTCAGCATTACTACGACGGCAATGTGCTGGCACGTTCGAAGGTAACGTACGACGAGATCCAGACGCTTCGCGAGTTTGAATCAATACGAACTAGTTTTTCGGCAGATGTAGTTCGTGCAGCACAGGGAAGCGGCGATCGGTCGCCTGTACCAATTCTTATTTTTGGAATGCCACGTTCGGGGACAACGCTCGTTGAGCAGGTACTCGCGGCGCACCCTGAGGTGCACGCCGGCGGAGAACTCTCCGCGTACACACCAAAGGAAGTTGGTATGTTCGAGCTAGCACTGCGCAGCCAAAAGTGGATCGAGGGCGCGGACGACGTCCTCGGCATCCCATCGAACTTACCCGAGACCTTAAGGAAGATCGGAGTTCGTTACGCGCGATACGTCGAGTCGCTCGCGCCGGCTGCAGCGCGCGTGACCGATAAATGGCCGCTCAACTTCAAGTACGTCGGGATCGCGCATTTGGCATTACCGAACGCCCGTTTGATTCACGTCCGACGAGACCCCGTCGACACGTGCTTTTCATGCTTTACGACCCTGTTCAGCGGGGATTTACCGTTCGCGCGCGACCTTACCGAACTGGGTCACTACTATCGCGCCTATGAGAAGCTCATGGATTCATGGCGCAGTGCACTACCGCCGGGCGCGATGCTCGAAGTCCTATACGAAGATTTCGTTACCGATTTCGAGACAAACGCACGGCGGCTCATCGCGTACTGCGGTTTGGAATGGGATGAGAAATGTTTGGATTTCTGGGCGGCTAAGCGTCCCGTTCGCACCGCGAGCGCGACACAGGTCCGCCAGCGGCTCTACGATCGTTCAATCGGACGCTCGCAACCCTATCTCGAATTCCTCGGCCCGCTTTCCGCAGCGCTTGGCTATTCGGGCTCCTAGACTAGCGGGCCGCAAGACACACCGTCTCCTTTTATACAGATTTGACGCTGGAACGGGCGTACAATTGGAGTCGCACCGCAGGGATGCCGGAAGGGAGAATCAGCATGGCGACATTGAAATCCACGACCGGCCGCGCGCCAGGCTGGGTCACCTTCAGCGGTCTTGCCGTCGTACATCTCGGTGCGCTGTGCGCCTTTATCCCGGGCACGTTTCATTGGAGCGGCCTATTCGTCATGATCGCGCTCTACTACGCGACGGGCGCATGGGGCATCTCGCTCGGATACCACCGGCTGCTGACGCACCGCAGCTTGAAGTTGCGGAAGCCGTTAGAGTACGCAACTTCCCTGCTCGGCGTTTTGGCTCTGCAAGGCGGCCCGATTGAATGGGTGTCGACACATCGCGCTCATCATGCGCATACCGACAAAGCTGGGGACCCACACGACATTCACCGCGGATTACTGTGGAGTCACTTTGAGTGGCTCTACCGTCCCAATGACGCGCGGCTCTCAACGGAAGAACAACTACGCATCACACCCGACCTCGCGGGAGATCCGTTCTATCGGTTCCTCGAGAGAACGTACGTGCTGTGGACGATCGCGCTTGCGATCTTGTTGTTTGCGATTGGCGGATGGTCGTGGGTCATCTGGGGAATCTTCGTTCGAATCGTAGTCACGTATCACGTCACGTGGCTAGTCAATAGCGCCGCACACCACAGCGGTTACCGAACGTTCAACACCGGCGATGAGTCCACGAACAATTGGTGGGTCGCGCTGCTTGGCTGGGGTGAGGGCTGGCACAACAACCACCACGCCTTCCCGTTCTCCGCGCGCCACGGGTTGCGCTGGTTCGAGTTCGACGCCACCTGGTTGACGGTCAGGGTGCTTGCGTGGATGAAGATTGCGCGCGACGTCAAGGTTCCGACGCCGACAATGATCCAACGCTTCAAGCTGGGATCCCCGCAGAGCTACGAACATTAGGCGCTCCGTGCGCGGGATGGCGCCGTCGATGATTGCCGCGCTCGAGATTCCCGCTGCCGTCTATCTTGCTCGGCATGACTTCGCTTCGGGAGACATGCGGACCGCATTCGCTCGGCTACATGATGCGAGCGTTGCAATAATCGACTGCTCGGACGGGGAGCATCTAGATTCTAATTTTCTTTTGCAACTGACGAAACTGCGAAACCATATGTGGATGCGAAATGGGGAAGTGCGTCTTGTCGTACATACCGAGGACGCTCGCCGAACGCTTGCTGTGACCGGATTGGACACCACGTTCGCAATCTTCGAAAGCATTAGCGATGCCGAATACGGAAGGGCCAATTGGATTGTCGGAAATTAGAATGCAAGAACGCGGTCACCATTCGTTCACGCTCAAAAAAGAGAACGCGGGAGACCGGGTTGACCTGCACATAAAAATTGCCTGTCCGTCGTCGATTGTACTGCGTAGTCTCGAGCAACACTTTCAAGTGCACGGAAATGCTCTCGAGCTGATTCTCCCCGAGAAAGACGGCGCGAATCCCGAAGCGCTGGCGTTCGTACAGAACGTCGCCGTCGAGGTGAAGGCACATCCGAATAAATCGTTTCTCGGGCGTTATGATGACCGGCTCGACATCCGCTGGCATTCTGCGCACGACTTGCGCCTTAGTTTCACGGGGAGGTTTACGATTCGTCCGCTAGGGATCGGAACGGAGCTCACCCTCAAGGGTAAATACGATCCTCCGTTTCTCTCTCTCCAAGCCATGTTTCGTTCCTTATTCGATGACAACGCCGCTCAAGCCATAGCCCGAGCGTTGCTTGAACGACTGAAGGCGGTTCTCGAGACCGAGTTCGCATTGTTTAATTCGTGTCACGTCTGACGACAAAGCTCGACGGTGATGAGCTGCGCCAAGCCGTCATCGACCTCACCAACACCAATGCGGAGCTCGAGCAGCGACTCGCGCGCACCAATGCGGAACTGAAGCAGCGCTTGGCTGAGCGCACGATCGAACGTGACGACGTCGCGCGCGACGAGGCCCTTACCGAACTCGCGCGCACCAATGCAGAGCTAAAGCAACGACTCGCCGAGCGAACCATCGAACGCGACGACGTCGCGCGAGACGAAGCGATTACCGAGCTGGCGCGCACAAATGCAGAGTTGAAGCAGCGGCTTGCCGAGCGGACGATCGAGCGTGACGATGTCGCTCGGGACGAAGCGCAAACAGAGCTTGTGCGAACTAATATGGCGCAGGTCGCAGCCGAAGAATCCGGCCGCGCAAAAACGGCATTCCTGGCTGCGATGAGCCACGAGCTCCGCACTCCCATGAATGCGATCGCCGGCATGACCGAGCTGCTTGAGCTCACACAGCTCGATCGGGAACAGCACGAAATGCTCGCGCTAATCCTCGAATCTGCCAGCGGTCTTCTGCGCGTGATCGACGACATTCTCGATTTTTCCAAGATCGAGGCCGGCATGCTGCACTTGGAGCGTACACCTTACGCACCGGCTGTGGTCGTCGAAACGGTTGTTCAAACCCTCAAGCTGTTAGCGACCAATAAAGGGCTCAAGCTCGAAGCGTCGATCGACGCACCAATCCCTTGGTGTTATGGCGATCCGTATCGCTTCCGGCAGATTCTCTTTAATCTGATCGGAAACGCGCTCAAGTTTACCGAGCGTGGAGAAGTGACCGTGCGCCTGAGTCACGCGACGCTAGCAGATAAACAGATCGCGCTGCAGCTTGCCGTCACGGATACGGGAATCGGCATTCCGCTCGAAGTGCAGGAAAAACTCTTCACTCCTTTCTCACAAGGCGATGAGTCGACGAGCCGGCGCTTTGGCGGAACAGGTCTTGGGCTTTCCATTTGCCAGCGTCTCGCGGAGGCCATGGGCGGCCGAATCAGCATCGAGTCCAAGCCGGGTCACGGAGCGACGTTTCTGGTGGAGCTCTCCTTGGATGTAGCCGATGTCGCAAGTGATGTAGCGTCGGCGGCCTCGACAGGCGGCCCGACGGCGCAGACGCTTATGAGTTTCCCGAACGTCCGCGTTCTTGTTGCCGAAGATCAACCTGCCGGACGTAACGTGATTCGCCGGCAACTCGCAAAGCTTAATATCAAGCCAACGATCGTGAACGATGGTCGAGAAGCATATGCCGCATATTTGGCCGAGCCGTTCGATTTGCTGATCACCGATTGTCACATGCCGAACGTCAACGGTTTCGAATTGACCCGAATGATCCGGCGACACGAACAAGATCGGTCCGTCCATCTCCCAATTTTGGCCCTCACCGCAAACGCGCTTCAGGGCGAAGCGGAGTTTTGCTTTGCGGCCGGCATGGACACGTATGTTCTCAAACCGGCCAGCCTTTCGCAGCTCTCTCAGAAAATCGGTGGGCTCCTTGGCGCGGGTGCGCAGAAGTCTCTCGAGACGCGAACCGAACCTGTAGAGTCACAGTCGGTCGACTTTCTAGCGCTCGCAGATCTAATCGGCGAAGACGAAGAGTCGGAACTGCGATCGATCGTCGTTGAGTATCTCTCGACTGCCGGCGACACATTCGCGAAAGCGCGCGAAGCACTCGAGCGGCAAGACACAATCGAACTGGCGGAAGCCGCTCACGCCGGCAAAGGCTCGGCGCTGAACGTCTGCGCGGGTCGGATCGCAGATGCATGGAGACAATTGGAAATCGCCGCCAAGGAACCCGACCTAGGTCTCGCGGCGCGAGTCATGGACGAACTCGAGGCGCGGTTTCGCGAACTCGAAGCAATAATTGGATTGGCACCAGCCAATGGAACGGACAAATAGAGATGAGTACTGCAGATCAATTGATGAACCGCTATTTCCTCGTCGTCGACGACGAGGAATTCATTCGCGTTCTTGTTGTTCGATTTTTGAAACAAGCGGGCGCGGCTGGGGTCGTGGAAGCGGCCGACGGGCTGCAGGCAATCGAGGCAATCGGCAAGTCAGACATGGCCTTCGACGCGATCATCACCGACATTCAGATGCCACAGATGAACGGACTCGAGCTGCTGAGGGCGATTCGTTGCGGCGCACGTGACCTCAAGCGAAACACACCCGTTCTGGTGTTGACGGCGCACACTGAGGCCGCACACGTTGCAGAGGCTCTGGCGCTCGACGCGGATGCTTTCGTCGTGAAACCGGTCGGTCGCGAGCTGTTGATCGATCGAGTCCTTCGTGTTCTCGAGCGGATCGTTCCGATTCAACCGGTCACATCCTATGGCCCGAGTCCTATGACGAGGTCGCTGGCGACGGCGCCGAAGCCGGAACTCGGTCAGGTTAAAGAAATCGCACTCGGTAAAGTGAAAGAAAACTCGATCCTAACTCAAGACATTCACATCGGGAATCCCGAGATGTTGCTCGTTGCCGCCCCGGTAATCTTGACGAAAGCAATGCTCGACCGGCTCAAAGATCTTGTTCAACTCCACGACGGCTCGCAGCTATCTGTCGTCGAACCGCGATCTATTCCGGCGGGATCAGACGCAGCGCTCGTCTGAGCGCGCTCAGACGACGAGGCGCTCGCGCACGATTGACTTTGCCTCTTCGATAACCGCACGACGTTCGTCAGAAAGATTGTGTCCAGCGCGGTTTTCGTAGAACGTGAGCTTCGACATCGCGCGTCGCTCGACGGTGTCCTTGGAGCCTTCTCCCTCCGCAGCCTCGATCACGGCGTTTGCGATCTCTTCCGCGGAACCGCTCGCAAAGATTCCTTCAGGTAAGTCGTGACGATCGTGTTCGGTTACTTCATGTGACCAGCGTCGTTGAGAATCACTCATTATAAGAATCCTTCCCCCCAGCTTGTTCGATCTGCGGCTATTGTACCCGAGCGAACCGTTTTTTCGCTCGGGCGCGCGCCTTTTGTGCTTCGACACCTCGGTCGCGCGGCGGCGCGTTGCTCACGAGCGATGCAAGCAGATGGTGGGCTGCATGGCTGACGTCTTCCACTGCGCGATTAAATGCGGCTTCATTCGCCCTCGATGGATGCGTGAATCCGCTGAGCTTTCGCACGAACTGCAGGGATGACGCCTGGATCTCTTCGTTGGTCGCAGGCGGGGCAAAGTTGTGAAGTGTTTTTATGGCTCGGCACATGGTCTAAAACTTCTCCGCTCTGCGACCTGTATCCGGTACCAAACCCTTCACATCGCCGCAGGCGACGAAGCCACGCAGATGGAGTTGTCATCTCTAAGCAGTCGACACTTCTTCCGGCGAGGTGTCAAACATCAGTCGGTGGCGAAGTGATCCCTGAAATGAAGGGCCTATCGGCAATCTTGTTTGCCCTGATGTCGGCTGCACTTTTGCTAGCAGGATGCGGTGGTGGAGGCGGCACTAGAGCGTGCTGGCCGCCGCCAACATGGTTTCCTGCTCAAATGTGGCTATCGGCAACGTCATTCTTGCGAACACCGGAGGCAGCGGGCCTGTCACCGTGACGCTTTCGTCTACCGCTGGCGCGTCTACAATAGACACATCTGGAAGAGCGCCCTCACCGCTACCAAGTCCATACGCCACACCCGGAGCCAGCAGCACAAATATGCTTGATTACCTTGACTACATAGTGCCGACGCTTTCTCACGCCACGACGTATACGGTTACCGCCGCTATCACAAATGAAACATCGGTTCCACCTTGCCAAGAGATCACTACGCAAACGCTCGGCACGTTCACGACTATCTGACCGACAATACGAGATAATAACGCTATCGTGCGTTAGCCGCTGTCCCTCGCCTTCGCTCGGGATGACAAAAAGATGGCGCGACCAAGGCGCAGTCTTTCGTCGTGCCGATTCCTGTGCTAGCATGGCCCTCCGCACGGTTTTGCGCGAGTGAGGCAGCATTTTGCTGATACAAGCCGTCCACTTCACCTTCGCCGAGGAAGACAGTGATAAAGCAGAGGCGTTGTTCCGCGAGCTACGCGAAGCGTCTCTGAAAGAACTCGGCGTCGTTGGTTTTGACGTCGCCCGAAGCCACGACAAGTCCGGTGTTTTCGTTCTCTGGGAGCAGTACCGAGATCAGGCCGCGTTCGACGCGCACGTCGCGACGGAACACTATCACCGCCTCGTCATCGAAGGCGTGCGGCCTCTGTCCCGTAACCGCGCCGGTGACATCGCCTTTTCTATAGTGGACAGCGTTCAAGTCGAACAGAAAAGCTATGAGATCCCTCCGCGGGACGGGTTCACGGTCGCACAGTTTCTCACCGTCGCCGACACGGAACGGTCAGCACGATTCTACGAAAAGATCTTCGGTGGCCGCATTCTGACCATGGGTGACAGTAAAGGCGCGCCCGTGTTCGTTCAAATCGCGAATACGTGGCTCATTCTCTACTTCGGGGGTGGCCCAACTCCCGATAAGCCGACGGTAACGCTGAGCCTTCCCGACCCAAACAATATCAGTAGCTTCATGAATCTCCGCGTTGCGGATATTCAAGCGTGCTACGAACTGTTTCGAAGTCGCGGCGCCGAGTTCATCACAGAACCAACAGACAAATACGGCGAGACCCGCTGCTACATTCGCGATCCCGACGGCTATATTATAGAAGTCGGGCAAAGTAAGCCCGGCTTCCCGGTCGCCTGACGTGTTTAACCTCACGCCGTTCTCCGACTACAGTCTGCTCTTTCTCCGAATCATGGCCGGCCTGGTGTTCATTTGGAGCGGTTGGTTCGATTTCAGGCACCCCGAGAAGCCCACGAGAGACACCGCGATACCTAAATCGTTCATGCGCTTTCTCAGCGCTGCGGAAGTGCTTGGCGGGGCAGCCATCATCATCGGGTTCTTGACGCAACCCGCATGCATCGGACTGCTTTTGGTGCTTGTGGGCGCAGTTCTGATAAAAAACTACGATCTCATCTGCGCGTCGATGCTGCTGGTAATTCTTTGCACAAACGGCGGCCGTTTCAGGCTGTTCCTGTAGATTGGAGTCACTAATGAGCAACGTACAAGTCCAAGGTAAGACCTACGAGATGCCACCGACCGAAGGGTTTACCGTCGCGCATTTTCTCACCGTGGCTGACCTCAAACGATCCGCCGAATTCTATAAAACGGTCTTCGGCGCAGAAATTGTGAGCATGGGCGACGGAAACGCACCGCCCTACCTTAAAATCGCCAACACCTGGCTCATTATCAACGTCGGAGGCGGTCCGACGCCCGACAAACCGACCGTGACGCTCCGACCGCCTCCCGACCCAAATGAGATAAGCAGCTTCCTGAATATCCGCGTTGCGGACATACAAGCATGCTACAAACTCTGGAAAAGTCGGGGCGCCGAGTTCATCACGGAACCAATCCCCAAGTACGGCGAAACTCGCTGCTACATACGCGATCCCGACGGCTATATCATTGAGGTCGGTCAGAGCAATCCGGGCGTCGCTTACGGCTGAGGATGAACATGATGGACGAATCCGCTATTCGGACTTTGCTCGCGCAGCATTGGGCGACACCGACTTCAGGCGACATTTACGACGAGGATGTCATTTGTGACTTTCCTCAATCGAGCGAACGGATACGAGGCCGGGCGAACCTGATTGCTCAGCGCTCCGCGCAGCCGGATAGTCCGAGAGTGTCTAAAGTGCTGCGAATAACGGGCAGCGGCGGGGTTTGGGTAAGCGAAGTCGTTATCACGTATGATGGAAAGCCTTGGGATACAGTGAACATCCATGAGTTTCACGGCGATAAAATATTCCACGAGACACAGTACTTTTCGCAGCCGTTTGCTCCGGCGGCGTGGCGCGCGCAATGGGTCGAGCAGCCATGAAAGTACAACTTGGCACGGTGTGGCATTTCAGCCTTGCCGTCAGAGACCCGGAAAAGAGCGCGCAGTTTTGGACCATGAACTTTGATTTGAAGGAAATGTTCCGGTCCGATGAGGTCGTCGCGCTGACGAACGACGCGATTATCATCGGGTTCTTCAAAGGCACACCACATCCGGACACGATCGACCACATGTCGTTTCACCTCGACAGTATGCGTGCGCTGCGCGAAGCGCTCGAGACATTGAAGAAAAATGGCGTAGAACTGGAAGATCCGGACGACGAGATCGGCCCTACATCGCCGGGTTCGCCGCATATGGGCCTGTGGTTTCACGATCCGGACGGGTATCGCTGGGAGCTCTCGGTTCAGAACGGTGCCCGCGAGCGCTAAAACGAGGTAATGGGCGGCACCGATATTGGAAGCGCTGCAAGCTCTGCCCTGGCGGTCGCTTTTATACAGTTTTACGGCCGGACCCCAAGTACGATTGGGTATCTAGAAACATGTTATTCTCTGGTAAGACTGCGATCGTAACTGGAGCTGACACCGGGATCGGCGCGGCGATCGTAAGAGGTCTGGCAGCTGATGGCGCCTGCGTGGTCATTGATTACGTTGGAGATGCAACGCCGGCGCGAGCACTCGTCGATGAACTCACTAGCGCCGGCAAAAGCATCAGCGCCTTCGCTGCGAACGTAGCCGATGCAGACGACGTAGCAAAATTGATTGCTCATGCGGTCGACGCTTTCGGTGGCGTGGACATTCTCGTGAACAACGCAGGAATTGAATCACGATATCCGTTTATCGAAACCCCTAATGCGGTTTGGCAACGCGAAATCGCGGTCAATCTTACCGGACCGTTTCTGTGCAGTAAGGCCGCTGCAAGACAAATGATTGCGCAATCCCGAGGCGGCCGGATCGTCAATATCTCCTCGATTCATGAGGATGTTGCGGCTCCCACGAACGCGCCGTACTGCGCTGCCAAGGGCGGTCTGCGAATGCTGATGCGTACGATAGCCGTCGAACTGGCACCACACAGCATCACCGTGAATAACGTCGCGCCTGGTGCAATTGACACGCCGATGGACGCTGCGACGAAGACCAACGCGAAGCTGGACGCAGACCTTCTTAATGAAATCCCCCTGCATCGCTTGGGGAAGCCCGAAGAAATAGCCGGACTCGTGGTTTGGCTTTGTAGCGATGCCGCTGCCTACGTGACGGGGACGACCATGGTAATCGACGGCGGCATGATGCGCCAGGCAGGGTCGCTGTAATGGCCCGCTACGATATGCTCGCGACCGCGCCCGATCCCTCGCTCGGGTCGGTTGTCGACACCCGCTTCGCCTATATTCTCGACGACGATCAGATGGCGCAGGGCAGTACGATCGGCGCACCGCGTTGTTGCGTCGTCGTCAAGCCGACCGGGGCAATCGACAAAGTGTATTCGTCCGACGCCGGGTACGATTTCTTTGGCGCAATATGCGTGCGCCTCTGGGACCGGCGAAGCAAGGTTCGGCTCTCTAGCCATCATGGTGAGTTTCACATCCATCCAGAGCGACAAGACCACTCCTACATGCTCGACAACGGTGTACGGGTTCACGAGCAAGTTTTTCCTTATAACTACGATGGAGCCGGGGGGAAAGAAATTCCCGTTCCGGCCGTATACTATCGGTTTCACTTCGAAAATCCGTCCGCATCGCCGGCCTCATTCGATGCATACGCGTTTTGCGAGTTGCGGGGTAACACATCGCAAGACATCGTCGCCGAATTCGATAGTGCGCTCGGTGGACTCATCGCATGGAACAAGGCAACGCCTTCGCAGGTCCGACTCTTCGCGACGCTTGCTCCATCACAAGGTTGGGAAACAAGCGACGATCGAGGCAAGGTCGTGTCGCGAACGTCGCCGGGCAAACTGGCAAGCGCAGCGACGGCGATTGGGCCGGATCCCATCGGTACCATCCACGTCGCTATCGATCTCAAAGCGGGCGAGAGCCGTTGGGTCGAGTTCCTTTGCGTTCTTTCCGCGACGTCGCGCGAGGATCTCGCTGCGGCGCGCGCTGCGTGCCCAGACGGAGCGACGGCACGCGAGCGAACTTCCGCTTACTATTGGAAATACTTACGCCAATCGATTTTACGCACGCCCGATCATGATGTGAATCAGGGCGTTTTGTGGGCGAAGGCCAACATGCTTCGCGTGCAGACGTATGCGCCGACAGGTTGGTGCTTCACAAACGACCCGACGCGGAGCAGTAATAGCGTCGGAAGAGACACGGCTTGGATGACCTTCGGTGCCGATTATCTGAATCACGAGTTCGCGCGGGAGTCACTGCGAGCCTATTTTCGCTTGCAAGAACCCGATGGGAAAATTGTCGAGTACTACGACGTTCGCAACGACAAATGGGACGACTACTCGCTTAACGTCAACGATAACACGCCGCTAGCCGTAATCGCGCTCTGGCACCACTACGCCGTGACCGGCAACGAGGAGTTTTTGCGTGAGTGCTATCCTTGCGCCGTTCGTGCCATGGACTATATGCTCTCTCAGCGCAACGATCAAGGACTCGTCTGGTGCACGTCCACCAAGACTTCCGACTGGGGCATCATCGGTTGGCGCAACGTCATTCAGAATTATCGGATCAGCGGAGCTTCCACCGAGGTCAATTCTGAGTGCTATGCCGCTCTGAATGCGCTCACAGAAATGGCTCGCCTGTTGCGGCACGAAGAAGCCGCAACCAAATATGCGGCCTCGGCCGAGGCACTGCGCGAGGCTATCAATACGCACCTCGTCAACCCGGCGAACGGCTTGTACTACCTTGCGATCGACGTCGACGGTTCGCGGCGTACGGATGTCACTTCCGATCTCGTCTTTCCCGTTCTCTTCGGCGTGGCGCCACCGGAGCGTGCGGCTCGAATTATCGGCGTGTTGAGCGATGCTGCGTTCTGGACGGATGCTGGGATCCGGACTGTGCCGCGCGATGACTTAATCTATGGGCCGACCAACGGTTACGGTTTGCTCGGCGGCGTCTGGGTTGCGGTAACCTTTTGGTACGCATTTGCGGCTGCGAAATACAATCCGGCATTCATGGCAAAGGCTTTGTCGAGCAGTTTTAGGCATTTTTCGAGCGATCCGCGCCGGAATAACACCGTTCCCGGTCAATTTTCCGAGTGGCTGCACGGAGAAATTCTGGTCAACCAGGGGATGATGCTCTCACCCTGGGATGCGCCACGCTACCTCTGGGCGGCCATCGAAGGCGCTGCCGGCCTCGACATACGCGGTAAAAAAGCAAAGCTCGATCCATCGCTGGCCGCTGATTGGCGCTGGTTGACGATCGTGAACGTGCCGTTTCGAGGAAAGACGATCGCGTGGATTGCTACGCGCATGCCCGACGGTGTGTGCCTTCACACAACGTCGGATCTTGCCTCCGACTTGCCCCTCACAACGTACGCGCGCGACGTTACCGACAGTGCGCATGTTGCGGATCCACTCGCGACGGTCGTAGCCTTCTCCGATGGCGATCGTACGATGGTGTTCATCGGCAACTCTGCAGCGGAAGCGATTACCACCGCCGCATCGCTCGATACGGTGCCAAGGAACGAACACTCAGTGCGAGTCTTTTCAACCTTATGGAACGAATGGAAGGATCTCGGCAAGCTACACAGAGACGCTATTCTCGACGGTATCGTCGTTGTGATCGACGCGCGTGGATTTGCCATCGTCGAAATCACGCCGCCGTAGCCTACTTCAAAGTGCTTTGCACTCGGTAAAGATGAAGTGCCTTTCTCCAGCGGCGTCTTCCGTAAACGGTTCGTATCCAAGCTTGCGCATTCCGAAGATCCGGCTAATCTCCCCGATTCCTTCGCCGTAGGCTCGCGCTTGCTCCATAATGCCGAGTGCGTCGTCCGCGGAAACGGGAGTGTAATGGAGCTGTTGGTTCTTCGTGCCAACGTTGAACACGCGTACGTAAGAAGAAATCGGTCCCTTCTGCTTTGCGTTTGAGGCGCTACCGGGATTGTACGTGCACGAGATGACGTCCTTATCATCTTCGGAGGTCGTTACGACCGCGTAGGAGCCAACATGGTTCGACGGATTGTTCGGATCAACGAGGACGAACCGCGTGAGAATATTTTGGGCAACGGCACGCGCATATTGGGCCTGAAGCCGCGCCTCGGCACCCTGTGCACAGCCACTTGCGAAAACCGTGATTGCCGTGGCTAGGAAGACAATCACACACCTCATCGTTGACACGTATGGCACGTTCCGGCACTACGATGGATCTCTTGCAAAGCGCGGATGAAATCGTCAGTCGGTTCTTATAGACAAGTCGCGCTGAATTGCCTCAAGCACTCGATCGATTCCACTGACGCTGGCCTGGTCGCTTCGCGACGCGGCGAGGTAGAGACTCCTAAATAGCTGTGCAGCGTGCAACACCGCGTCCACCAACGCGTCCTCCGTAATTTCGGACGGGTACGTTTTGCGTAGAGCATCGAGGGCCGAAGGATCCAAGCGTGACTCGATGCGACGATAGCCCTCGATAGGGGCGCCCGCGAGATAGAGTTGCAGCGGAACGAGAGTTAGCTTACGGATCACATCCAATGCGTCGCTGGCTTCAAAGAATTCGCCGCGAGCAATCTTTGTATAGGTATACCATATCCAACCCGTCGCACGTGCCTTTGCAAACTCGATATCGAATTTAGAATCGGGGCGCTCCAAGAGATTTTCGAACATCCGATCGGGGTCATGCAGCGCGATGAGCTCAGCCGGTCGCCTGAAGTCGCTTGCCGAGACAAATTCGACATCGAATTTTACGACCTGTTCTTCGAGAACCGTGAAGAATATCACAAGGTTCTCGATTCCGAGATGCGTCGCAGGAAACATCGTTATCGGGTCGCCGACACGCTGCATTGCCGCGATCACTTGTGCACGCCGCTCATCAAGCGCAGTTTTGTCTCGCACGATGTACCAAAGGTCAATGTCGGAGTATTGATCGACTTGTCCGCGAGCGATAGAGCCCGACATGGCGATGCAGGTCCCCGCAGGCTGCGGCAACAGCTGGACAATTCGCTCGAGTGCAGACGCCAAAACCGGATTTCGCGAAACTAATCGCTGGATTACTGCGTGCTCCGTGTTATTGATAGTCGACCTCGGTCATCATTCCGTCCATCATGTGGACGTCGTTGTGGCAGTGCAAAACCCATCGGCCGGACGGTGAGGTCGCCGCGAATCGCCACGTCATCGTCCCGCCGTTGGGATCGACGAGCGTCACATCCTTAGGCAACGGATAGCGGAGCGCGCGGCCGTTCATAGCTACGAGTTCGAAGACGTGGCCGTGAAGATGCATCGGGTGATGCATGTCGGTCTTGTTCTTGAAGTGGACTTCGACATGATCACCGCGGCGAACGATGATCTTCTGTGTGTGCGGCCAGGTCTTGCCGTTCATGGTCCAATGCGAGGAGCCCCATGCACCTCCGCCGAGCACGTACGCGGCACGTGCGTCGATCTGCATCGCCGCCGGTTTGGTGCCGACCGCCTCGGCCGCCCCGGCGAGCTCGTACGTGAAGAAGCGAACGCCTTCGAGCGTCGAGGGAGAACCCAGTGGGGACGCGTGTTCCATGCCCGGCGTGTGGATCACTACGGCCTGCTCGAACGCCATCGGATCCGCCGAAAGGCTTTGAAGCAACCACGCTCCGGGCTTCGTCACCTCGAACCAAGCGTCATAGCGTTCAGCCACCCCGACGCGTAAGGCTTCGACATCGACTGGCTGGGGAAGCGAATTGCCGTCGCTGTGCGTGACGCGCAGTGTGTGACCGCCCAAACGAATGTAGCGCGTTTGCGTGGGATTGGCGTTGAGGATGCGCAAGCGAACCTTTTGTCCCACGCGTACCACGATCGGGCGCGTTTTGGGATAGCACGCACCGTTGACACAATGTGCGACGTACGCGGCCTCATCGCCCATTTTGTCATCAGGTGACATCGCGAGCAACTCCGGCGAACCGGGCGGATCGACCATTGGCGCCGTGCTGAGGCCGTGCATTGCGGCCGCGATCGTCGACGTCTTGGGAACGTCGTGAAAGACCAGCGCGACGTCGAGATCCGCAGGCTCGTCGCGCGGATCGTCGATGACGATCATTCCAAAAAGGCCCTGGAACAACTGCTCGCCGACGTGGCTGTGATACCACCTCGAGCCCGGCGGGCCGGGAACGAACTCGTAGAGATACTCACCGCCGTTCGGAACAGGCTCTTGCGTGACGTACGGAACGCCATCCATGCTGTTCGGCAAGATCATCCCATGCCAGTGGACGGTGCTGAGCGATCCGGTTCGATTGAGGAAGCGCGCGCGCAGACGCTGTCCGTGGCGCACGCGAATCAGCGGGCCCGGGATCTCGCCGTTGTACGCAAGCCCGTTATAAACGATGCCAGGAAACGGCCGAAACGTAAAAGGCGCAGCGGTAAGCGTGAAGTCGATGCTCTCTTGTTCCGCAGTATCTGCCGAGAGTGGAGCGAACACGCGCGCCGACATGAGTGCCGACGCCGAGGTACGCAAGAACCCACCTCGGGCGATTCGCTTCACGTTAGCCGCTAACCGAAATCGGTACCGCCATCACCTTGCCGGCATACTTCACGTGGATCATCCAGGGGCCACCCATCGAAAAATGGACCTTCGTTGCGAGCGTGTGCGGATCCGAAGTCTTGTGCAGCGGAAGCCATCCGGTTCCGTGGCTCATCGAGCCCATTTGCATCGTCGCCTCGACTTGCGCGCCTTGTGGCGGCGTGCCGCGGAACATGACGTTGACCGTAGCTTCTTGCGTTGGATTTGCGGGATTGAGACGCACGATTGGTTTCCCGGTGCCGCCATCGAGTCCGGAAACGTAGGCGACGACGTCGGAGACTTGCTTCTCGCTGAAGCCAAAGCGCGGCATCGGTAGTTTGGGGTCCTCGATTGCTTTCGCAATCTGTGCGGCGCTCATCCGTTTTTCGATCCCGACCAGGCTCGGAGCCATCGAGCTTCCATGCAGCGCGGAGCCGTGACAGCCTTCGCACCCAGACGATTGTACGAGCTTTGCTCCTTGAGCTGCATCGCCGTGCGCGTACATGCTCGCCGCATGTGCCGATATAGGCACGAGCGCTGCAGTCGCCAGCAGGGTAACAATCCAGGCGATGCCACCGATATAAAACCGAATCTTCAATTTATATCTCGTTAGCCTCCATGCCCGGGATGGTTCGCGGCGTCGGCTGGAATCCTCGCAAAGTCTTGCCGCCTCGACCTCGCAAGCTCTCCTTTGGGTACGCTACCAAACTGAAAGTTTCGTTGGGATATCAGGCCGATGCGAGCATGTCGCTCGTACCATCGAGTTCGCGATATGCTTCTTCGAGCAGCGCTTTGGACGGGATATCTTTCTGAGGCGTGCGGGTCACGACGCCACTGCTCAGACGAAGATCACCCGCCGAAATGCCCGCGGTCGGTACTTCGAGGTCGGCGATCGCCCGCGCCATCTCATCAGCAATCGGCCTGGCACCCTCCGCCGTGTTAGGGAGAATCGCAACGAACTCGCTGTCGTGCCGAGCCAACAGGTCGGACGCGCGCGACGCGCACGAACCGAGCGCCAACGCAACTGCGGCCAACACCTCGTCACTCCACGCACGACCATGACGGTCTTCGATCCGCGCAACAATTAGCGAAAGGGGAGCCGGCGACCGGAGCGCGCGCGACCATTCCATGTGCAAGCGAGCTTCGCACGCGCGCCGGTTCGCGATTCCCGTCGCCTCGTCGTAGTCGGTGAGAAATTTCAGTCTCTCCAGCTGCGTGTTGCGCTCGTTGATCATCCTCCCGAGCAGTTGGGTGTCCTGAAGCAGGCGGCGCGTGATCAGCCGCACGAGAAACAGTCCAAACTGATGGTTCTGAAGATAGAGTTTTAGAAAGGCGTCGGCGGGCATGTGAAGGACTTCGACGTCGGTGACGCACTGCGCGGAGAGAGTCCGCTCTTTCTCTTGCGAAAAGATCGCCATCTCGCCGATTAGCTCGCCGGCGCCGACGGCGACTTCAATCTCGGGCAGGCGCACCGTACCGCTCACAATGTACAGCACGTCGATCTGCGAGTCGCCTTTGTGAAAGATGTACTCACCGATTGCGAATTTACGAGACTGCATGAACGGACGGAGCCAGTCCATCGACAAGTCGCCGCTTAGCGCGACTTTAACTTTTTGGATCAGGTCGTGCAACTCGCGTAGACGCAAGAGATTCAGCGGCAGCAGAATTGCATGGAGTATTGCGATCGGCCACGCCGCCATTAGGATCCCGTAGGTGAAAAAGGCAACATTGCTTAGGATCGCCACCTGGCGCAACCGAACCGGCGTCCGCATCCAGAATGTGGCGAAGACAAGCGCGGATGCAAGATAACCTATAGAGACCGGGATGTAAGACAACAGGACACCTCAACGCGAGCGAAAGACCAAGTGGGTGGATCGGTCCACAATTAGTATCGTCAGACGCTGTCCCTCGACTTCGCTCGGGATGACAAGGGAGGGGCGAGCAACCAGGTCGAGGCGCAGATCGAAGAGATCGGCCTCGCTAAAGGGACCCTGCCCTCGATTGGCCGGGAACCCACGCGAAAACGAAGTGGCCCGCTGTAGTGCTTAGACTATCCGGTTCTCACTTAGCAATTCGATGAGGCGGATTTGCTGAACGACTCGTGCAGCAGCTCCGAAACCCAACGGCCGTCCTTCCATACAAGCACGTCGGTTTGGCACTCCCGAACGTTGACATAGGGCTTGTGCCTCGACATGCCACTGACTACTGCGCGCTCCGTCACCAGGGCGGTCGTGCCGTAGATGCGCACGCGCGGCTTCGAGGTCGCCACCATCGTATGCGTCCAGATGCCTGCTTTAATTGCTTCGAGAATATCATCACGACCAACCCAGCTACCATTGGCGCTAACTACGATCCAGTCGCTCGCGAGAAGGTGACGCAGTGTCGTCGTGTCGTTCGCTAACAACGCGCGTGAGATGCGGTCGTCCGCCGCAAGGGCGTTCTGGGAGGTCGGGGCGTCTGTGGCCGCAACGGCGAGACCGGCCGTGAGCATGGCAATGCTTATAAAAGAAAAGATAAACTTCGTGATGCTCGGCATCTGAAATCCCCCTTCTGCTAGGCGTCGCACCCTTTTACGGCGCTACCTAACTAAAAGTTTCGTTGGTCCTCGAGATCCAGTGCGTCGATGACTCTCGTCTCGGGCGGTAAGGACTTTGTCGAGGGGTTCGATTCGAATAGCGAAGCGCGTCCGCGTTCGCTCAAGTCACAAATACGCGCCCGGGAAACCGCGGCATTCCATTGCTCGACTTTCTGTGGATCGGAATGTGTCTCGATCCAGCGCACGATATCAGCATCGGACTCTGCGTCGCTCACCAATTGTACGAACTCGTCTTCGGTTAGGCCGATCGCTTCGAACAAAGAAACACTATACGTCGTGACCTCTGGCGCGGAGATACGATAGACGTCGAGATTTCCGCCAACTTGCTTCGCACGGGCTTTATCGATCGTCCGAGGCAGGAAGTATATTCCAAGTTCAAGCGAGGCGGCCATGCGCGGCGGATTATGTCGGAGGTCGAGTGGTTTCATATACGGCGATCTTCGTTGCCCATGCCGGGACTATTTTCGCTGTCCCTCGATACCATTCGTGGCGCAGGCTTCGCTCGCGATGACAAGAGGGGGACCTCGCCCTCGACGGGCCGTAGTATAATCACCCCTTAGGGGCGCGTAGCTCAGGGGGAGAGCGCCACATTGACACTGTGGAGGTCATAGGTTCGAAACCTATCGTGCCCACCATATCCGATACGACGCCCGCTGGGCGTCGTATCTTCTTAAGAGCATCATGATTGCATCGGAACGCGTAGAAGAGCTCCAGAAACTGCGGCACACGGCGGCGCATGTACTCGCGTATGCCGTCCAAGATCTCTTTCCGGAAGCAAAGCCGACGATCGGTCCCGCGATCGAAAACGGCTTCTACTACGACTTCGATCGTAAGGAGCCGTTCACGCCGGCCGATCTCGAACGGCTCGAAGCACGCATGCGCGAGATCGTCGCCGCGAATTACGAGATGACGGGACGCGAAGTAACGCGCTCCGGCGCAATCGAGCACTTCAAGAACAACCCCTACAAAGTCGAGCTTGCGAGCGACATCCCCGATGGCGAACCGATCACGCTCTACACGATCGGCGAGTTTACCGATTTGTGTCGAGGCGGCCATGCACATCACACGGGTGAGATTCGAGCGCTCAAGCTGCTGAGCGTCGCGGGTGCATACTGGCGCGGCGACGAGCACAACCCGCAGCTGCAACGTATTTACGGAACCGCATTCCCCGAACAAGCAGAGCTCGATGCGTATATTGAGTTTCTGGCGGAAGCTGAACGCCGCGATCATCGCAAGCTTGGCCGCGAGCTCGGACTGTTCTCAATCGAAGAGGACGCAGGCGGTGGCCTTGTCTTCTGGCATCCGAACGGAACGATCATCCGCGGCATCGTCGAGAACTTCATTCGCGAAGGCCTGCGCGAACGCGGCTATCAGCCGGTTGTTACACCGCACATCGTTCACGAGAAACTCTACGAAATTTCAGGACATCTCGAAAACTTTTCGGCATCGATGTTCGGACCGATCGAAGTCGAGGGACAACGCTTTCGGCTGAAACCGATGAACTGTCCGGGACATATTCTCATCTATCGCAGCGAACTGCACTCGTACCGCGATCTGCCGCTGCGCTTCTCAGAGTTTGGGACGGTCTATCGTTTCGAGCGGAGCGGAACGCTGCACGGGCTCACGCGCGTGCGCGGCTTCACACAAGACGACGCGCATCTCTTCTGCACGCCCGAGCAGCTCCAGTACGAGTTCGAGCAGACCGTCGAAGAGGCGCTGCGCTTGATGCGCGCGTTTAATTTCGATGATTTCGAATATTTTCTCTCGACGCGCGAGCTGCGCGGTCCAACCGATGAAATCGCCGAGGCCGCGATTCGCGCCGCTCTGGAGAAATACAATCTGCCGTACCAAATCGACGAAGGCGGCGGCGCATTCTACGGGCCGAAGCTCGACATCAACTTGCACGATGCAATCGGCCGTAAGTGGCAGCTCGGAACCGTGCAAGTCGATTTCGTGCTCCCCGAGCGCTTTGACTTGAAATATCGCGGGAGCGACGGCCAAGATCATCGCCCCGTCATGATTCATCGTGCCCTGGCCGGATCGATGGAGCGTTTCTTCGGCGTGCTGATCGAGCATTTTGGCGGCGCGTTTCCCGTCTGGCTCGCGCCGGTGCAAGCGATCGTCGTGCCGATCAGCGAACACCAACTCGATTACGCGTACGAAGTACGCGATCAATTGCGCGAACGCGGCTTCCGCGTCGACGCCGATACTTCAAACGAAAAGCTTGGCTACAAAATCCGGCACTGGAAGACGCAAAAGCTGCCGTACATCCTCGTGGTCGGAAAGAGCGAGCTTGCTGACCGCACTGTCAGCGTGAACGAACGCGGACTGCCCGACGGCGAAAAGCGCGCGCCCATAACGGTCGCGGCTTTCGCCGACGAGCTAACTACTCGCGTTAATCAGAAGAACTAGCTAATTACATAGGAAGATGACGTAGGACGATGATTTTGTCCGCGTGACGTGCGCCGATAAAGCTTTGGTCGTAAAGAACCTCGACCGGCGTCCCGTTGTGCAAGAACGACATTTGATACGTCGTTTTACCGTCGTCCGACCAAATGTTCTTCCACTTTGGCAGGATCAAGAAGCTCAGTATCTGTCCGGACTTGCTTTGAACCTTGAGGTTGTTGCTGGAAACGTGCACGATGCGCCCGTAGAATGTACTGTCATCCTTGGCGATTGCCGGCGAAGCGACGGCAAGCGCAAGGGCCACAGCGGATAGGATTTTACGCATTGATGCTCCTCTCTATCGAGAAGACGATCCCCCGAGCCCTAGAGTTTCAAACTTACGGTGACCGTTTTCGACCGGGTGAAGCTATAGAGCATCCCATCCAAGGCGAATTCCTTACCGATCCCGCTTTCCTTAAAGCCCCCATACGGCTGACCCGCAAACTGCCCAAAGCCCTGGTTGAGCTGGACAAAGCCGGAATCGATTCCGTGCGCGGTCCGCAGCCCTCTGCCGACATCGTGGGTCCAGACGAAGCCCGCTAGTCCATAGTGGCTGTCGTTGGCCATCTTGATGACCTCATCTTCGGTGCGCCACGGAATCGCGACAAGCACGGGTCCGAAGATTTCTTCGCGTGCGATCCGCCAGTCGTTCTGCGCGTGTCCGAAGATCGTCGGCTCGACGAAATAGCCTTGCGAGAGCGGGCCGTCCGAGGGCGGCTTGCCGCCGGTGAGCAGCGTTGCTTCTTTCTGATTCAGGCCGTCTTGGATGTAAGAGCAGACTTTATCGAACTGCTTGCGATTGATGATCGAGCCCATGTCGGTCTCTTCCGAGAGCGGATCGCCAACTTTGAGCGTCCGCACTTTCGCCGTCAGCTTCTCCAAGAACGAATCGAAGATCGACTCGTGCAAAAAGAGGCGCGAGCCGGCCGTGCACGACTGACCCTGACGCGTGAAGCGCATCGCGGTCACGACGCCGTCGACGACAGCTGCTTCATCGGCATCCGCAAAAACGATGTTCGGACTCTTTCCGCCAAGCTCGAGCGAAACAGGGACGATTCGTTCGCTCGCGCTGCGCATGATGGATTTGCCGACTTCCGTCGAGCCCGTAAACGAGAGTTTGTCGACGCCGGGATGCTGCGCGAGCGCTGCGCCCGCTTCTTCACCGATACCGGTGACGACGTTGACGACGCCCTTCGGTAAGACCTCATTGCAGATTTTGGCGACCTCGAGCATCGCAAGCGGTGCGTCTTCGGCGGCTTTGAGCACGATCGTATTGCCGGCGCCGATCGCCATCGCGATCTTCATCGACCCGAGAATCACGGGCGAGTTCCACGGGATGATCGCGCCGACGACGCCGTATGGCTCGCGGCGCGTGTAGCACAGCATGTCCTCGTTAAGCGGAATCGTCTCACCCTTAAGCTCGCTGCAGAGCCCACCGAAATAACGGAACAGATCGGCGGAACCTTTTGCTTCCGGGCGCGATTGCGTGCGCAACGCGTTACCGGTCTCGAGCGCGATGAGGCGCCCGATTTCCTCGGCGCGTGCGTCGAACTTCTCGGCGATCGTGAGCATCATCCGTCCACGCTCGCGCGCGGCGGTCTTCTTCCATCCCGGGAACGCGGCGCGTGCCGCGCGCACGGCGCGGTCGATGTCCTCGGCCCGCCCCCGTGGAACCCGCGCGATCGGCTCTTTCTTGGCCGGATTTTCGACCTCGATCGACTCCGACGCGGCGCTTTCGACCCACTCGCCGCCAATCAACATAGGAACCGCGCGCGTTCCGGTCTCAATCATCGGAGTAAACCCTTTGCCTTTCGCTCAAGGAGCCTGTCTGATGCACCAGCATACCGTGCGACGCCGCCTTGTCCTTGTCGCTGCGCTTGCGTTGGCCACGCTCGTCACGCCCGCGCAAGCCCAAACTTCAGCGACGCTTGTCGTCGCCGGATATACCGGTTCGTTCCAAAAGGGACTCGAGGCGTCGGTGATCCCGGCGTTTGAAAAACAATGCAACTGCCAGGTGACGTATGTCCCCGGCGCTTCGACCGATACGAACGCCAAGCTTCAGGCACAGCGCGCACGCCCGCAGATCGACGTAGCGATCGTCGACGAAGGGCCGCAAGCGCAAGCCGCTTCGCTCGGCCTCTTCGCACCGCTCGACCCGAAGGTCGTCACAAATCTGCGCGACGTCTACCCGGTCGCCAAGCTTCCGAATAATGTCGGTGTCGCAATCGGTCTCATCGCGATCGGACTCGCGTACGACACGAAAGTCTTTGCTCAAAACCATTGGGCACCGCTGCGCTCGTGGCACGATCTCGAACGCCCCGAACTGAAAGGCAAACTCGTTCTGCCTTCCATCACGCAAACATACGGCCTCATGCTGCTCATCATGGAAGCGAAATTGAACGGCGGCAGCGAGAGCAATATCGACCCGGGTTTCGCCGCGATGGCAGAAACTCGCGCCGTACGCCGTCAACTTCGACAAGACCGCGGACGTCTCGAACTACTTCCTACAAGGACAAGCGGTGGCAACCGTCTGGGGAAACAGCCGAACGAACACGCTTCGGGCCAGCGGCTTCCCGATTCAATTCGTCTATCCGAAGGAAGGTGCCGGCGCGCTGCTCGCAACGGCAAATCTTGTGAAGGGTGCGCCCAACCCGACGCTCGCGCAGCAGTTCATCAACTTCTTGCTCGAGCCGCAAACGCAAGTTACCGACGCACAGACCGTCTTCTTTGGTCCGACCAATGGCCGCACGAAACTCCCGGAAAATCTCGCGCAGATCGTAACGACGCAAGCCGACGTGAAATCGCTCATCGATCCCAACTGGGCCGTAATCAACGAACATCGTGCCGACTGGACGGACCGGTGGAGCAAGGAAATCGAGACGCGCTAACCGGCAACGCGTACCTCGCCCTCCAAGGATTGCGTAAGCGCTACGGCGATCGAGAGGTCGTGCGTGGCGTCGATCTTCCGATCGCACGCGGAGAGCTCGTGTGTCTCTTGGGCCCCTCGGGCTGCGGAAAAACGACGACGCTGAATCTCGTCGCCGGATTCGCTCAGCCCGACGCCGGCTCGATCGTTGTCGACGGCCATGCGGTCGAACGATTACCACCGCATCGCCGCAACATGGGAATGGTCTTCCAAAACTATGCGCTCTTTCCGCATCTTAACGCCTTCGAAAACATCGCGTTCGGATTGCGCTTGCGCAAGCTGTCTGCCGGTGACATCGACCGCAAGGTTCGCAGCGCGCTCGCTCTGACACATCTCGAGGGCTTCGAACGTTCCCTCCCGCGCGAGCTATCGGGCGGACAGCAGCAGCGTGTTGCGCTCGCGCGCGCATTGGTCATCGAGCCAACCGTATTGCTTCTCGACGAGCCGTTCAGCAATCTGGACGCGAAGCTGCGGCGCATGATGCGGGATGAAGTGCGCGAGATTCAAAAGCGGACCGGGATTACCACGATTTTCGTCACGCATGACCAGGAAGAGGCGCTCGCCATTTCCGACCGCGTCGCCGTCATGAGCGGCGGAACGATCGAAGACGTTGGAACGCCATTTGCGATCTACCACCGACCGCGTAGCCACTTCGTTGCGAGCTTCGTCGGTGACTTGAACGAGATTCCCGGACCCATCTACCTGCGTCCTGAGATCGTGAACATCCGGCGCGCCGGCTCAGAGCTGCGCGCATCATGCCGGCATCTTGATGGAACGCTCGAAAGCGTTAGTTTCTTGGGCGCGCGCCGGCGGTACACAGTATACTGCGCGAGCATCGCGTCAACGCTCGTCGCTGAAGGCGCGGGAGCCCACGCCGAGACGTTTTTGGTCGGCGACCGCGTCGTCGTGGAGTGGGATCCAGCCGAAGCGCTCACCCTCAGAGCGCCATGAGGAAGTCCTGGGCACTTGCACTTCTTTTGCCTGCGCTCGCGGTGCTGACGTTCTTCCTCATCGTCCCGCTCGTCAATTTGCTCGTCACGAGCTTCCATGGCTATTCATCGAGCCAAGGGATAACGCCACGCTGGACATTGGAAAACTACACCCGCTTTCTGTTCGACCGCTTCTATCTCGAGGTGCTCGTGCGCACGCTGCGCGTCGGGCTAGAGACGACGGCGCTATGCATCGTAATGGGCTATCCAGTTGCGCTGTTTCTTCAGCAGACGCGTGGCGCAACGCGCAACTGGCTAACACTGCTGCTGCTTTCGCCGCTTCTCGTCAGCATGGTGATCCGCGCGTACGGTTGGGTGATCATCTTGGGCCGCAATGGTCCGTTCCCGCTGTACACGGAAGCCGCCATTATCATCGGCCTCGTGCACGTCTCGCTTGCCTATATGGTGCTGCCAATTCTCGGAAATCTCGAACAGATCGATCCCTCCGTTCTCCGCGCAGCCGCCAGCCTCGGCGCATCACCGTTTACGACGTTTCGGCGGGTCACGCTGCCGCTGACGTTTCCCGGTCTGCTTGCAGGCTGCGTGATCGTGTTTAGTCTTTCGGTTAGCGCCTTCGTCACGCCGTCGATCTTGGGCGGAACGCGCGTCAAGCTGCTATCGACCTACATTTACGATCAGGTCGTCTCGCTCCTGAACTGGCCCTACGGCTCGGCGATCGGCTTCGTTCTGATCGCCGTTTCGACGATATCGTTGCTAATCTTCGGCCGCGTGCTGCGGCGAAGCCATACGGACGTGGTACTCGGATGATGCGCACGCTGCATCGAGCGTATGTCGCGCTCGTCTACGTTTTTCTCATCGCGCCGATCGCGGTCGTCATGCTCGCTTCGCTTACGACCACGAATTTTGTGACATTTCCACCGCGTGGGTTGACTCTCGCATGGTACGCAGCCATCTTCGCGCACCCGGAGTTCGTGAATTCGCTGATCTTGAGCCTCGTCGTTGGCGCGGGCACGGCGCTCGTCGCTGGAACATTTGGAACGCTTGCGGCGGTCGCCATTGCGCGCGAGCGGGTTCCCGGCGCAGGATTGTGGCTTGCGTTGCTCTCCTCTCCGCTGGTCATTCCAACCGTCGTGCTCGGAATCGCGCTTCTGCAGTGGTACACGATCATCGCGCTCCCCGCCGGTGTCGTCCCGCTCGTGATCGGTCACACGGTGCTCGCACTTCCGTACGTCGTGCGGCTGGTCTGCGCGGGACTCGCCGGAATCGATCCGGCGGTCGAGCGTGCGGCCGCCGGGCTCGGTGCATCGCCGCTGCAACGGCTGCGACGCGTCACGCTTCCACTTATCGCGCCCAGCGTCGTTGCAGGCGGGCTCTTTGCCTTCATCACATCTTTTGACGACCTCACCGTCGCGCTGTTCGTCGTCAGCACGAACGTGATGACGCTGCCCGTCAGAATCTACAACTATATGCAGTTCAACTACGATCCTCTCATCACATCGGTCTCGACGGTAATGATCGTTCTTTCGATCGCCTTGGTTATCATCGTCGAACGCGTGATCGGCGTCGGCCGGCTCTTCGGAAAGACTGCGGCGCAATGAGCGACGTTATCGTCGTCGGTGCGGGGATCGTTGGAAGCGCGATCGCCTATCGCTTGACCTGTGACGGTGCGCGCGTGACCGTCTTTGACGCCGGCGATCGTACACCGACGACCGCGACGAGCTTTGCATGGACGAATGCCAACGCAAAGCTGCCCCTTGCGTACCACGCCCTCAACGTTGCAGGTATGGGCGAGCATTTGGCGCTCGAGATGGAACTCGGCGAGTCACGATGGCACCACCACGTCGGTAATGTAGAGTGGGCCATCGGCGAAGACGAACACCGACATATCCTCGACAAAGTTGCGCGCCTGCAGGGCTGGGCCTATCCTGCGGAACTGATCGATCGCGCAACGTTGCGATCGATCGATCCCGCACTAATGCCACCCGATGGCGTCGAGGCAATCGCGTTTTACCCGAGCGAAGGCTACGTCGATGCGGTCCCGCTTGCTGCGGAGCTGCTCGAGCGCGCGCGTGCAGCGGGCGCAAAAGTGCACTTTGGCAAAACCGTCGCCGCTGTTGGCCCGCGTGTTGTCTCCCTTTCGGATGGTACGCCGCACCAGGCCGATACCGTCATCTGCGCGGCCGGACGCTGGACCGGCGCGCTCGTCGCTACTGCCGGATTTGATATCCCGATGGCGCCGACGCGTAGTTGCTTAGGCGTTACGACGCCGGCGCCGCGCTTGCGCACGATGCTGCTCTCGACCGCGATCAATCTGCGGGCCGAAGGCGACGATCGAATCCTTTTGCAGAATACGACGACGGATCTTCAAGGTGACGATCCGACTCCGACGATCCCCAAGGAAAAACTCGACGAGCTTCTGCTTTCGCCCGCACGCAAGGTCGTGCGCGGCTTCGACGGCGTGCAGATTGAAAACCCCAAACTCGGGATTCGCGCGATCCCCGCTGACGGACACCCCGTCGTCGGCCCGGTACCGGATTGCGACGGCCTCTATGTGGTTTGCAGTCACAGCGGGGTTACGCTCGCGCCGTTCTTTGCGCGCGCGGTGATGCGCGAGCTGCTCCACGGCGAAACCGAACATCGGCTCGGTTCGTTCCGTCCCGAACGATTTTGCACGACAACGACGTCGTCGTAATCGGCGCAGGCGTCATCGGCGCATCGATCGCCTATCACCTGGCGCGTGAAGGCGCGCACGTGACGCTCTTCGATGATGCTGACGCTCCATCGGCGCCGAGCGCGTCGTGGGCAAGCGCGGGCGGTGTCCGCAGTCAACGTCGCGATCCACGAGAATGGCCGCTCGTGGTAGCAGCCGCCGCACGTTGGCCTTCACTTGGGGAGGAGTTGCACGCGCCGACCGGTTTTCAGCGTGGCGGCCACCTTCATGTCGTCGAGCACAAAAGTGACACGGGCGAGCTGCGCGCACGCATCGAGCGCGAACGCGCGGCCGGCATTCAGGTCGAATATGTCGAGCAGTCCGTTTTACGCAAACTCGCACCTGCGCTCGCACCGAGCGTCATCGCTGCCGCATACACGCCGAGAGACGGACAGGCGGATCCGCGCGCGACGACGTCGGCGTTTGCATCGGCAGCTATGCGTGCGGGCGCGAAATACAGCCGAACGTATATTGACGGCATTGCGCTGGATGGAGAACGCGTTGCTGGAGTCATCGTCAACGGAACCACGCACGCGGCTGCGACCACCGTTCTGGCGGCAGGGTCGTGGAGCATTCGGCTCGCACGCGCCGTCGGTCTTAACCTTCCGATAATGTTGCGAGCGTATCAGATGCTGCTTTCGATGCCGCAACGTCCCGCGCTGGAACCGACGATTACCGCTACCAATCGCGCGCTCTCACTCAAACAACTGCGCACGGGCGCATTCATGATCGGCGGCGGGTGGCCCGGCGAAATCGACGAGCACGCTCACGCTTGCAGAACAATCCAGGAGAGCATCGACGGCAACTGGGCCGTCGCTGCAGCAATCGTGCCGGCGCTTGCGACGATGCAGCCGGCGACAAGCTGGTGCGGACTGGAGGGCGATGCATTCGATGGAGTTCCGCTCATCGGCCCGGTACCGCGCATGCAAGGTTTGTATCTCGCCGCCGGCTTTACGGGACACGGCTTTCAGATTGCGCCTGCGGTCGGCGACGCTGTAGCGCAAGCCATCCTTACAAACCGCGAACCCGAGTCGCTACGCCAACTCAATCCCGCCAGGGAGGGCGGCATGGCGTGAGGGATAGTGCGGCATGGAATCGGCTCTGGCCCAGAAATCGTGCACCCCTTGTCGGGGCGGCGTGCAACCGCTCAGTCACGACGAAGCAGAAAAGCTGCGCGTGCAAGCACCGGACTGGGCGCTCCTCGACGATAGTCATCGAATCGAGCGAACCTTTCGTTTCGAAAACTTCGTCCAATCTCTCGCGTTCGTCAACAAGATCGCTGAGCTCGCGGAACGCGAGGGCCATCATCCCGATATAACATTCGGCTGGGGTTATGCGACCGTATCGTTGTACACGCACAAGATCAAAGGATTGCATGAGAACGATTTCATTATGGCCGCGAAGATCGACCGGTTAGCATGAGACTATACTTCCTGCGGCACGGTCAAGCCGGCGAGCGGGAGGATTGGCACGGAGACGATTTCGATCGGCCGCTCACGACCGACGGCATCAAGCGAATGGAACGTGAAGCGGACACGATCGCCGAACTCGATTTAGAGGTCGACGCCATCGTTACGAGTCCCCTCGTTCGCGCACGACACACGGCCGAAATCGTTGCCAAGCGTCTGAAGCTGCGCAAGAATCTCGTTGAAGACGGGAACCTTGGACTCGAATTCAATATCCAGCGACTCTTGCAAATATTGGAACACCATCCCAAAGCCGGCGCGATCATGCTGGTCGGACACGATCCGAGTATGAGCCGTACCATCGGACAGTTGATCGGCGGCGCACGGATCGATTTCAAAAAAGGCGCGCTTGCCTGTGTCGAGCTGATCGACGCAACCGCTCCCGCAGCAGAGCTGGTCTGGCTGATTCCACCGCGCGTTCTCTCGCGCTAAGCTCTTGCTACTACTCGGAATCGAAACGTCGTGCGACGACACGGCGACCGCCGTCGTCCGCGATGCAACGGCCGTTCTCTCGAACGTCTCGACGAATCAGGACGAGTTTCACGCGCGCTACGGCGGGATCGTTCCGGAGATCGCGAGCCGCCGTCACACCGCGTTGCTCTCAGCCGCTATCGAAGATGCGCTCGATCGCGCGAAGACTTCGCTTGCCGATCTCGACGGCATTGCGGTAACTGCCGGCCCCGGCTTGATCGGCAGCTTGGTCGTCGGCGTTGCTGCGGCCAAAGCACTCGCGTTTGGGATCGATAAGCCGCTCTATGCCGTCAACCATTTGCACGGCCATATCTTCGCAGCATTTCTTGATGATGCGGAAACGCCGCGCTATCCGTTTCTGGCACTTCTTGTTTCCGGCGGGCACTCGCAGCTCGTCGCAGTCGATAGTCCGCTCGAGATGCGGATCTTAGGCAAGACGCGCGATGATGCGGCCGGTGAAGCGTTCGACAAGACGGCGCGGCTCCTCGGACTTCCGTATCCTGGCGGTCCGCAGCTCGATGCGCTCGCACGCGAAGGGGACCCGACCGCGATTCGCTTTCCGCGTCATCGTCCCGATCCGGGAACGCTCGATCTTTCATTTTCGGGATTGAAAACGTCCGTGCGCTATTTTCTCGAGTCGGATACGGGAAAGAGCGCACGACCGGCCGACGTCGCCGCCTCGTTTCAGGCCGCGGTCGTTGACATTCTGATCGATCGCTTGGAGCGCGTCATCAAGCAGCAACGTTTCGAGCTCGCAGTCCTTTCCGGCGGCGTTGCGGCAAACTCAGCCTTGCAACGAGCGTTTCGAGCCTGGGGGATACGCAATGGAATCCCGACCATCGTTCCGCTGCTGCGCTACTGCACGGATAATGCAGCGATGATTGCGGCTGCAGCGGATCGTCAAGGCGCGGCTGTGCGCATGAACCCAGAAACGCTCGGCGCCGATCCGAATCTTCCGTTTATCTTTCCGCGAATATCCGCCGAATAGCACCAACGATTATCTTATGCTCGAACGGGTGCAGCGCCGCGAGTGCGCTCGCTTCGTCTTCTTCGACGAGCGGAAGCGGCGTGCGCATCAATACGGCGCCGCGGTCGACGTCGTGCGTGACATAGTGCGCCGTTGCACCGTACCACGGTGACTTCATCTGCAGCGCGTCGCGGATCGCGTGTGCGCCCCGAAACGCCGGGATATTCTGACCATCCGGCATCGTGATCTCATCCACGCTCGGATCGTGCGGCAGAAATGCGGGGTGGATGTTCAGCGCCTGCGGTAGACGCGTAAAAAACTCCACCGGGACCAGGTGCATCCAACCGAGCATCAAGATCAGCTCGGGCTGCGTCCGCTCGATGACGTCGATCAATTCGGCATCGTAGCGTTCACGGGAGATCGTTTTGCGATCCCAGACGTGAACGTGCACGGGAATGCCCGCGCGTTTCGCGCGTTCGATCGCGAATGCATCGGCACGATTGACGACCAGCGCTTGCAGATCGATTCCAATCCCTTCGGGAAGCGCATCGATGACGGCTTGGAGGTTCGTACCGCTACCAGACGCCATGACCGTCGTTCGAAGACTGCGCAGATTCCGCTCCATAGATACTTGTTCGACGATCTTGCCGCCGGTCGCATTAACGAACAAATCGAAAACGGGTTCAGTAACGGCACCGATCAACGCATGACGATAGCCCTGCTCGCGCATTTTCCCGAGCGCAAGCGCAATCAGGTCCGGCTGCAGCTTTTCGCGTTGATGCGTTTGCGTAAGACCGATAGGCCCAAATATCCCGACGTCGGTGCGTTGCTCCCATTTACGCAGCCAATAAAATCGCAATCCGCGTGCGCCGTAGGCCGCAAATCCTACCGGCTTGTCATCGCCATCGCTCGTCAGGATGATCGCTGAGCCGGCAGCGGTCTCACTCGACCACGACCCGTTAAATACTAGATCGATCCAGGAAAGGTATCGCTCGCCGACCTTCGGCGCATCGACGATGTTGTAGCCACTCTCGCGCACGCGCGCGAGCGCATTTTGGGTTGCGTGTACGGAGAAACGCTCGTCCAGCTCGACTAAGAGGTTGACGAACTCGCGCGAAGACTCCTTAGCGCTCACGCGCGGGATGCACCACGACGGCCGGATCCCCATCGCCTCGCGTTTCGATCCAGCCTGCGACGAACGCGCCGGGTGCGGCCGCGAGCGCTTTTGGTGCTTCGTTGAGCGCGACCGTAAGCGTGTATCCGATTCCCATGTTGAACGTGCGGTAGCGGTCCTCATGACTAAGATTTCCACGCCGCACGATCTCGCGCATCAAAGCCGGAACTTGCCAGCGTGTTTGTTCGAAGATCGCTTTGCATGTTGCCGGCAACGTTCGTGGAACATTCTCGAGCAAGCCGCCGCCAGTAATATGCGACATCGCTTTGACATGCGCGGCCTTGCGAATCGCCGTAACCTCGTGCAAATACGAAGGATGCGACGCGAGCAGCGCATCGCCGAACGTGACGCCGTTACCGTCCGGGAGCGGCGCCCCCCATTCGTCTTCTGGAATCAACGTACGCGCTAACGAGTATCCGTTTGTGTGCAGCCCGATCGCAGGGAGCGCGATGATTGCGTCGCCGGCTGCCACGCTTTCGGTTTTTGGTAAATCTGCTAAGCGCACGATACCGACGATCGTGCCCGCCAAATCGAATTCACCAGGCTTATAGAGGCCGGGCATTTCGGCTGTCTCGCCGCCGAGCAATGCAGTTTGATTCTCGCGGCACGCGCGGTGGATGCCGGCCACAATCTCGCCGGCCATCTCGGGAACGAGCTTTCCAACGGCAACATAGTCGAGAAAAAACAACGGCGTCGCGTTCGCGACCAAAATGTCGTTAACGCAATGATTGACCAAATCGGCGCCCACGGTATCGTAGCGCCTCAGCAATGCAGCAATCAGGATCTTCGTTCCGACGCCGTCCGTCGACGCAACTAGCGCCTGCTCCGGGTCGCCGGGTAGGCGAAAGAGCCCGTTGAACGCACCCAGCTCCCCGATCTGATCGGGATGCTTCCAGGCACCCGTCAGCTGTTTGTAGAGCGAAACCGCGGCGTTCCCGGCGGAAATATCGACGCCCGCCGCAGCGTACGCATCGGTCGCGCGATCCATCAGCCAGGGCTTCGCTTCGACCGGCAGAAACGACTGCCGCATGCAAGTAACGGTTTCGGGTGACCTGGCGCGGAGCGTTTCCTCCGGCGCCCTTGTGGTCCCAGTCTTCTCCGACAAAAAACTCGAAGGCGCGGCTGCCGACGTTGATCCGAAGCTCGGCGGCGTCATCGCCGCGGCGCTCGCCGACGGCGAGCATCAGGGCAAGAACAATGAAGTCGCGCTCTTCCATACGGCCGGCACGACCGATCTCGGCGTGCGTCGCGTCCTCATCATTGGTCTGGGCGATCGCGGCAAATTCGAGCCCTGGCAACTCGCGCAATATGCGGGCACTGCCGTTCGGTATCTGGGCAAGCGCAACGTCCACGATATCGCGATCACGCTCCCATACGAAGTGAAAGACGCCGCAGCCGCGGCGTCGTTTCTCGTCGAGGGCGCGTTCGTCGCGACGGCCGATACGACTATCTACCGCAAGGAACACGAGCGCCCGATCGATATTCGCAACCTGACGATCGTTGCAGGCGCGCTCGATCGCAACGCGCTCGCGGCCGGCGCAAAGCACGGCCAGATTCTCGGTAAGTCCGTGAACTTCACGCGGCGCTTAGCATTGACACCCGGCAACGACATGACGCCGCGCGTGCTCGCAGACCGGGCCGAAGAAGTCGCCAAGAAAAACGATCTCGCTTTTGATGCGCTCGACGAAGACCGGATGAAAGATCTCGGCATGGGCGCGTTGCTCGGCGTTTCGCAGGGGAGCTCGCAGCCCGCACGTTTGATCGTGATGACCTACGAGGGCGATCCTAGTTCCAAAGAGCGTATCGCGCTCGTCGGCAAGGGAATCACCTTCGATAGCGGCGGCATCTCGCTCAAGCCGCCCGAGAACATGCACGAGATGAAGTATGACATGAGCGGCGGCGCGGCCGTGATCGGCGCAATGCGCGCGATTGGTAAACTGCGTCCGAAGATCAACGTCATCGGTCTCATCCCGGCGAGTGAAAATCTTCCGGGACCGGATGCAACGAAGCCGGGCGACATCCACAGGGCAATGAACGGCAAGACGATCGAGATCATCAACACCGATGCTGAAGGGCGCTTGGTTCTCGCGGACGCGCTTGCGTACGCAACGATGAAGCTCGGAGCCACGCGACTGATCGACTGCGCGACGCTTACCGGAGCGATGGTAATCTCGCTGGGTCATTCCGCCGCCGGCGCAATAAGCAACGACGATGCGTTCGTCGATTCGTTCCTGACAATTGCCAATAAAACGGGCGAACGTTACTGGCGTCTTCCGCTCTATGACGACTATCTCACCGCAACGAAGAGCGAGATCGCCGATCTGAAGAACACGGGCGGTCGTCCGGCCGGGAGCCTTACTGCCGCAGCCTTCTTACGCGAGTTCGTTGACGGCAAACCGTGGATTCATCTCGATATCGCGGGCACGGCGTACACCGACAAAGAGCAATCGTTCCAAGCGAAAGGCCCAACCGGCGTACCCGTTCGCGCGCTAGTGGCTTATGTCGAAGCTGTTGCGAGCGAAAACGCGCCCAAAGAACCGGCGTTCGAACAAATCCCCATCTCCGTTTAGGCGACCGCTCGCCCAGGGTATGAACCAGCACGGCCCCAGGCGGCCTGACATGGAATTTTAACCCCCTCTAACGTGACCCGCCGCCCTTTGGGCGACGGGTCACGTTTCTTCATATCAGCATCGAGGGGAAGGGGATAGCAATGCGGTTACTTACTAGACTTCTCGGCCTCGGGACAGCGGCGGCGCTCGTCTCCGGCGCATTACTTGCGCTGCCGACCGCCGTTCTTGCGCAACAAGCGCCCGATGTAGCCTATATCAGCAACATGTCCGGAAATGTCGCGATCACGCGCGGAGATTCCGGCAACGCCGAAGCAGCGGCAATCAATGCGCCGCTTATGGTCGGCGATTATCTTTCGACCGACGCGAGCGCGCGCTCCGAAGTCCAATTCGACTCCGGTCACGTCATGCGTGTAGCGCCGAACACACAGGTCCGCTTCGATGAGATCGATGGGAACGGAGATTCCGTTCAGCTCGCTTCCGGAACCATCGGGGTCGGTATCGTTCGACCGATGGGGACGTACGAGCAAGTTGAAACGCCGTCCGTTACGGTTCGTCCGCGCGAAATGGGATTCTATCGCGTCGACGTCAACTCGCAGGGCATAACGTCCATCACGGTTCGCTCGGGTGACGCGGCGATTATGCTGCCGCAAGGCGTGCAGCATCTCGACCCCGGCAGCACCATGCAGGTTTGGGGCGATCCGAGCAATCCGCAATATCGCTTCGTCGGTCCGGTTGCGTCGAATTCGTTCGACCAGTGGAACGTCGCACGCGATGATTCATTCCAGCAATCGCCGGCATATCAAGACGTTCCGTCATGGATGCCCGGAGGATACGACCTCAACGGTTATGGCTCATGGCAGCAGTATCCGGGATACGGCAACGTTTGGATTCCGAATGACGTCGCTGCAAGCTGGACACCGTATTCAGATGGTCGTTGGGTTTGGGAGCCGTACTACGGCTGGACGTGGGTCGACAACGATCCATGGGGCTACGCTCCGTTCCACTACGGCCGCTGGTTCTATGATAACTATGCAAACGCGTGGGCGTGGGTCCCCGGACCGACTTACGCGCCAGTGCAGACGTGGTCGCCGGCACTCGTTGCCTTCATCGGTTTCAATTCCGGCGGCTTCAGCTTCGGTTTGAACTTGGTCGACAACGTCGGTTGGGTTCCGCTCGCACCGGCTGAACCGATTTATCAGTGGTGGGGCAACTCCGCGTACGGCAACTACAACGTCTCGTACAACGCGTACTCACCGACGTACTACCGTAATGCGCGCTGGAGCAATGGACGCGCGCTCCGCTGGACCGGACGCGCGAACTTCGCGAGCGGTCGCTACGCCAGCTTCCAATCGGTTCCGTCCCGCTACTACGCACACGCAGCGATCGTTCACAGCGCACTTCCGGTCGCACCCGATCCGACAGCGATGCGTTACTCGGCCCGCACGACCGCGATTCGTCCGGCGCAAGCACGAACGTTCCACGCGTTCCGCACTACGCCGCACGCACCGGCAACGTTTGCGCAGCAACGCAAACAGGTCGTGAGCTACCAAGACCGTGTCCACATCACTGCGACGCACACCGCACCGCGACCAGTCGCAGCTCCGGCTGCACGTCCGGCACCTGCTGCGCAGCGCTACAACGCACCGCGTAACGCGGTTCCGGCCCAACGTGCACCGCAAGCGCAGCATTTCACGGCACCGCAGCGCAAAGCCGCACCGGCGCAACACGCTGCTCCGCAAGCGCAGCATTTCACGGCACCGCAGCGCAAAGCCGCACCGGCGCAACACGCTGCTCCGCAAGCGCAGCACTTCACGGCTCCGGTCAAGCACGCAGCGCCGCAAGTGCAACACGTAGCGCCTGCAGCACCTGTGCGTCACTACACTGCTCCGGTACAACATGCAGCACCACAAGTGCAGCACGTAGCTCCGGCCGCTCCAGTGCGTCACTACGCTGCTCCGGTACAACATGCAGCACCAGCTGTACAGCACGTAGCTCCGGCGGCTCCAGTGCATCACTACACTGCTCCGGTACAACATGCAGCACCAGCTGTGCAGCACGTAGCTCCGGCTCCGCACTACGCGGCGCCGCCGGCTCAACACGCGGCTCCGGTTCAACGCGCGGCTCCGGTTCAACGCGCGGCCCCCGCGCAGCACCCTGCGCCGAGGCACACTAGTTAAGTCTTCGGCAGCTCGTAATCTGCCCAGGTTTCGAGCAGCCGCATGACCGCAGAAAAATCCGCGTCCTCGCCAAGCTGAGACTTCGCAAGCATCCAATTCTCCTCAGCTTGTGCGAGGACCGGAGCCGGGACATCGAGCTCGCGCGCAAGACGCGCCGCGATCGAGATGTCCTTCGATATCAATCGCATGCTGAAACCATAATCGAACGTTCGTGGCAACACGCTCATCGCGATCTTCGTGTCGAGCGCGTTGGTTTGTCCGGAGCTCGTTTTGATTACGTCCACCATCGTTTGAAGATCGAGCCCGGCTTTTGCGCCGATCAAGAGCGCTTCACACGTCGCCCACAGTGATACGCCCGAGAGAAAATTATTGAGCGCTTTGAGCGTATGACCGCTGCCGACCGCGCCGACATGTCGAATGTTATTGCACATCAAGGCCAGCAGCGGACGATAGCGCTCGAACAATTTCTCGTCGCCGCCCACCATCGTCGTTAGCTTCGCGCCTTTGGCGCCGCGTACGCCTCCGCTAACGGGCGCATCGATCAGCGGGATGCCGAGCTCGTGAAGTTCCGCGGCAAGCCGCTTCGTTGCCGTTGGCGCGGCGCTCGTCATCTCGATCACGATCGTGCGCTTGTGCTTTCCGATCGCACCGCCGCTGCCGAGTAACGCTTCGCGAACGTTTTTATCGGTAGGCAAGATCGTGATGACGACATCGCCTTGAAGGTCGGCTGCGCTCGTCGCCGTCGGTACGCCGCGTACGGCAAATGGTTGGAGCGCGCGTTCCGAGAGATCCGCAACTGCAAGCTGCACGCCGGCATCGAGCAGATGCGTTGCCATCGGGCCTCCCATGTTCCCGGCACCGATGAAAAGAACGCTCTCGCCGGTTAGACTCATTTCACGCCGTCAACCGGCCAAAATCCGTACAAAGCACGTCCCGCTTCGAGATCCCAAAAGCGCGTGGCATTGTCGCTGACGCCGTAGACGACTCCGAATGGGACGTCGTTTGCCATGATCGCGCGCACGAGACGCGCCAAATCCCGATGCGACATCCAAATTGCACGCATCCGGCGGCGTTTGTCTTCATCGCTGATGTTCAGCCAGGTTGCTTCGTTCTTCACGTCGCCGGGTGTCGGCGTGTCTTCGGTGCGAATCCCGCCAATACGCAGACACGCAACTTGCATTCCGTACTCGTCCGAATAGTAGCGGCCCAGATTTTCGCCGAAGCACTTCCACACGCCGTACAGTCCGTCGGGGCGAAACGGAACCGAGTTCGTCAACAACGTCCCGCTCGCAATCTCGTAGATGCCCGGCGCAAGGTCGACTTCATACATGCCGACCGCATGATTCGAGCTGGCGAAGATCACGCGTTTGCAGCCGGCCCGGCGCGCGGCTTCGAAGGCGTTGTATGTGCCTTCCAGGTTCTCGCGCGTTTCTTCCCACGACGCTTTCACCTTGACGACGCCCGCCAAATGAATCAGCGTCTCGCAACCTTTGACCGCCTGTTCCAACGCGTCGAGTTTTAGCACGTTGACCGGCGAGGGGACGCCTGTAATGTCGATGCGCACGACGTCGTTGTCGCGCGACAAATCCTCGCAGAGGCGGGTGCCGATGGTACCCGCCGCGCCCGTGACCGCTATCTTCATACCGCGGTCAGTTCAGGAATCCGCGGATACTTCCCGTTCAGACAACCGAGGCACAATTCATCTGCGCCGCGGCCCGTAGCGGCGATTAGTCCTTCAATGCTGAGATAGCATAATGAGTCCGCGCCGATCTTCTCGCGGATCTGCTCGACGGTCAGATTTGCTGCGATCAACTCCTCGTGCGTCGCCATGTCGACGCCCAGATAGCATGGATTGATAATCGGCGGCGACGTCACGCGCACGTGCACTTCGGTTGCACCCGCATCCCGCAGCAACTTGACGATCCGCGGCGTCGTCGTGGCGCGCACGATCGAATCGTCGACTACGACGACACGCTGGCCTTTCAAATTCTCCAGGATCGGATTGAACTTGAGCGCTACGCCTTGACTGCGCATACTTTGATCCGGCGCAATGAACGTGCGTCCGATATAGCGATTCTTGATCAAGCCCTCGACATACGGCAGCTTGGCCTCGGTCGCATACCCGATACCGCCCGGAATCGCGCTGTCCGGAACGGCCATAACGACGTCGGCATCGGCGGGATGTTCGCGTGCAAGCTGGCGGCCGAGCTCGTGACGCGCTTTGTAGATCGAGCGGTTTTCCAGCTTCGAATCCGGACGCGCGAAGTAAATATATTCGAACACGCAGAGCGCCGGCGGCTGGTTCCTCGATGTCATGTGTGAATGCAATCCACCGTCTGCATCGATGTGTACGATCTCGCCCGGCTCGATCTCGCGCATAAAAATCGCGCCGACCGTAGCCAGCGCGCACGTTTCCGAAGCGATAACGTAGCCGCCTTCCTCGAATTTACCGAGGCAAAGCGGACGAATTCCCCAAGCATCGCGAAAACCGAAGAGCTCGCGCTCGGTACCGATAACGCAAGAATACGCGCCGTCGGCGCGAGACATAACATCCGCGATGCGGTCCACCATCGACGCCTTGTCGCCGTCTACGATCGACTTTGCGAAGACTTCGGAGTCACTGGTTGCAACAAGCGTCAATTCCGGCGAAAGCTGTGAGCGCAGCTCGTCATCGTTGGTGAGATTGCCGTTGTGCGCGAAGACAAATTCGCCGATCGTGCTTTGCTCGAGGAGCGGTTGCGCGTTGACGACGATCGATCCACCGCTGGTTGAGTAGCGCGTATGCCCGACCGCCAAATAGCCGGTCAGCTTGGCAAGAATGCCTTCATCGAAGATCGCGCCGACGAGCCCCATCGAGTTGTGCGAGAGCATTTTGCCGCCGTCGGAGACGGCGATTCCCGCAGATTCCTGGCCGCGGTGCTGCAAGGCGTACAGCGCAAAGTAGGCGAGCCGAGCTGCGTCTCGCCCTGGTGCGAAGACGCCTACCACGCCACACATGAGTTCTAGCCTTCGCTAGTCGCGGCTCCGGCGCATGCCCATGAGCTCGAGCAGGGCCAAGAAAATGTTGATCGCATCGAGATAGATCGAGATGGCGAGATCGACCGCCGTCGCACCGCTTCCTCCGGCACGAATTCGTGCGAAGTCGACGAGCGTGAGCAGCGTAAAGACGCCGAGCACCAGCCAATCGTACGTCGCCGGCTGGATAAAGTGGAAGAAAATTGAGATGAGCCCGACGAGCACGAGCGCGATCAACGCGCCGAAGGCAAACGATGACAGTCGGCGCCAATCGAAGCTAAACGTGTACGCGATCAGTCCCAGACACGTCATGCCCAGCGCCGTCGTCGCGGCCGCATCGAATACGACGTCCGGCCCGATCGTCGTTACGTAGCGCGTGATCGTCGGCGCGATGCCGATGCCCCACAAGAACGTGAACACGTAGAACAGGATCAGCGCGGTCCCTTGATTCCGCCGTGCCGCATTCATGACGAAGAGCAGCACGAAGCCGGCAATCATCGCGACGAAGCCAACGGTCGGCGAAACGCCGCGGAACATGAATGCGCCGATTGCCGTAAAGATGAAGCCGACGCCGGTGATCCCGAGGACCTGGCCAAGAAGGCCTGCGGTCGAGACTGCCAAACCCGGCGGCTGATATGACGGACGTTTCTGCTGCGGCTGTAGATACATCTCGCTCCTTTGTACCCGTGCGCTTTCTCGGGGGTTACGGCGGATGACTCGCGGGGAGTTTCTGGCCGGGGTAGCCGCTGCTGCGGCCGCGCCCGGGGCGCCTGGAGTGCCCCTTCACTTCGAACTCTATGCAAGCTATTACTCGAACCGGCTGCAGATCGTCCCAGCCATCGACCCGCAGGTCTTCGTCTCTGACCCAAGCGTCCTTGTCGGCGGGATCGGGCTCCAAAACATCGAGCACATCGCCGGCTTGCGTGCTCTCAAGCTCGAGGAACCGGACTCGCCGCTCTACACTGCAGAGGGCGTGCGGATGGGCTTCACCAGCAAGCGTTGGATCGGCGCGAACGGGACGGGATCGATTATCGATCTTGGCGACGGCGCGCAGCGCATCGCTCTTTCGTTCGAAAATCTCGTCGTGTTCGGAGCGTATTCACTCTTCAAACACGTGGTCGGCGCGTCGGGCTTGACACTCGTTCCGCTCGATGGAACGGGTCGGACCAGCACGTTCACATCCGATGCTGGGGGATCTGCCAAGCTCGAAGTGCACACGCCGCAACCAATCGACACACGCGGCGCGATCACACTCGTCTTCAATAGCGACGGCAAGCCGCACCGCGACGCGCCGGGACCAATCGGTTTAACGGCGCACGATCATTTGATCGCGACGCTCGGAGATCAGCCCGCCTGACGCGAGGCTTGCCGCAGGTCTTCGATTTCGGTTTGGACCGTCACCAGCTGATTCTCGAAAATCTCGCGTGAAGAGTCGAGCAAACGCCAAATCGCCGGATCGCTGATCTGATAACGAATCGTCGTTCCGCTCCGCTGCGTCACAACCAATCGCCGCGAACGCAGTACTGCCAATTGTTGCGAGAGTGTAGACTGCTCGACTCCCAATCGCTCGCGTAGTTCATTCACGCTCACCGGTCCTTGCCGGAGCGCTTCCAGCACGCGTATGCGGAGCGGGTGAGAAAGAGCTTTGAAAAACTCCGCTTGGAAGGAATATCGCATTATTGTGATATTACTATATTACCCGGTAAATACCAGGCGTACCTCCCTCATTTTCCCCCACGGCTTATACCTTGGGCGTTTTAGTCACGGGTGACACTTAAGCGTTGCAGCGTCGATCAGAAATCATCAATGCACTCGAGCTTCTCGCTGACGTTCGATTTCAGTATGACACGTGGGTCCGCCATATCCCCTCGCAAGTCGCACAGAGCTTCAATGATCTGATTGCAGATTTGTATGACACCGGTGACGTTCGCAGCCTCCTAGCACTTCCGCAGCGGGAGTCCGGCTTGACGAGTAAAGAGCACCACGCGCTGGTCAACGCCGTTACGATCATCGACAAGCTCCTCGAAGATCATCCGAGTGGCGAAAACGACGAAGCGATCCTGCAAGACTCGCGCTGGCCGCAGATTCGTATTGCAGCGGGACGCGCCGCGAAGATCCTTCGCGAAGGCGAGTAGACTAGAGACCCTTTGCGATATCGGTACGGTAGCTGAGGCGTACGACCGGCGCGAGCTGCTTCTTGACCCGCTCTGCCGCAACGTAGGCGCGCGTCCGTGCTTCGCCGATATTTTGACCGGTTTCCGCGATTGTCAGTACGCGACCGCCGCCGACATTGACGACTCCGTCTACCTTTTGCGATGTTCCCCAGAACGCGAGCGCGCTCGATGGGATATCGAGGTTCACCGGAAGACCGGTTGCGGATTTGCTCACGAGCGGATAGTCTTCGGTCACGAGCGTTACGCACACGCATGAATCACCGGCGATGCGTGCGGCGTCGGCTTCGAGAGCGCCGGTTGCGGCGCTGTGTAGCAGGCGGACGAAATCGCCTTGCAATCGCGGAATCAATGCTTGCGTTTCGGGATCGCCGAAACGTGCGTTGAATTCCAACACTTTCGGCCCATCTGCCGTCCACATCAAGCCGAAGTACAGGACGCCGACATACTCTTCGCCGTCTTTACGCAAACCGTCCAGCACAGGACCGATGATTTCGTGCCGTGCGATATCGATGTAGTCGCCGGGGAATCCCGCCGGTGGTGAATATGCGCCCATGCCTCCGGTATTCGGGCCGTGGTCACCGTCCAGGGCGCGCTTGTAATCGCAGGCCGCGGCAAATGGCAGCATCGCGCGACCGTCACAAATCGCGAAGACCGAGACCTCGCGCCCTTCGAGACGCTCCTCGAGCAAAATGTCCGTTCCGCCGCCGGGTACGCCGGCGTTAGCGAACCAATCCGCAACGACGGCACTTGCATCTTTGACGTCGGGCGCAACGACCACGCCTTTACCCGCCGCTAGTCCGTCAGCTTTGATGACGATCTCGACGTCCGGCCACTCGTCGATAATGGTCAATGCTTGCGGCAACGAATGCGCAACGCGCGCACGCCCGGTCGGGATCTTGTGGCGCTCTAAGAAGCGCTTCGCAAAAATCTTGCTCGACTCGAGCCTCCCGGCCGAACGGCTCGGGCCGAAGACCGCGATGCCGGCTTCGCGCAAACGATCCCCGACGCCGGCGGCGATGGCGCTTTCCGGCCCAAGCACTGCAAGCTCAATGCGTTCGTCGCGTGCTTTGCTTGCGAGCGCTTTCCCATCGGTAGCGACGATATCCCAATTTTCGCCGCGCGTTGCAGTGCCGGCGTTTCCCGGTGCAGCGAAGACCGTTTCAATCGACGGCGAGCGTGAAAGTGCCCATGAAAGTGCGTCCTCGCGTCCACCACCGCCGACGACGAGAACTCTTACTCCCATGTTGAAAGGCGCTCCGCCCCAGGCTGCGCGCCCCCCATGCTAACGCATGGGGCCCCCAAATGCGCTCGGCCCATCACCATCGCATCACTTTCAACATTTTTGCGCCGGCCTCGCAACAACGTTACTCCCACTCCACGGTCGCAGGCGGCTTCGAAGTGATATCGTAAGCGACGCGGTTCACGCCCGGGACTTCGTTGACGATGCGCGAGCTGATTCGTTCTAACAGCTCGTGCGGCAAGCGCGCCCAATCGGCGGTCATCCCATCTTCGCTGACGATAGCGCGTACCGCGACGAGATTCGCGTAGGTGCGGCCGTCACCCATGACTCCCACGCTGCGCAGCGGGGTAAGCACGGCGAAATATTGCCATGGCTTCGGGTCGAGCGTCGCGCTTTCGATTTCGGTCGTCACGATGAAATCGGCTGCACGCACGACGTCGAGACGTTCTCGGTCGATCGCACCCAGGACGCGAACTGCGAGCCCGGGACCTGGGAAAGGTTGTCGCTCGACGATTGGCGCCGGCAAACCGAGTACCCGTCCGACCGCCCGCACTTCATCTTTGAACAGCAGTCGCAACGGCTCGATTAATTCGAGCTCCATCCGCTCGGGCAATCCGCCCACGTTGTGATGGGACTTGATCTTGTGACCGGCCTTCGATAGCGGAGTTTTTGATTCGATCACATCGGGATAGAGCGTCCCTTGCACGAGGTACTTGACGCCGGGAATCTTCTTGGCTTCTTCTTCGAAAATGGCGATGAACTCGTGACCGATACGAATGCGCTTTTCTTCGGGATCGACGATATCGCGCAGACGGGCGATGAACCGCTCCGAAGCGTCGACATGAATCACGTTGAGGTGCAAGACATCCCGAAATGCGGCGACGACATCGCGCGCCTCGTTCTTGCGCAGCAAACCATGGTCGACGAACACGCATGTCAGCTGCTTTCCGATCGCCTTCGCAACCAGCGTCGCAGCTACTGCCGAATCGACGCCGCCGGAAAGCGCGCAAATGACCTGGGCGTTACCCACTTTCTCACGAATCTCGGCGACGGAACGCTCGACGAACGATTCCATCTTCCAGTCGGGCGGAATGCGCGCGATCTCGTGCAGGAAGTTCTGGAAGACCGTCTTTCCTGCGTCCGTATGAAAGACTTCCGGGTGAAATTGCACGGCGTACATCCGCCGTCGCTCGTCGCCTATCGCCGCAACGGCACAGCGCGCAGTGTGTGCAAGCGGGCGGAAGCCGGCCGGAACTTCGGTGACGCTGTCCCCATGCGACATCCACACGCGCGACTCGCTCGGCACGGCGCCAAGCAGCGGTGATTCGCCCGCATCGACGACGAGCATCGCCGGACCGTACTCGCGATGCGCGAGCGGCTCGAGCTTGCCGCCCAGGTCACGCGCCATCAATTGCAGGCCGTAGCAGATGCCGAGAATCGGCAGCCCGCTCGCCCAAATCTTCTTGTCGATGCCGAGGGCATCGGGACCAAGCGTGCTCTCCGGACCGCCGCTCAGAATGATCGCCGCCGGGTTGCGGCGCTGGATCTCTTCCCACGGCGTGTCGAAGGGGACGATCTCGGAATAAACGTTGGCTTCTCGGACACGACGCGCGATCAGCTGCGCATACTGCGCACCGAAGTCGACGATCACGACCGTCGCCGGCTTCGTAAGAGTTCCCACGGCCACGAGGACGATTTAGGGGTCCGGCTGCGTCATCCTCGCGCCTGCCCGCCACAATCCTAACGTCAACTAAACACTTGTGCCGGGAATTCTTAGGCTATTCTCATTACGAGATGCTCGGAACGCCGTCATAATCAAGTGGTCTAAAGGGAGTTGGCGCCCGTGCATACACGCAGCGGTTTTCTTGGCGTATTGTTCGTGCTTCTCGCAAGCACGCCGGTCGCCGCCCAGCAGCATTTTTCGGATCTTGCTCCGGCCGACGAGTATTTCGGCCGAATGAAGATGAGCATTCTCGGCATCTCCAACACGATCAAGGATGCCGGCCTTCATTTGGATCAAGGTGCCGATTCAATGGCAGTCATCGATGGTCTCGCGCTTACGGAAGACGCCATACGCGATTGGCAGCGCCGTTATCCGCGCGATCCGTGGATCACGAGGTCCCTGAACGCGCTCCGTGCCGTCTACGCGAAGGTCCCGACCGAGCGCGGCGCCGCGTGCGCCCGGCGCGTCGCGATCTGGCTCGATCACGAAATCACTCGCTAAGTAAGGACACTTTCGAGAGACCCGGCGTCACGCGCCATCACGATCTCCATCGCGATGCGCTCTCCGACGGAGACGTCGCGGCCCCAACGGTACGACGAATACGGCGTATAACGCGTCCCGGGTGATCCTGGGATACGCAGTGAGACGTCGTAAACGACAAAGCTTTTCGGAGGACCGGCGACGATCGCGCATTGGAGCGCGAACGGCCCGATAATCCCCGGCGGCGCGACCTTGCGAGCGGTGACGACGAGCCGCTCTCCCAGATCGAAGGCTTGCTCGAGCATCGATTCCGTCAAGGTCGCAGCAATGTGGCCGGCTTCTTCCATCGACAGCGGAATATCGGCGAGCGCTTGCGCTTGCGTAAACGGCAAGTTGCGCAGTCCGTCGACGTTTGTCTGCCGCCGCGTGTCCGTCCCCATCAGCTCGAGCTCGCCAAAAACCGGCGAGTAAAAGAAATTTAAGTTGACGGTTGGGCCGAGCAGATATTCCTCGATGACCGCGTTCTCGAGCGCCGCAGGGTCGAGAATCTCGGCCGCTGCCAGGCGCTCGACTTCGCGTTCGTATTCTTGCGGCGAGCGCACCAGAAAGAATGCGCGCTCGAAGCTGACCTTCTTGTGCGGCGCCTTGACCATGACCAGACGGTCGATCTCGCGCGATGATTTGAAGCGGCGCGGATAGCGGATTCCGGCGTCGTCCATGATCGCGTACTGGTTCTTGGGCTCATCGCGCTCTTCAGCGCGCAAAAGACGCCGGCTGCCGAAAAACGGCACGCGCATTCCCGCTTCGATCTGATCGTACGAATATTTCTGGCGCAGATAGACTTCGAACGAACGGTTCGGAACGAAAATGACGTTGCGCTCCAGCATCGCCTCCTGCACGCGATCTTCCAGGATTTGCGGGAACGTATCGACCGCAAGCGTTTCGTCGACGCAACCGCGCGGATGCGTCCCTTCGACGCGCTTGAAGTGGCGCGTGTAGGTTTGGTCGCGGCCCTTTGCGACCACGACCAGATTACGCAAACCCTGCGCGCGGGCACCGGACGCCACCTCCAGCGCGGAGTGGCTGCCGATCGCGCAAAGCGTTAGTTTTTGAGGATCGTAGCTATGCAACGGTGTCGTCTAAGACGACTGACAGCGCATTTCCCAAGAGCGCGTTCTTGATCTCGCGCGCGATGCGACGGCCCGTCGACATCGGCTCGCTGTAGTTCAAGTACGAATATGGCGAACCGTCGATGAAGAGGTTCGTGCCGGCGACGATGCGCGCCGAGATTTCCATGATGTAGAACTGCGCGTCCGGCGTGATGATCGTCTCGATGCAGAACGCACCGAAGAGCCCTTTCGGCGGACAGATCTCGCGCGACACGCGCACGACGTCCTCACCCATCCGGTACGCCTCGGCAAGCATCGATTCGCGTAGCGAGAGCGGCGAGTTTCCAACCACAACGTATGAGGGTTGAATGTCCATGCTCTCTTGCGCCGCGGACGGAATACGTCCGATCGAGTCGACGTTCGTCTCGTAGCGCCGGTCCATCGACATGATCTCGAGCTTCCCGCTCAAGGGCGAAAAGAAATAGTGGATGTAAAACGGGACGCCGATGATATATTCTTGCAAAATATAGTTGCGTTTCGCAAGGACACTCGCTCGCTCTTCAAAGTCTTGTGCGTCGCGCAAGAACATGTAGCCGCGACCGCCTTGTGCGCCGTACAGCTTGACGATAACCGGACGATCGATCTCGGCACCCGTACGAAATTGCCGCGGAAGGTTGAGGCCGGCCCGCGAGAGCCAATCGCGCTGCAGCTCGCGGCTCGCTTCCCAATCCAGAACGGCCTTGTTTCCGAAATACGGCACGCGCATCCGCTTGTGTTCTTCGAGTGATAGATACGCAACGAACGAGCCGTGCGGGACAATGATGACCTTGCGACGTTCGAGCTCGGGCACGATCCCCATGAAGTCCGAGTATTCTGCGATTTCGATGACTTCATCGACGAAGGCGAATGAGCGATAGAGCCGCTGGGTCTCGCGATTCGCAATTGCAAGCGTGCGGAAGCCCTCGTCGTGCGCCCCCTTGAGAATCTGGAGCGCGGAGTGCGAACCCAAAGTCGCGATTGTATACGGCCGTCCGACGATTGGGTCGGCATTAAGCGGGCTGAGCTCTGGCGTCATTATCATGATTTTATTGTTCGTTGGAACGCAGAATTGCAGAGAAGCGTTTCAACTGCTTGGTCCAGGATCGGTTCTGGAACGTCCTTCCCGGCGCTATCCAGCAGCCGCCAAGACGTGGCTCGCCAAGCCGTGCGGACGCCCCGCAGCTCGACGCCGCCGATCGTAACGCGCTCGTGCACCGCCGGGACCTCCGCCGAAGATATCCACACCTCACCTTGGCGCGGCCTCGGCTCTTCTCGTGCCCGCAAACGGTGCTTGTTGGGATTGAAGATCGTCGCGATCGTCTTGAGCTGCGCTTCGAGATCGCCGGCATCGGTATCGTCGTCGAAACCGAAGACGTGGATGTCGGTTCGCGCAATCCCCGCGCACTCGACGCCAAGACGTTGGAGCGTCGCGAGAGCCGTGTATGCTTCGTTGTCCGGTATGGCCAACCGAATCTCAAAGGCGTGTTCGATCATGCGAAAGCCTTCGCGAAACTTTGGAAGAGCGCAATCCCGCCCGAAGGACGCATTGCTTCTTCGGCGGTCTTCGCCGCAATGAGATCGTAGCGGTGCATGAACGCCCAGGCGTCGCGCTCCGGATGCGGCATGATGGCAAGCACGTTTCCGGCTTTGTTGATCAGGCCCGCCGCGCCAAGCGCAGAACCGTTTGGAACATCCTCGGGACTCACGTCGCCGTTCGCAGAGCTGTATACGAATGCAAGATGATCGCCCGCGATGCGCGCCAGCTCATCGAAAGACGCAGCCAGACGCCCTTCACCGTGCGCAACCCAGGCGGGAATAACGGTATCTTTCGCAAGCGCGGCCAAAATCGGACTGCGCGACGGCGGAATCATCAGCCGCACGTAGGTGTGCACGCAGCGGAAGCGCCCACCCGGAACATTCGGCGCGAAGGCTGCGCTCGGACGTCGCACTTTCGCAGTTCCGGGGACGAGCCCGGACTCGAGCAAGACTTGCGCTCCGTTGCAAATGCCCAGTACGGGCTTGCCTTTTTCCGCTGCCTCGATGACGACGTCCATTGCGCGATCGTGCGCGGCGACGGCTCCGGCGCGAATACGGTCCTCGTGCGCAAATCCACCAGGAAGCACGTAGCCATCCGCCTTTTTGGCGGCGGCGGTACGATCGTCGGAACGAACGAGCGCGACGTCAACGCCGCTCGCCTCGAGCGCACGCTTCGTTTCGTCTTCTGAATTCGTCCCTGGAAAGACGTAGACGACGACCTTTGGTTTCATTCGTAGAATCCGCGCAGCGGCGCGGCCCAGATTTCGTACAGCGTCATCGCGTTGAACGAGGCGTCCCCGAACACGATATGCGCATTATCGGTCACCTCGCCGATCCGTATCGTCTCGACATCGTGCCCGCGGGCAAGACGCTCCCATGCCTCGAGGTCGGCTATCTCGACGACAAATCCACCGGTCTCGCCGAACCATGCACCCGCAGTTCCAATGTCTTTTGCCCAGGCCTCACACGAATCGATGCGTGCACCGAGCCCACGCCGGCGCGCTCCAAACGCCATCTCGCACACGGTCACGGCCAGACCGCCGTCTGAGATATCGTGTGCTCCGAGCGCGATGTGCTTCGCATACGCTTCGAGCAAGAGTGTGATCTCGCGATGCGCCGCAGCAAAATCAATTGCCGGCATTGGTTCGAGATCGCCGCCGACGATGCGCGACACAACCGATCCGCCGAGAGCATCTTGACGCGCGCCGAGCAGATACAGCGCCGAGCCTTTCGCTTTGAGCGCCGGCGAGGCGATCTTCGAGATGTCCGCGACTGCGCCGATACAGGCCACTATCGGCGACGCGGGCACCGCTTTTCCGTTCGCGCTTGTGTTGTAGAGACTCACATTGCCGGAAACGAAGGGCAGATCGAGCGCGGTTGCTGCTTCTGCAAGCCCGTCGATCGCGGCTACGAACTCGCCGAACTGCCGCGGATCATCGGCGTCGCCGAAATTCAAACAGTCCGTGAGCGCAACCGGACGTGCACCGATTGCAGCGACATTGCGGGCGCTTTCGACGACGGCTTGCGCCGCTGCGCTCTTCGGATCGAGGGCGCCGTAACGCGGATTCCCGCCCAAGCCTAAAGCGACGCCAAGCGGTGCACCCGGAACCGGGACGACAACCCCCGCGTCGGCGTAACCGCGCGGAATCGCGGTCGTGCCGCGCACGACGCCGTCGTAGCGCTCGAAGATCGGCGAACGCGAGCAGACATCCTGATCGGCGAGGATGCGCGGTAACGCGCTGGGGAAATCAACGTCGCGCACAACAACGTCGCCCGTCGGCGCGTGCGGCAATTCAAATGGACGATCGTGAAGGATCCCGCCCGTCAGAAATTCGATGTCGACGTCCATGACGGTCTCTCCGCCGTAGGTCGCGACGTAGCGCTTCTCTTTTGTGACGGTCCCTATTCGTGCGGCTTGCGCACCGCGTGCAACGCCGGGCAAGTCGAACTCTTCGTTATAGATCGCGAGCAGTCGGGGCGTGAACGAGGGCGGAACGACCCAGCACATGCGCTCTTGCGTCTCGCCAACCGTAATCACCGCCGGTGGCAGATTTGCTTCTGCGAGCGGGACTTTGTCCAGTTCGATGCGCGCGCCGAGCCCGCCGGATGCGACGATCTCCGCAGTACAGCCCATCACGCCGCCGGCGCCGAGATCCTTGAACGCAACCTCGAGGCCTTCTTCTCGCAGCACTTCGAAAGCGCGATAGCTCGCGCGCATTAAGACGCTCTTGAGAAACGCGTCGGGAACTTGTACGGCACCCTTGTTGGCTTCAGCGTCCGCGGCGTCGAGCTGCAGCGAGCTGAAGGATGCGCCGCCGAACCCGCTCCGATCCGTCGCCTTTCCGACCAAGATGATGTCCCAGCCGGCACTGTCGTGCGGCGCGCGCGAATGGATGATCGCGCCTTCTTCAACGATCCCCAGCGCGACGACGTTGACGAGAACGTTGCCGTCGAAGCGATGGTCGAAATAGACGTCGCCTCCGACATTCGGAATCCCGATCGCGTTACCGTACGACGCAACGCCGTCAACGACGCCTTGCGCGATGGCACGCGATTCTTTGCTGGTCCCGAAACGCAATGGATCGGCGACACCGATAAGCTGCGCGCCCATGCAGAGCACGTCACGTACGATCCCGCCGATTCCCGTGGCCGCACCCTCAAACGGCACGACCTGCGAAGGATGATTGTGCGATTCGTGGGCGACGACGACTGCGTAAGTTTTTCCGTCGTGATCTCCGAGACGAACGACGCCCGCGTCCTCGCCGGGACCGATGATGACGGCGTCGCCTTTCGTCGGCAGACGGCGCAAGAACGGGCGGCTCGATTTATACGAGCAATGCTCGCTCCATTGCGCATCGAATGCGAACCACTCGACGACGCTGGGCTCGCGGCCCAAACCCTCTTTGACGCGCTCGCGTTCGTCCGGCGAGAGCGCCAGCGCTAATGACTGCTCGTTTACGTCAAGCAATCGCTGCCCCGGGAGGCGCTGCATTGAGCTGCGCATCGAGTTGCAGCAGCGACGACCGCACATTCGCTTGCGTGAGCATGACGCGCCCGTAGAGCACCGTATCGTCAAGGGCAAACGCCTTGGCAACGCTTTGCGCGACGACGTCCGGCGATTGTCCCGGCGCGTCGATGACGAGATTCGTCGTTGCGCCGTTCATCATCGCGTGCAGCCCCGGCGGTCCGTAGCTGACGTAGACGAGCCGCGCAAAGGTCGCATCCAGCTGTTGCACGAGCTGAACGACGTACTGCGGCGTCATTCCACTCGATGCGACGTGACGCCCGAGCGGAAGTCCGTAGCCTTGAACGTGACGCATGACATCACCGGCCGCATCGAGATTCCGCTGATCCTCGGCGAAGAGCGCGGCCATTCCGGTGCGCATTTGCGGAAACGAACCGACGAGATCGGCGACTTTTTCGTAGTTGGTGCGCACCTGGTCCAGGGCTTCCGGCGTGACGTCCTGCAAATTCCGGTACATTTGCTTGTCGAGCATCATCTCTTCACGACCCTGCGGCCAAATACGCCACGCATCGTTATCGACGACGTCCGCGATTACGAGCGAGCCTTTTCCTTCGCCGCTCAGCAGTCGCCCAAACTCGATCTTGAGATCGATCAAGAGAACGTCGCGGCGGCGCCAGGCATGCGCCAACACTTCGAAGACCATGCGCGCGATTTCGCCCATCGCCGCAAGTTCGCCCGGATTCGCGACACCGCGCGCGATGATCTCATCGGATTCGATCAGCGGATCGTGATTGGCATCGTCTTTGATGAAGAATTCCAGCACGCGCGGCAAGAGCAATGTCCCGCGCGCCATTCCTTTGCGCTTCACGTACGATCCGGCCGCAACCCCGCGCACGACGACTTCGAGCGGAATCATCTGACAACGGCGCACAAGGATCTCGTTTTCATCGTCATCCTCGCCGCCGGAGATATAGTGCGTCGGGAAACCGCACAGATTCAGCAGCCGGAAGACACGCGCCGTCGTTTGCGCAGCCAGGCGGCCTTTGCCCTCGATCACGTTACGCCGCGCGCCGTCGCCGGCCGTGATGCTGTCCATGCTCTTCATGACGGCGACGTCGAGCTGGTCAGGCGACTCGAACAGCGCCTTGGTCTTGCCGCGGGTTATCTCGAGGCCCTTATTCACGGTGTTGCTATCGTCTCCACAATCTGTTTTGCGAGGTTTTCGGCACGCTCGGTGGCATCTCCGACGTGCTTGGTCGGGTCGAGCCGCGAACGGATCTCGGCGGGGTCGACATACTGCGAAATGGTTTCGTCGTCGGCCAGGTTGCGCGCGAGCGGGTTGACCTCGCCACGTGCGATTGCGTCCCACGCCTGCATCGACACACGCCGAATCAATTCGTGCATCTCTTGACGATTCGCGCCGGCCTTGGCGGCCATCGTCATCACCGTTTCGGTTCCGGCGAAGGGACCGAACGTCCGCAAGTTTTGCGAGATGCGTCCCTCATCGATGCGCAACCCACGCGCGACGCGAAGCGCGAGGCCAACGATTTCGTCCGTGCACAGCAGCGCTTCCGGAAGAATCGTGCGGCGATTGGCACTGTCGTCGAGCGTTCGTTCAAGCATATTCGTCGCCGCATTTGCGAAGGCGACATCGGCGTAGGCCGGCAACAGCCGCGCCAGCGACCCGATCCGCTCGGAGAGAATCGGATTGCGTTTGAACGGCATCGTCGAGCTGCCGACCTGGCGTTCGCCGAACGGCTCGAACATCTCGCCGATCGCAGGTGACGAGAGTACGCGGACGTCGAGCGCAAATTTGGAGAGCGACGCACCAATACCGGCCAGCGCCGAGAGCAGCAAATAGTCGAGCTTGCGCGGATACGTTTGCGAGCTCACTTCGCTCGCACGCAGATCGAAGGCGCTCAGGACTTCTTCTTCTTGTTGTCGCGGCGTGCGCGTGCCGCCGGCAAGAAGGTCCGAATAGGTGGCCGACGTTCCGACGGCGCCACGGATCCCTTTGGCAGTGAGGTTCTCGCGCACGAATAGCAAATGCTTGCGATCGAGCAGCAGGTCTTGCGCGTAGAGCGCTAATCGATACCCGACGGTCGTCGGTTCCGCAGGTTGCAAATGGGTGTAGCCCATGCAGACCAGGCGCGACCAGCGCGCGATTGCTTCCGCGAAAACGAGCAAGAGCTGATCGATCGACGGTAAGATGGTGTCGAGCGCCTTGCGGACGCGGAACATCTCGACCGTGTCCTCGACGTCCATCGATGTCGCGCCCAAGTGAATCTTCCCGCCGCCGACGGTCGCCTGTGATGAAAAGACGCGGATTTCCGCCATGAGATCGTGCCCGATCTCGCGCTCGATTTCGAGCGCCGCCTCGATATCGATTTCGTTCGCGTGCGCGCGAATATCGGCGAGCTCTGTTTCGGAAACGAGACCGCTGCGTGCTTGCGATTCAGCCAGCGCAACCCAAACGGCGCGCCAGAGCCGGCGTCGCTCGCGCTCCGAAAAGAGCTTGCGAAGCTCTTCGCGTCCGTAGCGCCACATGAATGGTGAGGTGTACGATTCGTGATTCATAGCTTTGCGGCTTCCGCGGTAACCAGTTCGACGACGGTGCGCGGGTCGTCCGCCTGTCCCGTGACGATCATTTCGAATCCGCGAACGGCAAGATCGAATCCGCGGCGCGCGCGCCGCTCGCCAAGGCGCCGTGCGAGCGGCGCCAGTTTTCCGGCCCGCCAGCGCACGCGCGGTTCCAACTCAGCGCCCCGAACGACTTGCCAAATGAGATCGTACTCGGCCGCCAACGCACCCAGCAACGGAATCGCCGCACTGCGCGAGTCGCGCTCGAAAAGCTCGACCGCAATCGCGAGCGCTTCACCGGCGCGTCCTTCGACCAGTGCGGCTGCGTATTGCCAGGCTTTCGGCTCGACGGTTGTCAGCGTTTCAGCTTCGAGCTGCGCGAACGTAACCTTCGAGCCGAGCAGGGCGAGCTTTTCAAGATCGGTTCGCACCGAACCCAAATCAGCTTCGCTGGCTGCGAGCGTCGCGACGACACGCGGCTCTGCAGTAACTTTCAATTCCGCAAGCGTCTCCTCGATGAAACGCACGCGAGCGTCGGCGTTCGGCGTCGTATCGATGCGCAGCGCGCCCCGTCCGGCCAGCGTTGCAAAACTTTCCGGTTTTGCCCCGCGTCGCGCGACGTCGAGATCTTCGAGAACGAGCGTGTTACCTTCGGGGACCTTCTGCGCGATATCCCAGACCGTCCGACGGTCGGCCACGCGGAGCGTACCCAGATCGCGTGCGACGACGACACGACGTTCCGCTAGGAACGGCATTCCCTGAGTGGCACCTTCGAGGCGTCCGCAATCGAACGTCTCAGGCGTGAACGTTTCGAGATTGAGATCGCGTTCGGGCCCCGGAAGTAGCTTATCGACGATCGCGTTGATTGCACGCTCGGCGAAGAGTCGCTCGTTTCCGTCGACGACTACTAGCGTCCCGACCTTGGGCGAGCGGTCGACGAACTCGTAGTACTTAATGGCGCTTCGCTGCCAAGAAGTTCGGACGCGTTTCTAAATCGGGAATGCTCTCGAAATACGGCGGCCGGATGATGCCGTACTCGGTGATGAAGGCAGTGACCAATCGGCCGGGCGTAACGTCAAAGGCCGGATTATAGACGGCGTCGCCTTCCGCGATACGGACTTCCTCGGGACGGCGCTCTTCGATCGGGATCGCGTCGCCGGATTCAAGCGAGAAATCGAACGTCGAACGCGGCGCCGCAACGTAGAATGGAATCCCGTGATGCGCGGCAGCGATTGCGTGCGCGTACGTTCCGATTTTGTTTGCAACGTCGCCATTGCGCGCAATCCGATCCGCACCGACGATGACGAGTTGGATGTCTTTTTGCCGCATCGTAATCGCGGCGGCGCTGTCCACGATCAATGTTGCGGGGACGCCGGCTTGACCCAGCTCGTACATCGTCAAGCGGGCACCTTGCAGCAACGGCCGCGTCTCGCACGCGAAGACTGCGATCGATTTCCCGCCGCGATAGGCCGCGACGATCGCGCCGAGTGCCGTCCCGGCACCGGCGGTCGCGAGCGGCCCGGTGTTGCAATGCGTGAGCACGTTACCGCTGCTCGGGAAAAGCTCGATTGCCGATTCGCCGATGAGGCGATCGATCTCGATTTGCTCTTGGTGAATCGCGCGCGCTTCGCTAAGATAGTCGCCGTCGGCGCGGGCCCGGACGCGATCGACGGCCCAGGCCAGATTCACCGCGGTTGGACGCGCCGCGCGTATGCGCGCGAAGGCACCCTCGAGCTCGGTTCCGGTAAACTGCTGCGCCGCAAGCGCACAGCCGTACGCGCCAAAGACGCCGATCGCCGGTGCACCGCGCACGCCGAGCGTCGCAATTGCGTCGACGACCTCGTCGACGCTACGCGCTTTGAGCACGACAAATTCACGCGGAAGCGCGCGCTGATCGATGAATTCGATTCCGTCCCCGTCCCAAGCGACGGGAACGTCAGATGTTAGGCCCTTACGGGCTGCGGCGCGTTCGCCGTGTAGCAGGTGCGGCAATAGACCGGACGATCACCTCGTGGTTTGAATGGTACGGTCGTATTGATTCCGCACGAGGCGCACACTGCCTCGAACATCTCGCGGGCCCCACCACCGCCGCCGGTGCCGCCCTGCGCTCGTTGTGCCTTCCTGGCGTTTCGGCAATCCCTGCAGCGTTGGGGTTCGTTCTCGAATCCCTTTTCGACGTAGAATTGCTGTTCCCGGACCGTGAAAGTGAAGTTGACTCCACAGTCCTTGCACGCGATGCTTTTGTCTTCCACCAGAACCTCCCGGACCGCCGAGTTGCCGCCGCTTTGCCCCTGTCCGGGCAAAGATAGGACCCCCGGTTTCATACCGTAGGCAAGCAGTATAAGCGAGGGCCAGGGGATTGGCAAGAAAGCTCCCCGGGCAAACAGGCCTTTTTCTTTGGCTCTAGTCGGCCGGGAGGGCCAGGAGCGTTACCGCGGCCACGGCCGCCTCAAAGCCCTTGTCGCCGCGCTCTGGATCTGCGCGTTCCTCGGCCTGCGCGCGCGTATTGGTCGTGAGGATCCCGAAGCCGATCGGTTTTCCCGCAGCAAGCTGCACGTCCATAATGCCGCGCGCGCATTCACCGGCAACATAATCGAAATGCGGCGTCTCGCCGCGAATCACGACGCCGAGCGCGACGCACGCATCAAAGCCTCGCTCGAACGCAAGCTTTGCTGCAAGCGGAATTTCAAAACAGCCGGGGACGTCGTACGTCACGACGTCGCTCGCCGAAACGCCGCACGCGGCCAGTGCACGTTGTGCGCCGCCTTCGAGCTGCGCTGCAAGATCGTCGTAGAATCGCGCAATAAGCAGCGCGATTCGTTTCCCGCCGACCTGCGGCAGCGCTTTTTCACCGCGCTCTTCGAGTTTCACGCGCTGAAAACGTGCCCCATCTTCTCACGCTTGGTATCCAGGTACCGCGCGTTGAACTTGGTCGGCTCCGTCTGGAGCGGGATCCACTCGATGATCCGCAAGCCATAGCCTTCGAGGCCCGCGATCTTCTTCGGATTGTTCGTAAGCAGCTTCATCTCGCGGACACCCAGATCGTTGAGGATCTGCGAGCCGATCCCGTAGTCGCGCTTATCGACGGGGAGTCCAAGGGCGAGATTCGCTTCGACCGTATCCGCGCCGCCATCTTGGAGCGCGTACGCGCGCAACTTGTTGGCAAGACCGATTCCGCGGCCTTCTTGGTGCAGGTAGAGAAAAACGCCACGTCCGGCTTCCGCGATTTTCTCGAGCGCCGCGTCGCGTTGGGCGCCGCAATCGCACCGGATTGAGTGCAGCGCGTCACCGGTCAAGCATTCGGAATGAACGCGCACGAGAATATCTTTTCCGTCGCCGATTTCGCCCATAACGAGCGCGACGTGCGCGATTCCGTCGATCTTGCTTTCGTACGCATATCCGCGAAAAACACCAAACGGCGTCGGCAAATCGAACTCGGCGATCCGCTCGACAAGTTTTTCGGTACGCATACGATATGCGATAAGGTCTTTAACGGTGATCAGCTTCAACTCGTGCTTCTTCGCGAATTCTTGCAAGCGCGGAAGCCGCATCATCGTTCCGTCGTCGTCCATGATTTCGCAGATGACGCCGGCTGGATACAAATTCGCAAGTCGCGCCAGATCGACGGCGGCTTCGGTTTGTCCGACACGCACGAGAACGCCGCCGTCACGCGCACGCAACGGAAAGGTATGGCCGGGGCGCAAGAAATCTGTTGAACGCGAGGTCGGATCGAGCAGCGCTTGAACGGTCGCGGCGCGATCCTGCGCGGAGATGCCGGTCGTCGTCCGTCCGCGCGCTTCGACCGAAACTGAAAACGCAGTTTCGTGCAGCGACGAATTCTCGCGCACCATCGGCGGAATGTGCAGCTCGTCGAGACGTTCGCCGAGCATCGGAACGCAAATCAACCCGCCGCCTTCTTTTCGCATGAAGTTAATCGCGTCGGCGGTGACGAGCTGCGCAGCCATGACAAGATCGCCTTCGTTTTCGCGATCCTCGTCGTCGAGCACAACGATCATCTTGCCCGCACGGATATCCGCGATCGCGGATTCGATCGAGTCGAATGGGCTTGCAGCGTCCATGTCAGAGCGGAGCCGCTCGGCGAGAGCCGGTAGCACATTCGAAAGCCGGCGCGCGGAGTCGAGCGTCGGCGAACGGCGCCCCGCACGCAACAGCGAGATCGCGGCCTCGGTTAGGCCGCTACGCTCGGCCAGCTCGGCGGCCGTCAGCCCGTCCGCCTTCATGGCCTCATTCAGATCGTCTGCGAAACGTTGTCCCACAAACCCAGGCTATGCCTGGACTTAACAACTGTCAAGCCGTAAGAGTCGGCATCGGCGCTTCGCCCAGGGCGTAGCGGGCGATCGGGTCGACCTCGACATTGACGTGCTTCCGGGCCGGGTCGCCAAGCGTCGTGCGGGCGGCCGTCTCAGGGATCAGGGCGATCTCGAAACGGTTCTGCTCGACCGCGGCGATCGTCAGCGAGACGCCGTCAATTGCAATATAGCCCTTCTCGATGATGTAGCGGGCTAGAGACGGCGGCGTCGCTATCACGATCCGCTCGCCCTCGCCTTCGGGGCGACGCTCGAGGATAATCGCCGTTGCATCGATGTGACCATACACGAAATGACCGCCAAAACGGTCGCCCACCTTGAGCGCGAGCTCGATGTTGGCTTTGTCGCCCTCGTGCAGGGCGCTGAGGGTCGTGCGCCCGATGGTTTCCGGGACGACATCGAACGCGATCCGCTGTTTGCCGACCGACGTCGCCGTAAGGCAAACGCCGTTAACGGCGATCGAGTCTTTGGGCTCGATCCCTTCGGCGATAGCATCCGGAGCCGAAATGACGAGATGGCGGCCACCGTGACGATCCTCGTTTGCAACGACGGTACCGCGAAATCCAATTAATCCGCTAAACATCCGGGCCTAGCTTCGCCGTCAATAGCAAATCGTCTCCACTGCGCTCGACGGTTTGGAAATCCCAGGCTCGGACATTCTGGTAGAGACCGCCGCCGAGCGCTGGTACCGCTTCGGGACTCTCCAACCGGACGTTGGCAACGAACCAGACGAGCCGGTCGACGACGTGGGCATCCAGCACTGCCGCCGCTATGGTCGGGCCACCCTCACACAGAATGCTCGACATACCGGCTTTCTTGAGCGCCCGCAGCGCGGCGTGCACATCGAGGTGCTTTGAGCCCGCATCGCCGACGAAGAGACACTCGGCCACCTCTTCGAGCTCACGAAAGAGCTCGCGCGAACCAGCCGGCGCGAGCACGATCGTGCGCGCGTATTCATCGAGCGATTCAAACACGTGCGAATTCTTTGGAACGGGCAGCATCTCGCACGCAATGACGCGCGTGTAGTGGCGGCGCCGGGCATGCGGTGGCCGCACGGTCAGGAGGGGATCGTCGATGCGCACGGTTCCAGCGCCGACCATGACGGCATCGTGCCAAAAACGCAGCTCACGCACGCGTTCGCGCGACTCGGGTCCCGTCAACCAGTGCGAACCAGGTTTCGGCGCGATGTAACCGTCCATCGACGCTGCCATTTTGAGCGTAACGTACGGACGCTCGGAACGAATCGAGACGGCGAATTGTTCGATCAATTCGCGCGACCACAAGTCCTCGACGAGCGTTACATCGATGCCGCTTGCACGCAAGCGCTCGATTCCGGCCCGATTCGTTTTCGGATTCGGATCCGCCGTACCGATAACAACCCGCGCAATGCCGGCTGCGACGATTGCATCCGTGCAAGGCGGCGTCGTTCCGTGATGATTGCATGGTTCGAGCGAAACATAGAGCGTCGCTCCGCGTGCGTCACGCGCGGCGGCGAGCGCCTCCGTCTCTGCGTGCGGCGCGCCGCGAACGTGATGATAGCCTTCGCCGAGCGTCACGCCGTCGCGCTCGATGACGGCGCCGACGGGCGGATTCGGCGACGTGCTGCCAAGACCACGCTGCGCGAGCTCGCACGCCCGCGCGAGATATGGATTGAAGACTACGGCACGACCTCGACGCCGCGCCAAAACGCGACGCGATTGGTGACCATCTCGGCTTCAGGTTTCGGCTGCGGATAATACCACACCGCGTCTTCGTTCTTTTTTCCGTCGACGTCGAGCGTGTAGTAGCTCGCAACGCCCTTCCACGGACAGGTCGTGTGCGTCGGCGATTCTTTGAGATAATCGCTCTTCACCGATGCGCGCGGGAAATACTGATTGCCCTCAACTTCGACCAAGTCGTTACTCTCGGCGATGACCTTGCCGTTCCAGACCGCTTTCATCGATGCTCCTTTGGTGCCCACGCGAGCGTCAGTGCTTCGGAGACGTGCACGCCGCTGCACTCGAGTGTCCCCGCCGCGTCGACGAGCGTTGCACCCGTCGTGCGCACATCATCGAACAGAACAAATCTGGCCTGGGATGCAGCCGGTTTCCGGCGCACGCAAAAGCGGCCGGTTGCCGCAAGTCGCTCCGCACGCGAGCGCCCTTGCTGCGCTCCCATGCCCCGCCGACCGAGCAGCTCGGCAACCCCGACGCCGCATTTTCGCTCCAAAAACCGCGCCAGGACGACGGTTTGATCGAAGCCGCGTTCGGCGCGCCGGCGGCGCGTAGTCGGAACCGGAATGAGCGTCATGCGCGCGTCGACGAACGGAATCAGAATCGCCGCAAGATCGCGAGCGTATGCGCGGCGTCCGTGCTTGAAATCATTGATGGCTGCGCGCACCGCGCCAGCATACGGAAGACACGACCGAATCTGCAGGCCTCCGAGCGTGCTCGTATCGGCACCTCCGGCATTCGAAGTGCACTCGGGACACAAGAGCACGTCATCGCGATCGCAGCCGATGCAAGCCCGCGGAAATACGAGACCGAGCAGTACGTCGAACATGCTCCTCTTTGTTGCGCCGGGACAGACCGGCTAGAGGCTAGCCTGCGACGCGCTCGCCGTTTGCGACGATGACGCCGTTGATCTTCGCGCCGCGCGCGATTTTATAGCTGTTTCCGATGATCGCGTAGTCGAGATGCGCACCCTCGCCAACGACAACGTCCTCCCAAAGGATCGAACGCTCGATGAACGCATCCGCATCGATCCGCGCGCGATCGCCGATAACTGACGGCCCGATGACACGCACGCGGTCGCCGATTGTTACGCCGGCACCGATATGCACGTTATCGTCGATCTGTACGCTCTTGCCAATCGCCGTCCCGGCCGGAATACCGACGCGACCATCGAGGTTACCGAGGCGCCCCGATAGCACGTCGTCGGTACCGCGACGATATTCATCCGGCGTGCCGATATCGCACCAATACGCGTTCGGAACCGGCATGCCGTAAAACGGCGCGCGTTCTTTCTGCAGCGCCGGGAAAACATTCTTACCGAAGTCGATGAAAACGTTGGGCGCGATATGTTCGAAAATTGCGGGATCGAAGCAATAGATGCCGGTGTTGACGTCTTTCGCGCGTTCTGTTCCCGGGGCGGGCTTCTCTTGGAAGTCGACGATGAGCCCGTTTGAATCGGTGATGACGACACCGTACTGCTCGACGCGCTCTCTGTGCGTGAGCGCGATTGTCGCGATCGCTCCATGTGCGCGATGGAACGCCACGAGATCGTGGAGATTCGTATCGGTGAGAATATCGCACCCGATGACGATGAAGGTGTCGTCGCGGAAGAAATCTTCCATTTGCTTGACGGCGCCGGCGCTGCCCATCAGCTCGGGTTCGAAGAGATAGTGCAGGCGCACGCCGTATTGCGAGCCATCGCCGAAAGCTTCTTTGATCTGATCGGCGTGATAGTGGACGTTGATTGCTACGTCGTGGATTCCGAACGAATTCAGGTAGCGCAAAATCTGCGCAGAGACTGGCTCACCGGCAATCGGCACAAGCGGCTTTGGAACGGACCGCGTCAGCGGATAGAGCCGCGTGCTCATCCCGCCCGCGAGCAGCATCGCCTTCATGCTTTAAGGCGCTCCGGCCCGGCCTCCGCGCCCCCCATGCTACGCATGGGGCCCCCAAATGTACGAGCCCTCATCATTTCGATAATACGTACATTCCCCGAGGGGGCTCGTAACAACATTTTAGGTTCTGCCACGATCGGCCCAACAGAGTTGTATCGTTTCCTTGAGCGCGAGTATGAGAAAGGCCGGCAACGCGAGCTGTCGGCGCCAGCGCCACGGTTCGCGAACTAGACGATAAAACCACTCGAGCCCCAGTTTTTGCCAAAACTCGGGTGCTCGCTGGACAGTACCGGCCAGGACGTCGAGCGTCCCACCGATGCCGATGCCGACGTTGCATCCAGTCGAGGCCAAATTTTGCGCAAGCCACAGCTCTTGCTTCGGTGAGCCGAGGCCCACGAATAGAATGTTGGCTCCGCTCGCGCGAATCTGAGCGGCAATCGCAGCGTCATCGCCGTTCGCAAAATAACCATGATGCGAGCCTGCGAGCGTCGCGCCGCTTGCCGCCAGTGCGGCCGCCGCACGTTCCGCCGTTTCCGCGCGGCCGCCCAGCAAGAAAATGCGCAAGCCTTCACTATGCGAACGTGGCGCAATCGATTTCACGAGATCTACGCCGGTCACGCGTTCGCGCAGCGGCCCTCCACGTAAGCGCGATGCAAGCAGCAGTCCGATCGTGTCACACACGACCAACGCAGCGCCGTCGACGACAGCGCGAAAGCGCGGATTGCGTTGCGCTTCCATGACCATCTCCGTCCCGAGCGTAACGACGATTGCGGGAGCTGCACCGCGCGCGAGCGCAATGACGCGCTCAACCGCGGCCTCGCGTCCGACAGCGTCGACACGACAGCCGAGGATTTCGATCGAACTCAAACCGCGGCGGCTTTAGCCGGGCGGTATGCTTCGAGCAATCCGCCCAAGCGCGGCTTGAGATCGTCGGGCATCATGCCGAGCGGCGAACGGCAGGTTCCGACATTCCATCCCAGCTCGCCCATCGCCCATTTGACCGGAATCGGGCTCGTCGTCGCAAACAGTGCCGAGAAGAGCGGTGCGAGCTCGCGATGGATGCGTGCTGCACGTGCGACGTCGCCGGCGTCGTAAGCTTCGATCATCTGCTTGAACTGCGGCGCGCACAAGTGCGAGGCAACGCCCACCAGGCCGTTGCCGCCGATCGAGAGCGTCGGTAAGAACATGTGGTCGTCACCGCTATAGAACATGAAGTCCGGGCGGCGATCGCGCAGGATTGCGGTCATCTGTGTGATGTCGGACGTCGAATCTTTGACGCCCGCGATGTTCGAATACCGGTCTTGCAGCGTCTGCAAGGTCGCGGGCAGCATGTTTGCGTTCGTGCGACCGGGGATGTTGTACACGATTATTGGGAGCTCGGTCGATTCCGCGATGACTCCGAAGTGGCGCAGCATTCCGTCCTGCGTCGGCTTGTTGTAGTAAGGGACGACTGCAAGGATTCCATCGACGCCGCACTTCGCAGCTTCGCGCGTGAGCTCCACGGAATGATGCGTGTTGTACGTGCCCGTACCCGCGATGACTGTCGCGCGGTTCCCGAGCTTCTTTTTCACGACTTCGAACAGCCGCAGCTTTTCGTCGTTCTCGAGTGCCGGCGATTCGCCGGTCGTCCCGCAAACGACGACGCCGTCGTTCCCGATTTCAATCAGATGCTCCGCGAGGCGCGCGGCCTCGCCATAGTCGACCTCTCCGCCGGGGCGGAAGGGCGTGAGCATTGCAGTCAGGAGCCGTCCAAGCATCGTCTTTCTCCTAGCTCCGAATGGGTTCTTCGGCATTTCTCCGGCCGAGATGGAAGGCATCGTGAAGAGCCTGTTCCGCCCGCTGGGCGTCCTCCTCCGGCACGAGCACAGAAATGGTGATATTCGAGTCGGTTGAGTGAATGATTTCGACGCCCGCGTCGGAGACGGAGCGCACGACCCGATACATGACGCCCGGCGTACCGCGCATCCCCGCACCGACGATGGAGATCTTCGCGCAGTGCGGCCGAATGCGCACGGCTAAGTTCAAATCGCGCAGCTCTTCGCGCACGTTCTCAACATTTTCGTGATCGCAGACGAAGAACACACCCGCCGCATTGACGTTGATCATGTCGATCGAGATGCTTCGTTCAGCGACGCGGTGCAGCAGCTGCTTGTCGAGCTCGGCGCGTTTGGCGACGTCTTCTTCACCCGCGATGATGCGCACGAACGCGATGTCGCGCAGCGCCGTCACGCCCGTGACCGGACGATCGCGATCTATCGCGATTCCTTCGTCGATCGCTGTTCCGAAATTCGAACGCAGTCCCTTGATGACGTAGGGGGTGTTCCCGCGCTGTGCCAGCGTCGCAGCTTTCGCATGCATGACTTTTGCGCCGTTGCCGGCGAGCTCTACCATCTCCGACCAATTCACGCGGTCGACCGTATGCGCGCCCGCGATGCGCCGCGGATCGCCCGACATCACGCCCGAGACATCAGTGTAGATCTCGACGCTGTCGGCCCCGAGCGCTTCGCCGACTGCAATTGCAGAAAGATCGCTGCCGCCGCGGCCAAGGGTCGTAATCGCATTGTTTTCATCGGCGCCTTGAAATCCGGCGACGACGGGGATGACGTTGTTGACGATCGCACGGACGAGATTGCGTGGATCGACGCTCTTGATGTTCGCGTCGCACCAGGTATTGTCGGTGAGAATGCCGGCCTGTTCGCCCGTCATCGCTTGCGCTTCAGCGCCCCACGACGTCAGCAGCTCGGCAAATATCGCGCACGAGATTAGCTCGCCGACTGCGAGCATCAGATCGCGATTCGGGCTGCTGTGTGCCGGGCCCAGAAGTGAAAGCAACGTGTCCGTCGCGTATGGATCGGGCGCGCGTCCAAGCGCCGAACAAATGACGACCGGTGAAAAACCGCGCGTACGCGCTTCGAGGACGCGCGAGGCCGCGATCTCACGCAGCTCCGGCGTCGAGAGCGACGAGCCGCCGAATTTTAGAACGAGGACGCGTGGATTGTTCATGAGGCCTGAGCGCGCGCGCGCAAGATGCCCTTTTCGAGCAGCAACTCGATGATCTGCACGCCGTTCGTGGCCGCGCCCTTACGCAGCTGATCGCCGACGATCCACATCTGGAAGTGCGTCGACGGCAAGCCCTCGTCGCGAAGCGAATCAGCTTCGGGACGCAGACGTGCAACGTGGACGTCGTCCGTGTCTTCAATGTCGAGCGGCGTCACGATGCCGTCGGCGTGATAAACGACGCCGTCGGCCAAATCGAAGGCACGCGCCAGCTCTTCGCGCGTAACCGCACGTTCCGTTTCGAAGAAAACGGCCTCGCTGTGCGCACGCATCACCGGGACGCGCACCGTCGTCGCTGCGATGTGCAAGTCCTGAAGGCCAAGCACCTTGCGCGTCTCCCCAGCGACTTTGTTTTCCTCGCCCGAATTGCCGAAGGCATCGAACGAGCCGACTTGTGGGACAACATTGCGAAAGATCGGCGCGGCAAACGTACCGTTCGGTTTCCCGCCGGCTTCCTCGGCTTGGAGCGTCTCGAGTCCCGGGCGTCCGGCGCCGCTGACGGCCTGGTACGTGGCGACACGGACGCTTTGCAGTCCGGCCGCCTTAACAACCGGCGCGAGTGCGACACAAAGAATGATGGCCGTGCAGTTTCCGACCGGGAAGATGCGATGCTCGGGTTTGATCGCATCCGGATTGACTTCCGGAATCACGAGTGGGCAGGCGGGATCCATGCGGAACGTCGACGAGTTGTCGACGACGATTGCGCCGATGCGAACCAAGCTCGGTGCCAGCACCGCGCTGGCATCGTCGCTGCTCGCAAAGATCACGAGATCGTTTGCGTCAGCCGTCAGCCGCTCGAACGTCGCACCGAAGACGGGGACGTCGCGATCGCGGAAACGCACCGTCACGTCGCGATCGCGCGACGCATATGCGCGCAGCTCGTCGATGGGAATACGCCGTTCCTCGAGTACGCGCAACACCGTTGTGCCGACGACGCCGGTCGCGCCGATCAAACCAAGCTTCATTCCAACGGCGCTCCGCCCCAGGCTCCGCGCCCCCCATGCTCCGCATGGGGCCCCCAAATGGGCGAGCCCATGACCATTGCGAAAAACTCAACATCCCCCGAGGGGGCTCGCAACAACATTACTTTGCTGCCTTCTCTTCAAACAACACGGAATCGAGGCCGATGGTCAGCCCACGGCGCTTCATGACGTCGCGGATCGCGAGCAGAATGCCCTCGGCAAAGGATTCACGTGCGAGCGAGTCGTGACGAAGCTCGAGCGTTTGTCCGGGCGCACCGAAAAGGACGCTCTGATGCGCGACCAATCCCGAAAGCCGAATGCTGTGAATCGGAACTTTTCCAAGCGCGGGCGCGGCGGATTCAATCCGCTCCGCCGTAAGACGCGCGGTTCCACTGGGTTTGTCTTTCTTTTGATCGTGATGCATCTCGATGATTTCGACGCCGCGGAAGTGCGGGGCGGCAATCTCGGCTAGCCGCATCAGCAAGACTGCGCCGATCGCAAAGTTCGGAACGATCAGCGCGCCCAGTTTCGCGCTCTCCACTGCGTCTCGAAATGAAATAACGTCTGCTTCCGGCCATCCGGTTGCGCCGACCACTACCCGTGCCCCGGCTCGGATCGCTTCGCCGGCCACTTGGCGAGAGATCGGATAGACGGTGAAATCAACGACGACGTCCAGCTTCTGTGCGAGAAACTGCTGTAAGTCGTCACCGCGTGAGAATCCGGCAACGAGCTCCATGTCTTCGGCAGACTCGACCGCCGCGCAGGTCACGCGGCCCATACGACCAAGCGCGCCGGCGACGCCGACGCGCAGAGGCGTCATTGCGTCAGACTTTCTCCAACGGTGCGTATTTGAGCATCAGCATTTTCTGACCGACGTTCGGGAAATTGATGGTGAGCAGACCATCTCCACCCGCGCCGACGGCGTCGACGACCGTGCCCTCACCCCACTTGGGATGACGGACCTTGTCGCCGGCTTTCAGATTCATATTGATGCCGGCACCCGCGCTCTCGTGAATCGCGACCTCGCGCCAACGGCCGCCCTGCGGGCGTGGACCCGCGGGAACGACGCCGATGTGCTCGACGGTCGGCATTTCTTCGATGAAGCGCGACTTCGGATGCGAAAACGTGTTGCCGTAAAGCGAACGCCGCATCGCATATGAAAGGAAGAGACGCTCCATCGCGCGCGTCACGCCGACGTAAGCAAGACGCCGCTCTTCTTCGAGCTCGTCGTTGTCGGTCAGCGCACGCGTGTGCGGGAAGACGCCTTCTTCCAGGCCGGTCATGAAAACGATCGGGAACTCGAGACCCTTTGCCGAGTGCATCGTCATGAGCGTCATGTACGACGTGTCGGCATCGAGTGAATCGAGATCGCTGATCAACGCAACGTTGGCAAGGAAATCCTCGAGGGAACCGGCGTTCTCGCCGCTTTCGTACTCGCGTGCGACGCCGATGAGCTCTTGGAGATTTTCGAGACGCCCGCGGGCTTCGGCCGAATCATCGGCGCGCAACTCGCGAACGTAGCCGGATTCTTCCATCACGGCTACGAGCAGATCTGAGATCGAGAAACTCTCGCGACGGCTGCGCAGGCTCTCGATGAGCTCCGCGAAGCGCTCGAGTTCGCGCTGCTTCTTCGGAACGACGCGACGCAACAGGTCGCGATCGAAAATCGCTTGACCGACGGAGATTCCGGCGGCGTTCGCGGCCTCGACGAGCGATGCCAACGTCTGCTGTCCGATGCTGCGGCGCGGAACGTTGACGATCCGGCGGAACGCAACCGCGTCCGACGGATTGACCACGTACCGCAGGTACGCGAGCATGTCTTTGATCTCGGCGCGTGCATAGAAGCCAACGCCGCCCACAACCCGGTAAGGAATGCCTTCCGCAAGCATCGCTTCTTCGAAGACGCGTGATTGCGCATTCGTGCGATACAGAACGAGCACGTCACGGTAGGAAGCACCGTCGTGGACGAGCTCCTTCACCTTCTCGATGATGTAGCGTGCCTCGGCGCGTTCGCTCTCGGCGCCGTAAACGGTGACTCTGTCGCCTTCAGCGCCGCGCGTGAAGAGCTTCTTCGGATGACGGGTCACGTTCTTCTCGATGAGATCGTTAGCCGCATCGAGGATCGACTGCGTGCTGCGATAGTTCTCCTCGAGATGGAATACCTTCGCACCCTTGAAGTCGCGTTCGAAATTCAGGATCATCCTGTAATCGCTGCCGCGCCACGAATAGATCGACTGGTCGTCGTCGCCGACGACCGTAATGTTGCGGTGCTCGTCGGCCAGGATCGCGCACAACTTGTACTGGGCGTAGTTGATGTCCTGATACTCGTCGACGAGGATGTAGCGGAACTTGTTCTGATATCGCGTGCGGACGTCTTCGTCCGACTCGAGCAAGCGAATCGTACGGATGATCAGATCGTCGAAGTCGAGGCCGTTGCTCTCGACGAGCCGGCGCTCGTACTCGCGATAGACGGCGGCATAGCGCTCGCCCGCGAACGACGCGTTCTTCGTCTCGTACTGATCGGGATCGAGAAGCTGGTTCTTGGCCTTGCTGATCTCGGAAAGCGCTTGACCCATCGTCATCTGGCGCTCGTCGTAGTTCAGGTCATGCAGGACGTCTTTGATTATCTGACGCTGATCGGTGTCGTCCATGATAACGAAGTTGGACGAAATGCCCGCCTTCTTGCCGTCGCGCCGCAGCATGCGAACGCACACTGAATGAAAAGTTCCGGTCCAAATGTCTTGCGCAACATCGCCGACCATTTCCAGCAGCCGCTTCTTGATTTCGCCGGCTGCCCGATTGGTGAACGTCATCGCAAGAATGCGATCCGGGATGACTTTCTTCTTTTCCAGCAGGTACGCGATGCGGTGTGTAAGCACGCGCGTTTTCCCGCTGCCGGCGCCCGCAAAAATCAGGCAGGGGCCATCAGTATGCTCGACAGCGGCCGTTTGGACGCTGTTCAATTCTTCAGTTTTTACGATCATTTCACCCTAATAATTCGACGCGCCAGGGCCCGTTGCCTCGATTTAACGAGCCACTCGTAGCCGTTCTGCACGGGGTTCCGCGAGGGAAATCGCACTCGATAGGTAGGCGAGCGTCGATTCTGCACCCATATTCGTGCTCACGCCGTGGTCGTCGATTCCGTCACGGCATCCCCCTCCTTCGACCATTGTTGCACCCAACGAGTTGCGACCGAAGTACCACCCGTGTGCGATATCGGCAAGCCCTTCGTAGCGCGGATCGCGACTTATGTCGCCGGCTACGAGTGCCGCATCGACCATCGCGGCAGCCTCGAGCGGCTGCTGTCCGTAGCGCGCCCGCTCACCCCCGCGCTGGTACCAGCCCTGGTTGCCAATGGGAACAAAGATGTTTTCCTCGACGGTGATGCCTTCGTAGAAATTCAGCGCATCGAGACCGATCTCGACGAATCGCTCTTCCTCTAAAAGCGCGCCCGCGCGTAGAATCGCTTCGGGCAGTCGCGCATTATCGTACGTCAGAATCCCCTCGAACCAACGCCAATCCGGGGTCGAGTTCTGTTCGAAGGCTTGTACGAGGGCTTCGGCTTCGCAACGGATTGCGTGTTCGAGGGTCGCGTCTTCGCGACGCCGCGCGTCGAACGCATGTGCCATTCCGATCAGCGCGTACGCGCGCGAACGCGGGGCTTCGAGCGTCGAGACGACCTGGAATGCGCGCTCGAAAATCAGCGAGCAGACCCGGCGCCACGATTCAAGCGGCGCGAACCGCATCCCGAAGCCGATCGACCAGAGTGCCCGGCCGATCGAGTCTTGCGTGCCGACGATATCGAGCCAGCGCCGGTCGTACCCCATGAAATTATGGAACCGTCCGTCACGCAGCTGCGCGTCATAAAGGAACGCGAGATAGATCTCCGTCAGGCGCATTGCGGTCTCGTGTTGCTGCCGGTCGCGGGTTGCCGCGATCGCGACCATGAGCGCCCGCGAAACATCGTCGGTGCAATAGCCCGTCGAACGATTCGGAATGTCGTAGATGGCGTGCTGAATCACGCCGACGTTGTCGGTCAGCGTTTCGAGATGTTCGAGCGAGGGATAGCGCATGGGTGCCCGCCTAAGCGGACGTCGCAAGCTCCGCCCGGGTATCGCGGGCCGGCGTCAATTCAGCGAAGAGACGTCCATAAGCGAATGAAACGTTCGGCCACGTCATTTGACGTCCGAACCGGTACGCACGCCGTTCGATTGCACGGCGCCACGCCGGATCATCGAGCAATGCGGTGACCGCGTACCCGATCGAATCGGCATCACGGAACGGTACGACCGCACCACGATTGTGCGAGAGCAATTCTTCGGCGTAGAGATACGGCGTCGAAACGATCGCTTTCCCCATCCCGATCGCGTAGGCGAGCGTGCCGCTGACGATCTGCACCGGGTTGAGATACGGCGTAAGGTAGATGTCCGTTGCTTGCAGGTACTCGACCAGTTCCGGAAAGTCGAGATAACGATCGACGAACTGCACGTTGTTGCGCAGGCCGAACCGTTCGACCGTCTCGACGAGCGATTCGCGGTATGATTCGCCTTCTTGACGACGCACGACCGGATGCGTTTGCCCGAGGACGAGATAGAGCGCTTCCGGATGCGTCTTCACGACGCGTCGCATCGCTTCGATCGCAAACTCGAGACCCTTGCCGCGGCTTATCAGCCCGAAGGTCGAGATCACCATGCGTTGGCCGATGCCGAAGCCGGCTTTGGCCGCATCGGTCGAGCGGAACGGAACGTCGGGGACGCCATGATGAATGACGCGGACTTTGTCGGGCGCGACTCCGTAGCGTTCGACAAGAATATCTTTGCCGGTTTGCGAGAGGACGACGATTGCCGTTGCTTTCTCGCAGATCGATTGCGCGACGTGCCGGTGATGATCGTTCGGCTCCGGGAGCACGGTGTGCAACGTGACGACGACGGGCTTCGTAATGCCGGCCAGAATGTCGAGAAACCACTCGCCGTCGTCACCGCCGAAGAGTCCGTATTCGTGCTGGACGTTGAAGAGCGCGCACGGATGCGCGTTGACAATCGCAGCGATGTCGGCGTACGAGCTGCGATCCTCTTCGATTAGGCGCGCAACGACTTCCGGAGGATAGATTCGCATCTCGCCACCGGGCTCGTCGATCGCAACGATCTCGCTTTTCGTGTCAAAGCGCGCATCGAAGCTATCGACGGTATCGCGTGTGAAGGTCGCGATGCCGCACTCACGAGGAGGATAGCTCCCCATGAATAGCGTTCGCGGAGCTTCTTCCAGCGAAGCCGCTCGATGTGAAAATTCCAAGGAAACGGACTCCTTGGGGATACTACCCCGGTGATCGTTTGAGTCGTACCCCTGGGCTTTCGGTTGCAAACGACCAGGCAAGCGGCCGAAATTAGGCGGTTGGCACACCCTCGGCCGCGACCCGCGAACCTTCCGGTAGGTTGGTATCGTCGTCAATAACGACGTTGTGCCCGATGACCGAACGCGGGGCGACTTTCGCGCGCGCGCCGACGCGGGTTCCGCTTGCAAGGATCGATTTCTCGACGACTGCATCCGGGCCGATCGAGACACCGTCCCAGAGTAGCGAGTCTTCGACACGCGCGCCGCGTGCAATGCGGCAGCCGTCACCGAGGACGACGAATGGGCCAACGTGCGCGCCAGATTCGATGACGACATTGGCGCCGATGAAGGCAGGCGGCGTAATGGTGCCGGCGGGCTGCGCCTGGCCGGGTCCGGAGATGCCGCCTTTGGTGAGATGGATCGGGAGCGGCATCGTGCCGTCGAAGATGTGGTGATGCGCGTCGAGATAATGCTCGGGCCGTCCGAGATCGATCCAATAATCAGAGGTAACATATGCGTAGAGCGCTTTGCCGCCGTCGATGACCGCCGGGAATGTTTCGCGCTCGATAGAGACCGCGCGGCCGGACGGAATGAAGTCGAGGATCTCGCGCTCGAGCAGATACGTGCCGGCGTTCACGTCGTTCGAGGGTGACGTTCCGTTGGGCGGCTTCTCGATGAATTTTGCGATGCGCCCATCTTTGTCGTGGACGACTGCGCCGAACGCGGACGGATCGTCGACCGTGATCAAATGCAGGGCGCCGATTCCGCCGTGCTTGTCGTGAAACGCCATCATGGCGCGCAAGTCGAGACTCGTGAGGACGTCGCCGTTGAACACGAAGAACGGACCGACGATATGTTCCTCGACGTTTTTGATAGCGCCGGCCGTGCCCATCGGCGTCTCTTCGACGACGAAGGTGAGACGCAAACCAAGCCGTGAGCCGTCACCGAAATACGAGCTGATTGCCTCGGGAAGATAGCCGGACGCCAAGATAACGTGCTCGATACCGGCGTCTTTGATTCGGCGCAGCATCAACTCGAGAAACGGAACGCCCATGATCGGGATCATCGGCTTCGGTGTCCCGTACGTCAGCGGCCGTAGACGCGTCCCCTCACCGCCGACCAGGACAATAGCTTGCGTAGACAAGGTCTGGACTATACCCGGCGCGACACGCCGCGCCTTTCAGCGTGCAAGACTGTTGGCACTCAAGCATGCGAACATTTGTTCGATATGACAAACCGAGTCTACGACTGGCCCGCTATTTTGCGGTATCATCTCGACGGCCATACGTTGGCTGAATGCCGCAAGAAATTCGGTCATTCAACGGACGCCTGGTATAAAGCCATCGCGCGGGGCTCTATCGCCGCTCCTCCACGACAGAACACTGGAGGGACCAAAAGATACGATTGGGCCGAGGTGCAACGATACTACGACGAAGGCCACTCGTACCGTGAGTGCCGAATTCGATTCGGCTTCGCAGCGGAATCGTGGCATAAAGCGGTTTGCCGCGGCGCCGTTCGAAAACGCGAACAGCGTTGGCCTATCGAAAGAGTCCTAAGTGAAGCAAAGAGTCGAAGGCACGTAAAAGCGCGACTACTCGCCGCCGGCATACTGACAAACGAGTGTCAAGAATGTGGACTAAAGGAGTGGAAAGGCAAACCGATATCGATTCAAATTGACCATATCAACGGCGTGCGTAACGACAATCGCCTTGAAAATTTACGAATGCTTTGCCCAAACTGTCACAGTCAAACCGCGACTTTCGCAAGTCGCAATCGAATAAAATCGCGACATTCCGGGATGGTGTAATCGGTAACACGCCTGACTCTGAATCAGGAGATTTCCAGGTTCGAAGCCTGGTCCCGGAGCCATGGCCCCATCGTCTAGAGGCCTAGGACGCCGGGTTCTCAACCCGGTAACGGGGATTCGAATTCCCCTGGGGCTACCATGAACGAAAGACCCTTAGCAATAAGGGTCTTTCACTTTGAAAACGCTCGACGATCTCTTGAAGCGCAATCTCGACGTCGTGTTCGTCGGAATCAATCCGTCGATTTATTCCGTTGAACGCGGACATTATTTTGCGCGTCCGGGAAATCGGTTTTGGCCTTGCCTCTCAAGGTCGAAGTTAAGTCTCGCGGCGAGAACCTCGTTAGAAGTTGATGCACTGACACCGCAACACGATCGCGCACTGCAAAAATTCGGCATCGGTTTCACCGATCTCGTCAAACGCCCGACTGCAAAAGCCAGCGATCTTTCTCTAAAGGAGCTCGCCGCCGGCGTCGACGCGCTGCTCGACAAACTCAAGAAATTCAAACCGCGCGTCGCGTGCTTTCACGGCATCACCGGCTACCGCCACGTTCACGATCTGCTCGGCGACAAATCGACCGTCGCAAAACACGGCTTTCAACCGCTGCAGCTCGGCGAAACACGAATATACCTCGCGCCGAATCCGAGCGGCGCCAATGCGCACTTCACGCGCGAGGATCAAGTTCGCGCGTACGACGAGATTGCTAGGTGGCTGCGGCGGGAACTCGCTTCTTCCAGCCACCGACGATCGCGCCGATGATCGCGAATCCGACAACGACGTAACCAGTGTTGATCAGCCACAACACAAACGGCGATCCTGCGTACAGCACTTGGTTGAGCGTCTGCGTCGCAAACAGCGCGATGCCCATGAACAGCGCGAAGCTCACGCCTTGCTGCATGTTTTGATCCTCAGGATGACGCGCGAGCGCAATGCCCGTCGCGTATGCGAGGATTAGTCCCAGCAAGAACGACCAGACATAGGTCATTGGCGATGATCCCGAGTCCATTGAAGTCTTGCCCATTGCGGCTACCCACGCCGCACCAAAAACGGTATACCAAACCCAACCGAGCAGAAAATAGACGATCGCCGCGACCCAAACCGCAGCGTGATTGATCTGTGCGGACATGTAAATTCCCCCCAACAATAAATGGATCGTGACATCCAATATTCGGTCTGGCGAACACTATCTCCCAGAATATGTGTTTAAGAGGTTGGGAACGCGAAACAAGCAAAATATGCCGCGTTCAGTCGTCACGGCGAGGAGGACGTTGTGTCGGTCGATCCGCTCAATATTGGTGCTTCAGGGCTCGCAGCCTACGCTGAGGCAGTCGACGTAACCGCCAACAACATCGCAAACGTTGGCAGCACGGGCTTTCAAACCCAAAGCGTCAACTTGCAAAATCAAGCAAGCGGCGGGGTCACGGTCGCTACCATCACAAGCAATTCGGCGCAAGGTAGCCTTGAGCCGAGCGATCAGGGCACGAACGTCGCGATTTCGGGTCCGGGATTCTTCGTGCTGCAAGGCGGCAACGGTGGACCCGTGTACACGCGCGACGGCAATTTCACGCTGGACGCAAACGGAACGCTCGTCGACCCGTCGAGCGGTCTCGACGTCCAAGTCGTCACGTCAAACGGCGGTGTTGCGCCGCTTCAGGTTCCTCCGGGCGTTCAAAGCATCACGATCGGCGCGAACGGCGCCGTCTACGGTGTTTACGCCGACGGCCAAACGACGGCACTCGGATCCGTCGCGCTCGCGACATTCCACAATGTCGGCGGCCTCCGTCGGGTCAGCGGCGGGTATCAAGCCAGCGCTGCAAGCGGCACGGCGCAAGTCGGTCGCGCCGGCACCGCGGGCTTCGGAACCCTCGCTTCCGGAATGCTCGAGAGCTCGAATGTCGATCTCGGCGGTGAATTCGTCAAGATGATCGCGGCACAAACCGCGTTCGATGCAAATGCAAAGAGCGTCGAAGTCGCAAGCTCGACGCTCAAGACGATCGTCGACTTACCCGACTAATTCGCTAAGCCGCCGAGCAGGCGACGAATCGGCACTATCGATATTGCCGTTTCTCCGTCGACCAGTCCGACTAGCGATCCCGTAGTGATCTCGAAAACTGGACCGCCGATGTTTCCGTCGTCGACCGGAGCATCGTGCTCGAACGTTCCGCGCGCATCGTCCGTGCTGCTGACGACACCCTCTGCGAGATGCTCCGCGGTAAACTGAACGTCGTTCGCGCTGAAAACGACGACACCGACGTCGAGACCCGGAAGTACGGCGCGCGCAAGACTTACCGGCGTGAGGTTGAGACCATCGACGCGCAACAGCGCGAGATCTGATTTCGGATCCGTCCGCACGACCGTCGCACGCGTGCCCTTAGTCGCGTTCGCGAAATAAACGGTTGCCGACGACTTCTTCTTTAGGATCTGCGCCGAAGTAAGAATGTACGCTGTCGTGCTCGCCCGCGCAACGACGACGCCGCTTCCGATGCTATCGTCAACGACGACACGCGCGATCGACGGCAATGTGCGCCGCACGAAGATCGTCGCCGGCGTCGCAACGTTCGAAAGCGTCATCGCGGTCGTCTGCTCTTCCGATGCGAATGCGAGCGTAACGTGCGCTTTGGCCGCGAGCGCGACGATCGGCGCAGCCGTTGTGCCGAACCACATGTTCGTCGTCGTGCGGCCCGCGCTGTTCGTTATGCCGACAACGAGATGCGTCGCTTTGTCAACGACCAGCGAGCCGTTCGAGCTCCCGCCGCGATCGTCGGAGAAGTCGAATCCCGGCGGCGAGGGATGGAGGACGCGAATGAACCCGTCGTCACTCGAGATGTCGCGTGCCCAATCCAAATCGAGCGAGGGTGCGGTATCGGCCTGTCCGACGTTGAAATAATAAACGCGGACTTCTTCAAGCTCGCGTATGCGGTGAGTGAACGTCGCCGGCGTCACGTGCAGCTTGTCGACGGAGAGCAGCGTCAAATTCGTCTGATCGTCGCGTGCAACGACCGTCGCTTTTTCCAAACGCCAGATCTGCCGCGGCGTTACCGCAAAGGGATTGCCGACGCGGATCGCACCAAGCGCCGCTGACGGAATCACCCCGGCGACGTACGAGTGGGTTGCGTCGGCAGCGACGACGACACCGGCAGCAATCTGGGTGCGCGTGATGATCGGGACCGGCGTGACGCTGCCATCCAACACGAACGATGCAGGCGGCGCTTTGACGCTTTGCTCGATCGACATCGCAAGGCCCAAACGCGTCGCGGACAAGAGCACCGTCATGTAGTCGCGCTGGCGCACCCAGGACGGCAAGAATGGCGCGGGCGCCGAAACCATCACGAAATCACTCGGCAACGCTGCGCTGATCGCTTTGATCGCCGAATCCGGCGAATCTGCCGAGTAACCGTTCAAGATGCACGTCAGTCGCCCACTTCTGCCGACCGTCACCTGACAGTTCGTCACCAGCGCCGGATCGGCACTAATCGACGAAGCGTAAGCGTCGGGACGATCCGGAAGCGCCGCGCCGCGCACGCTTTCGAAATCGGTTGCCGCGAGCGCGAACGCCGATTGAAAGAACTGCGCAAGATTCGATGGAGAGGCAGCGCCGGCGTGACCCGGCGCAAGAAAGAGAGCGAGCGCGAGAAGCGCGGCTACCGTTTGTCGCGCCGTTATGTCCCCTTTTTCAATTTGCGATAGCGCGTGATCAGCTGATTCGTCGAGCTGTCATGCTTGAGCGGTACGTCTTTAGACGCGTCGAGTTCCGGAATGATCCGCACCGCCAGGACTTTACCCAGCTCGACGCCCCACTGGTCGAAGGAATCGATATTCCAAATGATCCCCTGCGTGAAGACGCTGTGCTCGTAAAGTGCGATCAGCTTACCAAGTGCAGCCGGCGTGAGCTTCTCGAGCAAAATCGTATTCGAGGGACGATTCCCTTCGAACGTACGGTGCGGGACCAGCCAATCCGGCGAGCCTTCGGCTTTGACTTCTTCAGGTGTCTTGCCGAACGCGAGCGCTTCGCCTTGCGCAAAAACGTTCGCCATCAGAATGTCGTGCTGCATCCCGAGCGGATTGAGCGTCTCGATAAAGGCGATGAAGTCGCACGGAATCAAGCGCGTGCCTTGATGGATGAGCTGATAGAACGAATGCTGGCCGTTCGTTCCCGGCTCGCCCCAATAGATCGGGCCGGTATCATGCGCGACCGGCTTGCCGTCGACCGTCACGTGCTTGCCGTTGCTTTCCATCGTGAGCTGTTGCAGATACGCGGGAAAGCGCTTGAGATATTGTTCATAAGGAAGCACCGCGACCGTCTGCGCTCCGAAGAAGTCGTTGTACCAGAGCGAGAGTAAGCCCATCAGTACCGGTAAATTCTTCTCGAACGGCGTCGTGCGGAAATGCTCGTCCATCTCGTGGAAGCCCGCGAGCATTTCACGGAAGTTGCCGGGACCGACCGCGATCATCGTTGAGAGACCGATCGCGGAATCCATCGAGTAGCGTCCGCCGACCCAATCCCAGAACTCGAACATGTTGGCCGTATCGATGCCGAACTTCGCCACTTCTGTCGCGTTGGTGGAAACTGCTACGAAGTGCTTAGCCACGGCTGTTTCGTCGCCGCCGAGCCCCTCCAGCGCCCAGGTGCGCGCCGCCCTCGCGTTCGTCATCGTTTCGAGCGTCGTAAACGTCTTCGAGGAGATGATGAAGAGCGTTTCCTCGGCCTTGAGATCTTGAACGGCTTCCCAGAAGTCGGTGCCGTCCACGTTCGACACAAAGCGGAACGTCATATTGCGGTCGCTATAATGGCGCATTGCTTCGTACGCCATCACGGGGCCGAGATCCGAGCCGCCGATGCCGATGTTGACGACGTTCTTTATCCGTTTGCCGGTGTGGCCTTTCCACGCGCCGCTCCGAATGCGGTCCGAGAACGCGCCCATCTTATCGAGCACTTTGTGAACTTCGGGTACGACGTTGACGCCGTCGACCATGATCGAAGCGTTCTTGGGAGCGCGCAGCGCAACGTGCAGGACCGCACGCTTCTCCGAGACGTTGATCTTCTCGCCGCTGAACATCGCGTCGATCTTCGCGCGCAAACCGGAAGCGGTCGCGAGATTGACAAGCAGACTCATCGTCTCGGTGGTTACGCGATTCTTGGAGTAATCGATAAAGACGCCCGCGCCCTCGACACTGAACTTTTCAGCGCGCTTGGGGTCTTGCGCGAATAGATCGCGCATGTGCTGACCGCGCATCTTCTCGCAGTGCGCTGATAAAGCACTCCAGGCGGACTCATTCGCCACTTCTCGTCTCCTTCTTACAATTCCATCAAGTCGCTGCCGACGATTATCTCCCCTGCGAAGCCCTGGGCCGCTCCGCTGCGCCAAACCTCATCGTCGATTCCCTCTGATGGGACAAAGTGATTCAGCACCAGCGTGCGCACTCCGGCTCGGGTCGCCACGGTGCCGACGTCCTCGAGCCGCGTGTGACTCGCCGTCAAATGTTCACGAAGTCTGGTCGCATTCTTAAGACGTCCTAATATCTCAGCCGCACCGGCTTCGTGCAGAACCTCGTGGACGAGGATGTCCGCGCCGCTCGCAAGATCGATCAGCGTTTTGCACGGCGCCGTATCTCCCGAGAACACGACCGAGCGATCCGCGGTATCAAAACGAAACGCATATGACGGAACCATCGGCGGATGCTCGACGAGCGCCGCGTGCACGATGACGCGTGCATCGCGATAGACGAGACCCGGCTGCGCGATCTCGTGAACCCGAACGAGCGCATCGATATCGGGACGGCCTTCATCTTCGAGGCGCGTCCGGATGTCGACGTCGGCAAAACGCCGGAAGGCTCCCATCATAGAGCGCAGCGGTGGCGGCCCAAGCACGTCGACCCCACGATCGAAGCCGGCGCTCCATGCGAGCTGAATCAACGTCCCGGCGTCGACGTTGTGATCGGAGTGATGATGCGTAATGAACATGGCGCGCAGTCCGCGAATATCGAGGCCTGCGAGCGCGATCTGACGCGCGACGCCGTTCCCGCAATCAACGATGTACAGCGCGTCGTCGACGACTACGGCGTTTGCGGGCGCCGAACGTGAGCGTTTCGGAGACGGCCCGCCCGCCGTCCCCAAGAGCACGATCCGCGTCGCCACTACGCCGGCGCCAATCGAGTTTCGACTGCGTGTTGCGCAAGGCTCGAGAGCGACGTGATCACCAAGAACCAGAATGTCGCGACCAGCAGCAGCTCGATTGTGTGCAGGTTGGACGACGCGATGTTCTCCGCCGCGGTCAGCAAATCGCCGCCCGCGATCACCGAGACGAGCGACGTCGCTTTTAGAAGATTGGTAAACTGATTGACACTCGGTGGAACGATCACCGCGAATGCTTGCGGCAACACGACTCTTTGCATCGTCAAACCACTTGACATACCGAGCGCACGAGCCGCATCGACCTGACCTCTCGGCACCGCGAGGATCCCAGCCCGGATTATCTCGGACATGTAAGCACCTTCGTTGAGACCGAGCGCGAGGATCGAAGCAACGAACGGCGTGACGATCGAGTTCGTCCCGGCTGAAACGAGCGCGATATCGGTGAACGGAACGAAAATGCCGACGCGTTTGAAGAGCAGTGCGAGATTTCCCCAAAACAAAATTTGAACTAAGAGAGGCGTACCGCGGAACGCCCATGTATAGGCGCCGCTTACCCACCGCAGGACGGGATTCTGCGACAGTCGCATGAGCGCGAGCCCGAGCCCCAGCCCAAGCCCGATGACTCCCGAGACGATCGCCAGCTCGAGCGTCGTTCGCAAACCCGCCAAAATCGCGGGCGCAAACTGATATTGCTCGATCGCCGCGTGATCGATATTTGGATTTTGGGCGATCGAGAGCCCGATGGCGATTATGACGGCCAAAACGACCGCGCTCGCAATCCAGGTCCACAGATAGCGCATACGAAAGCCTCTTACATGCGTCTTTTCGCAGCGCTCCTGCTCGCGCTCGCCCTGACCGCACCGGCAAGCGCGGCAGATACGATCGCCGCCGGAACGATTACGAACAGTCCGCCGCTGGTGAGTTACGCCTCGGACGGGACGACGCTGCAAGGCGTAATCGTCGACCTCGCGGCCGCAATGAGCAAGCATCTTTCGCATCCGATCGTATTTCAGCCGAGGACGTTCGACGGTTTGATTCCCGCACTGCAGTCCGGCCAAATCGACGTAGCGTTCACGCTGATGAACGACACGCTCGAACGCGAGAAAGTCCTCGACTTCGTCGATTTCTTCCGCCTGAGTACGATGCTGTTGGTCCAGAAAGGTAATCCGCAGAAGATCACCGGTCTCGAGAGCTTTTGCGGGAAGACCGTCTCAACGGTGCGCGGCTCGACACAGATCGCACTCGTCGACGAACAGAACGCGCGCTGCGCGGCCGATCACAAACCGGCCGTCGAGAATCTCGAATACACGCAGCCCGCCGACGCACGGTTGCAGTTGCAAAACGGACGCGTCGCCGCGTTTCTCGGTAACTCGCCCGTGATGATCTATCTTGCGAAGACGGCCGGCGCCGGTACGATATTCGACGTCGTCATGGGTAAAGAGTACCAGCCGGTCCCGCTCGGCATCGGCGTTCCGAAGTCGAACACCGCGCTTCGTGACGAGCTGCAAAAGGCGCTGCGCGCCGTCATCGCGGACGGTACATATAAGAAGATACTCGACGGCTACGGCGTCGGGAACGGTGCCGTGAGCGAGCCCGCGATCAACGGAGCCAAGAGCTAATTGCGAAGCGCGCCTCGCAAGCGCGGATTGAGCAGATCGTTGAGCCCATCACCGAGCAAGCTGAACCCGAGAACGCTCGCCAAGATTGCCGCGCCCGGGAACACGCTGATCCACCAGCTCTGCCCCAAAAACGGTTGCGCATTATTCAGCATCTGGCCCCAACTGATGAGCGCGGGATCGCCAAGACCGAAGAAGCTGATACCAGCTTCGAGTAGTATGGCATGCGCGATACCCTGGGTCGCCGTCACGATTACCGGCGCGAGCGCGTTTGGAAGCATCACGCGATAGCCGATATACCAATTCCCGGCGCCAAGTGCACGCGCGGCTTCGACGAACTCTGATGACCGCAGCGCTATGAATTGCGCGCGAACGACGCGCGCGGTCAGCGGCCACGCTACGATGCCAAGCACAATGATGACCTTATCAAGTCCGCGTCCTGCGATTGCGACCAACACCAAGGCCAAGAAGAACTGCGGTATTATCTGAAAGAACTCGGAGACACGCATTAAGACGAGGTCGACGACGCCGCCACGATAACCCGCTATGCCGCCGATTACGACGCCGATGACCGTTTGCAGCAACGACGCGCCGATGCCGACGATCAACGAGACGCGACCGCCGTACACGACCTCGGACCAGACGTCGCGTCCCAGATTGTCCGTACCGAATAGGCCGTTCGTTAGCGGAGGCGCAAACGCAAGTGCGCTCGTCGCAAGTGGATCGCGATGCGCGATCAGCGGCGCCGCAATCGCCGCGAGCGCCACGAGCACGACGAGAAGGCCGCCGAACTTCATGCGCGCGAGCGCGGATCGACCCGCGCTTGAAGCATGTCGGCGGCAAGATTCGCCAAGATTGCGACGAGACTCGTGACGATGAAGATCCCGATCAGCACGGGATAGTCACGTTTGAAAAGCGAGTCGTACAGCAAGCGGCCCATCCCCGGCCAGCTGAACACCGTTTCCACCAACGCCGAGCTGGACAAGAGTAAGCCGACGCTGTAGCCGCCCGCCGCGATAACGGGAATGAGCGCATTACGGAGCGCGTGCTTGAAGACGACCAGGTGCGTGCTCAAACCTTTCGCCCGCGCGGTGCGCACGAAATCGAACTGCAGAGTTTCGATCATGCTCGTACGGACGAGTCGTGTCATCAATGCCAAGTGACCGGTCGAGAGCGCGAGCACCGGAAGCACCAAATGCCGTGCAATGTCCGCGATCCCGCCGAAAGCGCTAGGCTCCGTGTGCAGAGCGTGCATACCGAGCGAGGGCAACCACGCGAGCTTCACCGCAAATGCCAAAATGAGCAACTGGCTGAGCCAAAATGCCGGAATCGAGAACCCTACCAGCGCCAGAACCGTGACGAAGCGGTCGGTCGCACGCAGATGACGCACCGCAGCGAGCGTCCCGAGTATGAGGCCGCCGAACGTTCCGAGGACGAACGCGCAGGCCGCTAAGGTTAAGGTCGGACCGATGCGCTCGCCGATGACGCTGACGACCGGCGCGTTGTACGCGAACGAAAAACCCAAATCGCCGTGCAGCAAACGCACGGCGTAGTCGAGGAACTGCACCCATACGGATTGATCGAGGCCGAGATCGTGTCGCAGCTGCGCAACGTAATCCGGCGGCGCCGGATAATCGCCGACAAGGGCGGTGATCGGATCTCCCGGGAGCAGATGCGTGATCCCGAAGACGATGGCGATCACGCCAAAAAGTTGCGGAACGACCAGCGCTATCCGCGCCAGGCTTGATCCCATTCGTCGTACGGCTGACCGCTCTGCCACAGGCCATGCAGGTTAGCTTGCGCGGCATCGACTTCGGTTCGGTCGATCAGCGGAATCAGCGGCAGCTCGTGTGAAAGCAAAACCTGGAGCTCATCGTAGTATTTTTTCCGCTCAGCCGTGCGAACCGTCAGCGCACCCTCGCGAAAGAGCTCGTCAACTTTGGGGTTGGCATAGCCGGTCGGATTCGAGAACGGAATCCCGGACGGCGTCGTGATGTAATCCCGCGCGATGCCGATCGCGGGATCACCGCCGGTCGTGTACGCTTCGATCGCTCCCTCGAAGTCGTGTTTTGTGAACTCGACGTCGTTGAGGACGTTACGCTCGAACGGTTGAAGCGTCACGGCGACGCCGATGGCCTGCAGGTTATCTCGAATGATCTGCGCTGTCGCCGGAAAACCGGCTTGCGCAACGTTGTACACCAACCGGAACGTGAAGCGCGTACCCGACTTACGGGTCAAGCCCAATTTGTCGAGCTCTTCGTTCGCCACCTTAGGATCGTACGGGTACATTTTCGTAAGATCGACCTGCGGGTCGTACGCCCAGAGCTTTTGATGAAACGCGCTCTTAGAAACGTAACCGATCCCAAAGTACCCTTGATCGAGAATTTGCCGCCGATTAATCGCTCGCAGCAGGGCCACGCGCACGCGCGCGTCGTTGAGCGGCGGCTTGGTGTCGTTCAGAAAAAGGAGATAGTTTCCCGGAACGTCGGTGTCGTACTTGAGCTGGATCTTACGATTCGCGCGCAGTGCGCCGACTTGTTCCTTAGGGAGAAAGAAGCTCTGCACGTAATCGATCTCGCCGGTGTCGAGCCCTTGCACGCGCGAGGACGCATCCGGCACCACTTTTCCGATGACCGTATCGAAGTACGGCAGACCCTTGCGGAAGTAGTCCGAATTGCGAACCATCACCACGCGGTCGCCGCGGGTATAGCTCGAGAACTTAAATGGCCCCGTCCCGATCGGATTGTCGCTGTTGTGCGGATTACGAAGAACGTCGGTTCCCTCGTAAATGTGGCGCGGCAGAATCGCGCCGTCTTGACAGGTCATCTGCTCGAGAAATGGTCCGTACGGCTTCTTCATCTTCACGACGACGGTGTAGGCGTCGGGCGTTTCGACGCTCGCGACGTTCGCAAATGCGACCTTGGCGCGCGGATGATATTTCGCGAGCACGTTGTCGAACGTGTACTTCACGTCGGCCGCAGTGAACGGCTGGCCGTCGTGCCAGCGCACATCGCGGCGCAGCTTGAACGTGTATTGCATGCCGTCGGGCGGGATGAACCAGTCCGTCGCCAGCTCGGGGTGCGATTTCCCGGTACGATCGCGGTACGTTAGCCCATTGAACATCTTGCAATCAACGGACAGTGCTTCGACGCCGGTCGTGATCGCGGGATTGAGACTCTCGGGATCGGAGCCAATCGCAAAGACGAACGTTCCGCCGTGAACCGGGGCTTGCCCCAGCGCAGCATTGAGCGGCGTGAGGAGCGCGAGCGCTAGCGCGCAGACAGCTACGATGCGCATTCGATTCGGTCCGAAACCCAGGGATCTTCGATGTCGAGCCGCGCGCGCACGGCATCCGCGCCGAGATGTGCGGCAATCGGCTGCTCCGAGACGCATGCCTCGTACGCAATCCGCCCCGCCATCTGTGCGGCGACCAACAGCTGGTCCACGTCAATGCGTGCGCGCGTGTCGGCGGGCGTTAGAAGGAAGCGCGTTTGCGCGTCCGGATCCTCGTAGCCGGCAATCAACCGGAACGACGGAATCCCGCCCAAGAAGAAATTGTAGTGATCCGAATTGCCCATGACCGGGCGAATGAGATCGACCGGTATCGGCGCGTTCTGCGTGTGTCGTTCGACGAAACGGCCGACGTCGTCCATCTCGCTGATCAGCGCCGAGAGACGGTCACTGCCGACGATCGTGTCCAGGTTGACGACGAGCGCGATCTTCTCGCGCTCAGACTGCGGGAGCTCGCTAACATACCGGCTCGAGCCGTAGAGGCCCCACTCCTCGAACGTAAAGAGCATCAACCGCAAACCACGCCGCAACGAACCGGCAAGAGGGGCAAGGCGGCGTCCGATCTCGAGTACGGACGCGGCGCCGCTTGCGTTGTCAAGCGCGCTTTCCGCAAGATGATGTCCATCGAGGTGCGCACAAACGACGACCCACTCATCGGTTCGTCCAGGAATCTCGTAGATGATATGCCGGCCTTCCATTGGGACGCGACGCGCGTCGACAGATAACCGTATCCTCGTCACGCCGTCCGACCCGGACGCGACGATCTTCACGCCGGCTTCATAAGAAAGCCCCACAGCCGGAATATCGTCGGGTTCGCCGCGACCGGATGAACCGCTCACGACGCCGACCTCGGGCAGGTAGTTGGCGATGCAGAACGCAGCAGCGCCGCCGCGTTTCGCCCAATCGTACTTCCGCCGCCGATGTACGTGGCGGACAGTGAACGGAAACTCGTGGCGCACGAGCACCGCGCGTCCGCGCAGCCGCTCGCGCTCGCGAACGAAGTCGTCCGATGTCCCGCGCCCAAGATCGATGAGCTCGAGCTCCTGCCCCTCGGTCGCCGTCGACGGTGACAGGACGAGACTCGTGCTGTCCACTGCCGTTCCGTCGCCAAGCTCGACGCTGCTCGCGCGCCGCTCCCATCCCGAATATGGATAATCGATGCTGCGCGACCGGCCGGCACCAATTTCGCTCAGCCGTGCTTCGACGAATCGACGCGCGCGCAGCTCGCTCTCCGTTCCGGCGAATCGGCCTCCGAAGTCGCACAACGCATTGAGATCGGAGCGAAGCTCTTCTAAAGAAAATGCTCGCTCCAAGCGATTGTCCACGTGACAGCCTACGGATGCTTCCATGAAAGTCCTGCGCAAGCATAACCACATAGGGAAGGCTGCGCGGGGTGTGCTATCTCCTAAACATGAGGGGAGCCGCGATCAACACCGACGCGTTTTACGATCAGCTCGAGGAGCTCGGAAAACGCTTGTACATCGAAGCGCAGATCGACATTCCCCCGGACGTGCGAAGCGGCATAAACGCGGCCATGGAACGCGAGAGCAGCCAGATCGCGCGAGGCATCGTGAATACGATGCTGCGCGCCATGGACATCTCGGACAAGAAACAAACCCTCGTCTGTCAGGACACGGGATTCCCGATCTTCTTCGTAACGATCGGGCGCGGGTTTTTGATCGATGGCGCGCGCATGATCGACGCACTCACGCGCGGCATCGAACGCGCAACGGCCGATCATCCGCTGCGCAGCAGCATCGTCTCGCCGATTACCCGTGAGAACCGGCAAACGAGCACCGGCGAGGGCATCCCTGTCGTGCACGTCGAGTTCTCAAATGAGATCGACTACATCGATCTCTTGATGATCCCGAAGGGCTCGGGCTCCGAGAACATGTCGTTTTTGAAAATGCTCTCGCCCTCAGATGGAATCAACGGCGTCAAGAAGTTCGTGATGGAAATGGCGGTCGGTGCAGGCGGCAAACCTTGTCCGCCCACGATAATCGGCATCGGGATAGGCGGCACGTCCGATCTTTGCACGCTGCTTGCCAAGAAGGCTTCGATTCGCCCGGTCGGCGATCGCAATCCGGATCCGAAAATCGCAGCGCTCGAGCTCGAGCTGTTGGAAGCTATCAATGCAACCGGAATCGGTCCGATGGGACTTGGCGGCGATACAACAGCACTCGACGTCCACATTGAAGCCGCCTGGACGCACATTACGTGCAATCCCGTCGCGATCAATTTTCAATGCTGGCGCGGAGAACGCCGCCGCGCGAAGATCTATGCGGACGGCGACTACGAGATCGGGTACTAGTGGCAGAGCACCGGCTGACGCCGCCGATTTCGGAAGACGACGTTCGCGCGATGCACGCGGGCGATTCGGTCTACTTCACCGGAACGATCTGGGGAATCCGCGACGCGACCTACATTCGCATTTTCGACAACAACGTTCCGCCGCCGGTCGATCTGCACGGCGCGGTGCTCTTGCACGTTGCACCTAACGTGCGCAAGCTTCCGAACGGCAAATACGAGCCGATGACGGTTGGGACTACGACCAGCATGCGCATGGACCGGTTCACGGAGCCTTCGTTACGCGAATGCGGCGTGCGCGCCGTTATTGGTAAAGGCGGCCTTTCCGATGCGTCCAGCGCCGCGCTCACATCGCTGGGTGGCGTTTACCTCGCAATCGTCGGTGGCGCAGCATCGGTTGAGACCGAACAAGTTGAAGCGATCGAGAACGTGTATTTCGAAGATTTGATGCCCGAGTGTCTGTGGGAATTCCGCGTCCGCGATTTCGGCCCGCTCACGGTCGCGATGGACGCGCACGGCAAAAGCATCTACCGTGACGTCGCCGACATCGCAAAGGAACGACTCGCAGCAATCTACGCCAAACTCGGCGTCACGTGAATCCAGGCTACGACGAGCTCGACTGTGATTTTCTGATCATCGGGAGCGGCGGGGCGGGCCTGATGGCGGCACTGCACGCTTACGACCTGAATCCGCAGCTCAAGATCGTCGTCGTCGCCAAGGGTCTGGTCGGGAAGAGCGGTTGCACTCGACTCGTGCAAGGCGGCTTCAACGCCGCGCTCGATCCCAAGGACTCCGTCGAAAGACATTTCCTCGATACGATCAAAGGCGGCGGGTTTCTCAACAATCAGGATTTGGCGTGGGCGCTCGTTTCCGATGCACCGGAAATTATCCGCAAATTGGAAACGAAGGTTGGCGTCTTCTTCGATCGCCGTCCCGACGGAACGATTCATCAGAAAGCATTCGCCGGACAATCCTTCGACCGCACCGTCCATCGGGGCGACCTAACCGGAATCGAAATCGTCAGCCGCCTGCACGATCAACTCTTCGCGCGCAAGATCACGCTCATCGACGAGACGCGCGCGCTCGAGCTAATCCCGGCGAGCGACGGCAATGGAATCGCCGGCGCGCTGCTTCTTCATCAACAGACCGGCGCGTTTACGCTGGCGCGTGCTCGGATGACGCTGCTCGCAACCGGCGGCGGACCGCGCATGTATAAATTCTCCGCGCCCTCGATCGAGAAAGTCGGCGACGGCTACGCGATGGCGTATCGGGCCGGCTGCGATCTCGTCGACATGGAGATGATGCAATTTCATCCGACGGGAATTCTGGCGGGCGCATCCCGGCTTTCCGGAATGGTCCTCGAGGAAGGCTTGCGCGGCGCCGGCGCTTACCTGCTCAACGCGAACGGCGAGCGATTCATGCAACGCTACGATCCAGAGCGTATGGAGCGCGCGACGCGCGACGTCGTCTCGCGTTCGGCATATCTCGAGATCATGGAAGGGCGCGGCACGCCCTCGGGCGGCGTCTACATCGACGCGTCGCATCTTGGCGCAGATTTCGTCGCGAAGACATTTCCGGGAATGGTGCGCCGTTGCGCTGAGGTCGGCTACGATCTCACGCGCGGACCGGTCGAAGTCACGCCGACCGCGCACTTTCACATGGGCGGCGTCGCAATCGACGACCGCTGTCGCACCGCGATGCCGGGACTGCTCGTCGCCGGCGAAGATTCGGGCGGCGTCCACGGCGCGAATCGGCTCGGCGGCAACGGGGTCGCAGAGTCGTGCGTCTTTGGTGCACGTGCCGGCGTCACGGCTGCGCAGCTTTGCGCCGAGCGTGAGGTACGCGCCGTCGACGCATCGGCAGTCAATACGGCTCTCGATGCGGCGCTTGCACCGCTAACTCGAACCGAAGGCGAGAATCCTTTCGCGATCCGCGATCGCGTGCAAGAAGTGATGTGGGAAGACGTTGGCCTCGTACGCAGCGGCCCACAAATCGCACGCGCACGTGCGACGCTCGAGGAGCTCGCCGATCGTGTCGAGCATTGCGCTGCGCCGAACGAGCGACGCTGGAATCTCGCCTGGCAGCAAGTCCTCGACGTGCGGAATCTCGTTACGGTCGCATCGCTCACCGCCCGCGCTGCCGAGCACCGCACCGAGACGCGCGGCTCCCACGCGCGGAGCGATTTTTCAAAACGTGATGACGGACGCTGGCTCGTCAACATCCACTTGCAAAACGATCGCATCTTCGAGGTTCCGGTCGCGATGACACGCGTCAAGCCCGACGCCGCCGTCCCGGCATGAGCATTCACAAAACTTTCAAGATCCTTCGCTTCGATCCGGGCAACGATACGCGCCCCCATTGGGCGACGTACACGATCGAGGCGAAACCAAAGTTTAGCGTCCTCGACGGACTCTTCGCGATTCTCGAAAACCAAGACGGCACGCTCGGATTTCGCTACTCGTGCCGCGCCGGTATGTGCGGATCGTGCGCCATGCGGATCGACGGACGCGAAGGGCTCGCGTGCCGAATTCGCCTGGAACATCTGGGTCCGACGATCAGCGTCGAGCCATTACGCTCGCTTCCCGTCATCAAAGATCTCGCGACCGACATGACGCCGTTCTTCGATAAGTACCGCAAAGTCGACCCGTTCTTCGTCGGCGACTCTCCGTCGTTTGCGCAGGAAACATCCGAGCCGCTGCGCGTCGATCCGGCGCAGTCCTTGCGGCAGAGCGCGAACCACGCGATCGACTGCATCTCGTGCGGCGCATGTTTTTCGGCCTGCCCGACCGTCGCGAGCAATCCCGCGTATCTCGGGCCGGCTGCGCTCAATCGCGCCTTCGCGCTGGTCGCGGACGAACGCGATCGAGAAAGCGAACGCTTAACGCTTGTCAGTGGACCCGAAGGCGCGTACAGTTGCCGCTCCGTCGGCAATTGCGTCTCGGTGTGTCCGGCCGGCGTCGCGCCGCTGGCTGCAATTCAACTCTTACGGCGCGGAAGGACGGCGAGTGCAAGCTAACGCGACCGGAATCGCGTGGTGGTATCTACGCATCTCTGGGATGCTCGTCATCGCACTCGTGCTCGGTCATCTTTTCGTAATGCACTACGCGAATGCGCCGTCCTCGACGACGAGCGCGTTCGTACTCGTGCGCTGGTCCGACGCCTTCTGGCGCTACTTCGACTGGGTACTCTTACTGCTTGCGTTAACGCACGGACTCGTCGGAATGCGCAACGTCATCTCCGATGCGATAGCTAGCCGCATGGCCCGCCGCGCGTGCGAGGCTGTTCTCTTGGTTTTGGCTGCGGGTTTTCTCGCGATTGGAACGGCATCGATCGTAAGCGTCGCACGCGGCATGCAAGCCCGCGGCATTCTCTCGGACTCGGCCTGGATCGTCCCGACGCTCGATGCACTGCTCGGAGCACTCGCTGTAGTGACGTATCTCGCAGTGGCTGCGATCGTCGTCGTGCTGGTCCTTCGTACGATCTTCAAATTGCCGATCGGCTGGTGGCAATTCCACGGTCAGTGGGCTTGGGCGCTGCACCGAGCGACTGGCATCGGAATCTTCTTTTTTCTGCTCGTTCACGTGCTCGATCTGGCGCTGCTGCCACTAGCACCGAACCTCTACGACGCAACGATTGCAAGCTATGCGAATCCGTTTCTAATGCCGATGGAGATCGCGCTCGTCTGCGCCGTCATCTACCACGCACTCAACGGCACGCGCTTATGGATCCTCGAATTCCTCGATCAGCAGACGTCAAAGGCCGCCATCGCCACGTTTGCATGCGTCGTCATCGCGACGCTCATGCTCGTCCTGCCCAGCATCTTCGTGCTGGTCCGCGGGAGCTAGTGACCGACGATCAGCAGCAGCGTCGCCATCGAATAGATAAAACACGAGAACGCGACGCGCAGCGTCTTCTCGGATAGTTTGTGCGCGATCGTAACGCCGGCGTTGACGAGCAGCGCGCCGCCGATTGCGAGCAGAATTCCCGCGGGCCAGTCGACGTCGTGGGTTCGCGCGTACGTCGAAATGCTGATGATCGTCGAGGGAAGAGAAAGATAGATCGACATGCCTTGTGCAGCTGTTTGCGTGAGCCCGAAGAATACGACCAGCGACGGCGCGGCAAGTGCCGGCCCTCCGATCCCAAACATTCCCGTCGCGACCCCGCCAAGCGCCCCGAGTACGGCCAAATAGTACCAATGCAGCGGAAGGTTCATCAGCTGCTTTTTCTTCCGAAGCGCGTTCCACAGTGAGAACGACCCGATGAAGTAGAAAAAGACGCAGAACGCGATCCGTAGATCGTGGCTCGGGATGTGCGTCGCAATGAACGCGCCCGCGAATGTAAAGGGCAGCGCCACAGCCGACATCGTCAGCGCGGCCCGAACGTTTACGCTTCCGCGTCGCGTGTACTGATAGGCTCCCATCGCGAGGTTCGGCAGCTGCATCACCATGCTCGTCCCCTGCGCGAGCTGCTGCTTGAAACCGAGCAGAGCCATCGCGGAGATTGCAACCGTCCCCCCGCTGACGCCGAAAACACCCCCCATGAGTCCGGCGCCTGCACCGATTGCGAGCGGAACGAGGAAATGCAGCACGGCAAACATAGTCAAGCGGATATGGCTGAAAAACCTGGCTGGTCCGGAAGATTCTACGAGGATTTCGAAATCGGCGACATTTATCGACATCCGTTCGGACGCACCGTGATCACTGTGGACAATATGTGGTTTACGCTACTGACTCAAAACGTCGCCCCGGTCCACTTAGACCATCACTACGCGGCACAGACCGAATTCGGTAAGCCACTTGTCGATTCGACGTTTACGCTGGCACTCGTAACCGGACAAAGTGTCATCGATGTCTCTATGAACGTAATGGCAAATCTCGGCTGGGACGAGGTCCACCTGCCGGCACCGGTGTTCGAAGGCGATACGCTCTACTCTCAGAGCGAAGTTTTGGAGAAGCGCGAATCTAAGTCGCGCAAGAACGTCGGTATCGTCGTCGTTCGGACGCACGGCTTCAACCAAGACGGAACCGTGGTCATCAGTTTCAATCGCACGATCATGGTGTACAAGCGCGGCCAAGCGCCGAAGATTCCGCGTGTCGAGCTCAACGCCTGAGGTTTGGACCAAAGCAGCGGTGATCTTGGCGATCTTCGCATCGCCGCCGCACGACGTCATCTTCATCGAGCGGTCTCCGCATCTTCGCAAACACGCGGGCCAGATCGGGCTGCCCGGGGGCAGCGTCGATCCGATTGACGGCGACGAGCCTGCAACGACCGCATTGCGCGAGCTCTACGAAGAGCTGGGCGTAGATTCGGACCGGGTTCGCATCGTCGGACAACTCTCCGAAGTGCAGCAAGTCTCGAATCGCTTTCTCGTGACGCCCGTCGTCGGAGTCGTCGATCCGGAGACGCAGCTGACGATCGATGAAGGTGAGATCGCCGGCGTATTCACTGTTCCACTCGCCAAGCTTCTTGCCGGCGACGGAATCTATGAAGACGTCGAGATGACCAAAGTGCGCGGCCGTGTATCATATGCGTTTGATTTCGAAGGCCGCCATATTTGGGGTCTGACAGGCAGAATTCTCAAGCATTTTCTGGACGCTTGGAACGCGGACAATTCAACGCTTCGCTCCGCCCTCGAAGCAGCATTCGCACAACGTTCATCGAAGTAATACGGCATGCGTTTCTTCATACAATTCTCATTTGCCGCAACGCTCGTCGCAGCACTGGTCGCGGGTTCTTCGCAGGCTGCACGCGCGCAAGTCTCCGTTGACGGCGGTTATTTTGGGACCGGCGGAACGGGTTCCGTCGGCGCTGCCGTTTCGTTACAGCTCTTCAAGACGCCGGTTATTCCGCTAAGCGTCGAAGCGACCGCGGCCGCGCCATTTGACGGACACGGATTTGCGGCAACGGCAGACGCGCGCTTCAAGCTCGGCGGTACGACGCTGGGCGCGGGCGTCGGCGCAGGCAACATTGGACAGTCGACACTTGGTCAGTCGCGCTTTCTATACGACGGCATCATCGCGCAATCGATCGCACCCCATCTCGCAATCGAAGGACGGCTCTATGTCGGCAGCAACCGTCCCTCTTCCGTGTTCGCAGGACTTCGCTTAACGCTCTGATCCGTTAACGGCAAACCAGAAATTGGATTGGCCGGTGCCTATCGCGGCTTCGTAGCGGCCGAACTGTTCGCCGCGCGTCACGAACGCTTCGCGTCCGAACGCACCGGCGAGCACGAGGTAGTGTGCAAAACGTCCCTCGGGTGAACAGTCGCGCCGGAATTCTTCGGCTGCGGCGAGTACGCTCTTATGATCGCCGTTCTTCCACCATCCCATGATCCGCTCGTCCCACTCGCGCAGCTTCGGCGACGAGATGTCGGACGGGTCGGCGCTGGCGCGCGCACGGATCGTGGCAAGCGGCCAAAAGCGGTGCGACATGCCGCCGCTCGCAATCAACAGCGTACGGCGGCCGATCCGCGTCGCCGCGCGCGCGATCGCTTCGCCGAGCGCGAGATTCGGCTCGACTTCCGCTGTATCACAGACGCTGATCGAAAGAACACGCTTCTTGTTCGGCGCCGGATTGTAGTAGTGCATCGGGTTGAGCGTCCCGTAGTGGACCGGCAAGCCGCGATGCCGTGAGGTTACGGCGGGGACACCAGCCGCTTGCGCCTCCGCGACGATTGCGTCCGCCAGCTCGGGATCGCCCGGATAGTCGTACTCGTACTCGTGCAACATGTCGGGAATCTCATCCGACGTATAGACGCCGCGTAGACGTTCGCTCGCGTTCACGACAAAATCGAGGGTCGTGTGCCAATGCGTATCGATGATGACGAAGGTATCGAAATCGAGCGTCGCGATACGTTTGGCGCGAATCTCTTCGAGCGCGTCGTAAAACGTGGTGACGTTATTGCCCATATACGCGCGGCGCGCCTCGGGATCGAGGATCATCAGGCGCGGTACGTGCGTTGAAAAGAGCCCTGCGACGAGCACGCGATCTACGCGAGGCTGGGTTCGGGCAACGGACCTTGGAAGCGCATTGGCGGCAAGACGCCGATTTTAGAGCGGAACGTCAGGAACTGCCGCCAGCCGTCCTCTTCGAATTTTGCTTTGCTCTTGATCAGACCGTACTCGTAGAGCGATTCCGCAATCTGCGATTCGCGGCCGAGCTTTCGAATCGTGATCGGCAAGAGCTTCTCCTCGAGATCGAGGATGCGGAATTTTGCTTCTTCGGGATCAAGTGCCGATTCGATCGCTTCGCGTACGAGCCGCAAGCCGACGCCAATATGCCGAACCTCGTCGTGCATGACGTGTTCGTACGTGACCGCGGTCGCAAGGTCGCCCGCGTTCTTGGCAAGCTCGATGATCGAATTGAAAAGAACGTGCGCCGAATACGCTTCGAGCGTACAGACCTGGCCGTACACGATCTCGAGAAATGTCGGCAGTCCGTTCACGAACCGGAAGAGCTCCGTTTGCTCGTACGGCACGTCGAGTGAATCCGCAAGCTGCAGATCTTCGATGCGCCGCCATTCGATTTGCGTGTGCCGCGTCTCGTCGATCGCGTGCGTCGTATAGAAGTACTGGACGCTCGGCTTATTGGTCTTGGTGATGATCTGCGCGACTTGGCTTGCCGTTTGCGCCTCGCCCCAACACGTCGTCACCATGATCGGACGCATCGCTTCGCGGTATTCCTTGGAGAGTTTAGGATCGTGCACTTTTGCGGCGCGATATTTTTGAAGCAGCTGCTCGGTGTCGCGCGCCTGATTCTGAATGTACTCTTCGTAGGATTCCAGCGTTCCGAACGTCTTGAGGTCCTCGCCCGGGATGTGCGATGGGATGACGTTGACGTTCGTGAGGTACGACATGTGCTTGCTCCTTACGCCTGCTCGTCGGCGACCGTGTTGCGCAGCACGCCGATACCGCCTACTTCGACTTCGACCACGTCTCCCGCCCGCAGGTAGCGCGGCGGGTCGAAACGCGCGCCGGCTCCGGTCGGCGTCCCCGTGAAAATGACGTCGCCGGGCCAGAGCTCCGCGAACGTCGAGATGTACGCGATCAAGTAGTCAAACGGGAAGATTAAACTGGCGGTCGTGTCGTCTTGGCGCACTTCGCCGTTGACGCGTGTCGTAACGTGCAGGTCATCGAAGCCTTTGAACTCATCGGCCGTCACGAGAATCGGGCCGATCGCGCCCGAACGTTCGAAATTCTTTCCCTGCGTGACATTGAACTTTCCGTGGCGCATCCAGTCACGAACGCTGCCTTCGTTGCCACACGTCAAGCCGCCGATGTGCGCGTGCGCGGATTCGCGCGGAATACGCCGTCCGCGTTTTCCGATCACGACGACGATCTCACCCTCATAGTCGAGCTGCTCCGATTCCGGCGGACGCAGAATCCTCTCACCGTCGCCAACCAGCGATCCGGGCGTGCGCATGAACACGCTCGGAAATTTCGGTTGGTCGGAGCCATCCTTATACTCCGCGTTGCGATCGCCATAATTGACGCCGATGCAAAAGATGTTGCCGCGCAGAGCGACCGGTGGAGCGAACCGTTGTCCCTCGAACTCCGCGAGCCTCACGCCGTCTTCGTGGCCAGGGCGAGCAGTCCGGACCGTTCCAGTACGCCGTCGAGCTTGCGCTCGAGCTCCGGCGTTGCCGGCACCATCGGTAAACGGTGCTCGTTGCGCGCGAGAATTCCGAGACGCTTCATCATGTACTTGATCGGAATCGGGTTCGTATCGTAGAACACCGCCTTATTGATCTCGAGCAGCCGCTCGTGCATTTCACGTCCGCGCCCGAGGTCACCGCTCCAGACGGCATCGCACATCTCCGCGAGCACGCGCGGATTCAGATTTCCGACGGCATTCATCAAGCCGACTGCACCCAGGGCCATCATCGGGAAACTGAGCTCTTCCAAGCCGACGAAGATGCGTAGCTCGGGTAAGATCGCAAGCAGGTCCGAGACGTACGCCAGATCCGTCGAGGCGTGCTTCATCCCGACGAACGTGGGCGACAGCTCCGCGATCTTTCGAACCGTCTCGACTTCGACGCTCACCGCCGTGCGGCCAGGAATGTGATAGATCATCCATGGGATGCTCAATCCGCGCGTCACGTTCATGTAGTATTCGATGAGGCCGCGCTGCGGCGGCCGGATATAGTACGGCGTCACGATCAAGAGCGCGTCGACGCCGGCGTGCACCGCATGCTGTGTAAGCGCAGCGGTTTCGGCGAGCGATTGCGAGCCGGTAGCAGCCACGATAGGAATGCGTTTGTTCGCGGCGCGCACTGCGACGTCGATCAGCGTATTGCGTTCGTCGACGGTCAGCGTCGAGGGCTCGGAGGTCGTGCCATTCACGACGACGCCGTGCGAGCCGCCAGTAATCTGCAGCTCGATCAGCCGCGCATAAGCGTCCGTATCGATCTTGCCGTCAACGAACGGCGTTACCAGCGGCGGCATCGAGCCGCGCAGCCATTCGGGAGGGTTCATCGCGCGGCTGCCAGGCCCACTTTCAGGTTGTTCTTGTTGCGGCGCAGATCGGCATCGAGCTCTTGCAGCTCGAGCGATATCGCAAGCGGCTTCGAATCGTAGAGCTCTTGCAAAAATTCAGTCAGTGTATCGAAGACGTGGTCGACGACGCGTCGCTTTGTTTCCTGATCGCGACCGGGGCCGATACGCAGGACGACATGCACGAATCCATTTTCACCGGATTCGGCCACGCGGTAGTGCTTGAGGATATGGACGCGCGAGCGGATCCCGTCCGGCGGGAAAACGCCGGTTTCAATCGCCGCGTCGTGAACGGCGCGAAGCATCTTGTCGACGTCGATCTCGTCACGCACGTTTTTGGAGCACTCGATCGTGATATGCGGCATCGTTCTTCCCCTTTAGAGTAACTGCGCGAGCATATAAACGTAACGTAAGGCCTTCACGTCGACGCCCAGGCGGTCGCCAAGCTCGACCACTGCGCCAACGAGTCCGTCGATTTCGATGCGTCTACCCCGTTCGACGTCTTGCAGCATCGATGATTTGTGTCTTCCGACTTGGCCGGGAATCTGCGCGAGACGCGCTTCGACGCTGATATCGAGCTTGAGGCCGGTCGCTTCGGCGACCGCCAGGCATTCGTGCATGATCTCTCGGACGAGCTGCTTCCCGGCCGGATTCTCAGCGATCTCGCCCGAGGTCTTGCGCACGAGCGCGCCGATCGGATTGAGCGGGGCATTGGCGAGCAGCTTGACCCAAATTTCCTTGCGCACGTTCTCGCTTCGCGGCGCCGAAAAGCCGGCGCGCTCGAATGCTTCCGCGAGCGCATTTAGCTCGGGCGTGATCTTTCCGTCGGGGCGACCGATCTCGAGACGCTTTGGGCCTTGATGCTCGACGATTCCAGGACCCATTAGCGTGATAGGACAGTAGATGACGCAGCCGACGACTCGATCGGGATCGATTGCCTTTGCCAGAACGCCGCCTGGATCGACTGATTCCAGCACCGTGTCGTTGAGCTCGCCGCCATGACATTGAAAGTACCACCACGGGATTCCGTTTTGCGCCGCAACGATCAGCGCGTTTGGTTTTCCGGCAGCGCGGATTTGCGGAAGCATGGCTGCAACGTCGTGCGCTTTTGCGGTTATGACAACGACGTCGGCCGGCGCGAACGATTCGTTCGGAGCGAGCGCCGGAACTTTGATCGTGCGCGTTCCGTCGGCGTCGTGCACTTGCACGCCGCGCGCCGCCATCGCGCGCTGATGATCGCCGCGTGCGACCAGGACGACGTCTTCTCCACCCGCCGCAAGCCGTGCTCCCAAATACGCACCAATACCACCCGCGCCGAGAATCGCAAACCGCATGCAGGCCGCCTTCGCAGCACGGCAAAGGGGGTCCCGTGAACGACGCGCTTTCGATCGATCCTGAAGTTCGCGCCGTCCTCGAACGAAAAGGTGCCGTCGTTGCGCTCGAGACGACCGTCATCAGTCACGGATTGCCTCGACCCGAAAATCTGGAGACCGCGCGCGGACTCGAAGCAATCGTGCGAGGACTCGGCGCAGCGCCCGCGACGATCGGCGTGCTGGCCGGGCGCATTCGCATCGGCCTGCGCGATCCGGAGATCGAGCATTTTGCAAACGGTAGCGGAATTCGCAAACTCAGCAGCGCCGATTTGCCTTATGCCGTCGCGACCGGCGCCGACGGAGCCACAACGGTCGCGGCCACGATCGTGTGCGCGCAAATGGCGGGAGTCGAAGTCGTCGCTACCGGCGGAATCGGTGGCGTCCACCGCGGCGCGGAATCGAGCTACGACATTTCGGCCGATCTCACGCAACTTGCGAAAACGCCGGTCACCGTCGTATGCAGCGGCGCGAAAGCGATCCTCGATCTCCCCAAGACGCTCGAGATGCTCGAAACGCTCGGCGTCACGCTGATCACCTACCGCAGCGACGATTTTCCCGCGTTCTGGAGCCGTTCGAGTGGGCTTCCCTCACCGCTGCGAAGCGAATCGGTCGACGATCTTGCGCGCATCGTTCGCACGAAACGTGCGCTGGGACTCGGCAGCGGCATCATTGTTGCCAACCCCGTCCCCAAGGCCGACGAGATTCCGTTCGCGGAAATCATCGCTCATATCGAAGCCGCAACGAAAGAAGCGCAGACGCGCGGAATCAGCGGAAAAGCGTTAACGCCATTCTTGCTAGATCGAATCGCGACGTCGACATCGGGCCGAAGTCTCGCAACGAACATCGCGCTCTTGCGCGCGAACGCACGGTTGGCAGCGCTCCTAGCGCTCGCCGTCTCAGAAAAACGCTAGAAGCGGATTCTTTTCGCGCGCTTGTTTTTGCTGGTCTTTCCGCTGTTCGTCGGCGAGATCACGCTGCTGCGGATTCTGTTGCGCTTCGCGCTTCATCTTTTCGATCTCGGCTTGCCGTTCCGCAATCGTTTTCACGCGTTCGGTCGGCTTTGCGTCGATGCTGGCCGCAAGACGCGTGATCGCATCGAGCGCATCTTTATTGTGGCCGCCTTTGCCGCCGCCACCACCGCCGCCGCGCGTAGCAGCTGTTGCAGCCGCGTCTTGCTGCAGAACCGCTTGCTGTAACGCGGTCGACATCGACTCTTGCGCAGCGGCCTCCGCGGCTGCCACCATGGCAGGCGGAATCTGGATGACGCCGGCGATTGGACCTATTGGCACCTTAGTATGAGAATCGGCCCCCGGGAGCCAGGGTATTAGGAGGCGGCGGCTGCTTGCTCCGCGTTCCGCAGCAAGGTCCTGGCGCGATAGACGACCGGGTAGTCGACGAAGACGCCGTCGACGACCAGGGCCGAGGAGCCGGCCTTCTCAGCCGCATCGAACGCATCGCTGACTTTGCGCGCAAATGCGAGCTCTTCCGGGGTCGGTGAGTAGGTGCGGTTGATGATCTCGAGCTGCTTGGGGTGGATCGACATCTTCCCTTGGAAGCCCATCGCGCGGCCTTGCTTGGCCTCAGCCAGCAAGCCGGCTTCGTCCTCGAGGTGTGGCCAGACGGTGTCCATCGGCGGCTCGATCCCGGCCGCGCGACTGACGTTGACGAGCTGGGCTCGGTACAGCGTCGTGAGCGGATTGTCGAGCGTCCACGCCGTCCCTGTGTCGTTCGTGTAGTCACCGCTTCCGAAACAGATGCGCTTCACGCGTTTGACGGCGCTCGCGATCTCGAACATGTTTTGCGCGCCCTTGGCGGTCTCGATGATCGGCATCAGATCGATCGTTCCGATCTCGATGCCGCGCGCGCGCTCGTGCGAAGCGATAATATAATCGGCGATCTGTAAGTCGCTCGCGGTTTCGACTTTCGGAAGAATCAGACCGTCGAGGTTCGGCACGACGACGGCAGCAAGATCGTCGAACGCAAAGGGCGTGCTGAGTGCATTCACGCGCACGTACGCAAGACGGCGACCGCGCGGCCGCTCGAGCCAGGCGCAGATCGTCGCGCGCGCTCCTGGCTTTTCAGCCGTCGCAACCGCATCTTCCAGATCGAGAATGACGCCGTCGCAATCGACTTCCAGCGTCTTCTCCATCCGGCGTGCGTGATTTCCGGGCGTGAACAACATCGATCTCATGTTCGCGAGATAGGGCAGGCCACGGGGGATTCCTCCGCCTGGTTTCGCGAAGGCTCGGCGCCCCGCAGATAGGAGCACGCTCATGGCAGTCGAGATTCGCGACGCAAAGGTCACCGAGTACGGTCTCTACATCGACGGTGAATACCGCAGCCCGAGCGGCGCGAAGACGCTGCCCGTCATCAATCCCGCCAACGGCGAGACGTGGGCGACGATCGTCGATGCGAGCGCCGAAGACGTCGATGCGGCCGTTCGTGCTGCCAAACGCGCGTTCGAAGGCGAGTGGGCGAAAACGTCGCCTGCGACCCGCGGACGGCTGCTGCACAAGCTCGCTGATGCGGTCGAAGCACGCGCGGCTGAGCTTGCCGAGATCGAAGTCAAAGACAACGGCAAACTGCTGCGCGAGATGGGCGCGCAACTGCGCGCGATTCCCGGCTGGTACCGCTACTACGCCGGCCTCTCCGACAAGATCGAAGGCGAGACGATTCCGATGGAACGTCCGACGCTCTTCAACTTCACGATACGCGAGCCGCTCGGCGTCGTCGGATTCATCACGCCGTGGAATTCGCCGTTACTGATTCTGGCGTTTACCCTGGCGCCTGCACTTGCGGCCGGAAACACCGTCGTCCTCAAACCGAGCGAATATGCATCGGTCTCGTCACTCGAATTCGCGAAATGCATCGAAGCCGCGGGCTTCCCGAAGGGCGTCTTCAACGTCGTTACCGGTAGCGGTGCGATTTCCGGCGATGCGCTCACCAAGCATCCGATGGTTGCGCGCGTCGCATTTACGGGCAGCGCCGCGACGGGCGCGCGCGTCGCGCAAGCAGCGGTCGGGCACTACGCAACGGTCGGACTCGAGCTCGGCGGAAAATCTCCGAACATCGTTTTCGCGGATGCGCCGCTCGATGCGGCCGTCTCCGGCTTACTCTCGGGAATCTTCGCGGCCGCGGGGCAAACGTGCATTGCGGGCTCGCGTGCCCTCGTGCAACGCGAGATCTACGACGAAGTGCAACAGCGGCTCATGGCACGCGCGAAAACGGTGAAGATCGGCGATCCGCTTCTTCCGGAGACCGAGATGGGGCCGATCTCGAACGAGCCGCAATACGCGAAGGTTCAACAGTACGTCGAGGTCGGCAAGAGCGATGGTGCAAAACTCGTCGCCGGCGGACGGCGTCCGAGCGGCGCCGCACTCCAACGCGGTTTCTATTACGAACCGACGATTTTTGCCGACGTCAACAACGACATGCGAATCGCGCGCGAGGAAGTCTTCGGCCCGATTCTCTCGCTGATTCCATTCAAGGATGAAGCCGAAGCTCTCAGCATCGCCAACGACACGATGTACGGACTTGGCTCAGGTGTCTGGACGACGGATATCGGTCGCGCTATTCGCATGGCACGCGGCATCAAGGCCGGCACCGTCTGGGTCAATACGTATCGCGCGATGTCATATCAGATGCCGTTCGGCGGCTACAAAAACAGCGGTATCGGACGTGAAAACGGCGTCGAAGCGATCTACGACTGGACGCAGACGAAATCGGTCTGGATCGAAACCGAACCGGTCGCCGGCGACCCGTTCAGCATCAAGATTTAGAGCGAGGTCGCCCCCGCTGGCAAGGCGTGATCGTGCTTTGCGGCGGCCCTTTGCGCGAGATCGCCGTCTTGCGACAAACGAACGCGCGCCCGGCAATCGTGCTTCGGCGTTAGTGGGTTGACATTGGTGCCGGCGGCGGGGGCGCCATTGCCGGTGCTTGTGGATGCGGAACCGTCGCGAGAACGTCGGTCATCTGCATCTTCACGGTCGACTTGGATGGGATCTTGAAATCCGCAGCCATCTGCGACGCGTAGACGACGCCGCCCATCGCGCCGATCGCACCACCGGCTGGTGAGCCGACGCTTTTGAAAAGCATGTTGCCGACGACCATTCCGGCGAGGATCTCGCCTGCGGCTTGAACTCCGTTAACGGTCTTCTTCTTTTGCAGCGCGACGATTTTGGCGGGATACGGGAACGTGCGCCCATCCCCAAACGTGATCGTGTCGAACGCGATGCCGATGTAAGCTTTTTTGGTCGGTGTCGCCGCGTATGCTTGTTGAACGTGGCCGCGAATCGTTGCGCCTTGCAGCGCAGCTGCGTCGGGCGAATCGGGCGGAATGACTCCGGTGACCGTCATGATGACGGCGTCGCCGATCCTCGCGCTACGCGTGTCGAGTGTTTGCTGCAACGTCGCAAAAATGGTGGTGCCTGCGGGGACGTCAGCTCGAACCGCCGAGATGCTGCACAAAACCAGTGCGATGGCGGTGATCAGACTAGCCCATGAGGTTGATGTTCTCATGGACGGATATACTTCGTGGCCTAGTGCGGACGTCCTGGGAACAGCGTTAGCGACACGAACGAGAAGACGATTTCGTCGCGCTGGTTGAGCAACGTGGTCGCCCAGCGCAAGCGCGCGCGGCCCCCGCTTTTCGTCGGCGTGTTCTCAACGACTTCGGCGCGCGCGTGCACGACGTCGCCCGGCAAGACAGGCTTCGGCCAGCGCAGCTCGTCAACTCCCAGCCCGATGAGCCCGGTCGTTCCGAAGAACCCGGATTCGACCAGCAGCTTCATCGTCACCGACGCACTATGCCAACCGCTTGCGACGAGTCTGCCGAAGAATGAATTCGCCGCCCCCTCATCGGTTAAATGGAAGGGTTGAGGATCGTACACTTTCGCAAACTCGATAATCGCCTCGCGCGTCATTGCGAACGTTCCGGTCTTGCAGACCGTGCCGACCGGCAAATCCTCGAAATATGGTCCGTCTTTCATCGTTCCGCAGGACTTGTGAAATGCTCCCCGGAGTTTCGCCGCGTGCTCTTTGAAAACGACATCATCATCTTAGCCGGCGGGACGGGCCGTGTCGGGGGCGCAACGCTGCGCACCCTCCACGAAGAAGGCGCCCGAATCGCCGTTGTTTCGCGAACGCGTGAAGGCGCCGAGAAGATCTGCGCCGGCTTCGAGCGGGCGACCCCATTCGTCGCCGATCTTGCCGATGAAGCCTTAACGCAGCAGCTCGTCGCAAGCACCGTCAAGCAATTCGGACGCCTCGATGCGATCGTGAACATGGCCGGCCGCGGCAAATTCGTTCCGATAATCGATTCAAGCGTTGAGGATCTGCGCACGAATCTCGACGGGTTTGTCGTCACCGCCTACAATCTCGCGGCGGCCGGGCTGCGCGCGATGCTTAAACAAGATTTTCGCCCCGGGCGGCGCTCACGCGGACACCTCGTCACCGTCACGGCGGGCAGCTCGAAGGACCCGCAGCTGCGCTTCGGGCTCTTCGGGGCGGCAAAAGCCGCCGTGAACACGCTGATGCGGGCCGTCGCGCAAGAGCACAAAGCTGACGGAATTGTCGCAAACGCCGTCGTTCTAGGCGGCGTCGCGACAGAGGCCGCACGTTCGTACATGGATGCCGCGGATTTCGAAAGGGCTGCATCCCCTGACGAAGTAGCGCGGGTTCTGGCGTTTCTAGCGAGCCCAGCCTCCGACGGCATCAACGGCGAGCTCGTCGATCTCAACGCACGCGAAACGGAATAGGATGTTATTCGAACCGTATAAAGTCCGCGACCTGACCCTGCGCAATCGGCTGATCGTCTCGCCGATGTGTGAATATTCTTCCGTAGACGGGTTTGCAAACGATTGGCACCTCGTTCATCTCGGAAGCCGCGCCGTTGGTGGCGCCGCGGTCGTCTTTACCGAAGCGGCCGCTGTCGAACCGCGGGGCCGTATCTCGCCGGAAGATCTCGGCATCTATAAAGACGAGCACATCGAGATGCTTTCGCGGATTACGAAATTCGTGAAGAGCCAGGGCGCGATCCCCGCAATGCAAATCGCGCACGCCGGACGCAAAGGCTCAACACGACGGCCGTGGGAACAGCCCGCCGGCGTCGTTAAACCCGAAGAAGGCGGATGGATACCCGTCGGTCCGACGACTGCGCCGTTTGCGCCGAATTTTCCGGTACCGGCAGCGCTCGATGAAGCCGGTATCGCGCAGATCGTCAAGGATTTTGTCACAGCAGCGAAACGTGCGCTATCCGCGGGTTTCGAGTTGATCGAGCTTCACTTCGCGCACGGCTATCTCGCTCACGAATTTTATTCGCCGCTCAGCAACACGCGCACGGATAAATATGGCGGCTCGCTCGAAAATCGGATGCGCTTCGCGCTCGAAACCACCGAAGCGGTCCGCAAAGCGTGGCCGGAACGCTTGCCGCTCTTCGCACGCATTTCATCGACCGATTGGGTCGAGGGCGGATGGGACATCACGCACTCGGTCGAGCTGGCAAAACAACTGCACGCACGCGGCGTCGACGTCATCGACTGTTCGTCAGGCGGTAACGTGGTCGATGCGAAGATTCCGATGGTTCCACTGTATCAGGTTCCGTTTGCGGAGCAAATCCGGCGCGATGCGAAAGTCCCGACGGCGGCCGTCGGATTGATCACGACGCCTGAAGAGGGCGAACGCATTCTGAATCACGGGCAAGCCGATTTGATCGTGATGGCACGCGAATTCTTACGCGATCCATACTTTCCAATGTACGCGGCCGCCGAGCTCGGGTTCGATCTGCCGTGGCCGAAACAATACGAGCGCGCGAAACTCGCTCGTCCCGCAAAACGAATTAGCGCCTAAGTTCAGCTGGAATCCACGGGCGCGGCACGCAGTCTGGTAACGCTCCCATACCGTCCGTCGGACTCCATCCAGTATTACAAGATTGTGCGTTGAGAACTTGATACCCCGGGCCTCCCCAGCAGGGCCCGTACATTGCATTAAACACAATGAATTCTGTTCCGACGAACGCGAATCTCAGGTTTTGTAACGGCACGTAGCGTTCTATTCGACGAAGTGCCCGATATTCGTCGGAAGATATTGGCTGAACACCGCGTTTTTGAGCGTCACGTGCCAAATAGGTCAGCGGACCGAATCGTTGGCCATTAACAAAGCAAGCCGTACCGTAGCCGACTTGCTTTTGAGTTACAATCCGGGTGCCCGAAGGCAAGTATTGCGCGATGGCAACTACAGGGAATAGCTGCATCACCCCAAGGAGCACGGACGCTAGGATCGTCGCTGTCCCTCGACTACGCTTTCGCTACGCTCGGGGTGACAAGTAGGGTGCGGAGCGCGCTGTGATCCTTTTCGCCGCCGCCGCCGTCAACGAGCTTCGTGAAGCGATCGAGCGCGAGCTGTGCAGCAGGTGCATCGAGACCTGATTCTTGTGCCGTCTGCGTGACGATACGCATGTCTTTCTGATGCAACTTTGCCTTGAATCCCGGGACGAAATTGCCGTCGAGCATACGCTGTCCGTGCATGTCGAGAATTTTGCTTTGGGCAAAGCCACCGAGTAAGACGGCGCGCACTTTGGCCGGATCGACGCCGGCCGCTTCAGCAAGCGCAAGCGCCTCGGCGACGGCTTCGATCGTTACGCCGACGACCAGCTGATTTGCAGCCTTCGCTATTTGTCCCGCGCCGCTCTCGCCGACGAGAACGATATTTTTTCCAAGTGTCTGAAAGATCGGCAGCACCGCATCGAACACGTCTTGCGGTCCGCCGACCATGATCGAGAGCGTCGCGTCGGTTGCACCTTTTTCACCACCGCTGACCGGTGCATCGAGCGCCTTACCGCCCTTCTTCACGACGGCTTCAGCGACGCGACGCGCGACCGCCGGTTTGATCGTGCTCATATCGACGAGTGTTGCGCCCGGTTTGAGACCTTCAAGAACGCCGTCTTTGCCGAGCACGACGTCTTCAACGTCGGCCGAATCCGGCAGCATCGTGATAATGACGTCGCTTTGCGCAGCGACGTCTTTTGACGACGAGCCGGCTTTGGCGCCTTCTTTCGCAAGCTCGTCGACCGGGCCGCGTCCGCGGCTATGCACCACCAGCGAGTAACCCGCGCGCATCAAGTTGCGCGCCATCGGCTTCCCCATGATGCCGAGGCCAATAAAGCCGATCACCGGCTTCCCGTTTGCTGCCATGCTAGTACCTTTTCTTGGCTGTCGCTTCGCGTGTTTGTGCGATCGTTTGCGTCGAGTGCGGGTAGTCCTTGAGCGCAACCCCGACGTAAATCGTGTCGATGATCGAGAGCTGGGCGATGCGGCTCGACATTGCATCGCTGCGAAACGCCGTCTCTTTCGCTGCCGTGAAGAGCTTGATGTCGGCAACCTTCGTGATCGGCGAGGTCGCGCGATGCGTAATGCAGATCGTCGTCGCGCCGCCGGTCTTGGCGTGCTCGAGCGCCTCGCATACGTCGCGGCTCATCCCCGTGTGGCTGATCCCGAGCGCAACCGTTCCGGGGCGCAGCAGCGCAGCCGACATCCCCATCAAATCCGAATCGGAGATGGCAATTGCGGCGATGCCCAGCTTGAGGAACTTATGGTAGGCGTCGATCGCGATCGATCCACTGCCGCCCACGCCGTAGATTTCGACCCGCTCCGCACTCGCAACCGCGTCGATCGCGCGCTGCAGGTCGACATCGTCGAGGACCTCGAGCGTGTCTTGTAGCGCTTGTGCGTTGGCTGCGAAGACTTTCGTCTTAATTGCACCGAGAGCGTCGGTCTCTTGGATGCGATCGTAGATAGCCTCGGTCGGCTCGACGAGATCGCGCGCCAAAACAATCTTAAACTCTTGATAACCTTTGTAGCCGATTTTTTGACAAAGCCGCACGACCGTCGATTCGCTGGTCTGCGTGCGCTCGGCAAGCTCCGTCACGGTTAGGTAGATCAGCTCTTCTGCATTCTTAAGAATGAAGTCGGCGACGCGCTGCTCGGCGGCGCGCAGCGAGACGTAGCTGCCCTGAATACGGACAAAGCAACCAGGCACTTTTACCGTTTGTGCGTTGCGTTTAGGAGCGTCGATTACAGTGCTCACGACCTCGCCGTTCGCCAGGCGTTGCGCTCCCCCTCGATACATTTGTCGAACGCTTGCACAGGTCCCACGGGGTTGGATTCCGAGAAAGAACCCAGCCTTGGACATTCGTAATCGCACGCGTACTCTGATCGTGGCCTGCGCGGCTCACGTCATGCACGACGGACTGACGGATCTGCTGTACGTCATGCTCCCGATTTGGCAACGCGAATTCGGACTTTCGCTGGCTGCAGTCGGGCTTCTGCGTTCGCTGTATAGCGGCGCGATGGCCGCCTTTCAGCTGCCATCGTCGATCGTCGCCGAACGCCTCGGAGCTCGGACGATGCTGGTTACGGGAACTGCGCTTGCCGCGCTCTGTTATGCCGTGGCGAGTACGCGCTCGACGTATCTTGCGATCGCGGTCGCGCTTTTTGTCGGCGGGATCGGTGCAAGCGTTCAACACCCAATCTCATCGAACTTGATCGCGCACGCATTTGAAGGTGCACGTTCGCGCGCAGCGCTCGGAACGTATAACTTCGCGGGCGACGTCGGAAAGATGGCGATCCCCTCACTCGTCGCAGCCCTCTTGATCGTCATGCCGTGGCGTCCGGCGTTGCTGATCGTCGCCTGCATCGGATTGTGCGTTGCAGCCGGGATTCTGCTCTTCGGTCCCCGCGCGCGCGTCATTGTCGAACGCGACGACACGAAATCGCCGGGCGCCGCGACCGGAAGGACATTCACGAAAGGCTTCGCGTTCTTACTCGCGATCGGCGCGATCGATAGCGCGACGCGCACGGGATTCCTGACGTTTCTACCGTTCGTCATCATCGCAAAGGGGACTCCGCCGCAAACGGTCGGTTTTGCGCTGACGCTGCTTTTCGCCGGAGGCGCTGCGGGCAAATTCGTCTGCGGCTTTCTCGGCGAGAAGATCGGAATTTTGGCGACGGTATGCATCACCGAAGGTCTTACAGCGCTTGGAATCGTCGCGCTGCTCCCGCTCGGGCTTCCCGCGACGCTCGCAATCCTTCCACTTATCGGCATTGCACTCAACGGAACGTCGTCGGTACTCTACGGGACCGTACCCGAGCTTGTTTCTCCGCGACAGCGTCAACGAGCGTTCGGCATATTTTACACGGTCGGCATTGGCTCGAGTTCGATCTCACCCGTGCTTGCGGGTGCTCTGAGCGACGCCCACGGAATTCCAGTGCTCATGGGCGCCGTAGCGGCGCTCGTTTTGCTTACGATTCCGCTCGCGATCGGATTGCAGATGAGTCAAACTGCGCGGCGCGGCGACGCTTTCGGGTGAGATGCCGCTCGAAGGGCTGCGGCTGATCGGGCGGTGCCCACTCTTCCGTCTCACGCAAATAATCGGCCAAACGCTCTTCGAAGACTTCGTCGCTCAGATTCGGCGCATGCGCTTCGGCATCGAGGAAGTCGGCCAGCACGACGCTCAGGCCTTTCGCCGCGTCTCGAATGGCCAATCGCAGTGGCCGGTGGGCGGCATACGATTCCTCGTACGTAGCGCGATGCGCGTCGACTTCGGCCGGGGGAACGGACGCAAGGCGGCCGTCTGCGAGGCGCACCACCGCACCGAAACGGTTTAGATTGATGACCGTCCCGAGCAGTGTCATTGGGGTGCGCTTTGCGGTTTATTTCCCTTCAGATAGATGATCGATTCGTTCGGCATCGTCAGGTGAAGACGATCGTGAATCTCAGGAATCGAACCCTGCGGATCCGACAGGCGGGTAATCGTGGCGTTACGACGGTCTTTTTCGGATTCCAGGTGCGTGATGTCGGTTTGTACGACCCACAGGGCGTGCGCGAGCACGACGTTGCGATGTACGATGCGCGCGTATTGAATCGCGACCATCGAAAAAACGCCGAGAATGACGACGACAACGACGCCGCGACCGACCCCTCGAAGGACCGATTGCGTGCTCACCTTCGCTCCCCCTCGACTTCGCTCGGGGTGACATAGCGCATCCCGCCAGTATTCAACGCGCCTATGCGGCGATACTTGCTATAGCGCTCTTCTTGCAGCTGCTCCGGCGTACGCGAAGCCAGCTCGCTCACGTGCCGGTCGATGGCCGAAAGCACTCGATCGATTGTCATATCGCGATCCCGGTGCGCGCCGCCGAGCGGTTCGCTGATGACTTCGTCGGCAATTCCGAAGCGATACAGATCTTCGCTTGTGAGCCGCAAGCTCGCAGCGGCCTCGGGCGCTTTGGTCGCGTCTGCAAACAGAATCGCCGCCGCGGCTTCCGGCCCAGCGACCGAATAAATGCTATGTTCGAGCATCAAAATGCGGTCGGTCATCCCGAGCGCGAGCGCGCCGCCGCTGCCGCCTTCGCCGATCACGACCGAAATCGACGGTACGACCGATTCGGCGAGCGCATACAGACAGGAGGCAATAGCTTCCGATTGCGCACGTTCTTCCGAATCAATACCCGGATCGGCGCCTTTGGTATCGACGAACGCGACGATCGGTAACCCGAGGCGGGATGCGAGCTCGAAGAGACGTTTAATTTTGCGGTAGCCCTCGGGCTTGACCATCCCGAAGTTGACGCGAAGATTCTCTTTCGTGTCGCGCCCGCGTTGCTGACCGATGGCCATCACGCGTCGCGAGCGCAGCTTCGCAAAGCCCGCGATGACGGCTGGGTCGTCGCGAAAGTGACGATCTCCGTGCAGCTCGTCGAATTGATCGAGCTTCGCGATATATTCGGCGGCCGTCGGACGCTTGGGATGGCGCGCCATGTTGACGCGCTCCCACGGCGAGAGCGCGCCGAAGATGTCGCGCTGAATCTTGGCGTACTCAGCTTCGAGCGCCGTGATTTGGCTCGAAAGATCGACGTTTTGCGAGCTGCTGAGCCCTTTGAGCTCGGCGATCCGACGCTCGAGCTCGAGCAAACCTTTCTCGCGATCGACGATCGGGTTCACGAGAGTGCGCCGTTTCGGCTCACGCCGCGTGGCGCCGCGATGCCGTAGTCGAGCAGACGAACGAGCGTTTCGCGCAGCTTCGGGCGGTCAACGACCATGTCGATCGCGCCGTGCTCGAGCAAGAACTCGGCGCGTTGAAAATTCTCGGGCAGCTTCTGCCGGATCGTTTGTTCGATGACGCGGCGTCCTGCGAAACCGATCGCCGCGCCCGCTTCGGCAACGATGATGTCGGCTTGAAATGCAAAGCTGGCGGAAACGCCGCCCGTGGTCGGATCGGTCAAAACCGAGATATAGGAAAGACCATCGCGACGAAATCGCTCGACGGCGTTCGTCGTTTTTGCCAGCTGCATCAGCGCGAGCACGCCTTCTTCCATCCGTGCGCCGCCACTTGCTGAAAAAACAATTGCGGGAATTTTGCGCTCGCGAGCCCGTTCGAATAAAAGCGCAACGCGATCGCCGACGACCGTCCCCATCGTTCCGCCGCGAAAATGGAAATCCATCACGGCGATGCCGACCGGGAAACCGCCGATCGAACCGAAACCGGCAACGACTGCTTCCGAGAGTCCGCTCTTCGACCGGTCGCTTGCGAGCTTCTCCGGATACGCCCGCTTGTCGACCCATTGCAGCGGATCACCCGGCTCGATGTCACCGCCAACTTCGAGGAAGTCACCGTCGAGCATCATCGAAAGCCGATCGCCCGCATGCATACGAAAATAGTGACCGCACTTCGGACAGATCTCGTGATTCGTTTTGACATCGGGCTTGTAGACGAGCTCGCCGCAACCCGAGCATTTCGTCCACTGCGCTGCGTCCTGAGCTTGCGCATTCTTTCGCATGCGCAGCCAATCCGGCATCGGCACTAGCGGCGTAAACCTCCGGTGAGCTTGGCACGATAAATGCGACCAAGCTGTCGCAAATAGTTCAGTATCTCGCCTTGGTTCAACTTGGAACTTCCGGCAACCCGGTCGGTAAACACGTACGGTACTTCGATTGCCTTACGGTAACGGGCCTTCGCAATCACTTCGAGCCCGATCTTGAAACCGATCGAATCGAGCTCGACGCCCTCAAGTGCGCAGCGGCGAACCATAAAGAAACCGCTCGTAATATCGCGGATCGGCGTGAGCGGTTTTGCAAGTGCGATCGCGACGACGGACGTCACTTTGCGTCGCCACGGCCAATTCTCGATCCCTCCACCCGGAACGTAGCGGCTTCCGATCGCTAGATCGTAGCCGTTCTCGAGTGCCCGCACCATTTGCGTGATCACGCGCGGGTCATGGCTGAAGTCTGCGTCCATTGCACCGACCGCTTCTGAATCTGGACGTGCGAACTTCCATCCGTCGATCACACCCGAGGACAGTCCGAGTTTGCCCGGACGATGCAAACATCGCAGGGGATAGCGCTCCGAAAGGCGATCGACGATCGCACCCGTGCCATCCGGCGAATTATCGTCAACGACGACGATCTCGCCGTCAAGCGCATTCTGCTTGAAGACAGCATCGACGGCCTCGATCAATCGTTCGATGCCACCGGCTTCGTTGTATGTCGGGATAACGATGGAAAAGCGCAATGCGGCCTCTAGTGAATGCGCCGCAGGGACGGATAGAGTTTATCTTCGTACTTCGGCGCTGTTAGGTACTGCTGCGGATCATCGCCCATCAGCGTAACGCCGCGACCTTCGAGCGTTTCAACGTCCTTGGTCGCGATCAACACGGGCGTATTGTCGCGCGACTCCCAAAGCACAACCATGTATTCCGCGACTTCGGCGCTGCCTTCGGCATAAATGCCGTCGACGGTACCGACGCGCGTCTCGCCGCAGAACACCGGCGTTCCCGGCTCCAAATTCTCGAGTCTACGCGCCATTCCGCCGCTTCGCATGTTCGCGCATCGACGTCACCGTCGCACGAGAGCTGATCAATTCGGGATCGGTCATGATTTCGATAACGGCCGGCTTACCCGAGCCTACGGCGCGTTCAAACGCCGCGGGAAAATCGTCGGGGCGTGAAACGCGTTCGCCGTGTGCGCCGAATGCTTCGGCGAATTTCGCAAAATTCGGATTCTCGAGATCCGTGCCGATGACGCGCTCGGGATGCTCGCGCTCCTGGTGCATGCGGATCGTGCCATACATTGCGTTGTTTGCAACGATCGTGATCACCGCAGCGCGCTCTTTGATCGCGGTTGCGAGCTCTTGGCCCGTCATCAAGAAATCGCCATCGCCGCAGAACGCAATGCAGATGCGCTCTGGATACGTGATCTTTGCAGCGAGCGCGGACGGGAAGCCGTAACCCATCGAGCCGTTTGCCGCACCCAGCTGCGTGCCGAAGCCACGATAGCGATAGAAGCGCTGGACCCATCCCGCAAAATTTCCGGCGCCGGTCGTGATGACGGCATCGTCCGGAAGATTTGCATCGAGATACGCAACAACGGTCGCCATGTCGACGTAACCGTCGCGAGCGACCGCCTCACGGTTCGCGATACTGCGCGAGTGTTCGTACTCACCGCGTAGCTGCTCCGTCCATTTGCGCCACGGAATCGCCGGCGGCGCAAGGCTGCGCAACGCAAGCCCGAGCTCCGGAATTCCGGAGTTGACCACCAGATCGGCCTGGTACACGCGACCGAGCTCGTCGGGATCGGGGTGGACGTGAATCAGCCGCTGCTTCGGTCGCGGTACCTCGAGTAGCGTGTAACCTTGCGTGACCGCTTCCGAGAGACGCGTGCCGATTGCGATCACGAGGTCGGCTTCACGAATACGCGCTGCCAACTGCGGCGCGATGCCGACCCCCGCGTAGCCCGCATAGACAGGCGAACGATTGTCCAAGCGGTCCTGCCGCCGAAAACCGCACGCCGACGGTATCGCCCACGCTTCGAGAAACTTCGTGACGTCGCCACGCGCTTTCTCGGTCCATCCGCTTCCGCCGAGGATCGCAAGCGGACGCTCCGCTTGCGCGATTATCTCGCGCAGCGCAGCGATTGAATCGGCCGAGGGCGTAGGACGCGTCGCCGCAACGGCGGCTACGTCGGTCGCGTTCGTTCGCGCAGCAAGCACGTCTTCGGGAAGACCGAGCACAACCGGCCCCGGACGTCCGGAGACGGCGGTGTGAAACGCACGCGCGACATATTCAGGGATCCGCGCCGCATCATCGATCTGCGCTGCCCATTTTGCGAGCGATCCGAACATCGCCGGCACGGAGATTTCTTGAAACGCTTCGCGATCGCGCATCGACGAATCGACTTGTCCCATGAACATGATCATCGGCGTCGAGTCTTGACGCGCGGTGTGGATTCCGATCGAACCGTTGGTTGCGCCCGGGCCACGCGTTACGAAGCAGATTCCGGGCTTTCCGGTCAGCTTTCCGTACGTCTCTGCCATATACGCTGCGCCGCCTTCTTGACGGCATACAATCAAGCGCAGCGTTTCGCGCGCATCGTAAAACGCATCGAGCGCTTCCAAATAGCTTTCGCCCGGGACACAATAAATCTGTTCGGCGCCGTTGACTCTGAGCGCGTCGATCAGAGTCGCGCCGCCGGTTCGCTCACGTACTGCTATCGCCACACGCGTTGCTTCATTTCTCTACAGTTCTCCGCCTTCGTAGAGGATGGCCGTCAGTATCACAAGTGGCGCCGTCTCAGTGCGAAGGATTCGCGAACCTAGTGAGACCGCGTGGGCGCCGGCCGCGATGGCGGCGTCCGCCTCCTCGTGCGAGAAACCGCCCTCAGGCCCAACGATCACCAAGACCGAGCGAGCGTTTCCAATCGACGCGAGCGTAGCGCGAAGCGGGTGCTCCGCAAGTTCCCATGCAAAGATCGCCGCATCAAAATCGCGGATACGAGCCACAAGCGCAGGGAAGTCGATCGGGCCTTCGACGTGCGGCACGCGGCTGCGACCCGACTGCTGCGCAGCGCTCCGCGCGAGATTGCGCCAGCGCGTCAGTTTGTTCGCCGAGGCCTCACCAACCGATCGCGACGACTGCACCGGGATCAGTGCGTACAATCCAAGCTCCGTCGCTTTCTCGACGACGTAATCCAGTTTTTGCCCCTTCGGAATCACTTGGGCAAGTGTTATCGCACGCGCGTTTTCTCGATTGTGTGCGCGCACGAGCTCATCGAGACGCGCTTCGACGCTGCCTTGCGCAACCGTGAGTGTCGCGCGAAACTCTTGCGCCGCGGAATCGACGATGACGACGCCGTCACCGGTGCGCCGCCGCAAGACGTCGGCAATCTTGTGCGCGTCTTCTTTCGAAAGCGTCAGGACGTCGCCGGCCGCGTGGCGGCCTTCGACGAAAAAGCGCGGTTCGCTCAGTCGGGTCGAAACGCGTCTTTGACGCGATCGAAGAACGTCTTCGCGTCTTCGATACGATCGCCGCCGGCGGCCGCGTATTCCTCGAGGATGTCGCGCTCTTGCTTCGAGAGCTTGGTGGGAACGCTAACGTGAACGGTGACGATCAAGTCGCCGCGCGAGTTTCCACGCACCGAAGGCATACCGTGTCCGCGCATACGGTAGAGCGAGCCCGTTTGCGTCCCGGCTGCAACCTGCAGCTCGAGTGGACCTTCGAGCGTATGAACGGAGACCTCGGCGCCGAGTGCCGCTTGCGGAAAACTAATCGGAATATCGAGATACAAGTCGACACCATCGCGCCGGAAAGTCGAATGCCGCGTTACGGTGAGAAAGACGTAGAGATCGCCGGCAGGTCCACCGCGCAATCCTGATTCGCCGTTACCGGAGATACGGATGCGGCTTCCGTCATCGACTCCCGCAGGAATCTTGACGTTGAGCGTCTTGTCAGCTTCGGTTTGTCCACGCCCGAAGCACGTTTCGCACGGGTTCGGAATCATTTGTCCGGAACCGTTGCACATCGCGCACGTGCTTTGCGTGACGAACTGTCCGAGCGGCGTTTGACGAACGGTTCTTTGTGCGCCTGTTCCGCCGCAACGCTCGCAGGTGAGAATCGGAGTCCCCGGAGCGGCGCCGGTACCTTTGCAGGTGACGCATTGCGCCATGTGTTTGAAGGAAATCTCGCGCTGCGTTCCTTCGAACGCTTCTTCAAGAGTAATCTGGAGATCGTAACGCAGATCTTGACCGCGCGCGGGGCCTTGTCGGCGCTGCGTTTGCGTCTGCGTGCGCGCGGCACCGAAAAACATGTCGAAGATATCACCGAAGCCCTCGCCCGCGAATCCGGAGAACGGACCGTTGGGAGACGCACCGCCGTTTACGCCGGCATGACCGTACTGATCGTACATTTGCCGCTTCTGCGGATCGCTCAGTACCGAATACGCTTCATTAATTTCCTTGAAGTGCGATTCGGCGGCGGTTTTATCGGTTGCGACGTCGGGATGGTGCTTACGCGCGAGTGAACGATAGGCGCGCTTTATATCCGCCTCGGACGCGCCGCGTTTGACGCCCAGGACGTCATAGTAGTCGACCGGCATTAGGTTCTATCTGAGCTCGACGTCGAGCAAATGCGCACCAAGCGACTCCGCCGTGCTTCCGGCGAGCGCCATTAAGCGTCCGTAGGGCATCCGGGTTGGTCCGAGGATTGCGAGCAATCCGACGGCGTGTTCTCCGATGCGATAGGGGACGGTCACCAAACTGCACTCCGAGATTTCATCGGTACCCAATTCGTGCCCGATTCGCACGTGCGCGCCTTGTTGCGTAACGCCTTCTGCGAGGAGCTCGTACAGGCGTTTCTGTTCTTCGACGATACGCAGAATCGAACGCAGCTTGCGCAAATCATGGAACTCGGGCTGATCGAGCAGATTCTGAGCGCCGCTTGCCGCGATTAGCGGATCGGCCGGATCGGCCGCTTCTGAAAACGCATGCTGGACGGCCTCGGTCATGTCCGCACCGAGCCCAAGCTCCCGGGCGGCAGATGAGACTTCGGCGGCGGCAATCTCCGCGAGCAGACGCCCTCCCAAGCGAGCGTTCAACAAATTCGAAAGACGTGTGAGGCTGTCGGCGCTCACGTCTGATTTTAGCTCGAACAACATTTGCGTCGGTGTTCCCAGCGACGTCACGACAACCGCCAGTCCCGTGCGTTCCGAGAACCAGATCAGTTGAATGTGGCGGAACGTCTGCGTCGAGCGCGCCGGCGCGATCACGAAAGCGAGGCTGCGCGAGAGCTGTCCCAACAGACGCGTCGTTTGCTCGATGACGCCATCGAGGTCGCGGCTCGCCGCTCGAAACTCTTCTCGAATACGCTGCGTGTCTTCGGGGCGCAGTGTTTCGGGCGACATCAATTCGTCGACGTACGTGCGATAGCCGGCGTCCGAGGGAACGCGTCCGCTCGAGGTATGCGGCTGAACGAGGTAGCCGCTCGCTTCGAGCTCCGCCATCTCGTTCCGAATCGTCGCGGACGAAACGCCGAGATTGTACTTCTGAGTAAGCGTCATGGAGCCGACGGGCTCGGCGGTGTTGATGTACTCGTACACCACCGTCTGGAGAATGAACGCCTTACGCTTGTCGAGTGCCGTCGTCGTCACGCTTCCTTACAAAAACTTAGCAGTCAATCGCCACGACTGCCAACTTCAGGGTACCATCGTCGGGGCAGAGGGTCAAGGATTGGCCAGCCCTTCCTTATGAGCACGTTCACAGCGCAAGCCCGCCGGCGAACGCTAGCTCGATTAAACGGGGGCCGGCGACGATTCGTTTGCGCGTTCGGCGCGCGCCATCCGGTTACGCGAGACGCTGGCCAAGAATTCGCACACCGCCGACCCGTAAAAGATGCCGATTCCGATCGCAGAGATCCACAACGGATGATCGACGGTTTGCTGCATCCCCGTCATCGGGATGATCACGTCGACGAAAACGAACCAAACGATAAAGCCGTATACCAAGCCGGCCAACGACGAGATCGGCGACTTCGCGAGAAACGTAAACTTTCGCGCGAACCCGGCAAAAATAATTCCGCCGATCGCGGCCATCAAAAACATCAACGCGATGCCGAGCACCAGCGCCATCCAGCCGCCGTTCGAGGCTGCCTTACCTAATACTGACGACGCCATGAACAAGTAGACCGAATCGAGCGGGTCGTGCAAAAAGAAGTCGATGACTGCAAAGAATACCGACAGCACGGCCCCACCGATCAAGCCGCCATAAAAGCCGTCGGACAACGTTAAACGCGGATCGATTCGGACTACGACCATAGAGGCAGTATTCGCTGGGACCGGACCGAAACCCATGCGCATGCAGACGAAGGATGCGATCGACACCCTCCTGGTCGAGAGCCGGCGTTTTCCGCCGCCGCCCGCTTTTGCAAAGGCTGCAAACGCGCAGCCCGGCATTTACGAAGAGGCTGAAAAAGACCCCGTTGCCTGGTGGTCCAGCTGGGCGCGCAAGCTCGAATGGATGAAACCGTTCACGCAAACCCTAGAATGGAACGAGCCCTTTGCGAAGTGGTTCGCAGACGGCGAGCTCAATGCGTCGGTCAATTGTTTGGATCGTCACGTCAAAGCCGGCAAGGGCACCCGCATCGCTTACTATTACGAGGGTGAGCCCGGCGACCGTTGGACGATCACATATCAGCAGCTGCTCGACGATGTCTGCAAGTTCGCGAATGCTCTGCGCAAACTCGGAATCAAAAAGGGCGATCGCATCGCGATCTACATGGGGATGATTCCGCAGCTTCCCGTCGCTATGCTTGCATGCGCGCGCATCGGCGCGCCGCACTCGGTGATCTTCGGCGGTTTCTCGCCGGATGCGATCGTCGATCGCGTCAACGACTCATCGTGCGTTGCGATCATCACGGCCGACGGCGCATGGCGACGCGGCAACAAAGTCGCGCTCAAGGCGAGTTGCGACGCAGCGGTCGCGAAAGGCATGCCGTCGCTCAAGCACATGATCGTCGCAAAGCGCACCGGCGAGCCGGTCGAGATGCAGAGTGGGCGCGATCATTGGTGGGACGACCTAACCCGGGATCAGCCCACGACCTGCGAGCCCGAGCGGATGAACGCCGAAGATCTTCTCTATCTGCTCTACACGAGCGGTACGACAGCTAAACCCAAAGGCATCATGCACACGACCGGCGGCTATCTCACCGGCGTGATGACGACGCACAAGCTCGTCTTCGACTATAAAGAGGAAGACGTCTATTGGTGTGCGGCCGATATCGGCTGGGTGACGGGGCACTCGTACATCGTCTACGGTCCGCTCTGCAATGGGGCAACGAGCGTCATCTATGAAGGTACGCCGGATTATCCCGAACGCGACCGGTTATGGACGATCATCGAACGCTACAAAGTTTCGATCCTCTACACCGCTCCGACGGCGATTCGAACGTTCATGAAGTGGGGCGACGATCTCCCCGCAAAGCACGACATGAAATCGCTGCGCCTATTGGGGTCCGTCGGTGAACCGATCAATCCAGAAGCCTGGATTTGGTACTACGAACATATCGGCGGAAGCCGCTGTCCGGTCGTCGACACCTGGTGGCAAACGGAAACAGGTGCAATCATGATTACGCCGCTGCCCGGCATCACGACGCTCAAGCCCGGCTCAGCGACGAAGGCGTTCCCGGGCGTTCTTGCCGATGTCGTCAACGATGCGGGCGAAAGCGTCCCGCTTGGCGGCGGTGGTTATTGCGTGCTCAAACGCCCGTGGCCGTCGATGCTGCGCGGCATCTGGGGCGATCCCGAGCGCTACAAAGAAACGTATTGGTCGAAATTCCCTCACTTGTATCTGGCCGGCGATGGCGTCAATCGAGACAAGGACGGCGACTTCTGGTTCATGGGTCGCATCGACGACGTGATGAACGTCAGCGGTCACCGCATCTCGACAACGGAAGTCGAAAGCGCGCTGGTCGATCATCCCGCAGTCGCAGAAGCGGCCGTATGCGGAAAGCTCGACGAGATCACGGGCCAGGCGATCGTTGCCTTCGTGTCGTTGCGCGGCGGGGCTCCCGGCTCGAAAGAGCTTGCGGATGAGCTTCGCGAGCACGTTGCAACAAAGCTCGGCAAGTTCACACGGCCAAAATATCTAACGTTCACGCCGGAGCTTCCCAAGACGCGCAGCGGCAAAATCATGCGACGGCTGCTCCGCGACATTGCCGAAGGGCGAATCCTCGGCGACACGACGACTCTTGCTGATTCGGGCGTCGTCGACGAGCTGCGCAAACGTGCCGTCACAGAGGCGTCAAAGGAAGACTAGGCTAGCGTCGTCACCCGGCGCATATCGCGCGGATACGCTTCGTCGTATTCGCGTCCGCGATGCATCGTCGCAAGATTGTCCCAAATGACGAAGTCGTTCTCGCGCCACGCGTGGCGGTAGACAAACTGCGGCTGCGTTGCATGGGCGAGCAGCTCGCGCAGGAGTATACGCCCTTCCGGGATCGGCCAACCGATCACGCGCTCGGCATGCGATGCAACGTAGAGCGATTTACGTCCCGTGCGCGGATTCGTGCGCACCAGCGGCTGCTCCGCGCCGGGCAATTTCGCGCGTTGCTCGGGCGTGTACTCGAATCCAATCGTTGAGCGCGAATAAACGATCGAGTGAAATGCGCGCTGCCCTTCAACGCGCTCCTTGAGTTCGTCGGGAAGCGCATCATATGCGGCGCGCATGTCGGCATACTCGGTCTCGCCGCCGCTTGGCGGCAGCTTTCCACGCGCCGAAAGCATCGAATAGTGCCCCGGCGGGGCGGTAAACGACGCGTCCGTATGCCAAAGCCGGTTAGCTAGACCTTGGATGCGGCGCGCATCATCTGCGCCAAGCGTCTGGTGGTTTTCATCCAGATTCGAGATGTCCGTCATCGCCGGCGGCTTCAGGCGGCGACGATCGCCTTCTAAGACGCCACGGCCGGTCTGGACGTGCAGCTCACCGTCGAAGCGCTGCGCAAACAGCATCTGCGATTCATCGTCGAAATACTGATCGCGCACGACGCATACGGCGAACTCGTCCATTGCCGCGCGCAACCGCTCGAGGGTCGCTGCATCATCGACCGTGCGCAGATCGATTCCCGTGATTTCCGCTGCAAACGTTGCGCCGATCGGCCGCGCCATGAGTGACATCGCGCGAAGCCTACGACATGGATTGACCCTGGACCCGCGGCATGATACAGTCCCTTCTCAGTGATCGAACGGACTATAAACGTCGGTCCGCTGGACCTTGCGTGCGGCGGACGACTCGAGCGCGTCGAGCAGTTCGTAGCTATCGACGGTGAGCTACAAAAGGACGGCAGTAACGCGGTTCTAATTCCGCACGCGCTAACGGGAAGCGCGAACGTGCGCGATTGGTGGGACGGTATCGTTGGTCCCGGCAAGCTGTTCGATCCGGCCGAGACGTGCGTCATCGGCATCAACGTGCTCGGCGGCTGCTACGGCTCAACCGGTCCATCATCGCTTGCGCCCGACGGTAAACCGTACGGCTCGCGTTGGCCGCTCGTCACCGTTAAAGACATGGTCGAGGCGCAATATCGCGCGCTCAAGACGCTGGGCGTCGAGCGCCTCGCCGTCGTGATGGGCGGCTCGCTCGGCGGCATGCAAACGCTTCAGTGGGCGTTCGATCATCCGGAAATGGTCGCACACGCCGTGCCGGTCGGAGCGTACGATCATTTTTCCGCGCTCGGCATCGCGTACAATCGCGTCGCACTCGAAGCGATTCGCCTCGATTCGAATTTTCGCGGCGGCGATTTCTACGACGGCGAGCCGCCGCTCTTAGGTTTGCGTCTCGCGCGCAAGATCGCGATGATCACCTACAAGAGCGACGAGCTTTTCACGCAGCGCTACGAACGTAAACCAAACCGCAAAGGTGAAGATCCGTATCGTTCCCTCGCCGAGCGGTTTGACATCGAGGGCTATCTCGATGAACAGGGGGACCGGCTCACGTCGCGCTTCGATGCGAACACGTACATCGCGCTCTCGCGCGCCATGGATCTCTTCGAAGCACGCGACCGCACGAATCTCGACATGCGCCCGAAGCTCACGTTCGTCGGGATCTCTTCGGACATTCTCTTCCTGCCGCAGTACGTGCGCGCCGCCGCAAACCGTTGGCGCGAACGCGGATTCAGCTGCGAATATCTCGAGCTCGTCTCGGATCACGGACACGACGCGTTTCTCGCCGACTCCGAAGATCTTGCGGCTCTCGTGCGGCCGGCTATTCGCCTCCCAACGCGCGCCGCGTCGGCATAACCTTTCCCGCTTCTATATCGCGGACTTTGATCAGCGGATAACCGACGCTGCCGTCTTCGCTTTGCCGCCATGCCTCGACGATCAGATTGCGCAGCTCGTCGGCACCCGCAGCAAGCCGGTCGGCAGTGAAGTTCACGCCGGCGGCGGTGCGCGTTGCGAACGCTCCCTGCTCGAACAGCGTGTAGGTTGGAATTACTTGAGCGCTGGTCGCCGCAAGGTAGTGCGAGGTCTCGGCTTCGATCGTACAGTTGCAGGCAGCGAGCGGCTTCATATGCGCGAGCACGGTCTTCTGGTCGATGTTGCGGTCGACGTATTCCGATTCGAAGTGCGCGTGCAAGCCTTGCGAGGCCGGGTACTTGTCCCAACCGTTGAAATGCAATGTGACGTGCAACGGCTGGCTGCCGTCACCGACGAAGTGGCTCCAAAAGCCGATGTCGCGGATCGTAAGCGTCTCGCGCAACGCGCGTAGCCCAGCAAAGTACGAGCGCGCACCGGCGTCAGTCGCGTTTTTCGCCATGTAGTCGTCGGCACGCCAGTAGGCGAGATCTTTGCGCACGATCTCGAACCCGTCCACGATCGAATACGGCAAGTATCCGGCTTTATATTCATCGCTGCCGCCCGCGCGCAGCGCCGTATCGTATGCTTCGCGCGTCGGGGGTAACGCATTCAGCGGCACGCCGAAGATCGTGCCATCGTCACCGATGTCGACGTAGTGCCCCGTATCGGCATCGCGATCCTCGCTCGTTCCGGCATCTTTGAGGTTGTCCGCCTCAGGACCAAGCCGCCCGATCTCCGTCACTGCGTCCGCCGTGCGCAAGAACGCGGGGACACTCGCTGGAAGCGACTGCGCTGCAGCTCGGCTGATCATCATGTGGCCGACTTCGCCCCATGCGTTTGCGTTCAGTGGTTGTACAGCGAACGTAAGCGCGCACATCAGCGTGCACAGCCGAAACGCAATCATCGAGTGAACAAACCCTCCAAAGCGTCGAGATCATCGATGCGCGTCGCCGGCGGCAACGCAGATAGAATCGTCGCGCCGTAACGCATCCCGACTGCCCTTCCATCAAGCAACGCCAAGAGCCCAATATCGGTCTGCGAGCGAATGAGCCGGCCGAAACCCTGTTTCAAGCGCATCGTCGCAACAGGAATCATGTAACCCTCAAAACCGCTGCGACCGCGGCGTTCGAGCGCGGCGATGCGCGCCGCAACGAGCGGATCGCTCGGCGACGGGAACGGCAACCGGTCGACGATCACGCACGAGAGCGCTTCGCCAACGACGTCGATCCCTTCCCAGAATGTCGCCGTCGCGAAGAGCACTGCGTTCTTTGTGGTGCGGAACCAATCGAGGAGCTGCGTTCGCGGCAATTCGCCTTGCAGCCGCAACGGATACGGAAGCCGCTCGCGCAGCAGCTCGTAGATTTCATGCAAGCGCGCGTACGACGTGAACAGCACGAAGGCGCGTCCGCGCGTCCTTTCGAGACACTCCTCTATAATCGGCGCCGCAAGCTCCGCAAAATCGCGGCTCTTCGGATTGAAGCGCGCCGGCGCAACGTAGAGCCGCGCCTGCCTGGGATAATCGAACGGCGATGGCGCGACCAACTCCTGCGCTTCGTCGACGCCCAGCTGCGAACGCAAGAACGTAAACGATGTCCCTTCCGCCAAGGTCGCGCTCGTCATGACGACGCTTTGCGTGCGCTTGAAGAGCGTCTCGCGCAAGAAGTCGGCGACCTCGTACGGCGCTGCGTTGATCTCGTAGCGCGATTCCGATTCGACGCGCTCGACCCACGCGATCGTGTCCGGTTCGATGTCCGTCGCCTGCAGGCTGCGGCGAATCCTCTGCACGGTCGTTTGCTGCGCCGTGATCGCGCGTAAGGCGAGCTCCCGCCGACGTTCGCGCTCGGCTTCGTTTGCACTCGTGCGCCGCAAACCGGATTCCCAATTGGTGTGCACCCAGTCCTCGAGACGCAACAGCGAATCGTGCAGCTCATCGAGACTCGCATCGAGCTCTTCATCTTCCCGCAAGAGCACGCGCTCGTCGGGCAGCCGCGCGAGAATGCTTGTAAGGCGCCGGATCCCCTCGGTGAGCTCGGCATCGTGATGGCCGGGCAGATGATAGGCACCATGCAGCTTGCGCATCATCCGTGCGAGCAGCGGCTGCGAGAGCGTCGCGGTCATCGCAGCGGTCGCATAGCGTTCGCATTGATGGGCTTCATCGAGAATCGCGAAATCGTACGGCGGCAAGAGTCCGCCGCCCATCGCGAGATCCATGAAGAACAGCGCGTGATTAACGACGACCAGATCGGCATAGCGCGCGGCATCCCGCCGCATGAAAAACCAGCAATTGGAAAAGCGCTCGCAAAATTCGCCGACGCAGTCGTCGGCGTCGGCGTCGAGCGATTCCCACTCGTCGCCGCGCGGCATGAATTCCAGCTCAGCGCGATCGCCGGTAGGCGTCTGCTCCGCCCAGCGCCACAGACGTTCGAGGCCTGCGGTCGGCGCCACGAGCCGTTCGCCGACGGCGCGCTCGTACTTCGAGCGGCAGAGATAATGATTGCGCCCCTTCAGCAGCTCGGCGCGCGCGGGAATGCCGGTCGCGGCGATCGCCATCGGAATGTCTTTGCGCATAAGCTGCTCTTGCAGTGCGATCGTTCCAGTTGAGATAACAACTTTGCGTTTGCTGCGAATCGCGGGGATCAAGTACGCCATCGATTTGCCGACGCCGGTGCCGGCTTCAACGATCGTGTGGGCGTTCTCGAGAAAACCGCGCTCGATCAACTGCGCCATCTGCAGCTGTCCGGGACGCGCTTCGAACGCCGGCAGCGTCTGCGCGAGCGCGCCGCCTTGAGCGAAGACCTCGTCGATTGTCATTGATGCGGCGGTTGTTGCGGTGGGAGCAGCTCGGCTTCGACGGGAGCGCCTTGTGATTGCACCTGCACGGCCATCGGCCGCCGCATATGTAGGGGGACGCGATAAAGGATCATGCCGAGCAAGAAGCCTGTGACGAGGCCGCCGAGATGCCCGGCTTGCGAGATATTCGGGATCATAAACCCGAGTATCACGTTGATGAGCACGATACCGACCATATTCTGCACCAGCTGACGTCCGGGTTTGCCCAGACGCAGACCCGCAGCGACGAGCGCGCCGAACAATCCGAAGATTGCACCGCTCGCGCCAATCGTGATCTCGCTGTAGTTGAATTCGTAGATCGCCCAACCTGAGCCGACAATCGAGGCAAGGTAGACCAGCGCCATCTTGGGCGTGCCGAAAAGCTGCTCGACGATAGTCCCAATCTGCCAGAGCGCGAACATGTTGAAGGCGATGTGCAGAAAGCCGTCGTGCACAAACGCAGCCGTGAAGGCGCGCCACCATTCACCGTTTTGCACGTTGGGACCATAGAATGCGCCGTACTGAATGAGGCTGCTCGAGTTCGCCGTGGCATTGTGCGTGTATGTCCACACGAACACGAGGATGTTCGTGATGATGAGTAACCGTGTCAGCACGATTTAGAGTTCGGTGACCGTGAGCTGTTTTGCGAGATCCAGCGAGATCGCTTGACGCCGCCCATCGTACGCGATCGTAATTGGACCGCCGAGCGGCGCCTTCTCGACGACTTCGATTGCCGTACCGCGTTGCAAGCCGATGTCCGAGAGATATCTCAGGAGCTCGGTCATTTGCTCGGTGACGCTGTGCAGCTTCGCTTTGCCACCGACGTCGAGCTGCGCGATCGGCTGGCCGACGACGCTCGGCTCGGAGAGGTCTGCCGATGGAATCGGATGGCCGTGCGGACAGAATTTCGGATCGCCGAGAATCGCAACGAGGCGTTCTTCGACGCGCGCCGAGATCGCGTGCTCGAGCCGGCACGCTTCTTCATAGACTTCATCCCATGGCAGCCCGAGGATTTCCGTAAGAAACACTTCGGCTAGGCGGTTGCGACGCACGACGCGCACCGCGGTTTCGAGACCCTTGCGCGTTAGTGCGATACCGCCGCGTGCTTGGTGCTCGATGAATCCCTCGACGGCAAGCTTCTTTAACATACCGGAGACGGACGCCGGCGCGACGCCTAGCTCCGATGCGAGCGCGGAATTGGAAACGCCCGGCCCCTCGCGCTCGAGCCGATAGATCGCCTCGAGATACTCCTCGTTCGATTCATCGAAATGGGTATGCTGGCCGGGCATGCTGTTAGCTTCGCCGCGCGGGGACTGCGGCGCTTTCCAGGGCGTGAAGCAGTTTGGCTTTCCGTTCCTCCGACGCGAACGACGCCTCGATGCCGTTGCGGGCGATGCGCACGACGGCATCAATGCCCATCGTCTGCTCGACGAGAGCGTACTCATCGAGCAACGTGCAGCGGAACATGGCCGGGTCGTCTGAGTCGATCGTGACGATGACGCCGGCAGCGTCCAACTGCGCAAGCGGATGCACCTGATCTTCAGGACATGCGCCCGTGCGCCGGTTCGAGGTCGGACAGATTTCGAGCGGAATGCGCCGCTCGGTAAGCATTGCGACAACGTCATCGTCTTCGAGCGCGCGGATCCCGTGGCCGATACGCTCGGCACCGAGAATCTCGACGGCATCGCGCACCGACTGTGCTCCGGCAACTTCACCGGCGTGCGCGACGGCGTGCAGACCCTCGCTGCGTGCACGCTCGAACGCTCCCGGGAAAAGCGGCGCGGGAAATCGTGATTCATCGCCGCCAAGACCGATCCCAATGACGCCGTACTTTTGCCATGGCGCGACGCGTTCGACGGTTTTCACGGCAGCTTCGGGACCAAAGTTGCGCGTGACGTCGCAGATCAACGCGACCTCGATTGCATCGTGCGCAAGCGCTCCTCGAATTGCACGCACGCACGCTTCTTCATCGATGGAGGGATGAAAGAACGACCACACCGACGGCGAGATGAAAATCTCGGCGTAGTGGACGCCTTGCGCAACTGCATCCTGGACGTACTCGCGCGCGATTCGAGCAAAGGGCTCGGGTCCGTTGAGCGGCTTGCACACGGCTTGGAAGGCGAGCAAGAACTCGGGGAAGTCCGCGAACTCGTACAAGTCAGCCGGAACGTCGAGGCCGACGAGTCGCCCAAGCTCCTGAAGGGTCGCCGGCCGAACCGTCCCCTCGAGATGGCAATGGAGCTGTACCTTAGGAAGGTCCCGTAGCCAGGTCGCGGTCACGCCGCGCGCTTCATCGGGGCCCTTGACGCCGCCTGGAGCCAGCCCCTATACTGTCGTTCGCCGCGGGGTGGAGCAGTCCGGTAGCTCGTCGGGCTCATAACCCGAAGGTCGCCAGTTCAAATCTGGCCCCCGCAACCAATCTGGAGAGTCTCGATCGAAAGATCGAGACTCTTCCTTTGAAAGGTCGCAACATGATGTCTACTGCGGTCGCCGACATCGCGAAAGAAACGTTGGATGCCCTTGACCGGCAGGTTCAGATCGCGCCGTTCTCAGAGCGGCTTGCTGCTTTCGGCGTAGATGAAGCTTATGCAGTAGTCGGTAGCATGCGTGAACTGCGCGAAGCACGCGGCGAGCGCGTCGTCGGCCGCAAGATCGGCTTCACCAATCGACGGATTTGGAGCGAGTACGGCGTTTACGCTCCGATCTGGGGTTATGCGTACGACACGACGGTACATGATCTATCCAAGGTCGGCGGCGGATTTTCGCTTGACGCTTTCAGCGAACCGCGAATCGAGCCGGAGGTCGCGTTCAAATTGCGCACGGCACCGCGGAGTGGAATGGAGCCCGCAGAGCTCTTGGAATCGATCGAATGGGTGACGCACGGATTCGAGATCGTTCAGTCGATTTTTCCCGGCTGGAAATTCACGGCTGCAGATTCGATCGCCGCGAATGGTCTGCATGGTGCGCTGCTCCTCGGTCAGCAACGAACAGCGCCGGAAGACCGGAACGAATGGACGCGCAAGCTTGAGTCCTTCGAAATCGAGCTATGCCGTGATGGCGAACAAACCGATCGCGGGCATGCATCGAATGTCCTTGACGGTCCACTTCATGCCTTGCTGCACCTCATCGACGTCTTGCAGCACGACCCTCACAACCCGCCACTTGCAGCAGGCGAGATCATTACGACCGGCACGTTGACGCTTGCATTCCCCGCCTCACGGGGACAACGTTGGAACACCGTGTTGCACGGCATTCCGCTCGACGGAATTTCGGTTTACTGTTTGTAAAGCGAGTACATGCGCATCGTGCCGTAATTCTTCGATGCCGGTATTTGTCCAACGTACTCAGCGCGAAACTTATCGGAGCCACGCAGCATGATTTCGGCCGCAAACGATTCGGTCGCGTAGACCGAACCCTCCGGCGTGATCGGTTCGATTCGCGCCGTACGGCTGACGTGCGTACCGACGAAAACGCGGCGTCCGATCACGGGATCGTCAATAGAGAAGACAGGCCCGAAATGAATCCCGAGCCGCAGACCCATGTCAGCGGGCAAACCGGCCGCTTCCGTGTCGATCGTTCTGATCTCATCTTGAAGGGCGAGAGCACATTCGGCGGCTACGACGGCATCGGAAAACACGACGTACAAGCCATCGCCCCATGTGTTACGATCCTCGACGTGCGCTTCGTGTCGCGCTAAGACGGACGCGAAGCTTCCGAGGAAGTGTTTTACGAACGTCGGGACCTGCCGTTCGGTCAGCTTGCTGAATCCACGCACGTCGCCGAACATCATCGCGCGCAAGACTCTTGGCGAGGACTCGCGCTCGGGGACGACTTCCTGTTTCTTCACGTTGTGCTTAGCCGCGATCACTCTCGTGCTCTTGCCAGTGCCGGCCCAGACCGCCATGTCGCTGCCGGTAATCGTAGAACCGCCGGATGTATCGTCGGTGATTGCGAGCTGAAAGACGTCACCGTCGAGGAACTGCGCCTGTAAGAGCGCTAGCCCCATCGCCAAACGGCTCGTGTACGAGAACAGCGCGTCATCGCCGAGATATGCGTCTTCCGTTGCATAGCGAATCGTCGCGGCAGCCGCGAGAACGTCATCGAATCTCTTTCCCCAGCTCGTTCCGAAGCGCGTCACGGAGACCTCGCGGAATTCCTCACGCTGGAACGGGAGGACGATGTGGACACGCGCGCCGCGCTCGAGCGCAATCTCCGCGCACAGGATGTCAGCGCCGGCGGCCAGCGATCCAAATGCGTAACCGACGTTGATGTCGTCAAAGTGCGTTCGGATCTGTGCAGCGATGTCTGTGACATTCGCTGTGTCGTACATGAGAAGTCCGGTGTAATGAACCACGGACGGCGCAGCCAGTGGCTCCAAGATGCTCTCGGGGATCTCTTTTATGCGGCAAATCGCGCGAAGTTGACGACGCGTGCTCGCGCGCGTTGCCTCGTTTCCGAGCTTCAAGTGCTGAATCTGCTGCAGCGCATCCAGCGCAACTTGCGATTGCCCCAAGATCAATGCGATCTCAGCATGCGTTGCAAGCGAGAAGTAAGCTTCGTGCGCTGTACCGAGTAGGGCATCTGAGTTCTCTGCAAGCTCCCGCGCCAGCACCAGCGCTTTGTCGGCGTCGCCCGCGAGAAGCGCTGCCGTCGCCGCATTTACACCTGGAAACGTCGATCGACTCAGACGATAGGCCGTCTCATAGGCTTGCGAAGCCGCGCGGAACGCTGCGGAGCGCTCGGCCTGCGGAGCGCGCCAAGCGCGATCTTTTTCGATGCGGGCGCGCAACGCGAGAACGTCCGTTTCAAGCACCGCATCGTTTGCGAGTCGCGCCTTTGTTTCGATATTCGAGGCGGTATAGCGGATCAGCGCCTCTTCCGTCGCGCCGGTCCGCGCCAATGCAAGCAGCGCCGCGTAGGCAAACCACACATCGTCCGGATGCTGCGCCGCCGCGTCTTGCGCGAGATCGTATGCCTTTAGATATTCGCCGTGGGAATTCGCAACGTCGATTTGTTCGCGAAGGTCCGCCGGCACGGGTCCGTTCGTTAGCGAGGGCGGTACGTCGGAGCAGGCGCCGGACGCTGATACGTTTGCACCGGACGTTCGACCGGCGCCGGACGCTGATACGTTTGCACCGGACGTTCGACTGGCGCCGGACGCTGATACGTTTGCACCGGACGTTCGACTGGCGCCGGACGCTGATACGTTTGCGTCGGGCGTTGATACGTCTGCGTTTGCGTCGGACGCTGATACGTCTGCGTTTGCGTCGGGCGCTGATACGTCTGCGTCTGCGCTGGACGTTGATACGTCTGCCCTTGCGTCGGGCGCTGATATGTTTGCGCCTGCGTCGGTGGACGATAGACTTGCGTCGGACCGAACGAATGACCACTCGCGCTATACGTCGATGCGCCAGCTTGGCGGCTCGGACCAAATTGCGAACTCACATGCGATTGCGTTGGGCCGAATGCCGAACGCACGGGGGCGTTGACCGTAGGCCTCGGGCCGTAAACAGCGCCGTGAGCTTGCGGCATCGCGACGTGAGTGGCAGGCCGCGGTGCGTACACGCTGCCGACCGCACGTGGGGTCGAATGAACAGGGTGGAATTGCGAAATCGCTCCGAAGCTTGGGTTCCGCGGCGTCGACCTATGGACACCGACGGCGACCGGACGCGGCGGCGGTGCGAACTGCGTGCGATGAATTGCAACGTCGTGACCGACGAATGGTTGGCGTGGGAAGCTCGCGACCGAATGCGGGCGCTGCGGTGAGAACGAAAGGTTCGCACGCGTCGGCGCCACGGTTCTCGTGACGTTGACGACGGTCGGGTGATGAAGATTGAAGTATGCGACTCGCGTTACGTGCCGGAAATTGCCGGAGCGGAATTGCTGAATCGGCACTTGCGCGAACGCTCGCGGGTATCGCGCGTTATGATAGCGGTTGACATCAGATACGTAGACTACCGTGCGATTCGTTCCCCACCACGGCGCATACGGGTCGCCGGGCGCAAGCGGAAGCCACGCTACGATGCCCCCTGTCTGAATGAACGCAACTTGCGCCGGAGCCCATGGTGATGCGGCACCAGGAGCCCACATCCAACCAACTCCGCCTTGATAGAACCAGCGTCCGTAATGATAGGGCGCCCATCCCCACGGCTCGTTCGCGACCCATGTGTAACCGTAGTACGGCTCCCAGACCCACTGCCCGTCGCTATAGGGCGTCCACTGCGGCGGTTCGTTAGGAGCCCACGCCTTGCCGTAGTCGCTGTCCTCCCACTTACCGTATGAAGGCAGATCCTCGGCCCCGTCGATCTGTTCGGGTGCTTGGGCTTGTTCGGGCGCTTGGGGTTGATCTTGAGGTTGATCTTGCGCTTGCGCATCTTGGATCGGCGCCGGTGCGTCTTGCTGCTGCACGGGAGCCGGTGCCATACCGGCATCATTGAACTCAGGTGTAATTGCATCGTTGCGCGTAGCCGTGAAGCTCGAAAATCCGGTATTGAACGCAAGCGGCGCCTTCTGATCATTCATGACTGAGGCTGCTGCATTCGAACCAGACACGACGACGGTCCGAACGGCCGAGATCGTCTGTTCACCCGACTGCGTGTTCAACGTCGCCTGTCCCGCGAGCGCAGTCACGGTAACAGTCGGATCCCCGATGACGCTAAGCGCGTAGACGCCCGGGTGATTTCCGACGAGCGCGACGAGCGGCGTATCGACTTGCGCGCCATTTGCCTTGAAGACGTGCATCTCGGCGGTGCCTTGTGCGAGCTGAACTTCACTGCCGGTATCACCCGCACGCACGACTCGCACTTGCGTGCCGCCGTCGAGAAACAAGCGCGTTCCGCGCCCGAGATGCAGCTCTGCGTACCCGCCATTGCCGGTCGAGATTGCGTCTCCGGGAAGCAGCGGTGCGTTGCGAACGGCAGCGACGGGAGTTCCTTGATCGCCGCGCAGCACGGCAACGTCGCCGACAACGTAGCTAATCGCAAGCGCGCCGGGCGCGGCCTGATGCGAACTGCTGCTTTTTTGCGGCGATGCAGGCGCTACCGCCACAGAATGCGTCGACGTCCGATTTAGGAGCGCCCACGCACCACCGGCACACACCAGAACTGCCAGCGCGGCAATGGCAACGGCGCGCATTGGGAAACTCGTAACGGTCTTTGGCTGCGTGACTTTTTGCTCGACAGTTTTTTGTGCCGGCTCGGCCTTCTTTGCGGCGCGTGGTTCCGTTTCCGCAAAGGTTCGATCGATGAAGCGCATGATGCGTTCGATTTGATTGTCGAACTCGCGGCCTGTACTGATGTCTCCGGCATTCAGAAATGGTAACTCACCGAGTGCCTTCGGAAGATCATCAGGGCTCGGCATCTGCGTGTTTTCTAAAAGGATCGGAACGACGCGCAGCCCCATCTCCAGTGCGCGTTCAACCTCGAGCCGCACGGGATCGTTCGCGTCATTGATTCGGTTGCGTCCGTCACCGGTCGGACCCAGCCAGCGCGGACCGATCAATACCAATAAACAATCGGTCTGACTGATCGCCTGATAGATCCGCTTTCGATAATCTTCGCCAAGATCGACGACGTCGATATCCATAAATACCGAGTCGGATCCATAGCGAGTGCGGAGCCGGTCATAAATCGCTCGAGCGGCTGCCGACGAGTCGTCTCGCCGGTAGGACACGGTGATACGCGGCATTAGAGCCTCTTTTATAAGCCCTTAGCGCTTCGGCGAGGGCCTAGTTTGTCCCGGCTCCGGAGTAGGCGAACGGTTTTCGACTCTGGTATTCTATCGCGTATGCGCCGGCTTGTGACCTCGCTCGCCCTCTTCCTGACCTCACTTGCTCCCGTAGCGGCATCGGCCCAGGCGGCAGCCGCGACCTACGAATGCGACGGTGGGGGAAATGCCGCCATCGTCAATGCCTGTGCCGTTCGCTGGGAAGCGGCCAACATTCGGGCGCACGTCGCAGCGGGCGTCTATGGCGGCGCGACGCCCAAGTGCCTCGAGAGAACAGCCGCGCTGCTCGATGACATTGCCGGAAAATGGCTAAAGCGCAACGCGTTCAACGCCTACAACGGGCCGTGGCCGTGCGGAAAAGATCCTGCGATCGCAAAGGCCGACGACGGCGTGCTCGCGGCCGCGTGTCCGAATCGGGTCTGGTCCTACGACAACCGCGGAGCGGCGGGGTGCAACCCTTCGCGCCAACAGGTAGCGCAGCAACAGGCGCCTCCGCCGATGCGCGCGATGCCCACGCCGACGCCGTTCGATTTCGACAATCTCTCGAATCTTATGGCGAGCCGCGCGCATTATTTTCGATGGTGGGATGGCGGCACGGTTGACACCGGCGATTACCACGACCGGACCGCTTCTAACAGCGCCTTGTTCAACGGCTGCAACTTCACGATCAGTTATCACGAGTCGGACAGCGACGGCCGCACGTGGGAGCGAACATGGACCGGAAACCTCCGCCTTGCCAATACGTACGGAATTACGGCCGTGACGGTCGCCTCGACCCCGCAGAATTGGCTCTTCCGTTTCGAGACAACGGGCCGCGCTCCGAATTGGGGATTCACCGGAAACAGCACACCAACTGACGCAAACTATTCCGTTAACTTGCTTTTCCCGTACAATCCGGTGCTAGCAATCAACACGTTGCGGGCTGCAATCCTTTGGTGCAAGTCGGGCTAAGCTAGCTGCGAATCAGCGGCGGTTGCCCTGATACGGATTGCGTGCGACCGGATATTCCTGTTCCGGGACGTACGCTCTCCGCTGAACGACGCGGTGGTGCTGCTTCCAGTAGCTTGCTTCAGATTGTGTGACGTAATACCGTCTACCGCGGTTGACGTAGTAGGGCCGGTTATTGTTGTCGATAAGCAACGCACCAACGATCGCAGCGGCTCCGGCAACAATCGCAGCGGTGGATGCGGTGTCCGCCTTTGCTGGTTGAGCGGCAGAACCGAGTAACCCGCCCGTAAGCATTACAGCAGCGAGCAATGTTGGGATTAAGCGACGATTTTTCATTTCAGACTTCCACCTTTCGAGTTAACCCTAGTCGTGCAGAATAACGTTAAGAAGTGAAGAGTGAACGTTTAAGTGGCCGTTGTATTCTATGAACCCGAGCTTGCGAAATTTATTCATGAACCCGCTTACCCTCGAGCGTGTCGTGCCAATCATTTCGGCGAGCGTCTCTTGACTGATCGCGGGAATTACCGTCTCGGGCCGGCCTTCTTTGCCGAAGTTTGCTAGCAACAGTAGGATGCGGGCCAAGCGCTTCTCGCTGGAATTGAAGAGCTGATCGACGAGATCTTCCTGAATCCGGATATTGCGCGACAGCAAGTGCGCCATGAACTTCGCAGAAAATTCAGGCTTGGCGCGGACGAGCGATACCATCGCCCTCTTCTTGACTTCGAGCGTCGTACAGGCGGTCATCGCCGTAGCGCGCGCCATTCGAAACGGCTGTCCGGCAAGGCATTCCTCTCCAAAAAAGCTGCCCGCCTCGAGAACGGCGATGATCGCCTCTTTCCCACGCGTCGAAAGGATGCTCAGCTGGACCTTGCCCTCTTGTAGGTAGAAGACGGAATCGGCGGCGTTCCCCTGGGGGTAGATGGCTTGCTTCTTCTTATATAGGTGAGCCTTGCGACGACTGCCGATTAGGGATGCGATTGAGTGGGAAATCTGTTGCATGTGCTACGCAGTATGACGGCGTTGCGGAGCTGCGTCTGTTCAAATCACGACACTTCTGATGCTCGAATCTCCTCGTCCCCACCGCGCAACGCCAAGGCCCTGAGCAATTTAGACCAGACGCTAGAGCCCTTGCAGGGTAGCGTTGAGTCGTGACTTTACGTGCATAGCCGCGGGATCCACCACAATATCCCGCCGCACCGCTCCTATCGGAACCTTCCGATTGGCGCGAAGGCGGTTTTCACGACGATCCCAGCCGTGGTGCTCGCGGAGTTGCTTGTCGTCATTTTCGCGCAACGGTGCCTGGATGCAATGACGAGCGTTGCGCTCTTTGCTTCGCGGTACGAAGGCGTACCCGCGCGTCCCTTCGCCGATCCGTTTCTGTTCGTAACGCTCCATCCGATGATGTTCGACATCCGCCACAGCGATTGGTTGGAATTGCTCATCGTCATGCTTGTTTGCGCGGTCATTATCGTCGTGCTCTCCATTTGGAGAGGGATTGCCGCTCCGGTCCGCTTCTTCATCAACCTCAACGCCTTGTTGATTGGCGCCGCCGCGATCTTCTTGTTCCTCGCCGGTCATCTAGGCTACGACAGCGCGGCATTCTCGCAGTTGATGTTGCGGACCGCGCTCCTGACATGGCTCGTGATTCCCGTGTTCGTCGGGTTTTTCGCCATACTGTTTCCGTTCCGGATCATCGAACGTATTGCATTCATCTTGCTTACGGTTGCGTGGGATATCCCGCTTTCCATCGTGCGCTATACATGCTTCATCGCGATTCTAGGTAAGACGGGGCCTATCGCAATGACCGACCTCTATTTCGTCTTTGGTCCGCTGCTCGACGTTGTACCGGTGATTTGTTTCTTGAGCATTCTACTGGTTCGTGTCACGCGAGCACTAGAGTCACGAAAGGTCGCATGGGGTTTGGAGTAGTCGTTCTTCAGGTCTGGAGCTGGGTCGTGGTAACGATCATGCTCGTCTATGCGATCCGCCACTGGGTTTTTACATTGAACCGGTTGACCGGATGGCAACGTCCGTATTATCAAGACTTGCTCGACAGCGATCTGCCGCCGATATCGATCATCGTCCCCATGCGCAACGAAGATACAGTCGCGGCGGCCGTCTTAGATGCGCTCGTCGCTTCAAATTATCCGAAGGACCTGCTCGAGATCATCCCCGTCGACGACCAATCTCGCGACAATACAACGACGATCGCGTACACATATTCTCAGCGTTATCCCTTCATCAAGCCGATCTACAATCTCAAAGGTGAGCGCGGAAAATCGAACGCACTCAACCGCGCGATGAACCACGCTACAAACGAGATCGTCCTCGTCTTCGACGCCGACTACACGCCGGGCAAAGATCTCGTTCGCGAGCTTGTTATGGCCTTTATCGATCCGGAAGTCGGCGCCGTCATGGGCCGCGTTGTTCCCCGTAACAGCTCGACAAGCTTACTGACGCGATTGTTGGCCCTGGAGCGCTCCGGCGGTTATCAGGTCGATCAACAAGCGCGCTACAATCTCGATCTCTTTCCTCAATACGGCGGAACGGTCGGTGGTTTTCGGCGCTCGGTCGTCCGCGATCTCGGCGGCTTTTCCGTCGAGACGCTCGCGGAAGATACGGATCTCTCGGCGCGGCTCTTCCTCCACGGTTGGCGCATTATGTATGCAAATCGCGCGGAATGCTACGAAGAAGTGCCTGAATCGTGGGACGCGCGCTTCACGCAGCTGCGTCGCTGGGCGAACGGCCACACGCGGGCCTTCGCAGTTAATATCGTTCCTGTGCTGCGCTCGCGCAAGCTCACGGCTCCCCAGAAGCTCGACGCCGCACTCCTGCTCTTCATCTATTGCGTGCCGCCGATCTTGCTTAGCGGTATCGCGACGAACGCTCTCTTGTTTTTCTTGGGCGCGATTCCGTTTTTTCCGGGGATCCTGTTTGCGTTCTTCGTCGTCAGCTACAACGCGATGGGGAACTTTGCACCCGTATTTGAGGTGGGTGCGGCTGAAGTACTCGATGGTGGACGCGAACGGTTGTATCTGCTGCCGTCCCTATTCTATCTATTCTTGTTTAACAGCTGGGCCGTCACGAGCGGAGCGATCGATGCTTTCGGCGATTACGTGAAAGCGCGCCGGGCACGATGGGACGTGACGCAGCACGCTAAGCGCGCGAAGCAAAAAAATGATTCTGCTGCTGCTTAGCATTTCAGCCTTTGCATTGATGCTGCTCATTCCGGCCATACCGACTTTGCTAGAAACCTATCGGCCCAAAGACGACGTCCAGCTGCATATCTCCGAGCATTATGTGCGTGACCCACGCTGGTTCGGCACGGCGCTGCGCGCGATGCTCGCGCCGTTTGTGGCCGCCGCGCATGGCGACACGTCGTTTCGCGAGGACGTCAAGCTCCGAACCGATGAGGAGGTCTCCTGGGCGCCCGACATGACGGTCGAAGCGGAAAAGCGCATCCGAGGGATCTCAGTCGGCGAGCGTGTACGCGTCGGCCAGGGTGCCGGAATTCGTGATGCCTATGCGCTCGAATCGCTCGACGTCGAGCGGGACGTTGTTGCGCGAACGTTGACAAGCGACGGTGTGATGCACATCGGCGAGTTCGTACAGATTCTGCGTTGGATCGATGCGAATGGAGAGATCACGGTCGGGGCTGACTCAAATCTCGGTGTCTCCGCCAGCGGCGGAAGCCGGATCACGCTCGGCGATCGTGTTGAATTCGAACGCGTCTGGGGTGCGCCTGTAGCAACGCGTACCGCGGCTGTAGAACCGTTTGAATTTGCCAAGCGCAAGAACGAGCGCAGAGGCGAAACGATTCGAATCGGTCAGGCGGAGGTCGATGCGGGCACTTCGATGATCGTGTACGGTCCGGTTCGGATCACGCGCGACACGCATATCCCTTCGGATGTCAAGGTCCATGGATCGCTCGAGATCGAGCCGGGCGTGCGAATCGGTGGAAATGTCATCGTGCGCGGAGATGTGACCTTAGCATCAGACGTCGCCGTCAGCGGACACGTTTTCGCCGAAGGCGACGTTCGACTCGGACCGCGTACGCGTGTTGGTCGCAGCGGTGGAGTCAAGACGGTGTACGCCGGCCGGCGTATGCTGATTGCGAACGACGTCGAGGTCGAGGGCTGGCTCGTAGCTGAAGCGCGTGGGAACACCTTATGAGTCGCCGAGGAGTGGCGACGCTGGCGGCTCTGATCGCATTCATCCTGGTCGTTTTCCGAACGTCACAGCTGAACGTAATCGCGCACGAGCCCGGCATCCGCGTCGCGCTCGTCTATACACGAGCGGACGTTCGGCCCAGCAACACCATCCGCAGAGTGTACGAAGAGAGCTTCCGTGAGACCGGCATACCTTTCGAATGGATCGCCTCGACGGACATCTCATTATTCCGCGCAGAAGCGCTGCACAGAATGTACACGGCGATTGTTTTCCCAGATGGGGTGAATACGCGTCTGCCCGAGGAAGCGATTCTGGAGTTGACGCGCTATGCGACTCTCGGCGGATCGGTCGTCATCGTCGCCGACGCAGGGACGCATACGTCTGACGGCTCCTATCGTCCGGGATCACTCTTCGCCGCCGTCAGCGGTGTCGACGACTTTCTATACCAAACGCTTCGCAGCAAAGCGTTCGGGAGCGGTCCGATGCATTTTACCAATGCCTTGGAAGCAACGCGTTGGGACGTACCGTCCGGTAAGACGATAAACGGCGATCTATCCAGCTACCAATATGGGCCCTTGACGTACCCGTTCTCTCGCGCCGAGATTTTGAGTAACGACGTCGAGGTTGATGCGGGTAACGGACCCACGCCGATGATCACGCGAAGGCCCGTCCAACTCGGGTCGGTGGACTACCTTGCGCTTCCGATCGGCTACTTGCGCGGTCGCAGCGACGGATTTCCGATGACGCTCTTGAGTTCACTGCTTATCAACAGTGGCGAACTGCCGCACCTCGTCGCCGCGCCCGACGGCGTTGGTGAATTGATCCTCGACGTTCACATCGATTCCAACAACGAATTCACCGGGATTCCGAACCTGCGGCGTCGCGGATTACTCCGGCGTACCGTCCACATGGAATTTGACATTACTGCAGGCCCCGACCTCGATCGCATCGGTGACGGCTTGGGCTTCGACGCATGCGGTAAGGGCCGCAAGTATCTCGAGATGCTCTTACCATATGGGAAGATCGGGTCGCATGGCGGCTGGGCGCACAATCTATTCGCCAAGAATTTGCAAGACAACCGCTATTCTTACGCGCAAGTACGCGAGCTGGTCGATCGCAACGATCGCTGTCTCGAGTCGGTCACCGGTGAACGCGTTCGGTCGTACGCGGCCCCTGTAGGCGAGCATCCGCAGCCGATGATGACGAACGTCCTCGACAGCCTCGGCATCAAAGGTTACTACTACACAGGCGATACAGGTGCGCCCGTGGAGCGGGCATTCTTCAACGGCAAGCTCGTGTCGTCGTACAGTTGGGCGTTCCCAATCGTGCCGTTCGGTGAGGTTGCATCGGTCGGTGAAATGCGACACGCGCATATTCCCGCTTCCAGCGTCGAACGTTGGCTCGATCAAACTGCGTCATTTGCCGCAGAGCGCCACGGGATTTATTTGATCTACAGCCACTCGTATGATTTCTTGCCTGGGCCATACGCGAACGCGCTCGGGCACTTTTTGGATCGTCTTGAGTTGCTGCAGAACGAAGGCAAGTTGCGCATGACGGACATGCCGTCGGCCGCAGCATTCATGGATCGCTTCGTCGGAACGACTTCGTCGTTCATCAAGACGCGCGCCGGCGTTACGGTGCGTTTGCACAACCCTGATGGGTTGCGCTCGATGGCATTCGCCGTACCAACTGCATGGCTCCAAACAAATGCGCCGCTTCCCAGCGCGATTCGCAAAACGTCGACCGAGCCCGGTTACACGATCTTTGCGGTGAACGGCGATGACCGCGACCTCGACGTCACCTTAGTTGGAGCATCATCATGACCGTTCGTAATCTCGCCGTTTCCGTTCTATTGTTCGCGATGCTGATAGCGCCGATCGGCGCCCGTGCGGGCGAATGGGAGCTTATAGATAGCGCTTCGGGCTTTACGAGTCCCGGCAATGTGTACGGACCATGGAACACAATCACGCTCAGCGATCGCGAGAAAATCGGCAACGATAAACCGGGGATAGCGATCGTACAACAGTCAGACGGGGATTCCGGCGGCCCGACGCATGGTCTCGAAACGGTGCTCGACGACTATCACGATTGGTCGCCGAAATTTTTCACATACGCCGCAGTTGGGGTCTCGAGCGGAAACTTACTTCCGACGCGCAGCGCGTATCTCGAAGGCGATGTGAAATTCGGCCAGCTTGGCGCGACCGTCATGGGCTTCGGCGCCGGCACGGTCGTGAATCCTAACGGCGTCGTGCAGAACTATCTCAATCTCGGACCCACCTGGTATCACAACAACATGAATGCGACGCTGCGCTGGCTCCCGTCGTTCACGAGCGGCCGCATGGGCACATCGACCGGACTCCTAACTGTGGCCAACGGCGCGGAGGGAGTCTCGGTAACGACACTAACGTTGCTTGCGGGGAATCAACCACCGAACGGTTTCGTTGTCGTCGCGCTGCCAAATCAGGTCGGGCAACGAGCGCTCTTGGGCAGCCTCGATTTCAAACATTGGATCAACCGTAAGGGAGGGTACGATGTCGGAATCGCGGTGGAGCGCTTGACGAACAGCGCGAGCGGCAACATGATCTACATCCGCCGCGCGCTCAGCCTCGGCGTCTTTCGCGAGGTCGGCCCCTGACCTAAAGGTTGACGACGGTTAGCGGAGCGATGAGACCGTCCAATAAACGAATGTACCATCCCGACTCAGAGCAGTACCACGGATACGCGAATCCCGGCGAATAGTGCTGCTGAACTGAGCTTGAATACGTGCTTGCCCGGCTGACGTCGTTCATCTGCAAAGCGACGAAGGCAATGTCGACCCACGGATACTGATCCGGCTTCTGCAATAACGGCCAGCCGGGGAACGCAGCCGTAAATCGGGAGTAGGCGCTCTGTGCGGGCGTCGACGTGGGAGTGATGACGCCGTGCAAGATTGGGAAGAGCTGCGAGGCTCCATCCTGCCAATTGCCGGCTTGCGGCCACGTCAAGTTGCCGAAATTGTCGAGTGCGACGGCGAACTCATTCAGGCTCGCGCTCCACAGCTCGGTTCCGATCGAGGCTTGCACCTGCAGCGCATGCGCGGAGGCTTTTATTGACCCGGTTACGTCGCCGTACACTTGCGAGCGCAAGTATGCGAGGTCGACGAGCCCGTGGTAGACCTCGCTGTTATTCATGAGAAATTTCTCTTTGTAGGTCGGCAGCGCCCACGTAAGACCGTCCGTATCGCTATCCGCGTCGATTACCGACGCGACGAGCTCGATGTTGGTGTGTATGCCCGCGACGTACGAACGTAGTTCTGGGGAACCTTCGCGCCACGCGGCCGCAGCGAGCGTAATAAACGTTGCTGCATACGAATCGACCGAATCGGCGCTTCCCGTCGAGGTCAGCGCACCATTCGCTGCAACGTTGTAATCGGTAATCGCACCTGGCAGTGACCAAGGATTGGGGGCGGTCATGTGGGCGATGTACCACTGCATCCACTGCTGAACGTTGATTAGATCGACGCCGCCATGGACGGCTCCGGTCGCTGCAATGTTCGCAAAATACGGATTGATCAGCGTGCTCGTGTAGAGAATCCCGCCGTCGGCGCGCTGCTGCCCAGCAAGACTCGTTGCAACAAGCTGCACTTGCGTCACGGGGAGGGCGGTCGCGACGGCCGTCGCTAACGTGGAGGGGAGGCTCGATCGCGTAACACTACCGCCGCCGCATGCCGCGAGGATCGCCGCTATACAAGCTGCGCCGAGCAAGCGCACACGAACGAACCGGAATCGCATCGCTTGGCAACCTTCTGTACTCTCGGCCCAGGTCAGCTAAAGGTGCGGCGTCCGCCTGCTAGGTCGCTAGTCGTGCAAAATTACATTCAGTAACGACGAGTGTACGTTAAGCTCACCGTTGTATTCGATGAAACCAAGCTTGCGAAACTTGTTCATGAAGGCGCTGACTCGCGAGCGCGTCGTCCCGATCATGTCAGCCAGCGCCTCTTGACTGATTGACGGAATCACTGCTTCCGGCCGCCCATCTTTTCCAAAGTTGGCCAGGAGCAGTAATATCCGAGCCAGGCGCTTTTCGCTTGAGTTAAAAAGCTGATCGACGAGATCTTCCTGTATGCGGATATTGCGCGAGAGTAAGTGCGCCATGAACCTCTCTGAAAATTCCGGTCTTGTACGAACGAGAGATACCATCGTCTTCTTCTTGATTTCGAGGAGCGTGCTGCTCGTCGCCGTCGTTGCTCGAGCCATTCGAATCGGTTGCCCCGCAAGGCATTCTTCACCGAAGAAATTGCCTGCATCAAGAACCGCGATAATAGCTTCTTTTCCTCGAGATGACAAAATGCTGATCTGGACTCTACCCTCTTGTATGTAGAAAACAGCCTCCGCTGCATCCCCTTGCGAAAAGACGGTGCGCTTCCTCTCGAAGAGATGAACCTTTCGACGGCTACCGACAAGGGCGACGATCGTCTTTGTGTCGATCATAATTTCACGCCTAGATGCTCTTGGGAGTTGCGTCGCCCCTTTAACGCGTATTCAGGGTGTGAAAGAAGGGACCGTCTAGGGTGTGGAACTTGGATGAATTGATGCGGACGGTCATCTCGACCGCTAGGTGAGCAATTGGGAACAGACCTCCGCCGGCTGATCTGCCACATTTGCCTTATCGCGGTGCTTAGTTCAAATTGAGACACAGTATCAGTCCAGCCATTGAGGCGGACGAAAGTCTAGCGGCAATGACGCTGGTAGAGCATCTATTTCCCCCTCAACTTCATCGTCTGCCTGGCGTAGAGATCGCGCTTGCGTACCGCCAAGCCGGAAACCGCGAACACGTCGGCGGCGACATCATCGATGCCTATCGTCTTCTCGACAAAAGTACGATATTGTCAATTGCCGATATTTCCGGAAAAGGCGTCAAAGCAGCGGTCGATGCAGCCCTGATAAAGTACTCGATGCGCGCTTACGCAAGTGAGGGTTTTCCACCAGAAACAATTCTTCGGTCGCTCAATCGGCTCTACAACGAGAAAAACCTCAACGACGGCGAGGAATCGTTCGTAACTGCCTTTGTAGCGTCGTTTGACCCGAAAACCGGTACGCTCCGATATGCGTCAGCCGGCCATGAACCCGTCGCCGTGAGCGACCCTGGAATGCCGGCGTACAGTCTCAACATGACCGCACCGATGCTCGCCGTATTCGACGATCCCGCAGATCTCTTCCGCGGGTCGAGCCTGAAAGTGAAGAGGCAGACGCTCCTTGTTGCCGCGACCGACGGACTCATCGAGTGTCGGGCACCTAATGGCGAGTTTTTCGGAATGCAACGCTTTCTGGGCCTGATCGACGAGAATCGAGAGCTCGCCGTGCAGGATGTGCTCGCGTCACTGCTTGGAGCGGCCGAGTCCTTCTCGCGCGCAGACTACGAGGACGACACAGCTATTATGGTCGCGCGGTTCCTCTAAGTGGTTGACGCCGTGGTTATCTGGGCACGACCACGGGCGAGCCAGATCTAAAAGATCGGAAAGCCGCACAATGCCTGCCTCCTGGATTCTCGCCGTTCGGACGACGTTAACTACGTCGCTCGATCTGGAATTTGTAGATAGAGCAGCGCTGGTTTCACAACTCGCGCGATTTGACAAGCGCGGCCTGAGCGATCCCTACCGTCTGCACGAATTTAGCAACGAAAACGGCGTTTTGATCGCTTTCATCTCAAAGGCGTACATCTCGCACACCGTCACGCCCCCGCTCCGGCTCGTTTCAAAGTAACATTTAATGGGTATGGTCTAGGTCAGAACGTCTCATTGCGAGCAAGGCCTTCTAAATGGGGTCCTTTCGCAACGACATCGCTCGCTATGCTTCAGCGAGCACCCGTGCAGCACACACGAGACGAGGCGAACTCGCCGGCTGCACTACTCGGCTGAGTGGGATTTACACTCAGCCTGAAGGCAGTTCATATGAAAAGATTCTCGTCGCTGCTTCTCGCGATGGCGCTGGTTACTGTCGCGCTCATGCCGACCGCGGCCCCTGCAGCAAAAGTCGGTTCCGCTAACTTCTCAGGGACCGTGAACCATGTGTCCGCGAACAACATCAAAGTCACGGACGATCGGACTCATCAAACGATGAGCTTCTTGATCCTACCGAAGTTCGATCAAATCTTCTCGGCCGACGGCAAAACAACGTATCAAATGAGCGCGATCAAAGCCGGACAGTACGTAAAAGTGTATTACGATCAAAAAATGCTCGGTGCCCGTCACGCTGACCGCATTCTGCTTCTCACGCAGCATAACGCTGTGAAGCGCACGGAGTAGTAGTGCATCACCTTTTGAAGTCTTACGTCGGCTCGAAAATCTCCGTTTTGAGCTCGGTAAATAAACTATCGGGCACGCTCATGTACGCGTGCGATGACTACATCGTCGTAGAGACGTCGCCCGAAGTGATCGACATCGTCAAGAGCAATCATATCGTGGCGCTCGAGGGACTCAAATACGAGACGTTCCTCGCCGCGATCGGCCGGAAACGTGAGGCGATCAATAGCGATATGCTCGTCCGCGCGGGACAGCTCGCAACACAGGCCTCTTAAGGCCAAAGGGAAACACCGAAATGCACAATCAAAATATCTTCAGAAATCTCGTTGCCGGCGTCGCACTCGTCGCAGCAACGATCGTCTTTATTCCCCGACCCGTTCAAGCCGACACGACGTCGACGGTGCTTATCGCCGCCGGCGCCGCAGCCATCGTCGGAGCGATCTTGATGGATTCAAACAACCGCCCCTACTATGTCAATAACCACCGCCGATACTACGTAACGCAAAACGAAGCCACGTACTACCGGAGTCACCATAAGCTCGTTGCACGCCAAGCCTGGGTTCCGGAAAACGAGTACCCGGTCCAACGCAACGCCGGCTACCCGATTCGCGAGCAGCAGCAAATGGCGCACGCTCCTCGTTAGGACTGAAGGAGCGGTTGAAAGCTACGGATATCCTTTACGGACTCGACTGCGTATACCGTCTCGATCAACCGCTCCGATTTCTCGCGCCCGATAACGTCATCCATTAGATCGTGAGCTTTCGCGATCACCTCACTGCGTGACATTGGGTTCCGCGGCGTCCCGCGCACGGCGGTGACGCGCTCAGAGGCACTGCTGCCGTCGGTAAAATCAACCTCGACGATGGCGACTCGAACCGGCATGAGCTTTTGAAGCTCATCATCGTGCACAAGCGTTATCTTGGCACGTTGCTCGAGCACGCGAGGATCCTTCATGCGTGCCATGTCGTGCGCCGCGCGAAATGTAGCCGTCTTATCGAGCAGCATCACCGCGACCATATACTGAAGGCAGATGTCGGGGATATTGCGGTTGTCTACGGTCCTCGCAATCTCAGGAGCGAGACGCACGGTCACGGCCCGAACATCACTTGCGTCAAAGGGCCGGCGGCTGCGGATCGCGACAAGCGCATCGAGCGCTCCTTGAATCGGTGATCCGACCGTCCATTTCTTGATGTCGGTCTCTACGATTTCATAGCGCTCGCCCAGACGATCGGTGAGCAGCTGAGGTTGTGCCACAGGACCGTAAGCTTGAAAGAAATTGTCCTCGCCCGTGAAGATATCGTCGACACCCGTCCAGCCTGATTGCACGGCTAGCGCAGCCGTGACGCCGTTTCGTGCCGGCATTCCGGCGAAAACGAAAGATTTCTCGATGTGCTCGCTGTCGCGCTGCCATGCATGAATCCCTGAGGACTGTTGAGCCGCATAATCGAGCACCCATGTCATGTGGTGTGCGTCTAGACCGGCAACGCACGCCGCAGCAGCGGCTGAGCCGAATGTGCCGGCGATCGCATGCGTGCTAAGACTGCTTTTGGGATTGAAAGTTCCAAGCGTACCGAAGAGTGCGATGGTCACGCGTGCGCCAACATCATAGCCGAGCGTCACCGCGCGCAGAAAACGTGCGCCGTCGACGCCGAATTCTTCGCCGGCCGCGAGCGCTGCGGGAACTACCGAAGAGCCGGGATGCGAATGCGATTTGTTGTGCGAGTCGTCGGTTTCGTCGGCTTGCGCAAGCTCGCCATTGGCAAGAGCGGCATCGACCGGCGCCGCCGTAAGGCGCGTTCCCGCGATCGTGCAAGAACCTTTACCGCCATGCGCTCGAATGAAGCGTTGCGCTGCTTGACCTGGACTCAGTTGCGCTCCTGATATCATCGACGCGAGCGTGTCTAGGACGTGATGTTTCGCTTGCTCCGCGACGTTGGGTGGAAGCGGAGTCGCGCCGGCCGCACCCATGTAAGCGCTGAGCGTCGTCATCTCCGGCCCGACCGACGCCGACGCTCCCTTCGGAAGCCACGACGGGAAGACGGCCGCGGTAGACGCCAGCCAACCCAGAACGGTCCCTCGATTCAACGGTTTATTTCACACGCCTGAGCACACCGCGGCCACGTCCGCCGCCCGTCGCTTCGAAAGGAATCCACGTGAGGGCATCCTTCGTGATCGAGGCCACGCTGAATTTCCGATCGATGCCGATCATGTTCGGGAACGTCGCACCGAGTATATGCGTCGTGAACGTCCGGTCGGCTTCATTGACCGTATAGGTGCCAAAATGGCCGAGCGAACCGCGTTCCGCTACGGTATTTTCCGCGGGCGTCCCGTGCAGACGACTGCTCGATGCAAATTTCGGGAGATCGGGTCGCGATACGACGATGGCGTACAAACCGTTTGGCTGGAAGATCGCAATGCCGCTGGGATGCGGACCGAAAGATTGGACGCGGGTTCCATCCTTGTGCGTGTCCGTGATCGAAACGTACCGCCACGTTCCGATGAGTTGAGCCCGCAAGGACGTTTCTTTTGCTGAAGACGCACCCGCGGAGCTAAAGAGAACGGCAGAGGCTAGGCAAAGCATAAACAATCGCTTCATAACCGAGCCTCGTTCGGCGGAGCCCTCAGCGGTTCCGTTGGATGGGAAAGGTAGAATTGGGCATGAGGACTATCGCAATCGCTCTTCTCGTCTGCGTGTGCGCCGTGGCTGCAGTCGCAGGCTTACGCGCATACGCTCAGATGCAGCTAAAGGCACCCGTCAGCGTTGCAATGGGGGACATGCCGGTCACTCTTACGGCCGGCGACTACGACGTCGTGAATCAGCTCTTAGATCTGATGCCGGGCGGCTATATGCGAGAGCACCGTCACGGCGGCCCCGTCATCGTCATGGTGATCTCCGGCGAGTTGACCATCACTGACGACAAAGGAACCCGCATCCTCACTTCCGGTCAGAGCATCACGGAAGAGACCGCGTACGTGCACGCCGCCGCAAACAATGGCACGTCGATCGCGCATCTCGCCGTCACCTACGTAATTCCAAAGGGCGCTGCCCGCACGATCATCGTGCGATGAGTACCATCCTTTGCAGCAAGGCAAGCGAGCCTTGCTTCTGTTTGTGAAACCTGAGTGCGGGTACGATTTCGGCATGAATAAGACAGCTGCACGGCTCGTAGCTCTGGTCGCATTCCTCGCCATGGGTGCGGGCCCGGCTCTAGCACAAGTCTCGGTCCAACTCTATTGGGATACGAATAACCGTCCTTATTATTGGGATGCCGGACATCACCGGCACTACATGACCGTCAATCAGGCACAGGTCTGGTACCAGCAGCGCGATCCGCAATACTATCGCGTGCATCGTCAAGATTGGAACAACCACAACTACTCACAGTGGGACCACCAATGGCGCCAGGCGCATAACTACAACAACTCCATGAACGCAGGACACTAAGAGACCTAGTCCGACCGGCCGCAAGAAGGAGCCTCGCCAAATATAGGCGAGGCTTTTTCATGGCCACAATCAGCTCTCTGCAAGCTCAGATCTTCGAGCGCGAAGGTTTCAAAGTAACGTTCGAACGTCTCAACAATTCGAAAGTCACGATCCCGGATTACAACTATCCGGTCATGGCGCCGAATACGTGGAAAGTTTCGGATTGGAAGACCGTGCGGCTGGCGGCCTATGTGATGCTGTTCAAAAGCGTGACCCTCTATCGCGGTGACGGCACGGTGCTGCGCACCGACGTCAAGCTCGCGCACTTACGTGACGGCTACTACGCCGCAACGTACGGCGACACCGAACCGCGAGCATCGGTCTTTCCGCTAAAGCAACCGAAAAAGACGCGTTAATAAAAGAAAGCCCCGGCGAGGCCGAGGCTTCTTTTGATGGACCTAATCGTTCTTAGCGGTGACGTCCGCCCGATTCGCCACCGCGATAGCCACCGCCGCCCGAACGGGCTGCAGGTGCACTATAGTGTGCCGTTGATGTGCCGTAGCGCGCGCCTGAGTATCCACCGCCGCCGTAGCGTGCTGCGGGAGCCGAGTACGTGCGTGGTGCCGAGTACGTGCGTGGTGCCGAGTAGCTGCGCGGTGCTGCGTAGCTGCGCGAAGCCTCAGGTACTCGCGCCGAGCCGTAGGTGCCTTGATAGGCACGCGCCGGAGCTGCGTAGTGGCTTACCGGGGCGGCGTAGCGCGAAGCTGCCGGATAGCGTGCTCCGTAACCACCGCCGACATGGACGCCGACGAATGTGTGAACCGGAGTGTTGACGTACCAATGTCCGCCCCACGGTTGGCGATAGACGTACGGTCCGCCGCCGGTACCGATGAAGAGACTAAACGAAGGGCCGTAGCCGTACGAGAATCCCGGGTACCACCAGCCTGGGCCGTAGTACACCGGCACAGGTGCCGGGCCAGAGTATTGGTACGGCGTCGCGATTACGTTCGCGTCGAATTGACCGCCGTCGTCGTATCCGTCGACCGTCACGTTCATCCCAGGGGCGAGCGTGAGACCGGTTGGATTGATGACCGTGCCCTGATGAAGCTCAACGTTATCCAAGTTGCCGTTGCTGTCGAGCACGGTGATATTGAAGGTCGAATTGATCGACTGAACCGTGCCCTGGATTTGCTGATCTTCAGCCTGGGCTGACGCCCCGAGCGGCAGCGCCGCGACAGCGAACGTCGCAGCGAGCGCCGCGCTCGCGACTGGTCTGAAATATTTCTTTATGATTGCATTCATTGTGGTGGCGGCCTTCTTCCGCTACTTATAGTAACCGATTTTACCCTGGGAGTGGTTTTGGAATAAGGTTAGAGATCGTGGAAACGATCCTGTGCTTACACCAGGCATTTTCTCATCTTGTCTTCATCCTAGGTCTTCCCGGCGAATTCGGCTGTAGCTCTCCCGCACCGTCGGCAGCTTCACCAGACCCCCGATTGCCCGCTGGAGATTTCCCTCGCGCGTCCGATGCGTAAGAATCACGATGTCAGTCTCGCCGTCATCGTCGGCCGGTCCCTTTTGCAGCATTGCGTCGATTGAGATCTCGGAATCCGCGAGCACGCGCGCAATATCGGCGAGCGCACCGACCTGATCCTTGACGCGCAAGCGCAAATAGTACGACGTCTCGACCTCAACCATCGGTAAGATCGGCACGGCAGAAAGCGCGTCGGGTTGAAAAGCGAGATGCGGAACGCGTTCTTCGGGTTCCGCTTCCATTAGCCGCGTAACGTCGATGACGTCGGCAAGCACCGCCGACGCCGTCGGCTCAGAACCGGCGCCGGCGCCGGAGTACATCGTGACACCTGCAGCATCGCCTTTGACGAGAATTGCATTCATCGCGCCTTCGACGCTCGCTATCAAACGCTGCGCGGGAATCAACGTCGGATGGACGCGCAGCTCGATGCCGCCTGGTGCGCGGCGCGCGATGCCCAGCAGCTTGATGCGATAGCCCAGCTCTTCTGCGTACGTGATATCTCGATCCGTAAGCTGCGTGATACCTTCGATGTACGCACGGTCAAATTGAACCGGAATGCCGAAACCGATCGCCGAGAGCAGCGTGATCTTGTGTCCGGCGTCGATGCCCTCGACGTCAAACGTCGGATCCGCTTCCGCATAGCCCAGACGTTGTGCCTCGTGCAAGACTTCTTCGAACGATAACCCTTTGGTGCGCATCTCGCTCAAGATGAAATTGCTCGTACCGTTGATGATGCCCGCGATCCACTCGATGCGATTTGCAGTCAATCCTTCGCGGAGTGCCTTGATGATCGGGATGCATACCGACACCGCGCCTTCGAAAGCGACGATGACGTTGCGCTTGCTCGCGGCCGCAAAGATCTCGTTGCCTTGCGTTGCGAGTAATGCTTTGTTGGCGGTGACGATGTGCTTACCGCTTTCGATCGCGGCAAGTATCGCGTCTTTCGCCACGCCCGTTCCGCCGATGACCTCGACCACTATGTCGATTTCGGGGTCGCGCGCGACGCGCATCACGTCGTCGGTTAGCGGTACGTCGGGTCCGACGATCTCACGTGCCCGTTCCAAATTGCGCGCCGCAACCCACGCGATCTCGATGCGGCGCCCCGCGCGGCGTGTGATCTCTTCACGATTGCGTTCGAGGACGCGATACGTTCCGCTTCCAACCGTCCCGATGCCAAGTAGCCCGATCTTAACCGGCTTCACGAGCGCGCTCCATCGCAGCGAGCGCACGATCGAGATCGTCGCACTCGAGCGCCGCGCTCATCTGCACGCGAATGCGCGCCGTCCCTTCGGGAACGACTGGAAAACCGAAGCCGGTTACAAAGATGCCTTCACGTAAGAGGCGATCGCTCATTGCAATCGCCGCTGCGGTCGGCCCGACGATGATCGGGATGATCGCGCTCGGACCAGGCAGCGGCTGAAAACCGCGCGCTTCCAAACCGGCGCGAAAGTATGCGACGTTCGCGTGAAGCTTCTTCACGAGCTCAGGGTGCGCATCGAGATACTCGATTGCAGCCAGCGCGCTGCATGCCACGGTAGGCGGGAGCGCGTTTGAGAACAGCTGCGTGCGCGAGCGTTGCACGAGCGTATCGACGAGCGCGTGCGTTCCCGCGACGAAGCCACCCGCCGCGCCGCCCAGCGCCTTTCCGAGCGTCCCCGTAATGATGTCGATCTGACCCTCGAGCCCAAAGTGTTCGATCGTTCCCCGCCCGGTCTTTCCCATCACGCCCGTGCCGTGCGAGTCATCAACGACGCTCACAGCGTCGTAGCGCTTCGCGAGACCGACGATCGCGGGGAGATCGGCGAGGCTTCCCTCCATTGAAAAGACGCCGTCGGTGACGATGAAGACGGAATGATCGCCAAGCGCGCGCTCGGCGGCGAGCTGCCGCTCGAGGTCGCCCATGTCGTCGTGCTTATAACGAAGGCGTTTGCCCGCGGCGAGACGGCAACCGTCGATGATCGACGCATGATTGAGCTCGTCCGAAAGAATCGTCGTTCCGGCGGTGCCGATCGTCGGCAACAAACCTTCGTTTGCGCTCCAACAAGAGACGTAGCTGAGCGATGCATCCGTGGAAAGAAATTTTGCGATCCGTGCTTCCAGCTCGCGATGCACATCAAACGTTCCGCAGATGAACCGCACCGATGCGGTCCCGGCTCCGTAGCGCCGTAGACCTTCGATCCCGGCATCGACGACCTCAGGGAGATCGGAGAGACCCAAGTAGTTGTTGCTGGAGAGGATGAGGACGTCGCCGGCCTCCTCCATCCGCACGTGTGGCGCCATTGGCGTCGTGAGGTGACGCAGACGTTTGTAGGTGCCGGCCGCTCGCAGCGCGTCGAGGTCCGCCGCTAGCCTGGAATCGAAGCGCGAGTTCACCCGGGGGTGATGCGACACACCAACCCGGCCCTCCTTAAGGAGGCGCTACCTCGTATCGCCAAGAGAGGGGTGAATGCGAACCTCGGAAACGACGACGGGGCTCGACCTCCAAGTCGTCGATCGCAGATCCGCCGTTCCTATCTCGTCGGTTGTGATCAACATTGTCCGAGATGCGACGCACTTGATCACGGAACATACGAACGTTCGCGGCCGCGTTTCAATCGATCTACCCGAAGGCGCATATGACATCATGATCATGGCGGGCGGATACACGTCGACACTCTTGCGCGGCGTCGGCGTTCTGGACGGGCAGCGCGTCGAGCTCATTCGCGGACTCACACCGGGCGACGATCGCGTCGAAGAGAAGCCGGCCGGCGCCATCGGTGGTGTTTGTCTCGATCGTCTCGGGCATCCGATCATGAACATCATCGTGCAAGCTGCAGCTGGAGGCTTGAGCTACACGGTGCGCACCGATCGACACGGTTGCTACGTGCTCAGCGGCTTACTTCCGGCAACTTACAAGGTTACGTGGCGCAGCGGCGATCGTGCGCTGATGCAAGATGATATCGCCGTCTCGCGACCGCGCGAGCTCGTTCGAAAAGACGTCCGGCTGCTCTACGCCTGAGGTTCGGGTTCGAGCATCTCGATCGTATGCCAGGCGATGCTCGATGCGTGCTCCCCGACGCGCTGTAGCGACGTAAGGACGAACAAAAGCTCGGTCGCAGCCGCGAGGACGTCGGTGTTGGCGCGAATCGCATTTTGTAGCTTGCGAATCCCGCTGCTGTAGAGCTTCTCGTAATGTGCGTCGGCGTCGAGAACCTTGCGCGACGCTGCGAGGTCGCGTTTGGCGTAGCCCCCAACGGCGGCTTCGAGATTCTCTTCCGTGAGCCGTGCGACTTCGTGCAACGTCTCGCGAGGCGCGTTCGCGGCCGATTTATCTGCGAGCCGCACCGCGTGCTTTGCGATATCGACGATGTAGTAGTTAATGCGCTGGAGATCGGTGCTGATCTCGAACATGCCCGTTACTTGCCGCAGCTCATCGGCGAGCGGTTGCTGGCGCCAAATCAGGTCGATGCATGCAGATTCGATCCGGTGCCCGAGCTCGGCCGTCTGATCGGCACCGGTGATGATACGCGCCGAAAGAGCAGCATCCGGCGCTTCGACGGATTTAACCGCGAAGTGCAAGGCATCGATCATGAGCGCTCCGAGCGTCCCAAGATCAACCTCAGCCCCCTCGAGAGCTTCGTGGTAGGCGACGCGCAGCATGGCCATCCTTACGGTTACCGCTCGCCGCGTTGTTTGCGAGCGAGATTCTCGAGCCACGAACGCGCGAACACGTTCGTCACGACGATCATCAACATCAGCAGCGCGGCCGCCGCAAAAGCGAGCGCGTGCGACTCCGCAAACGGTTGACTGATGAACGTCCAGATGACGTACGTTAGGTATGGCACCGGGCTGTGCGTTAAATGCGTCGTCGGCAGATAGTTGGACCAGCCTGCCGTATAGATCAGGGGCGCCGTTTCGCCAAGCGCGATTCCAGTTGCCAGCAACAGCATCGTAAAGACGCTGGGTAGCGCGTACGGCCATGAAACCGTCATCAACACGGTCGTGTACGTCGCGCCGAGTGCGAAGCCACCCTCACGCAGTTCGCGCGGCACAGACTCGAGCGCAAGATCGGTACCACGCACGACATACGGCAGCATGATAATCGTGAGCGCGATCGCACCGCCGGCAAGTGAAAATTGCCAGCCTGCGATCTTCACGAGCAAGATGTAGCCAAAATAACCGACGACGACGGATGGGACGCCGGCGAGAACGTCGGTGAGCAGACGAACGAGCTCACGCGGCTTCTCAGAGGCGTAGCTCGAGAGCCAAATGCCGGTACCAAAACCGACGATCGAGACGATGATCACCGCGAAAATTACCAGCATCAGCGTGCCGAGAATCGCGTTTTCGAGTCCGCCCGAAATACCAGAGGTCACAGTCGTGAAGAGCGTCGGTTTGAGCGCCGGCAACCCGCGCGAGAGCACAAACCAGAAGATGGCGAGCAGGATCGCAAGCGTGGAACACAACGCGAGCGCGCTGATCCCCCAGCCGAAGTTGCGTTGAATCGTAACGAGCACGGAGCCGCGCGTCATCGAGCGAGCTGCCGTCTCGGGCGGATTCCCGGTCACTGCCATGTCGCTCATGCCGTTCGCTTCACGCGATCACCGCCGCGCATAATGAGCCGTGCAATCAAATTGACGCTGAGCGTTATGGCAAACAAAATCAACGCGAGCTCAGCGAGCGACCGCTCTGCCATTCCGGTCGGGTCGGTCAACGCGCTGTCGAGCTGGGAGACGATTACTGCTGCGATCGTGTTGATCGGCGCGAAGATATTCTGTGGGAGCTGATTGAGCGCCGAGCCGCAGACCATCAGGACGGCCATCGTTTCACCGATTGCGCGTCCAAGCGCGAGCATCGCAGCCGCAAACATTTGCGTGCGGATCGCCGGAAGAACCATCGTGGTGACGGCTTGCCACGGCGTCGCACCGAGACCGATTGCGCCTTCGAATACGATCTTTGGGAACGTCGAGAGAACGTCACGCATCGTTGCCGACATGATCGGGAAGACCATGACGGCGAGGATGAACGACGTCGCAAGCAGACCGTTACCGCTCGCGGAACCACCGCCAATTACCGGCAGCCACGAAATATGCGACGCCAGAAACGGGCCGACGGAATTCGAAATCCACGGCACCAAAACGCCGATACCCCACAAGCCGTAAACGACCGAAGGAACGCCCGCCATCAACTCGACAAGCGTGTTGACCGGCGTCTTCAGACGGCGCGGAACTTGATAGTGCATTGCAATGGCGACCAGAATTGCAAGCGGCGTCGCAATTGCCATTGCAAACGCCGATGAGATGATCGTTCCCGCTATGAAGACGACCGCGCCAAACGACGCGCCCGGTGCTCCTGTAAAGCCACCGCTGTGCTCGACCCCGGTGCCGTATTGGTTTCCGAGATTCCACTCGAGATGCGTGAGGATCCCGAAGCCGTTGAACGCGATCGCCGGCCACGAATAAACGATCAAGAACACTGCCACCAGGAACACGATCGTCGCCGTTACGACGGCCATAATCGTCGACCCGTAGCGTAAGGCGATGTCCAGTATTGGGACGCGTGAGCGGCGCTGGTCAGCGCCGCTCAATGCGACTGTCGCCATGAACCCCTAGGAACCGATCTCCGCGATTTGGGCTTTGCTCAAGTTGACGATGCTCGGCGGAAGCGCAATAAAGTGCACTTTCTCGAGATACGACTTCTCTTGTCCGCCCGTAATGGCCCAACCCAAGAAGTTCTTCACTTCGGAAGCGGTTGCGGCGTCTTTTTGCTTCGGATTGACGATCGCGTACTCGTAGTTGATGATCGGATACGAGCTTGCACCCGGTCCGTAAATCAGCGAGATGCGCTCGTCTTTCGGCGTTTCTTTGTCTTTTGCCGCGGCCGCTGCCAGAATGTTGGGCTCCGCCGGCAGAACGAACTTGCCGGCTGCATTCTGCAGTGCAGCGTAGCCGAGACCGGCTTGATTCGTTTGATCCAGGAAGCTGACGCCGATGTACGCGATCGAGTATTTCGCGCCTTGGCAAGCTTGAACCATACCGGGGTTGCCGTTGGCGCCGACCGCGTTCGGAACTGCCGGCCAGTTGACCGTCGTGCCGTAAGCGGGACCGCTCTTCCAGCTCGGGGTCGAGAACGTTAGGTACTGCGTGAAGATGAACGTGTCGCCCGAACCGTCGGCGCGATGGATCGGGATGATCGCTTCATGTGGCAGTTTGCCGCCGACCGAACCGTTCAGCGCCTTGATCTTCGCGTCGTCCCAGAAGTGGATCGACCCGTCATAGATCCCCGCGAGAACCGGACCTGAGAGATTCAGATGGACGTCGTTCAGGCCGGGAATGTTGTAGTTGACTTGCTGCGCGCTGATCGCGAGCGGGATGTTGAGCATGTGCGTGGTGCCGAGTTGGGCATCACTCATGTAGGCATCGGAGGCGCCGATTTGTGCAACGCCTGCGACGGCTTGCGAAATTCCGGTTCCGCTACCGGTGCTCTGCGTCGTGATCTTCACGTCACCGTGTGCCTTCGTGTACACGGGCACCCAGAGATTCATGAGCGGATAGACAAGGCTCGAGCCCGTTTCCAAGAGCTCGGCGGCCGCATACGCCGCGGCGGTGCTGGCGATCGAAAAAGCAAGTAGCGCGAATATAATGCGCAGCGGTTTCATACTCTCCTCAAAGCTGAAGCAAAATGGCTTGAGCAAACGGCTGGACTATAGCTGGGGAGCCTTAACATCATCTTAAATGTGAAGAGATCGTCCTTAACGTTAGCCGAAGCGTCCGGTGATGTAATCTTCCGTTCGACGATCCTTCGGTCGCGTGAACACCTGATTGGTCGGACCACTTTCGATTAACTCACCCAGATGGAAGAACGCACAGAAGTCCGATATGCGTGCGGCCTGCTGCATTGAGTGCGTGACGATGACAACGGTATAGTTCTTCTTGAGCTCGCCGATGAGGTCTTCGATCTTCGCGGTCGCAATCGGATCGAGCGCTGAGGCCGGCTCGTCCATCAGAATAACTTCAGGCTCGACCGCAAGCACGCGTGCAATACAAAGGCGCTGCTGTTGCCCGCCCGACATGTCGAATGCAGAGCGATGCAGCCGATCCTTCACTTCTTCCCAGAGCGCCGCTTGTCGCAGCGATCGCTCGACGATTTCGTCGAGCTTGTGCTTGTCTTTCAAACCGTGGATTTTGGGACCGTAGGCGACGTTCTCCCAAATCGACTTCGGGAATGGGTTGGCACGCTGAAACACCATGCCGATGCGATAGCGAACCATCACCGGATCGATGTCGTCGTCGTAGATGTTCTTACCATCGAGTTCGACGACGCCCTCGATGCGTGCGCCCGGCGTCAGATCGTGCATGCGATCGAGGGCACGCAAGAATGTCGACTTCCCACAGCCCGATGGTCCGATGAGCGCCTGCACGCGATTCGTCGGCATCGCAAGCGATGCGTCTTTAATCGCTTGAAACGCTCCATAGTAGACGTTTAGCGATTTCGCTTCAAGTTTGACCGCTGTCCGTGTATCAGCCGGCGCCGCTTCCAACAACATAATCCGTTCGCTACGAGTATCAGGGGAGATAATCAACTCACCCTTAAGGCAATATTAAGACGTCTTAAACTAGCCGTCTAAAGTAGAGCATCGCACATGCTTGTTATCAAGGCGTTGTCCCCCGCTTAACGGGAAGCCTGCACGAAAAATGCGCGCCCAAACCAAGCTCCGAATCAACGTGAACGCTGCCCCCATGCGCTTCGACGATTTGTTTTACGATCGCAAGTCCGAGGCCGGTTCCGCCCGATCCACGTGAACGCGAACGGTCAACGACGTAAAACCGTTCGAAGATGTGCGGCAAATCTTTGAAGGGTATCCCAACGCCGTCATCTTGCACGCTGAGAAACGCTTCGCCATTCTCGGCGCCGACGCCGACGAGGACATGACCCTTGGAGGCGGTATGCCGCAGTGCGTTGTCGATCAAATTGACGACGACTTGCGTTAAACGCTTCGAATCGACTTCCGCTTCAACCGTGCGCGGCGCATCCAAACGCAAATCGACCTCTTGTTCTTCAGCGCGGACTTGAAATGCGGCCACCGCGTCCTCGACCAAACTCGACAAATCGACTTTGCTCGGGTGCAGCGGAACTTGGCCTGCTTCTCCGCGTGCAAGCTCGAGCAGATCTTCGATGAGACGCGTCATGCGCTCGAGCTCGGCAACCATTTTGGGGAAAAAGAGCCGAATCGCTTCCGGATCGTCGCCGGAAAGCTGAATCGTCTCGACCATTAAGCGGATCGACGAAATCGGAGTGCGCAGCTCGTGTGAGACGTCCGCGAGAAAGTCGCGCCGTACGCGCTCGCTATCGGCGATCTTCGAGCGGTCCTCCGCGAACACGAGCATGTCGCCGCCGCTTTGTTCGAGCGGCTGAACCGTAACGACGAGGCTGCGCTCGCTTTCGCCCGAGCGGAGAACGATCGTGCCTACAGCACGCTGCCCGAACTGACCGCGACTCACTAGCCGTTCGAGATCGACCGAGCCGATCGCTTCGATCAGCGCACGGCCGCGCCCACGCTCCGCATCCATGTCGAATGCGCGTTCCGCCATGGTGTTCGCAAATTTCAAGTAACCATTGCGATCTACGACCAGAGCTGCAACGGGCATAAGCGCGACGATCTGCTCGAGCGAGTCGTCACGCTGCTGTTCGGCACGCTTTTCCGCGACGTCGGGAGCCCGGGACCGCGACCCGTTACGCGAGAAGCGAGCTGCGAAAAACCCCCCGGCGGCACCGACGAACAGCGCCAGCAGCTCGCCAGTAAAGGTCACTATTCGCGGAACATGTAGCCCCGCGAGCGCACCGTGATGATGTGCCGCGGGTTATTCGGATCGACCTCCACTTTTTCGCGAAGCCACCGAACGTGAACGCTAATTGTTTGATGCTCGCCTTCGAAATCGTAACCCCAGACTTTTTCGAGCAACATCTGACGGGTGACGATACGGCCTTTGTTTTCCATCAGGACATGCAGTAGGCTGAATTCCTTGGGGGCCAGCTGAACGTCGCGTCCCCGTACGAGCAGCAGATGTCGCGACGGATCGAGCGTGATATCGCCGGCAACGATTGGTTCGTCGCGCTCGCTGACTTGCGGTTTTTCGGCGCGGCGCAAGCAGGCTTTCACGCGTGCCATGAATTCCGCGAGCGAGAACGGCTTGGTAACGTAATCGTCGGCGCCGATCTCCAGTGCAACGACTTTGTCGATCTCCTGATCCTTTGCGGTCAGCATGATGATCGGCACGTTGCTGTGACGGCGAATCTCTTTGCACGTCTCGATGCCGTCGAGCACCGGAAGCATGATGTCGAGAATCACCAGATTTGGTTCTTCGCTTGCAACGAGCGCGAGCGCAGTGCGCCCATCGCCTGCCGTGCTCACCTGATAGCCGCTTCGCGCGAGATTGAAGCGCAATGTTTGCAGAATTGCCGACTCGTCGTCGACGACCAAGATGCGTTTAGTTGCGGTGGCCAATGTGGTCACGAGGGGGCCTACGCTTCTGCTGAGATGGCTGCAACTCCCCGCGGAATCACAGCCTTTCCTAGCGCTTTTGCAAGAAGGTCCGCCTTGTACCCCGCCGCTGCGATCTCGGATGCAAGGTCACCACTGCTTTGGGTATCGTTCGCTTCGACTTCTATCGCAACCGCCCCAGGCCCCCAGCGAATGCGAACATCGCTCACAATCCCCTGTTGACGAACGTCCAAACCATCTGCGACACGCAGGATTCCCGCCAGCAATGCAACGCGATCGCGCTCGATCGCTCCGAGCGCCATCCATTCGGGATGGGTTATTTTCGGTAAGGACTTACGGTGATAGCGAACGATTGTTGCAAGTAATTCTCGTTCGAGGTCGTTCCAACCATCAAGCACGGTGCTTCGTATAAGGTAGGCGCCGTGCTTGTGATGGGCGCTGGTATTCACGAATTTTCCGATATCGTGCAGCAGCGCGGCGGCGTGAATCACTTCCCGATCGACCGGACTGGTCAGGACGTGTGGGGCCAGCTCATCGAAAATCCGCAATGCAAGGCGTGCGACGCTGCGCTCGTGCAGACCGCTACTCTGATAGCGGCGTGCGAGCGAGGCGACCGATTCGCGCCGGCGCGCACGCAAAACGTCAAGGCGGCGCACGATGTCGGTGTCGGCCTGCACGAGATCGACGACGACGCCTTCGCGCAGCGCGTGCTGGCTCACGACGATCTCCCGGGCTCCTATCCCCACCAGCCCTTCGATCAGGACGGCTGCGCCCGCGATGATGATGTCGGCGCGCCGCGCGTTCATCCCGGGCAGCGTTCGCCGCTGCGCCTCGGTCAACGTGAGCATCCTGGCCTGTAAAACGCGAAGCCGTTCGAGACTCAAGACGTGACCGTGGATCCCCGGACGAGCGGTCTGGTCGCCCGCATCGAGCGCCGCAAGACCCATGATCGTTCCTGATGTTCCGATCACAATATCGCAATCGAATTCACGCAAACGCGCGACGAGGGGCGAGATCAGCTTCTTGATGTGCGCAACAAGCTCGGGATAGCGCTCGTAAGGCGGCTCGTCGCCGCGCAAAAACGCATCGTACAAGCGTAAGCTGCCGAGCTTGACGCTCTCGAGCAGATACGGACGCCGATCGTCGGCCACGATCCACTCCGTCGACCCGCCGCCGATATCGATGATGCACGCCAGCCGGTCGTGCAGCGGATAATTTCGCGTGACTCCGAGATAGATGAGGCGCGCTTCCTCACGCTCGTCAAGCACCTCGAGCGGGACGCCGCACAAGCGTTGGACTTCGCTTGCAAACTCGGCACCGTTACGCGCTTCACGCACCGCCGACGTGGCCACGATGCGAATGCGCTCTGCATCGCGCTCGTGCGCCAGCCTGACGAACCGCGCGATCGCTTCAACCCCCCGTGCGATCGCACGTTTTCCCAGCGCTCCGCCTTCCAGCGCATCGTCGGCGCCGAGGCGAACCATTTCGCGTGCCTTGAAAACGGTCCGGGTCGACATCGATTCCGCGTCGACCTCGACGACGATCAAGTGAATGGAATTCGTCCCAACGTCGATCGCGCCGATCCGCATCTGGCAAGACCCTTCTCACGAAGGATGAAGAATCATCCTGTGTTGCGCGCCTTCATCCGCTTGTCACGTCTAAAGTTCTTGACCGGCGGCCTACTCGGATTTGCGCTCGGTGCGGCGATTGCGCGCTATGATGGTGCGTACATCGACTGGCAGGTGTACGCGCTCGGACAAGTCATGGTGACATCGTTTCATTTGATGGTGCATTATGCCAACGACTATTACGACCGGTTCTGCGATGAATCGGCGGAGCGCACTGCATGGTCGGGTGGAAGCGGCGCTCTGCTCGAGGGCGGACTCTCACCACGCATCGCGCTCAACGCAGCCTTTGTTTGTGCCGGAATCGGCGCATTTGCGATCCTCGTTTTCGCGATCAGCGGCGCGTACGCACCGGCCCTCGTCGGCGTCCTCATCGCGATTCTCGGCTGGTCGTACAGCGCACCGCCGATGCGATTGCTCGCACGCGGCTGGGGCGAGCTCGATACGGCCGTCATCATCGCGTTGCTCTTCCCGCTTGCGGGATACGTGACGTTCGCACACGTGCCGGCGTTGCGCTTATTCGCGAGCACCATACCTTCGATTGCGGCGATGTTCGTTTTGATGTTCTGTGTCGAGTATCCGGACGTCGATGCGGACCGTGCGACCGGAAAGATGAATCTCGTCGCGCGGTTGGGACGGGAAGGTGCGCGATACCTGATATACGGCGGCGTGGCCGCGATTTATGCGGGCACCGTTATCGCGATCGCGCTGGGCGCCGTAACGCCGCTCGCCTATTTCATCACGCTGACGGTTCCGATTGCTTGGTTTCTGTGCTCGCGCGCGGGCACAGCAAACGTGACCGATGTCGCTGCCGGCGGCGTCGCGCTTTTCGTCGCGACGATCCTCGGATCGACGCTCGCCTACGTAGCCGCTATACTTTGACCGTCGACGCTTTGTAGATCTCGTCGATCGCCTGGGCCAGCGCCGTGTTGAACTCGGCGTCGGTCATTTGCGCCTTGAGATCTTGCACGAGTGCGCGCGAGAAGCTCGCGATCATGCCTTCGTTGTGAGACAACTTTTCATCGGCATCGGCGCGCGTGTATCCGCCCGAAAGCGCGACAACCCGCTGGACGCGCTTGTGCGCGATCAACGGAGCATAGAAGTTGGGATGATCGGGAATCGTCAGTTTGAGCATGACCTGTCCGTCCGTCATTGCATCGAGATGCCGCGTGATCTCATCGCGCAAGATTGCTTCCGCACCGGCCTTATCGGGGCTCTTGATTGAGACTTCCGGTTCGAGAATCGGCATGAGGCCATGCGATGCAACTTGTTTCCCGATCTCAAACTGTTGATCGACGATTGCCTTGATGCCTGACTTCGAGGCTAGCGTAATCGTCGAGCGTTCTTTCGTGCCGTAAATGCCGAGCTTTGCAGCGCGCGCAAGCAAATCATCCAAGCCGGGCATCGCCTTCATCATGCTGACGCCATCGTTTTCCGATTCGAGGCCTTTATCGATCTTCAAGAACGGCACGACTTTGCGATCTTCCCAGAGATAGCTCGGCACCGGCTTACCTTTCGCCGTACCTTCCATCGTGCGCTCGAAGAGAATCGCGGCGATGACCTTATCACCTGTGAATGCCGGCGACGAGATGATCCGCACGCGAAATTCGTGCATGAGCTTGAACATTTCCGCATCGCCGCTGTAGGCGTCCTCGGGGATGCCGTATAGACGCAAAGCGCCGGGCGTCGAGCCTCCACTCTGGTCGAGCGCGGCGATGAAGCCGGGCTTCGTCGACATCTGCTCGCTCATCGAGCGATCGGTCATAGCCTTCAAATCACGTCACCTCACGGGCCATTGATGCTCTGGCCCCTTCGTATTTGGGGCCTGCGCTCCCCGCTGACCATTACCGGGCGCACGTACGATGGCCGCACAGTGGCGATTTCGTGCAAAGGGCCGCCGCAAGGCAAGAATCTCCCCATTTGTCATCCTGAGTGTAGCAACGCGCAGCGTTGCGAAGTCGAAGGACGAGCCCTAGTGATTCGGGCCGCGAAACGATGTCACAAGGTCGAGGGCACAATCGTGCCAGCATCTCTTTAGGATCGTTGCTCAACCCGGATGATTGCGGCTCGCCCTTCGACTTCGCGCTCCTGCGGAGCGCTACGCTCAGGCCCTTTGCGCGTTATCGTTTGCGCGCGGTTATCGAACGTGCGCCCGTTAATCGTTCAGGCAATACATTTAAACGGGCCGGCGCGGTGGAGCGCGCTCGGCACGGAATGTTCGAGCTGCTTCTCGAGCCACTTCGCGGTCGAGATGAGCTTATCGAGATCGATGCCCGTCTCGTAACCCATGCCGTGCAGCATGTACACGACATCCTCGGTTGCAACGTTGCCGGTTGCGGCGGGTGCGAAAGGGCAGCCGCCCACGCCACCGACCGATGCATCAAGCATTTGCGCGCCGGATTCGACGGCAGCGAGCGCGTTTGCTACGCCGGTATTGCGCGTATCGTGGAAATGACATCCAACCGGGATGTCCGTATCGGCCATGCCTTCAACCAGGATGCGCACTTGCTTGGGGACGCCGACACCGATCGTATCGGCAAATGAAATCGCATCCGGCCCCATTTCCGCGAGTTGATGTGCGATATCGAGAACGCGACCGGGATCGACCGTCCCTTCGAACGGACATCCGAATGCAACGGCCAGTCCGATCGAGATGCCGAGTCCGTCCTCACGCGCGCGCTCGATAATGCGCTTTGCGACCGCCATCGAATCGGCGACCTTTGCGCCCTGATTGCGTTCCCCGAACGCGTCCGTTACCGGAAACGCGTAGTGCACGGCTTGCAGAGTCGTCGCCAGCGCGCGATCGTAACCACGTTCGTTGAGAACGAGCGCGTTAAACTCGGTCTTGGCGTCCACCGGCAAAAGCGAGACCACGGTTTCGGCGCCCGCCATGCGCGGCACGCGCTTTTCGTTGACGAAGCTCACCGCCTCGACATACGGAACGCCGGCGTCGGCAAGACGCCGGCAAAGCTCGGCGCGCATTTCTGGCGTCGTTTGCGTTTCATCGTTCTGCAGACCGTCGCGCGGCGCGACGTCGCAAATGTCGACGCTCACGACCCGATGTATTTTGCGAAGAGTTTCGTGTACGATCCGTCAGACTGCATGTGCGCGATCCACGCGTTCGTGAAATCGAGCAGCGCAACCTGACCCTTCTGCATGAAGTAGACGTGCGCGCTGTGCGTGAACGGATGATCGGGATCCACGGCATAGAGCCGGTGATCGCGCGCGGCTTTCAATCGTGCTTCGACGCCGTCCGTGAACATGACATCGCCTTTTCCATCGACGAGCATGCCCGGAATTGCCAGGTTGTCGTTTACCACGACGATCTTCGCGTTCTTGATGTTGCCGTTGACGAACAGTTGATTCGTTCCGCCCGGATTCACGAGCACGGTGACGTCCGGCTTGTCGAAATCCGTCAGCGTGTTCGTGTGGTATTTGCCTTTGTCGGACGCGCGAACAAGCGCAACTTTCCCATCTTGTATGTAGGCGCTCGTTAACTCGCCAACTTTCGCACGAGCTTCGTTATAGCTCACGCCGCCCATTGCGATATCGAATTTATTCGCGAGCAGATCGGCAGTCAAGGTCGGCCAGGTCGTCTTGACGATCTCCAACCTGACGTTCGGGCCAATCGCTTTTGCCAACATCGCAGCCGCGTCCGCGTCGATACCCTTATAAACACCGTTCGCATCGACAAGACTGAACGGATCGTAGTCACCGGTCAAACCGACGCGCAAGACGCCGGTCTGGCGGATTTGAGCAAGCTCATCTTGGGTTGGCGCAACAGCGGTTTGCGCGAGTGCGGCGATAGGCAGTGCCGCAAGGGCGAGCACTGCAAGAAAGCGTGAACGAATCATCGGCGGCGTCGTTTTCTCCGTGGGGGGTCAGGGCGACGAGACCGATTCATTTCGTCACAGCGAACCCGTGCCTCCCGGAACATGGCGAGCGCTAAGGTGAGCGCCGAGCGCGCGGCTGCGGCCTTACGGGGATCCTCCGGCGCAATCGCCTCAGCGCAGAGACGAGCCGCAAGACCTGTACGGTCGCTGGAAAGCCGCTCGCCCTGGAGCTGATGTTCAGCGAGCCGCGCCCGAACCGGCGGAGCGTCGTCGATCGATAGCGCAACGCGAACGCGCGAAGTGCGCCCGTCGTCAGCGAGGCGGAACGTCGCTCCGATGATTAAGTCGTGCGATGCCGAGCCGTCGCGAATCGTGCGGCGGCGCTGCACGTAGATGTCGCCGGCATTGGCTTCGAATTCGATTGAGAGCGGTGCCTCGTGCGGCGCCAGCATCAGTGCATCGATCGGCGTGGAGCGCGTACGCCCGAGCGAGACGACTTCGACGTTCGCCTCCGAAACCGCCAAATACAAGGCAGAGCTTGCGGCCTTGAAGAGGGTCGCTTCGAGCACGGGATGTCCGCGCAACGACGCTTTGGTTGCGAAGGCGCCGAAGCGAATCTTGTTTTCGTCACCAACGGGGGCGGCGCGAAATTCATCGAGTTCGCGTACATCGAGGATTTGCGCCTCGCGTGGAACGTGCGTATATGCCGACGCGAGCAACTCACTCGTTCCGATAAGCCAGCGAACCTGTTCGCGATGCGTAAACGAGAGACCAAGGGCATCACGCAGCGAGCGCGGCGTGAAAATGGAGAGCTGTCGCTGGCTAAAAGCCATCTTTATCTCTAAGAATTCGACGAAACGAGCGACTTTCCTTAGAAGGTCAGGACGCCGTCATATCCCGTCAGCTCAACATAAGCGGCGCCGTGCACCGGACGCGAGTGGTCGGTCCCCGACAGATCGCAATCGCCTTCCCAATATGCGACATGCAGCTGTTGATCGATCAGCTCCTGATCGAGCAGAAGCGGCGTGATCGTCACATCCAGGCCTTCACTCGGCACGCGCACGCGCCAACCGCTCGGATACACAGCACCGCTCGCGGGACTCTTCCACGTCCCGAGCGCCTGCGTCTGAAAATCTCCGAGCCGTAGATGCCGGACGCGACCATCGCGGGCAACCAAGGAGCCGCTCGACTGCGGCGTCACTCCGCCGTCTTTCCGGCGCAAGATGTACAGCATCAGCTCGCGCCCGTCATCGAGCTGCAGGGCGTACCAATCCCAACCGCTTTGAGTCGCTTCCAGCTCGTCGGAACCGAACTCGTGATCCATCCAGGACTCGCCCTCGACGACGTAGCGCTTCCCGCCGACGACAAGCGTTCCGGTCGTCGCCAAACGCGTCATCGAGTAGTAGTGCGACGCACACGAGCTGCACGGGCCTTTGCGCGATATGCCGCCTTCGCCGTTGATGGCGGGCGCCTTATCCGAGCGCAGCGCAAGATCGATCGCATTTGTTCCCGAGACGGCGTGCAATTTTATCGGACCGAGTCCACGCACCGACCAATCACCGGCATGGACGTTCAGCGTCCCGGTTGACGACGATCCGATGCCGAGCGCGTCGCGAGCGAAACGTTCGTCGTGTACGAACTTCTTGTCGTTCACATCGGTAATTGCAAAATGCGCGGGAAAGACTTGCGAGCCGTGCCAACGCGACCTGCCCGGCGCAAAGGGTGCATTCCCGGCCCGGATTCCGAAGCGGAAAATCGTCAACTCGAAACCGAAACGCCGGCCATCGCGTGCGTGCAAGTGTCCCGTAAAATACCACCACTCGCTCTGATACGCCGGATGCGCGCCGTGGTCGCGCGGGAAGATGAACGTATATGGTGCGGTTGCACTACGAAAAGAGAGCAGCGCGAGCGCCAGGAACGCTACGAGTTTCATTCAGTTCGAATCGCTTCCGCCGTTCGAATACGGGCCGCTACGCCGGCGGGATAAATTCCCGCAAGGAGTGCCGCGATTACGACCACTACGAACGACGCCCCGAGAAATTCCCACGGGATGTGCAGGTCGATCAGCCAGCCGAACGCCTGGCGATTGATCACGAAAATCAAGAGCAGCGCCAGCAGAAAGCCGAGCGCAATGCCGACGAGTCCTCCGAGAACGCCGACGAAAGCCGCCTCAACCAGCACCATGCGCCGCACGTCACGCGTACGCAGACCCAAGTAGCGCAAGATGCCGATTTCCCGGCGGCGCTCGAGCACGAGTGCGAACAAGGTCGAGACAACCCCGAGCAACGCGATCGCGATGCTGACCAAATAGAGTGCGTACGTGATCGCGAAGGTCCGGTTGAATATCTGCACGACGAGCGCGCGCAGCTCACGATTCGTCTCGATGTCGATACGCAGAGGCAAGACACTGCGAATCACGCGCGTCCGAAGATCGAGAAGGTTCGCGCCAGGTTGCGCCCATATCGCGATCGAGTCGACCGTATCGTCATGGAAGAGTCGCTCGAACGTCGAGCGATCTAGCATGATGATCCCTGATTCAGTCGAGTAGTCGTTGAAGATGGCGGCTACATCGAAACGAGTCGGGCCGGAGGGCGTATCGAGCACCAGCGAATCGCGCGGCCGCACGTTAAAGCGCGTCGCGAACGGCTCCGAGACGAACACGCTGCGCGTCCCCGCCGCCTGCCGCAAAAGCTTCGCGACATTTCGGACGCCGAGAAATTGAATGGAATTCCGGTGCGCAAGCTGTGTGAAGTCGGTCGCATCGAGCTCGGTCAGGCGTCCACGGAACGGAATCGTGATCGAACGCAGCGCATGCACATCGGCGACGCCCGCCACGCTTGCAATTGTCGTCAAAACGCCGAGACCAAACCGCGCCTCGGATGACGCGTCGGACGGGCCGAGCGTACGGACGAAAAGATCGGCTGAAAGCACTTCGTCGGCCCACGTCACGACAGTCGTACGGAACGAGCCTATCAAAATTGCGACAGCCGTCATCATCGCGATTGCGATCCCGAGAGCCGCGACAGCGACGCTTTCGCGGCGCAACGCACCGCCCAGATTACCGGCAGCAAGCAACGAGGGTGCATCGCGCAAGTACCTGCGCCCAAGGGCGGACGTTACCGCGATTGCAAGCGGGACGCACAGCGATCCGCCTGCGATGATCATGATCCCGGAGAAATAACCGAAAAGCGGCACGCCGCCGATCGGCGGTCCTACCGTGGCGAGCAGCGCGATGACGAGCGCGCACAGGCCGGCGAGCGCCGCGTTTCGCGCAAAGTGTGGCGAGCTGCGTTCGAATCCGCCGGCTCGCATTGTGAGCGCCGGCGGAACGCGCGCGGCTTCGAGCGCCGGGACGACCGCCGCGACGACGGCGAGCAAGATGCCGAGCACGAACGCTTCGAGAATCGGCAACGGATTCCATAATACACCGCCGACTCCGATTCCGACGTAGAGTGTTTGCACGGTTCGTGCCACGGCCGCAACTGAAAACTGCGCGAGCACCGCACCGAGGGCGAGCCCTACAAGCGAACCTATGAGTCCAAGCACGCCGCCTTCTACCACGAAAGCCGCGAAAATCTGCGCACGCCTGGCGCCAAGTGCGCGCAGCGTCCCGATCTCGGGGCGGCGTTGCACGACCGCGATCGCGACCGTATTAAAGATCAAATACATGCCGACGACGAGTGCAATTGCCGAAAGCGCGTCGAGATTTAGTTGGAAGCTCTGCAGCATGCGCCGGATCTCGCCGGTGCGAACGCGTGGCTCGATCGCGCGCGACCCCGGCGGAATGACCGCGCGCACAGCTGCAAACGTTTGCGCGAGGCGACTCTGATCGACGACGCAGTCGATCCGGTCGAGCAACCCGACTTTCTCGAAGATATCTTGCGCGGTTGCGATGTCGACGAATACAACGCTCGAATCGATCCCGACCACGCTGGGCGGCAAGATTGCAGCAATGACAAGCGACACCGGACGCGCCCCAGCGATCGCCGGGAGATGCGAGCCGATGTGCAACCCCCAGCGTTGCGCAACGCGCTCGCTGATAACGGCGCCGTCACCGTTCACGAGAGTATCGGCATGCACGTCCGTGCCGCTCGTGGGCGTCCCCGCGTCGCGCGGCAGCGGCGCAAGCAAGTCAACACCGAGCACGCGCAGCACTTCGCCTTCTTGCGGATGGCCGCGCCGCGCACCGACGACGATGCTGTCTTCGATGACGGGTGATGCGGAGATTATGCCCGGTAGCGCTGAAACGCGCAGCAGGGTTCGCTCATCGAAGCCGCGTCCGGCCCCCAGGACCTGCAGATTGACGCGACTTGCTACGACGTTGACGCTCGAGGAAAACGAGTCGACCGCCGTTGCATTCGCGAGATCGATTGCGAGCGCAATCGCGACACCGAGAGCCACCGCAACGATCGTTACGACCGTTCGCAGCCTACCTTCGCGCAGCGTCCCCGCAATCAGCCCGCGTAAGAGTAGACCCATTGCCCGTCTTGCATGTGCAGGGTTCGGTCGCAAATCGCGGCTGCATTTTCGTTATGCGTCGCCATCAAGACGGTCTGGCCGCCATTGGCAATCGTGCGCAGCAACTCGAGCACGATCGCGCCGTTCTTAGAATCCAGATTTCCGGTTGGCTCGTCGGCAAGCGCGATTGCGGGACGATGCACGATCGCTCGCGCGATCGCGACGCGCTGCTGCTGACCGCCGGATAACTCGGACGGAAACGCGCGCGCGCGTTCACCGATCCCGACGAGGGCGAGCGCCCCCGCGACGCGCTCGGAAATCTCTGAAGGTGCGGCGCCCTGCAGCACGAGCGGCAGCGATGTGTTTTGTTCGACGGTGAGCGCCGGAAGCAAATTGAAGAATTGGAAGATCGTCCCAATACGATCGCGACGCAAGAGCGTAAGCTCATCGTCACTCAAATCGGTTGTGCGCCGACCTTCGATCGAAATGTCGCCGGAAGTCGGCAGATCGACGCAGCCGATCAAATTGAGAAGCGTCGTTTTGCCGCAACCGCTCGGACCCACGAGCGCGACCATCTCGCCGCGCGCAAGCTCGAGCGAGACGCCCGCCAAAGCAGTAGCGTCGCCCGACGACGTCACGTAAGTCTTACGGACGTCCCGGGCGAGGACCGGAGCGTTCACGAATCGACGGCAGCGAAAACCAGCGCCGCGTTGATTCCGCCGAAACCTGCCGTGTTGGAGAGCATGGTGCGCACCCTGCCTTCGACAGTCGCGCGCACAAACGCTAGATCGCAGTCGGGATCATCGACAAAGTGGCCGACGACGCGCGGCAGAACGCCGTAGCGAAGCGTCAGCAACGAGAGAGCAGCTTCCCACGCACCGGCCGCACCGAACGCGTGGCCATGCTGACCTTTGGATGCCGTGATGGGCAGCTGAGCAACGCCGTCGCCGAACACACGGCGCAAGGCTTTTGCTTCGGCCCGATCGCCAAGCAGCGTCGACGAACCGTGAGCGCTCACGGCTTCGATCTCATTCGGTGCGATGTGCGCTTCATCGAGTGCAAGCTGAATTGCACGCGCGGCGTTCTCACCGCCCGGACGTGGCGCCGACATGTGGTGCGCGTCGTTGCTTGCGCCGAAGCCACGGATTTCACCGTAAATGTTTGCGCCCCGCGCAACGGCGTCTTCGTAGCGCTCGAGCCACAGCATTCCAGCACCTTCAGCCATTACGAAGCCGTCACGCTCGCGGTCGAATGGACGGCTCGCGTGCTGCGGATCTTCGTTGCGCGTCGACATCGCACCAATGACGGTGAACGCGCCGAAGCAGAGCGGTGAGAGCGGGGCTTCTGCGCCGCCGGCAATCGCCGCCCGTAGATCGCCGCGATGCACTGCACGAAATGCTTCGCCGATCGCTACGGCACCGGACGCGCACGAATTTGCGTTAGCGACCGTGGGACCGCGAACATCGAATTCGAGCGCGACGTTGCACGTTGCGGAACCGCCAAAGACCGAGATCGCCAGCAGCGGACGAACGCTGCCTAAGCCACGCTGACGGAAGACGTCGTGCTGCTCGTCGGCGTAGGCCACGCCACCAAGAGCCGAGCCGATGAACACGCCGACGTCCTCGCGCGGACCGTTCTTTGAAATGCCCGCATCATCGAACGCACCACGCGCCGCCGCAACTGCATACTGTGCGAAGCGGTCGGTCCAGCGAACGCGCTTCGGATCCATGTGATCCGAAGGATCGAACTTGTCGATCTCGGCCGCGATCCGCGACGGGTAACCGTCGGTATCAAAGCGCGTGATCGCGCGCGCCCCAACCCGTCCCTCTAGCATGGCTTCCCAAAACTCGCGCACGCCGGTGCCGATCGGGCTGACAATCCCTATCCCGGTGACGACGACCCGGTACCCTGTTCCGTTCAACATGCCGCTTCTGCTAATACTTTCATACGGGCCAGCGTTCGTTGTGCCACAAAATCAATAAAAAAGTCTGAAACGATGTGCCGGCCCAGCCAATCCGCCGCGATCGGGAACGCAAAACGCAGACGGTGCTCGATTTCGACGCGCGTTCCGCCCGATATCGGCAAGAAGCGCCATTCGACTTCCATCCCGCGAGTCCAACCGTGAAGATGCACAAAGGCGATGTGCGGGCGCGCGGGATCATTCTTCTGCTCCGCGACCCAGCGAATGGGAATCCAACCCCGCCATGCGGCCATCTCGATGACTCGCGCTCCGTCGCGGTCCTCGAGAACGTGCACGAAGCGATAGTGGGGCAGGTATTCGGGCCAACGCTCCGTCGCGGACGCAAATTGAAAGATCGTCGCCGCGTCGGCCGCGATGTCGATTGTCGACGTCGTAACGTTCACGCGAGCAAACGCCGTAAAACCGCTGGACGCAATGCAACATTCGCCGAGGTGGAACCGCCGACGGCGTCGAGCAAAATCGCCGCGAGTGTCGGCGATGCTTCGAGCCTCCGCGCCGCACGCCGCGTCAAAAACGGGACGGCGATCAGCGCATCGACGATTTTTCCGAGATGTGTGCGCGCGCGAAGTTCCGCACGATGTTCGCAATCGTATGCCGCGAGCGCGTCGTTTTCCTCATTCGCGTTGGCAAAGGCTCGGATCAGCGCGCTCGACGCGCGTTCGGCGCTGCGCAAAGCGAGAAAAACACCTTGGCCTGTAAATGGGCTGAGGAATCCCGCGGCGTCGCCGACCAGAATCGTCCCTGGCGCAATCGTACGCCGAACGTTATGCGCGAGCGGACCGACCGCGACGCGCGGACCACTGCGCGCTTCCGCCGCAAACTCCATCACGCGCGACCATGTTTCGAGACGATCCTTCGGCGCGACGGCCATCACGTTCGCGATCCCATCGCCAAGCGGATTGATTGCGAGATACGTCTTCCCGTCGCAGTACATTTCGACGCATCCGTTCGTGCTTTCGATTCCACGAAAATGTCCACCGACTGCAAACCGCGGACGCGCGGGAGTAGGTAGGCTCAAACCGAGCTTGCGCGCGACGATTGAACCGGCGCCATCGGCTCCCACGACGAACCGTCCGGTTACGTTCACGCGCTCGCCGCTCGCGTCGCGCACGGCGACGCCGCGTGAAAGCATATCTTCGACACGTCCGTTTATCAGTTGAGCGCCGGCGCCCAGCGCCGCCTCGAGAATCAGATTGTCGAGGGTCGCGCGTGCAAGTCCGATCGCCGGCCGCGAAAACGCGAGCTCCGCGCGCGCGCCGCCCGAGATAATGCGGATCCCACGCAAGGGCGATCCGAGCGCGCGCACTGCTTCGCCCAGGCCGAGCGTATCGAGCGCAGCAACCGCGCCCATGCCCAAATACTCGCCGCATACTTTGCGCCGCGGAAATGCGGTGCGCTCTACGAGCGCTACGGGAATTGACGCGCGCGCCAGCGCGAGTGCAGTCGCCGCGCCGGACGGACCCGCACCAACGATTATGACGCGATCGTTATCGTGCGTCATCGATGAGCATCATGCGGAACCAGGGCTCGACCCTGACGCTCGGCGCACGCCATCCGGCTTCGCGCGCGAGCGCGAGCGCTTCTTGCGGCGTATAAGAACGCAGCACCGAAACCGGCGCATCGTGACGTGTGAATCGATTCCGCGAGAAAAGACGAGCGTGCGCCCAGGTCGCGGCATACGCTAGAGGCGACCGCCGAAGGTCGCAGACGACCGGCGTTATGCGCGATACGCGCCGCAGCTCACGTAAGAATCCGACAGCTTCTGATCCTTCGACGTGGTGTAAGGTCAACGAACACATCGCGACGTCGAATGCGCCATCCGAAAAAGGAAGCGAATCACCGTCGCCGTGCACGAACCGGAAGTTGTCATCGCCATGCAGCCGGTGTGCTATGGCCAGCATCTGCTCGCTATGGTCGAGGCACGTTATGGTGAGCGTGCGTCCGTGACGCTGTGCGCGTACCAGAAGTGCGCGCGGAATGTCGGCTGCTCCGCAGCCGACGTCTAAGATTTCGATCGCTCCGGTCGCTTCGAGGACGCGTGCAATCGGAGTGATTCCGCCGAAGAGACGATTCGCGCGTTCGATGTCGCGCAGGTTCGCCTCCAATTCGACAAGCGAGTCGACCGGGTCGTCCATCAACTCCCGGAGGCCGACTCTACGTTTTATTTTCCGGCGCGCTCCTTATACCAGTTTGCGTTGATCTCGGTGTAGTTTTTCCATTTTTCAGGCACGTCTGCGTCGGCGTAAATCGCTTCGACCGGGCATGCAGAGACGCACGCACCACAGTCGATGCACACTTCCGGATCGATAAAGAGCATCGTGTCTTCTTCATCGCCGTGAATGCAGTCGACAGGACACACGTCGACGCATGATTTGTCCTTCGTGCCGATACATGGCTCCGTGATAATGTAGGTCATCGCTCCGGGCTTTTGTGCCTCTTTGGGGAGCGCTCCTGTTCCCGAGGCCTCTTCAAGGGAGCCCGCGATCAACCCGACCAAAAACCAGACCAGAATGTTTACAAAAAGTAGGCTCCTCGCCCGGACTGTCCTGGCGTGCGTCGCGTGCCTTCTTGCCTGCGTCCCTGCGCTAGCGGCGACCCCGTCGAGCACGCTGACCGTCTCCGGCTCCGGGACCATCTCGCGCGATCCTGATCGCGCCACGCTTTCCGTTTCGATCGTCACCAACAATGATGTCGCGGCGACGGCGACTTCGGCGAACAACCGCCTGTATGGCGCGCTCGTCGACCGGATGCGCAGCGTCGGGATCGCTGCGGGCGCGATCAAGACGTCGAGCTACGATCTCAATTTCGTGCCGAAGCCGCCGCCGGGAGACAACTATAGGCCCCCGCAGACCGGCTTTATCGTGACGCGCGGCTTATCGATCACGATCGACAATCTTTCAAACGTCGGCGGCGTTATCGACGCAGCCGTTGCGGCCGGCGTCACGCAGGTCAACGGCGTCAGCTACAGCGTTCGCGACGAACGCGGCGCGCACGCAGCTGCGCTCGCGGCCGCAGTTGAGGATGCCGCCACGCAAGCGGCTGCAATCGCACAGGCGGCGCACATGCACCTTGGCACGATTCGACGGATATCTTCCGTGCAGAGCCCTCCCGTCTTCGCGGCGAGAGCGATGACGCTCGCAGTCAGGGCTCCCGCACAGGTGCCGACGGAAATCACGCCTTCATCGGTCGAGGCGCACGCGACGGTCACCGTCACCTACGCCTTAACGCCCTAATCCTGAAACCGCGATGCGCGCCCGGGGGTAGATCAGGGCGATGACCGAGACACCGTGCGAGGCCTGCAAGGCTCAGCCCGCGAGCGTTCGCGACTACTCGATGCGCTCTGGGCGCTGGGTGCAAGTCGATCTGTGCGCTGCGTGCTCGCGCAATCGTAAGCTTGCGTCGCTTCGTCCGCTCATTGGTGCGGGCGCAGCCGCAGCACTCCTAGGTGGCCTCGCCTTCGCGCTCGATCGCTATGCGCGCGGCTCGGAAGGCTCTGAGCCCGCAACGCCCGCGACGAATCCCCTCGAATGGACGAAGCGCTTGCGCGGCGGAACGCCCACGCTCGCCGCATATTCGCGCGACCTCACCGCCGACGCGCGCGCCGGCAAGCTCGATCCGGTAATTGGACGAGATGACGAGATCGAGCGTGTGATCTCTATCCTCGCGCGGCGCAGCAAGAACAATCCCGTCTTGATCGGCGAGCCGGGCGTCGGAAAAACTGCCGTCGTCGAAGGCCTCGCACAGCGTATCGTCGCGGGAACCGTCCCCGCGGCGTTGCACGAGAAGCGTGTGCTCGCACTCTCGCTCGGTCCGCTTGTCGCGGGCACGAAATATCGTGGTGAATTCGAAGGCCGAGTCAAGCGCATTCTAGATGAGATCAAGCGCGCATCGCGCGACGTCATTCTGTTCATCGACGAGCTGCACACGCTCGTCGGTGCCGGCGCGGCCGAAGGTTCGCTCGATCTTTCTTCGATGATCAAGCCGGAGCTGGCGCGCGGCGAACTGCAGTGCATCGGCGCGACAACGTTCGGTGAGTATCGCAAACACGTTGAAAGCGATCCGGCGCTCGAACGGCGTTTTCAACCGGTGGCCGTTGACGAACCAACCGTCGACCAAACGATTGCAATTCTGCGCGGGCTGCGCGAGAAGTATTCAGTGCACCACCACGTGCAGATCACCGATGAAGCGCTGGTTGCAGCCGCGACGCTTTCCGCGCGCTACATCGCGGATCGGTTTCTTCCGGACAAAGCGATCGATCTCGTCGATGAAGCCGCGGCAACCGCCGCGCTCGCCGGCACGGGAAGCGTCATCGACGCGCAAACGATCGCAAACGTCGTGTCGCGCTGGACCGGAATTCCGCAAGGAACGCTGAGCGCGGAAGAGTCACGCAGTCTGCTCGCACTCGAGACCTCGCTTGAAACCCGCGTCGTCGGCCAGCGCGAAGCGGTTCACGCGGTCTCTGAAGCGATTCGCCGCGCACGCGCCGGGCTCAAGGATCCGCGTAAGCCGGTTGGCGGATTTCTTTTCATCGGCCCCTCCGGCGTCGGCAAGACCGAGCTGGCTCGCGCGCTCGCGCACGTGCTCTTCGGAACGGACGATGCGCTCGTGCGTCTCGACATGAGCGAATACACGGAAACGCATACGATTTCGCGACTGCTCGGTGCACCGCCCGGATATCACGGACATGATGAGCCCGGTCAGCTCACCGAACAAGTGCGACGGCGGCCGTATTGCGTCGTCCTGTTCGACGAGATCGAGAAAGCGCACCCCGACGTCACCGCGATTCTCTTGCAGATCCTCGACGACGGACGCGTTACCGACGCAAAAGGGCGCACGATCGACTTCCGTCACGCACTGGTCGTGATGACGAGCAACATCGATGTCGACGAGCTGGAGATGGCATTGCGTAAAGAGCTGATCGACCGCATCGACGAGACGGTGCTCTTCCATTCGCTCGGCGTCCCCGAGATCGAGCAAATTGTGGAGCTGCAGCTGCGTTCGCTCGTCGAGCGCCTCGGTGCGCGCGCCGTCGTGCTCGATCTAACCGCCGAAGCGCGACGCTATCTCGCGAAAGAAAGTATTGCCGCCGGCAGCGGCGCGCGTTACGTGCAGCGCACCATCGCTCGCGAGGTCACCTCGCCGCTTTCGGGCGCAATCTTACGCGGCGAACTCCCCGGCGGCAGCACCGCCCGCGTCGGTTACGACGGGAAAGCAATCACCGTCGAAGCGGCCTAGCGTTACCCGGCGCACGCTCGAAGCTCCCTGTGTCATCCTGAGCGTAGCGAGCGCCGCGAGCGAAGTCGAAGGGCGCGCCGCGCAGTATCGGGTCTTCAGTTGTTTCTCGAACGCGATTGCCTGACTGATTTCCGAAAACTCGCCGACGTAAGCGACCAATAGCGGGCGCCGATTGTAAGTACAGTGCTCCGCGAATCTCCGCTCGACGTCATCCGTGACCCCGGCGTAGAACGTCCCATCGAAACATCGCAGCAGATAAACATAGTAATGCTTCATGCTGCTTCATGTGGCGTTATTGCGCTAAGGCAAGAGGTTTATGCGGCCCTCTTCTACCGCTCGCGCCCTTCGACTCCGCTCGCTACACTCGCTACGCTCAGGATGACACAGGGGGCTGCGGGTCGCTACGCTCAGGATGACACGAAAGCGCTAACAATTGATCTTGGTCCAAACGGTTGTAGCATAGTCGGAGATGTTGGTTGAATCCAGGGAAAGATGACACGCATCGACGACACGGAGGACTAAGTTCCCGACGTTGCGCGCCGGATAGCCTGGCTTATCTGAATAGGTTCCGCTGATCAAGTTGCCGTTGAGCGAACCCAAAAAGTCGTTGCCCCACGTTACGCCGTCGTTCGATACGGCAGACCACGTCACTACGTTGCCGCTTTGGAAGATCGTGTAGGTACCGTCGGGAGTGCCCCGCCCAAACCACGTACCCGCAACGTTCAATGTGGGCGCAGCTCGAGGAGGTGCGTTTTGGAGCGCATCGGTCGGTGCGCCGGAGCAGCGCTTGATGGCTCCTACGAGTGTCGCCTCTGCCATCTCGCGATTAACATCGGGAGGCACAAGAATACGAATGTTCTTTCCCTGCGTCGTCTTTGCTGTAGTTGTAGTATTTGATGTGACGTAAGCGACGAGAGGGAGCGAGTTCTTCGTAAAAAGCCAAATTATTACGTTGCCTTGGTCGTGGTCTTCGAGGAAGTGGACTGCACCGTTCAAATCTTGCAAGTTTACCTGGGCTGATTCAGAAAATTTTACGGAACTCCATTGGTCTTCCTTAGTCACCGCAAGCCGGCAAGAATTCATGGTCGCCTGCTGGATCATATGGTGCGAAGAACCCTTATAATCCAATACCGCATCATACGCTGCTAAATCGTGAATTGAACTCTCGTAGCTCTCCATCGGTATTGGTGGTTCGGGTGTAGGAGGCGCATTCACGACGACCTTCGCAACTGTTGCACCCGATGGGCACGCGACCTTACCCTTATTGTCGTACGACCAGACTCCGTTCGGACACACTTGCGCGAGCGCTCCGTCGTCTACTTTTGCAATGGAAGGCTCCTTACCACAAGGCCAGGAGCCTTTGAACGCGGTGAAGGCGTTCTTAGACAGCCATTTCGTCGCAAGCTGATCGAGCAGATTCGCCGTTTTCGTCAGACAGCTGGTCGAGTAACCACCGTTGCTCTCCACCAAGAGATGCGCGCGTATGTTCGCCGCTTCCCAGCGCGCACCGCAGGCGTTCACGACAGCCTGATTGCCGCCGCCATCACATTGAAAGGAGTTGCTTTGCGCCACAGCCGGTGAAGCGGTCATAAGAGACACCGCGGCGATCAATGCGCAATAAGCCCTCACGATAACCGGAAGGCTATAAAATGTCTTTGACGGCGGATTCGATTTGATCGTTGGACATTTCGCCGAGACGATATAATTTTACTACGCCATTGCGATCGATGAAGACGTGGACCGGTAACGCGATCACGCCGTAGCTGTCGAGCAGCTTCTGATCGGCGACTGCGACCGGGAACGGAACCTTGAACTGGTCGCTAAAGCCTTGCGCGCGATCTTTGCTTTCGTTGTCGTCCAAGCCGATCACGGTCAGACCGCGCTTTTTATATTGCTTCGAGAGCTTGATGATCTCAGGGGTTTCTTCGCGGCACGGCGCGCACCAACTGGCAAAAAAGTCCAAATACACGGCCTTGCCGTGGAGCTTCGTGAGCTTCAGCGGCTTGTTGTCCAGCGTGCGCAGCTCAAACGTGGGCGCAGGCTGTCCAGGGTGCGGCGGCGCGGCTGCTGCAACCGGTACCGTGCACAATGTGGCGATGACGAGAACGAGCAGTTTGCGAATCATGCGATGGTAGGATACGGCACGGCAGCCACGTCGGCCCGCATCTGTTCGATGAGGGCCTCGGCATTTTCGAAGCGCAGCTGCTTTCTCAGAAAACGCAGCTCGCGCAGACTAAGTTGCTCGCCGTAGATCGTGCCGTCGAAGTCGCGCAGCCAGACCTCGGTCGTGCGGCGCGTCCCCGAATCGAAAGTTGGGTTCGTCCCGATCGACAGCAGCGCCGCGTAGTCACGGCCGTCGTACCGCGCGATGCAGCGGTAAACCCCATCCGACGGAAGCAGCTTGTCTGCGGGCACATCAAGGTTCGCCGTTGGGAAGCCCAGATCGTGACCGCGTCCTTCGCCTACGACGACGCGACCCTGCAACATATACGGCGCTCCAAGCAGCTCATCCGCAAGCGCGAGGTCACCATCCGCGATCGCCTGACGGACCCGCGTCGACGAAATACGTTGGTCGCGATCCTCGAGTTGAGCGACGGCGACAAATCCGATGTCGAGCGCGTTCATCCGATCGCGCGCAAACGCGGCGTCGCCGCCACGCCCTGCTCCGAAACGAAAATTCTCGCCGACGACGAGGACACGCACGCCGATGCGCTGCGCGACAACCTTCTCAAGGAATGTCTGCGCGTCGAGCTTCGCGATCCGCTCGTCAAAAGGTAACAGATATGCTTCCTCGACACCGGCCCGCGCCAGGTTGTCGAGACGCTCCTCGAGCGTTGAGATCATCGGCGGAACTTCCGATGGACGCAGATGCGTAGCCGGATGGTTGCGAAAAGTGAGCACCGCGGCGCGATACCCGGGACGCCGCTCGCGCAAGAGCGCTGCGATGATTGCCCGGTGGCCGCGATGAAAACCGTCAAAGAATCCGATCGCTAGCGCAAGCGGACGTTCCCGCGCAGCATTCGGAAGCTCGTGGTGAACGTTCAGACGAAGACCTTTCGCGGCGCGAGCATCGTCCCGCGCATCTCACCGACGCCGACGAGCATTCGCGTCATGTCGCGCACGAACACGTGCGTGTCTCCGACCGGTTCACGCATCGCGACGATACGCCCGGCGCGGAAATCGACCGAACCGCGTCCGTCGAGGACGACCGTCGGTATCGCAATGACGCTCTCCGGAGGCGTCAGCGCTGCGAGCGGATCGGCGGCGACTTCGTCGAGCGTCAAACTTTCGGAGAGAACAAACGGACCCGAAGCTTCGCGCAAGAGCGCGCCCACGTGCCCAACGGTGCCGATCGCACGCGCAAGATCTTCAGCCAGCGTGCGCACGTAGGTGCCTTCGCTGCACGCGACGCGCAGCCTGAACGTCGTCGCGTCGTCGGCACCGAGCACGTTGAGCGAATAAATCGTGATCGCACGTGATTTGCGCTCGATTGTCTCTCCGTTGCGCGCGAATTTGTAGAGCGGCTTGCCGTCTACTTTGAGCGCGCTGAACATCGGCGGAATTTGCTCGACGCGGCCGATGAACTTGTCAAGCGCCGATTCCAAGCGGACGCGCGCGTCGCTGGGTACGCCGGCAGTCTCGATGACCTCGCCGCCGGCATCGCCGGTTGAGGTCGCGCGACCGAGCACGACTGTGAACGCGTACGCTTTGCGTTTGTCCGCGATGAACGGAATCAGCCGCGTCGCACGGCCAAGCGCGATCGGGAGCACGCCCGCAGCTTGCGGATCGAGCGTCCCGACATGTCCGATCGCAATCTTCGGCTCACCCGGCTTGCGATAAATCCAACGCAGCCGTGCACCGAACTGCGTCGATGTCAGGCCCGGCGGTTTAAATAAATTGATAAAGCCTAACACGTTCGATTACCGCTGTCCCTCGACTTCGCTCGGGATGACAATAAGGGCTACAAGCCCTCGGCATACAGCGCGGAATGAACGCCGGCGATCGCTTCTTGAATATTTCCGGGATAGGTGAGACCCGAGGCGCGGAAATGTCCGCCGCCGCCGAGCCGGCCCGCAGCCGCTTGCACGTTGACGCGACCGCTGCTGCGTAAGCTGACGCGAACGGCGCCGTCGAAATCCTTGAACAGCGCGGCAACCTCGACGCCTTCGACTGCCCGCAGTTGATTGACGATGTCTTCGGTATCTTCGTAATCCGCGCCGAGCTCGTCGATCAGCTGTTGATCGATCACAGCCCAGCAGTAGCGGCCGGCATCGTCGAGCACTGCGCGCGAAAGCACCGCACCGAGCAGCTTCTGCGCTGCGAAGCGCTTGTTCGCAAAAATTTCTTCGGTCACACGCTCTTTATCGGCGCCGAGATCGACCAGCCACGCCGAGGTTCGCAACACTTCTGCCGTCGTGTTGCTGTGCATGAATCCGCCCGTATCGGTCATGATCGTCGTCAAGAGACAGGTCGCGATCTCAGGCGTGATCTGCGCACCGAACTGTTTGAGCAGCCGCAGCACACATGTCCCCGTCGAGCACTCGTCCTCGACGACGTAGTTGAACGCACCGAAATGCTCGTTGCCGAGATGATGATCGATGTCGAGGATGTTCTCGCGCTTGAGCTTCGGAAGCGACTCGCCACCGCGCGACGGATTGCTCATGTCACCGAAGACGAAGAGCGTATCTGCGGGCAGATCCGCTGGGAGGCGGCTCGTGACTAAATCGCGTCTCGGGAAGAAACTTGAGATTACGCGGAACCTCGCCTTCCTGAAAGTACCAGACGTGCTTACCGAGGCTCTTGAGTGCGAGTCCCAGCGCTAGCGCAGCACCGAGCGTGTCGCCGTCGGGCTTCACATGTGAAACGGTGACGAAGTGCGTGCGGCGCTTGAGCTCTGCGACAACGTCTTCCGTCGTCGACGAATTGCGCACGAGCGTTTCGCTCACTCGTGCACCTTTCCGGACGAGACGGCCGCGGCTTCGTCGACTTTGTAGGTCAGCTCGATGGCACGCTCCGTCGAGCGATCTTCGACGAAGTTCAGCTCGGGCGTGTACCGCAGATCGACTTCGTCGCCGAGCCGGCCGCGGATGAAGCCCTTCGCCGACTCGAGCACGTCCATCGATTGCCGCGCGACGTGGCGATCGCCGATGATCGACACGAAGACTTTGCAGTATTTCATGTCGCCGGTGATCTCCGCGCGCGTCACGGTCACGAAACCGATGCGGGGATCCTTGATTTCTTCTGCGATGATCTTTGCGAGGGCTCGTTGGATTTCGTGATCGATCCGGCCTCGCCGTTCAGGCTTCAAGCCGTCGCCATCTCCGGCGCAACGAGCTCGCTCGTAAACGCTTCGATGACGTCGCCGGCCTTGAGATCCTGATATCTCGCGACCTGAACGCCGCACTCGAAGTTCTCTTGAACTTCGCGAACGTCGTCTTTGAAGCGGCGCAGCGATTCCAGCTCGCCTTCGAACACGACGGCCGAGTCACGCAGCACGCGAACCTTCGCGTTGCGCGTGAGCTTGCCGGATTGCACGTAGCAGCCCGCGATCGTGCCGACCTTCGAGACCTTGAAGACCTCGCGAACTTCGGCGCGCCCGAGGACGACCTCGCGGAACTTCGGATCCAGCATGCCGACCATGGCCTTCTTGAGGTCGTTTTCGACGTCGTAGATGACCTGATAGAAGCGCAGATCGACTTGCTCGCGTGCTGGCAAGGCGCTTTACCGCTTCGTCCGGACGGATGTTGAAGCCGATCAGCACCGCATTCGAAGCCGACGCCAGGTTGACGTCGTTCGGCGTGATCGCGCCGACGCCGGCGTAGATCACGCGAATGTTGACTTCGGCCGTCGAGAGCGATTCGACGCGCGAGCGCAGCGCTTCGACCGAACCTTGACCGTCGGCTTTGATGACGAGGTTGAGCGTCTTTGCGCCTTCGGTCGCCATCTGCATGAACGTTTCGAGCGTGATCTTCGGACCTGCAGTCGTTTGGATGCGGACGTCGCGACGCTTCGTTGCTGCGCTTTGCCGCAGCTTCGCGCGCGACGCGTTCGTCGGAGACGACCATCAGCGTGTCGCCGGCCGACGGAACGTCGGAGAGACCCATGATCTCGACCGGAATCGAGGGGCCGGCCTTCTTCACTTGCTTGCCGCGATCGTCGAGCAGCGCACGGATCTTGCCGTACGTGCCGCCGACGACGACGACGTCGCCGACGCGCAGCGTGCCGTTTTGCACGAGCACGGTCGCGACCGGGCCGCGTCCGCGATCGAGCGCCGATTCGATGACGACGGCGGCCGCGCGACGATTCTTGTTCGCCTTGAGATCGAGAATGTCGGCTTCGAGCAGCACGGTTTCGAGCAGTTGATCGATGCCCGTGCCGTTGCGCGCGGAAACCGGAACCATTTCGACTTTGCCGCCCCAATCGACGGGCTGCAGACCTTGTTCGGTCAGCTGCGTCTTGACTTGATCCGGGTTGGCGTCGCCTTTGTCGATCTTGTTGATCGCAACGACGATCGGCACGCTCGCGGCACGGATGTGGCTGATCGCTTCGATCGTTTGCGGCATGACGCCGTCGTCGGCCGCGACGACGAGGATCGCGACGTCGGTGACTTTCGCACCGCGTGCACGCATCGCCGTGAACGCTTCGTGACCGGGCGTATCGATGAAGGTGATCTTGCGATCGTTTTTCTCGACCGTGTACGCACCGATGCGCTGCGTGATGCCGCCGGCTTCGCCCCCGGCAACGTTGGCTTGCCGAATCTTGTCGAGCAGCGACGTCTTGCCGTGGTCGACGTGACCGAGCACCGTGACGACCGGCGGCCGCGCGGTGAGCAGCTCCGGACGATCTTCTTCTTGCTCGACGACGACTTCTTCGCCGGCTTCTTTGATGAGCGCGTCAAAACCGAACTTCTTCGCGACGGCGATTGCCGTTTCGGCTCGGAATGTTTTGATTGATCGTCGCCATCGTGCCCATCTTGATGAGCTCTTTGATGATGTCTTTGGCCGGAATGATCATCGACGTCGCGAGCTCTTGCACCGTGAGCACGTCGGGAATCTCGATCTTCTCGAGCTTCGCGGGCGGCGTCGCGGGCGCCGCGTCGAGCGAGCCGCGCTTCTTGTTGCGCGCTTTCTCGAGCAGCTGTTCTTTTTCGCGATCCTTTTTCGAAAGTTTGTCATCGCGATCGCGCGGCGCGCCGCGACCGTCGCGACCGGGCGCACCCGAGCTTGGCGTTGGGCCGCCGCCAGCCGGGATGAGCGGCATGCCGGGGCGTGGTCCGCCTTGTCGCGGGCCGGGCGGAAGCGGACGGAACGGTCCATTACCGGCCGGACGCGGACGATTGGCGGGCGCACCGGGCGCGCCGGGCGCGCCGGGACGAGGCGGCGTCAACGGGCGAGCTTGATAGCCCTGACCGGGGATGCCGGGTTGACCGGGGCGCGGCGCGACGCCGGGACGACCCGGGAGACCCACGCGTGGGCCGGGTGCGGCCGAGGTTGGTGCGGCGGCCTGAGGGCGCGCTTGCTCCTGCGGAGCGGGCGGACGAATCGAACTTTGGCCCGGCGGAACCGGACGCAATTGCGGAATCGGCTCGGCTGCGGCAGCGACGGGAGCCGGCGCAGCGGGCTTGGGCGGCGCGGCGGGCATGGGCGGCGCGGCAGCGGCAGGTTGAGTAGCTTCGCCGTTGGTCGCGACCGGCGGGGGCGTCACCGCAGCGGCGGCCGCCGGAGCGCGACGCGGAACGTCGGTAACGGGTTTGAGCGTCTGAACGGGCTCCGGGCTGACCGCAGGGGCTGCGGCGACTTTTGGTGCGGCCTTGGGCTTCGCGGCGGGCACAGGTTTAGGGGCGGCCTCAGCCTTGGCAGCGGCGGCAGGCGCAGCAGCTTTCGCTTTGAGCTGCGCGCGTAGAAGGTCGACGATCTTATCGTCGACGACGCTGAGTTGATTTTTCGCCTCGAGCCCTAGCCGCCCGAAGAGGGCGATCAGGTCTTTCGAGGTCATCCCGAGCTCTTTTGCCAGCTCGAAAATCCGCACTTTTCCGGTAACCGTTGCCATATTGTCCTTTAGTAGACCACGGCGAACCTGAGAAGGCTTCGCCGACGACGCGTTAGTTTATCATGTTTGAGCCTGTTCGGAGAAACTCAGCCGCTTGGCTAAGTCCTGGGAATCGTTTGTTCTTCGCGACCGCTGCGGCGCACTCTGGCGAGCAGAGATAGACGCCGCGCCCGGGTCGCCGGGTTGTCCCGTCTGCGACCCAACCGTCCTGAGCGGGAGTGAATCGCACCATCGAGCGCTTGCGGATGCCGCACGCGGCAGCCTGCGCAGGTACGAATCGGCTCGCGCACTTCGGACACTACTGCTGGAGCATCTCCCGCTTGAATTCTTCAAGCCGGCGAAGCAACTCGGGATCGACGGTCTCTTCGCCTTCGGCGACGACTTCTTCGCCTTCCGCGACGACTTCGGCTTCGACCGTTTCGACGACGGCGCCGCGTCCTTCGCGCTCTGCAAAGTAGCGTGCGCGATTCGTTTCAGCTTCGGTTTCGGACGTGATGTCGAGCCGCCAGCCGGTAAGACGCGCAGCCAGCCGCACGTTCTGACCTTCGCGTCCGATCGCAAGGGACAATTGATAATCGGGAACGATGACGAGCGCAACGCCGTCATCCTCGAACAACTCGACGCCGATGACTTTTGCCGGGGCGAGCGCATTTTGAATGAAACCGCTTACGTCGGGCGCCCAGCGAATGACGTCGATCTTCTCGCCGCGCAGCTCATCGGAGACCGATGCGATGCGACTCGACTTCGGTCCCAGGCACGCGCCGACCGCGTCGACTTCGGGACGATTCGAATGCACTGCGACCTTCGTTCGACTTCCGGCTTCGCGTGCGATCGCCATGATCTCGACGACGTCTTCGCGGATCTCGGGCACCTGATTCTCGAGCAGGCGTTGCACGAGACCCTCGGCCGCGCGCGATAGAACGACGAGCGGACCTTTGGGGCTCTTGCGCACGTCGAGGACGTACGCACGAATGCGATCGTTGATGCGATAGTTTTCCCGGTGGACTTGCTCTGAGAGCGGCAGACAGCGCTTCGTGCTTGCCGTCGAGCAGCACGTACATGTTGCGCTGTTCGTAACGCTGGACGACGCCCATTACGATGTCGTGCAGTTTGGCGCTATACGTGTTGAAGATCGTGTCGCGCTCGGCCTCGCGAATACGCTGCACGATAACCTGCTTTGCAGTCTGCGCAGCGATGCGGCCGAAATCTTTGGGCGTCACTTCTTCGTCGTAGAAATCGCCCGGCTCGTAATTTCCGCCGGCCTCTTTCTTCCCGACCTCCAGCTTCGGATCGGCGACTTCGTCGACGACCGTGCGGCGATGGTACACGCGATACTCTCCGCTTTGACGGTCGATCGTGACGATCGCGTTTGCATCGCTGCCGTAATTGCGCTTGTAGGCTGAGATCAGCGCGGCTTCCAGGGCTTCGAGCAGCATCTCGAATCCGATGCCGCGCTCAGTTTCGATCTCTTTGAGAGCCGAGAGCATTTCAGTATTCATCTGTGTCGTCTTTCTTTTTTCTCTCTGGTAAGGTCCACACGCGGATCGTACTCGACGTTCGCGTGTTTGATGAGCGTGAGCGGGAGCGGTAGCTCGCCGTCTTTTTGCGTGAGGATGACGTTGGTGCCGCGCAAGCCCTCGAGTCGTCCGCGATGCGTCTTGGCGCCGCGAACCATGATGTCGGTCGTGAGCTTGACGTTGGAACCGATGAAGCGCTCGTAATCCGCGGGCCGCAGAAGCGGACGATCGAGTCCGGCCGATTCGACCGAAAGCGTATAGCGGTCAGGGTAAGAATCGAGCGCAGCGTTGAGCTTGCGCGAGATTCGCTCACAGGTTGCGACATCGACGCCACCCGGCTTGTCGATAATGACGCGAAACTCGATCGAGCCGCGATGCTTGTGATGCGAGGTCGAAACGAGTTCGACGTCTCGCAGGGACCCATCGACCGAGAGCTCGTACGCTGCGCGCTCGAACGCTCCGATGACATCACGTGCCTCGCCTCCGGCCTGCACGGCTGACACCCTCCTCCGGCAAATATTAAAGCGCGCCTGGCGGCGCGCTTTCGTCAGCGACTATACACCAAAGGCGCCTAGTTGTGCAACGGCGGCGGGGTGGGGTAGTTGAGCCGCTGCTGCCGGAGGCGTGGATCGGACAGATCCTCGTTCTTCTTACAGGTCCCGACGTAGAAGACAGGCGGTTGCTCGGCTCCGCGCGTGGTGACGAGCCACCCGGCGCATATCTTTGGAAGAAGCGGACCGAGGTTAACGACCTTGATTGCGTAGAGCACCTGTCCGAGGTCGAACTCGAACGCGACGGTCTTCTCGCCGATGCCCTTGAGCGGCGGCGGCTTCATGGTTCTTGACGTCGTAGTCCGACGCCAATTTTTTTTCTTCCTCAGCAATCTGATCGGCGTAGCTCTTCGTATCGTAGTGCCGCTCTTCGTTTATGCCGCCGAGCATTTTGCGCATGCGCGCTTCGAGATCGGCTGCGTTTGCCGAGGAGACGGGCGAGGGTTGTGTGCTCGACACAGGCGCCGCGGTGCGGACCGCAACCGGCCGCTGCGTCGGCGCGATGGTTGGACGCACCGTTGCGGGTCGCGCCGTAGCGGGCGGTGCAGTCGTGCGTGCCAACGCGGTAGCCGCCTGGGTCGGTGCGGAGGAGGGCGCCGATGTTGGGGCTGTGGTCGGTGCTCGAGTTGGCTCGCGCGTTGGCGCGATGGTCGGCGCGGCCGTGGGCGCAAGCGTCGGGCGCACCGTCGGCGGAGCAGTTGCCGGCTCCGGAGTCTCGGTCGGAGCGACCGTTGGACGCACAGTCGGGAACGGGCGTCGGCCGGACGGTTTCTTCGACGGTTGGCACCGGCGTCGGACGGACGGTCGGCACGATCGTCGGTGTCGGCTCGACGGTCGGCGGTCGGGTTGGCGCGACGGATGGGATCGGCAGTCGGCAAAAACGTCGGCTTGAAGCTGACGGCAACGGTGGCGACCGGGCGCGGCAGACGAAGCGGGGTTTGCTTCGGACGGACCTTGGGGGTCGGGATGTAGGTCGGTGTGACGGTTGGGAGCGTCGTTGGCCGAGCAGTCGCGGTAACCGTAACGAGTGGCGTCGGCGTGGGTCGCGGCGATTCGAGCGTGATTGCGGTCGATGCGACGTTCGATTCGCGCTGCTCGGCGGGTCCCGACTCGGTACGGAATGCGAGCAACTGGAAGAGCACGATGAAGAACAGCACGTGCACGAGCAGCGAGAGGGCATAGGCTCCGCCGAAACGCCGGCGGTCCTCGGGGATCGCGCGCGCTCACGTTGCCGCACTATGACGCTTGGCGCGAGCTTCCATTTGTCGCGTGCATTTCAGCAGGCTGTCGTGTTGCGTCCGAGAAGCGCGCGCAACATGGGAAACGTCAACCGAGAAGGCAAGCGAACGAAGATCGTCGCGACGATTGGGCCGTCGTCACGCGATCCGCAGATGCTGCGATCGATGTTTCTCGCCGGAGTCAACGTCGTACGCCTCAACTTCTCGCACGGCACGCACGAAGAACACGGAGCGGTGATCGACGACGTACGTCGAATCGCACACGAGCTGGATCTGCACGTCGCCGTGCTGCAAGATCTGCCAGGACCGAAAGTCCGAACCGGCCCGCTCGATGGACAAGCGACCGTGCGTCTCGAAAACGGAGCGCCGTTCACGCTGACGACGCAACAGCTGCAAGGCACGCAGTCGTGCGTCTCGGTGAGCTATGCAAATCTTCCGAAGGACGTCGAAGCCGGCAAGTCGATCTTCTTGCAAGACGGAACGATCGCTCTGCGGATCGACGAAGTCACGCCGGAAGAAGTGCGCACGCACGTCGAAGTCGGCGGTGATCTGCGGCCCTCGCAAGGTATAAATTATCCAGACGGCACCTTGCAAATCGAGTCGGTCACGGATCGTGACCTCGAACACTTGGAGTTCGGGTTGTCGAAGGACGTCGACTGGGTCGGCGTCTCGTTCGTGCGCTCGGCGGAAGATCTCTTGCGCGTCAAATCGTTCATTCACGAACGCAAACGCGACACGCCGGTGATGGCGAAGATCGAGAAGCACGAAGCACTCGAGCACATCGCCGAGATCATCGACGTCTCTGACGGGATCATGGTCGCGCGCGGCGATTTAGGCATCGAGATCCCGCTCGAATCGGTACCGATGATTCAAAAACATTTGATCGAGCGCGCGAATCGCGCCAGCAAACCGGTCGTGACTGCGACGCAGATGCTCGAATCGATGATCAACAACGCGCGACCCACGCGCGCGGAAGCGAATGACGTTGCAAACGCAATTCTCGACGGAACCGACGCCGTGATGTTATCGGGCGAAACGGCGCGCGGAAAATATCCTCTTGAAGCGGTCAAAGTTATGGCAACGATTGCCAGCGAAATCGAGAAAGATTATCCTCACGCCGAAATGAAAGCGCGGCGCCTCGAGTACCACGACGGATCGATCGCGACGACCGTCGCCCAAGCGGCGGCGCTCTGCACTGAAGACCTGAGCCTGCGCTCGGCCGTCACCGGCACGACGACCGGCAACACGGCGCGGCATATCTCGTCGTTCCGGCCGACCGCGCGAATCTACGCGATCACGCCACGCCGAGAAGTCGCGCGCCGGCTCGCGGTAGTGTGGGGCGTCGAAGCCCTGGTCGTGCAGCCCTACAAGATGTTCGAGACGATGCTCGAGCTCGCCGAAGCGCGCCTACTTTCCGAAGGCATCGCCGAACGCGGCGAGGTCATCGTCGTCACCAGCGGTATGCCCGTCGGCGAAGGCGGCACGAACGTCGTCAAACTGCACCGGATAGAATAGCGCGCCGGCATTGCCGGGCGCACAAACGATTACCGCGCAGTAAAATCTCGCGCAAAGGGCCGCCGTAATTCACGAATCTCGCCACCGTCATCCTGAGCGTAGCGCTCCGCAGGAGCGCGTAGTCGAAGGACCGCTCCGACGGTGCGGGCAGCGAACGATGCAACAAGGTTCAGGGCACGATCGTGCCCGCGACCCTTGAGATTGTTTCGCTGCCCGGTTCTATCGTGGTCCTTCGACTTCGCAACGCTACGCGTTGCTACGCTCAGGATGACACAACAGGCGAGCGCTACGCTCAGGATGACATTGGGGATGATGCGTGCCGCGCGGCGGCCCTTTGCGCGAAATGCAACGCACGCGAAAATCGAACGTGCGCCAGCAAATCGTGCCCGGTTATCCGGCCTTACGTTCCTTCAACAACGTCTTTGCGTGCTGGAGTGAGACGCCCGGTTGTTGCGCCGGAAAGCATGCGCGCCAGCTCTTCAAGACGCGCGTCGCGATCGAGATCGACGATCTCGATCAGGGTCGCGGATTTCGTCTCGGTCTTACGTAACGCGACCTGACGATCGGCGTAAGCGGCAATTTGCGCGAGGTGCGTGACGCACACGACTTGCAGATCGCGCGCGAGATCGGCAAGGCGGGCACCGACAGCGTTCGCCGTTGCGCCGCCGACGCCGGCGTCGATCTCATCGAAAATGATCGCGGTGCGCGCGGAGCGATCGGCAAGCACGACCGTGAGCGCCAGCATGACGCGCGAAAGCTCGCCGCCTGATGCGCTGCGCCCGAGCGATCGCGCCGGCTCGCCGGGATTGGGCGCGAGCATGAATTCGCAGCGTTCCGCGCCTCGCTGGCCAATCTGCTCGAGCGATTCAAACACAATCTCGAATCGCGCCGACGGCATGGCAAGTGCCGCAAGCTCGTTCGAGATTTTCTTTTCGCACGTCTTTGCCGCGGCGTGCCGAAGCTTCGTCAATTTCGCCGCAGCATCGCGCAGCTCGGCCACGGCTTCGTCGCGCGAGCGATGCAACGAGGCTCGATGCTCGTCGGCATTTTCGAAGCGCCTTCGTCGTTTCATCGAAACGCGCTTTGGCTTCGAGCACCGCCTCGATCGAGCCGCCGTATTTCTTCTTCAAGCGATCGAGCAGCTCGAGCCGTCCGGTGATCGAGTCGAGCTCCATCGGATCGACGTCGACTGCTTCGATCTGGCGCGCAAGACGGCCGGCAAGCTCCGAGGTTTCGCTCTGCAACGCGCTTGCGGCATTGGCAAGCTCTTCGAGCTCACGCGCATAGCGTCCGACGCTCGAAAGCGACGTCGCGGCCGCGCCGAGACTATCCGACGCGCTCGATTCGCTTTCCACGAGCGCATTGTGCGCAGCACGCAAGGCGCTCGCAATCCGCTCGGCGTTGACGAGCAGATCGCGGCGCTCGCGCAAGCGTTCTTCTTCGCCGTCCTCGGGCGAAGCGTCAGCAATCTCGCGCGACGCAAATGCCGCGTAGTCGGCATCCGCGAGTGCACGGCCAGCTTGGGCCTCGAGCTCCGCGAGCTCGGCTACGACCGCAGCATGACGCTCGTGCGCCGTGCGTAACCGCGTCGCAGTCGTCAACAATTCCACCCCACCGAATCGGTCGAGCGCATCAAGCTGCTGCGCGGGTACGAGCAGACGCTGCGCTTCGTGCTGGCCGACGACTCTCCGCGACTTCCCGGCCGATCGTACGCAACTGCGCCGCGCTCACGGGAACGCCGCCGACGCGCGCGCTCGTCTTTCCGTCGGAGAGTTCGCGCACGATCGTGAGCGTTTCGTCTTCATCGATCTCGATGCCGGCGGCTGCAATCGCTGCAAGCGCACGTGAGTCGGGTTCGATCTCGAGCGAAATGCGTGCACGCTTGCGTCCCTTGCGAACGGCGTCGGTCGCTGCGCGCGCGCCCAGCACAAAGCCGATCGCATCCAGCAACATTGTCTTGCCGCTCCCGGTCTCGCCGGTGATGGCGGTCAATCCGGCGACGGGTTCGAGCTCGGCATGGGCGATGAGCTCGTAATCTTCGACGGTCAGGCGCCGCAGCGCCATTAGCGCGATGTTCCTCGAATCGACACGCCCCAGCGAAGCTTTTGTTCGAGACGTGAAAAGTATCGCAGCTGTCCACGATGCGCGAAACGAAACGGTTTCGCGGCACGGCGGATTATGACGCGATCGCGCGGCGAGAGATTCGCGACCATCTCGCCGTCGGCTTCGAGATTTGCGCGAAGGCTCTCCGAGTCGACACAAATTTCGATCGTCGAATCCGCCGGCACGATCAGCGGACGCGCGAAAAGCGTGTGCGGCAAGAGCGCTGCGATTCCGAATGCATCGACGCTTGGTGAGATGATCGGTCCGCCGGCCGAGAGGAAGTACGCCGTCGAGCCGGTTGCCGTCGCGACGACGACGCCGTCGGAGGGAAGATCGGCAACGTGTTCGCCGTCGAGCGAAAGGCTGAACGTGTCGATGCGCGAGGCGTCACCCTTGTGCACGACGACGTCATTGAGCGCGACGTGCGTCTTGCCGTCGGGCAGCTGCGCTTCGAGCGCGGCCCGTTCCTCGATGACGAGATCGGATTTATCCTCGAGCACGCGTTTGAGGTCCGTGCGCATGCGGCCGTCGCCATCGAGCTCGAGCTCCGTGAGAAAACCTAGCCGGCCCGTATTGATGCCGAGCAGCGGAATATCGTAGCGGATACGCGATCCGTGCCGCGCGCAAAAGCGTACCGTCGCCGCCGATTGCGACCATATAGTCCGCATCTTCGACGTGCGTGCCCTTGTCGGCGAGATGCAGCATCGCGTCTTGATCGTCGCAGAGCGCGACGCTATAGCCGGCGTCGCGCGCCCCGCTCGTCGCCTCGGTCGCGACACGCCGCGCGCTTTCTTGCGTGAGATCCACATAGAATGCGACCGTATGTGCCATCAGCCGTGCGCCTCTTCGACGAGCCGCTCGATATCGCCGTCGCCGAGCAGATTCTCTCCACGCCGCAGCTGGAGCAAGAACTCGGCGTTCCCGGCGGGACCACGCAAAGGCGAGACAATTGCGGCGGCGATGCCCAGGCCCAAATCGGGCGCCGCGTCCCGAAACTCGCGTAGGACGTCCCGATGCGTTTGCGGATCGCGCACGACGCCGCCGCCCCCGAGTCGTTCACGTCCGGCTTCGAATTGCGGCTTGAGCAAAGCGACGATCGTACCGCCCTCGCGCAGATATGAGATCGCACGGCGCAAGATCGTGCGCAGCGAGATGAACGACGCGTCGGCGACGATCAGATCGAATCCCCCGGGGAACGCGTCGTCTCCGAGCGTGCGAAAATTCGTTCGCTCGATAACCTTCACGCGCGGATCATCCCGCACGCGTAAATCGAGCTGCCCGTATCCAACGTCGACGGCAACCACGCTCCCGACACCGCGCTGCAAGAGACAGTCCGAGAATCCACCCGTCGAAGCACCGATGTCGAGCGCGTTCAAGCTGCTCGGATCGATCTTGAATGCATCCAGCGCCGCTTCCAGTTTTTCGCCGCCACGGCTGACGTACGGACGCGGACGTTCGATTTCGACCGACGCATCGACCGGAACGGCGGTGCCAGGCTTCGTTAGTGCGCGTCCGTTCACACGTACACGTCCGGCCATGATTAAGCTGCGCGCATGCGAACGCGTCACACCGCTGCGTTCGGCGACAACCACGTCTAGCCTAGTGGTTCTCGGCTGTGGCGGCACCATTGCCGGCGGCGTCGATCTTGCTTTGCGCATCTTTCAGCAACGCCTCACAGCGCCGCGCAAGATCCTTGCCTTCTTTGAAGAGATCGACGGAACGATCCAGCGGCAGGTTTCCGGCCTCCAGCTCTGCGACAATCGCATCGAGCCGCGCTAACGCAGTCTCGAACTCATCCGCCTTCTTTTCCATCCGCTTCTTTCCGTTCGACGCGCGCAACGAGCGTTCCGCGAGCGACCTTGGCGCTGATAGTCGCGCCCTCGGGAACCTCCGTTGCATCGCGGACCGTCTTACCTTCATACCGGACGATGGCGTATCCGCGTTGCAAAATCGCTTCCGGATCTTTGCCGTCGAGCTTCGCGACCTTGAGCGCAAGCCGATCGGTCATCCGCCGGACATACTTGTCCGCCGCGTTTTGCAAACGGACCGACATCACGTCGAAGGCTCGGCGGCGCTCGGCGACGCGGCTCTTCGGGTCGCAGCGCTCCAACCGGCGCTCGAGAACTTGCAGGCGCGCGCCGCGGCGGCGTATACCTTCTCCGGCGCGTCGCACCAGCGCGACGCGCTCGAGCTCCATCGCGCAGAGCTTCAGCTTGCCGCGCGCCAAGCGTTCGATCCGGCTGGCGCGACCGGCGATCGAGCGCAGCAGTTCATCGCGCGGCACCGGCGCAACGATGTGGGCCGCGGCCGACGGCGTTTCGGCACGCCGATCCGCAACGAGATCGGCGATCGTCAAATCGGTCTCGTGGCCGATTCCGGTGATGATCGGGCGCGGCGCTTTTAAGATCGCGCGCGCGACCTCCTCGGTATTGAACGCGAACAGATCTTCGTACGATCCGCCGCCGCGTGCAACGACGACGCAATCGACGTCGAGACGCGCGGCGCGATTGATCGCGCGAACGATCTCGGTCGCCGCGCCGATGCCTTGAACCGGCGTCTCGCAGAACGTGACTTCGACGTACGGTGCCCGCGCGCGCAGAATTTTCAGGAAGTCGGTTGCGCCGGCAGCGCCTTTCGAGCTCACGAGCGCGAGCGAAAACGGATAGGTCACGATCGGTCGCTTGCGCTCGGGCGCGAATGCGCCTTCGGCTTCGAGCTTACTCTTCAGCCGTTCGTAGAGATCGTGCAAACGGCCGATGCCTTCTTGTTCGACACGATACGCGACCAGCTGATATTTGCTGGTCTTGACGTACGCGGTGATCTCGCCGTATGCGATGACTTGCTGTCCGTTTTCGAGAGGCGGCAATTCATTCGCGCGATCGCTCCAAACCACGCAGCTCAAGAGCGCATCCGCATCTTTGAGATCGAAGTATACGTTGCCGTTCGAACGCGCAGAGATGTTCGAGACCTCGCCCCGCACGCCGACGTTGCGCAACCATTTGTCGTTTCCGAGAACGTTGCGCAAATAGACGGACAAGCGCGAGACCGCAACGATGCGGGCGCTCGCGCTCTCTTTCGGTTGCATTACGGTGTGTTCGCGGGAGCCGGTGCGGCCGTAACCGTCTTGCCGTTGTTGATATTCATGAAATGCTCGCCGTCGCCGACCATGCCCGGCGGAACGTCGGTCGGCGTCGCTGCCGGAGCAGCTTTCGGAACGGACCTCGACCGGCGCCTCATCGACGGTGCCGCATGATTCCGGCGGACCCGTACCTTGCAGAAAATATTCGATGCGGCCGCTTCCGCACAAACGCACCTTGCGCACTTCGCTCTTCGGCATCTCGAACTCGTGATGCGGGACGTCGGCCAGCGACGCTTTCATGAAGCGAGCCCAAACGCGGGCCGGAATGTTGCCGCCATACGATTCGTTCATGCGCGAGTAGTTGTCGTTGCCGAACCAAACTGCGGCGACGAGGTCCGGCGTGTAGCCGACGAACCACGCATCGCGGAAATCCGTCGTCGTCCCCGTTTTCCCGGCCGCCGGTCTGCCGATGACCGCATTCGGATAACCGGTGCCTTCGGTGATCACGCTCGTCAGCATCTGCGTCATCACGAACGCGGTCCCGGCGCTCACGACTTCAGTTTGCTGCGGATATTGGTTATCGAGAACGATCGAACCGAAACTGTCTTTCACGAGACGAATCGGCGAGGGATCAATGTGGATCCCGGCATTCGCGAGTGTCGCGTAGCCGGTCGCTTGTTCGAGCGGTGAGATGCCTTCACTCCCGAGGGCAAGCGAAAGATTCGGCTCGAGTTTTTCCTTAATCCCCATGCGCTTTGCGTATTCGATGACGCGATCGATGCCGAGACGCTCGGCGAGTTTGACCGCGACGACGTTGCGCGATTGCGCGAGCGCGTAACGCAGCGTCATCGCGCCGTAGAAGCGATGATCGTCGTCTTGCGGACTCCACATCGTCCCGTCGCCCATCGGATACGAAACCGGCGTATCCTCGACGATCTCGTTGGGTGGAATTCCACTATCGATTGCGGCGGTATAGACGTAGACTTTAAATGAAGATCCCGGTTGACGGCGGGCTTGCCACGCACGATTGAACTGATTGTCGAGTGTCCAGCCGCTGCCACCGACCATCGCGAGTATCTCGCCGGTCTGCGGACGAATCGCTACGAGCGCGGCTTGATGCGCGTTGATCCCCTCGGCCGCCGCTTGCCGAATGCCCCAATCGATGGCATTCTGCGCGATCTGTTGCATCTTCGGATCGAGCGTCGTGTCGACGACGAGGCCGCCTTCGAAGGTCGCTTGAGTTCCGAACGTCTCGTTCAACCGGTGCACCACGTACGTCGTGAAGTACGGATACTTGTAGGATTGCAAGCCTTCGGGGCGCTCGCCGGCGAGATTGATGGCATCCGCCTCGGCCGTTTCCGCCTGGTCGCGCGTAATGAAGCCGTTTGCGAGCATTCGTTCGAGGACGTGATGCTGGCGTTGTTTGGCGAGATCGAGGTTGACGTACGGCGAGTAATCCGAAGGTGCCGGAACGATTCCGGCCAGCATCGCAGCTTGTGCGAGTGACAGGTTCCCGACGTCGGTTCCAAAGTACGTGTGGGCCGCAGCTTGGACGCCGTATGCGCCCGAGCCCAAGTAGATCAAATTCAGGTAGCGTTCGAGGATCTCGTCTTTCGTGTAGTAACGCTCTATCTCGATCGCCAGCAACGCTTCTTGAATCTTACGCGAGATCGAAACTTCGTTCGAAAGGAACAAACCGCGCGCGAGCTGCTGCGTGATCGTCGAGCCGCCCTGGATCGGCTGATGCCGCCAATCCGCGATGCCGGCACGCAGAATGCCTTCGAAATCGATTCCGTGATGCGAGTAGAAGTGCGCGTCTTCGCTGGCGACGAACGCGTTGCGCACCAATACCGGCACTTTATCGAGCGACACCCAAACGCGGTTCTGCTTGTAGAGACCCGCAAGCAACGTACCGTCGCGCGCAAACACTTGCGTCGATCGTTCAGGTTGGAAATCCGCCATGCGGTTGATGTCGGGCAGATGCGTCGAGTACGTCGCGATGATCCCGCGGTAAGGCCGCCGACGATCAGCACCGCGAGCAACGCGATGAAGGCAACCGTTCGAAAAAAGCGTCCGCCTCCGCCACCCTTCTTCTTCGCGGCGGGCTTCTTGCGCGTAACGGTCGTGCGTCTCGCCGCTGTGCTCATGTCATGATGCCCCGAGGGGGCCGGGACGATTTCGAGACGCTCGAGAGCACGCCGTTCACGAAGCGTGGAGACTCATCCGTGGAAAACTTTTTCGCAAGCTCGACGGCTTCGTTGATGACGACGGCCGCCGGCGTCTCGCGATGCGTCAGCTCGAAGACCGACATGCGCAGCAATAGACGGTCGATCGTCGGAAGACGTTCGATCGTCCAGCCTTCGAGAAGCGGAGTGAGAACTGCATCGCTTTCGGCCGCGTGATCGAGCGTTCCGGTGACAAGATCTTCGACGAAGCGGCGCTGTTCGGAATCATCCGTCCCGCACGTTTCGTTCACCATGTCTTGTGCCGGACGATGCCCGATCTCGACACCGAAAAGCGATTGCAGCGCTAGCTCGCGTGCATGCTTGCGTGACGCCATCTATGCTTCCGTTAACACGTGCTCGCGCATGAACGCTTCGTCGAGAAAATCGATCGGTACGCCGCCTTCCTGGAATCGGGGGTCTTCGAGAATTCGGCGGCATATCCCAACCGTCGTCTTTACTCCCTCAATACGAGTTTCGGCAAGCGCACGTTCCATGCGCGAGAGCGCTGAGGCGCGCGTACGGCCTACGGCCACGATCTTTGCCAAAAGCGAATCGTAGTACGGGGGAATCGAAAGTCCGGCGAACAGGTGCGTGTCGACACGAATGCCCGGACCGCCCGGCAGCTCGACCGCAGTCACGACGCCGGCATCGGGTGCAAAATCGCGTTCAGGATCTTCCGCATTGATGCGACACTCGATTGCGTGACCGTGCGGCGAAAGATCGGCTTGCCCAAAGCCGAGCGGCTCGCCGAAGGCGATGCGAATCTGCTCCTTGACGAGATCGACTCCATAGATCAGCTCGGTGACCGGATGCTCGACCTGAATCCGCGTGTTCATCTCCATGAAATAGAGATTGTCGCCCGCAACCAAAAACTCGAGCGTCCCTGCGTTCGTGTAACCGCACGCCTGCCCGGCGCGCACCGCAACTCTGCAGAGTTCGTCGCGCACTTCTGCGTCCAGGCCGGGCGCAGGCGTTTCTTCGATCAGCTTTTGGTGCGACGGCTTTTGTATCGAACAATCGCGCTCGCCTAAGTGCACGACCTCGCCGCGCGTATCCGCGAGAATTTGAACCTCGATGTGTCGCGGTCGAACGATGAGCTTTTCCATGTAAAGCCGGCCGTCTTGAAAGTTTGCTTCGGCCTCGCTTTGTGCGCTCGCAAAGGCACTGCCCAAATCATCCTCGCGCTCGACGGCGCGCATTCCACGGCCGCCGCCGCCGGCTGTCGCCTTCAGCAACACCGGATAGCCGATCGACTTCGCAGCTTTCTTCGCCTCGTCGAGCGTCGCAAGGATCCCGCTTCCGGGAATCGTCGGGACCCCGGCGCTGTGCATTATTTGTTTTGCATTAGCTTTATCGCCCATCTGTTCGATGACGCGCGGCGTCGGGCCGATAAACGTAATGCCGTGATCCGTACAGATCTGCGCGAAGCGCGAGTTCTCAGCGAGGAATCCATAACCCGGATGCAACGCATCGGCGCCCGTTATCAGGGCGGTCGAGATAATATTCGGGATGTTCAGGTACGAACGCGCAGCCGGTCCGGGGCCGACGCAAAACGCTTCGTCGGCAAGGCGGACGTGCAGCGCCGTACGATCTGCTTCACTAAAGATGGCGACCGTTGCGACGCCGAGTTCGCGACATGCGCGGATGATGCGCAGCGCGATCTCGCCGCGATTGGCGACGAGTACTTTTCTAAACACGCGAGCGGTCGATTGCAAACAGAGGCGCGCCGTAATCCACAGCCTGACCCTCTTCGACATAGACCACCGCAACACGTCCGGCACCGCGCGAGCGAATGGGATTCCGAATGCCGAGCGTTTCGATGAAAGCAAGCTCTCGGTCGGCGTCGACGACGGAGCCGGCCGTCACCGGCGGCCGCAAAAATCGGATTCTGCCGACCACGTCGGAGGTCAGAACGTCGTACTCGGGACCGGGGCCGGCGGCATCTTCGATGGCGCTCTCCGCCTGCTCGACCGGCGCTGCGAGACTCCGGGTTAGCTCGATTTCGATCTCGCCGTCGGCGATGCTGACGGCCTCGAGTCCCTCGCGAACAAGTGTTTCGGCGAGCGGTCGCACCCTCGATTCGATCAAGTCGTCGAATGTCACGTCGGCTGCCCTTCCGCTCGGAGCGCAGGCCGCCCTACGGATGAACGGGAACCTAGCTCGGCAACCGGTTGTTGTAGCGTACGAATGTCTCTCTTAGAAGGGGCTCTGCCCCTTACGCAGCTTCAGTCCAAAGTGCTGTTCGTGTATCCGCGAGGCTTGGAGCTTGGCGAGAGCCGCAGCGTCCTGGAAGCTGCGAACATTGAATGCCGCCCCGCCGATTTAACGTTCCCAATCGCGGCGGCTGCCGGTGGGCCATCGGTCTACATGATCGACTCGGAGCGTCTTCATCAGCTCGGCGATCACGATGCAATCGATCGCGCTCTTTCAATTATAAATGCCACCGGCGGGACGGTTATAGTCCTCTCGGATCCCGGTGATTTTGATGCCGCATGGCTTGCCCAGAACGAGCACGTCGGCGGCTGGGTCACGCGTCCGATCGACCCGAACACGCTGCTCTCTACGGTTCGCAACGCTGAGCGGACACTCGAGCTTCGAGACAATGCGCGCGACCTAATCGACGAATCGGATCAGTTGCTCCAGATCGGCGTGGCGCTTTCGGCCGAACGCGACATCGAAGCTCTGGAACGCCTGATCGTGCGCAAGGCGCGCGAGCTGACGATGGCGGACTCCGGCAGCCTCTTCTTGATCACCGAACAAGACGGCGAGAAGAAACTCCGCTTTGCCGTCGCGCAAACCGGCCCGTACGACGAAGGCAAGCATCTCGGCGCGATGATCCCGCTCTCACGCGCTTCGATCTCGGGCTATGTCGCGATCACGGGCGAGATACTGCGAATCTCAGACGCCTACGAGATCGGCGAAACGCGCGAGTACCGCTTCAACAACACATTTGATAAGAACAACAACTACCGGACCAAGTCCGTGCTGTGCGTGCCGATGCGGAACTATCTTGGCGAAATCGTCGGCGTCATTCAGCTGATCAACCACAAGCCCGATTTCGAGCTGGTTCTCGAATCGCCGGCCAACACGGAAGAAGTCGTCACCGAATTCACCGACCACCACGAGCACGTGCTGCTTTCACTGTGCTCGCAAGCCGGTGTCGCGATCGACAACAAACAACTCGTCGACTCGATCCAAAACCTCTTCGAGCAGTTCGTTACGGCGTCGGTCAAAGCAATTGAAGCGCGCGACCCGGCTACGCAGGGTCATTCGTCGCGCGTATCCGAGCTAACCGTCGCGCAAGCCGAGATGCTCAACACGATCGAAGCTGGTCCAGCCGCGATTCACAAGTTCACGCCGGACGATATTCGCGAGATGCGCTATGCCGCGCTACTGCATGATTTCGGCAAGGTCGCCGTCCCCGAATACATCTTCGGGAAGGCCAAGAAGCTGCCCGATGGGCGCCTGGACATGATTCGCCTGCGCTGCCTGCTCGCGATGGAGCAGCTCCAGATGCGCGCGGCGGCCCGCAAGCTGCAATTGCTCAAGAGCGGGATCGCATCCGATAGCGACGAGATCGCGCGCATCGACGAGACCACGTCGCACGCCGTCGCGGAGCTGACAGAGCTTGCGAAGCAGGTCGAATCCGCGAACGAGCCGCGCGTCGTGGCTGAAGGTGTCGGCGAAGCGCTCGAAGCGCTACTCAAGCGCAACTACCTCGTGTTGGGCGAAGAGCATCCGCTGCTCGAGCCGGCCGAATATGAATATTTGAAGATTCCACGCGGCTCGCTTTCAGCCGAAGAACGGCAGAAAATGGAGCAGCACGTCACCCAGTCGTTCCGCTTCTTGCGCGAGATTCCGTGGAAGCAGACGCCGTGGCAGAAAGTCGCGGAAGTTGCGTACGGACATCACGAGCATCTCGACGGAACCGGCTATCCGCGTGGCTTGCGCGGCGAAGAGATCGCGCCGCAAGTCCGCATGCTGACAATCTCCGATGTGTTCGACGCGCTCACCGCGAGCGACCGTCCATACAAGCCGGCGATGAGCATCGAGCGCGCGCTCGACATTCTCACCAAAGAGTTCGCGGAACGCGGCAAGATCGACGCACAATTGCTCGACGTCTTCATCTCGAAGAAAGTTTACGAGCCCGTCATGGCCGCGAAAGCAGCCGCCGCAGCCAGCTAAGCGGCAACGCTCGCGTTGTCATCCCGAGCGTAGGCGCCTCCGCGTTGTCATCCCGAGCGAAGTCGAGGGACAGAGACATTCTCGAATCGGTCGGTTCCAAAGCTAAAGCGCTCCAGATCGCTCCATTTTTTCTGAGCGAACGCGCGCTTTTTCTTGTGACTCCACGACTTTAGCTTCTTCTCGAAGTCAATTGCATCGTTGATACGTTCGAATTCTCCAACGTATTCGACGAGAAGTGGTCGCCGCGTGAACGTATAGCAGTCGGGATTGATGCCCTGGCAATGTTCAAAGAAACGCCGCTCGACATTGTTTGTGACGCCAACGTAGAACGCGCCGTCGAAGCAGCGTAACATGTAGACGAAATACTTACGCACCTCGCTCGTTAGCGACGATAACTGCGAATGGCAAGAGGAACGCTGTCCCTCGACTTCGCTCGGGATGACAAAAGGTCATGACTGCGAAGCCGGCGGCCGTCGGATGAGCGGCAAACTTTGGGTTGTCATCCCGAGCGTAGCGCTCACGATGACAACGGAGGGGCGACAATCGCGCTACAAGCGCGTAACCGTCGCCCTGTCTTCTTCTGGTAGTGCGGCGAGGGCGGGTTCGAATGCGGGATCGATCTCAGCGAGCGGGACGAGGGCAAAGGCGCGCTCGTGCAAGCGCGGATGCGGAACGATCAGATCCGGCTCGTCAATCTTGCGATCGTCGTAGGCAAGAATGTCGAAATCGACAACGCGCGGACCCCAGCGGTAGGTCTGGTCGCGGCCGAGCTCGGCTTCGAGGCTTCTTCAGCTCGACCAGCAATTCGCGCGGCGTCAGCGTCGTCTCGAGCAGCGCAGCCGCATTGACGAAATCAGGTTGATTTTGCACGCCCCAAGGCTTGGTGCTGTAAAGCGACGAGGCGCGCACGACCACGCCATACCGTTTCAGCTCTTCCAAAGCAATCTGCACGGTATGCACCGCATTCCCGAGATTCGCGCCGATACCAATCCGCGCGAGCGGCATCAGCGCGTTCGCCGCAATGTAACACTCGGCGTCGCTCCGGCGAGCAGGCCGGGTTTCGCGATCGTAATCGTGACGGCGTGGACGCGCTGCTCGCTCAAGATCGCGCGCGCGACTTCCTGTGCAAGCCGTTCGAGCAGCGCAAAACGGCCTGTCCCGATGACGTCGCCGACGATCTGATGGACTTTGCGATAGTCGAGCGTGTCGTCGAGCGCGTCTGTATGAACGGAACGTTCCAGATCGACTTCGAGATCGACGTCGACGTCAAATGGCTGCGGCACATCTTGTTCGCCCGGATTCGCGCCATGCCGGCCGAACACGCGCATCCCGCGAATAGCGATGCGGTCGGTCATTGCGCCCCCCAACCTTCGGGCCGCCATTTACGAGCGATCGCATCCGCCACACGAACGACGTCGAGTGCCGGTTCGACGTCATGGACGCGAACGATGTCGATTCCCGCGGCGGCGGCGAGCGCGAGCGTCGCGGCTGTGCCGTAGACGCGATCGGTTACCGGCTTTCCGGTCAGCTTGCCGATCGTCGATTTGCGCGAAGTTCCCAGAATCGTCGGGAATCCGAGCCCGACCAAACGGTCGAGCGCACTCAGCAGCTCGAGATTGTGGTCGGCTGTTTTACCGAAACCGATTCCGGGATCGAGAATCACGTTCTCGCGTTTCATACCACGACGTACCGCGCTCTGCGCCGTTGCATCCAACGATGTTAGCACTTCGTCGACCACGTTGCGATAGACGGCGACCGATTTATTGTGCATAGCGACCACGGGCGCGCCGCACTCGATCGCCACCTCCAAGAGCGCATCATCAAAACCCCAAATCGAATTGAGAATGTCGCCGCCGGCCGCGTGCGCGCGGCGGAAAACGGCCGGCTTGAACGTGTCGATCGAAACGATTGTCGTCTGATCGTGCGCCCGAAAGCGCTCGAGAACCGGCATGAGGCGCGAGAGCTCGGTCGCTTCATCGATCGGTTGATGTCCGGGGCGTGTCGATTCAGCGCCGAAGTCGAGAATATCTGAGCCGGCGTCACGCTGCTGCACCGCGATTGCCGTCGCTGCATCCGGATCGCTCGTTCCGTCTTGCGAAAACGAATCCGGTGTGATGTTGACGACCCCCATGACATACGTGCGGACGCCCCAATCGAGCGAGCGCCCGCGCAGAAGTAAGCTACCCCGGGTCACGGTACGTCTGGACGTGGGTCCTTTTGCAGAAAGTTGTCGTGGTTCGGCATCCTTACCGACAGCAGTGATTTTCCGTTCATTACGGCACTTTGGGGAACGATCCCATTCATGTACAGAACGTAAGCGGTAACGGCGTAAACTTGATCGTTGGTGAGCGTTCCCGGTGCCGTGAACGGCATTGCGCGCCGCACGTAATCGAAAATCGTCGTCGCGTACGGCCAATAGCTCCCGATCGTCTTGACCGGCGCCTTTGTGTCGAGACTGCCGACGCCGCCCACCAGCTTGTCCATAGGTCCGCCTTGACCCTTATCGCCGTGGCAAGCCGCGCATTGCATAGCGTAAACTTGCTGTCCTTGCGCGACGCTTCCACTTCCGGGTGGAAGATTGCCGCTCGGCGAGACGTCGTCGTTCCAGGCACTGATCTCGCTTGGCGTCGCAGCATGTCCGAGGCCGGATCCGGTGTCGGTCGCGCCTATCGCACGCGGAAGCAATGCAATACTGAACAGCAATGCAGCCAGAATCCAAGCATCTCTCTTACGCATGAACATTCGTCACCGCTCCATCCGACGCGACGTGCCAGCTTTGGATTGCATTCAAGTGATAGACCGACGCGAGTCCACGGACTTTGACGAGATCGGCAAGCGCCGGTTGTACGTAGCCCGTTTCATCGTATGAGCGGCTCTGTAACACTACCTCTTCGCCGTTCCACTTCCACGGATAGACGAATCGCGTCAACGCTTTACTCTGGACGGGCTCTGTCAGCTGAGCAGCATTCCAGGTTTTTCCCGCATCGGTCGAGACTTCGACGCGCGTGATCTTTCCGCGGCCGCTCCAAGCGAGCCCGGTGATCGGCATCTGGCCTTTAGCCTGGATGTGCATACCGCCGGACGGACCCGTGATGACAGATTTTGACTCCATCACGAACGTGAACATGCGCGCGGTACCGTTGGGCAAGAGGTCAGTGTACTTCGACGTCTCTTCGCGCGTATAAGATGGTTCCGTGCCGACCTTCAGGCGTCGCAACCACTTGATGTTCATGTTCCCTTCGAAGCCCGGCAAGAGTAATCGCAAAGGATACCCTTGCTCCGGACGAAGTGCCTCACCGTTTTGGCCGTAAACCAAGATCGCATCGTCCATCATCTTCTCGAGTGGAATGCTGCGGTCCATCACCGACGCATCTCCGCCTTCCGCCAAGACCCAGGACGCGTTCGTCTTGACACCGAGATCTTTCAAAATCGTCGAGACACGGACGCCGGTCCATTCGGCGCAGCCGATCAAGCCGTGCGTCTTCTGCACCGTCAGCCCCGTCGGTTTTGCCCATTCTGTAAGCCCGTTGCCGGAGCATTCGAGAAAGTGCACAACCGTCACCGGCGGATAGCGTTTGAGGTCATCCATCGTCAGGACACGCGGATTGTCCACCAATCCGTGGACGAGCAATCGGTGCGTGACGGGGTCTATATTCGGAACACCGCCATGATTGCGCTCGAAGAAAAGCCCGTTCGGTGTTATCGTACCGTGCAGATCCTGCAGCGGCGTGAAATCCCACGAACTAATCTGCGTGGGCGTCAGCTCGGTCGGTACTCGGACGACTTTGTTCTCATACGCGGATCGCGAACCATACGGGGATAGCGGTGCACCCTGTTCTTGCGGTCGCATCGGCAACGGACTCGCGGCCAGCGCCGCTTTCGTTGCGGCGGCCGCTGAACCGGCGACGATCGCAGTCCCGAGAAAGTTGCGCCTAATCATCGCGCCACACCATCAAGATACCCCCCTCACGCTTTACGCGCAGGCACTCGAGTGGAGACTCCGCCAGTCCCTTCGGATCACCGGTCGTAATGTCCCATTGCCAGAGATGTTGATGGCAGGTCAGCGTCTCGCCGTCGAACATGCCTTCTTCGAGCGGCGTATCCATGTGCGGACAAATCGCCTGACATGCATAGAGCGTCCCCGCACCATTGAGGATCAGCACCGCATCGCCGCTTTCGGTTGCGAGTTGCTGCATCTTACCGGGCACGACGGCCTCAGCGCCCGCGACACGTTCCCAGCCCATCAGCTGAACTTGTCATAGCGGATCTGACTTCCGCTATGCTTCAGCTCGAGCAGCAACATTCGCAGCGTGGCATCGACCATCGGAGGCGGCCCGGCGACGTAAATCATCGTGTCTCCCGGCGACTCCGCAAGTGCACGCTTTGCGATTTCGTGAATGAAGCCTTGATCGAACTCAAGCTCCGGGTGTTGAGCTCGTGCCGATTCGGATGGCTCTTCGTGCGAAAGACCGAGCGTTATGCGCACGCGATCGGGAGATCGGAGCGTGTGTTCTTTCAATTCGTCGAGATAGAACGCGTCCTGCAATGTCCGAATCCCGAAAAACACCTGCATGTCGTGATTATCGAAGTGCGCATCGCGTTTGCCGCTTTCGAGGATCGACATCATCCCCGCGATCCCCGACCCGCCCGCAATGCAGATCACGTGGCGAATCTCACCGGAATCAAACGATGCGCGTCCCAGCGGGCCGAAGATCTTGACGCGCGTCCCGTCAAGCGGATGCGAGAACATCCACTCGGTTAGCGCGCCACCCGGAAATCGTTTGACGAGAAAGCGCAATACTCGCGACTCGGGCTCGAAGTTCACCATTGAATACGAACGCGCGCCCGTTACGGCTTCGAATTCGAGCAAGACGAACTGACCCGCGTCGAAGTTCATCGGACGGTCGAGCTCGACGTCGAACTCGATGACGTCGGTAACCAGCGACCGCGAATGCACGATCGTTCCGGAAAAATAGTCCGGCGCTATGCGCGGAGGCTTTGCTGAAAACGCACCGGGCAATGAAAGCGCGAGCGCCGAGAGTGCAACGCTCTGACAGGTCAATATTTCGTTGCGCTCGGCACGCGTGTACTTGCGTCCCGGCGCTTCCTCCCACGCATTCCGCGTCGTGCCCTCGACCAAGGCGGCCTTGCACGTGCCGCAGGTTCCGCTCGCGCATTCGTACGGCAACGGCAATCCGGCGCGCAATCCGGCATAGAGAATGCGCTCGTCTTCGGGGCACGCGAATTCACGCGTCTCGCCCCGGGCGCTGACGACAACTCGATGCGTTTTAGAGCGGGTAGTGGGTTCCGATGCCAAGGTTACGTGTTTCGAGGCGAACTTCGCGCGCCGCAAAACGCCAACCACCGGGAGTCATTTTGAGCTTGTCATGGTAGCGGCCCAGCGCGAAAAGATGCGTCGTCCCGCCGTCGAGCTCGGTGCGATAAACGGCGACGCTGGAAACCACGCTGCACGCTGCTCCGGCTGGGTCGAAGTCGACGGTGTAAACCGTCATGTGGCGAGTAAACGTCGATTGATCGGTGTTATGACGCGGCAAATGTTTGACTAGCGTCGTGAGGCCCTCGAGATCGAGATCCAAGAACACCATGTCGCGCCGGATCTCGGGGCTGAACGCGCTAATGACGTAGGTGAATTCCTCGGCGCAGAGGTCGAGCCAATCCTTGAAATTGCGGGCGTCGAGCATCAAGCAGACGCGATAGAGAAAATCGCTAACCGAGCGATGCGCTCGTTCTTCGCCGGATGCTAGCGTCTCAACCGCCACTCGACGGCCTTCCCATGCGCGCGCTCCACTCGCTGTAGAAATGGCGCATACCGATCTCGTCGTGAATCGTGTTATCTTCTTCGCGCGCTTGCACGATGTACGTCTGTCCGCGCCCAAGCGCTTTGCCTTGACCGTGCACGCCGAGCAAGTCTTCATGGAGATTGCGTCCGAACGGGCCCCAAATCGAATTGTAGTCGCGGACGCGCTGCGCGCGTTCATCGGGCGTGTCACGCTTTAGGCCCAAGCCGCGATATTCAATAAACGTGCTCGTCGCCGAAACCGGCATCACGGTGTCGATGCGCAACGAAGAACCGCGCAGGTTATACGTCATGCCCGGGAAGAGATCGACCATCTTCCACTGGTTGAGTTTCATTCCCGGAAACGACAGGTCGCGTCCCCTGAAACCTTCGTAAGCCTCGTAGTTGACGATCTGATCGCCGACCTCGGCGTGCCCGTTCTTGAACGGCGTGTAACGGCGTTCGAAGTACCCGGGCTGCAGCATGCTCGTCTGCCGGTTGTGATAGTGCATGTAGTCGTGATAGAACTCGCTGTTCGTATCGTGCCACAGCTTGAAGTTCGTAGCGACTTGCGCGCGGTGAAAACTGAACACTTCCAGAGGCTCCATGTTCAGGCTCTCGAGCATACCATCCAGCGCGTGACCGATGAAATCGCTCAAGCCCTCCGAGGACTCGTCGAGATTCACGTAGACGAATCCACCGAACCCGGTCTCGCAGCGGACGCTCCGCAACCCAAAGTCGTCCTTGCTGAGCCGCTCCTGATAGCCGGCCTTCTCGCGCGGAATGTCGACGCAGTTGCCGTGTGAATCGAATGCAAAGGCATGAAAGATGCAGATAAGATGCTTGGCGTTGCCGGAAGGATTGTACAGAACCGTATTCCCGCGATGTGGGCAAACGTTGTAGAACGCCCGGACTTGCATGTCGTCGCCGCGCACGATCATCAAATTGCGGCCGGCCGGATGACGGAACGTGCGATAATCGAACTTCTCCGGAACCTCGCTCTCATGGCACGCGAGGAACCAGGTCTTTGCAAAGATCTTCTCGCGCTCTTCTGCAAAGATCTCCGGATCCGTGTAAACTGACGGATCGACGAAATGCGTCGATGGCACGGGCGGTTGTGATGTCCATTGCGCAGGCGTTCGCGCCATTCTGTTCCCTCCGGAGGCGGCGGGTTTCTCCACCCAATCGTAGCACCCCGCTCTAAATATTACCTAAATGGCGGCGGCTTCTACGCCGATCCTTCAGGGTCGAAGCGGTAGCCGATCCCGGGTACCGTAAGTATTATCTTCGGGTGATTGACGTCGTCTTCCAACCGGTTGCGAAGACGGCCCATGTAAACCCACAAGTATTCGGTTTGGTCCGTGTATTCCGGACCCCAAACCGTGTTGAGCAACGTCTCGTGTGAAAAAACTCGTCCGGGGCTTTTTGCAAGCGCGCACAGCAGCTTGTACTCGGTGGTCGTCAATTTAACAGGCTCACCGTTTTTTCGCACTTGCCGCGCAGCAAAATCGATCGTGATCTTACCGATTCGCAGCGGCGCGCGCTGAATCTCGCCTTGCGCGATACGAGTCCGCCGTACTGCAGCACCGACACGAGCCAGCAGCTCGCTCATGCCGAAGGGCTTCGTCATGTAGTCGTCGGCGCCGATGTTGAGCGCTTGAACTTTGTCGCTTTCTTGACCGCGAGCCGAGAGCATGATGATCGGCGCGTAAGAAAAATCGCGGATCTCCTCGCACACCGCGAAGCCGTCTTTACCCGGCATCATGATGTCCAAGATGATGACGTCGGGATCGCGTTTGGCGGCAACCTCGACTGCGCGGATGCCGTCCTCCGCGGCCAGCACGCTATACCCCGCCAGTTCGAGCTCCGAGCTCAATAGGCGAACCAAGCCTTCTTCGTCGTCTGCAACGAGCACGGTAATCGGCACGGCTTACAGCCCTTCACCGGCAACGATCAGTTTCCCGATCAACCAAACCGCGAGACCGAGAACCGCAACGCCGACGATCGTTCGTAAACGCTCCGCGCTAACGTAGCGGTATGTAATCGCCCCAGCTACAACGCCGATCGCACAAAAAACCGACAGATATGCGGCCAAATGAAAATCGACGTGACCGAGAAGAATGTGCCCAGTCGCCCCCGAGGCTGCAGAGAAGATTGCGTTTGGCTGACTGATCGCGACGGCGACGGCCGGTGAAGCGCCGGCCAGCAAGAGCAGCGGAACGAGCAGCGCCGGTCCGCCGACACCGGTTAGACCCGAACCGATTCCGGTCAGCACTCCGCACACCACGAGGGTCACCACGCTCAGGCGGCGCGACGTTGCGCCGCTGTTCGCGAACACCCGCCGCCCAAAGAGCGCAAAGAGACCTGTCAACAACAGAAACGTCGCGAAACATGCCGTCACGATGCGGTCGGGGAGCATTGCGCTGAGTTTGGCGCCGAATGCGCCGCTCGCAAGACTCCCGGCACTGGTGAGCAGTGCCGCGCGCCAATCGATCGAGCCGTGCATCGTATACACGATCGTCGCCACAATTCCGGCGACGGTGAACGTTACGAGCGACGTCCCAATCGCGGTCTCGAGCGGTAATCCAAACCAGACCAGCAACGGAATCAAGAAAATGCCACCGATGCCGACGAGCCCGATTGAAACGCCGACCGCACTGGCGCCGGCGAGAACGACGAGCATCAGTGCTCTGAAGGAATCGAAAAGAACACGGTCGTTCCGCGTGCGCTCTTCGAGTCAAGCCAGATTCGACCGCCGTGCGCACTGACGATGCCGCGCGCGATGTACAAGCCGAGACCGCTGCCGTCGCGCTTGCGGCCACGCACTTGGGCGCGAAAGAATCGTTCGAAAACGCGCTGACGCTGTTCGGCGGGAATCCCCGGACCGCGATCCGTCACGGAGAAAACCACGGAATCTTGATGCTTTTCAACACCGAGTGCAATCGCGGAATCCTGCGGTGAGTATTTGACCGCATTGCTCAAGAGATTATCGAGAACTTGTTCGATACGCTTGCGGTCGATCCGAACGGCGGCGAGCTTGTCTTCGGTTCGAAGCGTGAAGGTTCGCTGCGAGGTTGCTTTGCGCCAGCGTCCGACGACGGCACGCACGAGCGCTACCGGATCGACGTCGTGCGTGTCCAGATCGAACAACCCTTGATCCAACTTACTGACGTCGGTGAGCTTGCGCACGAGCTCGTCGAGACGCGAGCTTTCGGTATCAATAGTCGTGAGGTACTCGCGACGCAAAACCGCGCTGCGTGATTTTGTTCCGTCCAAGAGGGCAGATGCGTAGCCGCGGATCAACGCCAGCGGCGTGCGCAACTCGTGCGAGACAAGCGAGATAACTTCGGACTTCATCGCGTCCGCCTGACGCTCGAGCGTCACGTCACGGCACAAAAAGCCGCGTCCCATTCGGTCCCCTTTTGAATCGTAGACGACGAAGCGCGTCAACCGTAGCGCGACCGACGGTGACCCGGAGAGCTGCACGTCGACCGTTGGGAATCCGCTTACGATGGCGTCGAGCTTGAAGAGCTCGTCACGAACGCCGGAGGGTTCCGTCGACTCGTGCGCGATGCGCTCGAAGAAGCCGGCCAGATCGAGGCCGAGCGATTCATCGTCTCCGAGGCGCAGCAGCGCACGCGCTTGACGATTAACGTAGGCAAGACGGTCGTCGAGACCGACGAGCACCAAACCCTCATTGATACTCTGCACGACGCTTTCCAAGCGGGCCTGCTCGCTGCGAAGACGCTCGTAGAGCCGGGCGTTTTCGACAGCTATAGCGGCTTGTGATGCAAAGCTGCACAGCGTATCGATTTCGTCTGGCGTAAAATCGTGAATGTGCCGATAGCCGATCATCAGACAGCCGCTCGGCGCATTCATGATCTCGAGCGGAACACCCAGTACAGAACGCAGCCCCTCGGCAAACGAAATCGGAAACTCCGAGGCTGCATCCTTGCGACGGTTGAGATCGTGCAGCATGACCGGCCGCCGGGTCGACATCGCGCGCCCCGCAATACCGCCACGTTTCGGAAAGACGACATTCCGGTAATCGGTTCGGCATCCGCTCCATGCGCGCCACGCGATGTGTGGCTCCTGTTCCTGAAGTAACGCAAAGCCCGCGACCTCACATTGGAGCAAATCACGGCACCGTTCCGCGATAAGCATCAAAAGTTCGTCGAGGTCGTCCGTATTACAGATCCGGCGATTGATTTCGAGCGTCGCCTCCGCAAGCCCGGGCAGCGGCGTTCGTTTTGTCACGGGAAATCATCCGGATAGCGACCGCACGTCATCGCACCCGGATAGCCCTTGGCGATACGCAACACGAGAAATATCTTATCGAAGCCTGCATCTGAACATCGCGCAAAATCTCCGGACCATGGCGGAAGACCGACATCGTACGTTGGTTGCAAGACAATTTTCTCGTGCGGTGCCTCGATCGATTCGACTTCTAAGCCAATTCGCTCGACATACGGATATGTTGGAACCGCCGCGCATGCTTCTTCGAGCGTGCCACGATATACCGGATTAGGCCAATCGCGCATACATACAACCGTGAAGGAGATTTAGGTCGCAGTTGATATGTTTTGGTCGGCACTGAAAGAATCTTTTTTTGGCGCTGTTTAGGTAGGGGGACTATGGGCATTCAGCTCTTCCGCGCATTCAAGTCGGCAAAGCTGTGGATCGTCACGGCAGCATGCGCATCACTTCTCCTCACGTCTGCGCCCAGGCCGACGTATTCCGATCAGGGATTGGATTTCGGCAAACCGGGACAACCCGTCCATTTGGTCGTCGGATACCAACCCTATTACACGGAATCGTGGTCGGGCGTGGTCATGCGCGGCAAGAAGTTCTACGAGAAGTACTTGCCGGCCGGCTCGACGGTTGAATTCCAAATCGGTTTGCAAGGCGCGATTATCGTGAACAACATGCTCGCCGGCAAACAGCACATCGGCTACATGGGCGACATGCCAGCGATCGTGGCGACAACGAAAGAGAGCGTCGCGGACATCCGCATGGTGGCCGTCCTCGGCGTCGGCCACGATCAATGCAACATCTTGCTCGTGCGCAACGACGCGCCGAGTTTCAGCAGCCCGATCGTAGCTCTCAAATGGCTGACCGGTAAGACGGTCGCGGTTCCCAAAGGCAGCTGTGCCGACCGCTTCGCGCAAGCGTCGTTCCAAAAGCTAGGAGTGAAACCGGATTCCTACCTCAACCAGAACATCGAAGTGATCACGAGTGGCTTCCGCTCGGGCAAGCTCGACGCCGCCGTGCTCTGGGAGCCGACCGCATCGCACATCATTCAAGACGGCTATGCTAAACGCGTTGCTTCGGGCTTCAGCGTCGGCGAACCCGATAGCGGCTACCTCACGATGCGTGCGGATCTCATCCAGTCGCGACCCGATGTCGTCCAAGGCTGGCTGAAGGCCGAGCTGGATGCGCAGCGCTTTCTAGCCAATCCGAAGAATGCATCAGCCATCGTCGCAATGGCCGTCGATCAAACGACGGGCTTCACGAACAAGACGATGGCGAGCGCGCTCTACGGGAAATTCCCCGATCAGAACAATGCCAAGGAGCGCATCACGATGCCGTTCGTCTTCACACCCGAGACGCTGCAACTCATCCAAAACGACGCCGCGTTCTTGCACTCCGTGCATTCGATCGATGTCGAGAAATTGCGCACGGATGCCATCATGCCGCAATTCGCGGAGGGTGTACTTAAAGACCGGCACTTAACCACGCCGGTCGGATCGTCCGTGATCATGTCGACGCTGCCCGGCTAGACCCCCGGTGGAGCGTGGCCTCTCGGTAAGGATGCTGCAGTTCGCGCAATGGCTGCGCAGCCCGCGTCCCTATCTGATGCTGATCGGATTCGCGCTATTCCTCGGATTCTGGTACTTCGCCGTCGACGTCTGGAAGCTGCCGCGCTTCGCGCAGCTTCCCGGACCCGACGGCGTTATCAAAGAGTGGTTTAGTAAGAACCCGGCATTCGGAATTTCGATCTACACACCCGATTACTATTTGGACATTTGGGTGAGCGTGCGTCGCGTGGCGATCGGATTCGCACTGGCCACCATGCTCGGCATTCCTCTGGGTTTGTTTCTCGGGTGGTCGAAGACGTTCAGAGAATTCGTCTTTCCCGTTTTCGAATTATTACGTCCGATCCCGATCCTGGCATGGGTGCCGCTTGCGATCGTCATGTTCAGGGGCCTCGAGACGCCGGTCATCTTCTTGACGTTTCTTGCGTCGTTCTATGCGACAGCGCTCAACACGATGCTCGGCGTCGAGTCGATCGACGAAACCTATTTTCGCGCCGCGCAGTGCCTGGGCGCGAGCCGTCCGCAGGTCTTCCTCAACGTCGTCGTGCCGGGCGCGATGCCGTTTATTTTCACCGGCTTGCAGATATCGATGGGCGTCGCGTGGTTCTCGCTTGTCGCGGCGGAGATGGTTTCCGGCAAATACGGGCTCGGCTATCTGATCATGAACTCTTATACCGACGTTCAGTATCCGACGATCGTCATCGGCATGATCACGCTCGGGCTGGTCGGATACGCGACGAGTGCGCTCGTGCGCAGCGCCGGCAATTTGCTGATGGAATGGCGCGTTCGCGAGCTGGCGCTGGGTGAAGCGGCGTGAGCGGCGGTGCAATTCGGATCGACGACGTCGTCAAGGTTTACGATCCGGACGGAGCGGCGATCCTTGCCGTCGATCACTGCTCGCTCGAGATACCGGCTGGTGAGATCTGCATGATCGTCGGACCGTCGGGTTGCGGAAAGACGACGCTGCTCAACGCGATCGCCGGATTTCACAGCATCACATCTGGAACGATCTATCTCGACGGCGAGGTTTTGTGCGGACCGGGAAAACCACAGGCTGCTCCGGGCCCGGATCGCGTCGTCGTCTTCCAAAACGGCGCGCTGTTTCCATGGAAGACAATTCTTGAAAACATTGCGTTCGGGCCAATCGTGCAAGGCCGCCTGAAGCGCAAAGACGCTGAGGATAAGGCGCGCCAGATGATGGCCGATGCCGGGCTTTCCGGCATGGAGAAAAACTTTCCGGGCGAGCTCTCCTCCGGCGTGCGGCGTCGCGTCGAGATCGTGCGAGCACTGATGAACGATCCCAAAGTCTTGCTGCTCGACGAACCGTATCGGGCGCTTGACTCGCTGACGAAGTCGGTCATGCACGAGGCGCTGCTGGAGATCTACTATCGCAATCCGGTGACGATCTTCTTCATCACGCACGATTTGGAAGAAGCGCTCTTCCTCGGACAGCGCGTTGCGATCATGACAACGCGACCCTGCCGGCCGAAGAAAATCTTGGACGTCGACATCCCGCATCCACGTGATTACAGCGTGCTGACGGCGCCGCGCTTTCGCGCGCTCATGGAAGAGACGATCGAAGCCGTCCATGAGGAAGCGATCAAGGCATTCGCAGCCGGCGAAAAGGAAGGCGCCTGATGCGCAGGGGCGCGCGCATTGCAATCTGGCGCGGAGTCATCGCGACCGTTGCGTTTTTGGTGCTGTGGCAGCTTGGTTCGACGTCCAAATCGTGGATGGGCATTGCGTTGCCCTGGATCAGCGCGATCCCCGCGCCTACCGACGTTCTGTTCGTTTGGGCAGCACTCGTGCACGATCCCGGATATTGGCAAAGCTGTTACTTAAGCGTGCTGCGCGTTTCGGTCGGTTTTCTCGCAGCGATGATCGTCGGAATACCCTTCGGTCTCGCGCTCGCCGTAAACCGAACCGCGTACGGCGTGCTTTTCCCAACCTTCGAAGTGCTAAGGCCAATACCGCCGCTAGCGTGGGTACCGCTGTCGATCATTTTTTGGCCGACGCAAGAGCTATCCATCACCTTCGTAACTTTCCTCGGTGCGTTCTTCACGATGGTGCTCAACGTCGTCGGCGGCGCGAAATCGATCGACGTCCGCTATTTTCAGGCTGCACGGTCGATGGGATCGAGCTCGTTCGACATCTTCCGTCGCATCATTCTGCCCGGAGTGCTCCCTTCGATCGCCGTCGGGGCTGCGGTCGGCATGGGAATCACTTGGAACGTCGTCGTTGCAGCCGAGATGATCTCGGGCGGCGCCAGTCAAGCGACCGGCGCCGGCGGCGGACTCGGATTCTTCATTTGGAATTCGTACGTCGGCGGCTCGTATCCGCAAATCGTCGTCGGAATGATCAGCATCGGAATTGCGGGTTATCTTTCGAGCGAGCTTTTGCGCCGGCTCGGCGATCGCGCGACTCCCTGGCTGCGAAGGCGCTAACGGATGCCGAGTTCCGGCGAAGTCGTCGTCTCCAACGTCAGCAAATCGTACGGCCTCGCGCAGTTCGAGAAAGACGTCGTCAAGGAATGCTCGCTAACGGTCGAGTCGGGCAAGCTGACCGTTATGGTCGGCCCTTCGGGATGCGGGAAATCAACGCTCATCCGGCTTTTGGCGGGTTTCGAGCGACCGACTGCCGGCACAATAACAATCGACGGCAAAGAAGTCACGGGCCCAGGCCGCGACAGGCTTGTCGTATTTCAGGAAACGGCACTCTTCCCGTGGATGTCGACGTACGACAACATCATGTACGGCCCGCGCGCGTGCGGCGAAGACAATGCCGAGACGCGCGCGCAAGCCGAGTATCTTCTCGAGAAGGTCGGCTTAGACGGTTTTCGCGACAAATTTCCAAGCCAACTCTCCGGCGGGATGCAGCGCCGCGCCGAGCTCGCACGTGCAATGATCAACAATCCCTCTATCATGATTCTCGACGAGCCGTTCCGTGGGCTCGATGCGATGACGAAGTCGCTCATGTGGGATTACTACGCGCGACTTTTCGAAGAGTATCACCGAACGAACTTCTTCGTTACGACCGACATCGATGAAGCGATTTATCTCGCGGATCGTTTGATCGTGATGACTAACATCCCGACAAGCGTGCGCACGGTGCTGGAAGTCGACTTACCACGTCCGCGTCAAGTAAAAGACGTTTTCGAAAGCGACCGCGCGAATGAGCTCAAGATCAAAGCGCTCTCATTGCTTCACGAAGAGGCAATGCGATCGTTTGCCGACGGAAGCAAGGCCGCAGCCGATTTCGTCGACGCTTATTCCCGCCGCGTCGCAAAGCCTTAGCGGCGCGCGGAAGCCCAGGTCCGCTCGAGCAAAATAGCAATCGTTGCCGGACCGATGCCGCCGGGCATTGGAACGAGCGCCGCCGCAACGCCTTCAATGCCGGCGACGTCGACGTCGCCTATGACGCCCTGCGCAACGCGATTGTAGCCGGCATCGACGACGATCGCACCGGAACGAATGTGCGCGGCCGTGATCGAGCCCGGACGTTCCGCGCAGCTGACGAGAATATCCGCTTCGCGCGTAACTGAGAGCACGCCCGGCGCATCCGGATCGATGGAACGAACGGAGCTTGCTCGGTCACTCTCGAGCAGTCGTGCGAGCGGCAGTCCGATATCCGCAGATTGCCCGACGATGACGCACGCCTTCTCCGCCACACGGATGCCGTTGTGCGCGAGCAGATTCACGATTCCACGCGGTGTCGCGGGAGCATCGAGTGCGTCGATGTTGCGCTCCGGCGGAATTCGATCGAGGATACGACCCGCGTTCAAACGCTTCGGCAGCGGAAGCTGAATGAAGATGCCGCTTATTTCCGGCTGCGCTGCGAGCCGATCGATAGCACGCTCGACGCCGGCTTGCGAAGTGCCGGCAGCCAACTGCGTGTGACGGAATTGCATTCCCGACTGCGCTCGCCGCGACGTGCTTGCGACGCGCATTTGAGAAATCGCGCGGATCGTCACTTACCAGCACCGTAGCAAGACAGACACGCGGTTCGCCGGCTGCGGAAATTTCCGCCCGCAGCCGGCGTACCACGTCATCCAGGTATCGCGCACCGTCGATGCGCGCGGTAGACCCAGACCCGATCTAGGAGAGTCCGACGATCTCGCCGTCGTCGTCGAGCGAAATCTTGAACGCCGCAGGATCGGCGCCCAAGTCCGGGCATCGTTCGCATGTCGCCGCAGATCGGATACACGAAGCCTGCGCCGACCGAGGCGCGCACCTCGCGAACCGGCATCGTCCAGCCGGTCGGTGCGCCTTTCAGCGACGGATCGGACGAGATCGAGTTCTGCGTCTTCGCGATACAAACCGGGAAGTGACCGTAGCCGTTCTTCTCGTAGCTGTCGAGCTGTTTGGCTGCAGCCGGACTGTACTCGACTTTCGCCGCGCCATAGATCTTCGTTGCGACGGTTTCGATCTTTTCGCGCAATGACGCCGTGTCGGGATAGAGGAACTTGAAGTTCGACGGCTCGTTGCAGGCTGCAGCGACTGCTCGCGCGAGCTCGACGGCTCCCTTGCCACCCTTGACGAAGTGCGTGCAGACTGCGGCGCGTGCACCCATCGACGCGGCGATGTCACGAATTGCCTGATGCTCCGATGGATAATCTCCCGGAAACGCGTTGATCGCAATGACCGGCGAGACGCCGTGGATGCGAATGTTCTCGATCTGCTTGCGCAGATTCGCACCGCCCTCCATGACCTCGTCGGGATTCTCTTTGAGGATCGCTTCGGGAAGCGGCTTTCCGCCGACGATCTTGTGCTTGCCCGAATGCGATTTGAGAGCACGCACGGTTGCTACGATGACCGCCGCATCGGGTTTCATCCCCGACGCCCGGCACTTGATATTGAAGAAACGTTCGGCGCCCATATCCGCTCCGAAGCCGGCTTCGGTGACGAGATAGTCGCCGGTGTGGATCGCAACCATATCGCCGACGATCGACGAATTGCCGTGCGCGATGTTGCCGAACGGACCAGCGTGCACGATCGCAGGGGTGTTCTCCAGCGTTTGCATGAGGTTCGGCGCAAGTGCATCACGCAGCAGCACCGCCATGGAGCCCGCGCCCTTCAGCTCAGCGGCGGTTACGGGCTTACCTTTCTTGGTGTAGCCGACGACGATACGTTCGAGACGCGAGCGCAGGTCCTTGAGTGACGTTGCGAGCGCGAGAATTGCCATCACTTCGGAAGCCGCCGTGATGTCGAAGCCGGTCTGTCGCGTGACGCCGTCGTCTTTTCCACCCAGACCGATCACGATGTTACGCAACGAACGGTCGTTCACGTCGAGTACGCGACGCCACGTGATGTTGTCGAGCTCGTGCTCATTGCCTTGTTGGAGAGAGTTATCGACGATTGCGGAGAGTAGATTGTGCGCTGCGGTGATCGCGTGAAAGTCGCCGGTAAGATGTAGATTGAGCGATTCCATCGGAACGACTTGACTGTAGCCACCACCGGCTGCACCGCCCTTGATTCCGAAGACCGGCCCCATTGAGGCTTGGCGAATCGACATCGTGGCGCGCTTGCCGATATGATGAAAGCCCTGCGCAAGACCAACAGTCGTCGTCGTCTTGCCTTCACCGAGCGGCGTCGGCGTAATCGCAGACATGACGATGTATTTCGCGCGCGGACGTTTCTTGAGTTCATCGATCGCTTCGAGCTTGACTTTGGCGACGTACTTGCCGTACGGCACCAAGAAATCTTCAGAAATGCCGATCTCTTCCGCAATTTCGCGGATCGGCTTCATCTTGGCTTCGTGCGCGATCTCTAGGTCAGACTTGAACTTGACGGCCATATAGTTAGGCTACACCTCGCTGAGGACTGCCCGCCTTTGGGCTGCCCGCCCGCATGCGGGCACATTGCAGAGTATTTTCAAGAAGGAGAGCAACGGTCATCGGACCGACGCCCCCGGGGACGGGAGTGATCGCGCCTGCTACGCGAGACGCGGACTCGAAGTCGACGTCACCAACGATGCGGATCGCGCCATTGTCTTTGACCACGCGATTGATGCCGACGTCGACTACGGTTGCGCCGGGCTTTATCCAATTCTCCTTTATGAGTTCCGGTTTCCCAGCCGCAACGACAAGCAGATCGGCCCGCCGGCAGACCGCCTCGATGTTGCGCGTCTGCGAATGAGCGATGGTTGTCGTGCAGTCTTCCATGAGCAAGAGCTGGGCAGCCGGACGACCGACAATTGTCGACCTGCCGACGACCACGGCCTCGAGTCCCCGCAGCGATTCGTGGACGGTCTTCGCCAACATGACGCAGCCGCGAGGCGTGCACGGCACGAGCGCGGGCTTCCCCAGCGCCAGCAGACCGGCATTCTGAGGATGAAATCCGTCGACGTCCTTATTCGGGTCGATAGCAAAGATGACGCGATCGGCGCTGATGTGCTTGGGCAAAGGAAGCTGAACGAGGATCCCGTGCACATCTTCGTGTTCGTTTAATTCGCCGAGGAGAACCAGAAGGTCGGCTTCCGGTGTTTGCGCGGGGAGCTTGTGCTCGATCGCACGGATGCCGGCATCCTTCGCCGCTTTGCTTTTGGTGCGGACGTAAACGTGGCTTGCCGGATCATCGCCGACGATGACGACCGCCAGCGTCGGAACGATGCTGTGCTCGCGCTCGAGCGCCGCTACCCCTTCGCGCACGCTGGCGCGGACGGTCGCCGCATACGCTGCGCCGTCGATAATTCGCGGCGCCGGGCTCACCGAGCTCCGACCGGCTGTCTCTTCTCCTCCCAGTTCACGAGCTTGCGTAACTTCTCGAGCTCGTCGGGCTTCATGAAGACGCTGTGTTCGGGACCAGGATACGCACGCGTTTCGACGTCGGATTTATAGTCCTCGAAGACCTTCTGCATGATGGGCATAAGCTCGACGTAGATCTTCGAGTGACGCGGTACGTGCCGATCGTAAAGCCTAAACAAATCGCAAGTGATGATGTGCACGCCGTCCGCTTTGTTCCCCGCACCGAGGCTGATCACCGGAACGGGCAACGTTTCGGCCAGATACTCAGCGACCTCGGACGTCGTAACCTCGCAGAGAATCGAGAAGCATCCCGCCTCGACCATTGCCCACGCGTCTTCGATCAGTTCCTTCGCTCGGTCCGCCGTCTTGCCCTGAGCGCTGAACCCACCCAGCTGCGCTTCGCGCATCGGCGTAATGCCGATGTGGCCTTGCACCGGAATGCCGGCCCTTACGATCGCCCCGATATTTTTGGCGTGATATTTGTTGCCTTCGCATTTCATCACTTCCGCGCCGGCTTCAGCAACGTAGCGAGCCGCGTTAGCAATTGCTTGTTCTTCGGAAAGGTGGAAGGACATATATGGCATGTCAACCATGCGGAGCCCGTATTTCGATCCGCGTTTCACGGCTTGCGCCATGTAGAGCACTTCGTCAAAAGTAACATCCAACGTTGACTCGTGTCCGAAAAGTGCCATCGCGCCACTGTCGCTGACGCACAATATGTCGATGCCGACACGATCGGCAAGGATCGCGCTCGGATAATCGTAGATCGCCATCTGCGAGATCGGGATCCCCTGCTTCTTCTTCGCGGTCAGCGATGGGATCGTGACTTTCTTACGTTTGACTTCGGTCGGATTGCTCGACATCTTCGTCTCCGTTTCCGCGGTGTACGCTCACGATAAGATGAGCGTGGCGCAATTCCTGCCCACGTTTCGTTTCCTAAAAAGGCGCTTGGGTTTGTTTAGGTTTGCGACGTCGAGTGGGCCGCGACGTTTGCGGACCACCAATCGCGCAGCGTTCCCACGACGTACGTCGAGCCGGTGACGAGCACGATCTCGTCGGCTGCGGCATTGCGCCGTGCGATCGAAAAAGCCTCGACCGGTTCGTTGACCGCACGCCCCCATGTGCCGAATTCCTGGATCAAGCTTGCGAGCTTCGTCGGTGGGATCGGCGTGCGGCCCACGGCTTCAAACGACGTAAAAATGAACGACGCCGGCAATCGGGTCAGCTCTTCGAGAATGTGCTTGGCGTCTTTGGCTTCACCGATTGCGACGATCGCGACAAAGCGCCGGTCGGGGAACGTTTCGAGCAACGCATCGACGAGGTTGCGCGCCTTGTCCTGCATTGTGCGCGATGTCGAAAACGACTGACGGGTGCGACGGGAAGAATTCCATCCGTCCCGGGATGACGAGGCGGCTCATCGCCGACTCGACGTCCTGTGGCGTTGGCCGCAAATCGTCTTTCAATTGTTCGAGCGCGAGAATTGCCGTAGCGGCGTTGCGCTGCTGAAAGCGGCCCAAAATCGGTAACGAGAGCTCATATGTGTCTTGCGGCGTGCGAATCGTGAAACTTTGGCCGTATGTTTCACCGGGTTGCGATTCGATTTGCACGAGATCGCGAACGGAAAGAAACGGCGCGCCGACTTGCGCGCAGATCCGCTCGATCTGCTCGCGCGGACCTGCATCGGCGACGTCCGAAACGAGCGTCACGCCGCGCCGCGCGATGCCGGCTTTGTCGAGCGCGATGTCTTCGAGCGTGTCGCCCAAAACGTCCATGTGGTCGAGTCCGATGTTGGTGATCACCGAGACTTGCGGATGCCGCAGCACGTTTGTGCCGTCGAGCGTCCCTCCGATACCGACTTCGATGACCGCGACATCGACCTTCGTCTGCGCGAAGTAAACGAACGCGAGCGCCAGGATCGTTTCGTAGTATGTCGGGCGTCCGTACTCAGGGACGACGCTTTCAATCGCGGGCTTGATCTCGCTTAATACGTTCGCGAAATCATCGGTGGATATCGCAGTGCCGTCAATGCGCATGCGCTCGGTGAGCGACATGATATGGGGCTTGGTGTGGAGTCCGGTTCGTTTTCCGGACTGCGTCAGCACCGCCGCGAGCATAGTCGCAGTCGAACCCTTGCCGCTCGTGCCGCCGACGTGTAGCGTCGGATACGTTTCTTGCGGATCGCCGAGTGCGCGCAGTAATGCGCGCATACGCTCCAACCGCTGCGGTTGGTGCCGCGAGACGGTTTCGTTGATCGTCCCCTGTAAGTACGCTTGCGCTGCCGCGAAGCTCATTCGCTTATCATTCCCTCGGTCGGCGCTCAACCATCTTTGACATCGCCCGCAAGTAGGTCGAGTGCGTGAGGCAGAACCGGAAGAATCACCTCAAGGGTTTCTCGTACGGCCTTTGGGCTGCCGGGCAAGTTGACGATCAACGTCTTGCCGCGTACTCCGGCCACCGCACGCGAAAGCATCGCCGTCGGTACGCGGGCAACGGACGCGGCACGCATCTGCTCGGCAATCCCCGGGACCTCGTAGTCGATGACGGCTGACGTCGCTTGCGGCGTGCGATCGCGCGGACCGAGTCCCGTTCCGCCGCTCGTCAAAATCAGGGCGAGCCTTCGATCGTCGGAAAGTTCGATCAACTCTGCCGAGAGCGTCGCTGCATCGTCGGGCAATACGCGCGTCTCATCGATGCTGTACGCATTCGCGAGCAGCTCGCGCATCACGGGAATGCACGCATCCGCGCGCTCACCGCTCGCCGCTCGATCGGAAAGCACGATCACACCGGTGCGATATGTCAGGGGCTCTTAGCCTCCCAGTTGCCGCTCTTGCCGCCGGTCTTCTCGAGAAGACGCACGCGTTCGATCGAGATCCCTTTGTCGACTGCTTTGGTCATGTCGTAAACAACGAGCGCAGCAACGCTCGCTGCCGTCATGCTTCCATCTCGACGCCGGTCTGCGCAACGGTGCGCGCGCGCGTCTCGATGACGAGCACGTCACCGTCCCACGAAAACGCGACTTCGACTGACGAGAGTGGAATCGAATGCGCAAGCGGGATCAATGTTGCAGTCGCTTTGGCAGCCATGATGCCGGCAAGCTGCGCAGCGACGAGCGCATCCCCTTTTTCAAGCGTCGCCTCGCGTACGGCTTGCGCAGCCTTTGCTCCGAGCCGGACCTCGGCGCGTGCCCGTGCAGTGCGCTCCGTTGCCGTCTTGCTGCCGACGTCGACCATCACGATCGAGCCGTCCGGCGCAATGTGGCTCGGCCGGCTCATCGGACTCGCGACGGCGCTGCGCTTTGAAACCGGAACCAGATCAGACAGAGAATGCCGACGCCTGCAAAGACACGGCGTGTTTGTGATGCGGGCCGGGATCGTGCGTCGCGATCTGCAGCGTCCCGGTCCAATAGAGCACTGCGACGACGAAGAACGCAATAGCAAGCAGCAACGAGAGACCCTTCATGCTTTCACAATACCGGAAAAGAACAGGATGAAGCAAATCACGCCCGCGGCCAGACAGTACCAGCCGAACGGGCGCAGATCGTTGGAACGAAAGTAGCGCGTCAGGAACGCCAGCGAGAAATACGCGGTTATCGCCGAGAGAATGCCGCCGAGAATCGACTGGACGAGCGCAACATGCGCCGTCGGATCGAACAGGCGGGGGACTTCGAGCAGGCCCGCCGCCAGAATCACCGGCGTTCCGAGCAAGAACGAAAAGCGCGCCGCCTCAGCCTCGGAGAGATTCATGAGGAGTCCGGCGACCATCGCCGTCCCCGAGCGCGAGATCCCCGGTAAGAGTGCAAGCGATTCGGCAAATCCGACCTTTACGGCGTCGACGTACGAGAGCGAGACAAACGCGCGCTGTCCTACGTCCTTGCGACGCAGCCACTCGCCCGCGAACATCACGATTCCGTTGAGCGCAAGAAACAACGCTACCGGAATAGGTGATGCGAATAAGACCACGTACCTCATTTTCAAAAAATAAACCCAACACCCCGACGGGCACCGTTCCGATAACGAGCAGCCACGCCGTCTTCTCGTCGGCGCTTCCCGAAAAACGTCCCCGCACGATGCTCTGGATGAATGCGCGTACGATACCTTGCCATTCGCGCCAGTAGAAAACCAGCAGCGCAAACGCCGTGCCGAGGTGGAGCACGACGACAAACGCCAAGAAGTCGGGACTGGCAAGATCGATGTTCCAGTGCAGCAGCGCTGGGATCAAGACCGTGTGCCCGAGACTGCTGATCGGAAAGAGCTCGCTGAAGCCTTGTAGGATCGCGAGCAGCATGGCCTGCGCAAAACTAATTTAACGGCGCTCCGCCCCAGGCTGCGCGCCCCCCATGCTTCGCATGGGGCCCCATGCGCTCGGGCCCATCAACATTGCGATAAACTCACGATTCCCCGTGGGGGCCCTTAACAACTACCTACTGATTCTCGAAGGTCACCACGTAGAGATAGCTGCCTGCGGTCGGGACGCAGTTGACGATATCCGGCCGGTACTTCGACTGTTGCGCGGCTTGAAGCGCAGCTTTGTCGAGCGCCGCATTATGCGTCGAGGTTGCAATCGACGCAGCGGTAACGGTGCCGTTGACATCGAGCGTGACCTTGACTTGTGCGGTTCCGCTTGCGCCCATCTGGCGCGCGATCTCCGGCATGTCAGGCGTTACCTTTTGCGTTGCGACCGCAGGCGCGTTCGGCACCGCGCATGCGGGCTTGGTCGGCGTCGGCGCCGGCGTTGCGGTTCCCGGCACCGTTGCGGGAGGTCCCGTATTCGAATTGCCCTGCGGCACGCCGTTCTCCGAGCCTTGTGTATTCGTGTACGCATTTTCCGACGGTCCGCTGTTGTTATTGCTATGCGTCTTGGGCGGCTGAACGAGCAGTTTCTCGACCTTTGGGTGCGGCGGCTGCGTCGGCTGCGGCGTTTGTTTTGGCGGAGGCGTCGGAGTCGGCGTCGGAACGGGTGTCGGCTGCGGCGTATGCACGATCGTCTTGATGCTTACGCTGTACACCGGTTCCGGAGTACCGCCCGTGTTCGGTTTCCAGTCGACGAACGGTCCGAAGAGCCCATGCAACAAAATCGAGAGCACAAAACCGTACAGGACGAAACGGCGTGAGTACGCCAGGACAGCCGCAACGTTGTTCTCCGACTGTTTCGGTGCCGGTGCTTTCTTTTGCGCCATCGTTTGGGGAGCTAGCTCTTCCCGCCGGCAGGTCCGCCGGTTGAGCCTTGCGGCGTTCCCTCAATATGGTTCGCGAGACCGAAATTGACGAGATCTTCTTTCTTTGCGGCATCCATGACTTGCAGCACGGTCCCGTAAGAAGCTCCGGGATCGGCTTTCACGATGACGCTGTTGTAGCGATGCCCCGTGTTATCTGCAAGCCGTTTGAACGCGGCAGGTGCGTCTGCGATATCGACTTGGTCCGAACCGATCTGAATCTTGTTCTTCGCGTCGATGATGACGACGATCTGCGAATCTTTGACCTTATCCGAATTCTTGGCATCCGGGAGTTTCGGTTCTTTGGTAACCGACGCCAAGATGATGAAGATAATCAGGAGGACCAACAACACGTCCGTGAATGGCGTGATGTTGATCGTAGACATTACTTCTTCGCCGTCTTCGCCTGTGCTGACTGCCATACGTTACTGTTTGCGCCCCTTATGAAGTAACGAAGCCGACGTCGTTAAGCCCAGCCTGTTTGGCCGCATCGAGAATACGAATGATGATTCCGTACTTGGCCTTTGCGTCCGCAACGATCGAAACGTGAAGTTGACCGCGCCGACGCGCGACGTCGGACATGTCGAAATAGATGTTTGCCTCGGTCGTGCGTTTGCCGTCGACAAAGATAACGTCTTTGTTGTTGACGTCGACCTCGATCGTCTTCTTCTTGTCGTCGTTGTTGGTCTGGGTCGGATTCGATTTGTTGGGAAGCTGCTTCTGAAATCCCGGCGGTGTGATAAGCGCGGCCAAGATCATGAAAATGATCAAGAGCACCAACAGCACGTCTGTGAACGGCGTGATGTTGATTTCCGCCATGACCGAATCGTCTTGGGCTGCGCCGGTGAGAGCCACGTCTTAGGCCTTCGCGGGAGAGGCAGCGCCCTTCGGCGTGTAGAGATCGGTCGGGATCGGCGCTCCCGTGTTGTGGAAGTGCAGCATCTCGGCCAACTGGTTCGCGGCGACGATCATGTCTTGGTTGTACGCCTTGATCCGGGTCTTGAAGTAGTTGAAGAAAATAACCGAAATGACGGCGACGAACAATCCAGCGGCGGTGGTGATCAGAGCTTCCGAGACACCCGCGGCGACAACGGCCGGCGTCGAGTTGCCCTTGAGGGCAATGTCTTGGAAGGCGCGGATGATACCGAGAACCGTTCCGAACAGTCCGACGAACGGCGCGATGACCGCGGTCGTACCGATGATGCCGAGGTTTCGCTCGAGCATGTTCAGATTTTCCATCAGCGCGATCGATAGAGCGTCCGTGATGTCGGCGCGGTTCTTCTCGCCGCGCAACAGCCCGAATTCCAAGATTCGAGGCAGCATGCCACGGTTTTGCTTACAGACTTTCAGTGCTCCAGGCAAATCGTCTGCCGAGATGCGCTCGCCGATCTGACGCAACAGCTGGCGCGAATCGCTGCGCTGCGTTGCGAAGAAGAACAGCCGCTCGATGACAATCGCGACTGCAATCACCGAGAGCAGCAGTAGCGCCCACATTGCGACGCCGCCGGCGATGATGAAGTACCAAAAGTTTCCGAAAAATTCGCCCACCGTGTGAACCGCCTTCCGGTTGTTTTTATAAAACGCGGGCCTTTTGGGCCCGAAACAAGCCGCGCTCTTTTGCTAAGGGTGCGCGTTCTCCTAGGTACTGGATGGTGCTGGGTGTGTCGTTTGGTCCTGTTTGAGCGGACCGACGCCTTCTGCAGCAAGCTGGGTTAACATGCGCTGTGCGTTATTGACGGCATCGGTATCACCGTCGGCCTTGGCTGCGTTCAGAGCTTTTTGGAGATAATTGACCGCTTCACTGCCTTTGCGTTGGTTGACGAGCGCGATGCCTGCGGCCAGATTTGCGCGAGCGTCGTCCGGCTTGAGCGCGAGCGCCTTGTCCGCGACCGTCTTCACCTGAATCCAGTCGGGATGCGCGGCCTGCATGTAGAGGACCGCTTCGTTTGTATACATCGTGTGCGCAAGCGGACCCCCGTACGTCGCGCCCTTCTCATACCAGGCGATCGCTTCTGACGTCTTGCCGCCGTTACTCGCAGCCTGAGCCTTCTTCGCGTAGTAGTCGGCCACGTGCGAGAGGGGCATTCCGTTTTCCGGATCGAGCTGCTTCATCTCCGGCAACAGCGCCACGGCTTTGTCGATTTGGTCCGAATCTGCGTACGCCGCAATCAGGTTTGCGGTGATCGTTCCTCGCTCTTTGGGATCCAGCTTGGGATCGCTCGGCGCAAGCGCGCGGGCCTGTTCGAAGGACTGCACCGCGTCGGGAAAGTCGTTATTGGTGAGCTGCGCGTTTCCTAAGAGGTTCCAGGTCGGCGCTCCCGGCGTCAACGCCTTCGCCTTGCTCGCATTTGCGACCGCAGCCGCGCCGTTCTTGGTAGCGATCGCGGCCTGGGCGGCCTTCGCGTAAGCATTCGCAGCGAGCGTCGTGTATTGCGACGGAACCGTACCCGCCTTCGTGAAATCCGCGGCTGCATCCGCGAAGTTATTGAGGAAGAATTCCGAGACGCCTAAAAGTGCGTTCGCTTGCGAATCGTCCGGATGCGTTTGCAAGTATGACTGCAGACCAGCACGCGCTTCGGTGTAGTGGCCGGCATGGACGTCGGCCGTATATTTCGCGAGCCCCCCGCCACCCATGCTGCTAATGCTTTGCGTCGTGCTTCCGCTCGCGTTTACAACGAATTTGAGCGTGTACGTGTAAAACGCAGGGACTTTCTTTCCACCTTTTACGGCCGGCGCGTACTTCGCCGTTTGCGCGATCTCCATCGCAGACTGATTGTCGTCCGGATTCGTCGATTTGACGATCTTCTGAACCTTGAACGTCGAGTCCGGATTTACGAGCACCTGAATCAACACCGTGCCGTTGCCGGCAAGCGGTGTCGTTGCCGTGCCTTGCTTGATCAGCTTCGGCGGCGTGTAATAACCTAGATCGTCGCCCAAGACCGGCAAACTCGAGGCAATCGCGAAAGCGATCGCGGTCGCTGCTAAAACTCGTCCGCTCATCAACATCCCAGACTAAACCCCTACCTTAACTGCTGCCCGTCTAAACAGGACACACGCTCAACGCCATGGCTTTACGAACGCATCGTAAGCTTTGCGGGCGCTCTCGAAATACGACGCCGAGAGGCGAAGAGTTCCTGCCTCGACGTCGTCGGCGAGCCCTTCCAATCTGTCCGCTATCTGCCGGAGTGCCGCTCCGATTGCCACGTTATTCGCCTTGAGAATGGGCTCCCATATTTCCCAGGGAGAGCCGGCCAAGCGCAGTGTCGAGGCGAGCCCCGACCCGGCAAGGTCAGGCGAAATTTCTCGCTCCCCGAGCATCGCAGCTAATGCGGTAACAACGACTTGTGGGAGGTGAGACGTGAGCGCGAGCACGCGATCGTGCTCGTCCGGATCGATTGGATACGGACGTGCGCCCATTGTTTTAATGAAGGCTTCGACCGCAGCGTCATGCTCGCGATCGCGCGGCACGTACGTCCAGACGCGCCCTTCGAATAAATCGGCGCGCGCAGCACCCGGACCGCATTGCTCGGCGCCCGCAATCGGGTGCGTCGCAACGAACTTCTTCCACCCGGCAGTGCGCTCGATGACCGGGACCTTGACCGACGCCACGTCGAGGACGAGATCGGGCGCGTCGCTCGTGCGCACCGTATCGATGGCGGCCAGCGTCGCCTCAAGCGGCAACGCTATCACGAGCGTTCTCGACACGCGCGCCAGCGCATCGAGGGAATCGGCGCTCCGGTCTACGAGCTCCGCAGCCGCCGGATTCTGATCGAAGCCGATGACCTCGATCCCGGCCTGACGCGCGCGCAGCGCGATCGAGCCGCCGATCAAACCGACGCCCGCGATGCCGAGCGGGCCGCCGAAGCTCACTGACGTTGTAAGTCCGGTCGCAGCGCGACGGCGCCCTCGAGATAGACATGCACGATCTCGTTTTGAGCAAGCGTTGTATTAATGAGAATCATCGTACGAATGCAGCGCGGCAAATCGCCCGGAACCGGAATCTCCGTGAAGTTCAACAGCGGAACGCTGGTCCAACCGAGCCGGCGCGCCGCCGATGCCGGAAAACCCGCGCGCAGGTCGGGCGTGACGGTGAACAATGCCGACGCGATATCCTCGAGCTCGAATTTGTTCCGCTCGCGGATCGCGGTCAGTAATTTTTCAGTCGCGTTGAGTATCGCCTCGCGGTCGTCGCTTTCGGCCTGCGTCGCGCCGCGAATTCCCCGAACTTTTGTCTCGGCCGCCATCACGGCGCGAGTTCAGGAGAAGCACATCGAGCGCCTTGCGTTCGCTCGGCGTCAGCTCGCGGAGATGCGCGGGCCGCAGCGAGCCCAGGGCCACGGGGCCGAAGCTCAGGCGTTCGAGCGCCACGACCGGATGACCGACCGCTTCGAACATGAGGCGCACTTGGCGGTACCGGCCTTCGTGCAGCGTTAGATCGACAACCGATCGACCGCGCGAAACTGAAACGACGCGCAGCTGCACCGGCGACGTCCTGCGACCTTCGATGAAAACGCCGCCGCGGAGCTTCTCTACCGCCGCGGGTTCGAGACGGCCGCGCAGCGTCGCGCGGTAGACCTTGTCGACACCAAAGCGCGGATGCGTCAGCGCGAATGCGAGATCGCCGTCGTTCGTCAACAACAGCACGCCCGACGTGTCGTAGTCGAGGCGTCCGACCGGGACGAGCCTTGCAGCCTTTGCGCCGCGGTGCGTGCGAACGATATCGTCGACGGTCCGCCGCCCTTCCGGATCGCTCATCGTCGTCACGATGCCGACGGGTTTATTGAGAACCAGCACTTCGCGCTGCGGCATGACGATCGTACGGCCATCGACCTCGACACGATCGCCTTCTTCGACCCGCGAACCTAGCTCGCGAACGGCCTTGCCGTTCACATGCACGTGACCGGTAACGATCAATTCTTCCGAGGCGCGTCGCGAGGCGACTCCTGCGAGTGCAAGATAACGTTGCAATCTCATGGCGACAGTGAAACTCGTCCGCTCAGCCACTTGCTGCCCCGAGCGTAATAGCGCAGCTCGCGCTGCGCAGCTCGCGTCAAGCCGATGCGCGTCGAGACGCCGATCGGTAATGTCGTTCCATCATCAAACAATGCGAGCGGCGAGCGTGCCGCGCAAAGATCCAAACCATCGAAGGAACCGTCGATCCCGAGCGCAGCGCACAAACGCCCGGGTCCGCGCAAGAGATCGCGATCGGCAACACCGGGCCGCCGCGTGCGCATCGCTTCGATTCCAGTAACTGGTTCGAGCGCACGAATGAGCGCTGCTTCGCCTATGCCCGTCTCGGCACTCGTGACGTTCAAACACCAGCTCGTCCCATAGATGCGATAGACATATGCATAACCGCGACGTCCGAACATTACTTTATTGCGTTTCGTCGGACCGCGAAATGCGTGCGAGGCCGGATCGCCGGTGAGGTATGCTTCCACTTCGGCGATGCGTGCTGTGCTGCGCGTCCCGCCGATGCGCGACACGAGCAACTTGCCGATCAGAAATCTCGAAAGCTCGATCGTATCTACAGGCAGCATCGCACGTGCGATGCGTTTAGGCCGCGATGGCGAGCTCGACCTCCGCACGCGCGCGTGCGGCAAGATCGTCGGACGGATTCGCGACGACGACGTCAACGCGCGAAAACATGTTCAGGCGGCATTTCAACTGAACGTACGACAATGCAAGTGCTTGCGGCAACTGACGGCGATGTTCGAGATCTTCGATGACGCGTTCGTCGGGGATGCCGAGACGAACCGCACGAAAGCCCTCCGCGCGCAGCGCTGCGGCAACTGCGATTAATGCAGCATAGCCGATTTCGCGACCCAGAAGCGCTGGGAAGCGCTCGAGCGCAAACGCAATCCGCCGCGGTTCGTCTTCGCCCGCGATCGCAGCGTACGCGACTCCTGTGCCGCGCAGGTTCGCAGCGTAGGCAATCACGACGTCGTGGATTTGCTTGAAATTCGGCTTTCTCGGTTTCATCTCTGACCTTCGGTATCGAACATATGTTCGATTGGAGAGTCAGGCTGTCCTCCGCTCCGCCAGGAGTCCCTGGTAGATTTCGATGGTTCGGTCAGCCTGCAATCGTAGACTAAACCGCTCGAGTGCCAAATGCGCGGCACTCTGATCGGGCAGTATGTCGAGAGCTTCGCGAAGTCCCCATGCAACTGCGTCAGAGCGTGGGCTGACGAGCAGCCCGTGACCCTCCAGCACGTCCCGGCTCTGTGGAGTGTCGACTGCCACAATTGGCAGGCCGGCGACGAGCGCCTCGGCTAGAACGAGGCCCTGCGTCTCCGTGAAGCTCGGGAAAACGAAAGCGTCGCTCGAGGCATAGAGATCGGGCAGCTCCTGGCGCTGGACGTGGCCGAGGAAGTGGACACGTCCCTCGACTCCAGCCGCCCGGGCCGTCTCCCCGAGGCTGGCCCGCTCGGGGCCCTCTCCGGCCAGGACGAGGTGGACCCCGGGATCCTCGAGCCTCGCGAGAGCCTGGATCGCCAAGTCGATGTTTTTCTCGCGCGCGAGCCTCGAGACGAGTAGGACAAGCTTCGCCGCCCCCAGCCGCTCGCGCATGGCTTCGTTGCGCCGGCCTGCCGCGAAGCGTTCGACGTCGATCCCAGTCGGGATGACGGCGATTGGAGCCGTCACCCCAAGGCCTCGAAGACGCGCTTCCATTGCCGAGGTCGGGACGATGACCGTGTCTGCCAGATTCGCGTATGTGCGCGTCAATGTGGTGGCAGCCCGCCGCGTCGTTTTCTGCTCGAAGGGCACGTAATGTGCATATTCCTCAAGCTGCGTATGATACGTAAATACAAGCGGAATACCGAATCTGCGCGCCAATCGCACGCCCATCCATCCAGTAACAAACGGCGAATGCGTATGAATTACGTCGAAGCTTCGAACGTGCGCGCGAGCACGCCGATCGAGTAACGGAAGGACGAGACGATACGCTGTTCTCGTCGGCAATGGGAGCGACGGCACACAAACGGCTGAACTGCCCGACGGTGCAACAACAAATGCATCATGTCCGGCAGCGCGCAGACCATCGCAAAGCGCGTCGATGCTAGCGACGACTCCGTTCGCAATTGGATGGTAACACTCCGAAAATATCCCGATCTTCATACGTAGCAACAGCTGGGTTCCGACTCCCGGATTTGACGCGCGGTTTATTGTTGTGCTATCGTACCGCCGTTCGCCCTCCACCTTCCCTGCGAGGGGCGACGCCACTGGGGAATCACTCACCGAGTCCAAGGACTCCGCCCCGCTTTCGCCACGGTCAGTTATGGCAGCTTACTGCGTAACTTCGAACCAACACGCACAGACGAAGGAGACGGTTTCTGAACGAGGGGACGACAAAAGCCGCATCAATGCGGTTTCTGGCCACTGGCATGTTATCGATTGGTATCGTGCTTCCGTTGGTTTCCGTTCCCGATATCCAGAATAGGGTCGTCGCGCTAGCCGAGCGGTCGCATACTAGCAGCGTTGCGCACGTTTCGCACTGGACGAAGCGCATTCACGTCAAAACAAATCCGATCGTCGAACATCGCCTTTCGATTCTGCTCGCACCGACGAAATCAAAAGTCGTCAGCGACGGAACACCGACCATTCGCGAAAAGGTTTTGGCGTTTCGGCGTTCGGACGACAATGCGCGCATACAAGTGAAAGTCATCTCGTCGCGCATCATTCAGCGCGGAAAACCGCGAGTCGTCATCAGCGGCATCTTAGCGTACGAACATTACGCGCAGCTCGCGAAACGCGGCTTCGAAGGAACGATGCGACTCGCAAACGCCGCGCTCGAAATGTTCGCAACCGCTTATACAGCTGATTGCTATGGCTGTTCCGGAATGACGAAGTCGGGCGTGCACGCCGGATTCGGCGTCGTCGCCGTTGATCCACGCGTAATTCCGCTGGGCACGCATCTGTACATCAAAGGCTACGGTCCCGCGATCGCAGGCGACACGGGCGGAGCGATTCGAGGCAATCGCATCGACCTCGGCTTCGATTCATCGGCCGAAGCGTTCGAGTTCGGCGCGCGTCCCGTGCACGTGTACATCCTGAAATAGACACTCGCGAGGAGCTGCGAGCCCGCGGCCTCCGTCCGAAGCGCCGGCTCGGTCAACATTTTCTCATCGACAGCGCGATCGCACAGCGCATCGCTACGCTTACGCTCGACGGCGGCGGTTCGCGCATACTCGAGATCGGCGCCGGAACCGGCACGCTGACGGCCACCTTGCACGAACGCGGCGCCATCGTGACGGCAATTGAAATCGATCCGTCACTCGTCAAACTGCTTCGCGAGCGCCGCGATCTCGAAGGCGTTGAGATCGTCGAAGCCGACGCGATGCGTTTTTCATTCGACGACTATGCAGCGCTCGGAGCGTGGCGGCTGGCTGCAAATCTGCCGTATAACATCGGGACGCCGCTCGTCGCAGAGCTCTCCAAAATGCGCCAACCGCCTGAGCGCATGGTCGTGATGTTGCAAAAGGACGTCGTCGATCGCCTCGTGGCTCGACCCTCGACGCCCGCGTACGGCAGTTTGAGCATCGTCGTAGGGGCACGAATGCGCGTGCACCGCGCATTCACTATCGGACGCTCGCACTTTTATCCGCGTCCGAACGTCGATTCGTCAGTCATTGTTTTGGAGCCGCTCGCCATCCGCCCGAACATCGACGATTTCGAGCGTTTCGATTCGATCGTGAAGGCGGCGTTTGCATACCGTCGTAAGACCCTCGCGAACAGCCTGTCACACGCGCTCCAAATCCCTCGCGAGCGCACCGTCACCGCGCTGAACCGCCTCGAGATCGATTCGGAGATCCGTGCAGAACAACTCGACCTTACGGCGTTTGCCGAACTCACCCGCGAGCTGGCCGGCTAGCGCTTTTCCGATTTGGGCGTCGATCCTTACGCTGATCGGCGCGATCGCGATCTATTTCTTTTCGATCGTGTACTTGGTCCGCGCGTTTGGGATTACACCGCAATCGATTCGCGCCGTCCAGCTCACGCAAGGCATGGTCTTAGCGCAAGTACTGAGCTACGTTCCGATCCTCGCCTATATTGCAATCCTCTTACCTTGGCTTGCGCAGCGTCCGCTTTCTTCAATTCTCGGGCCGCTGCATGGACGCCAAGTCTTCGCCGGATTCGTCGGCGCGATCATGATGTGGCTTTCCGTAATGATTGTGGGTGCGATTCAGGCCGGCTTTCTTGGGCATCAGCCGACACAAACTGCGGTGAAGCTGTTCGAAAATGCGAGACCGGGAATTTGGCTCGACGTGATGGCTGTCGTCGCAGTCTCGTTGGCCCCCTTCGTAGAGGAGCTGATATTCCGCGGATTCATCTTTAATGCGCTTTGGAAGCGGCTCCCATTCTCACTCTCGGCCCTCGGAAGCGGAATACTTTTCGGCGTAGCACACGGGCAAACGGCCGGGATTGCGCCACTCGCGGCCGGCGGTTTCGTGCTCGCGGCGGTTTACGCACGTAGCGGATCGCTATGGTCGTCGATGATCGCACACGGAACGTTCAACGGCATAACGCTTGCGCTATTGCTCGTCGCAGGAATAAAAACCTAAACGTGCGGCTCGCGGTCGATGCGCTCAATTTGCGCAACGATCGGCGCGGAATGGGACGCGTCGTTCGCGCCGTGTTGCGCGAGGCGGAAAAGACGGGCGTCGCCGTTAGTTTGCTCAGCATCGACAAGCCGACGCGCAGTGCGCGCCAGCGCGACGCTTATGACGTCATATGGTATCCCTGGAACGGGATTCGCTTTCGGGCCGCCGCGCCCTCACTTGCACATATTCACGATACCTTCGCGTTGCACGAGCGCGTCAATTGGATCGCACGCCGTCGCGTGCGCAACCCGCTGCTGCGGGCGGCGCGTGAGGCGGATCGCATCGCGACCGATTCAACGTGGAGCGCGCTGCAGATTCAGCGCGAGCTGCACGTACGCCCGGAACGCGTGCTCACGATTCCACTCGAACCGGATGCGTTCTTTGGCCCAGGCCAACCCGAATCACCGCAGACGCTTCCACCGTCACCCTATGTGTTGATGGTCGGTGCCGGCGAGCCGCGCAAAAACGCACGCTTCTTGATCGAGTCGTTCGACGATGCATTTGTAGGCCGCGACATTCAGCTTGTGATTGTCGGATCGCTCGAGCTCGAGGCCGAGCGCGAAGCACGCGCACGTGGAATTGCACTTCTCATCGAGACCGGAATCGACGACGCGCGGCTTCGGGATCTCTATCGCGGGGCGGCATGCGTGGCCGTGCCGTCGCTCGCCGAAGGCTTCGGCCTCGTCGTCGTCGAGGCGCAAGCCTGCGGTGCACCCGTCATTGCCTCGAGTGCAAGTGCTTTACCGGAAGCCGCCGGCAACGCGGCATTGCTCGTCGATCCGCGCGACCGCGCCGGCTGGCGCGACGCGCTGCGCGAGGTCCTCGACGACGAACGCGTCGCGCTACGCTTGCGCGCGCTCGGAGTCGCTCGATTCGGCGCCGGACGGCGCGACGAATCGGCGCGTGCCATTCTCGCTGCGTTGCACGATCTCGCCGACCATCGTGCGTAGACGTTCGATGAACCGCGCCGGCGCGAATTCTTCGGCGTGCGCACGCAGACGTTGCGGATCGAAGCGTGCCGGTTCAAATTCTTTGAGCACGCGCGCGAGCGATGCGGCGTTCCCTTCGTCGAAAAACGTTCCCGTAACGCCATCGACGATCGTTTCGAGCGCACCACCTGCGCGTAAGGCAATGGCGGGACGACCGGCGGCCGCCGCCTCGAGCGGAACGAGCCCGAAGTCTTCGTCGCCCGGAACGATCACGGCGCGTGCTGAGCCGACCAGCGCATTGATTTGGTCGTCGGGAACGTAGCCGAGAACCTCCGTCGTCGCACCTCGACGGCGCGCGTGTGCGCGCAGGACACCCTCCGCCGGTCCGCTCCCCGCGATGCGAAGTTTCACGCCGGCGAGCGCTGCTGCATCGATAGCCCGATCGATCGCTTTATACGGCAGCAATCGCGAGAGCACGAGAAAATAATCACCCTCGCCGCGACCAAGCGTAAAGCGGTCCACGTCGGCCGGACACGGAAGAACGAACGCTTCGCGTCCGTAGTACTGCCGGACGCGCTGCGCGACGTTGCGCGAGTTCGCGATGAATGCCGTTGGGCGCTGCGCGGCGCGCCGGTCCCACGCCGCAAGCGACGCAACGAGCGGCCGCGCAAGCTCGCGTAATCCGAATCCGCCAACATAACGATCGTACGCGAACAGAAAGCGGCTCGGCGTGTTGATGTAGCAGACATGGACGGCGCCCGGCGCGATGCGAACGCCCTTCGCCCATGCGGTCGTCGAGCTGACGACAAGCTCGTACGCGGAGAGATCGAAACGCTCGAATGCCGCCGGATAGAAGGGCGCGAGTGCACGGAAAAATCGATTGCCGAACGGCACGTGCTGTAAAAACGAGGTGCGCACGCGAGCCGCGGGGACGAGATCGCCGCACGACCGCTCATCGTAAAGCGCCGTGTAGACCGGCGCCTCCGGCCATGCGCGCGCAATATGCGCGAAAACGCGCTCGGCGCCGCCGCGCTGATTGAGATAGTCGTGGACGAGGGCGACGCTCAGTGCTGTTCTTGTGTACGCGGCAAAACGAGCGCGAACGTGTACTTCTGCAAGTACGCTTTGACGACGCGCTGAACGTCGGCCGGCGTCACGGCGCCGATGGCCGCGAGAACGCCGTTGGGATAGTCGGGATCGAGTCCCATGCGAGCGACCCAGCCAATCAGCGCAGAGCGATCCTCGAGCGTCATGTTGTCGATGACGAACTGACCGCTCGCAAGCGTGCGATAGCGCTGAATCACCGAGGCATCGAGCGCCTTGGACGCGAGTACGTCTGTCGCTTCGAAGATCTCGCGCCATCCCGCGCTCGTACCGATTCCGGTGCCACTCGCGTAAATGATGAAATTCGCGGGTCGCACGTCGTACTGATAGATGGCGTTGATCGGACGGAATAGCGCCGGGCGGCTGACGATCGAATCCGTTTGGCCAAGCGTCGAAACGATCGCCTGAACGACGAGCATCGCCGCAAAATCCTTGGCGCCGGGCGCAGGCGCAGCGAATCCGACACCGACCCAGGGCAGCGCGACGTCGCGATGCGTGACGATGCGCATCGGCGGATCGGTCGGCGCGAGCGTCTGTTGCGTGAGCGCTGCCGGCGCGCCGGAAGGCAGCTGCGCGACGACGGCCAGTGCGGCGCGCGCAATATCCGCATCGACGCGACCCGCGGCGGCGATCGTCGCTCCGCCGCTTCGATAATTATCCGACCAAAATTTCTTGAGTGCGGGCGAGCTCGCATTCGAAACGACCGCCAGCGAACCGAGCGGCGCATATCCGGCGCCGCTGCCCGCGTAGTACGAACGCCGCAGCATCTCCGAAAGTACGCCGAACGGACTCTCGTTGGCGTCGATGATGCGTGACGCGAGCGTCTTACGCGCGCGCGCAATCGTCGCGTGCGAAAAATCCGGTGCTGCGAGCGCGCCGCCTAGGAGCGCGAGTGCGGTACGAATCGTTGCGGGCGAACCTTCGACGTAATAGCGCACGTACTGCGGCTCGACGCTCACGGTCAGATTTGCGCCTGCCGCCGCGATCGCTTCGCGCAAGGGGCGCGACCGTTCGCCGCTCGCCACCGGCGTTTGCGCAACGACCTCTGCAAGCAGTGCCGCAAAGCCATTCTGCTGACCAGACTGACGATCCAGACCCCCGGGAAGCATGATCTGTACGCCGGCAAGCGTCGCGTTCACGTCTACTTGCGCCGGAACGTTCTCGATCATCGTTGTCGCCGGATACTTATCAATCGAAGCCGCAGCCGGCGCGGCGAGCGACGCGATCAACGCAAGCGCGAAAACGGTGCGCATCATTTCGAACGCACCTCGAGCTCGGCTGTCGCGGGTGGCGATGCGGTGAGATATTTAGAGACCGTTTGAGCGACCATTTCCGGTGTCAACGAATGAATCGCTGCGACGTAATGTCCCGCATCAAGATCGGCGCCGGGCGCGTACGCGGCATTCCCTTCGAGCGCGTACCACCCAAAGTTATCTGCCAGCGAAAGCGGCGTTGCGACATCGCTCATCACGTGATATTCGAAGAGGCGCCGCGCGGCTTCAAACGTTTGCTTATCGAGCGGCTTGCGCATAGACGCAAGCGCGGATTCGATTCTGGCGCGCGCCGCGGTCGCTTGGCCGCCGGTCGCCTCGACGTAGAAAACTCCGGGATCGTAATACGTGACGTACTGCGCGTCGATCGACGCGTCGATGTCGTCGAGCTGATGCGTAACCAAGCCGGAATCGGGATCGAAAAGGTAATCGGCAACGAAATCGAGCGCCGTTGCGGCGCGTTCATCTTTGATCGGCGGCCCCTTCCAAGCATAACCGAAGCCGGGAACGGGCCCGTTGCGCGTGATGCTCTGCGGTGCTTGCGAAACGAGGCTCGAGAAATCAACGGCCGGTTCGGGCGCAGTCACATCGGAGCGGCCCGCAACGGCGTCATCCGCCAATTGCGGATCGACGTCGCCGGTCAAAACGATCGTTGCGTTCGATGCGCGAAACGCGCGTGTCGCGAACGTCCGCAAGTCATCCAGCGTAAGCGACATAATGCTACCCGAATCGACCGGCGAATAATGATCGGGGCCACTCTTAAACAGTGCTTCAAAAAGCGCTTCGCGCAGCGTCTCAGAAGGTTGTGTGATGTCGCGCAAGCGCGTGTCGGTGCGGACTTCTGCAAGCGCTTTGGTGCGTCCATCGTCACTGAGTACCGGCGTGAAGTACACACCGCTCATCGTACGTAGGACGCGCGAAGCCTCGGTCGCGGGGACGAGCGCTGAAATCTCGATCGTTTGCGGATAGACGCTGACGCTAAATCGACCGCCGACTTCAGCGACGAGCGTCGCGAGCGGCGTCCCAGTCAGCGGGGCCGAGGCGGCGACAGTCAAGGCTGCAAGATTTGCGAGGCCGGGCTTGGGCGCGGAATCAAAGCCGATCGACGGCGCCCGGAACCAGAGCTCGATCGCGGCAACCGGCGACCCGCTTAGCGGACGCACGATGCTCGTGACGCCGCTGGGCAGCTTTGTGGTTGTTGCCGCCGGACCGAGTCCGGCTCCAAAGAGAAACACCGCCGCGAGAGCGACGGCCGCGCGGTGCATCAGTGGTTCAAGCCGGCTCGGGCGAGATGTTCGGCGGAAGGCGCTTGGGTTTGTCCGTTACCGAGTCCGGCTCGACGGGCACCGCGGCTGCGGCCGGCAGCTCGGCGGGCGGTTCCGCCGGCGGGGCCGCACGTGGATAGGGCGCGTCGGACAGGATCGCTTGGACTTCTTCGGCTTCGACCGTCTCGTGCTCCAAGAGCGAGTCGACCATGCGCTGCACTTTGTGCCAATTGGCGTCTAAGATTCCGCGCGCGTTCTTGTAACAGTCATCGATGATCTGGCGGACTTCGCCGTCGATCTTGCTCGCGATCTCTTCCGAATAATTGCGGTCTTCACCGAAATCACGGCCCAAAAACACTTGATGATTGCCGCGGCCGTATTGCACGGTTCCGAGTTCGCTCGACATCCCGTATTGCGTCACCATGCGGCGCGCAAGCTCCGTTGCTTTTTCGAAATCATTGCTTGCGCCGGTCGTCACTTCTTTGAATTGCAGCTCTTCAGAGACGCGTCCGCCTAAGAGTCCCGTGATCTGATCGATGATTTCGGCGCGCGTCATCAGATAGCGATCCTCGGTCGGCAGCTGCATCGTGATCCCGAGCGCCATGCCGCGAGAGATGATCGTCACTTTGTGGACTGGATTCGCATTCGGCAGCATGCCGCCGACGATAGCGTGGCCCGACTCGTGATACGCAACGATCTCTTTTTCTTTTTGCGAGATGATGCGCGAGCGGCGTTCCGGTCCCGCGATGACGCGATCGATCGCTTCTTCGCAGTCGGCCATCTCGATGACCGATTTGTTTTGGCGCGCTGCGAGCAGCGCGGCTTCGTTCAGAAGATTTTCAAGATCGGCGCCCGAGAATCCGGGGGTGCGCTTAGCCAGCGTTTCGAGTGAGATTTCCTTTGAAAGTGGCTTATTTCGCGCATGAACTGCAAGGATCTGAGCACGCCCTCTGACGTCGGCACGATCGACGACGATCTGACGATCGAAGCGACCGGGACGCAACAGCGCGGGATCGAGGACGTCCGGACGGTTCGTCGCGGCGATCAGAATGACGCCGGTATTCGGATCGAAGCCGTCCATCTCGACGAGCAGCTGGTTCAGCGTTTGCTCGCGCTCATCGTGTCCGCCGCCCAGACCCGCGCCGCGTTGGCGGCCGACTGCGTCGATTTCATCGATAAAGACGATGCAGGGAGCGCTCTTCTTGGCTTGTTCGAAGAGATCGCGGACGCGTGACGCACCGACACCGACGAACATCTCGACAAAATCGGAGCCGGAGATCGAGAAGAACGGAACGCCTGCCTCGCCGGCGATCGCTCGCGCGAGCAGCGTTTTACCGGAACCCGGTGGGCCTAAGAGCAGAACGCCCTTCGGAATCCGCGCGCCGAGCGCTTGGAATTTCTTCGGATATTTGAGGAACTCGACGACTTCTGCGAGCTCCTGTTTTGCTTCTTCGATGCCCGCGACGTCGTTGAACGTCACTTTCGGACGGTTCTCAGAAAGCAGCTTGGCTCGCGAACGGCCGAACGAAAGTGCTTGGCTGCCGCCGCTCTGCGCCTGGCGCAAAATGAAAATCAGCAACAGTCCCATCAACACGAACGGAACGAGCTGCAAAATCCAGCCGATGATCGGAGTCGTGTTCTGCTGGTCCACGTTTATTTCAACGCCGTGCTTGCGAAGCTCGGGAAGATAATCCGATTCGCTGGGCGTCGTGACTTGGAACTTGGCGCCCGTGTCGCGATACTCACCCGCGACATCATGCCCCGAGAGAGTTACCTTGGAAACTTTGCCTTGCTGAACAAAAGTGTAGAACTGCGAATACGATATCCGCGTGGTCTGCGTCGGCTGGAGCACTCGCTCGACGACGAAGATCACGAAAACAAAGATACACAGGATCAGCAGTATGGCTCTAGCGTGTTTACCCATCGGTTCCTAAGTCTCGATACCCTCAGCGGCCCAAAAGGTTTTCCCGCCCTAGGGAACGGGTTCCCCAGGCGGGAGAATTAGATTCGCCACAAAGGGCAAAGTCCGGTACTTTTCCTGATAATCCAAACCGTACCCTACGACAAAGGCGTCAGGCGAGACAAGACCGACGTAATCGAGCTCCACATCGGCGAGGCGGCGGTAGGGTTTGTCCAGGAGTACTGCCGTGCGAAGGCTGTTCGGCTCTCTGCTCCGGAGTAAGCCCTGAAGGTAGTGCAGTGTGAGACCATTGTCGACAATATCCTCGACGATGAGGATATCGCGGCCCTCGATGCTCTCGCTCGTATCCTTGAGCAAGCGAACCTCACCCGAGCTGCGCGTATTGTTTCCGTAGCTCGAAACGGCCATGAAATCTAGCGCGCAACGCGGGCCGGGCTCGACACGCGCAAGCGCACGCGCTAGGTCAGTTACGACGAACATCGCACCCTTAAGTATGGCGATGAGAAGCAGAGACTTATCGGTGTAGTCGCGCGCAATCTCGTGCGCCATTCTATCGATCGCGACAGCGATCTCTTCCGCCGTGAAAATGATCTCAAGTTTTTCGACGGACGACTCGCGCGTTTGCACTCTTGCCTCCTTTTTCGATTTCAACGCCGCCCTTGATATGAACGCGCCCGCGCTGTGCGCCGAGCGCTGCCTCAATTCGTTCGAATGAAATGTCGCGAAGGCCCACCTCACGCTCGAGCGTCGCGCGAAGCCGGCGGCGTGCATCGGCAACGCCCTTCTCCTCCAGCTCGGCGGCCACGATCGCCGCGCAGCGTGCGACCGCCTCATCGAGCCGCGGAAAACCGTCGCGCAGACCCGTCAGCGCTTCGCGTAACGCGTTGCGACGGTATGCGATGTTGGTATTCGTTGGGTCGCGGACGTACGGCAGTGCACTCGCCCCGAGCTCCGCCTCGAGCGCGTCGTGCCCGATGCGCAGCAGCGGCCGCACGATCTCGAGACCCGGCGCCAGACGCCGTCGTACCGGGATCCCACGCAAACCGCGCAAACCGGTGCCGCGGAAGAGCGCCAGCAACACGGTTTCGGTTTGGTCTTCGGCCACGTGCGCCGTCACGACGACGCGTGCATCGGCTTCTTGTGCGAGCCCGGTCAGCGCGGCGTAACGCGCTTCGCGCAGCGCTGCTTCATCAGAGCGAACGGTCTCGGGATTGAGCGCTGCGATCCGGACTGGAATCGACAAACGCGCAGCGATCGAAAGAACGATCGCTTCGTCTTGCCAGGATGAATCGCGCAGATGATGATTCACGTGCCCGAGGATCAGACGCCATTCATGACGCGGCGCGACACGCGCGAGCAGGCTCGCTAGGGCAACGCTATCCGGACCGCCGGAGCACGCGATGAGCAGCGTCGCACGCTTCGGCGCGATCTTTGCCGACTCGAGCATAGCCTCGAGTCCTCGCTCCGGATGCGCCCGTCTAATTTAACGGCGCTCCGCCCCAGATCATCGTGAGACCCGTTCTAGCTCGCGCTTGACTTCACGATCCTGGATCGACTTGCGCTTATCGTAGAGCTTCTTGCCCTTGGCGAGACCGATCTCGATCTTGGCTTTACCGCGCGTGAAGTACAGCCGCAGCGGAACGATCGTCAAACCTTTCTCGGCACTGCGGGAGGCGAGACGCGCGAGCTGAGACTTGTGCACGAGCAATTTGCGCGCGCGGCGCGTCTCGTGCGCTGAAAATGTGCTGCCCGGTTTATACGGCGGGATGTACATGTTTACGAGCCACAATTCGCCGTCGCGGACGCGCGCGAAGGCTTCGTTCAAGCTGACGCCGCCGGCACGAATGCTCTTGATCTCCGTACCCGTCAATGCCAATCCGGCCTCGAGCGACTCCAGAATGTGAAATTCGTGGCGCGCACGACGGTTATCGAGCGTGGGCGCGTTCGCCACTTTCTCTTTCGCGCGCTGCTCCGTGCGCGCGATGCGCATCTTAGGCACGGCCGAGCGTCCCCGGTTCAATGCGCGCTTTGCCGACGAATTTTCCCTCGCCGCTCGCCAAGACGGTGCCGTCCATGCCGAGGATCTCGGCTTCGACTCCAACGACATTGCGGCGCTCCCACACGACGCGACCGATCAGACGCACCATCGTTTCGAGCGGTACGGGACGCCGAAAACGCGTCGCGACTTCAGCCGTGACGCCTTTCCATCCGACGGAGCCGGCCGCATACGCCATCGCCTCGTCGATCAGCGCCATGACGATGCCGCCATGCGCGATGCCGCGATAGCCTTGAAAGACCGCCGGCAACGTCGTCTCGCACTCCGCCGTTTTGCCTTCGATACGAAAACGCAAGTGAAGTCCGATCGGATTGTCGGTGCCGCAAAGGAAGCAACGCCCGTCGTCGACAGGCTCAGTGCCCGTTTGATTTGTCGTCGTAGTCGCCTTTCGCGATTTTGTCGAGGAGCTTGCGTGCAAAGACGCCGTCGGCGTCGTTTGCGACCGCCTGTTCCAAGTATTTCTTCGCGTCGGCGACTTTCTTCTGTTTGAGCAATATCTGCGCGATCAACGTATCGCCATACTGGCCTGCTTCGCCGACCCGGCCGGGATCGAGCGTTAGCCCTGCTTTTGCGAATGCGATCGCCGCATCGTACTCGTTCAGATCGTCCATGATCGAGGCCAAATGGAACTGTATGTCGGCATAGTTGGGTACGAGATTCGGGACCGCAACCGCGTACCTCAGCCCCGCTTGCGGGTCGCGCAAATCGACCTGATAAATGCCGGCGAGATACTCGCGCGCCAGCACGTTATTCGGATCGGTTTGCATTGCCGCCAGAAACTCGACTTTGGCGCGGTTCGCGGAGCGTTCGTTCTCGCGCATGATGCCGAGGCCCACGTGCCCCGCTTGTGCCCTCGGATCGATGCCGACGGCCGTATTGAACTCTTCGCGCGCATCCAGGCTGCGGTCCGAGCCGAGCAATCCCGCGAACAAATATGAAAATCCCAAACGCACGTGAGCCAGGTAATCTCTCGGCGCTTTGCCGACGGCGTCTTCTTCGAGGTTCGTAAGAGCTTCGAGGCCGCCGCCTATGTGCGCGGCCGACGCGTTCATGAACGAGATCGCGAGCGTATTATCCGGAACGACGAGCAGTGCCGCCTCAAATTCTTTTTGCGACTGCTCGAAGTTACGCGTATAAAACTCGTGCAGCGCGAGGTCGAGCTGGACTGCAAACTTGCGATTGGCGTAGTCATTGCGCGCAGCGTCGGCACCGGCCATCGATTGCAGCGCGAAAAATGCGAGTATAACGGCGAGGGCCAGTGCCCTCCCGTTCAACGGCCCATCCCTAAGCGCCGCGCCAAGACCTCCGGAAGATGCGCGCACTCGATCTTCTCTTGGACTGCAGCTATTGGATAGTCGAAACGGATGATCTCGATGCTACGCTTATCGGAATCAAAAATCCCCAAACTTGCTTGCGGATTCAAATCGCGCGGCTGCCCGACGCTCCCGGCGTTGATGACATAACGGTAACCCTCTTCGAGCTGCGCGGTGCCGCCGTACTGAAAGTGCCGGTGCGCGATCGTCCCGTCAGGTGCGAGCGCGTACATCTCGGCAAGATGCGTGTGACCGATGAAGATGAGCGACGCATCCGTCGATGCGAACGCGCGTCGCGCGCTGTCTTTATCGGCGATATACGCGAAGTAATCGGGATGGGGGGCGCCGTGCACGAGCAGATAATCGGCAGCGCGATGCTCGTAGTCGAGCGTTGCGAGCCACTTCGCGTTCTCCGGCGAGAGAACGCCTTGCGTCCATTTGATGGCTTGCTGGGCCGCCGAATTGAACCACTCGACGCCGAAATTTTCAATCGCGGCCAAGTCGTGATTGCCCATGATCGTCACGCCGCCGCGTTCACGCACTCGCTCGACGCACTCGTTTGGATTCGGCCCATACCCGACGACGTCGCCCAGGCACCACAACACGTCGCCGTCACCGACCTGCGCAAGTGCAATATCGAAGGCCTCGACGTTGCCATGGATGTCACTAACGATCACGGAGCGCATTTAAATACTCGCCGGAGAACGCAGCGCGGACAACGCTGCGGCAAATATCTCCGCGAAGCGCCGGCGTTCGTCCGCAGTCCCGACGGTAACGCGCACGTAACCATCGAGCGGCGGAGCGCCCGGTTTGCGTAGAAAGACGCCGCGTCGCAGCATCTCTTCTAGGAACGCTTCGGCTTCGGCTTTGGTGCCGATCTCAATGCAAACGAAATTCGTGAGCGAGCGAACGCTGCGCAGACCGTGACGCGCGGCCAGCGCATAGTATTCTTCGCGTCCTCGTTCGACCTCGGAAACGACGCTGCGAATGAACTCGTCGTCGTCGAGCGCTGCGAGCGCTGCAACTTGACCGTTGCGATTCACGCCAAAGTGCTGGCGGATGTTTTGGAACGTTTGAATGATCGACGGATCGCAGATCGCGTAGCCGACGCGGGCACCCGCTAAGCCATATGCTTTTGAAAACGTCCGCATGCGCACGACTTGCGGATCGACGAGCGGTTTCATCAAGCTTTCGGGAGGCACAAAATCCGCATAGGCCTCATCGAGCGCGAGGATCTGATCGGGCTGAAGCGCATCGCGCAACGCCGCTACGACTTCGGGCTCGATGAACGTTCCGCTCGGATTGTCGGGGTTCGCGAGGTAGATCATCTTCGGACGCTCGCGGCGCGCGACGTCGATCAGCTGCTCCATGTCGATCGAACCGTCGTTGCTATACGGCACCGTACGCAGCTGTACGCCGTTTGCGGCAACATGATAGGCAAAAGTCGCGTACGTGCCTTCCGTTTCGAGCGCGACCGAACCGGGCGCACAAAAGGTGCGTACGACGAGACTGTGCAGATCGTCGATCCCCGATCCGACCGTGATGTGCTCGGGCGTGCAGCCGAGCCGCTTCGCGAGCGCGACGCGCAAGTCATACGATTCCGGATCGCCGTACCACGAATTGTGCGGCGCTTGCTCGCGCATAGCTGCTATGGCGCGCGGCGATGGACCGAACGCACTTTCATTCGCCCCCAAACGCAACATCTTCGCATGGCCATAGCGCCGGCCCAAAACCTCCGGTGCGACGAACGGCGTCGTTTTGGGAACTGCGGCGATCAGGGGCGCCGGTGACGGGGGTTTCCTATTTCCCGACACGCAGCTCGTCGACGACGCGCTTCACGCCGCCCAAATGCTCCACCGATTCGACCGCCGTCGTTTTGATAGACGGCGAGGGAACCGTCCCGCGTAAAGTAACGACACCGTTCTCAGCGCTCACGCGAATGTTTGCAGCGTTGATGCCGGTTTGTGCGGCAAGCGATGCGGTAGCGTGCGCGGCAAGCGCGAAATCGCCACCCGAAAACGATTGCGCCTTCGAATCGATACGGATTTCGTCGTTCAATTGGTGCACGCCGCCGACTTTACGGACGGCCACATCGATCTTCGAGCGTTCGGAGGAGTTACGTACGACGCCGCTGATCAGCACGTCGCCGCCGTGAACGTGCACGCCAAGGTGGGTTGCAGCGTCGACGTCTACTGAGACGACTTCCGCGCGTATCTTGGCTGCAAGCAGGCCGTCTTTGAGCGTTTGCGTCGCACTGGGAGGGACGGTCGGCGACGAAATCGTGACCTCGCCATTGGAAGAGCGAACGCAGCCGCTCGTGACGAGAAGGAGCAGGGCGCAGATCGATGACCAGAGTCGCATATGAATTAGATTTCCCCGCCGCTGAGAGTATGCACCTCAATTTGCTCGCCTTTGGCAACGATCGGACGATCTTCCGAGAGCACGACGAATCCGTTCGCCCGCGCGAGCAAGCTGGTGTGCGAAGAATGTATGCCAAGCGTCGAGGCGACGCGATTCGGACCTTCGGCCGTAACGACGACGGGGACGAACCACGTCCAGCCCGCTCTTCCTTTGAAATCGCTTCCGGCGCGCGCAAACGGGGTCGCCGACGGGCGCAGCACCTCGCCCGTCATTCCGCGCAAAATCGGGGTCGCAATCGTTCGGAAGATCATCATGGCAGACGTCGGATTTCCGGGAAGACCGATCACCGGCTTGGCACCAATAGCGCCGAGCACTGTCGGTTTACCGGGACGCACGCGCAAACCGTGCACAACGACGCCGGGTTCACCCAAGCTATCGACAACGCGCGGAACCAAATCGCGAACGCCAACGGACGAGCCTCCCGTCAAGAGAACGCCGTCTGCAACCTCGAGCCCGCGTCGAATTGCCGCTTCGGTTTGTCCTGGGTCGTCCGTTGCACGCGGTATGTGAATCGGCTCAGCACCGAGCTCACGCAACGCGCCGGCTAACGCGTAACGATTCGAATCGCGCACTTGTCCCACGCCGGGTTGTTGCGCCGGATCGACGAGCTCGTCGCCGGTCGAGATAATTGCAAAGCGCGGCCGGACGAAGACCGGAACCTGGCTGAAACCGAGTGTCGCAAGAACACTCATCGAGGCTCCGTCGATGCGCCGCCCGGCGGTTAGCACGACGTCGCCGGGTTCCATATCTTCGCCCGCCGGCGTGATCGCGTCGTTCGGGACGGGCATCTCGCGCGGCAGCATCACGCCGTCGCGTTCTTCCGTGTCTTCAACCGGAATGACGGCATCCGCTCCGTCGGGGAGCGCGCCGCCGGTTGGAATGCGCATCGTCTCGCCGGCCCCAAGCGGACCCGGAGGAGCGTGGCCCATACGAATCTCGCCGACGATCTGCCGTTCACCAATTCCGTCCGCGGAACGCACGGCAAAGCCGTCCATGGTCGAACGGGCGTGCGCGGGATATTGGTGGTCGGCTGTGGCGTCTTGCGCCAGGATCCGGCCGAATGAGGCGTCCAGAGGTACGCGCTCGACTCCCAGAGGCTCGAGCGCGACGCGCGCACGGTAGGCTAGAATTGCTTGCGCAGGCGCGAGCAAGGATGACGGATCGAAGGTTTGTCCGGGTAGGAGCGCTCCTGGTGCACGCATAACGGGCCGGTTCTGCTCGATATCGCTCTTATCCGTCGCGACCCTGAAGGCGTCCGCCGTGCAGCGGCGCGGAAGGGAGACGCCTCCTTCGTCGATCGCGTGCTCGCGCTGGACGTAGAGCGGCGCGCTGCGCTAACAGACGCCGAACGCCTGAAGGCCGAGAAAAACGGACTCACGCAGCAGATTTCGCGCGCCTCAGATCGCGCGGCCGAAGCAGGGCGCCTGCGGCCTGAGATTGCGGCGCTCGATGAACGAATCGCAGAGGCAAACACGCGCGTACCGCTTCTCGAGGAACGCCTGAACGAGCTGCTCGCAGACGTCCCGAACCTGGCCGACCCGAGCATCCCAGACGGTACCGGCTCCGATGACAACCTCTTGGTGCGCAGCTGGGGCAAGCCCGCGGACTTTTCATTCGACCCGAAGCCGCACTACGAGCTGGGTGAAGCGCTCGAAATTCTCGACTTCGAACGCGCCGCAAAGCTTTCGGGAAGCCGCTTCGTCGCGCTGCGCGGCAAGGGCGCACAGCTCTCGCGCGCGCTGGTGAATTTCTTTCTCGATCGCGCCGCGAGCGCGGGCTACACCGAGATCGCGCCTCCCTTTCTCGTCTCACGCGACACGATGTGGTCGACCGGACAACTTTCGAAATTCGCGGACGCGATGTTCAGCGATCCGGACGCGGATTTATTCTTGATTCCAACCTCGGAAGTGCCGCTCACGGCGTTTCATCGCGACGAGATTCTTTCAATCGAACAGTTGCCGGCACGATATACTGCGTACTCCCCGTGCTTTCGCAAAGAGGCAGGCGCAGCCGGAAAAGATACGCGCGGCATGGTCCGGCTGCACCAGTTCGAGAAGGTCGAGCTCGTGCGGCTTTGTACGCCCGAAGACGGACTCGAAAATCTCGAACGTCTCACCGCTGATGCGGAAGCGCTCTTGCAAGAGCTCGAATTGCCGCATCGCGTGATGTTGTTGTGCGCGGGCGACACCGGATTCAACGCTGCAAAGACCTACGACCTCGAAGTCTGGGTCCCGTCGCAAAGCATGTATCGCGAGATCAGCTCCTGTTCGTTGTGCACCGATTTTCAAGCGCGGCGCTCGAATATTCGTTTTCGCCGCGATGCAAAGGCCAAGCCGGAATTCGTGTACACGCTCAACGGTTCCGGACTTGCGGTCGGACGCACGCTGCTCGCAATTCTCGAAAATTATCAACAAGCCGACGGAACGATTCGCGTCCCAGGCGCCCTGGTGAAGTACACGGGCTTCAAAACGATTGGTTGAACGCGCCGTCGCGGTGTTGCGCGAAGGCGGCGTCGTCGCGTTTCCGACGGAGACGGTTTACGGCTTGGGCGCTGACGCGGAAAATGAGAAGGCCGTGCTGCGCGTCTTCGAGATCAAAGGACGTCCGATCGGACATCCCGTGATCGTGCACCTCGCCGATGCATCGCAGATCGAGCAATGGGCACGCGACGTGCCCGAAAACGCCTACGCACTGGCGCAACAGTTTTGGCCCGGACCGCTCACGCTCGTGCTGCCGCGCACGAAGCGTGCGAGCGATCTCGTCACGGGCGCTCAAGACACCGTTGCATTGCGTGCACCCTCGCATCCGATTGCGCAAGAGATTCTGCGCGCGTTCGGCGGCGGTGTGGTGGCGCCGTCGGCAAATCGCTTTGGCTCGGTCAGCGCGACGCGCGCCGAGCACGTCGTGGCCGATCTCGGTGACGCGGTCGACTTCATCGTCGACGGTGGACCGGCAACGATCGGTGTCGAGTCGACGATCGTCGATCTCACGCACGGCGAGCCCACGGTCTTGCGTCCCGGCGGAGTTACGCGCGAAGCGCTGTCCGAGGCGCTCGGTGTGCCGATCCGCGAAGGTGGCAGCGAGGTGCGCGTTCCCGGAAGTCTCGCTTCACATTACGCACCGCGGGCACGCGTTGAGCTCGTCGAAAGCGACGAGGCCGCGGAGGGTCTGGCGATCGCGCTGCAATCCGAAGGAATGCTCGTCGGCGTAATCCGGTCGAGCGAAGTCACTGCATTTGCGCGTGAGTTGTACGAACGCTTGCGCGCGGCCGATCGCGAGGGCGCCGACGCAATCGTCGTCGTGCTTCCCGCGAACGAAGGTCTCGGTACCGCGCTGCGCGACCGCCTGCACCGCGCAGCCTCTCCGAAACCTTAGCGGCGCTTCTTTCGGGTCGCGGCGGCTTTCTTCGCGGCTTTCTTGCGTCCGCGCTGCGGACGTGATGGGAGATCTTTGGCCGAATCTTCGGAGAGATCGATATCGTAGTATCGCGCGGCGCGTTTGATGTTGGCGAAGGCAAGCTCACGATCGGCTTTGCTTACACCCTCAACTTGATCGAATCGCGCAACCGCATTCCGCACGTGACGCGCATCGGTCAACGGCTCTTTGCGTTGCTTTGGGAACGCGAACACGCTGTCGGGAAGATCGCTTTGCTTCGTCAGACGGCCGTGACGTTCGTATGGTTTCCAAGTAGCTCTCATACGCACTTCTTTCCCATTACGAGTAAATTTGAAGGAGCAAGGAAGCGTGTGCAGCACGTAGCGCTCGAATGATCGACCGGTATTTCGGAATTACGTCCGCGGGCTCGACGATTCCGCGCGAGCTGCGTGCTGGGCTGACGACGTTCTTGACGATGTCGTACGTCCTCCTCGTGAATCCGGCCGTGCTCGGCAACGCGATTGTGATACCGAACGGCTTCGCAAAGCTGCTCGTCGTCACGGCGCTCGCCGCGGCAATCGGCTCGCTCTTGATGGGACTCGTCGCGCGCTATCCGTTTGCGCAGGCGCCAGGGATGGGCCTCAACGCGTACTTCGCGTACACGGTCGTGCTCGGTCAGCATATTCCGTGGCAAACCGCGCTTGGTGCCGTCTTCATTTCGGGTGCATGTTTCGTGGTTTTGTCCGTCATCGGTGCACGTCAGGCGATCGTCGCCGCAATTCCGCGCGACCTGAAATTCGCGTTGACGGCGGGGATCGGCGTCTTCTTGGCATTTCTTGGGCTGAAAAACGCCGGACTCGTCGTCCCGAATCCGGCCACGTTCGTCAGCGCGGGACCCATACTCGCGGCGCCGGCGCTGCTCGCGATCTTCGGTTTTATTCTGACATCCGTACTATTCGTGCTGCGCGTCCCCGGCGCGATCCTGATCGGAATCTTGATAACGACCGTGCTCGCGATCGTCACGCACGCGCCGGTCTATACGGGCGCGCATGACACGCTCGTTCCTTTCGCCGGATTTCAAAACGGCTTCGTGGCACTGCCGGTCGTGCCGCAGGGTTTGATCGGCGCGCTCGACATTCAGGCCGCACTCGGCCTCGGCGTCGTGGCCGTCGTGTTCACGTTCTTCTTCGTCGATTTCTTCGACGCGACCGGAACGCTCGTCGCGCTTGCCGGGAGAGCCGGCGTTATGACGCCGGAAGGCGACATGCCGCGCGCTCGCCGCACGTTTGCCTGCGACGGTATCGCGGCGATGGCCGGTGCTGCGCTCGGCACGAGCACGACGACGGCGTACATCGAGAGCGCCAGCGGCATCGGTGAGGGTGGACGCACCGGGCTCACGGCCGTGACTGTTGCCATGCTCTTCGTCCTCTCAATGGTGTTCTGGCCGATCGCATCCGCGATTCCGGCCGCCGCGACCGCACCCGCACTCATCGTCGTCGGCGCGCTGATGTTCGAAGGCCTCGCGCGTATCGCTTGGGACGACCCGGCAGCGTCGATCCCAGCGTTCCTGACGATCATCACGATGCCGCTGACGTTCTCGATCGCGAACGGCGTCAGCTTCGGCGTGATCAGCTACGCTGCGATCATGCTCCTAAGCGGTCGCGGGAAGAGCGTGAATGTGCTGCTGTATTTGGTCGCTGCGTTGCTTATCGCGCGATTCGTGTGGTTGGGAGCGTAGCTCAAAAGGGCGACCTCGGAGAGGGGGAGATTCGAACTCCCGGGGCCATTTCTGGTCCGGCGGTTTTCAAGACCGCTGCAATCAACCGCTCTGCCACCTCTCCGCCGTCCATTGTACTGGACGGGTGCAAGCTAGGACGCGAAGAGGCGCTGCCAGGGTAGTTTTGAGGCTACTGGCGCTTTTCGCAGTGACGTCGGGACGATCAGCTCGGGCCGGCCGTTGTCCATCGGCACGAGCTCGATGCGCGTAAGCCTGTCGCTCACGAAGACTTGCGTCGTGTAGACGGTCGTTATCCCCTCGCGTACGATGCGCGATTCAACCTTGACGCTGTGCATCGTTTGCTTCGCGCGTTGAATGACGCCAGCGTGCGTCATCTTCACGAGCGGCTGTTTCCCGTGACGGATTGGTGCAAGACGCTCGAGCGCGACGAGCTCTTCGAGGATCTTCTTCATAACGTTGTCGGGGAAGATTCCATGTTGGGTCTGCGGCTTCTCTGTCCGTGTAAGCGGCAAGCGTTTAATGAAACGATCGATGAGCATCCGGTCTTCGCGCGCAATCTGAATGAAGCGCGCGCCGATGCGCCAGACGACGTTTCCTTTGAGCAAACCTTTTTGCGCGGTGACGCACTGCGCCAGCGCTTGAATGCGTTTGTTGTCGAGATCGATCGTGACGAGAATCCGTCGCTGCTTGATCTCTTCGGTCGAGATCAACGCAACACCGTCGACGCTGAGGTCGACGGGGTATGCGTTGTTGAACGTTATCCCGCCGTCGGTCGACATCGCAACGTAGAATTGCCGTTTGGTACGGCGCACTTCGCGCGGCGCGCGCAACAAGCGCGCCATGGTCCATTCGAGCTCGTTCAGACGGCGTTGCGTCGCGTTTATCATCGCAACAGATGTTCCCAACGCTCGCTTGCTGTCAAACCTTTGAGCGTGCAAGCGGGCGCTGCGTCACACGCTACTAGTGATCTTTGTAGCTTATCGCCTTAACTCGAAGAGTGACGTCGCCCACAGGCCGGTGCCACACAACATCTTCGCCCACATGCGCGCCAAGCAGCGCCTTACCAAGCGGCGACGCGTCGGTGATCTTCCCGACCGGTACATCCATCTCGCTCTCGCCGACGATCGTGAACACGCGTTCGTCCTTTTGATCGTTCGGCTGCACCGTTACAGCGGCGCCGAAGGCGACGACGCTGCGATCGTCTGGTGGTCCGACGACGACGGCCGAATCGAGCTCGTCTTGCAACGAGCGCCGCGTTTCGTCGTCCTTCGTCGCTTTGAGCTTCTTTTCAAGCGCACGCATGCCACCGGGAGTCATCGAATGCTCCCGCGGGCCGGAAACAATTTTGGGTTCCGGCGCGTCCTCGAGCTCTTTCATGAAGGCGCGGCTCATTCGTGGGTCTTTCCCGAGGGGGCCAAGAACCACTCATCATGGATCCTGCCGTCCACTCGCTCGACCATTTTGCGCTTACAATCCCCGAACCGCAAGCGGGCGCCGACTTCTATTCGAATTTCGGCCTGCGCACGTCGGCAAACGGCAACGCGCTCAGGCTGGAGACGGACAACGGTGTGGCCGGCTTCCTCTATGAAGGTGCCACTAAGCATCTGCACCATCTGACGTTCGGGATCGAGGGAAGCGAACGCAACGCGTTCCGCGACCGGCTCGAAGCGGGAGGCATAAAACTGGTCGATGCGCCTCGCGAGTACGAGAGCGACGGGCTCTGGTTCCAGGACCCCGACGGCAATCTCGTCGAGCTGGCGGTCACACGCCGGCGTGCGCCGCAAGGCAAATCGCAGATGGACGTCCGTCTCGTTGGCGAGGGCGAGCGTGCGGCTCCGGATGGACCGCTGCGCGCAACGCCGCGACGACTGGGACATACGCTGCTCTTCTCACCTGACGTTCTCGGTCAAGTCGCGTTCTACGAACGCTTCCTCGGCCTGCGCCTCTCGGATCGTTCCGGCGACGTCGTTGCATTCATGCACACACCGCACGGCAGCGATCATCACGTGCTCGCCTTCGGAAAATCCGGACATCCCGGTTTTCATCACGCAAGCTTTGAAGTCGGCAGCGTTGACGAGATCGGCATCGGCGCGATGTTCATGCGCGGCAAGGGCCATCAAGAAGGCTGGGGCTTCGGACGTCACTACATCGGATCGAATTTCTTCCATTACATTCGCGATCCGTGGGGCAGCTTCGCCGAATATTTTTGCGACATCGACTACATCCCCAAAGGCTGCGCTTGGGAAAGCCGCAACGTGCCGGACGAACACGCGCTTTTCGTGTGGGGCCCGCAGCCGCCTAAATATTTCTTCGAGAACGTCGAAACGGCGCCGGCTACGGTATAAGGTCGGGGACGAGCCTCTTCAGCACCGCATAAAGCTCGCGTTTTTCTTCGAAACCGATTCCGGGACGATCGGGTAGCTTGACGCGTCCGCTCCGAACGGGATAATTATCCGCAAAGCCGCCGAACGGCGCGAACACTTGCGGATACGATTCGTTGCCGCCCAGGCCGAGTCCAACGGCAATATTGAGCGCGAATTGATGTCCGCCGTGCGGTACGCAACGCGTGCGCGACCAGCCGTGCGCTTCGAGCATCTCGAGCGTACGCAAATATTCGACCAGTCCGTAAGAAAGCGCAGGATCGAATTGCAGCACGTCGCGATCTGCTCGCAAGCCGGCGTGCCGAATCAGATTGCGCGCGTCTTGCATTGAAAACAAATTCTCGCCGGTCGCAATCGCACCAGAATAACGCTGCGCGAGCGTCTCGTGCGTCGCATAGTCGAGCGGATCGAGCGGCTCTTCGTACCAACGCAGTCCGAGTGGTTCGATTGCAGCCGCATATTCGAGCGCCTCGGTAAGATCGAAGCGACCGTTGACGTCGACGCACAAACGCCGGCCTTCGCCGACGACGCCGAGCGCAGCTTCGATCCGGCGCAGATCGGTTGCGAGATTCGCACCACCGATCTTCATCTTCACCGTATCGTAGCCAAGATCGAGATATCGCTTCAGCTCTTCGGACAAGCTTTTCGTATCGTCGCCCGGATAGTAGTAGCCGCCCGCGGCGTACACCCACGCATCCGGCTCGGCTTTGCCGTTGCGGTAGCGATCCGCAAGCAGTCTCCAAAGCGGAACGCCTTCCGCTTTCGCAAGGGCATCCCACAGCGCCATGTCGAGCACGCCGACCGCGACGGAACGCTCTCCGTGGCCGCCCGGCTTCTCGTTGCGCATCATCGCCGTCCACGCGGGCACGGGATCCGCTTCACCGAACTCGCGCAAGCGCGGAATGAAGCGTTCGCGCAAGAGCCCTTGCGGCGCATACCGGCCGTTTGAATTGAATCCGAATCCAATGACGGGCCTCCCGTCGCGCTTCTGATCGGTAACGATCGCAACGATGCTCGCGGTCATCGCACTGAAATCGATGAATGCGTTACGGATCGACGACGCGATGGGGGCGACGTCCTCGCGGATTTCGAGGATGCGCATGCGCTTTTATGCGGCTTTGGGAGTCTTGATCTTTTCGATTTGCTTCATCGTGCGCGCGAGCTCGCGGATGGCCGCGGCCTCTATGCGGCGCCATCCCACGATGCGCTGCGGCTCGCACTGCTGCAAATAGCCGACGAGATCGCTATAGTCACGCCACAATCCGTCGCACTTCGCGGCGACCTTACGGATGAAGCGCCGGCGATTGATCCAGCGCTTTCCGTAAGCGCGGCCGGCCTTGTTCCAAAAATCGATGATGAAGTTGGCGCGAACATACGTTTCGCGCATCCGGACGTAGACGGAAACGATTTCCTTGTAGCGTTCCGGACCGAGTCCATCCCAAAGCTCTTGATTGACCATCTGTACTTCGCGCAATTCACGAAGCAAAGAGCGCTCGAGGGCAGCCTTCCGCTCGTCGATGAACAACATCGCAGCGACGCCCAGCGCCAATACTAGCCCGGCAAGTACCCACCCGACATCTGGCACCACGACTTTCTTATTGGCAGGTCAGAGTGCCAGGTGGTAGGCACTTTGTTTTTATGACCGACGCGAATCTCGCGGATCTGCTGTTCCGTCGCGCCTTCCTACTCGAGGGTCTCGGACGCAACGAGGAAGCCAAAACCGCGTATCGCGATGTAATCGAACGTGATCCTGCGCACGCCGGGGCGCACAACAATCTCGCGCGGATCTTGCATCGCGAGGGCGAACGCGAACCGGCGCGAGCGCTACTCGAACACTTGGTCGATCTTGCGCCCTCCGATGCGATGGCGCACGCGAATCTCGGCATCGTCCTGTACGAGCTGGAGAAGTTTGAGGAAGCGCGCTCGCATCTGCTTCACGCGCTGACGCTCGAGCCAGATTCCGCGATCGCCCACCTCGGAATGGCGCGCATTTATGCCATCGAAGGTAACGACGCGGAATCGCTGCAGCATCAGCGTGCGGCGCTCGGTACCGGCGCAATCGGCATCAGCGCCGCGCCCCTGCACGAGAACCCTCCCCGTCTCTTGCTGCTCGCGTCCGAAGATCAGCTCGGCGCGACCTCCGCCGAATGGCTGCGTGATGCGACGTTCTCGATGGCAACGCTCATCGTCGAACGCTTTGGCGACGATCTCGAGCTGCCACCACATCATGCAGTCTTCAACACGATCGGCGACGCCGACCGCAACGCTGCGGCACTCGAACGCGCGCGCACGATCGTGGCTCGAAGCACGGCACCGCTCGTCAATCACCCGGACGCCGTCCTCGCTACGGCGCGCACGGCGCTCGCGCAACGTTTGCGCGATATCCCGGACGTCATTGTCCCGGCGACGCGACTATTTTCGCGCGAGGGCGCCGTCCCTGACCTCGGTTGGCCGTTGCTCTTGCGCGCACCCGGATTCCATTCGGGTCAACACTTTCTTCGTGTCGAGCGAGCGGACAAAGTCGCCGAGGCGCTTGCGCGCTTACCCGGCGACAAGCTACTTGCAATCGAAGCGCTTCCGGCGCAAAGCGCCGATGGACTCTTCCGAAAGTACCGGATGATGATTGTCGACGGCCAGCTTTATCCGATGCACGCCGCGATCTCAAATCAATGGAAAGTTCACTTCTTCAGCGCCGAGATGTCGCAGCATCCGGAACGCCGCGCTGAAGACGCAGCGTTTCTTGCCTCACCCGAATCGGTGCTCGGCGCGCAGGCGCTACGCGCGCTGCAGGCGATTCGCACGCGGCTCGAGCTCGACTACGGCGGCGTCGATTTTGCGCTCGACGAACATGGCCGGATCCTCGTCTTCGAAGCCAACGCGACGATGACGGTCCCCGCGCCGCCGAACCGCGCGCAGTGGGATTACCGCCGAGCGCCCGTGGCGCGCATCTTGGAAGCGACACGCAGCATGCTGCTCGGCCGCGCCCGGCGCGGAGGATGGGAATAGCCCCAATCCGGGAAACCCTTATGCACGAGGTGCCGTATGCCCGCAACGAAGCTCGATCATATCAATATCCGCACGACGCAGCCTGAAGCAACGCGCGACTTCTTCGTCGACGTCGTCGGTCTGCGCGATGGCGAACGGCCGCCGTTTAACTTCGGCGGCTACTGGCTGTATGCGGGCGAGCAGGCCGTCATTCACCTCACCGACGCGCGGGACTCCGGCGCGCACGGCATGGCCGAAGGGCGCGCAGGCGCCGCTATCGATCACGTATCGTTCCGGATGACCGGCTATGCTGCGCTGCGCTCTCTCTTGAAAGAACGCAAGATCCCCTTCGAGTCACGCGTCGTACCGCGCAATGGCGACGTGCAAATCTTCGTCGACGATCCAAACGGCGTGACCGTCGAGCTAACGTTTCTCGGATCTGAAGTCAGTTCCGATGAGCGGCAACCCATTTCAGAACGCTCTCTTGCGTGATGAAACCGACTAGCTGACCGTTTCGCTCGATCACAGGTAGCTGATCGTGCCCGCTGCGCGCGAGCAATTGAAGCGCTTCGGTCGCGGGCGTCTCGGGAGAAACCGGTGCAAGCTCGCTTTCGCGCGTCATGATCGCCGTAACGTACGTCTTGCTTAGCTCGTCGGGCGCGACTTTACCGATGTCGTCGAGCGAGACGATCCCAACTAACTTTTCGCCGAACATGACGGGCAGCGCGCGACTGCTGGTGCGCAACATCGTTTGCAGCGCCACGTCGGCCCTCGCATCGGCACCGATCGGATTCCCTTGCGTCGCCAGCTCGCCGACGCTGTGTCCGCCCAGCGCCTTTTTGACTTCCGCTTGCAAACCTTCAGCGGTTCCGCTTTGCAACAAGAACCATCCGATCATCAAGGTCCACAATCCGCCGATCACGCTTCCGGCGAAAACCTGGAGAATGCCGAGTCCCATCAGTGCCCATGAGAAAAAGCGTCCGACGTTGACGGCGATGCGCGTTGCGCGATATTTGTCTCCGGTCGCTCGCCAAATGATTGCCATCAACACGCGGCCGCCATCGAGTGGGTAAGCCGGTACGAAGTTGAAAATCGCGAGGATGAGGTTGGCGTAAGCGAGATCGCCGAATACGATTCCGAACGGCGTCTTCGTGAGCACCGCCGCGAGGCCGAAAAAAATCGCCGCGAGCGCGAGACTCATCAGCGGTCCGACCGCAGATATCCAGCCTGAGGTCGGCGCGTTCTGCGCGTCGCCTTCGAATTGCGAGACGCCGCCGAAGAGCCACAGTGTAATGCCGCGAACGGGGATGCCGCGGCTGCGCGCTAAGAGCGAATGCGCCAACTCATGCAGCAGCAGGCTGACGAAAAACAGCAGCGTCGTAAAGATCGCGAGTGCGATTCGCTCCGCATCACTGACGTGAAGCGCACCGAAAGGGCCCATCCCCGTCGCGAGTAAGATGGCGATCAGCGCAAAGACGATCGGCCATGTCGCGTGGACCGTTATCTCGATCCCGAAGATGCGCCCAATCTTCACGCCGCAACGCTTCGGGCGGCGCATCTAGGCGCCCCCCATGCGGGTTGCGACCGAGGTGATCGTCGATCATCGTAATGTCCCGGCAGCCTTATGGCGGCTCGGCGCGCCGAACGCACTTGCGCTCGTCGCCGACCAATTTTTAGGCATTGCGGACACGATCGTGGTCGGCGCACTCGGCACCGCGGCGCTGGCCGGGATCAGCGCGGCGACCAGCATCTTCATTATCCTTGCGATCGGCCTGTGGGCGTTTCCGAGTGCGGCGCGGATAATGGAAGCGCAAGCTCTCGGCAGCGGCGACGTTGCCGCATTCGGCCGCATCGTGCGTTCCTCGCTGGTTACGCCAGTCCTCATTGCGATCGTGGTCGCGGTCGCGTCGCTCTTCGCAGCGGAGCCGACGATGAAGCTCATGCTGGGCGGGATTCCGATTCGCGGCGCCGCCGCGCACTATCTGATCTTGCGCTGCATTTCGCTCATTCCGATAACGATCGGGTCGCAGGCGATCGCGGCATTCGGGGCTGCCGGCGATGCACGGCTTGCACCGCGGGCACTCTTCCTGATCAACATCGTGCACATCCCGATGCTCGTCGTTCTCGCGCTCGGCGTCGGCACGCATGTACCGCTGGGACTTTTCGGAGCCGGTCTTTCGTCGCTGCTCTCGGAATGCGTTGGCGCGATCTATTGCATCATCGTAACGATGCGCCGTCCGCAGTATCGCATCTTGGAAGAGCTCGACATCGATTTCAATCTATGCCGCGCATCGACTCTGCTGGCGCTTCCGGAATTCGTGATGCTCGTACTTCTGCTCGTCCCCGATGCGCTCACCGTTGCGTTCCTGGCGCCCCTCGGCGCGGTCGCAGTTGCCGCTTTCCGGGCGTTCACCGTCGTGACGGACATAACGTGGGCGGTTCCCGGCGCATTCGGTGATTCGATGCAGATCATCATCGGACAACGTCTGGGTGCTGGCGATACGCAAGGTGCGCAGGATTTTCTCTCGCAGGCTACTCGGCTCGCGGTTTTGACCGGGACGATCGTCGGGGCGGTTTTCGCGCTGCTCGCGTGGCCGTTAACGGCGCTCGTCACGCTCAGTCCGATGCTCGCAAACGTAGCGGCTTTGCCGCTGGCGTTGCACCTAACGACTCTACCGATCAAGTCGTACGCGATTGCGGTGCTATCGCCGATTCGCGCCGCCGGCGATACGCGTTTCTCGATGTGGACGGGGATCATCGGCGCGTTCGTCGCCGTTACGATCGTCGCGTTGCTCACGCACGTCCTGCAGTTCGGGCTTTACGCGATTGGGATCGCGTGGATCGCATCGTGGAGCGTGCGCTCGTTGATCACCGCACTTCGATTGCGCCGCGGCGATTGGAAGACGAGACGAATGCCCGCTTTAGCCGGACTCTCGCAAACGTCCTAAGCGCTCGCGCATCTCATCGTGCAGCGAACCGTTGCTGGCGAGAATCGTGCGTCCGAAATAATCGAGCGGCTCACCGTTCGTCGCGGTGACGACTCCGCCGGCTTCACGCACGAGCAACGTACCCGCCGCAACGTCCCACGCTGAAAGTCCGAATTCCCAGAACGCATCGAAGCGACCGGCTGCGAGAAATGCCAGATCGAGTGCCGCGGCTCCGTCGCGCCGCACGGCGTGCGCGATTTCCGACAGCGCTCGAAACGACGGAAGATTCGCTCCGAGACCGCCGGGCGGGAACCCCGTGCACAACAGCGCGTCGGAGACATGCTGAACCCTCGAGGCCGAGATCGGCACTTCGTCTTGACCGTTTGCCAATAGCCGCGCACCGCTGCCGCACTCCGCGGCGAAGAGTTCGCCCAACTTCGGTGCGTACACGACGCCCGCGACAAGCTCTCCGCGCCGTTCGCATGCGATCGAGACGCAAAAGAGCGGATACGTGTGCGCAAAGTTCGTCGTGCCGTCGAGCGGATCGACGAACCAACGCTCATCGGAGCTCCCGGTGTGCACGCCGCTTTCTTCCGCAACGATCGTCGCCCCGGGCGATGCAGCACGAATGCGTTCGAGGATAAGTTTTTCGCTTTCACGATCCGCTTCAGTCACGAGATCGCCGCGGCGCGACTTCTCTTCATAAAGAAGACCCGATGCGAATCGCGCAAGCAGGACCTCACCGGCCTCGCGGGCACAGTCGATCGCGAAAGTTAGCGGATCCAGAATGCTGCTCCGGCTTGACGCACCTCACGAAGCTCCATAAGATGAGTGAGGATTCCTCGTTAGGTGAGGCGTCCACACGAAGACACGCCGCTGCCCGGAAAGGTCGAGAGACCCCAATGGGTGACCAGGCACCGTCGAATCAAGGCGGTACCTAATGCGGCTGTCCTGAGCGTAGCGCGAAAGCGCGAAGTCGATGGGCTATATCGTGTGGTGCCAAAACTCGACGTAGAGGAGGTGCAGCACAGTGGGATTCCACGAAGGATTCCTCTCGGAGATCGTCGGCAAGACTGCTGTCGTCGTCGGCCCCGGGGGACAAATAACGATCGGGCGCGTCACGGATTTTGTCGTTACGCAGCCGCACGATACGTTTCCTAAGATCGACTCGCTGATCATCAAGGCGCGAAGCGGTCATTATCTTGCACCGAGCGACACACTGGTCGACATCGAGCCGAATCGTGTTTCGCTGAGCGCTGCGCCGACGGATGCGCCGCCACCGGAAGATCAAGCCTTGTATTTGGTCGAGGATCTGCTCGACAAACAAATCGTCGACGTCGAAGGCCGCAAGCTCGTTCGCATCAATGACATCGAGATCGCGCGCACGGGCGGAACCTTGCGCGTCGTTGCAGCCGATATCGGTCTCTCGGGTTTGCTGCGCAGGCTCGGTGCCAATCGGCTTCCGGCAGCCGTTTTCGACCGTATTCCTCGACGCATGATTTCGTGGAACGACGTCGCGCCGATCGATGATCTCTCGCCAACGGACGTCCGGCTATCCGTCTCGCAACGCCAGCTGCCGAGACTACATCCCTCCGACCTTGCCGAGATCATAACCGATCTTTCGACGAACGACGCAGCGCGCGTCATAAGACACCTCGACGACGAAACCGCCGCCGATGCGCTCGAACACCTCGATGCAGACATGCAAAAAACGATCATCGAGGAAGTCGGGACGGAACGCGCGGCTGACATCATCGAAGAGATGGACTCCGACGATGCCGCCGATCTGCTCAGCGATCTCCCCGAAGAGCAACAGAAAGAGCTGCTCTCGGCGATGGAGCCGGAGCGCGCCGTTGAGCTGCGCGAGCTGACGGAATATGCGGAAGACAGCGCCGGCGGTTTGATGACCACCGACTACATGTGGATCTATCCGCATCGCACGGTCGCGGCAACCATTGACAAGATCCGGGAGCTGGCGCCCGAGACCGAGTTTATCTACTACTTGTACGTCCTCGACCAGTCGGAGAAACTGCTCGGCGTCCTCTCGCTACGCAATCTCTTGCTCGCAAAGCCCACCGACACGATTCACACCGTCATGGAGCGCGACATCGTGCACGTCGATACGAATACAAACGCACAAGACGTCGCCGGTACAATCGCACGCTACGATCTTCTGGCATGTCCGGTGCTGGATGAAAAGGGCGTGATGCTCGGCATCGTCACGGTCGACGACGCGATCGATGCGATCCTCCCCGAACGCCTGAAGCGCCAGCTTCCAAGATTCACGCGGAAGCACAAGCATCAGGGCCGCGTCGAGGTAGCATAGCGTGGCCGAACAAGCAGCGGTAGGACGCGTCTCGCGCCGGCGCGGCTTCTTACCGGCTGTTCTAGGGCTGCTCGCGATCATCGGCCCCGGCATCATCACCGCAAGCGCCGACAACGACGTCGGCGGCATCGCAACATATTCGCAAGCCGGCGCGCAATTCGGATACGCGATTCTATGGGTGCTCATCCCGATAACAATTGCGCTTATCGTCGTGCAAGAGATGGCCGCGCGCATGGGCGCGGTAACCGGCAAAGGTCTATCGGGGCTCATCCGCGAGAACTTCGGCGTCCGATGGACGGCGATTCTCGGCTTGGCGTTCATCTCGTCGAACGTGTTCACGACTTCCGCAGAATTCGCCGGAGTCGCAGCCGCTGCTGAAATTTTTCACGTTTCGCGATACATTGCAGTACCGGTCGTCGGGCTGCTCGTCTTCTTCCTGATCCTGCGCGCCAACCGCAAAGTTACGGAGCGCATCTTCCTCGTATCGTCGGCGCTGTATTTCTCGTACGTCATATCGGGATTGAAATCGCAACCGCATTGGCCCGACGTCTGGCACGGGCTCTTCGTTCCGACGTTTCAAACCAATCCCAACTACTTGTGGATGGTCATCGCGCTGGTCGGAACGACGATCTCGCCGTGGATGTGCTTTTATCTCCAAGCCGCGATCGTCGAAAAAGGCGTGCGCGTCCGCGATTACGCGCTATCGCGCATCGACGTCGTGTTCGGCTGCTTCGTAACCGACTTCATGTCGTTTTTCATGATCCTCTGCACGGCGGCGACGATCTTCGTTTTCAACGCATCGCATCCGCATGTGGCGCCGATTGCAATCAATCAGGCCTCGGACGCCGCAATCGCACTCAAACCGCTCGCAGGGGAATTTGCAGAAGTTCTTTTTGCGCTCGGCATTTTGAACGCCGGCATCTTCACGGCCTCGATTCTGCCGCTCTCGACCGCATACTACATCTGCGAAGCGGGCGGCTTCGAATCCGGAGTCGACAATCGCTTCCGCGACGCGCCCGTGTTCTTCACCGCTTACGCTGCGGTCATCGCGATCGGCGTCGGACTAGTGCTGCTCCCGGGAATTCCGCTGCTGAGCGTCATCCTCGTCTCGCAGATCGTCTCCGGAATTCTGCTTCCGTTCTTGCTCGTCTTCATGCTGATCATGGTGAACAAGCGAAGCCTGATGGGCGAGCACGTGAACAGCCTCACCTTCAATATCATCGCCTGGGCCACGGCAATCATCGTCGGGGCGCTGACGCTGCTCTCCGTCTACCAGAGCATCGCGCCGCTGATCTTCAAATCCGGCTAAAGTCGGAGCGCGCAACCTCCTCGCGTTGCCGGGGGTCAGAAGGGGCCAAGTGCATGCCCCCCGCCACGTCTCAGGCGAGCCAGACGCGAGCGAGCTGCTTAGCTTCGCTGATGCTTTAACGCGCGTCGCTGCGGGCGGCGGAGGCCCCAAGGCTCTCTGCGCGCAGCTCGCGCAAATGCTCGGGGCGCCGGTGCTCCTCGAAGATGCCGAATGGCGCCACCTTTCGCTCAGCGGCGCGGGATCGCGCACGCTGCCGGCCTCAGCGCGCGACTTCGTTATGCGCGCCGGAACGCCGGGCGAAGACGGCGTGGTGATCAGCGCGCCACCCGACCGAAAGGGACACACTTTTGCGGTGCGTGCCGGAGAAACGACGCTCGGCTGGTTGACGGTGTGGGAAGAGATCGACGCGCGGGCTCCGCTTGCACGCCTTTGCGCGAATGTCATCGCCGTCGAACTGGCGCGCGACTCGAGCGGGAATCGCGGACGCCGGCGTTCATTTTGGGAACGGCTGCTAACGCGCGCGTACGACGATCCGTCCGAAGCCCGCGATGATGCGGCTTCGCGCGGTATCGCGCTCGCGACACACTACGTCGCAGTCGTCATCGAGCCCGAAGGCTTGGATGAAAGCGTCGCGGCACAGCGCAGCACCGAGATTCGCAAAGTTGCCGGCGAGGTGCTCGGCGGACGCGGCGGCAGCGAGCTCGTCGTACTCGAACGCGGGGGCGGTTTCGTTTTTCTCGTGCCGAGCCCGCTGGAAGTCGATGCGGCGAACGCTCGCACGGCTGCGACCAGCATGCCGCGCTCGCTCGCGAAGGCAAAGGTCGAAGTCAAGATCGTTGGCGGCGTCGGCCGGCGCGCGGACGTGGCAAATGCCGCGGCTTCCGTTGACGACGCTCGCGAAGCACTGCTGATTGCGCGCCGCATTTTCGGCGGCGGACGCATCCTTTCGCACGAGGAGCTGGGCGCCTACCCGCTCTTACTTCGCGGCGGGGTCACGCGCGACGAGATGTACCGTTTTGCGCAAGGAATTCTCGAGCCGCTGCGCGCGTATGATGAGAAACACCAGACTGAGCTCGTACGCACGCTGCGTCTCTTCTTCGATGTGGGACAAAACATCAAAGTCGCGGCCGCCGAGCTCAACGTACATCGTCACACGATCTTCTATCGCTTGCGCCAGATCGGTGATATCGGAGGCTTCGATTTGGACTCGCCGCACGATCAACTCACACTCCGTATGGCGATAGCCCTCGATGCTCTCGGCAGTTAACGGCAAAAATATCAGCAAGCGCGACGTCCTGAAAGCCGCCAAAGACGGCGACGTTCGGTATGTGCGCCTCTCGTTCGTCGACATTCTCGGCATCGAGAAATCCGTGAGCGTCCCCGTCGCGGAGCTCGAGCGCGCGATCGAGGGCAAAGTCAGCTTCGACGGCGGTTCGATCGACGGGTTCGTGCGCGACGCCGAAGTCGACATGGTCCTCTTGCCGGACCTTTCGACGTTCTCAATTCTCCCATGGACGAAGGGCGCATCGACGGAAGCGCGCATGATCTGCGCGATCGCAAACGCCGACGGATCCGATTTCGAAGGCTGCCCTCGTACGACACTGCGCCGCGTCCTCGACGATGCACGCGACGTGCTCAAAAAAGTTGAAACCGCACTCGAAGTCGAGTTTTACATGTTCCCGCGCACCGAGAGCGGCACGCCGTTAATTCAAGCCAGCGACATCGGTTCATACTTCGATTGGTCGCCGAACGACCGCGGCGACTACGCGCGTGGTGCCGTCGTCGCCGCGCTCCAAGAGATGGGGCTCGTAATCTCGAGCTCACACCACGAGCATGGACCGGATCAACACGAGATCGATCTCGCAGAAGCGCCGATCTTGCGAAGCGCGGATAATTTCGTGACGCTCCGCGGCGCGGTCAAACACGTCGCAAGCGGACTAGGCCTAGAAGCAACCTTCATGCCGAAGCCCGCCGAGGATGTCGCCGGCAACGGACTGCACGTCTATTTCGGGCTCGACGGGCTCGACGAAGATCAACGTTTGCACGCCATCGGCGGCCTGCTCAAGCACGCGCCGTCTGCGACTGCCGTTTGCAATCCGACGGTGAACTCGTACAAACGGCTCGTCGCCGCGTGGGACGCACCGATCTACACCGTCTGGTCCGAAGCGAGCGCGAATGCGCTCGTTCGCGTTCCGACGGCCCCCGGCATGGAAACGAAGATCGAGATGCGCAGCCCCGACCCGTCGTGCAATCCGTATCTCGCGTTCGCGGTTCTAATCGAGTCCATCGCCGACGGTCTTCGGCACCGCCTACTCCCCGGCGATCCGTTCACCGGCTCGAGCTACGAGTTGACCGGAAAATTCCGAAGCGAGCGCGGTATTCGAACGCTGCCGAAGTCACTGCGCCAGGCGATCGACGAGCTCGATGCCGATGCCATTTTGCGCGGCGCGCTCGGCGATCACATCTATCATGCATTTCGCGACGCAAAGCTCGCCGAATACGAGCGCTACCGTCGCGTCGTACATCCGTGGGAACGCGCACAGTATCTAACAAGATTCTAGCGGGACTTCTCGCGGCGCTCGGCTCCGCGATCTTCTTCGGTCTGAACGCGACCGCAACGAAAGTCCTCTACGCTCCCAACACGCCCTCGCATATCGATCCGCTCGGTCTCGTGACGGCGCGCTCGCTCTGGACGCTGCCGCTCTTCGTCTTACTCTCCCTCGCGACGCGGCCGCGCAACGCCGTCGCACCGAGCCGCAGCGATCTCGGCTGGTTTTTGCTCAGCGGCGTTTGCTACGGACCGGCAACAACGGGAATGTTCGCGCTCGGCGTCGGGCACACGAGCGCCGCGCACGCGGTGCTACTGCTCGCGCTCGCTCCCGTCTTCGCATCAATTCTCGCGGTTATCTTTTTGCACGAACGCCTGCATGCGATTCGCGTTGCAGCAATCGTCGCCGGCGCGATCGGCGCGGGCGTCCTTACGCTGTCGCGATCGGCGAGCGGTTCCACGCCCTTAGGCGATGCGATGATCCTCGTTATGGTGTTCAGCTGGGGCGTCATGGCGTTAGCGCTCCGCGTGTTGAACCGCGCGTACCCGGCCCTCTTTGTCGCGGGCATCATGGGGACGCTCGGATCCCTGATTCTTGTAGGGATCGGTGCAGCCAACCATCGTCTCGACGAAGGTGTGCTCCCGCTACGCTTTTACGACCTAAAAACGATCCTCGCGTTCGATCTCGAGCTCGTCGTCTTGCTTTCGGTCGTCGGGCAGGTGCTGCAAAGCCTATCGATCCGCATCCTCGGCGTCATCCCGGTCGCAGCGATAACCGGATACGGCTCGATCTTCTTCGGCCTGATCGGATCGTTCGCAATTCTCCACGAGCAAATGAGCATCTGGGGCTTTCTTGCGGGCGCGTTTCTGCTCGTTGCGCTGGCGCTAGCGCTGATGCCGGTTCGCCAGAATCAGACTATCGAGCCAGCGATCGGATTAAGCTAATACCGCCCTGCGCTGCCACGACACCGAGCACGACGCTGCCGATCGTGTAGACGAGCGTCAGCGCAAAAGCGCGCGTGCTCCACAAGTTTAGGATGTCGTACGAGAATGCCGAGAACGTCGTAAACCCGCCCAAGATTCCCGCGGTCAGAAAAAGCCGAAGGTCGGGACTAAAGCCCGCGCGTTGACGCGCCAGTTCAGCCACGAACCCAATAAAGAACGATCCGGCGATGTTAATACCCATCGTCGCATACGGAAAGTCCAAACCGAAACGGCTAACGACGACGGTCGTGATGAAGACACGCAACCCCGAACCGATCGCACCGCCGACACACGCAAATAAGATAGATCGCAGCATATCCAAGCAATGTCGCCGTTCTAACAGTACCCCAGAATTCCTAGAATCGTGCGTGCCGGCGCGATCGGAAACGTGTCCGTTCCGCAACGTGCGCAGACGGCATCAACATTCGTCGAATACTGCTGTTCGATCAACAAATCGTCGTGCATCGCGAGCAAGAACGCGATCTGGTTGCAGGGAAGCAAACGGCTGTGCGGTACGCGTTTATAATAAGGGCAGTATGTTCAAGGGCGACATTTGGCACATCGTGATCGACCGCTCGACAATCGGGAAAAAATTGCTGTGCACGTTCAAGTGGGTGGGAAGCAACACCGTCAACATCTACCCACCCAAATAGTTTAGTCAGACTGCCTAACGCACGGGCGATTTCTTCCCCCAGCGAGCGATTTCGGCTTCGAGATCGAGTGGCGCGGTCGGGGCACTGTTCTCGTATTCACCCCAGTGCTCGCGCGGAACCATCCACATCACTTCGAACTCATTGCCGTCGGGGTCATAACCGTAGACCGACTTCGTCGCACCATGATTGCTCATGCCGCTGAGCGTACCGTAGCGTTGCAATGCCGCGAGCGCGTCGCGCAGCGATTCAATCTCGTCGACTTCCCATGCAAGATGATAGAGTCCGACACCGCGTTCGTTGGGAGCCGGCGCATTTGGGCCGACACGCGCAAGGCCCAGATCATGATGGTTTTCCGAGTTTGGTGCGCGCATGAATGCCATCATGTTCCCCATTCGCGCGATCGGTGCTAGACCGAGGACATCTTGATAAAACGCGAGACTGGTATCGAGATCGCGTACCCGCAGCACAGCATGATTGAGCTTTTTAACGTTCATTTTAACGGCGCTCCGCCCCAGGCTCCGCGCCCCCCAACCGCTTTGCGGTCGGGGCCCCCATGAGCGCTCGGCCTGCGAACGCTTCAGACAATTCACGATTATAGCGCCGGCCTCGCAACAACATTATCTATAAACCTTTCCGTTCACCTCGACATAACCGTCAACACCACCGCGATGGGTTGCAGGATGCGTATCGTGGATCAAGCCCTCGTACCCATACCGATAGTTCGGATAGACGAACTGTCCAAGCGCCGTGATCCGGTCGCCTTCGTGAACGTCGACGCGGCCGTCCAGCATTTCGTTTGGAATCACTTCCGTTATGTACGTCGCGCCACCCGGTGCTTCAAGCCGCACCGGAATGTAGACGTGCAAGCCGTGCTCCCCACCGCTCTCGTGCGGACGCCCGCTCACGACGCCGCACACACTAACCCCTTCGACGACGCCGATACGTGCCATGAGGCTTTCTTGAAAGCGCGCGTTCATCTGCGGCGTGCACGTCGCCGGCGGAGACGGCGCACAACCGGCGAGCGCAACAAGTAAGCCTACCGCTACGCTCCCCCTCGTTACGCTTGCACCTTTGCGCGAGCATGGTCGCGAATGAGGCGCCACGCAAGCTCGACATCGTCGCGTGTAGTGCGTTCGTTGCCGATCGCGAGCCGCAGGACGAGACGACCGTGCAGTCGCGTCGTCGAGATGAAGATTTCTCCGGTGGCGTTCACTTCATCCGCGATCGACTGATTGCGCGCATCGATTTGCTCCGGTGTTCCGCCATCGCCGACGTAGCGGAAGCAAACGACCGAAAGCGGATGCGGCGCGGAGACTTCCCAACCGGCCTCAGCTTTGACCCATCCCGCGAACTCTTGTGCCAACGCAATATGTGCGCGCAGCTTCTTGCGAATCTCGGCGGCACCGTAGTGCCGCAGCACGAACCATAGCTTGAGCGCGCGGAATCGACGTCCGAGCTGGAGGCCGTAATCCATGTAGTTGTGCACGCCGACTTCGGGCGTGTACAAGATGTCGATCACAAGCGAGAACGCACGCCGCAGAATCTCGGGCTCGCGAACGTAGAGCACGGAGAGATCGACTGGGACGAACATCCACTTGTGCGGATTCATCACGAGCGAATCCGCGTGCTCGACACCGTCGAGAATCGGACGGATCTCCGGGAGAATCGTTGCTGGTCCCGCGTACGCGGCATCGACGTGCAGCCACACCTTGTACTTACGCGTTACCTCTGCGATTGCGGCGAGCGGATCGCTCGACGTCGTCGAGGTCGTGCCGACCGTCGCGCAAACGCACATCGGCTTCATGCCGGCCGCAAGATCGGCTTCGATTTGCGCGGCGAGCGCATCCGGCTTCATCGCAAACTGCGTATCGCATGGAATCTTGATCACGTTCTCTTGGCCGATTCCGAGCGCGATCGCGGCCTTTTCGATGTGGTTGTGGGTCTGATCGGTGATGTAAATGCGCAGCGGTGCCAGATCGGCGCGGCCGGCCATGCCTTTCATCCGAATCGTCGGCTCGGCTTGTTGGCGCGCCGCCGCAAGCGCCGTGAACCCGCTGATCGAGGCCGTATCGTAAATGATGCCGTGCAAGTGTTTCGGCAGCTGCATGAGCCGCGCAAGCCATGCGGTTACGACGTCTTCGAGCTCTGTCGCAGATGGCGATGTGCGCCATAGCATCGCGTTGACGTCGAGCGCGGCCGCGAGCATTTCGGCGAGCACGGAGATCGGCGCGGCGCTGATTGCAAAGTACGCAAAGAAGCGCGGATGATTCCAGTGCGTGATGCCGGGGACGATCAGTTTTTCAAAATCGGCAAAGATCGCATCGAACGACTCGCCCTCTTCGGGAGCCTCGGCCGGAAGCGCAGCGACGAGCTCCCCGGGCTTGTACCGCGAGAGAACCGGATACCGCCGCGCATCGCGATAGTAACCGTCGATCCAATCTGCGACGCGCTCGAACTGGGAACGAAACTCGTCAGGCATGCTCACCGCTTATGCGGACATTGCCGCTGTCCCTCGACGGAGTTTATCCCGAGCGAAGCGAGGGACAGCATCGGGATGACAAGGGCAGAATCCGAACGAAGGCTCCGGGACCATGAAGTACCGCACGTACCCCAAGACTGACATCACCGTGAGCGAAGTCGGATTCGGGTTGTGGACGACGTCGACCGGCTGGTGGGGAAATCAGACGGACGCCGAGGCTGTCGCGCTGCTGCGCGAAGCGCACGATCTCGGGATTACGCTCTTCGACGCTGCCGATACGTACGGCAACGGCCGCAGCGAGGAGCAGCTCGCCGCAGCCTTTGACGGCAAGCGCGACAGAGTCGTCTACGCGACAAAGTTCGGTTACGATTTCTATTCGCACCAGGGCGAACGCAAGGGTCAATCGGAAATCCCGCACGACTTCTCACCGGCGTACGTGCGCCGCGCGCTCGAAGGTTCGCTCAAACGGCTGCGCACGGATTACATCGATATCTGGCAGATGCACAACGCGCATCTCGACCAAGTCCGCGACGACACATTGTGGGAGCTGCTCGAGGCACTGCGCGAGGAAGGTAAGATTCGCGCTTATGGCGTCGCGCTTGGCCCCGCGATCGGATGGCTCTACGAAGGCGTCGAGGCCGCGACCCGCCGCAATACGACGAGCGTCCAAATGATCTGGAACATGCTCGAGCAATTCCCTGGGGATGCGATGATTCAAGCCGCGCGAGATTCGAACGCCGACACGGGCTACCAAATTCGCGTTCCGCATTCAAGCGGAATGCTCGAAGGTAAGTACACGCTCGAAACGACCTTCCCGCCGAGCGATCATCGCTCGCACCGCCCGCACTCGTGGCTCGTCAATGGAATCAAGAAGATCGAGACGTTGCATTTTCTCGAGCGTTCAAACCGCACGCTCGGTCAAGCCGCGCTCGCGTGGCTACTCGCCGAGCCGCGCGTAATGACGGTTCTGCCGAACATCTACGATGCCGAACAGCTCCGCGAATTCGCGGGCACGTCGGATGCGCCGGCCCTAACGGCGGACGAAATGGCGCGCATCGCCGAGCTCGCTAAGACGAACTTCGGGGTCGAAGAGCCCGCGATGAAATACAAAGGAACGATGACCTTCGAACAGCTGGCTGAAGAAAACGCACGGCTGGCGCACGCATGAAAACGTCCGTTCACAGTCCCGCCGCGCCGAATCCGATCGGCCCCTACGTCCAGGCAATCGCCGCAAACGGCATGCTCTTCTGCAGCGGACAGGTCGCGCTCGACCATACAACCGGGAAACTGATCGACGGTGACATCGGCGCGCAAACGCGGCGTGCGCTTCTCAATCTCGCAGCCGTACTTTCAGCCGGCGGCGCGAGCTTGCGCGACGTCGTCAAGACGACGGTCTTTCTCGTCGACATGAACGACTTCGCTGCAATGAATCAGGTCTACGCAGAAGTCTTCGCCGACTCACCGCCCGCGCGCTCGACAGTTGCCGTCGCCGCCCTGCCGGCCGGCGCGCGCGTCGAAATCGAGGCTATCGCTCTTCGGAGCTAGTGCGCCGTGTTCGGCGGCTCGGCTTCGAGGTCGCGAAGCTCGTGTTGTGCGGCAGTTACGAGCTCACCGTCGTTCCCAAAACTGACGGCCTGCTGATATTGCTGTTTCGCGAGCGCGACCTTCCCTTGCTCACGATACGTCGCGCCGAGCATGTAGCAAAGGCGCCCGTCGCGCGGTGAGACGGAAAGGCCCTTGATGAAGGCAGCCTCGGCGAGTGAGTAGAGTCTCTGCAGATAGTAGTCATAGCCGAGATCGAAGTACGCGTCGCGCCAGGCCGGATCGACGATGATCGCCTTTTGATAGTTAGCGACGGCGGATTTCCACCGCTGCGAACCATCCTCGATAAAACCAATGTCGACGTAGGCTTCGGGGCGGTCGATCTGCACCTTTACGGCGCGATCTAAGAGAGGACGCGCGTCGCCGAAGCGATTGAGCTCGATATAGGATTCACCAAGATTGACCAGCGCCGAATAATCGTTCGGGCTCATCGATAAGCATGTTTGCAGCAACGGAATGGCGTCGTTGACGCGGCGCACGTCTTGATAGGCGATTGCGAGATCGTTGAGAGCGGGGCATTTCTGACCCGGCGGACTCAGACGGAGGGCTTCTTTGAACAGCTCGATGGCTTGATCGTGCTTGCCGACGGAACGCAGCACCATGCCGTAAGTGCGCAGCTTCTGCACATCGGTCGGATCACGTTGCGCATCGGCTGCAATCTCGCGCTCGAATTCTGCGAGATCACCGTGGCGTTGGTGAAGCGCGACGAGATTCGGATACTCATCCGCCTCCGGGACGCTCTTATTGAACGCCGCAATCGCATCGTTGACGCGATCCTCCGCAGCGTACAAACCGCCGAGGCGATTCCACGTCTCTTTGTCGTTGGGATAGCGCGCCAACAGATTCTTATAGGCGTGTTCCGCTGCGGGGAGATCTTGTTTGCGGAAATAGAGATCGCCGAGGAATCGGGCGGGCCCCTTGTAATCGGGATGCGCGCGAACGAAGTCTTCAAGCTTCGATATGACCGAGGAGATCTGCCCGTTCACGGCCTCGGCGCGCCACTGATCCATCATGCCGTCGACTGGCTGCTCGAAGAGCGTCGTCGTCTCGGCGCGCACGCAAAGGGGAGGCGCGATGAACGATGTCAGCACCGCCAGTAGCAACACGACGATGGGTTTGCGCATACCGTGGCCCCCCGGGTACGAAAAAGTATAGAACCGGCCGCCGCCCGTAGCAACTAGCAAGCAGCCATTTGTGACGACTTTCCTCGCACGGGGGGTAGGTCACATTTGGACGAAGCTGCCCGCGACGTGAGGTTATAGGAGAAACATGAGCGGAAACGGTTCGTCGACCCGGCTTGAAAAAGACACGATGGGCGAGATGCAGGTCCCGGCCACGGCGTTATGGGGCGCCGGGACTCAACGCGCCGTCCTCAATTTTCCGATCAGCGACAGACGCTTTCCACGGCGCTTCATCAAAGCGCTTGGCTTGATCAAGAAGGCTGCCGCGCAAACCAACGGTGAGCTCGGGCTCGTACCCAAAGACATCGTCGACGCGATCGTCGGCGCGGCGCAAGAAGTCGCCGACGGTGGGCTCGACGAGCACTTCGTCCTCGACATCTACCAAACCGGAAGCGGCACGTCGACGAACATGAACGCGAATGAGGTCATCTCAAATCGCGCAATTCAGAAACTCGGCGGTCAGCTCGGCTCAAAGAAGCCCGTGCACCCCAACGATCATGTCAATTTCGGACAAAGCTCGAACGACGTGATCCCAACTGCGTTGCACGTCGGCGCCACAATGGCGATCGATGACGTTCTGCTCCCGGGCTTACGTGAGCTCAAAGCCGCGCTCGATGCCAAGGCCAAGGAATTTTGGGGCGTCATCAAGACCGGGCGCACGCATCTACAGGATGCGACGCCGATTCGACTCGGACAAGAATTCCTCGGCTACGCGGGACAGATCGAGCGCGCGATCGAGCGCGCCAATCATGCGAAGAAAGAGCTCTCGGAGGTTGCGCTGGGCGGAACGGCCGTCGGAACCGGAATCAACACGCATCCGGAGTTCGCAAAGCGCGCGACAGCACGCCTGAGCAAGGACGTCGGCAGCGAAATCCGCGAGACGACGAATCATTTTCAATCGCAGTCCACGCTCGATAACGCCGTCGAAGCCAGCGCTTCGATGCGCACGATTGCCGTGTCGATGTTTAAGATAGCAAACGACATTCGCTGGATCGGTTCCGGTCCGCGTGCCGGGATCGGCGAGATCACGCTTCCCGAAGTTCAACCCGGAAGCTCGATCATGCCGGGCAAAGTCAACCCGGTCATCTGCGAATCGGTGATGATGGTCTGCGCACAAGTCGTCGGCAATGATGCGGCGATCGGCTTTGGCGGCGCAAGCGGCAACTTCGAAATCAATTTGATGATGCCGGTCGTTGCCTTAAATCTCATCAATTCTATCGAATTGCTCGGCGCATCGGCTGCGAATCTCGCAAAGCAATGCATCACCGGCATCCACGCGACTGAACAAGGCCCGGCCATGGTCGAGCGTGGCCTTTCGATGTGCACGAGCCTCGCACCGATCATCGGCTATGATGCAGCCGCTGCAATCGCTAAGGAAGCCGCCAAGACCGGCGAGACGGTGCGAGAGGTCGCCCTGCGCAAGACCGATCTCGGTGCCGAGAAGCTCAAAGAGATTCTCGATCCGATGCTGATGACGGAACCCAGCGCCGACCGCGTCGGCGCCGGCGGCGGCTAAACCGGGAAAGGTCGCAACCACCGGACAATGCATGCTATTCGAGTAAACTGAGGAGATTTTGAGAACATGCTGACAGTCGGACCGAAGACTGAGTTCCACAAGGCGTTCATTGACGGGAAATGGATCGAGACTTCAAAGCGGTTCTCGGTCATGAACCCTACGACGATGGAGCCCTTCGCCGAGGTCGCTGATTGCGGCCCCGAAGAGGCGCGAGTCGCCGTGAATGCTGCGGTGCGCGCATTTGAAACGTGGTCGAAGACGACCGCATACGAGCGCGCCGCGATTCTGATGAAGTGGCATGCGCTCATCCTCGATCATGCGGACGAGCTCGCGCGGATCATGGCGCACGAAATGGGCAAGCCCGTCGTCGAGGGCCGCGGTGAAGTCAAATATGCGGCGGCATTCGCGTCATGGTTCGCCGAAGAGGCGAAGCGCGCGTACGGCGAGATCATCCCGACGCACGATAACAACAAGCGCCTCTTCACGATGAAGAAACCCGTCGGCCCGGCCTACGGCATCACGCCGTGGAATTTCCCGGCCGGCATGGTGACGCGCAAAGCCGCGCCCGCGCTTGCAGCCGGATGCACGTTTATCATGAAGCCCGCCGAGCAAACGCCGCTGACGGCGCTTGCGATTGCAAGCCTCTGGGAAGAAGCGGGCGGACCGCCCGGTACGCTGCAGATCATCACGGCGCTCGATCCCGTTCCAGTCTCCGAAGTGATCATCAACGATCCGCGCATCCGCAAGGTGACGTTCACTGGCAGCACGGAAGTCGGAAAGAAACTCTACGCGCAGTCGGCGGCGACAATGAAGCGCATTTCGCTCGAGCTGGGCGGGCACGCGCCATATATCATCTTCGAGGACGCCGACATCGATCGCGCGGTTACGGACGTGATCGCGTGCAAATTCCGCAACGCCGGCCAAGTCTGTGTTTCGGCCAACCGCATCTACGTCTCCGAGAAGATCTACGACACGTTCGCAGATCGTCTCGCCGACAAAGTTGTCGGCATCAAAGTCGGCAATCCGCTCGAGGAAGACACGCGCCTCGGGCCGCTCGTTGACCAGCAAGGCTTCGACAAAGTCAAAGCGCACGTCGACGACGCGGTTTCAAAGGGAGCCGTTGCTCGCGCCGGCGGGAAACAGAGAGGCACTACCGGTCTCTTCTTCGAGCCGACCGTGCTCACGAACATCAGCAACGAAATGCGCTTGCTGCGTGAGGAAACGTTCGGACCGGTTGCACCGCTCTTGAAGTTCAAAGACGAAGCAGAAGCAGTCAAGCTCGCCAATGACACGCCATACGGTCTGGCCGGATATCTGTGGACGAAAGATCTCGGTCGCGCGTTCCGCGTCGCGGAAGCCCTGCAATACGGGATCGTCGGCGTCAACGATCCGGTTCCCTCAGCGCCGCACGCACCGTTTGGCGGCGTCAAAGACTCCGGAGTCGGACGCGAAGGTGGGCACGAAGGACTCAATGAGTATCTGGAAGTGCGCTACATCTCGATGGGGCTTCCCTAAACGATCAAAATTGCCGGCGGCGAATTCGCGATGGGCTCCGAGAGCTTCTATCCCGAGGAGTCGCCGGTAATTTGTGTGCGCGTCGATGCGTTTGAGATCGATGAGCATCAAGTCACCAACCAAGACTACGCTGAATTTGTCGACGCAACCGGCTATCTAACGCTCGCCGAGCGCCCTGTCGATCTTACGAACGTACCCGGTGCGCAATCGCAAACTGCGCCGCCGGGATCGCTCGTCTTTCAACAAATGGATGGCCCCGTCGATTTGAGCGATTCGCGTCAATGGTGGGCATATGTCGTCGGCGCAGATTGGCGTCATCCGCGCGGACCGAAAAGCTCGATCGACGGTATAAGCAATCATCCCGTCGTGCATATCGCGTATGAAGACGCCCAAGCGTACGCGACGTGGAAAGGCAAAGCGCTTCCGACCGAAGCCGAATGGGAGTTCGCGGCGCGCGGTGGACTCGAAGGCACGATTTTCTCTTGGGGCGACGAGATCAATCCCGGCGGGAAGATCATGGCGAATACGTGGCAAGGTGAATTTCCGTGGAAATCAACCAAGCCGCCGGGCGAAGATCGCACGACGCCGGTCGGTTCGTTTCCGCCAAACGGCTTCGGTTTGTACGACATGGCCGGCAACGTGTGGGAGTGGACTTCTGATTGGTTCGTTCCGCGCACGTCAGGCGAAGCGCAAAGCCCGTGCTGCGCGCCGGCGTCGTGTTACGATCCGCTCACGCCGGATATCAAGGTTCCTCGCAAAGTCCTCAAAGGCGGCTCGCATTTGTGCGCGCCAAATTATTGCTTACGTTTTCGCCCCTCAGCGCGCATGCCGCAAATGATCGACACCGGCATGTCGCATCTCGGATTCCGCTGCGTGAAGCGCGCTTAGTTTTTGATCAGGTAAGCGAGGCGTCCGCCCGTCGGCGTGCAGTTGTCGATAACCGGCGCCATCGCCGCATCGCTGTTATTCGCGAGCGTGCCGGTTTTCGAATAACTCGGCGGCGGGATATCAGTGGGCGGAACGTTACCCGAGACGACGTGCGTGTTAGCCTCATATTGAAGAGGCGCTTCGGCTTGCGGCGCGGCGTTCGAGGCTGCGGCCGGCGCTGCGACGGCTCGTGCCGCGGGCGCAGCAATGTGCGCGGCAGCCGTCGCGTGGTGATAGGCGACGGTGTGGTGGACGGGAGCGGTTATCGGAACCGCGATCGCGAGCGGCGCAGCTGCGGCGTGATGACGCGGCGGACGGATCATTAGCTTGGTGATTTGTGGGAGCACGCGCGATTTCTCGCGGACAGCAACCGGCGCTGCGACTGGCTGCAGTGCCGGCCGCACAGCGGTGTGCGGCACGAATACGAATCCGGCGCCGACCGCGAGCGCCGCCGTTACTGCGAGCGCAAGCGCGCCGAAGCGCTTCCATGCCAAGGCGAAGATCGAGACGTCTTCTCGCACAGCCGCGCTCGTAAAGAGCTGCGGGTTCGCGCTTACGATCCGCTGGGCGAATTCGGGATCCTCGAGAACGGACAGCCGCTCATCAAGGTCCTCGACTTTCGGATACAGCTCAACGCTCATGACTTACCTCGAGTATAAGCACCATAATCCGCGAGGCACCTGAGAACCACCTGTGAAAGCACCCAGGAATGAATACGAATCGCGACTGCCACGTCGTCCTGTGGCGCAACATGTACGACACCTCGGGGGCGGACCAACTTCGTAAGGCGGGTTGTCGCGTTACGATCGTCGAGGACGACAGCAAATTGGCCGGCGCACTTGCCGACGCGCGCGGACTGTGGGTTCGTTATCCCCAGAAAGTGACGCCGCAGATTCTGGACGCTGCGCCGCGGCTTCAAGTCGTCTCCACCTCCGGATTCGGGTACGACAATATCGACGTCGAAGCTGCAACGCAACGCGGGATTCTCGTTGTGAACCAACGCGGCTTCGGTCGCATCCCCGTCTCCGAGCACACGATCATGCTGATGCTCGCTCTCGCGCGCCGCTTCTTGTGGGCCGAAGGCGCGACGCGGGACGGGAGCGGTTGGGACAAACGTACCGACTATCCGATCTTCGAGCTTTCGATGAAAACCGTCGGCATCGTCGGCCTCGGCTACATCGGTTCCGAGCTGGCGCGCAAGCTGCGAATCGGATTTGGTTGCAACGTTATCGGTTACGATCCGTACGTTGACCCACGCATCCCGCAGCTATTGCAGATCAATCGCGTAAGCTCGCTCGACGAGATGCTGCCGCAAGTTCGTTTCCTGTGCCTGTGCCTTGAGCTAACCGGCGACACGAAAAACATCATCGGTGCGAAAGAGCTTGCGAAGCTGTCGAAGGACGCGTTCGTAGTAAACACTTCGCGCGGCGGCGTGCTCGATCTCGAAGCGTTGACATCGGCACTCGAAGCGGGAACAATCGCAGGCGCGGCACTCGATGTGTTTCAACCCGAACCGTTGTCCCCGACCCATCGTCTCTTCAAAATGTCGAACGTTATCGTAACGCCACATAACGCGGGGCTCACGACGGAAACCAATGAGCGCAGCACGCGTTCCGCGGTCGAGCAGCTCCTGGCAGCGATGGCCGGCAACATGCCGGCGTTCCCGAAGAATCCGCAAGCATGGGACGGTGCGCAGTCACGCCGGCATGGACTCGTACATGTCTGACGACACGATCGCGCGTTTGCGCGAGGTGCCGACCGCGACGGCCAAACAAGTGTTGCGCGAGCTGGGCGTCGATCGCACGCTCATGCTTGGGTTACGCGCACTCACGTCGGAGCGGCGGATCGCGGGGAAAGCCCGCACGCTGCGGTTTCTGCCGTTGCGTGAGGACGCAAAAGCGCCGAACAAGGGCGTCAATCGCAAGCTGATCGACACGCTCGATCGCGACGACGTCCTCGTGATCGATGCGAGCGGAAATATGGAAGGCGCCGTTCTGGGCGACATGCTCGCGGCGCGCGCGCATGCACGCGGTGCAGCCGGCGTCGTTGCCGACGGCGTGATTCGCGACGTCGATGGAATTCGGGACATCGGGCTTGCGGTGTGGGCACGCGGCGCATATCCCGACGCAAACTCGCGCAACATGCTCGCGTGGGAGACTGACGTTGCAATTGGCTGCGGCGGCACGCTCGTGCAGCCGGGTGACTATATCGTAGCGGATAGCGACGGCGCGGTTGTCGTCCCTCCACAACACGCGCAAGCATTGTTGCGAAAGGCCGAGGACATGGCGCTTGAAGATGAGTTCTCGCAACAGCTCTTACGCAGCGGGACGCCCCTCGACGAGGCTTATCCTCTGCCCGAGTCACGCCGAAGCGAATTCGAAAAATTCAAGTCATCTAAGATTCATGGATGAATCGCGACGGAAGATAGCCGATGAGCTGTACGCTCACAATAAGGCGCACGACGACACGCTCGCGGACCGTTTACTGCGATTCCGGAGCGTCGATCCGCCCGTCGCCGAGCTCTTGGGCGTTTTGGTGCGTGCGCGCAACGCGCAGCACATCCTTGAGATCGGAACGTCAAGCGGTTACTCGACAATTTGGCTTGCCGACGCCGTGGAAGAGACCGAAGGCTCGATCCTATCCGTCGACACCGACGCAGAACGCACCGAGTTCGCACGCAAGAATCTGCAGAGCGCCGGCCTGCTCAACCGCGTTACGTTGCGTACTGAGGACGCAGCCGCGACATTGTCCGCATCGCGCAACGGCTATTGGGACTTCATCTTCCTCGACGCCGAGCGTCCCGCGTATCCGGAATACTTGCCGCATCTCGTGCGCAGTCTTTCGCAGCATGGGATCCTCGCGATCGACAACGTCATTTCGCACGCGCACGAGCTGGTCGAATTCACGCGAATGATCGAAGCCGAGCCTCGGTTGACGCAAACCATCGTCGCGATCGGCGCTGGGCTGCGGATCGCCGTTCGCAGCTAAATTCCGAGCAGCTCGCAAGCGATTCGCGAGTACAGGTCCGCACGCCCGAATGACTTGCCCGCATCGGGATGCGCGGCGTTTCCGCGTTGCGCCCGGTCTTCGATACCCGCCACGATCACTGCGAACCTGAAAAACGCAAACGCGATGTGGAAGGGCAAGAGTTTGCGCGCCGTGCCGGCCGCAGAGTTGTAGTCGGCGACGAGCTCGTCTTGGCTCGGAATACCGAGCGCCGCGTGATCGAGACCTGCGATGCCTTCTTGCGCCGTGGACGGCAAGTGGTACGGCATGCAGAAATAGCCGACGTCGGCCATCGGATCGCCGAGCGTCGAGAGTTCCCAATCGAGGACGCCGACGACATTCGTCGCGGCGGGCGCAAACATCAGATTTCCAAACCGATAGTCGCCGTGACAGATGACGGTTGGGTTTTCGCTCGGGATCAGCTCCGGAAGACGGGCGATCAGACGATCGAGATCGGGAATCTCGCGCCGGCGTGAGGCTTCCCACTGCCGCGACCAGCGGCGAACTTGGCGTCCGAAATAGTCTTCATGTTTGCCGAAATCGGAAAGGCCGGCTGCCTTCCAATCGACGCCGTGCAGACGCGCGAGCATGTGCGCGGCCGAGCGATACATCGCACGCCGTTCGGAAGCGCTCACACTTTCGAGGCTCGCATACTGAAAGACGCGGCCCTCGATCCGTTCCATTATGTAGAATGACGTGCCGACGACCGATCGATCTTCGCTGTAGGTAAGTATGCGTGGGACGGCAACGCCGCTCCCTTCGAGCGCACGAATGACACGCGATTCGCGGTCGAGTGCGTGCGCGCTGGGGAGTAGCTCGCCCGGAGGCTGCATGCGTAGTACGAGACGCTGCGAGCCGGCGTCGACGAACCATGTCGGATTCGATTGGCCGCCCAAAATGCGCTCCAAGGCAAGCGGCTCGCGAATGCCGAGCTCGCGCGTCATGAACGCCTGCAGACGATCCGCCCATTCGATCACAACGTGTTGACGAGATGTCCGCCATCAACGGGGATCACGGCTCCGGTCATATACGCCGATGCGTCCGACGCAAGCAACAACACCGGGGCAGCGAGATTCTCGAGTTCGCCAACGCGCCGCTGCGGAATGCGTTTCATGACGGCTTCGCCCTGAGGCGTTGAAAAGAAACCGCGCGTCATGTCGGTCATGATATAGCCGGGCGCGATCGCGTTGACGCGAATGTTGTAACGCGCCCACTCCAAGGCAAGCGCGCGCGTCAGTTGGTGGACGCCCGCTTTTGATGCTGCGTAGGATGAGACCCCGCCGGCGACGCGCGTACCCATGATCGAGCCGATGTTGATAATGGAACCCGGAGATGAATGCACGATGAGACGTTTCGCAAAAGCTTGGGCGACGAGAAACGGACCGCGAAGATTCGTGCCGATGACGTTATCCCAATCCGCGACGGTCGCGTCGAGCGCCGGTTTCATGTCGGTGATGCCGGCGTTGTTGAGCAACACGTTGGCGACACCCATCTCTCGCTCGGCCGCACGAAACCCGTTTTCGACGCTCTCAGAATCGGTCACGTCCATGCAAACCGCGAACGCCTTACCGCCGCGCTTCTCGATCGCGGCAACAACCTTTGCCAATTCTTGCTCGCGCCGCGCAGCGACGACGACTTTCGCACCCGCCTCCGCCAACACGCCTGCAAGGTGTGCGCCGATGCCGCTAGAGCCGCCTGTGACAAGCGCCGTCTTGCCACGCAGGTCGCAGGTAAAAGAAACTTGCGCCTTTGAATCCATCCCCATGGGCCTTCGAGCGCACGCGCTCCTCGCCTCGTGAGCGCTACGACGCTCTCGGACGAGGTTTACGAACGTCTCCGCGATGAGATCGTCAAGGGGCTAATCCGTCCGAACGAACGACTCGTCGAGCTTGATCTCGCCGAACGCCTGGGGGTCAGCCGAACGCCTGTACGTGAGAGCCTCAAGCGGCTTTCCGCCGAGGGTCTGATTCACGGCGGCCGCCATCATTTGGTCGTACGCGAACACGCACCCGAAGAGATTCGCGAGATCTACGAATCACGCGCTGCGCTGGAAGGCTACGCTTCGCGCTTGGCGGCAATGCGAGCAACGCAAGGTGAGATCGACACGATCGGTTCCTTCCACGAAACCGAGGTCAAGAAACTCGTGCGTTCGCCGCGCGAACACATTGTCGACGTCAACGATCGTTTTCACGATGCGATCATCGAAGCCGCGCACAACGCGCGTCTTCTCGATTTGATCCGCCGCAACCGCGAATTCTATTTCAACTATCGTATCGCTCGTATGTACACCGACCCAGAAGCCGAGATGTCGCTCGAAGGACATTCCGCCATCTTTCGGGCAATCGAGAGTCGCGATCCGGATGCGGCCGAAGATACGACGCGCTCGCACGTAATGCAGGCGCTCGAAGTCACCCTCTGCAAGCTTCGCGCTAACTGAGCGACGAGCGGTGAAGCGCTCGCACGCAATCGGACTCGCGGCAGGATTCGCGCTCGTTCCACGCGTCGCGCCGGCTGATGAGGCGATCAATGCGGAGCAGCGTGCGGACCTGACGCAGCTCGTTGCCGAAGCGAGCCAGGCTCCAGAGACGGTCGGGTTTAGCCTCGCAGTTGCGCGCGGCGGCAGCATCGCATATCAGGTCGCGCGCGGCAATCGGAACCTCGACCCTGAAGCGCCTGCGACCGTCGGGACATGGTACTGCATTGGCTCCGTCACGAAGCAATTCACAGCTGCACTCATCATGCAGCTGGTCGAAGCGCACCGCCTCGCGCTCGACGACAAGCTTGCTACGGTGCTGCCGGCCTTTCCGCACGCTTCCGAAGTGACGTTCCGCCAGCTGCTGAGTCACACGAGCGGACTCATCGACTATGCGGACGCTGTTTATACGTCGGGGCTGGACAAACAGACGAACGTTCAGCCGCCGGCATTGATCGCGCTGATCGCCGGCAAACCGCTCGTGTCGCCGCCGGGTTCGCAATGGGATTATTCGAACACGAACTATCTGGCGCTCGGACTGACGATTGAGAAACTCCACGGAAAACCGTACGCGCAGGTGCTGCACGAGCGGATCGCTGTGCCTCTCGGCATCGAGATCACGGCCGGTCCGCCGAAAGGCGAGGTTGTTGCCCGCGGGTACACGCCGGCGGTAAAGCCCACGCCTGTCGATACAGCGGATGTGAGCTGGGCATACGCCGCGGGCGAGATCTTTGCAACAGTAGCAGCCCTACTCGCATGGGACCGCGCGCTTTTCTCGGGCCACGTCATCAGCGCTGCCTCGCTCACCGCCATGACGACGCCGGTAAAACTCACCAGCGGCCGCTCGACAGACTACGGCTTTGGACTCTCCGTAGCAAACGTGAAAGGTCATCGTCTCATCCTGCACACAGGTGGCTTGCCGGGATATGCGGCGCAGAACTTCGTCCTTCCCGACGATGGCATTGCAATCGCTACGCTCGCGAATACAGTCGATTTCAACGTTGTGTTACCGGCAACGAAAGTGGCGGACGTCTTTCTGCCCGGGATCGACGCAGTTGTCGAAGCGCTGACGAAAGCGCGCGTTGCCGAGATGGACGACCCCGCAATTCGAATACGCGCGCGCGAGTGGCTCGACCGTCTGCGAACGGGGAAGATCGACGCCGGCCAGCTGACGCCACAGATGGGCGCAGCACTTACGCCCGCCGTCCTAAAGAACGGCGCTAGCTTCCTGAATGCAGCCGGGGCGGTCACGAGCTTCAAATTGGCTGGATTCAAGCGCGAAGGCGGCTATCGCGTCTTCGTCTACACCGCGACGACGGCGACCATGCATATGACGTTTACGTTTACGCTCGACCAACAGGACAAGATCGCGGGACTCTCTATCACGCCGTAGAAACCGCCCGGTCCATGCCCGTCCATTTGCGGCCACTTACACCGCTTGATTATCTCGAGCGAAGCGCCTACGTTTTTCGCGAGAAAGTCGCGGTCGTCGACGGCGAGGTGCGCCGCACGTATCCGCAGCTGCGCGATCGCGTCTATCGGCTTGCTGCAGCGCTACAATCGCTTGGAATTCGCGACGGGGAACGCGTCGCCGTCATGTCACCGAACACATCGGCGATTCTCGAGGCGCATTTTGCCGTGCCGCTGGCGGGCGGCGTGCTGTGCGCGCTCAACATTCGGCTGACGGTTCCGGAGATCGACTACATCCTCGGCCACTGCGGCGCGAGCATCCTGATCTATGATTCCGATTTCGACGAGTTCGTGCGCGAGCTCAAACCGAAGATGCGCTGCATTCGCGTCCCCGACGCCTACGAAGCGCTGATTGCCGCCGCCGATCCGCAAAGCCTCGAGCGACGCGAGGTCGACGAAGACGACACGATCTCGATCAATTATACGAGCGGCACGACCGGACGCCCGAAGGGCGTGATGTACACGTACCGCGGAGCGTTCGTGAACGCGCAAGCCGAGATTTTCCATGCGAATATGCGTCCCGAGAGCGTGTATCTTTGGACGTTGCCCATGTTCCATTGCAACGGCTGGATCTTTCCGTATGCGGTGACGGCCGCGGGTGCGACACACGTGTGCTTGCGCAAAGTCGATCCGAAGAAGATTCTTGAGTTAATCGAATCGGAAAAAGTCACGCACATGTGCGGTGCTCCGACTGTCTGGATCATGCTGGCGAACGATCCCGATGCGAAACCGTTCACGCACATGATTCACATTACGACGGCCGGCGCGCCGCCGTCCCCGACGATCATCAAACAGATGGAAGCGCTCGGCGCGACGATGACGCACGTCTACGGCCTGACGGAAACGTACGGGCCGATCACGGTCTGCGAATGGAAGAGCCCGGAGTGGGATAACGCCGACGAGACGGAACGCGCACGCCTCAAGAGCCGCCAAGGCGTTGCAATGCTGACCATGGATGCGCACGACGTGCGCGTCGTCGACACCGACTTGAACGACGTCGCTGCAGACGGCAAGGCGCAAGGTGAGATCGTCATGCGCGGCAACAACGTTATGAAGGGCTACTACGACGATCCCGAAGCGACTACGAAGGCGTTTGCCGGCGGCTGGTTCCATTCAGGGGACGTCGCCGTCATGCATCCGGATGGCTACATCGAGATCGTCGATCGCGCCAAAGACGTGATCATCAGCGGCGGCGAGAACATCTCGACAATACAAGTCGAGAAAGTGATCGTCGCGCACGAAGCAGTGCTCGAATGCGCGGTCGTTGCAATGCCGGACGCCAAATGGGGCGAGGTTCCCAAGGCGTTCGTTACGCTGAAGCCTGGCCAAGAACTTAGCGCCGATGCGCTGATCGCATTCTGTCGCGAGCAGCTGCCTGGATTCAAAGTGCCAAAGGCGATCGAGTTCGGTCCGCTCCCGAAAACGTCAACCGGAAAAGTTCAGAAATTCGTCTTGCGCGACAAGGAGTGGAAAGGCCACGAAAAGCGCGTCAATTAGTTGACGCGATTCGTTAACGGGCATAAATCTTCGGCGCATCGTTTGGCTTTAATGGATGCTTGGGGTAGAATGCAGTGAGTCTTTGGGCCGCTGCGGAGCGTTTATGCAACGTCTATTTGCCTCATGTGTGGGCGCGCTTGTATTGTCGAGTCAAGCGTCGACAGTTCTCGCCGATCCGGCGAGCCCGCCGCCAATTCTAAACGTTCCGAATACAAGCACCGCACCACCCGGCGGGCCGCCGATCGAGGTTGAGGACTGCAAGCTGCGCGAGATTGGCGGCCTTGTTCTAGCAAAGACCGGGAAGCTCGAGATTCAGTTTACGAATGAAAGTAATGTTCCAGCAGATCTCGTGAGATTTCGCGTCGCTTGGGCTCCTGACAAGTATGCTTTTATAAGGGATCAAGGAAACTTCGCACCGGGAATAACGGTAAAGCATCTTTTCCGGCAATCCGAAGGCGCGCTCATCTCGCCGCTTTTCTCACATCCTAATCTACGATGTGGTGTGGAGTCAGTTCATTTTAAGGACGGAACGCAGTGGACGCGACCGGAGAGCGCTGTTGTACTTTGGACACCACCGCCTATTCCAGTGGTCACGGCGATGCCGCGATTCCTCGGCTCCGGCTACATTGGAGTCGAGTTACAACCTTCTTCAGGTGGCAGATTTAGCGCACGGCTAGTTCTCCCGGGAAGTCCCGCCGAACGCGCCGGGCTCAAACAAGGCGACGTCATTGATTCCATCAATGGACAACGCCCCGCGTCGTTTCAGGACGTGCTTGATCTGATCACGTCGGCTCCAGCGAAAACACCGCTTAAGCTGGTGGTTGAACGGAGTGGAACGGCTCTGAACCTTCAGGTTATCAGCGGCACGCGCGCAGCAAACGCTCCCCTTGACGGACCCATCTAAGAGCTAGTTTGGGATCTACTTTCAGATCGTGAACGACGCACAATGGCAAACGATCGAATCGTACGTCGGGTACGGTAGCGCTTCCGCGCCAATCGTCTTCATTGGGATGGAAGAGGGATTGAGCAAAGGCGATAATCTGGAAGCCGAGCTGTTTCTTCGGTCAACCTACACGCCATATATGGATCTACACGAATCCTTTGGTGACGGCCTAAACGCGTTTCTTAAGAACCCGGGACGGCGGCCAACTTGGATCGGGATGTCTGCCATCGGATTGCGTTATAAGGGTTCGTCGGACATCAGCTACGCGAGTTGCCGCAACTACATGTTGTCTGAGTTGGGCAGGGCTAACCGCGATTCGCTTCTGACAGAGCTAATGCCGTATCCAAGCGCCAACCTCAACACGTGGAGTTACTTGGATCGATTTAAGGATCGCGAGAAGTATGCAGACGAGCTGGAATCTAAGAGGAGAGATTTGTTACGCGATGTCGTTAACGCGCCTGCGCGCCGCCTAATCGTAGCATACGGCAAGGGCTACTGGGACCGTTACAAGACTCTCTTTGATGACTGCCGCTGGTCGGCAAACGATAACTTCGAGTACGGCACATATCTCGAAGCCCAAGTGGTTCTCGCTCCCCATTTCGCCTCGCGTCCGTTCAACGGCGAACTAGGACGAAAACGTCTTGTAGATGCCGTGTTCGAGCCAAATATCTAGCGCGTGCTTGGATACGAGAGCGTATACGTGTAGGCTTTGCTCTCGACGTCTCCGACGATCGCCATTCGAGCTGTCGGGCCTGCATCAGCCCAACGCTGCGATGGTGCGTAGCACAATTGAATATGGTCGGTCTTCTTCAGATGCTTGAGAAAATCGCCGTCGTTTGAATCCGGCGTCGAGATCTGAAACGTCGCGCCGCTCTTGAGCTTGATCATACCGGCGCCGACGTGAGTTTGATCGACTGCCGGTCTGATTTGCACAATCGCTGCTGGCGGGTCGCAATACATGAATGGCATGATTACCTCTGTCCTTCGACTACGCGCCTTCGGCGCTACGCTCAGGATGACACAGTGGGCATGACACGCGCTGTCCCTCGACTTCGCTCGGGATGACAAGTGGGGAGATCGTCGCGTGAGGCGGCCCGGAGCTTGCCCCGAGCGAAGTCGAGGGGCGCGAAATCGCGGAGCCGCTGTGATCGCACGTGCGCCCGGTAATCGCGCTGCGCCCGCTCATCGCGACTCTTAGGGTACTGCCGTGCAGGTGACGTCGCCGGGGGTGTACTTGCAGGCGAAGACTTTCTTTCCGATTCGGTCGTAGACGTCGAATGTTTTCTGTTCGACATTAAAGAGCGCGAAGCCGAACCCATGACGCAACGTCGCCTGTGTGACACGCGTGTTGTCGATCTTCAGCCCTTGAAGTTTTCCGGGATCGGTCGAGAGCGTATCACCACCGGTACCGACGATGACTTGCGGTGGACGGCGATCTGCGAACGTTAGCGCTTCGAACAAGTGCACGTGCCCCGATATCGCAAGATCGATCGGAAGCGTCCGGGGATCGCCTTCAGCTGCATCCAGGGTCTTGTTCAGCGCGAGCGCACTTCGCGTAAGCGAGCCGTCGAATCCCCACATCGGGCGATGGCTTAGCAACCACGTATCTTCGCGCGGCAGCGACCGCAGCTTCGCAAAATCTCCCTTGAACTCGGGGACGAGAATGCTGCGCGGTCGCGGATCGAGCGCGCTCGATGAATCGAGCACAAAGAAGCGTAAGCCGGCGATCGACGTCAACCACGCCGTTTCACGCTCAGAGCAATCTCCGTACGGATAGATCGAAAGAAAACGATCCCAACCTTTGCCGCCACGTTCGCAGTCCTCGTGATTTCCACGGACTGCGAGAATCGGTGCGGCTCCGAACATCGGGGCGGCCGGCGTAAAGAAGTCAGCATCCCACGCTTTCCAACCGTCACCGTGCGGCGAGCCCGCGCATTCCGGTACGAGACACGGGGTCTCGCGATAGTAGTAGTCGCCGAGGTGAACGATTAGGTCCGGATGGGCGGCCGCAATTTGCAACGCGATCGTCGGGAACGGCCATCGCACCGGGTCCTTGCAGGCTTGAAAGAAAACGATCTCGATTCGGCAACCGGTGTCGCCCATCACGGCGACCGTGCGAATCTTCGCAGGCGGCGGCGGCAGCTGTCGTCCGGCAACCGAAACGCTGCGTGCGTGCGCCGGAATCGGCGCTTCGCAGATGCGTACGTCGAAATTGCGGCTCGGCGCGGCTCGCTCTTGCGAAAGCACCGAGCGATTGTCGATGCGAACCTCGGGACAAGCACCGCGCTGGATGATGCGAGCAAGATATGTCCCATTCGGCCCGGCTTGCGTCCACGCGGCCAGCACTGTATCTTGCGCGGTTGCACGGCCCGGCGCAATAAGCAGCGCCAGACCTGCCGCGAGCAAAAAGATCAGCCGCACTGTCGCATGGCTTGTTCCGTCTCCGCCTCCCCCAGAAAGAAACGAAAGAGGGCTTCACTGAAGTTCGGCCCTACCGGGGCCGTGTAGGAGCCGCGTAGACTTCCCCCGCTCCAGACGTGCCCGATGTCGTCGAGTTCGCGGACTTCTACGCGTGTCATTCCGGAGCGATCGTGCCAAAGCGCACGCTTGCCCCCGCCAAAGATCTCCTCGACATCCGGCTCGGCACTTAGGCCGTAGAGCAGCGAGAACTGACGACCGAGAAGCCACGCGTTGACTGGTGCGACCCGGATGTCGCGCGCACCGATCCAGATGATCGCACGCGAGCGCCGGTACGCGACCGCACCCAAAGTAGTGGATGGCAGATCGGGCTTGCGTTCTCCGCGCATCGCAGCGTAGGCGGTATCAACGTCGTTCGCCGTGTGCAGCGCGACGCCGGCCATTGCGGCGACGCCCGCGAAAACGTCCGGCGCCTGCTCGGCGAGGATCGTTGCCAAACATGCGCCCGCCGAAAATCCCGCAAGGTAAATCCGCGAACGGTCAACGTCCTGCTCGCGAGCGACGCGCTCGACGAGATTGAGGAGAGCCGCAGGCTCCGGTCCGTTGCGCAGCTGATTTTCCGGTAGAAACCAATTCCAACAGCGTTGGCCGTTCGCGCGTTCGTCTTGTTCGGGATAGAGCACGACCGCGCCGTGGCGTTCGCCGAGGATGTCGAAACGCGTTCCGTGCGCAAAATCTTCGGCGTCCTGGCGGCAGCCGTGAATTGCGACGAAGAGCGGAAGTTGTTTAGGTCGTCCTTCGGGGACGAATAGCCTGAAACTCAGGCTCAACGGATACGCGGAAGCACATCATGAAGCGCAACCGGATAGAAGCCGAAAACAAAGGTCACGATCGCACAGACTGCAACGCCGATCCACGGCGCGCGGCTCAGCGGCTTGATCTCGCGAATGTGCGCGAGATCGACGTGCACGTACATGATGCGAATGATCTTGACGTAGACGTAGATCGAGATCGCCGTCCCCAAGATCAAGAGTCCCGCAAGCCAAACGTAGCCCGCGGCAACCGTGCTCGCGAGAATCAAAATCTTTCCGATGAAGCCTGCGGTCGGCGGCAGACCGGCGAGTGAGAGCAGGAAGAACGACATCGCCGCGGCCAGCGCGGGGTGTCGTGTGCCGAGTCCCGAGAACGCGGAGAGATGCGCATCTTCTTCTGAATCGCGCGACACCAGCGCGACCACGCTGAAGGCGCCTAAATTCATGAACAGATACGCGCCGAGATAGAAGATCGCGTAGCGCATGCCGAGTGTCGAGGTTCCGGCCATCGCAGCCATGATGTAGCCGAGCTGCGCGATACCGCTGTACGCGAGCAGTCGCTTCATGTCGATCTGCGAGAGCGCCGCGAGATTTCCGATTACCATCGAGAGACCGGCCGTCGCCCAGACAGGCCAGATCAACGCTTCGTGTCCGGCCGGGGTCAGCACGCTGTACAAAAAGCGCGCGAACACCGCGAGCATGGCGGCTTTCGTCACGACGCTCATGTACGCGGTCACCGGAATCGGCGCGCCTTCGAAGACGTCCGGCATCCAGACATGGAAGGGCACGAGACCGATCTTGAACGCGACGCCGATCATGAACAGGCCGCAGCCCATCGTGAAGAGCGGATTCGATGCGGGAACGGCTTGCAGGGCGGCAAGATTGACCGATCCGCTCGTTCCGAACAAGAGCGCCATGCCGTACAGCATGAAGCCGCTCGCCATCGAGGAGAGGATCAAATACTTGAGTGCGGCTTCTCGCGCCTCACGCTTACGAATCTCGCTCGCGCCCTTGATCATGCCGCACAAGCAATACAAAGCCAGCGAGAGTATTTCGAGGCCGAGGAAGATCGTCATTAAATCGGCCGCGCCGGCCATGAGCATCGCACCGGCTGTGCTCCACAGCATCAACGCGCAAACGGGCCCTTCTTTCTCATCATCGCGTTCGGTCGGGATCATCATGAGCGAGAAAATCGCTGCCGCGATGATGATCAAACTAAAGGCGATCGAGAAGCCTCCCAGCACGAAACCAAAGCCGAACGCCGGACCGAATTGATGCGAGAGATACTGCACGATCAGAACGTACGCCGAAGCGAGCAATCCCGCGACCGAGATGCCGACCGCGATTCCGCGACGCGGCTCGCCTGAGGGCATGACGAGATCCGCCAGTAACACGATCAGCGGCGTAATCGCTACGATGCCGAGCGGGAAGAGCGCATTGTAATCAAAGCTGCCAAATGGCGGGACGAGCAGATGCGGCACTATTTGTTCTCCAGCGCTATGAGCGAATAGGCCTGATCGGGATAATTTGCCGTGATCGGATAGACGCCGAGAATAACCAGCGCTGCGAATAGCGGTACGAGCGCAAAGACTTCGATCGGCGTCAGATCAGGACGCTGCGGCAAATCGGGTTTTTCCGGGCCGTGCATGAAGCCCTGATAGACGCGCAGCATGTATGCCGACGCGAGGATGATCGCAATTAGCGCAATACCTGCGAGCCATCCGTAGCCGGCTTGATAAATGCCGACCAGGATGAAAAGCTCGCCGGTAAATCCCGCCAGACCTGGAAGTCCGAGCATCGCGAGCGCAGCGATCGCCATCGCACCAGCCAAGATAGGATTGTGACGTGCCAACCCGCCGATCCGCGAAAGCAGGCGCGTCTCCTCGCGCGATTCGACGTAGCCGATGATCAAGAACATCGCGGCCGTGAAGTAGCCATGCGCAACGATATACAGGACTGCACCGCGCACTGCATATTCGTTATGCACGACGATCGCGGCCAGAATCAAACCAAGATGCGAGAGCGAGCTGTAGGCGACCACTTTGCGCGCATCGTTATCGTACATGGCGACGAACGCGCCGTAGAATAGGCCGATAAAGCCGAGCGTAATCAGCCAGGGGGCGAACCGCGTCATCTGCGGGCCGAAAAGCGGCAGCCCGATCGTTATAAAGCCGTAGAGTCCGGCCTTCGACTGTACGGCGCCAACTAAGGCTGCAACTGGCGCCGGCAACTCCGCGTACGTATCGGGCATCCACGTATGGAACGGCCAAACCGGAGTCTTCACCAAGAAGGCGATTGCAAACGCGATGAAAATCCACGGCGCCCAGTTATCGGAGAGCGGCGGCAAAACACCCGTGTCGATGACGTCAGTCGTTCCGTACAGCCAGCCGTACGCGGCCGTAGCAAGCAGCAACAGCAAACCACCGGTCACGTTGTAGATCAGGAAACGCCACGCCGTCGCGGGATGGACGCTCCAGGCAATCATCAAGAGAAAGACCGGGATCAGCATTGCGTCCCAGAAGAGCGCGAAGAGCAGCAAGTCGCGCGCTAGGAAGAGACCAAGCATAGTCCCTTCGAGCACCAGCATCAAACCGACGAAATTTCGCTGACGCGGGACTTTCGTTCCGAGCAAGGCGCAAACGGTAACGAGCGTCAGGAGCTGAACGAGGGCATACGAGATTCCGTTGACGCCTAAGTGATAATTCGCGCTGAACGGATAGGAGAGCCAGTGCGTCGACTCTTCCGCCGGCGGCGACCACGGATTGATGAACATGACGAGCACGAAGCCCGCGAATGCAACGATGACGCCGTACCATTTTGCCGTTACGTCGGCCGTCTTGGGCAGCGCGAAGGTCAGGAATCCGAGGAGCAGCGTCCCACAAACAAGTGCCGTCAGCATCAATGCACCGCCACGATCGCGTAGTAAACGATGAAGGCCGCGGCACCGAAGACGATCGTCAGCGCATATGCGCGCACGAGACCTGTCTGGAAGCTGCGGAACAGATGTCCGAGCCAAACGGCCGAGACGCGCGCCTCACGGACCGAGCCGTCAATGACAAGCGGGTCGAACACCTGCCCGAAAAAGAACCCGAGACCGCGCGACGGACGAACGAACAACGCATCGATCGCGCTATCGAAATAGAACAGATTGACGAGAATCGCCGGCATCCGGACCGATTCTTCACGCATGCGGCTGATCGCATCGCGTAGCGCGCCGGCGTTGCCGTAACGCACGTATGCGATCGCGATACCGACGATCACGACGCCAAGGACGATCGCGCTCGAGGCGAGCTCACCCACCGGCGCAGTCCCTTCCGGATATGCGATCGCGGCGCCGAAGACCGGCTCGAGCAGCTTATGCCACGGGCTGCTGTCTCCGCCGAACTTGAAGTTTAAGAAACCCGCGAAGATCGTGCCGATCCACAACACTGCAACCGGCGCTACCATGAGCCAGCTCGGCGCGTGATGTTCGTGCACGTCATCATCAGCGGCGGGCGGATGCGGTGCAAGTCCCGCCGACGTCCCGGCGAATTCCGGATGCCGGATGCCGAGATTCGATGGATCGACCTCACCGCGATATTCGCCGAAGAACGCAATGAAGATCATGCGGAACATGTAGTATGCCGTGATCCCGGCAGTGATGACGCCGACAGCATAGAGCTCGGGATGCCCGCGTAAGAGCGTGTCGTAGACGACGGCGTCTTTCGAGAAGAAACCGGCCAGTGGCGGAACGCCGCAAATCGAGAGCGTCGCTATCGTCATCGACCAGAACGCGAACGGTTCGCGCGTTCGCAGGCCGCCCATGAGGCGCACGTCCTGCTCGTTGTGCAATGCGTGAATCACTAGACCCGCAGTAAGGAACAGTTGCGCTTTGAACCACGCGTGCGTAAAGAAGTGCAAAACGCCCGCATCGTACGCACCGACGCCGACCGCCATGATCATGTAGCCGATCTGCGACATCGTCGAATAGGCAAGAATACGCTTGATATCCCATTGCGCAACGCCCAGAATCGCACCAAGCAGCGCCGTTACGCCGCCGATGATGCCGACCAGCTCGCGCGCATCTGAAGAACCCGCAAACATCGGCCAGCAGCGCGCAATCAAATAGACTCCGGCCGTGACCATAGTTGCGGCATGGATCAACGCGGAGACCGGAGTGGGACCTTCCATCGCATCGGGAAGCCACGAGTGGAGCGGGACTTGCGCCGATTTCGCCGCGCAGCCGACGAACAGCATCGCGCACGCGAGATACAGCAGGTTCGGTGAGAACTTGTGCGCCGCCGCGCCGGCAAATGCATCGGCGTATGAAATCGACCCGACGACCGCGACGATGATAAAGATTGCGAACAAAATGCCGACGTCGCCGACGACATTCATGACGAACGCCTTGGTCGCAGCTGCCACCGCCGAGGGGCGCTCGTACCAGAATCCGATCAAGAAAAACGACGCGAGACCGACGAGACCCCAGCCAATCAACAACCCGACAAAATTGTCGGAGAGCACCAGCGTGAGCATCGCAAACACGAAGAAATTCATGTAGGCGAAAAAGCGCGCGTAGCCCCTGTCACCGGCCATGTATCCCATCGAGTAGAAGTGGATCAGGAAACCGATGCCGGTGATGATCAACACCCACGTCAGCGAGAGTGGATCCCACAGTAGCCCGACATTGAAGCCCTTGGCCCACGTCACCAGCGCTTGATGCGCACCGACAACCGGGATTGCGCCGACGAGAGTCTGACGCGTGGCATCGGCCCACGACGCAATCGTCGCCAAGAACGAGACTGCAATCGCCGCGCATCCGATTGGACCGCCCCACGAGCGCAGCGACGGGCCGAACGCCCAGATAATGATCGCGCCGACCAGCGGTGCCAGCCAGATCGCGAAGAGCGGCATGTAAACGCCGTCGAGCCCCATCACGTGTGTTTGCACGCGATCATCCTTTTAAAACCGCGACGTCATCGACGTCGACGTTCTCGGAACGGCGGAAGACGATCACGACGATTGCCAGACCGATCGCGGCTTCCGCAGCCGCAACGGTAATCACGAGAAACGCGAAGATGTGGCCAGCGTTGCTCATATACGCTTTCGCGTACGCGATGAAGGCGAGGTTCGCGGCATTCCACATCAGCTCGATGCCCATCAGCATTATGAGCGGGTTGCGGCGCGCAACGACGCCGCCGACGCCGATCATGAAAATGATCGCCGATAGCGCGATGTAATTCGCAACCGCGACTGGCACTAGGCTCTTTCCTTCAAAATCGGCTCACGATCGCGCAGCCGTTTGGTGCGCGGCGGACGCGGCGGGTCGACGTCGCCCGCCAGCGCGATGACGCCGATGACGGCGATCATCAACACGAAGGCGGTCGCTTCGAACGGCAGCAGGTACGTCGTAAACAGCGCTTGACCGAAATCCGCGACGCTGCCGAAAACGCCGGCGTTGCCGGCTCCGCTCGTCGCCGTTCCCGGCGCCCCTGCCGGTGTGCTCGATCCGGCGATCACGAACAGCAAACCGCCGAGCCCGAGCGCCACAAAGAGCGAGAGCGGTGCGAGCACGCGCGGCAACCGATTGGGACCGACTGAGAACGGACGGACGCCGCTCGATAGCAGTGCGATGACAAACACGAACAACATCAGGATCGCACCGCTGTACACGACGACTTGAATGACCGCCAAGAACTCGGCGTCAAGCGTCAGATACATGATCGCAAGACACAAAAAATTGAAGAGTAAGCCCAGCACGCTGTAAACCGGACGAGGTGCGCTCACGACAAAGACCGCGCTTGCTACGATCAGCACGGCCAGAATCCAGAACGTGATCAACCCGCGAGTCCTTTACGCTGCGTCTTGAGGATCGAGCCGCGCCACGTCGCGTCGTAGCCGGATTGAATGTCGACGGTGTTCTTCTTCTGCGTCACCATGCCGAGATCGGCCGGGATTCCGCCGGGACGCTCGTCAGGCGCAGTTCCAACACCGGCCTCGGGCGGCACGAGCAAACGATCCTTGCTGTAGATGAATGAACCGCGCCGATAGTCCGACATTTCGAACCGCGGCGTCAGCACGATCGCGTCGGTCGGACACGCCTCTTCGCACAAGCCGCAGAAAATGCAGCGCAACTCGTCGATCTCGTAGCGCGCGGCGAAGCGTTCGCCGGGCGAGCGGCGATCGTCGGGACTGTTTTCCGAACCGATTACCGTAATCGCATTGGCAGGGCACGCGATTTGGCACAGCTCGCAGCCGATGCAGCGCTCTTTGCCATCCGCATAGCGCCGCAGCTCGTGCAGGCCATGGAAACGCGGCGCATGCTGTTTCTTCACGCTGGGATATTGCTTCGTCGGGTGCTTGCGGAACAGGAACGAGAACGTCGTTGCAAATCCGATGACGAGCGCCTGAATGTTGAAAAGGTTTTTGCGCATTATGCGCCTCTCAAGGCAATGACCGCCGACGTTACAATCAGGTTCAACGTCGCGAGCGGCAGCAAGACTTTCCAACCAAATGCCATCAGACGGTCATAACGCAGTCGCGGCAGCGTCCCGCGTAGCCACATATAGATGAACAGAAAGACGCCGGCCTTGGCGAGGAACCAGATGATCCCTGGAACCATCGTCAGTCCGAACGGCGCCGACCAGCCGCCGAGGAACAGCAGCGTCGCAAGACACGAAACGGTGATCATGTTCAGGTACTCGGCGATGAAGAACAGTCCGAAACGCAGCCCCGAATACTCGGTGTGGAACCCGCCGACAAGCTCCGTCTCGGCTTCGACGAGATCGAACGGCGCACGATTTGTTTCCGCGACGGCCGTCGTCAAATAGATCAAGAATCCGACGAACTGCGGCGCAATAAACCAAAGATTGTACTGCGCGTGCACGATGCCCGCGAGCGACGTCGTGCCGGCCAAGATCAGTACGCCGATGACGGAGAGCGTCATTGCAAGCTCGTACGAGATCATCTGAGCCGTCGAACGGATCGCGCCGAGCAGCGGATACTTCGAGCTTGACGCCCATCCGGCAAGCGAGATACCGTAAACGCTGATCGATGTCAGCGCAAAGATGTACAGAATTCCGGCATCGGGACTGCCGACCGCCCACAATCCCGCCGAGCTTTCGCTGAACGGAATGATCGCAAAGGTACCCATCGCCGTAATCAGCGAGATGAACGGCGCGATGCGATAGACGATCGGATCGGCGTTCTTGGGCGTTAGATCTTCCTTGAAAAACATCTTGACGGCGTCGGCTGCGGGCTGCAGCATCCCCCATGGACCGACGCGATTCGGGCCGGGACGCAGCTGCATCCAGCCCAGAATCTTGCGTTCGAAGAGCATCGCGTACGCGAAGGTCGTAATCACGACGAGCAGCACGATCAGCGACTTGATGACGACGATCAACCACAACGGAACCGCATCCATCATTAGCTGGCTCCCTGTGCAGTCGCGACGAGCGGGGCACTCATCACTGCGGCAAATGGAGCGTCGAACGCTGCCGTTCCCAAACCCTCGAAGACTTCGTCCTCGCGCAGCGACGGTGCAATTTCGTCGGCGCGGAAGAGCGATGCATTCACGAGACCGCTCGAGCCGCGCGCTGCGAGCGCGGTCGCGACTGCGGATTCGATTGCATTCGGTTCAGGGATCTCGACACCGAGTGCTTCCGCGAAGCCGACAAGAATCTCGAGATCCGAGTACACGCCGTCCGGCGCCATCAACGCGGCTTCGACAATCAAGCGTTCACCGTCGATGTTCGTTGTCGTGCCGGTCTTCTCGAAGGGTCCGCACACCGGAAGCAAGAGCGTTGCCGCACTTGCGGTTGCGGTGGGGAACAAGTCGCCGACGACGAGGAATTCGACTTTCGCGAATGCGGCTTCGACCAATGCGCGATCTGGGAAGTGCGCGAGCGGGTTGGCGCCCAGAATCGCAAGACTCTTGAGCTTGCCGTCACGCGCAGCTTCGAGCATCCCGCGCGTATCCAGTCCATCGCCATGCGGGATGCAGCCCAGCATCTCCGCGCCGCGCGCGTTTTGCTGTTCGCCGGGGACGAAAACATGCAACGTCTTCCCGGAGAGCGCGTTCAACACGCGTTCGAGCTCGTCGCCCATCGCTTTGCGAACGCCGCCCCAGATGAACGCGATCCGTTCAGCACTTGCAGGCATCACGTCGGCGAGCCTATCGAGCGATGGAATGTGCGTCTCCGGAACCGCGGCATCCGCCGGAACCTCACCAACCGTTATCAGGCGCGCGCCCTTGTGCTGCACGGCTTTGCGAATGCGCAGATCGGCGATCGGGGCCGTGCGCGAGAGAGGCCGGCGCGTCGACACGATTACTTGCGCGTTCTCGAGATCCGTTAGCGTCCCGCCGTATTGACCCGGCGTCGCTTGACGTTGCCGGCCCGCGCGCCAGTCGATATTCTGTACGCCGAGCCCGCGATAGATGTGCTGTAGCAGCCACGCTTCTTCGTTGAGAAGCCGGCCGCCGCCAATTACGCCGACCGCGCCGGCTCCGTGCTTATCGATCGTGTTGCGTACCGACGTCGCCCACATCGAGATCGCGTCGTCCCACGCGATCTGCGCTTGTTCGCGGTTCGCGTCGCGCATCGTCGGCGTCGTCAAGCGCCGCGCATCGTCGTAGAATCCGACGTTGTAACGCCCGCGGTCGCACAGCCAGCCGTCGGAAACGCTGCCTTCAGGATCGGACATCGTGCGCAACGGAATATTGTGTCGCGCATCGACGTTCATTTCACAACCGACGCTGCACTGTAAACACGTCGTCTTGGTGCGATGCAGGTCCCATGGCCGCGCTTTGAAGCGGTACGTTTTCGACGTCAACGCGCCGACCGGACAAATCTCGGTGACGTTTCCGCTGAACTTCGAGCGATAGGGTTGGCCGGTCGCCGTCGCGATGATCGCGCGGACGCCGCGATCTTCCGTGCGCAGCGAGCGCTCGCGCGTGATTACGTCGTCAAAACGCACGCAGCGCAAGCACAAAATGCAGCGCTCTTCATCTAAAACGATCGTCGGACCCAAATCAACGGCTTTCGGCTTCAGCGCCTTTGGATCGGCAAGACGCGATGCACCCTGGCCGTAGGCCATCGAGTAATCTTGCAGATCGCACTCGCCGCCCTTGTCGCAAATCGGACAATCGAGCGGGTGATTCAGCAGCAGAATCTCGAGAACCGCGCGCCGGCCTTCGGTGGCTTTGTCGCCGATCGTCGAAACGACCATGCCGTCAGTGACCGCAGTATTGCACGCGATCTGCAGCTTGGGCATGCCCTCGATCTCGACGAGGCAAATGCGGCACAGACCGGCCGGCCCGAGCTTGGTGTGATAGCAGTAGACGGGAATGTCTTTTTGAACTTGCTTGGCGGCTTCGACGAGCAGTGTTCCGGCCGGAACTTCGACCTTCACGCCGTCAATCGTAACGGTCGCCATTTTTTGCTCAGGCATATTGCGGCTCGTTGATGTACTTGCGGAAGTGGCTCTCGAATCGCGTCACGACGGATGCGAGGAATGGTTCGATCGAATCGCCGAGCGGGCACAAGTTGATTCCGGTGATTTGGTGCGAGACGCTGAGCAGCATGTTGATGTCGCTGGGCACGCCTTTGCCTTCCAAGATTCGCTCGAGCATCAGCTCGAGCCAGTGGCCGCCTTCACGGCACGGCGTGCACTGTCCGCACGATTCGTGCGAGAAGAAACGCACGAGCGCGAGCGCAGCTTTCACGAAGTCGGTCGTATCATCAAAGACAACCATCGCGCCCGAACCGAGCATCGTTCCGTTCTTTGCCATGTTCTCGTAATCGTACGGGACGTCGAGATGCTCTTCAAAGAGGCACGCGGAGCTGCCGCCGCCCGGTTGCACCGCTAAGAATTTGCGTCCGTCGCGAAGACCGCCGGCACAATCATCGATGAGCTGACGCAGCGTCGTTCCGAGCGGAACTTCGTAGTTGCCGGGTTTCTTGACATGACCGCTGACGGAGACGATCTTGTAGCCTTTCGATCGCTCGGTGCCGACACTTGAAAACCACTCCGGGCCATTGCGCAGTATCGGCATCAGATACGCAAGCGTCTCCGAATTGTTGACGACGGTCGGTTTTCCGTACAGACCTTTGACGGCCGGGAACGGCGGCTTGAGGCGCGGTTCGCCGCGCTTGCCTTCGAGCGAGCTGAGCAGCGCCGTCTCTTCACCGCAAATGTAGGCGCCCGAACCGCGATGCACGGTCAGCTCGATATCGTAATTTGTGCCGCAAATGCCTTTGCCGATGTAACCGGCGGCCCGCGCCTCTTCGACCGCTTTACAGAAGATCTCGTAGCCGCGTTTGAATTCGCCGCGAATATAAATGAACGCGTGGTGCGAGCGGATCGCATACGAACCGATCAGCATTCCCTCGATGATCTGGTGTGGCGTTTCCTCGAGCAGCATGTGGTCTTTGAACGTGCCGGGCTCGGCTTCGTCGTTGTTGCAGACCATGTAACGCGGCTCGCCGTTGTCCGGCAAGAACTGCCACTTGCGACCGGTCGGAAAGCCGGCGCCACCGCGGCCACGTAAACCTGATTTGTCGATGATCGTTACGATCTCGGCCGGCTGCATCGTTTTGACAGCGCGTTCGAGCATCTCGTAGCCGCCTTGCGATTTGTAGACATCGATCGAGCGCAAGTTGAGCTCGCCGATGCCCTTCATCAATACCGGCTTAGTGTCCATGCCCGTCCTCGTGCTCCAGAATCGCGCGTCCGTCTTTCACCAAACGTTCGCGCGAACGATCGGGCGTCACGTCGCGCACGAAACGGTCAAGCATGATGACGCCGCTGCGGTCGCCGATCCCGCCGGCATCGTTCGGATTCGAAACGTGCTGCGCGCCCGGCGATTTCGGAACCGTATCTTTGGGGACGCTCCACGTGCGGCCCGGCGCCTTTGATTGCGTCATCGGCGGCACGCCGTACGTGCCCCCGCGTATCGCCGCCAGCATGTCGTCGACCATCTTCGGCGTCAAATCGTAGACGAAATCGAGATTGACCTGCATGCACGGCGCACGATCGCACGCGGCAAGACACTCGACTTCTTCATACGAGAAGAGCCCGTCGGCCGTCGTCTCGAGGTGCCCGATGCCCAGCTGCTCGCGGAAGTACGCCATGATATCTTCCGCGCCGTTGATCGAGCACGAAAGATTCCGGCAGACCTGCAACATGTATTTCCCGACGGGTTTGCGGAACAGCAGCGTGTAGAACGAAACCGTCGACTCGACGACCGCGAGCGGAACGCCGATCCATTCGGCTGTCTGCTTCATCGCCTCGGCCGAAACGTAGCCTTCTTCCGCTTGAAAGCGCCAGATGATCTGGAGCATTGCGGAACGCGGATCTTCGTAGCGCGCCATCAGTGCTTTGGCTTCGCCGGTCAAGTCGATCATCGGTCGACCTCGCCGAACACCGGATCGAGCGAACCGATGCACACGACCATGTCCGCGATCAGCTCGCCGATCGCCAGCTTCTTGAGCACTTGCAGATTATAGAAGGAAGGCGGACGCGTCCGAACGCGCCACGGACGATTCTCGCCGTTTGAGACGATGTAGTAGCCGAGCTCGCCACGCGGACCCTCAACGGCCTGATAGACGTCACCCGGTGGGACGCGGAAGCCCTCTGAAACGTATTTGAAGTGATGGATCAGTGCTTCCATTGAGAGCGCGATTGCTTCTTTGGGCGGCGGTCCGACCTTCGTGTCATCGATCATGACCGAGCCCTCGACCAACTGCTCGCGGACTTGGCGGATGATACTAATCGATTCGTCCATCTCATCGAGCCGTACAAGGAAACGCGCGTACGCATCGCCTTCGGCACGCACCGGCACATCGAATTCGTATTTTTCGTAGCCGGAATACGGGAACGCCTTGCGCACGTCGTACGCGATTCCCGATCCGCGCAGCGGCGGACCCGTGATGTTCCATTCTAAGGCCTCTTCAGGCGAAAGGATCGCGACGTCGATCATGCGGTCTTGCACGATCGGGTTCTTTTGCAGAACACCGCGCAGCTCGCGGAAGCGCCCAGGAGATTTCTTGATTAGATCGTCGAGCCGGTCGAGGAAGCCCTGTGGAACGTCTTCGCGCAAACCGCCGATGCGCAGATAATTCGGGTGCATGCGCGCACCGCCTGAGGCTTCGAACAGATCGAGAATATTTTCGCGCAAATCGAACGCGTAGAAAAACGGCGAGATTGCGCCGAGGTCGATGCCGCCCGTACCGAGCCACACGCAGTGCGATGCAATACGCGAGAGCTCGCAAAGGAGAACGCGCAGCTGTTGCGCGCGTTCGGGGATATGATCCGTAATTCCGAGCAGCTTCTCGACGCCGAGGACGTAACACATCGCGTTTGTGAGCGGCGAGAGATAATCCATCCGCTCGATAACGGTTGAGGCCTGATGCCAAAAGAGATTTTCGGCCGACTTCTCGATGCCGGTGTGCAGATAGCCGATTTCCGGATCGGCCTTCGTGATCGTCTCGCCTTCGATCTCGGTCATCACTTGCAACACGCCGTGAGTGGATGGGTGCTGCGGTCCGAGCGAAAGCAACATCCGGTTTTCGCCCACCCTTGTGACGTCGATTGGAACGGGCGTCGCCGTCATGATTGTCCCCGGATCTTGGCGATTTGTTTTGCGAGCGCCGCCGCGGTTCTGCCCGACGCCGGGGTTCCCGCGAGCAAGTTGCTCTTGAGCGCGAAATCGGGACGCGGCGTTTTTTCGAGCGCGGGGCCGCGCAACGGATAGTCCTTACGCAGCGGATACCCTTCCCAATCGTGGGGCATCTGAATGCGCCGTAAATCCGGGTGTCCGTCGAACGTGATTCCGAAAAGATCGTAGACTTCGCGCTCGGGCCAATCCGCGCTCGGCCACAGATCGCTGACGGTCGGCAACGTTTGCCCATCATCGAGACCGCACAGCAAGCGAATACGGACGGGCTTTCCGACCGACGCGACGTTCGAGGCACGCGCCGGAATCTTCAACAGATGATAGACGACATCGAAGCGCGGTGAACGCTCGAGATAGTCGACACCGCCGATGTCGAGCAGCATCGTTGCACCGTCCGCCTTCAACTGCTCGAGCCGCCCGCGAAGCTGCGCGCGTGCGACGCGTTCGATTAAGGCATCATCGATATCGGGCCGGATGGCCGTCGGATCGACGGCACTTCCCCCGCGCGGTGGTGTCTGCGGGCTAGGCACGCGCCAGTATGCCTCCCCGTCCGCCTTGCCGGATCTGCTGCTGGATGAGATTCACCGCGTAAAGCAAGCCGTCGGGAGTCGGTGGACACCCGGGAACGTAGACGTCGACCGGAACGATCGTGTCGACGCCTTGGACGATTGCGTAATTATCGAAGACGCCGCCCGAGCTGGCACAGGCGCCCATCGAGATCACCCATTTCGGGTCGGCCATCTGATCGTAGAGCCGCTTGATGACGGGCGCCATCTTTTGCGCGACCCGGCCCGAGACGATCATGAGGTCGGCCTGTCGAGGCGACGCGCGAAAAACTTCGGAGCCGAGGCGCGCGATATCGTACTCGGGCGCCGTCACGCTCATCATCTCGATGGCGCAGCAGGCTAGACCCATCGTCAGAGGCCAGACGCTCGAGGACTGCGCCCAGCGGGCAACGTCGTCGACGCGCGCCAGCAGGAACTGCGTCCCTGGGACTACCTCCACTGAAAACCTCCCCGTTTCCAGACGTACGCGTAACCGATGCCGAGGACGATGACGAACGCGACCATTTCGAACAGCCCGTACACGCGCAACGCGTGCATCTGCACCGCCCAAGGGTAGAACGACGCGGCTTCGACGTCCAGGACCACAAAGAGCATCGCGATCAGGTAGAAGCGTACCGGAAAACGGCCGGAAACGTCCGACGTCGCCTCGACGCCGCACTCATACGCCTCTTCCTTCACCGGATTCGGCTTCTTTTTGGCCAGAAGCCCGGGTACGATGGAGAACAGCAGCGAGGCGGCGAACGCGAGCGCCAAGTAAATGGCGACTGGACCGTACGGAGACATAGCCGGGGCACTTTTCGCAGATAACGTACGGGACCCTCGATGCTACTTTTGGAGGACCAGCCGTGCGCACCCTGACCCGTAGCCTGATCTGTGCCCTCGCGATCGTCACCCTGCTTGGCTCCGGGTGTCAAAATCCGAACGGGGAAGGCCTCCAGGATTTCGGCTCGATCACCGGTCGTCTGGTCGACGACCAAACGGGACAGCCGCTTAGCGTTTCAACGATCTACGTTTCGGTGGGGTCGGTGGTCGTTTCGCAAGTCGACAACAAAGGCGGCTTCACGATTCCGAAAGTTCCAGTCGGAAAACAAACCGTGAACATCAACGCGATCACGTACATTCCGATGAACTTCGATGTCAATGTCGTGAAAGGTCAAACCAGCGACGTCGGCTACATTCGCTTGAAATCAACGCTCGCGCAATAAAAACTTTTTAATAATCTCGATCGGCGTGGCGAATCCGATCGCGTGCTCTTCTTCGAAGCGCGACTCCGCCATACCGATGACTCTACCGTCGAGCGTGAATACCGGCGCTCCGCTTTCGCCTGGGATCACGGGTAAATCCAGCTCGATCGTCTCGTCCGGGCTTCCCGTGTCGCGTAGACTCGCAACATGGCCGCTATAAAAGGAAGCCGTCGTTCCTAGACCCTCATCGATAAAAGCATCCGGTATCGGATAGCCGAGCAGGCCGATCGCTTCACCGGGAACGACTGTGCGCGAGTCGCCCAACTCGACGACGTGTGCGTTCTTGACCGCGCTCACTTCGAGAAGGGCAAGGTCCTCGCGGTCGTCCTGTGCGATGACGCGAACGGCTTGTCCACGCGCCCCATCACCGATGTGGGCGCGCAAATTATGTGCGTCCTCGATGACATGCTTGGCGGTTATGATGCGCGTGCCCCAATCACCGCTCGCGACGACGAACGCGCTTCCATATGCATCGTCGATCTTGCCGTGCATCTTCGGATCGTCCGAGGGCGCCTTCATTGTGAGAAAGACAACGCTTGGGTGCATGCGCCGGTACAGGGCTTCAAGATCACCGTTTGCGCTCGGCCGCGCGCAGGCGCACAGCGCGAGCAGCACGAGTAACGTAGCAACGCGCAGCGATTGGTCGAGGGCACGATCGTGCCCGCATCCCTCCGTGATTGTTGCGCAACCTGAAACACTGTCGCGGTCCTTCGACTTCGCGCTCCTGCGGAGCGCTACGCTCAGGATGACACAGGTTCCACGACGCGTGCTGCGAGTGCGGCGCGCAGTTCTGGAATGCCGGCGCCGGTAAGCGCGCTGACTGCGAAGGCGTCCCTAGGAAGCTCGCGGGGCGTGCGATCGACTTTGTTATAAACGGCGAGCACCGGTTTTTCGCTCAAACCCAGCTCATCGAGTGTTGCTTCGACTGCTTTCTTCTGGCGCTGCCAATCCGGATTCGATGCGTCGATGACGTGCACGAGCAGTGAGGCGCTTTCGAGTTCTTCGAGCGTTGCGCGAAACGCATTCACAAGCTCTTCGGGAAGTTTCGTGATGAATCCGACGGTATCTGCCAGGCGAATTGTATGATCTTGCGCAACCCACGCACGGCGCACCATCGGGTCGAGCGTCGCAAACGGCTGGTCGGCGACGAACGCATCTTTGCCGCTGGTCAAGCGATTGAGCAGCGAGCTCTTCCCCGCGTTCGTATAACCCACGAGCGCAACGAGCGGTTCACGTCCGCCTGAAAGTCGCCGGTTGGCACGCTGCGTGCGCACGTCTTCGAGGGCCTTGCGCAAGGTCGAGATTCGGCGCTGAATCTGCCGGCGATCGGTTTCCAGCTTCGTTTCACCGGGGCCGCGAGTTCCGATGCCGCCGCCGAGACGCGAGAGCGTGGCTCCAACGCCGATGAGATTTGCTTGCCGGAAGCGCAGCTGCGCGAGCTCGACTTGCAGCTTGCCCTCGCGACTGCGTGCGTGCTGCGCGAAAACGTCGAGAATCAACATCGTACGATCGATGATTTGCAGCGGAATGATCTCTTCAAGATTGATACGCTGCCGCGGCCGCAGGTCGTTGTAGACGAGTACCGCTTCGGCGCCGAGCTCTTCGGCCGTCTGCGCGATCTCGCGTGCTTTTCCCGCACCGAACATCGTCGCGGCATTCACGCGCGGCAGCTTCTGCACGATTTCACCGACGATCTGTGCGCCGGCCGCACGCGCAAGCGCCGCGAACTCTTCCAGCTGCGGTGCCAAGAGCGATTCGCGTTCCTGAAGATCGACGGCGGCAATGAGTGCTTTCATGTTTTCTTCAAATCAAGTGCTACGCCGCTGACGATCAGATATGCGTCCTTCGCGATGGCGCACAAGCGCTGATTCGTTCGCCCGACTACGTCGCGGAAGACGCGACCGGAAACATGGACGGGGACGACGCCCCAACCGGCTTCTTCACTGATGACGATGACGTCAGCTGCGCACGTTTCGAGCGCGGAGATCAAACGCAGCGCGTAGCCTTCAATCTGATCGTGCCACTGGACGACGCTCGTGCCGAGCGGATGGCGACGCATCATGTCGGCAACCCAGGTCCCCACCGAATCGACAATGACGATCTGGCTCGCTTCGGCGTTGCCGAGCGCCGTCAGCAAATCCGTACCTTGCGGAACTGCGGTTTCGATCGTCGTCCAATCACTCGGACGTTCGGCTCGATGGCGCGCGATTCGCGCGCTCCACTCTTCGTCGTCGACATCGACCGTCGCCGTCGCGCAAAAGACGACATGACGGCCGGAACGGATCGCAAGCTGCTGCGCCATCGCGCTCTTTCCCGAACGAACCGGACCGGTAATAAACGTGAGCACTATCGAGTGTAGAGCACCGCGCAGATCACAAGCGTTGCAACGTCGGCAGCCACGATCAGGGCGCCGTAGACATCGCCGGTCAGAGTGCCGTCCAAACGCCGCGCCGCCCACCGGCCTGCGACGAGGACGGCGAGGACGACGACCGGCAGCGCGATCCACGCCCATTGACTAACGGCAAACGATAATGCGAGCAGCAGCACGCCGTTTACGAGGAATGGAACAATGGAAGATCGCGCGCTGCTCCAACGCGCGGTGCCGCCCGCGAACGCAAGCACGGCGGGAAATGAGTGTGGAGGCAACATGCTCAGCGCGGCGATCCAGACTGCGATCAGTACCGCAAAGTAAGCAATCGCGAACGTTCCGTGCGTCGGCTCTTTCATGATTTGCATGCGCCGCGCGGGATCGACGCATGCGAAGAGCGCATCGCAGCTGTCGAGAAATCCGTCGACGTGCAGGGCCCCCGTCAGCACGATCGGGAGCGCAAAAGCGACGGCAATTGCGAGCGGCGTCAAACCCAGCAGCGCGAGACCGTATGCTGCGTAACCTGCGACTGCGCCGACGATGATCCCGATGATGGGGAGATAGGAGAACATCGCCGCAACGGGAGCCGCCCGATGGCGATCGTTTCCCGGCAGAATCGTGAAATACGAGAACGCTGCTGCCAGCGTTCGAAGATTCACGAAACCGGCGCCGCGTCCGCCGCAGTAGACGTAGAAACACCCGCTTCCGCGAACGTCTTCATCTCGGAGATCATGCGCGCAGCCGCACTGATGAGCGGAAGCGCAAGCGCCGCGCCCGTTGCTTCGCCGAGACGCATGTCGAGATCTAAGAGCGGCTCGAGGCCGAGCGCCCGCAGCGCAATTGTGTGGCCTGCTTCACGCGAGCGGTGGGATGCGATCAGATAGCCGGCGACGTTCGGATCGAGCGCGTGCGCGAGCAAGGCTGCTGCCGTGACAATGAAGCCGTCGATAACGATGGGCGTGCGTGAGGCCGCAGCGGCGAGCATCGCACCGGCGAGGCCCACGATCTCATATCCACCGACCTCGCTTGCAATTGCAATCGGATCGTTCGTCTTGACGCGCGCGATTGCCGATTCGACGATCGCGATCTTGCGCGAGAGACCTTCGTCGTCGATGCCGGTGCCGCGACCGACGACCAAGCCGACGGGCGTCGTCGTGAAGATCGCGATCAATGCGGCGGCGCTCGTGGTATTGCCGATCCCCATGTCGCCGAGTGCCAGGATGTCGAGCGTGGCGGCACGCTCGCGAATCAAACGGAACGCTTCGATGCCGGCCTCCAGTGCACGCTCGACGTTTTCGCGCGACATCGCGGGTCCGTGTGCAAGGCTCGCCGTACCGCGCGCAACCTTGAGATCGAAGAGCTGAGGATGCGACGCGAGCTTCGCATCGACGCCAAAATCCGCAACGAATACGTCGGCGCCGGCCGCGCGCGCAAAGGCGCTGATCGCCGCAAAGCCCGCGCAGAATCCGCCGACCATTTGTGCAGTCACTTCCGGCGGATATGCGCTGACGCCGTCGCGCGCAACGCCGTGATCGGCCGCACCGATAAGGATTGCACGGCGTTCGAACGCGTGCTTGGGAACGCCGCCGGTCATACTGCACAAGCGGACCGCCAAGTCTTCCATGCGTCCTAAGCTTCCGAGCGGTTTCGTAAGCTGGTCGACACGCTCGCGCGCGGCTTTAGCGACCGCAGGGTCGGGGACCGGAATGCGCGGCAGATTCATCATGTGGCTCCTCTACGGCTGCGTTGTGGTGGCCTTGCGAACGCGAGCATCATCCCCTCCTCGCGGCGGACGATGATCGGCGCTCCATAGGCAGCGGAAAGCAATTCTTCTTGAAATACGCGCTCGGGGACGTCACAGGCGAGCAACCTATTCTGACCGACGAGCGCGATGCGGTCGGCGTGCGCGGCCGCAACGTTCAAATCGTGCAGCACGATGATAACCGTCGTGCCTTGATCTGCGAGCTCGCGCAACAGTGACAAAATGTGCATGGCGTGCCCGAGGTCCAAATGCGTCGTCGGTTCGTCGAACAGTAGGCTCGGCGCCCTTTGCGCGAGCGCGAGCGCGACCCAGACGCGTTGACGTTCACCGCTCGATAACGCTTCGATCGAACGCTCCGCACGATCCGTGAGCTGTGCGCGTTCGAGTGCTGCATCGATGATAGCTTCATCTTCCGGCAACTCGTTCCAACGCCACCAGGGACGATGTGGAAGCCGGCCTTGCGCGACGGCTTCTCGCACGGTCATATTGGCAACCGGCGCGCTGTCGACTTCGATCAGCGCGAGCCGGCGCGCGCGCTCTTGCGGACCCATCTGCGAGATGGTTCGGCCGTTTACGAAGACACTGCCGTGCTGCGGTGCGTGCTGGCCCCCGAGCGCACGCAGCAGCGTTGATTTCCCAGCGCCGTTCGGCCCGATGATCGCGAGCAGTTCACCGTCACCAAGCTGCATCGAAACATCGCGCAGCACGATGTTCGATCCGTAAGCGAGCGTTAGCGCTTGCGCGTCGATCATGCCGTCTTCGGTCGCCGCGAAGCAAGATAGAGAAACGCCGGTACACCCAAGAGCGAGAGCAGTATTCCGAGCGGAATTTCCGTTGGTGGCGCCGCCGAACGCGCGAACGTGTCCGAGAGGATCAAGATGATCGCGCCGACCGGCAATGCTGCCGCGAGCGTCCAGCGCACATCGTGTCCGATCGCACCGCGCACGATGTGGGGCACCATCAAGCCGACGAAGCCGATGACTCCTGAAACGCTCACGGCGGCCGACGTAAGCAAACAGGCCGAGAGTACGACGAGCCAGCGCGTGCGATCGAGATCGACGCCGAGCGCTTGCGCGCGCCGCGTTCCGAGCCGCAGTGCATTGAGCGCCGGGATCGTCGTCAGCGCGAGCGCAAGACCGCAGACCGCGTAGAGCGACGCCCAACCCAAGTCGCGCCACCCATGGCCGGCGAGACTTCCGCCAAGCCATGCAAGAATGCTCAGCGAGATAGAAGCCGACGGCGACCACAGAATTACGAGCGTCGTCAGCCCCGCGAACAGCGACGAAAGCGCGATGCCCGCAACGATCATGCGCTCGACCGAAAGTCCCGTCCCGGTACGTGAGAGCGCGGCGACGAGCAGCGTTGTCGCGAGCGACGCGGCGAGCGCGATTGCCGAGTAAAGCGCGGGCGGTGCGCCGATTGCGATTGCAACCGCGATTGCAAGCGCGGCACCCGCGCTCGTGCCGGTGAGATACGGATCGATCAGCGGATTTCCGAGCAAATCTTGCATCAAGAGCCCCGCAACCGCGAGCGCCGCGCCGACCAGCGCCGCGATAGCGACACGCGGCAGACGCAGCGACCAGAGCACCGTGTTCGCGTCGCTTTGCGCATGCGGATGGACGAGCGCCGTGAGTAGCGTCGCAGGTGATAATGCGATCGTCCCCCACGACGCACCGACGATGATCGCCGCAACCAGCGCGAGCAAAGCAACGGCGATTACCGCAACGCGCGTCATTGCTTCATCGTGTCGAGAGCTCGAACTCGACGGTGCGGCCAGGCGCCGGATAGCCGAGAATTGGTGCATAGCGCTCGTCCCCGAGATTGTAGACGCGAATCGAGCCGATCAGGTTCTGCGCAAGCCGGCCGCGCGTGTATGCATCAACAGTTGTCTGACCGCCGCGCAATACGCCCGACTCGTTGTGCGGGCTTTGCACTTGCGCATCGACTCCAAACGCGAACGCGCCTCCTGAGAATCCACGTTCGATTCCGAGCGCTGTTGTTAGCACGGGCTCGAAATCGAGCCGAACAGCCGGTTGACCGGGTGTTAGATTGAGGGCGCGATACATGTCGGTGACGTTGAGCGTCGCGACCATGCCGCCGAGCGGCGCAGTATGTCCGGAGAAAACGAGGCCCGAAAGCGATGCGCGCGCGATATTCTCGGGAACGAAGTTTGCGTTGAGCGCGATCAAGTTCACGGCTTGACGGCTGAACCAGCTCAGGCTCGCGGCTGCGCCGCCAAGCGGTAAGCTGAGCGTCGCATCCAGATTCTTCGAGCGTTCCGGAACCAGCAACGGGTTCGAGAAACCCGGATAGTACAGCTCGTCGATCGTCGGGACGCGAAACGTGCCCGCATAATTCGCACTCAGTTTCGCACTGCCTAAGAGAAAGGACGTGCCGAGCGCAGGCTCGAGCACGGAACCTTGCGGCGCGTCGTGTTCGCCTCGTAGGCCGCCGGTGAGGACGATACCGCTCGTGATGTTGTCGCGGTATTGCGCGTACACTGCACTCTGCGCCAGCGCCGCGGTCGCAGTCGCCGGAATGGAAAGCGGTCCCAAATACAGGAGTGCGCTCTCACGCGAAAGATCGACGCCGGTTACGAGTGAGCCGGACGGATTCGCGATGACATCACGTAAAGAAACTTGCGTGCGCGAGTCGTATGTATCGTTCTCTCCACCGTTTTGAGGATCGTTGTAATCGAGTGCGGCGTGCGCGCCGCTGAACGAAAGGCTGAGCGCGGAGTTCGGAGTGTGATGCGTGATGGATACGTGGCCGTCTTCTTGCGCCGTCGCCTGCACCGCCAGCGGCGTGAGAAACGACAGATTTCCCGGGACGCCGAGCTTGATCGCGTCGTTCCCTAGGCTGGCATCGACCGTATACGTTGCACTCGGATTGGATTGATAGTCGATCCGTCCAGCGGTGGCTTGTGCCCACGAGTTCATGCGTGTGCCGGCCGGAAACCCATCGAGACTCGGAAAGCTGTAGACGTTCGCTGCGACGTGACGCTCGAATCCGATTCCGAGGCCGCCTTCACCGATTTCGAAACGCGCATCTTGCTCGCCGTACGTACCGTCGGCGACTTCGAGATACGGCGAGCGCGGCACATGACCGGTGATGATGTTGATGATGCCCCCGACGGCGCTGCTGCCGTAAAGCGTCGATCCGCCGCCTTCAACGACTTCGATGCGCTGGACGTCGATCGTCGAAAACGTGCCGAGATCGATCGATCCGGACGACCCTGCAGCAACCGGAAAGCCGTTGACGAGAATGAGCGTTTGTTCGGACGTCGCGCCGAGAACGCCGTAGTTCGCTTGCGAACCGAATGCACCGTAGCGAAACATCGTGATTCCAGGAATGTCACGAAGCGCGTCCGCGACGGTCCGATCACCTTGAGCCTGAATTGTCGCACGATCGACGATGAACGTCGGGCGCGTCGTCATCGTGACCGGTTCGTCTTGCCGGTCAGCCGTCGTCACGTGTCCGATTTCGCTCGGTTGTGGCGCGGGCGTTGGTGTTGCTGCCGACAACGCGGCAGCCAATAAGATAGCCAGCACGATCTTCCTACCTTTACGCGAGGTGAAGTGATCAAATGCGGCTCGCTCGGTTTCCTGACTCGCGGATCGTAGCCGTTTGCCGATGCCTTCCCAGCTTGCGCCAGTGGCGTTTCGGCGGCTCCCCGCTTACAGTGGCGCGACCGTCCCGGATTTCCACCGGGTTCCCGTCGCAAGCACGCTGCTCGGCTCGTTCTGCATCAGCGCCGGAGCAGCCTCGTGGCCTCCGAATCGTCCGATTCCCATCCGGCGCGAACGAGCTCACGGTCGAGATGTTCTTCTTGCGGATAGCCCAGACACAGATATGCGACGAACGACCACGTCTGCGGAACGTCGAGAATCTGCGTAACAACGACCGGATCTAATATCGAAACCCAGCCGACGCCAATGCCCATCGCACGCGCCATCAACCATAGCGTGTGAATCGCGAGAACGGTTGAATACGCAAGAGTTTCCGGCATCGTCGCACGGCCCAATCCCGAACCGCGCGGCGTTTCCCCATCGACGAACACGGCAAGGTGGACCGGCGCTTCACGCAAGCCGGCAAGCTTCATCGCGACGTAGCGTGCGTGCTGTTCGCCACTGTACGTTTCCGCGGCATCGAGATTGCATCGCTCGTATTCCGCGATGATTTGCGCGCGGCGCTCGGAGGAGTCCACCCGCACAAATCGCGATGGTTGACTGTAACCAACGGAGGGCGCAAAAGCCGTCGTAGCAACGAGCTGCTCGATGATTTCGCCGGGATCGGATCCGAGCGGAATCGCCGAACATCGCGCCGCCACGCGAAGAGTTGCGTCAGCTCCGTACGAAATTCGTCGTCGAATCTCAAGGGAGGACCGGCGTTCCCTTCCGCGGAGTACGCTCCCTGTGAAGCGCGCTCTAGCTCTGCTCCTTGCCTCGGCGCTCCTATTTTTTCCAGCAGCAACGCGAAGTCAACCCGCCGCGAAACGCATCGTCTCGCTGATTCCCTCGATGACCGAAGATCTCTTTGCGCTTGGAGCCGGCGCAAACGTCGTCGGCGTCTCGGAATACAGCGACTACCCGGCCGCCGCGAGACGGCTTCCGCACGTCGCTTCGTTCACGAGCGTCGATGCGGAACGTATTGTCGCGCTCCATCCGGATTTGATCGTCGGCGACGCATCACAAGAAGCACTCAGCCAGTCGCTCTTGCGGGCAAAGCTGCAGGTCGAGCTCTTTCACGAAGACTCGGTTCCGGAAATTTATAGCGTGCTGCGGACGCTCGGACGGCAGCTTGGACGCGAATCGCAAGCGAACGCCCTCGTCGAGCAGATGCGCGTGACGAGCGCGAACTTGATGCGGCGTGTCGATCGTTCGCACGTCCCACGCGTTTTCGTCATTCTCGACATCGCACCAATTTACACGGTGGGAAGGCGTTCGTACATCAACAAGCTCATCGAAATGGCCGGCGGACGAAACGCTGCCGATCTAGAGGACGCATACGGTCAGTACAGCGCCGAAGCGATCCTCGCATTGCAGCCTGACATAATCGTCGTCGATCCGGCAGTCGGCTTTCAATCTATGGAAAACCGCGAACCGTGGCGATCATTGCATGCAGTCCAGCGCGGAAACGTCGCAATGATTCCTGACCCGGGGATTCTTCTGCATCCAAGTCCCCGCTACAACGCCGGGCTGAAGTGGCTGATCGAGCAGCTCGCGCGAATCAAGAACTAAACGCGAACGTCTTCCGAACTAACCCAGCCCCAACGATTGCGGAACGGGCCGGATGTAATTTTCACGCCGATGGCATCGTAGGCATCGGAACTATATGCCGGCTTGACCGCGCCTGCAGCGCACGTCGCGACGATCGCATGGGTGCCGGGCTTAGCCAAAACCGTGTGCGCCATGACTTGATTCGCCTTGTCATATGTACCGGCTGCATAGTCGATGAGACGATAGCGGCTGTCCCAAACGAAAACGTCGGGATCCGAGTCAATCGACTCCAAGAGCACGCGCTGACCAACCGACGCCCTGCAGAGGTTGGCGCTTTGCGATCGCGACGGAATAGCGAATGAGACTGCCGCTAGCATCGCAACAAAAACGAACGTCCTCCTCGCTCGCACCGTAACTCGTTCGCGCGCCAGGTACGAGCGCCTTTTCGGATACGCGAAGGTGACGGAAGCTGGCGTCGAAAGACTGCCCACAGTGACCGACTCCTACACGTTAGGGCCAGCGCGAATTGCGTTCGGCGATGGCACCGCGAGCGAAGCACGGCTGCGAATCGAGCGCGGGCGCATCGCCGCAGTCTTGGACCCGCAGGGCCCAAGCGATGTTGAAGTTGCACCCGAAACGACAATCGCGCCCGGGATGATCGACGTCCACACGAACGGCGCCGAAGACGTACTGTTCAATCGCGATCAGGGCAGCGCGGTCGAAGTCGCGGCGCGATCGTATGTCAAGCAAGGGGTTACTGGGTTTGTCGCGGGGATCATAACCGCACCCTGGGAGTCGATGCTGCACGCCGCGAGCGAAATCTGCGAATCGGCAAACCAACTTGAGGAGCAGGGTGGGATCGGCGCACGGTGTCTCGGCATTCACTTCGAAGGGCCGTTTCTCAATCCGAAATTCCGCCGCGTCCATCGCGGCGATTGGGTGATGCGTCCGACCGTCGAGCGCGCGAGAGAGATGATCGATGCGTGCCACGGTGCGCTCGTCATGGTCACGCTGGCGCCGGAGATCGAAGGTGCCGAAGAAGTCGCGCGCTTTCTTTTCGATCAAGGCATCGTTTGCGCTGCGGGACACACGGCCGCAAAATATCGCGAAGGAATGCTCGCGATCGGACTCGGCTTCCGCACGTTGACGCATGCGTTCAACGCGATGCCGCCCCTCGATCACCGCGATCCGTCGCTGCTCGTCGCATTCATGCAAGAATCACGTACGACGGTTCAATTGATTTGCGACGGCTACCATGTTGCGCCGCCGATGGTCGATTTGCTGTATCGGACCGTGGGTGAACGCTTGGTCCTAGCGACGGACAATATGCCGCCGTCCGGATCGGGATATCGAATTGACGGCGGCGTCGTGCGCAGCGAAGACGGAACGATCGCCGGCAGCGCGTTGCGCTGCGATCAGGCCGTTCGTAATTTGATGTCCTACGCCGATTTGCCGTTCGAACGCGCGATCGTCAACGCGAGCGCCGCGCCCGCACGATTGCTCGGCCTCGAGCGTGAGCTGGGTATAATCGCGGAAGGCATGCGCGCTGATTTCGCCGTGTGGGACGAGGAACTGCGTGTCGTGGCGACCGTCGTCGGCGGGACGGCGGTTTATGGAGCGGTGCATTTGCACCAGCGCGGCCGAGCGGGGATCGGCGGCTAGCACGACCCGCGCGCGGGCACCAACCCGCACGTGACAATTCTCGAAGGCGTGATCGGAACCGCCCTCACCGCGCTCGCCGCGGGTGCAGCGCTGGCTGCAACGCTGGCAGCCTCACGCGTCGTGAATGTGCCTCCAAGCCGCGACCACGTGCTCGTCGCGGCGCACAACGCCGCCGTCGAAGCTCGCGCCCTCGTCGCATACGACGCGAGCGCGGCGGCGGCAATTCTTGCTGCGCCCCCGGCAACGTGGAGCGACGGCGCCGTGACGTTGAAGAGTTCGGTCGACGGTCAAGCGCTCGTACTCGTTGCGACGTCCGGTGCGCAGAATGCGACCGTGCGCTATCCGGTATCGCGCGAAGCGCTTCCGCAAGGCGCAATCGTCGACACATCAGGGAACATTCTCTTCCCATAAGCGCGTGCTTGCGGTTGCACTCTTCTCTATCGCGATCATTGGACTCGCCGCAGGTGTTGCAATCGAAGGCGGACTCGGATTCGCGCGCATCAGCGCGCGGCACGCCGCGGCGCACTACGCTCAGATGGGTCTCGCGCAAGCACGCTTACAGCTACAGAACGGCCTTGCAGCGCAAATCGCAGCTGGTGCGCACGATTTAGAGGCGCCGGCAGCTCTTGCGCCGACCCCCGCGTGCGAGTCGACGCCGTGCCCGTTCACGCTCGCAGCCGCCTTTGAGATTGCGAGCGCACTCGGAAGCAGCGGAACGCCGAACGTCGTTGCGACGAGCCTGCAACCACATCCGACAATCGCTGAGGGACGAATCGCCGCAACGATTACGGAAACCGTCAGCGCAGCGGACGGAACCGCGCTCGCCGTTCGCACGGAATACGTAACGCTGCGCACGTTCGGCGTGCCGCCGTACGTTGCGATCGACGGCATGACCGATGCTTCCGCAGCGCGTGACGTCCCACTCGAAGGCGACGCCGGCGGATGCGATCCTACGACGCCGTCCGCGTGCGATGCGAATAATGGGTCGGGCGGCAGCACTCCCGCGCCGATCGGCGCCATGAATCCGGCCGACACGCGCATTCATGCGCTGACCGAATGCGTCGCGGGCGGCACGGGATCGTGCACGCAGCAATTCGTTAGCGCTGATCCGGTTATCTCGCCCGCGCCGAGCGCGTGGTACAACGCCAACGCGCAATCGACAGGGTGGTCACGGTGAAGCTGATCGAAACGATCGTCTGCGTTGCGATCGTCGTCGTCCTGACGGCTGCGCTCGGTGGCTACGCGCTCGGGAGAAAGGCGTATGCGATCCGCGCAGCAGTACAAAGTTTCGCGGCGTTCCTCGACGACGCGCGCGCCGTCGCGCAAACGAGCGGGCTTGGAGCAACGATTGCAATCGAAAGCGATACGAAGGGTGGATTTATCGCGACGCTCTATCCTTATCGCCCGCTCGAAGGCGCCGATTTGAGCAGTGCGCCGGTGCGTACGCTCAGAGGAAATGTTGCGCTTACACCCGTCGCGATCTTTATTTCGAGCTCCGGGATGGCATCCGCAACATCGTGGACGGTGAATGCAGGCACCCTATCTTCAGAACCCGCGTGTGAGACGACGATCGGTTTGACGTTCTCCGATGGAATCATGAGCGAAGCGCACACTATTCCCTGCGGACAGGCGACGCTGCAGTAAACCTACGAACGCCAGTCGATCGAGGGCGGTTTGCGCGAGCGCGCTTGCACATCGGCGACGCCACGTTCGCCGAGATAAACAATAGCGACGATTTTGTCGGACTCGGCCAAGCCGAGATGGCGATTGACCGCAACGCTGTGCGCGATGTCGCCGGTGCGCCACATCGCACCTAGATTGCGCTCCTCGGCGGCGAGCAGCAGATTTTGCACGGCGGCAGCGGTTGCCGCAAAGTCTTCTTCCGCGACGACTGCATCGACGTCGGTGCGCGAGCTCACGATGATCAGCACGGGCGCACGCAAAGGTTTCTTCGCCTCGCCTTGCATGAAGCCGTCGCGCTTCTCGCCTTCGAGCGCGAGCTCGTCGGCGCGCGTTTTTGCCCAAAATTCACCAAGCTCGCGGCGCGCATCCCCGGTGAGAACAGTGAATTTCCACGGCTCGGTTAGATGATGGTTTGGGGCCCAGGTCGCGGCTTCGATCAGCTCTGTGATAATCGCACGCGAAGGCTCGCCTTCCGAACGTCCGATGCTGCGCCGTCGGCGAATGAGCTCATCCATGCGCCGCCGGTTCCCCGAAAGGCCGCTTGAGCCTCCCCCGCAAACTGTAGCCGCCACGAAAGGTGGATGAGCATGAACCTTCGTCTTGTGGTTCTCGCCGGAATCGTTATCGCGTCACTTGGCGCGGCGTATCCGACCCCTCTGGCAACTCCAATCATTCCCGCCGGAATTCCAGCGCTGACGATAACTAGCGCGACGTTTTCGAACGGCGGCACGATTCCGACCGCAAACGTGACGGTTGGCTGCGGCGCCGGCGGCGCAACGGCATCAAACATTTCACCGGAGCTAACGTGGTCTGCCGGACCGCCCGGAACGATTAGCTACACCATCCACATGTTCGACACGGATGCACCGACCGGAATCGGTTTCAATCATTGGGTTGTTTACAACATTCCGGGTAACGTGACGAGCCTTGCAGCCAACGCAGCCGCGACGGGCATGCCACCCGGCGCAGTCATTGGCATGAACGACGGCGGCTCGAGTGCATATCGTGGTCCGTGTCCGCCGGTTGGCGATGCGCCGCACCACTACTACTTCACCGTTACGGCGCTCGATCGGGCGTTCACCGGCTTTGGCCCGGAGGTCACCGGAGCGCGTCTTGAGTTCTTGCTCTCGAGGAGTGGCGCCAAGATGCTCGCACGCGGTCAGTACCTAGGACTATTCGGAAGATAACCCGCTGCGCATGGGCCGGGACGGATCCGCTCATGATCGCGTATCACGACACCGAATGGGGCGTACCGTCGCACAACGACGTACGCCTCTTCGAGTTCGTCACGCTCGAAGGCGCGCAAGCAGGCCTGAGCTGGAAAACAATCCTGAATCGGCGAGAAGCATATCGCGAAGCCTTCGCCGGCTTCGATCCGGAAAAGATCGCGCGCTTCGACAAGCGCAAAATTGAATCGCTTTTGCGCAACGAAGGCATCATCCGCAACCGAGCCAAGGTCGAGGGAACCGTCAAAAACGCACGCGCCTATTTGGCACTGCTCGAATCGGGTCAAACGCTCGATCAGTTCGTCTGGAGCTTCGTCGGCGGCAGGACGATCGACCACAAGCTGAAGACGTCGTCGCAAATTCCCGCGTCAACCAAGGAGTCCGACGCTTTCGCAAAAGCCATGAAGAAAGCGGGCTTCACGTTTTTCGGCACGACGATCGCCTACGCGTTCATGCAAGCAACGGGAATGGTCAACGACCACGTCGTCACGTGCTTCCGCTACAAAGCGAAGCGCTAACTTTTGTCATCCCGAGCGAAGTCGAGGGGCGCGAAATCTTCGGCGGGACGTTATCGAACGTGCGCCCTGTTTATTTCCTGCTGCTTAGGCGGCGCCGCCGAGATACGCGGCTTGGACGGCTTCGCTTGCAAGCAGATCGCTTGCGCTCGCCGTGTGCGCGATCTGGCCGACCTCGAGTACATAACCACGAGTGGCGATCTGTAGCGCTTGCCGCGCATTCTGCTCAATCAGCAAGATGGTCGTGCCGGCCGCGTTGATCTCGCGGATGATCTTGAAGATCGTCTGTACCAGCAGGGGTGAGAGTCCAAGCGAGGGTTCGTCGAGCAGCAGCAAACGCGGACGCGACATCATGGCGCGTCCAATCGCGAGCATTTGTTGCTCGCCCCCGGACAGGGTTCCACCCTTTTGATCGATCCGCTCTTTGAGGCGCGGAAAAATCTCGAACACGTGCGCGAAGTCTTCTTCGATCTCACTTTGGGACGTGCGCGTAAATGCACCCAGTTCAAGATTTTCGCGAACGGTCATGCGCGCGAAAATACGCCGGCCTTCGGGCGAGTGGCTCAACCCGTGGCGGACGATCTTGTCGGGCGTCGTCGCCGTGCAATCCGTGCCATCGAACGTGATTTTGCCTTTGGCAGGGCGCAGCAACCCGCTGATCGCGCGCAGCGTCGTTGTCTTGCCGGCGCCGTTCGCGCCGATGAGCGTGACGATCTCGCCTTGATCGACGTACAGCGAAACTCCGCGCAGCGCGCGAATCCGTCCGTAGTTACACTCGACGTTTTCAAGCTGCAGCAGCGGCATCAGGCTGGTTTCCCTAGGTAGGCTTCGATGACGCGCTCGTTCGAACGAATTGCATCCGGCAATCCTTCAGCGATCTTCTCGCCGTAGTCAAGCACGGCAATCCGCTCGCTGATCTGCATGACGAGGCCCATGTCGTGCTCGATCAGGAACACCGTGACGCCGGTATCGCGAATCCGACGGATCAGCGCCATCAAATCGCTTTTTTCGTTCGGGTTCATCCCCGCGGCCGGCTCATCCAGAAGCAAGAGCTTTGGATCGCTGGCGAGAGCGCGCGCGATTTCAAGGCGTCGCTGCGGACCGTAGGCCAGATTCGCCGCATAGGAATGCGCGTGCTCGTCGAGCCCGCAGAACTTGAGCAGCTCGTGCGCACGCTCGCGTACGAGGTCTTCCTCTTTTCGCGCGCGAGGAGTGTTCAACAACGCGTCCGCAAGTGTGGCATGCATGCGCGCGTGACGTCCGGTCATGACGTTGTCGAGTGCAGACATGAACGCGAAGAGGCGAATGTTCTGAAACGTGCGCGCGATGCCGAGAGCAGCAATTGTGCTCGTGCCGCGGCCTTGAATTTGGCTGCCGTTGAATTCGATTTGACCTTCACTCGGCTTATAGATGCCGGTGATCAGATTGAAGACCGTCGACTTGCCGGCGCCGTTGGGGCCAATCATAGCCACGATCGAGCCTTGCTCGACCTCGAAATCGAGCTCCTTGACGGCAACGAGTCCGCCGAAACGCTGCGTGAGATGCTTGATCGCAAGGATGCTGCTCAATGCACGGCCTCATTGTACAAGCTCTGCTCCTGTGCCGCGAGCGCTGCGTCAAGCTGCGCAACGTGCAGCTCGGCTTTGCGCTGACGGCTCGGGAAAAGACCTTCAGGCCGGAAGAGCATGATGAAGACCAGGATGAAGCCGTACATGGCGAAACGGAAATTCGAGAAATCGAGCTGCATGAAGCCCAGACTGTGAGCGAAATTCGTTGCCTGCGGCAGAATGAAGCGTTCCAGCGACGAGAGCAAGACGCTGCCGATGATAACGCCGTAAATGTTTCCCATACCGCCGAGCACCAGCATCGAAAGCACGAAGATACTGACATTGAATTGGAAATTGTCCGGCGAGACGAGATTGAGCTTTGCAGCATATGCAACACCCGCAAGGCCGCTGAACGACGCGCCGAGCGCAAAAGCCGAGAGCTTGGCTTTCGTCGTGTTGATCCCCATGTGCGCGGCCGCCAGCTCGTCTTCTCGAATTGCCATCCACGAGCGGCCGAGGCGGCTATCCTGCAAATTGTGCACGATAATGATCGCGACGATGAGGAGCAACAAGCCAACGTAAAAATACGGCAGCGTCTGCAAGCCGAACTTGTAGTTGAACAGCACCGGCGCATCGAGCGCGGAAAGTCCGTTCGGTCCGTTCGTCCACTGCGAAAGATTCAAAAACGTTTGGGGAACGATTTCACCAAAGCCAAGGGTAACGATGGCCAGGTAGTCGCCGCGCAGCCGTAAGGTCGGGGCACCTAACAGGACGCCGAATATCGCCGTAATGGTCGGCGCGATGAAGAGCATCACCCAGAACGGGATGTGAATCCCGAATTGGGGACTGGCGAGCATCGCGTACGAGTAGCTGCCGATTGCGAAAAATGCCGCGTATCCGAGGTCGAGCAACCCCGCAAAACCGACCACGATATTGAGACCGAGCGCCAGCAGCACGAACGTCGCGGCGTCGGCCATGAAATTGAGATGGGCACCGTTGCGATCAATGAGCGGAACGAGCGCAACGATTCCTACGACAATGATACCTCTGAGGCGCGGGTCGAGCCCCAACCAGGCGTTCTTCAATTTACAGGCGCTCCGCCCCAGGCTACACCGGCCCTAAACAACATCAAACTTTATTTGGCAGCGATTCGCCGAGTAGGCCGGATGGACGGAATATCAAGACGAGAACCAGCAGCGAAAACACCATCACGTTCGTCCATTGGTCGGAAACGTATTGCGCGCCGAACGCCTCGACGAGTCCGATGACGAATCCGCCGAGCATCGCACCGGCAAGGTTCCCTATGCCCCCCAGAACTGCGGCAGTAAATGCCTTTAGTCCGGCAGAGAAACCGTTAAAGAACCACGTCGTGCCGTAGTAGACGCCGGAGACGAAGCCGGCCGATCCCGCGAGCGCGCTTCCGATCAAAAACGTCAGCGCGATCGTCATGTTGATGTCGATTCCCATCAGCTGCGCTGCATCACGGTCTTGCGCGGTCGCACGCATCGCTTTGCCAAGCTTCGTACGATAGACGAACAGCTGGAGCGCGATCATCATCACGATCGCAAGGCCGACGACGAAGACCTGCTTCACCTCGATCGTTACGCCACCGATTATGAAGCTCGGATCTGGAATGAACGTCGGGATCGGCACGGGCGAGGGCCCCTGCCATAGCTGCATGATATTCTCGAGGATGAATGAGACGCCGATTGCGGTGATCAGCGGCGCGAGCCGGGGCGCGTTGCGAAGACGGCGATATGCGAATCGCTCGATGAGCACGCCGACGACCCCGCAAAAGACCATCGCCCCCGCCATGACGCCGATAATCGTCGCAATCAGCGGAAAACCGTGCATCTCGCTCGTGATCCCAAGTACGGTCAGAATGGCGAGCGAGAAGAACGATCCGAGTGTGTACACGTCGCCGTGGGCGAAATTTATGAGCTCGATGATTCCGTACACCATCGTATAGCCGAGAGCTATAAGCGCATAAATTCCGCCGAGCGACAGCCCGTTAACGAGCTGCTGGAAAAACAGCTCCACGCGCGAGCTACATTGCCGAGGATTTGACGGTGGTCTGGCTGAGGAACTCCGACTTTCCGTTCACGATCTTATAGAAGCTGATCGCTCCATTGATCGTGTCGCCGTTCTTGTCGAAACCCATCGGCCCGATCGGCGTCGCGACGTCCTTTGCTGCTTGAATGTTCTTCAGCACGGAAGCACGCGTGGGATTGGCGCCGGACTTGACGATCGCGGTGATGATCACCTGAGCCGCCGCGTATGCGCTCGCGCTGTACGCGCCGGGATCGCTGTGGAATTTTTCCTTGTATTCCTTGTTGAAGGCTTGCGCGCTCGCCAGCTTCGCAGTATCTGGTGCCGCAATCGTGTAGTAGCTGTTGTTCGCCATCGTGCCGGCGATCTTCAGGTACTCTTCGTCGCTGATTCCGTCGGCACCGATGTATGGCACGCTCGCCATACCGACGTCGGCCATCTGCTTGCGCAAGAGCCCGCCGCCCGTCACCGTAACGCCGCCAAAATAGACCGCATCGGGATTCGTGGCCTTGATCTTGGTGAGGAGCGCTTTGAAGTCTTGTTGCCCCTTCGTCAGATGATCGTGTCCGAGAACCGTTCCGCCGCCGGCTTTGAATGCGGCATCGAATACGTCCGCAACGCCCTTACCGTACGTCTCGTTGTCGTCGACGATGTAGATTTTCTTGTAGCCGTTCTTCTTCGCGAGCTCTGCACCGGCGCGGCCTTGGTTTTGATCGCGCGTGCAGACGCGGAAGTACGCAATCTCATCCGGATGTGACGTGCGAAGCTGCTTCGCGCTTTCACCGATGGTCAAGCCGTCATTCGTATTCGATGGGCTGATCTGCGCGAGACCCGCGTCATTGCTGATGGGAATCTCCGCACGCGCAACGTTCGAGTTGAACGGGCCGACGACGGCGAGCACCGACGAATCGGCGACGAACGTCTTCATGTTTTGTGCGCCGGCAGCCGGATCGTGCGTGCCTTGCACGGCATCATCGAGCGTATCGACCGAAAGCGCGTAGGGCAATTTGCCCCATTTGCCGGCGTTCGCATCGTCAACGGCAATGATGACGCCGTTATTGGTTGGAATTCCGTTGCTGGCATCGCCGCCGCTCATTGGCAGCTCGACGCCGATCTTATAACTTCCAGCGGCTTGGACGGGAGCGCCCAAAACCGTTCCTAACATGGCGACCGCTGCCGCCAGTGAAATCGCACGCCCTAACGCGGGAAATGAGCGCATCGACAGAACCTCCTCAAAAGCTTTTGAACGTTGGAAGGTACGCCGGGACCCCATTCTTCCCTCTGGCCTAGCTGGCGATAAGCTCCCGAACGGCGCCCGCATTGAAGTACGCGGCTTGCGGATGATGGATGATGATCGCGGCAGTCGATTGCTCGGGGACGATTTGGAACGCCGAGGTCAGACGGGCGCCGATCGCTTTTTCGACATCGAGCAATTCCCAAACGAGCTCGTGTTGCGCGAGATCCGGACACGCGCCGTAGCCCCACGAATACCGTTTCCCACGTTCGGCCGGGAGTCCGAGCTCGGCGCGAATGCGTCGATGTGTGTGCTCCGCGAGCGCCTCGGCGGTCTGCACCGTGAAGCCGTGCAAGAAATAGGCTTCCGTATATTCATTCTGCGCTTGCAGCTGATCGATACGTTCGCCGGCTCGTTCTCCGACAGTAACGACCTGTAACGCAATGACGTCCGTCGCGCGACCGTCCTTCGATTCGCGAAGATAGTCGGCCAGGCACAAGTGTTCGCCTCCGGCTTGGCGCGCAAAGGTGAAGCGCGCGATCTGCCATCCGGGATCGTTCGGCGAGTATACCAGGATGTCGTCGCCCTCTGCGGAGGCCGGAAAGTAACCATAGACGACGCGCGGCGCGAGCAAACCGTCGCTCTTGGCGCGTTGCTGATATGAGTGCAAGCGCGGCTCGAACTCATCGCGCACGAGCGCTTCCCATGCCTCGCCCTTGACGTTGGCACCGCCCCACGAGAGCCGATACAAACTCTTGAGATCAAAGCACGGCCACAACTCGCGCACGTCGATCTTGTCGCGCAGCGTACGCGGGCCAAGAAACGGCGCGCGCGGAACGTCGGCCTCTTTCAACTGCGCTCGAGCGGTCATACCACGTTTCGGCTGCGCAGCTGCGTTCTTCGCGGCTGCAGCAGATGCAAACGCTTCGTCCTTCTTACTATCCACAAATGCATCGCGGCGTGCCGGCTCTCCAGTCAAGACGTCCATGATCTCGAGACCTTCGAAAGCATCTTTCGCGTAGAATAACCCAGGCTCGAACCAGCGCTGGCCTTCGTCGAGCAACGCGATGCGCCGGCCGAATTCGCGATTGATCGCAGCGCCGCCAACGACGATCGGAAAGCTCAGTCCGCGCGCGTCTTGTTCTTGCACGCAGATCGGCATTTGTTTCGAGGTCGAGACGAGCAACGCGGAGAGGCCGATCGCGTCGGCGTCGACTTCTTGGGCTTTCTCGAGGATCGTGTTCATCGGAACTTGCTTGCCGAGATCGAAAACCGTGTACCCGTTATTCGAGAGAATCGTGCAAACGAGGTTCTTGCCGATATCGTGTACGTCACCGAAGACGGTCGCAACGACGACTTTGCCTTTCGTGACTCCATCGATCTTCTCGAGAAACTGTTCGAGATGTGCAACGGCCTTCTTCATTACTTCGGCGGACTGCAGCACGAACGGAAGAATCAACTCACCGCGTCCGAAGCGATCGCCGACCTCTTTCATGGCCGGTAACAGAATCGTGTTGAGCACCTCGACGGCGTCGCGCGTCTTCATTGCCTCGTCGAGCTTGGCTTCGATACCGTCTTTGCGGCGGTGCAGAATCGCATACTGAATACGCTCCTCGACCGGCGCGTCGAGATCTTCGGCGGCGGCAACCTGCGGCGTATCCCCGGTGCCCTTTTCCTCGAAATGCACGATGAGCCGTTGGAGCGCGTCCGGACGGCGGTTGAGAACGAGATCGTCGCACAGCTCGCGTTCTTCCGCGTTGATCTCAAAGTATGGCGTGATCTCTTTGGGATTGACGATCGCCATATCAAGCCCGGCCTCGACGCAGTAATGGAGCATCACCGAGTTCACGGCTGCGCGCGCATGCGGCTTCAAGCCAAAGCTAACGTTTGAAACGCCAAGCGAGGTGAGGACGCCCGGCATCTCTCGCTTTATCGCGCGGATTCCCTCGATTGTCTCTCTGGCAGAGTCGATGAATTCCGTGTCGCCGGTTGCCAGCGTGAACGTCAGCGCGTCAAAAATCAAGGCGCCTTCGGGAATGCCGTACTCTTCGGTGACGATATTGTGAATGCGCTGCGCGATTTCGAGCTTACGCGCCGCTGTCTTTGCCATGCCTTGCTCGTCGATCGTCAATGCAACGACACCGGCGCCGTGTTCTTTCACGAGCGGCATCACTGCATTGATACGCTCGCGTCCGTTTTCCAGGTTGATGGAATTGACGATCGCGCGGCCTGCATATATCTTAAGCGCGCGTTCGATGACTTTAGCTTCAGTCGAGTCGATCATCACGGGCGACTCGACGGATTGCGCGAGCTTCTTGACGATCGTCTCCATCTGTACGTCTTCGTCGGCGCGCTCGGTGAGCGCGGTGCAGACGTCGAGGATGTGCGCGCCGCCTTCGACTTGTTCGCGCGCGACGAGCACGATGCTATCGTAGTCATCATCGAGCAACAGACGTTTGATCTTGCGCGAGCCTTGCGAGTTGATACGCTCGCCGATCATCAGCGGACGTGGTTCTTGCTCCAAGCTCACCGCCGTCATTGCCGATGCTGCCCACTGCGTGCGCTCGACCTGCGGCGTGCGTCCACGCAAACCGCGAACCGCGTTCGCGAATTCGGTAATGTGCGCCGGCGTCGTTCCGCAGCATCCACCAATCGCGCTAACGCCAAAGTCACGGACGAACGCGAGCAGCTCGCGCGCCATTTCCTCGGGCCCTTCGGGATAGATTGTTTCGCCTTTGGGGCCCATCAGCGGAAGACCGGCGTTCGGAATCACGCTGATCGGACAGCGCGACGTCTCGCCGAGATACCGCACGGGTTCACGCATGTGTTGCGGGCCGGTCGAGCAATTGAGTCCGATGACGTCGATCGGCAACGCTTCGAGCGTCACGCGCACGGAACGGATGTCGCTGCCGAGCAGCATGCGGCCAGTGACGTCGAGTGTGGCTTGCGCTTGAATCGGAACGCGTCGCAATCCACGATCGAACTCGCGGACGATACCGATAATCGCGGCCTTCATCTCTAAGAGATCTTGGCTCGTCTCGAGCAGCAACAGATCGCTGCCTCCCTCAACCAGCGCGCGGGCTTGCTCGCCATAAATGGCCGCGAGCTGCTCGAACGTGATTTTCGAAAGCGTCGGATCGGACGAAGAGATCAGCATTCCGGTCGGCCCAAGCGAGCCCGCGACGAAGCGCGGCTTATCGGGGGTCGAGAACCGGTCAGCCGCGTCCCGTGCGATCTCGGCCGCGCGGCGATTGATCTCGACGGTCTTCTCGGCCAGCCCATACTCATCGAGCTTGTGCCGCGAGCCCATGAAGCTGTCGGTCTCGAGGACGTCGGCTCCGGCTTCGAGGTACGCGGCGTGGATGTTCGAGATCAGATCGGGCCGCGCAAGGACCAGCGCCTCATTGCACCCATGATAGGAAGCGCCGCCGAAAGCGGCGTCGTCCAGCTCGAGAGCCATGAGCTGCGTCCCCATCGCCCCATCGAAGACGAGGACCCGGTCGCGGAGCGCGTCGAGAAAAGCCATCGTTTAAAAGGCGCTCCGCCCCAGGCTGCGCGCCCCCCATGATTCGCACGGGGGCCCCACCTGCGCTCGGCCCATCATTCTAAGTGCCATGCCAACACGTTTGCGCCGGCCTCGCAATTGCCCGGGGAAAATTGTCCACTTAACCAAATATCGGACAATACAGGACAATGACGGTTCAGGAACTTCGCTCCGAAATTGAGGCTCGTCCGCCCGACGCCGCGACGGCGCGGCGGTTCGAGCGCGTCCGGCGCGACCTCATCTACGATGAGATCGCCGCGTCATGCGCTCTGGCCGGCGCCCACCTCACGCCGCTGGCTGTCCGGCGGCTTCTCGAACGCAACGTCACCGTTGCCGGCAGTCTTCCCGACCATCTTCTGGTACTGGGCTACGCGCGTGCAGCACTCGATATCGCCCGCGAGCATCGCGTCCGCCCGGGGGCGCGTTGGCTCATCTCGGTCGCCGAGATCGAGGGGCTGCATGTCACGATCACCGCACCGATGGACGTTGCGCGTCCCGGTCCGGCGCGCAAAACCGCATGGCGCCGCGCGAATCTGCCAGCGGTGCGCGAAGGAATGGTGACGACGCCGCACTGGCTGATCGAGTTCGAGATGTCGACGCTCGTCGAACGAATCGGGAGCGGACCAGAGCGCGAGGATGCGCTCTTCACGTGGCTCGCAGCTGCATACGAGCGCCTGGAACGCATCCGTCCGTTTGTCGAAGGCAACGGGCGCGTCGCGCGGCTCGTCATCAACTTGCTGTTATCTCGACTCGGCTATCCGCCCGCGACGATATCGCACGCACTCGTCGATTCGTACAAGCGCGCGCTTAGCGCCGCCGACGCGGGCGATCGCACCAAGCTCGCTGATATTCTCGAACGCGCTGTACGCACGAATCTCGAGCGGTTGACAGCCGCAATCGTGGATACGGGCGCGCTGCAACCGCTCGCGTCTTTTGCAACGCGCGGACTAAGTCTCGATGCCCTGCGCAAAGCCGCGCAACGTGGACGCCTGCGCGTCGTCACACGAGGTCGTGAAATTCTTACGACTCAAGCCTGGATTGACGCATATCGCACTACCAAGTCTCGGGCGGGGAGGCCCGCTCGCACGTGAGCCGGGCGCACATCGATTACGGCACGCGAGTGATTGCGCGCAAAGGGCCGCCTCTCGCGAGCATTACGCCCCCTTTGTCATCCCGAGCGTAGGTGCACGCAGTACACCGTAGTCGAGGGACCGTTCCGATGATTCGGGCAGCGAAACGATGCAACAAGGCCGAGGGCACGATCGATGCCCGCGACCCTTTGGGATTGTTGCGCGATCGGCAAACATTGTCGCGCGCTCCTTCGACTTCGCGCTCCTGCGGAGCGCTACGCTCAGGATGACACCAGTGGCACGCGCTACGCTGACGAAGGCGCAATTATGCTTTGCGGCGGCCCTTTGCGCGTCATTGGCAGCCAGCTGCAATCGTACGTGCGCCCGGTAATGCCCGCGCGCCTACGTGCGCCCGGCAATGCCGCGGCTATGCTTGCGGGGAAGTGACGATGCCGTGTTCGATGACGTCGGGTGTCAGTTGTTCGATTGTCGCGATGACGACGGTGGCGGCGCGGAGCGCGACTTTGTGCGGGGGATAGTGCGGATTCGGAATTGCGATTGCGCGCATGCCGGCGTTGCGAAGTGCGAGGATGCCGTTGTGTGAGTCCTCGACGCCCGCGCAGCGTTCAGGGCGCACTCCGAGAAGCGCGACTGCTTTCAAGTAGACGTCAGGATTAGGTTTGCCGCGCGCAACTTCTTCTGACGAAACCGTAACTTTGAAGAACGGCCCGAACGGCGTCGACGACATGACGAGATCGATGATCGGCCGATTCGAGCTCGATGCAAGTCCAAGCGGCCATTTCGCAGCGATTCGTTCAACCGCATCGACGGCGCCGTCGATGATCGGAAATCCGTCGCGCCTGTAGATCTCCTCGATCAAGTCGATCACATCCGCATTGATCTGTTGCGCGGGACGTGGAACGCTCAGAGTGGCGTGCATGTACTGCGACCACTCGGTCGAGCTCATGCCCATCATGTCGGTCTGCGCGCTCGCGATCCAGCGCCCGCCGGCGTCTTTCACGTACTGCTCGCGAGCTTTGTCCCAAATCTGCTCGCTATCGAGCAGCACTCCGTCCATGTCGAAGATGACGGCTTCTATCAGAGCTTCCGGCTCCAACGCCTACAGATCATCGCCCACAGCAGCGTCAGGAACGTGAAGGCGACGGCCGCCAACAGATCCTCTTGCTTATGCGACCTCGTCCATCGAAAGACGTCCATGACCGCGACGATCGCAAACGCAACTGTCGCGCCGATTGCTAAATTGAGGCGGCGTCTATCTACCAAAGCGCGTCGCCAGCAACTCTGATCCCCTTCTTCACGTTTACCTTCCCTTTACTCTCGCAAGAATACGCTAGCGAAGTCTGGGAGCCTTGAAGGGGGTAAGCACGCCGCTGCGTCCTAATACCGCAGCGACGTACAACAGATTTCGCTCAGGCCGGGCTTGGGCCCTCTCCGGCGACCTTCGGTGTCAGCCGATCGTGGCCGCGCAATTCGAGACCCTTGATCACGACGTAGAGCACCGGTGTGATCACCAGGTTGAGGAACGTCGAGATCAGCATTCCGCCGAAGATCGCCGTGCCAAGCGCCTGACGGGCACCGCTGCCGGCTCCGGTCGCGACGACGAGCGGGAAGATTGCAATAATAAATGCGATCGACGTCATGAGGATCGGACGCAATCTCGTCTGCGCCGCACGGAACGCGGCTTCAACGATCGTCGCTCCCGCCTTCAGCTGTTGATTCGCGAACTCGACAATCAGAATCGCGCTCTTGCTCGCGAGTCCGATCAACATCACGTAGCCAACTTGCGCGTAGGCGTCTTGCGTGAGGTTACCGTTCGCCATTCGGGTGATGAAGCCGATGATGGCCCACGGCATTGGCAAGTGCCCTAAGAATAGCCTGAAGTTGATGAACACCAGCGCCCCGAGCAATGCGGCAGGTACCGCCAAGATGACGATGAGCGGATCGATGAACGATTCGTACTGTGCGCACAGCACAAGATAGACGAAGACAAGCCCCAGCAGGAAGATCAGCGCGGCCTGCGCACCCGCCTGGATTTCTTCGAGCGACAACCCCGACCACTCGTAGCTGACGCCCGGCGGATCGATCTGCTTTGCGATCTGCTGCATGCGCTCGATCGCTTCGCCGGTTCCGTGACCATCCGCCGCGTTTCCGTCAATTTCGATCGAGCGATACAGGTTGTAATGCGTGATTGTCGGCGGACCCTTGATTTGCTGAACGTTGACGAGCGCGCTCAGTGGAATTACGCCGCCGGTCGCCGAGCGAACGAACAGACTCTGGAGATTGGAAATTCGACTACGGTAGGGTGCATCTGCTTGTACGAAGACGCGATATGCCCGGTTCAAGTACGTGAAGTTGTTGACGTAATCCGATCCCAGCTCGGTCTGCAACGTACCGAAGAGATCGTTGAGCGAGACGCCGACCGACTTCGCCTTATTGCGGTCAACGTTGATTTGAAGTTGCGGCGCGTCGTCGCGGAACTGCGAGAAGACCTGCGAGGTCGGGCCACCCGGTTGATTGGCAAGTCCTTCGTATCCGTACACCGTTTGCATCATCGCGGGGAAACCGATGTCGCCGCGATCCTCGAGCTCAAAGGTGAATCCACCGATGCTTCCTACGCCGTTGATCGCAGGTGGATTGAAGCCGAAAATCTGCGCTTCGGGTATCTTCGATGAGAACTGTCCTTGTACACCGCCTGGACCGTACAGAACACCCGTAACCGAGTGGAAGAATCCAGGCCGCTGATCCCAGGGCTTGAGCAAAACGAACATGACGCCGCGGCCAGGACTGTTACCGGCGAAGCTAAATCCGCCGACGTCGAAAACATCCGCAACATCAGGATTAGCGCGGATGATCTTTTCGGCTTTGAGCGCGATCCTGCGTTCACCGGAAAGCGACGTTCCTTCGGGCGCCTGGATGAGGACGATGAAGTATCCCTGATCCTCGCCGGGAATGAAGCCCGTCGGCGTCGTCTTGAAGAGTATTCCCGTGTATATGAGCGCAAGCGCAAAGATGCCGAGCACGAGCCAGCGCGCGCGGAACAACCCAGGCAGAATGCGGGCGTAGGTACTCTTAAATCTTCCGAATTGCCGGTTGAACCAACCGAAGAAACCCGTCGTCGCATCCGGCGAATGTTTGAGCAGCATCGCAGAAAGCGTCGGTGTCAACGTCAGCGCAACGAACAGCGAGATCGTAATCGACGCGGCAATCGTTAAGGCGAACTGCTTGTAAACTTGGCCGGTCGTGCCCGGGAAGAACGAGACAGGGACGAAAACGGCGAGCAGCACGAGGGACGAGGCGACGACGGCGCTCTGCACCTCGTGCATTGCCGCGCTGGCGCCCTCGATTCCGCGAATATTGTGTTCTTGTCCGTAACGCGCGATATTCTCGATGACGACGATCGCGTCGTCAACGACGAGACCGGTTGCCAGAGTAAGACCGAAGAGCGTGATCGTGTTGATCGTGAAGCCGAACATCGCCATCACGAAAAATGCGCCAACCAATGAAACCGGAATGACCGCGCTCGGAATGAGCGTTGCTGCCGGATCCTGCAAGAAGAGATAGATGACCAAGATGACGAGGATGATCGCCACGAACAGCGTGGTGATGACTTCCTTCATCGAGGCTTGCACGAACGTCGTGCTATCGAAGGCGACCGAATACTTCACGCCGGGCGGGAACGATTTTTGCAGTTGATCGAGCCGCGCCTTGACGCCCTGCGAGACTGAAAGTGCGTTCGCGGTCGGGAGCTGAATCACGCCCAAACCGACGACGTTATCGTTGCCGTCGAAACGCACGAAGGACGAGTAGTCTTCGGCTCCAAGCTCGATCCGCGCGACGTCGCTGAGCTTCGTGAAACCGCCATTCGGATCGGCGCGCACGATGATGTTCCCGAACTGCTTGGGATCGCCGAGCTGTCCAACTGCGTTTACCGTCATCGTATATGGTTGGCTCGAGGACTCGGGCGCATCACCGATGCTTCCGGCGGCGACCTGAACGTTTTGCTCCGACACCGCATTGAGAACGTCGGTAACGGCCAGACCTTGCGAGCTCAACGCAACCGGATTCAGCCAAACGCGCATCGCGTAACGGCGTTGACCGAAAATGATCACATCGGAGACGCCGGGAACGCGCTTGAGATCGTTCACCACGTTCAGCTCGGCGTAGTTACTGAGAAACTGCGAATCGTACTGGTTGCTGTTCGATTGTAACCCGAGCGCCATCACGAACGATCCGGAATTCTTGCCGACGGTGAGACCCGTCTGTTGCACGACGGCCGGCAACTGTCCGAGCGCGGACTGCGCAACGTTCTGCACGTCGGCGGCGGCGATATCCAGATTGCGGCCGAGATCGAAGGTAACCGTGATCGAGGACGTGCCCTGCGTGCTCTGTGAGGAGATGTAACGGATGCCCTCGACGCCGTTGATCGCCTGTTCCAGCGGCGTCGTTACGGAGGACTCGACGGCCTGCGGGCTCGCGCCGATGTAGCTTGCCGTGACGGTCACGACCGGCGGCGCAATATTGGGATACTGCGCGACGGGCAACGTGGGGATTGCAATGGCGCCCGCGATTAAAATCGTCAGGGAACACACCGCGGCAAAGATGGGTCGCCGGAGGAAGAACTGCATTCTCAGGATTCCTTACGGTCCGCACCGACCGCAGGTTTCAAAAAAAGGTTGCTACTGCGGCGCCGGTCCCTCGACAACTTGTGCGAACCCGTCGGGACGGATCCAGTGGGCCATCGCGTTTTGCACCTGCAGCGGCGTGGTCGCAAGCTCGGCGCGCGCCTCGCGCGTGTCTTCATCGAACGGCAAACCGTCGCGCGAATCGGCCAGGAAGCGGCCCGCGATCTCGCTGTAGCTCTCGTCCTGCGTCGCGAGCTGCCCGAGAAGCAGCGCTTTCGCTACTTGCAAGCGATTCGCAGACAGCGGCGTCGATTGCATACCTTTCAAATCTGTTTGGATCAGCACGTTCGCCTTCGAGACGTTCTCCGGCGAGGCACCATAGACGACGCTGAAGGCCGAGCGCGTGCGGCCGAGGTCGAAGTCGCTGTTGATCGAGTAGACGTAGCCCGTCTTCTCACGCAGGTCGCGGAAGAGGATCGATGCGTAGAAGCCGCCGCTGAGCGCCGCGTTCGCAACGCGCAGCGCGGGAACGTCCGGATCCTCGCGCTTGAGACTCAAGGTTTGCGAGAGTATGACGGTATCTTGCACGCGACCCGTAGCCGGGACGGTAATGCTTGCCGCGGCATTATTCGGCGCAGCGCTTGGATACAAATTGGGCATCGGTCCATGGGCTTGCCAGCCGCCGAACCACTTCTCCACCACTGCGCGTGCTTGCGCGGGCGTCACATCACCGATCACGACGATCGTCGCGAGATCGGGACGGTAAGCCGTGTCGTACCAGTCGTGGACGTCATCGAGCGTCAAGGCTTTCACGCTTTCGGGCGTCGCGTGCCGGCGGGTCGGGTCGTTCTCGGGATAGAGTGCGTTGATCAACGAGAGGCGCGTCAGATGATCGGGGCTATGCTCGTCGCCCAAGACTTCTTGATACTCTTGCTGCTTGGCAATTTGAAAATCGGCGTCGCGCATCGCCGGATGCAGCTCGGCATCTGCGAGCAGTTGAACGCCGCGATCGAAACCTGATGTCGTCACATCGACGCCAAAGCCGGTGCCGGTCGAAACGTCAGCCGCAATCTTGTCGAGCTCGCGCTGATATGCCAGGCGGTCGTATGTCGTTGTGCCGTAGTCGAGCAATGTCGAGGCGAGCGATGCAACGCCGTCTTTCCCGGCCTTCTCTTCCATCGTCGGCGACGTACGAATTGCACCGCGCACGACGACCGTGTGCGTCAACGGTTCGGGTTGAACGACTAACCGCAAACCGTTCGGCAGCACGCTGATCGTCGGATTCGTCGTATCGTGGGGTACGCGCAATTGCGTAAGCAGCGACGCCGCCCACGACGGCAACGGTTCCTGATGTGAGGGAACAATCGTGTTGTTCTCGGGCGCTTTGCCTCTCGAGCCGCTTCCGACCTCACCGTTGTTCTTTGGCACCGCGTATGCGATCGTCGGCTCGACGCTCAAGTAGCGTTGCGCGACTCGATCGACGTCAGCCGGCGTCACGCGTTCGATTGCAGCGAGATCGACGTCTGGCGAACGGTGCTCGACTGCGAGCGCTTGACTCCATTCTTGCGCGAGCCCTGAGATCGAATTGGCGGTGAACTGGTCCTGCGCGGCTTCGCGAAGCTTCGCCGCCGCTACCAGATCCGCGGGGAAACCGTTCTTGCGGTATCCGTCGATGACGCCGCGCAATTCTGCGAGCGCTGTTTGCGGCGACTTGGTCGGCGCGACGTCGACCTCGACCAGCGCCATTGCGGCTTTCGTGTACGTCTGTCCCTGTGCACCGGCGTCAAAGGCCTTGCCGTCGACGACAAGTTGAAGCAGCGCGCCTCGCCGGCTGTTCAGCACGTCGAGCAGCACCTGCGACGCCGCGTAGTCGGGGCTATCGAAACCCGGGAAGCGATATCCGACGAACACGCTTGTCTCCGGATCGGAGCTCGTATCGGTGAACGTTTGCGGATTCAAAGGCCCGAGGTTCACAGGCTTGCGCGCAGGGAGCGCCTTTGCCGGAATCGAGCCGAACAGCGATTGCACTTTTGCGATCGTGGCTTTGGGATCGACATCGCCTGCGATGACGAGAATCGCGTTATTGGGGTGATACCACTTATCGTAAAACGCTTTGAGTTGCGCGCCGTTGACCTGGTGCGAGAAGCTTTCCATCGTTCCGAGACCGGGATCCGCATATGGCGTTCCAGCCATTAGGTTCTTCAACACTTTGATGTAGAGCCGATATCCGGCCGAGCTATTGTCGCGCTGCACCTCCTGTTCGATCGCACCGCGCTCTTCTTCCCACAGAGCCTGCGAATCGAGAATTCCTTGCGCACGCGACGCCTCGAGATGCAATGCCGCATCGAGACCTTGTTCAGGAACTGTGAAAAAGAATTGCGTGACCTGATTTTGCGTGTCCGCATCGAAGCTGCCGCCGAGAAGCGCCGTCACTTCCGCGAACTGCGCGGCCGAGACGCTCTTGCTGCCGCGGAACATCATGTGTTCTTGCGCGTGGGCGAGTCCGGTGATCGATTCTTCGTTGCCGCCGGCCTCGTAGTTCATCATCATCGAGACGACGGGCGCAAGCGGATCGCGCAAAACGACGATTTGCAAACCGTTCTTGAGCGTTGCGCGCGTGACCGTCGTAGCTGCAAGCTTCTGCGGCGCATGCGAGGGCGCGAGTGCCACGAGCATCAGTGCGAGCGAGCTCAAAATGCAGAGCCAGGCGAGCGATTTCATATGCAGGGCCATACCCTACGTTAACGCAGACTCCACCACGTTTGCTTCAAGTTCTGTGAAAAGAGGGCTCGAAAGATAGCGTTCGCCGGTGTCGGCGGCAATCGTTACGATCGTTTTCCCTGAATTCTGAGGGCGCGCGGCCACTTTGAGCGCTGCAAAGACGTTGGCGCCGCTCGAAATGCCGACCAGCATCCCTTCCTCGCGTGCAAGGCGACGGGCGGTTGCAAACGCCTCATCGACGCTGACCTGAATCACCTCGCTATATATCGACGTGTTGAGGACTTTCGGAACGAAACCGGGTGCGAAACCTTGCAACCGGTGCGGCCCGGCTTGGCCTCCCGAGAGGACGCACGACGTATCCGGTTCGACGGTGACGCATTCGATCGACAGTTTGCGCGAACGCAACAACTCGCCGACACCCGTGATCGTCCCACCCGTTCCAACGCCGGCGACGAAGATGTCGACGGCACCGTCGGTATCGCGCCAAATTTCTTCGCCCGTCGTACGGCGGTGAATCTCAGGATTTGCGGGGTTCTCGAATTGCCCCGGCATGAAATACGTCTCGGGATTCGAGTCGCGGATCTCGACCGCTTTTGCGATCGCGGCTTTCATTCCGCCGGCACCCGGCGTGAGAATCAATTGCGCACCGTATGCACGCAAGAGATTTCGGCGCTCGACCGTCATCGTATCCGGCATCGTCAGGATCAGCGGATAGCCTTTGGCCGCGCACACGAAGGCGAGCGCGATTCCGGTGTTACCGGAAGTTGGCTCGATGACGACCTTCCCCGGCTTCAACTCTCCGCCGCGTTCCGCGGCTTCGATCATCGCAACGCCGATCCGGTCCTTGACGCTGCCGGCCGGATTGAACGATTCCATTTTCACGAGAATCGTGGCACCGATCCCGCTATTGAGGCGCGGAATCTTCACGAGCGGTGTGTTGCCGAACGTGTCGGCGAGATTTTCATAAATACGAGCCATGTTTACGTTCGTTTCGTAAGCGCCAGTTTGAGCGCCGCGCCGATCAAGAACGCACCGGCGACTCGCTCGAAGATTCCGGCCACGACGGTCTTCTTTGCCGAATGCGCTACGCCGGAAGCGAGCAGAATATAACCGGTCATCACGAGTGCCTCGATGATCTGCGAGGTTACGCCGAGGATTGTGACCTGACCGACGATCCATCGATGCGGATCGATGAACTGCGGAAGTAGCGCGCTGAAAAAGATTAACGCTTTCGGATTGGAGAGCTGCGTCATCGTTCCAGCCGCAAACGCGCCGCGGCGTGCATTGGGCGCCGGCGCCGCATTTTCGGGCAGCGGCTCGTGTTTCCCAAAGATCGCGCGCAAACCGAGATACACGAGATACGCGGCGCCAACCCATCGCACGACCGTGAAGACTTCGTACGATGCGAGCAAAATCGCACCGAGGCTCGTCGCGGAGAGCACGAAGTAGACCGTGTTGCCGGTTACGATGCCCGCCATCGCCGCAAAGCCGGCGGCGCGGCCGCGACCGAGTGTGGAGCCAACCGTAAACAACACTGCTGGCCCCGGCGTGATGCACAGGATCGTTTCGAGAACCGCGAAGGCCACCCACGTGCTCAGATCCATTTGCTGGCGCAAACACGACCGGCAATGAAAAGGTTCGCGGAGGCCGCCGAAGCGATTGCGAGCGACCCCAGCAAGCTCGTGAAGGTCGCGCTTCTCGGCAATTACCTGCGGACGCTCGACGACGCGGATCTCGCGCCGGCGGCACAGTTCTTTTCAGCGAAGCGTGCGCTCTCGGTCGGCGGCGCGACGATCGTTGCGGCGGCGCGGGCGGTATGGGGCATCAGCGGCGAACAGCTTTCACGAGGCTACCGTGCCAGCGGCGATCTCGGCGCTGCGCTCGCGCCGCATGTGCGGCCTGCGCACGATTTGGGACTCTTCCGCGTGACGTTGACTCCGAGCGCACTCATGGAGCTGCTCGACGAGGTTGCGGCCGCATCCGGAAAGCTCGCGAACAAGAAACGGCAAGTGCTGATCGAGCGCATTCTGGGTGCGTCCGAAACGGAGCTTGAGGCCAGATACGTCATTAAAATTCTCACGGGCGAGATGCGGATCGGCTTGCGCGAAGGTTTGATCCTCGAGGGAATCGCGGCCGCATTTTCCGCGCCGATCGCAGACGTCCGCCGTGCAGCGATGGCAGCGGGAGACATCGGTGCGGTCGCGGTCGCCGCGAAGCACGGGACGCTCGCAAACGTCGAGATCGCGTACGGCACTCCAATTGCATTCATGCTCGCATCGCCGATGCAATTCGGTTCCGAATACAAGGAGCTTGCGACGCAAAGCTGGCTCGTCGAAGACAAATACGACGGCGTGCGCATTCAAGCGCACAAGCACGGCGAGACGATTCGTCTTTTCTCGCGCCGCTTGAACGAAACGAGCAATGCGTGGCCGGAAGTCGTCGAAGCGCTCCGCGCCGTACGCGACGATGTAATCCTGGACGGCGAGATCGTCGCGATGCGCGAGGGAGCGGTGTTGCCCTTCCGCTATCTGCAGACGCGCCTGCAGCGCAAAGACGTCACGCCTGAGTTGCAGGCGGAGATCCCTGTTGCGTTCGTGGTCTTCGATTGTCTCGCGCGGGGCGGACGGTTTCTGCTCGATGAGCCACTGGAGTCTCGGCGTGGAGAGCTTTCCGAACTACAGCTCGAGGGCATCGTTCAGGCGGCGGCCTGGAGCGCAGTCGAAGCCGGCGGGACGCGAGAAGACTTGCACGATCGCTTCGAAGCAGCGCGCGCAAGGGGTAACGAAGGGCTGATCTTCAAGCGGACGGATTCTCCGTACGCACCCGGCAAGCGCGGAAAGTGGTGGCTGAAGCTCAAACGCGAGCTCGACACGCTCGACTGTGTCGTCGTCGGTGTCGAATGGGGCCACGGCAAGCGCGCGCAAGCGCTCTCCGATTATACGTTCGCGGTGCGCGGCGAGAATGGCGAGCTGCTCGTGATCGGCAAAGCCTATTCCGGATTGACCGACGTTGAGATCGCCGAGATGACGCAGTGGTTTCTCGCGCATCGCATTCCGAAGGTGGACGCTGAGCGCGTTTATGAAGAGCTAGGGTTCTCACGCTACGAGATTCCGGTCGAGCCAAAGGTCGTCGTCGAGATCGCCTTCGACATCATTCAAAAGAGCGATCTGCACAAGAGCGGTTTCTCGCTGCGCTTTCCTCGCATCGCCCGGATTCGCGATGATAAGTCAGCCGATCAGGCCGATACGATCGAGCGTGTCAACGAAATCTATAATGCCATGCTCGAACGCGAGGATGTCGACGGGAAGCGACGCGCAACATAGGCCAACAGCGCGAGCGCTACCGGCCACACGAAAATGCTCGCTTCGATTCCCGACTGCCCGCCCGTCATCCACGCTGGACCAATGCGCACGGTATGAAATAGCGAAGCGTGCGGAATGCTCCAATCTTCCAAGTTCCCCGCAACAAAGTATTGAACGAAATCGAAGACAGCGTGAAAGCCGCAGGCAAGCCACAACGAACCGGTCCTCAAGAGCACAAAGCATGCCAGCAGTCCAAATCCGGTAAGGTTGACGACGTCGAGCGGATTGTGCAAACCTTCGCGATTGACTGCAAGGAAGACGGCCGTGGACACAAGCGACGAAGGCCAAAATCCGATAACGCGGTTGAGTGAGTAGATCAGATACCCCCGCACAAAGGCTTCCTCCGCGGTGGACATGACGATTGCAATCGCCATCCAGACGAGAATCCAAAGCCAATCTGCGCCATGAAGTTGCGGAAAATCGCTGATCCAGAGGCTCTTCGACGCCAACAAAGCGGCAAGGAGAAAGCCTCCGGCGATAACTCCGAGACAAAGACCCTCGGCATAAAGCCCTTTCGCATTCCGCACAAGACCAAAACCGTAAGAAAACATCGAGCGCCGCTCGAGACGCGCGACGACCCACGTGGCGATTAAGACATTGACAAGAAGCAACGTGAAAGCGAGCAAGAACACGATAAGCGCATGCTCGCGAAGTGCCGCGGGCTGGGCATAGCCATAAATCGCGTGCACCCACGTCGCGAGAATTCGAGACTCGACAAAGTCAAGCAAAAGAACGATTCCGACGAACAACGCGCAGCGCACGACGTTCATCCAAGGTCGACCGGCTAGATCGTGGCGCGAATCGATCCGACTATTCGTCCCGCAACGTTGCGCACGGGCGGTTGCGTGAAAGGCGCGAGTAAATCGGTCGCTGCCGACGTGAGCGCGTCGAGTTTCGTGAGCGCTGCCATGACGCTTGGAGCAGTTGCGCGATTGTTGCCGTCGATGACCTTAACTGCAAGACCAACCCGCCCGCGCAGGATCGCGCTGCCGTGAAAGCCTTCAGCACCGCCTTTGCCGATGACCGCGCCGCGCGTCGATTCGATCAGCGCAGTGTCGAAGCGTCCCGTTCCGGAGACAAACCACGGGTTGTCGGCCATTGCGGTGCGGCAACGTTTTAGCGCCTCACGATCCTCGTCGTCAAGCTCTTCAAGCGAGGCAAAGCGGGCGAAGGCGCGCGCTGCGCGGCGTAGGCTCGTTGCAAAGACGGGGATGCCGCAGCCGTCCACGGCGATGCGGTCGGGCGGCAGCGGTTCATCGACGACCCGCGAACACAATTCGAGGATCAATTTTTGCGCCGGATTATCGGGCTCGAGATAGGTGCCCAGCGGCGCACCGATGTGCTTGCACAGGGCGAGAATTCCGGCGTGCTTACCGGAGCAGTTATTGTAAATGGGGCTCGGCGTACCACCGCAAAGGAGCGCGCTCTCGTGAAGTCCCGCTTTTGCCAGCATCGAATGCGCAGTCTCGAGGTGCTCGGGTTCGGCGGAATGCGAGGCGCACATCAACGCAAGCTCGCGATCGTCGAAACCGAATGCGTCGACGGCTCCCGCCCGAACCGAGGCTGCGGCAATGAACGGCTTGGCGGCCGAACGCAGATAGACGGGGACGTCGACCGTCCCTTCTTCTAATAGGACCTTTCCGGCGACGTCGACCGCGCAGATCGCGACCCGGTGCCGCGACTCGATTCGATGCCCTCGCCAGACTTCGACGATGTACGGCGCGTCGACGGCTTCCGATTCGTGCATCTATCTGCGGTTAAATCGTTTCTCGCGCTCTGCGCGAATCCGATCGATCCGCGACTCCATATCGACGATCGTCGAACGTGAACCGGTAATCATCGACGCATGCCGCTGCAAGCGTATGATAAGCACGACGATGGCGATCGCAAATGCGAGAAGTGCGCAGATGATGCGCGCAGGCGCCGGCCAGAACGGCAAAATGGCAAGTGCTGCGAATAAAACCGCGACCACGGCATAGCGGTCATACCATCTAGGCATGAGCTAATACCGTTCTTACTCTTCGTCTAAATGAAGATGACAGCCATCTTCGGCTTCGTTCAGCACTTCACGTGCTTCGGCCAAAGCTGACTGCGAAAGATCTCCCGACGGTTCTATCGAGCCTTCTTCCGCAAGGAAATCCAGCTCGTCCCAATCTTCCCACGCTTCGAGCGGTTCGCCGTCTGACTCACCCGGAAATCGAACGCAAAATCCTTGATCGATGTGCAATCCGACGACCTGAACGCGAGTGCCGCGGGGAAAGTACGGTCCTTCCTTCCAGAGTGTCCCGTACGTCGTGTCGTAGAGTTCTCCGATACGTAGTCTATCGATTGGCCCTTCGCTCCTCGCAAGACGTTCCAGAGCATTTCGCGTAGTCCCGGCGCATATCATGCCTGACTGGAAGGTCCTCAAATCCGAGGTCATTCTCGACACGCCGCACCTGAGGATGCGCCGCGATCGGATCGAGCTTCCGAGCGGAACGATCGTCGAAGACTACCATGTGCGCGAAACACGCGGCTTCGTCATGATATTTGCAATTACGCCCGAAGAGAACGTCATACTCGTTCGCCAGTACAAGCACGGCATCGGCGAGGTTGTACTCGAGCTTCCGGCGGGCATGATCGATTCCGGCGAAAGCGCCGAGCAAGCGGCGCTGCGCGAATTCAGCGAAGAAACCGGATACGCACCGAAAGGCGAGCTCGAACGCGTCGCAACGTTCATCGTCGATCCGACCAACTCGAACGGACGTTTCACGCTATTCCTCGCACGCGACGTCACGCTTACGCACGAGCGGCATTTGGATCCAACCGAGGAGATTGCCGTCGAGCTCGTCCCTATCTCTGAGCTGGTCGATCTCATTCGAAGCGGCGAGATCAACGTCTGCAATCACATCGGCGCGATATATACGGTCCTGGACAGGCTGGGCCGGCTATGAAACTTGCCGGCGGCTCTCCGCGTAGAAGCTAACGGAGGTCCCCGCAGTGGCACTATTCATTCGCCTCACAGTCCTTGCCGCGCTCGCTATCGTGGCGCTCGTCGTCCTCGCGTTCGTCGTCAAGGCGCTGTTTATAGGCGCATTCGTTGCCGCCTTGATCATCGCCGGGATCTTCGTCGTCGGATTCTTCCGGCGGATGTCGTCGCGCCCCGGTCCCCTGGTTCGGCGCTAGCTGTCCCTCGACTACGAGCCTACGGCTCTACGCTCGGGATGACAACGCGGTTGGCTCGAATTGCTTCAGAAAGGCGTCGCGTTGGGCGGTTGAGACACCCGCGCGCTCGAGACGCCGCACGAAAACATCGCGACTCGGGGTAACGCAAAGCGCCGCGCCGCCCACGACGTCGATGGAACCTAGCTCGGCCGGGACAAGCGCAGTCGTCCAGCGATCGAGCTGCGTTGTCGATTCGGCCGTAACGAGCGTCATCGAATTGTCGAGCGTCATGACGATGATCGGCTCGCCGTCCGGGCGTAACGTTCCCTTTTGCGCCGAGCTAATGCGCTCGACGACGAAACGGGGATCGGCGATATACGCTTCCGCGCGCACGCCATCGGTTTCGTACACCAAATGGATCGTCTGCGCCGTCGTCCCGGCGGCGTAGTTCAAAACATCGCCGGCTTTGTCAACGTGTAGCTGACGCGGCTTGCCATCCGGCCCGACCCGATTCCAATCGAAGATCCGGTACGTTAGATCGCTGGCCTGCTGCGTCTCGAAGAGCTGAATGCCCTCACCGATCGCGTGCAACGTTCCAGACGGAAGATAGAATGCGTCGTTCGGCTTGACCGGAACGCGGCGTAGGATGTCACCGAGCGTTCCATCCTTGACGCGGCGTTCGTATTCTTCGCGCGTCGTGGCCCTCGTCCAGCCGAGGACCAGCTCCGCACCCGGTTCCGCTTTGAGAATCACCCAACATTCGGTTTTACCGAACGGCTCATGCTCGACGCGCTGCGCGTACGCATCGTCGGGATGCACTTGCACCGACAGGTTCTTGCGCGCATCGATGATCTTCGTGAGGACCGGAAAGATGCGGCCGGCGTCGAGCGTCCCTAAGAGGCGCTTGCCGAGCAGCGTGCGCAATTCCGCGATCGACTTCCCGGCGTAGGGTCCGCTGCGGACGGTATTCTCGTCCCAGCACTCCCACGATTCGCCAAGCGTCGCGTTCGGATCGCCCTTTTTCCCGTACTCTTTTACGAGTGCGTCGCCACCCCAAATCGCGGTGGTCTCTTTCGGCTCAATTACGAGCGGCTGCAGCGTCTGGCCGTTCATGATGCGGCCCCTTTCGACGGCCCTAGGCGCTGGCCTGGAGGGACGCAGTCAAAGCGTCGAACCAGGAAACCAATGGTTTCACGGGGGGAGGGCAGGGTGCTCGAGCGCCGGCTTTTTGCGTCGTACTTGGGCGCATTTGCCGTCGTCATCGTTATCTTTGCGGCATCCGTTCGGTTCTCGTTCGAATCGATCGTACAGCAGCAAGCCACGAATCGGCTTTCGACGCTGGCACGCGCCGGCGAAGCTGCGAGCGACTTCATTCCGGGCGGGTTCGTCGTCAACGAACACTCGCTGGGCGGCTTCGATGTCGATCCCAAAGTCGAAGGCCTCGAATGGTTTGATTCGCAGAAGCGATTGGTCACGCGGCGCGGGCACGGACCGCCCGCCTACGTTCCGCCGCAACTGGGGCGGTTCGCGCTAAGCGGCGCCGGCGGTAAGCGTTTGGAAACGTACACGATCTACTTGCAAAACGGACAGCATGCGGACGTCGGATACGTACGCGCCGCATTGACGAGCGACGCTTTCGACCAGGGCGTCGGCGCGCTCGATCTCGGCATCATGTTCGGATCGCTGCTCGCAATTCTGGCTGCGGGCGTCGGCGGATCGATGCTGGCTCGCGCATCGCTTGCGCGCACGGAAGCGAGCTACGAGCGTTTGCGCGAATTTACCGCCGACGCCTCGCACGAGCTGCGCGGCCCGCTGACTGCGCTTTCAACGACGGCTGCCGTCGCGCTGCACGAGGCGCCCGATCTGGCAGACCAAACGAAGAACCGCTTGATCTCGATTGCCGCAACGGCAAAAGAAATGAACCGCCTCGTCGACGATCTCTTGATTCTCGCACGCGCAGGACGCTCGCTCGAGCGCGAGATGTTCACGGTACACATCGATACGGTCGTCAATCGGGTCATCGATCGATATAAGGATTTTGCAACGCGAAAATCCATCAAGCTGATGGTCGAGCCGGGCAATGGCGGTCAAGTAATCGGAAATCCGGAACAGGTTTCTCGGATCATTTCGAATCTCGTTGAGAACGCGATTCGCTACACGCCCGAGCGCGGTTCGGTCCTCGTTTCGTGCGCAGGTGATCCCGTCAATGCGCAAGTCTCGGTCGAGGACAACGGCATCGGCATCGCCCCCGAGCATCTCGACCGGATCTTCGATCGTTTCTGGCGCGGTTCCGAAGCGCGCTCGAGTGACGGCGGCAGCGGGCTCGGACTCGCGATCGCGCGCGCGCTAGCCGAACGTCACGGCGGCCGCATCCTCGTGACGAGCCGGATCGCCACCGGCAGCACCTTCACGATTACGCTGCCGCGCCGTCCGCCTTCGTTAGCTTAAACTGCGCCCATATCGCTGAGGCGGTACCCGAGCCCGTAAACGGTCTCGATCGGATCCGTGCATCCGGCAGCGCGGAGCTTGCGGCGCAAATTTGCGATGTGCGTCTTGATCGAACCCGTTCCACTTCCCACGTCGAACGTCACGACGCGGTCGAGCAGCATAGAGCTGGTGAATATCTGATCCGAATTACGCATGAGCGTTTCGAGAATTGCGTGCTCGGTGCGCGTGAGCGGCACTTGCCTGCCTTCGAATGTTACGCGCGCGCTCTTGGGATCGAGTGAGAGCGGCCCGCGTTCCAAAACCATCGGCCGCGATTCACGCGTCCGCCGGGAAACGGCACGCACGCGCGCGCTCAGTTCCGCAAGATCGAACGGCTTGACAATGTAATCGTCTGCACCGGCGTCGAGCGTTGCAACCTTGTCTTCGATCGCATCGCGCGCGGTGATCACGAGAATCATAGCCTGATCTCCGGCATCACGCAGCTTGCGGCAAATCGTAAGTCCATCGATTCCCGGCAGCATGATATCAAGAAGCATGAGATCGTACGATCCAGCGAGCGCGTAGTTCAGACCATCACGTCCGTCGCTCGTCACATCAACGACGTGCTGCTGCAATCGCAAATCATCTGCAACAGGACCTGCGATGCGCTGATCATCTTCAACGATAAGTATTCGCATTTTGAAGGACTACTCGATTGGCGAAATCGCGGTAGTTTTCCTCATGTTTTTCCTTGACGATTTCTGGACTCGGGACGTGTAGCCTCGACGCTGTTGCCATGTTGAGGGAAGCTCATGTTACGTTTTCGGGAACGGAGCTCCCGCACACAGCGCTGAAAACATTCGGCCCAACGACGATTGTCGCGCCGCATCCGGACGACGAGACCTTAGCGTGCGGTGGGCTCATTGCATTGCTCCGCCGTAACGAGCAGCCGGTTTCGATCCTCACCGTAAGCACGCTTTGCGGAATGAAAAAAGGCGAAATTCGGAACGAGCTGATCAGCGCGTTTCCCGCAGTCGTCAAAAACGTGCGAACGCAACTCGAAGCTCTCAAGCCGAAGACACTCGTGGTTCCCTTTCGCGGGGACTCGAACGCGGATCACTCCGCAACGTGGCACATCGTCCGCACGGCGGTGCGGCAGATGAAACGCGTTCCGCGCATACTGGAGTATCCCGTGTGGATCGGACCGCTTACCGAAGGCATCTGTAACGAGCTTTCACCTACGGTTTGGAAGCTCGACATCTCACTGGTCCCGGGACGTAGCGGCTACGAAGGGTTTTTCGAATTCCAGGATTAGGCGCGCCTTAAGCCGGGCTAAAAGCCCTCTTAGAATGGGTGGGCGAAGCGTTGCGTTTTTCTCCGGAGAACGCACAATTCGTACATGATGTTTATCAAGCCACTCCTTGGAAAAATTCTGCTCGCCGCCCTCACGTCGGGCGTGCTTGCAGCCTCCTCGCTTCCACTCGCAGCGCAAGCCGGCGAAGTCTACAATCGCGAGCACGATCAACAGACACGCATCAATCAGGGCGTGCGCAACGGCTCGCTAACCTACGGCGAATATCGCGCGGACGAAAACCACCTTGCGCGCGTCAACGCGCAGCGGCGCGCCGATCTACGGCATGACGACGGCCATCTGACGGCCGGACAGTATCATCAGCTCAACCGCGAGCTCAACAACAATTCGGATCGCATCTACTACACCAAGCACAATCAGCTGCACCAACCTTAAAGAGCGTTGCGCTCGATGAGCTGACGCGCGATGATCGTCTTCTGAATCTCGTTCGTGCCCTCGCCGATGATCAGTAGGGGTACGTCTCGAAAAAATCGCTCGACGTCAAACTCCTTAGTGTAACCATACCCGCCGTGAATACGCATCGACTCGAGCGCGCACGTCATCGCCGTCTCGGTCGCAAAGAGCTTGGCCATCCCGGCTTCCATGTCGCAGCGTTGGCCGAGATCTTTGCGTTCGGCGGCCGCGTAGGTCAACAGACGCGCCGCGTTCACCGTTGTCACCATGTCGGCGAGCTTGAGCGCAATCGCCTGGTGTTGCCAGATGGGCTTGCCGAACGTCTCGCGCTGCTGTGAATATTTGACGGCTTCGTCAAGCGCGGCTTGCGCGATGCCCACGCCGCGAGCTGCGATATTGATGCGGCCGAGCTCCAGACCGCTCATGATCTGCTTGAAACCCAAGCCTTCTTGTTCGCCGAGTAGATTTTCCGCGGGGACGCGATAGTCATCGAAGACGACCTCGCACGTGTCGAGCGCGCGATATCCGAGCTTGTCGATATCGCGGCTGACCGTAAATCCCGGACCCTTGTCTTTCTCCACGATGAAGAGACTGATGCCGCGATGACGCGGCTGCACCTCGGTATCGGTTTTTGCAAGAACCAGAAATGTATTTCCGGTGCGTCCGTTCGTAACCCACATCTTCGTGCCACGGATCAGATACGAATCACCGTCGCGGCGCGCAGTTACGCGGATCGCTTGGAGATCGCTTCCCGCCTCGGGCTCGCTGAGCATGATGCCGCCGTGCTTCGAACCATCGCTTAGGGAAGGCAACCACGTCGTGCGCTGCCGTTCCGTTCCGCCAGTGAGGATGTCGTAGCACATGATGAGATGGCTATTGAGCACGCCCGTGATCGACATCCACACGCGCGCAATCTCTTCAATGATCGCCGCGTACGTACTGACGTTGAGCCCAGCGCCGCCGTACTCTTCGGGGACGATCGCGCCGAACAGGCCCATCTCGCGCATGCGCGCAACCAGCGCCGTCGGGTATTCATTGCGCGCTTCGAGATCGTGCGCAACCGGACGCACTTCCGACTCTGCGAAACGCCGGATCTGCGCGAGGACCTCCTTGTCGACGCTCACGCGCCGAGGAGCGCCGTCAGCTCACCGATCTCGCCGATGCGCTCGAGACCGCGAACCGTCTCGACTATTCGCGCGCAACGCGCGTCATCGTATACCGCGCGCGCCAAGCTGAGGAACTTCGCTTCCACTTCTTCCCACGTAAGCGGTTTGTCGGGCTCGCCTTTCGGAGTCCAGTTGATCCGGCGGATCGTCGTGCCGTTCGTGTCGATCTCAACGCTCGCAGCCATTGTCGGGAAACGCGCGTCGATCTCGGGATCCAATCGCACTTCGATTCGCTCAATCGTCCGCGCAACTTCGGCGTTGCCGAGCAGCTTGTAATCATCCCACGTCATGCGCTGGTGCAGCAACGCTACCGCTGCCAGGAAGAACATGCTGAATTGTCCGTCGACGATGGAACTCGGCGTGCGTTTCGCTTCCTCGGGGACGCCTATCAGATCCATGCCTTTGCGCGGCAGGCCGATGCGAATCGCCGAAATGTCTTTGGGCTCGAGCTTCGCTTCCGCGACGATCTCACGGATCAGATCGATCGCCGCGTGCGAATAGCGGCACGACGGATACGGTTTGAAGGCTGTCTCGTCAACCGCGAATCGTTCTCCGAGCGTGCGCACCACGTGCTCGACATCCGCGCCGTCCGTGTATCCGCGGAAAAATCCGGAGCGCCCCTCGAGCGCGTCGCGTGCGCCAACCGCGCCGGCTTGCGCAAAGCGCCACGCCAGGATCGCATTATGTGCGGTAAGTCCGGTATGGATGCGCTTGTTCCACGCGCCATTTTCCAGAAATTGTAAAGAACCGGCCGATTGGCTTCCGTTGATGCCAAAAGCGTTCTCGAGAATATCCGCGCTCGAGTTCGTCACGTTGGCGACGGCGGCCGTCGCTCCGAACGTCCCGCAGGTCGCGGTCGGATGGAACCCGCGATCGTAGTGCGCGGCCGGATCCGCAGCTTCGGCGATGCGAACCGTCGCGTCGTAGCCCGCCACGATCGCCGCAATTGCGCTCGCCCCTGAGGCACGCTTCTCTTCTGCAATGGCCAGAACGGCCGTGATCGCCGGCGCTCCGGGGTGAATCGATCCGCCTTCGTGCGTATCATCGAAGTCCAGCGTGTGGGCGAACGTTCCGTTCAATAGCGCCGCATAGTGCGGCTGATAGCGCGGTCCGATTCCGATCCCCGTCGCGCTCCCAGAACTCCCGAGCGAATCGACGACTCCTCGGACAACGTCGCTCGATTCGCCGGCGATGCTTGCGCGGATAGCGATGCCGAGAAGATCGAGGATGGCTTGCTTCGTCTTCTCTACGGTCGCCGCCGGAAGATCGGTGAAGCCAAGGTTCACGGCGTACTCCGCGAGGCGCCGCGTGATCAACTGGCGTGCCGGGGAAGCGGTAAGGGTCGTCATCATGGTCTCCTTTATATGATGCGACTTTTGGAGGATGGCTACCGTTACTCCTCATAACCCAAGGAAACTTACCAGAGGGAGAGGGGCATGAAGGCATCCAGCCGATCCAAGGGGATCGCTTTTCTTTTAAGCGCCGCCATACTCGCGTGTTTTATCGGCGCCAACTCACGGACCGCAGGTGCGGCCGATCCGATCGTCATCGGGACGACAATCTCGCAAAGCGGAGCGTACGCCGACGTCGGCAAGTACGCGCTTCAAGGTTACCAGCTATACGTCAATCAGGTGAACGCCAAGGGCGGCTGGATGGGACGTCAGCTCCAATTGAAAGTGTACGACGACGCGAGCGATCCTGCGACGTCGGTCACCGAGTATCAGAAGCTCGTTCAGCAAGATCACGTCAACTTGATCGTCGGCCCGTACTCGAGCGCAATCACGGCGGCAGTTGCAAACATCGCGGATCAATACAAGATGCCGATGATCTCGCCTGAGGTCGCCGCCGTCGCTCCGTTCAAACGCAATCTCAAATACATCTTCCAAGGGACTGCGACGTCGGACCGTTACGTCTACGGCGCGATCCAAATCGCCAAGCAGTACGGTTACAAGACGATCGCGCTGACCGGTGAGGACACGGCGTTCCCGCGCTCGATCGCGCAAGCCGTTCCCGAGATGGCAGCGGCGGCCGGGTTAAAGGTCGTCTTCAACGAGCTGTATCCACACAATGCGTCGGACTACACCGCAGTCGTTCAGAAGATCAAGCAGACGAATCCGGACGTCGTGCTTGCAATCTCGTACTTCCCGGATTCCGTCGGTATCATACGTGCGCTTAAACAAGCCAACGTAACGCCGAAGGAGCTGTTCTTCACAATCGGCCCAGCCGATCCAAACTTCGCCAAACAAGTCGGAGCCGATTCGCAAGGCGTTCTCTTTGCGAATAACTGGAGCGCCGAACTAAAGACGGAAGGAAACGTCGCCTTCGCAAAGGCGTTCAAGGCCGAGTTCGGCATCGAGCCCGACTACCACTCAGCGCAAAACTACGCAGCAATGCAAGTCCTCGGCGCGGCGATCGCCAGCGTGAAGTCGCTCGACAACGATAAGATCCGCGACTTTATGGGGACGCACGAAGTCGACACGGTTTGCGGTACCTATCACGTCGACGCAAACGGCATGCAGACGGGCTACGATTCATTGACCGATCAATGGCAAGGTGGCAAGCAACTCGTCGTGTACCCGGGCAAATGGGCGCAGGCGAAGTTGATCACCCCATACTCCTGGGCTAAATAATGCACGTTGAGCTGGTCCTCCAGCTCATCATCAACGGTCTGCTCTTGGGCGGCGTGTTCGCACTCGCCGCCCTTGGGCTGAACGTTATTTTCGGCGTCACGCGAATCGTCAATCTCGCGCACGGACAGATCGTCATCCTCACCGCGCTCACGTGCGCGGTCGTCTTTCAGCGCTTCGGGATCACGCCGATCGAAGCGCTGCCCGGCGCGCTGATCGGCGGCGCCATTCTCGGAACGCTCATCGAACGGCTACTTTTGCGCCGTCTGCCCGAACACGCGCAATCGCGCGAGTGGACCTCGCTGCTCATCACGTTCGGCGTTTCGTATTTTCTCGTCGGTCTCGGGCTTGCAATTTTCAGCGGTGACTTTCGTTCGGTCGCATACTTGACCGACTCGTGGCACGTCGGCGGAATCGATTTCCCAAAAGCGCAGCTATTGGCGTTCTCGATCGCAATTCTCATCGCGGGAATTCTAGCGATTGTACTTCGCTCGACCCAGGTTGGGCGCGCTCTGCGCGCCGCAAGCCAGAACCTCGATGGCGCACGAGCCTGCGGCATCGACATCGGCCGCATGCGGACGCTCAGCTTCGCCCTCGGCTGTGGAATTGCAGCGGCATCAGGCGCGCTCTTGAGCATGATTTACGCCTACAATCCAGACACGGGATCGCAATTCACGTTGATTTCGTTCAGCGTAGTCGTGCTGGGCGGACTCGGCAGCTACGCCGGAGCGATCGTGGGCGCAGGATTGCTTGGACTCGCCGTTTCGTTCGTCGGGTTTTATGGCAACACGCATTTCGGCTCGATGATGCCGTACGTTGTTTTCATCTTGGTGCTGCTCTTCCGGCCGTCCGGAATCTTAGGTAAGCCAGCAACCACGTGAATCTGCGCATCCTTGGTTTTGCCGCGTTGGCGGTGCTTTTGCTTGCCTCGGCACTGGTGCCACTGTCCGGAAACGGCTATATTCTCTCGCTGTTTTATATCAGTTTGCTCTTCACCGGCCTTGCGTACGGCTGGAATATCATCTCCGGCTACGCGGGCTATCTCTCGTTCGGACAGATCACGTTCTTCGGCATCGGCGCGTACGTTGTCGCAATCGGCACGACGCGCTTTCACGCCGAATGGTGGCTGTGCGCAATCGCCGGCGGCCTGCTGTGCGCGGCGCTTGCGGTGCCCATGGGCTATCTCATGCTGCGCCTGCAAGGACCGTTCTTCGCGCTGGGGATGCTCGGCCTCGCGCAAAGCTTGCGCATCGCGACGGATACGATTCCGTTTACGGGTGGCGCCGAAGGCATCTATCTTCCGCCCGGTTCGAACGCGGTCGATGTTTACTACTGGACGCTCGGCGTCTTGATACTGGCGATTCTACTCACGGCATGGATCGATCGCAGCGCGTTCGGTCTGCGACTGCGCGCGCTGCGCGAAGACGAACGCGCGGCCGGTACACTCGGCGTCGACACAACGTCAAGCAAAGTGCAAGCCTTCGTGTTGAGCGCGATCATCCCGGCGCTTCTTGGCGGCGGCTACGCTTGGTATCTGACCTATGTCGAACCGACCTCGATCTATTCGACGGAAATCGAGCTACAGACAGTCGCGATGGCGATTTTGGGCGGCATGGGCACGTTGTGGGGTCCGCTCGTCGGCGGCATCTTGATGTCGCAAGTCTCGGAGAGCCTCAGCACGCGCTTCCCGCAAACACACTTGATGATCTTCGGCGCGCTGATCGTGATCTTACTGATCGCGTTGCCGGGCGGCATTGTGCCCGCGATTTCACAACGTTTGAGCCGTAAGAAAGCTGCGGCCAAGACGCGTACCCAAGAGGCAATCACATGAGCGTGCCTCTGCTCGAAGTCGAGAACATCAGCAGGTCGTTCGGCGGTCTTCGCGCGCTGAACGATGTAAGCTTCAGCGTCAACGAAGGCGAGATCGTCAGCATCATCGGCCCGAACGGCGCCGGAAAGACGACGTTGTTCAACTTGATCAGCGGCGTATTTCCGCCATCGTCGGGCGATGTGCGGTTCAAAGGAAAATCGATCGTCGGAATGGCGACGCACCGGATCGCGCACGCGGGCATCGGACGAACGTATCAAGTCGTCCGCCCGTTCGTACGACTCTCCGTCATCGACAATGTTGCGGTCGGCGCGCTCGTGCACGAGAAGACGTATGCGGCAGCGCGGCGCACCGCGGCTGAAATCTTGGAGCTCGTTCGCCTCTCACATCTCTCCGATGCGCCTGCATCGAGCCTGACGCTGACGCAACGCAAGCGGCTCGAGGTTGCGCGCGCGCTCGCGACACGACCGGCGCTCTTGCTGCTCGATGAAGTCATGGCCGGACTCAATCCAACCGAAGTCGACGCAATGTGCGCGTTCATTTTAGATCTCCGAAAACACGGCATCTCCGCAGTCGGCGGCATCGAGCACCTGATGCGCTTCGTTATGAACATCTCGGACCGCATCATCGTTCTCGATTTCGGCCGCAAGATCGCCGAGGGCACGCCGGCCGAGATCTCGACGCATCCGGAAGTCGTCTCTGCGTACTTCGGGACGCCGATCGAGACATGAGCGTGCTGCTGCGCCTCGAGGATCTGCACGTCGCGTACGGCGACTTCGAGGCATTACATGGCGTTTCGCTCGAGATCGAAGAAGGCTCGATCGTCGCAATCCTCGGTGCCAACGGCGCCGGAAAATCGACGACGCTGCGCGGGATCTCGGGGCTCACGCCGCCGCGTAGCGGAACGATTACCTACGCGGGCGAGCGCATCGACGGCCTTCCGCCGCGCGCGCTCGTCGAGCGCGGTATCGCGCTTACCCCCGAAGGGCGTCAGCTCTTTCCGTCGATGTCGGTCGAAGACAATTTGCTCGTTGGAACCGAAGCGCGCGCGACGTCGCGCGCGCGCGAAAATCTCAGGAAGATGTACGATCGTCTTCCGATTCTCGCGGAACGCCGCACGCAGCTTGCCGGAACGCTCTCGGGCGGCGAGCAGCAAATGGCCGCAATTGCACGCGCGCTCATGTCGGAGCCGCGTTTGCTATTGCTTGACGAGCCCTCTTTGGGACTCGCGCCGCGCATCGTCCAGCAAATTTTCGACTGGGTTCGCGATATCCATCAAGGCGGAACGACGATCGTTCTCGTCGAGCAAAACGTCGCATCTTCCTTGCAATTGGCACGATATGCATATGTCCTTGCAGAAGGTTTAGTAGCGCTGCACGGACCTGCGGAGGAGATCGCGCGCGATGCGGGCGTGCGCGAAGCATATCTCGGTCACACTACGGTCGAAAATCACTGAAAAAATAACGGGAAGTGCTCGATTTTCCTGGAAAGAGGCGTATAATCGCCCTGGCAACGTCTTGCCGCTAAACACTTAGAGCCGACTACCCACACGAAAGGCTTAAATGACCAAACCTGAGCTAATTAGAGAGCTGGCCGAGGACTTCGAACTTCCGCGCAGACAACTCGCGGAAATAGTCGAGACGATCCTCGAAAAAATGACCGCCACCCTTAAGAAGGGTGAGAAGGTCCAGCTCACACCATTTGGCCAGTTCAAAGTGCGCAATCGTCCCGCCCGCATGGCGCGGAATCCGCAAACCGGCGAACCGGTAAAAGTACCGGCGAAGCGTGTGATGCGTTTCCTACCGAGCCGAGCGCTCAAAGAAGCAGTCGGCGTAAAACGCGGTGCGTCCAAAGCCAAAGGTAAAGCCGGCGCCAAAAAGGTCGCCAAGAAAGCTCCCGCGCGCAAGGCCGCTAAGCGCCGCTGATCTTTTCTCCCGAGGAGCGCCTGTCGCGTCCGAAGCTGGAAGAACTTCAGCTCGAACGTTTACAGGCGCTCTTTGCACGTTTAAAGACGAACGTTCCACTCTATTCGGAACGCCTCGCCGGCCGGCAGCCGCCCCGTACACTCGACGAACTTCAAAAGCTGCCGTTCACGAAAAAGGTCGATTTCCGGGATACATATCCGCTGGGCTTACTCGCTGTTGAGCCTGATAAATTAAGGCGGATTCATGCATCGTCGGGTACGACCGGAAATCCGACTGTCGGCGCCTACACCGATCTCGATCTGAAGATCTGGGGAGAGGTGGCAGCGCGTTGTCTCGCAGCCGCGGGCGTCGAGAGCGGCGAGATGTTTCAAGTTGCATGGGGTTACGGGCTTTTCACGGGCGGCCTCGGAATGCACGCCGGCGCCGAGCGTCTGGGTGCGTGTGTCGTTCCGGCGTCGAGCGGTAACACCGCGCGTCAAATGCAGTTGCTCGAGTCGCTTCCCGTCGTCGGTATCGGCTGCACGCCGAGCTACGCACTCTTACTCGGCGAACGATTTCAGGCCGAAAAGCGCAAGCCGAAAGCGCTGCGCATCGCGGTTTGCGGTGCGGAAGCGTGGACGCCCGAGATGCGCACCGAGCTCGAACGGCTCCTGGGCGTGACCGCAACCAACATTTACGGCCTCACCGAAATCATCGGACCCGGCGTTGCGCAAGAATGTGCCGAAGCCAAGAACGGTCTGCACGTTTTCGAAGATCACTTTCTTCCCGAGATCATCGACTCGTCGACTGGGAAACCGGTCCCCGACGGGGAGCTCGGCGAACTCGTATTGACCACGCTCACGCGCGACGCGATGCCGGTGCTGCGCTACCGCACGGGCGATATCACGCGCATAAATCGCAAACCGTGTTCGTGCGGACGCACGCATGCACGGATCGACTGGCTGCTCGGCCGCGTCGACGACATGCTGACGGTGCGCGGCGTCAACGTGTTCCCAACTGCGATCGAGGAAGCTCTGCTCTCGTTCAAAGAGCTGACCCCGCACTACCGCATCCTGCTAGAGCGGCCTCACGGCGGCCTCGACAAACTCACCGTCGAGGTCGAGCACGCACGCGAAGCCCTCTTCGATCAAATGAAACTTCGCACCGCGGTGGAGGCGAAGCTCGAAGAAACCTTGGCGATTTCGCTGGATGTGCGCGTCCTCGCACCCATGACGATCGAGCGTGTCGAGATCGGGAAGGTGAAACGCGTCTTCGACAACAGAACCCTTGGAAAATGAGCGACATTCTCCGCGAGACGCCGGCCGCCGGCGTCGTCGTGCTACGGCTCAACCGCCCAAAGAAACTCAACGCGCTCTCTAACGAGATCGTCGGCGATCTCGGAGAGATGCTCGGCAGCGCGCAACTCGACGGAACGCGTGCCGTCATCATCGCGGGCGATGCGCGCGCCTTTGCGGCCGGCGCTGATCTCGATGAATTTCTCGAAGACGGTCCGCTGCTCGCCATGTGGGACGAAATCTGGGCCTGCGAGCTCCCGATGATCTCCGCGGTGCGCGGGATTGCGTTCGGCGGCGGACTCGAGCTCGCGATGAGCTGCGATTTGATGGTCGTTGCGGAAGACGCGCGCCTCGGACAACCCGAGATCAAACTCGGGCTCATTCCCGGTGCCGGCGGAACGCAACGGCTAACGCGCGCGCTCGGAAAAACGCTAGCGAGCGAGTTGATCATGCTCGGCGGCGAGATCAGCGGACGCATGGCATTCGAACGCGGTCTTGCGAATCGCTGCGTCCCATCCGAACGCGTCGAGGCGACGGCGCTCGATCTCGCAACGTCGCTTGCCGCAGGGCCGCCGCTTGCGATCCGCGCCGCGAAGCGTGCAATCACGCACGCCTTCGAAGATGGATTGCGCACCTCGCTCGAGCGTGAGCGCGCCATCTTCTTCGAGCTGCTCGAGACCGAAGACGGACGCGAAGGCGTATCTGCATTTCGCGAACGGAGGGCACCACAATGGAAGGGACAATAGCCGCGGAGCTTCGCGCAGCGATCGAAAACGGCGTCGCTACGATCACGCTCGACCGCCCGGCGCAATACAACGCGCTAACGGCGACGATGCTCGAGGCGTTGACGAAAACATTCGTCGAGCTGGAACGCAATAAAGACGTGCGTGCAATCGTCCTCACCGGCGAAGGCAAAGGTTTCTGCTCCGGTCAGTCGCTGGACGATCCGTCGCTCGCGGGCGAGGGCGGTAGAATCGACATCATGCGCACCGTCGAAGCGCGCTACAATCCGCTCTTGCGTAAGATGCTGAGTATCGAGAAACCAATCGTCGCCGCGATCAATGGCCCCGTTGCGGGCGCCGGAATGGGTATCGCCCTTGCGTGCGATCTGCGCTTGGCTTCCCAGACCGCCTCGTTCTCGACGGCGTTCGTCCGCATCGGTCTCGTACCCGATAGCGGAATGTCGTTTCTGTTGCCGCGGATCATCGGCTACGCGCGCGCGATGGAAGCGATTTTGCTCTCGGAAAAGATCACCGCGCAGCGCGCGTACGAAATCGGCCTCGTCAATCGCGTTTGTGCTCCCGAGAATCTGCTTTCGGAAACGCTCTCCCTAGCAAGCACTCTGGCTCGCGGTCCGCGCGCCCTCGGGCTCGCGAAGCACGAGCTGGTTCACAATACGTTCGTCGCGCGAAGCGTCGACGAAGCGCTACGCTATGAAGCCGAGATGCAAGCCATCGCGGGCGACAGTGCCGATTTTGCGGAAGGCCTGGCTGCGTTCCGCGAAAAGCGGCCGCCGGCGTTTTCGGGCCGGTAATGAAGATGCGCTGGCTTTTCGTCGGCTCCGCCGGAATTCGCGCCGGTTGGAGCATAGCGATCTTCTTTGCGATTATCGTCGTAGAGCTCGGTCTAATCCGCCTTATCGGGCAAGCGTTGCACTTTCAGACGATGAACCGCACGGGCGAAATTCCGCCGAGCTCGTTGCTCATTCAGGAAACGCTGTTCGTCATCACGATCGCCGTCCCAACATTCTTTATGTCCAGGATCGAAGGCCGCTCGTTCTTGTCGTACGGTTACTCCGGACCTCACCAGCTCTCGCGGTTCGGAGGCGGTCTGATCGCCGGATTCGTCGCGATGAGCGCGCTGATCGGAATTCTCGTGCTTTCGCACGCCATTGCGTTCGATAGCCGCGCGATTAACGCTGGTTCGGCCGTTCAGAGCGGCCTCGTCTTGGCGATCGTTTTCATTCTGGTTGGATTCGCAGAAGAATCATGGACGCGTGGCTACCTTTTGTTCACGCTCGCGCGCGGCATCAATTTCTTCTGGGCCGCGATAATCGTCTCGATACTCTTCGGACTCATTCACTCCAGCAATCCAGGCGAATCGCCGTTCGGCCTCATCAACGCCGGACTCATCAGCTTGATTTTCTGCTTGAGCATTTGGCTTACCGGATCGTTGTGGTTCGCAGTCGGTATCCATGCCGCGTGGGACTGGACGCAAAGTTATCTATTCGGTGTTGCCGACAGCGGTTTACACATGCGGGGTTATCTGCTTGCAACGCACCCGACCGGCAATGTTTGGCTCAGCGGCGGTACCACCGGACCGGAAGCCAGCGTCTTCGTGTTGGCGATCTTGCTCTTGATTGCTCTTGGACTCTACTTAGTGTGGGGACGCTCGCCAGCTTTTCAATCGCATAGACGGGTATAGGGTCTAACCGAAAGGAGACCAGAAATCTCTTATGCGTTTGTTCCTACCACAAGGCCTCATCGCAGCACTTATCTTCACCGCGGCAGCGATGATCGCCGGACCTGTCGGCGCGCAAACCACGACGACGACCGTCGACATCGTCGGCCCTCATAACCCCTATTGCGGATCGTGGCAGAACGGCACGTTCGTTCCAAACGGCAATTGTGTCGAAGAAGCCGTCCCGGCGGGATCTACTACAACGACCGTCGTGGAGCACTCAGGCCGCGTGATGCAGCACCTTCGTGGAACGATCACGTCCGTGCAAGGTCACCTCGTGACGGTGCAGATGAGCACGCACTCGCTCGTTCTGAATGATTCGCCTGCGCTTGCAGCCGACCAAACCGGTCGCGTTGCAGTCGGTCGAATGATCACCGCACACGGTTATTGGGAAGATGGAACGTTCTACGTAACTCGCTTCGAGTAGACTTGTCATCCCAAGCGAAGCCTGTGCCCCGGAGGGTATCGAGGGACCACGGTAATCGTGGCCCCTCTCTTCTTTTTAATTAATCGGAATACAGAACACGGGTGTGCGCGATTCGGCGAGCTTCATCAGACCGCCGGCGCCGTGTGCGAGAAAATGCGGCATCTCGCGATGCTTCCAGTAGGCTGCTTCGTCGACGTACTGTTCGTAGATGAAGATCGTGCGCTCGAGCTCGGTCGCACGGTGTCCGACGTACATCTTGCAGCCTGGCTCCTTGACCGATTCGGACGCGAGCACGCGCAAGTGCGCGAGCGCCTCTTCTTCTTTACCGGGCTGGATGACGTAGGTGACCGCGAGGCAGTACAAGTCTAGCGGGAGATCGTTACTGTAGCGATCTCGAAATCGGCCGGCATCTTTAGATGCATCGGGATCGGAGGCGGGCCGTCTTGCACGCCGCCGACGGCGAGATCCATCACCAAGACCATCGGCACGCTTGGGATTCCACTCGTGATCGTCCAGTACGGCTTGTTGTCGACGTACCACGTTAGATGATCCGGACGCCAATCGATACCGAAGGTGTGATACTCGTGCGCGTAGTTGACTAACTTGCGCTGCGGATTACCGATGCGCGTGCAGTTCGTGAGTGCCTGATAATTCTCAACAATCACGCAGCTGCTCGAAAGGGCACGACCGCCAACAAAATTCGCAACCGATGCGGTGAAGCCGTTCGTCGCGCTTCCGAAGCCGTCGTAGATATCGATCTGTCCGCCGAGCGGCCGTCCTTCGGGGGTGCGCAGCCAAACCGACGGCCACAAGCCGTTACCGATCGGGACCTTCAGGCGTACGTTGATGCGCCCGTATAGATACGCGTCGTTGCTTTCGACGCGGCCCGCTTCGAACGGATAGTCGAAGCCCGTTGCGGGATCGAGGATCTCGTAGTGAAGCGCGTTGAGGTGCAGCACGCCGCGATCGACGATGACGGCTTCAGGCGTGTAGTACTGCATCTCCGGATACGGCGTGTCCTGACCGGCACCGCGATGCTCGACAGCGTGCCAATGGCGGCTATCGAGGCGCTGACCGTAGAACGCATAGACCGTCGTTCGCGCGATAACGGACGGCTGTGGGCCCGGTACTTCGGGAAGGCCTTCGTGCGCGCGAACCGCCATCATGGGCGCAAAAGCACCCACGGCGAGGACCGCGACGAGCGCGAAACGCACAAACCGCATCTCTATCGGTTTCGGCGACCCGGCAGGGTTGCCTTAGGTGTGGTCCCCTACGGCGGAATATTCGGGTCGCTAAGTGCGGTGGCTACGGCGCGATAGGCGTTGAGTCTGCCACAGCCTTGATGCGGATCACCCGACAGATCGTCTGCCGTCGTGCAGAGCAGTGTCCTCATTGCAGTCGGCGTGCAGTAACTCGCCATGAGGCCGCAGATTAGCGCTGCCACGCCCGCGACGTGTGGCGTCGCCATCGACGTGCCCGCGATCAACGTCCGGCAATCGACGGGCGCCGTCGTCAAGGTCGAATTCGGATAGTCATCCGTACACTCGCCTGCGTAGGTCGTGTCACCGCTGTTCGCCATGAACGGCGTCGACGTCCAGATGTTTTCGATCCAATGCAGATCGTCGAGATCGGTATCATTCAACGGATCGCCACCCGGCGCAACGATGCCCCAAGAGGCTGCGCTGTGGAGCGTGTTCGTGCTGCCGGCGTTGCTGTACGACGCGACGTACTCGACCGGAGTGCTCGTGTTTCCGCCCGCGTTTCTCGACGAGCCGTTTGGTGTGCCGTCATCAAGTGACGTTGCACCTACGGCAATGACGCCGGAATCGCAGCCGGGTGCATCGACCGGACTGGGACCTTCGTTTCCGGACGCTGCGACGACGATGACGTTGTGCGCGATCGCGTTTGCGACCGCTGCACCCTCAGTTGTATCAGGATCAACACCCGGCGTAGTGCATGGGTCGCCCCCCAAGCTCATCGAGATGACACTGGCGCCGTTGGTGACAGCATCATCGATCGCCGCGGCAATATCCGGCGTATCTGCACCGCACTGATTGTCGGAGCTATTTCCTTCGCATGAATCATCGGGCGTCGGGAAGACGCGATACGCCATGATTCCCAAGTTGCCGCCCGCGCCGGCAAAGCCGTTCATCGGAGGGGTGCTCGACATACTCGTGACGGAGGCTGCGATGCCGGACACGTCGGTGCCATGCCCAAACGGATCGGTCGAGAAATTGGAAGTGGATTGCGACGAGCCGTTCGTGATGAAGCATTTCTGGTAAACGATGTTGGCCGCGAGGCCCGGATGAAGCGTATCTTGCCCCGTGTCGATGATCGCAATCTTCATGCTATGCGTCCCGAGCACGTTCGGGTTCGCGCCGCCTATCAAAGTGCTTCCCGCTTGCGAGTAGCCGAAGACGTGCTCCATTCCAATCGCATGCATGTCCCACTGACCGGGCAGCGACGCTGCTTCGTAATATGGCGCGACGTTGGCCGGCGAGAAGCCAGCAAAATAGTGGTTGGAGACGATCAGCGGTGACGACGTGAGCATCGCGCGCCGCTGCGTTTGCGAAACGCTGATTACACCCGGTTGCGAACGCAACGCGGCAATAGCAGCTGCAGATTGCGCAGCCGGCACGCCCAACACATGGATGGTCTTGCCGAGGTTCGGATAGTCGAATGTCTTCGTCAGCGTCGCTCCCGCAGTTTGCTCGCTGCGCGCGAGCGAGGCACTCGATCGCTGGAACGTTGCGCGGTCATACAGAACTGCGAGCTCTCCGGAATTTTTCGTCGAAGCGCGGAAACGCGTTAGACCATGGCGCGTTGCTTCGCTTGCTGAACCGCCGCTACGTACGACCGAGGTAGCCTCGTCACTCGTCGGACAGATGAATGCGTTCGCGGTTACGAGATTCGAGCCGGAGACGATCTCGAGGACGTAGGTGTCGGTCGGGTTCGAGATCGATACCGAGCTGCACGTAAACGTGATCGTGGGGCCGCTCGACGTTTCCGGACACGTCGCGACCGGATTCGTTGCCTGGCTGTTAGTCGTGTCGAAAATTTCGAGAATAAGATTCGTCGCCGAACCGGAGTACGAAAGCGTCGATGAGCCGAGCGAAACGCTCGATGTAGTACCGCTAACCGTCATCGAGTAGGTGGCGAGCGCAGCGGCCGCGAGCGGCTTTCGAGCATTGCTAAATGGCGACGGCCCGCTAGTCGCAGCGAAAGCCACTTTAACGCCGCTTGGGCTCACGCTCGAATACGTGAACGTTGGCGTGATCCCGTTTGATGTCGGCAGCGTAATCGTGCCGCCGCTCTGGTTCAGCGACTGACCGCCGCCGTTACCACCATTTCCGCCGCCGCCACCAGGCGTCGACGAACCACCACCACCGCCGCCGCATCCCGATAGCAGCGAAACGGACAAGACCAAAGCAAGCAATGTTCGATAATGCACATTGGCAACTACCGTGCGCGCGCGTTTTCTTCCTATGTGACGCAGTCGACTAAATGCGTTCGAAAAGCGTCGCGATGCCTTGTCCCATACCGATGCACATCGTGGCAATACCGTAACGCCCGTCACGTTTGTTAAGCTCGTGCAAAAGTGTCGTCGCAATGCGCGCGCCGCTGCAACCCAGCGGGTGCCCCAGCGCAATCGCGCCGCCGTTTACGTTTACTTTTTCCGGATCGATCCGCAGCTCTTGTATGCAAGCGAGCGATTGCGCGGCAAAGGCTTCATTGAGCTCGACGAGATCGATATCGTCGATTGTAAGATCTGCGTTCGAAAGCACACGCTGCGTCGCTCCGATCGGACCGATCCCCATGATGCTCGGATCGACGCCGTACACGCCGGTCGTCACGATTCGTGCGAGCGGCTCGAGTCCGTGCTTCTTGGCTGTTTTCGCGCTCATCAACAACATCGCAGCCGCGCCGTCGTTGAGTCCCGAAGAATTGCCCGCCGTCACCGTACCGCCGGGACGAAAAGCGGCCTTGAGCTTGCGCAAATCGTCGATCGTCGTCTTCGGACGCGGATGTTCGTCGACATCGAAGATCGCATCGGTCTTCCCGTTCTTGATCGCAACGGGAATCAGCTGACTCTCGAAGCGTCCGCTTTCCATCGCTTTCGCGCAGCGCTGCTGCGAGCGCAACGCAAACTCGTCTTGCGCTTCACGCGAGATGCCGAATTTATCGGCGACGTTCTCGGCCGTCTCGCCCATCGCGATCGGCGGATAAACTTCGGCTAGCCGCGGATTGGTGAGACGATTCCCAAGCGTTGAATCGGCGATCTCGGGAGCACGATCGAATGCCTTCTCGGCTTTTAGCAAAACAAAGGGTGCGCGTGACATCGACTCCGCGCCGCCCGCGATCACGACGTCTTCGGCGCCGACCATCACGGCGTGCGCCGCCGAGTTCAATGCTTGCAGGCTGCTCCCGCACAAGCGATTGAGCGTCGTCCCCGCGACCGTCGTCGGCAAACCTGCAAGCAACACGGCCATGCGTGCAACGTTGCGGCAATCTTCACCGGCCTGATTGGCCGCGCCCCAATAGACGTCTTCGATCAACGATGGATCGATCGGATTGCGCGCCAGCAATCCTTTGATCGCAGTCGCCGACAAATCGTCCGGCCGGACCATCGAAAGAGCGCCGCCGTATCTGCCGATCGGAGTCCGAACGGCATCAACGACGACGCACTCGATCATTGTGTGAAAGGCGCGGGTGGAGTCGGATCGCTCAACGCCGTCGCCACCGCAGTGTAGGCATCGAGGCGACCGCAGCCCTGATTGGCGTCATGAATGGTATCTGCTGTCGTGCACAACAGAGTCTTCATCGCCGTCGGCGTACAGTCGGCCGGATTCAGCCCACAGATGAGTGCTGCCACGCCAGCTACGTGCGGCGTAGCTTGCGAGGTTCCTGCGATCAACGTACGGCAGTCGACCGGCGGTGTTGTGGATGTTGACGCATTTGGATTTGAAGCCGAATAATCGTCCGTGCATTCGCCGAGGAAAGTCTGGTCGCCAGAGTTTGACTGGTACGGCGTCGACGTCCAGATATTCTCGATCCAATGCAGATCGTCAGCCGTTCCGGTGATTTCCGAATTCGCGGGATCTCCGCCCGGCGCGACAATACCCCACGATGCTGCGCTGTTGAGCGTGTTGGTCGAGCCGGCGTTGCTGTAATACGCAACGTACTCTTGGGGCGTTACGGAAGTCCCCGCCGGAGTCGCGTTCCCGCCGGACCCGCTCGAACCGTTCGGCGTACCATCGTCGAGGCCGGTCGCACCGACTGCGATTACGCCCGCATCACATCCGGGCGCATCGACGGGTTGTTTGCTCGACGTGCTCGTGCTTTCGTTGCCGGCTGCAGCGACGACGATAACATTATGCGCGATCGCGTTTGCGACTGCCGCGCCTTCGGTTGCGTCGCTATCGACGCCCGGCGTCGTGCACGCATTGCCGCCGATGCTCATCGAGATGACGCTGGCACCGTTCGTGACGGCGTCGTCGATCGCGGATGCAATGTCGGCTGTATCAGCACCGCAGACGTCATCCGTCGAATTCGGATTGCCGCAGTTGTCGTCAGGCGTCGGGAACACCCGATACGCCATGATACCGACGTTGCCGCCTGCGCCCGCAAATCCGAGATCGTTCGGATTCGAGCCCGACGGATTCGTAACCGCAGCCGCGATACCCGTTACGTCGGTGCCGTGACCTTGCGGATCTGTTGAGAAGTTGGAAGTGGATTGCGCTGTCCCGGCTTCGTTCGTGATGAAGCACTTCTGGTAGACGACATTCGCCGCGAGATCGGGATGCAGCGTGTCTTGTCCCGTGTCGATGACGGCGAGCTTGACGCTATGCGTTCCGAGCGCGTTCGGGTGTGCGGCTCCCGTGGTATTCGTAGCGTTCGAATAGCCGAACGCGTACTCCATCCGAATTGCGTGCATGTCCCATTGGCCTGGAATTTGCGCAGCCTCGTAAAACGGCGGCGTATTCGCGCCCGCAAAGCCCAGGAAGTAATTGTTGCTGACGAGCAGCGGCGTGGAAGTGAGGCGATAACGCTTCTGTCCCGCCGGCGTCACGCTGAGCACGCCGGTTTGCGCGCGCAGCGTCGTCATGGCGGCGAGCGCCTGTGACGGCGCGACCGAAAGGACGTGGATCGTTTTGCCGAGCGTCGGGTAATCGAACGTCTGCGTGAGCGTCGAGCCGACACTGCTCTCCGTGCGCGCAAATGCGGCGGTCGAGCGGGTCAAGGCGTTGCGATCGTACTCAACCGCGACGCGACTGATCGATGTTAGAGACGCTTTCGGCGCGCGCACGATCGCGTGACGCGTTGCTTCGGCTCCGTTTGCAGCGCTTACGCGGGCGACCGAGCTCGTTCCATCCGTCGTCGGGCACACGAAATCGGATACGGAGCCCGTGGCCGTCGGGCTCGGCGCCGGCTTTGAGCCGCCTCCACCGCCGCATGCCGGGAGCAATAGAGCTAAACCGACTGCGAGAGCCAGCGGAGCACGCATCGAAGACGTCATCCGAAAACCTTTCTTTCCTTATGAAGAACCGCGCACAGGTTGCCAACATAGCAGCAAACTCTCAGTCCATCCTGAAAGCTGTGTTAAGGCCTACCCCGTTAGTCCCCGCGTCTCACCCTGGGCAACCGAGCCATAGGCGGCAGAGCAGGCCCGTCGAACATAGCGCTAACCAATTAAGGCTGGGGGGAAATCAATCCGGTGAGGCTGCGGGAGCTAATCCGATGGAATTCTCTCGCAACGCAGGTTTTGGCTGTTGCGACGGCTTCGCTTCTTGCCTTCACCGCGGTTCTCTTATTCGTCGTCGACAACACGGTTCGAGATTCGGTCGAAAAAGAGATCCAGAGTCAGGTTGAGGTCGCTCAGCGTACCGCATCGACGCTTCTGGGAGTCCATGGCGGAACGCCGGTTGTGATCGGGCACACGCTGCAGTTCGGCGGCTGGATCGCCAACAACGACGTCGAGCTCGTCAGCAACGTCAAGAAGATCACCGGCTGCGACGCCACCATCTACGAGATCGAAAACGGCGTCCCGATCGCGATCTCGACGACCCTCCAGGAGAACGGCAAGTCGATCATCGGCTCCGAGCTGACGGGTAAAGCACGTAACGCAATCGACGTTCAGCGCCCATACCGCGGCTACGTTCCTTTTAATGGACAGACCTACATCGCGGCCTACGAGCCGATCATAGACGACGCGGGGCACATGGTCGGCGTGCTCTTTACGGCCAAGCCGGCGACGGCGCTTTCCAACGCCGCCCAGCTGACCTTCTTCCGCGTTGCCGCGATCTCGCTCGCAGCGCTGATCGTCATCTTGGCGCTGATCTTCTGGTTCCTGCGCTATATCCGCCGCGACGCGTACCAGCTGGCAACCACAGCCCGCGCCCTGGCGAGCGGCATTCTCGACGACACGAGCGATATTCACTCGCAAAACGAGCTGGGCGAGATTGCGGATGCGTTCGACGAGATGATCGCCTACCAGCGCGAGATGGCCGGAACCGCCGAAGCAATCGCTGCCGGCGATCTCGCCACAACCATCGAACCGCACGCTCCCGGCGACCGTCTCGGAAACGCGCTAGCGCGCATGAATCAGAACCTGGCGCTCGTCGTCGGGCAAATTCAGCGCACGTCCGACTCGCTTGCGGCAAGCTCGACACAGCTCGGCTCGACATCCGAACGCTCGAGCAAGATGGTCGCGGAAGCAACTATCGCGATGGCGGGCTTGGCGAAAGGCTACGATGCTCTGAGCGAAGCGGCAACGACGCTCGACACAATGGTGCGTCAATTCTCGATCGGCGTCGATGCGATCGCGCGCGGAGCAGTCGATCAAGCCGCGCAGGTCAGCACCGCGTCACACGATGCGTCGAAGATGTTCGAAGACGTCGAACGTCTGGCGCACATCTCGATGACGCTCGCGGCGGCGGGCGTGCAAACCAAGACCGCTGCGGCAAGCGGCGAACGTGCCGTCGCAGATACGGTCGAAGAGATGTACCAGATCGCCGGCGCCGTTCGCGCGGCGACCGACAAGATCAACGAGCTGGAGATGCTCAGCGCGCAGATCGGCTCGATCGTCGAAGCCGTCGAAGAGATTGCGGAACAGACGAACTTGCTGGCGCTCAACGCCGCGATCGAAGCAGCACGCGCCGGCGAACATGGCCGCGGCTTCGCCGTCGTCGCGGACGAGGTTCGCAAGCTCGCCGAGCGTTCAGCCTCCGAGAACAAGCAAATCGGCCAGCTCGTCCGCGAGGTGCAAGCGCGGACGCGCGACGCCGTCAAGGCAGTCGGCGACGGCGCCGACAAGGTTTCGAGCGGAACCGAGAAGGCCGTCATCGGCGGCGCGGCGCTGCGCGAAATTTTACAAAGCGTCGAACAGACGGTGCAGCAAGTCTCCGAGATCGCCGACGCGACCGGCGTGATGGCGCGCAGCGCCAAGAGTCTCACCGAGTCGATTCGCTCGATCAACGACGTCGTCGAGGAGAACTCGGCCGGCACCAAACAGATGGCGGCGCAGACGACCGAGATCACGGCTTCGATCGGCTCGATCGCCGCGACCAGCGCACAGCACCGGATGGAAGCCGAACGCGTCGCCCGGATCTCCTTCGACGTCCGCGCGCAGGTCGAGCAAGTTCAGGAACAGGCGACGGAGCTCGACGAGACGGCGCGTACGCTCCGCAAGCTGACGACCCAGTTCACGACCGACGGAAACGGCCAGCGTCAGCTGGCGGCGGCCGATATTCCCGCGCTCTCGAGCAAAGCGCCGAGGGCGTCCGCGAGCTGATCGGCCGCCTCGTACATCGGCATGTGTCCGCAGCCCGCGAACGTCGCGAGCTTAGCAGTGGGAATCCGCGGTACGATGCTGACGGCTTCCGTCAAACCCATAATCGCATCTTGATCGCCGATCGCGAACAAGAACGGTACATCTATATCTTCGACCAGATCGCGCGCATCGACGCGCTGCGCCGCGCCGCGCAAATGTGCGGCTGCGCCGCGCGGATCCGTTCCAGCGCACAATTGGCGCATTTCCTCAATTAATTCAGGCTTTTCCGCATAAACGGCGGGTGCGAAAAATCGCGGAATAAACGCATCTACGACCGGCGCAATCCCTTCACGTTCGGCACGATCTGCGAGCACGTAACGATCGCGCGCAGCTTGTTCGGTGTCGTTTACGAAGCGGCTGCCGACGAGCGCGAGGGCATCGACGCGTTCGCGAAACATCCGAAAAAATGCGAGCGCGACATAGCCGCCGAGCGAGTGCCCGACGAGGGTCGCGGAGGCGATGCGCTTGGCGTCGAGCAGCGTCGCGATGTCGGCGGCGAGCGTTTCGATCAGGTACGGTCCGGGCGTTACCGACGATTGTCCGAGTCCGCGCAAATCCGGACGAATGACACGCGCGCTCGGCGTGAGCGAGGGCACAATTCCATCCCAAATTGAGTGGTCGAGCAAGAAGCCGTGGATGAGGATGACGGCGCGTCCGGTACCGTCGTCGGCGTACGAAAGTGTACCGCCGTCGATTGGAATCGTTTGCATGTTTGGCGGTTTTGCGTCGTCGACAACGTCGTGCCTTCCTGCGTTTTGACATGCGACATTTGCAACAGCAGGTGAACTTGTGCTATAACTTAGGCAATCACACCGGCGTTACGCCGGGTCGCTCGCCCTTTGGGTTGAGCAGAAAGGACCCACATGGCTGCCAAGAGACGGAAAAAGAAAGTAGCTAAAGCTGCAGCGCCCAAAAAGCGTCGCAAGAAGGCTGCTAAGAAATCGGCAACTCGCAAGAAGGCTCGCAAGGCTCGCAAGAAGAGCACACGACGCAAGGCTTCTCGCCGCAAGAAGGCTGCTAAGAAGTAAACCTTCACCCATAACAGCAAAGGCGAGTCGCAAATCTGCGACTCGCTCTTTTTTTTGTGAGATCGAAAATGTTGTTAGGCCCTCCCTCGGGTAATGTAGGAAGCATGTATCTCGACGATATTCCCGATGCAGCAGTAGCGCTGAAGATAAAGGCTGCAGCGCGCGGCCGCGCCATTACCGACGGCGCCAAAGCCCTCGGAGTCGCATTCACCGGCGACGGCAAGCTCGTACCCGAATCCTGGATTGTCCGCTTTGATATTGCCGAGGGACAGGACGGTCGCAAACTGCTCGCCGACGCGTTCGTCGCAACCGGCGCCACGTTGATTTGGTACTTCGGCGGCGACATCTCGACACGCCAAGCGGTGAACGATCTCGGGATGGAATCGCAGCCGCACACGGCGGTTTTCGTCCGGCGCGCGGAGCCGGTTCAGAGAGCCGGAGAGCTAAACTTGCGCGCCGCCTCCGAGATGGATGCGCGCACGCGCCAGCTGATCTCCCGCCATGTCGAGCACTACGACGCGCCGCGCTTTGCAGCCGCGCTCGCAGGCGGCGAGATCGTCGGCTATGCGATTCTCCAAGAGCTCACGTCGACGTGGAGTGAGGTGAGCGCGTTCGTGTTTCCGTCGGGACGCCGTCACGGCTACGGCGCTGAGATCCTGGCGCGCTCGGCGGACGCTGCCGAACACACCGGCCGGATGGTTTTGGCTTCGGTTCCGTACACTGATACCGCCTCACGCTCGGTGCTCGAGCGCGCGGGCTTTCGCCTGGCGGACTACTACTTCACCGCAAAACCGAAACCAAAATCTCAGCCGTGACGTAGCCGTGCATCGGCCAGATCGAGATCGTACTCGATCGCGCGATAGACTTCGTCGGGAATGTTCCCGTCGTGGCGCATTCCCTGAATCGCCTTGCGCTCGGCTTGCAGCGCCGCCCTTTGCAGCCGGTGATCGACCGCATTCTCGGTGACCGGCTCACCATCAGGGCCGAGCTCGAGATGACCCTGCAGGTGCTGAATGCGATGCTGGTACTCATCGACGATGCGTCCTTCGACTTCCCATTCCGTTTCGGTATCGAAGGTCGGCTCGAGCTCGCGCAGGCGCGACATACCCGCTTCGAGCGCTTTGATTCGAATCTCGATTTCTTTCTTCTCCATTCGTCCGTCGTCGCTTACGTGCAAGACGCGAATGATGAACGGCAACGTCAAGCCCATGACGACGAGCGTCGCAAAGATGACGCAAAATGTGACGAAGATGATCGCGTCGCGATCCACCACCGAGGACGGAATCGCGAGCGCCGCGGCAAGCGAGACGACGCCGCGCATTCCCGCCCACGAAAGGATCACGGGCCACGTCCAAGGCGGTGATGGGTCTCGTTCGCGTAGGCTCTTGCTCACCAAGCGCGGGACGTATGTTGCGGGAAATATCCAAACGAAGCGCAGCACGATGACCGCGATGCTGATTGCAACGCCGTAGAGCATCAATCGCTCGAACGATTCGTGTCCGAGCGTCGTGACAATGCGGCGTAACTGCAAGCCCAGCAACAAGAACACGAATGCGTTGAGGAGATACGTCATCATCTCCCAAACGCTGTAGCCGACCAGTCGCGCATCAGGCGACATTCGTCCCGAGCGGCGGCTCATGTAAATACCGCCGGTGACTGCCGCCAGAACACCGCTGACGCCGAGTGCTTCTGCCGGTAAATAGCAGGCGAACGGCGCGAACAGGTTGATGACGTTTTCGAGGACTTCGTCGTCGAGGTCGCGCCAACGAATGAATTGGTGGGCCCATGAGATCACGGTCGCGACGATCAGCCCGATCGCGACACCGCCGATTGAAACGAGGAGAAACTGCGGCACAACGTGCCCAGCTGAGAATACTCCCGTAATTGCGGCAACGATTGCAAAGCGATAGACGATCAGGGCGCTGGCGTCGTTGACGAGACTTTCGCCGCTGATGATGGTCATGATACGGCGGGGCAGCGAGACCGAGTCGGCAATCACTTCCGCGGCGATCGCGTCCGTCGGCGCAACGATCGCACCGAGCACGTAGGCCGCTGGCCATGTAATGCCCGCGATGACTTCATGCGCGATGGCTGCGACCATGACCGTCGTGAAAACGACGAGACCGATCGCGGCCAAGCCGATCGGGCGAAGGTTTCGCTTGAATTCGTACCAGTCGGTCGTCCAACCGCCGCTGAAGAGAAAGATCGGCAGGACGATCAAAAAGATCGTGTCCGGTTGCAGCTCGACACTCGGAAGATTCGGAATGAAACCGAGCAGCGCACCGGCCACGACGAAGACGATCGGATATGCGACGTTGATGCGCTTGGACAAGACGGCGAGCGCCGCCGTCGCCACCAGAAAGCCGAAGATCGGCCAACCGTTATCCATCACGCACGACGCAACGCCGGATGTGCAAGCCAGACCCAAAGGCTCATCACGAGTGCTAGCGAGCCGCTGCAGGCGAACGCGAGGCTCAGGCCGATCTGCGAGCCGAGAAATCCGAGGACGAGCGTCCCGGCGGGTACGAGACCCAAAATAGTCATCGAGTAGACGGAGACGGCGCGGCCGCGCATCTCATCGGGCGAGAGCATTTGGACAAGGACGTTCGAGGATCCGACAAACGACATCATCCCGAAGCCCAACACGGCTTGCTCGAAGAGAGCCAGCCTGAAGTCGGTCGTGTAGCCGAGCGAGATGATGCCAAGCGCTGAAACGATGGCGGCCATGAACCACCAGCCGCCGCGCCGTTCGGATTGGTAGAGCGCGGTCGTTACCGCGCCCACGATCGTGCCGACGCCGCCGGCCGCAAGCAGCAATCCGTATCCAGACGCTCCGACGTGCACGACGTGTGTGGCGAACGCGGCCAGCAGCGACGTGAACGGCCGCAGCGTGAACGACGTGACGATCAACATGCCGATGACCCAGCGCAGTACCGGATGCGAGCCGATGAAACGAAGCCCTTCGGCGATCTGCTGGAACACCGGTTCGCGCGAGGTGCTGGCGGGCGGTGCCGGCGTCATAAAGATGACGGCAACGACAACAGCGCACGTCAAGAATGCGTTTACAAAGAACGACACGTGAACGCCGACCACACCGATCAAGATACCGGCAATCGCGGGACCGACAGTCATCGGCGCGTTGAAGGCGATCGAATTCAAACCGATAGCGTTCGAGATCAGATTCCGTGGGACGAGAATCGGAATCCAGCTTTGGCGCGCCGGCGAATCGAACGTCTGGGCGGTCGCTTGCAGCGCGGCGATCAGGTAAACGACGTAGAGCACCCACGGTCCGCGATGCAGTGAAGTGAAAGCCAGGCCGAGCGCCAGAAACGTTTGGCCGGTATTCGTAAACAGCAGCGTTCGCCGGCGTGGGAAGTGATCCGCGATGAAGCCGGCGATCGGAGAAAACAAAAAGACCGGTACCGAACGCGCAGCGCCGACGAGTCCGAGATTGAACGCGCTTTGCGCAGCGTCGTGAGCGAGGACGACGCCGACCAGGTACGTCAACGACGTGAACTGCATCCAGAAGCCGACGTTGGCGATGAGCAGCCCAATCCATAGCAGGCGAAAATCGCGATATTCGAACGCGCTCCACAGCCGTAGCTTGCGTTCGGGTATGCGCGGTTCGTCGATGTGCGGTACGAGGGAAGTTTTCACTCGTGAAGCTGACTCGCTGCGTTGGCAATCAAATAGACGGCGCCGTTGACGCCGACGCGCGCTACATCGAGCGTCACCGAGTAGTAGTCGGCGCGGCCCCATTCGAGATCGTAGTGTACTTTGGCCCAACGCTTGCGAGCAGCGTCGACGCGCTCGACTTCCTTGCGTGCTTCTTCGCGCCCAATCTTAAGAGATTCCGTGATGCGGCTTATGCGAAACTCGAGCGGAGCGTGCAGAAAGACGCTCAGGAGATTCGGACGGCCACGCAGGATGATGTTTGCAATTCCGCCGACGATCACGACGTCAGGCTGCTGCGCGGCCTCGAGCACGGCGGTTTCGATTTCTTTGCGGACCTCGTTCTCAAAGCTTGGAGCGACGGTCGTTACACCTTCGGCGCTTCCAAGATTATGGAGAATTCGTTCAGCCAACGAAGGCGCGCGGTGCTCGACCGCGACGACGTCTTCATGCGTCGTACCCAACCTTAAGGCTGCAATTTTGGGCAGGTCGTCGCCGATGACAGGATAGCCCAGCAAATCGCCGACGCGATGCGCAACCGTCAAGCCGGAAGCGCCGTATTCCCGCGAAATCGTAACGATCATGAGACAACATGTGCCTTCTCGGGGTATCCGCCGCCCCCTAGTTGAAGAATCGGGCCGATGCCGATCATCGAGACACGCCGGCTGCGCAAGGTCTTCCGCACCGTCCAGCGCTATCCGGGCGTGGGAGGCGCGCTCCGCAGTCTCTTCACGCGTGAATACGTCGACAAGGTCGCGGTCGAAGATGTTAACCTGACGATGGAAGCCGGCGAGCTGGTCGGCTACATCGGGCCCAACGGCGCCGGAAAATCGACGACGATCAAGATGCTGACCGGCATCTTGGTTCCAACGTCGGGCGAAATTCACGTCGCGGGGCTCGTACCGTATCAAAAGCGCAAAGAGAATGCGCGCAATATCGGCGTCGTCTTCGGGCAGCGCAGTCAGTTGTATTGGGATCTTCCGCTGCGCGAGTCATTCGAACTCTTGCGTGCAATCTACGCCGTTCCGCGTCCGAAGTACAACGCGAACATGGCGTTCTTCACCGAGATCCTCGATCTTGACGAATTCATGAACACGCCGGTTCGCCAGCTTTCGCTCGGACAACGCATGCGCGGCGACTTTGCAGCCGCGATGCTGCACGATCCGCCGATCGTCTATCTCGACGAACCGACGATCGGTCTCGACGTCGTCGCGAAGGAAGCGATCCGCACGTTCATTGCCAAGGTCAATAGAGAACGCGGCACGACCGTCATCCTCACGACGCACGACCTCGCCGATGTCGAGCGTCTTTGCGACCGGATCGTCCTAATCGATGACGGACGCATCGTTTTTGACGGTGAGCTCGAGCGACTGCGAATGGAATACGGAACGCATCGCACGCTCGTCGTGACGCTTGCAGAATCGTGCGAGAACCTCGCCTTCCCGCATACGGAGCTAGTCGAACAGGAAGCCAACGTCGTTCACCTGCGATTCGATCGCCGCAAGATCACGGCAGAGCACCTCTTACGCCTCGTGACGGAACGCTGCACGATTAGCGACGTCTCGATCGTCGAGCCGGCCATGGAAGATATCATCCGGCGAATCTATCTCGAAGGCTACCGCACGCAGGCACCGACGCCGGCTTCATGACCGCCGTACGACCCTACATTGAATTCGCGAAGGTCGCCTTCTCGCGCGAAGCAACGTACCGCTTCGAGGTCTTTACGAGCATCGGCTCGTTGCTCGTGCGCGTCTATCTCTTCCGGATGGTGTGGAGCGCGCTGTATTTCCACAACGCTGGGATTCGCGCGCTGACGCTTGAGGAAGCGATCACGTACTCGACGGTCGCGCTTCTGATGTCGCTTGTGATGGACATCGACCAAACCCGCCTGCTCGTTTCGAAACTGGAAGACGGCAGCATCGCAACCGACTTCATGAAGCCGATCATCGTCCCGCTTTATTTCTTCAGTGACGGGACAGGCGAAGTGGCCTTCCACGCCATGACTATCATCCCGTCGCTGCTGCTGGCACTGCTGATCGTTCACATCCAAGTGCCCTCGCCGCTGGTTCTGGCCGTCTTCTTCCTAAGCTTCTTCCTTGGGTACTTGGTCGGACTGTTGATGAACTTCGTCCTCAACTGCATTGCGTTCTGGACGCTCGAGATTCAAGCCATGCAGCTGATCGTCACGTGGATCACCGATCTGCTCGGCGGCGAAGTGATTCCGCTCGTCTTCTTCCCGCCGGTCATCCAGAGCTTCATCTACTTCTTGCCGTTCGCGGCCATGTACTCGACGCCGCTGCTGATCTACGTCGGAACGATCGGCCCCGAAGAGTACGTGCGCGTTCTGCTCTTGCAAGTGGTGTGGATCGTGATCTTCGCGATCGCCGCCGTCTTGATGTGGCGCTTCGGCGCGAAGCGCGTCGTGGTGCAGGGTGGGTGATCTCTTGCACGGGTCTAGCGATGTGCCTCGCAGCACCGCTACAAGATTCGCATCGTGCGAATCTTGCTGCCGCGCCCCCGCTCGTCGCTCCCGCCATCCTGGCTCCGCTCCTCGTCGGAAGCTGCTGCTCGACACATTGCTAGACCCGTGCCAAAATCACACCACCCTGGCTGAGAAGAGAAATTGGATACTTTAATCGTCTGGGTCGACGTCTACAAGCAGTATTGGCGCATCAACTTTTTGACGGCGCTCGAGTACCGCGCCAATTTCCTCGTCTGGTTCGGATTCACGTTCATCTACCACGCGACGGCGCTAGCGGCGCTGTGGATCATCTTGCGGGAATTTCCGGTGATGAACGGCTGGACGTTCGGCGAGATGGCGTTCTTGTATTCGCTTTGGATGCTCGCGCACGCGCTCAACAATACGCTCTTCCTCACGGTCGGCGACGTCCCCGAACACGTCCGCGAAGGCGAGATCGACCGGCTCTTCATCCGGCCGCTCAACCCGCTCTTTCAGGTACTCACGACCCCGCAGCAGATATTCCCCGACGAGCTGGTGCTCGCGATTACGCTTTTCATCCTCGCCACGATCTGGGCAAATCCGGTCATCGACGTGTGGTTTGTCGTGTTCGTCCCGCTCGTTGTGATCGGCGGCGCGCTCATCGATTTCTCGATCAACCTGCTGATCGCGACGTGCGCGTTTTGGTTCGTCAAGGTCGATGCGTTACGCTGGGTCGCATTCCAGCTCGAACAAGAGTTCACGCGCTATCCGATTTCAATCTACACGAAGGGCGTGCGCCTCGTGCTGACGTTCTTGCTGCCGTACGCGTTCATGAACTATTTCCCGGCGACGTTTTTCCTCGACAAGACCGAGGAGGCGTTGCACTTGCCACCCCAGGTCGGGCTGCTCTCGCCGCTCGTCGGCCTTGCAACATTCGCCATTGCGTATTCGTTTTGGCGGGTGGGTCTCAACCACTACGAAAGCGTCGGCCACTGAGTATTGCCATTCGTCCGGGCTTGAACTTCGGGCCGTATCTCGAGTTCGCGAAGAAGGCCTTCGCACGCGAAGCCACCTATCGGATGGAAGTCTTCACGAACGTCGGTTCGCTCGTGCTGCGCATCTATCTGATGCGTATGGTTTGGATAGCGCTTTACGCGCAAAACGCCGCGCCGCAAGGCATTGCCCTGCATCAGATTCTGACTTACACAGTCGTCGCGCTGTTGATGTCGCTTATCCTCGAGGTTGACGGAACGCGTATGATTCGCGACCGTCTGCGCGACGGTTCGATCGCAACCGACATGATGAAGCCGATTAGCCCGGCACTTTTCTTTTTCAGCGACGGCGCCGGACAAACGGCGCTTCACGCCCTGCTGATTCTCCCATCGATCGGCTTCGCGCTGCTCATGGTGCACGTCGATGTGCCCTCGCCGCTCGCATGCGCCGTCTTTCTCCTCAGCTTTGCGATCGGCTACTTGCTCAATTTTTGCTTGAACTTCTGCATGAACTGCGCCGCATTTTGGACGATGGAAACGTTTGCGATTCAGCTGATCGTACGGTGGTGCAGCGATCTGCTCAGCGGACAAATCATTCCGCTTCTGTTCTTCCCGGGCGTCTTGCAGAAAATCGTTCTGTTCTTGCCGTTTGCAGCGATTTACTCGACACCGCTTTTGATTTACATTGGACGTATTCCACCGGCTGAATATCAGAATGCGTTATTCGGGCAGCTCGCGTGGCTAGCGGTCTTTGCGGTATTGAGTGTGGTGATTTGGCGGGCGGCGCAACGCCGGCTCGTCATTCAGGGCGGCTAATTAAGGAGCATTGATGCCAATCGAAGAGGCGGACCTGATCGTGGTCGGTGCAGGCCAAGGCGGCATCCCGCTTGCGATCGATTTCGCAAAAGCCGGGAAGCACGTCGTGCTCTTCGAGCGCAAGCATTTAGGCGGGACGTGCGTCAACGTCGGCTGCACGCCGTCCAAAGCGTTCTTAGCGTCCGCGCACAACGCGGGCCGTGCGCGCGCCGCCGGACAAATCGGCGTGCATTGCGAGATCACGATCGACACACGCGCGATCATGCGTCGCGTTCATGAGATTCGGCGAGACTGGCACGATGGTGACGAACGCCGCCTTTCCGATGCTGGCGTGCACGTCGTGATGGGCGAGGCGCGCTTCGTCGGCGAGCGAACCCTGGAAGCTGAAGGTTACACCGCACGCGCGCCGATCGTCGTGCTCGACACGGGGACGAGTCCGGCCTGTCCGCCGATCGACGGTCTCAGCGAATTGCCGTATCTGACGAACGAGACGTTTTTCGATCTCGAGGATTTACCGAAGAGCATCGTCGTCATCGGCGGCGGTTACGTCGGCCTCGAGCTCGGTCAGGGCATGCAACGGCTTGGAACGGACGTCACGATTCTCGAGACCGGAAGCCGGTTGATTCCACGCGAGGATCCGGACGCGACCGAAGTGCTGGCCAAGGCGCTGCGCGACGACGGCGTCGATCTGCGCGTCGGCAAGAGCGCTTCGTGCGTGCGGCGCGGCGAGAAGCTTTGCGTGCGAATCGAGGGCGGCGAAGAACTCGAGACCGATGCAATTCTCGTTGCCGCCGGCCGAACGCCGAATACGGACGCACTCGACTGCGCAAAATCCGGCGTCGAACTCGACGAACGTAGGTTCGTGAAAGTCGATCAGCATCTACGCACGACTTGCAAGGGCGTCTACGCACTCGGCGAAGTCGCAGGCCAGCCGGCGTTTACGCACGTCGCGTGGGAGGACTACCGGCGCGTCAAAGCAGTCATTGAAGGCGGAACGCGCACGCGAGACGATCGCGTTCTTGCATACTCGACGTTTACGGAGCCGCAACTCGGGCGCGTCGGCATGAACGAAGCCGAAGCCAAACGCAACGGTCGCGAGGTTCGCGTTGTCACCTATCCGCTCGACGACGACGCGCGTGGCATCGAATGGAACCTAACGCGCGGCTTCTATCGTCTGGTTGTCGACGCCAAGAGCGAAGCGATCCTGGGCGCGACGCTCGTCGGGTACGAAGCCGGCGAGATCGTCCACACGATTCTCGCGCACATGGAGGCGGGCTCGACCTGGCGCGTCCTCGAACGCTCGGTCCACATTCACCCAACGTTCAACGAAGGGCTCCCGTCGCTGGCGCGACAGTTATTGTAAACGACAAGCTTTGGAGGGGGAGATTATGAGGAGTCTTCTAGTCCGTTTCATTGCAATTGCCGGCGTCGCCGGCATTGCATTCGTCGCCGGACTCAGCGCAGGGCGCGCGCAAGCACCGAGCATTGGCTGGGGTCCGGCCGTCATTCACACGGGACAATTCACCGACGCTGATTTTCCAACACCGGCACCAGGTGCATATGCGCGAGTGAAAGTGCTCGGACGCGCCGGTGATACGGGCGTCGTGCAGATTCAAGAAGGCGCGACGAAAAAGCACTATCACGCGATCTCGAACGAGGCACAGTTCATTCTCAAAGGCTCGGGGATGTTTTGGCTCGGTGACAAACAAGTTCAAGTCGGCCCCGGCGACTTGATCATCATCCCGAAGGGAACGGCGCACGGCATGGACTCGAATTATGAAGCGATCGCGTTCAAGTCTCCACCGCAAGCTCCGGACGACATTCACCCGGTACCCTAACGCTTTTTTTGGAGGGGATTCATGAAAAGTTTTCTGGTCCGTCTAACCGCCGTTGCCGCCGTCGCCGCAATCGCATTCTTCGCGGGCGTAAGCACCGGTCGCGCACAAGCCCCGAGCATCGGCTGGGGGCCTGCCGTCATTCATGTCTCACAGATGACGGCTGCCGATTTTCCACCCAAAGCCCCGAACGCAACCGTCGCAGTCAAGGTGGTCGCCGTGACGGAGACTGGCGCGATTCAAGTGCAGGACGGACACGTCCCCAAGCACTATCACGCCAACGCGAACGAAGCCCAATACATCGTTGAAGGCCACGGAATGTTCTGGCTCGGCGACAAGCAAGTCCCAGTCGGCCCCGGCGATCTGATCTTGATTCCAAAAGGAACGGCGCACGGCATGATGACCGACTACAAGGCTATTGCGATTAAGTCACCGCCACAAGCGCCCGACGACATGCACGTCTTGCCGTAAACGCATCGTCAGCGGACGATGAATTGGCTGCTCAATCCCGATCCGGTCGTCTCCGTACCGACAGAGGCGTTGGTTGCGATCGCGAGCGTCGCGGTCGTAATCTGGACGGGCGGATTCATCGTCCGCGGGTGGATGAACTCCACTTCGATCGCGCTCATCGCCGGCATGAACTATCTGCAGTTCGCCTTCTTCAGCTCGATCATGGCGCTGCTGGCAAATGCGCTCACGCTGCGCTGCTTGGCGGTCGCGTTCTTGCTCTACTATGGATCGTTTTTCATACGCTACTCGGCGATTCTCAAAGCGCGCGAGCCGGAGATCGAGCTGTTTCTTCCGCTGGTCAGCGACGTCAAAATCTCCAGCGACCGCTTTTGGCCGACGATTCAAGTGATCGAGCTGATCCCGCTCATCATCACCTTCATCTGGCCCGATCCTCGCGTGCTCGCCTGGTGCTGCGCCGCTATGACGTTCTTTGGCTACCAGATCATCCTAGCGTTTGTGTATAAGGATCTATTCCAAAAACCTTAACTCGAGAGTTTTTGCGAGTCGAGCATTACCGTCGTACGCGCAGATTTTATCGCGGGGTCGACCAGTGTTTTGATGCGCGTTGCGCGGCCTTCGGCCATCGGGACGAGTCCGTCGTCGATTAGGCGTTCGAGCGGGATCGCAGCCGGCGCAACATGCGACCACAGCGTTTGGTCGTTGGCGAGCAGCTTGACCGCAGCCGGGACGTCCTCGTCGGCGATGAGTCCGTTGGTGCCGATGATCGCGACTTCTTTGAGCGTTACGCGGCGTGCATCCAGATTGACGCGGTTTGCCGCGATGCCGACCGTCACGACGGTCCCGCCCGGCTCGACCAGCGCAATTGCAGCATCGAACCCGGCTTCGCTTCCGGTTGCTTCAAAGACGAGGGTAGGCGTGATGCCGCGCTTCGTAAGCTCGCGACGAATCGCTTCGGTATCAGCGCCGCGCAACGTCGCTTCCGCACCGAGCTTGCGCGCAACGGCGAGCCGCTCGGCCGACAAATCGACTGCAATGACCCGCGCACCGAAGTTCGCAAGCGCGTAGATCAAGAACGATCCAATGCCGCCGGCACCGATGACGAGCGCATCTTCATTGTCTTGCGGACGCGCGCGGCGCACCGCGTGATTCGCAACTGCCATCGGCTGCGTGAGCGCAGCGACGTCGGGGCTCAGCGGGTCGGCGCGGACGAGAATATGCGACGGGACGGCGACGTACTCGGCCAGCGCGCCGTTGCGATGCAAACCCACGCTCGCTTGCCAGTGACAAATGCTCGTGCGTCCGGCACGGCACTGCGCGCAAATTCCGCACCACAGCTCTGAACCGCTGACGACGAGATCGCCGGCCTTTAAATCAGTCGAGACGTACTCACCGATCTCTTCGACCCATCCGGAGAATTCATGTCCGGGAATGATCGGCCCGATGTGACCCGTCATCGGATGTCGCGTGTTGAGCGGAAAGAGCTTCGGCCCAGCGACGAACTCACTCGCGTCGGTGCCGCAAATGCCCGTGGCGTTGACGCGCACGAGAATCTCACCCTGCGCTGCCGTTGGGCGTTCGACTTCTTCGATTCGTATATCGTGCGGTCCGTAGTAGACCGCAGCTCGCATCCCAGCCATGAGTTACCGAGTCGCTATTCTGCTATTGACATGCATTGCACACGGGATACGTGCGCGAGTAAACCGGATGACTGAGGAACACTTGCGGGTTGTAAGTCCAAAATTGTGACACGCTCTTATAGGTTTTGATCACGGTATTCTCAAGTTGGCCGCCGCGGTCGTCGACCCGCCGGATGTAGATGTTCTGTACGGGATTCCCGTAGGAGTCGAAAACGACGGGGCCTCGGGGCGCCGATGGGAACGGCGTGTGCTTGAGGGCCTTCATTAAAGCATCGGCGTCCGAGGTGTTCCCGTTTACCGAGCCGAGGGCGCGGTCGAGCAATCCTGCCGCTACGTACGTCCCTTCGGCATAGTATGAGGGCTCGTGAGCGTACGCCGCCTCATAGGACTTAACAAATCCTTGATTAGCGGGTGTGTCCAAGACGGCGCTATATTGCAGAGCCGTGATGATCCCGAGCGCCGACGGCCCGGTCTCGGCCAGCGTGCTTTCGTCGGTTGTGTTGCCCTGACAGATTAGCGGCATCTTCAGCCCGAACGCACGGTACTGCCGGATGAATGCGATCGCGGCCGCGCCCGAATAACTGCAGACGACCGCATCGACGTCACGCGGGAGCGCCGAGAGATAGGGCGAGTAATCCGAGGTCTGAATCGGATTCCAAATCTGCTTTACGACTTTACCGCCGTCTTGTTGGAATGTGTCGACAAAGCCGCCGATACTCTCCCAACCGAAACTGAAATCGTACGCGATCGTCGCAACGCGGCGATAGCCGAGAGTGTGATACGCGTAGTCGGCAAGAACATGTGTGGGTTGACTGCTCGTCCAGCCGGTACGGACGATATACGGCGAGGGCGCGCGCTGCGTCAGATCGTTTGAGGAAACGATCGGATAGATCGCCGGAATCTTGTGCTCGTTGATGTACGGAACGAGTGCCGCACCCGTCGCAGCAGAAAGCACTCCGAAGATCAGATCGACATGATCTTCTTCAACGAGCTTGCGAACTTGCGTGAGCGCGACTGCGGGCTGGCCGGTATCGTCCACGACGTCGAGCTCGACGGTACGTCCGCCGAGCATGTTGTTATGCTGCTTGAGGTATAGCTCGAGGCCGTCGCGCATGTAGCGCGCGGGCGCCGCGAAGTTCCCCGTAATGGGGAGCTCCACGCCGATTTTGAGTGGTGCCGGAGACGCAGCGATGAGAAGCAGGACGCCGCATAGCGCGGCCGCCCGCGCGATCACGTGTATCCCTGGTAGGTGTCCGAATAAACTGGCTGCTTGAGATAGTCCGCAGGCTTCCACTTCCAGAACTGCGAGACGCTCGGGTACACTTTCTCGACGACGTTCCACGTCTTCGCGTACTTCGCGGCTGCGCCGGTCGTGGCGACGACCTTACGAATGTAGACGTTTTGCACCGGGCAACCGTAGCTATCGAGATGCATCGGCCCGAGAATCGAATCGCTGAGCGACACGCGACGAACAGCGCCGAGGAAGTTGCCGGAATCGCCGACGTCGCCGCCGACCTTCGCGATTGCTCCGGCGATCCAACCCGCCGCCGTGTAAAAGCCCGCGGCCATATAGGACGGCAGCACGCCTTGCGCTTCGCCGAATTTGAGGACGAAGTCGCGCGTCATTTTGTCGTCGCGGCCTTCCGCGTAGTGCGCGAAGCCCATCGTACCTTCGACAACCTCGGGCGCCATCGAACGCACGTTGGATTGATCGATCAACGTTTCGTTGGCAATCAATGCCACTTTGTTCTTGAGGCCAAACGAGCTCCATTGCTCGAGGAAGTGCACTGCATCGGCCCCGACTTCGCAAACGAACACGACATCCGGATTGAGCGATTGCACTTGCGAAAGATAAGGACTGAAATCGGTTGTGCCGTTCGGAGCCCACACCTGTTTGACTATCTTACCGCCATGCATCGTAAACGTCTGGCAGAATCCGCCGCAGTTTTCGTAACCGAAGGCGTACGCGCTGCCGATCGTCATCGCTTTGCGGTGGCCTTGCTCGTATGCCCACACGCCGGCCGGATGCGTCGTCAGGCTCGAACTCCAGCCCGCGACCTTCACGACGTATGGACTGGCTGTGCGCTGCGAAAGATCATCCGCCGAGACGGTCGGTAAGAACATCGGAATTCTGTGCTGGACGAGATATGGCGCGACCGCCAGACCCTCGTTGGCGAGATACGGACCCAGAACCATCTGCGCGCCGTCGGCTTCGACCGCACGCTGCGCCTGCGTGTGCGCGGTTTGCGGATTCGACCCGGTGTCGTAGGCGGTCGTGATGACTTTGGTGTCGCCGACCTTGTTGTCGTGCTCTTTCCACCACAGCATCCACGCATTGACCATGTCGTGTCCCGCGGCTGCAGCAAAACCAGTTTGCGGAGCGAGCAACGCGACTTTGACCGTCTTGGACTCGGCGCTTGCCGCGCGGATTCCGGCCGATGAAAGCGCTATTGCAGCGGGGGCACCGACCAGTAGATCCCGTCTCTTCACGTAGTTCTCCCCTCGTTTATACGCCGAGATATTTGGTCCGAAGCGCTTCGTCGTTCCGAAGCTCGTCGGGACTTCCCTGATAGACGACCTGACCCTTACTGACGATGTAAGCAGTATCGGTAATGGACAGCGCCAGGGGCAGGTTCTGTTCGACGAGCACGATGGCGAGGCCGGTTTCCTTGAGCCGCGCCAGCGTTTCGCCGAGGCCCCGGACGATTAGGGGCGCGAGGCCCTCCGAGGGCTCATCCATCAAGAGCAGGGTCGGGTTCGACATCAGCGCGCGGCCGATCGCGAGCATTTGCTGCTCGCCGCCGCTGAGCTGACCGCCGTAGTTCGAGACCCGAGTCTTGAGCTGCGGGAAGAGTTCGAAAACCGTATCAAGATTCCAGCGGCCCGAACGCGCTGAGGCGGCGCCGATCTGCAGATTCTCGAGCACGCTTAGCGATGGAAAGACCCGGCGGCCTTGCGGCACGAGACCGATTCCGCGCCGCGCGATGTAATGCGAGGGGAGCCGTTCGATTTGCTCGCCGGCAAAACGAATCGTCCCACGCCGTGGCGGCGTGAAGCCGATGATCGAGCGCATCAGCGTTGTTTTGCCGACACCGTTGCGGCCAAGGATCCCGGTCACCGCGCCGGCCTGGGCCTGCAGCGTAATCCCTTGCAAGATGTGACTGTGCTCGTAGTACGTGTGGACGTCGTCGATCTCGAGAATGGCGCTCATAGCTTGCCGCCCAGATAGATCTCTTGCACGTTGGCGTCGCCGCGAATCTCCGCAAGCGGTCCATCTGCGATCACACGCCCGTAGTGCAACACCGTTAGACGTTCGACGACGTCGAAGACGACGCTCATATCGTGCTCGATCAAGACCATCGTCATCCCGCTCGTGTCCCCCTTGAGCATCTCGGTGACGAGCGATGCATCGCTTTGCGGCAGCCCTGCCGTTGGTTCATCGAGCAACAGCAGTTTCGGGCGCTGCGCGATTGCCATCAAGATTTCAACCTGACGCTTTTCACCGTAGCCGAGCGAATCGACGATCAAATCAGCGCGCGGTTCGAGTCCGACGCGCGCGAGCAGCTCGAGCGCTTGATCGTGACGGTCCCGAAAGCGGCTGCGCGGCAGAATACACTGGAAGCGATCGCTCGAGCCCGCCTGCAACGCGAGAATCAAATTCTCGACGACCGTCAATTTCGGAAAGAGCGTCGTCGTTTGGAACGTGCGCGAGAGTCCCATGCGCGCTCGGCTATGCGCCGGCATGCGGCTCACGTCGCGTCCGAGCAGCTGTACGGTTCCACTCGTCAGCGGCAGCTCGCCGGAGATGATGTTGAAGAGCGTCGACTTTCCGGCGCCGTTCGGGCCGATGATGCCGCGCCGCTCGCCGGCGGCAACAGTGAAGCAGACGTCTTCGAGCACGCGCAAGCTGCCAAAGCGCTTGTAGACGTTTTTTAGCGTGAGACACTCGCTCACGATTCGTCTCCCGCTAGTTGGCTTTCGATCAGTGGCGCAGGTGCGCGTTTTAAGAGGCGACGGCCGAGGCCCATCAAACCGTCCGGCGCGTACATGACGATGATGAAATAGATCGCGCCCAAGATCAGCTCCCAACGCTGTGTCAGCGCCGAGAGACCGTTGCTAAGGAAAACGACGATTGCGGCGCCGAGAATTTGCCCGTACAGCGTTCCGATGCCGCCCAGGATGACAATGATCAAGAACTGCGTCGAAAGCGTAAGATCGAGATCGCCGGGACCGACGAACTGATTGTACCAGGCGAAGAGTACGCCCGCGACGCCGGCGATCGCGCCGGAAATCAACATCGCAAGATAGCGATAGAGCCAAACGTTGTAGCCGAGCGCGCGCATCCGGCGCGGCGTCTCGCGTACGCCGCGCAAGACGAGGCCGAACGGTGAGCGCGTGATTGCGACCAAGAGCGCGAGCATCAGGACCAAGAAGGCGAGACAGACGTAGTAGAACCCGGCGTTGCTCGAGACGTCGAAGGGCCCGACTTTCGGACGAATGAAGCCCGTTATGCCGTTGTCACCTCCGCTCATCGAAACCCACTGATAAGCGAGTCCCCACATGATCTGGTTCAGCGCGATCGTGATGATAATGAAGCCGACGCCTTCGGCCCGCAGCGCAACGAGCCCGAAGACCGCGGCGATGAACGCTCCGGCAAGCAAACCGATGATGATTCCCGTGAGGAAATCAGTGTGCGCAAAGCGAGTCGCCGCAATTGCGACCGCGTACGCGCCGGCACCAAAGAACGCACTCTGCGCGAAGCTGACGAGCCCCGTGAATCCTACGAGTAGATCCAAGCTCATCGCAACGATCGCGTAGATCCATGTCTGCGTAAGCAGCGAGACGTAGAACGTCGGAACGCCGGCGCGCGGCAAAACGAGCACGACCGCCAGCCCGATCGCGGCGATTGCAACCCACTTCCACGAGCCCCGTGCGATCATTGGGCGCGGCCGAAAAGTCCCTGCGGCCGCAACGCCATGATCAGCGCGACCGGCACGAAGATCGTGAAGTACGAGAATTCCGGAAAGAGCGCTTTACCGTACGCGTTCACGAGGCCAATCAACATGCTGCCCGCGAGCGCGCCCGAGAGACTGCCCATGCCGCCGACGATAACGACGGCGAATGCAAGCGGCGTGAGCTCGCCGTCGAGCCCAGGATATGCGGCCGTGATCGGACCGCCGAGCAATCCACCCAGACCGGCGAGCAATGCGCCGGCGGTGAACACGACGTAGAACGAGCGGTTGACGTCGACGCCGAGTCCACGCGTCATCTCTTCGTCATCGACGGCCGCACGGATGATCATCCCGAGTTTCGTGCGTTGCATAAAGACGAAAAGCAACGCTGCGATCGCGAGGCTTACGATGATCAACGCGAGCCAATACGACGGAAACACAAGCTGTCCGAAATGCAAAGATGTCGAAAGCTCCGGCGGCGGCGAGATCGAGTGCGGGTCGCCGCCCCAAATCGCGAGCACAGAATCGTCGAGCATCAGCGTGAAGCCGAGCGTCAAGAGCAGCGACGTCAGATGATCGGCGTGATAACGGTGCAGGAAGAGACTATACAGCGCAAATCCCAAGAGCGCGGTCGTGATTCCTCCGGCCAATCCCGATAACCAGAAATTGAAGTGGTGCGTGAGGAGCGTCAGGCCGACGTATGCACCGATCAAATAAAATGCGGTCTGCGCCAAATTAATGATGCGCATCAAGCCGAAGATCAGCGTAAAGCCGGACGCAATCAAAAACAGCAAGCTGCCGTACGCGAGTCCACCGAGAAGATTCTGGATGTAAAATGCTGCGCCCATCGCTTACTCCGGCGCCAGTCCGGCGCTTTCGCGCAGCACGGTTACGATCGCAGCAGTATCTTGTTTACCGCGGCCTTCTGCAATGGCGCGCGCATAGTACGGGAGACTCGCCGAAAACAGGGGCGTCGGACAATCGAGTGACTTTGCAAACGCGTCAATGATCTCGAGATCTTTCTTGTAGACTTCCAGACGCATTGTCGCCGGCTCGTAGCGGTTCGCTGCCATCATCGGCCCGCGCACTTGCAGCATTCGCGAACTCGCGGCACTATCGCCGAGCATGTCGAGCAGCATCGTTCCGTCGATTCCCGCTTTGGCAGCCAGCACCATCGCTTCGGCCGTAGAGAGATTGTGGATCGTCACAAGCAGATTCGCAATGTACTTCAATTTCGAACCGTTCCCGAACTCGCCAACGTAGCGCACGTCACGCGCGAACGCTTCAAGTGCAGTGCGCGCCTTCTCGAATGCGGCTTGTTCGCCGCTCGCGAACACGACGAGATCTCGCGTCGCCGCTTGCGATCCGGTTCCGCTCACCGGCGTGTCAAGCACGTTCGCACCGTGTTTCGCAAAGCGTTCCGCAACGCTACGCTTGAGCTCGAGCCCAAACGTGCCCATGTCGAGGATAATGGTTCCGGCGCGAACACCGCCGGCGACGCCGGCGTCTCCGAAGAGAGCAGCTTCTACAGCGCTCTCGGACGCTAGCGCAACGACGATCAGGTCCGAATTCGCTGCAACTGCTTTGGGTGAATCCGCGGGACTGCCGCCGCGCTGCACATAGCGTTCGAGCGCGGCTGGGTCAACGTCATAAGCTGTCGTCGGAAAGCCCGCGTCGATGAGATGACCGGCGTACGCCGACCCCATGATTCCAAGCCCGATGAGACCCACCCGTAGAATCATCCCCAGGAATGCACCTCGTCTCCGGCTTCATCCTCGCAGGGGCAATACCGAAACGCTGCCTTCGTTGCCGTCGACGCCAAGCAAGAAATTATCCGCACCACGTGCGATCAGGTCGTCAAGGCGGCAACGCATCACCGTCGGGACGGCAAGCGAGCGGGCAATCTCCATGAGATGCGCCCCGGCGCCACCGCCGATCGTGACGAGGCCGGCCGCATTCCAAAGCAGGGGCGCGAACGTGTTCAGGGGGCGCTGAATGACGAGTACGCGGCGATCGAACTCGGCGGGCGCAGCTTCCGGAACGTCGACGTAGCGCGCGCGTCCCGCGCCGATTCCTTCGATGACCGATGCGGCCGGACGCCGCTCACCATAAGCATGCGCGGTCGCGAAGAGGAACGGCTCCCACCGATCGCGTCCCGGCGATGCAGTGCCGCGCTCGGCGGCGCGCAAGAGCGCAACCAGACGCGCTGCTTGCTTACGATCGACCTCAACGCCGCGCGCGATCCGTTCCAAGAGGGCTTCGCCCGCATTTCCACTGCGCACGGCTTCGACGGCTTGCATCGCGATGCGATAGGCGCGTTCGCCCGGAAGTTTCCAGGCATGCGCGACGATGCGACGCGCGAGAAGGCGCGCATCGTCGCGAGCCGCTTCGGGGGCGATCTTTAGTACTTCGGCATCGTCCGGAATCGAATCGTCCGCAACGAGAATCGCCCATGGCAAGATGACCTCTTCACCGAGCCAGCCCGGAAAACGGCGCACGAGCTGGGCAAGGCGAATCGCGGCGATTGCTTCTGGACTTTCCCTCGTTCCCGTGGGCAGCGTGATGCCCGTTGATTGCTCGAGTGCTGCTGTGTGTTTGCACTGCAAGAGCACGATGCCGAACTTCGGCGCGTAACCCCATTCGATCAAATCCTCACCGAGAAGCGTGCGCGAGCGTCGCGTCAGCTCGGCAACGTCGATCAAGGGTTGTCCGCCGATCACGCGCGACCCCGTCATCGGGACAGTGCTCTTCGCATCGACGATGATCTCTTCGCCCGCAACCCATCCCGTCATCAGCTCGGCGGGCGAACCGCTCGTCGCCGTGACGTGCACGACGTCCTCGGCGTCCGCACGCGCTGCGCCACCCGCTTCGAAATCGATCATCGGTTGGACGAGCACAGCAAGACGCAGTGAGGCCGGATCGATCTCTTCGTTTTCGCAACGCTCGAGCACGTCGCGCGAATACACCGATGCCCAACATCCGCGAACGGCGACTTCGATCTGCTCGGGTGTGATGTTCATGTACGAGGTAAACGCGCCGGCCCAGCGCCCCTCGCCTTCGAGCGGGCTGGACGAACGCACGACGAGCGTTGCGCCGAGTGCCGGAACGCGCGCACGCAAATCTGCCAGCAGCTCCAAATCCAGCGGTGCTTCCATGACGGCGAGGCGTGCTGCACCCGGACCGCCTTGCGCGTACGCACGCGCCGCGAGCTCGAGCGGTTGACTCGAACATTCGGCGGGGACGACCAGACCGGGAAGCGCGGGAAGACCTAAGCGGCGCGCGTGCCCGAGCGTCGCCGCCTTCGCTCCGGTGATTGCGGGCGAAAGCGGCGCGTCGAGATCGACGCAGATCTCAGCCAGCCAGCGTTATCTCGTGAACCGGGAACGTAGTGATCATCTCGTAGCCCGTGTCGGTTACAATCAGCATCTCTTCGATCCGGACGCCGTACTTGTGCACGACGCCGTGCTGCGTTTCGAGCGCGAAGACCATGCCGGGCTCGATCACTTGCGGAAAATCGAGCGACCAGATGCGCGAGATCACCGGCATGTCGTATTGCGCGAGCCCGAGCCCGTGACCCCAGAGGTTCGCCGCCGCCATGTCCTCGCTCTCGTAACCCCAGGCTTCTTTTGCCGAGGGCCACTTCGATGCGATGTCGCGCGTCGTTGCGCCGGGCTTCACTTGATGAATTGCGTCGTAGCACCATTTTAGTGCAGTTTCGTAGGTGCGTTTCATCTCGTCGGTCGGCTTTCCACCAACGCAATACGTGCGGTAGTAGCACGACTTGAAGCCGTTCCACGTGAGCGCGGCAAGATCGATAATGACGAGCTCGCCCGGCAGGATGATACGGTCCGAGAAGTTCCGCCAATTCGGCCACGCGTTCGGGCCGGATGAAACGATGATGTCTTCGACGTCTTCCATCCCCGGAATGTCGTACAGATACTTCATTCCGAAGGCGGTAACTTGATTCTCGGTGAGACCCGGCTTGAGCATGTGCTGGAACTCGTAGTGCATGCAGTCGCCGATTGCGCCGACGATGCGCATCGCTTCTTGCTCGTCGACGTTCTTGACCGCGCGTGCTTGCTGCATCGGCGTCATGCCGTCGGTCCACGTGAGACCGGCTTTTTCGAACGCTTTGATCATGTTGATGTCGATGAAATCGACGCCGAGCGGCTTTCCGCGCACGCCTGCTTCTTCGAGATCGCGCACGATCGCGTCGGTGAACTTCTTCACTTGCTGCTCCGAGGCGGGGCCAGCAGCACCTTTGATCCACGAATATGAGAAGCGCACGTTCTCGGGCTTGAGCCACGGCGCGTGGCGTCTGATGTGAATCCCGATATCGCCCTGCTCGTAGAGAATCGGCTCTTTGCCTTCGATGAGAATCGCGTATTTGAGACCAGGTTTGAGGCGATTCCAGCCCGGCGTGAGCGTCGACGTCAGATAACGTACGTTTTCGTCGTACATACAGAGGATCGCGCCGAGCTCATGCTTGCGCATCATCTCGCGGGCACGATTGAGACGATATTCGCGCATCCGCTGCCAATTGATACGCTCTTGCCAGTCCATCCCGACGGAACCGAAGGACGCCATAGCCTGCCTTTCTCTAGCGAGGCAGGGCCCTTAGAACGCAAACGTTGATTTACCTACTCGCTTGGCAACACCGCGCATCTTCGTCACCCAGCCGCTTTTGGGTACCGCGATCGAACGGTTGCGGGCCGTCGGCACGGTCGAAGTCAATCCGGACTCGCGCACGATTCTGCCGAAAGCGCAGTTGATGGAGGCCGTGCGCGACTGCGAGATTCTTTGCTGCTTGCTGCACGACCGGATCGACGCAGAAGTCATCGACGCGGCGCCGTCACTGATGATGATTTCGGACGGTGCCATCAATCCGACCAACATCAATGTGACTCGAGCGCGCGAACGCGGCATCACCGTCGCGAATATACCGAACATCGTAGCGGAGGCGACGGCCGACATGCAGTGGGCGCTGCTGCTTGCCGTCGCGCGACGCGTTGTCGAAGCCGATCGTGCGCTGCGCGAGGGCCTCTTCCCGGGCGGACAGTCGGTCCACTTTGCCGGCGCAACCGTCGGTGGCAAGACGTTCGGGTCGATCGGCTACGGTGCAATCGGCCGCTTCAGCGCCAAGCGCGCACACGGTTTTGGAATGCGCGTGCTCTACGCAAAGCCGCGCCGGCTCTCGCCGGCGGATGAAGCAGCCGATGGGCTGGAGTATCGCGACCTCGATGCGCTGCTGCGCGAAAGTGACTTCGTTGCGATCAACGCAGCGTACCGTCCCGAGACGCACCATCTCATTGGCGAACGTGAGCTCGGCCTAATGAAGTCGAGCGCCTACATTATCAACACCGCTCGGGGGCTGATCATCGACGAAAGTGCGCTCGTACGCGCGCTCGTCGAGGGAAAGATCGCCGGCGCCGGGCTGGACGTTTTCGAAAACGAGCCGAGCGTGCATCCGGATTTGTTGACCTTCGAAAACGTCGTGCTCACACCGCATCTGGGTAGTGCGAGCGTTGATACGCGCGTCGCGATCGCGGATTGCATCGCCGATAACGTGTTTACGTTCATGAATTCCCAGCAAACACACAGGAAATTCTAGCCTCTCAGAAATCTCCAAAAGTTGCAGCTATGCGGCTAGTGAGATAATATGGAGATGATGAAGACTTCCCCACGACGCGCGCTCGCCATCCCGCTGTTGGCGTTCGCCATAGCGACCCTCGGCATGCTGGCGCCGCATGCTGCGTTCGCGCAACAACCTGAGCAGCCGCTTCCGTCTTATGCTAAGCCGGGCTACGCTCAGACGGACCAGACGATTCATGGACGCGTGACCGTCGTAAACGGTACGTACATGGAGATCGCTGACGTCAACGGCTACACCGACCGGATTCAGCTGCACCAAGGTACGATCATCAATCCGACCGGAATTCGTCTTGCGCCCGGCATGTCGGTGACGATCTTGGGCCATAACAGCGGACACCTATTCGTTGCCAACGAGATCGACACGCCGTACCAGTTCCAAGGGCCATACGCCTACGGCCCTTATCCGTATCCGTACGGGCCGCCGGTCTACTTCGGAGTCGGCTTCGGCTACCACCACTGGCACTAGCGCGTTAGCGTAGGGTACGCTTGTCATCCCGAGCGTAGGCGCGAAGCGCCGTAGTCGAGGGACAGCGACAAGTGTTGACGATTGAGGCGATCCCGCGACTATAGCGCGTCACGTTCGCCCACTCGCGTTGGGCGAAGGCGCGCTTTTTCTTATGGCTCCAGGCCTTTAGCTTCTTCTTGAAGTCGATCGCGTTTTCGATTCGATCGAACTCTCCGACGTACGCTACTTGCAACGGCCGCCGCATGAACGTGTAGCAGGTCTCAAAGACCCCTTCATGATGTTGGTAAAGCCGGCGATCGATATTTCCGGTGACGCCGATGTAAAACGTGCCGTCAAAGCACTGCAGCATATAGACATGGTATGTCTTCACGTCGCTCTATCGCGCCGTCGGCATCACCGCTGTCCCTCGACTACGCGCCTTCGGCGCTACGCTCGGGATGACAGGTGTGCGGCGCTACGCCCGGGATGACAAATGCGACCGACAGTCTCGAACAAGCCGAAGCGGCCTATGCTGTGGGGGCTCGGCCCCCATCATCGTGCCGCTGAGAAAGGTACCAATCGAGAATTTCGCTGCCGGACATGAAGACGACGCCGGGCTTCAATTGCATATAGCGTAAAAGCTCTTCGAGAAATCCGATGCGATGCGGAACGCCGATGATCCACGGATGGAACGCAATCGCCATGACCTTCGCGCCGCGGCCGCTCTCGCGATAGAGCCGATCGAACTGGCGCTTTCCGCGTTCGAGCAAGATGTCGTCGGGCCGGTTCTGTAAGCCGTACAAGACGATGTCGTTCATTTCAATCGGATAAGGGATCGCGATCAGCCGGCCGCGCTTGACGCTGATCTCGTACGGCACGTCATCCGCCGGGCCCCAATCGCAGCAATACTCGACGCCTTCCTTGACGAGTATCTCCGGCGTTTTCGTCGTCTCGACGAGACCCGGCCCAAGCCATCCGCGCGGACGTTTTCCCGCCGCTTTCTCGAGCACGTCGAGCGTGGCGCGGATTGTCTCGCGCTCGTCGTCGACCGTTGACATCGCACGCTGCTCGAAGCCGTGACCCATCATCTCCCAACCGTCGCGCACCGCGCGCTCGACGACTTGCGGATACTCAGAGCACACCAGCCCATTGATTGCCAGCGTCACGTGCCCGCGCGCCGGTTCGAGCACTTCGAACACGCGAAAAATTCCGACCCGCATTCCGTATTCGAACCACGCAAAATTCGGAACGTCGGGGATCGGCTCGGCGCCTTGCGGCGCGGTAAGAATTTGGCGCGGAAGCTTCGCGTCGTATCGCCACGCCTCGACGTTGACGATCAGATGGATTGCAAGCCGCGCGCCGCCGGGCAGCTCGAGCCGCGGCGCTTCGGTCGAGGGCACGTACGGGGCGCGGCCGTGAATCACGATTTGACGAGCGGCATGCTGCGCGAGAGAAACGAGCGTGCGTTGTTACCGATGATCGCATCGCGTTCGCTCGCACTGAGTCCGGGAATCTTATCGACGAGCGCGCGCGGGTCATCGATGCCCATGTCGAACGGCCGGTCCGTTCCGACTACGACATGCTTGGCGCTAACCCGATCGACGAGATACTTGAGCATCGCGTCGTCGTGCGTGATCGTGTCGAAGTATAGCTGCTTGAGGTAAGTGCTGGGTGGTTTCGGCAGCGATTTTGTTTCCGGCCGAACGCGATGACCGTGATCGAGGCGGCCGATGATGTACGGGATCGTGCCGCCGCCGTGCGCGAGGATCATATTGAGCTTCGGGAAGCGCTCGAATACGCCGGCGAAGATCATGCGGGCGGCAAAAAGTCCCGTTTCGGACGGATTGCCCCAGAGGTTGAACAGGTAGTATTGCGCCGTGCGATCGGTGGCAAGCTCGTGCTGAGGGTGCACGAAGAGCGGTACGTCGAGATCGCAGCACGCTTGCCAGAAAACATCGAGCGCCGGATCGTCCATCGGTTTCCCGGCAATACTCGTTCCGATCTCCGCGCCCCAGAAGCCGAGCTCTTCGACCGCGCGCTTCAATTCTGCGACGGCATCCTTCGGTGACTGCAACGGGACGGTCGCAAATCCGGCAAAGCGCTCCGGGGATTGCTTGATCGTTGCGGCAATCGCATCGTTCCCGGCGCGGCAGATCGCAAGCCCCGTTTGCGCATCGGGTTTGTAGCCGAACCAGAACGGCGGCAAGCAAATGATCTGCTTGTCGATGCGCTGCTGTTCGGCGAGCGCAGTACGCTCTTCGATATTCCAGAGCAGCGAAAAATCCGGAAGGCGCGCTTTCTCGCGACTATATCCTGTAAGGGCATCGCCCACCATGATGTAGCCTTCGTCCCGATGCATCTCGATGAAGCCGCGTTTCGTCATCTCCGTGGTGAACGCGTCGGGTAAAAAATGCGCGTGGCAATCTATGCAAGTTGCCATTATCGCTGTCCCTCGATACCATGCGTGGCACAGGCTTCGCTCGGGATGACAGGGAGCAGAATATAAGCGGGTTTGTCTGCGTCGATGTGCACCGTGTTCTTTCCATTGAAGATTTCGGGTGGGCGATTGCGCGGTTCGTCGTGGATGAACGGACCGCATCCGGTCAGCTCGTTCTTGAAGCTCTTGATCCGTCCGCCGCTTCCGCCCGGATAGACATAGTCTTTTCCGCGAACGCTGACCGCAAGGCGATAACCGCGCGGCAGGACGATCGACGTTGGCCACACTTCGACGTCAAGCTCGACCGGTTCGCCCGGCTTGAGCGGCTCTTCTTTATCGTGGGTGTGAAACGGGCGATACTCGCGGGATAGTTTCGTATCAAGCTTGCGGTGTGACGCGCGCAGCCAACCTTGCGAGAGCGGTGCGTGCGGATCGATTGCGCCTTGGAAGACGACTTCTTCGCCGTTCGGCGCAAACGCGCGCAGGACTACGAACACGTCGGCATCTTTCGTCGACGATGTCAGCCACAGTTTGACGGCGCTCGGTCCCGTAATCTCGATCGGCTCGTCGAGCGGCTCCGTTACGAACGTCAGCCCGTCGCCGAATCCGCTATACGAAATGTCGCCGCCGGCTTTCGGCGGCTCTTTGGAGAGCGTCTTGCCGTCGGGGTTGAGATAAAACTTCGTCCACTCGGTGCGTGCGATCGGCCACTCGTCTTCGTAGCGTCCTTCGAAGTGATCGATGTGACGCACGTTGAGATGAACGCGGCGCTCGCGGTCCCATCCGTTTTGCTCCCCTTTGAGGAAGTAGTCGAAGAAGCGCTTCTGCAGCGAGCGGCCGTAGTCGGTGTAGAAATGCGTCCAGTGCTCGATGCCGTGCAGCTCGAGCCACTTCTGTTCCGAAGCCGCCCGCACGAAGGCTTCGGTGTTACCGCGCAGATGCAAGCCTTGACCGCCCCAATTTCCGGCGGAGAGAAACGGGACTTTGAGCTTTTCCCAAATCGGTGTGCGCGCTTTGTGATATTCGTCGGCCAGCGGATGTGCCAGAACGTCGCCGCCGAGATCGCAGCGATTCTTTGCCAGCTGTTCGTTGGACAGGGTGACGTCGCCGCAGGCCGGTGCGCCGGTGACGGCGCTACGCGCACCGTTTTCACCAAGGCCGTATTGCACGGTCTTGACCTGCATGTCGAACCAGTTGGCGAGGAACGTCGAGAGAATGCCGCCGTGGTACGAGAACTCACGGTAAAAATCCGATGCGCCTTCCCACGCGCACATCGCCGCGAGGTGCTTCGGCTGCTCGAGCGTCGCGACCATCCACTGATTCATCGCGTAATACGAGATGCCGTTGAGACCGACTTTGCCGTTCGACCAGGGTTGCGTACCGGACCACTCGATGCAGGCTGCAAAATCTTTGGTCTCACGCGGCGACCACGGCTCGATAAAGCCCGGCGATGAACCGGCACCACGCGAATCGACGCGCACGCAAGCGTAGCCGTCGGAGCACCATTTCTCCGGATCGACGACTTCCCAACTCTGATAGCGGTTGGTCGAATTCTCGGCAACATCCGGATGCTTATCGACCATCCGGTTCCACTGATCCGGATAGCCTTCTTGAAACAAAAGGCCCTTCGCGTACGGGCCATAGCTCAAAATGACCGGATACTTGCCGTCTTCGAGCGGAAGAAAAATGTCGGCGCGCACGATGGTGCCATCGTCCATCGTGATGGGAACGTCGAATTGCGCGCGTAAGACTTCCGATTTGATCACCGCGCTACCGCTGCAATCTTCGGCGCTGCGAGCGGTAGCGTGACGGCCTCGTTGCGCTCGGCCGAAAGATCGGCCGCCGTATAGATTTCCATAACGACGCGTGCGGATTCAGGCGTGACCATGACCGGCTGATCGTTCACGACCGCGTTGATGAAGTGGCGCGTCTCTTCGGCCATCGGTCCGGCGAAGACGTGTCCGAGCGATTCGCCCGGCATCGAGGAGATCGGGAATTCCGTGCCGGTGCGCATCGTGCGCGTGTAGACATCGCGATGCGTGTCGTCGACGACGACCGCACCTTCGGTTCCCAAGAACTCGATCCACGTGCTCGAAAAATTCGGATAGCCCGGCGGCAAGCTCCAACCGGCACCGACGGTGAAGACAACCCCGTCGTCCATCGTCACCATCATCCACATCGCGTCGGGGACACCGGCACCGCGCGCTTCGCGCATCGCACCGAACGCCGCTTGCGCATAGACACGAACCGGACGCCGTGGTTCGAGACACCACAGGACGAAATCGAGATCGTGCGTCGCTTCCATCGCCGCGGGCGAGAGCTTGATGCGTCCGCTGATCTTGTTGCCGAGACTGCGGGTAATATTGCGGCTGACGAGCACGCTAACCGGGCGGCCAACCGTCCCGTCTTCGAGCGCCTTCTTCACGTACGCGAACTTCGGATTGAAGCGCTGTGAGTACCCGATCGTGAACTTGACGCCGTTCTTACGCGCGAGACCGATCAACTCGTCGGCCTCATCGAATGCGAGCGCAATTGGCTTTTCAAGCAGCACGTGTTTGCCCGCGGCAAGCGCATCGCGTGCGATCGGATAGTGCGTCGTCTCGGGCGTTGCGCACACGAGCACGGCCTCGATCGACGGATCGCGCAACAGCTCGCGATAATCCGTCGTCGCCGTTTTCGCGCCGGTGATCTTGGCAATCTCCGCCAAACGGTCAGGCCGTATCTCGGCGATATGCACGGCGCTGACGGCCGGATACTGCGCGCACGTTTCTGCGCGAATCCCGCCGCACCAACCCGTGCCTACTATTGCGACCTCAACTTGCTTCATTTTACAGCAGGAGCCTCGTTTGATTGGCCGCGTTGGTGCAGGGCGCTCCGCGGCCTGGCGATAAACGGGCGGATTAAGGAGAACGCCATGCGCACCCTTTCCCGCATCGCATTCACGGTCGCCCTATTGACCGCGCTAGCTGCGGTGCCGTCGCGCGCAGTAAGCCAGAGCCAGGGTGCTCCGACGTACACGTTCGCCGCCGTCAACAACATGAACCATTTGCCGGAATTCGTCGGCGTCGAAAAGGGGATCTTTCTCAAACACGGCATCGACCTCAAGCTGAAAGTACTGAAGTCGGGCGCCGAAGCGATGCGCGCGTTTCAAGCCGGCGATGCACAGTTTGAAACGGTGAGCCCTACGATCATGGCGGCCGCGTACAACAACGGCGTGAAGCTCAACGCGATAGCGGCTATCATGGGTGACGCAACGATCGTCAACTACGACGAGACCTTTGCAGTGACCGCGCGCGATGGGAGCGGCATTCGTCCGGGGCACATCGAGGATCTCGTAGGAAAGCGCATCGGCACGCTCCTCGCCGGGAATCCTGAAATCTATCTGCGCGCCGTGCTCGCCAAGATGAAGATCCCGCTCGACAAGGTGACGCTTGTGAACATCCCCGCGCCCGACACGGCGTCGGTGATGCGCTCGGGTTCGATCGACGCGGCCGTGACGTGGGAGCCGTACGGAGCGATCATCCTCGACCAAGTGCCGAAAGCGTATCTCGTGCAGCGCGGCGGCGGATATGTCGGCTACGCGCTCTGGGTTGGCTCGTCGCCGGAATTTTTGAGCGCGCACCCCGATATCGCGCAGCGACTCGTTGACGGTTTCGCGGAAGCATCGTGGTACATTCGGCACAACCGTCACGAAGCTGCGATTGTCGCAACGCACTGGATCGAAGGACTCGACGCGGCATCGGCAGAGAAAGCGATCGCGTACATGCGATTCGATCCGCGCCTCAGCCGCTCGACGATCAAGGCTGCCGAGCAAGAGCAACAGATAATCCTCGATCAGGGCCGCATCAAACAAACAATCGACTTCAACAGCTACCTGATCACGAGCTATCTGGCCAAGACGGAAAAAGACTCGCCGCGCTTCTTTGCAGATCTCAAGCCGGCCAACTGATTCGTGCCAGCGAAGATCAGTGTCGAGAACGTCTCGCACGAATATTTCAATCCAAATACTTGGCAGCGCGTCAATGCGCTGGACGGACTTTCATTTGAAGTCTCGGACGGCGAGTTTGTGTGCATCGTCGGTCCAAGCGGCTGCGGAAAGTCGACCCTACTTTATCTTGTAGCCGGACTTGCGCACGCGAACTCGGGACGCATTCTCGTCGACGGACGCCAGGTCGAGCGTCCCGGACGCGATCGCGGCATGGTCTTTCAGGATTTTGCGATCCTGCCGTGGCGAACGGTCGAGCGCAACATCGGACATGGTCTCGAGATCGCGGGCGTCGGACGCAAAGAGCGCGAGCCGATCGTACGACGCTACGTGGAGCTAATGGGACTAAGCGGCTTCGAGAACAAGTATCCATACGAGCTCTCGGGCGGCATGCGTCAACGCGTCGCGGTCGCGCGCACGCTCGCTGCCGATCCGCAAGTCGTCTTGATGGACGAACCGTTCGCGGCACTCGACGCGCAGACGCGCAACGTCATGCAAGAAGAGCTGGTGCGGATCACGATGCACGAGCGCAAGACGTTTTTGTTCGTGACGCATAGCGTCGATGAAGCTGTAATCCTCGGCGATCGCGTCATCGTACTGACGCACCGCCCGGGGCGCGTCAAGGCGACGATTCCGATCGAGATTCCACGCGAGCAACGCAGCTGGGACGTTCTGGCTGTCGAAGAACAATTCGCGCGGTACCGGCAAGATATTTTACGACTGATTCGCGAGGAATTCGACATTCAGGAGCACGCCACCGTATGATGGGCGCCGCACGCGCGATTGCGCCGTTCGCGGCCTTCGTCGCAGTGTGGGCGATCGTCGTCGCGGTGTTTCATATCCCACAGGACATTATGCCGTCGCCAGCAGCCGTCGCTGCGGCATTCGAAGACTCCGTTCGCAGAGGCGTACTTACCGTCTACACCGGCGAGACGATCCAGCGCATTCTCATCGCGGCCACGACCGGGGCGCTGATCGGAATGGCTGCCGGTTTCTTCGTCGCGCTGAACGACGTCGTCGCGGACGTAACGCTGCCGGTGATCCGCTTCTTTCAATCGCTCTCGGGGATCGCGTGGCTGCCGCTATTCATCGTATGGTTCGGCTTCTCGGACAAAACGATCGTCGTCGCCGTATGGTACACGCTATTCTTTCCCGTGCTGTTCAACACGATCGTCGGCGTGAAGACGGTCCCGCGCGTCTATCGCAACGCAATTCTCACGCTCGGCGGCGACTGGCGCCGAATGGTTTTTGACGTCTTGTTGCCCGGCGCAATTCCGTACATCGTTGGCGGCGTTCGACTCGGCGCCGCATTCGGCTGGCGCGTGCTCATCGCGGCCGAAATCGTAATCGGCGCAGGGGGCCTCGGTTATTTCATCTTTAAGGCTGAAGCGTTCCATCTCACCGCGCGGATCGTCGCCGGGATGATCACGATCGGCACGCTCTGGTATCTGACCGACTTCTTCGTGCTGCGTCCGCTCGAAGAAGCGACGATCGAGCGATGGGGACTCGTCCACCGCTAGCACACGCGAAGCTTTTACGTGGCCTCTTAGGCTTCGTATTGCTGTTCGCGGTGTGGCAAGGCGTAACGTCGAGCGGACTCGTCAAACCGATCGCGCTTGCGACGCCGGAAGCGGTCTTCAGCGTCATCGTTTCGGGGATCGCCGATCATTCATTGCTCATCAACACGGGCATCAGCTTAGAGCGGCTGATCCTGAGCGTAATCGTCGCCAGCACGCTCGGCATTGTCCTGGGCGTCGCCGTCGGACTCAGCCGCCGGTTCGGCAGCTTCGTTGAACCGCTGGCCGCATTCTTCAACGCGATCTCCGGCATCGTCTGGCTGCCGCTTGCCATCACATGGTTTGGATTGACGTGGAAGATGCTGCTGTTCGTAATCGCGAACAGCGTGTTCTTCATCATCTTCTTCAATACGCTGCTCGGAGTGCGCACAGTGCCGCGCGTCTACGAACAAGCCGTCTTCACACTGGGCGCATCGCGCTGGCGCGCGATTACGGACGTGCTCGTTCCGGGTGCGCTTCCCGGGATCATCAGCGGATTGCGGCTTGGCTTAGGCTTCGGCTGGCGCGCATTGATCGCAGCGGAGCTCGTCGGGGCAACCCAGGGTCTCGGCTTCATGATCTACAGCGCCGCGCAGTATCTGCGCACCGACGTGATCCTGGCCGGCATCGTGGTCATCGGCGTGATCGCGTATGCGCTCGATGCTCTGCTGCTCGGCCCGCTCGAACGCGCGACGGTCGAGCGTTGGGGCGCGTACAATTGAGGAAGCACCGCTGGTACACGCACCGCACGGCGCTCTTTCTGGCGACGGTAGTGGTGCTCTGGTGCGTGTGGTACGCGTATAGCGTCGTCAGCGCGCAGCGCAAGACCGATCCTGCTATTCTGACGCAGATGCGCCAGCACAAGAGCGTCGAGATGTGGGCCGAGCTGCCGTTCACGCCCGAACAATTTCACATCCAGTACATGCAGAACCGCGGGACCGTCACAGGCGTAAGCGGAAACTGGATTCACCTCACCGGCGTCTCGCCGTCGGCAGCCTGGACCATCGAGCGCCAATATTGGGTCGAGCGCGTTACGACGCGCCAAGAATAACGGAGGATCTATGCCGTTCTTTCAGTTCGATGAGATCAAGAGCGAGTTCGTGACGCCAAAATATTCGAAGGCGTTCGGCCCGCTCGTCACCGGCCAGCAAGTCGAGGTCGGCCGCCTGTACTTCGGCAAAGGCGAGGGCGCGGTCGAGCACGCGCATCCGCAAGAACAGATGATGGTCGTGATCAGCGGAAAGCTACGTGCAACCCTGGACGGACAAACGATCGAGCTCGGCCCGGGCGAAGGCTTTCACGCGCCGCCAAACATCAAGCATCAAGTCACCGCGGTTGAAGACACCTTCGTGCTGAGCTGCAAAGGCATCGTCAACGGTACGGGCCACCGGATCTAAAAGACGTGGGCGGGGGTTCGCCCCGCCCACTTGCCGACTTAGGCCGTGATGGGAACTCTCTTTGCGGCGTTCGGAATCGTAGTAGGTAACGTAATCGTCAAGACGCCGTCCTGAAGCCGCGCTGAAACTTTGTCGGCGTCGATCTCCGCGGGCAGCGTTATCGTCCGCTTGAAATCGCGCCTCTCGAATTCCGATTGATAGATTTGCCCCTTCAAACGTTCTTCGACAGCTTGACGTTCGGAGGAGCCTGAAATGGTACAGCGATTGTCGCGACAATCGATCTCGATCTCGTCGCGTTTGAAACCCGGGACCATAGCTTCGATTACGTAACTATCGTCCCGTTCGTAGACCTCGATCGGAGGAAACGACCCCGCGTCCAGCGCGTCATAGCTCGATCCGTTCGCGAGTAGCGTATTCGCCATCCGGCGCATCGTGCGTATCTGATCGACCAGCGGATCGAAACCGCCGTACCCATTTTCAGAGACGCGCTGCGGCCAATTGCCGTGCACGCGCAAACTGTCACCGTTCGTTCTCTTGGTGAGTGTTGCCATTATTGTAGACCTCAAATTTAGGAGAGGGGCTGTCGATGCACCACCCATACGCCGATGACAACGCTTTGTCAAATGACGGCGAACGCACCCTAAAACGAACGACGAGTTAGCTTATCGCAGCGCTCAATGTGTCGAGAGCTTTGTCCATGTTGGCGATGCGTGGATCGTCTTCGATGTCGTAGCGCCTTGCGACGTCAGCCATCGATGTGTAGCCGACAAACGTCATGCCGCCGTCTTCCCACACGACAATTTTAAGCGGAAGCTCGAGCGCGAACAGTGGATGCGCATCCATCAGCGGCGTGCCGCCCTTCGGATTGCCGAACACGATAAGCGTCGTCGGGCGCAGCTTTAAGCCGACGCCCTCCGCCGCTCTAGCTTGATCGATCGTTGCGAAGATCGCGTTGCCGGCGTCGGTAATCGCTTTTGAAAGACGCGCAACCGTTTCCGTGTAGCTGTATTTGCTCTCTTTTTCCATCAGTCTACTGGCAGGCGTTACAAGGTGGGGATGCGCGGCCGTAGGCAGGACGCGCGATGTATTGCGCGGGCGGCCACGTCCAGAATTGCGAGACCTTCGGATACGTCCGGATCACCGTGTTTTGCAGGGTGCCATTCTTATCTTCGACCTTGCGGATGTAGACGTTCTCGATCGGATTTCCATATGAATCCATCTCGATCGGTCCGCGCGGAGCATCGCTGACGGAAACGCTGCGAATGGTTTTGATCAGGGCCGCCGCATCCGATGTGTTGCCGTGCGCTTTCGCAAGACCCTTATCTAAGAACTCGGCGCCGACGTATCCGCCTTCACCGTAGTAACCGGGACGATGGCTGAACGCTTTCGTGTAGCGCGCGACGAACGACCTATTCGCGGGCGTGTCGAGCGCGGCGCTATAGTGAAGCGCGTCGACGATGCCGACGGCCGCAGGACCTTCCTGGTCGAGCGTGCTCTCATCGGTTGCGTTTCCTTGGCACACGACCGGGATCTTGATACCAAATTCTTTGTACTGCTGCATGAAATTGATCGCAGTCTGGCCCGAGAAGCTGCACATAATCACGTCGACGTCACGCGGCAGCGCCGAAAGATACGACGAGAAATCGGTCGTCGTGATCGGCGTCCAGATTTGCTTTGTGATCTTGCCGCCATCGGTCATGAACACATCGGCGAAGCCCTGAATCGATTGCCAGCCGAAATTGAAGTCGTAGGCAATCGTTGCGGCTTTACGATAGCCGAGCACTTTGTACGCGTAATCGCCTAGGACGTGCGTCGTTAGACTGCTCGTCCAACCCGTGCGCGCGATGTAGTCGCTGGGTTTGCGTTGTGTAAGATCATCATCGGAGACGATCGGCCAGACCGTCGGCAGCTTGTGCTCTTCGATGTACGGTACAACTGCCGCACCGACATTGGCCGCCACTGGCCCGAAGAGAACGTCGATGTGTTCTTGCTCGACGAGGCGCCGCAGCTGCGTGACGCCCATTTGCGGAACGTTCGTATCGTCCGCATACACCAAATCGACTTTGCGTCCGCCGAGCTCGTTGTTGTGCTCGCGCAGGTACAGCTCGAGGCCTTCTTTCGTGTAATTTCCGAGTGCGGCGAAGCCGCCGGTCAACGGGAGCATGACTCCAAGACGTAGCGGCGCCGCTTGACTGTGCGCGGCGCGCATGGGTACGAACGTGGCAAACGCTAGCGTGAGTACCGCAAGAAATGCGGCCGAGCGTCGATTCATCGCAGGCTACTCCTTCGGGATGATTGGCAACAGAACGTAGGACGGTTGTGCGGCTGTCGTGTGAAGCGTGGTCTTCCCCCCAAATACGTCGGGTGGGCGATCGCGCGGATCGTTGTGTAGGAACGGCCCGGAGCCGCGCATCTCGTTTTTAAAATTCGAAAGCCGGCCACCGCTAACTCCCGAATACTCATAATCCTTGCCGAGCAACGTTAGTCCGATGCGATAGCCCGGCGGCAAAACAATGCACGTCGGCCAGATCTCGACGTCGAGATCGGCAATCTCGCCTGCGTGCAACGGGCGCAAGGCGTCGTGCGGGTGCCACGGACGATACGGCGTACTGCGCCCGGCGTCGCGCTTTCGATGCGAGACGCGCAGCCAGCCTTGCGCAAGCGGCGTATGCGGATCGATTGCGCCTTGGAAGACTACTTCGTCGCCGCTTGGCGAGAACGCGCGGAGCACCGCAAAGACGTCGGTATCGTTCGTCGACGACGACAAGAACAATTTCAGCCCCGTCGGCCCGGTGATCTCCGTCTCTTCGCTCAGCGGCTCCGATAGAAACGTGACGCCCTCACCAAGCGCATCGTACGTGAATGTCGCATCAGGAACCGGCTTGCGGCTGAGTGCGCGAGCGTTCAGATCAAGATAGAATTTCGTCCACTGCGTGCGCGCGAGGGGCCATTCGTTCTCAGAACGCTCGACGAACTTATCGAGATACCGAACTTGCAGACGAACGCGCGGCTCATCTTTCCATGCTGTTTCCTCGCCCTTGAGGAAATGCGCCAAGAACCGCTTCTGCAGATCGATGCCGTAGTCGGTATAGAATTCGGTCCAATGTTCGAGGCCGTGCAACTCCAGCCACTTCTGCTCGGACGCGATTTGCAAGAAGCCTTCGACGTTGCCGCGCAAGTGCAAGCCGTGACCGCCCCAATTACCTGCGGACATCAACGGCACGGTGATTTTCGAGAAATCCGCTTGTCGCTTTGAGTAGAACTCGTCGATCAGCTGATGCTCGTAGTGCGCTTGCCCAATGTCGATGCGATTCTCCGCAAGCTCCTCGTCAGTTAACGTCTCGGGACCGCAGACCAGATCGCCCGTGATCGGACTGCGCCTCCCGCGCTCACCGAGACCGTGCTGAACGGTCTTGACCTGCATGTCGTACCAATGCTGACGGAACGTGCAGAGAATGCCGCCGTGTCGCGATTGCTCGCGATAGATGTCAGATGAGCCTTCCCATATGCAGCAGGCTGCGAGGTGCGGCGGATTCTTAGCAGCGACTTGCCATTGATTGCTCGCGTAGTACGAGATGCCGTTCATCCCGACTTTACCGCTCGACCACGGCTGCACGCCCGCCCACTCGATGGCTAGATAGATGTCTTCGATCTCGCGCGCCGAGCGCGGATCGAGATAGCCCGGCGAGCGTCCCGCACCGCGCGAATCGATACGTAGGCACGCATAGCCGTCGGGGACCCAGCGTTCGGGGTCGACGACTTCCCAATTCATATACTTGCCGCTCGAGCTTGCGAGCACTTCGGGGTGCTCGCCCGTTAGCCGCTCCCACGCGGACACGTAGCCTTCCTTAAACGAGAGGCCTTTTGCATATGGCCCGTAGCTCAGGATGACCGGGTGGCGTCCTTCGAGCGGACGGAACAGATCGGCGCGTAAGACGACGCCGTCGTCCATAACGATCGGGATATCCCAATCGATCTGCATTCCGTCGCGCTGCTCGCTGCGTGCGTCTTCCGCCAACATTGGCTCATCTTTTCAAGGCTTGTATGCAAGCCCCTACGAATCGGTGCGGCCAGGACGGAGGGGTAGATGGGTTTTTCACGGTGGTTATCGTTCGCCGTTGCCGCCTTGCTTTTAACGGCCCCCGTGGCCGCGCAACAGCAGCAATTCACTTTCGCGACCGTCGCGAACATGAATCATCTTCCGGAGTTCGTCGGCGTCGAGAAGGGCATCTTCGTCAAGCACGGGCTTGATTTGAAGATCAAGGTGCTCGGCACCGGATCCGAAGTCGTACGCGCCTTCGAGAGCGGCGAGGCGCAGTTCATCGCGCAGAACCCGACGACACAAGACGTCTCGGCAGCAAACGGGATACACTTGCTCGCCGTATGCGAGATCATGGGCGATCCGACGCGTGTCTACTACGACGACATGTTCACGATCACCGCACGCAACGGGACCGGGATTCGTCCCGGACACGTCGAGGATCTCGCAGGCAAGCGCGTCGGGCTTGCGCTCGCCAGCAACGAGGAAGAATATCTGCGCAACGTGCTTGCGAAGGCGAACATCCCCGTAGACAAAGTCACGATTGTCAACGTTCCGCCAAGCGAACACGTACCCGTGATGCGTCAGGGTGGCGTCGATGCGATGGTGACGTGGGAGCCGTACGGGACAATGATCCTCAATCAGATTCCCGGTGCATTCCTCGTCCAGCGCGGCGGTGGATATCTGGGCTATTCGCTGTGGATGGGCAGCTCGACCGACTACGTTGCGAAGAACCCTGAGATCATGCAGAAACTCGTCGACGCGATGGCGGAATCCGAGTGGTACATCCGCACGCATCCCAAAGAAGCCGCCGACGTCGCAACGCACTGGATCGAGGGACTCGACGCAAAATCTGCCGAGAAAGCCGTCACGTACATGAACTTCGATCCGCGCTTCGGCAAGAACATCATCGCTGCGGCAAACCTCGAGCAGGATTACTTAGTGAAAAACGGCCGCGTCAAGGCGCCGGTCGACTTCAACACGACGACGACAAGCGCGTTCATCGAAAAATCGATGCACGCCCAGCCGCAATACTTCAAAGATCTCAAGCCGATCAAATGAGGAACAGCATGAAACGGATTCTCGCACTCGTTGGCGCGTTGATGCTACTCGGCCAAGCGCCGCCGTATCCGTGGAAAGACGCGCCGGCGTTTCCGATTCCTATGGGCGAGCTGTACGGCGCAACCGTCGGCAACACGATCTACATTTTCGGTGGCCTCTCACCCAAGACGAACGCCGTCGGTCTCGTGTATGCGTACGATACGACGACGCAGACGTGGACCCGCAAGAAAGAGATGGCGCAACCGGCGCATCACATCATGCTCACCTCATATAACGGTAAGGTCTACATTTTCGGCGGATTCGTTCACCTCGGTAACGATCCGTACGTCGCGTGGCATCCTGTCGCCAATAGCTGGATGTACGATCCGGCGAGCGATACATGGAAGGCGCTCGCCCCGATGCCGACGCCGCGCGGGGCCGGACAAGCCGTCGAGCTCGGCGGTAAGATTTACGTTATCGGCGGCGCAAACTCGGGAATTCCCGGGCATCCGGAAACGACTGTTTACCCGGCGGCTCCAGACCGCGTCGTCGGTACGTGCGAAGTCTACACGGTTGCAAGCAACTCTTGGGGTAAGTGCGCCGATATGCCGACGGCGCGCAATCACTACGTCGCCGCGGCCGTGAACGGTAAGATATATGCGATCGATGGACGTATCGGCGCAGTCTTCGTCGCCGGTCCGGGCCCGGGTTTCTCCGGCGTCATCGATCTTGTCGAAACATACGATCCCGCGACGAACACCTGGACCGACTTCGGGCGTTCACCGATGCCGCGTGGTGACATCTCGGGCGCCGTCTACAATGGCAAGATTTGCATTACAGGCGGCGAGCTCGGCAGTACGGCGGGCAAAACCGCTTACTGGGCATTCGAGTGTTTCGATCCCAGCAAGCCGGCGTGGTCGGCATGGGAAGAACTGCCGCACATGCAAGTCGCGCGACACGGATTTGCTGCAGCAGTCGTCGGGAACACGTTCCATGCGATCGGCGGAAGCTTTCAATCCGATGGAATGCCCGGCGTCGAATCGTTTACGGGCAGCCACGAAGTCTACACATTCGGACCATAGAGGAAGCGCGACATGCCTGAATCACAAGTCGAAGCTCGAACGCCGGGCGCCAAACGCGCCGGCGAAGGCGAACACTATTTCGAGCTCGCGAAGCTCAATCACATCATGGGCGGCCCGGAGTACTCGAGCGCGAACGGCACGTGCGTCGAGGGCGACCGCATGATGGTCGCGTTGATGCGCATGCCCGTCGGGACAGGCGCAGAGCCGCACGCGCATCCCAACGAACAGTGGATCTTCTTGGTCGAAGGTGCGCTCGATTCAGAAGTCGGCGGCAAGAAACAGCGCGTTGAAGCCGGCTCCGTGATTTACGTTCCTTCGAACGTCGTCCACTCGACGAAGGTCGTGGGCGATCGTGACGTCGTGTTCTTCACGGTGAAGGACACGTCGCACGGATTGCACGGCATAAAGCAGTAATGCGCGCGGCGTTCCTTGCGTGCGTGCTCGCGTTTGCGTGTGCGCTTCTTCCGGCACGCGCTGCCGACGAGATGCAGCACATCGGCGATCCGCCCGAAGCGCACAATATGCGCCTGGTTGGCTACAACGATCTGCAAGGGCGCAGCGCCTACCAGCCGACGATTCACCACCAAAACGGCCGCTGGATCGCGTACATCGGTCACCACGGTGGAACCGAAACAATTCCCAAACCTTTCAACCCGTTGACCGGACGCGCTGAATTCAACGGGACCTCAATCGTCGACGTCACCGATCCCGCGCATCCACAATATCTCGCGCACATCCCGGGCGCCGAAGGCAATTACGAAAGCGGCGGCGCGCAGATGGTGCGCGTCTGCGACGGCAATACTTTACCGAAAGGCGATCCCGCGAAAATCTACATGCTGCGGACGTTCGGTAACGAAGCGCACGAGATTTGGGATACGAGCGATCCGGCAAAACCCGTCCTCGTCACTCGCCTCGGTGGTTTGCTCGGTACGCACAAAAGCTGGTGGGAGTGCGACACCGGCATCGCTTATCTCGTCTCGGGCGTGCCGGGCTGGCGGACGAAACGCATGACGCAAGTCTACGATCTGAGCGATCCTGCGCATCCTGTCTTCATTCGCAACTTTGGGCTGGTCGGACAAGAACCGACGGCGAGCGGTGCGGTTCCGACGGATCTCCACGGGATGATCTCGACCGGACCGAAAGGCAATCGCATCTATTTCGGCTACGGCACGAACAAAGGCGGCGTGCTACAAATCGTCGACCGTCAGAAGCTGCTCGACGGTCCCAAAAATCCGACGCCCGAAAATCTCATGTATCCCGAAGTCGGACGGCTTTATCTCTCGCCGTTTTACGGCGCGCACACGACCTTTCCGGTGCTCGGGATGCACGTTCCCGAGTTCGCACACGATGCGCAGGGCGCCGTACGCGATTTTGTCGTCATCACAGACGAAGAACTCGCCAACGAATGCGGCGAGGCGCAACAGATGGTGTGGTTTGTCGACATCACGACCGAATCGCGCCCGTTTTCCGTTGCCAACTACATGGTTTCCGATCCCAGCGGAAAGTATTGCCGGCGCGGCGGACGCTTCGGCACGCACTCCTCAAACGAGAACATGACCCCGATCTACTACAAGAAGATCATGTTCTTCTCGCACTTCAATGCGGGCGTACGTGCTGTCGACATTCGCGACCCCTTTCATCCGCGTGAGATCGGCTATTTCATTCCTGCCATCACGAAGAACACCGACCCGCGTTGCGTGACGACCAACGGCCAGCAGGTTTGCAAAACGGCGATCCAAACCAACAACGTCGAGGTCGACGATCGCGGCTACATCTACATCGTCGATCGCGCAAATACGGGTATGCACGTTCTCGAGCTAACGGGCGCTGCGCGCGCCATCGCAGGCAACTAATTTTGCACATAATCGACGGGCTCGAGACGCCGAGCGTCGACGGACGCACCTTTGAAGTCCGCAATCCTGCGACCGGAGCCCTGATCGAGCGGGTTGCTGAGGGCGGCGCCGCCGAGATTGCCCGCGCCGTCGACGCGGCGCAGCGCGCCTTTGACGACGGCCGTTGGAGCAGAATCGTGGTGCGCGAACGCTACCGCATCCTGAACCGGCTTGCGCAAATAATCGAAGACGCGTTACCGGCGCTCTCCATGCTCGAATCAACGTGTACGGGCCGTCCGCTGCGCGAGATGAGCGCACAGCTCGGTCGCCTGCCCGAATTCTACCGCTATTTTGCGGCGCTCGCGCGCACCGCCGAGGACACGCTCACGCCGTTCGAGGGACCGTATCTCAGCTACGTGCGGCGCGTGCCGCTCGGGGTCGTCGGACAAATTACGCCGTGGAATCATCCGCTGCTGATTCTAACGAAAAAACTTGCACCCGCGCTCGCCGCAGGCAACACGATTGTGGTTAAGCCCTCGGAATACACGCCGCTTACCACGCTGCTACTTGCAAAAATGGCGCTCGAGGCGGGCGTGCCGCCCGGCGTTTTCAACGTCGTGACGGGATTCGGTGACGAAGCCGGACGCGCTCTCGCATCGAATCCTGGTCTTGCGAAACTCGATCTTACCGGCGGCACCGAAACGGGACGCATCGTCGCGCAAGCGGCGGGTGCGAACCTCATTCGATTCAACTGCGAGCTCGGCGGCAAAGCGCCGGTGATCGTTTTGCCGGATGCGGATCTCGAGAAGGCGGCGGCCGGCGCGATTTTTGCAGCCTTCATCGCAACGGGACAAACGTGCATTGCGGGCGCGCGCGTTCTCGTTCACGAGAGTCAAGCGCAAGATCTGATAAAGCGCATGGTTGCGCGTGCAGTATCACTGCGCCTGGGCGATCCGCTGCTCGCTGATACGCAGGTCGGCCCGCTCGTCTCTGAACCTCAGCTGCAACGCACGGAAGAATATGTTGCCATCGGCAAGCAGGAAGGCGCCGAGCTCGAGTGCGGCGGGAAGCGCGCGACAAAGGGCGTGCTCGGCAAAGGCTTCTTCTTCGAGCCGACGATTTTTGCAGACGTGCGCTCGTCGATGCGCATCGCACAGGACGAAATCTTTGGTCCGGTCACGTGCGTACTCGCGTACAAAGATCTCGACGAAGCCGTGCGAATTGCAAACGATATCCCCTTCGGCCTGGGCGCGTCGGTCTGGACGTCCGACGCCGCGAAGGGTATCAACCTTGCAGAACGTCTCGATTGCGGCGTGGTGTGGATCAACGATCACCATCGCATCGATCCGTCGATGCCGTGGGGCGGTACGAAAGCCAGCGGTATGGGACGCGAGTCCGGAATCGAAGGCTATCGCGAGTATACGCAAACGAAAAGCGTCGTCGTTAACCTCGAAGAGCCCGTCGATTGGTACGCGACGACTGAAACGCTCCGCTTGAGCTAAAGCTTCGTGCCGGAAATCGTCGTTCGCACCGCTTCGCTCGATGATGCAGCAGCGTTCGCGGAGATCTACGCGCCGTACGTGCTTGATACGCCGGTCTCGTTCGAGGAGGTGCCTCCGAGTGTCGATGACTTCGCGCGCCGCATGAAAACCGTGCTCGCGTACGCTCCCTGGCTTGCGGCGCTCATCGACGATAGGATCGCCGGCTATGCGTACGCCGAGCGTCACGCTGAACGCGCCGCGTATCGCTGGGGGATCGACGTCGCGATATACATCGATCAGAGTTTTCATCGGCGTGGAATCGGACGACGACTCTACGGCGAGTTGCTTTCGATCGTCGAGCGGCAGAACTACCGGCGCGTGTACGCCGGCGTCACCTTACCGAACGAACCCAGCGTCGCGTTGCATCGCGCCTTCGGATTCGAATTGGTCGGAACGTACAAGCGTGTCGGTTGGAAACATGGCGCGTGGTACGACGTCGCGTGGTTCCAGCGCGACATCGGCTCCGATAACGACGGCAAACCCGCCGAACCTATTCCGTTTCCGTCGCTCTAGCGCTTCGGGCCGCGGGTACCGTCGCCACCGGGATTTGCTCCGCCGCGCCCTCCGCCGGGTCGACGACGACGACGCGGACCGCGACCTTGCGCCGGCGTATCGCCGGAACGCGGCGGCCCGCCAGGTCCACGTTGCGGAAGCGCACCGGGGCGCGCCGGACGCAGCGGAAGTGGACGCGGTGCAGGCGGCGCGTCGCCACCATATTCGATCTGTCCGCTCGATTCGAGCCGGCCGAGCAAGAGATGGTAGTACAACATACCGCGTTGATCGCCGAGCGCATCGAGGATTGGCTCGACCCTAATGTTCGGATCGCCCGAAAGATCGCTGAGCGCGCGCGCAACGCCTGAATCTTCCATCGGAAACACGTCAAGCCGCCCGAGTCCGCGCAAACAAATCACGGCCGCCGTCCACGGGCCGATACCGCGCAGCTCGATCAGGCGCTGCAGCACTGCGTTGGTCGGCATCGCTTCGAGTTCGGATTCTCGCAGCGTCCCGTTGAGCAGTGCATCCGCGTTCGTGTTGAGCGCGAGCTCCTTGCCTTCCGAGATGCCGAGACTGCGAAGCTGCTTGCTTTTCGCCGCGAGCCAATCTTCGGGCGTAAAAAACGGATGATATTTGCGGCCTTGATGTTCGATCGGCTGGGTCAGGTGTTCGACAATCCGGCGCAGGATCGCCGAAGCCGCGTGAATGCTGACTTGCTGAAAGACGATCGCGTTGACGATCGCTTCCCATAGCGTCGGATAGCGCGGCGGTTTGATGCCGCGCATGCGCGTCGCAATCGCGTCGAGCCACGGAATCGCCTTGACCGAACGATAGAACGGCCGCAGATCGTATTCGGGCTGCAGCATCCGCACGGTCAGTGCCGCCGCATCGAAGTCGGCGTTTCCAAGCGTGCGGACGTCAAGCGGCGAGTCGCGTTTTGCTTGCCTGACGACTACCAGCGCGCCGCGGTGTGCGCGAATGAAACCGTCCTGCGCGCTGAACGTGTCGACAACGTTTGTCGAGAGCCGCCGCAGCGCGTTTGCGGTGAGGTCGAGCCGAAAGGGAGCGCGAACCGGTACTGTTGCCATGCTAGCCGCCTACGTCCAATACTGGCGCGTATCGTTGCTGACGATCGCGGAGTACCGTGCCAATTTTTTCATCTGGGGCATTTTCACGCTCGTCTATCATGCTGTGGCACTCGTCGCGCTTTGGGCTACGCTGACCCAATTCCCGTCGATGAACGGGTGGGATTTCCGGCAAATGGCGCTTCTGTATGCCCTTTGGATGCTGGGGCACGCACTGCATAACACGCTCTTCTTCAAAGTCGGCGACGTCCCGGTCTTTATCCGCGAGGGTAATTTTGACCGTTTTCTCGTCCGGCCGCTCGACACGCTCGTTCAGACGATGATTGCACCTAGCCAATTCAATCTCGTCCCGGACGAGCTCATCCTTGCACTGATTTGGCTCGCAGTTGCGATTCCATACTCGGGCGTGCACGTCGACTTGCTTTTTGTGGTCTACATTCCGCTGATTGCAATCGGGGGCGCGCTGATCGATTTCGGCATCAATCTGATTATCGCGGCTGCGTCCTTTTGGTTCGTTCGGGTCGACTCACTGCGTTGGATGCTGATGTCGCTCGAACAGGATTTCACGCGCTATCCTCTGAGCATCTACAACAAAGCGGTGAAGTTGGTGCTCGCTTTCGTTGTCCCATTCGCATTCATGAACTATTTCCCGGCGACGTACTTTCTTGGGAAAAGCGATGGAGCGCTGAACCTCAATCCGGCGATCGGACTGCTCACTCCCGTCATCGGCGTCGCGATCGCTGCGCTGGCATATGGATTCTGGCGCATCGGTTTGAATCACTACACGGGAACCGGGTCCTAACCGCGTCGAATATTTGCACATGCTCCCGCGGCGCGCGTTTCTCACTCTGGGTGGTTGCAGCGCGCTCGCGCTCTTGCCGCATCGTCTGCCTGCGCAGCCGGCGCTTTCGCTTGCATACCTTGGCGCCTTGCCGGGATACATTGCGGTGCACGCGCGCACCATGGCAAACGAACCGCCCATCGCGACGTATCACGATGGCGATCCGTATCCGACCGCATCGACGATAAAAGTTCTCATCATGGCGACCGCGTTTCGCTGGATGGACGCGGGAAGGATCACGCCGACAACACCGGTTCCGATTAGCGCCGCCGACATGGTCGGCGGATCGGAGACCTACGGCTATGCGATCCCTGGGACAACCTATCCATTAATGTCGCTGATCAATGCGATGATCAAGCAGAGCGACAATACCGCATCGAACGCACTGATTTCACATTTCGGCTTTGCCGGGATCAATGCGACAACCGTTCCGGCGGGTATGACGAGCACGCATCTCCGGCGGCATTTCCTGGATTGGGCCGCTATCGTCGCGCACAATGAGAACGTCTCGACCGCACGCGACATGGCCGCACTGCTCTACGAGATCGAGCGCGGTTCCCGCGAAGGGCTCGACACGATCGCAAAAGCCGATTCGTGCCGCATGATGATTCAGATCATGCTGGGGCAAGAAGACCGCGACAAAATCCCCGCCGGCCTTCCACCGGGAACGCAAGTCGCCAACAAAACCGGCGAGATCACCGGCGTCCGCAGCGACGTCGCGATCGTCGAGCCGTTCGGCGAGACGCCCTACATCCTCGTCGTTATGACGAAAGAGCTACGCGACTACCCCGCGGGGATCAGGGCAATCCGCCGCGTCGCCCACGACGTCAACCACACCGTTGTCGCGCGTTACGGTTTGACGTAAAATCCGCGGGCACGATTGTGCCCTCTGCCTTGTTGCATCGTTTCGCTGCCCGCATCATTTAGGCGCGTCCTTCGACTCCGCGCTCCTGCGGAGCGCTACGCTCAGGATGACACAGCGGCGGAGCGCTACGCTCAGGATGACATATTAGGATCGTGAGCAAGCCACAAATGCGCATGCTGTGGGGGCTCGGCCCCGACATCGCGCCGCTGAGTTCTTGTGCGCCCGATCCTACTCGGCTTCGACCGTGACCGTTTCCATGACGTCGCCTTTGCGGATCTGATCGACGACGTCCATCCCTTCGGTCACCTCGCCGAAGACGGTGTAATTCTTATCGAGGAAATGCGCAGCGTCGAGCGTGATGTAGAATTGTGAGCCGGCCGAGTTCGGATTGCTCGAGCGCGCCATCGCGACGACGCCGCGGACATGCGGATTGTCGTTGAACTCGGCGTCGAGATGATAGCCGGGACCGCCAGTGCCGTCACCGTTCGGGTCGCCTCCCTGAATAACAAAACCGGGCTCGTAGCGATGGAAATTCAGTCCGTCGTAAAACCCGGCACGCGCAAGCTTAATGAAGGCAGCGCTATGCAGCGGGGCGTCGTCGGCAAAGAATTTGAAGACGATGTCGCCTTTCGATGTCTTGATACGGATGCGGGCGGTGCGGGCTTCGTCGCGTAGCGCCCAGAGTTCGTCGCCGGTCGGCGCTGTTTGAGCTGGCATACCGGCCTCTTTGCCCCAAATTGGGAACTTCCGCCCGCACTCTAAGCCGGGGCGCCAAGCGAGCGTATCCTCCTTCCCCGAACGCCCAGCGTGTTTCAATTGCACACCGTTCTTGGAAGAATAGCAGTGAGGCGATGACACTGCTGCAAATGCGGGTTCCGGCGGAGCCGTGGCAAGTACGAAAAGTGCGCGATCAGTTACTTCAGGTGGGTGATGACGTCAAAATGTGCCCGGAAGTACTAGAAGATTTCGTGACGGCGATCGGTGAGGCGTTCGCGAATGCGATCGAACACGCAACCACAACCGAACCCGTCGAAATCGAAGTCCGACAACGCGACACACGGCTGGTAGCGACAATTCGCGACCATGGCTGCGGCATTGACACGACGCGCATTTCGAGCAGCTTGCCTCCGGCGACGAACGAGCGCGGGCGCGGTATTCCGCTGATGCGCAAGTGCACGAGCTCAATGAGCATTCAGAAGCCGCAGGATGGTGGAACCCTCGTCGTCCTCAACTGGGAAGAACGACGCCTCCACAACGACTCAGATAATGGAACGCTCTCGCATAGCATGAATTGAGGCACCGATCGCGGCGAGCGTTTCGTCGACGTCGCTCGCGGTGTGCTCGGTGCACAAAAACATCACTTCGTTTTGCGATGGCGGCAAGAGAATGCCGCGCGACCGCATCTCGTGATAGTACGCCGCGTAAGCTCGTGCATCGGCGGATTGCTGATCGTCGTAGCTGCGCGTCGGTGGTCCCTCGCGAAACTTGAAATCGACGATGCTTTCCAGCGTCACGACGGCGTAGGCGAGGCCGATCGCGCGGATACCGTTACCGAGACGTTCGCCGAGCGTACGCATCTGCGCGAAGACGCCCGGATTCGTTTCCAGAAAATCGAGCGCGCGCAGCCCAATTGCGATCGCGAACGGATTCCCGGCGTGTGTCCCGCCGGCGAATGTCGGCCCTTCCGGTGCTAAAACGCGCATGACGTCCGCGCGCCCGCCATAAGCCGCAAGCGGAAAGCCGCCGCCGAGATTCTTCCCGATCGTCGTGAGATCGGGGAGAAGGCGCAATCGGTGCTGCGCGCCGCCCAGTCCAAGGCGTGGCCAGGTGATGATCTCATCGAAGATCACGAGCGCGTTCCGAGCGCGTGCACGCGCGAAGATCCCTTCGAGAAACCCGGCGACCGGCTCGACCAGGCCCATGTTGCCGACGATCGGCTCGACCAGAATTGCCGCTAACCGTCCATCGATGTGTTCGGCTGCAAGGACGCGATCGAGATCCTCGAGATCGTTGTAGCGCGCAATGCCAAGATCGTCGAGCGTCGCGGCGGGGATTCCGGCGCCGACCGCGTTATCCGTGTGCGCCGATGCGCCCGCGCCCAGCAAGCCGAGATCGAAGTGGCCGTGGTAGTTGCCGCCAAATTTCACGATCGCCGAACGACCGGTAAACGCACGTGCCACGCGAACGGCGGCCATCACCGCTTCGGTACCGGTCGTCGTGAATCGCAAGCGCTCCATCGACGGCAAATGTCCGCGAATACGCTCCGCGAGCACAAGCTCGTCTTCGTGGGTCGAGCCGTACACCACACCGCGTGCCGCGATCTCATCGAGTCCGCGTGTGACGGCCGGATGCGCGTGACCGAGCAACAGCGGACCGTACGCCATCAAATAGTCGATGTACCGGCGCCCCGCGGCATCGTACGCATACGCGCCCGCGCCGCGTGCCTGAATGAACGGATCGCCGCCAACCGCTGCACCGGCGCGCACCGGGGAATCGACGCCGCCGGCCAGCGCGTCGCTGGTGCGGCCTTTAACGAGCATGGTGTCTGAAGTAGGCAATCAACATCGTAAGCAACACGGCCGCAACGGCATATGCGCCGACCGCAAGCTCGAAGTTAAAACGCCGCTGTGGCTTCACCTATGCGCGCAGCCACAACGCGATGGCGCTGTAGGCGGCCAGCAGCGCGAACAATCCGCGCAGGGCGCGCTCGGGAAGATAATGCGCGAGATGGACGCCCCAGCCGATCGCAATCGTCCCGCCGACTGCAAGGGCGATTCCACGGCCCCACACGACATCGCCGTTGACTGCATACGTCGCCAAGTTGATGATCGTGCCGGGAGCGACGAGCGCGAGGCCCATGAATTGCGCGATGACTTGCGGGAAGTTGAAAATCGTCGCCATCAGCGGGACCGCAAAGACTGCGCCGCCCGTCGCGAACAAGCCGGAGAGTCCGCCGCCGAACGCGCCAATTGGGATCGCAAGCGGCCACAGATGCGTACGCGGTGCGCCCCGCTCCTTAGCTTTTCGCAAACCGGCCCACACATAGAAAATCGCAATTGCAAGCATCATCACGGCAAACGATCGGCGCAGCGGCGCACTCGCGATGTGCGTTGCAAAGTGAGCCCCGAGGAACGTAAACGGCAATGCAGCCACGGCCAGCACGCCGGCGATGCGCAGATCCATCTTCGTGCGGCGCATGTACTGCCATACCGCGATGACCGTGTTCGGGATGATCATCACAAGCGCCGTCCCTTGCGCATGCTGCTGATCGTAGCCGTAGATGAATCCGAGCAGCGGAATCAAAAACAGGCCGCCGCCCAAACCGAAAAGGCCGCCGAGAAATCCGACGGCCACTCCGAGACCGAGGTCGACGAGAATGTTCGTTAAGCGTACACTCCGCGAATCTCGAGCGTCGTTTTCACGCGCTGAATTGCTAGCATGTAGGCGGCCGTACGATACGATACGCCGCGCGCAGCCGCAAGCTCGCGCATCGCGTCGAAGTTCGTCAAAAGGTGTTCGCGCAAGCGCTCGTTCACGTCAGCTTCTTTCCAGAAGAAGCCTTGGCGATCTTGCACCCATTCGAAGTACGAGACGATGACGCCGCCGGCATTTGCGACGATATCGGGTATGACGATGATACCGCGCTCGCGGAAGATCGCATCGGCTTCAGGAGTGGTCGGCCCGTTGGCGCCTTCGACGATTAACTTCGCTTTGATGCTGCGCGCATTTACGATCGTGAACACGTTCTCGAGCGCGGCCGGAACGAGCACGTCGCAATCGACTTCCAGAACATCGCCCGACGGGAGCTTATCTCCGCCGCGATAGCCGTCGAGCGAGTGATGCTCCTGCGCGTAAGCGATCGCGCTCTTGACATCGATGCCTTTGTCATTATGATAGCCGCCGGTGACGTCGGAGATGCCTACAACTTTACAGCCCGCTTCCGAAAGAAAGCGAGCTGCATAGGAACCAACGTTTCCGAAACCTTGAACGACGACGCGCGCGTTTTTCGCCGGAATCTTAAGTCGTTCGAGCTCGGCCAGCGCAACGATCGAAACGCCGCGGCCGGTTGCTTCGACGCGTCCGCGCGAACCGCCGATTTCGAGCGGTTTACCGGTGACGACACCCGGCACGTTTTGACGCACGTGCATCGAGTACGTATCCATGAACCACGCCATGATCTGCGGCGTCGTTCCAACGTCCGGCGCGGGAACATCTTTGTCGGGACCGATGACTTCGACAAGCTCCGCTGCGTAGCGCCGCGTGATGCGTTCGAGCTCGCCCATCGAGAGCTTAGAGGGATCGCACGTAACGCCGCCTTTGCCGCCGCCGAACGGAAGATCGACAACCGAACATTTCCAGGTCATCCAAAAGGCAAGCGCGGTGACCTCATCCAGCGTAACCCCAGGATGATACCGGATTCCGCCCTTTGCGGGACCGCGTGCGAAGTTGTACTGAACGCGGTAACCGGTGTAAACCTCAAGCTCGCCGTTATCGCGTTGGAACGGCAGCGAGAAGATCATTTGACGAGAGGGATGCGTGAGGATCGCACGCATGCCGGGCGTCAGATCCAAAAGCGACGCGGCCTCATTGAAGTAGGCGATCGCCTCGCCAAAAACCGAGAGATCGCGAATCACCGCAGTCGACATAATTTCAATGCCTCCGGTACCTTGTACCGTATTGTACCTTTAGGACAAACGGCCAAAATACCTAGTTAACGCTTGGCCTCATTGATAAAACTCACACCTTGAAGAGAAACTCGACGACGTCGCCCTCCTGCATGACGTAGTCTTTGCCCTCGCTGCGTAACAACCCGGCCGAACGAATGGCGTCGAGCGAGCGAAGGCGCGCATAATCCTCATACGAGACGACCTCCGCCCGGATGAATCCGCGCTCGATATCCGAGTGAATCTTGCCCGCCGCCTGCGGCGCTTTGCTGCCACGGTCGACCGTCCACGCACGGGCCTCTTTGGGCCCGGCGGTAAGGAACGTCATCAAGCCAAGCGTGTTGTATGCAGAAAGTATGAGCTGGTCAAGACCGCTGCGCGCAATGCCCAGCTCGGTACAGAATTCGCGCGCTTCTTCATCTGATAAGCCGGCGAGCTCGGACTCGATCTTCCCGCTGAGAACGATTGCTTGACCATGCTCTTCCGCGGCGCGCTTGAGAACGGTTTGCGCCATCGGCCCGGGCGTCCCGATTTGCCCTTCATCAACATTGGCAACGTAAATGACGGGTTTTATGGTCAGGAGAAAGCTTTCACGCGCTAATTCGGCTTCGAGCGATGCGGGCTCGAAAACGCGCGCAGGACGGCCGGCTTCGAGCTCGGCGATCAAACGGTCGGCGGCCGCAAGCAATGGCCGCAATTTCACGTCAGCGCGCGCCTCGCGTGTTAAGCGTTCGTGACGTTTCGCCATCGTTGAGAGATCGGCCAGCGCCATCTCGATACCGATGATATCGATGTCGCGAATCGGATCGGGCACACCCTCAACGTGCGTTACATTCGGATCTTCAAAACAACGCACGACCATTGCGATCGCATCCGTCTCGCGAATGTGACTGAGAAACGCGTTGCCGAGACCTTCGCCCTTGCTTGCTCCGCGAACCAGACCCGCAATGTCGACGAAGCGCGTCGACGCGTACACGATTCGGGTCGTCCCGACGATCTCTGCAAGCACCTTTAAACGGTCGTCCGGGACCGGCACCTCTCCAATGTTTGGTTCGATGGTGGCAAAGGGATAGTTAGCTGCAAGCGCGTTCGCGGAACGCGTAAGTGCATTAAAAATCGTCGACTTGCCGACATTGGGCAAACCGACGATCCCGCATGAGAGGGCCATAAGCAGCGCCGCTTCGGGACAAGTGTAGGATGGCCTAGCCCAGAGTCGAAAGCCCGAAAAAGATGCGTCAGATGAAGGTTGACAAACTCGGGATCGACTTGTTGACACACGATCCCGTCGTCATCCTTAAGGATCTCGAAGGTCGCCGTTACCTTCCAATTCTCATTGGTCCGTTCGAGGCGACTGCGATTGCGCTGGCATTGGAAGGAACACAGGTTCCGCGCCCGCTTTCCCACGATCTCATGCGCATGATGCTCGAAGCTCTCCAGGCCAAGCTCGAGCAAATCATCATCCACGACATCAAAGATTCGACGTTCTTCGCGAAGCTGATCGTGCGCACCAACGGTGAGACGCAAGAAATCGATGCGCGTCCGTCGGATGGAATAGCGCTCGCCTTGCGGATGCAAGCGCCGATCTACGTCAGCGACAAGATCGCATTGGAGGAGACCGTTCCGGACAAGAAATCCGATGAAGAGGAGCGCGAGCGCTTCAAGAAATTCATCGAAGAGCTCAAGCCCAGCGACTTCAAAGATTGATTACGCGAGCGGGTTTCGCGCTTGGCGCGATCGGTATGACGGCGGGCGCCGCATTCGCACAGTCCGCGGTCAAGATCACAGTCGGCACGACGAACAGCAACAGCGACGCACCGTTTTTCATCGCTGAAGCGAAAGGATATTTTCGCGAACAGGGACTTGATGTCGAGCTAATTCCGTTCGACTCAGCCGCGAAGATGGTCGCACCGCTCGGTACCGGGCAGCTCGACGTCGCCGCCGGCGCACCCTCGGCCGGCTTGTATAACGCCGCCGCACGCAGCGTCGACATACGCATCGTCGCCGATAAAGGCTCCTCGCCCAAAGGCTACGGCTATCTGCCGCTCATGGTCCGCAAATCGCTGATCGATTCCGGGAAAGTCAAGAGCGTACGCGACCTTAAGGGGCTGAAGATCGCCGAAGTCGCGCCAGCGACGACGAGTTTCTGCACGATGAATGAGGCCCTCAAAAGAGGCGGTCTGACATATAAGGACGTCGAGGAAATCTTTCTGGGATTCCCCGACCACTTCTCGGCCTTCAGCAACGGATCGATCGATGCGGCGATCACGGCCGAACCGATTGCGACGAAGTGCGTTCAAAGCGGCGTCGCCGTGAAGTTCATGTCCGACGACGAATTTTATCCGAACCAGCAGATCGCGTGCGTGCTCTATGGTGGTCCGTTCATCAAGAGCAAAGGCGACGCGGCGCAAAAGTTCATGGTCGCCTACATCAAAGCGGCCCGCGATTACAACGATGCCCTCAAGGGCGGCAAGATGGCGGGGCGTGCCGCAAACGACGTCATCGCGATTCTCACGAAATATACGGCGATCAAAGATCCGGCCGTTTATCGTGCGATTACACCGAACGGCAACGATCCGAACGGACGCCTGAACGTCGATAGCCTGAAAAAAGATCTTGCGACGTTCAAGGAGGCCGAATTTGTCCGGAGCGACCTCACGGTCGACTTCGTCCTCGACGATTCATTCGCAGACGCAGCAGTCAAGACGCTCGGACCGTACCACTCTAGAAGTTGACCGTCCTCATTTGACCGTCCTCATTGTCGGGGCGGGGATCGGCGGACTGGTCCTCGCGCTCGAATTGCACCGTTTCCGGATTCCGGTGCGCATTTACGAGCAGGCGAATCGCTTGCAACAAGTCGGCGTCGGCATCAACATTCTGCCGCACGCAACCAAGATTCTGGCGCAACTTGGGCTCCAGGAAGAGCTCGAGAAACTCGCCGTCTCGCCGAATCGTTCGGCGTTCTTCAATCGCTTCGGCCAATTGATCTACGACGAGCCGCTCGGACAAGCCGCCGGGTACGAATGGCCTCAGCTCTCGATTCATCGCGCCGACTTGCAAAACGTGCTGGTGCGCGCATTTCTGGCGCGCGTCGGGCCGGAGAACCTCTTCTTCGGTCACCACTGCATCGGCGTGCAGCAAGACGACAGCAGCATCAGCTTACGCTTCGATGACGGATCGAAGAAACGCGGCAGTGTCGCGATCGCATGCGACGGCATCAACTCGGAAATCCGCAAGCAGTTTTATCCGAAGGAAGGCGCGCCGATCTATTCGGGCTACAACATGTGGCGCGGCGTGACCAAACATTCGCCGATTCTCGGTGGCGCAACGATGATTCGTGCCGGCTGGCTTGCGACGGGCAAGATGGTGATCTATCCGATCCAAGATGCGATCGACGCGTCCGGACGACAACTCGTCAACTGGGTCGCGGAAGTCGAGACGCCACAACACATCGCGCGTGATTGGAACCGGCGCGGCAACATCGACGACTTCATCGGCGCATTCTCGGATTGGAACTTCGACTGGCTCGATGCGCCCGAGCTAATCCGTAATGCCGAGACGATTCTCGAATTTCCGATGGTCGATCAAGAACCGCTCGAACGCTGGAGTTTTGGACGCGCGACCTTGCTCGGCGATGCCGCACATCCGATGTATCCGCGCGGCTCGAACGGCGCAGGCCAAGCGATCTTGGACGCTCGCGCGCTTGCCGAAGAGCTCGGTGCCGGCGGCGATCCGATCAAGGCGCTGCGTTCCTATGAAGCACGCCGGCTGCCGATGACGTCTGAAGTCGTGCGCGCCAACCGCGTCAATCCGCCTGATGCGATTCTGCGCGAGGTCTACTTGCGCACCGGCGATCGTCCTTTCGAACGCATTGACGACGTGATCCCGCGCGAGGAATTGGTCGCGCTCTCGGATTCGTACAAGCGCATAGCAGGATACGACAAGGAAACACTGCACAAAACTTCCAGCTAGTTCGAGAAAGGCTGGGATTGTGGCGAACCACTACGTGCTCGAGGTCGAGCTGATCCTCAATGATGGCGCAATGGACAAATTCATGAACGTCGTGCTCGAGAACGCGCAGAACTCGCGCAAAGAGCCGAAGTGCCTACGCTTTGACGTGCTGCGGCCGCACGATACAACCGACACCGTCGTGCTCTACGAAATCTACGTCGATGAAGGCGGTTTCAACGACCATCGCGAGACCGCGCATTACAAGAAGTTTGATGAGGCGCGCAAGCCGCTCATGAAGAGTGCAAAGCGCCGGACGTACAGCTGGAGTAACCCGACCTAGTCCTGCCGACTTGTCACGCGTGAAAACCGCGTGATAGGGTGGGTGTGGAAGGATATCGACAGTGGGAACCCACGGAATCCGCGAGATCGTGTTGCCGGAAATGGAACCCGAGCTGGAATGGATCGGCGGCCGAGCGATCCAGAAAGTGAGTCCGGGACGCAAGCACGCGATCTTGCAGTTACTGATCGCTAAGTCACTCCACGCATGGGCTCACGGAAAAGGCGAAGTCGGAACGGAGTGGCGTTTCCGGATCACCCCTCCCGGCAAAGAGCGGCGGCCTCTCGTCCCCGACGTCGCTTTTATTTCATACGAGCGCAGTGCAAATCTCGAGGGCGAGGATCTCGAGGTTCCACCGGTTGCTCCGGATATCGCCGTCGAGGTGCTATCGCCGGACGATGTTCGTGCACATGTCGATGAAAAGCGCCGCGTTTATCTCGCTGCCGGTGTCAGCCTCGTGTTACATGCCGATCCGAAGCGAGAGCGCGTCGATGCGTATCGTCCCGATGGTTCACATGAGATCGTTTCGCTCGACGCGCCCTACACGCCGCCGGAATTTCCCGGTCTTAGCTTACCCTTTGGATTATTCTTCAAAGAGCTGAAACGCTAAGCGCCGCTTGTTAGTCGTCTTGTAAAATCGAGTAGATCTCTTTGCGCGCATCGTCGAGGACTTCTTTGATGCGCTCGCGCGTCTTGCGGTCGTCGATCTGGCGCAAGCCTTGTTGCACTGCGGCCATGAATTTGCGCACGGCCTCGCGCAGCTCGCCCCATTCGGCGCGTGGATCGTTCTCGTCGACTTCGCTTTCGTCGAGATCGCCGCGCTCTTCGAGCATTTTACGCCCGCTATCCGTGATCTCGTAGACGCGTTTCCCGTCGATGACTTGACTCGTGACGAAGCCACCATCTTCTAACATCTGTAAGGTCGGATAGACCGAGCCGGGACTCGGACGATAACGTCCTTCGTACCGTTCCTCGAGATCTTGCATCATTTCATAGCCGTGCATCGGCCGCTTCAAGAGCGTGCTGAGCAAGACGAATTTGATGTCGCCCCGGCGCATACGGTGGTCGCCCTCGAGCCACGAGTGGAGATCTCTTCCGATCTCTTTGAAAACTTGGTGCATGTGCCGTGGCCCATGCCGGTGTCGGTGTCGCATATGTGGTCCGCCTTCGAAATCGTTAAACATCGAAAACATGGCGGTTCTCTCTCCTGTAAGGGGTTTGTGATGGCCTAGAATTGGCCTATCGGCACTCTATCGCGATATATCGTGATCTGTCAAGACCAGGTCGAAACTTGTTCGCAGACCCGACGTAGTTGTTACGGGCCCCCCTGGGGGAATCGAGCCCCTTCGTAATACTGAAGGGCCCGAAGGTTTGGGGGCCCCATGCGAAGCATGGGGGGCGCGGAGCTTGGAGCGAAGCGCCTTTTAAAACTGACAGGGAGACTACGTGGCTAAAGACAGCGCCGAGATCGGCGTTTTTGGTGGATCCGGCTTTTACTCGCTGATCGAGAACGCGCGCGAGATCTGGGTTGAGACGCCGTACGGCGCTCCGAGCGACAAAGTGGCGCTCGGCGAAGTCGCCGGAAAGAAAGTCGCGTTTCTGCCGCGGCACGGAAAAGATCATCGTTTTCCGCCGCAGGCGATCAACTACCGCGCGAATTTGTGGGCGATGAAAGAACTGGGTGTCACGCGCATCATCGGTCCGACGGCGTGCGGCTCGCTCGATGCGAAAGTCGCGCCTGGCGACATGGTCGTATGCGATCAAGTCGTCGATCGCACTACGGGTCGCAAGGATACGTTTTACGACGGCCCGATTACGACGCATGTTTCGTTTGCGGATCCGTACTGTCCGCAGCTGCGTACGATTGCGATCGACGAGCTCAAGAAGATCGGCATTACGACGCACGATCACGGGACGGTCGTCGTCATTCAAGGGCCGCGCTTCTCGACGCGCGCCGAATCGAAGTGGTTCTCGAGCCATGGTTGGGAAGTCATCAACATGACGCAATATCCCGAGTGCTATCTCGCACGCGAGCTCGAGATCTGCTACGTCAACATCTCGCTGATCACCGATTACGACGTGGGACTCGAAGGCCTGCCCGGTGTCAAGCCGGTCTCGCACGAAGAAGTCATGAAGGTGTTCGCGAGCAATAACGAGCGCGTGAAGAAGGCGATCTTCGGCATCATCTCCGCGACCCCGAAGCAGCACTCGTGTCAGTGCGGCTCGGCGCTCGCAGGCGCGCGCTTCTAAACGTGTATCTCCAAGCGATCCCGCTGCTGCTGCGCAATCCGGCGCTGCTGCTTGCGCCGCTCTTCACGGGCGTGCTCGGCGTGCTGGTGCAAGAGTTCGGCGGCGGACCGACGAGCGGCGACGTCCTCGGCGGATTGACGAGCAGCATCCTTGCGCTCTTGATCTTCCTCTTCAATTGCTTCGGGCTCGGTATTTCGGTGATCATCGCCGACAACGTTTGGCGCAGCGGTAAGGGATCGTTTGAAGAAGGCTGGGAACAGGGGCGCCGCAAGGCCGGCGACATCTTCCTGGCCTCGCTCGGCTTGAATTTCATTGTTTACATCGCGCTGCAGATCGGCTCGTTCATCAGTCCGATCCTGGGCGAAGCGCTGTTCGTGATCGCGTTCTTCTTCTTGATCTACACGATCCCGGCCGCGGCGATCGGCGGAGTCCCAGGCTTTATGGCGCTCAATGCCAGCATCGAACGCGTTCGTGAAAACTATATTCCCGCGATCGGCCTCATCGTCTGCTTCGTCGTGCTGTATTGGGCGGTTGGAACGATATTGATTCCGCTGTACACGATCCAGCTCGGCATCTCGGCATTCCTGATCGCAGCGGCGTTCCGCGCCATCGTCCTCGGTTATTTTGCCCTCGTGCTCGCTCGCTCGTATACCAACGTAGCGTTCGTTCGCCGCCGCTAAGCAGCTAAACCATGTAGTGTGGGCATTCGATACTTTAATTGATGCCCGGCGTCGGTGGATTGAGTATTGCGACAAATCTTCTAGCAAATAGTGTCGCGCTCAACCTGTCCGACAACCAGACGAGCTTGAAGCGCGCGGTGACGGCGCTCTCGAGCGGTTTGCGTATCAATACCGCCGCCGATGACCCTTCGGGCGATTCGATCGCAGTCGGACTACAGTCGCAGGTCAGTGGGACCGATCAAGGTTCGCGAAACGTTCAGGACGCGAACAACGCGGCGTCCGTCGCCGATGGCGCGCTTACGACGATCAAAGACATCCTCGAGCGCATCCGTCAACTCGCGATCGAAGCATCGAGCGACATCACGAGCGATGAAGATCGCGTTAGCCTTCAGACCGAGTCGAGTCAGCTGCTGCTCGAAATAAACCGCATCTCAGAGAATACGAACTTCAACGGTACGCAGCTGCTCGACGGCAGCCGTTCGGGCTTTCAGGCCGCGCAACAAGCTTCGGCGACAATCGAATCCAACTCGACGCTGAACGCTTCCGGGCCGATCGCGGGAAGCGGTCAGCTCGTGACGATGGCGGCGGTCGGCGACGGTCCGGCGACGCAGTATTCTCAAATCGACGTCCCACTTGATTCCAATGCGCTTGGGACTGGTCAACCCGAGACCGTGCAAGTCAATCCCGGCGACGCCGAAAATCTCGAGCCCGGCCAGATGCTCTCGGCTGGGAACGCGCAAGTGCAAGTTCTCTCGGTTGACGGCGGAAACAACACGATAACGGCGACGTTCTCAGCACCCGTCGCGTCCGGGACCGTCATGCACACGTACGTCTGGGGAAACTCGACGAACGCCGTCAGCGCCGGCGAGCAAGTGATGACCGTTGCGAGCGCGGTTGGCGACACGGGTGTGCCGCTTTACGCCGGCGAGGTTCTGCAAATCGATCCGGGCGGCGTGAACGACGTCGTTAAAGTGCAGACCGTTTTGAGCCCGACGAGTTTTCTCGCCGACTTCGGAACCGCGCACGCGGCCGGTGTTCAAGTCTACAGCTTCAACGCGAACTACATTGCGGATACGCCGCCCGAGGTCGCGACGATTCCGTTTGGCGCGTCGACCGATCCGCCGCCGCAAGGTTCGGAAGCGTGGATCGAAGAGAGCACGAGCGACTTTCCGGGAAATAGCGGATCGGAGATCGTCGGAACCGGTACGGTTGACGGAACGACACCAACTGACGAATACATTTCCATTCCGCAAATCACTAACGCGTTTGGCGGTTTTTTCACAGTTTGGACCGCGCTCGGTAATGCCGCCGGCCCGGTCGTCCCCGCGAATGACGGAACAGTCGAGCTGCAAGTCGTCAACGACAGCGGAACGATCGGCGTGCAAGAAAGCTACTACGACACCGCAAGTCAAACGACGGTGACGTCTCCCTACCTGATTTCCGCCAATCAGCGCGGCATGCTGTTCGACGGTACGACGTTCATGACCGGCAACTTCACTGCTGCGGATGTCGGGCTCACCTCCTACATCAAAGTCTTGCAGCAAACGCAAGGCGTCAGCAGCCAAACGAATTCACCGGTGACCGTGCAGTCGGGCGCAGATCAAGGAGCTGCAGTGCAGTTCGGCCTAGCGGCCGTGAACACGCAATCGCTGCGGCTCTCAGACACGAATCTCTCGACCACGCTGAGCGCCGAAGACGCAATCGGCCAGGTCGACTACGCGATCGGTCAAGTACTTTCTCAAAGCGCGCAGCTGGGCGCGATCGTTACGCAGCTCAACACTGACATGGACAATAACAATACGGCCTCGGTCAACCTCGCAAGCGCCGCATCGAATGTCACTGACCTCGACGTCCCACAAGCCACGACTGACTACACGAAACTGCAAATCCTCGGTCAGATCGGGTCGAGCGTTCTCGCTCAAGCCAACACCAACGCCGAAACCGTCCTCGCCCTCTTCCGGTAATTAGGGTGGAGGACACCCGTCATGATCGAGACACCCAGCCCGGGCGCGACCCAATCGCCCTGGTGGTACCGTAATCGCTCGAGCGTATTCGGCATTCTTTACGGTGCCGGATTTTGGGTGCCCGCCGTCATCAGCGGCGTTGCGAACATCCCCTACGTACCGACCATCGTGCCGCTCAGCGCATGGCTCGGTGGCGACACGGCGATCACAGCGCTTTTCTGTTTGGCTCTTTTTCTCGTTTTTCTGTGCTTCCTAATCCGTTTGTGGGGATCGAGCTATCTGCGATCCGCGATCGTATGGAACGCTGACGCCAAAGCCGAGAAACTCTTCGTCGAAGGCCCGTTTCGCTACACGCGCAATCCGCTGTATTTCGGTAACATGTTCATGGCGATCGGTTTTGCGCTGATCGCGCCGCCGTCGGGTTCTTTGTTCATCCTTCTCGCGAACTGGCTTTTGCTGAGCGCCCTTATCAAGCACGAAGAGCCAATACTCCGCGCGACATTCGGCGAAGCTTACGAACGCTATTGCGCAAACGTACCGCGCTTCTGGCCGCGACTGCGGCCCGTGCCCGCCGAAGGCACACTCAAACCAAATCTCGCGCAAGGGTTGTTGACCGAGACCTTCACCTTGAGTTTGTGTCTTGGAATGTGCTGTTTCTTCGGGCCGATGCCGTACGGGCTCTACGGCTTCGTCGCGTTTTACATACTCGGCATTGTCGCGCAACGGGTTTTCGCTAGGCGAGCTGCTGCGTGAGCGACGAGTCGACGAAACATTTCGTCCACCGCCTCGAGGCATTCTCCGACATCGTCATCGGATTTAGTCTCGCACAACTAGGCGCAAGTCTCGTTGTTCCGGAGCGCGCAATGGAGCTCATCGAGCATCCGGGCTGGCTCTTCGGGTTCGTTTTTGCATTCGCGATCGTGTGCAGCATGTGGTTTTTCCACCATCGGCTGTTCTCGTTATTCTTTGTTCCAAAGCCGTGGCCGGTGATTCTCAACTTCGTCTGGCTCGCCGTCGTCGTTTTGCTCGTGTACGCGACGCAGCTCTACGTGCGGTCGTTCGGCGATCTCATCGCAGCGCGCATGTATTTTGCCGCATATACCCTGGCGTACGGAATTCTCGGCCTCCAATATTTCATCGCCGCTTCGACAGCGTCGCGCCGAGCATCGATCTTCATGTTTCTCTGGACGGCTCCGTTCCTGATCTGTCTTCTTGCGTCAGTCTTTCTTGCGCCCGATCTCGTCAACATGATCACACCCCTGGCATTCGCGGGGACTACGATCGCGTTTTTTGTCTTGTCGAAACGTTATCCGCGCGAATCAGCCGACAGCGGCCCGTGAGCCATTAAGAACTCGACAATCCCAACTCTTTAAGAATCTCGTCGGTGTGTTGGCCGAGTTGCGGCGGTTGGTGGCGTAAACCGAGTTTGTGATCCGCGAACTCGAGCGGAATGCCGGGGAGTTTTGTCATCGTTCCGGTCGCAAGCTCGGTACGCTCGAGCCAACCGTGCGAGTTCAGATGCGGGTCTTCAAATAAATCACCGGGCTTGGCGACCGGTGAGAATGGAATGGACTCGCGCTCAAAGATTTCTGCGAGCTCATCATAGCTGTGCCGGCGCACGATCGCGGCGACGATGGGAATCAGCTTGTCTTTGGCGACGACGCGCTTGTTGTTGTCGCTAAATTCCGGGACGTCGAGCAAGTCTTCGCGACCGAGCGCACGGCAAAAGCTCTCCCAATGCGCGTTCGATGTGGCACCGATGAAGATCGGCGTTCCGTCGGCCGTGGGAAACGTCTCGTAAATACCCCAGGCCGGATAGCGCATCGACATCGGGGGTGGCGGCACACCCGTAACGGCTTCCGCCGCCATGTGTTGTGCCACAAGAAACGCGGCGCTTTCAAATAAGGACGCCGTGATGCGCGCTCCCTTGCCGGTACGTTCGCGCTCGCGCAGCGCCGCGAGAATCCCGACAACGCCGAAGACGCCGCCCATGAGGTCGACAATGGACGAACCGGCGCGCAGCGGACGATCGGGAAGCCCCGTCATGTAGGCGAGGCCCGTCATGTACTGCACGACTTCATCGAGTGCCGGCCGCCGCTCGTACGGACCGTGCAAAAATCCCTTGAGCGCGCAGTAGATGATGCTATGGTTCATCTTCTCAACGGCATCCGCACCAAAGCCGAGACGATCCAGCGTTCCGGGGCCGTAGTTTTCGACGAGCACGTCTGACCGCTCGATCAACTTTCGAACGATCTCTTTGCCGCGCTCGGTCTTCAGATCGACGACCAGGCTGCGTTTGCTACGATTGAAACACGGAAAAAAGCCGGCTGCGAAGCCACCCAGATATCGCGTTGCATCGCCCTTCGGTGCGGCTTCGACTTTGATGACGTCGGCGCCGAGCTCCGCGAGCACGAATCCGCACGACGGCCCCATGATCGTGTGGCAAAACTCAACAACTCTAACGTCGCTTAGCGGGAGCATGCCGCGAGGGCCATGCGGACGGATTCCGCGACGAGATGCGGCGTCACGTTCGTACGCGCAACGCGCTCGGCTTCTTCGATCGCGGTTAGCGCGCGAACGAGGTCGTGTATCTCGACAGCCGGCAGTTTCGCAACCGAGCGCGCTTCATCTGAAGCGAGCGGCGCGACTTCTTTGCCCGCGATGCGCGAGACAAGCCAATCGCGCGTAAGCGTCTTGATTGTCTCGAGCCCTTCTTCGAGCGATTCGCGCAGGGCCCAATCGCCATCGTCGACATTACCACCCTGCACGACGCCGAAGAACCATGCGACAGCGGCTTCCCGAACTTCGCGCTCCTCTTCGCTCAACACACGCTTGTGCTTGGGTATCGGTGAAAAGCGTACTTCGATCATGCGCGAACGAATCGTATCGAGCAGTTTGCCCGGCGCGTCCGTCGTCAACAGCAAGAGCACACGCCCGGGCGGATCCTCGAAGAAAGCCAATAGCGCGTTCGCCGCTTCGCGCGTGAAGTCGACGTCTTCGAAAATGAAGATGCGCCAACCGTCTTCATAGGCGTGCAGCGAAAATTGCCGCACGAGATCGCGAGCAGTCGTTTCTTCGGATTCGTGAAAGCCTTGCTCGGAGCCGGTCTCACCGATCTTCAGCTGTCCACGCGTCGCAAAGAGATCCGGATGCGTCCCCGACTGCACCATCTTGCAGCCGCTGCAGTGTCCACAGTAGCCAAGCAGCGTCGATTTGGGCGTGACGCATAAGAGCGATTGCGCGAGGCGTTGCGCGAAGTTGCGTTTCCCGACGCCGTTCGGTCCGGTGAACAGGTAACCGTGCGCAAGCCGCTCGGGTGTATAAGCCGAGAAGAATTTCGTCGGGCCCTCGGCTCCGACGACGTCGAACTCGCTCACGAAGCCGTCGTTCGGAGTCCTACTCGCGCGTGATCGATCGCGGCGAGGATTGTCGTGAGGCTGGCTCCCACTGGCTGCTCGACGTCGACGACGACAAAGCGCCGGCTCCAGCGATTCGCCATATCCAGATAACCCGCGCGGACGGCGCGGTGAAAGTCGAGCGATTCACGCTCCATGCGATCGACAGCGTGTCCGCCGCTGGCTGCGCGCGCCGCGACGCGCTGCAGCGAGACTTCGGGCGCAAGGTCGAGGATGAACGTAAGATCGGGCGTCAACCCGGAGGTTGCCGTAAGGCAGACCTGCAGCAGCTCCTCGACATCCATGCCACGCCCGTATCCCTGGTAGGCAATCGTCGAATCGAAGAAGCGATCGCATAAAACCGTCCGCCCGGCACGCAGCGCCGGCCGAATCACGTCGTTGCACAGCTGCGACCGCGACGCGCACAGCAGCATAACCTCGGCCATCGGACCGATTTTCTGGGCCGGATCCAGGAAGATTTCGCGCACCTCGTCGCCGAGCGGCGTACCCCCTGGCTCCCGCGTTTGCAGGACGTCTTCGCCACGCTCGCGGAGTGCTAGTTCAACGCGTTGCATCAGGGTGGACTTGCCGGATCCCTCGATGCCCTCGAAGGTGATGAACATCGCACCCTGCTTCGCGCTCAAGGTCTAGGCCCCGCCTAGCAGCAACTAGTAAGGTTAATCGAGCAATCGGGGAAGGTGAGGACGTGCTTTACGAACTTGCCAAAATTTTTGGTGGTAGTAAGGGTCCAGAGCGGCGCGGGCACAATCGCAAAACAGTAACCTATCCCGTGCGCTGGAACAAAGATGAGAACACGGTCGTCGATGGCGTTGGCCAGGAGATTTCAGCGACGGGTGCTTTGCTGGTTCTCAAGGACAAGCCGCCCGGCAACGAATTTACCGCCCAAATGAAAATCGGCGAGCGGATGATGACCATTCGCTTGCAAATCGTTCGCCACGATCAGGTGCAAAACGCCGGTACGACCTGGCATCGCTTCGCGACGAAGTTCGCGGGTATCTCGGCCGACGACTGGGATGCCATCGTTCGCTTCTGCAATGACGCGCCCGAGCCGGTTAATCGCAGTGCGGACGAACTCAAAGCCGTTCAAAGCAAATCCGACGACGCGTTTCGGCTCTTACCGCTTGCAATTCAACAGCAGATCGTCAATACGCTGGTTCAACTGAACCACATGCCGATGCCGGGCCCCGGACAAGCGCCGCTGCTGCGCATGACATATTCCGGCGTCGTTAAACGCGGTGCGCAAGAGATTCACCGCTGCCACGTGCACAGCCGTATCGACGTCGAAGGCGAGATCCGCCAGTACGACACGACGTTCCTGATCGACGGAACTGGGAAAGTCGAAGTTCAAGGCGCCAAGAAGTAGCGCGCCCCGAGACTAGATCGAGTTCTCGCCCCGGTAAATTTGTACGCGGCGATTCGGCTCAAGACCCGTGCTGCGTGATTGCAGACGATGCTTCTCGGCCATCTGGTGCTGTATGCGCCGAATGTACGATGTCTGCGGCGTAAGCTCGATCGCTTTGTTCTCGAGCAGGACCTGATAGATCGCTTCTTCGGCTTCGCGCAGCGCGAGTTCTTCGGCATCGATCGACGGTAAGTCGAAGATGTCTTTGAGCGCATGCTGGATTTGCGTCGTCGTGTTCGTTTTGATCGTGTAGATCGGAATGTTCTCGGACGCAATAATCTTGAGTTTCGCCGATTCTTTGCGCTCGAGCGTCTTGAGCGTGAGCACGACGTCGGCGTCGTCCCACTTGCGAGCGATCGACGCGCTAACGCGCAGGTTCAAGACCGCACGCTCGATTTTGTTACGCGAAACGCCGTACGGAAAGATCATCAGCGGCTTCTCTTGCTCCGCCAGCGCGTCGGCCTCGGCTTCATCGACGTGGGATGGAGGCGGCAAGACCTGCGTATCGGCTTGCTGCACGACGGTGACGTTGCCGGCGGGTCCGCGTTCACGGACTTCCGGCTGCGGCTGGTAGCCGCGCAGCAGGGCATCGACGACCTCGGCTACGTTACGGTGAATCGCAAGACGTCCGCGATCGACGATTTCGATTAACACATCGAAGGTCGGTGGCGCCTTGCGTTCGAGCACGCTCTTGCGCGTGCCACGGCGCCGCGCTTCCTCATCGGAGAGCGTGACCGCCTGAATGCCGCCGAGCAAATCGGAAAGCGTCGGATTCTTGAGGATATTATTGAGCGTCTGGCCGTGCGCCGTCCCGATCAGCTGTACGCCGCGTTCGGCGATCGTGCGGGCTGCGACCGCTTCGGCTTCGGTTCCGATCTCGTCGATGACGATAACCTGCGGCATGTGATTTTCAACCGCTTCGATCATCACATTGTGCTGCAGCGACGGATCGGCGACGGGCATGCGCCGCGCGTGACCAATTCCCGGATGCGGAACGTCGCCGTCGCCTGCGATTTCATTTGAGGTGTCGACTACAACGACGCGTTTGCCGTCTTCACTGAGGATGCGCGCGCATTCGCGCAGCATCGTCGTTTTACCAACGCCCGGCCGCCCAAGCAAGCAAATCGATTTTCCGTTGCGCACCACATCAAGAATGATGTCGACCGTACCGTAAATCGCGCGACCGACGCGGCAGGAAAGACCGATAATCTTTCCCGTGCGATTGCGAATCGCGGAGATACGATGCAGGGTGCGTTCGATGCCTGCGCGATTGTCCGCACCAAAGGGCGAGAGTCGCGATGCAACGTGCGCGATTTCTTCGTGCGTAACGAGTGTGTCCGTTAGGAACACGAAGCCGTTCTCGAAGCGCGCTTCGGGCGGTCTCCCGAGGTCGAGCACGACCTCGATGATCTCATTCACGTTTGGCAGGCGGATCAGCGCCTGGCGAATCGGGAGCGGGAAAATGTCCAGGAGCTGCGTGAGCTCCCATGACGGCGAAAAGGCTTCGGCGTTAATAGCCAATTAGCGCTGTCCTCACAAGGGCCGGCTCGGTCTGAGACCTCACGTTATCATTCGTTTCAAAGTACTAGGGAGTGGACCCTGCCGCCGGGCGACTACCACATGTAGTATTTGGCATCCCAAGCGTAGTTCGTCCGGAGAGTCCCCGTACTTTACCTTACCCCAAATGCTCCGGCCCGGTTCCGAGCCTTAGAAGAAACCCCGGAGGAGTGCGGCGCCGGCGACGACCACGACCGGCGGAAGCTTAAGCGCGTAGAGCCCGGAGAACGCGACGAGCGCGATTGCAACGTCGCGCGCGTCGTGAACGGCACTGGTGAGGATAGGCTGATAGAAAGCCGCTCCGAGGATGCCGACTACGGCGGCGTTGATCCCGATGAGCGCCCGACGGAATGCGACGTTGGCGCGCAACAGTTGCCACGTGGGAACAACCGCAGCCAACAAGAGCGCACTCGGTACGAAAATTCCGATGAGCCCGATCGATGCACCAAGGACCCCGCGAACTGGTAAAACGAGTGCACCGAGAAATGCCGCGAACGTAAACAGAGGACCGGGGATGACTTGTGCGACCGCGTACCCGGCGAGAAACGTCTTTGCATCGATCAATCCTGGTGTCACGAAACGGTCTTGCAACAGCGGCAAGACAACGTGACCGCCGCCGAACACGAGCGCGCCGGCAGCGTAGAAGCGCGTGAATTCGCCAAGAACGCTGGTCGGCGGTGAGACGAACGAGAGGGCCAGAAGAGCGAAAAAAAGCGCGATGGCAACAAACGGCCAGGCGGAAATTCGCGACGTCGCGGGCTTGACGTCATCAAGCTCTTTCGGCGAAAGCCACCTTCCGGCAATAGCGCCGATGACGATCGCGCTGAGCTGCGTAATCCCCGTCGACGGTAAAACAATAAGCGCTGCGGCGATTACGATCGCAAAGGCAAGACGCGGCGCGTCCGGCGTCAAGGTACGCACCATCCCGAGAATTGCCGTCGCGACGACGGCGACGGCTGCCAACAAGAGACCGTGAATCCACGAAGCGTTCGGATCGACATATCCGACGCCGAACGCAAATGCCGTCATCACGATCGCCGACGGGAGCGTAAACATCAGCCAGGCAAGGAACCCGCCGAGTAGCCCGGCGTGCTCGTAGCCGATCTGGATGCCGACTTTCGAGCTGGCCGGCCCAGGCGTCGCCTGCGCAAGAGCGATCATCTCGGCGAGCTGCGCGTCAGTCAGCCATTGGCGCCGATTGACGAACTCGTCGCGAAAATATCCCAGATGCGCGATCGGCCCGCCGAACGCCGTTAATCCAAGCCGCCCAAACGATGCGGCGACGTCTAGTGCTGGACTCAGCCCTGTTCGCCGTGCCAGGCGTCGAGATCCGCGCCGCCGTTGCCGCTGACCATCCGGCGAATGACGTGGCGCGAGTAGAGCAGCTTGTCGGAATCCGGATAGTAAACGCAGTCGTCGTCCGCGTTGTTCGCAAGCGCAAGCACGACCAGCTTCTCTTTGCCGGTGTTCTGAATGCGATGCGTCGCGTGATCTCCGACCGGCATCGCGACTAGATCGCCTTTGCGAATCGGATACTCGCCGAACGGGAACCGGATCATCCCCTCGCCCGCAAAGACGACGTACAACTCTTCCTCTTCCGTGTGCGCGTGCATCGCCGTTGCGAAATTGCCGGGCGGGATCTCGAACATTTGATAGCCGAGCTTGCGCGCGCCAAGCAAGAGCCCGACTTCGGCTTGGCTGCGCTCGTGACGCCCTGGACCTTTGCGCTTTTTCCAATGCACGAGCTCATCGAGATTGATTTTGTAGATCAGCACGTCGTTGCGCGATTTGAGGAATGTTTCGATTGCCGCCGTCGCGCCGCCGAAGATGCAGTAGCCGTCGCCGACCAGGATGTTCTTCGGTTCGAGCGCCCACAGACGACGCAGGCTGAGCACCGCTGTCTTCGCATCACCGAGCTTTGCGTCGGGAACCGTGCGCAAAGAGCCGGGCGGATCACCCCAGAGCGCATCGCCGACGATCACGGTCGCCCGGTCCTCGAGATGGAGCGCAAATTCGCCCGGCGATTTCATTCCCTCGAGCTGCACGACGGTGAGCCGACCGATGCGATCGCCTTCGCGTAGCGGCCGGTCGACTTTGACTTTGATCTCCGGAATGTCGAGCTCCGGCGCCGCGACCTTCGCGCCGAAGCGCTGCGCGAGCGCCGCTGCTTCGCGCTCGTGATCGCGCGTCGTAATCACGATCCAAGCGACACCGCGATCCGCGATCTGCTTCGCATCCTCTTCGTCGAGTGCAAGCGGATCGACGAGTACGTTCTCGTCGCCCTTCGCGCTCATGATGAAAAACGAATTGAAGTTCATCAAGCGATCAGGTTGCCAGCGCGACCACATCATCACGCCGTCGATCGTGGTTTTCTGGAGAATTTTCGTCGTCTCTTGAGTCAGCATAGTACTGCTGGACTACCTGGACGCTTCGAGCTATGCCTTCAGCGACGCCGCACGGTGTCAGGAAATAGCCCGACGCTTATGTGGAAGTTTGTCCAACGTTGCGATACGACGTGCCCGTTCTCGACGCCAAGGACCTCGCTGCCGGAGCTGATCCCCGCGCTGATACGGTGGCCTCCGGTCAGACTCGCCAAGCGCGACAAAGCAGTCGTCGCCGGATTTGCGCGGCTTTCGCCGGCCTGCGGGGCGACGGGCCCTTTGACGGGCGGCACGCTATATCCGAGCTGTTGCACCGACGAATCGGCGGACGCGGCCGAGGTCATCAGCAAGAGCAGCACGAGGGCCGATCCGGCGGGGCGGATCCAATGCATGCTCGCATCGTTCCCTTAAATCTGTTTGACGACGCGGATTCGGCGCAGGTCGTCGTCGTACGGACCCTGCATGCGCACACCGGCTTTCTTTTCTAGGCCTAAGTAGTCGATGATCTCTTTTGTGATCTCTTCACCCGGCGAGATCACGGGAATACCGGGCGGATACGGCGTGATCACCTCGGCGCAAATGCGGCCGGCGCTTTGCTTGAACGGAATGAGCTCGGTCGGCGCTAAGAACGCTTCGCGTGGCGAGAGCCGCATCGGCGGAATTTTGGGTAACTGATAGGTTCCGGTCTTGAGACGCCGTTGCAACACGCCCGAGGGCGAGAAGATGTCGACCGGACGATCTTCGCGCGCGAGTTCGCGCACGGCGTGCACGAGCTCTTCGGCTGCCTTCCCGGTCGTTCCGATCGTGATCAGCGCAACGCAGTTGAAGAGATCGGCGAGCTCGACTTGCACGTTGTAGCGCCGTCGCAGAATCTCTTCGGCTTCATAACCGGTGTAGCCGAGATCCTTGACCGTAATCGTTATCTTGCACGGATCGAAGTCGTACACACCTTTGCCGTCGACAAGCTCGCGTCCGAAGCAATAGATGCCTGGAATCTCGTTGAGCTGTCGTCGAATTTCATTGGCAAGATCGATCGTGCGCGCAAGTAGTGCTTCGCCTATCGTCGCCATCTGACGGCGCGCAACATCGAGCGATGCGATTAACACCAGATTCGGCGATGTCGAGAGGAACAGCTTGTAGACGGCCTTCAGCCGGTCGAGATGGATGCGTTTGCCCTGCATGTGCAGCATCGCAGTCTGCGACATCGAGCCGATCATCTTGTGCGTCGAATTGATGCACAGGTCGGCGCCGGCAGCCAGCGCATCGGTCGGAAGCGACGGATGAAAATGAAAGTGCGGCCCCCAGGCTTCGTCGACGAGCAACGGCACATGATGCGCGTGCGCGATGCGCGCGATGGCCGCGAGGTTCGCTTGCGCGCCGTAATACGTCGGACTGACGACGTACACGGCCTTCACGTCGGGATTGGCTTGGAGCGTCGCCTTCACCGTCTCGGGTGTGACGGTATGGTCCATGTGCAGCGCTTCGCTGACTTGCGGCTGCATGTAGACCGGAATAGCGCCACTCATGATAAGAGCGCCCATCGCGCTCTTGTGTGAGTTGCGCGGGAGAGCGATCTTTTCACCCGGATTGAGCGCGGCCATCATCATGCATTGATTGCCGCTGGTACTCCCGTTGATCAGAAAGAACGAATGATCCGCGCCATAGGCTTCGGCCGCAAGCGCTTGCGCATCGACGAGCGCGTTCTCGGGTTGCAAGAGATCGTCGAGCCCACGGATCTGCGTGAGATCGATCGCCAGCACGTTGTCGCCGACGAACTCGCGGAAAGCACGATCCATCCCGTGACCCTGCTGGTGTCCGGGCGTGTGAAACGGGACGACGCCCGTATCGACATAATCCATCAGCACGTCGAAATACGGCGTGCGATTCTGGTCGAGTTTAGGCGGCGACGCCCTGCCCTGTACCGGCCGGGAAGTTGACGCGAATGGTCAGACCGTCACGGCTTTGCGATGTAACCTCGCGCAGCTTCATGAGACGATCGTAAATAACTTTGACACCGCGCGTTCCGTCGTATGCACGGCGATCGCCGGTCTCGGGATCCATCGTAACCGGAAGCGGGATGTCGCCCGTGAGATCGATGAAGCGATCGAGCGCATCGTACGAGACTTCAACCGTTACGAAGCCGTTCGAGTAGCGCAGCGCTAGGAGCGGTACTGCTTCGGTAAGCGCAACCAGCTCGGTGCCGGTTCGCCGCAGCGCAAGCTTGCGCTGAATTTGAGATGGGCGTTCGCCCTCAATCCGCCGGATCATAATGCCCTTTTACCCTTCTCCTCGTCGAGCGCGCTCAAAAAGCCAAGCTCGTCGTCCCCAAAAGCCGTAAAGGCGTCGTTGTCTTCTTTCTTATTCGGCTGATCGTGCATTGGGGCTGAGCGCTCCACAAAATCCGGGAAGTCCGATTCACCCTCGAACTCAGGCAGTTCTCCCGTCGTTTCCAGAACCTCGGTGTCGGGCGCCTCGAGGATCCCCGCCTCCACTACCTGGATATCGGGGTCGGCTTGGGCGTCCGCTTTGGCACGCAGGGCCTGGGCGGCAAGGATCTTGTCCCTGTCCTTAGCGATTCGTTTGAGGACGTTCTCGGCCTCTCCGTCGGCCGCTTTTGCGATTTGGATCGCTTCTTCGACCTCGGCAGCGGTCGCCAGGCGGCGGAAAAGTACCCGCCCGGCCGCGTCCGTCACCGTGACGTAGGCCGGGAGCTCGGAGGACACCGGGGGAGCCCTAAGCCTCGAGCTTCGTCTCTATGGAGACGTTGTAGAGGAAGAGAAATTTATGCCACTCGTCCGGGAACGTGTTCCTCCGGATCTGGATCCACGGGATGTACTTGGGAGTCTTTGGGCGGCGCTTGAGTGACATATTGGCATCCTGGGGTGAGCGATTGTTCTTGCGATTGTTGCATCGCATGCACGCGCAGACAAGATTCTCCCACGTCGAGGGACCTCCCCGGCTGCGTGGGACAACGTGATCGACCGTCATCAAGCGTTCGCCGCGAAGCGAGCAGTATTGGCATGTGTAGTCGTCGCGCAAAAGCACGTTCTTCTTCGTCAAAGCGACTTTTTGCATCGGACGCCGGATGTAGTACAGCATCCGAATGATCGAGGGCATCCGCAATTCCCACTTTGCCGAAGTGAGAATACGGTCGCGATCGTGCACGATCTCGGCTTTGCCGGAAAAGATCAATTTCACGGCGCGCTGGAACGTCGTGATGTTCAGCGCTTCATACGTGAAATTTAAAACGAGGACGTCATTCATGACAGTCCTCGCTCTTTGAAAGCAGACGCGTGCAATTCAGGCCGAGTACTCAACCTGTCGAACGCATGGCCACATTGTTCGATAACCGGCGTAACAGCGAACGTCGTCATCGCGGGAAGTATTAGGCATACATTTCCGCTGTCCCTCGACTTCGCTCGGGATGACAAGGGGAAGCTACCCCTGCGCCTCAGCAATCTCGACAAAGTAGCGGTGCAAGCGGTCGTCGTGGGTTAATTCGGGGTGAAACGAGGACCCTAGGACGTTCTTTTGCCGCACGAACACCACGTGGCCGTCGCGGCTCGCGAGGACGTCGACGTCCGGGCCGGCGCGCTCGATCCAGGGCGCCCGGATGAAGACGGCCGGAAACGGCTTGCCCCCCAGCGCCGGGATCGGCAGTTCGACCTCGGCCGAGTCGACCTGACGGCCGAAGGCGTTGCGCCGTACGGTGATGTCGATGAGATCGAGCGTCGGCTGATCCAAATCCGCGACGTCGTGTGCGGCGACGATCATCCCCATGCACGTCCCCCAAAGCGGCATGCCGTCCGTGGCGCGCTTTTTGATTGGCGCTTCGAGTCCAAAGCGCTTGAGCAGCTTCATCACGGTCGTCGATTCGCCGCCGGGAATGATGAGTGCATCGACGCGCGCGAGATCCTCGGGCGTCTTCACTTCCATCGGTTCCGCACCGGCGCGCGTAAGCGCCGAGAGATGTTCGGAAACATCGCCCTGTAATGCGAGCACCCCGACGACTGGTTTTTTCTTCAGACGCCTCGCACCGACATCAGCTGCTCTTGCGGCAGCGTGCGCACGTCGAGTCCGGGCATCGCGTTGGCGCCTGCGATTTGCAGCTGCGCATCCATCACGATCTTCGGATCGTTGAAGTGCGTCGTTGCGTCGACGATGGCTTTCGCAAACTTCGCGGGATTCTCCGACTTGAAGATGCCGCTCCCGACGAAGATGCCTTCGGCACCGAGCTGCATCATGAGCGCAGCGTCAGCCGGCGTTGCAACGCCGCCCGCGCAGAACAGCACGACCGGCAAGCGTCCCTTTTCCGCAACTTCGCGGATGATCTCGAGCGGCGCACCGATGTCGCGCGCACGCACAACGAGCTCTTCCTTCGGCACTGCGCTTAGCTCTGCGATGCCGTCGCGAATCGCACGCATGTGGCGCACGGCTTCGACGATGTTGCCGCTGCCGGCTTCGCCCTTGCTGCGAATCATCGCGGCACCTTCGGCAATACGCCGCAGTGCTTCACCCAGATCGCGCGCACCGCACACGAACGGAATCGTGAACTTCTCTTTGTCGATGTGATATTTCTCGTCGGCCGGCGTGAGGACTTCGGATTCGTCGACCCAATCGACGCCGAGAATTTGCAGCACCTGCGCTTCAGCGAAATGTCCGATGCGCGCTTTCGCCATGACCGGAATCGTCACGGCATCCATGATCTCGCGAATCTTTTTCAGATCGCTCATGCGCGCAACGCCGCCTTCTTTGCGAATGTCAGCGGGAACGCGTTCGAGCGCCATGACGGCAACGGCGCCGGCATCTTGCGCGATTACGGCTTGTGCGGCATCCGTGACATCCATAATGACGCCACCCTTGAGCATTTGCGCGGCTCCGCGCTTGACGGTGATTGTACCGGTACGATCCACTGTAAGTGCCTAGTCCTCCGAAGCTCCTACAGTATCATAACCACTTACGTGCCGGGAAGCTGCGGTGTCGCATTCGGCGTGCCGAACGCCGACGGTATGGCGCTCGGCTCCGGTGTGGCCGTCGGGAAGAAATATGGTGTCGGCGTCGGCGAGGGAGTAGGCGTCGGCTTGGGCTTCGGCGTGGGGGTCGGGGTCACGCGTGGATCGGGGAATCCGGGGTCCGTCGCAACCGTAACGACCTGCAGCTTGCGCCAATCGCGAATGGGACCGGATTGATCCGCGGATGCCGTTGGAATGGGCGCTGCAGTTTGCACTTCGGGGACGAGCACTGCAGTTTCGGTCGAGCGCGACAGCACGCGTTCGCCCATTCTCTCGCCGATGAAAATCGAGACGAGCAGCACGACGCCGCCCAAGACGAGGAACAGCGATGTGTGCGGACGGCGCGAGCGCTTCAAGTCGCTGCGTGTTCCGGCACGCTATCGACGAGCCGCGGCGCACCGATCGAAATTTCGGCGAGCTCGCCCGCGTACAAACGGCGACGATGCGTTTCGCCGCGAAACTCGACCGAAGCGTTACGAATGCGATCGTTCCAATTGCACAGGAAGATACGCACGCCGCCGTTCTCGTCTTCGAACGCGACTGCACCGACTTCGACGGGTGAAGTCGTAGCTTCGTTGCTCACGTCGGTTCCCGCATAGACGACACGATACGGTTCTTCGGCCGAAGCTTCGCGCATGTCGCCGAAGATCGTCGCTCTGGTCTGATCGATCACGTACGTGCACAAACGTCCGCCCCAATGCACTTTGACTGCGGCGACCCACAAGAAGTCGTCCGGCAAGAGCGGCGCGATGTGAAAACGTCCGCTCGTGCGATATCCATCCAGACCCATTAGCGTTTCCGCGACGGCCCACAAATATTTGGCGCCCGTCCACGGCGACATGTACATGCCGCGATTCGTGAGCGAACCACCGTCGTACCATTCGGGGAATTGGCCGGGGACTGCGTTGCGAGCCGAGCCTTCCTCGACGGTTGCGTAAATGATGCGCAACCAGTGCGCGGCCGCTTCCGGCGTGCCGTTGCGCGCGAGCGCAACTGCGTACCAAATCGTCAGGTCGGGCCAAATTCCGCCGAGCAACCCAAATCCGTGCGAAGGGAAATACCAACCGTCGGCCGTCGAAATCGTGCGCAAACCGACCGGCGTCGTGAAATCGGGTTCGGAAAGACGCTTGAGGATGCTGCGGCTTTCATCCGGCTCCGAGCAGCGGAACATCACCGGGAAGACTTCATCGGCCGTGAAGTTGTCCTGATAGTTCGAATTCTGATCGTAGTTGAGCACGAACGCGGTCGTATCGGCGCTAAAGAGCCGCGCGCGAATCGCTTCGCGCAGCTTCGTCGCTTCTTCGGAGAAGCGCTTCCACGTGTCGTTCTCGCCGATGATCGCGGCGCACACTGCCGCCGATTCGAGCGCAAAGTAGCATTCGGCGTTGATTTCCGTAACGGCGCCCGAAAGATTGTAGTACGGAATGATGTTGCGCCACGAGCTGATGCCGAACATATCGACGCCCGAAGCTTTGCAGAATACGAGGCCGTTCGAGTCGCGTTCTTGGAGAATGTAGTCGGCGATCTTCACGATCAGCGGATAGACAGATTTTAGCCACTCGTCATCACGCGTGACATTGTAGTGGTGCAAGAGCGCGATGATGTGCAGCGGCGTGTCGTCGTTGATGTTGAGCTCGTAGGACGTCTTGAAGCCGGAGACGCCGCGCACGTACTCGACGACTTGCCCCGAGGGTTCGAGAAATTTGTTGAAGACGTCGAGCGAGTTACGCGAAAACTCGGGCATAAAATAATCGAAGCCGTGCACGAACCACGACGTGTCGCGCGAGACCAAGATGTCCGAAGGCGGCGAATTGGTCGAGCCCCAGCCTTGCGGATATTCTTTGACGATCCGCATCATGTTCGTCTTGGCCCACACGGCGCCGCGCGAGATCTCGGGTGAGGGCGTCATAAAGCGCGCGATCGCCAGCTGGTTTGCGTAAAAGCGCTGCGTCTCGTGGAGGACGGCCGAATCGGCGAGGAGCTGGTCGATGGCCGGCTTCGCGAGCGCGTCGCCCTTCTTATTAAAGACAACCGCGAGCCGTAGTGACTCGCGGGCGCCGGGCGCGACATTGATTCCGTACTCGAAGGCCCCGAAGATGCGGTTGCTCACGTACTCGGCCAGCTGCGGAGTGACTTCTTCGAGGTGCTCGTGCTCGATCAAGCTTCCGGTGCGCATCCCGTGCAAGAGCACTTGCTCTCGAAGCGCAACGACCGCGGAATCCGGCTGACGCGAGCCACCCCACCAGCGCACGGCGCCGGTTTCTTCATTAACCGAGCGGATATAACGATCGACGACGCTCGCGCGTACTTCTTTTTCCGGCTCGCCGTAGAACCGCTGACCGATAAGGAGCGACCACGGAAAGAGGCTGACCGTGCGCGCTTCACGCCCGGGATTGTGCAGCGTGACGTCGACGACGAATGCGACCAGGCGATCGTGACGCGGGCCGCACGGAACGTAGAAAACTTCCGTAACCGCGATCTCATCGTCGAGCACGAATTCAGAAATCTGCGCGTACGGCAAGAACGTGAACTCGCGCGTGATCTGATACGGGAAGTGTGTTTCGCGTCCGTGGACGCGATATGCGATTTGGTGCACGCCGAAAATGATTTGATCGGTATCGGCGTCCCATAGACCCCGCACACCGCCTTTTGGGGTCGAGGTCGCGAACGTCTTGTAATTTCCGAGCGTCAAGCCGAAGGGCGTCTGCGCCTCGGATAAGACGTAGGCGCAGAATTCGTTATGTTGCGCATCGTAGCTCGGCCCCATGTGGAGTAGGGGTATGAGCGGGGGGCTTCGGCCTTCCTGCGAAACGTGCGGCTGAATGTTGCAACCGGGAGCAGCGCAGGCGCCTGCAAAGATCAATCTGACGCTCGAAATCCTCGCGCGCCGCGAGGACGGCTTTCACGGCGTGCGCAGCGTCATGCTGCCGATCGGCTTGCGCGACACCGTACGCTGGCAGCCGGCCGAACGGTTTGCATTTCGCTGTGACGACGGCGCGCCGCGCGACAAATCGAATCTGGTCGTGCGCGCATTCGATGCGCTCGACATCGAACCGCCGCTCGACATCACGCTCGAAAAGAAAATTCCGACGGGCGGTGGCCTTGGTGGGGGATCGAGCGACGGCGCGGCGATTTTGCGCGCTGCCGCGAACGGCGCATTCGGCGCGCTCGGCGAGAAAGATTTCGTGAAGATCGCGCGCGGACTCGGCTCGGACGTGCCGTTCTTTTTGGTGGAAACCGGAGCGCTCGTCGAGGGCACCGGTGAACGCGTCACCGCGCTTGGCGCATTGCCGGATTGGTGGACGGTCATCGTCATGCCACCGGTCGCCGTCGATACCGCCGCAGCGTACAATGCGCTCGACACCGCGCGCGGCGAGAAGTATGAAGTGCGTGCGCGCAACACGTCGCCGAGCATCGCGGCCGTTGAAGCCGTACAACGCGGCGACTTCAATGCAGCGATCGCAGCCAGCATGAACGATTTCGAAGACGTGATCGCAGCCCGTGAACCGGCAATCGCCGCGGCGCTCAAAGCGCTCCGCGCCGCCGGCGCGCGCGTCGCGCGACTATGCGGCAGCGGTTCGAGCTGCTTCGCGCTCGCAGAAACCAAAAGCGAAGCGCGCGCAATCGCGGAGAGTCTCGCGCCTCTCGGCGCACGCGTACACGTCACGCCGCTCGCGCCAACGAAAGCCTGGCGCTAGTCGCACCGTGGCGAGTGTCGTTCCCTCATTGTCACCCCGAGCGAAGTCGAGGGGCAGCAGCGATGTTCATCTTTTGACAATAAGCACGCAAAAGATAATTGGCATGATTTTTGCGCATGCAGACTACCGTGCGTCACGTTTTACGTCGCCTTCGGCAAGATGGTTGGTTTCTTAAGCGCGTGCGAGGTAGTCATCACATTTTTTGTCACGTCACGAAGCGGGGAACGGTCACAGTAGCGTACAATGAGAACCGTCTCAACGCGACAATACTGAACGAAACCTGGATGAGCATTCAAAGACAGGCGGGTTGGCGATGAAATATATGGCTGTCTTAGAGCCGGCGCCGGATGGAGGATGGAACGCTTACGTTCCAGATTTGCCCGGATGCGTTGCTGTTGCGGAAACAAAGGAAGAAACCGAACAACTCATTCGCGAGGCGATCCCGCTGCATATCGAATCGCTCCGCGAAGAAGGCGAACCAATTCCAGAACCGGGCCTGTTTACGCGACTAATCGAGGTCTGACGGAAAAACTGAACGCACTCGTACTTGCCGGTGGACGGCGCGATGCCGTCTGCGACGGTACGTCTGCGGTGAACAAGGCCTTCGTTCCAGTCGGCGGCGTGCCGATGGTGACGCGCGTGCTGAAAACGTTGCGTACTGTGCCGCAGATCGAGCAGATCACCGTTGTCGCACCGACGGTCGCGCTCGAAGATTCGGCGCTTACGCTGGCCGACGTGCGGCGCAGCTCGGGTGATAAGATCATCGAAAGCGTGCAGCGTGGTCTTTCTGAGAGCGATCCGGACGCGATGATGCTGCTCGCAACGTCGGATGCGCCGCTGCTCTCTAGCGAGAGCCTCCAAGAATTCGTACAAGCGTTGACATCGATCGATGCGGACCTCGTTTATGCGATCGCCGAGCGCAAAGCGCACGAGAAACGCTATCCCGGCGTCCCGCACACATGGGCACGCATGCGCGGCGGCGTGTATTGCGGCGGCGCCGTTTTTGGGATGCGGCCACGCGTCGTGTCGGCACTTACGAAATTTTTAGACGAGCTGGCGGCAGCGCGGAAGAGCCCTTTCCGGCTCGCACGCGCATTCGGCTGGGACGTCGTCGTGCGTTTCGCACTCGGAATGCTTCCGATCAGCGCAGCCGAAGCGCGGGCCTCTGCCTTGCTGGGCTATCGGGTCCGCGCTATCGTCGCCAAACCGGACCTTGCGTTCAATGTCGACCGCAAGAACGATCTTGTGCTCGCAGAACGCTTCGCTAGCCGCCTGTAGCTCTCTTATAAATCTCGTCGGCGAAGACGATATCGAGCGCGGCGTTACCGAGATTGGCGATGACGACGAGCTGATCGGGTTCCGTGCGTCCGCGTTCGCTACCGAGCAGGATGTGACCGATCACCGAGTTGATGCGCGGCAGGCCGCGTTTAAAACGCGCATGGCCTTCCGGCGTCTCGAACGGCGCGCGATCATCGACGATAACACGATCCGCCAATCGGAGTGTGGCAAACTCTTTTGCAGGATTGTCGACGAGGGCGACCGTCGCGCCGCTGTGCAGCATCTTCGGATCGAGAATCGGATTGTTGATCTCGTTCGTGACCGTGACGACAATATCGGCTTCGTGCAATGCATCGGCGATATCGGCGTAAGGCTCAACGCGAAGGCGCGATGACACCCCTGGATTCGAGGCGGCAAACCGTTCCGCAGCTTCGAGCGTGCGGCCGACGACACGCACGGTGTGAAGCGAGGGCAGCGCGATCGGAATAATCGCCAAGTGCGTGCGGGCTTGCAGACCGGTGCCGATCAATGCCATCGTGCTCGCGCCGTGCGAGCACGCCGCAAGCGAGACCGCCGTCATCGCGGCAGTGCGCACGCCGGTCAGCCAATTTCCGTCCATGATTGCGTACGGAATTCCGGTTTGGCCGTCGTTGAGAATGATCATCGCGCTCACCGTCGGAACGCCTTTGACGCGATTGAGCGGAAAATCGGCGACCCATTTGACCCCGACGACATCCAGCGGCTTGCAATATGCGGGCATCGCATGCACGTTGAAATCGTGCGGGTGAACGCCGAATTTCGGCGGCACTTCAATCTCGCCGGACGCAAGCCAGCGTAATGCCTGTGCCGCAAGCTCGCAGGTACGCTGCGGCGTGGGCGTCAGCGCTTCCATTTCCTTTGCGCCGAAATAGCGCAGACCGGTCGCTAGATCGACTAACGCCATCGCGTAAAGAGCTCGTTCTCGACGCCGAGCTGATCGAGTACTTTGCCGACCGTGTGATTCAAAATGTCCTCGACGTTTTGCGGACGCGCGTACATACCGGGGACCGGCGGCAAAATGACGGCGCCGATTTCCGCAAGCTGCGTAAGGGTGCGCAGATGACCCAGATGCAGCGGCGTCTCACGCACGACCAGCACGAGCTTGCGCCGCTCCTTGAGACACACGTCCGCTGCGCGCGCGACGAGATTGTCGTTGAACGAATATGCGATCGACGACGCCGTCTTGATCGAGCACGGAATGACGACCATACCGTCCGTGCGGAACGAGCCACTCGAAATCGAGGCGGCCAGATCCGATTCACGATGCACGACATCCGCGAGCTTCTCTAAATCGGATGCATTCTGGGTCGGCATCTCGAGCTCGATCGTGAGCGGTGCTTGCTTGGATAGGACAAGGTGTGTTTCGACGTCCGAAGTTGCGTTCAACGCACGCATCAAAGCAAACGCATAAGCGCTGCCGCTTGCTCCCGAGACGCCGACGATAATCCTGCGCACGACGTTGTGCTTCACGAACGAAGGGCGAAGGCCCCGCGGCTGGAAGCACGGGGTGTGGAAGGGCTCGTCCGCCGCTGCCTGATCGCGCTTCTGGGCGCGATGCTGGATGGCCCGGCAAAGCGGAGTGTCCGGAGCCCAGCGTTCGCATGGCGTGTTGACGCGGCGCTGGCCACCCACGATCCCCAAGTTCCACCGGCAGTGCGCGACGCGATCGCGACGCGGCTCGCCGAGCTCGGAATCGCGCTTCCAAAGGAAGCTCCCGGCGAGAAAACGCGCGTTGACGCGCGGACGCTGCGCGGCGTGAGCGATGCGCTCGCATGGATTGGATCGCGTGACGAGCATTTGCCCGAACGGATCGGCGCGACATACCGCACGCAAGGCGCGACCGCACGCGAAGTCGTCACAACGATCGTGAGTGAGCTCGCGCTCAACGATGGTGACGCGGTTCTTGCAGTCGCGGCGGCTGTCGATGACGCTTGCGAGCGTCTTGGAAAAACGTGGGAACCGGAGGACGTCCAACTTGCACTGGTGCGCGAGCTCGAAGCGCAGCCTGTAGCGAGTGCACCGAATATAGAAGCGCCGCAGCTCGCTGCGCAAGAACCCGATCGTCCGCTTCCCGGACACCGGCACTTCAGCGCCTCGTCTTTGAACCTCTATGCGGAGTGTCCGCGCAAGTGGTACTTCCGTTATCTCTGCCGCGCGGTTGAAGACAAACCGAGTTCGGCATCGGCCTACGGCACCGCGTTTCACGCCGCGCTCGAAGCCTTCCATAAAGTCTATCCGTCGATCGCCGGCGTCGCGCCGCGCGACCTGGAGATGCGCCTCGAAGGCGAAATCAACACGGCGTTTGAGACGCATCGCTCGTATTTCAGCTCCGAAGTCGAGTTCCGGCTCAATCGGCTGCGCGCGCAGCGCACCGCGAAAAAATATCTCGCGTGGCTGGAAGAGCGCGCGAAAAAGGAACCGTTCGAAGTCATCGGCTGCGAGATCAAAGCCGACATCGAGCTCGACGGCATCGAATTTCGCGGCTACATCGACCGGGTCGATCGCGACGAGCGCAGCGGGCGCGTCACCGTCTTCGACTATAAGACGGGCGCGATCGCCGAATCGGCCGCCGAATACCGGCGCGCGATCAACGACGACAGCGAGTTTCAGCTCTCGTACTACTACTGGGCGCAGACGCTGGCCGGCGAGACCGTCCGCAGCATCGCGCTCGTTCCGCTGCGCGAAGCGCACGTCGACGTCGCACCGATCGAGCTCGAGATTGTGCCGAGCGGGCCGCCCGTCAAAAACGACAACGCGACGCGCGGCGTCATTCCCGTCATCGAGCTCGAACGCGCCCGCACGGCGATGGTTGAGCTTGGACGCATGCTCGCATCGGGGACGATCGAACATTTTCCGGCGACCGACGATCCGTCGTCGTGCCGCTACTGCGTCTACGCGCCATCCTGCCGCGAGAAGCCGACCGACGATACGATGGCCTTCGCGCGATGATCATTACCGGCAAACCCGGCAGCGGAAAAACACGTGAGCTGCTCGCGCGCATCGCAGCCGCCGAGTTTCCGCGCGACCGATTGATCGTTGCATCGCCGCATCCGCTTTCGGCTGCGCGCATCGGCGGAACGACACTCGCGACGTATGCGTTCGAAGTCCTCGAGCATAACGCGTTTGTTTCGGGCCTCGCGCTCGAGCTCGGGCGGATCGAAGACCTGGACGCCGAGACGCACTTCCAAAACGCTGCGGCGTCGCTCTTCTCCCTCGAATGGCTCGAGGTGGCGGAACCCGAGCTGGGCGGCGATCTCGACTACGAAGTCGCAGGCTTACGCACACCCGAGCGCTTCGCACAAGCCGCGTACCGCTTGATTCGAAAACTGCGCGCCGCCGGCATTACACCGAAACGTTTTCTCGAAACGGCGCTGCACAAAGCGACCGAGTGGTACGCGAAACCGCCGAACCTCGCCAATCCGGATTTGCTGATCGCAGCACGCCGCTATCGCGATTCGCTCAACGCCGACGGCCCGGAGCTCGAACGCCAACGCCGCCGCGAGATCGATCTTGCGAAGATCCTCGAGAAAACGTATTTGATCTACGTCGCCGACAGCGAGTCGCGCGGCTGTTTGACCGACGTCGATGCGCTCGCCGAAGCGACGCGCGTCATTAGTGGCGTCGAAGGTGCTGCGCAACATGCGCGCGAGCGTTGGCCTCTCGCCTTCATCGATGATGCGCAGGACGTCACGCTCGGCGAGCTCGGCTTTCTGCGCGCGCTCTACGGCAAGGAGCTGACCGGCGTCACGTTCGCCGGCGATCCGGATCAAGCCACGCGGACATTTGCCGGCGCACGCCCCGAGCAAATCTTTACGGGACGCGACGTGCTGCAGATGCCCGATCCCGCGGAACCACGCGCCACGATCATCGCGGTCGCGCGCGAATTCTTGCAAGACCGCAACATCTTCACCGATCCGCAAGGGACAATCGCGCTGCAGCGCGTCGGCTCGCACGAAAAAGAGGCTATATTCATCGCGGCCGAGATTTCAAAGCTGCTCGAATCGGGAGCGCAACCGAAATCGATCGCGATCCTCGTGCGCACGCTGCGCTACGCGCGTCCGTATGTCGATGCGCTGCTCGATGGTGACGTGCCCGTCACGTTGATCGGTGATCTCGATGTCCTCGGCTCGCGCGTCGTCCAGGATGCGCTCGCGCTCTTATGGGCAGTCGAAGATACGTCGCGGCACGATTGGCTCTTGCGCGTACTGCAAACGCCGACGATGCGGCTTTCGGATGCAACGCTCGTGACGCTGTGCGGCGAGCCTTCCAATGCGCAAGCCCGCCTCTTTCCGCCCTCGGAAGCGGAGGTCGAAGGGGAACCGCGCGTGCGTTCGGACCGCAATCGTGACGTTCGCCTCGGACAAAACGTCATCGACGGCGCGCGCGACATGGATTTGGAGCCCGAAGCGCGCACGCGGCTCGAACGTTTCCGCACGCGCCGCCTGCGTTGGCGCGAGATCGCTGAGAACGCTCCGCTCGAGGACGCAGCGCGGCTAATCGTCACCGAAGGCGGCATCTTCGAGCCCGATCCCGGCGAGAATCGCGCGCGAATCGCGCACCGCCGCGATTTACTCGAACGCTTGATGGCGCGGATCGTGCGCTACGCGCGCGCCGATCGCACGCGCAGGCTCGGCGACATGCTCGCCTATTTTGAGAAGATTGCGAAATCCGAATGGCCGCAGTGCGATCCCGGCCCGATCGAGCAGAACGGCGTCGTCGTCGCGCAGATCGATGCGATCAAAGGCTGCGCCTACGAATCGGTCTTCGTTCCGAACCTACGGGCCGGAGCGTTTCCGCCGTATTGGGTTCCGGATGCATTCGTCTACACGACGGGTTCCGGGATCATTCCGAAGGACAACGTCGGCGATGCGCGCGCCTCACGGACGGCAAAGTTCACGTGGTATCAGTATCAAGGCGGTAAGGTGCTCGAATCGCACGCCGCCGAAGCGCGTAAGCTCTTATACTGCGCGATGACGCGTGCAACGCAGCGCTGTTGGCTCACAGCCTGGGATCGCCCGACGCGCGGCATCGCCGCACCCGAACTGCTCGCCGAGCTCGAACGCATTCCGCTCTTTCGCACGAAGACGTGCTGAAACTCGAAGCGCTCGCAACCGAGGAGTACACGCGCGCCGTACTCCCGCATTCGGCGTCGCTGTGGGCCGAAGGGCGCACGCTCGAGCGCTACGTCACCGATCTCAAAGACCTCGCCAAGAGCGGCTTTGGCAAGCGCCGCTTCTCAATGCTCGGCGTGCGCGTCAACGGCGACGTCGCGAGCTCGCTCAAGCGCTACGAGCGCGATCTGCGCTGCGGCGATCGGATGCTGCGCGCAATCGGTATCGGTGCGGTTTTCACGCGCCAAGAATATCGCGGCCAAGGACTCGCAACCGCGATGCTCGCGTCGCTGCTCGATGAGGAACGCAAGAACGGAACCGATCTTGCGATTCTCTATTCGAACATTCGCCCGCAGTTTTATGCGGACATCGGCTTTCAGGCGCTACCCTCGCGCATCTTCACTCTGCGTGCCGATTCGCTTGCGTTCGAGCGCATCAAGCCCGCGCACATTCGCGACGATGATTGGCCGGCTGTCGCACGCTGCTTTGCCGCGGTCGACGAACAGCGGCAGTATGCGCTTCACCGCACGCCGCTGGTATGGGAATTGATTCGCGCGCGGCACCGCATTCAGCCCGAACCCGGGCACACCGTCAATCTTGCAATTCACGCAAATCGGCGGATTTTGGCCTATTGCTTGGGGCGCCGCGTCGTCAAAAGTGACGCCTTCGTGGTCGATGAATTTTCTTTCGCAGGGCCGCAGCACGCGCATTTAATCCCACCGCTGCTGCGTGCGGCCGCAGGCGACTTACGTCGCATCACGGGATGGCTGCCGCCCTCACCGGCACGCGAAGTCTTGCCGCGCGGGACGGTGCGCGCGCGCCGCGATGCGATTTTGATGGTGGCACCGCTTTCTACGATTGCACGCGCGCGATGGAAAGCAGATGCACGCGACGTGTTACGCGCTGCGAGTGATCCCGTTTGGAGTACAGATCTGATGTAAATTCGACAATTGCCCGGTGCAACTTAGCGCTCAATGATTACACTTATATGTAATATGTACGAACGCAATTATTCGGAACCGTATGTCGGTCCACAAGTTCCCTACTCCACACAAGGCTTATCTGTTATTGCGATTATTGTCGCAATCTTAGCGGCTTTCGCATTCGCACCCGCGCGTGATCCGAGTAAAGTCGTACCGGGCGTTGCATGCTCGATACTTTCAGAGACGGAAATTAGTGCCGTTGTCGGAACGCCGATGCGACTTTCGCCGACCACCGGCACCGTGTGCCGCTACACCGCGACCGAAAGCGACAAAGAACGCAGCGTGATGGTTATCGCGCGCCGTGAAGTCACGCCGCATCCGCGCGTTGCCTACACGGTCGAAGTCGTCGAGCCCCAGCAAGACGTTCAGCTCGCGAGCCACGAGAAAAGCCGACTGGTTGCTCTGATTCCCGGACACGTGGCGCAGCGGTAGGGTAAAGCGCGAACTCGTGGAGATTCGTCCAATCGCGCCCGATGACGGCGATGCATATCGGATGATCCTCGAGGATACGAGCGAGGAAGATCGCTATTGTCGCTTCTTCCATGCCGTCGATCATTTTGAACCCGAATTCATCGAAGAGTCGGTCGCCCGGCCCGATGCGATCGGGTTCATTGCTTTTGACGGGACTGAGCCGCTCGGAACCGCGCACGCAATTGCGATCGATTACCGTACTGCAGAGCTCGCGGTCGTCGTGGCGCGCAACGGCCGGCGGCGCGGCGTTGCACGGGCGCTGCTCGAGCGCGTCATCGAAGAAGCACGCGAGCGTGGCATCGCTGAGCTGGTCGGGTACGCCTTACGTATCAACGTCCCGTTCTCAATGCTGGCGCGTGGATTCGGAATGATTCCCGATCCCATGTCCGACGGCGCGACCGTTACGTGGCGGCTTGCGCTTTATGCAACTCGATCGCCCAGCGTCGCGCGCTGATCGGCGGCTTTCCACTCGGCCGCAACCGATTCAGGGTCGTGCGCCAGCGCTTCTTCGAGGCGCGCGACCCAGGCTTCCGTATAGGTGTAGTCGCGGTGCACGACATCGAAGAAACAGTAGCGCGTATCGGTTGCATCCGGGTGCTCGCTCTTGCCTTTCGGCCGCACTTTGAAGAAGCGTGACGCGAGCGTGTGATAGTAAAGGTTGAATTTCGGCCAGACTGCTTGCACGCGTTCGACAACTTCGGAGGGCTTGAGCCGGTCGACGTTTGCGACCTCGACGTGACGATCGCGAATCAAGACGGTGCCGGCTTGCACGGTCTCGCGCTGTTCGGGCGAGAGGTCTTCTAAGCGCACGAACTCCATCGCGAGATCGGCGGCCGGTCCGCCTGCGCTTTTCGGTACGAGATAGACTTTGAAATCGTAGGCCGGATCGATGCGCACCGCTTCTTCCGTCGATGCGTCGAAGGCCTCAATGAATTTTCTTACCGCTACGGGGACGCGCCGGTAGGATTCTTGCACCATCTCGGGTGCGTCGCGTTCGAGCGACGCAAGAAAGACCGGAAAGCGCAGGCTCGAGCCAAGGGACTGACGCTCGCCGAACTCTCGCACGAGATAGGTGTCAAAATCGCGCAAATATGCGAGCGCTTTCCCAGAGACGACGGTCTCGAGCGCGCGGAGCTGGCGCGGCGTGAGACGATGTTCGATACGGTTGCGCAAGGCGATGAAGAACTCGAGGTTGCGCCGGATCGGATCTTGCGAGTTCGGCAAATGGATATCGACGAGATGCGCGAGATCCCAGCCCTCTTCTTCGCCCCCGAGCTCAGCGGGCGCGGCGTGAAAGAGATTGAGCCACGCCGTCTCCATGTGCACGACGAAGAGCTCGAAAGAGCGCGGTTGGCGCGGTTCATTATAGAGGTCGCACGCTAACAGTGCTTCCTGCTTCGCAACTGCCAGGTAATATCTAGACCGCTTCGGCGCCATCGTGGATCTATTATATCGGTTTTATAGCCATCACGTACTCGGCGAGAATTGATTCGACTGTTTCGCTTGGCGCGAAATCGGGGACAGCGGCCTGGAACTTGCGCGCATCGACCCGGGATTGCCGCTGCGGGAGTTGCGCTTCCATCTCGGTGCGGACACCGCCCGGCCGAATCATGAACTTGCCTTTGACGCCGGTCAGCTTGACGAGGCCGTCGAGCAGCTCCCGCCAGGTAAAATAGCCGCCGCTGATATTGTAGGCGCCGCTTTTCTTCAGGCCTAGCGACGACACAAAACCCTTGGCAAGATCGCGCACGCCGATGAAATCGCTGCCCGAGGTTTCCAGAGCTTCGTCCGATTCGAAGATGAACGTCGCGCCGCGCATCATGTCGTTGTACAGCATGTCGAGGGTTTGAAATTTGCCGCGCGATGCGGACAGCACGGCCGGAATACGCAGCGCGATTCCGGCACCGCGTCCGTCGCGATCGCACGTCGAACCGACTTGAAACTCGTTGACGTACTTGCCCATGTCGAACCACGACGACGTCGGCTGCACGGGCGTTTCTTCCGTCGCCGGCTCGTTCGAGCTACCGTACACCATCTGACTGCTCGCGAGCACGAACGTCCCGCGCTCCCACATGTCGAGCAGCGACCCCGTCCCGAGAATGTCGCTCGTGACGACCATGCTGCGCCGCTTCGTGCGCGTGCAGGCCAGATGAATGATGCCGCCGTCAGCGCTCTGGATATGACGATGCAACGATCCGAACGCATAAAGCTCGGCAGAAATATTGACCGCTCCATCGATCAGCGCCGGCCGGCGCGCGTGCGCCGTGACGTCGTAATTGCGCGCGAGCAGCTCGCGCACGACGAAGGGACCGCACGTCCCGGTTGCGCCGGTCACGAGAATTCGGCTCACGTCAGACGGAGTTCGGCTTCGAGCTAACTTTTGACCGCGAGCGTGGCGCCGTCGATGTTCCCGGAATAGTTCAGCGCTGCACCCTTAACGGTCGCGCCGGGCCCTCCAACTGGTACCCCGGCGTGCACCGGAGGAGAGAGCCGTTCCTGAACCTGGACAGAGGGCGGCGTCGTAACCGCGACCTTGTTCGCCGCATTGACGCCCGCCAGCGCACTGGTCGTAAGCGGCGTACTTTGGTACGACGTGTTGATCTGGAGCGCGATAGTAGGTGATGACACTTATGCTTTGCCTCGCAGGGCAAATTCGGGGCCAACCGCCCGCTCCCTTGCCTAGGAAGTTGTCTTCTTCCGCGGGTTGTTGACGATCGTCTTTGGATACTCGCCCGCCAGCACGGCCAGCGTGTTGTCGACCGCCATGCTCAGCATCGCCGCTTTGGATTCGGTGCTGACGCCCGCCATGTGCGGCGTCATGACCAGATTCTCGAGCTCGAAGAGCGGATTGTCAGCGTTGATCGGCTCCTGATCGAAAACGTCGAGCGCGGCGCCGGCGATGACATTGGCTTTGAGACCCTTGTAGAGCGCCGCTTCATCAACGATGCCACCGCGCGAGGTATTGATCAGGTACGCCGAGTCTTTCATCATTTCCAACTCGCGAGTCGAGATCAGATTCTTTGTTTTCGGCGTTAGTGGAACATGCAGCGAAACGAAATCAGCTGTGCGCAGCAGCTCATCGAGCTCGACGTATTTTGCGCCGAGTTCTTTGGGTGCAAAATCGCCCAGAATATCGTAGTACACGATCTTCATGCCCAGCGGCCCGGCGATGCGCGCCAGCGTTTGGCCGATATTGTTGAAGCCGACGATGCCGAGTGTCTTGTCGAGCGGCGAGATACCGTTGATGAGGCCGCGCTCCCAGCGCTTGCGGCGCACGACGATATCGGACCACACGAGCTGACGCGCAAGCGCGAATACCATACCGAGCGCGAATTCCGCAACCGCAACGTTGTTAGCACCCGGCGTCGTCGCGACCGCGATTCCAAACTCATCGCACGCAGCCGTATCGATCGCGTCGTAGCCGACACCCGAACGTGCGAGAATCTCCAGCTTGTCGGCTGCTTGCAAGGCCTTGCGTGTAAAGCGATCCGTGCCGCACACCCAGCCGCGCACGCCGGGCATGAAGGCTGCGACCTCGTCTTCTGTGAGCGGCCGCGGAACGGTGTGCACATTGATCCGATAGCCGGCGTCCGTGAAGCGTTTGAGCTGCTCCTGACCGTCGGGAATCGTGTCGAGCAGGGAGAGCGTGATCATGACGTCGCAGGCTGCCATGAGCGCGGGTTACCGGATGGGGGCTGCCGATTCCCGTCGCCGGAGGGTGCCAAACGAAAACGCAAAGCCTAATCGACATCGAGGATGTCAAGCGCGCAGCAACGGCGATTCGCGGACGCGTCCGGCGCACGAATCTCGTCGAGTCGCCCACGTTTTCGGAGCTGACCGGCGGACGCGTTTTCCTCAAGCTCGAGAACCGTCAGATCACGGGCTCGTTCAAAGATCGCGGCGCTGCAAACCGCATGGCGCATCTCACCGCAGACCAACGCGCGCGCGGCGTTATCGCACTTTCGGCCGGCAATCACGCGCAATCGGTTGCGTATGTGGCGCAAACGATGGGCGTGCCCGCGACGATCATCATGCCGGCGACGACGCCGTTCTTCAAAGTGCGGCGCACCGAAGGTTTTGGCGCAGAAGTCATCTTGCACGGCGATACGCTGACCGAAGCCTCGGAACGTGCGTATGCGCTCGAAAAAGAACGCGATCTTACGTTCATTCATCCATACGACGATGCGCTCGTGATTGCGGGGCAGGGTACGGTCGGCGTTGAGATCATCGAAGCCGCAGTCGATCTCGATACGATCGTGGTTCCGGTCGGCGGCGGCGGTTTGCTCGGCGGGATTCTCGTCGCAGTGAAAACACTCTCGCCGAAAACGAAAATCATCGGGGTCGAGACCGAAGTTTATCCGTCGCTCGCGCAGCTGCTTTCAAGCGAGCCGATTAGCGCAGTCGGCCGCGATACGATCGCGGAAGGCATCGCGGTAAAGACGATCGGGGAGCTACCGCTGATCCTGGCACGCGAGCTCGTCGATGAAGTACTGACGGTTTCCGAGCGCGAGATCGAGCGCGCGATCCACTCGTTCCTCGAATCGGAGAAATTGGTCGTCGAAGGCGCGGGCGCGGCACCGCTTGCGCTCTTGCTTTCCCAGCCGGAGCGATTTGCGAATAAATCGACCGCGCTCGTCGTATCGGGCGGGAACATCGACACGGGCTTGCTCGCTTCGATCATTGCGCGCGTGCGGCTGCGCGAGCATCGCGTGCACATCATTCGCGTCGCGCTTCCGGATCAGCCGGGCGCGCTCGCACGCGTCGCGACGACGGTCAGCGCGCTAGGCGCGAATATCCTCGACGTCGAGCATCAGCGTCAATTCTCAGAAATTTCGGCGCGCAGCGCGTACCTGATGGTCTCATTTGAAACCCAGCATCCTGAGGACGCAGCCGAAGTCGTGCGGCGATTAGAATCTGATGGCTTTGCGACTACGGTCGTGAAGTGAAATCGGACCCCTATTTTGAAGCATAGCGCATGACCTTTGCCTCAAGGATCGTCGCCGCAGTATTCGCGGTGATGGTCGCGTTCGTGCTTACGTGCTCCGCGCCCAACGCGGCGGGGACGCCCGACCCGAACGCTACGCCGAAACCGACGCCCACTCCGCAGCCGACGGTACGCGCACTCCATCAGAGCCTCGAGAGCGCAATCAAGTGTCTGGGCGATGGCAGTGCGTCGGATACGATCAAGCTCAATTGCATCATGGACATCGAGGCATACGCGGACAGAGACGGCTATCCGGCGGGCACCAAGGCCTACCTTTCGCTTGCGACGACGTGCTTCAAAGATCCGAGCTACTTCGTGCGTTTGGCGGCTGCGCGTACGATTCCACGCATTCGCTTCCACCGCGACCTGGTCGTCGGCGATGAGCTCAAGCTCTTCTTGGATCCCAAAGTCATCGCGTCGACGGATTGCTTGCACGAAGCCGAGCTGATGGGTGGCCACCTGACGCGCTACGCGAAGGCCCACACGTTTGCCCAACTTCAAAACCTCGGCATGATCGATACGATCTGGGATGCGCTGCTCAACGGCACCCCGTTCGTGCAAAAGAACGCGCTCGGCGAGTTTTACTTAGTGATCGCCCATGGAACTCCGAAGGAACTCGCGCCGTATAAGGCTCGCGCGGAGCAGTTCTTCAACTTTCTCTTCTCGCCGGCTGCCGCAAAGTTGGATGAGGAAAACTTCATCACGATCTCGATCGATCAAATGGCGAGCGTCCTCTTTGCGATGAACGACTATCAGTTTCTTGGAGATCATCTGCTGACGCCGATCGCGTCGTACGTGCTGTATCCGAACGAGAAGAATCCCAAGGCCGTCTCACCCGACGCGCGCTGGGGCTATGCTGACGATTTGAACTACAGCTTGCGCGACCGTATGGACGTCAAGCTCAAGTGGGAACCGGTTGCCGCAAAGACGTGGGCGAATGCGCTGCAGGCGCTGCTGATCGCGGTTACGCCGGTCAAGACGCAGCGCATGTGCATCGACCGTCAAACCGCGATGGAGAATCTCTCGTTCGCCGGGCATGAAGTGCAGCTGATCGCAGTCTCGACGCTCGTCGAGCTCGCGAACGAGCCCTCGCACGGCGTCCAGTTCGGTGAGATCGAGCGCGGCTGCGGTGAAGTTGAAGCGCGTGTCTTGGGAACGAGCGGCCACCTTACGACGGGCGGTCCGAATCCCGCACTCGACAGCACGATCATCAGCAACGGCACCAATCAGTAGGATCTACTCGAGCGTATCGACCTCGACGACATGGTGTGTGACTTCGAGATCGTACGAGCCGAGCAACTCGCGTGCCTCCGGTTCGACGACGGCATAATTCACATTCTTGCCCGCGAACTTTCGGATCGCATCCATCGAATCCCAGAAGGTGAGAACGATGATGCGCGTGTTCGTCGCGCGCTCTTCGCTCAGCACGAGCGCACCGCGATGTCCGGGAATCTCACGAAGTTGCGGCGTCAGCACGTCGCGGAAAAAGACGGCGTAGGCCTTCGCGTTTGCAATCGTCGCTTTAGCCCGAAAACGGCGCACGATCATCGCGCACGGCTAAGTCGCCGAGCTTGCGTATCCCTGCTGCGGCGCGCGCTGCCAGCGAACGTGCGTGAACACGAGCGCATGACCGACCATGTAGATCGGAACAAGGACGAGCGGAATCATCGACCAGGGCAATGTGATGATCGCGGCCGATCCGGTCCCGAAGTTGAAAAGCTGCAGCGGCGAGCCCGGCTGAGACGTTATGCCGAAGAAAACTGCCAAAATCAGGTCGAGCAAGCCGAACGCATTCCATGCGATCACGCGCCAATGGCTGACCGATTCGCCTGCAGCAATGCGTGCGATCGATAACGCGGCAATGCCGGTGATGATGTCACCGATTCCGGCAGAATACGGGAACGGGCCCGCGAGACGATGGGTGAGTCCTAAGGCGAGAATGAGCGCACCCAGCACGCGGAACGCATTGAGCCGGATGATCATCTCGGGCGACAGTTGCGCGAGCGCTGCGCGGAAGACGAACGCCACGGCGAACGGCACAGCGAAAAATACGAGCAGCATCGCGGGACGAGCGAGCAATCCACTGGCAGTGACTTCGGCGGCAAGGCCGACCCACGCACCGAACAGTGCGGCGATTCCGATGCGCGCTCCGTTCTTCAGCGGAATGCCGGTTAAGATGCCGACGAGGACAGCCGCGACCGTGGCTCCGATGGCAAGGCTGTCGATGAGATCGAGTAACACAGTTCGGGCTCCATTGCAGGAAAGGTGAAGTTCGAGTATAATATGACGACTATCATATTGTTGTCAAGAGGCGAACATGCCCTGGCCTAAAGCCCACAAGAAAGAAACGCGCGAGCGCGTCCTCGACGCGGCTGCCGCTGCATTCCGCGAACGTGGAATCGACAGTGTCAGCGTGGGCGAGATCATGGATCGCGCGGGACTAACGCACGGGGGCTTCTACGCGCATTTCAAGTCGAAAGACGAACTCGTCGCCGAGGCGCTTGCGCACGTAAGCGCGCGAACCGGCGAGTGGCTCAGCGAAACGCGCAATCTCAAGACGCACGCAGACAAATATCTCAGTCCCATGCATTTCGCGCACCCGGAGAAAGGCTGCGCAATCGCGGCACTTGGGAGCGAACTCGCGCGAAGCACCGGCCGCGTGCACCGCACGTTCGCCGCGAACATTCAGACTCGGCTCGAACTATTGCGTCAATTGATCCAACGCCGTCGCGCAAAAAGCGCGAGCGCACAGCGGCCGGAGCGCTGGCATGCATGGTCGGCGCGATGACGATCGCCCGCGGTCTGGGTGGAACCGAAGGCGAACAATTTCTCGCCGAGTGTCGCGCCTTCTTGGGCGACGCGCTCAACGAATTACCAGAGCGTTCCGCCGCCGACTAAGAAATACAGAATCGGTCCAATTCCCCACACCAGGCAAACGACTCCCCAGATGATCTTCTGCGCGTCGTTCAAATCCTCGCGACTCAGGATGTTGATCAGCGCCAAAATGAACGCCACCGGGTGGAGGATGATCGAGACCAGGATCTCGAGGAAGATTTTCATGCGCTTCTCCTACCCGGAAAGACTCGACCCTGTTTCATTACCGCTGCCCCTCGACTTCGCTCGGGGTGACAACGACGCTTCTTCCACGAAGCCGCAGAGTAGGTTGACGAGGGCCATTTCCTCGGGCGTACGGCAGGCGATATCGAGCAATCGCGGGCTGCAAACCAGCACGCTAAGCGCCTTGGCGCGTGAGACAGCAACGTTGAAGCGATTGCGCTCGAACAAGAATTCCGTACCGCGCGGGACGTCCTCGCCGCTGGATGCGGCCATCGAATAGAACACGACATCGGCTTCCTGGCCTTGGAACTTATCGACGGTGCCGACGCGCACGTTGATGCCGGCGTCCTTGAGCTTCGTTGCGATCAGCTTGCGCTGCGCGTTGTACGGTGTGACGACGATCATCTCGTGTTCGGAAACGCCGCCCTCGCGCAAAAGCGCGATCTCGCCGACGATGCGATTCGCCTCCTCGAGCGAGCTCGAACTATTGCCCTCGTGCTCGACAGCGATGAATTCGAGTCCCGACCGCTTCGTGAGACCGCTCATGACGTGATGCGCCGCCGTCCGCGGATCGGGCCGCAGGCGCCCTTCGTACATCGCATCCGAGATGAAGCTGCAAATCTGCGGCTGCATGCGATAGGAAACATCGAGGAATATCCCGCGATTCGGCGCGACGGTCTGCGCATCGCCGAGCAGATGCTGCAAGCACGGACGCGCCCGCATCGAGCGGATGTGAGCCTTGGCTGACTTGCGCCAGCTGATTGGGATCCCCGAGCAGCACGACGTTTTTCGCGCAGGCGGAAGCCGCGAGTGCATTCGCGAGCGAGACTTGGCCCGCTTCATCGATGAAGAGATAGTCGAATGTGCCGACGAGTTTTTCACGCGCGAAGAGCCACGACGTCCCGCCGGCGAGCTCGTAGTCGCCGCCTTCGAAGAGATCGTTCTTATCGACCGACGTGATCATCGGCGCATCGAGCAGCGACTGATATGCGGATTCCTCGCCGCTGTGTTTGTAGAGGCCCTTGAAGCGCCGGCCGCGCTTCTGCATGCATTCTTCGACTTTTTGCAGCATATTGTGATTGGCTTTGTGGCCGGTGCTCATCACGGCGACGCGCTTGCCCTCGGCGAGTAGATCGCAGATGACTTGCGAGCCGTACGTCGTCTTGCCGCTGCCGGGCGGACCTTGAATGAAGAGATAGCTCGAATCGAGCGCGCGTACGACGTCGACAATACTTTGCGCGGAGACTTGCTCGGGCTGCAGCACGCGCCGCCGCGGTGACGTGCGCGGATCGCCGGCCGTGAGCAGATCGAGCGTCGCGGGATGCACGTCGGCCAAGCGTCCGGTTTGGAACAGCTCGCCGATGCGCACGAGCGCCTCGCGCTGCGCATCCGTGCGGCGCGGTCCGGTCGGAATCAGCTCGGTCGTCGCGCGCGCCTCGTCGAGCGAGCCGCTGCGCTTGAAATAGAGCAGATTCTGTTCGTCGTCGATCTCGATGATCTCGCCTGAGGCTTTCGTGCGCGGATCGTGCGCATCGCCCGGCTTCATCTTATGCTGCTGATCCGGAAACGCGTAGGTGTAGACGAGATTGCGATCGCCGCTCTTGAGCTTATAGGGCTCGACGTCGTCGCGCAAACTCAGGCGCGCAATCGCTTCTTTGTCGAACTCGAAGAGACGGTCGACGTTCTCGCAGCGATCGAAGTACGCCCACCACACGGGTTTGTCTTCACGCCGGTGATAGGCAACGATGTGCGCGAGCTGCTGCGCGGCGGCATCCTCGCGCGCTAAGAGCGTGCGCTCGAGGTCGCTGCGCCGTTTTTCCTCGCGCTCTTCTTTCTGGCGCGTCTGGCATTTTTTGCACGTCGGGATGTACTCGAGGTGGCACGGCGCGTCCGGTTCCTTGACCGCACGGAACTCGAGACCTTCGGGACGCAGCTTGAGCAACCACTCGCGCAAGAGATACGTCGAGCGGCAATCGTCGCGGTTGTAATTCTCGATGTCGGTGAGGATCGAGGGCGTCTTATCGAGCAGCCAGCGCTCGAACTGCACGATCGAATCGCCGCCCGCCTTTACATCGGTCGTGCGATTGACGTTATAGAACTTCTCGATCGCTTTGAGGCCGTAGCTCTCTTCGGAAATGACGAGCGCTTGACGCACGACGGCGTACAGATCGACGAACACCTCGCCGCGCAAGAGCTCGTCGACTTCCTCTTCGCGCGCGCCGTGCAGCTGCGCGAGTTTCCTTAGCGCCGTTTTTTCGTAATCGGCGTAGTGGTAGACGTGCATCGTCGGAAATTGCTTACGCTGCTCGATCAGAAAATCAACGACGTTTTCGAAGGCGCGTTTCTCTTGCTCGCGATCGCGGCCCCAGAACGCAAGATATTCCAGCTTTTCGCCCGGCATCCAGAAGCCGAAGAGATATTCGAGACCGCGACCGGGTTCGTAGAGCGGGTCGCCTTCGATATCAAAGAAAATGTCGCCGCGCGCGGGCTGCGGCATGAGGGCAAAACCCGTGGCCGGCTCGGGCGGGAGAATTTCGTAGAGCGGCGTTTTGGACGCGCGTCCGCGGACTTGCAGCTCGGCCTGCCGACGCAGCTTTACAAACGACTCGGGCACCATGCCGTTTGGACGCGACGTCTCGGGTGAATACGCGAGCTCCGCAACCGTTGCGATGCCGCCGTCTTCCAGCTTACCGACTTGATCGCGCCGCATCCACGCAACGAGGCTGAGGTGATCGTCGTCGCGCCGCTTCTGCGTGCAGAGACTATCCCACGGACAGATCGCGCAGTGCTTGCGCTCGTACGGATATTCCGCGCCTTCGGCTGCAACGTATTCGAGAAACGCAGTTTTCAGATGGCGGTAATATGCGAAATAATCGTGCAGACGAAAGCGCTCTTCATTCTCATCGCCGAGGACGATGTAGCCGAACTCCGGCAGCGTCCCTTGCAGGCGCGCGAGATGCTCGCTGTAGTTGCAGAGCTGGATGAGGAAGTACGGCTTCGCGGAGAGCGAGAGTTTCGTGTCGATGACCTCGTAGCTCCACGGGCCAAGCGACGACGGTTTTTCAACGCGCCGCAAGAAATCGGCGTGTCCGACGAACGTACCATCGAAGAACGAGGCTTGATAGATGCAGTGCACGCCCGCTCGCATTGCGGCAAGCGTCTCGGCTTCGGTTGAGTCGCGCTCGAATTTCGTGACGCCGCCGTAGCGCGCTTCCATCGCCTCGAGGTAGCGCTGCTCGTGCTCTTCGCCTTTGCGCTTGATGAGGTCGAGCTGTTCGTCCTCAACCTCGGGTCGCGCCAGCTTGCCGCGCACGGCAAGACCGTCGAGCTCGGTGAGGCGCCGGCATTCGAGAAAGTTGTTGAGATCGGTAGCGCCGTACACGAAACGGCCGTCAACGTGCTGCACGTGAACATGATCGGCTGTCGATGTGCCAAGAGCCTGGCATCGAGGAGCGTGACAACCACCGGCCAAGGTTGGCGCAATGCCGCGCTACACGCTGGAAGACTGCCGAGATGACCTTCTTCGGGAATTCGCGCGCTTCGAAAGGCGTGTACTGGACTCCATAGAGCACTTTGAAGTGACCCTAACGAGGGAACTTCGCGGAGTAAGAAGGGAGCTTGACGCGTTTCGGAGCGATGCGGATCGCGGATTTGACCTTATGGAACGGCGATTCGACGAATTGAAGGGCGACGAGAGCGACAAACGCTGAGTGCCATACACCTGGCAGGTTGACCCCGCAAACTGCCGACAGTGGAACGGCGATCTGGCGGCTATGCCGTCATCGATCTCGAGACGACCGGATTCGATACGCTACGCGATCGGATCGTCGAAGTCGCTATCGTCCAAACCGACGGCTACGTGATCGAAAACCGCTGGAGTTCGCTCGTGAACCCCGGCCGCGATATCCCCCCGATGGCGTTCGCAACGCACGGCATCAGCGACGAAGACGTTGAGGATGCGCCCGAACTGTGGGCGCTTCTTCCGCAGATCGAAGACCTCGTCGAAGGCCGCACGATCGTCGCGCATCACGCGACATTCGATCGCAATTTTCTGTGGACGCTACGTCAGCCGTGGATCTGCACGCTCGAACTCGCGCGTAAAGCCTATCCGCATGCGCCGAGTCATCGGCTTGGCCGGCTGGTCGAATATCTTGGCTTACGCCAGCAGCTCACGTCCGAACGTTTGCACCGCGCGTTACCGGATGCCGAAGCGACGGCGTACTTGCTGACGGCGTGCTTGGAGAGCCTTAAAGCAGCCTAGTCGGTCCTAGCGTTAGTGGTGCGCCGCAACGATTGCGCCGATGACGGCAGCGAGGGTCGCGGCGTTCACCGTCAGTCCCGCAACAAATCCGTTCGTGATCTTTTTGTCCAAGCTCTCGAAACGACGGTCGCTGTCCTCGAACTTGGACTCCATCTTTCGATCGAGCGCGTCGAACCGCGAGTCGATCTTTTGATCCAGCGCCGTTAAGCGGCCGTCGATACCGTTCAGTCGCTCGCTGATCTGTTCGTAGGCACCTTCGAGATGGGCCATGCACACGCAGAATTCGAAGTCGACAAGGTCTGCCCTCCAAACCTGAAAGCCGCCTAGCGATAGAAAGCTGCGAGATCGCGCTTGAGCTCGGCGTGTGCTGCGGGATTCAAATACATCATGTGGCCGGCGGCGTAGTAGCCGAACGTGATCCGCGATTGCAGCGACGGATCGCCGCCAAGATGCGCGAGTTGATATTCTGTCGAGAAAAACGGCGTCGCGAGATCGTAGAGACCGTTTGCCGAAAAGACGCGCAGATACGGATCCGACGTCATTGCGTCGCGCAGATCGGGCGTGACGTCGAGGCCAGTCGGATCGGCGTGCGCGCCGGTGTTCCAATCCCAGGCATCGTTAACAGGACCGCTCAGAAACTCATAGTTCGCGTCGGTTTTATACGCGAGATCCTGACGAACGTATTGATTGAAGGTCGCCGTGAATGCGCCGAAGATCGCATCGGCCGAGGGATCGGTCTCCGCGTCAGCCGCAATCGGATCGATGTCGAGCTGTGAAAAGCGCCCATCGTAGCGGCCAACCGTCTTGGCATCACTGCCTAAAAGAACTTTTTCGAAGCGCCCGGACGGAATGCGCAAATTCGAACGCAGGATGTAGTCGATCGGCAGCCCGGTGTATGCGTGCAACTGCTGTGCAATCGCATCGCGTTCACTCGCCGGAAGCGCAGCGCCCTTCGACAAGGCTTGCAAGTAGGGTCCGCGCGCAAATGTGCGCGCGCTTCGCAAGAAGTCGGTGAGATTTGCGGGCTGTGTTGGAAGCTTATGGTGATAGGCGGCGATTGCAGCCTCGCTCGGAAGGTAAACCCAACGCCAGTGGTCGTCATCGCCGCTAAAATTGAGGATGGTCGACATCAAGACGATCCCGCTCACGGCAATCCCGTCATCCTCGAGCATCTTGCCCAGAACGACGCTGCGCGTCGTGCCGTAGCTCTCGCCGGCCAAATATTTGGGCGAGTTCCAGCGATTGTGGACCGTAATGTAGCGACGGATGAACTGTTCGAACGCCTTGCCGTCGGGTGTGACGCCGTAAAAACTCTTCGCGGTGCTCTTGCCGACGAACCGGCTGAAACCGGTGCCGACGGCATCGATGAACACGAGATCGCTCACATCCAGCAGACTATCCGGATTGTCGACCATCTTGTAGGGCGGCGGCCCGGTCGCGACCCCGTTTGTGGTGACGACCATGCGCGGGCCGAAGGCTCCGATATCGATCAGCGCTGAGGATCCGCCCGGGCCTCCGTTGTACGCGAAGGTGATCGGACGACGCGATGTCGGGCCGAGACCATCCGCGACAAACGCGACGTAGAAGACGCTCGCAGTCGGCGCATCCTTGTCGTCGCGCAACAGAATGCTGCCTGCCGTTGCCGTGTACGCGATATCCCGATTGCCGATGCGCGCGTGGTGATGCGTGACGGCGTCGGCAACGTGTGGGATCGGCAGTGGACTCGCGCCGTCGCTTGGATCGGCCGCGGCAACGCCGCTTGCCGAGAGCATCGAGCAGGTCAGAATGAAAGCAAAGATGTGCCGCTTCATGTGCGCTTCTCTGCTCGCGCCTCGGGATTCACCTCCAGCATTTGTGGACGAGTCGAACGCCAGTTAGAACCAAGCACCAATACTGGAAGCAGCCTCGCGGCGACCGGTCAGGATATCCTGATCGTTCCCCGCCGCGCAAGGTGTTATCGTGGCGATGCATTCGGTCAATGCGCTACCTTACGGCTCGCGCTCCTTGGCATTTCCCGATTTGCGACTCCCGCCCGCGGCACAAGCTCGCCCTGCAAATCGCAATTTCTATGGAAAGGCTTTCAGCATGTTATTCGGCGTTCGGGTGATCATCGCCGTCGCTGTGGTCCAATCTCTACTCGCGTTTGGAATGCCCTCTGCCTCGGCGAAGACGCGCACCTGTGTCTTTCTGTCGCCTGTAGTTCAGCACTGTATCGTTGGAGTTGACACGACACTCATCGACAACAAAGTCGCGTTCCAGCAGACCCAGGTTTGGTGTTGGGCTGCATCAATTTCAATGATCTACAACGTCTACAACCATCCTGTAAAACAGGATGAGATTGTCTCCAGGATCTTTGGGGCCGCAATACCGACGACGGCCAGCGACCAGGTTATAAACCAAGCAATGAGCGGATCGTACACCGATGATAGCGGTGGGTCTTTTTCAGCGAGCTTCACTGACTTCAATACACACATAGGGCTGTTCAATATCGTCAGCGCTCTCGAAGACGACAACCCGCTTCTTATTACCACGAGCCACCATGCTATGGTGCTCAGCGCGATCGAATGGAACCAATCGGTCGGGCCGATGGGACCGGTCGGCCAAACCACCGCGGCCATCGTCCGAGATCCGTGGCCGTCGCCGCTTACCTACCGCGGTTGGCAAATGGGACCAGGACGACGTGTTATGTCGCTTTCCGAGTTCCTCGACATCCGTCGTATAGTCGAGATTTCGGTATGATGACATCCTTCGGAAAATATTGACCAACAATTTTGCGGGCTAGTCGAACGGCTAGAAGCGCCATACCATCGGCGCATGGATCTCGAAAAACTCGATCGACCCACGCAGGCTGCGGTGCTCGCGTACTATCGCGCCACGATTCCGCTGCTCGCTTCAGCAATCGGACGCGTCCCGTTCAGGCCGATCTACACTCCGGATGTTCCCGGCGGTGACGTCGTACGCGGACACACGCTCGAAGCGTTCGACGCGAACAAGGCGCTCTGGTGCGTGCATCGTTATGCCGTCGCGTTTGAGAGCTGGACGCCGATCGAGGGCGATCCGCTGCGCGCGCGTCTCGCGCACGTCATCATGCGCCCGATCGGCACTGCGACCGAAACGATGCTGCGCAACGCCGCACGCACGATGCGCGAGGCGTTGTTGCACGACGGCATGCAGTCGATCCCGGTACTCAACGGCACCGGCATCACGCTCTGGATTCCGCTTTCCGATGGACCGCCGTACCCAAACGTCCGTGGCTGGCTGCACGCCGTCGTCGCACGTGCGATGGAAGCGCACCCGAATCTCTTCTCGACGAAACCGGTCGCCGAAAGCAAGGGACGCATTCACGTCTGGGTGAGCTCGAACGCGCCGAACCAGGGATGCAATCTGCCGTATAGCTTGCACATCTCCCACCATCTGCTCGTCGTGACGCCGATCGCGTGGGACGAGCTCGAGACCTGTGCTAACGGACATTTCCGTCCGGATAATTTCGAACAACGACTCGCCGGTGTGGGCGATCGCTTCGCGGAGGCGCTCTCGGCGATTGGCGAGCAGCGCCTCCCGGAGTCGAAGCCGGCGCCGGAATTTTTCGAAATGCGCGGGTATGCGACGCGCGGACGCTGGTTGATCGTGGCATTCGAGATTCTTTCCGACGGACGTCCGCGTGCGGCCGCCGATATTTATGCCGAAGCCGTGAAGCGCGATCTCCTTCCGGCCGGCTTCTACAAGTACGACATGTACACGCAGCTGGTGTACTACACGCGGCACATGCTTGCGATTGGTCGCCGTCCGCGCGTCGTACAAGACGTGGACCATAGGTGGCGCATCAATCATCCCGCGGACGACTGGCCGGTGCTGCAGCCGGCGCCGCGTCCACCGCTCGAACCGTTGCTCGCGGACCTGCGCAAATATCAGCAAGGACCATCCGAAGCATTTGAAAAGGCCGTGGTCGACGTCTTCGGGTGGCTCGGATTCGCAACGACGCATCTGGGCGGCATCGGAAAGCCCGACGGTCAACTCGATGCGCCGCTTGGGCCTGCGCGCTATCGCGTGCTCGTCGAGTGCAAGACGGCGAACAAACCCTCGGAGAAACCCGACGTCTGGGAAGCCAGCGAGCACAAGACCGAATACAAGGCAGATTACTGCATGATGATTTATCCGGCACTCGCCGGTACGGCGCGCGGCGAACAAGAATCGAAGACGCACGGCGTATCGCTCTGGAGCATCGACAATCTCGAAGCCGTCGCGAAGCGCGCGCTCGATTTGTGGACGATGCGCGCCTTATTCGAGCCGGGTATCGTCGACGATCATCTCGAGGAGTTGACGTGGGAGCTCGATCACGGCGCAACGCGCCGCATCCGCGCGCTCGCGGACATCATCGCGAGTGAAGGATGGCATGCGCAGTGTGCTGCGGCGGCTGCGACCGGTGATGCGCCAAGACTGACGGTCGATGCCGCGATGTTTTTGGCGGACGCGCATCTTCAGGCAGCGGGATCGACGACAGCTGCGACGCGCTCAGAGGTCGAGGCAGCGTTCGCACACCTTTGCGACCCACTCGTGAATATGGCGCGACGGTTGGACGGAGACGATGGGGCGATTGTAATCGTCCGACGATGATTTCGATTGCGATCCACACCGCGTTCTGCATGATACTTTCAGTCGTTCGCCGTCATTCAGACGTTGCTCTCAGGTAGTGCCCAGAGCGTGCGCAGTGATTCGGCAACAAGCCGAAGACAGGAGCGTCACGAATCGGGTAGGATCCAGGCGGCTTGAAACGATGCCCCGTCAGTCGGCGAAACGAGCCACCCGGCGTGGGGCGGTGCTATGTAGCGACGAGATTGGCTAGATGATTTGGCCATCCTATTCGCTGACACGACGACTCCGCGAACAGAATCCTTCGCTGACCTAGGCGTCGAGCTGCCAGTCCTCGTCCTTTAGCCCCAAGTATAGCACAAGCTTTCTAAAGACGGCTGAGGTTTCAGCTTCGATATCTAGATATGATTCCACCGCCTTTAGTTTACTTTTATCATCCATATTGTCCCACTTTAGGGCTTTGAATGTCGCGATACTGAGTCGCGCACTCAACGCGCTAGCAACAATCGTGGGGTCAAAGCTCCATCCCGCAATTGTGGTCAACTCTCGAAGCTGGTCCTGTAGGATATCATAATACCCTGTTAGCTCTTGACGCTGCTCAGCAACATACACGTACAGCCGCTCTCGATCTTCAAGTGAGAATGCCTCAGGTTTGCGGCTGTTACGTGTGTATAAATTAAGAAGCGTCGCAAAGCCCTCAATCCCAAACCGGTCTCGTCCTTTTCTGACAAAATCATTGTGAAGCCTGACAACATACGGCTGAATCATTTGCATCAATGGCTGTGCGGCTTCGCGCTTTTCCGACGAATTCAAAATACTATTAACGAACAGAATCACCAGCCCTAGGCCGAGGACGGCGGCCATAACGGCGAGCGCAACTTGCTGCCCGTACCCGCTCAAAAAGCCTCCGGCAATCGCGATAACAACTGCAATCGCAATGGCAGCATATCCGAGTCTCGAAGTGGTCCGAGCGCTCATCGCGAGTTCCTCTTGACTTGAAAAGCTATGATTCGCCCTCCATCCAGCTGCGGCGTAGTGTGGCTTTAAGCCGTAAAACCCTTGGGCCAATCTCGGGTCCGCGTCGGCCATCGCGCGATAAGCGGTTCGACTTAGAGGAAGGCGCCATACCTGAGCGTCGTGCGTGCCGCGCTACAAAGCCCGCTTCGCCGATACGTCCGATACGTGCCCATGCTACGGAGAGTCGGCTGGTGCTCGAAGACATTGAAGTTTCCGTGAGAACTTGGTGCCCCAAAGCCTTACCCTCGGCTTCCAGACCGAGTTCGTTGATACCGCAGGTGCCCATTCCGAAGGGTAGCAATCACGCATCTTTTCCACCTTGCATAAACCACCGCCTCGGAATGAGCGCGTCCCCGTCGCGCCATCTAGCTACGATGGACTGCTGAAATTGTGGCTGGCGAAGATCAGCGTGGTCTACGACGATAATTTGAAACTGACCCATAAACTGGCGATTGAAGCGATCGAGGACCGCAAACAATGTTGCGACCGCATCGCGATCCTCATCGCCGACATCTGACAGATCACTTGCAGTGGGACCTTGCTTGTCCGGAGGGTAGTACGCCTGTGTTGGTTGATCCAACATGAGAAATCGTAACGTAGGCCGAGACTCGGTGATGAAAAAATCATGAAGACCTAAATGTGCCGCTATATGAATTGCCAGATGATTAGAAGCGCTCCCAATCTGTTGAAGTGTCTTTCTTCCGGCAGCATCTGTAATAACGACGGTTAGATTGTCTAGATCAAACTCCAAATCCGCGCCAGCGTATTGAAATTTTAACACCTTGCCATGTTCATTCATTCGCTCTGAGACATCATGAACGATGGCTGATCGTCGGCGCTGTAACGACTCATCGCTTAGACCAGCAAGGACAATTGACAGTTCCTCCTCCAAATCGGCGATCTGAGCCTCTAGCCGCTCCCGGTCCTCGCCTTGAGACATAGCCTCAAGGTAGAGACTTATGCGTCCCGCCACGTGCTCTTGAGCTACCGCTGCGGATCGTTGAGAGTTAAGCTGTTCCGATCGCTCTATTGCGCCGTTGAGCGCGGCCTGATTCGTACGCAGCGTCGCACGAAGGGATTCAGCTTCGGTCTCGTATTTTTCTCTAAGGTTACGCGTGCGCACTTGATAGCTTCTTGTTCCGCTTAGTTCCGAACGCAAGTCTTGTAGATGATTCCGGATAGCTTCGGCAGAGGGGCTGTCAACTGATCGACCACAGATCATGCATAGGCCGCTGTCGATAACGCCTGCGAGCAATTCTATCGCGCTTCCATGCGACTCTTCAGTAAACTGTACATCGCCGAACTCCGTAACCTCGTTGTTAAGTTCTCGGACTAAGCCGGTAGAATCTCGCGCCTGCTTATACCGTGTCAAGAGCTCCGCTCGTTGCTTTCGAAGTTCAACTATGCCTTGCTTGAGATCAGCATCCTCAAACTCCGAAAATGATTGGGCCTTGACAAAAGACTGCGTGGCTGCCAAAACCGCAAGGAAGTTGGTCGTATAAGTTGCGGTAGCGGGGAGCAATCCAACGTCCACAGCTTCCGCAATGAGCTTCTGCGCGAGCACGGGTGTTTGCACATCATCGGCGACCATGGATTCTAGCTCGCGTCTCATTGCCCGAAGACGGCGGGTTAACCGACGAGCCAGGCGGTGCTTTCTTAGTCGCTCTTCGTCGAGGATTCCGAGCAGATAAGGAAGAGTATCGTGAATACTCTGAGCGATGTAATGATCATCCTGGCCGTGGAAAAGGAACTCGTTCTGCGCGATCTCACGTTGAATCTGAAACGAGTAACGACTAGCATGGCGGATCGTTGCATCGTATTCGGTTCGTCTCGAACTCTCGGCAAACACTAAATCAACGGACGCAAGGCCGACGTAGCTAGCGAGAACATCAAGCGCAGACTCTACGGACGCGTTGGGTACCAGATCTTGATACTGAGGAATATCGAGATTTTTTCCAATCGAAAGATACATCGCTTCTGTGGCCTGTTTACCTTTGGGTTCAGGTCTGGCTAACAGCACGTCATCGTGGCCGTTGGTTAAAACGATTCCATACCAGGAGGCTACCTGCCTGATTTCGATTGGTATTCTGTTATAAGAGCCAAGACAATAATCGACGATCCGAAGTAATGCGCTCTTCCCTGTTCCGGGTGCTCCCGATACGATGTTGAGTTCTCCAATTCGGAAAGGGATATACCGGGCTTCGCCAGTGTGTGAGAAAATAAAGAGCCCGCGCAACTGCATTGGTACAATTACACTCGCACGTTTAAGACTTCGAAAATCGTGCTAACGTGCCCCGCATTACTGAGAAATCGTCCAACAGCCAGCGCGCGAACATTGAACCTCCTGCAAAATTCGGCGATGGCCTTCGCTTGCGCTCCGGTGGGGGTCAAAAGACCTGACTCGGATAGGCCAAGCCATTTAGTATTCACACCGAGGTTCATGCCGAGGGCGACTTCGCCAGCGAGATTGTTGCAACGCAACGGAAAGTCTAGGAGGCGCTCGCGGTTTTTTAGCGCCCAAGTAATGAAACCCGCAGTTGATCGATGCGGTATCAGAACGCTGTAGGACGCAACAGTTCCAAGGACATAGGCCGGGATACCTAAAGCTAGCGGCATTCCATCCTTGCGTACGTCACAATAGCCTCGACAGATCTCGGTAATGATCGTTGCAGCATATGCGGGGTTGTGCAACAGTACCGCATCCGCGAAAACCGCGGTTCGATGAGTATCAGGCGCTCTTTCCACGCAAGAGGTCCCCCAGCCTCACAACAAAGTGGGGATGCCAGCCAATAGCTCCTTTGTTTGAGAGTGCATAGTACGAGCCGCGAGATATCATCGGTTCGGCGGACCCCTTGCGAAGAGGAATAGCGCGCTCGGTCAAATACCGGTGCGTCATTTGTCCCAATTCAATTAGCTCATTCTCAGTCTTGGAGGCGCATACCGACGCGGGTGCGTTAAAGGCTACGTATCGCTGCCACTCATCCTTTAGTCGAGCTTCGTAACGGGCGAGCTCATCGCGCCGCAGTAATCCGTCCTCAACCCATCGACCGCACTGCACATAAGCCCTGTGGTAATCCTTTAATGCAAATCGTACGCCGTCATCCTTAGTTGCTATCAGGCGCAACTGTTCAATTAGGATCCGAACCTCTGTATCGATATCCTCCGGGACAGCGAGGTCCCAGATATCGGGATCAACCTCTAAAATACTTTGCCCAAAGCGTTCGCGCATATAGTCGAGATATTCGTTGAGCATTAGCGCCGTCAGACGGTCGGTACTCCCAGCTTTTAGGTGACGCGTGACAAGGTCTTCCCACCAACCGATTAACTGACGAAACGCGTCCTCTACAAATTCTGCGCCGACTACTAACCGAACGCGTGCTTTGAGTTTTCTCTGCAGAACTAGAATGTCGTCTGTTTCATCTATTATGTAAACATCGCTAAGAAATTGTCTCCTCTCTGGCACACTTAATTGAAGGTATGCCTTGTAACTTGCCTTATTGTCCGCGTTGGTCGATGACTCCGCGGCCTGTGTCAACAGCTCTTGTGCCCGGTGAACATTTCTCTCGTAAGGCCGCAGAAGTGAGGCGCCGCTATTCGCTTGAACCGCTTGCGTCGTCGCTAGACAAAGCCGCTGTAGAGGAACGTCAGTTACTAGCCGCTTAGCATTCATCCAAAGACGCAAGCTTTTCCAGAGATCAACACTCTTATCGGTTAGGACGCCTCCCTCCACACGAGCCTTCGTGTTGATGAGATCTACGGCCGCTGCCGACTCGATCGAAACGTCATCCCAGTATTCAATGCGTATTCCGGCCGCCGGATCTTCAAGCCCCGCATCAATTAGAGTATCGAGGGCCCACCACGACTGATAATGGTGCCCGAGGGAGGATGCAGGAACTCCGCCCGAGGTCAACTCCACACTCCGCACGAGAGGAGTGTCGACACTTTGCGAATCGTTAACGCGCATTTATCGAGAGACGTGCAGACAGGGAATAGCACTAGGCCGACATCCATACTAAACGCGAGACGATTGCTTGAAAGTTATTGCCTCGGAGAACAACCCCCTTGTGTTCTCCCGCGCGCGACGTTTCCTCGATCTCAATAGCCGGAGCGCACTCCGCTGAGACAATTGCGAATATCATTCGAGTCGAATGTGCACTAGGACGCGACGAAGAGTCCTGGGTTTATCACAGTACTTGCTGGAGCGAGAATCGTGAACCATTATTTTGTACAAGATGGACCGCTCCACTGACCCATCGAATAGTCGGTCCCCTGACCATGATGACTGCCAAAATGAAGATCAGTAATTTGTGCCGTACCAGCGAAATAACCCCACCTCAACAATCGCAGGCTATCAATATCCCGAACGGGTTTCACAATGTCTCTACCAGACACGGGATCATAGACGGAGCTCATCCTGCCGTCCGTCCTGTATAACGCGTAAAAGCTCGTTCCGTGCGGTCCGGACCATAGCGCCTTTTCTGACAATTGTTTTGTGCCGTGATCGCCGGGGATCTGGTGATAAAAGTCTTCCGAAAGACACATGGCAAGCAAATTGGCGCGTGGAGTTCCTTGGGGAAAGAAATCACTCAACTTCCAAAACTGCACGGCATCGAGATTATCGAAGACCACGCCGTTTACTAGGATGCCTTGAGCATATTTTCCGTAGAGAAAAGCGACGACGCCGCCTCCGTCTACGTTATAGACGTGAACAAGAGTGTCGCCGGCGTAACTCCAAATACGACAGCAAAACCGCTCGACGTGCGACTCGCTCGGCCGGCCAAATCTCTCGTAAACCCGCTGCGGCGTCGTACCGATAAACGTTACGACGCTGGAGAATGTATCCGACTGAATTGGCGACGACGGAACGGACTGTGCTGAAGCATTTTGCAGCACCGCTAGTGCCAACGTTAAGCTTAGAATCGACATCCTGATGAAAGTCATTACGCCACCATCGGTTCGATGTTAGAAATCATGCTCGACGCCTTTTCCACAGCTTCCCATAGTCCGCGCAAATCGGGGCTCGACAAATCCACTGACAGTAGTCGAAATGTAGTTTCGTTCACTCGATACGTTGCGTCGATCTCATCCTTAACGCGCGGATAGACTAAGACGCCACTAGTACCAAGAGTTGTGCAGTAAGCAAGTATCTGATAGATGTCTGTATTTCGAAAACCTTCGCCGTGGCGCGAGCGAACGGTTGGGGTCCGATATTTCGTGTCGATGACCAGAACGGACGAACGCTGCCGCTTTAGTACGGCGGAAGGCCTTGCGCCGGAAATCACGATGTCGGGCTCAAGCATGATTGTGTAGTCGGGACTGCCGGTAACGTATTGGATCTGATCAAGAAAGCGCGGATGGTACAGCACCTCGCAATTCCCCAACTTCAAACGCAGTGCATTCACAAAGGCGCGTTCAAAAATTGTGTGCATAGGGAGAAACGTGCTGGCTGCGCGGACGTCACCAACGGCGTTTTCTACTCCACGTCCAGAGAGGTATAGCTCGCAAAGTCGTAACGCTGCGTCATAATATGCGCTCCGGCGATCAGCTACGATCGCCCGAGCGTCCTCGGCTGTCGGCTCGCTAAATGGAATCCGCTCGAAATATCTCAGGACGCTCAATACTCGCTGACGCATAAAGCGGCCAAGTCGCTGGACACTTAGGTGTTCAAGCGTTCCCCGAATCACGCGGTTCGGCAATATATCCTCTGTGAACTCGCTGTACTCGCATAAGTTGTCCGAACCGGCTCTGCCATCAACAGGAATGAGTAGTCTTCCGCGTACGTACGGCAACATCTCAACAGTAGTGTTATAGTCCGACAAGATTCCAGCGCTGACGATTTTCTCGACTTCCGACAGCAGCAGGAAAGCCAACCAATCTGTTGGCGTTGACTGTGCGAAGGAACCTGTAAGTTTAAGCCTGGGGAGTTCATGACCAACGAAAGCCAGGGAAATCAGCTGGACGAGATTTGCGATTGGAACCTTGGGCTGAACCTCGATGACCAGGTCATTAGATAGCCGCGCATTGCCGACATAGCCACCTGCAGGGCCGACAAGATACGCGCCGTTACCGCGCGGTCGAACGCTAAACTCACGATCAGACAATTTGTTCAGTATCGTTGCTTCGCGCGGAGTCAAATGCACGACGCGCGGACGATCCCACTCCATGAAACTTTCGACCCTCACGTGCTCGCCTCGAGAAAAGCGGCTCTCAGCCGGGCGATTTCTTCTGGGTCCGTATAGAGATAATCTCTGAGTACGGGCTCGAGCTCCTCGTTCCAGATCTCTCGGAATGAACCAATCTCAAGATCGCGCTTCATAAAAAACGAATGACCGATCAGGCGATCTTGATCAAGCAAGGCTCGCAGCTGACTGTTGAGAGCCTGGAGTTTTGCCACCGCCACTTTCCCGATTTCCTCTGAACCATTTGAAATGTGCCAACGGAGCAAAGCGTCATAGTCGGGAGCCATGTCGACTTGCCTAAAGCGACGCCTAATAGCTGCATCGAGCCGAGCGATACTGCGATCGGAAGTGTTCATCGTCGCGAATAGCCAGAGATTCTCCGGCATGTAAAACGGCGATGATGAGTATGGCAGCATTACGGTGTGTTCAGAGCCGCGATATTCCAAGCAGTACAGGAGCTCACCGAATACCCGGGGCAGATTTGCGCGATTCAACTCGTCTATCAGCAGTATAAAGGTCTTCGTTGGTTCCTCAATCGCTCTCGCTACTACGCGCTTAAGAATTCCATCTCTTAATTCGTACTGAAGTGAGCCAACGGTTGACGGCTCGCTTGATTTCTCTGACTGAAGAACGGGCCTTATTCCCTCTACAAAGTCCTCGTACGCATAAGCCGGATGGAACTGAATCTTCTCAACGACGCCATGCCCACTTTCGGTCATCGCATCCGCAACGCGCTCAGCGACGTATGTTTTCCCTGTTCCGGGTGGCCCCGCAAAGATTATGGCCTTGTGACGCCCGAACAGCAGAATAAGATCGTTCGTACGTCGCTCGTCCCAAAACAAAATTTCGGGAAGACCCTCGGGCCTGAACACTGGCGCTATCTTCTTTTCGCCTATTAGTGACTCGAAGATGTCCCGCGTAAGTACCTTAATCGCGTGCTGTACGTTAAATCCTGGCGCACTTGCGATAAGACCTTGGAGCTCTTTGTCGACTACGATGCGTGGTTCAATTGGAGCGTAGCTTGCATAGTTAGCGACGAAATCGGTAGGTTTCTCCTGGTTCACTTTCGTAACGTCAGAAATTGTTCCGGACCCGATGAGGTACGTTTCATTGCCGATTCGGCGATTTACGATAAAATGAGCGCCTGCAGTAACCTTCGTGTAGTTTGGCACGTTTGAGTTATAATGGTACGAAATTCCGTCTTGGTCGCGGTATGGCGACGATTCGTTTGATCGAAAAAGCAGGTATGTCGGTTGTGTTACAAACCGGCTCTCGATAAATGCATCAACAGTTCCATATCTATTTAGAATCTGTTCGATTCGCGTATCGGGTACTCGAGTAAACCCGCGGTAGGGAGCATTTTGGAGGAACTCAGATACGGCGCCCAGAGGGACCGCCGTGCGTTTGGGCTTTGTTATGAAATAGAGGAGCGAAAATGCATTGTCTTTCTCCGTATGCCAAATATCAGCAGCAAGCGTGGCATTTTCGATCGTTAATATGCACTGCGCGACGAAAGTGTATTCTCCTCGCTGATAAAATAGGAGATAATCGCCCTCAGTAAGTCGATTCCATGTGCCCCGGTTGACCGAGCCCGGCTGAGAGCCCCAAGCGTAGTATTCGCCCGGAGTGTACGACTCAATCTTGACGGCATCTGATTCTGAGAGAAACTCACTGACATCAATCCCTGATATCGGAGAGAGAATTGAGTCTGCCAAGTGGCTGGCAGCGTCAACGTCAGATGCTGGAACCACAAACACTTGTCTGGGTCGCGGCGAGGTTTGCATGCTCTATTTCACCACGTCAAAGTGCCCGCTATCCAGATACCACTCGCCATCAGCGCCCCTCGTACCGTGCCAGTTACCAACGAAATGTCGCGTGACGTCACCTTGGGGATAGTGATCGATGGCGGTCATGTCTATCGAAACCAAACTTGGCGACAGCGTGCTAGTTGATACGGCTATAGATTCCGTCGTATCGTAACCAGCTTTCCATTGCTCGAATGTACCGCCTTGCTTAAATGCGGGACTCAACATCGAATAAGCCTCGTCAAAGTCTCGCCGGTTCAACGCCGAGTAAAAGGCCTGAACGCGATCATCAAAGCCCGAGATAGATTGATAAGACGGGTTAGGATCGGACACTAATGTGCCTTGAGAATGTCGCTGCGAGAAACCACTGGCTATATCAGAAACGGTAGGTATTGACGTTCCCATACTCATGAGAACTAGCAATCCAACAACCGCGAGTCCGATCTGAATCAAAAGTGGGCGCCCTTGCGGAAACCAATCTGATAATTTGTATGTCGCTGTTGGCATCGGCACGGCAAAGCTCGCCAGCCAATTCGAATACTCTTTTCCACTTACGAGTTGAACGTTGAGCTTTCTCGCGAGATCTCTCGCCGATGGAGTAAAGTCGCCGGTGGTCACGACGATAGCAGCTCCGCAACTATAGTAGCTCTTTCCGGCAAAAGCTTGCTGGACCGCGTCGTTACCGACAACTCCAGTATATCGTTTGCATTGAACGCCGAGCTTTTGATTTGCGGCGGAAGCTATTATATCCAATCCCTGATCGCCACTTCCGCGAGTCAATTGCACGTTGTAACCGGAGCGACGATATGTCTCCGCAACATGCTTCTCGAAATCGATTGGGGATATTCCAACAAGGGCTGCGATGTCAGAGTGTTGTCTGCGGTAGATCTCTTGGCGACGCGCGTGAGATCGACCGTACAAGATCGCTGCCGCGAGCAAGCCGACGCCTAAGAATAGCGAGAACGTCTTGATGAGGATGAGGGCAACAAACACGCCGATGCCCGCAAGCGCAAGCCAAAGTACCACCGCGTTCAAACGTTTAGCAGTGCCGAACCGCCGATCGCGAATTGGCCTGAACATAGTCATCCGTCCCGCGAAGTAGAGAGCTAGACCGTTAGGTCGGCGGCTCGCTCCTCTCCTTGTTCGATTGGGCTGGGAGTGTCGACAGTCTCAGAGAGAAGCCGCGAGGGACAGTGACTGTCCGCGCCAATTCGCCTCGATCTGTCCACCAAGTGGGCCCGCATCAGACGACCGATCCTGAGCGTTTGCGACCTGTATTAGCCCGTATAGGACTCGAGCATTATGCGGTGATCGCGAAAGATCAGCATGAAATGCCGCTTCAGCACCGCGAGCGTCGCCGTTATTAAATAGCATCCACCCCAACCACTCGCCAGCAGGGAAGTACCAAGCGGGAAACGCCTCGGGCGGATATTGCGATGTTGCAGCGATGACATCGCGGAGTTCGTGCGTAGCTGTCGACACATTGCCGCCAAGATAGTCGACCCGCGCGGAGAGCATCTCAACCATTAGATCCGGATACTTCCAACCCGTCTTGCCGACGCTCTCGCGAAGCGCGGCGAGCTCGCCTTCGGCTCCGGTGAGATTGTGCTCGGATGCAAACGCGATACCGCGCGCGTAATGATACGGCCACGCCGATCGCCAGGCCGGCATCTTCGGATCCGGAGCGCCCATCGATAAGACCTTCGACCATTCGCCGAGGCGCGCATAGATGAGCAACGCGACGTTGCTGTTGTTCTCGAGCTCCAAATCAGCGCCGTGTTCCGCGTCGGCGACGTCGCCGAGCATGAGCGCGCCACCGTTATAGAAGTCGAGATTGTGATAGAAATAGTCGAGCTTGCCCGGTGATACACCGATCGACTTCGCGTATTCGAGGTCTTCCCCGACGGCGGTTCGACCAGTCTCTACTATTGCCGCATAGTCTCCGACGTCGAGATACGTATGACCGGCCATATGATTGAGATGCGAGGCTGCAGGCTCTGCCGGAAAATTCGCGAGGCGATCCGCCTCGAGGATCGCGTCCTTCGCGACGCTCGTGAAGTCGTGCAAGTGCACGAAGTAGTGATTGGCACCAGGGTGCAGATAGTTGTGCGCAATCACCGTCTTCAGGATATCTGAAAGCTCCGCCGTCTTGCCGATCGGCTTCCCTTTGCTGTCGTAACCCCAATCGTCGACGTCCATGCAACTCTCGACGTACAGCGTCGCGACATCGTCATCGTTCGGATAATCCTTGTAGACGGCGGCCATCGCGTCGCGATACTTCTTCCCGTTCGGATCCTTTGCGCCCGTCGGATAGCGCGTGGCGACAGCCGCGATCAGGCGCTGTTCTTCTGGCGTCGCATTTGCCGAAAGCGCGTTTGCGTTTTTGAGCGCCTCCGCGACCGTCTTCCAATTCTCCGCCGTCATGCCGTAGTTGAGGTTCGGGCCGGCCGCAAGCGCGACGCCCCACCACGCGATCGCAAGTTTCGGATCTGCCGCGGCTGCTTCGCGGAAGCGTTTCTGCGCTTCTCCGCGATTGAACGCGTAGACGAGCGTCAGGCCTTCATCGAAATATTCTTGCGCGACAGGGTTCGTCGTCGACACCTGATGATGGATGAGCGCCTTCTGCACGGTCTGCGCGCCGACCGCGATCGGCGCAAGCGCGAGCACTGCGCACACGAGCGTCCGTGCGGCAGAAGTCATCCACATGGAAGAGACACGAGATTCATATCGAAGGCGCATCGTCCACATATGCCAGAATTGACACCCGAGACCCTACGCGACATGCTCGGCCCAGAGTTCGAAGCCGTCACCGGTTGCATCCTGGACAGCGAGTCACGCCTGCGCGGCGAAATGACTCGGCGCTTCGATCGGGTGGACGTCCGCTTCGACGAGTTTCGCAAAGAACTCAAAGGCGACATCGGCGAGGTGAGAGGCGAGATCGGTGAGCTGAGGACCGAACTTAAAGGCGAGATTGGCGATCTTAAGACCGAGCTCAAAGGCGAGATTGGCGAGATCAAGGATGAAATCCGAGAGCTGAAGGGCTTGATCGTGACGAACGTCAAGCGCCGCAAACGCTAGACCAACCTCATCTGTCGTTGCGGTTCCATCGTTAGCCCCGCAACACGCACGCCGAGCAATCGCACGCGATCACCGGCGAGCTCGACGCGGCGCAAGCAGAGGATCGCCGTGCTGCTGATAACGCCGGCATCATCGGTCGGCTCGGCGAGGCTCGTCTGGCGCCCCGTGATCGAGAAATCGGCGCGCTTGATCTTGACGCCGATCGTCGTCCCGGAAAGTCCGTGCTTCTGCAAACGCTCAGATACATCGGTTGCGAGCTCGCGGATCACTTCGGCCATCTTCGCTTCGTCGCTGACGTCGTGTTCGAACGTCGTCTCGCTCGACACCGAGCGCGTCTCGCGATCGCTCTCGACCGTGCGCGAATCGATGCCTTGCGCGAGTTCGCGCATCGATTTGCCGCCACGACCGAAGAGCTCGTACAAACTCTGATCGTCGAGCACCGCAATCTGGCCGATCGTCGTGATGCCGGCTTCATTTAAATGCGCACGCGTTTTGGGGCCGACGCCCCAGAGCCGGCCGACGTCCATTTGCGAGAGATAGAATGCTTCGGTTCCCGGCTCGACGAGTGCAAGGCCGTCGGGCTTGCACGAATCCGACGCAATCTTCGCGACCATCTTGCCGCTTGCAACACCCGCGCTTACCGTCAAGCCGACTTCGGCTGTCACGCGCGCGCGGATGTGCTTGGCGAACTCGACGGCCTCTTCTGCGACGTCTGTCTTCGGATCGACGAAGGCCTCGTCGAGCGAGAGCCCTTCGACGGTGCGTCCGCCTTCAGCGAAGATCGCGAAGATCGCATCGGAGGAGGCGCGGTATTTCGTGAAGTCCGGAGGGACGACGAGGAGCTGCGGGCACAGTTGCAGCGCGCGATGCAGCGGCATCGCGGAGCGCACGCCGAACGGGCGCGCTTCGTAGGACGCCGTCAGGCACACGGAGCGGCGCGAGTTCCAGGCGATCGCAAGCGGTTTGCCGCGCAACGACGGATCGTCGCGTTGCGCGACGCTCGCGTAGAACGCGTCGATATCAAAGTGCGCGATCACCGGGGCACCTTCGCTGCCAGCGGTAGGTCGTCTTTTGTCGCTCCCCGCCTTTTTGTGACGTGCGACGTGCGCTCGCGCACTGCGAACGCCCATTGCAAAGGCGTATACTAAAAGTCCGGATGCTCCTGGGCTCCGGACCACAAGCAAAGCCTCCGCTTTATGCGAAGGCTTTGTTTTATCTCACGGGCCGAGGTAGCGCGCGAGAAATTCCGGCACGATTTTCAGCGCATCGGCACGCGAGACTGGATTCTCGCCAGCGATGGGGACGACGCCTTTGCTGGTCGTGTACTGCGGCAGCTGCTTGACGGGATTGTTCGGCCAATCGAAATCGTGATACGAATCGGGATAGATCTTGAGTTGCGTGTCGGGGCTGTGCTCGAGTGCTTCTTGACAAGGCGCGGCCGGTGTCCAGACATCGCCGGCGCCGACGAGCACAAAGAGCGGGATTTGCGCGGACCAATCATCGCCGAGGCGCGTCGTGTTGCAGCTCGCGGGATAGAACGCCACAGCCGCGACAAAGCCGGGTGGTTTGTGTGGTGCATTGCTGCCGATCGACCGCAACACGGTGCCGCCGCCTTCCGACCACCCCATCACCGCGACGTGCGAACCGTCGACGAACGGTAGCGATTGGAGATACGCAAGGCCCGCGTACGCGTCGAAGCGGCGCGCGTCGTAGATGCGTGCGACGAAGTTCTTCGGCGAGCACATGTTGCTCACGCCGCGCGGCGTAAAGCTGTCGACCATTAGCACGACCCAGCCGCGATCGTTCATTACTTTCGACCATGCGGTTTGGCGCGATTCGGGCGCTTGCGTCGAGCGCGAAAGCAATCCGCCGCAACCGTGCAAAAAGACGACTGCGGGATGTGGGCCGCGCGTGCGCGGTTGAAACAGGTAGCCGTCGAGCTGCACGAAGCTCGCGGGCACCGTCGGGAAGTGCACGATTTCTTGACTATTGGCACGCGCGTAACACGCGCATATAAGGAAGAGAGTCAGCACTATCGCTGTCCCTCGACTACGCGCCCTGCGGGCGCTACGCTCGGGATGACAAAGCAACATCATCGCCTGCCTCCGTATCGTGCCCCTTCACGCAATCGTGGCGTGAGGCGGCCCTTTGCGCGTAATCGAACAGTTGCGGCAATCGTACGTGCGCCCGGTAATGCGCGCAAGCCTAGATACACCGACCGCCGTCGACTTCGATTGCGACGCCGGTGAGCAGCTCGGCTTCGTCGGACGCGAGGAACGCGGCCATGTTCGCGATGTCGCGCGGTTTCGAGAGACGGCCGAGCGGCACGGTGCTACGGAACTTCTCGCGCAGCTCGGGCGTGTCGCCGCCCATGAACTCTTTGAGCAGCGGCGTTTCGCCGGCTACCGGATTTATCGCGGTGACGCGAATGTTATCGGGCGCGAGCTCGATCGCAAGCGCCCGCGTCATCGTAATTGCCGCCCCCTTCGATGAATTGTAGACGACAAGCCCCGGGCGCGGGCGCACGCCGGCCGTCGAGCAGATATTGATGATCACGCCGCCGCCTTGTTTGCGATAAATCGGCACGATCTCGAGCGCCGAAAGAAAAATCGCCTTGACGTTGACGGCGAAGATCTTATCGAACCACTCTTCTTCGATCTCGAGCACCGGCTTGTTCGTGTGCGTGATACCCGCGTTGTTAACGTAGACGTCGATCTTATCGTACGCAACGAGCGTCCCGTACACGGCAGCTGCGACTTCCTCGCGCTTGCTGACGTCGCAGCGAAAGAACTTGCCGCCGATCTCATCCGCGATGCGTTTGCCGCCCTCGGCATTCACGTCAAGAACGGCGACCTGTGCGCCTTCTTCCTTGAACTTCCGGCAGATTTCGGCACCGAATCCGGAGCCGCCGCCGGTGACGATCGCAACTTTTCCTGAGAGGCGCATGGACCGGGGTCTTTCGACGCACCAATGTCGAACGTCTTGCCGCATGAAACCGCTCGCAGACGTCCGCATCCTCGCGGTCGAGCAGTACGGCGCCGGACCGTGGGGCACGATCCATCTCGCCGACCTCGGCGCGGACGTGATCAAGATCGAAGACCCACGCACGAACGGCGACGTCAGTCGCTACGTCCCGCCGCATCAAAGCGGCTCGGACAGCCTCTTCTTCGAAGCGTTCAACCGCAACAAACGCACGCTCGATCTCGATTTACTCTCCGAAGCGGGACGCGCCGTGTTTCTGGATCTTGTGCGCAAGAGCGATGCGGTCTTTTCGAATCTGCGCGGCGACATTCCGAAAAAACTGCGCATCACGTATGACGATCTGAAAGACGCCAACCCACGCATCGTGTGCTGCTCGCTCTCGGGCTTCGGCATGACCGGGCCGCGGCGCAAAGATCCCGCCTACGATTACATTCTGCAAGGCATCGCAGGTTGGATGAGCGTCACGGGCGAGCCCGATGGTCCGCCCGCGAAATCCGGACTCTCCGTCGTCGACTTCGCGGGCGGCTACGTCGCTGCACTCGCGTTGATGATCGGCATTCATGCCGCACGCCGCGACGGCAAAGGCATGGATTGCGACACGAGTCTCTTCGACGTCGCGATCGGAATGACGAATTATCTCGCAACCTGGAATCTCTCGGCCGGCGACGTTCCTAAACGCATGGGACACTCAGCACACCCCTCGATCTTTCCGTTCCAGAATTTTCAGACGGCCGACGGTTGGATCGTGATCGCGTGCGCAAAGCCAAAATTTTGGGAACGCTTTGCGGATGCGATCGGGCGCGGTGATCTCGCGAAGAATCCACGCTATGCCGATTTCACCTTGCGTCGCGAGAACCGCGCCGAGCTGCAAACGATTATCGCGCCGGTCATGCTCGCGAAGAAATCAGCCGATTGGATCGCGATCCTCAACGAAGCCGGCGTCCCGTGCGGCCCCGTCAACACGATCCCTGAAGCCCTCGCCGAGCCGCACACCTCCGCGCGCGACATGATCGTCGAGTACGATCACCCCACACTCGGCCGCGTCCGTTCCGTCGGCTCGCCCGTCAAAGTCGGCGACGGCGTTCCCGAAGCGCATCGCGCGCCGCTGCGCAACGAACACGCGACGACGATCTTGCGCGATCTTCTCGCTTACGACGACGCGAAAATTACCGAGCTTACCGGCGAAGGAGCGTTTGGTCAAGTTTACGCCGAAATCTAACACGCAATGCTGATCGTTGAATTCGAGAAACCAAGCTCTTCGCCGGACGTAAAGACTCGAGACAGATCGATCGAATGGTACAGCCGCGAAGACGGCGATGGGCTTCTTGCAATTACGGACGGGCACACCGTCGACGCACCCTCGGGCAAAACGCATCCGGTCACGCCGCTGTTCAGTCGCGGCAAGCACGGAGCGGCCGCGGGACCCCACCTCTTCTATCTCGCCCTTCGGGTTCCGGAAGATTATCGTAACGAGTTTCTCGCGTGGTACGAATCCGAGCACTTGCCGATGCTGCTTGAGGCAAAGGGTTGGGATGGCTGCCGATTCGTCGAGGAGGCAGTTGAGAACGGCTTACTCTTCCACGCATTACACCAGCTGCAAGACTTGCGCGTCCTTGAATCGCCGGAGCGCAAGCGTTCGCGAGCGACGCCGTGGTTTGAACGACTTGCGAAGAATACCTGGTTTGATTCAGGCTTCGTTCGCGCGATTTATCGTCGGATTACGCCCTGACCGCGGGCGCCTGACTTAACAACGCGAGTTTATCCGCCACGTCGCGGTATGCATCTGCGTCACTGGGAACCTCGGTTTTCTCAAGGATGACAGGCCAGAGCGCAGCGTATTTGCGATTCAGCTCAACCCATGTTGCGGATCCAGCTACAGCGTCCGAAACGATCGCGTCGACCGGGCATGCGGTCTCGCACGCCGCGCAATCAATGCACGTCACCTGATCGATCACGAGCATATTCTCGCCTTCGCGAAAACAATTCACCGGACATGTCACGACACAATCCATGTACTTGCATCGAATGCAGCTCTCCGTTACGACGTAAGACATGCGTACCTCACCATTTCGCCTTCAGGACGAATGGAATGGGCGGAGCTTCGTTCAGATCTTCGGGAGGGAGGCCGGCGTACCGCATATCATCCTCGCTAATTGAGGGCATCGTCGGCTGGATGCCGTCATAATATTTTGTGTTGATGACGAACCGATTGCACCCTGCGCAATACGTGTCGACGCCGAATCGCTCGGTGATCTCCTTCAGCCGCATGAAGATGTAGATCATCTCGCGTACGCTGGGAGGCCGTTGATCTTCGAGCGCGGTTCCTTTGAGCGGGACGAAGACGAAAATCGTTGGGATGACGCCCATCGAGGCAAGATGCGTGATCCCGTTCACCGTGCTTTGTACTGGTTCGAGTCCGGCCAAGAGATTTGCATTCGCGTGCCCAGTTCCGAACGTGCGGACCATGTAGCGGATCATCTTGTCATATTTTGCGTGACCGGGTACGCCATTTTCGATGTCTTTGACTTTGCCGGGGCAGAGACGCGCAAATAATTGCGGATCGAAAATCTCGTAGTTGTAGCCGACCATGTCGGCACCGGCCTCAAAAAGCATGTCGACGTAGCGCTCTTCATCGGGCGGCGCGATCGTGAGGCGAAGCCAGTTGTCAGGAAACGCTTCTTTTATGGGCTTCAGGAACTTCGCGTGCACTTTGGCGCCACGATCCGGTGGCGGCGTCGAGCCGCCTGCGAACACCGGGCCATGGCGAAAGAATGGATGCTTCCGCGCCTCGGCGATCGTCTCAAGAAAGTCTTCCGGCGTTTTGGGAAATGCGTCGCGACCCGATTCGAGATTCTGATCGATCCCGCAAAAACGACATTCCGTTCCTTTGTATTCTTCGAGGAAACGTCCAAAGTACAGACAGTGCGGAAAGATCGTCGCGCCGCCGAAGTCGCCTGTCATCGGCATGATGTTCCGCATCGGTAAGCCGCGCGACGTCTTCATCTCATAGTAGTGCGGACGTGCCGGTAAGATCGCGTTCATGAGCCGTTCGGCTTTGGCGTTGTCGTCTAAACACTGCCACCGGCCATCGTCGAGCAGACGCGCCGGCTTCTTGCCGATGTAGAATTGATCTCCGTCGAGCTCGAGCGTAAAGGGCGTGCCTGCAGTGAAGTGCCCGTTCACTGCTTCACCGACCGGTACGCCGACGTAGACTTTGCCCGGCTCCAAAATCATGTCCAGAGGATGCTTGCCGACCGCACCGACAGCATGATCCGGCTTTTGCGTTTTCCCTATCCGCTCTGCGGCGTTCGGCGCCACGCGCAAGCCTTGCGCGAGCAGCTCGAACTTGAGAATGACAGGGTGATAGCGTTGCGTCCGCTTCTGGAATCGCGGATCGTCGGCGCCGACCGGCTTCTCTACCGGCTTTTCCGTTGTCGTCGCTCCCGCCATCGCGTCCCTCCGGCTGTTCTAGAGTATTAGGGCTATTGAAGGGTCTTTCTCTAGATAATACCGAAGAACCTGTGAGTTCTCTAGAGGTTTAATGACGATGCCGCTTCGGAAGCCGCACGCAACAGTTCCGCTCTGGGCACAGATCGCCGGCGTCCTTCGGCAACGCATTGCCCAAGGGCAGGATGCGGACTTCAGCGACACGGCACTCGTCGCGGAGTTCAAGGTGAGCCCCATGACGGTGCGCCAGGCCGTTGCGGATCTCGTCGCCGATGGATTACTCGTGCGCCAACGCGGTCGCGGAACATTCGTTGCGCGCACGCCGGTACAGGGCTCTCTGAACTCGCTCGAACGGTATCTCGAGCGCTGGCGCTTTCCGGGGCGCGACTTTAAGGTCGAGATTTTAAAGCGAAATCTTGTCGCTGCGAACATGTGGCTTGCCAGTCAGCTCGGCGTCGAGCCCGGAACGCTCGTTGCGTATATTCGGCGCCGACGATTCGTAGACGGCTATGCAGTCGCGCTCGACAATCGTTATCTTCCCGCAGATATCAACGCAGATCTAAGCGACGAAGAGATTCTCCAGTCCGGCGTCATGAAGTTGATTCAACACCGCCTCGCCGGGCGGCTGCGTCAAGCTACGCTGACTATCCGCGCTTCGACGGTCTCTGAGGAGGAGGCACAACTCCTTGGCCTTGCGGTTGGAGCACCTGTGCTCGATCGCGATCTTCGTTTAGAAACGGAAGACGGCCGAATCGTCATGACCGGAAACTCTCTCTATCATCCGGATCGCTTCGTTTATGCCGCGACATTTGAAATAGACTCAAAACCACGCAGAGTATAGCGCTGCGAGCGCTTCGAGGGGTACGTCAATGCGTATTGGTCTTCTTTTCCTAACGGCTGCGGCCGTTTTCACGCTCGGCACCCAACCGAAACCTGTCTCTTCGAGCGATGCTTGGCCGACGAAAGTCGTCTCCATCTACGTCGGATATCCGGTGGGGACGCCCGCAGATCTAGAAGCGCGACAATTGGCGCAGGGACTGCGCAAAGTATTAGGGCAGCCTGTCGTCGTCGTCGATGTTCCCGGCGGCAACGCCGTCATCTCGCTCAAAGATGTTTCGGAGCTGCCGGCTGACGGTTATTCGTTTCTCTTCGTGACGAAAGACTCGACCTATCCATGGGCCGATCCGAAGACACCGTATCCTGTCAGCGACTTTCAAGCGGTTGCCGAGCTCACCGCTGAGGCGACGTCGTTTTATGTCCGCAGCGATAGCCCGCTCAAGACCCTTTCGGATCTCATCGACTACGCGCACAAAAATCCGGGAAAGCTGACCGTATCAACATTCGGCACGTTGAGCGCGCTCGCGCAGGATGTCGCTAAGCTCGAGACCGCTGCGAAAATCGACGTCAAATGCGTGCCGTACGGCGGCGGACCGGCACAAGTTGCCGCCGTTTTGGGTGGGCATGCGGATGCAGGCCTTGGTACGACGAGCAATTTCTACAACTTGTCAAAGGCCGGCAAGATTCGCATTCTCGCCGTTCTTTCGCCGGTCCATCCCTATCCGTTTCTTCCCGACATTCCGACGCTCTCGCAATACGGTTACGACTTCACCGACTTTTTTTGGCGCGGAATCGTGGCGCGCCACGGAACTCCCGATGACCTCGTGCAACGGATGTCACAAGCAATTAAAACCGTTACGACCACCCAGGAATGGAAAGATTACGAGCAGCGTCAGGTCCAGGTCGGCACCTACGCGGGGCCGGTTGATTTTGGGAAGACGCTCGTAAATGACGTCGAGGATGCACGCCGCGCGAATCCCGCCGTCTGCGGTAAATAGTGACCGGCGTCGAGCGCAGGCTCTCCGTTTTCAAGCGCGCCTGTTACTTCGGCACGGCAGTGATTGGCGCCGGCGCGCTTGTCGCTAGCCGAACGTTCGATCCAACGCGTCAATTTGGCGCCTACGGTCCGGCACTCTTACCGTCCATCCTTGGAGCCGCCCTCGTCCTACTCGGTATCGTAGGCCTGTTCCGTCCAGCGCAAGTAACGGCGAGCGAAATTGAATACGATCCGAAAAAGTTCGCAAGCGCCATTCTGGTCATGATCGTCTACGTCGCGCTCTTCCGGCCTCTCGGATTTCTCCTCGACACGATGATTGCAGCCGTTCTGCTCGTGATGTTTACAGTACGCGAGCACCGCCCGCTCGCGCTTACGGGTCTCGCAGGTTTCGTCGCGCTCGTCTATTTCTTGCTTCACAACGTTTTGCAGACGCAGTTTCCCACGCCGCCGTGGCTCAACCTCGGGTTCGTATGAAATGGAGCAAATTCTCCACGAAGTTTTAAGCATCCACGGCATACTCGCGTTGTTACTCGGAACAGTCGCGGGATTGTTCCTGGGCGCTTTGCCTGGAATCGGCCCTGCAGTGGGCATTGCACTGTTGCTGCCGCTGAGCTTCTACATGCCGGTCGGCGACGCGCTGCTGTTCTATGTCAGCTTGTATCAAGCGGCTGAATATGGGGGATCGATCACGGCTATTGCGTTCGCAACGCCGGGTTCTCCGAATTCCGCCGCGACAATTCCCGACGGTTACGGAATGACGAAGCGTGGCCAGCCGGGCAAAGCGTTTTCCTACTCTCTGTGGTCGGCAATCTTCGGTTCGTACGTCGGCATCGCCGGACTCTTCGCATTAACGATGCCAATCAGCGCCGTGGCGCTTGCACTCGGCTCGCCCGAGTTCGCGGCGCTCGGTGTTTTCGCGCTGGCCGCAATCTCGAGCCTCACTGCAAAAGCGCCGCTCGAGGGTCTTACTTCTGCCGTCTTGGGACTATTACTCAGCACCGTCGGTCTCGATCTCGTGACGAATACGCCTCGTTTCACTTTCGGATCGGTATCGTTAAGCGACGGAGTATCGATCTTGCCGGCCCTCGTCGGATTGTTTGCAATCGCCGAAGCGCTGCGTTTGCTATCGGCGAAAGGGCCCAACCTCGTATCGAACGATGCGAAGGACCCCGGGCGCTATCGCGTCTGGTTATCTTGGAAAGAGTTTCGCGCCGTATTGCCCACGACTATCATGGGATCGGTTGTCGGCTTTTTCTTCGGCTTGCTGCCCGGTCTTTCAGGAAGTGTTCCACCTTGGATCACCTACAATATCGCGCGTTCAGCATCAAAACGCCCGGAAGAATTCGGCACAGGCGTACCTGAGGGAATCGTCGCACCCGAAGCCACGAACGCAGCAGTGATGCACTCGACTCTGATCCCGATGCTGACACTCGGCATACCCGGCACACCTACGTCCGCGATAATCATGGGAGCGATGATGATTGGTGGCCTCGCGCCGGGGCCGCTCCTGATGGCCAACAATGCAAACATTGTCTACGAGCTTTTCTTCGGTCTTGTGATCTCGACGGCAGCATTGTGGATCTTAGGCTTAGCCACGACCCGGCTGTGGGTTCGGACACTGAGCATCCCGCGCCGTCCACTAGCGATCGGGATTTTGGTCCTTTGCATTTTTGGCAGCTTCGTACAGAAATCAAATCCATTTCACATCGTCATGGCATTCTTCTTCGGCGTGCTTGGCTATGTCATGGATCGCTTCGGTTTCTCAGTACCTGCAATGATATTGGGCCTTATCATTGGGCCAATTATCGAGTCGAATCTTCGGCGAGCGCTCTACGTGAGCAACGGGAGCTTCATGCCGTTTATACAGAGTCCGATTGCGTTGGTTTTTCTCATCGCGGCGGTCGTCGTCGTGGTGCTGGGAATCGTTCAACAACGCCGGCTCAGAGAAAGAGCTTCTGACAAGCTCGTCCCCGTTAGTTTGCTAAATCGAGTGTAAGAAAGAGGAAGTCATGAGCGTCGTTACCGGTAGTGAAGCCTTCGTTGAAGTTTTGCGAAAAGAGGGCGTCACCGACATCTTCGGGATTGTGGGATCAGCGTTCATGGATCCGTTGGATCTCTTTCCACAAGCCGGAATTCGCTTTGTCTCGGTGCGACATGAACAGAACGCGGCGTTGATGGCCGCCGGCTATGGCCTTGCATCCGGAAGACCCGGCGTATGTATCGGTCAGAACGGCCCAGGCGTCACGAATCTCGTGACCGGCATTGCGAGCGCGTACCTGAATCACGTTCCGGTCATCGTGATCACGCCCTCGGTGACGAGCGCGGGCCTAGGCAAGACGGCGATGCAAGAGGTCGAGCAGATGTCGCTCTTTTCTAAGATCACGGTCTATCAGACACAAGTCAATCGTCCGGACAAGATCGCGTGGGCGATGCGCAACGCGTTCAGAGCTGCAATAACTCTTCAGGGACCCGCGCAAGTTGATATTGCGCGCGACTACTGGTACGGCCAGTTCGAGCACGCGGATCTCGAACCAAACCAATATCGCGCGTTGCCGCGTCGTGGCGGCGCTCCGGATTCAGAAATCCGTCGCGCCGCGGAGCTTCTGCGAAACGCAAAGTCACCATTTATCTTGGTTGGCTGGGGTGTAATCGAAGCGGAGTGCGCGGGCGATGTCGCAACACTCGCTGAAAAGCTCGGCGCTCCCGTCGGTGCTGTATACCTGCACAACGACGCATTCCCAATAAAGCATCCACTGGCTGTTGGGCCGATTGGCTATCAAGGCTCTAAGGCGGCGATGCGACTCATCAACCAAGCCGATGTCGTGCTCGCGCTCGGAACACGCCTCAATCCCTTTGGAACGATTCCGCAATACGACTTTGATTACTTTCCAAAGACTGCCGCGCTGATCCAAAACGAGATCAATCCGTTGAACCTCGGAATGAACTGGCCGCTCGCGGCCGGCTTGCTCGGTGATGCAGGTGAGGTGACGCGTCAACTCGTTTCCGAGCTCGACAAGTCGCCACGCAAATCATCGCAACAACGTCTCGATCAGATTGCGCTCGAGAAGATGCAATGGGAAAAAGAACTCACCGATCTGTCGCGGAGCGACGCATTACCGATGACGCCGCGACGCGCGCTTTGGGAGATTTCCCAGTCGATTCCAAAGGACACGATCGTCACACTCGACGTCGGCAATATAACGGGACAAGCTAACTCGTATTTCAACTTCAATAGTCCCCGGAAGTATCTTGGCCCCGGCAATCTTGGCGGAATCGGTGTCGGATATTCGACTGCGCTTGGAGCCAAACGCGCAATGCCCGATGTCCCGGTGCTTTCAATCAGCGGCGATGGCGCCTGGAGTATGACGATCCAGGAGATCATGACCGCCGTTCGCGAGAAGATTGCCGTCGTTTCGCTCGTGATGAACAACGGTGTCTGGGGGGCGGAACGAAGAAACCAATACGATTTCTTCGGCGAACGCTATTTTTTCACCGATTTGGAAAATCCGGATTTCGCCGAAGTTGCACGCGCTATGGGGGCGCATGGTGTTTCGATCCACGACCCGAGCGCGATTGGCCCGGCGATCAAGGAAGCGATGGCCTTAGGACGGCCCGCGGTTCTCGACATTCATGTCGACCCCAAGATCCTGTGCGAGCCTTACCGTCGCGACGCGCTCTTGACGCCGACGCGTCTGCTCGAGCGATACCGCGAGCCTGCACACGTCATGACTCCCGCGTAGGAGGTCTGGGCCGGTTACTCCATGCCCTTCCAGCCGAATCGCTGGATCCGGTTTAAACCACGTAAGACGGCGGAACGGCTAAGCGCGACCGCGAGTGCCACATCGTGCTCGTGATACGCACGCAGAAGACGGCCGCGATCCATGTACGATTCGAGCATGCCTTCCGGCAGCGAGACGCTGTAGTGCCGTAGTTGCAGCACGCGCAGGCCCAAGTGGTCGATGATCTGCCGCAGCTGCGAGTTCCCGCAGAACTGAAGCTCGGCTTCGCGAAAGGCGACGTTCGACTGAAAGTATGCTTCGACGTCAAATTTCTCGTTTGCCGCGGCAAGATCGGCATAAATGCCGTCCAGCACTTTGAGTTGGGTATCGGTTGCGTTTTCGGCAATCAATTCCGACGCAAGTGCATTGAGCGTCGCGCGGACTTGATATAGCTCGCAAATCTCGGTCCACGTCCAACGCTTGACGCGCGGACGGCGATGCGACTCGATCTCGACGAGGCCTTCTTTTTCGAGCATCAGCAGCGCTTCGCGTACCGGCGTGCGGCTCGTATCGAAGCGGCGCGCGAGCTCGACGGAATTGAGATCGTGTCCGGCGCGCATGCGGCCGGCAACAATGTCGTTCGCGATATCTTTTGCGATGTTCCCGACCAAAGAGTTGGGCCAGCGCGGGGCAGCCAAAGACCCAGAGCTACTAAGCTCCGGCTGCGTGTCGACGGACGCTTGAGACAAATTTTGCAAGGCGCGACCACCTCGGGGCGTTGTTTTAGGTTGTCGACAGTCCAATCGGGAATTCTTACGCGCAGGCCTCCTGACATACCGTACAGTTCACGTCGCTAGCCGTACCTACCGGCCGGTTGGCCACTCGCTGCGTTCTTGCAAAACGTCGCCATTGTCATGATACAGATCGTTGCGCTACCCGCAGCATTGGAGCCCGCCCTTCGACTTCGCAACGCTGCGCGTTGCTACGCTCAGGATGACAAAGGGGGGCGCAATCAAGCCATGCGGCGGCCCTTTGCGCGTAATCGCACTCCCGCGGCAACCGAACGTGCGCCCCGTAATCGTGCGTGCGCCCGTTATGACAACGGCCACTCGTTGCGTTCTTGCAGCACGCTTTTGAGCGTCCGCAAACCCTCGATCATGCACGGCACACCGCCGTACGTTGCCATCTGAAAGATGACTTCGGCGACTTCTTTAGCGGTCGCACCGGCGTTCAGCGCGGCGCCACAGTGAATCCGTAATTCATCGCAGAAATTCAAAACCGTAAGCGCCCCGACCGCGCACAGCTCACGTTCTTTTTGCGAAAGCACCTCGCGCGCGTACAAACGGCCGGTGACGAACATCGAGAACTGGCGCGCCAATTCGGGATCGAACTCTTTCCAGAGCGCATAGACACCTTCGCCTGCTTTCGGCGCTCCAAAAAGGCGCTTCGCAGTGTCGCGCGTCAGTTTCTCGAGATCTTTGTCGTCCATCGATTTAGCGGAAAAGTTCTTTCACGGAGTGCACCGGAGTTCCGTCTTTGCGCGTGACGGCGCGCGTGACGCTGAGATTGTACGCCGAGGTCAGGATCGCAGCCATGTGCCGCAGATGACCGCCCGCAACGAGCACGAGAATATCTTCGGGACGCTCGACGATGCCGACCATTGCGTCCTCGTCATCCATATTGACGTAAGACGGCAGCGGCGCCGTATTCCAGCCGCCGCGATCGCGCAGCTCGCGAATGGGTTGACGCGCGTGTTCGAAAATATACTTTTGCACGTCGGCTTTGCCCCAGCCGAAACTCTGAAACCAGTTGGCGCTCTCCGAGGTGATCAAGAGCATTTGCTCGCTTTGCAAGCCGCCGCGATAGATGCCGTTGGCACCGAGGTGCGCCATCGCCGAAGCCGCAGAACCCAAGTAGCGTTCGGGCGTCTTGCTGACTTGATCGTTAACGTTATGCGGGGCTTCGGCGCAAATGACGGTGACGGCACAAACGTCTTTCTCAAAGCCGCGGTCGACATGAAACGGCGTCCACGGACTGCCCTCTTCGTCTTCGCCGATGCAATACGAATAGCGGCCGGGATGTCCGTGCGTCGCCATGTCGGTCACACCCGGCTTGTTGCCACCGATGTTGATCATCATCAGACGAAGCGCGCGACCCATCGTGGCATTTGCGCGCCAGCCGTGCCCCAGCACGTTGAACTTGCAGTTGACGTCGAGTTCGGCGCGTGCGGGCCCGTGCACGATCAACAGATGCGCGCCCGGATGCGTCGTCGTTTGCCGGCCGTAGAGATTGTATTTCGGCTCGAGCATGCATTCGAGCGCGGTGATGAGCACCGTCAAGTACTCCGGCCGGCAGCCGGTCATCACCGCGTTGATTGCGATCTTGCGCACCGTCGCGACACCGTTGCGCGGCGGGATCTTGCCGACGACATCGTCCGGCTCGCGATCCGTGTGCCGCAGCATTTCGTCGACGCGTTCTTTCGTCGGTGGAAAGACGGGCAAGCCGTCGGTCCAGCCTTTTTCGTACGCCTTTTCGAAATAGTCGATTGCGCCTTCGACGGAATCGACGACTTCGACGTCGGGGTTCACGCGCGTCCGGTCAACGCCGTGATGACACCAGCAGACACCTTACGCACCTTATCGCGAAGCTCGTCTTGCGGACGTGCTGCGATCGGATGCGGAATGACGATGAGCGGCAGCGCTTCCCAGCCCTGCATGCGGCACAAACCGCGCGCGTACGTTTCGAACGAGTGGGTGATGAATGTTGCGGTCGGAATTCCGCGCTCTTCGAAGATCATTGAGTCGCGGCAACTCCACGACGAACAAGATCCTCAATCACCAACCGCCCCAACGATCGCATCGCAGGTGAGCGCTTGTTCCAAGAGGTCGGGCTTGATTCCCGAGACCGATTCCTTGCGGAAGTTGCGGAAGCGCGCCTGCGGAAAGTCTTTCTGCAGCTGCTGCCTGACCTCGTCGAGCAACACACCGACCAAATCTTTGGTGTTGTCGAGCAGCCCGATGACTTTGCCGTCCAGCGACGCCAGGCGCGCCGCCAGCTTCGACTGGCTCTTGTCTTCTTCGGCCGTCGGATCGTAGACGAAAATGGAATGCATGAGAAGCGCTTCGGTTGCGCCAAAAAGTTTCCCGTGAAGTCGATTGCGCTCGCGCCACGGCTCGGGGAAGAGATAGAACAACTTCGCACAGCGGTTCGGGCTTTTCTCGCCGAGCAGGTTCCGCACTATTCGGCCGAGGTTCGCGCCGCAAGCTGGATGAGCTACGATCGCGCGTTCAGTCAAAGTCTGGGAGCACGCGGCTGGATCGGAATGACGTGGCCGAAAGAATACGGCGGTCACGAGCGCTCATCGCTCGAGCGTTACGTCGTGCTCGAAGAGCTGCTGGCGGCCGGCGCGCCGTCAGGCGCGCATTGGATTGCCGACCGCCAAAGCGGTCCGCTCATTCTGCGCTGCGGCACCGAGGAGATGAAACGCTCCATTCTGCCGCGGATCGCATGCGGCGAACTGACGTTCTGCATCGGGATGAGCGAACCGGAAGTCGGCTCCGATCTTGCGAGCGTGCAATCGCGCGCCGAGCGCGTCAAGGGCGGCTGGAAATTGACGGGAACGAAACTGTGGACGACGTTCGCGCACCACGCCGAGTATATGATCGCGCTCTTCCGAACGAGCGGCGCGGCATCCGACAAGCACAAAGGGCTCTCGCAATTCGTCATCGATCTGCATACGCCGGGCATCGAGATTCGGACGATTCGAGAACTCGGCGGGCACGATAACTTCAACGAGGTTGTGTTCCGCGATGCGGTGATTCCCGAAGATGCGTTGCTCGGCGAAGAAGGTGCGGGCTGGTCGCAAGTCGTCTCGGAGCTGGCGCTCGAACGCAGCGGACCGGAACGCTATCTCAGCAGCTTCCGCTTGCTCATCGAAGCGATCGATGCTGCGGATCACAGCGATACGCGCGTGACGACGGAGCTCGGCATCATGTACGCGGAGCTCGTGACGCTGCGACAGATGTCGCTCGGGGTCGCAGCGATGCTCGGCGAAGGCAAAGACACCGGCATCGCGGCGGCCGTGGTGAAAGATCTCGGCGTCAGCTTCGAGCAGCGCATTCCGCACGCGATTCACGACATGTTCGGACGCGAGCTGCTCGGCAGCGACGATCTGACGCGCGTGCAAGCCGTTACGACCGAGATGGCGCCGGGCTTTTCGCTTCGTGGTGGTACGCGCGAAATATTGCGCTCGCTGATCGGCCGGGAGCTCTTACGATGACTGCCGAGCTGCAAGCACTCTTTGCCGACAGCGCGCGCGAACTCTTTGCAAGCGAAGTCGATGAGCATACGCTGCGTTCCGCTGAGGGTGGAACATGGCCGAGCGAGTTGTGGAAGCATGTCGAGGAGAGCGGTTACACGACGCTGTTTGATGACGACGAACTTGGCGCAACGTGGAACGAAGCCTATCCGATCGTTGCAGCGGCGAGCGACGCGCTGGCACCAATTCCGCTAAGTGAAACGCTGATTGCGGGCTGGCTCTTGAAACAAGCCGGCATCGAACAACCGCCCGGGTCGCTCACGATCGTTCCGGATGCGAGCATGCGCGGCGTTCCGTGGGGCGGCACAGTCGACCACGCGGTCGCGGTTATTCCGGGCGCGCTCGAAAGCTCGGTCGTGCTGTATCGGATCGCGCACCTGCGCGTGACGCCGGGAAAGAATGTCGCCGATGAGCCGCGCGATACGCTCGACGTAGCGAATGTCGAGCCGGTCGCATCTGCGGCGCTGCCTACTAATTTGCCGATCGACATCGTGCAGCGCTTCGGGGCGCTGGTGCGTTCCGTGCAAATGGCGGGCGCCGTCAACCGGATCCTCGAGCAGTCGATTCGCTTTTCCAAAGAACGCGAGCAGTTTGGAAAGCAGATCGGCAGCTATCAGGCGATCGCGCATCAGCTTGCGATTCTAACGGAAGAGAAGATTGCGGCGGAAGTCGCCTCGGCGTATGCGTGGCGCGAGCTGGCGGCCGATCCGAACAGCAACGCTGCGGGCGTTGCGAAGATTCGCGCGGGACGCGCGGCCGGCATCGCAACAACGGTCGGGCATGCGGTTCACGCCGCGATCGGGATGACGCGCGAGCACACGCTGCATTTCGCAACACGCCGGTTGTGGTCGTGGCGCGCCGAGTTTGGTTCCGAATCGTACTGGGCGCGAAAGCTCGGGGAAAACGTCGTCGCCCGCGGTGGCGCAAACTTTTGGAGTGATATTACATGAAGGTCTCACGCAAACACGTTCTCGGAGCTGCTGCAGGCGCGTTCGCATCGGTCGGCATCCTGCGCTATCGCGGCGACGCGGCTGAGTTTTCTTACAAGCTCGCCAACGACACGGTCCCGACGCATCCGCTCAATGTTTCCACAGCCGCAGCCGTCAAGCGCATTCAAGATGCATCCGGCGGGCAGCTCGAAATTCGCGTCTTCGAGAATGCATCGCTCGGAAGCGATCCGCAGCTGCTCTCGCAAGTGCGCACCGGTGCAGTCGAATTCATCGAGGTCGGCAACGACATTCTCGGCGCGATCGTCCCCGCAGCCGCCCTCGGCACGATGCCGTTTGCATTCAGCTCGTATCAGCAAATGGAGACTGCGACCGGCGGCGCCTATGGCACGTACGTTGCGGGACTCGCAGAGAAAGCCGGCATCCGAAAGTTTCCGAACGCATTTTACGCAGGACTCTTTCAGACGGAAAGCCGGCTCGGCCCGATCACGACGCCCGCAGATCTCAAAGGTCTCAAGATTCGCGTTCCACCCGGCCCGCTTGCGATTGCGATGTTCAAGGCCTTCGATGCCTCGCCGACGCCGGTCTCACTCGCCGAGGTCTACACGTCGCTACAGACGCATCTCGTCGACGCGTTGACCGTGCCGCTGCCGGTATTCGAGAAATTCAAGTTCTACGAACAGGTGAAGTACTGTTCGCTGACCTCACACAGCTTCGTCAATTACTTGCTGCTCGGCAATCTCGCCGCGTGGCAGCGCCTTCCGAAAAAGCTGCAAGATATCGTCGACCGTGAATTCACGCAAGCCGCCAACGAAGCGACGCTGAGCATGGCGGATCAAGAACAGAATCTCGAAACGACGCTGCGCGGGCAAGGGATGACGTTCAATGCGCCGGCGCTCGAGCCGTTCCGGCAAGTGATCCGCAGCGCCGGACTCTACGCACAATGGCGCCAGCAATACGATCCGACCGCCTTCGATTTGCTGCAGAAAGCGGTTGGAAAACTCGCTTAGTTCAACTCGACGAATCGAATGGCGGCAGCCGCCGCGGCGCGGCCATCGAAGATCGCATCCGAAAGCAAACCGCCGCAGCCAACGCGTACGGCACCGGCAGCGAACAAGCCGGGGACCGCGGTTTGCAGCGAGTCGTCGACGATGACACGGCCGTGCTCGTCACGCGGTACGTCATCGTCCAAGTACTCGGAATTCGGTTCGAGTCCGACGTACGCGAACATCGCACTGCACGGGAGCTCGCGGCTGGTGTCGGATTTCGTATCCCAGACGATCGCTTTCTCGACGTGTTCGTCACCTTCGAGCCGCTCGACGACCGCATGCCAAAGAATTCGAACGTTGCTGCGCTTTTTCAGCTCGTGGACGAATTCGGGCGTCGCGTCAAACGTGGCGTCGCGATGCACGATGTACACGGTGCTGCACAAACCGGCTAGCGTGAGCGCTTCCTGGACTGCCGAATCGCCGCCGCCGACGACGATGACGTCTTTTCCGGCGAACATCGGCCCGTCGCAATCCGCGCACTGCGAAACGCCGCGCCCTTCGTATTCTTCTTCACCCGGGATGCCAAGACGTTTCAGACGCGCGCCCGAGGCAAGGATGACCGCTTGCGCGGTGTGCACTTCGCCGTCGACGCGCACGGCAAACCCGTCGCCATTGTTTTCGACCAGCTCGACCGTGCCGCTCACCGACTCGACGCCCGCGTCCGTTGCAGCAGACATCAGGGCGGTTGCGAAATCGACGCCCGAACCGCTCGCGCCGTTGAGCCCGGGGTTCAATTCGTTGACGTTCACGATCAAGCCGCCGAACATTAATGACTCAATACACGCCGTCCGTAAACCAGCGGAGGCGGTTTCCTTTGCCGAGGTCAATCCAGCAGCGCCGGCTCCGATAACGATGACGTCCCAGCCGCGTTCCATTTCACTTCCTTCTCGCGTATCATAGGTATTAATGCCTGCAATAACCGCATCTCCTGCTCTCGCGCATCTCCGGATTCTCGACCTCACGCGCGTCCGCTCCGGGCCGACTTGCGTCAAGCAATTTGCGGATTTCGGCGCCGACGTCATCAAGATCGAGTCGACCGTCCCCGAAGATTTTGGCGCGCCGCGCGAGAGTCCGGATTTCCAAAATCTGCATCGCAACAAACGCTCGCTGACGCTCGACCTCAAGAAACCCGAGGGCCGCGAGGTCTTCATGCGCCTAGTCAAAACGGCCGACGTCGTGGTCGAGAATTTCCGGCCCGACGTCAAGGCGCGTTTGGGAATCGATTACGAATCGCTGCGTGCGGTCAACAAGCGGATCATTCTTGCGAGCATTTCGGGCTTCGGACAGGACGGACCGTATCGCGAGCGACCGGGCCTGGATCAAATCGCGCAAGGGATGAGCGGGATCATGTCGGTGACGGGGGCGCCGGGCGAAGGACCGATGCGTGCAGGCGCCGCGGTATGCGACGTCACGGCAGGTTTGCTCGCCGCGCTCGGAATCATGACGGCGCTGCTCGAGCGCGAGCAATCGGGCGAAGGGCAGTGGGTGCAATCGAGCTTGCTGCAGGCCGGTTTGCAGCTGCTTGATTTTCAAGCCGCACGCTATACGATGTCAGGTGAAGTTCCGGCCCAAGTCGGCAACGATCACCCGACAAACGTTCCGTCGTCCGCCTTCACGACGGCCGACGGGTTCGTGAGCATCGCGGCTACGGGCGACGCGTTTTGGAAGCGCTTGTGCGATGCGATCGGGCGCTCCGATCTCTACGCGAATCCGGACTTCGCCGACAATCCAAGCCGCGCCAAAAACCGCAAAGCGCTCAACGACAATATCAACGCTGCGCTCAAAACGAAGACGACGGCGCAGTGGGTCGAGATCCTCAACAGGGCGGAGATTCCGTGCGGCCCGATCTTCAAGATGGATCAAGTCTTTGCAGACGAGCAGATGCAGCATCTGAAGGTGACGAGCGACGTCGAGCATCCGCGTCTCGGAAAGCTCACGATCCTGAGCCAGATGGCGACCTTGAAACGCACGCCCGGTAAGGTCACGACGGCGTCACCTGAACGCGGCGCGCACACCGATGAGGTCCTGCGCGAAGCGGGATACGGGGACGCCGAAATCGCGAAGCTGCACGAAAGCAAAATTGTCTAGCGCGCTGCGTGTTACGCACGAAGACGGCGTCGCGTTGCTCGTCTTCGATGCGCCTGAGAAACGCAATCCGCTCACCGAGGCGTTGATGCACGAATACGCGGATGCGATTGCGGCAATCCGCAGCGACGAGCGCGTGCGCGCGGTCGTGCTCGGATCGAACGGATCTTCGTTCAGCGCCGGCGGCGACATCGGGATGCTCGAGGAACAGCTCGGGTGGGAGCCCGAGAAAAATCGCCGCCAAATGGGACGTTTCTATCGCGCCTATCTAACCGGGCTTGCGCTCGACGTTCCAGCCATCGCAGCGATCGAAGGCGATGCAATCGGCGCCGGACTTACGCTCACGCTCTCGTACGATATTCGGATCGCATCCGAATCGGCACGGCTAGGCTTCACGTTTCTGAACCTCGGCCTGCATCCGGGAATGGGGACGACGCATCTGCTTCCGCTGTTGGTCGGTGAGGCGCGCGCAGCGGAGCTGATCTTCACGGGCAAGCTGATCTCCGGAACTGATGCCGCTGCAATCGGTCTCGTCAATTCGGCAGTTCCCCAAAAGAGCGTGCGCGAGACGGCCCTTACGATGGCGCGCGAGATCGCAGCCAAGCCGGCGCAAGCGATGCGGCTCGCAAAGCGTGCGCTCGCGCGGCGCAAGTTCGACGGTCTCGAAAGCGCGCTCGATTACGAGGCGATGGCGCAGGCAAGCGGTTTTGCGTCGGATGAGATGCGCGCCACGATCGAAGCGTGGCGAAAGCGCTGACGTGGCGAAACCGAAAGCGCAAACGCTCAAGGAGCTCTCGGCGCAGCGGGCTATGAACCTGCGACAGCTTTTGTTGGCTACATCGCGCATGGTGAATCTGCGCATGACGGCACTGCTCTTACAGCGTGGGCACAAGAAATTCAAGCCGACGCATTTGGGCCTCTACTCGCACATCGACTTCGACGGGACACGGCTCAACGTGCTCGCGACGCGTGCGAGCATGACGAAGCAGGCTATGTGGCAGCTCGCCAACGAGCTCCAGAAGCTCGGCTACGTGCGGCGCAAGATCGATCCGAGCGACCGGCGTAACCGGATTATCGTGTTGACGGAAAGCGGCAACGACCTAATGCTCGAGTGCATGGATGCGTTATCGCACATTGAGGGCGAGCTCAAAGAAATCGTCGGCGCGTCGCCGTATGCCGGCATGCGCAAGACGCTGCATTCGCTCGCACATCTGCGTACGAAGCGCACGACACGTAAACGCGCTACGTAGTCTGGAACTTGTAGTCGACCGCGACGCAGCCTTGCCCCTCCGGTAACACGATGACCGGATTGAACTCCATCTCCTGGAGCTCGGGAGCATCAATCGCCAACTTCGAGACGTTCGAAATCAGCTGCGCAAGCGCGTTGCGATCGAGCGCCGCTGCGCCGCGAAATCCGCCGAGCAACCGATCGAGCACCGTGCGCTGCAACATCGCAAGCGCCTGATCCGGATCGAATGGTGCCGGCCGCATCGCCAGTTTTCCGAAAAGCTCGACAAACGTGCCGCCCGGCCCGACCGCTACGATCGGTCCGAACGTCGGATCGCGTTTAACGCCGACGAAAACGTGCGTGCCTTCGCCGGCCATCTCTTGGATCAACATGCCGTCGATACGCGTATCCGGATAGCGAGCCCGAATGCTCGCGAGAATGCGGTCGTAGGCCCGCGCCAGCTCCGCGGCCGAGCGAATATCGATCGCGACGCCGCCCGCTTCGGTGCGGTGGAGCAGATCCGGCGCAGCAATCTTGAGCACAACCGGAACGCCGGCCGCGGTGCGAAAGCGCTCCGCTTCGTCGAGCAACGTCGCGAGCAACTGACGCGGAAGCGCGATGCCGTATCGTTCCAGGACCCCAATCTGACCGCGCGTCGTTGCGAGCTCGCTGCTTGCGACGCGCGCGCCCTTGGCTCGCTGGGATAACGGTGCGACGCTCGGCGCCGAATCGTGCACGATCTTACATGCCAGCGCGGCGGCCGCGCGCGCCGGATCCGCAATGACCGGGAAACGCGCAGCCCGTATTTTCACCGCAAGCGCTTCGCTCGGCGCCGACCACGAAACACCGAACGGCTTGGAGCTTGACTCGGCGAGCGCGTTCAGCGCCGAGAGCAATGCCTCGCCTTCGCGCCAAATGAGTGCGACGCACAAGACGCCCGCATCGTACGCCTCGCTTTCAAGCATCGTTCTCAAACAATTCACCATCAGATCTGCCTGCAGCGATGCCGCGCCGGTCATGTCGAGGGGATTGGAGATCGTCGCGAACGCGGCGAGTTTTTCGGAGAGCTGCGCCTTCACGGCTGCCGGCGGCAACGGGAGATCGGCGCCTTCACGTTCCGCCGCATCCGCAGCCAAGACGCCGGCACCGCCCGAGTGCGAAACGATGGCGAGCCGTTTGCCGTTCGCGCGCGGCGTCCGCTCGAACATCTTGAGCAGCTCGAGCAGATGTTCGCCGTCGGTCGCGCGGACGATACCGTAGGCGTCGAAGATTGCCTGCGCAACCTCGTCGGAACCGACCAGCGCTCCGGTGTGTGAACGTGCCGCTACCGAACCGGCTTCGGTAACACCGGCTTTCAGTACGACGATCGGTTTGCGCAGCGATGCTGCGAGCTGCGCCAGCTCGACGAAGCCGTCGCCGTCGCGCACATTCTCCAAATATCCGCACAGCACGCGAACGTCGTCACGCACGATGAGCGAGCGCGCAAGGTCAGCAAACTGTAAGTCGGCTTCATTTCCGGTACTGATGAAAAAGCGGAACCCAAGACCTTCTTGCTGTCCACGCGCCACAAGCGCCGTCCCGAACGCGCCGCTCTGCGAAACGAGCGCCACATCGCCTTTCGGAAAGTCGGTGCGGTCGAAGGCCTGACTGATCGTGGCAACGAGACCGTTTCCGAGATTGACGATGCCGACCGAATTCGGACCAACCATCCGAATGTTTTTCGCGCGAAATGCTTGGACGAGCTCGCGTTCCAGCTTTGCACCGTCTTCACCGACTTCGGAAAACCCGGATGAAAGGACGAGCGCGGATTTGACCTTGCCCTGCGGCACCGCTTCGATGCTTGCACGTATTGTCGCCGCAGGCACGGCGAACACCGCGAGGTCGATGTCTTCGTCGACGGCGGTTAAATCGCCGAAGCACGGCAAGCCGTCGATTTCAGGATAACGCGGATTCACCGGGAGTATCCGGCCTGCGAAGTGATGGCGCCGCATCGCCTGCAAGACGAACCCGCCGCCCATACGCGTGCCATCGGGATTTGCTCCGACGATCGCGACGCTGCGCGGCTCGAGAATCTCGGTTATCGTCTGCGTGGCTGCGCCTCGAGCGACGCGAGCAAATCTTTCAGCGACGGCTGCAGCGCCGACGTGCTTGCGCCGCCGCGCGCCGCGAAGAGCGGATCGAGTTGCGCCGGCTGGTAGAACACCGCCAAGAGCAGGTCGTCATCCGAAGCAAACGGACCACGCGCTTTGCGCGTCGCTTCCAAGCGCGGCTCGATCACCTCGCCCGGCCGGCATGTGATCGCCGAGCGTCCTCTTGTGATCTCTGCGACGCGCTCTTGAACGATTGGCGCGATCGGGCCGGCCGGCTTACCGTAGTATCCGAGCACGTAGCGTGCAACCTCATCCGGGATCGTTCCGTAGCGCTTGCCGCTGATGACATTGATCGTCGCCTGCGTGATCGCGAACTGCGCAAAGGGGCTCACGAGCACAGGATACCCGAGGTCTTCGCGTACTTGCGGCGCTTCATCCATCACCTCGCCGATACGATCTTCCATTCCGAGCTCGCGCAGCTGCGAGTGCAGATTCGAGATCATGCCGCCGGGGACTTGGTGCTTGTACAGAAACGGATCGTACCGGTTCGGCGGCACGATCGGCTTGCCGTATTTGATTGCAACGTCCGTGAAGTGCGCTTGCATCTCGAGCAAGTCTTCTTCCGAGACGCGCACATCGTAACCCATGCGGCGCAGATTTTGCGTGCAATAGAGCGCATCAGGCAGCGCGTCCGAACTTGCCAGCGGACGAACCGCGGTGTACACGATGTCGACGCCGAGCGGGACGCTTTCGAGCAGCACGAGCTCGCCGACGCTACCGCGGCAATGCGTGTGCAGCTCCAGCGGGATCTCCGTATCGACGGCACGGATCGCCGGGACGAGCGTCCGCGCGCGCTCGACCGTAAGCAAACCACCGGGATCCTTGATCCCGAGCACGTCGACGCCGAGAGCCACGATCTCTTTGGCCTTTGCGACGTAATATTCGTCGGTGTGAATCGGGCTGATCGTGTAAACGACGTGACCGACGGTTTCCATACCGCATTCTTTGGCGACGCGCATCGACAGCTCAATGTTGCGAATGTCGTGCAGCGAGTCAAAGCACGTGAAGCGCTTTACTCCTGTCGCGGCAACACGCCGCACGGCCAGCTCGACCACATCGTCCGGGAACATCTCGAAGGTGAACAGACTTTGTCCGCGCGTCCAGACGTTGAGCGGCGTTTTCGTGACGAGACGAGCCGCCTGGCGCATACGATCCCACGGATCCTCGCGCAAGAACCGCACGCAGACGTCGAACACCGCGCCCCCGAGCAGGTCGATGTAGTCAAAGCCCATCTCGTCCATGCGCGGCAAGTACGGAAGGACCATCTCGTTGGTCATGCGCGTCGCCCAAAGCGACTGCTGGCCGTCACGGATGGTGGTGTCGATGAGCTCGACGTTACGCATGTTCACCTCGGGACATCGCAAATAGGGGGACAGTCAACTTGGGTGAGAGCTCTTCGAACGTCACGTGGACCGGTCTGCCGCACGCAACGTCGTCGATCCGGCCGTCGATGCGGCTGAGCATCCGAATGCCTTCGTTGACATCGATAATTGCGATCGCATATGGGATCAGATGCGCGAACGCCGGTTCGAGCTTCTGCCGCACGACGGCAAAGGAATAAATCGTCCCGGCTCCGGCGGACTGCACCCATGCGATCTCGCGCGAATCGCAGTACGGGCAAAAACTGCGCGGATAGAAATGAAAGCGTTTGCACGCGGTACACTGCGGGAGCATCAGCTTGTGTTCGCGGCAGCCGTCCCAAAAGGGCTGCGCCTCCGGCGAGCGTGTCGGCTGATAGACGTTTCCGGCAAGTTCACCTTTGTAGAGCGTGCGAAGCTCTTTAGTCGGCTCGCTCACGAGACTGCTCCTGAGAATTGCAGTAACTTCGCTGAAGTAGACGCCGCCGTTGCCGTGCACGAGCGCGTGACGTGCACCGCTTACTTGACGCTCGCCGCACTCACCGCGCAGCTGACGCACGGCCTCGATGACGAGAAACATCCCGAAGGCACCCGGGTGCAAGTATGAGAGACCGCCGCCCGAAGTATTGAGCGGAATCTTGCTGCCGGGACCAAAATCGGTGCGCTCGACGAACGGGCCGCCCTCGCCTTTCGCACACAAGCCGATATCTTCGAGCATGATGAGCAGCTGGCTCGTAAATGCGTCGTAGACTTCGTAGACGTCGATATCGTCGAGCGTTAGGCCGGCGCGCGCGAGCGCGCGCGGCGCGGAGATCGCAGCACCGCTGGTCGTGATGTCTTCCTTCTGCGCGATCGAGCGGTGCGTGTATGAATGGCCGGCGCCGAGAAACGCAACCGGCTTCTTTTTCAGCTTGCGTGCACGCTCGAGTGTTGTCATGACATATGCGCCACCGGCGTCGGTGACAAGACACGAGTCGAGCCGGTGAATCGGCTCGATGACGGGAGGAGCGGCGAGAACTTCTTCGATCGTAATGGGCTTGCGGCGGATGGCTTTGGGGTTGAGCGCGCCCCAGCGACGGCTTTCGACGACGAGCTTCGCGAACTGCGCACGCGTCGTTCCGTACTGAAACATGTGCCGCTGCGCAACCAGCGCATACGCACCGACAGGGAAACAAGTGCCGAACGGCCGCTCGAAATCGTCGGCGTATTCCGGCGTCAACGTGGCGTACTCGCCCTGTCGCGGCGTCGTGCCGTAAGATACCAGAACGGTCTCACAGATGCCGGCGCGTATTGCGGCGGCGGACGTATCCATATGCGACACGTTGGAGGCTCCGCCGACGAATGTTTCCTCCACCCATTTCGGCGTCAGCCCCATGTACTCGGAGAAATTAACTGCGGCCATTCGCCCGCCGGTTTGCGTTACGACGCCGTCGACGTCGGCTTTCGAGAGGCCGGCGTCGGAGAGCGCATTTCGCGCCGCCTGTGTCTGCAGCTCCAGGCCCGAGCAGCCTGGGAGATCGCCGATCTCATCCGATTCGGCGACGCCGACGATGCAGATCGTATCCGAATTCACCGCATCACCAAAACGAGCGGCTGTCCGTACTCGACGAAAGCGCCGTCCTGCACCAGCCACGCAACGATGCGCGCGCCTTCCGGCGCGACGACCGGCGTCGATTTCCGTGGTGCTTCGATGTTTCCAATCCCGCCGCGCTCTGCGCGGAAGATCCCGACGGCGGGCGAGGTAATCTCCGATGCGACCTCTGCATCCCGACGATTCGCAATCGCGTCGACGACAAGCCCGCCATCTTCAAAATGAATCGAACCGCTCGGCCACGCATCGAGCAGCGCCAGAATCTTGCGTACGTCGCGATACGTGAGCTTCCCAGGTGCGATCTGAACGTTCACGAGCCGGCCTTGATCCAGATGAGCGGCATGCCGGTCGTCACGGCTTGCTCGTTCGCGGCGACGATCTCGACGACGGTACCGCTCACGCCTGCGGTGATCGTGTTGAAGAGCTTCATGACTTCGACGATACAGACGGTATCGGTTGCCTCGACTCGGCTTCCTACTTCGACGAAGGACGGCGCATTCGGAGCCGGCGCGCGAAAGAACGTTCCGCTCATCGGCGCCCGTATCGCGACCAGACCCGCGTCGGTATTCACCGAGGGTTGCGCAGCAGACGAAGCCGGGGCCGGCCCCGCAGTCGCTGCGCGGCTTCTTCCTGACGCTACACTGCCGGAGCTGTCGACGTCGACTTCGAGCACGACGCCGCCCTGCTCGAATCGAAAATGCTTGTACCCGAGCTCCCGAAGGCGCTGCAAGATCGATAAGATCTCGCCGCTATTCACGCACTCACCATTTTACCGACAAATTGCGTCGTGATATTGCCGGCTCGAAATTCAGGATGCTCCAGCATTGCGATGTGAAACGGAATCGTCGTCTTGATCCCTTCGATGACGTAGTCACTCAGCGCACGCTGCATTCGGGTGCGCGACTCTTCGCGATCTCTGCCGTGGACGATGAGTTTCGCAAGCAGTGAGTCATAGTTCGGCGGGAAGCAATAGCCCTCGTAAGCGTGGCTGTCGACGCGAACCCCCGGACCGGCCGGCGGCACGTATCGCGTGAGGAGGCCGGGACTCGGCATGAAGTTCTGCGCCGGATCTTCCGCATTGATACGACACTCGATAGCGTGTCCATCGAAGCGAACGCTGCCCGCGATCGTTAGCTTTCCGCCCGAAGCAACGGTCAACTGTTCCTTGACGATGTCGATTCCAGTGACCATTTCCGTTACGGGATGCTCGACTTGAATGCGCGCATTCATCTCGATGAAAAAGAACTCGCGCGTCTTCGGGTCGTACAGAAATTCAACCGTTCCCGCCCCGAAATAGTTGACGCAGCGCGCGGCATTGATTGCTGCCTCGCACATCTGCGCACGCACCTGAGGATCCAAGCCCGGCGAAGGTGACTCTTCGATCAGCTTTTGATGCCGCCGCTGCGTCGAACAATCGCGCTCGCCGAGGGCGACGAACGTGCCGTGCTGGTCTGCGAGGATTTGAATCTCCACGTGCTTGACGGCATCGAGATATCGCTCCATGTACATTCCGCCATCGCCGAACGCAGCCTCGGCTTCGCGCGACGCGTCGAGAAACGCGGATTCAATACCGGCGGCATCATCAACCACGCGCATGCCGCGCCCCCCGCCGCCCCCGCGCGCTTTCAAGAGAACGGGCATCCCGATCGAGCGCGCCAATTCTGCTGCCTCGGCCGGATTGGAGATTGCATCCTTCGTCCCGCCGACAACCGGAACACCGGCTTTTGCGACGGTCTCGCGCGCGATGATCTTGTCGCCGACTGCGCGGATTGCTTGCGGCGAGGGTCCGATGAACGTTACGCCCTGCGACGCGCAAAGCGCCGCAAACTCAGCATTCTCGGCAAGAAAGCCGTAGCCGGGATGAATCGCATCGGCGCTGGTGCCGAGTGCTGCAGCCACAACCGACGACATGTCGAGATAACTGCGGCGGCCGGGCGGCGGCCCGATGCAAACCGCGGTGTCGGCTTGTTCGACGTGCATCGATTCCGTGTCGGCTTCGGAGTAGACGGCGACCGTTTCGATTCCCATCTCGCGGCAGGCTCGAATGACGCGCACGGCAATTTCGCCGCGATTTGCGATCAGCACGCGGCGAATCATGCGTGCTCCACAGAAATCTCGCGAACCCACGGCCGGCGTGCGAGCTCACCCAACAACTGTGCAGCGGGAGTATCCGCATGAATATCCCAGGCGCTGCGATCGACTTGCAAGCGCGCCTGCGTAAAGGCTCGCATCGCCCCACTGCTGATGTGCAACGCCGTGACGTCATCTTCGTTTTCTACGTCGCCTCCCGATTTGTCGCCGCGCAGCTTCTCCCGGAGATGCGAGACTTCGCGCGTGCCGTTCTCGAGATTCCAAGCCGCTTGTTCACATATCCATGTTGCAACAGGCAGCGCCATAGGCGGATTGCCGAGATCGGCTTGAATCCACGCGAGCTCGTCCTCAAAGCGATCGCCCGGGCCGCGCTCTCGCTGCAATACGGCCGGAAGCTGATGGCGGTCGATCGCAACGTCGTGCAACATCGGTGCACCTTTCGGTAAGCCGTAGTACTCCGCGACGCCCGTGAAATAGTCGGAGATCGCAGCGACCGTCGCGTCGTCGATTTCCGAACGATAGCCTTCGCGCTCGAGATGCTCGGCAAAGAAATCGATGGACGGCAGCGAGACGCCGCTGGAAAGCGGCTCTGAGGCCGCATGAATCGCCGATACGCCGTTGTCCAATGACAACAAAGATGCGATTTCTGCGCGGCTCGACCGGCAATGCGTCCGGAGCTCGAGTGGAATGCCTCGGGCCTGCAGCGCGAGCGCTGTAATAATTTCCGGCACGCGCTCGGGATGTAAGCTTCCGCTAAAATCAAGCAGCGCAATCGCGTTGCATCCGAACTTGGCGAGCTTGCGCGCTTTTGCCGCGAAATATTCTGCGTCGTACGCCTCACCAAGCGCATAGACGACGCCGCCGCAGACAGTTAGTCCAAGCTCTTTACATCCTTCGACGATCGGCGCGAGCGACGCGACGTCGTTGAACGGATCGTAGCAGTCGACGCGCGAGACGCCGTTCTTTGCAAGCAGCCGAAGCGTTCGTCGCAGTGTCTTCTTTCCGACGGGCCGCGCACCGAACAAATACGTCCCAGCGATCGAAACGCTCGCGGGCGTGTGCGCGAGCCGCTTCGCAGCGAGGCGAAGGCGCTCCCAAGGATCCTCGCCCAGTCGATCCACGCACGCGGCGAACACGAACGGGTCGAGCAGCTCGACGCTCCGGTATCCGGCCTTGTCGAGCCTCGGGACGATCGGAAGAAGCATTTCGTTCGTCATCATCCCGGCCCACAGCGATGCCTGGCCCGCGGTGAGCGAGCAATCCACAATTCCTGTTTTTGAGGCCGAGGAAATATTTGTCATTTACCTTGACGAATTTTAGCAAATCAGTTTTAATCTGGGCAAGCTCCACCCTTTAAGGGAGGCTCTATCCTGGCATGATCCGTGTCATTCGTTGACCTAACAGGCCGCACGACGATCATCACGGGCGCGGCCGGCGGCATCGGTCGAGCCACGGCCGGGGAGCTCGCCAAAGCGGGCTCAAACCTCGCGCTCGTCGATTTGACGGACGCGGGTGACATTGCGCGTGCGCTCGCACTTATGCACGGCATCGAGGCGCGCGCCTATTGCCTGGACATTCGCGAGGCTGCGTCAGTCGCCGACACCTTCGAGGAAGCTGCTGGGGATTTCGGTTCGCTCGATCATCTCGTCAATGCGCACGGCGTACAGCACCTTTCCGATTTGCCGTCGTTCTCGGAAGAGAAATGGAAATTCATCAACGACATTAACCTTTTCGGAACGTTTCTTTCCGTTAAGTCGGTTTGGCCGTACATGGCAAAAGCCGGACGGGGTCGCATCGTTAACTTGGCAAGCGTTCACGGAATCGTTGCCTCACCGCTCAAGTCTGCATACATTGCCTCGAAGCACGGCGTCGTCGGCTTAACGCGCGCGGCCGCCGTCGAAGGCGCATCGGCCGGCATAACGGCCAACGCCATCTGCCCGGGCGCCGTTCTCACGGAGATGGTATCCAGCCAGGGGCCTACATACGTGAAACAATTCGGGGGCGGCATCTCCGAAGAGGAAGCGCTCAGCCGCGCGTTTCTCGAAACGATGCCGACGCGGCGCTTCATCGATCCCAGCGAAATCGGTCAGCTCTGCACGTTTCTTTGTACGGATGCCGCACGCTCAATTACAGGCTCGATCATCCCCATCGATGGCGGATGGTCAGCGCACTGAACGCCGGAGGGGAAAACCGCGTGAAGAGATTCGTTTGCTTCGTCATCTTGTTGTCGCTCATGGGCAGCGCAAGCTTCGCAGCGCCCGCGCGTACATTTACGCCGTGGGGCTGGCCACAGCCGTACGATCAGGTTTCACAAAAATCGATCGATTGGCTCAAATCGAAAGGCTACTGGCCGCTGTCGCTCGCGTGGACGGGTCCGTGGTCCGGCGAAGACAGCCTCGCGACGACGATGGAACACATGCAGCTACTGCAAAAGCGCGGCATCGAGGCGAAGTATACCGAATACATCGGCGGCCCACCGATCAACGAATCGATGCTCGCCGGGCGCTCGCAAGTCGGCTTCGAAGGCAATTTTCCGTTCACGACGCTGCTGGTCAAGCAATTCCCCGTCGTCGATCTCGCGGTGCTCAGCCCGAATCTTCTGCATTGCATCGTCGTGCCGAACGACTCGCCGTACAAGTCGCTCAAGGATTGGGCCAACCAAAAAACGCCTTTGAGTGTCGGGGTGCTGGTTGGCTCGTCGCCCGAATTCTATTTTCAGACGGCGGCGCGCTCCAACGGCGTCGTGGTCGGGAAAGACGTCACGCTGGTCAATATTCCGGTCGCAGACGAGATATCGATGCCGCGCGGCATAGCCGGCGTCATCCCGTGGGAACCGACGTGCTCGTTCATGGTCGACTACCTGCACACCGGAAAGTATCTCGACCAGAGTTGGGCCTCCAGCATGTACGAGGGCAACTACTACGTCATCGGGGACATTGCAAAGAACGCACCCGACGTGGCACAAGCGTTGACCGATGCGTTTATGGAAGCGACCTTGTACATTCGTTATCATCCGGACGAAGTCGTCAAGTGGCTGCAAGTCGATCCGATGCTCAAACACTTCCCGGAAGCGCTGCTCACCCAGCAACAGGCGACGTACAATAACCTGTATAAGCCGACTGCGGCGTATCCGTTCCCGCGGTTTTGGGCGACGGAGAATGCGCGCATCTCTGAATTTCTCTACAAGAACAAGACCGTCACGCGCTTGCTGACCGCCCAAGACTATTTCGTTGCATGGGATCCGCACTACATGGACGCGACGTTCAAGAAGCTCGGCTGGAAAGTTCCGGAGACGCCGCCGTGGATTCCGAAAAACTGGCCCGGGAAAATCGGCTCGCCACCGTATCCGACTTACTACAACGCGTCGACGATGAAAAAGGCGCAGCCATGGCCCGAGAAGGGTGATTTGACGGCGCCTTGGCAATTCGAAGGTAAGACGTATCAACCGTAATCTATAGGAACACGCTTGGCCAAGCTCGTCGTCGACCACGTCACCAAGATCTTTCAGCTCGCACGTGAACGCACGGAACTGGTCGCCCTCAAGGACATATCGTTTACGGTCGAGGACGGCCAGTTCTACAGCGTGCTCGGCCACAGCGGTTGCGGTAAGACCACGCTCTTGAACATGATCGCAGCGCACGAAAAGCCGACCAGCGGAACGTTGACGATCGACGGGAAGCCGATCGTCTCGCCGGATTGGACAAAGACGATCGTGTTTCAAGAACACGCGCTCTTTCCATGGTATTCGGTCTACCGCAATATTACGTTCGGGCTCGAGATGAAGCGTCTGCCAAAGAACGAGATCAAAGAGATCGCAGCGCGCTACATCGATCTCGTCGGATTGCGCGGCTTTGAGGATCGCTATCCGGGCGAACTCTCCGGCGGTATGCGGCAGCGCGTCTCGCTGGCGCGCTCGCTCGCCGTGCAGCCGTTGATCCTGCTCATGGACGAGCCTCTCGCCGCGCTCGACGCGCAAACACGCATGTTCATGCAAGACGAGCTCGAGCGCATTTGGGAACGCGACCGCAAGACCGTCGTAATGGTGACGCACAGCATCGAAGAGGCGGTCAAACTCTCGGACGTCATCCTGCTTCTCTCGCCGCGCCCGGGCCGCGTCCGCTCGGTCTTTCAGATCGACTTGCCGCGCCCACGCAAAGAGGCCGACCCGCGCTTCCTCGAGATCAAGGAACAAATCCGCGAATTGATCTTTGCGGACTTCGTCGAAAGCGTCTCGTAGTATGGAGCTTATTCGGCGCTTTGCGTGGATCCGCAATTTCGGTCTGGTTGCGATCATCCTGATCGTGTGGCAATTCTTCAGTGGCTACGTGTTCCCGAAAACGCACCCATTTTTCGTGACGCTCATGCCGCCGCCGTCGGCGGTCGCCGTCGCGGCCTACGAGCTTATCATCACGGGCGAGCTCGGCGCGCAGGCGTGGGCGAGCTTCGAGCGCGAGATGGTCGCGTTCGCGGCCGCCGCAATCACGGCGATTCCGCTCGGCATGGCGATGGGCTGGTGGCGTAGCGTCTACAACCAGATGATGCCACTGACCGAATTGCTGCGGCCTATGCCGCCGCTGGCCTGGATCCCGCTTGGGATCTTGTGGTTCGGCGTCGGCAACACGGAAAACGAATTCATCATCTTTTTGGCGGTCTTCTTCCCGGTGTTGATCAACACGATCGCGGGGATTCGCTCCGTCGACGTGCAGATGATCCGCGCCGCGCGCAGCTTGGGCGCGAACGAGGGCGCGGTTCTCTTTCGTGTGGCGTGGAACGCCGCGCTGCCACAGATCTTCACGGGGTTACGTGTCGGCTTCGGCATCGGCTGGATGGCGCTGGTTGCTGCCGAGATCACGGGCGCTCGAACGGGCCTGGGATTCTTGATGTGGGACTCGCGCAACTTTCTGCGCACCGACATCATCATCACGTGCATGATCACGATCGGTTTTCTCGGGCTAGCCTTCGATCAGGTCTTGCTGCTCCTGCGGCGTTTGGCGCTGCCGTGGTGGCGTGAAGCACGATGAGCATGAACGCTGACGCGCAAACGCGCGCGAATGCCGAGGCGATGCCGGTCCTCGAATTTGCGACGACGGCGTTCACGGTACCGCCGTTATTGTCGCAAGCAACGGTCGCGATCGTAACAACCGGCGCGCTCGTCACCGACGATCACACGGATTGGGTCCAAGGCGAAGAAACTTTTCGCGTGTTGCCGCGCGTCGAGCGCGCATTCCGCATGGCGCATTGGAGCTTGAATTTCGACCGCACCGGATTTACGTCCGACATCAACGTGCTCTATCCGATCGACCGGCTCGAAGAACTCGCCGCGGAAGGCGTCATCGGCGGCGTTGCGCCGCGGCATCTTTCATTCATGGGCGCACTGCACGATACGCTCTCGACGATTCGTCTCGACACCGGTCCTGCAGCTGCGAAGCTATTGCGCGACGACGGTGTCAGCGTGGTGTTACTGACCGGAGCTTGACCGATGTGCACGCGCACAGGTGGTGCGCTCTCACACGTGCTCGAACAAGAAGGGCTCGCAACCGTTCAACTCTCGTCCGTTCGCGGTCATACGGAGCGCATCAAACCGCCGCGCGCGCTCTACTGCGAGTTTCCGTTCGGACGTCCGCTCGGAAAACCAAATGATGCGGCGTTTCAGCGATCCGTTCTCATGGCAGCATTCGCATTGCTCGAACGTCCTGCGGGCCCGGTCCTCGAAGATTTTCCCGAACGTGTTACCGACGCTACCGACGCCCCGCTCGCGTGCATGTTACCGCCGGCATTCAATGGAGCGACGCCTTCGGTGATTGATGAGGCGCGTGGGCTTCGCGCGGCATACGAGCGGCAACTCAAGCGCAGCGGACGTACGTCGGTCGGAATCACCGGTGGCGTCGATACGATCCCCGCGCTGCTCGAAGCGTTTCTCAAGATTGCGGCCGGCACGCCGGCGGACGACGCCGGGCTTCCGAGCGAACCGCATCGCGCCGCACTCGACGTGCGCGCGTATTACGAAGAGGCTGCGCTCGCGCTCGCCGATCACGTACCGCAGGCGCGTGCCGCGGAGTCGTGGTTCTTCCAACAGACGGAAGCCGGAAAACTCTTACGCGCCGCACAGAAACGATTGATTGCGGCAGGCCGGACAGATTACTTAGATACGATCGTCCCGCGCGGTCAAGAATAGCGAGCCAGGAGCAGCATCGGAAACCGGTGCGGAAGCAGTCGTTGGATTGCTCTCGCATCAAGCGACGCCTGTTGACTGCTGCGTTCGGTTTGCGACTTACTTGACGGCATCGGTTAAGGCGAGCAGATCCGCGGCCTCACGCAACCCAACTTTGATCTGATCGGGACTCGGCGGGCAACCTCGGACAATCACTTGCGCTCGCAGCTCTTCGATCGCACCTTTACCGCTCGCCGGCGCGTCTTTCCAAGGACCTTCGTCTGCCGCGCAATCTCCGATCGCTACGACAATTCGCGGTAACGGAGTTCCTTCGATCGTTTCGTGCGCCGCCGATCGCATCGCGTCGGTGATCGGTCCGGTCACCGTGACGATGTCCGCGTGACGTGGCGAAGCCACGATATCCCATCCGTCAGCAGTTATGTCGTAAAACGGATTCGAAAGGGCATTCATCTCGTGCTCGCAGCCGTTGCAGCTGCCGCACACGAGATGGCGGATTCCAAGCGACTTTCGAAAGACGTTCATCGATCTGCACACGCATAGCAGAGGTTGAAGCTTTTGTTAACGAGCGGAAAGTCCGGGACGATGTTTCCGTCCATTGCGCGCGCGACAACGGGCCAATTTCGATACGACGCCGCGATGACGTGAACGCGTTCGAGCTTTCCGTCGCTTCCGACTTGGACGGCCACGAGCTCGCGTCCGCGTGGGCCCTCGACGACGCCTAGCGCGTTCCCAGGCCGCACCCGCATGTGCATCTGGGACGTGACCGGGACTTCGTCGAGCAGCTGTAACGCCCCGGCAAGTAGGCGGAACGATTCGAGAAGCTCGTCGCGCTTGACTTCGCAGCGAGCGAGCACATCACCAGTGTAGGCGCGCGCCGGGCGAGGCGCGAGCATCCGATATGCACCGTACATGGAGAATGTGCGCATGTCGAGTTCTCCACCCGAAGCACGATACGCCGGCCCCACTGCACCGCAGACGTTTGCCGTTTCGTGCGAAAGGATGCCGGCGCCACGCCAACGCGACAGGACCGACCCATTCCCGAAAAGCATGGCTACATACGATTCGACCTCGCGCCTTAATGACTCGACGTCGCCGGCAATATCCAACGGTGTGAAACGAACGCCGCCCGGTACAATCGCATCGAAAAGCAAGCGATGACCGCAGGCTGCGGCGCACAAACGCATAGCCCGTTCTTTGAGACCCATGCCCTGCGTGAATCCTGGATTCCATCCGGCCGCCGATGCGCACGCCGCAAGATCCCCGAGATGGTTATAAATTCGCTCCAATTCCGCAATTACAGCTCGCGCAAGATCGATCTCAACAGAACACGTAACGCCTGAAAGCTGTTCGAGCGCGAGCGCATAGGCGTACGAACGCGCTGCACTGCACCCACCGCAAATGCGCGCGATCAGATGCGCTGCCTGGATTGGATCTAGCCCTTCGAGGTGGCGCTCGACTCCCCGATGCGCGTAGCCCAGCTGTGCATCGAGATGCACGACTGTTTCACCGCCTGAGCTGAAGGTAAAACGTCCGGGTTCGATGATGCCGGCATGCACGGGGCCGACGACCAGGTGCATAAGGCCCTCGCCGTGGGCGATAATCGGTGACGGCATCACGCCGCCTTCGCCCCATAGAGGCCGAGCATCCGGAAGCCCATCGAACCGGAGGGCGTAATCTTGCGCCATTTCTCGCTCGTCCCACGAAAACAACGGCAAAATCGCGGATGCGGAACGCAAACTCCGTTCCATCCAATTGAATTCGTATCGCAGCTCATATGAAGACGCGCGATCCAAGAACAGATAGTGCGCCGCACTGGCAGTGGCGTATGCGCCCATTGCAACGCCGTGTGACGATTCTCGAATGATGTCCGCGTGGAACTCTTCCTTAGAATTGGAAACGCGTGACACTGACATCAGAAGCGCGCGATGCTCTGGACGAGGGATCGAAGCAGATCGCCGGCGGGAGTCCATGGAGAGATCGCGAGCGCGAGCGCACCTGCAATGACACATGCGGTCGCGCCGATCGAAAGCTTCGGAACGACCGCGACCGCGCCACGTTTTCTGCTGGTCCGTCCGGACTCGATCTCGACGGCCGTTCGCGCGAGCGCGACGAATGCAAGCGTCATTCCAAGCAGGCCGGCGGCGAGCGCGATCCACTGATGCGCGGCTACACCGGCGGCGATCAGCAGAAACTCACTGAGGAAAAGACCGAACGGCGGCAAGCCACACAGCGCCAGCAACGCCGCAAGCAGCGTACGCCCGGCGGGACCGCTCTCCCAAAGCGCGTGCAACTCACGCAACACCGTCGTCCCCCGCTCACGCTGCACCATGCCCGCCGAGAGAAATGCGGCCGATTTTGCCGCCGCATGATTGACGACGTGAAAAAGGGCGGCGAAGAATCCGAGCGGGCCGCCAAAGCCTATTGCCAGCGCAACGAGTCCAGCGTGCTCGATTGTGGAATACGCTAGCATACGTTTGAGATCGGACTGTACGAGCATCAACGCACCGGCAACGACGGCGGAGGCAGCACCGAACGCGAGGAGCAGATGCTGCAGCAGCGTACTTTCACCGTACGCGAATGCGACGGTAGTGACGCGCATGATCGCGTAGAGCGAGCACGACACGAGCACGCCCGAGAGCAGCGCGCTGATTGGCGCCGGCGCCTTCGAATGCGCATCCGGCAACCATGCGTGCATTGGCACAAGACCGGCTTTGGTGGCGAAGCCCAAAATAAGCAAACCGACAGTAATCCGTGCGAGCGGCGTTGACGGATGCGTTCCAATGTCCGACCAGCTCAGCGTCGGTGTGAGCCGAGCAAGCATCAGAATCCCGAGCAGCGCAAAGCCAAGACCGACGCTGCATAAGACGAGATATTTCCAGGCAGCTTCAAGAGCCTCGCGCTCTCCGCTGAAGCCGACGAGAAATGCGGTCGCAAGGGTCGTCATCGAGACGCCAAGCCACATTAAACCGAAGTTCGTAGACAGAACCACGAGCAGCATTGCGCTCCAAAATGCGCCTAGGAGGAGGAAATACACCGACTTGCGCGACCAGACAACGTCGCCAACACCCCAGTCGAACGAGTACATTCCGGCTGAGAAGATCGTCGCGCAGTAGCTGAGTACCGACACGATCCCGACGAAGAGCATCGACAGGCCGTCGACGCTCCCGATGAGAGCAAGCGGGAGCAATGCAGCGATCGTCACGAGCGTCAAACGCACGTATCGACGAACCTGCAGCGGACGGAATGGCATCGAGAGAATGGCGGCAGCGAGCGGTGCCACGATGACGCCCGCGATCACCCGCGCAGCCTCCGCAACGATGCGACATCAAGCAGCGGATTGTGCGTGAGGAACGCGCGCACGATCGCAAGACCAATGAACGTCACGACGAGCGCATCGAACGATGCACCGAGCTCAACCGCTTCCGGCAAGCCGGGGGCAATCGCCGAACCTGCTAACGCGATACCGGCGCTGAACGCTAAGAGTCCGATGACGTGCGCAATCAGATTCCGCTGGACGACGAGCATACCAAGGGCACACAGAATGACGAAAGCCGCCACATCGATCGTAGCAATATCCTTGAACACAGTGAGTACGGGCGCGACGCGAGCTACAAGACCGATCACGACCACGATGACGAGACGGATTGGAAGCGAGACCGACGGTCGAAGATCGCGCGTCGCGGGATTTGCACGTACGAAAAGGTAGATGCCGATCGGCGCGACGACCAACTTTAAGAACGCCGATCCAGCCAAGAGCGCGAGGGCTACCGCCGAGCCGACCGCTGCGGGGAGTATTGCGATCGTCGCGACCGCAGCGATCACGACGTATGCACCTGCCGCAACTAATGTGCGCGAACTCAAGAGCAATGCTGCGCCTGCCAGAAAGAGTCCCAACTCGGCAGTCACGACGACAACACGCCGATACGCAGACAAATGCTTACAACCGCGAGGACCACGGCGCTCGTCAACAGTTGCGGGACTTCGAAGAGCCGGACTTTCGCGAGCACCGTCTCCACGATCGTAATCGTAATCGCGAGCACTGCCACCCACGCAAGGTGGGCTTGCAAATCAGGGGCCGGTAACAAGAATGATGCCAGCAGCAGGAAGCAAAGCTGACGGACTTGCGTGGCGAGATTCATCAGCGCCAGCTGCCAGCCACCATATTCGAGGACGAGCCCTTCGTGGATCATCGTCAGCTCGTAGTGCGTCTCCTGATTATCGATCGGAACGCGTGCCGTCTCGGAGAGAGTTACGAGAAAGAACGCGACGATTGCGAGCATGCCCGCGATTCCGAACGGAACGCCGGCGAGTGATTGTAATGCGGTGCCATGACCGGTCGCCGCGCCGCCCAAAAGCGCAATCAAGAGTGCAGGCTCGGCCAGGCTTGAAAATGTCATCTCGCGGCTGGCAGCCATTCCCGCGAATCCGCTCCGTGTGTCGAGCGCAACGAGGGTCGTCACGAAACGTCCGAGCGCAAGAAGCATCGCCAGCGCGACGACGTCGATCAGGCTACTCACAAACGTATGCGCGAGCGGGAGCGCCGCGGCGAATGTCGCGGCGACGCCGAATGCCACACCCGGAGCAACGACCGCAAGTACGGAGACGCCGTCGGGCAAGAGCGCTTCCTTGTGCCACAGCTTCGCGAGATCACGATATGCTTGCACCGGCGACGGTCCCGGCCGTCCCGACAAACGCGCGCGTAGCGTTTTCATGCAGCCTTGCAGTAAGGGAGCCAGCGCGATGATCGCCAGCACCTGTACGGCGCTCATCATCGCGCCACCACAAAGGTCAGCACAAGAGTCAGAATCGCGTACATCAGATAGAGACGGAGACTACCGCTTTGCACGAGCCGCATTCGCCGAGCCGTCAACATGAGTGCCGCGGAAAATCGCCTCGCAAGTTCGTCGAAGAGATAGCGGCTCGTCGTGTGATATATGATACGCCGCGGAAACCATGATGAGAATCCGACTTCGACGACGCGGCGACGCTCGGGTGCGAGGAAGAACGCGAAGATCGTCCGCAACGGCTTGCTGAAACCGGTCGCGGAATATTGCGCCGAGGCGGTCACCGGTGATCCGCACGTCCACGTCTTTACCGGCCGAACGCCGCGACCGCGCGCGAGCACGTATGCGCCGAGCGCACCGAGCACGGGCAGAACGACCAGAAGCGCCGGCAGTGCCGGCATCGTCGGCAAGGCAAGCGAGGGGGCAGCGAACACAGATTGCGCCACGCGTCCGAGTGGTACGATCGCGATCACGGGGACGACGCCGAGAACGGTGCACAGGGCCGCAAGAAGCGCCAGTGCTGCAGCACGTTGATCGAAACGCTCGCGAGGCAACGCCCGCACTTCCCGTGCTCGTCCTAAGAACGCCACGCCAAAAACTTTGACGAAGCACGCCGCGGCTAAACCGCTGGTAAGCGCAAGCGCGGCTATTGTCGTTAACAATGTAAGTTTGACCGCAAGACCGGCAGTTGTGATACCGGCAATCAAACTCTGAAAGGTCATCCACTCGGAGACAAAACCGTTGAACGGCGGTAAAGCGCTGATCGCGGCACATCCGATCAAGAAGAACGGCGCCGTCCAGACAAGCTCTGTCCACAAACCGCCCAGCCGTTCGAGGTCGACGGTTCCGGCACTATCGGCTACTGAACCGGCGCCAAGAAACAGCAGACTCTTGAAGAGGCCGTGATTGATGGTGTGGAAGAGCGCTGCCATCAAAGCAAGTGCCGCGAGCGCAGACGCTCCGTTGGTCTCCATCATCAGCGCCACACCAAGTCCGATGACAATGATGCCCACGTTCTCTACTGAATGATACGCGAGCAAGCGTTTCAAGTCGTGATCGACGAGGGCATATAGTACGCCGCCGATTGCGCTGGCGGCCCCGATGAGCGTAATCACGATTCCCCAAGCGGTCGTTGTCGGAGCGGCGAGCTCGAGCGTGATCAGCGCGAGACCGTAAATCGCAATCTTCAACATCACTCCGGAGAGCATCGCCGACGCATTGGGCGGTGCAACCGGATGCGCGCGCGGCAGCCAAAAATGCAGCGGCATCAAGCCCGCCTTCGAGCCGAAGCCGACGAGCGCGAGGGCGAACACAGCATCGCGCATCCCGGTAGGCAACGTCCTTGCTCCGGCAGCGATTTCAGCGAACGACGCGCTTCCCGCGTTGACTGCTAGCAACACAAGCGCAACGAGGATGCAAAGCGCACCGCTCTGCGCGATGATGAGATACGTCAGCGTTGCCCGGCGAACACCGCGTCGCTCGTGGTGCGCCGCAACCAAGAATGCGGAAACGATCGACATCGCTTCCCATGCAAGGAAGAATGCAGCAACGCTCCGCGCGAGCAACACCGAGAGCATCGCAGCCGCGAAGGCCGCGATGAACATTACATCGGCCGCGCGACCGCGCTGCAGGCTCCAAACGCCGACCGGGATCGCAACCAAAGCGAGCAATACCATGAACGGTGCGGCGAGGATGTTGCTGCCAAACTCGAGCCGAAGCATCGGAAAGGGCGAATCAAGCGTCCAGATCGGCGGCACACCGTGCTGAAACGCCGTGAACGCAAAGAATGCTGCGATGAGCGCCACTGCGAAGAGCGCTGCAGCCCCAACCAATCGCGAAAAAGGGGAGTTCATCAAAAAAGGGCTGGTAAACTCACGAGTTTAGTATAGCGCGCCAAACGGTCTTCGCGACGACTCTTGTGGCAATTTTCGCGGATAGCCGGGGCTTCCGTGCACCCAGTTCGGCCTAATCAGTCTGCTGGAAGAATCACGACTCAGGACGCGTCAACAGTAGCGCGCGTACAGTGCCCGCACAAATCCCCTATCGAACCACGAATTTTGCGCTAAACGCTGGAACCACGGTGTGGAACGGAGCGCTTACGCGCATCGGAATCCAAAGCGCTACGATCGCTGAGCTGGTGCAGCGCGTGAAAGAGCAAACCTGTCTTGACCTTCTCCTCGACAAATCGGCAGCCGTCCCATCCCGGCGCCTCGAGCAAGATCGGCAAATGCTCGTCCTTGTACCACGACAGAAACTCGTCGCGAAAATCTTTCGGAACGGGTAGACCGACGACAAACAAATACTGCCCCGCGGCGGCGCCGTAAACGCCGCCGGTGAACAGCACGTTCACCTCACGCTTTGCATCACTCGGAATCGCATCGTCTCTGGCTGCGATTCCGAACCCGCCGTCTTTTCCTTCAGCAACGTAGCCTTCGAACGTCGCCGGCGCATTGCGCAATAACTCAGCGACTTCAGCTGAACGTGCGAATTCGACAATCAACATAGGGTGACGAAATTCGTCATAACACTCGACATATTCTGCCTCTTGTAATGGCGAAGTTCGTCCCCTGCGGCGGCCCTTTACGCGTGATCGATCGCTTGCGCTAATCGAACGTGCGCCCGGTAATGCGTTAGTGCGTGGCTGCTATTAACGCGTCGATGTCGCGCCGGCGCGCAGCAAAGAAGCCCGGTAAGTCCTTCGCGCTGACGTAGCTCTCGGGATCGGACCACGACGACTTCAGGAAGGCTTGGAACTCCGAGGTTTTATAAGCGGTTGCCAAAGCGCGATCGAGAAACGCCACGATCTTCGGATCGGTGCCGACCTTGACGCCGATCGTGCGCCATTCTTCCAATTCGACCTTGTAGCCGACTTCGTGCGCCGTCGGGCAGTAAGGGATGACCCCAAGACGTTTTTCGGCCCAGATGCAAATTGGCTTCATCTGACCGGATTCGACATACTGACTCACATTGCCGATCGGATCGCACATGACGTCGACCTGATTTCCGAGCAGCGCTGCGTAGCGTTCGCCCGGTTTCGCAAATGCGACCTGCGTAAGTTTCAAGCCGCCCTTAGCGGCAAAGTACTTGTTTCCAATATCCTCCGCGCTTCCGTAGCCGGTGATGGCGACGCGCATCTGCGTGGTTTTCGCGGCTTTCTCGAACGAGGCCCAATCCTTGTAGGGGCTGTCCTTCGAAAGATAATATGCAAACGGCATGGTGTTCATCATCGCGAGCGGTGTGATGTCGCTCAAGTGCCAAGCCGGCGGCGTCTTCGCGGTCATGTTGCCGACGAACGTGTCCGCGATAAAAATGACCATGGTGTAACCGTCGGCGTCGCCGCCGATCAACCTGATCATCCCGTCGTTACCGTCGGCGCCGGGGACGTTGATGACGGGAACCGAGGTTCCCTTAAGGACGTCTTGCAGCGTCTTTGCGACCGCGCGTCCGACTTGATCGGACCCGCCGCCTGGGCCCCAGGGTACGATCAGCGTGATCGGCCGGCTCGGATAATCATCTGCTGCACCCGCAAGGCGCGGGGTTAGGGTGGCTGCGCCGAGCGCACCGAGCATACTTGCTGTGAACGTGGTTCGGTTCATGATTCCCCTCCTAGCAATATAGGTTTGCGCCCCAGAACCTCTCGCACCAGCGGATATGCAAGTGCGACTATCGAGAGTCCGATCAACGTCCCGCTAATCGGATGCCGCAGAAAAACCGTCCAGTCGTTGTTGTAGCTGACCATGGTTTGAATGAACGAGCTTTCCGCGAGCGGACCAAGGATAACGCCCAGCACCATCGGTGCGATTGGAAATCGAAATCGTTCGAAAAGAAAGCCGAGTACGCCGAAGACGACGATGATCCAGACGTCGTTCATGCTGTTGCGATCTGCGTATGCGCCGACGATGCAAAACACCATGACGATCGCGACCAGAACGGCTTGCGGGATCATAAGGATTTTCACGACGACTTTGATCCAGAGAAACCCGATCACGCACATGCCGATCACGCCGACGAACAACGACGCCAGGATCGAGTACACGAGTATCTTCGAATCGGGTTGCGTGAAGAGCAGCGGTCCGGGCTGCACGCCGTGCAGGAGAAAGGCGCCAAGGATGACTGCGGTCGCACCGCTGCCGGGAAGCCCGAGCGTGAGCAACGGAATCATGTGGCCGGCGACCGATGCAGTCGAGCCGATCTGGGGCGCGACGATGCCTTCAGGGACGCCTTTGCCGAGCTGCTCGCGGCGCTTTCCGTATTGCTTCTCAATGCCGTATGAAATGAACGACGTGATCGTTGCGCCGGCGCCCGGAACGATCCCCAAAATCGTGCCGAGAATACTGCTGCGAATGAAGGTCGTGCGAATTGCCCACATCTCACGAAACGACGGGAACGACGTTCCGACGGTTTTTCCCTCAGGTGGTTTTTCGATTTTCGGGAGACCGCGGCCGATACGGCTGATCAGCTCGCCGAGCCCGTACATCCCGACGAGAATCACGACATACGGCAAACCTCCCATCAAAACGGGCATGCCGAAGGTAAAGCGCTGTGCGCTGAACGTCTGGTCAACGCCGATCGTTGCGATCCAGAGCCCAATTAGCAAGCTGATGAACGCGTTGACGAACGATTTCCCGGCCAGCGCCGCAATCGACGTGAATCCGAAGAAAACCGCCGCAAAGTATTCAGGCGGTCCAAAACGGAGCGCGGCGTTGCTGAACGGCACCGCAAGCGCCACCATCACCGCCGACGAAATCAAGCCGCCCGTGAGTGCGGCGACGAGAGCCCAACCGAGCGCCTTGGCAGCTTCGCCGCGCTGCGTCATGCTGTAGCCGTCCCACAAGAGCGGAACATCCATCGGTTCGCCGGGAATCCGATACAAGATCGCCGTGAAGCAGCCGGCGTACGTTCCGGAAACATAGATCGCGGTCAGCAGAATGATCGCCGGCTCGATCTGCATGCGATACGTGAACGGCAACGCCAGAACGACACCCATAACGAGACCCAAGCCCGGCATGATCGAGACGGCCATCCCGATCAACAAGCCGAGCACCAGCATCGAAAAGTCTTGCAGCGTGAAGACATGCAGCAGACCGGCGCCGAGACTCTGGAGTACGTCCATGCGCGCTCAGTGCACCCCGAGAAGCTTGAGCAAGACGAGCATAAGACTCTTGAACGGGCCGCTACCGAGCGGCAGCGCGACGTACACGATCTTCATGAAGACGAAGATCAAGATGAGCGGCGCGATCAGACTCGTCGCGACGAGGGGCCACAACTTGCGATAGCGCGAGACGAACGCGATGGCTGCGATGTAGAGCACGGTTGCGACAAAGAATCCAAGCGTCGGCAAAACGTACGCATAGACGACCGTGACGCCGATCGCGAGCAACGCCAGATAAGTGTAATCGCCTCCACCATCCGAGAGCGGAAGCTCGTCGTCGCTCGAAGTTGCGGGCGCGGCGCCGACGATGAGTATTCTTCCCATTTGCCAGACGCACGTCAGGAGCAACAATCCCAAAACGATCTTCGGCCACGCATCGGGGCCGACACGCCCGGGAATGTTGTCGAACTGAAAGCGCTGCGCGAGAAAATACAGATAAAACGCACAGCATAAGATCACTGCGTAGGCTGCCGACCGCCGCAGTCTTCCCCTCAGCAGCATTTGTCATGCTCCATGACGAATTGAGGTTTTCCTGCCGAATTCATCGCGACGTTTCCTTAACGATTGCGATCGGGAAGAAGTTTGGCGATCGGCTCGCTCAGCTCGTAGACGCTCGAGACTGCGAGCTCGCGCCCGTACGCTATGTGCTCGACTTCAGCGCGTTTTCGCAGACGCTCTTCGTGCACTGCGAGAACGTCCTTCGGAAACGGCATCGCCGCGGCATCCAGTATACGCAAGTAACCGTCCGCGTCACGTGCCGGCATGACGCGACTGCGGACGAATCGGTTTGGCGACCACGGTATGTCGAGAACGCCGGCCTCGAGGGCGCGTACCGTTCCAACCGCGACATCGCCTTCGCCGAGTTCGAGAACGCTATCGACGATCGGCCGCACCTCGCGTCGAATCAGCTCGCGCTCGAATTCGTACTCGTCAAGGCCGTCCAGACGAATCTTACGCGCAAGATAAATCGCCATGCGCGTCATGCGCAGCGCTTCGCAGTTTGCTTCCGGCGTCGGAATCCCGAAAGCTTCATGGACGCTCTTCGTCGTTACGCTGACTGCGCCGCCGATCGCGGCGAGCGTTCCGCCATACGACACGAGCGCCGCAGCCTGGGCTTCGTCCTGCGGCCACGCGCCCATCCAATGCAGCGAAGTCACAGGCGTGAATGTATCCGCGTGTCCCGCCTTGCGCGCATACTCTTCGCACAACTCGCGGCAGGTCGAGAGCGCGGCCGCATCTTGGATCAGATGCAGCGTTTGCCCGAGCTCGAGACCATAGTTGCGAACGCCCTGCGCCAGCGCAAGCAGCATGTCGAGAATGCAAACGATGATTGCGATCGAGGGCGGGATGTTCGTGCCGGTCAAAAATCCGGGTTGGCGACGATGCAGCTCGACGCCGCGCGCAAGATACTCAGCGGCGAGACGATCGAGATACTGATAGTTGCGAATGCCCTGCTCGATTGAAAGTTCTTTCGTGTACGAAACCGTGTACGCGATTCCGGAGCCGAGATAACCACTGTAACCCGCGGCAAACCCGATCTCGCCGGTGAGCTTGGGCATCGATGTTCCCGTCAGCATGATCGCGGGCTTTTCGATCGCCTCGACCAGTTTACGCGACGTCTGCACGCCGTAGTTCACGATCGGATAGCCATTGAGCATCGAGCGTCCGAGCCGCTCGGATTCGGTGACGCCTTCCTGGGCTTGTTCGAAATGCTCGTTGCGCGTATAGCTGTCGGTCGTCGTCGGAACGATGTCGGCGAGGCCTTCGCGATCCAGCATCTGCATGAGATTCTTCTGAAGCTCGAAGGTACCGAAGCCGCCACGCGGCTGTGTGAGCGTCCGATGCTCTACGTCGGCGCGCCGAAGCACGGCAGCCAAGCGTTTGTGCTCGGGCATTGCCTTATGGTATGCGACGGCCTCTTCGAGATCGACGCCGGCGCCGGTTGACCAGCGGGCAAGATTTTCGCGGCGCATCGCGGCGAAGGCGTCGTCGTCGATTCGATCCTGCGATAGCGGCGCCTGGGCTGCAATGCTCATTGCGCCACTTCTTCCATACGATCCGCAGGCGTTACCGAACGCCGCGCAAGGGCTAAGGCTGCTTGCGGCTCCGCACTTGCGAGCAGACCGATCGCGAACAGCATGTAGTCGCGGTCGATGTACAGTTGCGGCGCGCGCGGACGAAGCGATTGCGGATCCGACGGCGCAGAACGCATCGCTTCGAGCAGAGCATCATGGTCGCCGAGGTGGATCGGCGCTCCGCCGGTCGCGACGACGACCTCGATGCGCGTAAGATCTTTGCCGTGCTGCACGGTCGCGGGTCCCATCGTCGTGTACACGGTCTCGACCGTCCCGGCGTGGCGCCGGACCGCAATCTCGATCGCGGTTGCAAGCAACGCGCGGTCGAATGCGTGCTCGGCCGGCGTTTGCGGAATCATCTCGATGTTCTCGGCGATGCGTGCAAGCATTGCGGCGACGTCTGCGACGGAGACGTTCATCTGCTGCGCAATCCGCTCGACCCCGGCCGCCTCAACGACCGATGCTGACGTGTGGCGCATTCCGAGATCGCCTTCGACGGTGCGCTTGACGCGCGGCTCCGGCATGCCCTTCTGAATGGCACCGCTGCTCGAGTCGCCGCTTGCGATTGAATGAACGTCGGTCGTCGCACCACCCGGATCGACCACAAGCAGCTCGCCGAGTCCGGACTCGCTGCCGGCGCCGTCGGCGAGCAGACGCGCGCCTTCCAAGACGGCTGCGGGCGTCGGCATCAAGACGTCGTCGAACATCTCCTGCGCACGATCGATGCCTTTGGCATGCACGATCCGCGCGATGAAAATCTTACGAATCGCTTCGCGTGCCGATTCCGTTGCAAGCGTTCCAAGCTCGGGCATCACGTTGCCGGCGATCGTCAAGCTGTGCTTCGCGAGAAGCTCCCGTGCCTCATCGGCTGCGACGCGGTTTCCGGCAAACACGATCGGCGCATCGATCCGGCTCTGTGCGAGCATTTTCGCATTGTGGAGCACAACCTCGGTGTTGCCGCCGTCGGTACCGCCTGCCAGCAAAACGATATCGGGTGCGAGCGACTCGATCGCCTCGACGTCGCTGCGGGTGAGTTTGTTGACAAACGTCCCGACGAGCTTTGCGCCGGCGCCGAGTGCAGCTTGTCGCGCAGCCTCGACGGTAAGCTCGCGGACGAGGCCGATCGTCACCATTCGTAAACCGCCTGCGGCGCTGCTCGATGCCAAACGGTACCGAAAGTGCGGGAGCGTGCCGGCGTTCTTTTCAAGATCGGCAAGCGCCGCCCGCATCCCGATGCACACGTCCGTGCGCACGGTCGAAGGCCCTTGCCCGGTTCCGATCAGCCTCGCGTCGTCGAGATCGACTGCGCGCAACTTCGTGTACGTGCTGCCGAAGTCGATCAAGAGAGCCGCGCGCGCGCTCATCGCACTTTTTCCCGCGCGGCGAAATCTTCCGCGAGTATCGCGACGACGTCATCGGTTCGCGTGCCGGGCGGAAACGCGCGATCGAAGCCCATTGCGAGGAAACGTTGTTCGACGTCTTGCCACGGCTGTTTGCCGACGACCAGATTTCCGCCGACGTAAATGAGGATATCTTGCAGGCCGGCTTCGATGCACAATTCCCGAAAACCACGGCAATCGAGCTCACCCTGACCGTAGAGCGAGCTGACGAGAATTGCATCGGCGTTCGTCTCGATGGCTGCCGCGATGAATTCTTGCGCGGGTGTCAGCGCGCCGAGCGAAACGACTTTGTAACCCGCTTCTTCGAGCGCCATCGTAAGAATGCGATTGCCGACGATGTGGGTGTCGGATCCGATCACGCCCGTGACGAGCGTACGGCCTAGGCCCGGCATTCCGTGTAAGCCTCGGACTGCGCTTGCGCGGCGGAGACGTCGATCTGCGGCGTCCACTGCGGTTCCAAGACGATCGCGCCGCGCTCGAAGCGGAGCGGGGCTTTGAGCACTGCCCGACGCGGTTTGAGAAAGCCGTTCGATTCCAAGGCATTCGCAACGAGACCACGCGCGACGCACGCCTCCATCCAGTTGCTGACGTCGATTGCGACGCCATTTCCGAGGACGGGCTCCATCCCAAGCGCACGGATTTGCGCAAGATCGCGCGCTAGGGCGTCCAACGATCCGGCTTTCATGAGTTTGAGCTTGACGTAACGGGCTGCACCGAGTTCCGCAACGCGCGCGATGTCATCTGCACCGTAGATCGACTCGTCGAGCATCATCGGCACGTTCGAAACACGCGCGACCGCAACGGCGGAATCCCAATCGGCTTTGTCGCACGGCTGCTCGAAGAGCTCGATTGAAACCGGATCGAGCGACGTTGCAAAGTGGATCGCATCCTCGCGCGAATAGCCCTGATTGGCGTCGAGGCGAAGGGCACATCGCCCGCGATTGATACGTTGAATTGCACCGATGCGGCGAAGATCGGCATCGACATCGAAACCGACTTTTATTTTTAGCGTCGAAAAGCCGCGTTCGATAGCGGCCGCGATCTCCGTTTCGATCTCGACATCGCTCTCCGCTTGCAGAAGCGTAAGAAGCGGCATGCGTGTGGGTTTGTCGATGCGCAGCAGCGCATTTTCCTCGAGCATGTCGAATGCGGTCACGAACGCCGTGACCGTAAACGGCGCGGCGTTTAAGATGGAGCCGAGATGCTCGCGCGCCGTTTGGATCGGCTTGCCGGCGACGAGCGCAGAGAGCTCCCGCACGTTGTCCCACGCGTCATCGATCGTTTCGTCGGTGTACCCAGTAAGGTACGTCGCTTCTCCAACGCCCGTACGGCGACCATCGCTTGCTTCGATGAGAATCGTTTCGAACGCGTCGATCGCGCCGAATGCAAGATGGTACGGTCGAACGAGCGGCAACGAAAGACGCCAGGCTTTAACTTGCTCGATTCGATCCGTCGCGATCATTGCTGCGCCTCTTTCTCCGCCAAGCACAGCGCGAACCAACGGCGCTCTTCTTCGATATCCGCATCGAGGTCGCGGCGGAATGAACGCAGCGACGCGGCTTTGGCGGCTTTTACCGCAAACGGATTGAGCTTCGCAATCGTTTCCGCGATAGCGCTCGCCTCATCCAGCAAGCGCGCGAACGGTACAACTCGGCTGACGAGCCCGATGCTGAGCGCGGTTTGCGCGTCGATCGGACGGCCCGTCAACATCATGTCCATCGCGAAACTCAGGCCGACGAGGCGCGGCAGACGCTGCGTGCCGCCGCTGCCCGGTACGACGCCGTGCTTGAGCTCCGGCAAACCAAAGGTTGCCGTTTCCGCGGCGATACGGATCGTGCACGCCATTGCAACTTCGAGGCCCGCGCCAAGCACGTGACCGTGCAACGCCGCGATAACCGGTTTGCCCATCTCTTCGAGCGTGCGCGGCAACGCGCGCCGCAGCTTCGCACCGTCGCTCATTTCGGTTTTCGACGTGCGCGTCTTCAGCTCGCTCAAGTCTGCACCGGCACAAAACGCGCGCTCGCCCTCGGCGCGTAAAACGATCGCAGCGATGTTCTCGTCGGCTTCGGCTCGCGCGAGATACTCGAGCAGCGACGTACGCATCTCCGGTGTGAGCGCATTCATCTTATCCGGCCGGTTCAGCGTGAGGATCGCCGTCTTCTCGCGGGTCGTGTAGGTGACGTGCTCGCTCATGCTTGCACCCGTACGGCGATCAGCGTGCGAATCTCGGAGATCGACGCCTTACCGGATGCCGTTCGCGGCAACTCCAGCAGGGTGATGATGTGGCGCGGGCGCTTGTAGCCTGCAAGTTCCGTACGACAGTGCGCGTCGATCACTTCGATGATGCGGCCTGCATCGCGCGTGTCGATCGGAACGATCGCGGCCGCAGGCAGCTCGCCCCAGCGCTCGTCCTCGATGCCCACCACGGCAACGTCCTTCACGAGCGGATGCGCGGCGATGACGCGCTCGACTTCAGGTAAGCTGATGTTGAGGCCGCCGCTGATGATGACGTCGGTTGCGCGGCCGAACACGTGCAAGAGGCCGTCCTCATTAAAGTAGCCGATATCGCCGGTTTCGATCCAACCGTCGCGGGAAATGGGGACCGGGACGCCTTCGACGCCGTACGAATCCATCGCGTACGGATTGCGCGCCACGATGTCGCCGACGCGCACCGGATAGTCCGGCAGCATGCGCGGATTGCGCACTTGCACCTCGACGCCGAAGTACGGCCGTCCGACCGATTCAGGATATGAAGCTTGCTCGTGCGGGCGCAAGACGCTCATGCTCGGGCTTTCCGTCGAGCCGTAGTAGGTGAACAGCCGGTTCGGAAAGCGCTCGAGGATTTGCGCGTGCAAGGCTGGCCGAATCCGCGAGCCCGCCGTGATCACCGTGCGGAACGTCTCCGGCAGTGGTGTTTGCGGGGACGGATCTTCTTCGATCAGCATCTGCAGCATCGTCGGGACGAACAACCCTGCTGCTATCTCGTTGTCGCGAATCAGACGCCACACTTCACGTGCGTTAAAGTGCGCGACCGGATATACGGAGCCGCCGAAGTTGAGATAGGCAAGCGCAAACGTCATTCCGGCCGAGTGTACGATCGGCATCGCAGCCAGATACTTATCGTGCGGGCGCACGCCATAGACGTACGGGAACGTCGCGATCCAATTCATCCGTGCGGCGAGCGAGCCGCGGCACGGTTTGGGCAATCCGCGCGTCCCCGACGTCCACATGAACGTGTATGGATCCGCAGGCGTCGCGAAACCGTCACCGGCGTGCTTGCCTGCGAATGCGCGAATGCCCGTCTCGAACTCTTCGAGCGTGATGAAGGCGTCTTTTGCAGCCAAGCCGGAACGTTCCATCTCCGGTGCAAGCTCGTCGCCGTAGACGAACGTCGCGGCATTCATGTGCGCTGCGATCCCGCCGAGCTCGCGCGCTTTCAAGCGGAAGTTCACGGGTGAGATTTGCGCACCGAGTGCAGCCGCGGCCAGCGGAATCACGAGCGCGTCCGCGCAGTTCCGCAAGGACATGCCGATGACGCTGCCGCGCTTCGCGCCCTTCGAATGCAGGTACGCTGCGGCGGCATCGACCCTCGTACTGAGCTCGCCGAACGTGAGACGCACGTCGCCATCGACGATTGCTTCTCGGGACGCATCGAGCCGCGCCCAATAACGGACGCCGCTGAGCGGCGAAAGGGCCGCCGCACGGTTCATCGCGCGGCTGCCGGTTCCCGCACGACTTCTTGTTCGTCAAACCGCATTTGACCGTCTTCACGACGCACCGTGAGATTCTTCGTCCAGGCGGGATCCTCGCTCCGAAAATCGCTTCGATAGTGTGCGCCACGACTTTCTTGGCGTGTGAGCGCGCACTGCGCGACCATTTCCCCGACCGTCACGGCATTGCGAACGTCGAGCGCCGACTGCCACGTGAGATTGTACGCTCGCGCACCGCTGACGGATACATGCTCGATGCGTTGTTGCAATGTATGCAGCGCTTCAATCGCTTGGCTCATCGCCGCTGCCTCGCGGACGACGCCGACTTTCTCCCACATCAGGTCGCGAAACTCCGCATGCAGTGCCTGCGGCTGCTCGCCGCCGGTGCGCTCCCACGGCGCAAGCGCAGCTGCGATGGCGGGCGACGGATTGGCTTTTTTCATGCGGCGTTCGAGGGCGGTGTTCGCAGCACACAAGCCGGCACGGCGGCCGTACACGGTCGAATCTGCGACGCCGTTGCCTCCGAGCCGATTTGCGCCGTGGACTCCGCCCGAGTCTTCGCCGGCGACGAGCAATCCGGGCAGATCCGAATGACAGTCGCGATCGATGCGCACGCCACCCATCTCGAAGTGCGAGGTCGGACAAACCTCGATCGGCTCCTTACGCAAATCGCGTCCGATCAAAAAACAACGTTCCAGCATGCCCGGGAAAAGCTCTTCGACCGCTTTTGCACCGAGGTGCGAGACGTCGAGCCACACGCCGCCGTTGGGCGTTCCGCGACCGGCGGCGATTTCAAAATAGCAACCGCGCGAAACTTCGTCGCGGGTCGCTTTTTCGAAGCGAGGATTGTAGTTGCCCATGAAGCGCTCGTTGTTCGCGTTGAAGAGATAGCCGCCCGCGGCGCGCAACTCTTCGGCGATGACGCTGCCGTTGAAGCGAGAGCCTGGCGCGATCAATCCGGTCGGATGGAACTGGCTCATCTCCATATCCATCAACGTCGCGCCGGCACGGTACGCAAGTGCGTAGCCGTCGCCGCATTTTTCGAGCGACGCCGACGAGATGCTGAAGATCGGGGCGGAGCCGCCCGTCGCAAGCACCGTGATCTTTGCTCGTACGATCAAGAACTCACCGGTGCGCGCCGGCAAAAGCACGGCACCGAAAACCTCGCCGTCTTCTACGAGCAAATCGACGGCGCGGCACTCTTCGAGAATCCGCGTCCCGCGCGCACGAACTTGTTCCGAGAGACGCGAGACGATTTCGATACCGGTGAGATCGCCGTGATGCACCGTGCGATCGAAGGTTTGTCCGGCCAGACCCTTTTGGTGCAGATTGCCGTCTTTGTCACGCATGAAGCGCACGCCGGCTTTCTCCCACATCTCGTGCACGACGACCGGCGCATCTTCGACCAGCGTGCGCGCCAGGATGTGGTTGTTGAGCCAATGTCCGCCAACCATCGTATCTTGGAAATGCCGTTCGACTGAATCGTTCGGACTGAGCACAACATTGTAGCCGCCCTGAACCATCCGCGTGCAGCCGCTCTTTCCGAAAAGACCTTTGGTCGCGAGCGTGACGTTCAGTTTCGGATTTGTATCGAGCGCGTAGAGCGCGGCCATCAGGCCGGCGCCGCCGCTGCCGAGAACGAGGACGTCGGTCTCGAGCTCTTCCATCACGCGCCCCGCTTGAGCGCCGCAATTGCAGCGAGCGGATCGAGGCCCTTGGGACAAACGTTCGTACATTGCCCCATCGAGTGACAACGAAAGACACCGCCATCCGCGGCAATCGTCGCACCGCGCTCGTTGTGGGCGACGTCGCGCGCATCGATCTGCAGCGTATACGCGCGATTAAGCGCGGCCGGGCCAAGAAACTCCGGTGCGTGACTGAGCACATCGCAGGCGGAATAGCACAAGCCGCACGTGATGCAGTCCGAATGCGCGTCGATCGCGTGCTGGGTCTTCGGGGAATTCGGGATCGGTTTCTTACTTTGATCGGGAAACGCGACGCCGACGCTGTTCCACTTCTCGAAGAAATCTGCGAGATCGACAATCAGATCTTTGACGACGGGGAGATTGCGCAGCGGCGCAATCCGGACTGCAGGCGTCTTGATATCCGAGAGGCGCGTGCGGCACGCAAGTTGCTCGCGACCGTTTACCAGCATGCCGCAGCTTCCGCACATCCAATTGCGGCAGGAGTAGCGGAACGACAGCGTCTGGTCGAGCCGCTGCTGGATCTCAAAGAGCAAATCGAGAACGGTGGCTTGCGGCGGAAGCTCGAGCTCGTAGTCTTGCGTCCAGCGCCGGCCGTCTTCGAAGCGATCGATGGTTGCTCGCGCCATGCTAACCCGCGATCGTCACGTAAATTGCGGCGGCGAACAAAACGACCGCACACGTCGCAACAATCGAAAAGAGGCGGTCGCCGTTCTTGCTGAGCCCGAACTCGAGCAGCAGAACGCGAACGCCCATCGCGGCATGCGTCAGGAGCGCGAGCAGCAGCAGCGTGTCGAGGATCGCATCCGAATGCAGCGCCGCGAGGCCCGGCGGGCCGGGAACTTTCCCCATACGCACCCAGCCCGTGTACAGTTTGAGCGGGAGCAGCACAAGCAACGCGATTGCCGCCACGCGCGAAAGCCAAAAGGCAAGGACGCCGATGCGTAAATGCCGTCCGGATTCGAACGTCTCGGTCACTGCGCGACCTCAGTCGGCACCAATCCGAAGAGTTCGCCAAAGCATGTCCCGGTGCGAATCGTCGCAATTCCCATGACGTGCGCGAATTCAACGTTGGCAACGTTGATGTCGGAGCCGAGCACCGAGAAGAGTCGCGTTGCAATCGGCTGCAGCTGGGGAAACGGCAAGCCGTAGGGCAGTTCGAAAATCAGTTTGGCGAGATCGAGATCGCCGCAACCCTCGAGGAAACCCTCGAGCGTGCCGGCGTGATGCATCGATTCGAGTCGTTCTGATTCGATGATGAGCCCGTCGCCGCCGGCAACGAGCATCCGATCGAGCTGCCGCCGTACGTCGTCAACCGTCGGATTTGCGGCGTTTTCGCCCTTGCGTCCGATCTCGAGAAACGCTTTGAGTCCCACGGATTTCGCGCGGCGAATCGATTCGTCGGCGATTCGCGGCGAGATGTACGACGCGCTGGCGGAGATCTCCATCGCGTCGGCGCCATATTCTGCGCACGCCTCGACGTACTCGGCAGGTTTGGCCTGAATGAGCGCGACTTCCATCGCCATCCCACCGAAGAACACCCGGATACCCTGGGCGTGATAGGCCGCGATCTTCTCGACCAGCATTTTCTTCGACGTCAGACGCGGGATCATCCAGCCCAGCTTCGCGTAGTCGATATAGGGCGCGACGAAGTCGCCGAGCGACGTGACCTGCGCGTTCGAAATAAAGCCGCTATCCATGCCGTCGATGCAAATCGTCATCGCCGTCGTGCGTGGTTTTTTCGACGGATACCGGCCTATATGGAGAAATCCGAAAGCGGGATCATCCATGTCCGACGGTACCTGCGACGACGGATTTGAGTTCGAGGTATTCGTTGAGAACCTCGGTGCCACGCTCTTTTCCAAAACCGCTCTCCTTTACGCCGCCGAACGGCAACCGATCGTAGTCTGTAGCGATATCGTTGATCCACGTATAGCCTGCGTCCAGCTCGCGCACGGCGCGCTCTTGCAGCGCCGTGTCGCTCGTCCAGATCGAGGAACCGAGCCCGAAAACCGTTGAGTTCGCGCGTGCGAACGCTTCATCGATCGAATCGAACACCATCACCGGAAGGACGGGGCCAAAGCATTCCTCGCGAATGAGGCGCGCATCGTCAGCGACGTCAACGAGCACGGTCGGCTCGAAGAAATAGCCTTTGCCGTGATCCGAACGCTTACCGCCGGCCGCGGCTTTTGCGCCGTGCTCGAGCGCATCGCGCACGAAACCTTCGACGCTTTCTCGCTGCGGTTGCGAGTGCAGCGGGCCCATGCGCACGCTGGGATCGAACCCGTCACCGACGGGCAACTTCGCGGCGCGCTCGCTGACGCGCTCGACGAACTCGCCATACTTCGAACGGTGGACGTAGATACGCTTCGTAGCGATGCAAGCTTGTCCGGCGTTGAAGAAGCGTCCGACCGCAGCCGCGCGGGCCGCACCGACAATGTCGGCGTCTTCGCAGACGATCATTGCATCGTTGCCGCCAAGCTCGAGCGTCAGACGCTTGAGGCCTTTGGCGGCGAGCGCCATAATCGCTTTACCGGTTACGGTCGAACCGGTGAACGAGACTTTGCGAATGAGTGGGTGCTCGATCAAGGCTGCGCCGACGTCTGCACCGCCGATGACTATCTCGACGACGCCCTCGGGCAAGCCGGCTTCATATAGCAATTCGATACAACGTTGCGCCGCCAGCGGCGTCGTCGGCGCCGGCTTGACGACGACCGTGTTGCCCGTCGCAAGCGCAGGGACGAGCTTGTTCGCCATCAACGTCAGTGGAAAATTCCACGGCACGATTGCCGCGCAGGCACCGAGTGGACGGCGGACGACGCGCGCGGTCTTTCCCGGAAGCTCAACGGAGTCGACGAGCGCACCAATGTCGTCGGATGCGTAGAGATCGAAGGTGTCGGCGGTGCGTTCGACTTCGATCTTGGCTTCCTTGACGGGCTTGCCTTGTTCGCGCGTCAGCATCGCGGCGATCTCGTCTGCGAAGGTTCGCAGCGATCCGGCGGTCTTGCGCAGGATTGCGGAGCGCTCCGCGAACGGCGTGCTGCGCCATTTCGCAAATGCCTCGTGTGCGCGCACGACTTTTCGTGCGACGTCACCGACCGATGAAAACTCGACGGCACCGACGTGTTCCAGCGTCGATGGATTGATTACGGCGTGTTTTTGTGAGGTCGCGATTGCCATTATTCTTCTTCTCCTAAGTCTGCGATCGCGCGCAGCGTGCCGCGCAGCGCTTCGTATGGAGTTTTTCCGACATTGCCTTGAAGCTCGGCTTCGATTTCACGAAAGACCTCGATGTTGTCCATCTTCAGCTTCCAACCCGCATCCGTGAATGCAATGATCCGGTTGCGGCGGTCGTTCTCGTCGATGCGGCGCTTGACGTAGCCGCATTTTTCAAGATCGTTCGCAAGTTCCCACATCGCTTGCTTTGTCATATTTGCGCGCGCCGCCAAGACATTGAGGCGCGTACCGTGGAGATCGATGTTGGACGTCAGGCTGAGATGTGTCGAGCGAAATTTTTTGTGCCCGCGCTTCTGGAGCGCCGCGACCACAAGGCGGTTCAGTGCGCGTGACGCGCCGAGAAGCAATTGACGAATATTCCCGGAGCGCTCGGCTTCGAGCGCGGCCACGCGTTCTGCCTCGACCGATTTGCGGATTGCGATCACGCCTTAGCCTCGAGGCCGAGGTCATTGCGTAGATCGGCGAGCGCGGTCTCGGGTTTTGTTTGCGGCGGATAAACGCGATTGAAACCAAACGATTTGAAGAGCTTTTCGGTTTCTTCCCACTGCTCGGGATCGGTTACGAGAATCCCACCGATATAAAGGATGATGTCATCCATGCCGGCCTCGATGCACTTCTCGCGAAAGCCTTCGCAATCGATGCGGCCCATGCCGTAGAGCGAGGAGACCCAAATCGCGGAAGCCGCCGTTTCTTTGGCGGCATCGATGAACTCTTGCGGCTGCACGAGCGCGCCGAGAAAGACCGGCTCGAGACCGGCGCCTTCGAGCGCGTAGCGCAACACCGAGCTGCCGACGATGTGCGCGTCGTGCCCAATCGTTCCCAGCACGACGCGAGGGCGCGATTCCATTTAGTAACTCCGTTCCGCGGCTTCTTCTGATAGTGGCCGCGACGCCCAGGTTGCTTCTCGAATGATCCAACTGAGATCGGCTTCCTTGCCTTCTTTCGTCGAACGCTCCGCGATGCGCGAACGGTGATAGTCGATGACCACCTGGGGCAGCGGGATGTCGCCGTGATCCAAATAGCGCAGCGCCCCGCGCTTGTCGCGCACGACCTTTACTTTGCCGCGCAGCTTGCGGTATGGCGAGAACATCGTGTCGAGCACGCCGCTCTCAATGCCGTAGCACGAACCGAGCGCGAGATCGCCGTCGCCCATCGTGAGCAGCGTATCGAGTGACGTGCGGACTTCCAGCTCGAGCATCTCACGTTCGAGCTTGACCTCGTCGCCTTCCGGCAAACGCTGACCCGCGATGAGCCGCGCGATTTGCCCGCAGAGCTCGACAGCTTCGCGGAAACCAGGTCCAGTCGGCGTCGTCGTCGATTCATCCGGCGACTTGATGAACATGCCGTTGCATCCTCCGAGCGCCGAAACGGCTGCGTTCCATGCGAGCTGCGCGTTCATCTGACCGCGTGCCAGCGGCCAATCGCCCAAGAAGAAGTACGTCCAAGAATAAATTTTGACGTCCTTGTGGCCCGCCTTGTCGAGATATTCGCGCGCGAGTTTTTTGAGTGTATGAATCGCGGCGACGTCTTGCACGAGATTCATCCCGATGCCGAGACTCAAATCGATGTACTTGAGGCCTTGTTCGGCAGCCAACAGCACTTCGATCAGCGAGACGAGCACTTTGAATCCGAGCGAATCCCAACCCGGTAAGTTCGCCGATGCGCGGCGTAAGATCGGAACGCCGTTCTCCGTGAAGAACGCCGAGAGCCGGTCCATGTATTGCTGGTTGTGGATCATCTTGTCAATCGGATAGTCGCGCGAGTGCTGGAGCAGCTGCTCGACACTCTTGATCGTGCCCCACGTGAAACCGCCGGCCAGCAAGATCTCCCAATTGAAGCGCGCGTCCTCGTCGTTGTTGTCGGTGCCGACCGCGGCTTTCGTCGATTCGTTGATTGCGCGTGCGCCGGCAACACCGTGTATCGCGGGCGGATAGCCGTTCAGATACGAGAATCCGTCGCGCTTCGAACGCTCGACGGCGTCCTGCGCCTTATCGAACAGGTTCTTGCGGCTGTACGTATCCGTAAGCACGTACCAGCGATCGGGTTTGAGATCTTCCGAGCACTGAATGTGCTTTATCGTGTGATCGACGAGAGCGTGGCCGACTTGCGGCGTGATCTGGATGCGCTCTTCTTCCTCGGCCTTGGCGTTGCGCAGCGATGCGAACTTGTACCAGGGCTGCTGCTTGTGATACTCGACGGCGCGCGCAAGCGCGTCTTCCGACGCGATCTCGGCACCCGTCGGCCAAAGCTCGAGCACGCTCTTGCGCTCGCGGAGAAAGTAGTCCCAGTCCCAGCGTTTGAAGCGAACGGCGTAAGCTGTCTGCATAGCTCCCCCTCAGGACAGCAGCGACGCATTCGTCATGCGTCCTGACGAATGCTAGCAGAGCATTTGTCGTTGCGCAAGCCCCCTTTTTAGTGGCAGAGTGAGGCGCAGTGAGAGTTCCGGCGCGCTACGTCATCCTCACGATCACGGTCATCCTGCAGACGTCGGCTTCGCTCTTACAGCAAGGCATTGGCGCTATTCAACCGCTGATCGCGCGCAGCTTGAACTTGGATCATCAGCATCTCGGTTGGGTCGTCGCCGCGATTTCGATCGGCGCAGCGGCGTTCGCGGCGATCGCCGGTCTCGCCGTCGACTATTTCGGCGAGCGCAAAGTGCTCTTGTGGAGCGGCATTGCGATGGGCATCGCGCTGCTCGGTGCCGCGAGCGTTCCGAACTTGATGTGGCTGCTCATATGGCTGGCGTTGTTCGGCATGGCGTACGCGACGTCGGCGCCGTCCGGTGGACGCGCGATTTGCAATGGTTCACGCGCGATCGCGGGTTTGCGATGGGCATCCGGCAGACGGGCGTTCCGCTTGGCGGCGTCGTCGGTTCGTTGCTTTTACCGGCCGTCGGATACCGCTTTGGATATCAAGCCGCACTCGCGGTTTCAGGAATCATCTGCATCGTCGTTGCGGTCGTCTGCATCCGCGGTTATTCAAGCCCGCCCGGGAATGACGGTCAGGGACGCATTCGCTTTCGCGAAGTGTTGCGCGGCCTCGTAACCGTCGCGTCGAGTCCGAGCAGCATCTGTTTGAATTTGCTCTGCGCTTCACTCGTCGCGGTACAATACACGGCCGTTGGATTTCTTGCGATCGCACTGATCACGCAGAAGCATGCGCCGCTGAGCGTTGCGATCGAGGCCATGGCGATCTTCCAAATCGGCGCGATCCTCGGCCGGCTTGCGTGGGGCTCGGTGAGCGATCATGTTTTTCAGCGGCGATCGCATCATCCCGATGCTGATCATCTCGGTGATGACGCTCGGCGTTTTGTGGTGGCTTGCGCACTCGGGTCCCGATTCTGCGTTGTTATTTTTCTTTGGCCGGCGCGCTTGGATTTTCGGCGGCAGCGTGGAACGGTCTTTGGGCAGCCGCGCAGGCAGAAATCGGCGGTTACCGGCATGCGGGGAGCGCGCTTGGCGCATCGCTTACAGTGATCTATATCGTCGGGGCGTTCATTCCGCCGATCTTCGGCGCGCTCGTCGATCGCAACGGTTTCTCCTACGCATGGGACGTTTTGGCGGTCATCGTGGCTGTCGGCATTATTCCGGGAATTTTCGCGCGGCAGCTGCTCAGCGGTCTTTCAGTCGCCGCACGAACTTAAGCCCGCTCCAGATTTCGCTGATCGCACAAACTTTCACGTCGACGAGACCCGCTGCGAGGCCACTATCGCGGACGATGTTTTCATTGAGATCGGTCTTCATCCCCGACGTCTTCTTCGGCCACGCCACCCACAGCATGCCGGCGGGTGCGAGCAGCTTCGCCCAAGCAGCAAAATCCATCGGCAGCTTCTTTTGCGAATTCGAAAAGAGCAAGACGAAATCGAGTGGTTTTGTTTTTGCTGATTTGCATTCCGCGATCGCGCCGGCCAGCTCGGCGCGCAGGTCTTTGTCGATGCCGGGCAACGCGATTCGTGTGCCGGGTTTTATGCCGAGCTTCTTCGGGAGTGGCGTCCCGGAGTAGCCCGGCATTATTCGAAGATTTCGAACGGCAGAAGCGCTGAGATCGTGTAGTTCGGCATGTCGACGATCTGGCTGAGCTGCAGATCGACGGCGACGCTGCAGATGCAGTAAGCCTGGTCGCGTGTGTAGCCGCGTGCGTCGACGATGTAGTCGATCATCGCAAGCAAGGCTTTGCGCGCGGCAAGCTCCATCGTCTCGGCCGAACCGGTTGTCGCATAATAGTGCTTTCCCGGATATACGCGCGGCGTCGTACGTGTAGGTACCGGCATATGAGGGTTCCGTCTGTCCGCGGCGCGCCGCCTCGCCGCTCAGCACCTCGAAGCGCGCGTGCAACGTCGCGGCCATTTCGACAGCCGTGCCGCACGATTCCCCGTCGCCTTGCGCAAAGTGCGCATCACCGGTCGAAAAGTTCGCGCCCTCGACAAACACGGGCAGAAAGAGCGTCGTTCCCGCAACGAGCTGTTTGACGTCGAGATTCCCGCCGTTTTCGCGCGGCGGAATCGTGCGCAGCGCCGTGCTTGCGAGCGGCTCCGTTGCGGGGACAGCGCCGCGTTTGTCGGGCGGCGCGACGAGATGACCTTTGGTAGCTAGCTCGGCTTCGCGCGCGACGATCGTCTTCATCAGCTCGTGCGAGGGCGCAACGCCCATCACGCCCATGAACGGCGCGCCGGGAATTGCGACGCCCGGAATCTGCGGCGAGCGCGCAAGCTCGCCCTCGATCTCCCAGTGCACGAGATACTTGTAGTTGAAGACGTCGCGCAAGAATCCGAAATCGGGTCCGCGGAAGCTCGTGTAGCCGCGCGGCTGCGGCTCGATTTTCTCGATGTGCACGGCGAGCAGATCGCCGGGTTTCGCGCCGTCGATTCGGAGTGGTCCCGTGAGCGGGTGCGCGACATTCACGGCAAAGCGCTCGATGTCGGCGCCGATCATCCCAGGCTTGACTTGACCGTTGAGCGCGTCGCGCGTCTCGATCGCGACGCTGTCACCCGGCTGTACCGTCGCAATCGGCGGAATGTCCGGATGCCAGCGATTGTGGCCCTTATTCGGCTCCTCGCCGAAGCGGCAAATCGCGATTGATCGAGATGCGCATGTACTCAGGTGAAGCGCATGTCGAACTTCGGAATCGCGAAGAAGTTGTAGCCGCCTTTGTTGTACGGGACGGTCGCGGGCTGCGGAATGCCTTTGCGATCGGTCGCACGCGTTTCGATGACATAGTCGCCCGGCCCGGGATTGAACGCAAACTCGAATCGGGTCCAGCTGTAGCGATTCGGCTGAACGTCGATCAAGCGTGTCGACTGCCAGCTTCCGCCGTTGACGCGAACGTCGACCTGACGTACGCCGGCGTTTGGCGCCCATGCATACCCACGCAGAGTTTGCGGTCCGGCTTTCATGACCGGCTTTTCTCCGCGTGCGAGCGGATAGTTTGCCGGTAGATCCGGCGAGTTGCGCAACGTCAGCGGCACGACGAGCATCGAGCGCGCCATCTGCCAGGTCACCGGCTGACCGAGAAGCTGATCCGGACGTATGAAACGGAACTCGTCATTCGCGGCCGCGACAGGCGGCGGATAATCGGGGCCGATCAAAGTGTGATCTGTCGTGTTGAGCCGCACCCAAAAATCGTGCGATGCAATTTTGATCTCGGTAAGCCATTTTGTCGATGCACCGCCGCACCATCCGGGAACGAAGGCGCGCACCGGTGCGCCGTGATCCGCAGGCAATGGCATACCATTGAGCTTGAACGCGAGACCGATCTCGTTGGGACGGTCGTGCAGCTCGCTCGCCGGGATCGGTCTTCCGGTGTCCGATGCCGTGTTCGGTGCTTTGCCGTCGACGCCCGACCAAAACAAACACGCTTTCGCATTCGGTTTGAGTCCGACGAGATCGAGGATGTAGCTCATCGGAACGAATTCCCATTCGCCCATGCCGACGCCGCCAAGTCCCCATCCGTTACCCGTGACCTTGGTGGGATCGCTCAGCATGTCTTCCTGCTCCCAAAAGAGCGTGCGCCCGTTTCCGGTACACTGCATCACGCTCATCATCGAACGCGACGGCATCTTGAGCAGATCTTCGTACGTGATCGTCATCTCACGTTCGACCGCATCGCCGTGAATCTGGAGCTTCCAGAAGCGCGGATCGACACGGCTGTCGAGCTCGGGACGCGGCGTCGGAAACGCGTTGCGGATATAGAATTCCGAGACCGGCGTTATGTACGTATCAAGATTCCAATACGGTGCGCCTTGATTCGTATTGTTGAGATCGGTGAGTAAGCCGACGTCTTTGACGAACGACGGATGAAAGCGGCTTGGGCCGGCGCCGCCCAAGCCAATCGTAAGCTTCTCTTCCGCGGAGAATGCGGGCGCGCCGGTCACCGCCACGGCAGAAGCAACTGCGCTAATGAAAACTCGCCGATTTAGCATTTCAGCGCACTTCGTGGCGATTGTCGCTGTCCCTCGACTTCGCTCCACACGACAAGGTCACGACTTCGCTCTACCTGACAACGTGGCGCCCTTTAGGATGGCTTGGATGGTTTGCATGTTGCGGACGTCGTCGGCTTCTTCACCGGGCGTTTCGAGAATCGCGGTTTTTTGACGGACTTCGGGGTGCATTAGCAAGGCGCGAAAGCCTTCGAAGCCGATGTTCCCTTCGCCGATGTGCCAATGCCGGTCGCGATGACCGCCCAGCGGAATCTGCGTATCGTTGAAGTGGAACATCGGGATCCGGTCCATTCCGATCTCGCTATCGGCTTGCGCGAAAAACTGATCGACGCCGTCCTTCGTATTGATCGCGTAGCCGGCCGCCCACGAGTGGGCTGTATCGAGACACACGCCGAGCTGCGGATGATCGAGCGTACGCACGAACTCACCGAGCTCTTCCAGCGTGCCGCCGCAGAGCTGTCCCGCGCCCGCAGAATTTTCGAGTACGAGCATCACGCCCGGTTTGATTCCCGCAAGCGCTTTTTCGAGCGCCTTGCAAACGCGATTGAATCCGGCTTTACGATCGCCCTCACCATACGAGCCGAGATGCGTGTTGACGTACGCAACTTCGCCGACGGCCGCGAACGCCAAATCGTTCTCGAGCAGACGCAGTGAGTTCTTGGCGGCGTTTGCGTCTTCGCTTGCGAGATTGATCAGGTACGAGGTGTGAATGACCGCAGGTGAGAGATCGTTCTCTTGGCGCAGCTCGATGAAACGCTCGAGCGCGGGAGTGTCGATCGGCGCGACGCGGTACGTCTTCGGGTTCCCGCTGAAAAACTGCACTGCAGTGCAGCCGACGCGTTTCGCGTACGCGACCGTCTCCGCGTACCCACGCGAGACGCCGACGTGAAATCCGAGCCTCAAACCTCGCCGATGTACAGAAACTGCGAGTAGCGAACCTGAAACGGTTTCCCGTTCGCCATCTCACGCATGATTTTTTCGAGCGCCTCGAGATAGGCGTCAAACTTTGCGCCGTAGTGGCTCTTACGCGCGCGCGTACGCTCGTAACCGAGCCACTTGTCGACGTCGGTCATGATGACGTGCGGAACGACGCGCAAATGGCGCTGATTGAACGGGTGTTGGTAGAACGGCCGAAAGCCTTTAGCATGGATATCTGCCGGCGGCTCGAGACCGACGGCCTTCGCGGCGTCGGAGCGCAGCGCGCGAAGTGGCTCGTCCGTCACCATCTTCTTTACCCAAATCGCGACGCGTCCGCCATTCGGTACGACAACGCGTGTCATCTCGGCGAGCGCTTGGGGCTGATCCATCCAGTGAATCGCTTGTGCGCATACGACGCGTTGAAGCTGCCGTCACCAAACGGAAGTTTCTCCGCATCGCCGGCGACGAGCCGTGCTTCCTTCAGTCGAATGCGCGCTTTGTCGAGCATCGCTTCGGATATGTCAACACCGGTGATCTTCACGCCGCGTTTGAGAAGCGGCTCGGACGCGAGACCCGTACCGCATGCGACGTCGAGCACGCTCCAGCCCGGTTTGAATCCGTATTCCTCGAGCACATCGTAAAGCGCACGCGAATACCCGCTGCGGTACACATCGTACTCAGCCGCGAGCTGGTCGAACGGATTGTTTGTTTCGATCATGCGCGTCTACATTGTAGAAGGTTCGGGACTGCGGATCGGAAGAGAAAGCTCCGGCGCCTGGGTCCCAAAGTCGATCTTCGGTAATTCGTCCAGCGAAAGGAGGCCAAAGGCCTCCAAGAACTCGGGCGTTGTTTTGTAAAGAATCGGGCGACCAGGGACTTCTTTACGTCCGCTTTCCTCAATGAAGCCGCGTTCAAGCAATGTCTGGACGACGGAGTCTGCGCTGACGCCGCGGACCGATTCGATGTCGGCTTTCGTTGTCGGCATGCCTTCGAGATGCTCGTTGTAAGCGACGATAGCAAGCGATTCGAGCGCGGCGGGTGAGAGCGTCGTTTTCGGCGGCAGCAAATATGTCTCAACGACTTCGCGCGTCGACGGCGCCGTTGCAAAACGAAAGCCGCCGGCAATTTTGCGCACGACGATTCCGCGCTCGGCGTATTCGCCTTCGATCTCGGCGAGCGCCGTCGTTACTTCCATCTCTTCGGCTTCGCATAATTGCGCGATCTTCTTGATCGAGAGCGCTTCGGATGCGACGAATAGGAGGGCTTCGATTTTACGGCGCAGCTCGCCGGTTTCAACGAGTTCGGGTTGCATCTACGTTACCGCCGGGACGGGAGCGATCGTGAAGAGACGGATGTCCGCAAAACTCTCGGGCTGATCGTACCCGATGCGGCCGCGCCGAATCAGTTCGAGGACCGCGAGAAACGTTACGATGATGCCGCTGCGATCGAGCTGTGCGGCAAGATTCGAGAACAGCGCGGTACCATCCCGACGGATCGTGGCCATCACGTGCTGCATTTGCTCGGCGACCGTGAAGCGATCGCGCACGATCGTACGTTTGTCTTCCTTCGCCGAACGCAGCGCCGCCATGAGCGCGAGCCCAAGTTTGTCGGGGACGATGCTGTACTTCTGCTGCAGCTCGCTCGTCGAATCGCCGCCGTCGCGATAATAGTGGCCTTGCGCCTCGGCGAGAAACCGCCGTAGCTCGTCGCCCGCTTCCCGATATCTCGAATACGTGATGAGCCGCTGGCGAAGACGCTCTTCGAGCATCTCCGGCGTCTCCTCGCCGTCGGTTGCAAACTCGGGTGGGATCGGCGGCAAGAGCGAGCGCGATTTGAGAAAGACGAGCGTCGCGGCGATGACGAGATATTCGGCCGCGAGCTCGATGTCCAGCACTTCCATCCCCGAGATGTACGCGAAGTACTGGTCGGCAACGGTCGCGAGCGGCACGGTCGCGATGTCGAGCTCGCGTTCTTTGACGAGCGTGAGCAAGAGATCGAGAGGGCCGTCAAAGACGTTTTGGAGGTTGACTACGCAAGCGCGCTCTTGCGCCGGGACTACACTCAACTCGCGGGGCTTTCCCTCGCCTGATTCACGTACTCGACGTCTTCACGATCGCCGATCGCATCGGGATGAGCTTCAAGGTACTCCATCCCCAGATCGATCAGCCGCTTCTCGTTGACGTACTTGAGCGCTTTCTTCGCTGCCCGGACCTCGAACCACGCTGCATCGTCGACCTCGTGGTCGTGATTCATCGTGTCGCCCGAGAGATAGCGCATCAGAAAGAAGTGAACGGACTTCTTGTGCTTGCTGCGGTTCATGTAGAACCAGTACGAGATGTCGGAGAGCTTGGTCAGTACCTCGCCCCAACAGCCGGTCTCTTCGCGCACTTCGCGGATCGCGGCTTGTTCGTGCGTCTCGCGCGCTTCGACGTGGCCTTTCGGCAACGACCAAATGCGCGGATGCCCGCGACCGATGAGCAATGCATCGATCGTTCCGCCTCTTCGCCGGAGTATCAAACCACCAGCCGAGACTTCATACTTAATGCGCATGATCGGTATTCAGTTTCCCGTCGAAGGGTGCGAAAGCGGAGCCCTCGCGAGCTCCGCCGGTTACATCTATTGTAGCAACCAGGACCAAGAAGCAACAGGTCGAGGAGCAACCTTTTTTCAAAACTCGCTTGCTTGATCTCTCGCTCGCTTGGCTTATATATTAGAGCAGGCATGGCATCGTCGACGCTTCGCGTCTTAGAATATTCCGCGTATCAAGCGCCAACGAACACGCGCACAATAATCCGCATATCCCGGAAGTTCGTTCGCGAGAAGTTTTTCTTCATCGAGTAGCCGCCAAATCAGCACAGGTACTACAAAGAAAAATGCGACGAGTCCGCAATAGGATCCGAGCGCGAGCGGTGTTCCAATGAAGAGCAATAGCGCGCCCGCGTACATAGGATGGCGAACAATTGCATATGGCCCGGTCGTAATGACGCTTTGATTGCGCGCGATCTCGACGGTAGCCGATGCGAACGTGTTTTCCTTGAACACAAGGAACTGGACGTAGAAGCAGACTGCAACGAAGACGTCGCCCGCAATTTCAACGTACGCCGGCACAGGCAGCCAATCGAAGCGATGACCAAGCGCTGGAACGACAAGCAGCGCTATGAATGCGAGCGAAGCTAGGTACATGACGATCCGCTGCGGCAACGTCGTCTCTTTCGTCGGTCCGGCTTCTACGCGGCGCCGAAGAAGCGCGGGATCCTTTCGCATGAGATACAGCGTAATTAGAAAAGAACTTCCGAAGAAAACCACAAGGTAAGCCCAAGCCTGCCAGTATGCAACGGTACCGGCCGGGATGAAGACTAGCAAACTCATAATGACTGCGAGGAACGTGTAGCCGAGCCACGCCTTGCGAGCGAGCGCTACTTTTGCACCCAGCGTAGGTTGGGTTCGCGTGCTGCGCGCGTTTCATCAACGCGACCAACAACCGTGTGTTGCGGCGCTGCAAGTATTTCTTGCGGATTTGCGTGCGCTTGGGCAATGATGTCGCGAAATACAGCAATGAATTCGTCGAGCGTTTCTTTTGATTCGGTTTCGGTCGGCTCGATCATCAAACACTCGGGAACGAGCAGCGGAAAATAAACTGTCGGCGCCATGTAGCCGCGATCGAGCAGCGCTTTTGCAATGTCGAGCGCGCGCACACCCGTCTCGCGCTTGAGCGTCTGCGCGCTTGCGACGAACTCGTGGCGGCACAGCTCATCGTACGGCGTCTCGATTACGTCGCGGATCTTGGCGCGAATGTAGTTCGCGTTGAGAACGGCGAGCTGCGAGACACGCGTCAACCCCTCGGCGCCGTTCGCGTTGACGTAGGCGAGCGCGCGAACCATGTGTGCGAAGTTCGACCAGAACGAACGCATGGGGCCGATCGTCGACGGCACCTTGAAATCGAGCGAGAACACGCCGTCGCGTTCGCGCACGACCGGAGTCGGCAAGAACTCGACGAGATGCTTGGCGACGCCCAGCGGACCTGCGCCCGCGCCGCCGCCGCCGTGCGGAATCGAGAACGTCTTGTGCAGGTTGAGGTGCATGAGATCGAAGCCCATGTCGCCCGGTCGTGCGTTCCCCATCAGCGCGTTGGCGTTCGCGCCGTCGTAATACATCAGACCGCCTGCGGCGTGGACGATCTCAGCGATCTCTTTGATGTGATCTTCGAACAATCCGAGCGTGTTCGGATTCGTCATCATGCAAACGGCGGTTTCGGGGCCGACTACCATGCGCAACGCTTCCGGATCGACGCGTCCGCGTTTATTCGACTCGAGCGAAATGACTTTGTAGCCCACCATCGCAGCCGAAGCCGGGTTCGTGCCGTGCGCGGTGTCGGGGACGATCACCGTCTTCCGCTCTTGCTCGCCGCGCTTGCGGAAATAGGCTTTTGAAATCAGCAACGCCGCAAGCTCGCCGTGCGCGCCGGCTGCGGGATTGAGTGAGAACGCCGACATTCCGAACAGCGAGCTGAGGCTGCGCTCCAGCTCCCACATGATTGCGAGCGCCCCTTGCGCCAGCTCGTCGGGCGCAAACGGATGAAGATCGCGCAAACCCGGCAGGTTCGCCATGGCATCGTTGATGCGCGGGTTATACTTCATCGTGCACGACCCGAGCGGATAGAAACCGATGTCGATGCCGAACGTCCGCTGCGAGAGACGCGTGAAGTGCCGCACGACGTCGAGCTCCGTGTTGTCGGGCAGCGGCAAATCGCTACGTAGGACTTCACGCGGCAGATACGTTTCCGCGCTTTCAGAATGATGCGGAAGGTACGCGATTCGCACGGCCGGGTTGGCCTTGCTCGAAGATCAGCGGTGTGTTGAGCTCCTCAGCGAGCTGTGGCAAGTTCTTTCTTTCTCAAAGCCGGAACGACGGACCGCAAACCGCTCTGCAAAGCATCGATGTCGGCTTGCGTCGTTACTTCGGTCGCGTTCGTAAGGATGCAGTCGGCAAGCTCCGGATAGAAGCGTCCGAGATCCAGGCCACCCAGAACGCGCTTGCGTTGCAACGCCTCAAGCGCTTCGGCAGCGCTGCCCGGAACGCGCACGACGAACTCGTTGAAGGTCGGACCGCTAAACCGCGCGCTCACGCCCGAAACATCGAGCATCGCTTTGCGCGTGGCTTGGGCGCGCTGCACGTTCTCGAGCGCGCAATCGCGCAAACCGGTCGCGCCCATCGCGGCGAGATAGATCGTCGCGATCAACGCACAGTGGGCTTGATTCGTGCAGATGTTTGAGGTCGCGCGTTCGCGGCGGATGTGCTGCTCGCGTGCCTGCAGCGTCAATACGTAGGCGTCGCGGCCTACGTTATCGACGGTGCGGCCGGCGAGGCGTCCGGGAATGCGCCGCATGTGTTCCTTCGTACACGCGATGAAGCCGACGTGCGGGCCGCCGTATGCGGCGGCGACGCCAAACGATTGCGCTTCACCGACGCAGATGTCGCAGCCGGAGTCCCGCGGCGCTCTGAGCACTGCGAGCGAAAGCGGCTCGGCGACGACGCCGATCTTGACGGCGCCCGCCGTATCTTTCGGGAACGTGTCGATCGCACCGAAGAAGTTCGGCGACTGCACGATAACGGCGGCATATTTGCCGCCGGCGAGCTTGTCGTTCAGGTTGCCGAAATCGGTCGCGCCGCTGGGAAGATAATCGAGCTCGTCGATCGCGACTTCAAGACCGTCACAATATGTTTTGAGGACGGCGCGGTAATTCGGATGGACAGCTTTGGAGACGAGCAACGCCTGACGGCCCGTCGCATTGACGGCCATGATCGCGCCTTCCGCAAGCGCTGTCGCGCCGTCGTAGACCGACGCGTTGGCGAGATCCATTCCGGTCAGCAAGCAAATATATGTTTGCCACTCGTAGATCGCTTGCAAGTAACCTTGCGAGACTTCGGCTTGGTAGGGCGTGTAGGCCGTGAGAAACTCGCCGCGCATCGCAAGTGCACCGATGACGGGCGGGACGTAGTGACGATAGACGCCGGCCCCGAGGAAGCTCGCGTAATTCGGCGCGTCGTTGCTCGCCGCAAGCGCCGTAAATTTGCATGCAATTTCGCTCTCCGAAAGTGGAGGCGCGATCTCGAGCTTCGCGCGAAGCGCGATGTCGTCGGGGACCTTAACCAGCTCCGCGAGATCCTTCGCGCCGACCGCCTCGAGCATCGCTCGAATATCCGAAAGCGTGTGCGGGGTGTAGCTCACGTTACCGCAATTTCGGGGTCTAGTAGGCTATTACTGCTGCGCTGAGAAACGCGAGGGCAATCGTGGAATTCGGCATTCAGTTCATTCCGGACGTGAAGCCAAACGAGACCACGGCGGAAGAATACTTCGCAGAATCGCTGCAGCTTTGCGAAGACGCCGAGGCCTGCGGCTTCACAACGCACGAAACGCATGCGCCTCGTCACCGGCGCCGTGATTCCGGCTTTCAACAATCCGCTCAAGGTGGCCGGCGAGATCGGGATGCTCGACGGGCTCTCCCACGGGCGGCTCGACGTCGGCTTTGCACGCGCGTATCTGCCGCACGAATTCCGGCGCTTCGGCGTCTCGCCGAACGAATCGGTGGCGCGCTATCGCGAAGGGATCGAGCAGATCGATTTACTGCTGCGCGAAGAGAACGTCACGCACCGCGGACAGTTTCACACGATCGTTAATACGACGTCGCTTCCGCGTCCGGTCCAAAAGCCGCGTCCGAAGTTTTATGTCGCGGCGCTCAATACGCCCGAGAGCTTCAGCTTCGCGGGCAAGATGGGCTATTCGGTAATGGCGATCCCGATGATCGGCGCGAAAATGCGCGAGCTGCTCGGCGCATATCGCAGCGCCTGGCGCGACGCCGGTCATCCGGGTAGCGGCGAAGTGATGCTGGCATTCCACATGTACTGTCACGAAGATGGCGTGCACGCGCGCCGCACGTGCAAAGACCGCATCGCCGCGTATCTCGCTTCACTGGTGGAAGCCGCATCGGATTGGACGCAAGGCCTTTCATCCGCCGATTATCCGGGCTACGACAAGATCATCGAGAAGATTCAAGCCTCCTCGATGGAGACGCTCATTCGCGACGGCGCGGCTTGGATCGGCTCGCCAAAAGAGCTGTGCGAAACGATCGCGCGGCTGCAAGATGAGTATGGTGGCTTCGAGCATGCCTCGCTGCAAGTCAATTTCAACACGTTGCGCTACGATCTCGCCGCTCCGTCGCTTAAACTCTTCTGCGACGCTGTACTGCCCGAGTTTGTGCGAACTCCTACGTCAGCGTACCGGAAATGACGCCATCTAGATGTTGGGTCCACTTCGAGTCGGACGTGGCGTCGACGCCGTAGTTGTCGTGCCAATTCCACCATTTGTAAGGCTCGGTCTGTGGGTAGCCCTCCGGCGAATCCTCCCACGTCTCTTGGCGCCCAAGCGCAGTCGTGTCGAGGTAGCTCCAGGTGCTGCCCATCGCCTCGTCGCCGCGAGCGTTGATAAAGTAGGTGCGGAACACGCGGTCGCCGTTGCGAAAGAATATGTTGTGGCCGTGCCACTCTTCCACACCGAAGTCAGTGTCGAAGCTGTCCGTCATGGTGTACCACGGCATCTCCCACCCCATCCGCGCCTTCACGCGCGCGATGTCCGCCTGTGGCGCGCGCGAAGCGTACGCGAGCGTGGTGTCGCGCGCGTTCAGATGGGCAAGGTTGCCGACTTGATCGGCCCCCAAGGAGCAGCCGCGGCAGGCATGCTCGGGCCAGCCGAACACGCCGGGTTCGAAGAAGGCGCGGTAGAGAATTAGTTGCCGACGACCCTCGAATAATTCAAGCAGGTTCACCTTACCCTTGGGTCCCTCGAACTCATATTGCTTCTCTATCGCCATCCAAGGCATTCGGCGACGTTCCGCAGCTAGCGCGTCGCGCGCTCGGAACAGGGCTTTCTCCTTTACAAGCAGAGTTTGCCGCGCTTGTTCCCACTCTTCAGGCGATACGATCGCGGGCATATTCATGCTCGTTGCGTTGTTCGTCGTTGTCTGAGTGCTCATTGCTTCTCCTTGAGGCTACTTGAGGTTAGAAAAAATTGCCGTGCCCCGCACTGCACCCGTCCGTTTATTACCCTTAGACCGTGCTACTATCACCGCAAGCTAGCTAACTACTAGGTACGGCGAAACACTATCCGAAGGGGCGGCCTGAGGCCCTTGCAAAATATGTCACACGATCCGGGTGCTTTACGAACCCGTTCGCTGGAGTTCGGATACTTCACGCTTAGCGACAACCGCTATCCGGACAACGAGCGTACGCCGAAGCGTTTCTGCACGAGATCTACGAGCAAGCGCTTTATGCCGAAGAGGTCGGACTGCACTCGGCGTGGATCGGCGAGCATCACTTCAATTTGCTTGGAATCAATGCGTCGCCGCACATGCTTCTGGCACAGCTCGCAGGCGCAACGTCGCGCATTCGGCTCGCACCGGCTGTCGTTCTCTTGCCCGTCCATCATCCGTTGTTGGTCGCCGAAGATTGGGCAACGCTCGATCAGCTCTCGAACGGCCGCGTCGATTTCGCGGCTGGACGCGGTTACGACGCAAAAGAATACGCACCGTTCGGAATGCCGTTCGATGAGTCTGCGGAGATCTTCGAAGAGGGGCTCGATGTGCTGTGGCGCGCCTGGACTGAAACCGGCCCGTTCGCGTACGACGGCAAGTACTATAAGTTTCCGGCCGTCGACGTCCGTCCAAAGCCGATGCAGCAGCCGTTGCGTCCATTCGTTGCGAGCTTCTCGCGACTCTCGATGGAGATCGCGGCGAAGAACGACTGGAACATCATCTATGCGCCGTTCGCTGCGACGATGGTCTACGGCAGCCTTGCCAATGGCGTTCGCGCCTACGGCGAAGCGTGCGAAGCGCACGGCCGGCCGCCGCGCCGCTCCAATTGCAGCTACTTCATCCACATCGCAACGACGCCCGAAGAGGAACGGTACGGTCGCGAAGCGCTGATCTCGTACTTCCATTCGATCGTCCCATCGTTTCCGTCCGATCCCGCGAAGGCGCCGCCGAATCTGCGCTACTTCGTCGAGATCGTCGAGCGCCTCAACCGTGCGACGGCCGAAGGACTCGACTCGAATTCGATCCTGATCGGCTCACCCGCTGCAATCATCGAGCAGCTGGGCCGCGTCCAGAGCTCCGGAATCAGCGAGGTTATTCTCTACTTCAATTACGGCCGCAAGCCGCACGCCATGGTCAAGGAACAAATGCACCGTTTCGCGCAGGACATCGCTCCGGCGTTCAGTTGAGGGGGGAACCTATGGCTACGAAACGCGCTTCCTTTATCGCGGGCGGTGCCGCCGCTGCGACTGCCTTTTCGGTCCCTTCCCGGATTCGCGCGCAAGGCGCGACGGTGAAGATCGGCTACATCGATTCGTTCAGCGGTCCGCTTGCCGATCTCGGCCAACACCAGCGCAAGGGATTGCAAGTCGCAATCGACGAGCTGAACCGCCGCGGTGGCGTTCGTTACGAGCTGGTTGCCGCCGACGACACATCGAAGCCGGCGGTCGGAACAACCGAAGCACGCCGTCTTTTCACCCAAGAGAACATCGACGTGCTGATGACGGGAACGTCATCGGCCGTAACGCTTGCGATCGGGCCGCTCGCCGAACAGATCGGTATTTTCACGCTCGCAATCGGGCCGCAAGATACGAGCATCACTGGCGAAAAGGCGCAGCGCGTCGTGTACCGCTTCGCACCCAACGTCGAGATGCAAGTTCGCGCCGTCGCTAGCCGGCTGCTCGCGCAAGGCAAGAAGTGGTACTTCGTTATCAACGACTTTGCGTACGGCAAGGATTGCTACGCGCGTCTTTCGGCGCGGCTCAAAGCCGCAGGCGGAACCGAGGTCGGCTCCGATCTTCTTCCGCTTGGTACGAACGACTATTCAGCGACGCTCACCAAAGTGCGAAACAGCGACGCAGACGTTCTCGCGATGTGCCTCGGAGGTTTCGACGGCGCGAAGACCGCGAAGCAATTCGTCGATTTCGGTTTGCAGAAACGCATGAAGCTCGGCGGCGTCACCGGCTCGATGGAAGATTACTATTGGAAGGCCGTTCCGATCGACGAACTTGCGGGCTCGACGTTCGCCGTCAACTGGGCGCCGTCGGTTTCCGACTCGTCGCGCGCGCTCGCCGCAAAACTCAAGGCGGCAATCGGCGACTCACCCTCATCGCGCTATTACTTCCCGTACGTCTGCATGATGCAGCTTGCGGAACGGATGCACGCCGCGGGAACGACGAAAGCCGACGCGCTCGTCGCAGCCTTCGCCGATCATCGGTTCAATGCGTATCGTTCCGGCACGGCCTGGTGGCGCGGCTGCGATCACCAGTGCGTGCAGGATATGTACACCGGTTCGGTGCTCGGCAGCAAAGCGCGCGAAAAAGCCGACTTCATGTTTGAGATCGTGGGAACGGTCCACGGCCTCGACGCAGCCGGTGCGTGCGACGCGGCCGACTCGGTTGCTGCAACCGCAGCCTTCAATGCGCAACAGATCCCGAACCGCGAGAATTACCAACCGAAGAAAGTCTAGGGGCTATTGCTCCGCGACGAACTTATCGTAATCCGCGGCTGACATCAACGCCGATTTCTGGGCCGGGTCGGAGACCTTCAACTTAAAGAGCCAGCCGCCGGCGAATGGTTCGCGATTCACGAGCGCGGGATCGCTTTCGATTGCTGCGTTGACTTCCGTAATTTCGCCGCCGATCGGCGTGAAGAGATCGGAAACCGCTTTCACCGATTCGACGACGCCGATATTGCCGAATTGCTCGAACGCTGCGCCCACCTTCGGCAGCTCGACGTAAACGATATCGCCGAGCGAGCTCTGCGCATAGTCGGTGATGCCGATAGTGGCGATGTCGCCGTCCAGCTTGAGCCACTCGTGTTCCTTGCTGTACAGAAAATCTGCGGGACTCGCCACATTCGACTCCTATTTTGAACGCTTGTAAAAGGGAAGCTTGACGACGGTCGCGGGCCAGCGTTTATCGCGGATCTCAATCTCGATTTGCGAGCCGGCTTTCGCGACGGACGGATCGACGAGCGCCGTACCGATGCCGACTGCGCCACTGCGTACCTCACCGACCTGCGCGTCTTTTGCGAAGACGCGATAACCCATGCGGGGTTGGGGTGCGCGTCCTTCGAGCGTGAATCCGGCGATTCGCGGATAGTCGTCGTCGACGCGCTGCAGTTCGAGCGCAACCTTTCCTTCAAAGTGCGGCTTGCCGAATTTTACGGCCCATGATAAACCCGCTTGCAACGGCGTGATGTCTTCTTCAAGCTCGTGACCGTAGAGCGGCATTCCGGCTTCGAGCCGCAAGACGTCACGCGCACCGAGGCCGCACGGCTCGAGCCCGTGCGTAACGCCCGCTTCTAAAAGTGCATCCCAAAGCGTGACCGCATCATCGTTTGGAACGAAGAGCTCAAAACCGTCTTCGCCGGTATATCCGGTGCGCGCCATGAGCGCAGAGATTCCCGCCACGTTCGTGCGCGCGCAGAAATAGTAGCGCATCGCAGCGACGCTTTCACGATCGGCAGGCGAAACGAGCCGTTCGACGATCTCGACCGAGCGCGGACCTTGAATTGCAATCAGCGCGTGCGTTCCGTGATGGTTTTCGAGCGTGATGCCGGTGCGCCGGTGGGCTTGCAGAATGCCCCACATCTTACGCGCATTGCCGGCATTGACGACCAGCAGCCACTCGTCATCGTCTTGGCGGTAGAAGATTACATCGTCGTGCGTCCCACCCGTCTCGCTGCAAAACAGATTGTAGCGGGCCTGCCACGGCCGCATGCTCGCGACTTCGTTGACGGTCAGGCGGTCCGCCCACTCGCCGATCTCGGCGCCGCGCAAAACGAATTGTCCCATGTGCGAGAGATCGAAGAGCCCGGCGCGATTCCGCACCGCGTCGTGTTCGCGCAAGACGCCGGCGTACTGTACCGGCATTTCGAAACCGCCGAATCCGACCATCCGCGCTTGCAGCGCGATGTGGCTGTCGTAGAGCGGCGTCCGGCGCAGGTTGACCGTCTCCACTAAAACACGTCGCCTTCTTCCGCGAGCGCGCGCCGCACGAAGATCGGCAGCGAGAACAATCGCCGGTGCGTCTCCGCATCGTAAAACACGTTGTAGCCCGCCAACTTGCCGACGTAGGCATCGATACGCGCTGCGTCGAGCGCTGCGAGATCGACCTTGTCGCTGCACGCCAGAAACGCCCACTCGGTGTCAAAGGCGGGGACGTGCGTCGAGAAAGAGCGCACATGCCCGAAGAACTTGCGCAGCGTGCGCGCCATCTTGGCATGCAGCGCGATGTTGTGAAATGCCGCGGTGCTGGCCTGGAGCACGTAGACGCCGCCATCAATCAAGCGCGCTTTGATGTCGCGAAAGACGTCGGCGTTGAAGAGCGGATTCGAGGGCGAATCGGGCAGGGGCTCTGTGAGGTCGGAAATGACGACCCCGAATTTCTCTTTGCTCTCCCGCAAGAATTTGAGCGCGTCACCGATGATCACGTCGGCGCGCTTGTCCTTCCACGCATCTGCGCCCCACTCGGCGAGATAGCGCTTGGAGAGATCGACGACTTCCCCGTCGATATCAACCATCGTGCACGTACGCACGTCCGAGCAGCGCAGCACCTCGCGCAGCGTCGCACCTTCGCCACCGCCGAGAATCAGGACGCGGCTGCGATCCTGCGCTGCTGCAAGCGCAGGGTGGACGAGCGTCTCGTGATAGATCCGCTCGTCGCCCTGTGAGCTTTGCGTGTCGCCGTCGAGGATGAGCATCTTGCCGAAGGTTGCGCTGCGCACGACCGCGACCGATTGGAATTTCGTGCGCCCGGAATAGTACGTCTCTTCGAGGGCATGATGATGCATTTCCGTCGGCGAGAATTGCTCGACGTACCATTGCCAGAGTTCGGTTTTCGGCATACGCCGATGCTACGGCACGTTTGTTCCCGTTACCGCTGTGATCAGATGGCCCGCGAACGGAGCGCCAACGCCGGTTACTTGATCGTAACCCGGCCCGGAATTGTATCCGATCGGCGTCCCCGTCGGATAAGGCACTGGAACTGCCTGATTATCACCGTAGGTAACGTCGTAGAACACGTTCGCGTATCCAAGCTGCGGCGTAAACCCGACGGAGCTATATGGAGAGCTTAGCGGGTTCGACTTCGCGTAGATCGCGTAGATGAGCGGCGACGGATTGCCGAGACGGTATCCGGTCGCTCCACCGTGGTTACAGCTGCCCGAAGCTTTGCACGCTTGCAAAACCAGCGCCCACATCGCAGCCGATGCCGGAGCCGAAGCGCTCGTTCCGCCGATCGCTTCCGGGAATCCGTAGATGAAGACACTCGGTCCTGTGTCCGGATCCGCGTCGAGCGACCAATCCGGAATCTGACGCATCGATGCACCGAGCGCGGCCGCTTGCCAGGCCGGCGCCGTGAAATACGCAGAGACGCCGCCACCCGATCCGACGTTGTTGCCGAACGAGCCGTCTCCGCCTTGCGTCGTGTTGTCGGCCCACGCGGTAATCGAACCCGTGAGATTACCGCTCTCGTCGAGCGGAATATTCACGCCGCCGACTGCGACCGCGTTGATATCCGAGGCCGGATAACTGGCACATGCTGTGCCCAACGGGTTTCCAGTCGACGGATCAAAGCATTCCCATGCTCCGTCATCGCCCGAGGATACGAAGACGGCGATGCCTTCAGCCACAAGCGACGCAATTTCGACTTGACCAAGGCCGGGGCTCGATACCGTCCCGATGTATCCGTAATATTCGCCAAGATTTTCCGGCAAACCGAAGCTCATCGAGATCGCATCGGCCATGTTATCGGAAATGGCTTGCTGGACTGAATCGTCCGAGATCTCGATGCCCTCGTACTGGGATGCAATGTCGCCGCCGGGGCACGTCGCTCCGGTCCCACTCGGATCGAAGTCACCCGTCGTCGTGTTGTAGCAGCCTTCGTTTTGATTGAATGCCTGATAAAAGAGCGTCGTGGCACCCGGAGCAAGCGATGCAACCGATTGCGAATCCAGCTGCGCCTCACCGTCCTCCGGATTACAGCCCATCTGGTAGTTTTCGATATATACCGTTTGATCCGAGCCGTTGATTGTTTGCACAGGAGTGCAATTCGGCTGCGTAATCGGCGGAGCTACCGCGAGATTGAGCGTGATTTCGCCCGCGATCGTGCCGGTGCCACCGTTCGCAGGCGCTCGGCGGCTGCGGCGATGCGTTTACTTGCACGAGCGGCGCCACCGCTGCATGCCAGTATTGATGGAGCGCTGCGAGGTCGTCGGCCGCACCATCCGAGTTGATTACCGGACCCGTTCCGATGATGCCGACTTTTATTCCGGCGCCTGTGAATCCAGCCGAGTACGCATTCGAAGAGGCAAATGCGGTTTGCATCTGCTGCGGCGAGTAACCATAGAAAATCGAGTTGTTGGAATGGATGAAATACTTGCGCATCGCCGTCGCGCCGATTAGCGGCGCCGAGACGATCGGAACATTGCTCGGCATATGCGGCGTACTGTTTGCCGCGACGACCTTCTTGCCCATAAACGTGTAGTTGCCGAACGTCGTACCGAAGGCTTTGGCAAATTGCGGCACAGTGCCGCTGACGGAGAGGATCTCACGCTGCTGCCAGCCGCCGACTTGAAGACCAAACGATCTTAGATATGTCGCGGCGTTCGTGTAATCGGTCGCCGTCGCGCCGTATTGCGCGCCGATTTGTGCCGGCGTCAACCAATGACGATAATTCGCCGATGCGGGATTGCTCGCGCTGGCCGCATACTGCACGAGACCCGCGGCGTTTTGCATCTTCACCATGACGGGAATCGTGAATGCTCCGCCCTTCGCGGGTCCCTGATACGGCAGTTTGGAGATCAGAGCTTGACCGTAATTAAAGGTGGTCGCGCTCAACGTGTTGCCGGTACCACCGCCATTATTTTGGTTCGTGTTATTTGGCGCTGTCGGAAGAGAAGATGTGCGACCACCGCCGCCACCACCGCACCCGGAGATGATGAGCGCAGATGTGAGGAGTAGCGCGAACGCTTTAGACGCGGTGCGGATCATCGGGAACCTCCGTGGACAAGCTTCACGCTAAGCGGCTTGTTGTTTATCGCGTGGACGGACTTCAAGAAGTTCCGCAGATGCACGGCCCGATCGCGGGCGAGCGCAGCCAGCTGGTGGCCTTGCATCGCTGCGGTCAAGCCGCTCATCGCGTACGTCTTTCCGGTACTGGAGCTAACGTGACGCGCCGATGACGCCGCCGCATTCAAGCCGTTCGATAGCACGAGAGCTTCTTGCGTCGTTATCACTTCGAGGCCGAGCGAGCCGACCAAGAAGAAAAACGGCGTGTTACCTTGCTGATCGTACGCGTAGTTCTGCGTGTCGGTCGACGTCATACAGATTGGCGTGCCGTTGACCTCGAAGCTATCGAGGACGGTCGTTTCGATCAGGCCGTTGACGGTGTCGACGGTCGTCATCGTACGGTTGACGTCGTCCGCGCTGGCGCCGAACGAATTCGGCGTGCAGCCGGCGGGTAGCGAAACGCCCGGCGTTATGCCGTCGGTTTCGGTGTAGAGCGGCAGCGAGTACCACGTCGGTGTCGGGAGCACCGCAGTTGGCGGTAAGCCGTAGTACGTCTGCGCGTCCGCCGAGTAATATACGGTGACGGTCACGTTGCCGCCGGACGGCGCCGACATCGTTACTTGATCGATGATGTCACCACCGAAGTACGGCCCGACGATCGAACCCGAACCGTCGCTGTTTTCGGTCAAGACGACTGCGCCGCCGGCACCTCCATCGAGAAGATTCTCGGTGTCGGTGTAGCTGCCGTCGCTTGCGATCACGCGCGATCCGTTGTCGCTGTCCGCATAGCTATAGTTGATGGTACCGGCCGGGCTGTTCGTCCACGTCGGCGAACCGCTTGCGCCGTATTCGTCGATCATCTGCGGCGTGGTCCAGACGGTACCGATTTGTGGAAGATTCGCTGACGACGGTTCTTGCTGCAGCGTGCCGTAGAGCGAAACGGTGTACGGTGAGCTCGTCGTGTTCAGCGTTAACCACGAATCAGTCGTAAACGTCGTCGTGCTTAAATTAGACGCGTCGCTTTCCATGACGTTCTGATCGATCGCGCCCGTAGGCTTCGAGGAGCCCGGATACGTTGCCGATCCCGATCCTACCGTCGTCGAGACGTTGGACGAGAGCGTCGTCGGCGGTTGCGTCGCGCCGGGTGCCGGCGTCGGATAACCGAACGCGAAGCCGTACGTAAAGTTCGTGGACTTCGTCCCGGTGTACGTCGCCGTTGTCGAGGTTGCCGGTTCGCTCGTTCCGATTAGCGCGAACAAATAAACGTCGTTCGGTACGAGCGCGAGAGGCGGCACGATCGTCTGCGAAGCGAACGTCACATCGTCGCCCGTGACGGTGCCGCTGAGCAAGACGTTCCATCCGGCAGAAGCGTTGTTGATATCGAAATACGCGACATACATGTTCGCGGGGGGCGTCTTAGAAAGCGTAAACGAGAACGCCGGTGTCGTGCTGAGCGTGACCGGCGCTGAAACGGTTAGCGCGACCACACCGTAGAGCGTGATCGTGCCGCCGCCAATCGACTGGACGTTCGAGTGCGGCGAGATGGTACTCGCTGCAACCGCCGATACGCCGGACGGAAGCGTCGCTGAGAACTTCACGCTTGCGCTCGTCGCAGCACTCGCGACCGGGATCGTCAGCGTTCCCGACGTTCCGGTGCTAATTCTCGAGAGCGACACGGTCGTCGGCGAAGTCGTCGACGTAGTCGTCGTTGTCGTCGTAGACGTCAGCGGCAGGGACCCGGAGGATCCGCCTCCGCATCCCGTTAGCGCAGCCGCTAGGACAAGGCCAAAAGCGACCGACGTATAGCGCAGTAAGCGTGAGTTCAAGCGCGCCCCCTGTGAAAAAAGAGCCCCGGGCCTGACGCCGAGGTGGAACGGTGCTTTGGCCAGCGTCCGGTGGGCTTCCTAGCAAGTAAGCGACTTTCGTTAAGAGTTTATTACTGCCGACACTTCCGCAAAAAAGTAGGCGCCTGGATTACCAGACGCCTACGGCTTTTTTTGGAGCGGATCCGCGGAATTAAGTTCTAGGCGGTGCGCTTCTTGCGTGTTAGGCGACGTTCTTCTTGGTCGGTCGTTACGACGTGCGTGTACTCATTTTTGCGCGCTTGAATCCCGCGCTTGACTTCGGTCGTGCGCATGGAACGCGCTCGCAGCATCTCGGCTGCGTATTCGCACGCTGCGCCCGGATTCGTGTGGGCGCCGCATGTATAAAAGTCCATCGCTGCGTACCCGGTTTCCGGCCAGGTATGAATCGATAAGTGCGATTCTGCGATGACGACGACGCCAGAGACGCCGTGGGGCTCGAAACGATGGAAAGCCGTGGTTAAGACCGTCGCGTTCGCCTTGAGCGCGGCTGCCTTCAAAATTTCCTGTATGCCTTCCACGTCCGTAAGAATATTCGGGTCACATCCCGATAGCTCGCACAGTATGTGCGTCCCGAGTGCTTCCAATTACCGCCTGTTCTCCTCGGATCCCGGTTGGGTTAATCCCACCTCCAGATGCGTCGGCTGGCGCGTGCGCTGCACGATCGCGTCCCCGACCTAACGACGAACTCTTTGCCGGCAGCTTTTTCTCGTGCTGCGGGCGTCTCGCCGCGATGGCGCGTAGGGCGCGCCCTCCCTCTACGAGATTTCCGGAACCGCATCGCATGGCGAAATACGACCCCGTCAATAGCGCATAGTGTACCCCCTGGTGCCCCCCCTGTAAAGGGGTTTGGTCACACTAGCAACGCAAGCGGGCGATTGGGGAGGTAATTCCAGAAAACCCTTCACTATCTCTAGTGGGTCTGATAGAGTGGAGCATGATGGCAACGGAACTCAAAGAGCACGCTAGTCCGCTGACCGCGCAAGCGCTGGTCGAGGACTACCGCCACGGATTTCACGACCCGGAAAACTACGTCTTCAAGTCGGCCAAGGGCCTCAACGAAGAGATCGTCCTCAAGATCTCTGAGATGAAAGGCGAGCCGGACTGGATGCGTGCCTTCCGTCTAAAAGCGCTCGAGCTGTTCCATGCTAAGCCGATGCCGGCATGGGCCGATACCGCTGCGCTCTCCGAGATCGACCTCAACGACATTCACTATTTCGTGAAGTCGACTGAGAAAACGGAGCAGAATTGGGACGACGTCCCGGACGACATCAAGCGCACGTTCGACCGGTTGGGCATTCCTGAGGCGGAGCGCAAGTTTCTCTCCGGTGTTTCCGCGCAGTACGAATCGGAAGTCGTCTATCACTCAGTTGTCGAGGAGCTCGAGAAAGACGGCGTCATCTTCTGCGACATGGATACGGCGCTGCGCGAGTATCCCGATATCGTGCGCAAGTACATGGCGACGGTGATTCCGCCGGGCGACAACAAATTCGCTGCGCTCAACAGCGCGGTATGGTCGGGCGGTTCGTTCGTCTACGTCCCCCCGGGCATCGAAGTCAAGATGCCGCTGCAAGCCTATTTCCGGATCAACACCGAGAACATGGGCCAGTTCGAGCGTACGCTGATCATCGCCGACAAAGGCGCGAAAGTGCACTACATCGAGGGTTGTACTGCACCGCAGTTCTCGACCTCGTCACTGCACTCGGCCGTCGTTGAATTGATCGCAATGGAAGGCGCGAGCATTCGCTATACCACGATTCAAAACTGGTATCGCAACATTTTCAATCTCGTCACGAAGCGAGCGGTCGCGTACAAGAACGCGACGGTCGAATGGGTCGACGGCAACATCGGCTCGCGTCTGACGATGAAGTATCCGGCGATCTATCTTCTGGGTGAAGGCGCACGCGGCGAGATTCTCTCGGCGGCATTTGCGGGCGAAGGCCAGCATCAGGATGCCGGCGCGAAAGTCATCCACGCAGCACCGAACACAACTTCCGTCGTGACGAACAAATCAGTCTCGGCGCACGGCGGCAAGACGACGTATCGCGGCCTGGTTGAGATTCACGACGGCGCGACGGGTTCGAAGACGCGTGTGAAGTGCGATGCACTGATCATGGACGACAAGTCGTCGAGCGACACCAAGCCGACGATGAAGATCCACGAGCAGCAATCGACCGTCGAACACGAGGCCAGCGTCTCGAAGATCGGCGAAGAGCAGCTCTTCTACGCGATGAGCCGCGGGCTCTCGGAAGCAGACGCAACCGCATTGATCGTCAACGGCTTCTTCGACTTCTTCGTCAAGGAATTACCGATGGAGTACGCCGTCGAGCTAAATCGCTTGATCAAGCTCGAGATGGAAGGCGCCGTAGGCTAACAGCCGCGATGGCGCAGGCGGTAGCTCGCAAGAGCGAGATCGCAGACGGAGCCACGAAACGCGTGACCGTCGGCGAGCAGAGCGTGTTGCTGTGCAACGTCGCGGGCGAGATCTTCGCGATTGAAGACGTCTGCACGCACGACGGCGGCCCGCTGGATGAAGGCGAGCTGATGGGTGATCGCATCATGTGCCCGCGTCACGGTGCGTTCTTCGACGTGAAGAGCGGTGCCGCACTAACGTTGCCCGCCATCGTCCCGGTGCAGACTTTTAAGGTCCGCACTGACGGCGACGATATTTTCCTCGAACTCTAACCGACTCAGATTCATCGCAGCTTGCACCAAGGCGTGCGCAAGCTTTGTTGTTTAGCATGCAAGCACGAGGCAATCCGGTGGCGCGGAGGAACCGATCGTGCAATTTCATTTCAACACCGCACTGTGTGCCGTTGCCGTAGCTTTGAGCGGTTGCACCGGCGGCGCTAGCGGGAGCGGCTGTCCGTCAATGCCACCGCCGACACCAACCTGCATCTATCCGAATGGGATAACGCCGCAAATGATTTATCCGGAACCGAACGCGACCGGCGTACCGGATAATCTTCAAAGTTTCGTAGTCGCCGACATCAACGTGGGCACGTACACTTCCGGAAGTTACATTCTGGAATTTTCTGCGCAAAAAACGATCCCGGGTACCGCGAACAATTCGACGTGGGGAAACTGGTCGAATTTTCAGCAGATCTCGCAATCGCAAGTCCCATCGCCATCGGCTACCGCAACGATCCCGAGCGCAATTTACATCGCGGCTACGCCAGGGCCGTACAACTCTTCTGCGTTACCGTCTCACACGACACTCTACGTCTACTTGTCGGGGAGCTCCGTGGAAAATTGCAATGCAAACGGCCCGATCGGCTCGTTCACGACGCAGTAAGCTCTAGACGTGTTCGCCCGGGTCGGCGTGATGCGCGTCGGCTTGATCTTCGTTGTCATAGCCTTCATCGACGTCGCCGTAGACGGTTTGCCGTTCCGCCGGAATGTCGCGCAGCCGGCGGACGGCTTGCGAACCCATCACCGCAGCTTCATTGCTGCTCAGCGGGTCCTCTTCGTCAACCTCAGTGTGCAGCGGGCGCCCATCGTCTTCGCGTTCCATGTGAGTCCTCTCTGGATGAAGGCTCTACTTCTACCCAGCCTTCTTGCCTAAGAAGAATCGCCGTCCCCACCAGCGCGAGTACCGCAATCCCAACTGCCACAAACGCTGAGGTCGCAAAGCCTGCGTGAAACACGGCTCCCAGAACGGCAACGCCGAGCACGAGGCTGACGAAGCGAATCGTCGCACCGATGCCTGAGGCCATACCCGCGCGCTCGGCTGAGGCTTGGGCTTGCATGGCGCGCGCAGTTTCCGGATTCAAGAGTCCCGTACCGGTACCAGCGACGAGCATCGCAAGCGTCATGACGGGATAGGGCGCGCCGAAGTGCGCGGTCACGCCGATCAACAAGTCGCCGAGTGCCGCGATGCCGAGTCCGATGGCCAAACGGCCGCGATGCGTCAGCCGTTCGAGGAAGTGCGTCGCCAGCGGCGGGGCGATGACGAGCGGTAGCGCAAAGGGCAGCATCGCAAATCCCGCAGCGATGGGCGCAAGACCCATCCAGCTCTGCAGATACAGCGGCAAGAAGAAAATCATGACTTGCGCCGCGGCTCCGTAACCGAACATTGCGCATGCGGCGCCGAGATAACGCGGATGCGTTAGCAATTCAAAGTCGAGCATCGGCTGCTTCTGGACGCGCTCAACGATCACAAACGCAATGAAGAGGAGGGTAGCCGCGGCTATCCGCTCGAGAATCGGCGGGCTCAGCCAGCCTTCCCGGTTGCCGTCGATCAGCGACCACACCAGCAAAAACAAACTGGTGCTAAGAGCGAAAACGCCGGTGAAATCAAAGCGCCGCTCTTCCGGATCCCGCGATTCCGGCACGAACGCGCGAATCGCAAAGAGGAAGACGATGCACAGCGGGACGTTGATCAAGAACGCCCAGCGCCAACCAAATAAGCCCGTGATGATGCCGCCGAGAATCGGACCGCAGGTCATCGCGGCGCCGATCGACGTCCCCCAAATCGCATAAGCGCGCGCACGCTCCGCGCCGCGGAACGTCGATGAGATGATCGCAAGCGCGGCCGTAAGCAGCATGCTGGCGCCGACGCCTTGGACGGCTCGCGAGAGCTCGAGCATGAGCGCGGACGTCGCGAGACCGCAGGCCGCGGATGAGATCAGAAAGATCGCGATGCCGATCATGACCATTCGGCGGCGGCCGTGCCGGTCTGCGAGCGTCCCGGACGGCAGCAGCAGCGACGCAAACGTGATTAAATACGCGCTGATCACCCACTGAATGCTCACGAAGCCGGCGTGCAGCTCGCGCGCAATGGTCGGAAGCGCGACGGCGACGATATTCGTGTCGAGCATGATCAGCGAACATGTCGCAGCCGCGCACAGCAGGACAAGCGGCCTACTGACGTTCATGCGAAGTCGCTCGTAACGACATCATTCAAGAGCGAACGCAGTTTCGCGGCAGCATCGGCGCCGAAAGAACTTTCGAATTTTCTTTGCGCGGATGACCAGAACGGTCGAGCTTTCTGCAGCAGCGATTCGCCCGAACGCGTCAACGTCAGCAGGCGCGCGCGCCGGTCGTGATCCCCAACTGCGAGGCGAACGAGCCCGCGTTTTTCGAGCGGACGCACCAAATGGCCAAGTGTCGAGCGATCCATGACGAGCGCGTCGGCCAAATCACCAAGCGTACTCGGTCCGCCGCGCTGCAAACGCGAGAGAATCGAATATTGGTTTGCACCAAGTTCGACCGATGCCAGCGCCGAGTCGTACACCTTCGTGACCAATCGCGACGCCTGACGCAAGGCCAAACAATTGCAAGGCTCGGAATCTTTTTTCACGGCGCCATTATATGGGCAATTGCCCGTATTGTCAACCATAAGCAATCCGGCCGACAAAGTTATCCACAGCCGTTACCTTTGTCGAATGTCACCTATAGTGCGGAGGCAGTACAGTATTTACATGGCACGACTGCTCATGTGCCCGCCACATCACTACAACGCGCTTGGCGCTTGGCGCCAATGGGAGCGTTTCGTAGAAGTGCTGCAAGTCGCCGCGGATGTCCAGATCGAGCTCGTCGATCCGGCGCCCCAGGCGCCGGATCTCGTTTTTACGGCAAATGCCGCACTCGTGAGCGGCGATCTCGCGATCGTGTCGACACTGCGCAACGATACGCAGCGTCTGTCACGTCAGGTTTATCGCGGGACGCTTGCTCGTCTCGGCTTTGCGACGACGTTCTTACAAGAGACATCGTTTGCGGGAAGTGCCGATGCGCTCTTCGATCGCGTTCGTCCAATCGTTTATGTCGGCTACGGTTCGCTTTCCGACCGCATGGTGACGGTGCAGCTAACCGACCTGCTCGATGCTCGCATCGTTGCGCTGGGGCTCGCCGATCCACAGTTCCCGCATCTCGACACCGCGCTGTGCCCGCTGCGCAGCGGACACATACTCGTCTACATGCCCGCGCTGACGCCGCATGCGCAGCGCTTATTGCGCCGTATCGTCGATTCCGAGTATCTGATCGAGCTTTCGGCGGCCGACGCCGGCAATCTCGCGTGCAACGCCGTCGAAGTCGGCGATGCGCTCATCATGCACGACGCGTCGCGCCCGCTGCGTGAGCAGCTCGTCCATGCGGGGTATCGTGTCTTCTCGACCGATCTTCAAGGCTTCGTCCGCAATGGTGCGGGCGCAAAACGTCTCACCCTTCGTCTTGACGACGGACCGGCATCCGCCGGCGCCGCCGCCTAAATCCCGAGGTACGCCGCTTGCACTTGCCTGTTGTTCGCAAGCTCCCCGCTCGAGCCGTGCATCACCACCTTGCCGCTCTCCAGCACGTAGGCTCGCTGTACGAGCGAAAGCGCGCGACTCACGTTCTGCTCGACAAGAAAAATCGCCGTGCCCATTTTGTGAATTTCGCGAATTTTTTCAAACGTCGCATCCGTCACGACGGGGGCCAAACCTAGCGACGGTTCGTCGAGCATCAACAGCCGCGGTTTGAGCATCAGTCCACGGCCAACCGCGAGCATTTGCTGCTCGCCCCCGCTCATCGTTCCCGCGAGTTGCGCGCGACGCTCGGCGAGCCGCGGAAAGATTCCGTAGACGAGCTCCAGCGTTTGGCGCCGGTCTGCGCGCGCTCTCGGAACGTAGGCTCCCATCTCGAGATTTTCCTGAACGGTGAGCTCCGGAAAAACCTGGCGCCCTTCGGGGACGTGCGCGATTCCAAGCGCCGCAATCTTGTACGGCGGCAGTGCCGCGATTTGCGTTCCGGAAAACGAGATGCTGCCGGCGCTTGGACGAACGAGCCCCGAAATCGCGCGCAACGTCGTGCTCTTGCCAGCGCCGTTTGCGCCGAGGAGACCGACGGCTTCGCCTTCGCCGATAATGATTTCAAGCTCCTGAATCGCTTTGACCGAACCGTAGGCGGCGCTTACGCCGGAGAGGGCCAGTATCGGCTCAGGCATGCGCACCCGTCCCGAGATACGCGCGGATGACGTCTTCGTTCGCAACGACTTCTTGCGGAAGCCCTTCGGCAATCTTCTGGCCGTGGTCGAGAACGACGATCCGGTTTGCGACCGCCATGATCGCGCGCATCACGTGCTCGACGATTACGATCGTTAGGCCGCGCTTCGCAAGCTGACCAACGAGCGCGACGGCTTGATCGATCTCGGTGTGATTGAGCCCGGCCATCACTTCGTCGAGCAGCAAGAGGCGTGGCTCGGTCGCAAGGGCGCGCGCCATCTCGAGGCGGCGCTGATCGATCGTCGTGAGATCGCGCGCCGGAGTCGCTTCTCGTGCCGTAAGCCCGACGAATGCGATCGCCTCGCGCGCGCGTTCGCGCGCACCACGGACCTTCTTGTCGCGCAAGAAGGCACCGGTCATCACGTTTTCGAGCACCGTCATCTTGCCGAAAGGACGCGCGACTTGAAACGTGCGTGCTAAACCGTGTGCACAGATGTCGTACGGTTCGAGACCAACGAGCTCGCGGCCGAATGCGATGACAGAGCCTGAATCGGGACGAAAGAAGCCGGTCATCAGGTTGAAGCTCGTGCTCTTGCCCGCACCGTTTGGCCCGATCAAAGCGAGTGTCTCACCTTCGGCAACCGACATGCTGAAATCGGCGACCGCGCGCAAGCCACCGAAACGCTTGTCGAGGTTGCGCACGACGAGGACGTCAGCCATCGGCCCGTACGATGCGACGGTACGCATCCGTAATCAAACCGAGCACCCCTGTCGGACGCCACAGAATGACCGCCATCAAAATCAGTGCGTAGACGGTCAGCTGCACGCCGCCGTGACTTGCACCAAGCCAACTTTGCAAGAGCGCCGAGGTCGGTTCGAGCAAGATCGTCCCGAGCACCGGCCCCCATAGCGTTCCGATGCCGCCAACAATCGAGACGAGTGCCGCTTCGACCGAAACGTTGAAGCTGAACGCCGTATTCGGATCGATGAAGTAGATGTACTGAACGTAGAACGTTCCGGCCAGCGCCGTTAAGAACGCGCTGATCAAATAGATGTCGCGTTTGATGCGCGGCGCGTTGACGCCGACCGCTTCGGCCGCATCCTCGTCTTCCCCAACCGCGACCAGATAGTTGCCCATCCACGAACGCTCGATGACATACGTGACCAGCAACCCGATCGCCAGCAGCCCCAGCGCGATATAGTAGTAGGGCGCTTTTCCGCTGAACTGCATCATGAGCGGCGCATTGCCCAAGAACGGAATCGTCGTCCCCTCGGCGCCCCACGCGAAGTCCCGGAACTTCAGGAACAGCAGCATGAAGACTTGCGCGGTTGCAATCGTCGCAATTGCAAAGTACGGTCCCCGCAATCGAAAACACAACCAGCCGATCGGCAAGCTCGCGAGCATCGCGACGATGCCGCCGGCGATGAGTCCGATCCACGGCGAAATGCCAAAACGTATCAGCAGCAGCGTCGAGGTGTAGGCGCCGAGTCCAAAATATGCGGCATGTCCGAGCGAGAGCTGTTTGGCATAACCGCCCATCAGATTCCAGGCTACACCGATGAACGCAAAGAGCAGAACGCGTACGGCGATGTCAACCTCAAAGCCGGTCCGCAAGAACACCGGCAAAATCAGCGCGATGATGCCGAGCACGACGATAGGCATCACTTTCTTCATCATCGCGCGCGGCCGCCGAAGAGTCCGTTCGGACGAATCGCGAGCGTCAAGAGCAGCATCAGAAAGACGACGATCAGCCCGGAGTCGGCGCCGACGAATTGAATGCCGAGCGACTCGGCGACGCCCATCATCAATCCCGCGATGAGCGCACCCGTCACGTTCCCGAGCGTTCCGAGCACGACCGCGACGAAGGCCATCAAGACGAAGACCTGGCCGACCGTCGGATAGACGGGATAAAACGGCATCAAGAGCGCGCCTGCCGCACCCGCAAGCGCGAGCGCAAGCCCAACCGCGACGGCAAAGACGAGATCCGTGTTGATCCCCATCAGCATCGCGACGTCGCGGTTTTGCGCCGCAGCCCGCATCGCTTTTCCGATATCGGTGGTACGCAAGAAAAGCGTCAGTGCTCCACTGAACGCCATTGCCAAAACGAACGCGATCAATTTCGCAACCGAGATGTACACCGGGCCGAGGTGGAAGGAGGCATCCGTGTACGGCGTCTGCACGGTGCGGTAGTTGGCGGTGAAGAGCAGCAGCGCGACGTTCATCAGCAGCACCGAGAGCGCGAACGTCAGGAATATCTGCGGCATGTCGCCCAGCGACAGCACGCGCCGGATCAGCAGATGCTGGAACAGCATACCGACCACGAACATGACCGGCATGACGATCACGAGCGAAACGAGCGGATCGATCCCGGCGCGCGTCGAGAGAAAGAAGCTGAGGTACATTCCGATCATGACGAACTCGCCTTGCGCGAAGTTCACGATTTTCACCACGCCGAAAATCAGCGTGACCCCGATGCTGACGAGCGCGTAAATACCGCCGATGAGCAGGCCGTTAACGACGGCTTGCGCGAGCGTCTGCAGCATCAGGCGGCGGAGCTGTGCTCTAGACCTTCATCAGGGGCTTACGTCCTTCGCCTTTCGGGAAGACGCTCACCAAATCGCCGTGCTGCCATTGCACGCCGACAGGATGTCCGTAGACGTTGCGGCCGTTTGCCATGAATTTGACTTTGCCGCCCGGCGCCATCGCAGCGTAGCCGCTCGAGACATCGATCGTCGAGAGCGCGTCGCGCACTTTTTCCGGATCGGGCGACGCCGCGCGCTCGAGCGCATTTGCCAGCATGAACGTTTGCGCCACAAGTCCGCCCGCGTATTCCATGATGAACTCGCCGTAGAGCTTTTGATACATCGCGTTGACGCGCAGCGCGTCTGCGTTGATGTCGTGATTCCAGTGCCCGACGCCGAGCAAGCCCTCTGCCGCTGTGCCGACGTTCTTGTAAAACTCCGGAATTACGAAGCCGCCCGAACCACCGTTGATCGGCATGTTCACGCCCATTTGCTTCATGGTTCGCACGATCAGAATCAAATCGTTCAGATAGGAGACGCAGAACAACATGCTCGCACCTGATGCGCGCACCTTGTTGACGAGCGGTCCGGCATCCGTGAATCCGGCCGAGTACGGCTCGAACATCACGATATCGACGCCTTCGCCGGCTGCTTGTTCTTTGAGCCCGGACGAGGTCGACGTTCCAAACGCGGTGTTTTCATAGACGACCGCGACCTTCGGTTTATCGCTGATGAGCTTCGACATCTGCAACTGCGCAAGCGCAAATTGCGACGAACGCGCGAAAGGCGTAAACGTATACCTGCGGCCGCCGGCGTTGAGCTGATCGCTGCTCGAGCCGCTGATGAGGGGCATCTTCGCGCGCTCCGCAACTTCGCTCGCAATAAGCGTAAACGCGCTCGCGTAACAGCCGTGAATCGCGGAGAGCTTGTTGCTTCCGATCAAACGATCGGTTTCCGTGCGCGTAACCGTCGGATCGCTCTGAATATCCGTCAGAATCAAATTCATTTTCGCGCCGCCGAGCGACTTGATGCCGCCCGCATCGTTCACCATCTGCACCGCGAGCTTGGCAGCGTTGACGCAAGACTGACCGATCTGCCCCATACCGCCGGTCACGGGATAGAGGCCGCCGATGTTGACCGGCTCGGCTGCGCTCGAGAAAATCGGCGTCCCGAACCCAGCGGCTGTTGCTGTGGCCGCGCCCGCGGCTGCAAGGAACGTTTTCCGGCTCTTTTTCATTCGTCGAAATCCCCTCAGCGAAGAAAGAGTTAGTGTCCAGGCCCCGAAACATCGGATGACTTCGCCTTGCGGCGCTCGCATTGCACTATAAGTCATCTAAAAATGCCCGTCAATCATCCGATGAAAACCGACGTCGCCATCGCCCGCATCAAAGAAATGATCGCGAGCGGTGAGCTTGCGCCCGGGCAGCGCCTCCCGCGGGAGGTTGATCTCGCGAGCCAGCTCGGCCTCTCGCGTAATTCGCTGCGCGAGGCAGTCCGCGCCCTCACGCTGATCAAAGTTCTGGAAACGCGCCAGGGCGACGGGACGTACGTGACGAGCTTGAGCTCGCGCCTGCTCCTCGAGGCCGTTTCGTTCGTGACGAACCTCATGAGCGCCGAGCAGCTACTCGAGGTCTGGGAAGTCCGCCGGCTGCTGGAACCGGCTGCGACGGCGCTGGCCGCCGCACGGATGACGAAAACCGACCACCTGAAGCTGAAAAGCCACCTCGATCGCCTGGCGAGCGCGACAACCGCTGAGGAGACGATGGACGCCGATGAGGACTTCCACCGCTTTATCGCGGCCTGCTCGGGCAACACCATCCTTGAAATGGTCCTCGAGACGATGTCGGCGCGGACGCTGCGGCTTCGCACCTGGCGCAAGGCGATCGATGAGGATCACCGGAGAGCCGCGCTCGAGGAGCATCTTCCAATATATGATGCGATCCTAGCGCGCGATCCCGAGCTTGCGCGCGCGACCTCAGCAATGCACATCGCTGAGGGCGAATTGTGGCTGCGAAGCTCGATTGCTGCGGGAAATCAAGCTGACCAGACTGGTTGACGCTTCTCCCGGGGAGGTGATATCGTACGTCGGTTATGTACGCCATCATCGAAACCGGCGGCAAGCAGATCAAGGTGTCGGAAGGCGATGTCATTCGCACCGACCTGGTCGACGCTGAGCCCGGCTCGAGTGTAACCTTCGATCGCGTCGTTTTGGCCAGTGGCGATGCCATTGTGGTCGGGACGCCGCTCATCAAGGGCGCGAAGGTCACCGGCTCGGTCGTGCGGCAAGGCAAGGCTCCCAAAATTCTGGTTTTCAGATACAAGCCCAAGAAGCGCGTGCGTAAGCTCATCGGTCACCGGCAACGTTTTGCCGAGGTGAAGATCGAGAAGATCTCGCTCCCGTAAGCGATGGTCGACGTCAAATTCACGCGAGACAGCCGAGGAAGGCTGTCTTCTGTTTTTGCGAGGGGACATGCCGAATTCGGCGAGTTCCCAAATGACGTTGTTTGCGCTGCAGTCTCCGCAATTTTGCAAGCCGCGTATGCGGGACTCGAAGACGTCGCGAAACTCGAGTTCGACGGAAAGCATCTCTCGGGCGACCTCGAGATTCACATCCCCGAATCTGCGCGCGACCGCGTCGATGTCGCGGCGATCGTTGCGACCGCCGAGGTCTCGCTCGAACAGCTCGCGCGACAATATCCCGAGCACCTTCGGGTGACCAAGGCCGCAAAAGCTTAAAACGAAACGGTAGCCCGCCGCAGCGGGTAGAACAAAACACCAAAGGAGGCCGGCGTGACCAGCGATACCATGAAGCAATTTAACGGCAAGGCCGACGAGGCCGATCAATCGACTGCGGATGCCGGTAAGGCCGTCCTCGTCGGGCTACTTGGCGGACTCGTGTCCGCGGCCGGTTATCTCGTCTATCAGCGCCTGCCCGACGACCAGAAGCGGCGCATTCAGACGCAAGTGCGGGGCCTTATCGAAACCCGCCTCAATCAGCTCCGGCAAGACCTCAACATTTAGAACTCGGCCGGTTCGGCCGTTCTTTTCGGCGCCGTTGCGATCTCAGGCTCGATGCCCGGGAGCATCGGCTCGTCGTTTTCTTTTGCTTCCTCAATGGCCGTCTCTGAATGCTCGTAGGCCGAGGGGACAGCCTCTAGGTGAGGCCGCTCGGCAGCCGCATCGTGGTCGTCGGCAGCGCGTTCCATCTCGCGAATAAATTGCGAGGACGTGTTTTGAACGTCGCGCATGACGGAGCCGAATTTGCGCGCGACCTTGGGGAGTTGATCGGGTCCGAACACGAGCAGCGCGACCGCCCCGAGGATTGCAATATCAGGTGCCGAGAGCATTTTTGGAAGGTCCCCTTTCTGCCCGACGGCGAACGGCACCCGTCCGCGTACGAGGGATTAGGCGGATTTAGCGCAGTGAAAATCATCTACACGCGCGGAAACCGGACGGAAACGTTAGCGTCGATCGCAACGCTCCGCAAGATACTCAACCGGTTCATCGCTCACCGTGTTTTCTACGAAGTCTCGAGCCGCAATAAGCGCGGTCACGAATTCTTTTCTGCGAAAAACACCTTCGTCGTGGGCACGATTGAGATCGTCAACCGCGACTATCTGACGATCACGATCTTCGATGCGCACAACTCGACGCACTCGATCGAGATCTTGAACCCCGCCGCGATGCGCATCTATGACGATACGCTCGGCAAGGGTTTCGCCGTCTCGTTCCTCAGCGAAGCTCCCGGCGGAATCGAATCACGATGCTACCTCCGCGATGAAGGCGACGAGAGCGACGAGATCAAGACCGACAGCGCGCTGGAGCGCATCACGCTTCCGCAGCTCTTCGAATATCTTGAAGAGATCACGCACGTCGACGCGATCGGCAAATAGCGCTAAAGCGCGAAGACTTTTTCGGCGACGATCGCGGGCTGGTGTCCAAGAATCGTAAGCAAACCGCGATCGCGGTTCGATTCGGACACGTATGCCTTGGCAAGATGTTTGGGAAGATACGCACCGGCTTGCACGCGGCGCGCGCCTTCTAAGAAGATCTCGTACGAATCTTGATCGAGCCACTTGCCGTCTTTGCCATCCGGCGTGCGAATGACGAGCGAACGATAAATCGGGAACGGCGCGCGTTGCGAATCCGGATCGCGTAGTTGTTCCGGCGGACGCTTGCGAGACGGCGCATTTTGCGCTTTTTCGCGATCGATCAGCTGCCCTAAACGAGCGCCGATCTCTTCGTCGTCGAGCAACGCCAACAGAAGATGCGGCGGCTGAACGAATTCGCTTTCAGCCGTTATCGCATACGTAACTGCCTTCCGCATAACTGCCATCAGTTTGGGCGAAAGCACCTCTTGGTTGACGGGCATGGCGTTATCTGCGCCGGAAGATTCCGCGTCCCTCCAAGCGGTGTGCCAGCCGAAGCTCGCGGACCGCGGCGGCGCGACGCCCGGTTTTCCGGTAAGCAACTGACAGATTGAGGTGCGCGATCGCATAGCTCTCGTCAGCGCGGATCGCCGACTCGTAGTGCGAGATTGCATCCTCAAAGGCGCCGTCTTCAAGCAACAGGTTGCCGATATTCGCCAGCGCCGGCGCGAAACGCGGCACGACCGCAAGCGCCTCCGAAAAGTCGCGTAGTGCATCCTCGCGCTGACCCAAGCGTACGTGAGCGACTCCGCGCTTGTTGTAAATGCGCGCGTACTCGTCGTTGCTGCGCGCCGAGTGGAGCATGGCTGTGAAGCCGGTCACGGCGGCGCGGGGATCTCCCTTTTCGAGCTGCACGATCTCGCGCTCGAAGGGGTCCTTAGGCGCAAGCGGGCCAGCGAACCGCAAGTGGGCTAGCATTCGGCGCAAAGCGAACATGAAACGAAGATGTTGAACATAGACGTCATCACGCTCTTCCCGGAGATGTTTGCGCCGGCGATCGGTCTTTCGATCGTCGGCCGTGCCCTCGAGCGTGGTCTCGTTGCCGTGCGCATGCACCAGCTGCTCGAATTTTGCGAATCCGAGCGGGCGGACGACGCCCCGTATGGTGGCGGCGCAGGGATGGTTTTGCGCCTTGAGCCGCTCGCGCGGGCACTCGATGCGATCCTGGCCACGAGCCCGCCCGAAGAACGGCGCGCCCTCGTCCTGACTACCCCCTCTGGCAAGCGGTTCGAGCAGGCCGATGCGGTCCGATTTGCGGACCTGGACCGGCTGGTTGTCGTGTGCGGGCACTACGAAGGGGTCGACGAGCGCCTGCGGACGCTCTACCCGCTCGAGGAGATATCGCTGGGCGACTTCATTTTGACGGGCGGCGAGATCCCGGCCCTGGCCGTCGTCGACGCGACCGTCCGCCTAGTCGAGGGCGCGATTCGGCCCGAATCGCTGACCAGCGAGTCGTTTACCAGCGGAGACGAACTGGACCATCCGTCCTTCACTCGCCCGCCCCGGTTCCGGGGCGTGGACGTCCCCGAGGTCCTCTTGTCCGGCGACCACGCCAAGATCGCGGCCTGGCGGCGCGAGGAGTCCCGGCGGCGAGCGGCCCGGCGGCGGGGGGATTCGGAGTAGACGGGATATAGCGCCTCTGTTACAATACCGCGGTTGCGCAGTAGCTAACAGAGAGCGTCATGAACGTCATCGGTCTTCTCGAAAAAGAGCAGGAAAAAGCATCTATCCCGGCTTTCCGTCCGGGCGACACCGTTAAGGTGTACTCGAAGGTCATTGAGGGCGGCAAAGAGCGGACTCAGATGTTCGAGGGCGTCGTCATTGGCCGTAACGGGCGCAGTTCGAACGCATCGGTCACCGTTCGCCGTGTTTCGCATGGCGTCGGCGTCGAGAAGTCGTTCTTGCTGCACAGCCCGCGCACCGAAAAGATCGAGGTCAGCAAGCGCGGCGCCGTGCGTCGCAGCAAGCTGTACTACCTCTCCGAAAAGGTTGGCCGCGCAGCGCGTATTCGCGAGAGAAAGACGGCCAAGGCCCCCGAAGCTTCGGCTGAGTAGCGCGGCGTGACCCCGCTGCAGCTCTTCGGGCTGATCTGCATTTTCGCAGTCGTCCGCGTCGCGATCAGTATTCGTCCCGGTGTTCCGGCCGGCGCAAGCACGACCTCGAGCAGCTCTGTTCGCGCAGTTTTGCGCGAATATCTCGACGCATTCATCGTCGCGGGTTTGGTCGCGCTGTTCTTGATCACGTTCGTCGTGCGCACGTTTTATATTCCGTCGGGCTCGATGGAGCCGACGTTGCAAATCCACGACGTGTTGCTCGTCAACGAATTCGAATATCGTTTCTTCCCGCCGCATCATGGCGACATCGTCGTTTTCGAACCGCCCGTCGATTCGACCAACGACTTCATCAAACGTCTCGTCGGCGCTCCGGGCGATACGCTGTCCGTTAAGAACGGTATCATCTATCGCAACGGTAAGGCGCTGAACGAACCCTACGAAGCGCAGAAACCGAACTACAACCTAGAAGTGCGCAACTACGGAATCTACGTTGACGGACAGCCGCTCGACCCATCCTTCGCAAACGTTCCACCAAAGAGCGCGTGGTCCGCACCCGATCGTATCCCGGATGGCTATTATCTGATGTTCGGTGACAACCGAAATAATTCAGAGGACTCGCACATTTGGGGGTTCGCACAAACCAGCGGCAATTTTGCATCCGGCCCGCTGAAAGGAAAACCTGCGCATTTCACTGGACACGCTTTCCTCTTGTTTTGGCCGTTTAACCGCATCCGCATACTGCACTAGGCCTAAAGCATCCTTAAGGAAAGCGGACGGCGGCGGCGAACAAAGAATGGTGCTCTCCCAACCGTCCGTTCGATTGGCGAGACTGCGTCGCGGGGTCGTAGTTGCGTGTGAAGTTGCTCTGCTGGCACTCCTCGGGGTGGCCTTCTTCTTCCGCCTCCCCCAAGTTTCGGGTCTTTCGATGGAGCCGCGCATCGGCGCCGGAGAATTCGTTCTCATCGATACGCTGACGTATCGATTCGGGCCCGTTCGGCGCGGCGATATCGTCGCGTTCCGGCATGGCGGTTCCGAGGCGTATCTAAAGCGCGTCATCGCGCTGCCAGGCGAGCGCGTCGCGATCGTGCACGGCTTCGTGCTAGATCGATGGGCAGCCGCTGGCCGAGAACTACGTCCGCTACCGCGACGATCGCAGCCAGCCGGCAGAGACCGTCCCCGCGGGTGCATACTACGTGTTGGGCGACAACCGGAGCAATTCGGACGACTCGCGCGACTGGGGCTTCGTCCCGGGCTCGGCGATCATTGGGAAAGCGTGGCTGGGCCTGTGGCCTCCGAGCAAGGCGGGCACGCTATGATCGACCGCGAGACCGTCATTCAATGGTATCCCGGCCACATGGCTGCGGCGATGCGCGAGATGGAGCGCCGCTCGAGCCTGATCGACATCTTCATCGAAGTCATCGATGCGCGCATTGCGATCGCGGGCGCCAATTCGGATCTCTCGCAAGTCGTCGGACGTAAACCGCGGCTAATCGTTCTGACGCGCGACGATCTCGCCGATCCGGCCATCACGAAGGCATGGCTGGAATACTATCCCACGCAAACGCTTCCGCGCCGTTTCGGTCAACGCGCGCGAACCAAACAGCTACACGCAAGCATCGTTCGTCTTGACGCAGATGCTCAGCTCGGCGCGCGTCAAAGGCGTTGCGCGCACGATGGTCATCGGAATTCCGAATTCCGGAAAGTCGCGCGTCATCAACGGACTGCTGCGCCGCGAAGTTGCACGCGTCGAAGACAAAGCCGGCGTGACGCGCGCGCCGCAGTGGTTCCGCGTCGGACCGAACGTCGAGATGATGGACACGCCCGGCATTCTCGTTCCGAAGATCGAGTCGATGCAGGCACAGTGGATGCTTGCGATGTGCGGAGCGATTCCGCGCGATAAGTTCTCACCAGAAAACGTCGTGCACAGCTTCGTTGATTGGATGACGCAACAATCGTTCGCGGCAAGTTCCCGATCTCGAAAGTTTTGCGAACGTTCGCCGCATGTTGCGCACGGGCGGCGAGCTCGAGCTCCACAACGCCGCACTCGCTTATATTAAAGACTTCAACGAAGGGAAGTTCGGCCGCACGAGTTTTGACGTGCCGCCCGCCGAAGATACGTGAGGAGCCGAAGGCCCGGCGCCATTCGAGCGCGTGTGCGCCGCCGACTCGACAGGCTCCATCGTTATGAAGAGACCCTGCGCGAACAGGGCTTTCGTTTAATCGGCGGTATCGACGAGGTCGGACGTGGACCGCTTGCGGGCCCGGTCGTCGCTGCATGCGTCGTTACCGACGGACCGCTTCGTCTGAAGCATCTCAACGATTCGAAGCAAGTTCCCGCGGAGTATCGTGGCGAGCTCGCCGAGGAGATCAAAGGCAAAGCCGTCGCATGGGCGATCGGAGAAGCGACGGTCGCCGAGATCGATCGCATCAACATCTATTGGGCGTCGGTGCTCGCGATGGAGCGAGCGCTTGCTGCTCTGGCTATACGTTCCCGAGTACTTGATTACCGACGCCGTACGGATCCGTTCGTGGTCCGGAACGCAAGAGCCGATGGTGAAAGCCGACGCGACTTGCGCTAGCGTCGCGGCTGCGTCGGTCGTGGCGAAAGTGTATCGGGACGCACTTCTTGCAGAACTCGACCCGCTCTTTCCGGAATATGGCTTCGCCGAGAATAAGGGATATGCGACGCCGTCATCACATCGAGGCACTCAAATCTCATGGTCCCTGTTCGATGCATCGCAGGAATTGGTGGCGCGTGCAGGCCGCGCTAACGTTGCCCGGAATCGAATTCGCAGAATGAACCCACAGGAGCTCGCTCGCAGCGGTGAAGACGCAGCGGTTGCGTTGTTGGTTGAGCGCGGCTACGAGATCGTGGGACGTAATATTCGCATGCCCGGCGGCGAGATCGACGTCGTCGCGCGCGATGGCGACGACGATCGTGTTCGTCGAAGTGAAAGCGCGCCAATCGCACCGCTTCGGCTCGGCAGTCGGCGCCGTCGATGCACGCAAGCGGCGAACGCTGCGCAAGCTCGCGGCCGAATGGCTGCAGCTCTTTGCGCCGCGCGCCTATGCGCGCTTTGACGTCGTCGCCGCGGACGGCGCGCGTCTCGCGCACTATCAGGACGCGTTCCGATGACCGAGCGGATCGGATCGATCATCGCGCAGCGCTACAAAGTCGACAAGCTGATCGGACGCGGCGGAATGGCGGACGTCTACCACGGAACGGACGCTGTCTTGCAGCGCGAGATCGCGGTCAAGATTCTGACCGACCGTTCCGAGATCGTTCGCAAACGCTTTCTGCGCGAAGCGCAATCGATGGCCCATCTCAATCATCGCAACATCGTCGGCGTGTTCGACGCGGGCGAGGATCAGGACAGCTCTACATCGTCATGGAGCTCATCCGCGGCCGCACGCTCAAACAAGCGTCGGCCGAAGGCATCTCGTATGACTCGTCGCTGCAAGATATTCATCGAGCTGCTCCAAGCGCTCGAGTACGCGCACAAGCAATCGGTGATTCATCGCGACGTCAAGCCGGCCAACATCATGGTTCTCGACAACGGCGAGATCAAGGTGATGGACTTTGGCCTCTCGCGCCGCGTCAGCGAATGCCAGCAGCGTGACCCAAGCCGGCGAGATCGTCGGCACGATCGCGTATCTCTCGCCCGAACGTTTCTTAGGCAAGATCACCGACCATCGCAGCGATCTCTATTCGGTCGGCTGCGTCATGTACGAGATCTTCACCGGCGACGTTCCGTTCAAGAACCCGTCCGACGATCTGGTTTCCGTCATCTTCGCGCACGTGAACGAAGCTCCGGCGCCGGTGCGCAACAAGAACCCGAATCTCTCGCCGGCACTCGAGCGCATCATCATGAAGCTGCTCGAAAAAGATCCGGCCGACCGCTACGCGAGCGCCTCCGAAGTCATCACGGATTTGGAAAATCTTTCGCGAGCCCCGTCGATGACTCCGACCGGAGTTCCGGCGCCGCCACCGATGCCTGCAACGCCCGGCGCGCCGCCGACGCCGCCGCCGCGCGATCTCAAGGCCGTTCTCGGGACCGCGATCGAAGCGCACCGCAGCGGAAATCCCGAAGCGGTCAAGCAGATGCTCTCGAACGCATTCCGTCCGGCGGAAATGTTGCGCGACGCGCAGCGTCACGTGCTCACGGCGATGCTCGCCGCACGCAAACACGATTACGTCGAAGGAACGCGCTCGTACACGGCCGCGCTCGACGGGTTCAAGGCCGTCAGCAACGACCTGGAGTACGGGCGCACGGCCGTCCGCTTTGCAGTGATGGTCGTCGAACAGTGTGCGCGCGAGGAGAAAGTCGACGACGACAAAGTCGACATTGCGATCAAAGCACTTTCGGAAGCGCTGCCCGTCTTGCGCGGCAAACGGCTGTTCAGCGAACTCGAGCAGGGCGAACGCACGCTCTACGCGTTGCGCCGCATCAGGGTGGGAACCGAACGCTGAGATGAAGCCAGTACAGCCCTCGCTCCGGCGTTCGGTAACGCCGTGGGGCTCTTACTCATGGGGCTACGCAGACGTCGGCGCCGACATCTTCGTTGCGCTCGGACTTGTGTTCGGCGTCGCAGGCGGCGCCTCGAATATCGCCTTCCTGTTTGCGGGTCTCGTCTATGTGTGCGTTGGTCTTGCGTACACGGAGCTGGCCGCGGCATACCCCGTCGCCGGCGGTGGACAATATTTCGTCATGCGGGGGCTCGGCGATTTCTTAGGTTTCATGGCCGGTTGGGCCGTACTCTTGGATTTCACGATCGACATCGCACTCTTCGCCTGGGGCTCGATCGGCTACATGAGTACGCTGATCCCGCAATTCAGCGCGACCTCGCATCCGATCGTGCATTTCGCCACGGTGTTCATCGTTGTCGCCGGCCTCGCCGTGCTCAATGTCGTTGGCGTGCGCGAAAGCACGGCGTTCCAAGGTATCGTCAGCGCGCTCGACATGCTCAGCGAAACATCGATCCTCTTCTTCGGCTTTCTCTTCGCCTTTCGGCCCGGAACTCCTGATGCACTCGATGCAGATCGGGTGGCCTACGTCGTTTCAGCTCATGAACGGCATCTCTCTTGCGATCATCTCGTTCGTCGGTCTCGAATCGATCTCGCACGCCGCGGAAGAGACGCAGCGGCCCGCGTCGATAATCCCGCGAACGTCGATCGCGCTGATCCTTACGATCCTGATCTTCGCACTCGCGTATTCGAATTTGGCGCTCGGTATGCAGCCGTGGCATACGCCCGCCGGGTGCAGAAGGGCAGCCGTTCTGGCATTTCCTCGGGACACCGGAAAACGCCGATAAAGCCGTCGCGATCATGTCGGCAAACATTCCGCTCTTCGGCGTGCTCGCAGCTGTGTATGTCCCGCTCCTGGGTGCGATCTTGCTGTTGATCTCGAGCAACTCCGGCGTGTTCGGAAGTTCGCGCATCGCCTACTCGATGAGCCAGAGCCGCTTGCTGCCGACGATCTTTGAGCGCGTCCATCCGCGCTACCGAACGCCGGTCGTTTCCATCGTCGCGTTCTCGTCGGTTGCCGTCGTCGAATTGATTTTCGCGGCGCTGCAAGGAAGCTCGGGCTTCGAGTTCCTCGGCGATCTGTATGCGTTCGGCGCCGCCGCAAGCTATACGCTAGTCTTCATCGCACTCATGGCGCTGCGCATCAACGATCCGTTGACGCCGCGCGCCTTCAAGATTCCATTCAACATTCCGTTCAAGTACAAGGGTGAGACGGTCGATTTTCCGGTCATAGGAGCGGTCGGACTCGTCGGGATCCTTTCCATCCTCGTCTTCGTGCTTATCACGCACCACATAGGTCGCATTGCCGGTCCGTTGTGGATCCTGATCGGCATCGTATTCTATTTCGTCTACCGAAAGCGCAAGGGTTACAGTCTGTTCGGCTCCCAGCCTAAGAACTGGCAGGCCGACCAAATTGCGATTTTGCGCGAGGCGGGTGAGCTCGAGCTGATGGACGAGTATGTCGGCAAGATCAAAGCACGCGAGCAACGGTTGAAGGGCGAAGATCCGTCATGAATCGACGGATCTCCGCAATGACCTTCGCGCGCATGAAGTTCGTCAATGGTTTCATCTTCATCGCACTCGGCATCTTCGTTTTGGTGCAATCGGTACATTCGGCCGGATTCAGATTACAAGCCATCAGCGCGTACGTGCTCGGCGGCGCGATGCTGGGTCTCGGGGTCATTCGCATTGTGGCCGGCCTGAGAACGCGATGATCGACTCGAGCTTGCGGGTGACTGCGGTGGGTGCCGTTTGCGGCGTGTCCGTCGTGCTCCTCATCGCCGGGACGCTCTGGTGGATGACGCATGCGCCGCGCAGCCGCGCCGAGCAGGTTGCGCGCGTCGCGGAGCGTGTCTTGCGCCAGATGGTCGGTAGTATCATCGTGGTCTTCTCGCAAGAGATACGTTCGGAGCACATGATGGTGCTCGCAGCGCGCCTCGCACGTCGCGAACGCGCGGACCTCCTGGCTGCATACGTCGTCGAGGTGCCCTTCACGTTACCGGCGACTGCGAGCATGGAAATCGAGGATCGCGCGGCTCTCGACACGCTGGCCGCCGCGGAAGCGATCGCACAAAAGCACGGTGTTTCCATTCGAGCACAAACGATTCACGGACGACAAACGAGTCAAGCCGTACTCGATCTCGCCAAACGGGAAAAAGCAAATCTAATCGTGATGGGTTCGTATCGCGAAGCAAAATATACGGGTGCGCCGCTCGGCCGCGCGATCGAGCAGATTGCAACCGGTGCAAAATGCGACGTGCTGATCGGGGTCGAGGGGCAGTACGGCTCGCTGCTGCGAACCGAAGACGAGAGCCGCAACGGAAAGGAAGCTGTCGAATGAAACGGGCGTTGATCGCGATCACGCTTTTCTCGCTAGTCTGCACGGGCCGCGCAAGTGCGTCGGCATTGAGCGATTTTGCCGCCGCGTGGAATGGCATCAACGATTACACATGTCAGATCACGACGCACGAAACGATCGGCGCCGACGTGCAAGATCGCACGTACGATTTCGCATTCAAGAAACCGCATAGCGCAAAAATCGAGATAACGGGCGGTGCCGGCAAGGGCGGCGGTTCGGTCTGGACCGGCGGCGACACCGTGCTCGGACACCAAGGTGGTCTTTTACGCGGTATCAAGATGAACGTCTCGATTACCGATCCGCGTGCGACGAGTCTACGCGGCGACACGATCGACTCCGCGGCGTTCGGTTCGATTCTCGCAGTCTATCAGGGCAACAAAGGAACGCTCAGCGAATCGACGATCGACACGATCTCAGGATCGCCGGTCGACACGATCACGCTCACGATCGCGAATCCGTCGGCCAACAAAGACGTCAGTAAAGACGTCCTCTACATCTCACGCGCTACACATCTTCCCGTGCGGCGTGAGCGTTATGAGGGCACGATTCTTGTCAAACGCGAAGACTTTACCGGCATCAAGACCAACACGGGCCTAAAAGACACCGACTTTTAATAAATAGCGGTTTGGACGCGGGAGTATCTCCGCTGGATGCCGCTGCTGTCTTCGACGATGATCATCGTGTCGCCTGAAATGTAGTAGCGCCAGATTGCGCCGTCTTGGCCGAGATTATCGCTGAACGTTAGTTTGATGATGCCCGGAACGGGATTCGTGTAGACGCCGTTAGCGATCCATGTTTCGCTGGCTTTCGTTTTGAGCTCGCGACGCGTACGCTCGAGTTGGATGTTGCCGTTGGCGGAGATCGTCAGCAACACGTTCTCTTCGTAGTAGTACGGCGGCTGCATATCTTTATCGAAACCCTTGAGCGTCGAACCCCACTTGCCGACGATCGATTGCGTCCCCGGCGCCATCAGCCCGCTCTGCGCGTTCGCGGCGCCGGCCACGATCAAGCACAGGAGCAGGGCGAGAGCACTGACGCGCAATTTCATATGCGTGCCGCGAGCCGTTTGCGCAGCTCTTCGATGATGAGGGCACTCACAATGACGACGCCGAGGACGACCTGCTGCGTGTAGGACTCGATTCCGATGAGGTCCATGACATTGTTGAGGACACCGATGAAGAGCGCGCCGAAAAAGGTATTGATAATCATACCACGGCCGCCGAACAAGCTGGTACCGCCGACGACGACGGCCGCGATCGCGTTGAGCTCGAAGCCCACGCCTGTCTGCGGGGAGCCCGAACTGAAGCGGGCCATCAGCAAGAGGCCGCCGATTGCAGCCAGAGCGCCCGAGATGACAAAGACCATCGTCTTGACGGTCCCAACCTTGATGCCGGCCAGCCGCGCCGCTTCTTCATTGCCGCCGATAGCGTAGACATAACGGCCGAAACGCGTACGCCCAAGTATGATCGCGAAGACGATGACGATCACGGCCATCCAAATCACCGCGATCGGGATTCCGGGAAGACGCACGAGCGAGAGCGGGCCGCTCAGAATGTAGCCGATTCCGGTATTTTCAAACGTCTGATAGGCGTGCGCGCTAAGCGCCACGGGTCGTCCGTTCGAAAGAATGTACGCAAAGCCGCGCGCGATGAGCATCATCGAGAGCGTCGTGATAAAGGGTGGCAAGCCAAGCCGCACGACCGGCATCGCGCTCACGAGGCCGCAGAATCCGCCGAGCACGATGGCGACGATCACCGTCGCGATCAACAAGAGAGGCCCCGGTAACGGCACGGCATTTGCGAAGAGCGCGCACACGACGCCGCCCAGACCGACAAGCGAACCAACGGAAAGATCGATGCCGGCAGTGATGATGACGAAGGTCTGTCCGACGGCAAGGATCGTGTTGTACGTGATCTGCCGCAGGACGTTTGTGATGTTGCCCGCGGTGAGGAAATCGCCGTGCGATGCGATGTCGACGATAACGATAACGACCGCCAGTGCGATAAGCGCCACGATCGTGCGAAGGGTGGTCTTGCGCCGTCGGGTCGCGAGAACCTCATCCGCTTGGGCGGTGAGTTTGCTCTCGAGCTCTGCTTGCGCCATTAGGCCGCGGCTCCGGTCGCGACCGCGATCACTTTATCCGGGCTAGCGTTGTCATGCGAAAATTCGGCTTGCAATTTCCCCTCGCGAACTACAAACACGCGGTGCGACATACCGAGAACCTCGGGCAATTCGCTCGAGACCATGACGATCGCCGCGCCGTGTTTGATCAATTCAATCATCAAGCCATAAATCTCTGTTTTCGCGCCCACGTCGATGCCACGCGTCGGCTCATCGAAGAGGAAGACGCGGGCTTTTCCGATCAGCCACTTTGCGAGCACAACTTTCTGCTGCGTACCGCCGGAAAGGTTGCGCACGATCTGTTCGGTGGACGGCGTGCGGATGCGTAGCTCGGTAATCTCGCGAGTTGTCGTGTCGATCTCGCGGTTCCGGTCGATCAACATATCTTTGGCAACGAACTCTTCGAGGTGTGCGAGCGTGGTGTTTTCGCGCACGGTCATCCCCAGAACGAGACCCTGGCCCTTGCGATCCTCCGTGATAAGGGCGATCCCGGCATGGATCCCGCTCGACGGTGAGACGATGCGTTTCTGCTGTCCGTCAACACGGACGCTGCCGCTCTGTGGAACGTCGGCGCCGGCGATGGCGCGCACGATCGACGTACGTCCCGCGCCGACTAAGCCGGCAAGACCGATAATCTCTCCGGCATGAACCTCGAAGCTCACGCCCGCTACGATGCCGCTCCGCAAGTCTTTGACCTCGAGAACGACCGGAGCGTCGCCCGGAACAGCCGGCAGATCCGGAAAGTGCGTGTCGAGCGTACGGCCGACCATCAGATTGACCATCTTATCGCGCGGCATGTCGGCAAGCGGCGCCGTTTCGATTGAATGACCGTCGCGTAAGATCGTGATGCGATCGACGATCTGCGGCAGCTCCTCGAGCCGATGGGAGATGTAGATGAACGAAACGCCGCCGGCTTTGAGCGAACGGATCAGCTTGAAGAGATTGTCTATCTCGCGCTCGGTCAGTGCGGCGGTCGGCTCGTCGAGAACCAGGACGCGCGCTTTGCGCGCGATCGCCTTGCAAATCTCGATCATCTGCTGCTGCGCAACCGAAAGGAAACGGGTCGGCTGATCGAGCGGAAGCGTTACGCCGAGCTTCGCGAGCGCTTCGGTACCGATTTGAATCGCGGCCTTCGTGTCGAGGAAGATTCCTTTGACCGGCTCGTGTCCGAGCATGATGTTTTGAATCGCATTGAGGTCAGGGACGAGATTAAACTCTTGATAGATCATGCCAATACCGAGATTCTCAGCATCGCGTGGTCCGTTGATCGCAACGACCTTGCCGTCGACTTCGATCGTCCCGGAGTCAGCGGGCTGCGCGCCCGCCAGAATCTTCATCAGCGTCGATTTGCCGGCGCCGTTTTCGCCGACGAGCGCATGGACTTCGCCTGCGTTGACGTCGAGATCGACGCCGCTTAGCGCCTTAACGCCGGGAAACGTCTTTACGATCCCGCGCATCCGAAGCAGCGGGCTATCCATAATCTACTTGATGTCCGCTTTCGTGAACTGACCGACGTTGACGGCGATGCGTTTTTCCGGCGTCTTGCCGCCGAAATAATCATGGATCGCATCGATCGTCAGCTTGCCGATGTCGTCCGGATGCTGAACGGCATCGCCGTACATCGCGCCCTGCTGAATTGCGGTGCGCGCTTCCGGCGTCGCATCGAAACCGACGATGATGATCTTGCCGGTGAGGTTCGCAGCTTGAACAGCTTTAGCCGCACCCAGCGCCGAGTCATCGTTGATGCCGAAAACGGCGCGCAGATCTTTGTGCGACTGTAAGAGATCTTCCATAACGGAGCTTGCCTTATCGCGTTGGCCGCCACCGCTAATGTCCGCGACAATCTTGGCGCTCGGGCAGCCCGAGGCGATCGCTTCTTTAAAGCCTTTGACGCGATCTTGCACGCTCGTCACTTCGGGCTCGTCGATGATCGCAACGGGACCCGGATTGCTCCCCATTCCGGCGCAAATCAATTTGCCGGCCTGTTCGCCACCCTGCACGTTGTCGCTCGCGATGTGCGAAACGACCGTGCCGACGTTAGACGTGCTAGCGATATCGGCCGTGAACACCGGGATTTTTGCGTTATTCGCCTCAACGATCGCACTGCCGATGGCTTGCGAGTCGTACGGCGTCAGCACGATCGCGTCGACATGCTGCGAAATAAAGTCTTCGACTTGCGATTGCTGCTTGGCGTTATCGCGGCTGGCGTCCACGACCTTGAGCGTGTAACCGTACTTGGCAGCCTCGCTTTGCATCCCGTTCTGCATGTCTTGGTAGAACTGGGCTTCGCGATTCTGAATCGATACGCCGATTGTCTTCGAACCGGACGTTGAGTCGCTGGTCGATGCGGGTTTGTTGCAGCCCGTGGCGAGAACCGCTCCGACCAAAAAGGTGGCGAGTACGGCTATTTTCATTGATTAAGCCGCTTCGCTATACGCGGGCTGTGCTGCCTGCCTCGGCGAGCGCTTTTCCCAAATCGTTTGTGATGTCGCGCGCATCTTCGATACCGCAGGAGAGGCGCAACGTGGACTCGCTCACGCCAAGCTCGTTGCGCTGCTGCTCGGACAACATGCGGTGTGAGGATCGAACGCTATATGAGATCGTCGTCGCGACTTCGCCGAGGCTGTGGACGATTTGGACGCGTTTGAGCGCACGCAAGAAGCCTTCAACCATTTGCTTGCCGCCGCGCACGTCGAATGTCAACATACCGCCGGTGCCGCGCGGATAAAGACGCGTTGCGAGCTCATGCTGGGGATGCGTGGACAACGATGGATGATAGACGGCGGCAATCGCGTCGTGTCGCGCTAAAAACGCAGCAATTGCTTGCGCATTTTCACTATGTCGCGCCATGCGTAATGCGAGCGTGCGCAGGCCGCGCAGCGCAAGCCACGCATCGAAATGCGAGATCGGCACGCCCCGGCGAATCACCCAGGCCTGCGCCGGGCCGATCAGATCGCGGCCGCCCGAGAGAACCCCGCAGCCGACGTCCGCGTGGCCGCCGATATACTTGCCGACGCTGTGGAGAACTAGGTCGGCACCAAGTTCCAGCGGCCGTCCCAGAATCGGGGTCGTGAAGGTCGCGTCGACCGTGCAAATCGCCCCCGCCGCATGCGCCAGCCGCGTAGTCGCTTCGAGGTCGGTCACTTTAATAAGGGGATTGGTCAGGGTCTCGACGTGGACTATCCGAGTGGGACGAGCGGCGAGGGCGCCTTTTAGCGCCTCGAGGTCTCCCTGTGGAACAAAAACGACCTCGACGCCCCGTTGTCGATAGTCTTTCTCAAGTAAATCGTAGGTGCCACCGTAAAGTTCGGTGCTCGCAACGATCCGATCGCCCGCCCGAACGAGCGGTCCCCACGCAGCGTCGATCGCGGCCATTCCTGAGGCAGTGGCAACCGCAGCCTCCGCACCCTCCAATTCCGTGATGGCTTCTGCGAATTGCGCTGCATTTGGACCACCATAGCGTCCATAAATCGCGCCTTTTTCCTCGCCGGAATAGATCGCTTCCATCTCATCCAAGTCGCCAAACACATAGGACGATGCAGCATATAACGGCGGCGATGATGCAGGATTTGTCGGATTTGTAAAGCGCCCGGCGTGGACCGCGGCGGTATCGACATGTTCGTTATCCACAGCGTTGCCGGAAAGGCCTGTGAGCGGTGTGGAGAAGGCGAAAATCGTGGATTTCAGCCGATTTTTGGAGTCTCATTGAGTAGCAGATACGAGTTCGGGACCCGCCAACGTTCGTCTTTCCAAGGCAAAAAAGGTCCGAACAGCATTGTGCTCAGAAGAGTGGTCGCGATGTTTTCCCATCAACCGCTCCCGCGCCGACCGTTCGTCTTGCCCATGCGTCTCGCACTGGGCTTCGACGCTTTTGGCTGAGCGACGAAGCGAAGATTGAGAAGCATGGGCGCGCCGGAAACGGCGCGCTCTTCTTTTTCCGGAGAGTAATCGTGATCGACATGCAATCGAATATCGTTCTGCGGGCAGCCCAGGCGGCTGATGCTTGGGATCTGGCGGGTTTGCGGTTTGCAAGCCTCGTTGAGATGGGCCTTTGCACCCCGCCGCAGCGCGAACGATTTCTGCCGCGCGCCGCAAGCGAGCTTTTCGAGCTGCTCTCGCAAGACCGCATGGCCGCCTGGATACTGATCGAGGATGGCGTCCCGACCGGCTGCGCGTGCGCACTCTTCTGGAATCGCCTACCCTATCCATCAAGCTCGCTGCACGCTGAGATTGCCGGTGTCTTCGTCGTTCCGTCGCTGCGCCGGCGCGGCTATGCGACCGAGCTCGTGCGCGAAGCCGTCGCGAACGCGCGTGCGCGCGGCGTCCGCAAAATTACGCTGAGCCCAACCGAAGTGGGACGCTCGATCTACGAACGTCTGGGGTTCAACAACGAAACGCACATGGCAATTCGCTCGTGACGATTGGCTACCGGACGTGTCATCCTGAGCGTAGCGCGCGGTACGCGCGCGAAGTCGAAGGGCGCGCCTCGATCGCGAGGGCTGCGCAACAAGCTCGCGCAGTGGCGTAGCTGTATGCAAGAGGCGCCCCTTGGCGCGAAATCGCTTGCCAGCGGAAATCGAACGTGCGCCCGGTGATCGGCTACATCTTGTCGTTAGGCGGTTTGTCGCGATAGGGACGATGCGTGATCGCTCTTGCTCATTCGGCTGCGATGCTCGGCATCGACGGATATGTCGTGCGCGTCGAGGCTGATAGCGCGCCCGGGACGCCTTGTTTCGCCATCACAGGGCTCCCGGATCGCGCGCTGCGCGAGGCTCGCGATCGCGTGCGCGCGGCGATCTTCAACTCCGGCTACATGTATCCGGCAGGTAGATTGCTCGTGCATCTTAGTCCAGCCGACATTCGCAAAGAGGGTCCGGCGTTCGATCTCGCGATCGCACTCGCGCTGCTAGCGATCGACGAACAAGTCGATCGGCTCGCGTTGCAGAATTTCGTCGCGATGGGCGAGCTCGCGCTCGACGGCACGCTCAACCCAACTGCCGGATTGTTGCCGATGCTGCTCGGCGCGCGGCGAGCGAGGTTCGCAAACGTCATCATTCCGGTGGCGAGTCTCGAAGAAGCGCAGCTCGTCGAAGGGCTCGAGCTCTATGCAGTTTCCTCACTCGCTGAGGCAGTTGCCGTTATTCAAGGACACGGTGCAAAGCATCGCGTCCGCGGGAAGACGCCGACCAGTCCGCCGCAACGCAAAACGCACCGCGGCGATTACGCTGACGTGCGCGGACAACTTGGTGCAAAGCGCGCGCTCGAAATAGCTGCTGCGGGCGGACACAATCTTCTGCTCGTCGGGCCACCGGGATGCGGCAAAACGATGCTGGCGCAGCGGCTGCCGTCGATTCTGCCGCCGATGTCCTCGAATGAAGCGCTCGACGTTACGCAGATCTATTCAGTCGCGGGACTACTCGGGCCGAAGCCTCAACTCGTTTCGGAGCGCCCGTTTCGCTCGCCGCACCACACGATCAGCGAGGTCGCTCTCGTAGGCGGCGTGTCGCTGACGATAGGCGGTGAGATTTTCTTCAAACTCGGTCGATTTTTGAAAGTCCGTGGAGATCGTTCGGGTCGGAGCGTTCTCGAAAAAGCGATCGCCCTCTACGGAAAGCTGACGATTCCCCGCACTCACCGTGCCGGCGCCGTCCTTCACCACGTGCTATCGCACGGCGGGAGAGCTTGCGGTTAATCCTGCTGCGACCGGACCTAAACCGCGGGCGGTGTTTAGGATGTTAGATGCCGAAAATCGCGGTAGTTTTGGGCTTCTCTAACGGGGTTACATCATGACCTGTTGCGTGGCTGCGCTTCGCTAAGAACGGAATTGTCTTGGTCTCGGACCGTATGCAGACAAGTGGCCTCATAACTACCGAACCCGAGATGAGCAAGAGCATTCAGGTCCACGACGATTGGTGGGCACTCTTTTCGGGTGAGACATCGAAATGCGTAGATGTCATTTTACGAATGCGGGATACGCAGCGCACTCATTCGCGCACCGAAGCGGAACAATGGTTGCAGACGGCTACGCTGGACAGGCTGGACCACGAAGCTCTTGCGATATACATAATGCCCTTGGGGTTTAGGTCCATGCACGATTTTTACGCAAACGGCCGTGCGAGGTTGGGGGAAGACGAGTTTCGCCGCATCATCGGATTGGTTTCGAATTACGAAATGGATGTGACGCTGCTGCTGGCCGGATACGACAAGGACTTCGGATGGGCATATTTTGATGGTGCAAGGCTACTAGTGACTCGGCGTTTAAGCGCCTCGTCGTTTACCCGTTCGACTCACCAGGCTATCAAGCAATAGGCAGTGGTGCACCCGGCGCGATGTACATGATGGGATACAAGGACGTGAGCGCCTCGATGTCGGCGAGGCAAAGATCGCGTACTTATGCGTTTCGAAGGGAAATATTACGGGGAGTTAGTACAGGAGAGTCGGGAACCAGAAAACCGATATGCTGATCCTGCGCCCTGGGCAAAAAGGATCTCCGTGTTCCGACCAAAGTTATCGACAAGCAACTAGTAAAGATATGCGAGAAGACAAGACCGCGGAAACTTCGGAAGCGTCAGAACGACAAGCTCCGAAGAATCTATCGCACGCTCCGCGAACAATGAATCCGGCGGATCCGCGCTATTTAGCGCGAGTCCCGACAGGAAACCTATGTACTGCCGATTTCCTTAGAAAGCTCTCCCAAGAGCTGTTGCTGAAGCTCCAGTATCTTTTGTTCACGCAGCAGCATCAGAGGCGTATCTAGGGGCTGTACTTTCTGCGTACACTCGAGCACGTTGACTAAGCGCGCGCGATCTTCAACGATTTGCGATAGATCGGTTTTCAACCGCTTCTTTTTCATCCATTTGATCGCTCGTGCTGGACAGTTGCGTCGTCACATCACGTCTTCGTTTCTCTGCGCTTCCTCCAACTCGCGATCAAAGAGTCGCTGGGGTCAGCATAGTTACATTTATTCAAAACAGCAGCCACAGCCGCGTCCAGCTCCATGTCCTTGCTTATAATGACAGTACTCAGCAAGTTTGCCGGGCTTGCGCTTTCACCCATGAAGTCCAGTCTCTTTCGCACCGACCGATTGTGAAAAGCAGAACGGAGCGCACGAATCTCGTCGCGGACCAGGTCACCGGGGAGCCTCATTTAGATTTAGGTTCTCATCTTGCGCCACGGCGATCACGGCATTGGGAACTTCACAGAAAGCCGCAAACTTTGAAAGGTCGTCCGGCGTAGCAGACCGGCATCGCGCTAATACTTTACCCGCGTCGCTGTACGCCCGCATGATCAATTCGGAACAGTATTTCTCGCCCGCTGGACTCGCTGTGCCGCTGCCGAACTTCCGGGAACGTTTAAACACCAGACAGATGGTACCCGTTAGCGATCGAATTATGCGCGAACTGCGCCGCTTTTGTCGCGATCGCTTCGCTTGCCAACTCATCTTTGAGGCGCAGCACAATTGCATCAGCGTTCCGAAACCTAAGACGCTCGATGGAGCGCGGCCATATTTCACCGCCTAAAATGGCTCCCATATGAAATGGCCAGCTAGGAACGGCTTCCACCACTACGCCAGAACCCGCGTAAATAATGCAATGACTCCATCTGGCGACCCGGAAACGCAAGAGGGTTGTCCCGAACCGTATGAGCAGGGATGCCAACGAACGTTCTGCGGTCAGGATAACATCGCCCAGGGCGGAGTACACTGCCGTTCAGCTTCGTCACTACTAACGACGTGTCAAGTTTCGGCGCGTCATCCTCTTGCACTTCGAAGAACCCTTAGCGTACCGCATTCGGCGAGTCGCCAGCTGGAGACTCGCACGATTGACGAATTCTCTGCGATAGAAGTCTGAGGGTAACTCTTCAACATCGTCGGCTGAGGTCAGCAATCCGTGTCCTCCACGGGCGCGTAATACGGCGAGGACATTCGCGAATCAGCCAGTGGCAATATGCGCGTATAGTCTCCAGAAGTGCTCAACACGCTGGCGCGTAACACTTTCGACCGGCGAGTTTTTTCCCGCCCGCTCCAACCGGCGGCGAAGCCATTTTGATCTGTATCGCCGTCGGTGTGGGCGGTCTCGCTAGAGATGTCGACACTGCAAGACTGAGACTCGTCAGGAGGTTCCAAATTGTCGCCATTCGCGGGATGATGAAGCCGAGCCGGTCCGCGAATAGCCCTACTTGTGAGGCAGCTTCATCTGAGCGAGAAACGTTCGTGCCTGAGCTTCATGGCTAATAAACGTCACGACGATTCCGAGCAATTTCTTGAGATCTTCGATGTCGTGTTCATCCCATAAGCGCGTGTAGTGCGTTTCGTCATTTCCGAGCCATGCACAGCGCTGAGCCACTTGTGAAATCAGTTCGTGAGGAATAGACTTAATAAGCTGAACGAGCGGTCTTAAAAGCAGGGCTTCGAGGTCGCCTTCGAGCGCTGCCGTGTCGCCATTACCCGCGGCCGCAATGCTTTCACGCAACTCGGTGGCCATGTAATCCTTGACGAGAAACTCCAGCGCCTTTCGATAGCCCATTCCCGCGACAAGGTCAAGGCGATATTGCTCCGCCGCGAATGCTTGGTCAGCAATATCGTAAAACCGCGGCGAGATTTTTTCGATGTACATATCTCGCGGGCACGTTGACGGTTCCGTTGGTGTCGAGTTCCGCTACCTGGTTGATCCAGAACCGAAAAGGCCGATCCCAGCGGGTTTGCCGGCCGTCTATAGACGGCGAAATACGGCCGCGCACAATCGTCGAGGAGGCAGAGAAGCGGAATCCAAAGGCTTGGTTCTACAGTGCCCGCACGTACTTGCACCGGCAAAGCAGTAAAGAACATTTGCTTACCGGCTCGATGGCATTGAGGACATGAGTCTGGATACCGATTGACTGTAACAGATCGGTTTTTCCCAAGTGAAACTTGAATGGCCATCGTAAACTCCGGACGATGTTTTTCGTTAGGCTCGCTTGGGCGCCTTGTTCCATAGGAGCCAGTCCTTCGCCGACATGCGCCGGCCGAGCTTCGCCGCGAGCGCTTCCATCATCAGCGCGCGTTTCCGGTGCTAATGTCGCTTTTCTGCATTGCCCCGATGGGGCATCAATTTGATTCGGCTCCGATTATTGTAAAGACGCGCAGATGACTGAGGGGCGATGGGATTCTAAAGGCATCGTGACAAAGCTTTGACGTTGCTATTGGGACTTGAGTTAAGGACGCGCCATCGCGGGATGACGATTTATAGAAGGCTTATAATCTCATGACTGATGCGGAGATGTTAGAACGCCTTATCTCCAACGCGCTCGACTTTCTTCGTCAAGCCAACGCAGACTTCAGGAATAATCAGCCCAAATACTCCGTAATAAGCTTCTACGCAGCCGTCGAGCTAGTGCTTAAAGCGGAGCCTTTGCGCGAACATTGGACATTGGTTGTCAGTCGCGATCCGTCTCGAAGAAAGTTCGAGGAAGGAGATTTCGTATCAGTAAGTTTTGAGGACGCCCTCAAACGGCTAGACAACATCATCGGAACGCCCCTATCCGAGGATGCGCGACGAAGTTTCGACGCAATCCGCCGGCATCGCAATAAGATGGTTCACTTTTTCCATGTAGGCGAAGTGCAGAAGGATGAGCTCGAAGCGATCGCCGCGGAACAACTTCACGCGTGGTTCCATCTCGATATCAGCTTCTGATGACGACCTGGCGAGACGTCTTCGCTCCCTATGCTAAGCAAATAGCGGAGATCGAACGTTCGCTTAAAGAGCAGCGCGAGTACCTTAGACCAAGATTCGAACAGCTTTCTGCGCGTCTCGAAGAAATGCGCAAAAAAGGGACTGATATCGTCGCCTGTCATGCATGCGGGTTTGACGCGGCGATGCTTAGCGAACTTGCCGACGGGCTTTCTGAAACGAAGTGCCTTGTATGTAACACTCGTAGAAGATGGCTCCTGATCGAATGTGCGAAGTGTGGTACGACCGGCGAATTTGAGGGCGATGTCGAACCATTTGTGTGCGCGCAATGTGGAACATCCGAAGACACTGACGCCCTGGTCGAGAGGCTAGACGAAAGAGCGCGTTATGCGCCAGATGAAGCGACGTTAGCGATCACGCCTGCGAACTGCAGCGACTGCGAAGGCTATCACACCGTTATCGAACGTGGCGGTCAGTATCTTTGCCTTGTATGTTTAGAGCCGACGGAATCGTTGAATCAATGCGAATGGTGTTCTGAATACAGCACTGGCGATATGAGCGAGAGCTATTTGCTTGGATGCGGCATCTGCGAGGGTCATTCGGGCTGGCACAGGGATGACTGAGCCTGGTTCACGTCCAGACTCAACTCCTCTGCGCCACATATCTGGTGGATTTCGTCGCTGGCCTCCAACCCCAAATCCACTGAACTACGCGCTTCGCCGAGTAGCCTGCAAGATGAAGCGGCTCGAGAGGCGTCAGTATGCGATCATGCCCCGATGCTGCGATTCCGGTTCGAGCCCGCCGCGGAAATCGTTCATAAGGTCGAGCCCGCACGGACTCGTTCTACCCGTGACGCTTGCTAGGGCTTCGGGCAAACCCTTACGCTCGATCGTCAGGCTCGATACGAATCGCTGCAGTTGCTCAAGATTGATGTCACCGCACGCTATATTGTCGACGATACCGTAAAGCGCGAAAAGACAGCGTTCTGACAATTTGGTGGGATTAAGGCCACACGCAATGACCGCTTTCCCGAGGACCTGACAGGTCTTCTGAAAGAGATCTGGGTCTTTCTCCCGCAGCAGCCGAAGCCGAAGCATGAGACGCAATCTTTTTTCAACGCCGGTAACTTCGACACGCTGCCCAGGCCGTACGAAGTCCCGTTGGATCGCCCAATTCTTTATTTTGCCTGAATACCAGGTCGCTAATGAGGCGCGTCATCAGGATAAGCATGGCGTCCGCGTTTCCGTATATTTCCGCTGCCAAGTAAGTGAGCCACATCTCCTCATAGCGAACAGGTTGTCCACCCACCATTTCGACGCTGATCTTGCTAATAAATTCAAGCAGTGATCGCGTGGCGCGCTGATTCAGGGTCATGAGATCGCGGTCAACGCGATCATCTTGTAGCGTGGCGCAGCCGCTCACTTAAAACACCTCCTAGCCTGCAATCATGTTGTGCTCAACCGCACTTAGACGCGAGAGAGGCTGCGCAAACGCTGCACGTCGATCCATTGTGAATTTTATTGTGTCCACTCACTCCATCTGCATTCTTGACACTCGATGAAGAAATAGAGCTTGTCTCGACTATAGTCCGTAGCTGACGAACGTTTCAGTTTGGCACAACCGCACGTAGGACACGCTTTGAATGGCAGTGGGTCACCCGAACCCGTTTCATAAACGACTTCATGATACTTCTGCACAATTGCCCTTATGAACGACATAGAGGGTGCCTCACCTGTAATAGTCTCGACGAGTTCCCTACGAACACGCTCATCTGGCTTCAGGGCTCTAATGTACTTGATGTCAGAAAGTAGCGCCAGGCAATGGTGTGCTGTCTAAGACTACAGGGATAACTCGAGGCGAACCGCTCTCGATCGCCGTGGCCAGCACGCTTTGCAGCTCACGATTAAGCCGCTTGGACCGCTTCGCGTGCTCAGACCATACCACTACAAAATGACTGCAGCTTCTTAGTCCTTCGTTTATTTCCTCAACGATTGATTCGCCGGCTGCAATCTCCCACTCGTCGAACCAGACGTTGGTTCCCTCAGCCGTGAGAAATAGGGCGAGCTCCCTTGCCAAATCTTTGTCTTTGACATTGTGGCTTACGAACACGAGTTTCGTTTCACCTGAGCTAGACACGTTTCATGGGCTCACGATCTCCCTTACTTCAGAGTCTCTCTCAAATCGCTCCTATCGTGTCCCCGCTTTTACGAGCTGCATGACGCCGACAATGCAGAATGCACATAGACAAAAGAAAAATGGAATAACCGTCAGGATGTGCAGTAACGGAATGAAAAAGCATCATGAATATAAAGAAGGTCATGATGCCTAGACATCCGAGTGCCTTTGAGGAAAAAACCCTTCGTCGGCGTCTATTTCATTGTGAAACGTGTACTCGCCGACGTGCTTGACTGCTACAAACTTCCCGTGCACGGTTATTTTCTTACCTTCGACTATGTGTGGTCGGCCAAAGATAAAAACATGCAAGCAGGAACCATCGCAAACAGAGAACGTGTCGTAAGCGTTTCCTGATTTTGACGTTTTCTCCTGAATATCTTGAGCTGTGCCGTCAACATCAACGTGCTTGCCGTCGTACGAGCTTGGCGAAGCGAGGATCGCAGCAACCGTGTCCCCGGCCTGTGCCGCCAAACCGAATACGTTGGCCCGTACATAACGAGGACAAGAGCTGTCACAAAGAACAGACGCAATGGCGTGCCCTCCAGACGCCGAATGTTCGGCGCGTATAAGGCCAGGTCCGGTCTACAATTAGCCGTCACGGGCACTTCACACCGTATGAGAACCCGCGATTTTGATGTCTCAGAGTTCTGTTGGCTCGACTCTGCAGAATGCATCGCTTACGGCCAGATCGATACCGCATGGTGGGATGCCTTCATGGCCGCCCGACCCGACAGCCTGGTGTCTGTCAATTAGGGCGCTCATACTGTCGACAGTTCGCTACGTAGCGCGCCGGATGTGTTCTCGACGGACGCAAACGCCACTGGCGACCTCAACGCCGTAAAGCCACTTGGCGGTACCCGACGAGAGCGCGAGGAAGCTACATACCAATGAGCCCGCGCGCACTCAGGATTCTCGCGGCCGTGGCCGTCCTTTCGGCGATTTTCGCTATAGTTTCGACCGCCGCCGCTCATCTGCGCGATTCCTCGGAGCGAGATCTTGATCTCCGGTTGCAGAAGGTTATTGCGCTCTACGGCATTCGTCCCTTGGAAATCCGCCGCTTTGAAGCGGACCCCAGATTTATTTTGGGACAGGATCTTTTCTTCGACCCGGTGCTCAGCGGAGACAGAGATGTCTCTTGCGCAACGTGTCACTTATTACAATACGGTTTGAGCGATGGCTTACCGCGTTCAATTGGAGTTCACGGCGAAGGATTTGGTTCGCAACGACATCTCGTAAGCGGCGTACAGGTTCACCCACGTAAAGCGCTAGATTTGTGGAACCGAGATAACAATGCCGTTAGCGCCTTCTTTTGGGACGGACACGTTGAGGTGATTAATTCACGAACGCAACGCTTTCGCAGTCCATTAGGAGCTGAGTTGCCGCCTGGATTTCAAAATGCAATGGCCGTTCAGGCCGTTTTCCCGCTAACCGTGACCGACGAGATGCTCGGCTCATACGGCGAACGCTCTAAAGCAACACTTCCCTCGGAGCACGCGAACCAGGTCAATGATCTCATCGTAAGCCGGCACTACGCGACTCCCATCAACCAGATGCATTCTGTTCACGCGCAGCTGCTTAAAAGGTTACTCGGGCTTGGCCAAGTCGCGGCTGCGAAGTGGCAACTAAGGTACAGAAACCTATTCGAGGGGGCATACAATGGTCGATCGTACCGCAGCGTAACGATCGCAGACGTTGGGAATGCTCTTGCGCATTTTGAGGAACTCGCTTTTGCCGCGAACGCAGCTCCGTGGGATCGCTATGTTGCCGGCGACTCCAAAGCCATATCGGACGAGGCGAAGCAAGGCGCGATCCTCTTTTACGGGAAGGCCCGCTGCGCGGCGTGTCATCAGGGGCAATTGTTCAGCGATTTCAAATATCACAGTATCGGCGTATTCAGCAAGATCACGGTTGATGGGAAACTTGTTGATGATTATGGCAGAGGGGCCGTAACCGGAAAGGCTGACGAAAGATACAAATTCCGCACGCCGCCACTAAGGAATGTTACGAAATTCTCCCCATACTTCCACGATGGATCTAGTGCAAATCTGAGCGGCGCGATCCGACGGCACTTAAACCCACTCGCTCGTTCTGGTAGCTACCTTCCAGACGGTTCATTCGCGATGACCAAAAGCCAAATCGCCTCAATTTCGCCCGTCTTGCTACAGCACGTTGACCTTTCTGATGCTGAGCTCGCTCAGATTGTGGGCTTTCTCGCGAGTTTAGAGTCGCAGTCACGTCCTCAAAATCAAATAGTACCTCAAAAGGTACCAAGTGGCTTGGGGATCGGCTTACCCCAGTGAATTCGTACACTCACTGCGCAGTTTGCAATTGCTGAACATGAGGGGCACTGTTGCCGCTGCTCTCGGAGTCTTCTTATCGATTGGTTTCAATGAGATCGCCAATGCGTCCGGATATGATGCGTCAGATGCAGCTCGATCAACGCTGAGCTGCGAGGACTTTGCCGCGTCGACACCGTGGGCAAAACAGGGGCGAGAAGCGTTCACTCCTGAGCAAATCAAGACTGTCATCGCACGAGACTATCGCTGGCGAACATATATTGCAACGTGCTATTTCTATCGCCGCGAATGGTCGACCGTAACGTACTATTATGAGTGGGGTACCTGCGATCTCCAACGGCTACGGGCCGTTGGAGAAGGCAGCGTAATAGAGCAATTTAGTCGCGTCGCTGCGCTTGCATACGAACAAATGCACGACTATCAAAAGGCATCCGACGCGATTGGAATTGCGGCGAATCCGGAAAATGGATTCGTTCTCGGGGGCCCTGCTAAGCCCGTGTCAACGCTTGTCATGGAGGACTTCAGGCGCATCAATTCTGAGATGCAAATCTCTCTCGCGACCCCAAGTGCTGCGCCCGTCATCGTATCACCCTTTCCCTCTCCTTCGGAGATCACGACTCCGACGGCACGACCGACGCCACACCACCATGCGGCGAGGAATGGAAAGTCGCGAGATTTCGATGGAGGCCATCCTAAACCAACAGCCACGCCTACAAGTACTGGGCAACGGAGAACGGACGGACACGCCGTGCGCGCCGCTATTAAAGAATATTGGGAGCGGACACAGCCAAGGTACATTGCCGCGTACGTGTGGATTGAGCGCGCCCAAACCGCAACAACCTACGGAGATACAGTTTCGGCGTCAAACGCGATCGAACGTGCAAGAGAGTTAGCTGAAGGCGCCGTCACCGAAGCGGCGGTCCGAATCCCTGATGGTTTGGAGCCAGCTGCCAGATTGCTTCGCGCGGGATGGCTCGAATTCAAGCGCGGACTCGACGATTTAGCTACGCGGGACCTAACCCAGCCTGGCGCAGACAAACCAGCGGCTGAACGGGTGGCAGTGGCGGAACAGTACTTTAAACAGGCATACGCGGAGATGCAGACACGATACACCTACCTTGGGGGCGACCCGAAAAACCTTACGCCCCCACTGTAAGCAAGGTCAGGTATCCTTCGCGCCCGTGTATTTCAGTAAAGTGCCGACAGATGTCCCAGCCTTCTCCGGGCGCCGCGGCCGTCAGAGGCAATCCGCCGGCTCAACAGTCGACACTATCGCGGTTAGGTGAAATGTGAAGGCCAGGTTGACGACGCCTAGCGAAGTAGGCATGTACCTCTTACGCTGGGAGTTATGCGTTTTATGAAAAAGCGCGCTTTTTTGACACCGATCGCGTTATCAGCGGCGACCCTGTTGGGGGCCGTCGTCGGAGGTAACGCGCTCGCGAACTCGCTGTTCCCAAACCAGGCGAGTGTGGTGTCGTCGTCTGCGGCAGGCACGGCGTCTGACGGTTTCGTTATCAGTCATGCGGATCAAAGTTCTCCCTCGGTCGCGCAACATTCGTCGCACGGGTCTCACGGCTCGCACGGCTCACACGGATCGCACGCTTCACACGGCTCGAGCTCCTAAGGCTTCTTAGCGATGTCGGGCGCTGAAACACGCAGCGAGGTTCGCTTTTCAACCGCCGTTTACAGCATCGATACCGTAAAGAAAGCTGCCTACCGATTCAGCGACCGCTGCTCGTTTAACTTTTCGCTCAGCGGAGCTGAGATCGTCTGCACGCTCGAATTTCCGCCGAACTACACGACCGAAAAGGCTGCTGACGTCAAGAACGGCTTTCGCAACGAAGTTCTCGATCAGGATCTGCGACAAAGTATCGCGGCGGAGACAGAACACGTCCGCAATACCATCCTTGCGTACGCTTTCTCCAAGACTGGTCTGCAGCGTGATGGCGAAGTTTGAGGCGGTCGAAGCATTTAGTCCAAGCGACGGCGTTTACCAATTATTGCCGTTTAAATTCACACAGCTTGGCGGCGACGACTACGTCCTAACAAATCAAGCCGGAGAATTCACCGTCGTTGACCGTACGACATTACAGGATCTCGGTCATCATCGACTGGATAGAACTTCGGACGCCTATGCAACGCTAAAAGCGAAGCATTTCCTTTTGGATTCGAGCTCGAATGTTGGCCTAGACCTTCTGGCTCTCAAAGTGCGCACGAAGTACTCGCGATTCGCGGATTTTACGGCATTGCATATGTTCGTCGTGACACTGCGCTGCGAGCACTCCTGCCCCTACTGCCAAGTATCTCGCCGAAGCAACGACGCGGCTGCCTTCGATATGTCGATCGATACGGCTGATCGAGCGCTGGCAATGGTCTTTCGGTCGCCGTCTCCTGCACTGAAGATTGAATTTCAGGGCGGAGAGCCGTTATTAAACTTCGACCTAATCAAATACATCGTCGAACGAGCCGAACACATCAACGCGAGCGAGCAACGCGATCTTCGTTTCGTCATTGCCACAAATCTGGCGCTCTTGACCGACGATATCCTCACTTATTGCAAAGAACACAAGATTCTCATCTCGACGTCGCTCGACGGGCCAGTCGACGTGCACAATCAGAACCGACCACGTCCCGGCGGCGACTCGTACGAGCGAGCCATCGCGGGAATCGAACGGGCAAGGAATGTACTAGGGCGCGATAGCGTTAGCGCGCTCATGACGACGACAAAAGCGAGCCTGGGTCGCGCCGCCGACATCGTCGATGAGTATGTACGACAGGGCTTCAGCCGAATATTTCTCCGGCCGCTTTCGCCATACGGTTTCGCAATAAAAACCAAATGGTACGCGGCATATGATGCCGATGAATGGCTCGACTTCTTTTTCGCGGGGCTCGACTACATTATCGAGCTCAATCGCGATGGCTTGTTTTTTGCCGAACACTATTCAAGTATTCTGCTTTCTAAAATGCTCACACCGCTGGAATCAGGCTATGTCGACCTGCGGAATCCGGCGGGCATCGGGATCGGCGCGCTGATCTACAATTACGACGGCGATGTGTATGCCTCTGACGAGAGCCGGATGCTCGCCGAAATGGGCGACAAGACGTTCTTACTCGGCAATGTGCACCGCGATACATGGGAGGAAATTATTCTATCGGACGCCCTCCTCGATCCGCTCGAAGAGAGTTTCTCCGATAGCGTGCCAATGTGTTCCGACTGCGCCCTGCTTCCATTCTGCGGATCGGATCCTGTACTCCATCACGCTACGCAGCGCGACTTTGTAGGGCATAAGCCTTCCTCGACTTTCTGTCGACGAAACATGTCGATCATCAAACGGCTCATCATCCTCTTGCGGCGTGACTCGGAAACCCGGGATATCCTGACTAGCTGGATCGCGGCATAAGCGAACATGCTGACGCTCGGTGCCGAATCGCTCAAATTCGAGAATGTTGCCGAAACGTCACCGTTCTTGATCCGTCTTTGCGAAAACGAGCGGCTTGCGAAACCCCTGCGATCGACCTCCGCCTATCTTGCGAGATCGCCGGTCGCCACGATGCCCGAGGGCTTCCGCCTCTATGTCCTGATCGGCAATAATCCCGAACTCGCGGCGCACGTGTCCGACAAGCGCCCGACGCTCCGCCTGTCGAAGGCGTTCTCCTATCTCGCGGATGGCGATATTATTCGCGTCTCGCCGAAGCGACGCGGCGTACGGACACTTTATCGCCGAGGCGCGAATTGTAACAGCATTCTTCTTACGGAACAATGCAACAACTACTGCCTTATGTGCTCGCAGCCACCGAAGCTTGCGGATGACTCCTGGATCGTCAACGAAGTCTTGGAGCTGCTGCCAATGATCGATCGGGGCACACGAGAGCTCGTGTACTCCGGAGGCGAGCCCACGCTCCTTGGGCAGAATCTCATTCGCATTCTCAACGCGACTAAGGCCTGGTTGCCGGATACCGCAATACATGTTCTATCGAATGGGCGCCGCTTTTCCGACGAGAGCTTTGCAAGCGATTACGCCGCTGTTGGACACCCCGATCTCATGGTTGGAATACCGGTCTATTCAGACATAGCAAACATTCACGACTACGTCGTGCAGGCGCACGGTGCATTCGACGACACGATCCGAGGGATTCTTAATCTTAAGCGCTATGGGCAGCGCGTTGAGATTCGGGTTGTCGTGCATAAGCAAACATATGAGCGCCTCAAGGAACTTGCGGAGTTCATCACGCGGAATCTACTCTTCATAGACCACGTTGCGATCATGGGTCTAGAGATGACCGGCTTTACGAAATTCAATATTGCAGATCTGTGGGTCGACCCCCATGACTATCGTTCGCATCTTTACGACGCTGTTACACACCTCGCGCTGCATGGCGTAAACGTTTCGATCTACAATCACCAGCTTTGCGTTCTCGATCAACGCCTGTGGAGATTTTCCAAGAAGTCTATCTCCGATTGGAAGAACGAATACTTCGCGGAGTGCACCGACTGTTCCAAGCGCGAACAATGCGGTGGGTTCTTCAGCTCGGCGAGTCTGCGGTACAGCGACTATATCCGTCCGATCAAATTGTCGGAAGACGACACTATGTCGTTACCGATCCGAACGGGCGCAGCCTAGGTGAAGCCCGCCGCGCTTCTTTCCATGGTAGTAATTGCCATTGCGGCGATGATCTCTGTCTACTGGGTTCGCTCGCTAGAATACCCGATCGTGATTCACGCATCGTCCGACGGAGGGCGCAACGAGCGGAGCACTCCAAGGGAGTTTATCCTGCCCGCGACGCCAGCGGTCGCATTCGATCAGGAGGCCCGGAGGTCGGAGAACGCTTCTGGGGACCTGTCGTATCTACGGCTTGAAAGGTGTTCTGATCGTTTGTCGGACCTCGGCTATGATGTTGGCGATGAGATCGTCCGATTTAATGCCAAGCTCGTTGAGGCGATTTACCTTTATCAGGAGCACAATGGCATCCGACCGACCGGGTCGCTAGACTCGCAAACTATCCGGGCGATGAAGTGCTGAAGCGCTTTCGCTTTAGCACCGTGCTCACTATACTGAACTGCTGTGCTCTGATAATCATTTTTGCGCTCGCCTTCAAGGAATTCGCCGTTCCAAAGATTGCGGTGGCGCTCTACGGTAAGCAATATAAAGAGCTCGTTTTTAGGTGCGACAACGTCATGCGAGAGCATCTCATCGCAAAGAATGGAATGCTCAGCGCACCAAGTGATGACGCCGTAAGAACTCTGAAGGCGTCGGAGGTTGGCCTAATTGAGTGCGATGACTACGACATGATGCGCAAGAAATTGCTTTCGATGGGCGTCACGGAAGCCGATCTCGGCCGCTTAGGTCTTGAGACGATCGAGGAACGAGCCAAGGACGTAAGGGCGTTCGTTGAGACACATCAGATTAAGTACTAGCTTATTCGTTGGCCTGATTTTCCTCGCGCCTCTCGCTGCAGCGCCGATGGGCGAAGGGATTCAGGCTATATTACGCCAGCAAATCGTAGCCGGCGGCTTCGAGCATGCGCGCGATCTATATCAAAATCCTGATCCCGAATTGGTGCCAATCGGCAAGACGATCTTCGCGAGTACGAAGCTTAGCCTTAACGGGAACATCTCGTGTCAAACGTGTCACCAAGACAAATTCGGTTCCTCCGATGGCATACCCAATGCAGCCGCGATCGGGGGAATGGGCGCGGGTCCAAGTCGATTGCTTAGCGGGGCGAAGCTCCTCGGCCGTAAGACACTCCCCTTCTGGGGACGCGGAGGGAAGGGCTTCAACGTCTTCTTTTGGGACGGCCGAATCAGTCTTGTTAACGGGAAGGTCATCAGTCAGTTTGGATCCGCGCCACCATCTAACGATCCGCTCGTAACAGCCGCGCATTTGCCGGTCGTCGAGATACGCGAGATGCTGGACGACACGGACGCTTTCATTGGGCAAAATAAGCGCGAATCTGTACGGGACGCGCGGATCGTCTACGCCGCGATCGCTCGCAACCTTGAGAATGGTGAACCTGACGCTTCGCGCAGGCTTGCCGCCTATTTACACAAGCCCGTGTCAGCTCTGACCTATACCGATTTCGCGCGTGCGATCGCATCATTCATACGAAGTAATTTCCGTGTCAAACAAACGCGACTTGAACGCTTTACCTACGACAACGGTGAACTCACCGAATCGGAACTACGGGGGGCGCTCGTCTTCTACGGAAGCGGTCGATGCATCACGTGCCACTCGGGCCCGTACTTCTCCGACTTCAAGTTTCACACCGTCGCGTTCCCACAGCTCGGGTTTGGAAAGAACGGCTTTGGAATCGACTACGGGCGCTACAACGCAACCTTCAACACAAAGGATTTGTACCGCTTCAGAACGCCCCCACTCTTCAACATCGAGAAGACCGCTCCGTATGGACATTCGGGCTCAGTGGCCACACTACGAGATGCAATCGTCGCTCATTTCGATCCGCTCAGTCTCGTCGACCTGAGTCAAATGACGCCACTGCAACGTAACGATTTCTATCGGCGACTGACATTTAGCCAGGAAACTGCTAGCCGCGTCGGTTTTCTTAGCCCGGACGATGTAACCAACTTGGAAAGCTTTATAAAGACCCTCACGTTCTGATGCGACGCCGGTAACGTTTGATTAGACGACCTCTCAGCTATGTGCTTGTTTTTGCACTGGGAGCTCTACTAGCGACGATGCCGCAACTTCTTGCGCCACGCATCGGGATGGTGCTGTTCAGCAAGCCATTCGAGGCCGCGTACGCGGACTGTCTCCTTGCGCATATGCACTCGCGTGATGTCGATACGGCGCGTATTTCCGGATCTCTGCGAGCGGCTGTGGCCAAGACCGTTGCGGTCGAAGAATTACGTTGTATAGACTACGAGAGGACGAGGCAGCAATTGTTGTCTTTCCACGTGAATGACGCCGAACTCGGCCTGATGGAGTTGGACGTCGTGCGCGCTCAGCCGCAACTCATGCGATATGAACGGCACTAACTATTTTGACATTTTGACGCATGCGCGCAATTAGGTTTCCACAACGGTCAATACTCGAGCTCGTTCAACTTTCCGTTACTTGTTATGCTGTGCTTTTGTTCGGCTGCTCGACGACGCAAAATCTTGAGTATCTCGGGAGACCCGGACCGATCCCCAAGACGAAGCACATGCTCGTTCGCGACTACGGCGTCTACACATTTGCATCGCAAACCAACTTCTGTCGCGGAGAACCGTGGCTAGTCAGGGGCAGTAAGATCCCGCTATGGCCCGATGAACCTCGACCAGAGCTAGTGAAGCGCGGTACAAGGATTATAGTCTTGAGCCGAGAGCACGTAGACTGTGGCGAACTAGATGACCGGCTTTCACTCGTTTCCGGCGATCTCGTAAGCTATCATCCGGCGGAGGGTGGCAGTGATCGTTATGCGTACGAGCGCGACGTCTACTCGCAACAGGACTATGATGCTTATGCGAAAGTACAACGGATCGTAACAGCTCGGGAACGATCAGCGCAGGCAAACGCAAGGGTCAAACACATTGCACCCTTCCCAGTACCGGCGCCCATACTTGAGCGCGGTTATGAAGCTGCGCTTGACGATTACATAAGTCATGGCGGCCCGAACCCTAATGCCTACCGTATGTCCTGTAGTCCTCAGCTCGCTCAATCATACGTAGTAGCTGGCAAAGCCGCATTCGCTGACAAACATTATGACCTCGCACGGCGAGTTGCATTCGGAGCGATCGCGAATACGGATCACTGTCATAGCAGCGATCATGTGGAAGTAATTCGTGGTGACGCATTCTTGATCATGAGCAAGTCGGAGTTACGGCTCGGGATGTTGAGCGCAGGCAAGAACGAGGGAGACGCGGCTGCGGGGAGTTTCGTCGAATGCTCGGACACAGATTCCGGCTATTCGGAAGAAACTGCGCAATACTGCCGACAGCGCCGTGAGGAGGCGCATGATATTGCTCAAAATGGCTAAACAAAGGCTTTCTAGGCCAGCCGCTTTCGGTAGCTTCCTTGTCGCATTGCTCGTTGCGGTTTGTCTTAGTTCCGCTCGAGCTGATTCCGTCACAGTACGCAGCGGCGGAAACGGCGAACTCTCGATCTCGACCCCTTGGGGCGATTATGCCGTCTATGACGAGGGCGGCGGCATTTACTGGGTTGGGACGCAGCGAGAGTTCGACCGGTCACGGGTTATCGCAATTGCTCGCTCCAACGGCTCTCGCGTTTCGACGGTCAACGAAGATGGAACCGATGTAACCTTTGTGCCCTCTGAGACCTATCGCGTATTTGTCGGAGACGCCGCTCTCGATAACATCGACCCAACAATAATGTTCACTGTGCCCAAAAAGGCCTCCGCGTCCACACATCCCTTCCAGCAATCACTACGTTGCGATAAGTTGGATTGAACGGGGCGCGCGCGGCGCTAACCTGCTCTTGTACGATCTAAGCGCGTCAAGAATGATCCATGCCTATGATCACGGCGTTGTGGATGGGAATTGGTATTCGGAGTTTTCTGTACCCGCATCATTGTTGACAAAAAAGGCTCTGATGGTATTCACGATTCCCGGTCGCAAGCCAGGCGTTATCGCGCTCAAGTCAATTGCCTGGGCAGACTATCAGATCACATTAGCTTCTGTGAATGATCTACGACAGGAAGGAATTAGCCCCGGGGGAGAGCAGGTCGAGCAGCTCCGAAAGTTGCGCCTCTTAGATCCGTCATTGAAGCCGCGCGCGATTGCCTCACGACCAACAACAGTTGCCTCTGAACCGCACTCCGTCATCATACTGAAGATAGCGCAAAAGTACGTTTTCAAGAACGGTGACTACCCGTGGTCGTGTACGGACCCGAACACGAGGGGTCCAGTCTACGTGAATCAAGGCGACGACTTCTGGCTGAACGTTGAACCGAGATCTCAGGACACCAGCTATTCAATTACTGTACGGCCAGAACGATACGCGCGAAGCACTCCATACGACCCAACTCACGACAGTGGCATGTGCATTGTGAACGCCGATATCCTGAACAGCATGGTCGGTGCTGGGCACTAATAGGACACAGCTTGACGCCTGACCAGTCGCAAACAGCACCTTAGACCGAGTTTGCGACTTGATTCTTCCTTATCGCCGCAATCGCGTCTTCCATCGCACGCCTCTGAGCACGTAGTTCTGCGTAGAAAACCTGAACTTGGCCTTGAGCCTTTCACGCGAACATAGACAGCTAAGATCATAAGAAACCCCTCCGGCGTCCTCGGATCAGTGTGACGTTTCGAGAACTCACCGAGAGAGAACGCGGCGTGCGGATGCAGGTGATTGAGTTCGATCATGTTGCTTTTGAATGAGCTCGAATTCACCGCACAACTCTCGGCACGGAACCAAATCGTCGTCCAGCACTTCATCAAGGAGCTGCAGAGCATTGGCGAACGTAGGGAACGCCCATCGCATCTCATCTTCCCACGAAGTACCGAACAACTCAGCTGCTCTTTCAACTTCAGGGGTTACCTTTAGAAGCGTTTTCGTGGCGACGATCGCGTCTCCCGCGAGTTCTGCGCTCTGATCGACAAAACCGGCGAATATCTGCTCTCCAATACACTGCATGTGTTTGTACGTCTCCTCCGCCCAAGGAGTTGCCCCCCACTGCGTACGCGCAGCTTTGTTACGCTCGAGGTCGTTCTGCGAAACGCTCACCGCTGACGACGATTCGATGTGTTGAAACTTTCCCGCTTAACGCGGCGAATTGGAGCAAGCGCACTCGCAAGATGCGCACGCACCACAGTCAACTCCATTTCGAACCCCATCAGCCAGAGGCGCGCCGCGATCTCGGAGAGTGAAAGCCCGTCCTTTCGAAGCGCGGGATTACGTCGAGTCGTTCGATAGCGTTCGGTTCGTAATTCCAGACCGAACCTCTCCCGCGGCCTTGCCCGTGACGCCGCGACGCGGGGAGCAGCCGGGCGTTACGCCAGCGCTCGAGTTGACGCGTCGAGAGCTTGTCGCCGCTCTTCTTGGCATGCCGAATAAGGTCGGCGCTGGTTGGCCCCATTTACAAGTCCCCGCGGGTCCCGTTGGTGGCAACAACATATGATTAGGTTGCATCTATGCAAGAGGGGAGGGACGAGGATGCAGCCCTATCTGCGCCTTTTATTGGCCGGTGCGACGGTCGTCATCGCGGCCCGCGAGTTTATCCGAGCACTCGAGGATCTCTAGTCGTGCCGCGGGCGGCGCGCTAAGCATTAATTTGACCGGAAGCGGAGCTTAGCGGCCGCGCCACACGGCTTGCCAACGACCGCAGAATTGATCTCGATGCTATTGTGAGCGGGATTTGCGCAATCCCGGACAACAGTTTGTCGAGTACATTTCGTGTCACGTCGTCGAGAGACGCTGGTCGCCGAAATATCCGACCTTAGTCATCCTGTCGACACTAAGAATTCAATTGCTTGATTCTCTAACGTAATCGTTTTCCTGATGTCTTGTGTGGTTCGTCAGGAACAACGTTTCGATTTATTACGCGAGGTCAAAAGTAAGCGAGCGAGAACGGACAACCGACTAGCTAAGCAAGTTGGAGGATCCGGGTGTGAAAAGATTCCTCTTATGCGTGGTCATATTTGCGCTTTTCTCGACTGGTGCTTCGGCACCGCAGCTAGCAAATGCGACTAGCGCCACAGCGCCACCAGCACACGGAAATAGTTCCGCCTCCGCATATACGATTGGCGGAGTCGTTGTTGGGCTTGGCATCCTATGTCTGCTGCACGTCGGTTTGTGTCCCCGCAAGTTGCCGAACGTACAAGATGGGCTTGTCGCGCTTGAAGTTGCATGCGGATTGCAGAGTCAATCGTGGTGGAATCGTGGTAATGTACGGCAATTGGGGACTGGGTCGTCGGTCTACCCTTCGCAGATATACACAAAGAACGGGAACGACTTTTCCTTTGTGACAGGCGAAGCACCATTCACAAAATATCTTGACGGAACAGCTCCAGTTCCGGCTCCGGGAACGCTTCCACTGTTGATGTCGAGCACGTCCGGTGCTTGTGCGACGCAGCAGCTGTCCTCATCGGCTGGCGCTACAGTGATTAACGCGGTGTTTGGCGGCGCAACTCCGATTGCCGCGGCTTTGAATTCAACACTCGCAAGCGCATCGTCGATCATTGTGAGGGCTGACGACATCTACAGCGCCGCGGTGGGCACGCTTGATCTTCAAACGTACTACAGCAATCAACCGCTGGCTGTCCGAGATGCTGCGTTTAGTCGAAACAACGTGACGATTCAACAAGAGTTCTTTGCCGACAACGTATCGATGACCATAACCGCCTCATCATCTGTGATTAATACACTTGCAGTCAGCACGGGTACAAGTACCTCGGGTGCTTCGACGACGTGCACGGCTTCCGCGCTACCATCTATAACTGCATCGCCCGCATCGACCGTACCGGGAGCAACAATTACCGCCACTCCAGCTCCCGTATTAGTGTCAACCGCATCTCCGGTGCCGGCGACGACCACAACGCCGACTCCAACTCCGACGCCGTCAGGGACGACGCCCGCATTGCCCGGTTCGAATAGTTCCCTACCGGTCAATGGTGGTCTGTGCCAGGCAGGAAACAATGCCGAATCTATTACTTTCACGCAGCCGGGACCGGTACAGTTAGTCGCGACGTTTGTTCACTTGGCGCCGTTACCAGCAGCGCCGCTTAGCACCAAACCGTAGTGAAGATCAGCCGGCCGCCGACAATTTGGTCGCATCGTGCGATAGCGACATTGATGGTCGGACGCCGCTGATGGCATATGAGATGTAGCGATGTGCACACGGGGCATGGTGGGACCACATCTGGCCGTTGGCTTCTTGGCCTACTTACGCGTCAGCGACAACACCTTTTGGAAAGCGAAAGCGATACCGAAACACGGAAAGAACGTTCCGGCTCCCATCACCCAACTGATCCACAACGGCGTTGATTCGGGCTTCACGTACAACTCCGGATGGTGATTTTGGAGCACGATTAAGTTATTTGCTGTCGTCCACAAATCGTTGCTGTGTGACGCGACGGCGGTAACGATCGCAACGCCGGCGATGTTTACCCAACCCCAACCGGTGTTGAGCTCGTGCACCGCCGCTTTCCCGGCTTCGTTAATCCAATCCTTAACCGGGATCAAGCTGCGTCAGCAAACGCCTCGCCAGGTCTCGCCGCATCATTTTGACGGTGAGCCACCAGCTGATCGCAGCAATCGCCGCCGCGAAGAGTAAGCGCCGGCGGGATGAACCTCGAATGTGACAGTGCCTCAAACGCCCCGAGCGAAATGACGACGATCAGCACGATCCTCGCTAAGGTGACCGCCCAAGCTGCAACGTCGGCAATGATAGCCACGGACGATACCGTACCTTCGCCCAGAACAGGACGCCCAATAGCAGCCGTTACCTCACCTTGAGCTCCAGCCGAGGTGAAGGTGAAGTGCTTTTCCATCGCCGGCGCGAGGCCAAGACCGAGGGCTCCCATCGTATTAAAAATCCCTTCCGCGAGCGACGAGGTTTCGCCGATTACCTAGTTCTACCTCGATCGCGCGCCGAGTTTGCTGTACTTCCAGCGGGCGTTCAAACGGCATACGGTCCCAAATTACAATGCCCCAAGCCATGTGTGGCAAGGAGCCCTCCAGTGGGGCGATCTTCGGACCACCGATCAACGCCCATTGCTCTCGCGCCATTGGTCCCATCTGGTAAGCAAGCTTGCGTCCCGCAGTGTCGACATTGTATATCACTCCGATGTCTTCGACCGTGCCCGCCATCTTCGCTGGCGCAAAGGGAACCCATGAGATGGCTTGGATTTGCCGATGCATCAAGGTTGCGAAGTCCTCATCGACGGCAACAGCGTAGGCCGAGGACATCTTCACGGACGTGGTCCCCGGCAGACCGCACGTTGAAAACGCGCGCATGACGAAATCGAGGAGGGCTGTCTGGCCATCTTCACCCGCAAAGTATAACGTCGCGCTGTTAACGCCCATCGTAAAATGGCGGTAGGCATGGTCAAAGGTGACGCTATCCGGCGCTACCAGCCACGTCGAGAAAATCCCCGACGTCGCGCATGCCGTAATTGCGCCTTTTCGGTCAAAGAACAGCGGCGTGTGAGCGAATCGCCACTCGATGCTGCTGTAGACCTGAATTGGATCAGGCAACGACTATCTTCTTGTCAGCTGCGACGAACGAGACGACAACGGGGAATGCGAACTCCAAACAGCAGCCTTCCTCTGACCAGCACTTAGGCGTCGCGTCGACGTTAGTCCTGCAGCGCGTCAAGCGATCGAGAGATGCCGAGTTTCTCGTCGATTTACTGGTAAATAAGCACCCTTAAGAAGCCGTCGAGAGCTCTAGCCCAGGCCTAGGGGCGACGACAATCTCGATTTCATCGCCTTTGAGAAATCTGCTCAAAATCTCACTGAGTACGGTGCCAATTCGGCACACCGATCTCCTCGACTTCGGAAATCGGCGAGAGAATCGATCTCATCGACTATCGAAAGCGACACCATCCAGAGGCCAAGGGTGCTGACGCTTTTGGGCGCGCGTGTTCGAAGCAGACCGTCGTCCGCCTACTTCAACGCCGGCACATTACAATGGGCACGGTTCGGCAAGTCGGTAAGGAGTCGAATCGTCTCGAAGACGTGACGGCAGGCCAAGTACATGATCTCGACGAGGTTCTAAATGAGTACTCCGATCCAACACTCTACAGGCTAACAGTGATCCTGCAACATCGCTCAATACGAGATCTTGCGCGAAAGGCGGGAGTCTCGCGAAGTACCCTTCAGCGTGCTCGCAACGCGAACTCCAAACTGCGTAAGAATACGATCCTAAAACTACTCGCCGCAACCTCAAGCGACTAGGTAGGTCCCATGATTGCACCCATAGGTCCGGCAGTTTATCTAGATCTGGGAGGTGCGTTAGCGGCGTTCGGCTTGATTTTTGCAGTATATCAGCTGAGGCGCGAATCGTGGGCGACTACACTGCGAATTCACAGCTGGTGGAAACGTCGCCTACATTTGTGCATCTTCTCGGAATCACTGGCCTTCTGTTCACTTTCGTCAGCGCACTTGTTGCGACTTTGCCATCAACGTGGTCTGGCAATTCAGTATTTAAGCTGCCTCTAACTTACGAAGGGATCGCATACCTATGCTTTGTGCTTTCGCCGTTGTCACTACTTTATTTTCTCGCAACAGGTTACTTTCAACAAACGAAATGCGAAGCGTTTTTATCTCGTATTAGTTTTCGAGATTTCCCGAACGACTCATGCAAAACGTGAACGCTGCTCTAGGTGTCTTGTTACCGAATTTCGAACGCATTTGTGTAGCTGCGATGCGTCGCGATGAAGATGATCAACAGAGCGAATACGCCCGCGCCATCCTGGACGTCATTCTGAGTTGATGACGTCGTCGTGAAAATGCTTACAACACGACGCCTCGATGCGCTCTCATACATCTTCGCGACGATTGAGAAGTGCGGAGTTTCCAAAGACATAGCCGATCTCGGCGTTGGAATGCTGGTGCAAGATCTCCTTATGAACACCAACTCATTCCTGTATAAGCATTTGAATCGCCGGGGGTTAGCGCTCTCTTCAAACCTGTTCAAGAGCATTTTTGAGTCACCCACACTCCTTTCAAACTTTGAACTCTTCGATTGGCCGACTCTTGACTATACGTTTGCAAGGAACGTCGATACCCGGGGCGTGGAGGTCTACAGATAGCTGCGCTGTCGCGATCTATAACGACATATCTCAAGACAGGTAAGGTCCTGCCCGAGGTACACATCAACCGCGGCCTGGATCAGCTTGCAACTCTGTTCGACCAGCTGTGCACGAACATCCGCAAGAGGGGTGAGGACGAGCATGAATCATACATCGAAGGCGACTGGTGGTCTTTACACCTAATCGCGCATTTCTTAGGGCACAGTTATCTTTTCTTGGTATCGGGTGTAGGTTGACGTGAACTCAGTGTAGTTGCTGAGTTAGAAGCGGCTACGGAGAAAGCTGACTTCGAACTCGACCTCGTCGATAAATGCTGGGATTGGTGCCGCAATCTACAGAGCGTTTGACTCACTCGCCGATGTTAGTGACGGCGCTGGTTCTTATCAGATAGCGACAGAGTTGGCTCACGGTATGATCTTTACTCCGAATCTGAAAATTGGCTATCGCGAACCTTTCTTGCGCAGAATGTGCGGGAGCAGATCGGGCAAAATCTGGGCCGTAAACGGTATCCTGCCTCGCTCCGCGCTTATCTGCTTGTGATGGGATACTTCCTGATGGCGCGCTTGAACAATCTACCTGAATGGCTGACGAACGAAATGGAGCGCGTCCGTAGGTTGTTGTGACGTAGATCTAAAACCGTTAATCGACGCTGATGCTGAAATGGTAAACCACGAGCCGATGAAGGCTGCCTTGCTACCAGAGATAATGAAATACGACAACGGACGATATTCATTTAGAACGGGAAGTGGTGTTTGGATTGAAATTGATCCACCGCCGGAAGGATCAGCGTCAGCTCTAGAGGGCATCGAATCTTGAGAAAATGCCAGACCCATTGCGCTAAGCTTAGGATTTTCAAACGGATCTATCTTTTTAGCAGGCAATGCGCGCGAAATTTTGGTCTAGTGTGACGCGCACGCCATTCCTACTTTCGGAGCAATTCGATCACAATGGATGACGGCGTCGACATAGAGCTACTCCGAACGCATTATCAAAGCTGGGCTGCTCAATTCAAAAGTGGTAGCGGCTCATTTGGGTGCGTTGAAACGCACCGCGATATTTGTAGCTAGCCAATTCGGCGGTGATCTAATTCGACAGGCGCAAGCTTTGCCGGCGCCGCATCGGGATCGTTTCGGTCAAATAAATGCTGCATCTGAGGAGACTGCACGTCAAGCGTTTTCACAATTTGGTGACGCAATATTGAAAGTATTTGACAGTTTGGAAGAACGCCAAAAACGTGTTGCAGCAAGTGCCGATATGTCGCGCAAAGAGGTGGAGAAATTAGTATTAGCTTATCTAATGCTGCCTCTGATCATTTTAGCCCAGGACAGGGCGTATTTAATGAAACCATCGAACAAGCCCTCGATCTCTCATACGGCCAAGTGATCATGGCGCTGGAAGCCCTCGAAAGTGAAGGCGCTATCTCAGCACAGACATCAACGTATGGAATAGGGACTGGGCAAATAAGAAAGGCGTCGCTTGTCACAATGACGCCGTATGGCCGCGATCTGAGTGAGGGACTTGTTACGCCGTCGTCTCAAGCGGGCATTGCGGCGACTTTCAACATCTCAGACTCAACGTTTCACAATTTTGTCGGAGCGCAGACCGGTGGCTCGATAACACAAACCTCTAATGTTTCGCTGCCCGAAATGCCCCCAGAGCTTCGTGAGTTCCTCGAGAGTAGTCCGCCAGGACGCAACGTGCTCCAAAGCCTGGAGGATGAACTGGCTCGCCCGGCCCCCAGAAAGTCGCGTTTAGCAACCATCGCAGAGACGGTTCGTCATCTGCTCGAAGCTGGCGGCGTAGCGACGATCGTCGTGGACCACGGGCATGCGTGGTTATCAGGATTTCAGCACGCGATTTCCGCGCTTCATTAAGCTCCATCCGCGCAACGCACACTGCGCGATTCGGAGTGCGACCCAGGGGGCCTCGTTTCGTGGGCTTCTATCTCCATCTGCACAACGACTTTGCAGAGGGGGCGTCATGTCGTAACGTCTAGCTCCATCGCACAGCGCCGAGGGAGAGAGGGCCTCGCCTTGCCGAACAGACAGTCCTGAGAATGATACGCTTGTGTACGATGGCACTTGTGTTAGCCTGCCTTACAATCCCACTAGCCGCTGACGGGCAATCACTGCCGTACTTGGTTGCCACATCCTTTCCCTAGAGTGCTTTGTCCACAAGCCTTCATGTCGTTTGTGAAGAGCGTGAAGAGCCTCGATGACGGGCAGATTTATTTGACGTTCGGTGATGATGCGACTTCTAAAGAAACACGGATTGCTGATGCATTGGGAGACTGCGCCGATCGGAATCTCGCAAAAGGTAACCGGCGCATGGCAGGAAATTTTCGATACCTACAGGCCCTCGATCTATTCAGGATGGCTCGCGTAGCCAAAGTGAATTTAGACGTTGGCATCCACGATTGGCCAGACCCACACATTACGCTCGAAGATGCATGGGACGCAGCACGTCAAGCGCTGGTCCTATTGCCGTACAGTAGTAAGAGCGACGTGAAGACACTGATGGATGAGATTGACCATTTGGAGCACTACTGAAGTAAGGTCAACAAGACCGGGTCCGAATTGCTCGGTATCGACACATCGCGCCTAATGCATTAACGCGAAAGCGAGGATGGGGTTCGTTTCGAGTGCTCTAGCTTCGTTGCCGCGGTGCCCGGAGAGGGGGGCCTCGTTTCACACCGTCTGGCTCCGTCCGCACGGCGCGCATTGCGCGATCCGGAGTACGCACAGAGGGGGGCCTCGTTTCGAGTGCTCTAGCTCCTATCCCGATTCCAAAGCCGGGTGAAATATCGCTCGCGCATCACGGCGTGCTCTTTCTCGACGAGCTTCCCGAATTTCGCCGCAGTGCGCTCGAAGTAATGCGACAACCGATCGAGGACGGGAACGTCACGATCGCGCGGGCCGCCGGGACGTTCAACTATCCGGCGCGCTTTATGCTCGTCGCGTCGATGAATCCATGCCCGTGCGGAATGCGCGGTTCGCGCGACGCTGATTGCCGTTGTGACGACACCGTGGTTTCCAAGTACGTCGCGAAACTTTCCGGCCCGCTCCTGGATCGCATCGATCTTCAAATCGAAGTCGGCCGCGTCACGTTCAGCGAAATCAGCGATGGGCCGCTCATGGAATCGTCAGCGTCGATCCGCGAACGGGTCGTCGCCGCGCGCGAACTTCAGCGCGAACGCTACGCCGGGATCGGACTCGAAAGCAACGCCGAGCTGGCGTCGGCGCAGGTCCGCGAGTATTGCCGGCTCGACGAGACAGCCTCGGTCTTGCTGAAAGAAGCCTGCGCGAAAAAGCAGTTCTCGGCGCGCGCGTTCGATCGCATCGCGCGCGTGGCGCGAACGATCGCCGACCTCGCAGGAAGGGAAGCGATCGCACGCGAGCACGTCGCCGAAGCAATCCGTTATCGTTCGCTCGAGCGCTTGGGGATTAGAAGAGTGGCCTGAAGGAGCGGGCGCGGTACGCTGAAGAACCGCCTGCTTGATCGGAGGGTTTATGCAGTTCCATCGTTTCGGAATCATCAAGATCGTAATTATGGCAGCGCTTCTAGCGCTGATTCCGCCGTCGATCGTGAAGAGTCAACCGACGGAAGTCGCCATTGCGCACCGAATTACCGTCGGTTACAACGTGATTAATTACTCCGACGCTTGCGCGTGGATCACCGCCTATTGGTCCTACAAGAGCGAAGCGCACTGGAGGATCAACGGCGGTCCCGGCCGTCCTCAGTGGGTTGCTCCAGGCCGCACCATGGGCGGAGGCGTGGTGTTCAACTTTGCAGAGAACGGTCCCCAAGTGAGAATCTTAGCGGAAGTGCGGCCGAGCGCCCAATGTAGCGGCAGCGGGGGGACGAGGCTCCAGACTCAGCGAGACTTCAAACAATTTCCTGAGCACGCCAACTACAACTTGCAACTTCTCGGCTCGCGCGCATCGGGCTATAGGTGGTTCATACACAGTTAGACGGGCAGATCCGTTCCCAACAACAGCTGCGGAATTATTTTAAAACTGTACGTCCCGTCCGGCTGCGCATCGAGAATCCAGACGAGATCGAAACGATCCGGCCACTTCTCCGGGACGTTTGAATTGAAGACGCCCGCAATGAGCGGGATGTGTTTGTGCTCCCAAGACACGAGCACGACGCCTTGTTGCGACTTTATGTCGGCGGCAACGGCGGCTTCTTCACCGACTGTGAAGCGAACGTCGAGCGGAAGCTGTAGCCTGCGCGATAGCGGCGTTACCGTTTGAACCGGCCGATGACTCTTGTCGATGTCGGCTGCGCCCGGATCGTCGGCCTCTTTGTCGGGTGGCGAGGCGTAGATACGCGTCGGTGTTGCGATCTCGCTACGATTCGGGCTAGCAAAAAAGCCCGTCAGCGCTCCGGCGCGTTCCCAGCCCTGCGGAATCAAGGAGTGAGGGCACTGCGTCCCGTCTTCCTTGACCCCAAACGGCGCCGGCCCGAGCGATTTCTCGCCGTGGCGGATCAGCATGATCTTCGAAGGTCCCGGCATCCCGGGACCTTCGCTATTACGGCTGTTGTTGCTGCTGCTGCTGTTGCGTGAACGAGTCGCCGACGAGGCGGGCCGACAGCGACAGCACGTGATGCGACTGATCCTGATTGTTCACGAAATCGCCGTTCAGTAGGACGGCCATCGGAACGACGGTGTCGGCGTTGTAGCGCATCATGCCGCTCCACGTTCCGGTATTGCCGTTCGCGAAATCGATCGTCCGCGTCACATCCATGTCGATGACGAGATTCGAACACTGCCGGACGTGATAGTGCGTCTCATGTGTGCCGCCCATCATTCCGCCGGAGCGATCCCATTCGTCGCCAACGCCAAGACCGGTTGCGTTCTCGAACTGGAGCGAGAGCATATCGAGAATCGTTTCTTCTTCAAAGGTCAGCTTCTGCGTTTCATCAGGAATCACACCTGACTTGTCGAGTACCAGATCATGCACGCCCAGGTCGATGCCGCGAATATGCTCGTCGATCTCTATCGGCGTGGTGTAATCTCCTCGAACGGCGCCGACGTCGAGGTCGATCGTCATGGGCGACGTCACATTGCCGACACGTGTATTGCCGCTGTAATGGAGCTGACGCGAAGGTGCTTCATCCGCCATCAACCGTGATGGCACTAACAAAGCAAGAGCAATCACCAAATACGCCAGTTTCATGACGCAGCGATTCCTTTCGAGAAAAAGAGTCCCGTGGAATCACTCTACGCTGGTCAGACCTCAGCTTGCATTAATACTTTCTAACAATCGCGAGCGCCGTACGGCTTTCGTTAAGCGACCGTCAAGCGCGATCAAACCTACGAGTATCAACGCCATTCCCGCGAGCGTGCTCCAACCAAGATGCTCGTGCAGGAACAGTCCTCCCAAGACCAATGCGACGGGCGGAACGAGCAGCGTCACGAGCGATGCGTTCACGGCGCCCGCGTAGAGAATCAGCGCGAAGTAGACGATGTAAGCAGCTGACGTCGCGAGGACTGCCATTCCAAGCATCGCAGCCCATGTCGCCGGCGTAGGCATCGGCAACGTCCACGGCTTGTCGATGACGAGCTCGAACGGCAGAACGATGATCGAGCTCACGATCAGCTGACACGTCGAGACGACGATCGGCGACTTTCCGCGGAAGCTGCGGCCGTTGACGGCCGCGAAGCCGTAGCAGATCGGGGCGATGAAGCACGCGATCTGCGCGAGGCTCACAAGGTTGAGACCGTGCACGACGCCTTGACCGACGAGCACGACGATTCCAAGGAAGCCGAGTGTAATACCGACGATCGAATTCAGTGAGAATCGTTCGTCCTTGGTGCTCACGTGCGCAACGATTGCGGTGAAGATCGGCGTCGTCGCGTTTACGATTGACGCCAACCCGCTTGAGATCTGCGTCTCGCAGCGTCGCGAACACGAGATACGGGATCACGTTGTTCGCTAAAGCGATGAAGATGTACGGCCTCCAATCCGCTAGGCGCGTCGGCAGCGCCAGTTGCCGCCACCACATGACCGGGAGAAGCGCGAGCGCGGCGATCCCGACGCGCCCGAGAACGAGCGTAAGCGCAGGAAGCCCCGCGTCATCGAGGACTTTATAGAAGTAGAATGTCCCGCCCCACAATAGCGACAGAAGTAGGAGCAATCCCCAATCGCGCGTCTTCATCTGCATCTTCAGCACTCGCCGTTGTAACACGACCCTCGCTGAAATCGATGCATAAGAAAAGCCCGACAGACGCGTCATGTCTGCCGGGCTGTGTGAGGGGTGTGCTATCCGTTATGTCTTGTTGCGAATTTCTCGCTTGCCCTTATCGATGTCTGCCTGAATGTTGTGCTTCGTTTCATTCACGGCTGACCGCATTTGTTCGCCCTTCGACATCGTCGGATCCGAGTCGCGATTCAGCTTCTCGGCTTCCGCCGCTGTGCGATGTTTCGCTTCACTAACCGTGTCGCTAATGTTTTTTGCGGTCTTATCAATCTCGCGTTCAAGGCTCATGCAGCGGCCTTACCCACCGCAGAGTGGCGAGCAAACACGCTTGCGTGCTGTACGAGCGATTTGATGGACGCCTTGGTGCTCAAGCTGACGATCACGCCTGCCTTGATTGCCGCGGCAACGCTCGTCGGACGGCGATTTGGTCCGATCGTCAGCGGCTGGCTGGTTGGTTTACCGCTCACGTCCGCGCCGGTTGTCTTCTTCGTTGCGCTCGCACACGGAAACGCATTCGCGGCGCAAGTCGCATTCGGCATTCTGCTCGGAACGATCGCGCAGTCATTTTGCATTCTTGCATACGCGCACATCGCAGCGCGCGAGTCAGGAAGGAATTGGGTCGGATCATTCCTTGCCGGCGCCATCGTCTTCGTATGCGCTGCGCTCGCATTGCAGCGCATCGCGCTGCCGCTGATACCAACCTTCGCTCTGGTCGTTGCAGTCGTCGCGCTAGTTCTGATGTTGATGCCGCGCGTTCGCGCCGCGCCAGCTCGTCAGGAACGTCCCTCGGTTTGGGACTTGCCGGCACGCATGATCGTCGCGACGGCGCTTGTAATCGGGTTGACGCAGTTGTCTGGAGCAATCGGCCCGCGCTGGACCGGGTTACTCAGCCCGTTTCCGGTTTACGGCACGATTCTGGCTATCTTCGCGCACCGCGAAAGCGGCGGAGCCGCGGCGGCCGACGTGATGCGAGGCCTGGAGACGGGGATGTTTTCGTTTGCGGTCTTCTTCACCATCGTCGGACTCTTGATCGTGCACTCGGGAATGCTCGTCGCTTTCGCGAGCGCTACAGCAGCGACGCTCGTCGTTCAGGTGGTCGCGCTTCTCTGGCTGACACGCGAGTCGGAGCGGGGAAGTTTTTCTCGCCGGTGAAGCCGCCGCTTCGATGAGAAAATCTGCATTTGCGCTGCTCGCAGCAATCGTACTCTTTGGCGCTAGCCCCTTGAACTATCCGCCGACGCCGACGCACCCAGTCGTCGACACCTATTTCGGGACCCGTGTCGTCGATCCATATCGCTGGCTCGAAAACGCGAAGGATCCCGCCGTCAAGAAATGGGCCCTCGCGCAGGCGAAGCTCACAGAGAATTTCATCGATACGCGCAAGTCGTATGCGTTCTATAGGAAGCGCGTCGCGCGGCTTTCGCTCGCATCGACGGCACGATTCGCGCTTCGCATCGCAGGCGAGCGCATGATCTACATGCGTGAAACGCCGCCGCAGCCGCAAGCACAGCTGATCGCACGCGATGGCCTCAAAGGCCCGGAGCGCGTGCTTTTCGACCCCGCAACTGCCGGCTCGCCGGCGCCTGCAATTGAATCGATCTTCGTTTCGCCGGACGGTTCGAAGGTCGCATTCACGACGCAGCCCGGCGGTTCGGAAGCCGAAGTCATGCACGTCGTCGATGCCGCGACGGGCGTGATGCTCTCCGATACGATCGAACACGTCGGCGGCGGCCTCAGCCCTACGAACTTGATGTGGGACGCGGACGGTAAAGGCTTCATCCATACGCAGTGGCCGCAAAACGCGGATGGCAGCTACGCTATCTCCGGCATCCTGCTGTATCATCACGTCCTCGGCACGGACCCGTCATCGGACACATACGTTTTTGGGAAAGGCCTCTCGCCGCGCGCGGAATATTGCGGCCTTCTTACCTCGAAGGATGGCGCAGAACAAGCGATCCTCGTTACGGCCGGCGACGGCGTCGCTGCGTCGATTTACATGCGGGCCTCGGGTGATGCGACGTTTCATCAGGTTGCAACCCCAAATGCGAAAGTCGGCGATAGCGCAGACGCGAAATCGGAATTCGTCGGCCATTCACTCTACGTAATCTCGAAGAAGCGCGACTCGCGCGGTGGAATCGTTGCGATCGCGCCGGGCGGAACGTTTGCAAGCGGAACGACGATCGTTCCGGCGTCGAGCGTCGTTATCGACAACCTTCAAGCCGTTCGTGGCGGATTCATCACAAGCGATATCGACGGCGGCGATGCCTCAGCGCGGTTCTTTTCTGCAGATGGGAAGCACCACAAGCAAATTCCGATTCCCGCCGTTTCCGTTATAAGCGCGCTTGCCGGCGATCCCTCCGGCGGACCGATCATCATCGGGTATCAAGGCTACACCGTCCCCAATCGGTGGCTGCGCTACGTCCCCGAGACGAATACACTCGTATCGACAGGAATCGCGCGAACGTCGCCGGGCGATTTTTCGAACGTCGTCGTCGAGCGTGTTTTCGTCCCCTCGCTCGACGGGACAGTTCGAATTCCGCTTGAGATCGCGCACATGCGCAACATTCCGCTCAACGGGACCGCACCGACAATATTGACCGCCTATGGCGCGTACGGCATCATTTCGACGCCCTTCTTTCTCGGCTCGGAGCTCGCGTGGCTCGAACACGGCGGCGTCTTCGCGCAAGCGATGATTCGCGGCGGCGGTGAGTACGGCGATGCCTGGCACCTCGCCGCGCAACACGCAACGAAAACAAAGAGTAGCGACGACGTTGCTGCCTGCGCACGATGGCTTGGAGCGCACGGCTTCGGAAATGCACAGCACATCGGAATCGAGGGAGGTAGCGCCGGCGGATTCTTGATGGGCCTTGCAGTGACGCGTAATCCGAGCGACTATCGTGCCGTCGTGGCGCACGTCGGAATCTACGATCTTTTGCGCGTCGAGCTCACGCCCAACGGCGCGTTCAACACGCCGGAATTCGGCACCGTGAAAGATCCCAAACAGTTCGCGTGGATGCTCAAACAATCACCGTATCACAACGTCCACAACGGGACTGCGTATCCGGCTGTGCTCTTCATGACTGGCGAGAACGATCCACGCGTTGAGCCGTACAACTCGCGGAAAATGGCCGCGCGGATGCAGGCTGCGTCGTCGTCGCCCTATCCAATCTTGTTGCTCCAACAATCCGGACGCGGGCACGGCATGGGAAGCTCGTTCTCGCAGAATGTCGAGCAACGCGTTGACGTGCTAACGTTCTTCGAGAGTCAGCTTCGCTAGCACACTCGTGACGATCAAGGCCATCGACCGAGTCGCGGAAACGATACTCATCGCCGCGCTCGTCGGAGAGCTCTTGATCGTCGTCGTCAACGTTCTCGGACGAAGCTTCGGGCAAACCGGTTTTCTTTGGACGCCCGAAATCTCACAAATCGCGCTCTCGACGATGACGTTCATTGGCGGCGTCGTTGCCTATCGACGCTCGCAGCACGCGCCCGTTCGCGCAGTCCTGAATCTCTTGCCGGAGCGCGGCGCGCGCTTTTGTCATACCCTCGCCGATGTGCTCGTATTGACCGGGGCGCTGCTGGCCGCGATCACATCGTATTGGCTGGTCGAGGCAGGTTGGCACGAGGCCACGCCAATTCTCGGGATTCCCGTTTCGACGATCGGCTTGCCGCTTGCGCTCGGCATGATACTTCTCGCAATCTTCGCTGCCGTGCGATTGTACGAGAACGCGCCGATGCTCGCTCTCAAGACGGGGATCGGCGTCGCAGTCGTTCTCGGCGTTGCATACGCAACGCAAAGCTTTTGGCAACCGCTCTTTGCCGGTGACGCCTCGGTCTTCACGGTTTTGATTCTGTTCGCGGTCGGAATCTTGAGCGGACTTCCCGTCGGTTTTGCACTCTTGCTTTCAGCGGCTGCATATCTGTGGCTCGCCAACTCAGCGCCCATGGTCACGCTCACACAGAACATGGTGAACGGTACGAGCAACTATGTGCTGCTTGCGGTTCCGTTCTTCATTCTGGCTGGCCTCATCATGGAGCGCGGAGGAATCAGCTTGCGTCTCGTGCGATTCGTGCACGCGCTCGTGGGCCATTTTCGCGGCGGCCTACTGCAAGTCGTCGTCGTGAGCATGTATCTCGTCTCCGGTTTATCAGGCTCGAAAGCCGCAGACGTCGCCGCAGTTGGCTCCGTCATGCGCGACATGCTCGATCGTCAGAACTACAGTCGCGGCGAAGGTGCGGCCGTGCTCGCAGCTTCCGCGGCGATGGGCGAGACCGTCCCACCGAGCATCGCGATGTTGATCCTAGGCTCGATCACGAGCCTGTCGATCGCCGCACTCTTTAGCGGCGGTTTAATCCCAGCCGCCGTGATCGGAATCTGCTTGATGATTCTGATCTACTTTCGCGCGCGCTGGTCGAAGCTGCCGGCGACACCACGCGCATCGGTGCAAACGATGGCGCAAAGTGGACTTGCAGCAATCCCGGCTCTCTTAATGCCTGTGATCCTCTTCGGCGGAATCATCTTCGGAATTGCGACGCCGACCGAAGTCTCGACATTTGCCGTAATCTACGGTCTCGTGCTCGCTGTCGTGATCTACAAAGAACTGCCGCCGCGCGAACTCTTACGTACGCTTATCGACAGCGCAACGCTGTCCGGCATGGTGCTCTTCATCTTGGCAACGGCGTCGGCATTCTCATGGATGCTGACGATCGCGCAACTGCCGCAACGTTTAGTGGCACTGCTGCACTCGTTCAACGACAGCACCGCGATCTTCATGATCGGCTCCATCATCTTGTTGATTCTGACCGGATCGTTGCTTGAAGGTCTTGCCGGCGCTCAATGTACTCGCGCCGTTGCTCTTGCCGATCGCGGGAGAAATCGGGATCAACCAGCTGCACTACGGCATCGTGCTCGTGATCGCAATGGGGATCGGGGCATTTATGCCGCCAGCAGGGGTCGGCTTCTATGTGTGCTGCGCGATTCAGCGCACACATGTGGAAGAAGCCTCGCAAGCGATGCTGCCGTATCTCGGCGTTCTCGTCGCGGGGCTTCTTATTGTCGCCTTCGTTCCGTGGTTTACGCTGCTCTTACCACGCGCGGTCGGGCTTATCCACTAGTCATCTTTTTCAAGATCCCCTGGAACTTCTCGACGTTACCGGCACCTGCGTAGTTCGAGATCTTTGCAATCGCGGGACCCATCTTCGCGCGGAACGGGCCCGTATCCGGACGCGTGATCTGCATTCCAAGGGTCGCAAGCTTTGTGATCTGTTGTTCTTCCTGATCACTCATCGTATTGCGCATCAAATCGCCCGCGCTACGGCCTTCCTCGTGGAAGATCGTCTGTTGCGCCGGCGTCAACTTCTTCCACGTCAGAGCACTGACCGTGAGGATCATGTTGTTGTAGATGTGTCGCGTGAGCGCCAAATGTTTCTGCACTTCGTAGTACTTGTTGAAGAAAATGACCGCGATCGGATTCTCTTCTCCGTCGACGACGTGCTGCGAGAGCGCAAGATAGAGCTCGGCAAACGAGATCGGTGTGACGATCGCGCCGAGCGCTTCCATCGAGGATGCGATCTGAATCTCTGGCGGCGTGCGCAGCTTCAGACCCTTGACGTCGTCTGGTGTATTGATTGGACGGACCGTATTTGTGATGTTGCGGAACCCGTAGTCCCAGTTGCGCAGCGTAATGAATCCCTGAGCAAACGCGAGCGGCGCGAGCCAATCGGAAAGCGCCGCGTCGAGGACACGAAACGCTTCAGGACGATTGCGGAATGCAAACGGCAGTTGAACGGCGGCAAATGCCTTGTCATATTTGTCGAGCTGGCCTTGCGTCGGGAGACCGATGTCGATCGCACCTTCACGAATTTGGGCCGCCTGTTGCGGCGGATCGCCTAGCTGATTGTTCGGGAAGATCGTGACTTTAATCGCGCCCTGCGTGCGTGCTTCAACACGCTCCGCGAATTGCTTGGCTGCAATATTGGCCGGATGATCGACCGCGGCGAAGTGCGCGAAGCGCAGCGTCATTGTACCTGCTGCGCGTGAGACATATGGGAATCCAAATGTAGCAACGGCGCCGGCCGCCGCAGTCGAACGAATGAAAGTTCTGCGCTCCATTAACCCCTCCGAGCGAAGTTTATCGTGGCGACGTGTTGGCTCTTGTTTGTGTAAGTCCCGTCGGCGGACCGTCGATTGCCGTCCAGCCACCATCGATGAAAAGCGTCGAGCCCGTGATGTAGCTGGCTGCGTCCGAGACCAGAAAGGCCACGACGCTCCCGATCTCCTCGGGCTTTGCCCAACGCCCCAGCATCGTGTGCTTCGAATACGTCTCGTAGATCTCGGGCTTCTCTTTGATCGGTGCGGTCAATGCCGTCTCGACGACGCTCGGGGCGATTGCATTTACTCGCACGCCGTAGCGTCCCACTTCGGAGGCCGTGCCCGTGACGAGCTGCACGATTGCAGCCTTTGTCGCGGCGTAGACCGCGAGGCCCGGCTCCAGCGTGACCGCTCGAATCGACGACGACGCGACGATACTCCCGCCGCCCCCTTCGATCAGCATTCGGCTGAACGTGCGCAAGAACAAGAACGTGCCTTTGAGATTCGTCGCGATCACGCGATCGAAATCGGTTTCGGCGTAATCGCTCACGAGCCGGCGCACGTTGATGCCCGGCGTCGTCACAGCGGCATGCAGCCGCGGAAATTTTTTCGCCGCGAAGTCAGCGAGTTTCGCGATATCGTCCGCGCTGGCAGCGTCGCAGACGAACGCCTCGCCGTCGATTGCGCGCGCAGTCTCCTCGACGCCGGCTTGATCGATATCGGCACAGATCACGCGCGCGCCGAGAGCCGCGATCGCCTCCGCCGAAGCCTTACCGATTCCGGATGCAGCACCCAGCACGAGAGCGTTTTTCCCGCTCAAATCAAAGAGGCGCTTGTAGTCGATCACGTAGCCGTCTCCGGCAGTAGCTCGCGCGCGGAGACCAACGTACGCGAAGACGATGACGCATACCGCGACAAGCACGCCGCTGACCGCGAGCTCGGAGAGCGGTACGTTCCATCCCGCTAGTTGCAGCGTTTCATAGACTGCGACGCCGAGCGCGATAAGGGTTACCGTCCAGAGCCAGGCGCGGGTTGCGATGCGACCGCGTCCTGTACGCACGAATCTGGAGACGAGAACGCTATCGAGGGTGTCGGTAAGAATCATGCCCGCGCAGAACGCCGCTCCGATCGCGAGCGCAGCGGCGATGCCGCCGGACGCGATGACGACGTAGGCGCCGATTTGACTGGACGTTTCGAAACCGAGTCCAAATAGGAACCCGACGGGAAGCGCGGCGAGAATCCCATGCCGCTCGAACAGCGGCGAGAGTATTTGAGTGCGCACTCCGACGGGAGCCGCATTCCCTGATGCAATTAGCCGTCGTACGTTGAGCGCGGCCATCAGCATTAGAATAATGACGCTAAGCCACGTGCCGGCGCGCTCGAGTCCTGGCCCAAAAATGGCGCGTTGACCGACCGCTCCGATCAATAGCGCGATTGCCAAGATCATGATTGTGTGCCCGCTCGCGAAGAGCGTACCGACGAATCTGCTTGCAGACGGATGCGTACGTACCGTGTTGCGGGTCAGGTTGTCGATGGCGGCCAAATGATCCGGATCAGCGCCGTGGCGCAATCCCAGCATCAAAGCCGCCAGAAGTGCCGCGAAAAAGCCCACGACGCCGTGGTGCGGAAAGCGAGAAACCTATTCCTTTATGAGTGAGGTTCACGACTTTTTTGTCGCCAGCGTCGGTGCGGCAGCCGCGCTCATCGGCTTGCTGTTCGTCGCCGTTACGCTCGCGCCGGAGCGCATCTTCGGCCATGACGCGCATCTCCAGCGGCGTGCCGACGCGACACGCGCGTTCGTCGCACTCGCCAACATCTTCCTGATGTCGCTCGCCGCGCTGATACCGCACGTGGGGCCCGAGATCATGCTCTTGATCGCGGTACTCTCGATCGGGCAGCTCGCCCGCGAAGCGTTGCGCACCGCACGCCACCATCCGTGGCTGCAAGTTCTGCGCTCGTTCGGGCTGATCTCACTCGTGATCTACGTCTACGAATTTGTGCTCGTCGCACGAGCGATCATGTTCGGAGGAAGCTTCGAAGGCCTTCTCGGCGTTATCTTCGGCCTATTCGCGTACGCGCTTGCGACGTCGTGGAATCTCTTGGGAGCAAAGGATCTTCCAAACCCCTAGCTAACCCGCGCGATCTCTCCAAAATGCCCGGCGCGGAAATCGTCGAAGGCGCGCTGCAGTTCGTCGTTCGTGTTCATCACGAAGGGTCCGTACCGCGCAACCGGTTCGTGCAGCGGAATGCCCGCGAGCAGTAGGGCTTCGATACCATTCTCTGCGCCGTGTAAATGCAGTTCCGTCGGCGCGTCTTCGAGCAACGCGACATCGTATTGTTTGAGCGCTTTGTCTTCGACGCTGCCTGATCCGGCGATTGTGTGAACGATCGCATTGGAGCCGGGCGCGATCGCGAACGTCGCATCGCGGCCTGCATCGATCTTCACGTGCAACAACGTCGTCGGGACCGTCGTCTCAATCGGTGAACGATGCCCCTCGGCATCACCGGCAATCACGCGCACCCAATGGCCGTCTTTCTCGTACGATGGCAGCTTAGCGCTCGAGTACTCCTGATAGCGCGGCTGCGACATCTTCTTATCGCGCGGCAGATTCACCCAAATCTGGAAGCCGTGCATCAGTCCGCCGTTCGTCATCACGTCGGGAGCCGGCATCTCGGAATGAACGACGCCCTTGCCGGCCGTCATCCATTGCACGTCGCCGCCGCGAATCTCGCCGCGATGTCCGTGCGAATCTTCATGCTGCATCGCGCCATCAATTATGTACGTGACCGTTTCGAAACCGCGGTGCGGGTGGTCGGGCGCGCCGATTGCCTCGCCGGGACGATAGTTGACCGGCCCCATCTCGTCGATCAACAGAAATGGATCGAAGTACGAGAGGCCGTTGACCGGAAACGGCCGGTGGACGATAAACCCACCACCCTCGGTGAACTGCTGGGCAGGGACTATCCGAATATTACTCATCTCACTACTTAGAACAGGTACTGGGTTGCACCGGCTTCCCATACGTTAAAAGTCGCTTCCCAAACGGCGATCTTCCGGCCGCGCATGGTCCAGAACTCGGTCCCGCGGCCGCGCATCGATTTTCCGGTTTGCGCGTCTTCCCACTCGCCTTCCCACATGTTGCCGATCATGTCGCTGGTTCGCATCCGCAGATGCTTTGTTAAACGATAGTTCTTCTGACGCGCCATCCGCAGCCGCAAGAACGCCTCGACCTCCGCAATTCCGTGCATCTCCGGGCGGTCCGCAAAACGCACGACCACGTCGTCGGTGAAACCCTTGATCATTTGGTCGACATCGCCGGTGCAGAACGCCGTCTCAACCGCTTTGACGTACGCGCTTGCACTCTCGAGCGTGTCGGTAACTGAAGAAACATCCATACAGGGGATTACGGCCTGCCTTGCGAGGAGCCTCCGGTGGCTCCGTTCAAGCGTCGTCCATGGACAAGGCAAAAGTTTATAAGTGGGATGACGTCGAGGAAGAGACCCTCAAGAAGGGCGTCCGCCGCAAGTTCATCCACGGCGAATCCGCGATGATTGCGCGCTTCGATCTGGCCAAGGGCGAGATCGTCCCCGAACATTCGCACCATAACGAGCAGTTGTCGTACATTGTCTCTGGCGCGCTCAAGTTCGTGCTCGGTGGCGCGGTGAAAGATGAAGTCATCGTGCGCGGTGGCGAGGTGCTCGTCATACCGTCCAACTTGCCGCACTCGGCGGAGACGCTCGAAGACTGCATCGCAATCGACGTCTTCTCACCGCCCCGCCAGGACTGGATAGATAAGACGGATTCCTATATTCGCGAGGAGATTAAGGCCGGGACCTAGGTGTTGCTGGGACGCTTGGTGGGGAAGAGAGCGTCCATGGAAGACAAGGTAGCCGCTATTTATGACCTGCGCGCTGCTGCGGAACAGCACGCGCGGATCGAAGCCAAGGTAGGCGAAAAACCCAAAGGAACGGATCGCGACCGCCTCCTCGATGCGCGCATTGAGCTGGAACAGAAAACGCAGCGCGCCATTGAATCGTGCGCGTATTGCGGCCGCCCGCACACCGACGATGAAGACGAGTGCGACGCCGGCAAAGGTTCGAAAGGGAACGTGATTCCCTTCAATCGCGGCAAGACGCAGGAGGAGCCTCCGACCGAATAACGGAGCACGGAGAACCGCTTTTTTTCAGGAGGTTCTTCGGTGCAAAATTTTCGTCAAACATATCTCGCAACGATGACGGCTCTGGCTACTGCAGGGTTCGGTCTTCTGGCTGCGGGCGCATGGAACACCGCCATCGCTGATCTGCTCAAGGAATTCTTGCCAAAAGGTGCGGGCGTAATCTCTGAGTTGTTTTACGCTCTCGTCGTAACGGTGTTGGCGGTCGTCGTGATCAACGCGCTCGGAAAGCTCGCGGACAAGTCGCAGTCGATCATCAAGTAATCACTCCCAAATGCCCGCGGGTAGCGGTAATCCGGCGAAAAACGATTGCGGCAACGGGTTGGGCGCGTCAAGACCGGCCAGCCGTAGCATCTCGACAATTTGTCGCGAGTGTTGACCCGAGTGCCACGTTGCCCGTTCGAGGTAGAGATGCATCGGAAACGCGCCGTAGCTCGTGGTGCGAATCTCGCGCCATAGCTCTGGTTGCTGCTCCACATACCAATCGCGCAAGCGATTGCGCACGCCGTCGCCGTAGGCGACGATTTCATCGAAGGTTTGGACCGCATCCGGAGTAGGTGCGTTGCCCTGTCGATAGACATCGCCGTCGCGCACCTTAATCAGATCGTCGGCGATTGCGAAGATGTGATAGCCGAGCTCGCGCATGTCGCGCTTCTCGCGGCGCGGCACCGTCATGCCGATCTTATCCGGTGGAAAGACACGCAAGTAGCGCTGCACAGCCGCAAAGATCGCATCGTACTTTTCGACAAGCTCGACCGGCGCGAGCATCCGGTGCCCGCTCCGATCGATGCCGAGCAGATCGGCAACGTGATCGAGGCTGGCGGCTGACACCCAGCGTTCCGCGACGGCGACCACGGGTACGGTCAGTGCTCCGAGTGCGCGCAGTTCAGAAAGGGCTTGCGGATCGTTCGCGATGTCCGCGATCTCGAACGTGACGCTACGAGACGAAAGAAACTCTTTCGCGCGAAGACAACTGCTTCAACCCGGCTGGGTGAAGAGCCTGACGCGCTGCTCCATTACACTGTGGCCGTCTGCGCGAGCTGTTCGAAAACGACTTTTACGCGGCGCAGACCTTCGATGATCTTTTCCGGACTCGTCGCAAACGAAAAGCGGATGTGGTGTTGCCCCGCGGGACCGAATTCGGTCCCCGAACGTACGGCGATTCCGCCTTCCATCAACTTGGCCGTCATTTCACTCGCCGGAATGTCGGCTTCGTACCGCGTGAAGAGGTAGAACGTACCCTCGGGCGGCCGAACCTCGAGTCCCGGGATTGCTCGCGCGTGTTCGACGATTAGATCGCGCCGCTTTATGTATTCCGCAAGCATCGGTTTTGCGAGAATTGGGCCGATCTCGGTCGCCTTCAGCGCGGCGCGGCACACGGCAGCGTTTGGCGCGCCGTTGAACGTGCGATTGATGAAGCCAATGGCTTTGATGATCTCGGTGGGACCGGCAAGATATCCGCAGCGCCATCCTGTCATCGCAAACGTCTTCGAGAACGTTTGGCAATACAGCACTTGTCCGCGAATCGCGGGGAACTGCGTCATGGACTTGAACGGACGCTCGTCGTACACGATCTCACAATAGGCTTCGTCACTGATGACGATCGTATCCGTTCCCTCAATCATCTTTGCGACGCTCTGCAGCTCTTCGGGCGTGAAGACCGCGCCGGTTGGATTGCACGGGCTGCAAATGACGAGCATCCGAGCGCCGCGCAGCTCCTTCTCGAGCCGGTCAAGATCGAGATGATAGTCGCGAAGCACCGGGACGGGCACAGGAATCGCGCCGGCCATGTACGCGGCATCCGCGTAGAGCGAGAAATTCGGATCGGGGATGACGATGCGGTCGCCCGGATTTGCGATCGCCATGATCGCCGATGCAATCGCGGCTGTTCCGCCGTGCGTCAGGAACACCTGATCGGCGTTGTATTTCTCGCCGGCGATCGATGACACCGTCGCCGCCAACGCTTCACGAAGCTCGGGATCGCCCGCCGGATCGATGTAGTGCGTGTATCCCGCGCGCAGCGCCGCGACTGCGGCGTCCGTGATCTGCGAGGGCGTGTCGAAATCCGGCTCGCCTACCGCGAGCGAGACAACTCCCGGACCTGGGCGCGTTCGCGGGCGCTGCGAGCCCGCATCAATACGTTGTACGACTTTTGACGGCGTGAAGGCGTTCATGATAGTGCCTTCGCGCCGTCCATCGTCGAGTCTTACTCTTGCGAGAAAATTCCGCCGTCGATCGGCACGTTCAGCGCATAGTTCTGCAGCGTCGCGTTGCCGTCAGCCGTTGCGTACGGCGTATGGACTGAGAGCGATTGGCTCGCGGGCACGCGATACGAGCCGACGTTGATGTAGGCTTCCGTCATCGCCAGCGTGACGCCCCCGGAGAGATTCCAATTGACTTGCTCGACCGTCCAATTCGTGGGATTGACGAGCGCGACACCGCGATCGGTCGATTGCGTTGACTTCGGCGTTAGCGCGAGAGCAAGATCCATGTGTCCGTTCACGCTTTGCGGTGACACCATGGCCGCGTTGTATTCTTGTGGCCACGCTCCGACATTCAATAACGTTGCGTACGCCTTCGGAAGCCCGCGCATGTAGCCCGGCACTTTCGTGAAACGCACCGCGAGCCGGTTCGGGGCTTGAAAGTACGAGGTCCCGCTCAGCGCCACTCTCGTGAATGGAAAACTGCGCTGCTTGAGCTGGAGCTGCGTTGCAGCCTCAAACGAGCGCGGTGCGTGCGTGCTTTTGGCAACGTTGGTCATGACGCTCTGCGCATTTTGCATAGCGGCGCTTTGGGCTGTGCCGGTTTGGAGGATCAAGAGCCCGAACGCGAGAGATGCACTTAAAACTCGGAACATAACACTCAGTACGTACCCGTACGGCGGTTAGGGGTTGCGTGCGACGCAGCGCGCCGCTCGCTTAGCCGAGCCGCTCGCGACCGTGCGGTGCGTTGAAATCCAGGAGTGGTCCGATTGGAATTATCCGGGTCGGATTGATGTCGTCGTGCGTGAAGTAATAGTGCGTTTTAATTTGATTCAAATTGACCGTTGTCCCAACGCTGCGAAATTGATATAGATCACGAAGGTACGGCCACAGATTTGCGTAGTCGACGATTCGACGGATATTGCACTTGAAATGCCCGTAATAGACGGCATCGAAGCGCACCAGCGTGACGAACAGGCGCCAATCTGTTTCGACCGGAGCCGAGCCGAAGAGATAACGGCGCGAAGCTAGACGCGCGTCTAAACCGTCGAGCGCGGCAAAGACTTCGCGCGCTGCACGCTCGTACGCGCTCTGTTCCGTCGCAAAGCCGGCGCGATAGACGCCGTTGTTGACGTTCTCGTAGATCTCGGCGTTGAGGGCATCGATCTCGGCACGATATCGCGCGGGATAATAATCGACGTCATTGTGCTTCGCGAGCGCATCGAATTCGGTTTCGAACATACGCAAGATGTCGTCGTCGGAATTGTTCGCGATCGTCCCGGTCTGCTTGTCCCAAAGAACCGGTACCGTGACGCGGCCACGATAACCGGGATCAGACTTGAAATATGCCTCGCTAAGAAATGCGAAACCATTGATCGGATCCGGCTCGAACGTAAAGCGCCAACCTCGCTCATCGCGGACGGGATCGACGATCGTCATGCCGATCGCATCTTCGAGCCCTTTGAGCTTGCGCATGATGATGGTGCGATGCGCCCACGGACACGCAAGCGAGACATAGAGATGATAGCGTCCGGCCTCGGGCAGGGCTTTTCCGCGAAATGCATCGTCTTGGCGGACAAACTCGCCGTCGAGCTGCTCGTCTGGAAATTGCGACTTTACGGTCATAGCAAGATGTTAAGACCCGACGCGAAATCCTTAGTTTTCATGGCCGCGCTTTTTCGCTTTGTCTTAATCGCGTTCAATCTCGCGACCGTCATCTTTGCCGGGATCGGACTCACTGCGCCGATCCGGCAACCGGCATTAGAGTTTCGAGGCGAAGCCCTCGCCGGAAGCCGAGCCGTCGTTTTGAGCGTCGTAGCGGGTTCCGCGGCGCAGCGCGCAGGCCTAGCAGCAGGCGACGTCATCGACAATAGCCAGACCCCGTGGCAGGACTACTTCGAACGGCGGATGGCGCGCGTCGGACAGCAGATCACGCTTCCAATCATACGCGGAGGTGAACGCCGCACAGTCTCCTACACGCTCGACAAGCCTGCACCGAATCCGCTGGATCGAAATTGGCTTGGGCTAACGATCGTCCTCATCGCTGTCGGAACAAGTCTTCTGGTTGGCTTGCGCCGCGCGGAGCGCGCCGATGGCCGCCTTCTTTCCCTATTTCTGGGGGCAGTCGCTCAGGCTATTGCAGGCAATTGGTTTATAGCCGCTTGTGAAACGCCGCTTTCCACCTATGCGTGGCGAGCTTATGGAGCGTTCGGGGTAACGACGTTCCTGAACTACGGTCTGGTCGTTTTGGGCACGTCGTTTCCGCCCGTCGCCTCGCGGCTTCGTTCGACCCTGCGGCGCAGCGCGCTTCCGTTGGCGCTCATCGCGGCGGCTCTGTTTGTAGCGAGGGACCTCGGCAACTACTTCGACCCAGCTCTCCCGTTTGCAAGCGTTACCATTAATCACTTGCCGGTGATGACATTCATCAGCGAAATCGTCGCGGACATCTTCATCCCTGCGGTCGCGATTCTCGGATGCCTGATCGGCCTGACCCGTGTCGACGCCGAGCATCGTGCGCAGATGAACTGGGTAGCTGCCGCACTCGTTACGACGCAGGGCGCGTGGCTGGTGCAAACGCTCGCTCTGTTGATCGCGCCGACGCATCCGATTCCCGGTACGGAGTGGATCGCGCTCTTCCTCAATCTCCCTTTGCTGGTAATTTTGCCGTACGTTATCTTGCGACATCGACTCGTCGACCTCAGCATTGTCGTCAGCCGCGCTGCCATCTTTGCGAGCGTTTCGCTCATCGTGGTCTCGGCGTTCATTGTTGGGGAGTGGTTCATCGGCAATCTTGCCCAGCGCTTCGTGCCCGGCACCGGCCGAGACATCGCGGGGCAAACGATGCTGCTTGTTCTCGCGCTCGCAATCGGACTTTCGGCGCAGCGAATACACGGTCAGGTCGATCGCCGGCTAAACGGAGTGTTCTTTGCGAAACGTGCGCGTTCGCTTGCGAACCTCCGGCGGTTTTCACAGGAAACCGACGTCGTGGTTAAGGGGCAAGCGCTCCTGAAGCTCTTCTATGAAACCGTCGTCGCCAACACGGAGGCGACGTACGCCGCAGTATATCTGCGTGACGGCGGCACGTTCGTGCTGACGCACGGTTCGAAGGACGACTTGCCGCAGGGTCTCGATGAGGACGATCCGGCGGTCGTTAAGCTCAGACGGTGGAACGAGGCATTCGAGAACGAGCGCGGCCCGCATCCGCTCAGCGAGGCGCTCGTCATACCGATGACGGTGCATGGAACGCTCTTCGGCATCTTAGTGTGCGGGCCGAAAAAAGAGCGTACGCACTTCGCCGGCGAGGAAGTCGACGTGCTCGCACACGCCGCGCATCGCACGGGAATCGCGCACTTGTTCCTTTCGAATCAAATGCTCAGCGGTAGGCCGCTCGTCGCTCCGATCTAGAGCACCGTCCGGCGCATGTCCGAGAGCACTTCGGCGAGATATGCGTTGAAGCGCGCGCCGGAGGCACCGTCGATGACGCGATGGTCGTACGAAAGCGAAAGCGGCAACATGAGGCGCGGCACGAATTCCTTGCCGTTCCACACGGGCTTCATCGCTGAACGGCTGAGACCGAGAATCGCGACTTCGGGTGCGTTGACGATCGGCGTGAAATTGGTTCCGCCGATTCCGCCCAAGCTCGAAATCGTGAACGTGCTGCCTTCCATGTCGGTGAGCTTAAGTTTTCCGTCACGCCCGCGTGCGGCAAGATCGCGCGTCTCGGCAGCAATCTGCGTGACTCCTTTTTTGTCCACGTCCTTGAGAACCGGAACGATTAGACCGGCCGGTGTGTCGGCCGCAAAGCCGATGTTGTAGTATTTCTTGAGGATCAGCGCGTCGCCGTCCAGCGATGAATTGAAATCGGGATAGCGCTTGAGCACCGAGACGAGCGCTTTCATTACGAACGCGAGAATCGTCAGCTTGGCGTTCGGATCTTCGGCGTTGACTTGCTTGCGGAACGCTTCGAGATCGGTGATGTCGGCTTCGTCGTTGTTGGTGACGTGCGGAATCGAGACCCAATTGCGATGCAGAACCGGGCCCGAGATCTTCTTGATGCGCGAAAGCGGTTGACGTTCGATCGGACCGAACAGCGCAAAGTCGATCTTCGGCCACGCCGGCAGAGCAAACGGCATCGCGCCACCGCCTGCAGCGGGTGAAGGCGACGCCAAGGTTTTCTTGACGAAATTTTGGACGTCGTCTTTGGTGACGCGGCCGTGCGGTGCCGTACCTTGCACTTTGCGCAGATCGACGCCGAGCTCGCGCGCAAAACGTCGAATCGACGGGCTCGCGTGCACGCTCGCGCCATCAACTACAACCGGGGCTTCTTGCTGCACGGGTGCAGCAGGTTGCGGCGCGGGAGCTGGGGCGGGTTCAGTTTTCTTCGCTTCGGGCGCGAGCGGAGCTGCAGGCGCCGGCGCCGCAGCAGCACCGTTGCTGGCTGTGAGCGTTAGCAGCGGTGAACCTTCGGAAACTTTGTCGCCGACTTTGACGTCGATCGATGCGATCGTTCCGGCCACCGGCGATGGAACATCCATCGACGCTTTCTCTGATTCGATGGTGACGAGCGGGCTGTCGACTGCGATCGTGTCGCCTGGTTTCACCAAGACTTCGATGATCGGAACGTCTTTGAAGTCGCCGATGTTTGGGACGGCAACCTTTTGCGCGCTCTGTTGCGTGGGCTGCGCGTCAGCTGCGGGCACCGCCTGAGACGCTGCTTGCGCGGGTTGCGGCGCGGGCGCTTCTTCTTTCGCAGCAGCGCCGTTGGCGGCGGCAAGCCGCACGATCGGAGTTCCCTCGGAGATCTTGTCTCCGATTTTCACGATGACGGATTCTACGACGCCGGCCGACGGCGACGGAATATCCATCGATGCTTTTTCGGATTCAACTGTAACGAGCGGGCTGTCGACATCGATCTTGTCGCCGGCTTTTACCAGAACGTCGATGATCGGGACGTCCTTGAAGTCGCCGATGTTCGGAACTTTGATCTCGACAGCGCTCGCCATATTACACGGTCACCGGACTCGGTTTGTTCGGATCGATTTCGAGTTTCTTGATCGCTTTTGCGACGTCCGAGGCACCGATCGTTCCATCCTCCGCAAGATTCTTCAGCGCCGCCAGCGCTATCCAACGCCGGTCGACTTCGAAGAACGCGCGCAACTTCTTGCGGAAGTCGCTGCGCCCGTAACCGTCGGTCCCCAGCGCGTGGAAGCGCCGATTGCCGACGAAGGGATGGATGCCCTCGGTGAACGTTTTCATGTAATCGGTCGCGCAGACGACGGGCCCAGGGCGCTCACCAAGCGACTGCTCCACAAATGACTGACGCGGTTTCTTGTCAGGGTGTAGCATATTCCATCGTTGTGCATCGAGCCCGTCGCGCCGCAATTGATTGAAGCTCGTCGCGCTCCAAACGTCAGCCGCCACGCCGAAATCATTTTCGAGTAGCGTCGCCGCTTCGAGCGCTTCGCGCAAAATCGTCCCCGAGCCCATCAGCTGGACGCGCGGGCTCTTCGTCGTGCCCGCGTCGCGCAAGAGATACATGCCGCGCAAGATGCCTTCTTCGGCACCGCTCGGCATATCGGGATGAATGTAGTTCTCATTCATCACCGTGATGTAGTAGAAGACGTCCTCTTGATCGGCGACCATACGGCGCAAGCCGTCCTGCATGATAACCGCAAGTTCGTACGAGAAGGTCGGATCGTACGACATGCAATTCGGGATGAACGAGGCCATGATTTGGCTTTGCCCATCTTCGTGCTGCAAGCCCTCACCATTGAGCGTCGTGCGTCCCGAAGTCCCGCCGATGAGGAATCCGCGGCTGCGCATATCGCCGGACGCCCAAATCAAATCGCCGATGCGTTGGAATCCGAACATCGAATAAAAGATGAAGATCGGAATCATCGGAACGTTGCTTGTCGAATACGAGGTCGCAGCTGCGATCCACGAGCACATCGCACCGGCTTCGCTGATGCCCTCTTGCAGAATCTGCCCGTCTTTGGCTTCGCGATAGTACATCAGCTGTGCGGCGTCTTGCGGCTTGTAGAGCTGACCGACCGGCGAGTAAATACCGATCTGCCGGAAAAGCCCTTCCATGCCGAACGTACGCGTCTCGTCTGCGACGATCGGCACCATGCGCGGGCCGATGCCCTTGTCGCGCATCATCGTCGAGAGCACGCGCGTAAAAGCCATCGTCGTCGAGATCGCGCGGTCGCCCGTTCCTTTGAGTTGCTGATCGAAGGCCGCAAGCGCAGGGACGACGACCGACGCGGTTGACTTGCGCCGCCTCTGCGGAACTTGACCCAACTCGTGCACGCGCTCTTTGAGATATTTCATCTCGGGGCTGTCGTCGGCGGGCTTGTAGAACGGAATGTCGCCGAGCTCCGCATCCTTGATCGGAATCGCAAAGCGATCGCGGAATTGCCGCATCGCCTCGATGTCCATGTGCTTCTGCTGGTGCGCGATATTCTGGGCTTCACCCGAGGAGCCCATACCGTAGCCCTTGATCGTCATCGCTAAGATGACGCTGGGTTTTCCAACAGTCTTCGTCGCGACGTCGTACGCGGCGTAAACTTTGCGTGGATCGTGGCCGCCGCGCTGGAGATCCCAAACCTCGGCGTCCGTCCAATCGGCGACGAGCGCCGCCGTTTCCGGATACTTCCCGAAGAAATGATCGCGCACGAATTTTCCGTCGTTTGCCTTGAGCGCTTGATACTCGCCGTCGACGGTCTCGGTCATCAACTGCACGAGCTTGCCGCTCTTGTCTTTCTCGAGCAGCGGATCCCAATTGCTGCCCCAGATGACTTTGAGAACGTTCCAGCCGTTGCCGCGAAATTCGCGCTCGAGCTCTTGGATGATCTTGCCGTTGCCGCGCACCGGACCATCGAGGCGCTGCAAGTTGCAATTGATCACGAATATCAGATTGTCGAGACCCTCGCGCGACGCAACGTTGATCGCACCGAGCGATTCAGGCTCGTCGCTTTCACCGTCACCGATGAAGCACCAAACTTTGCGGCCTTCCGTGTTTGCGATCCCACGATTGTGCAAGTACTTGAGAAAACGGGCTTGATAGATCGCTTGAATCGGGCCGAGCCCCATCGAGACCGTTGCGAATTGCCAGAACTCCGGCATCAGCCACGGATGCGGATATGAAGAAAGCCCTTTGCCGTCGACTTCCTGCCGGAAGTTTTCCAACTGCTCTTGCGAGATGCGACCTTCGAGGAATGCGCGCGCATAGACGCCCGGGGATGAATGTCCCTGGAAGAACACCAGATCGCCGCCGAAGTTCTCGCTCGGTGCGCGGAAAAAATGATTGTGCCCGACGTCGTACAGCGTCGCCGAGGACGCAAAGCTGGCGACGTGCCCGCCGAGCTCGCTCGAAATATGATTGGCGCGCACGACCATCGCCATCGCGTTCCAGCGAATGTAATGACGCAGACGCGTCTCGAGCTCATCGTTGCCCGGAAACGGTGGTTGCTGCGAGACCGGAATCGTATTGATGTACGGCGTCTGCAAGCTGACATCGACTTGCGTTCCGCCGGTTTGCGCGCGCTCGACAAGACGTTCGAGGAGCTGCGCGGCACGTGGCGGTCCCTCGTGCGTGAGGACTCCGTCGAAGGCATCGAGCCATTCGCGAGTCTCTTGGGGATCCGGATCGACGGCGTTCGGTATTGTAAGCGTCATTAGCATTCTTCTTGGGGAGCGTGCGGGCGGGATACTATCATCGAGCTATTGGGTGAGCCTGTCGCCATCCAATGAGCCCGTTTTGCCGTCCAACGACAAAATCACACCATCCAAGCTGCGTAAGTTGGACTGCCAATTCCGATAAAGGTCGCCTCGCGGATGGGTTGCTGTGTTGCCGAACAGCAGCTTCCGACGAGGAGCGGAGCCAGGATGGCGAGAGCGACGAGCGGGGGCGCAGCAGCAACATTCCCACGATGGGAATGTTGTAGCGGTGCTGTGAGGCAATGCAGAAACCCAAACCGCGAGGAGAGCAATGGCACAACAACTTACGGTCTCCAGCAGCTCGTTTGGCAACAATCAAACGATCCCCAAAAAGTACGGCTTCAACGGGTGGGACGTCGGCGGCGAGAATATTTCGCCCAACCTGAAATGGAGCGGCGCACCGTCTGGGACGAAGAGTTTCGTCGTCACGATTTGGGATCCGGATGCGCCAACGACCGTCGGTTACTGGCACTGGCTCGTCTTCAATATCCCCGCGAGCGTGACGGAGCTCGAAGAAGGCAAGGTGCCGGCTGGCTCCGTGCAAGGTTACACTGATTACGGGATGAGTGCGTACGGTGGTCCCGCGCCGCCTCCGGGCGATTCACCGCATCACTATCGCCATCGTGTGTTCGCGCTCGACGTCGACAAGTTGCCGCTCGAAAAAGGCACGACCGGCGCCACGTTGATGTTCATGATGCGCGGCCACATTCTCGCAGAAGGCGAGTTGGTCGGACTCTTCTCGCGCTAGAGCTGTCCCTCGACTGCGCAACGCTGCGGCGTTGCTACGCTCGGGATGACACAGCGGCTTCGTGCTGCGTCGGAACGTTGAGCTCGTTCTCGACGTCCTGTTCGCGTGTTGACATCTCTTTGGGTGCGATCCATTCGTACATCACGGGCACGAGGACGAGTGTCAGCACGAGCGAGCTCAGCAAACCGCCGATGACAACGACTCCGAGACTTTGACGTTCCTGCGAGCCGGGTTCGAACGCGAGCGCCAGTGGCAGCATGCCCGAAACCATCGCAAGCGTCGTCATCATGATAGGCCGGAATCGCGTCTTTGCGCTTTCCTTGATCGCTTCGATCTTGGAGTGACCGCGCCGTCGTAACGTGTTCGCGTAGTCGACGAGAAGAATGCCGTTCTTAGCCACAAGTCCGATCAGCAGCATCGAACCGATCAACGAGAACAGATTCAGCGTCGAGTGCGTCAGCATCAGCGATCCCACGGCACCGACTGCAGCGACCGGAACCGAGAACATGATGATGAACGGCGAGCTATAGCTATTGTAGAGCGCGACCATCAAGAAGAACACGAGTACAAGCGACAATATCATCGTGTGCCCGATGTCCGAGAGCGTCTGAGCCATTTCGGATTGTTGGCCTTGCGCGGAGGGTGCAACGCGAATCGTTTGGGGTAGATGCAGGTCCGCGAGCTTCTTCTGGAACGCGGCTTGGACGTTCGCAAGCGACGTGTTTGCCGCCACGTTCGCGTCAACGTGAATGACGGTAAGGCGATTCTCGCGCGTGATGAGCGGAAGCGTCGGCGTCAACTGCAGCGTGGCAACATCCCCGACGCTCACGATATTTCCGTTGAGCGCGCGCATCGGGATCGATTCGACTTCCGAGAGATCCTGTTGATTCGCCAGCGGATAGATGACTTGCACCTGCTCGATCCCTTGTGAGGTGATCACCTGCGTCGGAAGCGCGCCGGCAAACGCTGCGTTGACGGCGCTCGCTGCGTCGTTGATTGCCACGTCGAGCGAACGCGCTGCTTCGCGATTGAAAAGTACGTTCACTTGAGGCGAAAGCGCGCTGGCCGAGCTGTTGACGTTTTGGGCGCCGGGCGTTTGTTGCAGTGCCTGCAGCACTTGCTGCGCGGCAGATGTCGGATCGCCGCCGGAAAGATCGCTGACCAGCTCGTCGATCGGCTGCGCGTTGCCACCTTGCGCCCCGGTCGAGGGAATTACCGATGACTTTTCCATCCGGTGCAAGCCGCGTCGCTTGGCGCCGAATCTCCGTCACCCAGTAGCTCGTAGGCTGCTTGCGATTGTCTTTGAGAAAGACCTGAATCTGCCCGACGTTCGTTTGCGATACGAAGCCGCCGAAACTCGCCGATTGCGCGCCGGCAACGCGCGTCATCGCGCCGAGATCCGGAATCTTGAGGATCGCCTGCTCGACCTTCTTCACTTCGTTCGTCGTCTCGACTACGGGCGTTCCGACCGGGAACGTGAACTGCACGAAGATCTGTCCCATGTCTTGCGCCGGGATGTACTCTTTGCCGACGAAGCCGAAGCTGACGGCGAGTATCGCGAGCACGAAGGTTACGCCGGCGAATCCGACGACGATCCAGGGGTTCGCGAGCGCCCACGTCAGCGCGCGTTCGTGATACCACCCGCGCAAACGCGTGAAGAAATTATCGAACGCATCGATGAACTTCGGCGGCTTCCACGTCGAGTGCAGCGCCCACAGACCGGCGAGTGCCGGCGTGATCGTAAACGAAATGAACAGCGAGGTGAGCGTCGCGACCGTAACGACAATACCGAACTCGGCGAGCTGACGGCCAACCTCATCTGTGAGAAACGCAATCGGCAGAAAAACAACGACGTCGACCAGCGTCAGGACCATTGCAGCTTGGCCAATTTCGGTCCGGCCGCTGACCGCAGCACGAATCGGTGTTTGCCCGAGCTCGTCGCGGTGCCGCTCGATATTCTCGAGCACGACGGTCGAGTCGTCGATCAGGATGCCGATTGCGAGTGTCATACCGAGCAGCGAGACGGTGTCGATCGTGAAACCGAATATCTTCATCACGAAAAGCGTTACCGCAAGCGAGGTCGGGATAGCGATCACGACGACGACGGCGTTGCGCCACGAACGCAAGAAGAACAGCATCACGACCGCAATGAAGACGATGCCTTCGGCTAGCGTGCGGACAACAGCATTGAGCTGCTGCTGGGTGTACTTGGATTGAACGTTGATGATGGTGAATGCGAGCTGCGGGAAGCGCTGCTCGTAGCCCGGCAATGCGGCTAAGACGTTGTTGGAAGCCGTGACCTCGCTGGCGTCCGCGCTCTTTTGCACCTGGAGGAAGAAGCTCGTCTGGCCGTTCACGGCCGCAAAGCTGGTCTGCGGCTCTTGTCCGGTGACGACAGTCGCGACGTCGGAGATACGATGCGCTGCATTGAGCGTCGTCCACGGATTCGTTCCCGTCGGCGACAGCGGCTGCGACACCGCGCTTGTGGCGCCAGACGTTCCGGGCGCCGCCTGAATCAAGAGGTCGGCGATTGACTGCGAGCTTGTGATGTCGGCGCGCACGTCCATACTCGTCGAGCGGTTCGGCCCATAAAGCGTCCCGCCCGGAAGGTGCAGGTTGTTCGCTTGGATCGTGTTGACGATGTCGGTGATCGTTAGATTGTCGCCGGCGAGAATCTGGGGATTGACCGTTACCTCATAGGCAGGCGTCACCGTTCCGTTCGCGTTCACGTTTGCGACGTCCGGAATCTGCTCGAGATCCGGGATGAGCACCCCCGTGATGATCAGCGAAAGCGCGGACGGGCTCAGCGATTTCGACGTAACACCGATTGTCGCGACGACGGTTTCGGACGGATTCGAAATGTTGATCGTGGGTGGGACCAAGTTGGTCGGCAGATACTTCGAAGCTTGCGTCAGAGCTTTTTGGATGTAGACGAGATCGGTGTACGGATTAGACGTTAAATCGAACGTCGATGAGATCGACGCCGAGCCGTTCTGTACGGTCGAATCGATCGTCTGCAAATCCGGCGTGCCGGCGATCTGATTCTCGATTGGAACGACGATACTGTCGCGCATCTCCGTCGTTGATGCGCCCGTGTAGGAGACACGAATCGAGATGACCGGCTTCTCGACGTTGGGATACTGCTGCGCGACGAGATTCTGAAGCGAGATGATTCCAGCCAGAAAGAACAGCGCAATTAAGACCAGCACCAACGTCGGACGCTGAATGAAGACGCGGGTCAGCCACATTCTAGCGGACGGCTACCTTTTGTCCGGCACTCAATCCAAGTTGACCGTTCGTGACGAGGCGGACACCGGTCGGCAAGCCGCTGACGATTGCATTCGTGCCGTCGGTCGCAAGCTGCGCGACATCGACGACTTGCGTCATATCGCTCGCATTGACCGTCATTACCGTGACATGATTGTCGTCGAGGAATGCAGTGACAGGCACTTCGACGCCGGAGACTGGGTCAAGCGAGATGACGCTGGAAACCGTGACGCCCGAACGCAAAGTTCCCCGCGGATTCGGAACGCGAACCTTGATCGCGAAATTTGTGGAGCCGGGCGTCAGTTGATCTAGCACTGCGACGACGTTGCCCGGGAATTTACCACGCATGCCGTTTCCGTTCACCGTCACGTTGACGTTTGCGCCGATTGGAATCTGAAAGATCCGCGCCGACGACGCGCTGAGAATCGCGAAGACGTAGTCTTCTTCTTGAATCGTGAATATCTGGCGGCTTCCGGGATATTCTCCGGGATTGAGATTACGATTGACGACGATGCCGCTGACGGGCGCTGAGATCGTCGCTGTGTTGATGCTAACTTGTTCTTGTGCCGCCTGATCTCGCGAGGCGCGCGCCTGCGCCGCCGATTGCGCCACTTTTGCGGCTTGCAGACCTTGTTGCATCGTTCCGTTCGTAGAGACATTTGAGATCGCGCTCGAAAGTGCCGCCTGCGCGTTGCGCACCGCCTGCGTATCGTTCTCGACCGTCGTCTGCTGCGTGACGTACTGCTGCTCGGTTACGTAGCCCTGACTGTAGAGCTGTTTGTAACGCTGCAAGTCGCGCTGGGCGTTGTCGAGCGTCGCTTGCGCCGAACGCAGACTCGCGCGAGCCTGATTGACCGCGTCGTTACCTTGCGAGATATTGAGTTGACCCTGTAACGCGTTCTGTTTCGTGAGAGCATCATTGGCGGCGGCGTTGTGTAGATCGTAGGCCAGTAATGCGCGCAGATCCGCAGTCGAGAGGACGGCGAGTACCTGCCCGGCGCGCACGTGATCGCCTTCTTGGACGTTCACTTTGAGCGCCGGCTCTTGTAGGCTGCTCGAGAGCGCTACGCTCTGCGCAGGCGCGATGAATCCGGCTAACGTCAACGTCGGGCGCACCGTACCGTCCGCAGTAATTGCAATCGCAACTTGCGGCGGGGCAGGCGTGGGTCGTGCTGGCTTCTTCGCGCACGCTGTTGCCGCTGCGGCCACCGTAATGGCGAGCGCACACGCGAACAACGCCTTCCGGCTATTCATCGTCGTTTCTGTTTCTGCCCAGGCTAGAGACCAAGCAAACGTGCGAAACCTTGGAAGGCTCTCAGATTTCTATCGTCCGCGTCGCGCTAGAGTGCTAAGCCTGTCAAAAGCGCAGCGCGCTCATTCCCTTCGAGAAACGACGGCAAGGCATCGACTGAGAACTGCATACCCGTATAGAATGGACCAAACGCCGCGTAGCGGGCGCTGGCCTCATCGAAACGCATTTCGTAAATTAACTTCTTGAAGACGAGTGGATCGTCGGCATAGAGATCGACGCCCCATTCCCAGTCATCGAAGCCGATCGATCCGGAGATCACTTGCGTGACAAGGCCGTGAAACGTGCGGCCGATCTTCCCGTGATCGAGCATCAGCTCGGCACGTTCTTTATATGGAAGCGAGTACCAGTTCGTCTGCTCGCCACGCTTCTTGTCCATCGGATAAAAACAGACATAGCGTCGCGCCGGGATCTTTGCGAAAAGACGCGCTGCACTCCGCGGCTCTTCCGCTTCCTCGCGCAAAAGCGCGTCGAAAGCGTCGTTCCATTCAGCAGAGTGCGGCTTGATTGCGCGCTCGCGTAGCGTTTCGTGAATGCGGCGCGTCGCATCGTACAGACCAAGCTCCAAGATCGAGACGTACGAAGCTTGCGGCTCAAGATAGTCGCGCAGCGCCAGCCGGTCAAACGCGATCTCCGCATCACCAAGCGCATCGAAGCTCTTCGCGTAGAAGGTCACCATCAAATCGGCCTTGTGGCCGAGAAGCTGAGCTAGGCCGGCGTCGCTTTCGGGATCGTCGTGCAGCGGACGCAAGAATTCGATCGCGCCGGCCGCGATGCGCGTGCGATTCGTCGCATCAAGCGCCTCGTAACGGCGGCGATTGAAACTGAACATCCGGTGTAGGATGCTCCAGCCGTCGAGCGACTCGGGAACGTCGGGATTGCGCACTCTAGTCAAGTTAGCGCGTAACGCGCGCCGGTCCTCGACTCGACGATTCCGCGCAGCTCAAGCTCGATCAGCCGCCCGGCGAGTTCCCCCGCATCGATCCCCGCGCGCACCAACAGCGCATCGAAATCCATCTCGCCGTCGCCGAGCAAGGCCACGATCGAGCGCGACCGTTCTTCGAGCGTATCGATCGCGCCACGTTCCTTCGAGGCGCGTTCCGTTTCGATGCCGAGCGCCTCGAGGATGTCGGCCGCACCCCGAACGAGCGTCGCGCCGTCGCGCAAGAGCGCGAGGCACCCGGCAACCTTGGCGCGATCGACGTCGCCCGGAAACGCCATGACGGGAATGCCGAGATTTCCAGCGTGCGAGGCCGTGTTCAACGCACCGCTGCGCGCTGCGGCTTCAACCACGACGACGCCGTCGCTCAGCCCCGCGACGATGGCGTTGCGCTGCAAGAACTGCCCGGGCCGCGCCGGCCACTCCGGCGAGTACGGCGAAACGACGGCGCCACCGCCGGCGATGATGCGCTCCGCCAGCTCGCGATTCCCGAGCGGAAAGAAGTTGTCGTGCCCGCCACCGAGCACGCCGATCGTCGGGGCCTGCGCGGCGAGCGCGCCCTCGTGGGCCGCAGCGTCGATCCCGAGCGCAAGGCCGCTGACGACGCAAATGCCGCGCGCTAGCCGAGCGTCCGAGCCGTTTCATAGGCTAGTCTTCGCCCGCCGCCGCTCGGGGCACGGGCCCCGACGACCGCCACGGCCGGGGCCGCCAAGCCGTCTAGCGACCCGCAAACCCAGAGTGGGGCATCGACGCCTGGACGCCCCGCCCGCAAGAATAGACCGGCCGATTCGGCCGGTAGGACGAGGACCGGTCGCTCCACCCCTCTCCTTCACGCGGACGGGTTCTGCGGAAAGACGAGGAGGAACGTCGAGCCGGGGAATATGGGAGCCCTCATGGCAGCAGAAGCGTATTGCGTGAAATGCAAGACAAAGCGTGAAATTAAAGACGCAGTCCAGATCACGATGAAGAACGGTCGACCGGCAACCGAAGGCAAGTGTCCGGTTTGTGGAACCAAGATGTTTAAAATTGGGGCAGCAAAATAGCCTAGAATTTGCCCGGCCTGTGGGTCGTGCCTTATACTCGTCTGAACCCCAAGATATTGGGGTCCCTCTCCCTACGAGGCCGCACGCACCCTGCTCTGCCCAGCATGCCGCAAGAGCGAGACACGCGTCGTCGACTCGCGTGACGATGAATCCGTCGTACGCCGCCGTCGCGAGTGCCTTACTTGCAAACACCGTTTCACGACCTACGAGCGCATGGAAGCGCCTCGTCTTTTCGTCGTGAAAAAAGACGGGCGGCGCGAGCAGTACAATCGCGACAAGATCCTGGCCGGCTTGCAGCGCGCCTGTGAGAAGCGGCCGGTTTCCGAAGCGCAGCTCGACGAGATCGTTGCGAAGCTCGAGCGCGAACTCTTTTCGCGCGGCGACAACGAAGTGCAGACGACGCTCATCGGCGAGAAGGTGATGGAAGCGTTGCACGGCGTCGACAAGGTGGCGTACGTCCGCTTCGCAAGCGTCTATCGCTCGTTCACGGACGTCGAAGGTTTCCGGACTGTCCTAACTGAGCTTGCAACCTGAGGGCGTGCGCGTCCGCATAACGCGGCTTGCGCATGCAGCCGGTCTTCCGCTTCCGTCATATGCAAGCAAGGACGCAGCCGGCGCCGATGTGTGCGCCGCGCTTGAAGCCGACCTCGTCTTACGGCCTGGCGCGCGAGCCGCAGTCCCGACAGGGCTTTGCGTCGAGATTCCGCAGGGCTACGAGATGCAAGTTCGGCCGCGCAGCGGTCTCGCGCTGCGCGATGGAATCGGTTTGCTGAATTCTCCGGGAACGATCGATGCAGATTACCGCGGCGAGATCAAGATCATTCTGATCAATCACGGCATTCAAGACGTGCACGTGAAGCGCGGCGATCGGATCGCGCAGCTTGTCCTTGCACCTGTTGTGACCGGCATCTTCGAGGATGCCGAAACGCTAGCGCCAAGCGAACGCGGAGAAGCGGGCTTCGGCAGCACGGGCGTGCGGGGGTAAGGTCACTGAAGGTTTACATCGTCGGCAAGGGCGCGATCGGGACGTTTTTTGGCGATTTGCTTGCCAAGATCGGCAACGAGATCGTGTTTGCGCCGCGCGAACTCGATCGCGTCGAACCGGTTTCTGCCGAGCTTGCGATCGTTGCGGTAAAATCCTACGACACCGACGGCGCGATCGAAACGCTCAAGCGTGCGCTCACGAACCCGGCAGAGACCGCGATTCTGTGCCCGCAGAACGGCGTCGGTAACGAAGAAAAACTCGCGGCTGCATTCGGCCCCGATCCCGTCGTCGCGTGCGCGCTTACGATCCCGGTCGAGCGCGACCGTAACGGCACCGGCCACGCGACAAACGCCGGCGGCATCGCGTTCGCGCCGGTTGGGAAAGAAGCGCATAACTGGATTCTTGCGACATTCGGACAAACCGGGTTGCCGACGAAAGCCGTAACTGACTATCGCGCGCTCAAGTGGTCGAAGCTCGCGCTCAACAACGTCGCGAACGCCTCGTGCGCGATTCTGAACGTCTTGCCAGAACGGCTTGTCCACTTCGATGAGGCCTTTACGCTCGAGATTCGCGCGATCCGTGAAGTGCGCGCAGTTATGCTCGCGCAAAACATCACGCCGATCGATCTGCCGCGCTATCCGTTGCGCGCGCTGCAAGGTGTCGCAACGCTTCCCTCACCGATCTCGCGCCTCGTGCTGGCAAACCGGATTGCGGGCGCGCGCGGACGCAAACCGCCCTCGCTGCTGCTCGATTTGCGCGCGGGCAAGAATCAAACCGAAGTCGGCGTCCTCAACGGCGCCGTCGCTGATGCGGGCCATCGCCTCGGCGTTGCGACACCGGTCAATGCGGTCTTTGCACGCGTGCTCTCCGACATCGCGCACATGCCGGCGCTGTGGGCGAAATATCGCGAGCGGCCGGATCAGCTCGAAGCCGAGTATCGCGCTGAGCTCGGACGCCGGCGCGCAACGCGTTCGACGGCATGAAGCTGCTCGATCTGGACGGCGTCGCGATCGCTTTCGATCGCACGGCGCGCGCGCTCTATGGTGACGACGTCACAATCGACGTCACGTTCGAGACGCCGCGCAATCTGGACTTCGGGGATTTCGCAACCAACATCGCGTTCAAGCTAGCCAAGACGGCGCGCAAAGCTCCGCAAGCGATCGCAACGGAGATCGCCGACAAAGTCTCGAGCGACGAAAGCGTCGCGACGACGCTGCTCGAGATCACGCCGGTTGCGGGTTTTGTTAATTTGCGGATGCAGCCCGCATTTTGGCAGCAAGTCATTCGCGAGATTCTCGGCCAAGGCGCCGACTATGGTCGCGGCACGTCCTCGTCGAACGCAACGCGTCTTTCGCTCGAGTTCGGCAGCGCGAATCCAACCGGACCGCTCGTCGTCGTGCAAGGCCGCAGTCTCGCAATCGGCTCGACGCTCGCGAACGCTCTGCGATTTCTCGGCAACGAAGTCACGACCGACTGGTACATCAACGACGCCGGCAATCAGCTCGACACCTTGATCCGCTCGCTGTACGCGCGTTGGCGGCAATTGCGCGAGCCGGATTTCCCGCTGCCGGAGGATGCCTATCCGGGCGACTACGTCATCGAGCTGGCGAAGGATCTCGATTCGGTCCCCGGAGCGAATCCGGAAGACAAATCGTTTCTCGAGAAGTTCGCGCACGATCGTATGATCGAAGCGCAACGCGCAACCGCACGGCGGTTCGGCGTCGATTTCATCTTTCAGAGCGAGAGGGTGCTGCACGACGCGGGACTCGTGGATGCGATTATCGCGCTACTCGACGAGGAGGGCCTTACCGAGAGGGACGGGGATGCAATCGCGCTCTCGGCAGACCTTGACCCGGATGAAGACAAAGCGCGCATCTTGCGCCGCTCCGACGGCCGGCCGACGTACTTTGCAGCCGACATTCCGTACCATTTCGCGAAATTTCGTCACGCCGACCATCTGATCGACATTCTCGGCCCCGACCATCACGGATATCTTGCACGCGTACGTGCGATGGCGGAGATTTGGCGGCGTCTCTACGGCAAGCCGAAATTCATGGATCTCTTGAATCGGATCGAACTGCTGAACCTCGAAGGCCCGACGCATTGGCCCGGACGTGATGTTTCGATCGATGTACTGATCGCGCAGCAAGTGAATCTCATGCGCGGCGGCGAGACCGCATCGATGAGCAAGCGGGCCGGTAATATCATCGAGCTCGACGAGGTTCTCGACGAAGTCGGCGTCGATGCGGCGCGTTTCTTCTTTATCATGCTCGCGCCCGAATCTCCGCTGACGTTCGATCTCGAGCTCGCGCTCAAGCAGAGCAACGAGAACCCGGTGTACTACGTCCAATACAGTCACGCACGGATCGCATCGCTGATCGCGCACGCGCGCTCGAATCCCGAAACCGCGCGCTTTGTCGACGATGCGTCACATGCCAAGCATCTCGACCTCCTCGTCGATCCGACGGAGCTTGCACTGGCGCGACGTCTTGCCGAGTGGCCGCGTTTGCTCGCGCACGCCACGCGCTTGCGCGCACCGCATCTGCTCACGGCGTACGCTCGCGAAGTCGCAAGCGACTTCCATCAGTTTTATCAGGCGTGCAAAGTCGTCAACGTAGAGGAAGCCGAAACGAGCATCGCGCGTCTCGCGCTCTCCATGGCCGCACGTTCCGTCCTCGCGAACGCCCTCGCGATCTGCGGCGTCACCGCCCCCGACTTCATGGAACGCCGGCCTCAGTAGCCTCCCGGGTTTTCGTAGAGCTGCGCGGCGCGTGCAAGCATCGGCTTGCGATCTTCTTCTAGCAGATAGCCTTCTTTGATCAAGCTATCGAGCGACGTGCCATAGCGCGTGAGAAACGCAGCGCTCGAACCGTAGCGTTTCGCGAGATCGTCGCCCCAGATCGGCTGCCATTCGCCAAGATTGCCGCACGTGTTTTTGATCGTCGTCGTAATGACCGGATTCAGCGAGACCGGAACCGGTTTGCCGATCGGATCCTCGACCTCGGGAAAACGGACGCCGCCTTCCGGTTGCGTGTCGGAATCAACGACCGGCACTTCGAGCGTCGTGCCTTTGAGCGGATTGAAATGTTCGGTCTCCGCCGGCGCTGGGCCGAGCTTGAAGAGCGTCGTCGGCGGTAATTCCGGCGCCGGACCGACGCCGGCATTCAATCGATGCGCCAGCTCGAGAACGATCGCGCGCATATATGGATCGTACGCGATCGGATTGAGCCACACGGGCTTACCGCCGTTGCAGCCCATCTTCGTGAAGGCATTGTTCGAACTTGCGCGGTTGCCGGTAGCGTGCGGACTCGGCCAATCGTAGCGTCGCATGTCTTCCGGAAGATCGCTGGTATCCGTCAGGCTAGCGTGCACGCGATAGAAATCGGTGTAATTAGCGACGTCGATGAAGAACGGATCGGTCTTAGGCCGGTGTAGGAGATCCTTTGCGGTTAGCACGCTTGGATTAACTGGATCGACGTACGGTTGCTGCGGCGTGTGATTCGCCTTCGCGAGCTGATTGATCGCAAGCCAGTTTCCGGTGCCATCCATCGCGATCGCGCCGCCGTAAACCGCCTCGTGATTATTTGGTGATTCGTTGAAGCCTTCGGCGACGAACGTCTCGACGAACCAGCCGCTCTGCGAAATGCCGACCAGTAAACGCGTGTGATAGCGACCCGCGAGCGCGGCGCCGAAATCACGCACGATCGCTTCGCCGACGCCTTGCGCCGTTTTCGGAACGCCGACCGCAATCGGATATTGCCACTGCACGCGCGCGTACGCAATGTGGTGCCTGAACATCCATCCGTTGCCGAATCCCGCCGGATAGACCGCGAGCGACGGACTCCCCGAGGCCGGAAAGCTGTTGAGGCGCCCGAGTACGAGCGGATTCCCGCGATTCTCCGGCTCGACGATAACAGTGTCGCTGACGCCCGGCTTTTCGGGCTCGATGATCTCGAACTCAGCCGTATACGCAAACGGATTCTTGCCGAGTCCGTCGATGTGCTCGCCTGGCGCAATGACACCCGAGAGCATTCCGTACTTGCGCACGTACCGAGCGCCGTCGAATTCGCCGACCGGCGTATTTTTCATAACGCGAAGAACCGAGACGCCCGAAAGTTGTTGGCTCGAAGCAAACGAGCTTGATGCCAAGAGCAATAACGCGATCGAGATAGCGCGACTCTCACGTTCTCTCGCGAATCGTCTCGTGAATCTCGATATCGATTTCGCGCTCGCCCTTGTGCAAAGGGTGCTCGTGTTCGTGCTCGTGTTCCGGACGCGGACCGAAATCGTGCCGCGAGAGCCACGGCCGCACGAAGATGCGCCACAGAACTTTGCCCATCGCTGCTGCGGGGATGCCCAAAATCAATCCCGGCAAACCGAGAAGCTCGCCGCCGGCGAAGACGCCGAACATGACGGCGATCGGCGAGACGCCGACGTGCGGCGCCATGATTTTCGGTACGAGCACGTTGTCGGCGATGCGCGAAATCACGAAGATGACGATCGTCACTTCCCAGACCATGACAGGCCTTGCGGCGCGGCAAGAACGGCCGCTACGACTTGCGCAACGAGCATCCCAACGAACGGTACGGCATACGCGATCCCGCAGAACACGCCGACCAAAAGCGCGAACTTATAGCCGAACACCCACAGAATCAGCCATGTCGAGACGCCAACGATTGCGCACAAAATCGACTGTCCCGCGACGAAGCCGCCGAAGATGTGCACGATCTCATCGAGCACTTGCGCGACCTCATGCTCGCGCGAATGCGGCACGATCGAGAGCAGCTGCTGACGAATTCGTTCGCCGCTCGCCAAGAAGAAAATCGAGAGAATGATCGAGGAGAGCAGCACGAACATGACGCCGATCGTGCTCACTAGCGCCGGGTAAATCCCCGCAACGGCGGCGCTACCCCACTCGGAGATCTTGGCGTCGATGACGCTACGAATATCGATCAGGCTCGGCGGCAGCATCCCTTTGCCGACGTGGTGCTCCAAATTCGTTTGGAGACGTCACCAGCGACTGTTCGGCGGACGTCATCTGATCGGGGAGCGCTCCGAGGACGGCCTGTGTTTGCGCAAGGCCGGTCGGAATAACCAGAAGCCCGATGATCGCGGCAAATGCCATGATGACGAGATATACGATCGTTATCGCGAGCCCGCGTTTCATCCAGCGCTCGAGAAATTGCGTGACCGGATGGACGCCGAGCGCGATAACGGCCGCGGTCACGAAGATCTCGACCGTCTTAGGGATGCGCATCGCGAGCACGATCGCAATCGCGAGCAACAACAAGCCCCATGCCGTCCCGATGATGCGGCGCAGCGTGCGCGGACTCAAACCAGCGGTTTGCATAGCAGCCTTCGTTCCGTGCGATACCCGCTCGATGTATAAAGATCGAGAGCGGGGACGTTACTTTCCGTCACCATCATCGCAATCGTAGGTAGGCCGCGCTCGCGCGCAAGACCCTCGGCTGCGTTCAAGAGCGCCCGCCCGATTCCCCGGCGCTGGACATCGGGTTCGACGGCCATGTACGCGACGAACGCCTGCGGCGCCATCGAGACTTCGTCGGGAAGCCCGTCCAGCAGCAGCAGAAATCCGACTCGCCGGCCGTCGTCTTCCGCCACGAAGATCGTGTGCGACTGCGCGAAGATGAAGTCGAGCAGCTTCTCGTACGAGAGTGCGACAAGCGATTCCATGACCTGGCGGTGCGGCGAGACGCTCGTCATCGCGACGCGGATTCCCAGATCGCGCACGAAATCGCGATCCGATCTCGTCGCCCTGCCGAACGCGGGTGCTCAGGACGACTTCCAGCTTGGAAGCAGTTTCTCGAACGCGGCGAGCACTGCGTCGTTCTCTTCCGGCGTCCCAACCGTGATGCGCAGAAAGCCCGGCAACCGTAATGCATCGCCGGAGCGGACGGCGATTCCAAGCTTGAGCAGATCGACATACGCCTGGTTCGCACCGGTCGGAACCTGCACGGCAATGAAGTTCGCCGCGCTCGGATAGACGAAAAGGCCGAGCCGCTTGAACTCGCGCTCGAGCCGTTCGCGCTGTTCCGCATTGACCTTGACGCTTCGGGTAACAAAAGCATCGTCGTCGAGCGCAGCGAGTGCGGCGACGAGCGATGCGCGTGTGACATTGAACGGCAAGCGAACTTGCTGCATGTAGCCGATCGCGTCGGCTTGTCCGATGACGTAACCGATGCGCAACGCCGCCAGACCGTAAGCCTTCGACATCGTGCGATAGACGAGCGTGTTGGGGCGGCGCATCGCAAGCGCGACGCCGTCGACGCCGTCCGGCATAAATTCGCGATAGGCTTGATCGAACGAAAGCAGGACGCCGGCAGGCAGGCGCGCCAAGAATCGCTCCATCGCCTCGGGCGTGATCGACGTCGCCGTCGGATTGTTCGGATCGCAGATCAGTACGAGCTTAGTGTTCGCATCGATCGCATCGGCCATCGCATCGAGATCGTGCACGCCGTCCTTGAGCGGAACTTCGATCGCTTCAGCTTCGCGCAGCTGCGCGTTCTGCGGAAAGAGCGAGAATGTCGGTTTGGCCATGATCACACGCTCGCCGCGGTCGACGAACGTTTCGAACATCAGCTCTAAGAGCTCGTTGCTGCCATGCCCAACCGTGACGTTCTCAGGCCCGACGCCGAGTTTGCGAGCCAGCTTTTCGCGCAGCTCCTGATATTGATTGTCGACGTAGATGTTGAGATCGCCGATATTCTTGAGCGCCTCGAGGGCGAGCGGTGACGTGCCAAGCGGATTCTCGTTGGACGAGAGCTTGATGAGCCGCTCGATGCCATACTCGCGGCGTGCTTGTTCGAGCGTCGTGCCGGGACGATACGATTGTCCGTCGCGCACGGCGTGGACGCACGATCGCGGCGGCGGGCGAGGCGAGCTGTTCTTTCATGATGCGATAAAACGCGAGCCTGGTTCGGTGATCGGCTCGCCGGCTTTGCACTTCGGGCATTCCTCCGGCGCAAACGATGCAATCGGCAGATCGACGAGCGCCACCGTCGGCAAACCGAAATCGACGGGCTCGCGGCGGACGATCACTCCGAGCGCGACTGGCTGTGGCTCCCGATTTGCGCACGATTTCGAGCACTTCTTTGACCGAGCCGCCGGTCGTGACGACGTCTTCGACGACGAGCGCGCGGTCTTGCGGCCCGAGTGCAAAACCGCGCCGCAGCGTCGGGATACCGCCTTCTTTTTCAACGAAGATCGCACGCAGGCCGAGCTGGCGGGCAACCTCGTAGCCAAGCACGATGCCGCCAACCGCCGCGCTCACGACGACGTTCGGAAGCGGTCGATTGCGGCAAACGCGCGATGATCTCCGCGGCGACGCGTTCGACGAGCTTCGGATGTTCGAGAATCCGGAACTTTTGAATGAACTGCGCGCTGTGGCGTCCGGATGAAAGCTTGAAGTGTCCGTTCAGCAGCGCTCCGCGCTCTTCGAGCGCGCGCGGCAGATCGAACGTCGTCGTCATGCCGGCACCAGCTCGGCTAGGATCGCTTGCGCGGCACTGCGCATGTCGGGTGCTTCCAAAATCGGGCGCCCGACGACGATGTAATCGCTTCCGGCCTCGCGTGCGTCGCCAGGCGTCATCACGCGCTTTTGATCGCCAGGCGAAGCTCCCGCTCGGACGAATGCCGGGAGTGATCGTCTTGAATTCGGTTCCGAAGAAACTCTTGAGGTCGCGCACCTCTTGCGCACTGCAGATGACGCCCGTGCAGCGCGCATCGCGTGCCAGTGCCGCCAAGCGAATCGCATTCTCACCCGGTCCGCCCGGTCAGCCCAAGCTCGCGCAGATCTTCCGGGGCGATGCTCGTGAGAATCGTCACGGCGAAAATCTCCGGCGGGTCGATGCCGAGCTCGAGCGCGCGCTCTTCCGCGGCTTCGACCGCGGCGATCATCATCTCGCTTCCGCCGAGCGCGTGAACATTGATGATGCGCACGCCCGGCTGAACGAGCGCGCGAATCCCGGCCGCCACCGTGCGCGGAATGTCGTGCAACTTCAAATCGAGGAAGTAGCTCGCGCTGCGCCGCTGCAGCTCGGCGCGAATCTCGTTCCCGTAGCCGTAAAATGTTTCCATCCCGACCTTGTAGATCAGCGGCAAGCCGTCGAGCTTGTCGATGATGTCTTTCGCAGCCTCGAACGTCGGTGTGTCGAGCGCGACTATCAACTCGGGCGCGCTCATCCTGCATCTCCTTCATATTCATCAGCATTGCGAAAACCGACATTGGCTTTTCCGACAATCTCAGCGAGCGAAGCCAGATCGCGTTCTCGTAGATAGTCTTCGAGCTCGGCGACGATCCGCGACGGAATCCGCGGATCCGTGAAGTTCGCAGTGCCGATCGAGATCGCCGATGCTCCGGCCAGAAAGAATTCGAGTGCGTCACGCGTCGTCTCGATCCCGCCTTGCCCGACGATCGGAATGCGCACGGCACGCGCGACCTCATAGACGGCGAGCACCGCGATCGGACGGATCGCGGGTCCTGAGAGTCCGCCGGTCACGTTGCCGAGACGCGGCGTCCAGCGATCGACGTCGATTGCCATCCCGCGCACCGTATTGATGACTGCAAGCCCATCCGCGCCGGCGGCTTCGGCTTCGCGCGCGATCGAGGCGATGTCGGTGACGTTCGGCGAGAGCTTGACGATCAGCGGTTTGCGGACGACCCTGCGAACCGCTTTGACGACTTCTGCGGTGAGACTCGGATTGCAGGCAAACGTTTCGCCTTCGGAGGCGACGTTCGGACACGAAATGTTGACTTCCAGCGCATCGATCTCGTCGCGTGCCGTCAGCCGTTCGGCAACTTCGACGTAATCCTCGACTGAGAATCCCGCAACGCTTCCGATGACCTTGCACGGACGATCGGCGAATTTGTGCACTTCGTGCTCGAGATAGTAGTCGAGCCCCGGATTCTGCAAACCGATCGCGTTGAGCATTCCGCTCGCCGTCGGAACGAGGCGCGGCCCGACGTTGCCGAGCCGCGGCTGACGCGTCACGCTCTTGAGCACGACCGCGCCAATACGCGCCAGGTCGATAAACGGCGAGTATTCTTCGCCCGAACCGTAGCAGCCGCTGCCCATCAGCGTCGGATAGGTCAGCTCGAGCGCACCGATCTTCATTGCGATATTCGGCTTTGCGCGTTCTACGACCATCGCAGCTCCGAAGCCCAGAACACAGGGCCTTCCTTGCATACGCGCGCGTTCACGTACGGACGCGGCTCGTGGACGTTCGCTTCCGGAAAGTGCGGCGCTTGCGCGCTTTTGCGATCCAGCGGTACGACGCAGCCCCAACACGCGCCAACTCCGCAACCGAAGGTTTCTTCGAGCGAGAGCTGCGTCGGAATGTTGTGCTCGACGGCGAGTGCCGCGACTGCCCGCAGCATCGGGGCCGGACCGCACGCAAGCAGCAGCTCCGGCGTCGCGTTGCGCACGAGGTCGGTAACGAAACCGTGATGTCCGAGACTTCCATCATCGGTTGCGACCTTGACCTCGCAACCGGCGCGCTCGAAAAGATCGACATCGACGAGCGCTTGCGCCGTGCGCGCGCCATAGTACAGCGTCGTCTTCGCCGACTGTTTAACGCAACGCTCGGCGGCAAGCAGCACCGAGGCAAGCCCAACACCACCAGCAATGATTCCGACACTGCGCGGAATGCGATCGAGAATGAATCCGTTGCCCAGCGGCCCGAGCAGATCGAGCTGATCGCCGACGGCGAGCGACGCCAACTCTTTAGTGCGCGGACCCGCGACAACGATCATCACGCTCGCATGCTGGTCACGAGCTTCATAGATTCCGAGGGCTGTCGCAGGCAGTGCACCGGTCGGCGGGATCGCCATTACGAATTGCCCGGGTCGCACTTCCGCGCTTAGTGCGGGAGCGTACAAGCTAAGGATAACGATTCCAGGATGTGGCTCCCGGCGTTCTGCGACAACAGTGCCGTGAACGCGAGGAACGGGCGCCGTGTCTGGCGTCACAAGAAACTCTCTTCTTCCGACCTTAGTGCCACCCCCCTGTCACAATCTTTACTTGTTCTTTTAACCAATACACTACCGCTAAGCGAAACGCTTTCGGTACACTCACGTTGATAAGGGTAGGGAACCCATCGAAAGGAGGATCCCGGAATGGCTGGTCTGGTGGTCTTCAAAACCCTAGCCGACGCGCTAAGAGCGGGCTATCAGGTTTATGACCGGACGCCTGAGGGCTATCTCGTTCGCACGAGAACACAATCCGGTTGGGCGATGGCGCTCGTAACTTGCAAATAGCCGTCTTCATTTAAACGTTCTCATTCTTCTTTAAAGATTTCAGAGGTGCCAAGGCGCCTCTGATCTTTTTTTATGGTCTAACTCCTGGATGTGGAGGGGATTAGAGTAAAAACGCCTGGCTGGGGTGGCTACGCGGGCTGGGTAGAACTGCCGTCGAAAGGTAGCTATGGTGAGTGAGATTGCGACCGAACGCAAATTCAAGATCCTCGTCGTCGAGGACGACGCGGCGATCTTGCGCGTTCTGCAACTGGAGCTTGAACACGAGGGCTACGAGGTCGAGGTAGCGCGCGACGGACTCGCGGGCCTCGAAAAAGCCCTCAAAGAGCCGGATCTCGTCATCCTCGATTTGATGCTTCCGAAGATGGACGGCTTGGAAGTCTGCTCGCGCCTCCGCTCCAAAAGCGCGGTGCCAATCATTATGTTGACGGCTAAGGACCGCATCCCGGATCGTGTCGCCGGCTTGGATACCGGCGCCGACGACTATCTGACGAAGCCGTTTTCGATCGACGAGTTGCTCGCCCGCATCCGGGCGCGCCTTCGCGAAAAGCATCCGACCTCGAACGTACTCGAAGCCGCCGATCTCCTGATGGATCGCGACCGGCACGAAGTAACGCGCGCCGGCAAGTCGATTCAGCTGACGGCTAAAGAGTACGCGCTGCTCGAATATCTACTGCTGCACCGCAACAAGGTGCACACGCGCGACGAGCTCTTCAACGGCGTGTGGGGCAGCGACTTTCTCGGCGACTCCAACTTGATCGACGTCTACATCCGCTATCTGCGCGGCAAGATCGACGAAGACTACGAGCCCAAGCTGATCCAGACCGTGCGCGGAGTGGGGTACGCGCTTAAAATCTAGATCGCCGGCGGCGTGAATTCGCTCAAGTGGCGAATCGCGCTAGCCTACGCCGGGCTCTTCGTCCTTGCGCTTGCGATTGCGACGGTCGCGATCAATATCGCGTTCCGCACGATCCTTCTCAATCAGGCTGAACTGCGCACGCAGCTGGTCGCGGTGCAGATTCGCCGCACGATTGAACCTTTCGGACTCGTCGCGACCGGGTCGGATCAGGCCATCGCCGCGTTCGTCGCGACGCAAAGCAATTTGGAATCGTGGTCCTCGGCAACAACGCTCGTGCAAATCGACAATCCCCAAGGGCAGCCGATCGGCAAGAGCAGCAACACTGGTTCGTTCATCTTCCCGCCCGACAAAACCCTGAGCGTCAAGAGTCACTCTAAAACGTACATTCTCGGCGATTTGCTCGTCCACGACGAGGCGCTGGTCGAGAACAATCACATCATCGCGATCGCACACATCGGCGAACGCCTCGACGCAATGCGTCAGGTGTTGACCGGTGCGCGCAACATTCTCCTGATCGTGACGATCGCGGCGTTCTTTCTCGTGATTCTTGCCTCGATTGCGATCGCGACGCTGGTTCTCGATCCCGTCAAACGATTGACGGACGCGATGGAAGAGATCGGTTCCGAGCAGCTCGGGCGGCGCATCGGCTGGAGCGGACGCAAAGACGAGCTCGGCCGTCTGGCGGCAGCCTTCGACCGCATGCTGGATCGCTTGCAAGCTGCGTTTGCGCGCGAGCGTCAGTTCATTTCCGATGCCTCGCACGAGCTCAAAACACCGCTGACCGTCATCAACGCAAACGCACAGATGCTGCAACGTTGGGCAGATCGCGACGACCGGATTCGCGCTGAAAGTTTGAGCGCGATCATCGATGAGAGCGCCGGCCTCGCCGGGATGGTCAACGGCATGCTGCTGCTTGCTAAGGCCGATTCCGGCGAACAGATTCCAAAAGAGCCGCTCGATCTGAACGCGGTCGTGCGCGACACCGTCGAATTCGCGCGCGCCAAAGCCGAAGGGAAAGGTCTTGCACTCGACTTCGAGCCGAGTCCGAGCGGCGCGATTGTTTATGGGTCGGAGTCGCTGTTGCGCCAGCTCTTCGGGAACGTGATCGACAACGCCATCAAGTTCACCGATCATGGCGAGGTCCGCGTGCGTCTTTCCGCCGACGACGGCGAGGTCATCGGGCAGGTGATCGACTCGGGAAGCGGGATCGACGAGGAGTCGATCGACCGCGTTTTCGACCGTTTCTACCGGACCGACAAATCCCGAACCCGTGCCGTTGAGGGGACGGGCCTCGGCTTGGCGATCGTACGGAGCATTGCCCGGGTCCACGCCGGCAGCGTTCAGGCAGCCAGGCGCCCGGAAGGCGGATCGATTTTTACGGTCCGGCTTCCCCGCGAACGCTAAACGAATCCCAATGACCGCTCTTAATCTTGGGGTGTACGCTTGCTTCGTGGGTCCGAGCCTCGTGGCGCGAAGGGTTGCGGCAGCAGCCTTGTTCGCATTCTGTCTTTTGGGAACGGGCCGCGCAGCCAGCGCGGACTCGCCGCCTATTGACGCCTCGAATCAGCCCATCGTCCTCATCCAGCACAGCATGCCGATAACGATCCAGACCTGGGATCGCCCGCAGATCAGCGTAGACGACGGCGGCGGCGAGCCCCCGATCGTCCAGCGCCGTCCGGGCGGCCGCACGCCTGGGATCAATCCGTCGGTGCCCTATTCGGTCCCAATCCCCGCCGTATCAGTACCCGCGCCGGACGGTCAACAGCTGACGCTCGGACCCGAAGAGTTTCCGGTTCAGATCCCGCCCGGCGTGCACGACACGCTACGGATTCAAGTTCCGCCCTATCAGTCGACGGTTTACATCCCCGCGGATACTTCGGTGCTATCGATCAACGGCACCGGCGGCACGCGCATCGAGAATTATCACGGACAGCTGATCGCGCAGCAACGAGCCGGACCCCTCGTGCTGCACAATGTCAGCGGCGATGCGTTCGTCCAAAATCTGCGCGGGCAGATATTCGTCGTCGATTCACAATTCGATCGGCTGCGTACGCGCACTGCGCTCAACAACATGATCTTCCAGCGCTGCGATGTCAAGCAAATCGAAGCAACGAGCGAGCGCGGCTCGATCGTGTATAACAACGGATCGTTTCAACCCGGACTCGCGCGTTTTGAAACGGTAACGGGCCACGTTGCGCTCGGCGTGAACGGCGGCGCCAACATTGCAGTCAAAGGCCAACCCGGCCAGATCTATCAGAACTTCGATCATCCGTCGCAATTCAACAATCGCAATGGCGAGGCCAACGCGCGCGTGGGCGGCGGCGGCCCGCTCGTCAACGTCGTAACGCGTCAAGGTCGCGTCTATCTATACGACGGCTCGCTGATGACGCGACGTCAACTCCCTGCGCATTGGGGACAGGTTCGCGCACCGCTCGAACGCGCACGCCAACAACACGAGGTCGGACCAGCTCCGTATCGAAGACCGCCGCCCTAGTGCTGGCGTTTATCCTCGCTGCAATTCTCGCATATCCGGCGCCGGATTTTCCAGCGCTACGGAATGCGTGGGCGAGCACGATTCACGCGCGACACCTTGACGCGTGCGTCGCGCTCTACGCTCCCGACGGCGTTTTCGTTCTCGCCGACGGCACCCGTTTCAAGGGCAGCAAAGCCATCAGAATGCTCTACACGGGCGCCATGAAAATGTACGTCAGCGACATGCACTTTCATAACGTCACCACGCACGCATCCGGCGATCTTGCGTATGATAGCGGACGCTGGAACGAAACATTGACGCTTCGCGCGACCGGCAAGATCAAGAAATCAACCGGTTCGTATATGACGGTTTATCGTTACGAGAACGGTGCGTGGCTAATCATCGAACAAGTCTGGACGTCACCCGACAAGGATTAGCCTAAGGCGGACAGCCCTGAGTCTGCCACTCTTTGAACTTGGCGCACATATCGGGCGTCCAGCGCTCGCCGGTGTTCGGCGGCGGCATCGTGCCTTCGCTGACGGTTTTGTAGATCGCGTCGGCGCTCTTCATCACGCTGTCCCGATTGGAGAGATCCAGGCCGGCATTCTTCATGTGGGCGACGTCGATGTCGGTGAACATGGGCCGGATATCTTTGGCGAAACTTAGCTTGTCCATGGGGACGGATAAGGCCAGGACGCGAGTCGAAACCTGCCAAATGAGCGCGCCATGAGGCTTCTGGTTATCTTCGACGGTTCTGACGACGGCTTCGCTGGACTTCAGCGCTCGGTCGAAATGTTGAAAGCCGCGGGTACCAAGCACGAGATCATGTGTGTCCTTGTCGGATGGCCGCCGCGTAAATCGCCTATCTGGGATCGCGCGTTTACCAAACAACCAATCCTCGACGACCTACATCGCGCGATGGCCGAGGTTGCATCGACTGAGTTCAAGCGGCTCAAAGAATTATTTGCAGCCGCCGGCAACGTGACGACCGAATATCTCGAAGGCGATCCTATTGTCGAGGTCGTCGCGCTGATCGACCGTCAGAAACCAGATTTACTCATCGGTGGCCTGACGCGCGGCAATGACGCAGAAAGCGTCGAAGCCGTGGTCTTCGGAGTCGTGCGGCGCACGACCGTGCCGACGCTGCTAACGTTCGGGAAAATCTAGACCAGCTCGTTTTCGAGATCGAGCGTCCAGCCGTCACGCGCGGCGTAGACGCGTAAGCCAAGCTCGTCTTCAACAGACTGTGCGAGCTTACGCGGATCGGCTTCGAGCATCCGCGTTCCGAAATGCGTGAGCACCGCGACACGCGGACGAACTGCCGCAATGATCGACTTTGCCTGTTCGAAGGTCATGTGGTCGACATCCAGCTTGTCTTCGTAGCGAAGCACGTTGACGATGAGTGCATCTGGCTTGTACGCCGCGTAGTCGGTGATCAAGCCATCGAAGTAACGCGTGCACGGAAGATACGAGACGCGGACCTCGTTGCCGCCATTCGGATAGCGCAAGTGTAAACCATACGTCTCGACCGGATGATTGTGACGGATCGAGCCGGTGATCTCGACTTCGCCGATCATATACGGACCGCCGTGCTCGCGCAGCTGTTCCCAACGCGGAACGAAGCGTCGCAAATACGGGAAGATGACGGGTTCGCCTTCAACTGCATCTTGCGGCGCGAGCACCATCCCGCGCGGGCGCCATCCACCTTGCGACATTGCTTCGATCATCACGTTAGCGTCCGCGGCGTGATCGAGATGCTTGTGCGAGAGCACGATCGCATCGAGCTGTGCCGGCTCGCACGGCGGCACGTGCGAGAGCGCACGCACGAGTGCGCCGGGCCCGGGATCGACGTGGAGCTGCGTGTTACCGAAACGCCACCACATTCCGCCCGAGGCGCGAATTTGACGCGCTACAACGAACCGCGCGCCGCCGGTTCCTAGGAAGAGGATGCTTTGCGTAGCGAGAGTCCCATGTACGCGATGTCGTAGAGCGTGCCATCCGACGCCTTGGCGTGATCGATCAACAGGCCTTCGTGACGAAAGCCCAGCTTTTCAAAAACGCGTACCGTGTCGCGATCTTCGACCAACATGCGCGCGACGATCCGCTCGAGGCCGAGCTCACCGGCGAGCTGGATCGTACGATCGACGAGCAGCGTACCCAAACCCAAACCGCGCGCATCGTTGGAAACGACGACCAGAATGCTGCCGAGATGGCGCTTCCACTTTGCCCGATCGCGCTGTAGAACAGTGAAGCCGACGATTTTCCCATTGCGCCGCGCAACCGCGCCGACGGCGTTGCTCTTGCTGGCGGGATCGGTCCAGCTCCGAATCACCGTATCATCGTTGATATCAAATCCGACGAAGAGCAGATCGCGTTCGGGCAGCGCGCGCAGCAGCGCGGCAACCTCCGACTCGTCGTTGCGATCGAGCGGTTCGATCGTGACGTTCGAGGCATCACGCAAACGTTGACCCGGCGCGCTCATCGCGGCGCCTCTTGCGCTAAAATGAAAGCGGCCCCTTTAGGGGCCGCTTGGGTTAGTCGATCTACTTTTTCTTACGCTTCGGCTTAGTTTGACGAGACCGTTGCGTGCTGGATCTCTTCGACGCGCTTGGTAAAGCCTTCATAGGTTTGGTTGGCAGCGTCTTTGACGTAGGAGATGTTGCTGATTCCGGTGCGAAAAAGCCCACGCAACGTTTCCACTGCGGTCTCTTGCCACTCGGCGCCCTGCTTCGCGAGTTTCTCGGCAAGCACGGCCGATTCGGATCCGCTCTTTTGCGCAGCTGCGACGTTCAGCTCGACGAGCTGTCCGGCGCGCTCGAGGTTCTCACGGTACGCCGCTTCGAACGCGGTCGACGTGTAAGGACGCGACGCGATCTCGTACGAGGACTTCATGTGCTCGAGGAAGCGGTGATTCGCATTCGCAGCGGCTTCCATCAGAAGCCCGTACGTGCCGCTCATGAGGTCGAGATAGCTCTTGGTTTGATCGTTACTCATCGTTCTTTTTACTCCACTTTCCGGTGTAGAGGCTGAAGAACGCGTCCAAGTTCGACCGGTACTGTTCGAGCGACGAGCGCCAGATATCGAGTGCCGCTGACCCTGCGTCAGTGAGCGTATAGACACGTCGCGCCGGACCTTGTTCTTTGGGGTCCCACCATGACGTGATGTAGCCGTCGCGTTCGAGTTGCCGGAGCGCCCTGTAGACCGTCCCCGGGTCGGAGACTACCGCAAAGTTTTCCTTGAGAGCTTTCATGAGGTCATAGCCGTGTAGTTGATAGTCTTTGAGCATTACCAGCAGCCAAGCCATCAGATAGTTCTTGGGGGTCCCTCGCGGAGGGAGCCCGGCTTCTTTACCCCGGGCGGGTTCTGTATCGTTCTTCATCTCTGGGGATAGTGGCATTTTACACCTATATGCAGTACTGGTCAAGCCGCGGTTTCGGCGCTCGCTTGCTCGGGAGCGGCCGAGCGCACGTCGGTCACGAGGACCACTGCCTGGCCGTCGACGACCTTCACGCCGTCCTGGTTCGTGCACTGGGTCAGCAGCGTGAGGACGCCTTTCTCGGCGCGGAATTTCGAGACGGTGACGGTCGCCGTGATCGTGTCGCCGAGGTAGACGGGTGCCAAGAAATTGACGCTCTGACTCAGATAGATCGTCCCGGGACCGGGAAATTTCGTTCCCAGGATCGCCGAGATGTACGAGACGGCAAGCATTCCGTGAGCGATTCGTCGTCCGAAGCGGGTGCCGGCCGCGTAAGTCTCATCGAGGTGGACGGGGTTGGTGTCGCCAGTGACTGCGGCGAACCCCTCGACGTCCGCAGCTGAGACCACACGGGTCAGCGAGGCGCTCTGGCCTTCCGTGAAATCCATTACCGTGCTGGATTCGGCATTTTCCAACTATATGCATTGTCCCCGGAGCGAACTCTGGGTGCAGCTACGGCTCGATGCTCGAGGGCGGGTCGGACGCGGGAAACGACTCGGCGAGCTCTTCGTCGTACGGGTCGAGGCCTTCGTCGATATCGAGGCCGTCGGGCGGCGTCTTCGGCGGGTCCTGGTCCTCGTCGCGTTCCATGCGGCGAGCTTCGCGGGGCGGCGACACCTGCCTCGCGACTAAGCGATAACGGGTAAGCTCGGGTAACTTCCCGCGATGATTCCTTGTGACGAGCGGCCCAGCCACTTCTCGATAACCGTCGCGTAAACGCTGCGGAAATCGGTCGTATACTTGACGTCACCGTTGTCGAGATCGTCGAGCGACGGATGATTCGCGTAAACGCCGCCTTTGACGCTACCACCGATCATGAACACCGGCGCAGCTTCACCATGATCGGTTCCGCCGCTCGCGTTCTCTGCAACGCGGCGTCCGAATTCGGAGAACGTCATCGCGAGTACGCGTTTGTCATTTCCGTGCGATGCAAGATCGGTGTAGAAGGCCGAGACGGCATCCGAGAATTGCTCGAGCAAACGATCTTGCGTGGCCTTTTGATTCGTGTGCGTATCGAAGCTGCCGTGTGCGACGTAAATGATGCGCGTACCGATTTGGCTTCCGATCATTTGCGCCGCTAGCGCGAGGCTGCGGCCGAGATTCGTCGCGGGATATTGCGCGTCAGTTTTATAGTTGGCGACCAATTTCGGCAGCTCTTCGGAACCGCGTTGCGCATTGGCTTCGATCTCGGCGACTTTACCGAGATATGGTGAGTTGAATGGCTGCGTCGTGTCGCTGAGCATCGAGCGGAACGCGGCTGCACCACCGGCTTTGCGATCGCTTGCGAGTCCGTAGCCGCGCAGATTGCCGTCGATTGCGGGGACGTCGACCGTGCGCGAACCGAACAACTCGGGAAGCACCGGCGAGACGGCCAGAGCGTTGAAGAGATTGTCTTTGGGAAGACTCGCTGCATCTAAGTAGCGGCCGATCCAACCGGTGCCCGAGTATCCTTCGGGATCCGCGGTCTGCCAAATCTCTTGCGAGCGGAAGTGCGAGTGATCGGGCTTCGGATAACCGACGCCCTGAATCACGGCGACTTGTCCTTTATCGAACATCGCTTTGAACGACTTCATGTTCGGATTGAGTCCGACTTGATCGTTGAGGCGCAGCACGTCGCTCTGCGCGACGCCGAGCTTCGGACGGAACTTGTAGTACTGCGGCATCGAATACGGTACGACGCAATTGAGGCCGTCGTTGCCGCCTTGCAGATTGATCAACACGAGGACGTGGTCGTCGGCCGGACCGGTGACGCCCGACAGCGGCGCTTGCGCCAGCGCGCGGCCGAAGAAGTCCGCGTTTTTCGCAACGACGGTGAGACCGGAGAGCGAGCCGAGTAAGAATCCGGCGCGAGATTGCATATTTGCCACCTAACTCAATTGATACGCGGGCGTCGCCATTACGAGATACACTGCGCCGCGAATGCGCTCTTCAAAGTTCTCGCCGCTCAGCATCGCCATTGCCGATGTCCCGGCTCCATTGAGATAAGCGTCGAGCTGTGCGCGCGATGCGGGCGAGATGTCGCCTTGTAGCACTTGCGTTACGATGTGCGCTGAGAGAGCTTTCGGGTCCAGCGATGAGCCCTGCGTGAGCCACGTCGCCGTCTGCATCATCTGCGGGTTCGCGCACAACGTGCTCGCGAGATTCTCGCGTGTCAGAAGGGTCCCACTGTTGATCCACGCTGCACCACCATCCCAACCTTTGACGTTCGGCGGATAGAAAAGGCGCTGACCCATGCGGTTCATCGCGCCCAAAATGGGTTGATCGACCGCCGCCGGCGGCATCGAGAACAGCTTGTAGCTGCCGACCACGAATTCGGTCGGGCTCTTGACGAGCGCACGATATGCGCGATCCGAGTGAAAGACGTTGCTGCGCAAGAGCACCGACATGACCGGCGTGAGGTCGAAGTAATTTTTCTTCAACTGCCACGCGAGCGCGTCGACGAGCTGCGGCTCGGGATCGCTGTAGACATAGAACTCGAGCAGCTTCTTAGCGAAGAATTGCGCGGCGGCCGGTTGTTGGAAAATAATGTTGACGATGTCGTCGCCGGTGAAGTTGCCCGTCTGCCCGAGGAACGTCTTTGATCCGTCGTCGTGTTGACGCGCATTGAAGACGAATTGATCGTCGGCGTCGAGCGTATAGCCGGTGAAGGCGCGCGCCGATTCGCGAACGTCCTGTTCCGAATAGTTTCCGATTCCGAGCGTGAAGAGCTCCATGAGCTCGCGCGCATAGTTCTCATTCGGATGCTGCGCGCGATTGGCGCGATTGTCGAGATACTTGAGCATCGCGGGGTCGTGCGAGACCGCGAGCGCCAGCTTGCGAATGTTGCCGAGCGCGTAGCTGCGATAGAGCTGATTCTGCGTCAGGATGTCTTGCGCAGTGATGCCCTTGCCTTGATAGGCGCTCGTGAAGTGACCGTGCCAGAACAGCGTCATCTTCTCTTGCAGCGGCGCCGGCGTCGTGATCATGCGGCCGATCCACCATTGCATGAGCGCGACCGCGTTCTCGAAGCGCGCTTTGCCGAGCATTTTGATCTGGTCGACCGTAAGCCCCATCGCGCGCAACTCTTTGCGCGGCGTGTCCTCGCCGAGCTGAGGCGACGCTTCAAGTTGTGAGGTGTCGGGGAAATGAATCAGACGATCGACCGCGGCGTCCATCGACATCGCGGCAACGGCGGCCATCTCGGCGGGGGAACCCCCGAAGCCGGCACGACGCAGCAAGTGCGCCGCCCCTCGCGCGTCCCAGGCGCCGCGATAAGGAAGGAGGGCCGACGCCGCATCAAGCGTACCGGCCGGCCGAAAGCTACTTGAAGTGGTGGCCAGCATTGTCTCTAAGAGCGTAGCGGTCGCCGCGCCTTCGTGCTTGAAGAAGCGATGAGAATGAGTCTTCTGCAGACCCACGTCGACCCTCGGGAACCTTCCTTCGATCAGAACGCCGCAACGATGCAGGCGCTCGTGCGCGAGCTGCGCGAGCGTCTCGACGAAGCGCAGGCCGGGGGCGGTCCCGGAAGCGACCGAGCGTCATCGTTCACGCAACAAGCTGACTGCGCGCGAACGCATAGCGCGGCTGATCGATCCTGGGAGCGCGTTCCTCGAACTATCCGCGCTTGCGGCGTACGGGATGTACGAGAACGCATCACCGAGCGCGGGGATGGTGACGGGGATCGGAACCGTCAGCGGACGCGACTGCATCATCGTCGCGAACGACGCCACCGTCAAAGGCGGCACCTACTATCCGATGACGGTCAAGAAGCATCTGCGCGCGCAAGAGATCGCAGAGCAGAATCATCTGCCGTGTATCTATCTCGTCGATTCGGGCGGCGCATTCTTGCCGCTGCAAGCCGACGTCTTCCCAGATCGCGAACATTTCGGACGCATTTTCTACAATCAAGCGCGCATGTCGGCGAAGAAGATTCCGCAGATCGCCGCCGTTATGGGTTCGTGCACCGCGGGCGGTGCGTACGTCCCGGCGATGTCGGACGAAACCGTGATCGTGCGCGGCACAGGGACGATCTTCTTAGGCGGTCCGCCGCTCGTCAAAGCCGCGACCGGGGAAATCGTAACGGCCGAAGAGCTCGGCGGCGCGGACGTGCACACGCGTATCTCGGGCGTCGCCGATCATCTCGCCGAAAACGACGAGCATGCGCTCGGGATCGTCCGCGAAATCGTCGCGCATCTCGGGCCTGTGGCGGCGCCGGCGTGGGACATCGCCGAATCGATCCCGCCGCTGCGCGATCCACGCGAGATTTACGGGATCATCCCACCCGACTTGCGCATCGGCTACGACGTCCACGAAATCATCGCGCGGCTCGTCGATGCGTCGGCGTTCCACGAATTCAAGTCGCGCTACGGCACAACGCTCGTCTGTGGCTTCGCACGAATCGAAGGCCATCCGGTCGGCATCCTTGCCAACAATGGCATCTTGTTCAGCGAGAGCGCGCTCAAGGGCGCGCACTTCATCGAGCTGTGCGTCCAGCGCGGCACGCCGATCCTCTTCTTACAGAACATCAGCGGCTTCATGATCGGCAAGGAATACGAGAACGGCGGCATCGCCAAAGACGGCGCCAAATTGGTTACCGCGGTCTCGTGCGCCGAAGTGCCGAAATTCACCGTGATCATCGGCGGGAGCTTTGGCGCCGGCAACTACGGTATGAGTGGCCGCGCGTATTCGCCTCGCCAGCTTTGGATGTGGCCGAACGCGCGCATCTCCGTCATGGGTGGCGAGCAAGCCGCCTCGACACTGCTCACCGTGCGCATGGATGCCGATCGCGAGCGTAACGGCAACGCGTTCAGCGCGCAGCAACAGGAACAATTCAAGGCTCCGATTCTCGCGAAATACGAACAAGAAGGCAATCCGTATTATTCCACGGCCCGGCTGTGGGATGACGGCATCATCGATCCGCTCGATACACGCCGTGTGCTCGGCATCGGTTTGCGCGCCGCTTCACGTGGTCCGCACGGCGATACGACGTTCGGCATCTTCCGGATGTAATGTTTAGCGCGCCCCAACGGCACGCGATCCTCTCGCGCACCCAGATTGCGCGCATCGTCTTTGTATTCGTGCTTGGCGCATTCGCGCTCGGACGCACGCTGCCGGACGCGATTCGTGTCTTTGCGCCGCTTTACGTTTTCGGGTATTACACGGATTCCGCCGGCGTCATTACGTCGGTCATACCGGGCTCGCCGGCAGCGAAAGTCGGTTTGCGTGCCGGCGATCGTGTCGACGTACGTGATTTCGCGCAAGCGGACCGCAAAGGCGGACTGATCGGCAAGACGTACAGCGCCTACAATCCGCAGCGGCACATGACCGTCGTGCGTGACGGCGTCCGCATGTCGTACGAGATCAACGGCGTCCCTGAAGGGGCGCCGACGCGCGGCGTCATCTTGCTGCGCGAGCTGGTCGCGTTCATCACGATCTTGATCGGCATGTTGCTCGCGATCGTTCGGCCCAATCGCGCCTCGCTAGGATTCTTCCATTTCGTTATCGGCGGCGAAGTCTATCCAAGCGCGATGACGAGCATTTGGCTCGACTATCCATGGCGGATGATCGTCGACGGTATCAATGACGTGCTCGTTGCGGGCGCGGCGATCGGTCTCTTGATGTTTGCGCTTGGATTCCCGCGCGACATTCCGGTGCGCTGGCGCATACCGGTCGACGTCGTCGGCGCAATGGTCTGGCTCGCGAGTGCCGCGCTCTTGCTCACCGCGGACGTCGGCGCGACATACTTTGCGCGACCCGCAGTCACCGAAGCACAACTCTACAACGGCGTTCAAAGCACGATTTACATCGGCGCGATGTTCGTCTTCATCGTGACGTTGATCCGCTCGCGCGGCTCGGACCAGATTCGCGTTGGTGCAGTGGTCGGCGCATTCATGGTAGCGATCCTCGGTTATCTGGTGGCAGAACATTTCTATCCGGGACCACTCAAGTATTGGGAATATGCTGCGCTGGAAGCACTGCCGGTGCTGCCGGCGCTGGCTCGTTTTCTACGGTGCGACGCGCTATCACATGATGGGGATCGATTTCCTCGTCAATCGCGCGCTCGTCTATGCGGCAATGATGGCAGCCGTCGTTGGCATCGTCGGACTCGCCGAAGAGGGCTTCAGTTATTGGTTCGTGATGAACACGAATCTCGCGTACGCGATCATCATTGCAATTACGCTTGTCTTCGGAACATTCTTCGGAAAGATTCGTGACGCGGTTCGCACCGTCGTCGACAAAGTGCTCTTTCGCGACCGCGCTGTCCGCGCACGACAGCCTCGAGGTGCTTGCACGCGAGATCCCGCACGCGCTGGATCGCGATCGAATCGAATACGCGCTGACGTCGGCCGTTCAACAAGCACTCAGCCTGCGGTGCGCCGTCCTTTTCGAGCAGCGCGGCGATCATTTCACGGTCGTCGCCGACACGCACTGGCCGCCGAGTGCAACCTCGATCCCTCAGGACGACCCGGCGCTTCAACGGATCATCCAGCAAGGCATCGCGCAATTTCTTTCGGAGCGCGACTATCTGCCATGGTCGCCGGATCTCAAGGCGGTCGCGCCGCGCGTCGCCGTTCCAATTGACGTCGACGGCAGGCTCGCCGTTCATCGCAATCTACGGGCTCGAGATGAGTGGCGTCGACATCGATCCCGATGAGACACGCGCGCTCGAACGCTTGGCAGCCAGCGCCGCCGTCGGCTTCTCGAATCTGCGAACCCGCGAGCTGGCCGAGCATCTCGAAGAGCTCATCAATCTGCGTACGGAGAACGAACGGTTGCGCGCCCGAATCACCGAGCTCGAGAAGAACGGGGCCGTAAGCCCGCTTACGGAAGCGCCACGCTCGCCTGCCTTAGAGTGAGTAGGTGTTCGCCCTGAATACGACCGACAACAAAGTCTTCTATCTCAAGAACAACCGCCTGTTCTCCGGCGTCGGTGACCGCGTCGACGACACGGCGCACATCTTCACGACCGTTCTGTATCCGGCCAAGACGGCGATCTTCGAGCAAGGCGATCCGACGCGGCTCGTTTATCTCGTCAAGCGCGGCAACATCCGCATCTCACGGATCACGCCCGACGGCAAAGAGATAACGGTCGCGATTCTCGGCGCGGGCGACATCTTCGGCGAAGAAACGCTTTTCGCAAAGGGTCAGCGCACGACGGTTGCAACGACGATCGGCGAAGCGCTGGTATGCACGGCGCGCGCGGACGATCTGTTCGAGTTACTCTCGCGCGATCCCGAGCTTGCGCTGAACGTCGCGAAGATCGTGCACGATCGCCTCGACGACGCATCGGCGACGATCGAAGATCTCGCGTACGCAAAGGTTGCTGACCGGCTGATCAATCTCTTCGAACGTCTTGCCGCCGAGCACGGCGTCGAAACCGACCGGAAGGGACGCGCATCGACGTGAGCCTGACGCATGCCGACATCGCATCGCTGATCGGCAGTACGCGTGAGACTGTGACGGTCGAACTTGCGAACCTGGCGCGCGACGGACGGCTACGCAGCGATCACGGCACGTTTACGCTCAGCCGAGAGAAACGCTAATGACGCGACGCGATATTCTGGCGGCAGCCGCGTGCATGACCGGCGCCTTCGCGTTCGGGCAGCCGATGCGCGCAAGCGCGGCCGCGCGAACGCTCGATCCTCTTCTCGCGTACGCTGATTGGCTCGACGTGCGGCCGACCGCGGAGTCGCTGCAAGGTCGTGTCGTGCTCGTCGACGTCTTCACGTTCGCGTGCTGGAATTGTGCGAACGTCACGCCCAATCTGCGTTCGCTCCATCGCACGAAGCCCAGTTCCGATCTCGTCATCATCGGCGTGCACACGCCCGAGACGCCCTACGAGCGCGACCGTGCAAACGTCGTCGCGAACCTGAAGCGTCTGGGAATCACATGGCCGGTCGCGATCGACAATAGCTCGAAGCTCTGGAACACTTACGGCGTCGAGTACTGGCCGACGCAAATGATTTTCGGCCGCAACGGCAGGCTGCATACGACGATCGTCGGCGACTCGCAAGACGCCGATCGTCGACAAAGCGATCGCGTCCCTAATGTAGAAGGCGGCGCCCGTGACACTCGCTCCGGAAAAGACATGGTCGGTACCGCAACAGCTCTTTGCAAGCATGCCGTGGTACGATCTGCCGGAGATCCGCGAGGCGACGGACGCATTTTGGGCTGCGCTTGTCGCCGAAGCTCGCCGAACGCGGGATTGAGGACGTTCCCGAAGCAGCTCGACCGCGACGTACCGTATGGCGTCGATTGGAACAGCAAGTGTCTCTTCACGCAAACCTGCGGCTATCCGATCTTCACGACGTCGCGCTCGCAATTTCACGTGCTTGGGATCCCGTGCTACACCGCGCCGGGATGCGATGGTCCTCTGCACCGCAGCTTCATCGTCGTGCGCGCGAACTCGAACGTACGCGACATCGAATCTCTCCGCGGCGGCACGTTCGCGATCAATGAACCGGATTCGAATTCCGGAATGAATCTGCCGCGACGTCTATTCGCACCGCATAATCGCGATGGCCGGTTCTTCGAAGACCGTATCGTGAGCGGCAGCCACGCGGCAAGCATCGAGCTTGTCGCAGCAGGCGAAGCGGACGCGGCGGCCGTCGACTGCGTCACGTTGGCGCTGCTACAGCGATACCGGCCCTCAGCGATCGAGCGAGCATTCGCATTCTCGCCGAGACTCCCGTATCGCCGGCGCCGCCGTTTGCAACCTCCGCGCGCGTCGACGGAGAATCTCTTTCGCGTCTTACGCGAAGCGCTGGCAAGCGCGATTCACGATCCGCACAATCGCGAGATCTGCGAGCCGCTGTTGCTCGGCGCCGTCGAGATCGCGGATGAGTCAGCCTACGCGATCGTCCTTGAATACGAGCGCGAAGCCGAACGCCTCGGGTACCCCGTACTCCTCTAAGTGTAGAGCGTGCCTTGCTCGACGAAGCAAAGCTCGTTGCCCCAAGGGTCGGTCACATAAAACGATCGCTCGCCCCAGGGACGCTCGAGAACGTCGCTCGCAGGTTCGCCGTGCACCATAAATGAGGAAAGAGCATTGAGGCTCTTTGCGCGTGCGTACGCGCCTTCGATATCGTCGACGGCAAAATATACGGTCGGACACGGCTGAGGTTTTTCACCGCCCGCTGCGACGTCGAGCACCGAAACGATCACGCCGCCGCAGTCGAAATAGTGGCGCGCGCCGGGATGGCGTTTCCCCGGCATGTCGAGGAGCTTCGAGTAAAACGCGGTCGCTTCGTCGATACCGGCGACTTCGATGCTCACGCGAAAGAGCGTCGTCAAATCCCGGCGTACCATTCGTAGCCGTTATCCTCCCAATATCCGCCTTTGCCTTCGCCGATTCGTGGAGAACGACGCGACCAGCTCGATGCGGCGCACCCATTTCGCACTCTTGTAACCGAGCTGCGTTGGGACGCGCAGACGTACCGGCGCACCATGTGCCGGATCGAGCTGCGCGTCGTTGAGTTTGAGCGCAAGCACCGTTTGCGGATGCGCGGCTTCGTGCAGATCGAGGCTCTCGTAGTAGAGCGACATGTCGTCGGTCGTGTCCATGCAATGGAACACGGCGTAACGCGCTCCATGCTGCGGCATCGCCATCGCGATCGCGTCACCGAGACGCGGCCCCGACCATTTTCCGATCGCACTCCATCCCTCGACACAATCGTGACGCGTGGTTTGCGTGAGCTGCGGCATCGCGCGCAGCTCGGCGAGCGTATATGCCTGCGGCCGGTCGACCATACCGTTGACGATCAGCTTGTAGCCGCTGAAAATCGTCGGCGGCCCAGCGCGTGTACTCCGCCGTACTCGGCGGATTAAAACCGTTCGTCCGGAAATCGCGATCGATCGCTGCATCCGTGTAGATCCGAGCCATGCCGCGCGTGCCGATGATGCGATGATCGAGCGGCTGGACGACGCCGAGCGCGTTGTGAATCCAGGTCGTTTCGTTAAGCTTGTTGCCGAGATGATAGCCGCAACCGGTGAGCCCGAGCGACGCGAGAAACAGACCGCGCTTCACGGCCCGACTCCGTCGTGCTTGCCGAGGCGATACCAGCCGGTGATCATCGACTTGAGATTCTCGATCGGCCGCGTCGTGATCACGAAGAACATGTGGACGCCGAAGTACAGTATCAGCAGCGCCATGAACGTAAAGTGCCATAGTCGCGCGAACTGACGGCCGCCGAAGACTGCAGTGAGCGGTTGCGCGATCGCATCGATGCCCGGCGAGAGCGCCATTCCCGTTAAGATGATAAGCGGAACTAGCACGAAGAGCACGAGCGTGTACGTGATCTTCTGCAGCGGATTGTACTTACCGTGCTCGGGTGGATCGCGCCGCAATTTGAGATAATAGAGCTGCATCGGCAGCGCCTTTTGGAAATCTGACGGTCGCGCGATCAAGTCTTTGAGATCGCCGCGGATCGCTGCCGAGATCACGTAGGTCGACCACGCAATGACGAGCATCCACGCAAAGAAGAGATGCCAGCGGCGTCCGTCCGCGAGATCTTGATAATTCGGAAGCGTGATCCAACCGGGAAAGGCGCGTTCTTCTTGTTGGCCCATGCCATCGTCGGTGTAGCCGAGCAATCCGGTCGTCTCGAAATTGATGTCCGAAGATCGTCGTGATGCCGATCATTCCGTTCGGACCTTGCTGCGCGTCAAACGACAGGACGCGTCGTGCCGGATTGCTCTTATCCGACGCATCCAAGTACGGCGCGGCATTGAAAATCTGCAAGCCGCTCGTCACCAAGACGAGAATCGCGACAAACCACAGCCAATGCGTCGCGCGCGCGGCAATAGAATGGCGATAAATTGGCCCGCTTTGAGCTCCCATCGTGCCACGATAGGCTATTCGCTCCGGGGCCGCGGTAGGCCGCCTTACCTCCGCGCAGAAGGCGCAGCCTCATGGAGCCTCTCGCACGCCTCACGGTGGAACGGACCGGCACGGTCGCTCGTGTCACGCTCAACCGTCCCGACGTGCGGAATGCGTTCAACGCGGAGCTGATCGCCGAGCTCACGCCGGATTTTTGCCGATATCGAGCGGCGACCGGAGCTGCGCGCGGTCGTCCTCGCAGGCGAAGGCAAGATGTTCAGCGCCGGCGCGGACATCAATTGGATGCGCGCGTCGCTCGAGCTCAGCGAAGAGGCCAATCGACACGATGCCGAGGCGATGTCCGACATGTATCGCGCGATCGACCGCAGCAGCAAGATGGTCATCACGCGCGTTCACGGCGCGGCAATCGCAGGCGCATCCGGATTGTGCGCCGTCTCCGACGTCGTCGTCGCAGCGGAGGGATCGATCTTCGGCTTCACCGAGACGAAGATCGGAATCATTCCCGCGACAATCGCGCCGTTCGTCGTCGCGAAGATCGGACTCTCGCAGGCGCGCGCATTGTTCTTGACCGGCGAGAGGTTCGATGCAAAACACGCGCTGAGCATCGGCCTCATTCATCACGTCGTCCCGGAATCAGAGCTCGATGAAACGATCGCTCGAGTTCTCGATGAGCTCATGACAGCGAGCCCAACTGCAGTCGCCGCTGCGAAACGTACGCTGGCCGCAATCTACGATGCTTCGTACGACGACACGCGCGCAATTTCGGCGCGAGCAATTGCGGCGCAACGCGTCAGCGAGGAAGGCCAAGAGGGCCTGCGCGCGTTCTTGGAACGCCGCAAGCCGCGCTGGATTTCCGAGTGATTCGTCGTCTCCTCATCGCGAATCGCGGCGAGATCGCGGTTCGCGTCGCGCGCGCAGCTCGCGAAATGGAGATCGTCCCGCTTGGCGTCTATTCGGATGCCGACGAGCGCGCGTTCCATCGCCGCGTCATGGACGAAAGCGCGCGCATCGGTCCGCCTCCGGCACTCGAATCGTATTTGAAAATCGGCGCGATCATCGATGCGGCGCGCGCAATGGGCGCGGATTCTGTTCATCCGGGATACGGTTTTCTCGCCGAAAGCGCGGCGTTCGCAGCGGCTGTGCGCGAAGCCGGACTCGTATTCGTCGGTCCCCCGACCGAAGCGATCGCCGCGATGGGAAGCAAGATCGAGTCGAAGCGTCTCGTGCGAAAGAACGGCGTCCCGACCATCCCCGGCTACGACGGCGACGATCAATCCAATACACGATTGCGCGCTGAGGCGCAACGCATCGGTCCGCCGGTATTGATCAAGGCCAGCGCGGGCGGTGGTGGACGCGGTATGCGCATCGTCGAGGATATCGCGCAGTTCGACGAAGCGCTCGACGCCGCGCGGCGTGAAGCGCAGAGCGCGTTCGGCGACGACCGCGTGCTGCTCGAAAAATACCTGCGCAAACCGCGGCACATCGAAGTGCAGGTACTCGCCGACAAATTCAGTGCGACCGTTCACATGGGCGAGCGCGAGTGCTCGATTCAGCGGCGTCATCAAAAGATTCTCGAAGAAGCGCCGTCGGTCGCGATCGACGATGCGTTGCGCACGCGTCTTGGACAAGCCGCAATCGCGGCGGCGCGTTCGGTCGGCTACGAAAACGCGGGAACCGTCGAGTTTCTCGTCGACGAAGGCAAAGTTTTATTTCCTCGAGATGAACACGCGTATTCAAGTCGAGCATCCGGTCACCGAGCTCGCCTATGGTGTCGATTTGATTCGCGCGCAAATCGAGCTCGCTAGCGGCGAACGGCATGCGGCCTGAGTTCAAACGCGATCTCTCGCCGCGTGGATGGGCGATCGAAGTGCGTCTGTACGCAGAAGATCCGTCGACGTTCTTGCCATCGAGTGGAACGGTCACGCGCTGGATTGCGCCCGAAGGTCCGGGCATTCGCGTCGACTCCGGAATCACGACGGGAAGTGAAGTCGGCGTTTGGTACGATCCGCTGCTCGCGAAGATCATCGCGTGGGGCGGTTCACGTGAAGCTGCGATTCGCCGCCTTTCGTGTGCGCTCGACGAGCTCGAGATCAGCGGCGTGCGCACGAATCTTCCGTTACTGCAATGGATCTTGCGCGATGAAGTGTTCAATGCCGGCGCGACGAGCACGGATTTCTTACACGAGCGCTTACCCGAGGGTCTGGCCGCCGCATCCGAAGATGTCGGCGACGATGATATTCTGCGCGCTGCAGCCGCCGCGCTGCGCGACGGCACGTCGTGGCGCGTCGGATCGATCGGAATTCCGCTCGATCTTTCCGTCGGCGGACGCACGGTTCGTTTGCGCGCAAGCCTAATCGAGGGTGATCGCTGGAAGATCGCGGGCGACGTCGCGGGGAAGATCGCGCTCGGCGATACGAACAGCGCGCGTTATACGCTCGCCGCACCGCCGCGCGCGGACGCCGACGTGCGCGCGACCGAAGGCGGCGATGGGACGGTGGTGGCTCCGATGCCGGGCAAGATCGTTGCGGTCGCCGTAAAGGAAGGTCAAGAAGTCGAAGAACGCACGCTGCTCATTGTGCTGGAAGCAATGAAGATGGAGCATCGCATCGAGGCACCGGTAGCAGGGACCGTTCGCGAGATCGTCGTCGCCCCGGGCGCGCTGGTCGCCGCCGGCGAACGCCTCGTCACGATTAGCTGATTCCACGGGTTCATGAGAGGGTGCAGATCGTTATTTTGTCATCCCGAGCGAAGTCGAGGGACCGCCAAAAATGAGCGCCCTTAGCCTTACCAACCTTCCGCAGTCGGGTCAAGATCGTTGAAGTCGGCCCCCGCGACGGATTGCAGAACGAAAAAGCTCGCATTCCGACGGCTGACAAGATCCGTTACATCGATCTGCTCTCCGATTCGGGACTGGCCGTGATCGAAGCGACGTCGTTCGTGAGCCCGAAGGCGATTCCGCAGCTCGCGGATGCCGACGAAGTCTTTCGCACGATCAAGAAGCGCGATGGCGTGACGTATCTCGTGCTCGTTCCGAACGAAAAAGGACTCAACCGCGCAATCGACGCCGGCGTGCGTTCCATCGCCGTCTTTACCGCCGCGAGCGAAACTTTCACGAAGCGCAACATCAACATGTCGATTGAAGAATCACTCGACGTCTTCGGTGCCGTGACGCGCCGCGCGCGCGAAGCCGGCATGTGGGTGCGCGGTTATATCTCGACGTGCTTCGGCTGCCCGTACGAAGGTAAAGTGCCGGTCGAGAATGTCGTGCGCGTTGCCGAATCGCTCGCCGAGATGGGGATCGATGAGATCTCGATCGGTGATACGATCGGGGTTGCGACACCGAACCAGGTCGTCGAGCTCTCCGCGGCGCTGCAAGCGCATCTTCCGGTCGAGCGACTCGCAATGCATTTCCACGACACGCGCGGGACGGCGCTTGCGAATATCGTTGCGGCGCTCGATATGCAGATCGCGACGTTCGATGCGTCGAGCGGCGGTCTGGGCGGATGTCCGTACGCACCCGGTGCGTCCGGAAACGTTGCAACCGAAGACGTGCTCTATCTTCTGCACGGCATGGGCATCGAGACGGGCGTCGATCTCGATAAAGTGCGGCTTGCATCGCGCACGCTTGCCGGTGCGCTCGATCACGAGCTGACCTCGAAGACGTTCAAAGCGTTGGAAGCTGCGACCGCCGGGTGATTCCAGAACACAGCCCACAAGTCGTCTCAATCAACATTGGACAAGTCAAGACGATTGATTATCGCGGTAAGCCTGTAAAGACCGCGATTCTCAAAACGCCGTATGATGGACGGTTGCGCCTCGAAGGCGTCAATCTGCGCGGCGACGATCAAGCTGATCGCCGTGTACACGGCGGCCCGGAACGTGCGGCGTACGCCTACGCACTTGGAAGATTATCTCTGGTGGCAAGACCGTCTCGGACGATCGATACCGCAGGGTAAATTCGGCGAGAATCTTACGCTCAGCGGCGTCGATATCAGCAACGCGCTGATCGGCGAGCGTTGGCACATCGGCAACGCTGTCGTACAAGTGACCTCGCCACGCGTACCGTGCTACAAGCTCGGCTTCGTAATGGACGATCCAGCGTTTCGTCAAACGCTTTGCGGACGCGCTACGTCCCGGCGCCTATCTCGGCATCGTCCAAGAAGGCGACGTCGGCGCCGGCGATTCCGTCGAAGTCATCTACAAACCCGATCACAAGCTTACGCTGCGGGAAATGATGCGCATCTACTTCTTCGATCACGACCGTCTCAACGAAATGCTCGTCCCCGAGTTGCCGACCGGCTGGCGCGACTGGGTGAAAACGGAAACGGCTCCGCCCGACTGACTTTGTCATCCCGAGCGTAGACGCTCGAAGAGCGCCGTAGTCGAGGGACCGCGACTGTCTTCCGGGTAGCGCAACAATCTTAGAGGGATGCGGGCACGATTCTGCCCTCGAGCTCGTTGCATCGTTTCGCAACCCGGATCACTAAAGCTCGTCCTTCGACTACGCAACGCTGCGCGTTGCTACGCTCAGGATGACACAAATTTGCTGCCCCTCGACTTCGCTCGGGGTGACAACGGGGCTTGCGCGCCTTCGCTCAACCGCGGTCGCTCCTTACCGGCCGAATAGGCCGTGGGGTGGGCGGCGGGTTGGAGTCGGTGTCGGCGTGGGTGACGGCGTTTCCGTCGGCGTTGCGGTTGGAACCGGCGTCGGACTCGGTGACGGCGTCATTCCGAATGGAGTCGGCGTCGGCGAAGGCGTGATCGTCGGACGCATCGACGGCTCATCGTGGAACGGCGGAAAGCCTTGCACGATGCGCAGCCGCGCGAGGTGCGCGTATTTCGAATCCGGCCAGCTCGTAACGATGTGGTGCAGCATGTCGATCGCGTGATTGCGCGCGTCTTGCGTCTGAATCTCGGCATAGAGCTCCATGAGATGGAACGCGGTCGGCGGTAGCCAATTGTCGCGCGGATATTGCTGCTGCCAGGCAAAGAATGCTTGCTCGATCCATTCCGCTTCGTGAACGAGATCGGCGTCGGTTTCTGTACGCCAGGTGTAATAGCGAGCTAGCGCATCGACGCCGTTTCGAATTCCGATCGGGCTCATCTGCATCGTTCCGAAATAGCGGTCGAGCGGCGCCATCGGATTCGCCGTCGGTGAGAGAGTCGGCGCCGGCACGACCGCATTTGCGGTTGCGTTTCCAAGAATTGGCGCAACGACCAGCAAGCAGACCAGAAGCGAGCGTAGGAACGTCACCGCGACTCTCTTACCCAGAAAGTAATCCGGCATTCCCCCTTTGCGCGTAGTAGAGGCATGATGCCATTCTTGCTAGCCGCGCTTCTTGCGCAGGCCAGTCCCGCTACGCCCATACCCAAGCCCGCCGTCGTCGTCCACATGAAGAATTTTGCGTTCGCCCCGGCGACGATCCACGTCAAAGCCGGCGACGCCGTCGAGTGGATCAACGACGACACCGACGCACACACCGTCGATTCGGCCGACAAGCTCTTCGACTCAGGCGGCCTCGACACGCACGAGCAGTACACGCACGTCTTTTCCAAAGCCGGCTCGTTCGCATACTTTTGCGCACTGCATCCCTACATGAAAGGAACGGTCATCGTTCAATGAGTGCGTTCAATGAAGCGCAACGACTTTCTCGAGCACGTCGGCTGGACAGGCCTTGGCCTCGTCTACACGATCGGCGCTTCCGGCCTCGTTACCGCGCCGGCCTCAGCCGCCGACACGCTGACCTTCGTACAGATCAGCGACAGCCACATCGGCTTTCATCAAGCGCCCAACACCAATCCGGAATCGACGCTGAAGCTGGCGGTCGACGCGATCAACGCGTTGCCGGTGCAGCCGAAGTTCGTGATCCATACGGGCGACGTCACGCATCTCTCCAAACCCGCGCAATACGATTCGGCCAAGCAAATTCTCGGCACGCTGCGCGCTCCGTTGATGGTGATCCCCGGCGAGCACGACGTCATCGGAGATGACGGGCTCAAAACGTATTTCCAGAACTTCGCGCGCAAGGATGCACCCGGCGGGTGGTACTCCTTCGATCTCGGCGGCGTGCACTACGTCGCAATCGTCAACGTCTTCAACTTCGAGAAGATGGGCCTGATCGGCAACGAGCAGCTCGATTGGGTTCGCAAAGATCTCGCCGCGCAAAAGAGCTCGACGCCGGTCGTCGTGTTCGGACACGTCCCGCTCTACACGGTCTACCAACCGTGGGGTTGGCTCACGGAAGACGGCGCGCAAGTTGTCTCGATGTTGCAGCGCTTCGACAACGTCACGGTGCTCAACGGCCACATCCACCAAATCCTCGAGCACACGGAAGGTAAAGTTCAATTCCGTACGGCTGCCGGAACGGCGTATCCGCAACCGGCGCCGGGCATGGCTGCGGCACCCGGACCCGTCGCCGATCTTCCGCCCGATAAACTCCTCTCCACGCTTGCATATCGGCAAGTCACGATCAACGGGGGGAAGATCGCGCTCAGCGACAAGATGCTTGGCTAGTGGACCTCGACGAGATCTACCGGTCGTACGCGGATGTGTGTTTCTCCGTCGCGATGCACGTGCTGCGCGCGCCGGACGACGCGCAGGACTGCGTGCATGACGTATTCATGCGCGTCTGGCAGAATCGCGATGCCTATTCGCCGGAACGCGGTTCGCTGCGCTCGTTTCTCATCGCTTGCGTGCGGAATGAAGCGCTGACGCGACGGCGAGCCGATGCGCGTCATCGCGCGATCGAAGCACGCGAAGCGCTCGGCGAGACGACGACGGAGTTCGAGGTTGCGGATCATGTCGAGCGCGCACGCGTGCGCCGCGCGCTCGACACGCTGCCTTCGGAGCAACGCCGGGCACTCGAGCTCGCGTATTTCGGCGGCTTGACGCACCGCGAAATCTCGGAAGCTCTCGGCGAACCGCTCGGAACGATCAAGAGCCGGCTTGCGCTTGCGCTGCGCAAGCTCGGACGCGAACTCGGCGCACAAGGAGCAACTCTCATGAGCACGCATCTCGGCGATGAGCTCGAGCTGTACGCGCTCGGCGATCTTTCGCCCGAAGAACGCGCGAGCGTCGAGCAACATCTCGAAACGTGCGATGAGTGCATACGCGCCCTCGCCGCCGCCGAAGAAACGCTCGCGCAAATGACGAGCTTGCTCCCAGCATACCGTGCACCGCGCCGCACCGCACTGCGCAATCTTATGGATGATGCCTGCGGCCCGCATGGCAATCGCTGCAGCTTTCGTCGTCGGGTTGCTCGTCGCGGCTGGGACGCTGCCGTTCCTCGGCGTCAAGCCCGGTACGAGCGGCCAAGACGCCCGCGCGCAAATCGCGATGACGCACGCGCATTTCGAACACGTTCAGCTCGCGCCGCTCGTGACGGGCGCGCCGTCCGTCAAAGTGATTTACGCGCGCGATCGCGCATGGATGTACGCGATCGCTGATGACGGCCGTCCCGGCTATCATCTGTATCTCGCGGCAGGCTCGTCGCCGCCGCACGATCTCGGTGAGCTCGTCGCGCACGATGGCTCGGCTTCGCTATTTGTCGAGCATCCGCCGGCGGGCAATGTGCTGCTGCTCGTCAGCAACGATCGCACCCTCGCGCGGGGAATGTTACCTTAGGCGCGAACGCAGGCGCCGATGCGAATTAAGACCGGGAAATTCTACGACGGCACGCTGGACGCGCCGCGGACGAACGTCATCGTGACGATCGATAAGGCGAAAATTGCTGCTATCGAGCCCGCCGGCGACGGTGCGAAGGCCGATCGCGAAGCGGCGGCGATCGTCCCGGGCCTCATCAACGCGCACGCGCATTTGGAAATGAACGGCGAGCCGCAGACGCTGACGGTCTTCATCGTGAAAAACGAGGAGCAGCGTTTGCTCTCTGCCGTCGCAAGCGCGCAGAAGGCCTTGCGCGCCGGTGTTACCGCGCTGCGCGATCTCGGTTCGAGCGCTCACAACAACGTAGAAGTCCGCAATGCTATTCGCGCGGGAATGATCGAAGGACCCACGGTCGTCGCAGCCGGCGAAAGCGATCTGCATGACGGGCGGCCATGGCTGGTGGTTCGATTCACGTCAAGCCGACGGTCCGTGGGACGTGCGCAAAGCGGTGCGCGAACAACTCAAAGCCGGCGCCGACTGCATCAAGATGATCGCGACGGGCGGCGTACTGACGCCGGGTGCCGTCGTCGGCAACGATCAGCTCAGCGAGGAAGAGATGCGCGCCGGAATTTTGGAAGCGAAAACGCACGGCATGCGCGTCGCCGCACACGCGATCGGAGCGAGCGGCATCAAGAACGCGATTCGTGCGGGCGTCACCTCGATCGAGCACGGCAGCTACATCGACGACGAAGGCATCGCGCTGATGAAACAGCATGGCACGACGCTCGTCCCGACGCTCAACGCGCTCATGGGCATCATCGAAAACGCTGCGGCATTCGACATCCCGCAATACGCGATCGACAAAGCCAAGATGGTCGGCGAGCAGCTGCAAGTCAACATCTCTACGTGCGCGCAAGGGCGGCGTGCGCATCGCCGGCGGCTCAGATGCCGGGACGCCGTGCAACAAACACGAGGACTACGGACGCGAGATCGAGCTTATGACATTGATGCTCGGGATGACGCCGCGCGAAGCACTCAATGCCGCAACGCAAATTTCCGGCGACTTGCTCGGCATCAATGAAGGCGTGCTCAAACCCGGCGCTCCCGCGGATCTCTTGCTGCTCGACGACGATTTGGAGCGCACCGTTCTTCTCGCTCAAACATCCGCTCGCCGTCATCAAAGCGGGCAACATCGTCTTTCAACGCGCGTGAGCCTCGCGGGTCTTCGGCTCGCAATACTCGGGTCGATCTCGTGGCCCTCGCCGCCGCCGGGTTACGGGCCATGGGAACAGATCGCGTATAACATCGCCGAGGGAATGATCGCGCGCGGGCTCGACGTTACGCTGTTTGCGACCGGCAATTCGCAAACGCGTGCGAAGCTCGTCTCGACTGTCCCCGTCGGGTTGAACGAAGATCCCGCGCTGAACGGCGAGGTCTACTCGTCCCTGCACATCGCTTCACTATTCGAGCGCGCCGGCGAGTTCGACTTGATCCACAATAATTTCGATTGGAAGCCGTTAACGTATGCGCTTGCAACGACGTCGCCGCCGATGCTCACCACGATTCACGGCTTCTCGTCGCCGCCGATTCTCGGAGCGTACTATCGCTGCGCGCAGCGCAGCTTCTTCTGCTCGATCAGTGATTCGGATCGTGATCCCGGTCTTGGATATTTGGGCACTGCCTATAACGGCATCGATCCGAAGGAGTTCACGTTCGTCGACCGGCCCGGCGACTATCTTGTTTTCCTTGGGCGGTGGCATCCCGAAAAAGGCGCGCATCTGGCGATCGAAATTGCGAAAACAAGCCGGCGTCCGCCTCAAGATGGCAGCTATTCCACAAGACGAGCATTATTTCAACGAATTGATTGCACCGCACATCGACGGCGATCAGATTCAAAACCTCGGTCCCGTGCAACGCGAAGCACGTGACGAGCTATTGCGCGGCGCGCTCGCCCTCGTACACATGACGACGCGACCCGAACGTTTCGGTCTGACGATGGTTGAAGCGATGGCCTGCGGCACGCCGGTCCTTGGCGCGCGGATGGGATCGACCCGTGAAGTCGTCGCCGACGGCGTTACCGGCTTTCTCTGCGATTCCGTATCCGAAGCGGTCGCTCGCGTCCCGGCGCTCGCTGGGCTCTCGCGGCGCGCGTGCCGCCAGCGTGTCGAAGAGCTGTTCACGGTCGAGCGAATGGTCGAGCGCTACTGCAGCTATTATGAGGAAGCGCTGCGTCTCCGGACGCCTCCGGAGCCCTCCGCGGAGCAGCTCGCGGCGCGCAGCCACGACTGGTGGGACCGGCCGCAGGCCTTCACCGACATCCCGCCCAAGCCACGGACGCAATGTTACTAAGCATTTCGATCGTGATGCTCGGCGCATCGGATATGGACAAGTCGATTACGTTCTACCGGGACAAGTTGGGCTTGCAACTCACGTCGCAAAATGCAGATTTCGCGTTCTTTGACGCCGGCGGAACGACGCTTGCGCTCAGCCGCGCGCACGCGCAACACAGCTCGCTCGCTGATCGGCGCAACCGAGGTCGTCTTCGGTGTCGAAGGCGTTAAGTCCGAATTCGGAAAGTTGAAAAAGCAAGGCGTCACGTTCGTCGACGAACCGCACGAAGTCAAGGGCGGGGAAGAGTGGACGACGTCGTTCACGGATCCCGACGGACACTTGCTCTCGATTTTCGGCCGCCGTAGGCCTTAGCGGCTCGCTTTCACGATGACGAACCACGGATCGACGGCTTCGGCGATCCGTGGCTCCGTGATTTTGACGATGCGCCAATCCGTCTCGACGATCGCGCTAACGATCGACTGCAACGGACGGCGCCAATAGCGGCGATCATCGTCGACGATAAGTCCGGTCGAGAAGTAGTCGACGCCAAGACCGTCGTGCAGACCGCGACACGGATGATGCGTTGAGAACACGAGCGACCCGCCGGGACGCGTAACGCGGCGAAACTCGCGAAAGAGCGGTTCCCATTCGCGCACGTAATGCAGCGTGAGCGACGAGAAAACGAGATCGACGGATTCTTTTTGTTGCGGAGCTCGCGAGATCGTGCTCGCCGGATCGATCGAGACGACGCGCGCGCCATGCTCGTGCAGCCACAGCGAATGCTCGCTGCCCGCCGGGCCGAGATCGAGAACGTCGAGTCCGTGCACGTCACCGGCCATCGCGCGAATTGCCGGGCGCTCGTACTCGTCTTCGATGCTCAGTCGATCATACGGCGATCCCTTGACGGCGATCGCTCCATCGCAAGTGCGTGCGCGCTCGTTCCGCGATGGCGAGCGCTGCTGCTACGTCGGAAGAGAGGACCGTGAAGTGGCCCATCTTGCGGCGTAACGCCGCATGAGCCTTACCATAAAGATGCAGCTTGAGATCGGGTTCGCTCAGAATGGCGTCGATTCCGTCCAGCTGATCGCCGCTGCCGCCACCGAGAATGTTGATCATGACCGCCGCCGGAGCCAACATGTGCGGCGGCACGAGCGGCAGGTCGCAAATTGCACGAATGTGCGCTTCGTGCTGCGAGATCTGCGTTGCGTCGAGCGAGTAATGTCCGCTGTTGTGCACGCGCGGCGCGATCTCGTTGACGAGCAGCTCGCCGGACTCGCTCCAAAAGAATTCGACTGCAAAGGCGCCGGTGATCCCGAGCGCCCGGCCGATCGTGATCGCCATGTCGCGCACGCGTTGCGCATCGCGTTCCGGCACGCGCGCCGGAACGATCGTCGTCGAAAGAACGCCGTGATCGTGAATATTTTCGGTGACCGGAAACGTGACGATCTCGTCGCGGACGTTGCGTGCCGCGATGATCGCAAGCTCGCGATCGAACGGGATCATGCGCTCGAAAATCAGCGGCGCGCCTTTGGACTGCGACGAGTGCGGCGCGGCCTTGCTCGCTCGAGCGCGCAACCCATTGACCTTTTCCGTCATATCCGCCGGTCGTCGTCTTGAGGACGGCCGGATATCCGATCGTCTTTTCGGCTTGCGCAAGCTCGCTCTCATTTGCGACCGGCGCAAAATCGGCCGTCGGTATACCGTTCTTGCGCAAGAACGTCTTCTCTAAGATGCGATCCTGCGTCGTGCGCAAGACGCTTGCATCCGGACGCACGAGGCGGCGATCCCGTTCGAGCGTTTCAACCGCTTCGCGCGGGATGTTCTCGAATTCGTACGTGATGACGTCGGAGCGCGCACCCAGCTCGCCGATCGCACGCAAGTCGTCGTACGCGGCGACGAGCTGCTCGTCGGCAACTTGACCGCAGGGTGAATTCGGAAACGGTTCGAGCGTGATCACGCGGTAGCCCATGCGCTTGGCTTCGAGCGTCAGCATCCGGCCGAGCTGGCCGCCGCCGAGAATTCCGATTGTCTCGAAGCTCACAGCGTTGTGTTTTCGACCTCGCGCTTGGTCGATTCGATTCGCGCTTCGATGCGCTTTGCGAGCTCGGCGTCGCCGAGCGCAAGAATGCGCGCCGCGTACAAAGCTGCATTCGCTGCGCCGCCGATCGCCATCGTCGCAACCGGAACGCCCGTGGGCATCTGGGCGATCGAGAGCAGCGAGTCGAGTCCTTTGAGCGAGCGCGATTCAACCGGGACGCCGATGACCGGAAGCGTCGTCTTGGTAGCGACCATACCCGGAAGGTGCGCGGCTCCGCCCGCGCCCGCAATGATGACCTTGAGACCGCGCGACGCAGCGCTCGACGCATACTCGAACATGAGGTCCGGCGTCCGGTGCGCCGAAACGACCTTCATCTCGAAGCCGATGCCGAGTTCTTGGAGCGTGGTCGCTGCCGCGCGCATCGTCTCCAAATCGGATCGGCTCCCCATAATGATGCCGACGCGCGGAGGACCATCGCGATGCGAATCCATACCCCAGGAGTATGCCGCCGTTTCGTCTCGGAATCAACTATTGGCCGGCTCGCACCGCGATGGCGATGTGGTCGAACTTCGATCCGGAGGCGCTCGACGCAGATTTTGCGCGTATTTCCGCCGCCGGCTTACAGAGCGTACGCTTCTTCTTATTGTGGGAGACCTTCCAACCCGACGAAGATCGCATCGATAGCGAAGCTCTCCGCAAAATGGAGCGACTCCTCGAGCTTTTGGCCGCACATCGCTTGCGTGGGATGCCGACGCTCTTTTGCGGTCACATGAGCGGCGTTAATTGGCTGCCGCGCTGGACGCTCGATCGCGCTACGCCGTCCATCCGTTTTCGTACGATCTCAAACGGCAAGTCCGAACCGTGGGGTATCGGCGACATGTACGCGAGCGGACCTCTGCTCGATGCGCAGCGTTTCGCCGTCCGAGCGATCGGCGCGCACTTTCGCGGAAACGAGACGATAGAGGCGTGGGATCTCGGCAACGAGTTCAGCAATCTGCGCACGCCCACGACGATCGCTGACGGATTGAGCTGGAGCGAAACGTTGACGAACGAGCTCGCCCGCGCGTCCGCGCTTCCGGTAACCGGTGGATTGCACGGCGAAGACGTCGAGCAAGATCGCAACATCCGTCCCTCGGCGATGTGCGCGCCGTGGGACTTTGCGACGATGCACGGGTACTCGGCGTACGCCACGTTCGCGCGCGACCGGCTCGATCCCGAAGTCGTACCATTTTACTACGAGCTGATGGCATCGTTCAGCAATAAGCGCGTATTGGTCAGCGAATTCGGCAATCCGGAGTGCGCGGACGGACCGAACCTCACGGGACATCCATGCTTGAACGAAACCGAGATGGCCGCATACGCAACCGCCGTCATCGAGCGGCTGCAAAGGCGCGGCGCGCTCGGCGCATATTGGTGGTGCTACACCGATTACGACCAACGTCTGCGTGACACGCCGCCGTTCGATCAGGCGCCGCACGAATTTCGGTTCGGAGCGTGGCGTGCCGACGGTTCGCCGAAGCCGGTCGTCGAAGCGCTCTCGTCTATTGCGCAGGCGGGAGCCAGAGTTGCGCCCGCTCCTGCGCGCGAGTTGATTGAATCGGATTATTACGCAGCGCCGATGAACGTAAAAGCCGCGTACGAGAATCACTTACGATTGGTCGGGGCAACATGACAACGATCCTCATCACGGGAGCATCCTCGGGGATCGGCCGTGCGCTCGCGCTGCGTGCGGTCCGCGCCGGGTTGTGCGTCGTCGGCGTCGGTCGAGATGCAACGCGGCTGGGCGAGCTGAGCGGCGTTGCAACATTCGTCGCCGACGTAGGCGACATTGGCGCGGCGAAACGGATCGTCGCATTTGCGCTCGAGAAATGCGGGCGGATCGATGTTCTCGTCAACAACGCCGGCGAAGCGTCGGCAGGCGCGCTCGTCGAACAAACGGATGAAGCGTTACGGCGGCAATTTGCAACGCACGTCACCGGTCCGATCGCGCTCGTACGCGAGGCATTGCCTGCGCTGCAAGCGGCGCACGGTCATGTCGTCATGATCGGTTCTGGCGTCGCGCGCGTCCCCGTCGACGGACTCGGCGCGTATTCTCCATCCAAAGCGGCGCTGCGTTCAGCGACCGCATTACTACGCCGCGAGCTGGAACGCTACGGTGTCGCGGTGACGTACGTCGATCCGGGAGTCGTCGACACGCCGTTCATGGAACGCGCTGGTCTGGCCGGCGCACCGAAACCGATGCGCGTCTCTCCGGAAGTCGTCGCACGCAAGATATGGGGCGCGCTTGCGAAAAGGCCGCGCGAGCTCAACGCGGTTCCGTGGCAGACAGCGGCTGTCGCACTCGGCGAACATTTTCCGCGCGTCACGGACGCATTCTTATCGCGTACATCGCATTTAGTCGGAACCGCAAAGGCGCAAGTGAGCGAAACGCCGCCGACTGTCATCCCGAGCCCTTCGACTCCGCTGACGCTACGCTCAGGACAAGCTCCGTCGAGGGACAGCGATAATCTCGACCCATTCGAAACCGCGCTCGAACCACTCTCACGTCGCATGGAACGCTCGGGCCTTCGCATACAATTCGTCCGCGAGCTGCTTGTACCGGGCGCGCTGCTCGAAGCCGGCGAGATCGCGATGCGCTGGGCGGGGATGCCGAACAAACACGAACGTGCACTGACTGTTGAAGTTCTACAAGCGCTCGAAGGCGCGGGTTATCTCGGACCTTCAGGCGATGACACGTGGACCGTCAAGGAAAATCTTTCGACCACTTCATAGCGTTTATGGTTTGACATTGCGGAATCTTGGAACAATTTTCGGCAATGCTTGTGAATCCATGGCCCATTAACTGGAGCGCCGCTTGGGCCGGCGCGCTAACATCGCTCGCCGCTTCCGTCGTGCTTGGTCTCGTTGCGACGATCATCGGCGCAAGCGCGGCACACCCACTCACGTCGTTCCATACCGTAGCGCTCGTTGATCTTATTGCAATCGTCGTCGCGGGATTCTTCGCGTTTGTCGCCGGCGGTTGGGTTGCGGGAAAGATCGCTGGACACAGTCATTCGGAGCCTTCGATCTTGCACGCGGCTATTAGCTGGCTGATCGCTCTTCCACTCATACTTGCGGCACTCGCGGCGGGTGTCGGTCAGGCGTTCGGCGGTTGGTACGGCGGTTTGATCGGTGCATCGCCGCTCGTCGCCGCGGCGACGACCGCTACGACACCACCTGACGTGATCCGCAATACCGCGCTCGCAGCGCTTACCAGTCTTCTGATCGGGCTCATCGGCGCCGTCATCGGCGGCTGGTATTCGAGCGGCGAGCCGATGACGTTCACACACTACCGTACGCGCACTGAACGGAGAACGATCTAAGTGATTCTGATTCTATTTTGGTTGCTCGGCATGCCGCTCGGCCTGATCCTTATCCTGTGGCTGCTCGGCGTCGGACACTAGCTACCAGTAGACTTCGTCGATCGCTTCCGTATCTTTGAACTTGCCGAAGAGTTGCGGATTCTGCTTGAAGTGTTCTTTGAGGCCCGCGATGCGCGTGGCATCGAGCGGATGATTTTGTAGCCACGACGTCTGCCCCGGACCAAACTCGCGCGACATCTTTTCGAAGAACCAGACCATCCCCCAAGGATTGAGGACGCCGCTTTCGGCGAGAAGCTCCGCGCCGACCGCGTCGGCCTGCGACTCGATATGCCGACTGATGTTCGCGTCTTCTCCCGCCATGAGCATTTGGCTGCCGTAGTCCGCAGCCTGGGCGGCAAGAATTCCGCCGACGCCCGGAACGACGACGCTCGTCAGAATCGTCCCAATCGTCGCGATGATCCCCATCGTTTGCATTTTCGCGATGTTCTTGGCGACGTGGTGTTCGATCATGTGGCCCGATTCGTGCCCGAGCACGCCGCCGAGCTCGTCGCGGTTCGACGCCATTCGCAGCAGCGGCTCGTTGACGTAGATCATGCCGCCCGGAACGGAGAATGCGTTGGGTGAATCGCCCTTGACGATGTAATATCGCAGCGGATACTCGTACCGCTTTCCAACGGTAGCTGCGATGATTTGGCCAATTTCGTTTAAATGCTCGTAGTAAGGCGAGTCGAAAAGGAGATCACCCGAATCTCGCAGGTCTTCATAAACTTCCTGACCGACTTTTGCTTCGTCTAATGCCTCGGCGGGCTGTGCAGTCGTTAATTGCGACGCCGCAACAGCGCAAGTGAGGCATCCCAGAAAGGCCGAACGTTGCATCGTTTCTCCCCGCGGGCGTCTCTCATTCGCTGGAGCATTGTCGTACTCATGGCGGCTGCGCTCGCAGCGCGCGGCGGCGCCGCACCGAGCACGACGCAGTACACGCCACCGCTCGCCCGCCTTGCCGGAATGCACCGCCTTCCGACGCTCGACGCGGCGGCGAAATTGCACGTCGAGATCGAGCTGTTGCCTAAGGATTCTGGGCTCAATAGCTTTGCGCTCGCCGTCGGCGATCCGGCTTCACCTGAGTTTCATCATTTTCTCACACGCGACGGATTCGTCGGCCGGTACGGCAGGCCGGGCGCCGATCTCGACGTGCTTGCAAAAATGTTGCGCGATAACGGTGCCGAGGACGTCTACGTTTCCCCGAATCATCTCGTCGTCGGCGGCACGCTCACGATCGCGAACGCCGAGCGCACCTTCCACACGAAATATGCGACCTACCAAGACGGCTCGCGCATCGCCGTCGCGCCGACGACTCCGGTCACGCTTCCCGTCGCCGGAATTCGCATGGTTCGCGGCATCGTGACCGGATTTTCGCCGCATCTTGCCGATGCGAACACCGGCGCTGCCAGCGACTTTCGCGGCGCCTGGTACGATCCGGAGCGTTTCGCAAGCGCTTACAATACTCTGGACGGCGCCGGCGCACATCTGGTGCTGATCGAGGAAGCCGCCGATCGCTACGATCCCGCGGATCTTGCACTGTTTCTCTCGAGTCCCAAAGCACCCAAAGGTGCAAGCGTCGATAACGTGCACACGACCGTCGTCGTCGACAAGCCGCCCGAGAACACGGTTTGCGAACGCGATGATCGAGGGCAGGAAGCGACGCTCGACATCGATTCGATCCTCACGATTGCGCCGCAAGCCCACGTCGACGTTCGTTATGACGATCTGTGCACGCCCGGGAACGATGGTTCGCTCGCGTTGCAGCGTGCGCTCGACGATCCCGCAACGACCGAGATCGTCTTCCCCTTCGCAATTGCGCCGGTGTTGGACAATGTTGCCGACGACTTCGGACCAACGCCGATTCCCTATCTCGAAGCGGCCGCAATCGGCGTGCCGATTCTCGTACCATCCGGTGACGACGGACAATACGGAACGAAGATATCCGGACAAACGAAGCCGGCCGTCACGTATCCATGCGTTCTTTCGGTTGTGATTTGCGTTGGCGGTTCGCAGCTCGGCGAACGGCGCGTGGGTGGACCGCTCGATGAAGCCCCGTGGAACGACGGACTTCACGCGACGGGCGGCGGACTCTCGACCGAGCCGCGCCCGGGGTGGCAAAACGCGAAGAGCCAATTCGAACTTAGCCCGCAAGAAGTCAAGACGCGAATCGTTCCCGACATCTCTGCTGATGCGTCGGGACACATTCGCGTTTTCTGGCACAAATATGCAAGCGGCGGCGTCGGCGGCACGAGCGAGAGCGTCTCGATCGCCGGCGCGCAGATTGCGGCGATCAATGCAAAACTCGATGGGCCAAAACAATTGATCGTCCCGGCCGATCTCTATTTACTCGCGGCAAAGGCTCCGCAAGCGTTCCGCAGCATCTCGCGCGACAACGATCGCGGCCTCAAAGACAACAACTTACGCAATCCACCCAAGGCGTTGCCGCTGAAATATAAGGGCATCATTCCGACACCCGAACCGATCGTGTACGGTTGTCCGGATGTCGGGCCGCGCGGCTGCGAAGTGAAGCCGGGCTTTTCAGCCGTTACGGGAATCGGCTCGCTGCTTGGGCAGCAAGCCTACGACGCACTGAAGTAGTTAGCGCGCCCCGACCGCGGTGCGCGTACGGCCGCGCAACCCGAGCATTTTGCGTGCTTCATCGGGCGTCGCAATTTCGAGAGATTGCTCTTCGAGAATGCGGCGAATCTTGCGAACCTGATCGGCGTTGCCTTCTGCAAGTTGACCGGGTCCAAGCCAAATCGAATCCTCGAGACCGACGCGAACGTTGCCGCCCATTACCGCGCCCATCGTCGCAAGATTCATTTGATGACGCCCTGCGGCGAGTATCGACCACTGGTAGTCGTTGCCGAACAGCTTATTCGCGATGCGGCGCATGTGCACGAGATTTTCCGGATCAGCGCCGATGCCGCCGAGAATCCCGAAGATCGTCTGCACGAATAGCGGCGGCTTAACGAGACCGCGCTCAACGAAGTGCGCGAGATTGTAGAGATGCCCGACGTCGTAGCATTCGAACTCGAACCGCACGCCGTGGTCCTCGCCGAGCGTCTTGAGAAGCCGCTCGATGTCCGCGAACGTATTCTTGAAAATACCCGCACGCGAGGCTTCGAGATATTGCGGCTCCCAGTCGTACTTCCAGGTCTTGTATTTCGGGATGAGATGATAGAGCCCGAAATTCATCGAGCCCATGTTGCACGAGCACATCTCGGGCAACAACGCGAGCGGGCCGGCAAGACGATCTTCAAGCGTCATCGTTTGACTGCCGCCGGTCGTGATGTTGATGACGGCGTCGGTCGCGTCCATGATGGCGGGGACGAATTGCTTGAAGACTTCAGGATCCGGCGTCGGATGGCCGTCGCGCGGATCGCGCGCGTGCAAATGGAGGATCGCGGCGCCGGCCTCCGCTGCGGCAATCGCATCGCTTGCGATCTGCTCGGGCGTGATCGGAAGATGCGGCGTCATCGTGGGCGTGTGAATCGAGCCCGTTACCGCACAGGTGATAATGACTTTGCGCGCGTCTGCCATGTTCGATCCTCCGGGACAACGAGTATCAGGAAGCACCGCAGGCATCTCCTGCCTGGCTGCTCAAAGGCGCGGGACACGCACACTAATGGAGGTTCAACTGTGCTCTACGAGCTGCGCATCTACCACTGCGCACCCAAGAAGCTTCCTGATCTCGTCAATCGTTTTGAGAAATACACGCTCCCACTTTGGCAAAAGCACGGAATTAAGCAAGCCGGATTTTGGACGGTCTACATTGGTCCGTCGAACCACGACTTGTACTATATGCTGCAATGGGAGTCGCTCGAAGAGCGTCAGAAAAAGTGGGACGCATTCATGAGCGATCCGGAATGGATTGAGAAGCGCGCGAAAACCGAGGAAGCCGGCCCGATCGTCGCCTACCTCGAGAGCATGATCCTCACACCGACGGCGTTTTCAGCCGTTAAGTAAAAAAGGCATTGACGAGGAGGCTAAGAACCGGTATCCTCCTCGTCGGCCTCGTGGGGGTGTAGCTCAGCTGGTAGAGCGCTTGCTTCGCATGTAAGAGGTCAGGAGTTCGAGTCTCCTCACCTCCACCACGTTTGGCGCCTTGTGTTTCTTAGCGTTGATTTCGATCTTACAGGGAGGAATTCAAATGCTGAGACTTACCTCTTCTTGCCTTCGTACTGTTGATCTCAATCGGTCCGGTGTTCGCCCAACAATCGACCTACATCACAGGGGCCAAAGATCTTACGGCGGTAGTGAGGGGCAACCAGCTCCGCTTGAGCGGCCTCATCGCGCGGCATGACACATGCAAGGGCGTAAAATTCGAGCGTCCACGAACCTGGTACTTTCTCACTGTTGTATTTAACGAAAAACCGGCTCCGACTCAGCGGTGCGAGTTCAGGACTGAATACAAAGAAGCCAGTATCGTCGTGACGGTGCCTCCCGGATTACGGGGTTCGATTGAAGTGGGAACTTCCGCGCGAAACGTAATGGTTCCGATTAGAGAGGAACACTAGTTAGGGTTCGTCAGATCGGTTTGTTCCGAATCAGAATCTCCTTGACGGAGGTCTGAGCTTTCCCGACCGCGTTCTTGATTGCGCCTTGTACGTATATCTTCGTGTTGTCTGGGACGCTCGATAGAGGGAACTGCCCGTGCATCATGGTTCCAATCCCTGCCGACACGTGAAGGCGCGTCAGCTCCCGTTCGCCGCTCATGCTTGGCGACGTGCTCCACATTGCCACGCAGTCAGCTGCCTCTCCGTTGCCTTTGCAAACGAAAGGAATGCTCAAGTCCTTTGCACCGTACGTTGGATTCCCACCGAATTCAACAGTTGGCGGTTGTGCCTGCGCGAGCGTCGTGAACTTCTGGATAGGGGTCTCGGATTCGCCATCTGCGTTTCGAGCAAATCCACGGAAATAGTAAGTCGTATTCGGCTTCAATCCCGTGAGAGCTGCGTGTATTTGCGACGGAGTTGACGTCGTTAGTCTTTCGCCGACTTTCTCCGCGCCACTTAAATTGCTATTCGTTGAATACTCAATCCAAGCGCGCATCGGTAGGCCGGAATCTTTGGGGGTCAAGATGAGACTCGCTGTGGTCCGGCTTACATTGTGCGCGGATGCGTTGTCCCAGAAAGTCGGCGGCGCAGCTGACGCTTCGGCCCCGGACGAGAGGATCATCGCACAACATATAAATAGCCAAAAACGCATCATCGTCGTCCCTTGCGGAGTTCGAGTCTCCTCACCTCCACCACGAAATGGAACGCTAACGCGACGCTGCGAGCGGCTCCATTCCGCTTTTCCGAATCGCCTCGGAAGCACGCGAAGACGTTAGAAATTCTATCAGACGTTTCGAGGCGTCAATCTCGCCCGAGCCGGTGACAACGGCGGTCGAAAATGTCTGGATGAAATCGGCTTCGGGTGCAATTTTTCCGGCGATCTCGACGCCCACCCCCGTTGCGCGCGCGTGCATGATCTCACTCACCGGCAACACACCGATATCCGCGGTTCCTGCGGCAACCATCTGGGCTACACCAGCGCCGCGCGGCGAAACTTTGACATTGACCTTATCCGCGATGCCAAGCCGCGGGAAAAGAGTGGTCGTAAGCCAGATACCGCTTGTGCTTCCCGGGAGCGCAACGGTTTTGGCGTTGAGCATGGCTTTCTTAAAGCCGTCGATTGTGCTGACATCCGGCTTCGGAACTCCTGAAGGCACCATTACGCCAAGGCCGACTCGCGCAATATCAACGTCCGTTCCGGCAACGATCCGTTTCGCAGCGATCAGCTGATCCAGGCCTTCCCTTGAAAGAATAACGACGTCCGCGTGAGCGCCGGCGGCTAGCTGTGCGCCAATCGTCTGCGGCCCGTTTCCCTGCGAAGCCGCCGATTTCGTCGTCACCATAATCCCGGTCGAGCGCTCGAATTCCGGCAGCAGCTGCTCGTAAGCACCACTGAATCCGCCCGAGATTAAAGACGTTCAATTGCACCTCCGCCGCAACTGGCCTAAGCAGCAGTCCCGCAAAGATAACGATGAATGGTAAAGCTTTCATAAGAACCGACCATTTCCGCCACGAGCCGCTTGGTTCCATCTGATGCCCTTGCGAACTCTTCGCACGTAAATGCTCGCCATTATCGTTCTGATGCTTTGGCTTATGCCGGAGGCGCCGATCCCGCTCCCGGTCTTCGACGGCCATGCGCCGGTTGTCGTCGAACAACAGGCGCGCGACTTGGAGCGCGATCTCAACGCCGACCGCGAGCGCGAGAATTTGCCGCCGCTCCACAGCGACGCGCGGCTACGCGCGATGGCTCTCGATTGGGCGTTGCATATGGCGAACGAGCGCTTCTTCGGGCATTTCGATCCGGAAGGCCGGGGTCTCGTTGACCGCATGCGTACCGCACGCTACGAATATCATTATGCGGCCGAGAACATTGCGCTCGATCGCGATTCGCAGAGCGCCAATATCGGTCTCATGAACAGCCCTGGACACGCCGCAAACATCCTTAGTCCGTATGCGCGAAAGATCGGCGTCGCGGCCGTCAACATCGGTCCGCAGGAAACTCTCTTTGTCGAGGATTTCAGCGACTGACCAATTTCGTCATCGCATCTTCGAGGGGTCAACTTGCCATACAACTTCAGGACCATTTGGCATTCCGCCGTCCACCGAAGCATTGGCCACCGTTAACGTGAACGGCTGAGCGTAATCAAACGCGGACAACAGAAACTTGAAAATCCTGCGAGTTGAGTATCCAACTTCGGGATAGTCCGTCGCCGATGCGCTTGGCGTTCCCGTATCGTAGGCCTGGATAACCTTACCGCGCTGCTTCAGGACGAGTTTCATTTCGTCGTTCGCTTTAACAATTTTCGAAAATGCCGAAATTTCGATCGCGAGAAAGTTATTCTGTTTTAGTGCCGCAATGTCGGCTGCCGTTGCCGCACCAGAGGTCTGGTGCAGCTTCGCGTACGTGTACTCTGCGAACCGAAATGGCGTAATTACCAGCGCGCTCGGTGCGCGGTTCGTTGGACCCGTGAGACGATAAGCAGTATCGGCAAGGATCGCCTGAGGCGTTGAATGCTCACCTGCTGCTTGGGCGTCTGAGATCGAGAACGGATAATCTATCGCCTCAGATCGCGATATGGTCATCATCATCGCTACTATGAAAAACGAGCATGCAATCGTCCGAGCACTCATAGAGGGACGACTTTCTCCGCTCTCGGCGGCTATCTTGCGAGCTTCATCGCACAAGCTTTACGGTTAGGCGAGGGCCGAGGACCGCGCTGCGCCAAATCAAGCCCTACCCCATGATTTCGAGCGAACGGATACCGCTAGTCCAAGCGGCCGGAGACGAGCTGCGGGCGTTGCTTGCGCCCGTGACGCCCGAAGAGTTCGTGCACGAATATTGGGGCAAGAAGCCGCTCTTCGTCAAAGGCTTCAAAGACAAATACAAAGGCTTCTTCGATGCGGCGATGTTCAGCCGCGCGCTCACGGCGCCCGGAGCAGTCGCGCCCGATTTCTTGCGCGCGAGCTTCGATCGCAAGACCGAAGCGGGAACCTCCGCGATGCCGAACGTGCCGACCGAACATCGCTCGAGTGCGTTTCGCGCGAATCTCGATCAAGCCGTCGCGCTCTTCGATGCGGGTGCGACGCTCTGCGTCTCGCAAATCGAAACGCGCTGCGTTTCGCTCGCACCATTCGTTGCCGCGATCAAACGGCAGCTCGGTTATCCGTGCCGCGTTTCGTTCAACTCATATCTCTCGCCGCCGGGATCCGGATACAACTGGCATTTCGATAGCCGCATCGCGAGCACGCTGCAAATCGAAGGCACGAAGACGTGGCGCTATTCGAACAAACCGGCGATGCCGTGGCCGCGCGCAAACGGCAGCATTCGCGCCGACGGCGTCGCGCAGTACGCCGATCCGAACGTCACCGCGCAAGAATGGGAACGGCTCGAACCGTTCGATGAGAAAGACACGACCGAAGTCTTGCTCGAACCGGGCGATCTGCTGATTTTGCCCGCGGGCATTTGGCACGAAGCGTGCGGTGGAACCGGCGGTTCGCTCGCGCTCAATCTTGCCTTCACGCCGATTCCGTACACGATGCTGATCGGAAACGTGCTCGACGCGCTGCTCACGCCGGATCCGGAATGGCGCAGCCCAACACCGCTTCTGCCCGGCGCAAATCCCGGCGAGCTCGATCCAGCAAGGCGTCGCAACGATCTCGGCACAACTCGCGCGCGCCGCGAAAGTGCTCGAATCGCTGAGCGGCGATTCGGCAGCAGTCGTACGCATCTGGCAATCGATGGTGCGCGCCGCAATTCCGGCCGCGATGGTCATGGCGCCGCCGCCCAAGTCGCCGACGCCGGTTTCGCCGACGCAACGTCTGCGTGTGAACAGCGGCGTCAATGCGATGCTGGCCGATAACGGAACGCGTTTGTTCCTCGCGGTCGGTGCGAACGGCTCGCTCGAGCTGACGGGCCCGACCGTTCAATTCGTACAGCGCATTCTTGCCGAACGTGAGTTCAACGCCGGCGATTGTCTCACGTGGAATTCAAACGGTCAATCGTTCCCATGGAACGACGTTCAGCTGTTGCTAACGAACCTCAAACGCGAGGATCTGATCCGCGAAGTCTAGTGGAGACAGTCGACGACTGTCTCGATGCAGCTCTTGGTATCCTCGGGATCGCGGACTTGCACGCAATCGGTACCGGTCGATCGCACCGGATTATCGTTGCCGCCCGGGAAGAGCGCATCGCCGAAGAACAGCATTTCGCTGAACTGAATCTTTAACACGTCGCGCAGCTTGCGCATGCCGTAAGCTTTGTCGATTCCGGGCAGCGTCACATCGATCGAAGTTGTTCCCCCAAGCGCTACGGAGAATTCCGGAATCGTCTTGTCGAGAACCGCTTTGATCTTCTGGCGCTTCTCGAAATCCGGATCCCAGGTCTTCTTGGCGTCGAGCGGCGCCTGCTGCCCGAGCGCCGAGTACGTGATCTGGGTCCCTCGGTCTTCGATGCGCTCGCCCCACGTTTCTTTGGGCTGGAAGCCCGTTTCCGAAATGGCTTGCTCGAGCGAGGAAATGATTTTCTTTTTCTGATCCGGCGAGAGGTCTTCTGAATAGAGCTTCTGCCACGTCCCGTTCTTATATTCGAAAAACTTTGTGCCGCAGGTCGGCAAAAGAAAGAAATTGTCGAGCTTGCCGGTTGCCGGTAAGACGCCCGAGGACTTGCTTTTCGAATTGCGGCCAATCGCCGCCGGAGATGATCGAGACCTTGGCAACGCCGGACAGCTCGGCCAACAAGTTTGCCATCTCGTCGTCGAGCGCAGACTTGCTCTGCGCAAGCGTTCCATCGAGATCGAAGACCACGAGCTTTTTCATGGGGAGTGCTTCTTTGCTCGCGAAGGTTGCCCTATGGACGACGCAGGCAAGATTATTGCAGACCTCGGCTTGACTCCGCACCCCGAGGGCGGCTGGTACGCAGAGACATACCGCAGCGCGCTAACGGTGATTGCGCGCGATGCGGCGCGCAGTGCATTGACCAATGTGTACTTCCTCCTCGACGGGACGACGTTCTCTGCATATCACCGGCTCGACGCCGATGAGACGTGGCATTTCTACCGCGGTAACGACCTTACGATCTCGATCATTGGTGCCGACGGCGTCTTAGAAGAACGCCTCTTAGGCACCGACGGTCCGTGGCAAACCACGGTTCGTTGCCGGCTCGTTTTTTGCCGCAAGCCTCGCGAATCAAACCGGCTACGCGCTCGTTGGCTGCAGCGTCGCGCCGGGATTCGAATTCGCCGGATTCGAGATCGCGAACCGTGACGCGCTCATCGCATCCTTTCCGCGGCACGCAGACTCGATTCGGCGTTTGACGCGCGTCTGAGCTAGCGGCCGTATCGGCCGATGATTTGCGCGCGCGCAAGCACATGTCCGCGCACGGCCGCCTCGACGGCCGGGCCGTTCGGAATGCTCACGCGCGGAACGTTCAAGTGCATAGAGCGTGAAGACGTAGCGATGCGGCTTTCCCGGCGGCGGGCACGGACCATCGTAGTTTGCATCGCCGAAATCATTCTTTCCGAAGGTTCCCGCGTTCATCGATCCGGCTGAACCACTTCCGGCCGCAAGTCCGCGAATCTCCGGCAGAATGTTGTACGCGATCCAGTGCCACCAACCGCCCGCGCGCGGTGCATCCGGATCGAACACCGTCAGGACGAAGCTGCGCGTGCGCGGAGGCGCACCCGACCAGCGCAATGTCGGCGAGACGTTCGCTCCGCCGCACTCCGCATACACGTTCCTCTTCGGTAAAGTCGCGTTCGGCAAGAAATCGGCTTGCAGGCCCATCGCCAAAATGAAAGCAGCAATCATCACTACACCTCTCGCGGTCGGAGGGACTCGAACCCCCAACCTACAGGTTCGAAGCCTGGTGCTCTATCCAATTGAGCTACGACCGCGTGGACTAATCGTTATACTTTCGGAGAAGCGCTATCCCTGCGGCAAACTTGGGTAAGACCTAGCCAGATTTGCTAAGGAGGCAATATTGGCTGGCTTACTTTGGACCATCATCGTCGTACTCTTCGTCCTGTGGCTGATCGGCTTCGCCGTGCACTTTGCAGGCGGCCTGATCCATCTTCTTCTCGTCATCGCAATCGTACTAATCATCGTCAACCTGCTCAGTGGTCGACGCGCGCTCTCGTAAGGAGCCGGCTAGAACGAATAGCGCCGTAAGCCCCCGTCAACGGGGATTACGGCGCCTGTAATATAGCGCGCTCGCGGCGATGCGAGAAAGCACACGAGATTCGCAATGTCATCGGGCCGGCCGTACTCGCCGACTGGAATCTCATGCTTTGATTGCCACTCGCGATACTCGGGCGTGTAGTTCCGCAAAATCTGCTCGCTCATGATGCGGCCCGGCGGAATCGAATTGACAGTGATTCCGAACTTGCCGACCTCGCGGGAGAGGCCTTTGGCCCACGCGTGAATCGCCGCTTTCGCAGCGAACGCCGCGTTGAGGCCTTCCGGTTCGGATTTACCGGTGATGTTGATGATGCGCCCCCAACCGCGATCGATCATCTGCGAGAGCAATGCGCTTGTAAGCTGACGCTGACGCGTAAAGTTGAGTGTCATCGCCTCGACCCACTTCTCTTCGGGCGCATCGATCGGCAGCGGCCGGCTTCCGCCCGCGCAGTTCACGAGAATTTCGACGTGACCCATTCGCTCGAGCGCGCTCTCCGCGAGATTGTCCGCGCCGTCTTCATCCATGATGTCGCACGCGAGAACGTGCGGACGCGTCCCGCCGGAGCGAGCGATTTCGTCAGCCAGCTCCTCCAGCAGTGTCGCGCGACGCGCTGCGATCGAGAGCGTCACGCCTTCGGCTGCGAGCGCGAGCGCGATCCCGCGCCCGATTCCCATGCTTGCACCGGTGACGAGCGCCGTACGGCCACTGAGCTCCAGATCCATTACTCTCCTTGTTCCGATGCAAAGCGAATGAGCGCTGCGAGGTGGAAAAACCCGTGCATGAATTTGCCGTACGGAAGCGTGATGAACAATCCGAACACGACGGAAAGATGAACGATCAATAACACGCCCATCGCCGCCGTGCCACGAAATACGAGCAGCAGCAAGCCCGTGCCCGCCGTCGCAAAGAGAAACGCCAGGAGCATCATGGAACGTCCGCGTTCGCCTTTGTCGGTCAACGCAGAGTCACGCTCGCGCAGCAACGTGAAGAGACCGGCGCATCCGGCCAGCAGCGCAATTCCGCCCAGCGTTCCGAAGATCACCGGTAAGCTCGAAAGCGGATAGGGTGCACGCCACCCGAGGACATTGTCGTAGAACGCGGCGATGACCGTTGCGAAAAAGCACGACATGAATCCGTAGAAGACGAGATGATGGTAGACTCGCCGGACTTGCGAGGGGCGTTCGTGTTCCTCAATACAGCCTTCTCCGCCGCCGCCGAGATTCACGAGACGCAAGGCGTCTGACAATCCACGAAGGAATGCGCGATAGCCGCCGATGCGAACGCCGCGAACGACGCCATAGCGTATGCCGAAGACGAGCGCCATTCCAGCTAGCGCCCACGCGCCGGCGAAGAGAAACAAACGCACCATCTCATCATGCGAGATCACGTCGTAGAACGCTCCGCCATCATGGCGCGCAAACAGAGTCGCCGGGGCCGTGCCGGCCAGCAATACCAGGAAAAGCAGTGCGGCCGACGCGACACCGAGGAGCAGAATCGTTTTCCGCCGCGGCAGCTGATAACTTGCGACACGAATCTGTGCGAGCGTCTGCGGTACGTTCACGCCGAATTCGTGCGGTGGCGCGTACTGGCACGCAGGAAGACACGCACCGCAGTTGTGGCAGAGATTCGCAAGATAGCCGAGATCGGCCGGGCCGAATTGTGTCCGCTTTTCCATCGCCGGGAAAACGGCGCAGTAACCTTCGCAGTAGCGGCACGCATTGCAGATCGTCATGATGCGCTCGCCTTCGGTTGCGAGCGACGGCTCAAGCCATGACATTGCGCGCGGCTCCTTCGCCCGCGATACGTCCGAACGTCGTGCCGATCGTCATCCCAATTCCACCGAGATAACCTTGGCGCAAAATGTTACCCGCCATTATCTCACCGGCCGCAAAGATGTTCGGTGACGGCTTGTCATCTTGCATCAACACTTGCGCGTGCTCGTTGACCTTGACGCCGAGATATGTGAACGTGATTCCGGGACGTAGCGGATAACCCCAGAACGGCGGCGTGTCGATCGTGCGCGCCCAATGTGATTTCGGTGGTACGATTCCATTCGTCGTGCAATCATCGAGGATCTTGTGATCGTATGTTCCGGGACGCACGGCCGCGTTATACTCGCGTACCGTTTGTGCGAGCGCGTCCGAATTGAGATTGAGCCTTCTCGCCAGATCGGGGATCGAATCGGCCGCAATCGGCGGAAATACCGAGGGCATGAAATTTCCTTGCGCCTTGACATCGACGATCGAGTACGCGATCTGATCGGGCTGCTGCGCGATCAGACGGCCCCAGATGGCGTAACGTTTCGGCCACATATCTTCGCCCTCGTCGTAAAAACGCTGACCGTGCTTGTTGACGACGATACCGAGCGTGATCGAATCGAGCCGCGTAACGATTCCGCCGTCGAACTTCGGCGAGCGCGCATCGATTGCGATCGCGTGGCATTGGGTTGGATCGCCGACCATTTGTGCGCCACCGTCGATCAACTCGCGCAGCACCCACCCCATGTTATATGGCGTTCCGCGCACCAGAAAATTGTCGGCGGCCGGCCCCCAGACTTCGCGCAGCCAGCGTAGATTCGATTCGAACCCGCCGGCCGCAGCAACGAGAACGCGCGCCTCGACGCGATGGGTCGTCTCGCCTTGCGTGTACGATGCGGCGACGAAGCGCCCATCCGACATCTCGAGCTTGCGCACGTCGGCTTCATATACAACACGCACGCCGAGTCGTTCTGCGGCACGATAGTACGCGTTCATGAGTGCCTTCCCGCCGCCCAGAAAGAACGCATTGGTGCGCGAGAGCTGCAGCGTTCCGCTCAGCGCAGGCTGAAAGTGCGCGCCTTGCGCCGTCATCCACACGCGCACGTCAGCCGACGAGCGAATCGTCAGCCGCGCGAGATGTTCGTCGGTGTCACCGCCCGTGACGCGCAGCAGATCTTCGAAGTATTCGCTTTCCGGATACGCATCGGTGAGCACGTCGGCCGGCGCGTCGTGCATGCAGCGAATGTTGCGCGTGTGCCGGCTGTTGCCGCCGCGAAAATCCTTCGGCGCACACTCGAGCAGCAACACGCGCGCGCCCATTTGCGCGGCAGAGATTGCCGCGCAAAGCGCAGCGTTGCCGCCGCCGATAACGAGGACGTCTTCCAATGCTAGTGGACGAGAAAGGGCATCTCACGACGGACGTGTCCGTCGATCGCGACGTTGACGGCGTACAAGCCTTTGGCTGGAACGACGAAACCACTCAGATCTGCGGGAAATGCGTGACGGTAGCGCAGGCCTGGGACGTAATTGACCGGACGCGTGATATCCCAATTTATTGTAAAGACGCCAAGACTATCGCCGTCTTCATCGACCAGCTCGCCCGTGATGACGGTCGTCTTTCCGAAATCGGTGCCGTCCGCCGAGATCACCAGGCCACAATTTGCTTTGAGCGGCCAGGGAAACGGGCCATCCGCTGATACGGCGTTTGCACCGACGCCGATGAGATTCATAAGGTAGTGGTTTTCATCCATCCATTCAGCCTGAGCGCAGAGCAGGACGGCGTCGATGTCGACCATTTCCGGGCGGTTCCCCGAGGGGGCTCCTAGCACCCACCCAGAGAAAAGGAGGCCGGGATGATCGTTAACTCCATCGAGATCATGTTCGGCGGGCAGGCCGGAGACGGCAGCCTTACGACAGGAGACCTCATCGCTGGCGTTTTCAAGCGGATGGGTCTCGAAGTCTACACCTACAAAGACTTTCCATCGCGCATTCGCGGCGGCCATACGAATTACGTGATCCGTGCGCAGCAGCGCGAGAACTACGGGATGGCCGACATGGTCGATTGCCTCGTTGCATTCGATCTCGAAGCCGTCGAAGCGCACATCGAAGAGATGCGTCCCGGAGGATTCATCATCTTCGATAACACGTCGGAACAAATTCCCGACGAGATGCGACGTTCGGACATTAATTGGTATGAAGTTCCGCTCGCAAAGATTGCGAAAGATGAGCTCAAGGCCGAAATCGTTCGCAACACGATCTCGCTGGGCGTGCTCGGCGCGCTGATCGGGATGGATCCCGAGGTCATGCACGGCGAAGTTGCTGCGCTCTGGAAACGCAAAGGCGACAAAGTCGTCGAGATGAACGTCGGCGCCGTCATCGCCGGTGAGCTTTACGTGAAAGAACATTTTGCCGACCGTCCTTCGGGCTATGCGCTAACGAAGAGCGTTGACGGCGACCGGCTTTTGATGATGGGCAACGACGCGATCGCGTACGGCGCGCTTGTCGCAGGCTGCCGTTTCATGGCCGGCTATCCGATCACGCCGGCGACCGACATCCTCGAGTGGATGGCGAAATATCTGCCGCAATACGGCGGCGTTGCGGTTCAAGCCGAAGACGAGCTCTCCGCGATCAACATGACGCTGGGCGCTGCATTCACGGGCGCGCGCGCGATGACGGCGACATCCGGGCCCGGACTTTCCTTGATGACGGAAGCGATCGGGCTTGCAGGCGTCCTCGAGATTCCAGTCGTCATCGTCGAGTGCGCACGCGCGGGCCCGTCGACCGGCATGCCGACGAAGACCGAACAGAGCAACCTCAACCACATCATCTTCGGTGGGCACGGCGAGATTCCAAAAGCCGTGATTGCGCCGGGAACGGTCGAAGAGTCGTTCTACTTTGCGGCGCTCGCGCTCAATCTCGCCGAGAAGTATCAGATGCCGATCTTCCTTCTGACGGAGCAAGCGCTATGTCAGAGCAAGGCGACGCTTCCGCTGCTCGAATTCGGTGCGCTTGAGATCGATCGCGGCAAGCTGATCGGTCACAACGGCAACGGTAATGGCAACGGGCAGGTCGTGTTCGGCGAATACAAGCGCTTCGCGCACACCGATGACGGCGTCTCGCCGCGCGTGATTCCGGGCGTCGACGGCGGCATGCACTTAGCCGCCGGCTCCGAGCACAACGACGCGGGCGTCATCACCGAGAACGTCAAGAACCGCGCGAAGATGATGGAAAAGCGCATGCGCAAGCTCGAGACGATGCGCGTCGATCTGCCGAAAGCAAACATCTTCGGCGACCCGTCGGCGCGAAGTCGCGATCATCGGTTGGGGCGCAAATCGCGGACCGATCGTCGAAGCGCTAGACCGCATGGCGGCTGCGGGAATCAAGACGCGCTTTCTTCAGATGCGCACGCTCTGGCCGTTCCCGGATGACGAAGTGCGTGACTTCGTCAAAGGCGCGAAGCACATATTCGTCGTCGAGAACAACTTCACCGGACAGCTCGACCGTCTGATTCGCGTGGTCGTCGGACCGCTCGAACACATGCACAGCGTCCGGAAATATAATGGCCGTGCGTTCCGTCCGATCGAAATCATCGAACCGATCGAACGCGCGCTCTCATCCACAGTGCTCGCGAGGACCTGATCGTGACTGCCGTTCTTACTCCCAAAGACTTTGCAACGGCCACCCCTTCGTGGTGGTGCCCCGGCTGCGGTGACTACGGCGTCCTTTCAGCGCTAAAGTCTGCACTTGCCGAACTCGGCAAGAATCCGAAAGACGTTGCGTTCGTCTCGGGCATCGGCTGCTCGGGCAAGATCAGCGGATACTTGCACTCGTATGCCTTTCACGGCGTGCACGGCCGCGCGCTCCCGGTCGCAACGGCTGTAAAGCTCGCGAACAAAGAGCTGACGGTCATCGCTGCGGGCGGCGACGGCGACGGCTACGCAATCGGCGCCGGGCACTTCATTCATGCGGTGCGCCGCAATCCGGACGTCACGTACATCGTGATGGACAATCAGACGTACGGCCTCACCAAGGGCCAAAGCTCGCCGACGAGTCAAACCGGCTACGTCACCGGCACGAGTCCCAACGGACACCCGGAAGCTCCGATGAACGGCCTCGTCGTCGCACTCGCCGCGGGCGCAACGTTCTTAGCCCGCGGTTTCTCTGCGCAGCCGAAAATTCTGGTCGATCTGCTGAAACAGGCGATCACGCACAAAGGCTTCTCGGTCGTCGAGGTTGAGTCGCCGTGCGTCACCTACAATAAGATCAATACGTACGCGTGGTTCAAAGAGAACACGTTCTATGTCGATGAAAACTACGATCCGACCGACAAAGTCAGCGCGTTCAAGATGCTAATAGATGAAGGGAAGATGCCGCTCGGCGTCTTCTATCGCGAGGATCGCGCGTCGTTCGAGGATCTCGCACAAAAAGGCGCAACGCCGGTCGTGAAGCAGTCGCTCAACGGTGATATGAGCCGCTTCGCGTCAATCCAAGATCAGTATCGCTAGCTAGCCGCTTAACTTCTTTCAGAAGATGTGCAAGCGCGCCGACGGAAGCCTACCGGCGAATGAGACTGCTTCCGGCGGGTGGGGTCGTAGTCGTTGTGTTTGTGACTTGGTTATTGCAGCCGGTCCAAATATTCGCTGAACCGAAGACGAGGTTTGCGAGGGCTGAAGTTACTGTAGTGTTCGTCACGGCGGAACTCATCGTCGTCGGAAGCTGAGCTTGGTCGCCCGCCTTCGCAAGGGTTGGGATCGTAATAGTCCCCGTACCCGTCGTCGTAGTTGTCGGTGGTGCGGTTATTGTGAGTCCGGCTTGGTCAGCGGTCGTTCCCTTCGACGCTACATTGGATGACATCGCAGTCAGATAAGCGCTTGCGAACCCCTGGAATGCCGAGATCTGATTGCATGCATTTTGAGTAACGTTCGAGTCGCAGAACAGCGTCGTGGTTGAGTTACACGACCCAGCGGCCATCGGCGACCTACGTGAACTCTGGATAAGCGACCCAGATGAAAAGCCATTTCGACTCGGATGCGACTTCAAGGAACTCGCGAGCACGATCAGTCCAACGCCGCCAAGCGCTTCGCCGATAATAGCAAGGGTCTTGGGGGAACGCGATGCTGCTATTGCCTTGGAGTAAACCGGCGGCGGCAAAACTTGCGAAGGCGAACCTTGTAGAGACATCACCAATTGTATAAGGTCAGACTTGGACATATCAGCCAATTCAGGCGGCGTGTAGCGATGCGTCAGGTCAAACTTTGCATCAGCGCGAGTTGCAATTGGTGCGAGAACCGGCGATAAGAAGACAATTGCTGAAAGCGCAATGACGAGAATCCGCTTGAGCGGCAAGGCGCCAAGGTTCTTCATCTAAATCCTCTTTACTCTCACGGCGGCGGGATTGTGCCTAATGAAAACGAGCGCGACGAGAAATGACCGGATGACTCTGTCTATCGAGTCACGCGTTGGTGAGGGAACAGATACCATTCCACTCGTGTAACGGGAACAGACTGGGTGCGCGGACGGAATCTGTCACCGTACATAAGCAGAATCACTTCGCATATGAGACATACGAAGCGGTTGTACTGGGACTTACCCAAGAGTAGTTGATTCCGGCCTTAGGCGCGCTCAGGACATCCTGATGTAGAGCCGCGAAACACCGTCCCATCTAGAGTGGGACGAGCCTTTCGTTTACGGAACGAGATTTGCCGAGTGGCTTGTAAGCGAACCCAAAAGGCATCCCACGATCCTGCTAGTGCCCCACTTGGTAAAGCGCTAGTTACTGATTGATTTAAAGACTTCTTGGCCGCTGCCGGTGTTGACTTTGTTCTTGGGCGGCGGTGGTTTCGGCTTTGACGTCGCGAGATATTGCGCGGCATTCCCGCCATTGACGTAACACGCTGTTGGACCACGGCGGCACGTTGCTGTGACGATGCTGCATGTTGTGGCTGTTGCGGTTTCCGCTCGGCGGCGCGGAGTGGCGCGCGATCGTCGTGCGAAGGAGGCGAATGCGTCGTGATGCTTTGCGCGTTCTGCTGCGCGCTGACGAACGCCTCAGGCGCGAGCGCTGCGAGCACGAATGCGATTGCGAGTAACCGGCGAGCCATAGCCAGGTTGTTCCCTTCTTCCGGAGTCTAAGCCCGCAATGCCAGCCCGAGATTGGCTAAGATTGCGTCAGTGACTTCGGAGGTCTTGGCCGTTCCGCCAAGGTCGGGCGTGACGGAGCGCTTTTCTTCCAGAACGCGCCCAACCGAGCGCTCGATCGCGTTTGCCGACTCGGTCTCGCCGAGCCAATCCAGCATCATCGCGGCCGCCAATATCGAGGCCGTCGGATTCGCGAGCTGCTTTCCGGCAATATCGGGCGCGGAGCCGTGGATCGGCTCGAACATCGCAGGCTTGCGCCGCTCGGGATTGACGTTCGCGCTCGGCGCTAGACCGATGCTGCCGGTCGCGGCTGAAGCTTCATCAGAAAGAATGTCGCCCATCAGATTGGTCGCAACCATGACGTCGAACGAGGACGGGCGCGTGATCACGTACATGCTGGTCGCGTCGACGTGTGCTTTGGTCGTGCGCACGTCCGGATAGCGCGCCGCAACTTCATCGAACACTTTGTCCCAGAGAACCATCACGAACGCGAGCGCATTCGATTTCGTGACGCAATGGACGTACTTCTTGCCATTTCGCTTGCGCGCGACTTCGAAGGCATAGTTGATGATCCGTTCTGCGCCGCGGCGCGTGACGACGGTCGTCATCATCGCGACTTCGTCCGGCGTTCCCGCATGGACGCTGCCGCCCGTATTCGAGTACTCACCTTCCGTATTCTCGCGCACCATTACGAAATCGATCGGGTCGGTTTGCTTGAGCGGAATCTGTGTACCGGGCCACCATTTGACGGGGCGCACGTTCGCGTACAGATCGAGACCCTTGCGAATCGGATGCATCATCTGCTGCGAGCTGAACCGATCCGGAACATTGGCCGGATCGCCATGCGCTCCCATGTAGATTGCATCGAAGGGAGCGAGCAGCTCGACGATGTTCTCGGGCGCGGCACGTCCGGTTTTGATCACGTGCCGCGCTCCCCACGGAAACGTCTCGAAGCTGAAGCTACAAACCCCCGCATTTTCGAGCTCGCGCAAAACTCGCAAACCCTCGTTTGTAACCTCCGGGCCGATGTTGTCGCCCGGAATAACCGCGATCCGATATTGGTTCATGCTTCTATTCTCACTGTAGCAGCTTCTCCATCGCCATGACATCAGTCGGGCGTCCGTCGAGGCGCCCTTGTTCTTTAAAGACGCCGACTTCACGATAACCGAGGCTGCGATACAGTCGCTGGCCGGCTTCGTTGAACGGAAACGTGAAGAGCACGATCTTATAGAACTCGTTTTCACGCGCTGCGCGCTCAAGTGCGGCAAGCAGTGGCTTGCCGACGCCCGATCCCCGCGCCGAACGCTTTACATAAATCGAAAGATCGGCCACGCCATCGTACGCGCAGCGGTGCGAATACGGATTAAGCGACGCCCAGCCGACGATTTCGCCGTCGCGTTCGGCGACGAGAACTGCAAAGCGCTCGTCGTGGCGTGCCCACCACTCTGCGATTTCTGCAGAATCTTTTGGATCTTCGTCCAACGTGGCGACGCGATCCGCAATCCCTTCGTTATAGATGTGGCGGATTGACTCCAAATCGGCCGCTTTGGCGCGTCGAATTCCCAGCGTTTCGACCATTTGGCGAAAGATTTTCGATATTTGTAGGAAGGACTCCGGCGGGCTTTCGGCAAGCGGCTCAGCCATGAGAAACTTCCGCCCACTTTGGACGGCGGCCCTTGCTGTTATACTGGGCGCGATATTTTGCGTGCCTGCTTCGGCCGAGACAGCGACGCAATACGCGGCGCTGATCCACAAGTTCAATCCGAAGCTTCAACGACATCAAACCCACAAGCTCGCACTTGAAGTCATCAAGGATTCGCAGCGCTCGCACCTCGATGCTCGTCTGCTGATCGCTCTCGTGACCGTCGAGTCACGTTGGCGCCAAAGCGCGGTCTCGAGTGCCGGCGCGCGCGGACTCGGACAACTGATGCCGCACACCGCGCACGTCTTGGGCGTCAACCCGCGCGATTCAAAGCAAAATCTTTTAGGCGCATCGACCTATTTGGCGCGCATGATCCGGCAGTTTGGCGCCCACGGCAACCATCTGCATCTCGCGATCGCCGCATACAATGCAGGTCCGCTTGCGGTACGGCGTGCCGGTGGAATTCCGTACAACGGAGAGACGCCCGAATACGTCCGCCGCGTGATCTCGGTGTGGCATTCGATTCGCGCACGCGTCGGTGACGTCGCGCGCACGCTTCCATCGACCGACAAGTTCGTAATCGGCGTGCTCTCGGTTGAACCCTACGCCGAGATTATTTCAGTCGACGGCGATTCAAACAGTTCGCAGCCGTCGTCTGATTCGACGACTTCGACGACGTTCTAAGGACTCGCGCTCGGAGCTGCGCTCGCGACTGGGGCGCTTGCCTCAGCCGTAGCAGTCGGTGATGCAGCTGCAGTAGCGGCTGCGCTTGCCGATCCCGACCGGTGATGCCGATGCTTTCGCAGACGCGCTCGCCTTCGCAGAACCAGTCGGTTCCGGTGTCGGCGTCGACGCCGGTTCAGCGTACACAACGAACGAGAGCGACTTCTTCGCGAGCAGCTTCATCACGCGTTGCGTCGGAACGAAGCGCATTTCGATCGACGGAACCGGCCCGCGTGGCGTTGCGACCGCAGTCGGCGTCGTACTCACGGTTGGCGTCGGCGCGGGTGCACCCGGTGGACGCGGTGTCGGTGAGCCGCTCGGTGTCGGTGTAGGCGTTGGCGATGGTGTCGGCGTCGGACTCGGGGTCGACGTCGCCTTCGCACCACCCGACGGTGTTGGTGTCGGCGTGGCATTAATCGCTTGCGCGATATTTTTCGTCCATTTGTTCTCGTTAGCCGGATCGTAGATCGCGATGCCGATAGAAGGATCGGTGCCGTACGCTTCCAGCACGGAAAGCGGAATCACGACATCGATGACCGGCAAACTCGCGAACGTCGCGCCTTTGTCGGATTCGAATGTCACGTACAGAATCGCGGGAGATTGCTCGCGATGCCCCGCCTTGCCGAACAAACCGTTCTTCGGTTTGTCGGCGGCACCGTACGCCGGAATGCCGCCCGGACCCGGAACGGAAACGCTGGCGTTCAGAGTGATCGATGAAGCGAGCGGAGGACGCAGCTGACTTTGGAAAAGTCGCCGTAACTTTGAAATCGCCCGGCGCTGGCAGCGTCTGCGTGGCACCGTCACCCAATATTTGAATATTGCCGCTCATGACGTTTGGCGTCGGCGTCGGTGCCGGTGTCGAAGTGGTCGGAGCGATTGCTTGCGGCAGTTGACCACCCGGCATCGTGGATGAGCCGCCCGTGCTATTGGTACAGGCGGCGATCGCACAACATCCGAGCGCCAGAACGGCCATCGCGAGGCGCAGGCGCATCACGGACACCTTGGACAGCGGCCCTGCCGAATCCTAAGCAGGGCCTTGCTTGACGTAAATCTCGGAGCCGGCGGCCTTGAACTCCTCGGACTTCTCCTGCATCCCGCGCTCGGCGAACTCACGCACGTCTTGCGTGATCTTCATCGAGCAGAAATGCGGACCGCACATCGAGCAGAAGTGCGCGACCTTCGCGCCTTCGGCCGGAAGCGTCTCGTCGTGGAACGTGCGTGCGGTCTCAGGATCGAGTGAGAGATTGAACTGATCCTCCCACCGGAATTCGAAACGCGCCTTCGAGAGGATATCGTCCCAATGCCGCGCGTGCGGATGCCCTTTGGCGACGTCTGCGGCGTGCGCTGCGATTTTGTAGGCGATTACGCCGTCCTTCACGTCTTGCTTGTCGGGCAATCCGAGATGTTCTTTCGGCGTGACGTAGCAGAGCATCGCGGTTCCGTACCAGCCGATCATCGCGGCGCCGATCGCGCTCGTGATGTGATCGTAACCCGGCGCGATGTCGGTCGTGAGCGGGCCGAGCGTGTAGAACGGCGCTTCCTTGCAGATCTCGAGCTGACGATCCATATTCTCTTTGATCAAGTGCATCGGGACATGGCCCGGACCTTCGATCATGACTTGCACGTCGTGCTTCCAAGCGATATCCGTCAGCTCGCCGAGCGTATCGAGCTCGCCGAATTGCGCTTCGTCGTTGGCGTCGGCTTGGCAGCCGGGACGCAGACCATCACCGAGTGAGAACGCGACGTCGTAGGCGCGCATGATCTCGCAAATATCTTCGAAGTGCGTGTAGAGAAAATTCTCTTTGTGATGCGAAAGGCACCACTTCGCGAGAATCGATCCGCCCCGGGAAACGATACCCGTCACGCGCTTGGCAGTGAGCGGAATATACCGCAACAACACGCCGGCGTGAATCGTGAAATAGTCGACGCCTTGTTCGGCTTGTTCGATCAACGTGTCGCGATAGATCTCCCAAGTGAGGTCTTCCGCTTTGCCGCGCACTTTCTCGAGCGCTTGATAGATCGGGACGGTACCGATGGGAACCGGCGAGTTCCGCAAAATCCACTCGCGCGTCTCGTGGATGTTCTTACCGGTCGAGAGATCCATGACGGTGTCCGCGCCCCAACGCGTCGCCCACGCCATCTTCTCGACTTCTTCCTCGATCGTCGAAGTGATGGCCGAGTTGCCGATGTTCGCGTTGATCTTGACGAGGAAATTGCGGCCGATGATCATCGGCTCGCTTTCCGGATGGTTGATGTTCGAGGGAATTATCGCACGGCCGCGCGCAACTTCGTCGCGCACATGCTCCGGCGCGCAATTCTCCCGGATCGCGATGTACTCCATCTCGGGTGTGATCGTTCCGCGGCGCGCATAGTGCATCTGCGTAACGGCTGAACCCGATTTTGCAACGCGCACTTTTTGCGAAGGAAAGAGCGGATTGGTTTTATCGAGCACGACCGTGTCGTTGCGCGCTTCGATCCAAGCCTCGCGAATCGGCTCGAGGCCTTTGCGGACGTCGATGCACGGCGTCGGGGTCCGTGTATGGGCCGCTCGTGTCGTAGACGACGTGCGTCTCACCATCCGTCAACGCGATCGCGCGCATCGGCACGCGGATCGACGGATCTTTCGCTCCGGCGTAGACTTTTCGTGAACCTGGAAACGGCTTACGCGTGATTGCTTCGTTCCGAGGCTCGACGGTCATCGACATAGCGCACTTCCTCTCATGGACCGCGCTTCCGATGACGACTCCCTTCGCCGGCATTACCCGGTTCAGGTTGACGGTCGGCGGCGCAGCCGCCCTCTCAGCCCAGATTACCCGAGCTCCCGTGGTCGGACGGCCTTCGCGACCACCGTCGCGGTCCCCGCTGCAGCGGCGGAGGTTCGTAACCTGACGCCGTATCCTTCGCGAGTCACTTCATCGCGCTGAGGGGGTCTGATGTCTCAATCGTCTCGCGGCAATTTTCTTGCACTTGCCGGCGGCGCTGCCGCGGCGCTCGTTACTTGCACACCGGTCGATGCCAAAGTCGACGCGATGCGCGATGCCGACGTCTCGAAGCTTTACGCCGCCGCGAAAAAAGAAGGCACGGTCGTTTGGTGGACTGCCCACTATGCGCAAAGTGCCGCCGATCGCATACGCGACGCATTCAAGGCGAAATATCCCGGCATCGAGGTCGTGTTCATCCGTCAGACCGCGCAAGTCATATTTCAGCGCCTGAATCAAGACCTGAAATCGAATGTCAAAGAGCTTGACGTCTTCGCTTCGACTGACGAATCGCATTACGTCACCCTGAAGAGTCAGAACGTTCTCGCGCCATTCGTCCCGGCTGACATCAACAAAGTTCCGGCTTCGCTGCGCCATCTCGATCCGGATGAAGCGTATCAGATCGGGCGCTCTGGGCTTCGTCCTGATCAATTACAACACGAAGGTTCAGCCGCCACATCGCTGGCCGCAGCTCGGCGATCCGAAGTGGAAGAATCAGGTCACGCTCGGACATCCGGCTTTCAGCGGCTACGTCGGCAATTGGGTCGTCGCCATGAACGACAAGTACGGATGGGAATATTTCAAGAGCATCGCCGCCAACAATCCGAAGATCGGGCGCTCGGTCAACGACACCGTTACCGACATCGTCGGCGGCGAGCGAATGGTCGGCGCCGGTCCCGACAATTATTCACTCGAACGCAAAGCAGGCGGCAACCCGATCGACATCGTCTATCCGGATGACGACAGCGTTCTCATCACGGCCCCTGTTGCGGTTCTCAAAGATGCGCCGCATCCGAACGCCGGACGCTTGTTCATGAACTTCATGTATTCGCGCGAATACTCGGAGGCGCTCGTCAAGAGTTACAACTATCCGTTGCGGACCGACGTGCCATCCGCAAACGGCGTCAAGCTCGATAAGATCCGGTGGACGCGTAACAAAGTCGAGCGCCTTGCCGCCGGTATTCCCGAAGTCGTTGCGAAGTGGCGCGAAACGTTCAACGTGTAAGCCTTCCCGGCACGCGCGTGCTTCCGTTCGGGAAGCTCGATGCAGGCGCGTTCATCTTCGTGCTCGCCGTAGCTGCGGTCGCCATCATGGTGCTCTTGCCGCTCGCCTGGCTGCTGTATATGAGCTTGCAAATCCCGGCCGGGAAATTGGGACTCGCAAACTACGTAACGGCATTTACACAATCGATTTACCTCGCGCCGATTCTGAACTCGTTGATTTTGGCGACGTCGGTCGCCGCGATCGCGACGGCGATCGGCACGCCGCTCGCGTGGCTCGTCGCACGCACTGACCTCCCGGCTCGCGGACTTCTGCGCGCACTCGTCATCGCAGCGTTCGTCACGCCGCCGTTCCTTGGCGCGCAGGCCTGGATGCTGCTCGCTGCACCGCATAGCGGTTGGTTGAATCGCGCAATCGTCGCGCTCACCGGAGCCGATCAGGGCCCGTTCAACATCTACTCGCTCGCGGGCGCAGTCTTCGTGATGGCTTCGTACAACATTCCGTACACGTTCACGTTCGTCGCGGGAGCGCTTGCGGTGATGCCGTCCGAACTGGAAGATGCGGCGGCGATCCTCGGGTCGGGATCGCTTGCGACGGACGCTTACGATTGTTCTGCCTTTGGCGCTGCCCGCGATCATCGCGCGGATTCATCATGTCGTTCCTCGAGGCTCTCTCGGAGTTCGGAGCGCCGGCTTTTCTTTTGATTCCGGCGCGCACGCAGGTCATCACGACGCAGCTCTATCTCTTCTTTCAATATCCGTCACGAATCGAGCTTGCCGCCGCCTACGCGATGCCGCTTCTTCTGATAACTGCCGGGTTGCTGTATGTTCAGCGGCGGCTCATCGGCAGACGCAAATACACGATGATCGGCACAAAAGGCGGACGTCGGCATCTCGTTGCGCTGCGCGCATGGCGGATACCAATGTGTATCGCGGCGTTTACCGTGCCGTTTATTGCCGTTGCGATGCCGTACACGGCGTTGCTGGCGACGTCGCTCTCGCGCGCCTGGGGACGCGGACCGGTTCCCGGCAATCTGACGTTCTACTGGTACCGCTGGGCGATCTTCGACAATCCTGAAACGCGCGCCGCGATCGCGCATTCATTCCTGTACGCGTTTGCGGCCGCCACGATTGCGGTCGCACTCGCGGTGACGATCAGCTTCGCGGTTCAGCGCGGCTTGGTTCCCGGCGGAAACATACTCTCGTTCATCTGCATGGCACCGTATGTGATCCCGGGCATCATCCTCGCGATCGGATTTTACGCGGCTTTCTCACGTCCGCCGCTCTTGCTTTACGGAACAGCATGGATGCTGATCGTGGCATTCGCAACGCGCTTCTTGCCGATCGCCTACTCGAACTTCACGACCTCGCTTCAGACGCTATCCAGTGATCTCGAATTCGCGGCGCGCACGCTTGGCGCGGGGCGGCTCCAATCGGTCTTCACGGTCACATTTCCACTCTTACGCGCGGGCATGCTCTCCGCGTGGTTGCTCGTGTTCATCCCTGCACTGCGCGAGCTTTCGTGCGCGATCTTTCTCTTTACGCCGGCGACCGCCGTGATGTCGACGGTCATCTTCGATTTCAGCGACGCCGGCAATTTTGAAGCGCTCTCGACGCTCGGTGTCCTGATCCTCATTGCCACATTCGCGATCGCGCTCTTGATGTACCGGTTCCTCGGACGCAGCTTGATCGCTGCAGAATCGCAACCCGTATAATGGCGCAGATTACGATCTCCGGATTGCGCAAACGCTTCGGAATGGCGCTTGCCGTCGACGGCGTCGATCTCGTCGTTGAAAACGGCGAGGTGATGGCGCTGCTCGGACCTTCGGGTTGCGGTAAGACGACGACGCTCTCGCTGCTAGCCGGATTCATGAGCCCCGACGAGGGTGAAATTCGAACGGGCGACCGCGTGCTCTCCAGTTCGAATAACGTCGTACCGCCGGAACACCGCAACATGTCGCTGATCTTCCAGAGCTATGCGGTCTGGCCGCACATGACGGTTTTCGAAAACGTCGCATACGGCCTTGGCGTCCGGCGTGTCTCTCGTGACGAGATCAAGCGCCGCGTCGAGCGCGTGCTCGAAACGGTTCACATGAGTCATCTTTCCGCTCGCTATCCTTCGGAGCTCTCGGGTGGACAGCAGCAACGCGTTGCGCTCGCGCGCGCGGTCGTCGTCGAACCGGACATCCTGTTGCTCGATGAACCGCTCTCGAATCTCGATGCCAACCTGCGCGAGCAGATGCGATTCGAGATCCGCCGCTTGCATGATGAAACCGGGATCACGATGGTGTACGTCACGCACGACCAAGCCGAGGCGATGGTGACGGCAGACCGGATTGCGATCATGAATCTCGGACGCATCGAGCAAGTCGGCACACCGCACGAAATCTACGAATCGCCGAGGACCGCCTTCGCTGCGTCATTCATCGGCCGCATGAACGTCCTTGAAGGCACGCTGAGCGAAGAACGAACGCTCACCTGCGGATCGATTACGCTTCGCGCGGCGAGCGGCGTCGCGCTCGCGCGCGGGGAAAAAGCCGTCGTCTGCATCCGGCCCCAGCACGTCATGCTCAGCACGAACGGCGCAACGGCAAGCGGAACGAATCAAGCCACGGGCCGCGTTATCCGGCAAACGTATCTGGGAGAGGTACGCGATTACTTGATCGAGCTGCCAGGCAGCCTGCAAGTGCGCGCCCTCACCGATCCGGCGCTCGATCATCCGGTTGGTTCGGAGGTAACGCTCCAGCTGCCAATCGAACGCTGCCGAATTGTGGAGGCCTAAAGATGGCAAAAGTTCTCGGTGGCGTCATGGCCGCGGCAATCACGCCGTTCGATCGGCGAGCGCAGCCCCACCACGCGCGCTACATCGCGCACTGCAAGTCGCTTCTGCAGAACGGTTGCGACGGAATCAATGTCTTGGGCACGACCGGCGAGGCGAACTCAATCGGGCTTGCCGACCGCTTCGATCTCATGGACGCCGTCACTTCGAGCGGGTTACCGATGGATCGCATGATGGTCGGGACCGGCGCTCCCGCCGTCGAGGACGCAATCCGGCTCACGAAACATGCGCAAGCCTGCGGCTTTGCCGCGGCGCTCGTGTTGCCGCCCTTCTACTACAAAGGCGTCTCCGACGACGGCATCTTCGCATTTCTCGCACGTTTGATAGAACGTGCCGACCCGCGCCGCATTAAAATTTATCTCTACAATTTTCCGGCGATGACAGGTCTGTGGTACTCGGTCACGCTGATCGAGCGGCTGGTTGCGGAGTTCCCCGGGATCGTCGCCGGCGTCAAAGACAGCGCAAACGATCGTGACTATCAGCGCGAACTGTTACAGCGGCTTCCGAAATTCGCGGTCTTCCCCGGAACCGAAGCCTATATCGCGGACGCGAAGCGAGACGGTTGCGCGGGCTGTATCTCAGCGAGCGTCAACGTTACGTCGCGTGAGGCGCAAGCCGCCTGGTCGGCGAGCGATACGGACTACCACGCGAAACAAGCGAAAGTCGCAGCGCTTCGCAACACGATTCAATCGCAGCCGCTCATTCCCGCGATCAAAGCGATCAAAGCCCGCATCGATCAGAACGATAAGTGGGAACGCCTCCTGCCGCCGCTCGTCCCGCTCACGATCGAGCAACGCGGCCAGCTGTTCAGCGCACTCTACGACTGGATCTCACAACCAGCAGCTGTTTAGACGAGCGCACGCTCCAGCACGCGGGCGACGTGTAGGGCTTTGCGATTCGCAAGATCGGCGATTTGATGACGGCAGCTCGTCCCGTCGGTGACGATGAGGTCGTGCTCCCCGGCTGAGCGTACTGCGGGGAGCAGCGAACGTTCGGCCATTTTCTTCGAGATCTCGTAGTGCTCGATCTCGTAGCCGAAGCTGCCCGCCATTCCGCAACAGCTCGAATCGATCGGCACGACTTCGAGCGACGGTATCATGCGCAGCGTTTGCAGAACCGGTGCGAATGCACCGAACGCCTTTTGATGGCAATGCCCGTGCACGAACGCCTTTTGCTCGGGTAGCGGATGCAGATTGAGGTTCAAGCGGCCGGCGCTCTGCTCGCGCACCACAAACTCTTCGAAGAGCATCGCTTGCGACGCGATCGTCTTGGCCGCGTCGCCGGGGACGATCGCAAGCAACTCGTCGCGTAACGTCAGCAAGCATGACGGCTCGAGGCCGACGATCGGAATGCCGCGCCGCGCAGGCTCTTCGAGCGCTTCGATGACGCGCTGCATCTCGCGCCGCGCTTCGTCAACCATTCCGGCGCCCAAATACGTCCGCCCGCAACAGAGCGGCCGTCCGCGATCTCGCACCGTTGGAAATACGACGTCGTATTTTGCGGCTTCGAGAACGCGCAGCGCTGCGCGCGCATTCTGCGGCTCGAAATAACGATTGAAGGTGTCAACGAACAGAACGACTTCACCGACCGGCGGCGGCCCGTTTTGACGCCGCAACGAGTCGTCTAGAAATGGACGCGCGGCCGGTACCGGGATGGAACGCTTTCCGGAAAATCCGGTGAGCTTTTCCGTTCCGCGCGCCAGTAGGCCGAGCGCATTTCGCAATCGCGCCGGTGCGTTTGCGTATTTCATCAGCGGCGCGTAGCGCGGAAGGTTTGCGACGATCCGATCTTTTGTTCGCCACCCGTGCCGTTTGCGATAGTGATATAGAAACTCGATCTTCATGCGCGCCATGTCGACGCCGGTCGGACACTCGCGCCGGCAGCCTTTGCAGCTAACGCACAAATCGAGCACGTCGTACATGCGGTCCGACGTCAACGCGTCACGTCCCAGCTGCCCGGTCAACGCATGGCGTAAGGCATTGGCACGACCGCGCGTAACGTGTTCTTCGTCTTGCGTAACCATGTATGAGGGACACATGACGTCGGAATTCTTACGGCATGCACCGTTGTTGTTGCACATCTCGACGGCACCGGCGAAGCCGCCCCAATCCGACCAGTCGAGCACCGTGTCGAGCTGGATCGGCTCGTAGCCCGGCGGATACCGAAAGAGCGAACGATCGTCCATGAGCGGTGCACGCACGATCTTGCCGGGATTGAAGAGGCCTTGGGGATCGAAGGCGTCTTTGACGTTCTCGAACGCGCGCACGATGCGCTCGCCGAACATTTCGCGGTGAAACTCGGAGCGCACGATACCGTCGCCGTGCTCACCGGAATGCGAACCGCCGTACTCTCGAACCAGCTCGAACGCTTCTTCCGCAATCGCACGCAGCTTTCCGACGTCTTCGTCGTGCTTGACGTTGAGCACGGGACGAACGTGCAAACACCCCACGGACGCATGCGCGTACCAGGTTCCGTAGGTTCCGTACTTTTCGAAGATCTGCGTAAGGCGCGCCGTGTAGTCGGCGAGATGCTCGAGATCGACGGCACAGTCTTCGATGATCGAAACGGGTTTCGCGTCGCCCTTCATCGAGGTCATGATGTTCAGTCCCGCCGAGCGCACCGACCAAATCTCGTTCTGGGCTGCAGCGTCGGTCACTTTCACGACCGAGTTTGGAAAGCCGAGCGCGGACATGCACTCGTCGAGCTCGTCGAGCTTGGGACGCAACAACGCGGCATCGTCTCCCGTGAATTCGACGAGCAGAATTGCGTCAGGACGGCCTTCGACGTAGCGTTCGATCGTCGGCGCAAACGTCGGATTCGCGCGCGAGAGCTCGAGCATCGTGCGGTCGACGAGCTCGATTGCGACCGGATCGGTCTTGACCAGCTCCTTCGTTGAGGCCATCGCGTCGTGAAATCGCGGGAAGTGACAGATCCCGAGCACTCGCTCACGCGGCAACGGCTGCAGCATCAGCTCGATCGAGGTGAAGAACGCGAGCGTCCCTTCGGAACCGACGAGGATCTTCGCCGTATTGAACGGACCGTTCTGGATCGCGTCCAGATTGTAGCCGCCGACGCGCCGCATCACGTGCGGGAAGCGCTTTGCGATCTCGTCGGTTTCGCGCGATGCGATCGAGCGAAGACGTTCGATCAGTGGAGCGGTTCCTTTGGGCGTACCGTCGTTAAATGCGGCACGCGTGCCGTCGGCCAGAATCGCGTCGATGCCGAGCACGTTATGCACCATCATCCCGTAGCGAATCGAGCGCGCTCCCGACGAATTGTTCGCGGTCATTCCACCCAGCGTCGCACGGCTCGCCGTTGAAGGATCGATGGGGAAAAACAGACCTTCAGGCTTCAGCCGCGCATTGAGGTGCTCGAGAACGAGGCCCGGCTGAACACGCACGCGGCGCGCCGGCGCATCAAGCGCTTCGATCGCGCGCAGATTTTTGCTGGTGTCGACGACGACAGCGTTCCCTACCGTTTGTCCGCACTGCGAGGTTCCGGCCCCGCGCGGTAAGACCGGCACACCGGCTTCGCGGCAGACGCCGACGACCGCCGCAATGTCATCGATCGTCTTCGGAATGACCACGCCGCGCGGTTCGATCTGATAGATCGACGCATCGGTCGCGTACAGCGCGCGCGTAACCGAATCAAAGGCGACGTCGCCCTGGACTTCCTTACGTAAGCGCTCCTCGAGCGCGCTCAATACGGCTATGCGAGCGCCGGTGCGCGCTCCCGGTCGGCCAGATATTCGAGCGCAGGCGTGATGCCGTCGTCGATCTCGACGCCGGAAAGCCGTAGACCCATTTGCACCGCGCACAATACGCCGGCGAGCATCACGTCGTTGATGCTGCCGAGATGGCCGATCCGGAAGATCTTGCCTTTGACTTTGCCGAGACCGACACCAAGCGAAACGTCGAAGCGCTCTAGTATCTTCAGGCGCGCCTTGTCGGCGTCGACGCCTTCCGGCACGAGAACCGCCGTTAACGTGTTCGAATATTCACGCGGATCTTGAGCGAGAATCTCGAGCCCCCAACCACCGACCGCGCGGCGTGTCGCTTCCGCGAGGCGCGCATGACGCGCGAGCGTATTTTCCAAACCCTCTTCGTGAAGGATGCGCAGCGCTTCGCGCAATCCGAAGAACATCAGCGTTGGTGGCGTGTACGGATAGAAGCCTTGCGCGTTGGTTTCGATGATCGGTGCCCAATCGAAATACGCTTTCGGAAAACGCGAACGCTTCGAAGCGTCGAACGCTTTACGCGAGATGACGTTGATCCCGATCCCGGGCGGGAGCATCAGACCCTTCTGCGAACCGCAGACCATGACGTCAATGCCCCACTCGTCGTGGCGATAGTCGATCGACGCAAGCGACGAAACCGTATCGACCAAGAGCAGCGCCGGATGACTCGCACGATCGATAGCCGCGCGTACGTCTGCAAGACGCGACGTTACACCGGTCGAGGTTTCGTTGTGCACGACCATCACGGCAGCGATGCGTTTTTCGCGATCTTCCTTAAGGCGGCGCGAGATCTCATCGGGATCCGCGCCGTGCCGCCAATCGCCGGGAATGAGCTCAACGTCGAGACCCAAACGCCGCGCGAGATCGGCCCACAGATTGGAGAACTGTCCGGTCTCGGCGACGAGCACGCGGTCACCGGGCGACAGTACGTTAGCGATGGCAGCTTCCCACGCACCCGTTCCGGACGAGGGATAGAGCACGACGTGCGCGTCTTTGGTACGCACGAGCTTTTGCATCGCGGGCAAAATCTCAAGCGTACATTCGGCAAAAGCCGGACCGCGATGATCGACGATCTGACGGTCCATCGCGCGCAAAACGCGTTCTGGGATATTCGTTGGTCCGGGGATTTGAACGAAATGCTGCCCGCTGCGAAACATGCTCTTCCTCCTATATCTCACTTGCGGAGCGCTATGCCGGAGGTCCTGCGGCCCTGATCAGATACGCAACGCTCGCGGGAGCGCAGCTGTTCGTCGGCGCGGCCGCGATTTTTGCACGATTTGCGCTTGGCGGTGCTGGACCGGTCGCGGTCTCCTACTTACGTCTGGGGATCGCCGCTGCGATCGTTGTCGCACTCGCCGCCGCCCGCACCACATCGCGGAAATGGCTCGATGGCCGTCGCGAAACGCTGCTCGCAATCGCGGGCGTCGCGCTTGCAGTCCATTTCGCAGCATGGATCGCGTCGCTCGAATACACGTCGATTGCGATCGCGACGCTGCTTGTGTGCACCTCGCCGATATTTACCGGAATCTACGAAGCCATCGTCGAGCGCCGCGCACCCGGTCTTTCCTTCATTCTGGCGATCGTGTGCGGCGGTGCCGGACTCATCCTCGTCGTGGTTCCGCATACCGCGCCGGCGCCGATTCCGGGACACGTGATGCTCGGCGCATTTCTCGCAACGCTTGGGGCGGCCGCGATGAGCGTCTACCTAACGCTCGTGCGCTCGGTGCGCAGCGATCTCGATACGCTTGCGATCATTGCGCGAACGTATGCGTGGGCCGCGATCGTGCTTGCCGTGCTCGCGCTCGTCATGCACGAAAAACCTCCGCCGTTCGCCAACCGCAGCGCGTGGCTCGGCATCATCGCGATGGCGCTGATCTCGCAACTGCTAGGGCACACCGCGATGAACGTTTCGCTGCGCTGGTTCACGCCGACGACGGTAGGATTCGCAACGCTGCTCGAACCGGTGATTGCCGCAATGCTAGCCGCCGTGATTTTCCACGAAGCACTCGCGGGTACGACGCTCGCGGGGGCGGTCTTGCTCTTCGTGGCGATTGCCTTGGCGATTCGCAACCAAGCTGCCCAGGAGCGACTAGCCCAGGAGTCTCAGGGGTATTTCAGCATTCTCCCCTAGCGTGGACGGGGCGTATATATGAAGGCTTGTTCTTTGCGGCTAACAGCCGCCGCAGCGGTGCTCGTGATCGTGCTCTTAGCCGGTTGCGGACGGGGTTCGAACCGGATGCGGGGCGGCTTCGGCGGACCGGCGTCGGCGGCGCCGATTCCGACGGCAGTTGCGCAACACGCCTCCGTTCATCCGACGCTCGTCATCGCCGGAATCATCGCACCGCTGCAAAACGTCGCGATCTCGAGCACACTCTCCGAACCAGCCGACACCGTCAACGTGAATGAAGGCGACCAAGTCCGTGCCGGTGAGGTGATCGCCGTCTTCGACACTGCCGATCTGCAAGCGCAGCTCCAGTCGCAATTGCAGACGGCGAATTCCGATGACGCAAAGATCGCGCAAGCGCGCTACACCGCGCAGCTCAACTACGGGCAGAATCCGCAACAAGTGCAGCAAGCGCGTCAAGCGCTCATGCAAGCGCAACACACGCTTGCGCTCGATACCCTAACGTTGCAGCGCGACGAGCAGCTCGTCTCGCAAGGCTACTTACAGCAGCAGACGTACGATCAGCAGCGCACGACCGTTTCGAACGATCAGGCCGGGGTGCGCTCTGCGCAAGCCGCGTTGAACTCTGCGATCACTAACCAGCAGGTCAACGGAACGCCCGGAAAAGGCTTGCAAGCGGCCAATATTGCGGCGGCAGCAGCCGATGCTGCCTCGGCGCGTGCGACCGCAAATCAGATTCGCGCAGAAATCTCACGCGCGACCATCGCCTCGCCGGTCGATGGCGTCGTGATCAACCGCAATCTCAACCCGGGCGAGTATCCGAACGGCCGAACGCTCTTTACGATTCAAGAGCTCTCACACGTGTACGCCGAGCTCAACGCATCGAGCACCGACATCTTTCGCATCAAGAACGGTGCACTCGTAGCGCTGCACGCCGGCGGCGATCAAACCGGCCGTCCCTATAGCGGCAAAATCGTCGCGGTGCTCGGACAAGTCGCGCCCGGTTCGACGAATTTCACCGTGAAGGCACTGGTCGAGAATCCCGGCGACGTTTTGCAAGCCGGCGTTCCCGTTACCGGAACAATCGATCTCCCAACAACGAACGGCGTCGGCATTCCGGTGACGGCGTTCCTAGATGACACGCGCTCGACGATCATGATTGCGCAAAAAGGCGTCGCAAAGTTGACGCACGTCCGCGAACTCGCGAACGACGGTACGACGTCGATCGTAACGGGAGTTTCGGACGGTACGCGCGTTATCGCCGATGGACAGCTCGGTCTCACTGACGGCCAACCTCTCGCCGCAAGTACTGGACGCAGCCGCGGCCCCAAAAAAACGCACTAGGCGCAATTCTCGATGCGGCTGACGCAACTCTTCGTCCGCAGACCTTCGCTCGTCGTCGTCGTGTGCGCGCTCGTCGCGCTAGCCGGAATCGTCTCGACGGCGACGCTCGTGCAGCAGAATTTCCCGAACATCGACTTTCCCTCGGTGTTCGTAAGCTTGTCGTATCCGGGAGCATCGCCGACCGAATTTCGCGATGCGATCGTGCGGCCGATCGAAAACGCAATCGCGGGCGCGCCCAACCTGGATCACATGAACAGCTCGATCCAAAACGGGCAAGCTTCGATCGCGGCAACCTTCTCTCTCGATTCGAATCAGACAACCGATCTCGTTGAGGTGCAGCGACGAGTAGAGTCGACGCGTTCCGTCTTGCCGAACGACATCTCACCACCTTCGATTCGTACGTTCGATCCGGGACAAGCGACAGTCGTGACGCTCTCCGTTTCATCTCGAACGCTCTCACGCGCCGCACTCTCCGCGATCGTCACCAACAATCTGGTCCCCGAGATCGAGCAGATCGACGGCGTCTCGAACGTCAACGCGAACGGCACGGTCACGCCGGCGATCGAGGTTTACGTCGATCCGAAGACGCTGTCATCGTCCGGGTTCGTCATCGGCGACGTCGTGCAAGCCATCTCGAACAATAATCTGCGCGCACCGGGGGGTCTCGCGTACGGAACCGACCGCGAGACATCGATCGACGTACGCGGCGACGTCACCGACGTCGCGTCCGTCGTCAAGCTTCCCTTATATGCTGCATCTGCCGGTTCAACAGGCGCGGCGTCACTTACCGGACCGCAGGGCGGAACGGGTCTGCGTGGCGTCGGCCAAGGCGCGCCGGTCGGAAGCACATCAGCGGCAACCTCGTCGGCGGTCGCCGGCACGAGGTCGCCGCTTTCGATCGCGCAATCGACCTCTACGTCATCGCTGAATCCATGGAGCGTCTCGCAGCGCACAGTCGCAATCGGCGACGTCGCAAGCGTCTTCGACGCGTCGGAAGTGCAGCGAACCTATTCATACGTCGGTTCGACCGTTGCAATATCGCTCGGCGTACAGAAAGCAACCGGCGCGAGCGAAATCGCGTCCGCAGAGAACGTCGTCGACGCGCTTCCGCGACTGCGGTCCGAATATCCGAACATCAATTTCGACGTGCTGAACAATCAGGCGACGTACACGCAGCAACAGCTCAGCGCCGTCTATCATACGATTGCCGAGGGAATCATCTTCACCGGCATCGTGATGCTCTTCTTCCTGCGCTCGTGGCGCAACGCAATCGTCGTGATGATCGCGATCCCGACGTCCTTGCTGACGACGCTCTTCGTGATGCGTCTTGCGAACTTCACGATCGACACGATCTCGCTGCTCGCGATGACGCTGTGCATCGGAATCCTGGTCGACGATTCGATCGTCGTCCTCGAGAACGCCAAGCGGCATTTCGAAGGGGGCGAAGCACCCAAGACGGCCGCCCTGCTCGGCCGCACGGAGATGGGCGCCGCCGCCCTCGTCATCACGCTTGTCGACGTCGTCGTCTTCTTGCCGATCTCGTTCTTGCCGGGCGTCACCGGCCGCTTTCTCTCAGAGTTTGGACTCGTCGTCGTGGTCGCAACGCTGACGTCGCTAGCCGTCTCGTTCACGGTCACGCCGGCACTGGCGGGAAATTGGTCGCTGCTCTCAGCGCACAAAGCTCCGCGCATCGTCGAAGCCTTCACGCGCGGCTTTGAATCGGCGCGAACGTGGTATCTCACGCACGTCCTTGAATGGGGCTTGCGGCGCCCTCGCACCGTGATGCTCGCATGCCTGCTCGCCGTCGTTGGCGCGATCAGTCTCATTCCGCTGCACGTGATCGGCTTCGACTTCATCCCACCGATCGATCGCGGCGAGATCTTCATGCAGCTCACGTTCCCTACCGGAACGCCGCTTGCAACGACGAACGCGGCGATCGCCGATCTCACGCAGCAGATCGCGCAGATCCCCGACGTCGAGCGGCAGACTGGAACTGCCGGCTCATATCAAGCCGGTTTCGGCGGTGGCATAACGCAAGGCTCAGTCGGTCAGATTCATGTCTTTCTCAAAGGCAAGCGCCAGCACACGACCAACTATTGGGCGACGGCGCTGACGGCCATGGCGCGCAAGAAATACGCGCGCGGAAATCCGGTCGCGATCCCGGCGACCGGAACCGGTGGCGGCAATTCGCAGCCGATCGACTACAACATCACTTCCGACAACGACGATCCCAATCCGTACGCAAACAAGATTCTTGCCGTCTTGGAGTCGACGCCGGGAATCGTTCACGCCGTAAGCAACGCGTCGATTCTTGCACCGCAAGTCGACGTCGTCTTCGATCGTGAACGTGCGCGTGCGCTCGACGTCGACATCGCTTCGGCAGCGAACGGGATTCGGGCTGCGTTCGGCGGCTCGACTGCCGCGCAATTCTTCACCAACCTCGGCGTCAAGTACGTTCAGGTGACGTACCCACAAAGCGCGCAATCGTCCGTCGACGAGATCAATCGGATTCCGGTGCGCACCAAGACCGGGCAAGTCACCTATGCGGGCGACGTGTCGCGCTTGGTGCAAGATCCGAACACGCCGCTCATCACACGCACGAACCGCCAAACCGTCGTGCACGTTAGCGCAAACACCACGCCGGGAATTGCACTCTCGAACGTGCAACGCGCGTTTCTGCAGCGTGTCGCCGACCTGCATCTACCGAACACCGTGCACGTCATCCCGAACGCTCGCGGCCAACAGCAGAACCTCGCGGACACGGTCAGCGGTCTCGGCTGGGCGCTGATCCTCTCATTTACGCTCGTGTACTTGTTGATGGTCGCGCTCTACGATAGCTATATCTTGCCGGTCATCATCATGTTTGCGATCCCGGTTGCTTCGGTCGGCGCCCTCGGATCGCTCGCGATCGCGAATCAAACGCTAAACCTCTTCTCGCTGATCGGGACGGTGATGCTGATCGGCCTCGTCTCGAAGAACGGCATCCTGCTGGTCGACTTCGCAAATCATCGCATTCGCGCGGGTATAGACCGCTACACCGCGATTCGCGAGAGCGCGCAAGAGCGTTTCCGCCCAATTATCATGACGACGGCTTCGATGATCGCCGGCATGCTGCCGATCGCCGTTGCGCTCGAGCCGGGCTCAGAGGTTCGGCGCTCGCTCGGTATCGTCGTGATCGGCGGACTCACGAGCTCGCTGCTGCTCACGCTCGTACTGGTCCCGGTCGCATTCGTATGGCTCGCTCCGCGCCATTTCAAGTCGGAAGAGCCGCCGTCGAACCTCGAGCCGGCGCCGCGCACGCCGATCACGGCAGGTAGGACCTAATGCAGCTCACGCGTCTCTTCGTTCAGCGTCCGACGCTCGTAACGGTCTTCGTTCTTTTGACCTTGTTGGCCGGCGGCATTGCAAGCGTCGTGCTGGTGAAGCAGCAATTCCCGAATTACGACGTTCCCACGATTCAAGTGCTGATCGCGTATCCGGGTGCGTCGACTAGCGAGCTGCGCGATGCAATCGTCCGTCCGCTCGAAGATCAGATCGCAGGTGCGCCCAACCTCGACACGATCGAAACGTCGATCGAGTCGGGACAAGCGACGATTGTCGCGCACTTCATGCTCTCCTCGGACGTGAACACCGACCTCGTTCAAGTGCAGGGCCGCGTGCAAAACGCGCAGCGTCAGCTGCCGAACGATCTAACGACGCCGCAAGTCTCGATCTACGATCCGAGCGAAGCCGTCGTCGTCTCGCTGGTAGCAAGTTCGGACTCGCTGCAGCCCGGCGAGCTTTCGTCGGTGGTGACGAATCGCGTCGTTCCCTCGCTCGAACAAATCCCCGGCGTTTCGTACGTGGTCGAAAACGGCGCGGTAAACCCGTCGATCCAAGTGAATGTCCATCCCAATGCGCTCCTCGCGTCGGGGCTGACGCTCACCGACGTCACGAACACGATCGCGAACAACAACGTCCGCGCGCCCGGCGGAATCGCGTACGCGCCGAATCGCGAAACCAACATCGACATCCGCGGCGACGTCACAACGCCGCCGTCCGTCGCCGACCTGCTGGTCAGTGGAGGATCGACCTCGACGCCGTCCGGAACGAATGCGTTCGGCGCATCAGCCCGGCTCTTCCGCATCGGTGACATTGCCTCGGTTTCGGACACGTTTGAGCCGCAGCGCGTCTACGCGTATACGCACGGCTCACAAAGCATAGCGCTCGACGTGCAAAAGGCCAGTAATACGAGCGAGGTGCAGGCCTCCGAATCGGTGCTGCATGCGCTCCCTGGCTTGGAGCGCGCGTATCCGAACATTCACTTCGACGTTCTCAACGTTCAAGCCACCTACACGAGAGAGCAGCTCTCCGGCGTCATCCGTACGTTGATCGAAGCAATCGCCTTCACCGGAATCGTGATGCTCTTCTTCCTGCACTCGTGGCGCAACGCCGTCGTCGTCATGCTCGCCATACCGACGTCGCTGCTCGTCACGCTCGCGGCGATGCGACTTGCGAACTTCACAATCGACACCGTCTCGCTGCTGGCGATGACGCTTATCATCGGCATCTTGGTCGACGACTCAATTGTCGTCTTGGAGAATATCGAACGTCATCACGAAAACGGTGAAGATCCACGCGACGCAGCCGTCACCGGTCGAATGGAGATCGGCGTTGCGGCCGTCGTCATCACGCTCGTCGACGTCGTCGTTTTCTTGCCGATCTCTTTCTTGCCCGGCTCGGTCGGATTGTTCTTGCGCGAGTTCGGTCTCGTCGTCACGGTCGCGACCCTGACGTCATTGTTCGTTTCGTTCACGGTCACGCCGTCACTCGCTGGTCGCTGGTCGCTGCTTTCGACGTGGCGCCCGTGGCGAATCATTGATTCGTTTGCGGCTGGGTTCGAATCGCTGCGCGGCTGGTACGTTTCGCGTGCGCTCGAATGGGCGCTGGAAAACCGGCCTCTCGTCGTCATCATTTCCTTTGTTACGCTGGCGCTTGCGCTGCTGCTGATCCCGCTCGGCGTCGTCGGTTTCGAATTCGTTCCGCAAGTCGATCGGGGCGAGATCTACGTTACGCTGACGTATCCGACCGGCACGCCGCTCGAGACGACGCGTCAAGGCGTCTTGGCCGTCGAGCGCTATGTCGACTCGATTCCGGACGTTTCTGCTGAGACTGCACTCGCGGGAGCATACGTTGGAAATCTTTCCGGTTACATCAACAACGGCGCTATCGGGCAGCTGCACCTGTTCCTCAAGCCCAACCGTTCGTCGTCAACGGCGACGTGGACGACGCGGCTTCAGGCCCGCGCGCAGCGCATCGCGTCCGGCGCGAAAATCGTCGTCATTCCGGCGACGGATATTCAAGGCGGGATTCAGCAGCCTATCGACGAGGTCGTCAGCACAACCAGCGACAGCATCGATCCCGCGCCGTACGCGACGCAAGTCTATCAAGCGCTCTTGAATTCAAAGGGTGCGGTCGACGTCACGACCACGGGAACGGATGATTCGCCGCAGGTAGAGGTCCAATTCAATCGCGATCGCGCCCGAACGCTGAACACGTCGATTGGCACCGCATCGACGGCGATCCGGGCGGCGTTCGGCGGCGTCATCGCGACGCAGTTCACGGGCGTTGACGGGCTCAAGGACGTCCAGGTCATCTATCCGCAACGCGATCAAACGAATCTCGCGGCGATCGCCGCGATCCCCGTCCGCTCGAACAGCGGCCAAATAATCCACGTCGGCGATATCGCGCATTTGCAGTACGCGCCGGCACCGCCGTTGATCGCGCGCATCGATCGTCAAAGCGTCGTCTACGTCGGAGCCAACGTCGCGCCAGGCGCAGAGCTTTCCAACGTACAGCGTGCGTTTGATGCGCGCGTACGGCAACTGCATCTCCCCTCGACCGTACACGTGCAGCCGATTACCGGCGGCAACCAACAATCGGTGCACGACACCGTGGTGGGGATGAGCGTCTCCCTGCTGCTCTCGATCGCGCTCGTCTACCTGTTGATGGTCGCGCTCTACGACAGCTATCGCACGCCGTTTGTCATCATGTTCTCGGTCCCCGTTGCCGTCGTCGGCGCCTTGGGCTCACTCGCGCTCACACACGAGACGCTCAACCTCTTTTCGTTCATCGGCGCGGTCTTGCTGATCGGTCTGGTGACGAAGAACGGAATCTTGCTGGTCGACTTCGCGAACCGGCTACGCCATTCGGGGCTCGATGAAATCCAAGCTGTTCGCGAAAGCGCGATCGAACGGTTCCGGCCGATCATCATGACGACGTGCGCGATGATCGCCGGCATGCTGCCGCTCGCACTCGCGCTCGATCCGGGCTCGCAAGCAGAGCGTTCGCTTGGAACCGTCGTGATCGGCGGCCTTACGAGCTCGCTGCTTCTGACACTACTGCTCGTTCCGATCGTCTATCTGAAGTTCTCGCCGCCTCCGCGCGAACCGGAAACCCTCGACCAGATCCTCGCGGGCAGAAAAGGTTCGCTTTCGACCAGCTAAGCCAAGATCTCCGCGAAGAGACTCCGGTCGATGTTGCCGCCGGAGAGCACGAGGCCAATTTTCTTACCGCGTAGATATTCGCGTTCGCGCATCGCAGCGGCAAGCGGAATGGCGCCCGCGCCTTCGACAACTTTGTGCGTGTCCGTGAAGTACGCGCGCATCGCGCCTTTCGCTTCGGCGTCACTGACGCGAATCACGCGCGTCGCGCCGCGGCGAATCATCGCAAAGGCATCGGGATCGGGCACTCGGCAGGCGACGCCGTCGGCAAAAGTATCGGCGGTCTCGGTCGTGACGATATGGCCGGCTTCGAACGACTGCGCGTAGGCATCAGCCGCATCCGAAACGACGCCGACGACTTGCGTCGCGAGACCGAGCGCGTCGCGCACCGCGATCGTTCCACAGATTCCCGTCCCCATACCGATTGGGACGTACACTACGTCCAGATCGCGAGCAGCCTCGAATAGCTCCAACGCATAGGTTGCGACGCCGCGAACCAGCCACGGATGAAATGATTTGATCTCGTGCAGGTTGCGCTCGACCGCGAGCTGCTGCATGTGTTCGGCGGCCTCCTGAAAGTCGCGGCCGTGCACGACCAGCTCGGCACCGAACGCGCGCATCGCCGCATTCTTCTCGACGCTATTGTTGTGGGGGACGACGATCGTAGCCGTGACACCGTGCCGTTTTGCCGCGAATGCAATGCTTTGACCGTGATTGCCGCGCGTCGCCGTGATCACGCCTCGAACGTGTGGCTCTTTTTCCCGAAGCAAATGCATGTACGTTAGGCCGCCGCGCACCTTGAACGCCCCGATCGGCGTCTCGTTCTCGTGCTTGACCCACACCTCGGCTTCGAGCCGCTTCGAAAGCAAGGGCCACGTGTATTGCGGCGTCCCCGGAAAAACAGAGTGCACGACCTTGGTCGCGCGTTTGATTTCCGCGAGGGTCGGCAGTCGAGCTACGATGCGGCGATTTGACGCAAGACGTACTGCAGGATGCCGCCGTGACGGTAGTACTGCATCTCGTCCGGCGTATCGATGCGAACCCTCGCGTCGAACGTCGTCGTCTTTCCACCGGGCGCTTTAGCTTCGACTTTGATTGTCTGCCGCGGTTCGATATTTGCAAGCCCGCGAACCGTGAACGACTCCTCGCCGGTCAGGCCCAGCGACTCGCGCGTCGCGCCTTGGGCGTACTCGAGCGGAAGAATACCCATTCCGATCAGATTGCTGCGGTGAATCTTCTCGAGCGTTTCCGCTATGACTGCGGTAATGCCGAGCAGCATCGGGCCCTTCGCCGCCCAATCGCGCGACGAACCGCTGCCGTATTCTTTTCCTGCGAGGACAATCAGCGGCGTCTTGTCATCTTTGTAGCGCATCGCCGCGTCGTAGATCGACATCTGTTCGCCGGTCGGCAGATAGCGCGTGACGCCGCCTTCGACCCCAGGGACGAGCATGTTTTTCAGCCGCGTGTTAGCAAACGTGCCGCGCATCATTACTTCGTGATTGCCGCGGCGCGCGCCGTACGAATTGAAATCGCGCGGCTCAACGCCGTGCTCGATCAAGTACTTCGCAGCCGGGCTCGACTTAGCAATACTTCCTGCAGGTGAGATGTGATCGGTTGTGACGCTATCGCCAAGCACCGCGAGCACGCGTGCATCGACGACGTCCGGCTTGGCTTCGGGCTTAGCCGGCATGCCGTCGAAATACGGTGCGGGCTTGACGTATTCGCTCGCCGGGTCCCATGCGTAGCGTTCGCCCGCCGGTGCCGGCATACCACGCCAGCGCTCATCGCCGGTGTAGACGTCGCCGTAACGCGTCTTGAACATCGCGGCTTGGACGGCATGGGCCACCGCTTTTCCGATCTCTTCGTTTGACGGCCAAATCTCGTGCAAGAACACGGGCTTGCCATTCTTATCCGAGCCGAGCGGTTCGGTCGTGAGATCGACGTCCATGCGTCCCGCGAGCGCGTACGCGACGACGAGCATCGGCGATGCGAGATAATTTGCGCGCACTTGCGGATGGATGCGGCCTTCGAAGTTACGATTACCCGAAAGCACCGCAGCCACGATCAAGTCTTCATCGGCGACTTTCTTCGCGACCTCGTCGGGCAGCGGACCCGAGTTGCCGATGCACGTCGTACAGCCGTAAGCGACCAGATTGAATCCCATCTCATTGAGATACGGCCACAGACCGGCGCGTTCCAGATAATCGGTCACGACTTGCGAGCCCGGCGCGAGACTGGTTTTCACCCACGGTTTCGGTTTGATACCGCGTTCGACGGCTTTCTTCGCGACGAGACCGGCACCGATCATGACCGAGGGGTTCGATGTGTTCGTGCAGCTCGTAATCGCAGCGATGACAACCGCTCCGTCACCGAGCGCGCCGTTCGTCGGCTTGCCATTGCCGCCACGCGCTTTTTGCCATTCCGCGAGTGCAGCCGAGAACGACGACTTCACGTTGCTGAGCGCAACGCGGTCTTGCGGACGGCGCGGCCCCGCGAGATTGGGAACGACCTCGCTCAGATCGAGCGAGAGCGTGTCGGCATATGTTGCGTCCGGCGTTTCGTCGGTACGGTACAGACCTTGCGCTTTCGCATAAGCCTCGACCAGCGCGACTTGCTCATCCGAACGACCCGTGAGACGCAAATATTCGAGCGTGCGATGGTCGATCGGGAATACAGCGATCGTCGAACCATATTCGGGTGACATGTTGCCCAGCGTCGTGCGATCCGCTACGGCGAGATTCGAAAGTCCCTTGCCGTAAAACTCGACGAACTTTCCGACCACGCCCTTCTTGCGCAGCATCTCGGTGACCGTCAGCACCAAGTCGGTCGCCGTCACGCCTTCTTTTAAACTGCCGGTCAATTTGAAACCGATGACTTCGGGAATCAACATCGTGATCGGTTGTCCCAACATAGCGGCTTCGGCTTCTATGCCGCCGACGCCCCAAGCCACGACGCCGAGTCCGTTCACCATCGTCGTATGCGAATCTGTGCCGACGACGGTATCAGGATATGCGTCGGTCTCACCTGAGGGTGCCGGCGAGCCTGCGCCGCCCGCGCCGAAGACGACGCGCGCCAAAAATTCGATGTTGACCTGATGGACGATGCCTGTGTCGGGCGGAACGGCGCGGAAATTCGAAAACGCGCCTTGTCCCCATTTCAAAAACAGATAGCGCTCGCGATTGCGTTCGAACTCGAGCTCGCCGTTACGGGCGAAGGCACTGGCCGAACCGAACGCGTCGACTTGCACCGAGTGATCGATGACCAACTCGACGGGCTGCAGCGGATTGATCTTCTTCGGATCGCCACCCATCTTCGCGATTGCATCGCGCATGACGGCGAGATCGACGACGGCGGGGACGCCGGTGAAATCTTGCAGCAACACACGTGCCGGTCGGAACGCGATCTCGCGTTGCTCGCCACCCGGTTTATATTTCGCAAGTGCTTCGATGTCGTCACGTTTGACGGTGTTTCCGTCTTCGTAACGCAGCAGGTTCTCAAGCAGAACTTTTATCGAATACGGAAGCTCCGCGAGTCGCGCAACGCCTGCGCGTTCAAGTGCATCGAGACGAACGTACCGGTACGAACGATTTCCGACTCGAAGCGTGTCAGCGGCTTTGAATGAATCGATTGTCGGCATAGGGCGCTCAGGGTTCGCCGACGATGGTGCGCGGCACTCCCTCCCCGTAGCCCTCGATTCGCAGGGGAACTCTCCCGCTCAAGAAGCGCCACAGCGGCTCGACGATCAGCTCGCGGCGCCACGGCGCAAGGCCGAGCGTGTCGACAAAAGCGTCATATGTTTGCGGCAGCTCGCGGGCGACGCGTTCGAGCGACGAACGCGGAGCGAGTAAAGTCGCAGGCAGATCGTTTTCCGCGGCGATCGCGTTCACGAGCACGTTCATCGTCGAGACAAGTGACTCGCGCTGCGGAGTGAGCGAGCGAACCGGCTTTGCCGGCAGATCGTTCTCAGGAATCTCATCGCCTCGCTTCACCGCGTCGACGATCATCTTGCCGAACGTACGGCGAATGCCGTTGTCGAGCCGGCGCAGCTGCGCCAGATCATCGGTCGTCTTCGGCCTGATCTGTGCGATACCGACCATCGCATCGTCCGGAATTACGTATTTGAGCGGAATATTTCGCTCGCGCGCTGCGTGGTCGCGCGCAACGGCCAGCTCTTTGAGCACACCGAGCTCACGCCGGCTCAGCCGCGAATTGCCCGGGATCTTCAAATAAAGGCGGCTCTGATCCGGACGGTATCGTTTTGCATCGGCAAGTCCGCGGCATTCCTCGATTACCCATTCAAGACGGCCGCGTTCACGCAAGCGTCCGATCAACGCGTCTTGCAGCGAGAACAAATAGCGAACGTCGTCGACGAGATAGTCGACTTGTTTCACGGAGAGGGGACGCGTCGACCAATCGCTGACGGTTTGCGATTTGCGCAGCTGCACTTTGGCGAGGTCGCGGACGAGATCGAGCAGCGAGATCGAGAGGCCATAGCCGCAAAACGCCGCCGCGAGCTGCGTATCGAATACGGCGGCCGGCAGCATTTCGAACTGATCGGCGAAAATCTTCAGATCGCTCGTGAGCGCGTGTCCGACCACGGTCGTCCCATGCAACGCGTCGACGAGATGTCGCAGATTGCGCACTGCGAGCGGATCGATGATCGCGATCTCATTGATCGCGCCCTCGTTGACCACGCCGTTGGTTGCTTTCGGGATCGCGATCTGAACGACCATCAAATTGGCGGTGTACGAACGCTCCGCGTGAAACTCTGTATCGAGCCCGACGCGTGGCGCATCCGCAATCCGCGCGCAAAGCGACGCGAGGGCGCTGGCGTCAGAGACGATATTGACGTTCAGGGCGTTCGCTCCGGAACCGGCGCCGCCGCCGGCGTGTGCCGGATGTGGATCTTCGGCAGATGCACCGTCTTGCTGTGCTCGATGACATAGGTTTTCACCGGCTGCGTGATCCGATGAACGTAATCTGCCGCGCTATCACCGAACACCGCCAAAACAGTGGCAATAGGAATGGCGACGACACATTTCGTCCAGATCTGCGTCCAAAGCGAGACGCGATAGGCTGCAGCGACCTGTGTGGCGACGGTCCCGCCGACTCCTGGCAAGAGACGTACGAGAATCAAGAACGTCGGCGATGCGACCGGCCAGCGCTTGATCCAGTTCGGCAAACGCTCGAGACGTTGCTCGACGTCGAGCAGCTTGTTGGTCCGCAGCGCGATCATATAAGCAATGACAGCCGCAATAATGAGGCCGCCGGCATTGATGATCGAGCCGGCGAGCGGGCCGAAAACGACGCCGTTCATCAGCGCCAGGGCATCCGTGACCGAAAAGGGCGCGGAAGCTACGACCGTCATTAAGACGAGCGCGCACGGATATGCGATCCAACCGAGGTCCCATAAGAGGTCCTGAACGTCCCCACGGTGGTAAACGACGAAGGTAGCCAGAGCGAACGAGCCAGCCATTATAGCGGCCGCCTCGAGCTTGCGCCAAAACGCGCCCTGCCCAAAGCGTACCGAAATGCCAGTACCCGTACTCACGGTCTTCCTTCTTTGCGCCGTGGGTTTCTACGCCTCCGCATTTATGGCCAATAAGGCTCGCCTTGCCGCGCGCGGCGAGCTGACCGAGCCTAGTGTCGTCCAAAGTCCCGCGGCGCGCCTGGTCGGACGAGTCCCGAACGCGGTCTTCGGGCTCATCTACTATCCGTGCGTCGCGCTTGCGGTCGCACTCCCTGTGGATGCGGCACGCCGGCTCGCTTTGCTTGCAAGCTTGCTTGCCGCAGCGATGTCACTCGTGCTGGCATACAGCTTGCTGTTTCGCACCAAACGACCTTGTCCGTATTGTTGGACTGCACACGTAGTCAATTGGGTGCTTCCATTCTTACTCTGGATTGAGAATCATTAGCACCGGTCGAAATTCCTAAATACGAAACTCACGTATTGCAATTTAACGCTAGCGGCGTTACGGTTGATGAACCTTGATCAGGGAACTCACTGCTGACGTGGAGGGCGGATGACACCGCAAGATCCACCTGGGGAGTCTTAGCCGGTAAACTCCGGCGCGCCGAAAAGCATGAATCCCACAGTGCAAAGTAATTGCTGGAGGTTCGTGTGAGCTCGAATTCGAGTTCAATCGCTGATCCGCCGCGAAGATAAGTGCTGCTTTGAGCGGCACGCCTTAAAGGCAACGCAGGGGCTCGCCGATGTGCGAGCCCCTAGTCTTTTTGCGACTCGCATTTGCAGGAACTCGGACCTCCTCATCCGGCAACGCTCAGACTATGGACCGAACCGAACCAGCGGTCAAGATACGCCCGGCGGCGACGGTAATGCTTGCGCGGGATACGGGCAATGGCCCCGAGATTTATATGCTGCGCCGCAGCGCGCGAAGCGCGTTCCTCCCCGAGATCTTCGTCTTTCCGGGCGGCGCCGTCGACGCGTTCGATTCCGAGCTAGCGCGCGTGCGTCTCTTGCGGAACGCCGAAGTCCCGAATGCCGAGCGCGAGTCTGCGGATCCATCCTTCGAAGTTGCGGCGCTGCGCGAAGCCTTCGAAGAAGCGGGAATTCTGCTAACGGCCGATTCTGATGGAATCCCGGCAAGACTCGATGAAGCGCAGCTTCGCGAGCAGCGAGCTGCATTGCATGCCGGCACGACGACACTGAACGCGGTGCTCGAAGGATTCGGCGTCGTTCTCGACTCGCGCCGGCTTTGGCACTTCTCGCATTGGATCACGCCGCCGACGGAATCGCACCGTTTCGATACGCATTTCTATCTTGCGTTCGCGCCGGTCGGACAAGCCGCGACCAGCGATGAGATTGAAACATACGCGGGGCTTTGGATATCGCCAAGCGATGCGCTGCGACGCAACGCCGACGGAAATTTTCCGATGATCTTTCCGACGATCATGCACTTGCAGCGGCTTGCACCCTACGCATCGCTCGATGCGCTGCATGATTTTGCGATGACGAAGTCGATTTACGCGGTCGAACCGGTGCAAACCGGTGAACGCCGCTTCGTCTTGCCGGACGGTTTGGACGGAAGATGGTAGCCCTCTCGGAACGCGTCGTTCGGGTGCGCGCACCGAACCCGTCGCCGATGACGCTGACCGGAACGAACACATATCTCGTCCGTACCTCGCCTGGTAGTCTTCTCGTCATCGATCCCGGTCCGTTGATCGAGAAACACGTCGATGCGATCGTAGCAACCGCCGGCGAGCTGGGGGCGAAGATTCGCACGATCCTGGTCACGCACGGTCATCCGGATCATGCGCCTGCCGCAGCTCCGCTTTCACGCCGTACCGGCGCGCCGGTGTGGGCGCATGCGTACGCAAAATTTCCCGTCGATCGCACGCTCCAGGACAGCGAACGTCTTGAGTTCGATGACGCAACGATCGACGTCATCGATGCACCCGGGCACGCCGTCGATCACTTCGTCTTTGCGCTTGCGCAAGAGCGCGCGCTGTTTACGGGCGACGTCGTACTCGGAACGGGAACCGTCGTCGTCGCGCCGCCGGGCGGCGCGATGCGTCCGTATCAGCGCACGCTCGATCGTTTGCTCGCTGAGCACGGAGATGCTGCGGCAATTTACGGTGGGCACGGCGAGCGCGTCGACGATCCGAAAGCCAAGTTAATCGAATACATAGAGCATCGTAAGATGCGCGAGCGCCAGCTAATCGGCGAACTCGAAAAAGGTCCCGCCACTATCCCGATGCTCGTCGAAAAAATCTATGCCGGCATCGATGCGCGTCTTTGGCCCGCGGCCGCACGGCAACTGCTCGCGTATCTGATCGCGCTCGAAGAAGAAAGTCGCGTCGTTCCGCGCATTTTACCGCGCCCCCCGTCGCCGGAGGAAGCCGCAATCCTCGACCCCAATCTTCAGCGCATCGCCGATCCCGAAGCTGCGGCAGTTGCTCGCGAAGAGCTCGGGCTTTCCGTCGAACTTCCGCTGGTTGAATATCGCATCGCTTGAATAAGAGGGAGTCGTTTGCATGAGGTTGATCGGATTCGCAGCCGTGCTCGTTCTCGTACTCGTCGCAGTGCATGCCGGTGAGCGATCAGTCGCAAACGCCGCCTCCGACGGTAAGAGTATCTTCAATACGAATTGCTCGACGTGCCATCAAGAAAACGGAATGGGATCTCCCGGCGTCTTTCCCCCGCTCGCCGGCAACAAAGACATCACGGCAAAAGATCCGACGAAGATCATCGGTACCGTCTTGCACGGCTTGAATACGCCGCTTACGGTTAACGGCAAGCAATACAGCGGCGGGATGCCTTCGTGGAAAGGCACGCTTTCGAACGCCGATATCGCCGCAGTGCTGACATACGTACGCAGCTCATGGGGTAACGACGCGCCGGCCGTTACCGAAAAGATGGTCTCCGCAGTTAAGTAACGCGCCGTGCGAAAAGTTCGAATTATCGAACATATCTCACTGGATGGCGTGATCCAGGCGCCCGGTGGGCGGAACGAAGACGGTGACTACCCCCACGGCGGATGGGCAGCACCGTTTGATGATTCGGCCGGGATGGAGGCCATACTCGCGGCACACGGCGAGAAATTGGACCTGCTGCTTGGCCGTCGAACCTACGATATCTGGAGCAACTTTTGGCCGAACATGAACGGCTCAATGGCAAACAGTCTGAACGCAGCAACGAAATATGTGGCAACCCACAGGCCAAGCAGTCTTAAGTGGGGTCCGGTCGAGGATCTTGGACCCGACGTCGTCGATGGCGTTCGCCGCATCAAGGCAAAAGACGGGCCGCACCTGATCGTCTGGGGCAGTTCGCAGCTGACGACGGTGTTGCTCGAACACGAACTTGCTGATGAAATCTTGTTGCTCGTGTATCCGGTCCTGTTGGGCAGCGGCAAACGTCTTTTTTCCGAAGGAAGCTCGCCACGCGAACTCGCTCTTGTCAGCTCGAAGGCCGGCCCTGCGGGCATTGTCATAAGCACCTACAAGCCTAACGGACCTTTGCGAACCGGCGACGTCACGGTTGAGTGAGTTTAGATAGCGAGCACGACTTTCCCGAATTGATCGTGCGCGGCTAAGCGTTCCGCGGCTTTCGCAGCTTCGCTCATCGGGAAAACTTTGTCGACCGCCGGGTGCAACTTGTGCTTCGTGAACAGTCTAAGCATGTGCCGGAAATCTTCCGGACTGCCCATCGACGTTCCGCGAATGTCGAGCTGTTTCCAGAAGATCGAGAACGGACGAATCTTCGCGTCGCCGTTCGTGCCGCCGTAGATGACGACGCGCGCAGCCGGGCGCGCAATGTCGACGCATTTGCCGAGCGTGTCGCCGCCGACCGAGTCGACGACGAGCGATGGACCGCCGCCGCCGGCTGCTTCGCGCGCTTCTTTCGACCAGTTTTCCGAGGTCTTGTAGTTGATGCACACGTCGGCGCCCATCGCTTTCGCGCGCGCCAACTTCTCCTCGTTGCCCGACGTCACGATCGCTTTCGCGCCACTCGCTTTCGCATAGAGCAGTACGAAACTTTGCACACCACCGCCGACACCGGTGATCAGGACGACGTCTTCTTTCGAAAGCTCGCCGCGTGAAAAACAGGCACGATACGCGGTAACGCCTGCAAGCGGTATCGCCGCGGCTTCATCGTCACTCAAATGTTCGGGCGCCGGGTGCACGTTTGCCGCCGGCACTGCGATGAATTCCGAAAACGTTCCCTCGCGCGGCATTCCGAGCACGCCGCCGTTTCGCTGCCAGACGCGTTCGTCGTCGCCCCAATTCATCGTCGGATCGATGACGACGCGCGTGCCGACCTTGGGTCCGCTCACGCCCTCGCCGAGTTCCGCGACCGTTCCCATTCCGTCGGAACCGAGCGTCTTGGGTAATTCGATCCCCGGATAGAGACCTTGCGTGATAAATACGTCGCGGCGGTTTAGCGCCGCGCGCTTTATGTTAACGAGAATCTCTCCCGCGGCGGGCTTCGGGTTCGGAATTTCCTCGACGTGGAGTTTCTCGGGTCCACCGAGCTCGTTGAGCCGCACTGCCTTCATTTTAACGGCGCTTCGCCCCCGACTCCGCGCCCCCCGTGCGATGCACGGGGCCCCACGCAGTCGGGCCCGTCATCATAACGAATAACTCACCACTCCCCGAGGGGGCCCGTAACATCATACGTAACCGCTTGCGGCGGTCGCACCTTTTTTGCGCAACTCGGCCTGACGGAGCTCGACGCGCCGGATCTTTCCGGAACGCGTTTTCGGCAGCTCGGCGATGAACTCGATCTCGCGCGGATATTTGTACGGAGCCGTCACGCGTTTGCAATGTTCTTGCAGCTCGCGCGCGAGCTTGTCGCTCGCTTCGTGACCGGGACGCAGGACGATAAACGCCTTGACGACATTCCCGCGCTCGGCATCGGGACTTCCGACGACCGCCGATTCGGAAACGGCCGGATGCTCGAGCAGCGCGCTCTCGACCTCGAACGGCCCGATGCGATAGCCGGCCGAAGAAATCACATCGTCCGCGCGGCCGACGAACCAAAAATATCCGTCGTCATCGAGCTGCGCGCGATCGCCGGTGACGTACCACTCACCTCGGAACGAATGCGACGTCTCTTCTTCATTCTTATAATAGCCTTTGAACAAAGTAGGCGGACGCGGAGAACATCGCACCGCGATGTCGCCGACCTCGCCCACTTCGAGCTCCTTGCCGTTCTCGTCGATGACTCCGACCGTGTGTCCGGGCGTCGGTTTGCCCATCGAACCGGGGCGCACTTCCATTCCCGGCAAGTTTGCCACGAGCAACGAATTTTCGGTTTGTCCGTAACCATCGAGAATCGAAAGGCCGAACGCGTCGCGCCAGCGCGCGATCACTTCCGGGTTGAGCGGCTCGCCGGCCGAAACGCAATGGCGCAGCTTCGGTAATTTCCAACGCTCCCCGAGCCCCTCGAGCTTCGCTTCGAGACGATACTCGGTCGGCGCTTGACATAGCACCGTGACGCCGAGATCGCGCAGCAGATCCATACGTTCTTCCGGAATGAAGGCGCCTTCGTGCAAGACGATCGTCGAGCCGCACGACCACGGACCGAGCAGCACATTCCACAGCGATTTCGCCCAACCGGTTCCGGCGGAGCACCAAACGAGATCTTGCGGCTTGGCGTCGAGCCAGAACGCGGCTTGCATCCGTTTTGCAAACGTGTATGCGTGATCGTGGACGACACCCTTGGGATCTTTGGTCGTGCCGCTCGTGTATACGATGTACGCGAGATCCGCCGGCAGCGTCTTGATGCCGGGTTCGGCTTTCGCGCGCTCGACGATCGGCTCGAGCGCCGTCCAATTCGCGCGCTCGCCACCGAGAATCGCGAACTTGTCGAGACCCTTTGCATCTCCGCGCATCAGATCGACTTCTGCAGCATTGCTGACATGCGCGACAATCGCGCTCGCTTCGCTGTGAGTCGCGCGGAACAATAGATCTTTCGCGCGCAACTGTTCCGAGCACGGAATGACAACCGCGCCGATACGGTCGAGCGCCAGCATCGAGAACAGCCAGCCCGGAATTTTCGGAAGCAAGACGATCACACGGTCGTCCTTCTTGATTCCGAGCTCGCTAAAGGCGCCTGCATAGCGCTGCGAGATCGCCGAAATCTCGCCGAAGGTGAAGCTCGTGCGATTCTTCGCCCCGTCCAGGAACACGAGGCCGCTTCGCCCCGCGTCCGTCTTTTCGAGCGCGTCGATCACGTCGCGTGCGAAGTTGAACTCCGCCGGAACCTGCCATTCGAACGATTCGACCGTGAGCTGCTTCATGGCACCCCTCCTGGTGCATGACAATAGGACTCTCGCCTACAAATCCCCCGGGCATGTTCAACTTTCGAGATCTCTCGCGGGTGACGAAGACGTTCCGGCTGGAGCTGGGACCCTTGAAGGCGCGAGGCGTCCCGGCCATCCTGCTCGGCGCATCGGCGATCGTGGCGTCGGCCGGCCTCGCCCGCTTGCTCGCCAACAACCCGACGGCGCTTTCCGAAACGATCCGCGAGGCAACGCGGTTTGTGGGTGTGTTGCGCGGTGATACACCGCGGCAATTGATCGCCGATGATTGATAGAGATGGAGTAGTCGCGCTCATACGCGAGCGGATGCCGGACGCGGATGTGGTCGTAACCGATCTAACGGGGACGATGGACCACTACGACATTCGTGTTCGCTCGAATGCGTTTACGGGCAAGTCGCTACTCGATCAGCATCGCATGGTATACGCAGCTCTCGAAGGAGCGCGTCAAGACGGACGCATCCACGCACTCCAACTCAAAACGGAGGTCCCCAGTGCCTGACTCTGACTCGCTGACCGACGAAATTACGCGTGAAGTCGCAGCCAATACGATCCTCGTCTATGGAAAAGGGACGAAGGACGCCCCACGTTGTGGTTTCACGGCCGAGACGATCCAGTTTTTCAATCACTTCGGCTATCCGTTCGCAGTGATCGACGTGCTCGAAAACATGCCGAAGCGCGACGCTCTTTCAAAGATGACGGACTGGCCGACGCTTCCGAAGATTTTCATCGACGGACAGTTCTACGGCGATACCGACGTCTTGGGGCCGATGGCGGAAAAAGGCGAGCTCACCACGCTGCTGAGCACGGTGTTTGAGAAGAAAGGCGTCAAGCCGAGCCTCGTCTTATAGCCTAGCGTGAACTTCGATCGGCTGATCTCGCCGCAGGCGTTTGCGATCGTCGGCGCATCAGCCGATCTCTCGCGTATCGGGGGACAGCCGGTACGCGCCAATACACAATTCGGTTTCCGAGGCCACGTCTATCCCGTCAACCCAAAGTATGACGAGATTGCGGGGCTTCGTTGCTTTCCGGACGTGGCATCGGTTCCGCAGCCCTGCGACGTCGCGCTGATCGCCGTCGCAGCGCCCCACGTCGCGAACACGATCCGCGCGTGCGGTGCAGCCAAGATTCCGTTCGCGGTCGTGCTGGCCGCAGGTTTCAGCGAGATCGGCGAACGCGGTATGGCGCTCGAAGCCGAGCTGCGCGATGCAATCGCTTCGAGCGGCGTGCGCGTCATCGGACCGAACTGTCAGGGCATCCTGAACTTCCGCGAGAAATTCTATGGCGGCTTCGGATCGATTTTCCAAGACGGCGAGCTTGGCTCCGGTTCGATCGCGATGATCACGCAGAGCGGCGGATTCGGATACGGCATGGCGCAAATGGCTGCGCGAGACGGCGTCGGCTTCAACTATGTCATCTCGACAGGCAATGAAACGGACGTCACGCTGCTCGATTTAATCGAGTACTCACTCGAACGCGACGACGTTTCGATGATCGCGACGTATCTCGAAGGAATTCGCGACGGCCGTAAGCTCATCGCGCTCGGCGAGCGAGCGCTGGAGCTGCGCAAGCCGATTCTCATTTGGAAAGTCGGCAACACAACGACGGGACGCCGCGCAGCCGCTTCGCATACCGGGAATCTCACCGGCGACTACGATTTGTATAAAGAAGCCTTTCGCAGCGGCGGCTTCATCGAGATCGACGACCTCGATGAGATGGTCGATGTTGCCCGCGGCGTCGCGATGCAGCGTTGGCCGGCCGGCGATCGCGCCGGCGTGATCTCGATCTCCGGCGGCGCCGGCGTGCTGATGGCCGATCACTGTGAAAGCTCGGGCTTAGCTCTGCCGCAACTTACGGAACAAAGTTCGCGCGAGCTCGGCTCGATCTTGCCCGACTTTGGATCGCTCGCGAATCCGATCGACGTAACGGCACAGGTCTTCAATCAGCTCGACATCTTCTCGCGGACGCTCGAAGTCGTGCGCGACGATCCGAATGTCGATCAATTGATCCTCTATCTTGCGTCCGTTCCGGATCCGGCCGCCGAGCGCGTGACGACTGCGATTGCGCCGACGATCGCCGATTCGCATAAACCGGTCTTCGTCGCGTGGTCGGCGCCGCCCGAACGCGCCGTGCGCGGGATGAGCATCTTGCGCGACGCAGGGATCGCAATCTATCCGACGCCGGTTCGGGCTGCGTTTGCGGCCGCATCGCTGAGCGCGTTCGCGCGCAAAACACGGCATCGTACTACCAAGCGCGCAGAGCGCCCCGCAAATCTCGCACCGGTATCCGTGCCGCAAGGCGCACAGCAACTCGGCGAACGCGCATCGCAAGCACTTCTCGAAAGGTACGGCATCCGTTTCGCTCGCACGGTCGCAATTCCGCGCATCGCGGTGAACGATATCGAAAGATTGCCGTTTGAGTTTCCCGTTGTCTTGAAGATCGATGCACCGAAGATCGCGCACAAGACGGAAGTCGGCGGCGTACGAACCGGCATCGCCGATTTGCCTTCGCTGCGCCACGCGGCAAGAGAAATGCTCGACCGTCTCAACGGGCGCGCGGAAGGTGTCCTCGTCGCCGAAACGCTCACCGGCATTGAAGCGCTGGCCGGCGTCGTCAACGATCCCATCTTCGGCCCGATGGTCGTCTTTGGGCTGGGCGGCATCTTCGCGGAAGCGCTACGCGACGTCAGCCGGCGATTTGCACCATTCGATCGCACGACTGCATTCGAGATGATCGACGAGCTGCGGGCTGCACCGATTCTGCACGGCGCACGGACGGGGGCAGCATACGATCTCGCAGCACTCGCCGATCTTCTGGTCGCTCTGTCGTGGTTCGCCGCCGACAATGCCGACCGAATCGCAGAAATCGATTTAAATCCGATCTTCGTTCGCACTAAACCGCAGGGCGCCGTCGCGGCGGACGCGCTGATCGTCACATGCTAGGCTCACTCGTTTGCCGCTACGAGCATTTCAATTCGGACTGGTACCGGCGTTGGTACGACGCAATGCATCTTGCGCCGCGCCCGGAAGATCCGCCGTATCATCGCAAGTTGTGGGAATATTGCGCGGTTGCGCAATCACTTTGGGAACGCGGAAAACTACAGCCGGGAATGCGCGCGGTCGGATTTGCGGTCGGGATCGAGCCGTTGCCGTCCTTGTTCGCATCACTCGGCGTCGACGTCATCGGGACCGACATCGAGCCACGCAGCCGGATGGGACAAGTCTGGGGACGCGCCGGCGAACATCCGCGCTCGCCCGACGATCTCTACAACGAAAAGATCCTCGACCGCGCTACGTTCGACAAGCGGGTAACATTCCAATACGCCGACATGAACCGCGAATGGCCCTTCGTCCAAGAAGGCTCGCTCGATTTCGCCTGGAGCTGCTGCGCGTTCGAACATCTCGGCAGCCTCGAACGCGGCGTGCAGTTCTTACAGCGTTCATCGAAGCTGCTCAAGAAGGGCGGCATCGCCGTCCACACGACCGAGTACAACGTCACCTCGAATACGCGGACGGTCACACGCGGGAAAGGCGTGATCTACCGGCGCCGCGACATCGAAGAGATCGACCGGCGCTTGCGCTACGACAAACGCTGTCTCGCCGCGATGGAATTCGACCCAGGTGAGCACGAGTACGACCGCTACTACGACAAGTTTCCATATCAGCCGCTCGCGACGCCGGGACAACAACATATCAAGCTGTTCTTCGACGGCTTCGTCGCAACGTCGATGCTGCTCACGATCGTAGGCTGATTCGAGCAGGACACGCCGTCTCACGATGAGTAGGCGGAACAAATGAAAACGGAAGTGTTGCTCGAGCGCTTCAAGATGATGCTCCTGATGCGCCGTTTCGATGAGACCGTCGACCGGCTCTACGCCGCCGGAAAATTGTACGGCACGATCCATCTCTATATCGGACAGGAAGCGGTCGGTGCTGGAATCTGCGGCGAGCTGCAGCCCGGCGACGTGATCGCCTCGACGCATCGTGGACACGGTCATAACGTCGCGATGGGGAGCGATCCCGGCGCGATGATGGCGGAGCTGCTCGGACGCGCTACGGGATTGTGTCACGGATTCGGCGGCTCGATGCACATCGCGGATCAAAAGCTGGGAAACCTCGGCGCCAACGGGATCGTCGGCGGCGGTGTTCCGCTCGCTACGGGCGCAGCGCTTTCGTTCAAGATCCGCGAGCTGCCGTACGTAGCCATATCATTCATGGGCGACGGCGCGCCGAATGAAGGCTGCGTCCACGAGTCACTCAATATCGCCGCGATCTGGAAGCTGCCAATCGTTTTCGTCATCGAGAACAATCAGTACGGAATGAGCGCGCCTGTCAAGGATACGTACGCGATCGAGCGCCTTTCTGAACGAGCGAGCGCGTACGGCATGCCGGGCGAAAGTATCGACGGGCAAGATATCTTCAAAGTCGTCGAAGCCGGCCGGCGCGCAATCGATCGCGCGCGTTCCGGCAGCGGACCAACACTGCTAGAAATGGTGACGTACCGCTACAAAGGGCATTCGCGCAACGATCCCGCTCGTTACCGGCCGGCGGGCGAGCTTGACGCATGGAAGGCGCGCGACCCGATCGAGCTCGTGCGGGCGCGCCTCTTGCAAGATGGCATAAGCGAAGCGCGTCTCGCCGAGATCGCGGCCGAAACAGAGGCTGCTATCACCGCGGCCGTCGCATTCGGCGAGGCCGGTCCGTTCCCCGATCCCAAAGACGTGCTCCCTAAGGTATATGCATAAAATGTTGTTACGAGCCCCCTCGGGGGATTTTTGCTCTTTCGAAATGATGATGGGCTCGACTGTGTGGGGGCCCCATGCAGAGCATGGGGGGCGCGGAGCCTGGGGCGGAGCGCCTTTAGAATGATAACGACGACGGCGGAGACGCTTTTCGGCAAAGCTCTCAACTGGACCATCGCGACGGCAATGGAGACCGATCCGAACGTCTTCATCATCGGCGAAGACATCGGCCAATTCGGCGGCGCATTCGGTATTACAAAAGGTCTCGTCGAGAAATTCGGCAAGCCGCGCGTCCTCGATACGCCGATTTCCGAAGCCGGACTGGTTGGTGTCGGCGTCGGAGCGGCGATGATGGGGATGCGCCCGATCGTGGAGATCCAATTCTCGGATTTTCTCGTCAACGCGATGGACCAAATCGTCAATCAAGCTGCGAAAGTTCATTTCATGTTCGGTGGCAACGTCAACGTTCCGATGGTAATTCGCACGCCGTTCGGCGGCGGCGTCGGGCTCGCGGCACAACACTCGCAATCACTCGAAGCGTGGTTCTATCACGTTCCCGGACTCAAAGTCGTCGCACCCTCGACGCCCGACGATGCGCGCGGACTGCTGTTCGCATCGATCGACGATCCGAATCCCGTCATCTTCTTCGAACACAAGTTGCTGTACGGGGTCAAAGGACCGATGAACGAATCGATCGAGCGCATTCCGCTCGGCAAAGCCATCGTGCGACGTCCTGGCAAAGACGGGACGGTCGTTTCGTATTCGTTCGCGATGCACCGTACGCTCGAAGCCGTCGAGAAGCTTGCAGCGAGCGGAATCGATCTCGAAGTGATCGACCTGCGGACGCTGTATCCCCTCGATATCGAATCAGTGATGGCGTCGGTCGAGCGCACCGGACGGCTAGCAGTCTGCCACGAAGCCGTCATTCGCGGCGGCATTGGCGGCGACATCATCGCACAAGTCTGTTCCAGCAAAGTTTTTTCGAAGTTGAAAGGGCCAGTCTTGCGCATTGGCGCGAAGGAATCGCCGGTCCCGTACAGTCCACCGCTCGAATCGTACGTACTGCCGTCAGTCGAGCACATCGAATCGGAGCTGCGTACGTGGTTGAAGTAATCATGCCGAAAATGGGCGCAACGATGACCGAAGGAACCGTTGCAACGTGGCGCGTCCAACCGGGACAGAACGTCGCAGTCGGTGATGTTTTGTGCGAGGTCGAAACCGACAAAGCCAGCGTCGACGTCGAGTCCGAGCACGCGGGAACGGTCGATGCGCTGCTCGTCAACGAAGGCGAGACCGTTGCGATCGGCGTCCCGATAGCGCGCCTCGCCACGTAGTTGACAAAGCGAAGCCTCGTCGGTGTTACCACGATGCTTGTCGTCGTGGCTCTTTGGTTTGTGGCGACGCAATTCACGCATCTCATCTCACCGGGACGCTTTCCGAGCCCGCTTGACGTCTACAAAGCGGCCGTGCAGATCGGCATGCCGCCGGGATACGCGGGAACGACGCTCCCGCATCACATCATCGTCAGCCTCGCCCTCGTGTTCTTCGGATTTTTGGTTGCAATTGCCACCGGCGTTCCACTTGGCCTCTCGATGGGGCTCGACCGGCGTTTCGAGGCGTTCATCAATCCGATCTTTCTTGCGATTCGCCCGATACCGCCGCTGGCATGGATCCCGCTCGCGGTCGTGTGGTTCGGTCTTGGAATCGAAGCCAAGATTTTCGTCGTTTGGTTTGCAGCATTCGTTCCTGCACTGATCAATACGTACACCGGCGTACGCACGGTCGACGAAACGCTGATCGACGCAGCACGCGTACACGGCGCAAGTCACTATCGCGTCATTCGCGAGGTCATCATTCCAGCAGCACTGCCGCACATCTTCACCGGCTTGCGGCTTTCGTTGCAAGCCTCGTGGACGACGCTTATCGCAGCGGAGCTCGTCGGCGCGGTCGCAGGCATCGGTCACGTGCTGATCGTTGCATCGCTAGACATCTATCCCGGAATGATCTTCTACGGCATGGCATGGGTCGCGTTGCTCGGCGCCATGATGACGCTGGTCCTCGGACGTCTGGAACGGTTGGCGATGCCGTGGCTGCGATGAAATCGCGCTACGCGCCGTACTCGATTGCGGGCGTCGTACTCTTCGTCGGCGTGTGGTGGTTGCTCGCAGCGAGCGGACGCATCAATCCGATCCTCTTGCCGGGCCCGCTTGAAGTCGTGCGCACCTTCGCGAATCTGACGCAACACCGCTACGCGGGCTACACGCTTCAACTACACCTAGCGTCGAGCCTGATGCGTTTTCTCTTCGGCTTCGCGCTGGGCGCGATCATCGGAGTCCCGCTCGGACTCGCGATGGGCTGGTTTCGCTGGCTCGACTACATCGTCGCGCCGCTGTTCGAAGCGGTTCGCTTCATCGCTCCGATTGCGTGGGTTCCGTTTGCAGCGCTCTGGTTTGGTACCGGAATTGGCGGACCAGTGCTGATCATTTTCGCGGGAGCGTTCCCGCCGTGTTTGATCAACGCATACCGCGGCGCGCGCTACGTCGACCGGCACTTGATCGAAGCCGCGCAAACGCTTGGCGCCGGCAATCGACGCATCATCTTCGAAGTGTTGCTGCCCGCATCGTTGCCCTCAATCGTGGCCGGTTTGCGAGTCAGTGCGGGGCTCGGCTGGCAGTCGCTTGTCGGCGCCGAGCTGATCGTCGTCTCCGCCGGCATTGGCTATCTCATGGTTCAGGGCCAAGGCAACTTGAATACGGCCGTCGTGATGTCGGGGATGATCGCAATCGGGATCGTCGGCGTCGTCATCGACATCGCGCTGCGCTCGCTCGAGCGACTAGTGGCACGCGGGCGGACATAGGGCGTCGATTGCGAACACGGGCGGGCACAACTGGGAAGAGGGGTCACTAATGCACCAGCGCTTTCTTGTCTTATTCGGAGTCATATTGCTCGCGTCGGCTGGGCTTGCGCGCGCAGACGCACCGCAACCGATCAACATCAGCTATCAGCCCACAAACTATTGGGCGCTTCCGTTTTATCTCGCGACACAAAAGGGGTGGTGGGAAAAGGTCGGTCTCAAACCGAGCTTCAGCACGTTTCCCGCCGGCGCGCCGCAAGTCGCGGCTGCCGCCGCAGGCTCGTGGGACGTCGGTGCGACCGGATCGGTCCCGGCCGTCCTGGGCGCCGCGCGCTACGATATCTTGACGATTGGAATATCCAACGACGAATCGGCGACGAACGCGTTGATGGTCACGGATTCGAAATCGGGCGAATATTCGAAAGCGCCCAAAGACATCAAAGGCCAGCAAATTCTGCTGACCGCGAACTCGACCGGTGAATACGCGGTTGTCGCGTGCTTGCACAAGTACGGCCTGAGCGAAAACGACGTAACGCCGGTCAACATGGGGCAAGCGCAGATTCTTTCGGCGCTCACGTCAGGGACCGCGAATCTCGGTGCGCTGTGGGCACCCAATGTCTACACCTTTGAAGAGAAGCTGCACGGAAAGCTCTTCTGCTCCGGCAAAGATGCAAATACCGTGATCCCGGGTGCGCTGATCGTGCGCAGTGCGTACGCAAAAGATCATCCGGACATGGTCGCAAAATTCTTGGCCGTCTACGAGCACTCGATTCGTTGGGAGCGCGCGCATCCAGCCGAGGCGCAGATTGCACTGGTCGCCGCCGACAAAGAAGGCGGCACCGAGATCACGGCAGCTTCCGCGAAAGCCGAGATGGACTTGCGTCCGATCTACGATCTCTCGCAGCAGCTCCGCGCCATGCATCGCTCCGGCGGCCAATCGGACGTCGATAAATGGTTCGACGGGATCATCACGTTCATGAAAGACAAAGGCTCGATCCAAGCCGCGCCCGATACACGCTCGTTCATCACCGATCAGTACATGCAGATGGTGCAGAACGATCCCAAGCTGCGAGCTTTCGCGAACAGCAGCGATTGAGCGACATCGTTTTCCAGGGCGTCGGCCGTGTTTTCGATCAAAGCGGAAGCCCGGTCGTCGCCCTCGATTCGATCGACTTCACAATCCGCGATCGTGAATTCGTTGCGGTCGTCGGTCCGTCGGGGTGCGGTAAGACGACGCTCTTGCGAATGGCTGCCGGGCTCGATTTTCCAACGCAGGGGAGTGTGCGCGTCGGCGGCGAGGTCGTGCGCGGCCCAGGGCCTGATCGCACGCTCGTCTTTCAGCAATTCGCGCTCTTTCCGTGGAAAACGGTCCGGCAAAACATCGAATTCGGTTTGATCTGCGCGCACAAGAGCCGCGATGAGCGCGACAGCGGCGGTCAAGCGTTACGTCGAGCTCATGGGTCTGGAAGGCCGCGAGGAAGCTTACCCGCATCAGCTATCGGGCGGCATGCAGCAGCGCGTTGCAATTGCGCGCAGCTACGTACTCGATCCGGACGTTCTATTGATGGATGAACCGTTCGGCGCGCTCGATGCGCAAACGCGCGTCGTCATGCAAGAAGAGCTGATCAAGCTCGCGCGGGTGAGCCCGCGCACCGTCATGTTCATCACGCACAGCGTCGAAGAAGCGGTTTACCTCGCCGATCGCGTCGCCGTCATGAGCAAACGTCCGGGACGTATTCGCGAGGTCATCGATATTGCCGAGATTCGGTCGCGCGAACGTTGGAGCGAACGTCACGTTGAAGAGACGATGGACCTCGAATCGTTCGTCCGTCTGCGAACCTCGATTTGGAAGCTCTTACGCGAAGACGGGTTAGCGGCCGCCGCCAATAGCTAGAATCGAGCCCGTCACGTAAGACGCCGCCGGCGAGAGCAGCCAGATGATGCCCTCGGCGATTTCCTGTGCGGTCCCGGCGCGCTGCATTGGGATTTGCGGCGCGGCTTTCTTGAGGCGATCGGGCGCGCCCATGCGCGCATGAATCTCCGTGTCGACGAAACCAGGCGCAACGGCATTGACGCGAATCCCGTCCGCCGCGACTTCGCGCGATAGGCCGATCGTGAACGTATCGACCGCGGCTTTCGATGCGGCGTAATGGACGTACTCGCCCGCACCGCCGTACTTCGCGGCAAGCGACGACACGTTGACGATCGCGCCGCCCGTTCCGCCGCGTTTGGAGGACATACGCCGAACGGCTTCGCGGCCGCACAAGAACATGCCGATCACGTTCACGTCGAAAACGCGCTCGAGCGTCGCGAGTTTCACGTCTTCGACGCGCGCGAAGCCTCCCGTGATTCCCGCGTTGTTGACGAGACCGCGTAACGAACCGAACTGCTTGCTTGCCGTATCGAAGATTCGCTTGACGTCGTCTTCGCGCGAAACGTCGCCGCCGACCGCGATCGCTTGACCACCGCGCGCCGCGATCTCGCGGACCACGCCCTCAGCCGCGGCACGATCCTCGGCATAGGTGACAGTCAACGCGTAGCCCTGTTTGGCGGCGAGCTTGCAGACGGCGGCACCGATTCCTCGGCTTCCGCCCGTAACGATCAGGGACTCTAGCGGCACATTCGATCCTTTCCGAGAAATAAGCCGGCGTGCGGTACTGGCTTTTCAAGACTGAGCCCAGCGAGTACTCGTGGGAGCGTCTGCTGCGCGAGGGCAAAACCGTTTGGAGCGGCGTTCGTAGTTTCCAAGCCCGCAACAATATGATGGAGATGAAGCTCGGAGACCTTGGCTTCTTCTATCACAGTTCGATTGCGATTCCCCAGATCGCGGGCATCGTTAAAGTCATTCGCGAGGCCTTTCCGGATTCGACAGCGTGGGATAAGAAAAGCGACTACTACGACCCTCGCTCGACCGAAAAGAAACCCCTTTGGCAGATGGTCGAAGTCGCGCCGGAGGCCGACATCCCGCGACCAGTCACGCTTGCGGAGATGCGCGCGGAGCCGCAGCTCGCCTACATGCCGCTGCTACAAAAGGGGCAGCGGCTTTCCGTGCAGCCCGTTAGCCCGCAAGAATGGGAGACGATTCTTTTGCTTGCGCGCGCTCCAGGAATAGACTCTGGGCGTTGAGCGGCGCTTCACCGGTGCGCGGTTGCCGCCGCACGTAGCTACCGTCGGCGCGCAAGATTCGCGTCTTTTGATTATCGGCGGCAAACGTCGCCCAAATCTCATCGCAAATAGTGTTTTGAATCGCCTGATCTAAGACGGGGACAATCGTCTCGACGCGACGATCGAGATTGCGGCCCATCAGGTCCGCGCTTCCGATGTAAACTTCGCGCTTGCCGGCATTCTCGAAGATATAGATACGCGAATGCTCGAGGAAGCGTCCGACGATGCTATGCACGGTGATCGTTTCGCTGACACCCGGGAGTCCAGGGCGCAGCTTGCACATCCCGCGCACGTGCAGCTGAATCGGGACGCCGGCTTGCGAGGCGCGATACAGCTCGGCGACCATTCGTTCGTCGGTCAGCGAGTTGATTTTCGCGCGAATTCCGCTCGGACGCCCGGCTAGCGCGTGCTCGCGCTCACGATCGATCATGCCCGAGAACTCTTTGCGCAGCGCGACCGGTGCGACGAGTAATTCTTCGTAGGTGTCGATCTTCGAGAAGCCGGTTAGGAAATTGAACAGCTCGGTCGCATCCGCACCAAGCTCGGGACGGCACGTAAAAAGCGAGAGATCGGCGTACAGCCGGCCGGTGCGCTCGTTGTAGTTGCCGGTTCCGAAGTGCATGTAGCGCCGCAGACCGTCGGGTTCGCTGCGCACGACGAGCGTGACTTTGCCGTGCGTCTTCAAACCCGCGAAGCCGTAGACGACGTGCGCACCGACGCGTTCCAGATGCCGTGCCCAGTTGATGTTGTTTTCTTCATCGAAACGCGCTTTGAGCTCGATCAGCACCGCGACTTGCTTTCCATTTTCGGCGGCTTGCATCAGCGCGTTGACGATTGGCGAATTGCTGCCTGACGTGCGGTACAGCGTCATCTTGATCGCGAGCACTTGCGGGTCGGCCGAAGCTTCGCGCACGAAATGAACGACCGGCTCGAAAGACTCGTACGGATGATGCAAGAGGATGTCGCCCTCGCGCATCACCGCGAAGATGTCGGGATTGTCGAGGAAGCGCCGCGGGATCGACGGCGTGAACGGCTCGTAGTGCAGACTCGGGATCTCGATGGCGGAGAGCGAAAGAGATCCGAAAGACCCAGCAGCCCTTCGCACTGATAGAGATCTTGCGCTTCGAGCTGCAATGCCTCGAGAAGACGCTCGGTCAGATGCGGCGGCATGTCGGCTGCAACTTCCAAGCGCACAGGCTCGCCGAAGCGGCGGCGGCGCAGCTCGGATTCGATCGCGCGCAACAAGTCGTCGGCTTCGTCTTCTTGTAAATCGAGATCGGCGTCGCGTGTGACGCGGAAGAGGTACGATGCGCTCACGATCATGCCGGGGAAAAGATCGTCGAGATTGTAGGAGATCAAATCTTCGAGCGTGACAAACCAGTGCTCGCCTTCCGGCGCGCCCTCGACCGGAACGAAGCGCGGCAGGCTCGGCGGTACTTTCACCCGTGCGAAATGCAAGAGCTCGCCTTCGTCGGTATGTTCGATCATCTCAACTGCGAGCGAGAGCGAAAGATTCGAGATGTACGGGAACGGATGCCCGGAATCGACTGCAAGCGGAGTGAGCACGGGATAAACGCGCTCTTCGAACAGCGCACGCAACGCAGTCCGTTGATCGGCGTTGAGTTCGCCGATGCGCAAGATGCGGATCCCGTAACCGGCCATCTCCGGCAAAATCATGTCTTGCAGGCACGCGCTTTGACGCTTGAGCGCGAGGCGCAGCTTCTCGGAGATCGCAGCCAGCGTTTCGGCCGGCGTCAGTCCGTCATCCGAACGCCGGATGACCTCGGCTTCGACCTGCTGCTTCAACGCCGCAACCCGGATCATGAAAAACTCATCCAGGTTGTTAGTGAAGATCGCAATGAACTTCAAGCGCTCGAGCAGCGGATTCGTACGATCGAACGCCTCTTCGAGGACGCGGTCATTGAACTCCAACCACGACAGCTCGCGATTGATATACAGCGATGGATGATCGAGCGGCGGTGCTTCGACCGCGACAGCGATCGTCTGCGATGCCATAGAAGTAGGCTTCTCCGGATGAACGCGGACCTCTTTGGGCCCGACTACTGGGCCCACGTACGAACGCACGTCGGCCTTGCCGTTTCCGCCTTGGCTATGGCGGCTATTATCGCCCTTCCGCTCGGCGTTCTAATCGCACGAACAAAGCTGATCCGGCCTGCGGTCCTGGGGGTAATCAATACCCTTCGTGTTATCCCAAGCCTCGCAATCTTAATGTTAATGTTACCCTTAATCGGACTCGGCTTCGGCCCGGCGCTCGTTGCGCTCGTCGTTCTGGCAATCCCGCCGATCGTCGTCAACACGGATCTTGCGTTGCGCGGTGTGCCGTTTTCGCTGGTCGATGCGGCGCGCGGAATGGGGATGACGCGCTTCGAGCTCGCGCGGCGCGTTGAGTGGCCACTCGCGTTTCCGGTTGCGTTTGCGGGCATTCGCACCGCCAGCGTCGAGGTTATCGCAAGCGCAACGCTGGCGGCATTCATCGGTGGAGGGGGATTAGGTGAGTATATTACGGCCGGTCTGTCGACAGACGACACGGGACAATTGCTGCTCGGAGCGATTTCGGTTGCGCTGCTTGCGCTCGGCGTTGACGCCGGGTTGGCTGCGATTGCGCGCCGGATAGCAGTGCGCACGTGATCACGCGTTCAGCAGCGCTACGCAGCATCGGTGCGTTCGGTGCAGCAACATTTGCAGGCTGCGCGCATCACGACTCCGTGCGCGTCGGTTCCAAGAATTTTTCGGAAGAACTTTTTCTCGGCGAGCTGTATGCGCAGCTTCTGGAAAAAGCCGGCTTGCACGTCGAGCGCAAGCCGGAGCTCGGATCGACACAGATCGCGATGGAAGCAATGCAGCGCGGCGAGATCGATTTGTATCCGGAATACACGGGAACGGCTTTGCTCGTCGTCCTCAAGCTGCAAGCCGCGAGCGACCCTAAGGATGTCTACTCCACCGTAAAGCGAGAGTTCGAGAAGCGCTACGCGATGACGTGGCTCGATCCGTCACCGTTCGACGATACGCAGGCGCTCGCCGCAACGCACGCCGTCGCGCAACGTTACAATCTTCGAACCCTCTCCGACGTGAGCCGCGCGGCGCCGGAGCTGCGGCTGGCCGTAACGGCCGAGTTTCTGAACCGGCCCGACGGCCTGCCCGGATTGCGCCATACGTACGGCGGCTTCAACTTCAAGCAAATCGTCCAAGTCGACATCGGTCTTCGGTATCAAGCGCTGCACGACAATCGCGCCGACGTCGCCGTCGCGTTCTCGACCGACGGCGAGATCGTCGAATACGATCTGGTCGTTTTCGAAGACGACAAGCACGCGTTTCCGCCGTATCAGGCGGCGCCCGTCGTTCGCGATGCGGCGCTGCAGAAATATCCGTCGATCGCGCCGACGCTCAACAAGGTCGCGCCGCTGCTCGACGAGACGACGATACGCAACATCAACCTCGCGATCAACGGCCCGCAAAAACTCGAGCCCGCCGACGTCGTGCGCGACTTCTTGCAAAAGCATCAGCTAGCGTGAACAGCGCCAGCCTGGAGCTGCGCGGCGTCGGCGTCCGCTATCCCGGCACGGATCGCGATGCGGTCACGGGCGTTGATCTCAACGTTGCGCCCGGCGAGTTCTTGGTTTTCCTCGGTGCTTCGGGCTCGGGCAAGAGTACGCTGCTGCGCACGATCAATCGCCTCGTCTTGCCGACAACCGGAAGCGTCTTCATCAATGGTGAGGATGCGGCCGCGCGCCCCGCGCCCGAGCTGCGCCGCGGCATCGGCTACGTGATTCAGGCCGTCGGATTGCTTCCACACCTGAGCGTCGGCCAGAATATCGCAATCGTCCCCGAGCTCTTAGGTTGGGAAAAGGCGCGCGTCGACGCCCGCGTCGACGACCTTTTAAAAATGGTGCGGCTCGATCCGTCATATCGTACGCGTTTGCCGCGCGAGCTCTCAGGCGGTGAGCAGCAACGCGTCGGTGTGGCGCGCGCGCTCGCGGCCGAACCGCCCCTTCTGTTGATGGATGAGCCGTTCGGTGCGCTGGATGCGATCGTACGCTCCGAGCTCGGTACAGAGATGCTGCGCATTCATCGCGATCTCGGCACGACGATCGTGTTCGTGACGCATGACATCGATGAAGCGTTGCGGCTCGCCGACCGCATCGCCGTTTTTCACGATGGGCGTTTGCTCCAAATCGACGCGCCGCTGCGATTGCTCACGCATCCCGCCGATCCGTATGTCGCCGAGCTAACCGATTCGTCTGACGTGCTGCGCCGTCTGAGCGTGATGCACGTAGCCGACGCTGCAACCCCTGAGGTGCCCCCGGGAGTCGAAGACAATGCACGACACGTCGACGCTCGGTCGACCTTGCGCGACGCCCTCGGGCAGATGCTGCTCGCCGGCGAACCGCTGATCGTCGTCGAGGACGGACGCGCACGCGGTGGTCTGCGATTCGCAACGATCGCCGCAGCCCTACGACAATGAACTGGCTTGTGTCGCATCCGTTCGAGCTCGCGGAACTACTCGAACAGCACCTCGCAATTGTCGGTACCGCGCTCCTCGCGGCCCTGATAATAGCGCTCCCGCTCGGCTACTGGGCGGCTCGCCGTCCGGCGGCCACCGGCCCGATTTACGGCATCTTTGGCGCAATCTATACAATCCCAAGTCTCGCACTTTTGGCGCTCTTGGTCCCCGTCCTGGGCCTCGGTTTTTGGACCGCCGTCGTTGCATTGGCCGCATACGCGCAGATGATTCTGATCCGGAATACCGTCGCCGGCTTCCAGGGAATCGACCCCGCCCAGCTGGAGGCAGCAGCGGGACTTGGGATGACCCGTGCGCAACAACTATGGCGCGTCGAACTGCCGCTCGCCCTCCCCGTTATCGTCGGGGGCGTGCGGATCGCGACGGTAGCGCTCATCGCTATAGCGAGCGTCGCGGCATGGATCAATGCCGGGGGGCTCGGGGTGCTGTTCTTCGACGGCATTCATCGAAACGATGTGCAGAAGATCGTCGCGGGCAGCGTTGCGTCGGCTGTGTTAGCAGTCATCGCGGATGCGCTTTTGCGTGGTATCGAACGCGTCGTGAAAAGCTAAACGCACGAAGCTAAACAACTAGAGAACCTCGGAGAAACTTACGGAAACGACGCTCTTCCGCTTGCGCCCGTATCAACGTGATGCGCAAGAGGCTATCCTTCGCGAACGCGATGTCGGCGTGCGTTCGCAGATGGTCGTCATGGCTACCGGCCTCGGCAAGACGGTCGTAATTGCTACGCTGCCCGAATTGCTCGGCCTACGCGAAAATGACGTCATGCTCGTGATCGCGCATCGCGACGAGCTGATCGAGCAGACCGTCGAGAAAATGAAGTTCCTCAACCCGAAGCTCAAAGTCGGGATCGAGAAAGCGGCAAAACGCGCGACGGAAGACTGCAACATCGTCGTTGCGACCGTCCAGAGCCTCACCGGAAAACGGCTCGAAGAATTCATGCGCCGGTTCGGCGGCCGGATTGGGGTATTCGTCATAGACGAAGCCCATCACGCGGCGGCACCGACGTACCGCGCGATCGTTACCGCCATCCGTTGGCGGCGCGACGACGCGATGATCATGGGTTTTACGGCGACGCCGCGCCGCGCCGACAAAGTCGGCCTCGGCGATATCTTCCAAAAGATCGTGTACTCGATGGACACGGCCGAAGCGGTTGAGGCCGGTTATCTCGTCCCGGTTCACGCTTTCATGATTCACACCCAAACGAGCCTCGATCAAGTCAACTCACGCGCCGGCGATTTCGTAGTCGGCGAGCTAGCTGACGCCGTCGACAACGACGAGCGCAACGGTCAAGTCATCGACGCGTATTTGGAGCATGTCCCGGAACGTAAGGCGCTCGTCTTCGCCGCATCCGTTCAGCACGCGCGCAATCTGCGCGACGCCTTCAAGGCACGCGGAATCGCCGCACTCTTTGCGAGCGGAGATACGCCGCCCGAAGAACGCGCGAAAGTCGTCGCCGATTTCCGCAAAGGCAAAGCCACCGTGCTGGTCAACTGCGGCCTGTACCTCGAAGGCTTCGACGTCCCGTCGATCGAGACGATCATCAATGCGCGTCCGACCAAAAGCCAAACGCTTTACACGCAGATCACCGGGCGCGGCTTGCGGCCGGTCGAAGAAATCGCAAACGTCCTTTCCGACGCACCCGATCCCGAGCTGCGCCGCACGCTCGTGCGGCAAAGCCACAAACAATTTGCGACGGTTCTCGACATCGTCGATATCGCGCGGCGCCACGAGCTGATCACGGCTCCGACTTTGTGGGGCTTGCCTGCGCAAATCGACATCGAAGGCCGCAACGTCGGCGACGTCTCGCGCCTCTACGACAAACTGGTCGGCCTTGATCCGAAGATCGCGGCCCGCGTGCGAACCGCAAGCGCGATCGAGCAAGCCGTCCAGGAGCTCGAAGCCGCCTCGATCACGCGCGCCACTACCGCCACCTGGCAGCCCGTCGGCGAAAATCATTGGCGCATCTCCTTTCCGCCCAAACGGATTGCGCGCGATCGCACCGGCAAGCTAATCTCCGACTTCGCACAAGAGTTCGCCAAGCTCGTGACCGAGGCCAAGCGCATCAATCCCAACGGCGATGCCGACGGTTTTGCGCTACGCGTCCTCAACGTCGACAAGCGCTCGATCCGCGAAGAGGGTGCGACGATCGACGTGCGACCGCGTGGAGACGTCTTCGTTGCAACGGTCGCAGTCGGCGATGAACCGTCGCGCGATCTCGCGACGGGTGCCTCACTCGTCGACGCGATTGGTAAGGCAGACGCTCGCGTTGCGAGCGGCGACATCTACGAAACGATCGGACGTCGTCCGAAGCGCCGCGGTACGACCGGCGGACAACGGCGGCGACGGCATCGCCGGACCCCGGTTATGCGACGGAGAGCAAGCTAAGGGCGTAGTCGAAGCCCGAATCAAACCAGCAGCGCTTGAGATCGTAGCCTGCGGATTCGGCGATTCGGCTGATATCTTCCGGATCGTACTTATATGACGATTCGGTGTGGATCGATTCAAACTCAGCGAAGCCGACCTGCATGTCGAGCTCGCGAATGCGCACGTTCTGCGCCGAGGTCGCGATCAAGAACATGTCGACGGCGCCGCGCACTGGGTCGTAGTGCGCATCGTGTTCGAAGGAGCGCAGATCGAAGTTGCCACCCAGTTCGCGGTTGATGCGGCCGAGCACGTTCTTGTTGAACGCGGCGGTCACGCCCGCCGGATCGTCGTAGGCGAGCTCGAGACGGTCGACCGATTTCTTCAGATCGGTGCCCAACAGCAACGCGTCGCCCGTCTTGAGCGTGCGGCGTAAGGCCTGCAGCAGTGCGCTCGCCTCTTCAGGCTCGAAGTTTCCGATATTCGATCCCAAGAAAAGCGCCATGGTTCGCGCCCGCATACGGAGATCCGGAGTTTCGAGCAGATCGAAATAGTCGCCGGCGAACGCCTCGACGGAAAGATTCGGATACATGTCGATGAGCGTTTGCGAGCTGGCATTCAGAACTGCCGGCGAGATGTCAACCGGCAAGTAACGCAACGTTCGCTGACGTTCAAGCGCGGCCTCGATGAGAAAGCGCGTCTTTGTTGCGCTGCCGGAGCCAAGTTCGAGCAGCTCGAGCGGTGTGCCGAACGTGTCGATGATGTCGCCCGCATATTTTGCGAGAACCTCGCGCTCCGCATTCGTCAAGTAATATTCGGGGAGATACGTGATGGCTTCGAACAGTGAGGACCCCAGATCGTCGTAGAACGATTTCGGGGGGAGTCGCTTAGGCAGCGCGCGTAGACCGCGACGCACGTCGTCAGCAAAAGTCGTGCCGCGACCACGTTTGACGCAATCGTGCACGATCAATCGCTCTGTGACCGGAGCCGTCGTTATCTGCATTTTAATCGTGGACTCCTTACCCGGCCCATAACCCACCGAACCCCTTGGGAGGTGCTAATTGCGCACCAGTAATGTATCGATCCCTGTTGAGGGCTCAACGATGCCTTCTTACCTCTCCCGCCCAGAGTCGGTTGCACCGGCCCCGGCCGTGATCGTACTGCAAGAGATCTTCGGCGTGAACACGGAGATGCGCCGCATCACAGATCTGGTCGCCTCAGCCGGCTACGTCGGTCTAGCGATCAATTACTATCACCGCACCGATCCCGAACTCGATTGTCCCTACAACGACGAGGGTATGACCAAGGGCCGTGGCGCGGCTGCAAAGGTCACGCGTCAAACGATCGAAGCCGATCTCAACGCGGCCATCGATTGGCTGAATAATCAGGAGTTCGTGCGGTTCAACCGCATGGCGACTTGGGGTTTTTGCTTCGGCGGATCGATGGCGTTCTTCAGCTCGATGCTGCGCGGAATTTCCGGTGGAATCGTGTTCTACGGAGGACAGATCGGCAAACCGCTCATGAGCGGCGGCACGCCCCTCATCGAGGAAGCCGAGCGCGTCAAAGCTCCGCTGCTGATGTGCTACGGCGGCAAAGATCAGGGCATTCCGGCCGATGAACTCGAGCGCATCGAACAGGGCTTACGCGCGAAGCAGAAGCGCTTCACGCTCAAAGTCTATCCGGATGAAGGGCACGGCTTCTTTCGCCAATCTTCGAACAGCTTCGACAACCCGAATATCAAGGACGCGTGGTCGCGGGTCCAGGAGTTTCTGAAGCAATCGCTGTCGTAGCACGCGCCAGCGTCGAGCGCCGATAGCCGTAGAACACGTAGATCACCGCCCCAACAGCAAACCACACGATAAAGCGCAACCACGTATCGCCGCCCAAACCGAAAAGCGCAAGCCCGATGCACAAGAGCGCCCCGAGAATTGCAACCGCCATTCCGAACGGCGCACGGAATGGCCGGTTCGCATTCGGCTGCGTCACACGCAGGACGCCGACACCGATGCAGACGATCGCAAACGCCGACAGCGTCCCGATGTTCACCAGCGCGAGCAAGATATCGAGCGGGATCGCCGCCGCCATGATCGCGACGATGGCGCCGGTCGTCATCGTGGTGAACACCGGTGTGCGGGTTCGCGGATGAAGCCAGGCGACGATCGGCGGCAAGAGACCGTCGCGCGACATGACGTAAAAGATTCGTGCTTGTCCGAGCAGCGACGTCAGGATGACCGTCGTCGTCCCGGCAATCGCGCCGGCCGCTACCGCCGCCAAAACGATTGGGTTGCCGCCCGCATGCCGCGCCGCATCGAGCATCCCGGAACCCGCTTCGATCGTTTTCCACGGCACGAGTCCGACGCACACGACGGCGATTGCGAGATATAGGATCGCACCGACGATCAAGGACCCGATAATCCCGAACGGCAGATCGCGCGCGGGCTCGCGGCATTCTTCCGACGCAACGGTGACCGTATCGAAGCCGATGTACGCGAAAAATACGAGCGCAGCGGACGTGACGATGCCTTGCACGCCCAGCGGTGCGAACGGAATGAACAGCTGTCCGCGCACCGCGCCGATGCACGCAAGAACGAAGACGACGATCGCTCCGACTTGCAGCCACACCATCGCGCTGTTCGTCGAGGAAGATTCTTTGATGCCGATCGCGAGCAAAATCGAAATCCCAAGCACGATCGCAAACGCCAGGACGTCGATGCTCGAACCGCCGGACGAGAGATGCGCGGTGCGCGCCCAAGCGGGCAGCGAGATGCCGAATCCACCCAGGACATTCTGCGCGTAGGACGACCACGACGAGGCGACGGGCGCGGCACTGATCCCATATTCGAGAATCAGATCCCAACCGATGATCCACGCTACAATCTCACCGAGCGTCGCGTACGCGTATGTGTACGCGCTCCCCGCAACCGGGACCATGCACGCGAGCTCGGAGTAGCAGAGCGCAACGAACAGACACGCCAAGCCCGAGAGGACGAACGATCCGATCACGCCGGGTCCCGCCGCGTTCGCGCCGGCACCGATTGTCGTGAATATCCCGCCGAGCATCGTTCCGAGACCGATGCCGATCAAGCCCGGCTTGCCCAAGACGCGGCGCAGCGTCACGCCTTGTGTTTCGGTCCGCGCTCGATCGAGCGGCATCGTCATGAAGAGCCGGCGAAAGACGCGGTTCATGCGCGTCGAACGTTCATTTCGTGAAGCAGCAAGTCCGCCTACCCGGGATCATCGGCGGCCTCGGCCCCGCAGCGCACATTGAGTTCGAGCGGCGCCTCTTAGCCGAAGGCGCGCGCCGCGGCGCACGCGCCGATCAAGACTATCTCGCGTGGGTGCTCTGGAGCGCAACCGAAGTGCCGGAACGAACCGTCGCGCTGCTCGCGCATGATACGCGCGAAGCGATCGAACGCATCGCGTCGGCAGCACGCCGTCTGCTCGAGGCCGGCGCAGATTTTGCCGCAGTTCCCTGCAACACCGCGCACGCGTTGCGCGATGAGGTCATGGCGCTCGTTCCGCTGCCATGGCTCGATCTGATCGACGTTACGACCGAGGAGCTCGCGCGCAAATACGAACCCGGTTCGCGAGTGCTCGTCCTCGCGACGAGTGGGACGCTGCAAACGGGACTCTACCGCAGACGTTTGCGCGAGGCCGGATTCGAAGCCGTCGAATTCGAGATCGATTCACCCGAGCAAGCGGACGTCATGCGAGCGATCTACGATGACGATTTCGGCATCAAGTCGACGGGGACGCGCGTCGACGAACGCGCCGTCGCGCTCGCGGCGGAGTCGCTAACAAAAACGCCGGGCACCGTGTGCGCGATCGCAGGCTGCACCGAGCTCTCGGTCGCTTTTGCGAACGTTTCGGATCCATCGCTGCCGGTCATCGATCCGCTCGATGCTCTCGCAAGCGCCACTTATGATGTTGGTGTGGGGAAACGGCCGCTACCACTGCTTGCGGCGAGCGCTGCTCGCTGAGAATTCGCGCGATACGCTCGTTGATGTCACCGATATAATCACGCGTCTCAGAATACGGCGGCACGCCTTCGTAGCGCGCAACGGCAAGCGGGCCGGCGTTATACGCGGCGAGCGCAAGCGCATACGGATCTGCATGCACGTAACGCGAGCGATAGCGTGCGACATATGTCGCCAAGAGTTGCGCGGACCCAGCAAGCGCATCGCGCGGATCGAGCGGGTCGATCGAAAACGCGTCGGCGGTTTCGAGCATGAACTGCGCGATACCGAGCGCGCCTGCCGATGATATTGCAAATGGATCGAATGCGCTCTCTTGCAAGATCGTGGCGCCGAAGAAGTCTTGATTCAATCCGTAGCGGCGTGCCGCCCTTTCCGAAAAAATCGCAAGACGAAGCGCATCCGGGGGGCTTAACCGAGGGTTGCTCCGGATGATAGACTTTGTAAGGGCAACTGCCGCGCTAACGGGCCTCGGCGCGTCGGCCAGCAGTCTCGCTCCGCGAAACACCGGGACGGCCTGGGGAATATGCCAGGACAGCACAGCATCCCGAACGGCAGGCAGACTAACGCTCTGGGATAGTTCGGGCTGTAAATGAAATATTGCGGGCTCGGAAGGCGCGCACCCCGCTGCGAGCAGACATGCGCCCATAAGCACTACCCTGTACAAAGGAGCCCTCTTGATCACCGGTAATCGGCGGGTTGTAGCATGACGACGATTCTGAGCCTCGTGATCGTCTTAGTCATCGGCGACTTTGCATCGACGTTCTTCTATCACGTCCCGCAACATGTCTGGTTCAAGCTACATCTACGGACGCATCACGACCGGCGCCGGTCATACTGGGATCACGCGGTTCTCTCGCGCGACCCGGCCGTTTTGCTCGATGGCCTTCTGGGTGCGCTTCCGTACCTCGCGCTCGCAGCGCTCTGCTGGCCGCTTTCCCCGGTAGGCGCAGTCATCGGCCTGATCCTCGGACAGCTGCACGTCTGGTGGCGGCACACGTCCGATCTGGGCTGGAAGACGCCGGCCTGGGCGATACCGGTCGCCAGAGCCCTCCAAATCGTCCTGCCCGAGGACCACGACGGGCATCACCGAAATCCCGAAATCGAGTTCGGCGACATTTTCCGGTTCTATGACGCACCTGCCCGAGCGTGCATCGCGTTCATGCGAGCGTTTAGCCGGGGGACTCGTCGCCGGCGTGCCGCACTGCGAACCGCCGTCCGGCGCCAAACGGGACGTGCTGCCGTCAGGCGCAAAGGTCCAATGCCAAGTCCCGGACGGGGGTAATCTCAGAGGGGGTAGATGTCCAAACGCGTTCTGCTTTTGATCTCCGATACTGGCGGTGGCCATCGTGCGGGAGCACTGGCGATTGGCGCCGCCTTAGACGAGATCAAATCGGGCGAGCCCTTCGAATGGCGCATCGAGGACATCGGCAATCACTGCGGGTTCCCACTTTCGCAACTCGGTCCGGCATATAGCGCAGCGCTTCGTTTCGCGCCCCCAGTTTACGGGGCGCTTTTTTATGCCACCAATGGACGGCGGCGTTTTCGTTCGCTGGTGCGCGTCTGCGAGCCGCTGTATCGCGAACGCTTGCGCGATGTCTTCCTTTCATATCGCCCCGATGTGATCGTCTCGGTCCATCCACTGCTGAATCACGCTTCGTCGCGCGCCCGCGCCGATGCGCACCTGCGGGTACCGATCATCACGGTCGTGACCGATCTCGGACGCGTGCACGAGTCGTGGCTGAGTCCACGCGTCGATGCGGTCGTCGTCCCGGCACAAGAAGTCTTGCAGCGCGCGCTCGAGCGCGGCATCCCGCGCGACCGGCTCTTCCGTCTCGGACATCCGGTGCATCCGAAGTTCGAAGACGTCACGGCCGGCAAGTTCTCGATTCGCGAGCGCCTCGGAATTCCTCAAGATGCGACCGTCGCGCTCTTGATGGCAGGCGGTGAAGGCGGCGGCAAACTTTATCCGACCACAATTGCGCTTGCGAAATCAGGAATGCCGCTGCATTTGATCGTCGTGTGCGGTCGCAACGCACCGTTACAGCGCCGCATCGAAGAGATCGCCCCCAGCTTGCCGACGCCGATCACGGCGCTTGGTTTCCGCGACGATGTTCCGGAGCTAATGCGCGCGAGCGATCTTCTCGTGACGAAAGCCGGCCCAGGCGCAATCGCGGAAGCAAGCGTCTCCGAGTTGCCGGTCGTGATCTACGATTACATCCCGGGACAAGAACGCGGCAATCTGCAGTACGTGCGTTCGAATGGGATCGGGCTCGTCGCGCTGACGACGCCCGGCGTCGTGAAGGCGGTGCGCCGCATCGTCGACAATCCGGCGCTGCGCGACCAGATGTGCCGCCGTCAAGCCGAGCTAGCACCGCGCGGTGCATCGCGACGTATCGCGGAACTAATCGCTACCACCGCCTACGCAGGGCTTCCGACGATCTCGCCGTTCGCGGCCGTTTCCTAAACGCATGAGCGTCATCGACCTTCCGAGCGGATTGCTCGATTTCGTCGTCGCCACCCGGCGCGACTTGCACGCACATCCCGAGCTTGGTTTTCAAGAAGTCCGCACCAGCGGAATGGTCGCCGCGCGTTTGCGAGAGCTCGGCATCGAAGTCCACGAGCGCATCGCGCAGACCGGCGTGCTCGGCATCATTAAAGGCGGACGGCCCGGTAAGACGATCATGCTGCGCGCCGACATGGACGGTCTGCCGATTCAAGAGCTCAACGAAACCGCGTATCGTTCGCAAGCAGACGGAACGATGCACGCGTGCGGACACGATGGACACGTCGCGATGCTGCTTGGCGCCGCACAAATTCTCGCGCAAAAGCGCGCGGAGATTCCCGGAACGGTGGTGCTGTGCTTTCAGCCCGCCGAAGAGGGTCTCGGCGGTGCGCGTGCGATGGTCGAAGCCGGGATTCTCGAGGAATACGGCATCGAACGCGCTTACGGCTTACATCTCGCCTCGAAGCATCCGGTTGGAATGGTCGGCTTCACACCTGGCCCGCTCTACGCTTCGAGCGATTCGATCGACATCGCAATTCACGGCAAGGGCGGCCACGGTGCATCGCCACATCTCTCGATCGATCCGATCTTCGTGGCCTCGAACTTTGTCGTCAGCTTGCAACAGGTCGTCAGCCGCGTCATCGATCCGATCGAACCCGCGGTCGTCACGATCGGCGCGTTTCACTCCGGCACGACGTACAACGTCATACCGACCAGCGCCAAGCTCAAAGGGACCGTGCGCGCGTTTGATGCGGAAGTTCGCAAAGCGATGCAGGAGCGGATCGAGCGCGTGCTCGCGGGCGTCTGCGCGGCATCGGGCGCGACATACGATTTCGATTACTTGTGGCGCTACCCGGTTACTGAGAACGATCCCGTTCAAACCGCATACGCGCGCGGACTCGCGGAGAAGGCGCTCGGTGCCGAGCACGTGACGGCGTTCCCGAAGCTGATGGGCGCGGAGGACTTCTCATTTTTTGCGCAGCGTGTTCCGGCGTGTTTTTTCCAAGTCGGCTGCCGCGGAAGCGAGCAATCCTCGTTTCCGCACCATCACGAACGTTTCGACATCGACGAGAACGCGCTCCAATACGGCGTGCGTATGATGGTCGCACTCGGACTCGACGCGGGGAACCACGCACCATGAAATTCTTTCTCGGATTGCTCTGCATACTGCTCGCCATGCAACCGGCACTGGCGCAAACCACAACGCAATCGGATTCCGACGTCTGCTACGATCCCAACGCCTCCGATCAAGCGACGATTGCAGCTTGTACGCGCTTCATCCAATCCGGAATTACCGGCACGACGTTGTCCGCTGCGTACAACAACCGCGCGACGGGCTATATCAACACGCATCAGGACGATTTGGCGCTCGCAGACGAGACCCAAGCGATTCTCAACAATCCAAACAACGCGCAAGCTTATGGCAACCGTGGTTTGATCTACTTCCGCAAGGCGCTGCTGAGTGCCGCGATCCTCGACTACACGCAAGCGATTCGTCTCAAGCCCGATTACGCACATGCGTTCTTGAATCGCGGAAACGCACACTACGCCAACAACGAGAACGATCTCGCCGTTCTCGACTACAATCAAGCGATTCAGCTCGATCCGAACGATGCTCTCGGCTACGCGCGCCGCGGTTACGTGTTCGTCACAACCGCCAGATACGATGCGGCGGCTGTCGACCTGCAGCACGCGATCACCATTAACCCGCGGACTGCGTATCCGGTCTTATGGCTGCACGTTGCGCGCATGCGTAGCGGCGCCGACGACAAGGTCGAGTTTGAGCGGAACACTATCAACCTGAGCACGGCCGACTGGCCTGCTCAGGTCGTCACCTTCTACTTGGGCACCATGACCGCCGACGCGATGCTCGCAAGCGCTTCGAGCGCGAGTCGGCGCTGTGAAGCCCACTTCTATTACGGTGAGTGGTTGCTGGCCAAGAAACGCGCTGCGCTCGCGCGCACGCACCTCCAAAGCTCCGCGCAAGTTTGCACGGTGACGTTTTACGAGGGAACGGCGGCCCGCGCCGAGCTCAAGCGTCTCCCTTAAGGGTACGCTTCCGAAGGGATTTTCTTGAACTCAGCTTCCGCGAGCGGCGGAAGCTTGTCCATGTTTTTCAAGAACAGCGCAAGCTGCCAGATCTGCGTGTCGCTCAGCGACTTACTGAATGCAGGCATCGGCGTCATGCGATAACCATGCGCGATCTTGAAGTACGTTTGCCCGATAGGATCGTCTTCGACGCCGTCTTTCGCGAGCTGTGGAGCTTTGATGTACAAGCCCTTTGCGACGTCTGATTCACTAGCGTCCGAAGCGCCGTGACACATCGCGCAGTTTGCGCCGTAAAGCTTTGCACCCGCGGCGAGATTGTCACTCGTCGCTTCGATCGGGCTGCTAAGACCCTGACTGTCGTTGCGAATCGCTCGCGGTACAACGCGCGAGGCCCATTTCTCCATCGGCATGTAACCGTCGTCGGCACGGGGGTCGATCCAGCCGTTCTGCACGACCAAGTAGATAGCTACTGCCAGCACGACGAGCGTCAGGAGCACGCCGAGCAGCAGTCCTCGCACTAAGCGACTTTGCCGGTCGTCAACCCGCCGCGCATCGCCATCGTCGCCGCACCGAGCGCGCCCGCATCGTTCTCGAATTGTGCGATCGAGATCCGCGTCGAACCCCGCGGCGCCATCGTCACGAGATCGTCGACCAGCGGCCGAACCGCATCCAGTAAGAACTCTTCCGCTTTGCTCACACCGCCGCCGAGCGCGATGACTTCGGGATTGACGAACGCAACGATGTTCGCGACGCCGAGCGCCAAGTCTGAAATGTAGTTCTTCCAGGCCGCGACGGCATGTTGATCGCCGGCCTGCGCGGCTTTACGAATCCGCTTCGAGCCGAGATCGCTCGGCGGCCCGCCTAGCAGCATGCTGCGCGGAAACGACGGAGCGAGCGCCATCGCGTGACGGATTAGGCCCGTACCCGAGGCCTGCGCCTCGAAGCAGCCGATCTTGGTGCAGCTGCACACGAAGCCGTCGGTAGGCCGAATTTGATGGTGTCCGATCTCACCAGCGCCCATGGCGTGGCCCAAAACGAGATTTCCGTCGGCAACGATCCCGCCGCCGATCCCCGTGCCGAGCGTGATCAGCACGAAATCTTGCGTCCCTCGGCCGACGCCGTACGTGTACTCACCAAGCGTCGCGCAACGTGCGTCGTTGCCGACGAAGACCGGCATCCCGAAGTGCTCGCGCAGCTTGGGTCCCAGCGGAACGTCTTTCCAGCCGAAATTGGGCGAATAGCGGATCGTTCCGGTGTCGGGGTCGATATTGCCCGGCGAACCGACGCCGATTCCGACGACATTCGACCCGGCATCGCTCAGCGCACCGTGGATCGCCGTTTCCAGAAGCTTCATGACGTTATCGAAGGATCGATCGTTGACGTCGATCTCGTGTTTGCTGCGAATCGACCCGTCGTCTTCGATAACTGCGGCGAGAACGTGTGACCCGCCGAGGTCGACTCCGATTGCTTTCACGTTTTTCGCGCTTCGGGCCACGCGGCGTACTCCCTACGTGAAAATGCTGCGGTCGCCCGGTTGCGCAAACGGCTGACCGGGCCGCACGTCACGCGTCCCGCCGGGCGTAACGAGCGTGTACGGAAGAAAGCACGTCACGGCCTCGCCGTCTGCACTTTCGACCGCGACTCGTATCGCATCGTGCTCACCGGTTTGCCGCGGCCGCTCGAACGAGAAGTCGGCAACGATCGCCGTGGCTTTGAAGCTTCCCGAGCGCGCGCCTTCGCTGAGCGCGTCACGCAGCGCGCCCAGAAATGCGTCACTCGTCGGGCGTGCTTCGGCCTCTTGCGTGGTAAGCACAGCGATCTGGTCTTCACGCGTGAGTGCGACACCGAAAGGATAGAACTCGCCTTGCCGGACGAGCTTGTCCAGGGCAAAAGAGATGCTCGCGTTGAGGACGCGATCTGCGTCAGAACGTAGAGCCGTCACGACGTCTTAGTACCCCTTCCCGCGGTCAATCACGGACCCTCCCGTCGTCCAAAGGTTCAGCTTGCGCACGAAGCGTAAGGCCGTGGAGCTATGGAGACGATCGATCTCATCACCCTGCGCGTACAGCGCGAGCTGTCAACGTTTACGCGCGAGACGAAGCAGCCAACCAAGATCGAGCTCGTGGATCTCGACACCTTACGTCAATTCAATTCAATCGAGATCGATGAAGAAAACATAACGATCACATACAACGAAAAGACCATTCGTAAGTACAACGCGAATGAAGTCACGAGCAAAGAGTGGCAGTACAAATATAACGATGACCCGGATTTTGTCGCCGCAATCGGACGCCTGGTCGAGCTCGCGCGCAAGCATCTACAAGATCTTCCCGATAACGTCGCGTGTCCGCCCGGATGTGCTGAGTGCTGTAAAGCATACGAACCTTTTGTCAGCAAAGCCGACGTAGAACGCATCGCGAAACATTTGGGATTGTCATATAAGATGACGATGAAGCGCTATGTGAACGCGCGCCCGGCGCCGGACGATCATGCCGTCGGTTGGCTCAAGAAGGTCGACCCCAGCGACAGCGGCAGCGCGTGCGTCTTCCTGATGGGCGCGAAATCGGGTCAGCACTATTGCGGGATCTATCCGGCTCGGCCGCACGACTGCGCCGACTTCTCCCCGATTGGATGTGATGACGTCGACCTGACGCTGCGGCACGACCGCGAGTTCAAGATCGGCGCTCCCTTCAAACCGCGCCCCAATGGCCGGGGCTGAGTACGACGCGGTCGTCATCGGGGCGGGCCACAACGGCCTTGTCGCCGCTGCATACCTCGCACAAGCCGGAGCGCGCGTAGCGATCCTCGAGAAATCCGCCACAATCGGCGGAGCGGCGCGCTGCGAGGCGACGTGGCCCGGCTATACCGTCTCGACGGCCTCGTACGTCTGCAGCCTCTTCGATCCCGTCATCGTGCGGGAGCTCGAGCTCGAGAAACACGGGCTTAGTGCGTATCGCAAGGAGCCGGCCTCGTTTACGCCGCTGCTCGACGGCCGTTCGTTGCTGCTCGGTTCGCACGCGGCGGCGAACGCCAAGGAGATCGGACGCTTTTCCGAATCCGACATTGACGGCTTCGAAGCGTTTACGGAGAGCGCCGAGGCACTCGGCGCCGAGCTTTTCGATCATTTGGACGACGACGATCCGCGCCTGGACGCACTCGACCAGACGGTGCGCGACCAGTTCGATCTTCCGGTCAGCGCATATGTCGAACGCTTCGTCGAGACGCCGGTGCTGCGGGCGACGCTTGCAACGGACGGATTGATCGGAACGTACGCGGGCCCGCGCGATCCGGGGACGACGTACGTCTTGGCGCACCATTATGCGGGACGCATGCTTGGCGAACAGGGCGCCTGGGGATTCGTGCGTGGCGGGATGGGCGCGGTCTCCGCGGCGGTCGCATCGGCGGCGCGGGCTGCGGGGACGCACGTGTACAGCGGCGTCGAGGTCAAGGGAATCGCGCGCAACGGACGGATGGAAGTATGCTGTGCCGACGGACGTTCATTTGCCGCGCGCGCAATACTCTCGAACGCGGATCCGAAAACGACATTCCTCGATTTGTGCTCGAGCGATGCGTTCGAAAGCGCATTTCTCGAACGCGTGCAGGCGTGGCGTTCCGAAGGGGTCTCTTTCAAGATCAATCTCGCGCTCGGCGGATTGCCGGATTTTACCGCACGCCCGGGGACGAATCTGCAAGCGCATCACAAAGCGACGACTCACGTCGCGCCGGATATCGATTATCTGCAGCGAGCGCACGATGATGCGCGCACGCGCGGCGCCTCGCGCGCACCGATGCTCGAGTGCTTCATGCAAACGCCGACCGACGCTTCGCTGGCGCCCGCCGGAAAACACATTCTCTCGATTTTTGCTCAATATTTCCCCTACAGCGCGGCGGTTCGCTGGAATGCAAACGAGAAGCGCGCGATCGTGCGCACCATCATCGAGACGCTCGCGCAATACGCACCGAATCTACTCGATCTGATTGAAGATTGGGACATTCTCTCACCCGCCGATATCGAAGCGCGCATCGGAATCGCGGGCGGACACATCTTCCATGGCGAGCTCTTGCCGGGCCAGATATTCGAAGACCGTTTCAACGTTCGCACACCGCTCGGCGGACTCTATCTGTGCGGATCGGGGACGCATCCCGGAGGATGCGTGACCGGTGTCCCGGGCCGTCGCGCCGCGCGCGCCGTCCTTGCCGATTTGAAAGCAGTCGTATGATTACAGAAAAACGTTTCTCACGCTTCGGCGAAATGCCCGAGAACGAACTTCCGGACGACATCCGCGCGATCTACGATCAGAATTCCGGAAAGATCGGATTCGTTCCGAACGTCTTTCGCGCGTACTCGCGGCGGCCGGAGCACTTTCGCGCGTTTATGCACTACCATGATGTGCTGATGCGCGGTGAAGGCGGGCTCTCGCGCGCCGAGCGAGAGGCGATAGTCGTTGCCGTTTCAGGCGAGAACAAATGCCAGTACTGCATGACCGCGCATGGCGCAGCGCTGCGCGTGATCGGAAAGAATCCGATTCTTGCAGAGCAGATCGCGAACAACTGGAAAACCGCGGACCTCGAGCCGCGCTTACGCGCGATCCTCGCCTTCGCATCACGCGTCAACGAGCCGGCCTTTGCCGCGACCGATGAAGAGATCGATGCTATGCGGGCGGCCGGATTTTCGGATGACGACATTTGGGATATTGGGGCAATCGCCGCATTTTTTGGCTTCTCAAACCGTATGGCCGGGCTCATGGACATGCGTCCGAACCCCGAATTCTACTCCATGGGCCGCTAAAACCAGGGGCGTAGCGCCTTATAACTGAACGGCCGCCAGCATGAAGCGTTTATTTTTGCTCGCTTCGGTGGCGGTATTGTGCAGTGCCGTCCCGGCGACAGTCCTCGCCCAAATGATGTCGTCTGCACCGGATCATCTCACAATCGTCCTTAGCTCACAAAATGGTTCCGGCGAATACGGAACAGCGACGTTCCTACAACGCGGTCCCAATCTCGTTGTTTCCGTAAATATGACCAATCCAGTGGCCGCTAAGCAGCCAGTTCACATCCATGATGGAACCTGCGCAAAACTCAATCCGAAGCCAAAATATCCACTGATGACCCTCGACAGTGGTTCGTCGTCAACGACGCTCGAGAACGTCTCATTGGCGTCGCTGATAGCGGGAACGTTTGCAGTCAACGTTCACAAGTCGCCCAACGAAGTTGGGACCTACGTCGCCTGCGGAAACATCAAGCCCTAGGTCAAATGCGGGTGCGAAGCTCGGTCGCACCCATTTAACTCGCCGCGCCTAAAGCGATCGCGTCAGCGAAGACCGCCGGATCGACGTTTCCCCCGCTGATAATAATTCCGACACGCCGTCCGCGTGCTTGTACTTTCGCGTGCATCAGGGCTGCAAGTCCGGCCGCGCCGCTTGGTTCGATGACGATCTTGAGCCGCTCGAATGCAAAACGCATCGCCGTGCGCAACTCGTCGTCGCTTACCGTGACGACGCCCTTGCCGTAACGCTGAAAGATCGCAAAGGGCAGCACACCGGGGGCAGTCGTTTGAATTCCGTCTGCGATCGTCTTGGGCACTTCGATCGTCACGCGTTCGCCGCGTTCGAGCGAGAGCTTCCAATCGTTGCCCGTTTCGGGTTCGACGCCGAAGACTTCAACTGTCGGCGAGCTTTCGATGGCCGCGAGCGTCGAGCCGGCCAGTAGTCCGCCACCCCCTACCGGGACCAGCAGCATATCGAGCGGTCCCGACGTCGCACACAGCTCGAGCGCGGCCGTGCCTTGACCCGCGATAATATGCGGATCGTCGAACGGCGGGACGAGCGTCGCACCACGTTCTTCTGCGAGCTTGCGCGCGATCGCGGTGCGATCTTCGCGAAAGCGGTCGTACTGCCGGATTTCCGCACCGTAACCACGCGTCGCTGCGACCTTCGCTTTCGGCGCATCGCTCGGCATTACGATCGTCGCAGGGGTATTGAGGATCTGAGCTGCGAGCGCGACGCCTTGCGCGTGATTGCCGCTCGAAAACGCTACGACGCCGCGTTCGCGTTCGCTCGGAGAGAGTTGTGAGATCCGGTTGTACGCGCCGCGAAATTTGAACGCACCCATGCGCTGAAAATTTTCGGCCTTAATGAATACGGTCGCACCCGTCCAGTTGTCGAGCGTGTGCGACGTGATGACGGGCGTACGATGCGCTACACCTTCGATACGCGCGGCCGCGGCCACGACGTCATCGAATGTCACCGCCGCAAGCGTGGTTGAATCGCTCATTTTTCGCTAGACCGCCGCATATAAAACCCCTCGGCTTTTCCGTCGATGTCGACTGGCATCTTGACCTGCCAATCGCCCTTCTCGAAGTGCGCGATATATTCGTGATTGCGCGGGGCTGCATCTTTGGGGGTCGTCTCATCAACGGTCCGCAGCGCCCCCATCGGCGCCAGCAAATCGGCAAGATGGCCGACTTTCTCGTGCGTCATCGACTCGCGCGCCTGCGCATCAAACTCACTCGCGACCGGCGCCATGTCGTTGTGCTGGATAGACGCAATGATCCGCGATACCAGACGCTCTTGCTTGCTCTCGTGATGTGTCGTCACCGTGATCACGAGCGAAACGAGCAGCACCGCGATAATCAGCCACGCGAGGGGCTTGGGAATCGGGATTCCGCCACGCCGGCGCACCGTTCCGGTGACGGGAAGCGGCGGAGTCGGACCGCTGGTACTCATGCGACCTCTCCTTGCACTTGCGACGAATCTTCAAATGCAGTGAATCGAAGACTCGGATTCCACTCCTCGGCCAAACGTACGCTCCAATCACTTTCGAATAGTGCCACCGGTGCGCCGGAAGCATCTTCGGCAATCCGCGCTGCGGACGGCATCTGTGCCGACGCGATCGTCTCCTGGTTCCCGACGATCCGCCGCGCAAATGTAAACGGCAATCGCGCCCAGTCGGTTCGCACTCCGTACTCGGCTTCGAGGCGGTATTTCGTCACCTCGAATTGCAGCTCGCCGACCGCTGCCAAGATCGGCTCCGTGCGCGAGCGGTCAGCTGTGAAGAACACTTGAATCGCGCCCTCTTCTCGCAGCTGCTCGATTCCCTTTTGAAACGACTTATAGCTCGCGGTATCGGGGCTGCGCACGAATGCGAAATGTTCCGGCGCGAACGAGGGGATTGGATCCAGTGCGATGGGATCGCCGGTGCATAACGTGTCGCCGATCGCAAAGAGGCCGGGATTTGCGAGACCTACGACGTCACCCGCATAAGCTTCGTCGACGACCTCGCGGTCGGCCGCGAAGAGCTTCATGGCGCGGGTTAGACGCACGTCCTTTCCGCTGCGCGAATTGTGCACCATCATGTCACGCTCGAACCGCCCGCTCGTGACGCGCACGAAGGCAACGCGATCGCGATGGCGTGGATCCATGTTGGCTTGAATCTTGAAGACGAAACCGCTGAACCGATCCGTCGCCGGCTCAACCTCGACGCGCTCGCGCCCGGAAAGACGAATGCCCTGCCGCGCAACGGGCGATGGCGCCATACCGACGAAGGCATCCAAGAACAGCTGAACGCCGAAATTCGTGACGGCGCTTCCGAAAAACACCGGCGTCTTCGCGCCGCTGAGCATCGCATCGCGATCGAAGGATTCACCCGCGCCCTCGAGCAGCTCGATCTCATCCCGGAATTGCCGGTACGTTACATCGTCGACGAGCGCACGCAAGCGCTCATCATCGAGTCCGCTCACTGCGACCGGTGCGCGCTTGGCGCCGTGCTCCGTGCGCTCGAAGAGATGCACTTGTTTGCTGGCGCGATCGTAGACTCCACGAAATGTCGGCCCCGAACCGAGCGGCCAATTGATCGGGTACGCTCCGATGCCGAGAATCGACTCGAGCTCGTCGAGTAGCTCGAGCGGATCGCGGCTCGGTCGATCCATCTTGTTCATGAACGTAAAGAGCGGTATTCCGCGCGCGCGGCAAATCGCGAAGAGCTTACGTGTCTGCGGCTCGACGCCTTTGGCTGCGTCGATAAGCATCACGGCTGCATCTGCCGCCAAAAGCGTGCGATACGTATCCTCGCCGAAATCCTGGTGGCCCGGCGTGTCGAGCAAATTGATCGCGTAGCCTTCGTACGGGAATTGCAACACCGTCGACGTGATCGAAATACCGCGTTCGCGTTCGAGCTCCATCCAATCCGACGTTACCGCACGCGCACGACGGCGCGCCGCAACCTGTCCGGCGGTTTGAATCGCACCACCGTACAGCAGCAGCTTTTCGGTCAACGTCGTCTTGCCCGCGTCGGGATGCGAAATGATCGCAAACGTACGGCGTCTGGCGACTTCGGTTTCTAAGCTCACTTAAAAAAACTATACACGCGCAATATGGCGCCTTTCCTGTCTTCTTCGTACAGATAGTACCGGTCGTCCCAGTGAAGGAGGCGAGCCGGCGGCGGGATGCGCAGTCGATCGCCGCCGCGCTGCACGATAATCCCGCGTGCGGTAACATCGATCGTACACGGCCCCGCGTGTAAGCGGCCGTCGACCGCCGTCGCATTGGGCGGAATCTTCGCGCGAATGGTCGCGGCAACGCCGCGATCCTCGGAGTGTTGGCGCGCGCAATCTGGGAGCGCGGAAAGCGCCCACGGCGCGTCGCCACCGAGCAACGCGGGCGCAGCAGGTTCGAGCGATTGCACGCGCGACGCGCTCGGTGTTCCTGTAGCAGGCGCAGAGACGCGCAAATTGGGCGAGGACATTTTATGCAGCGTAATCGCGAAAACAAAAGCCGCGACAAGCACGGTCGCGGCTGCGAAGAAACGCCATATCGGCGGCTGAGATGACCTCAGACCGCCTCGATCTCCACGTTGAAGCGTGCGCGCGCGACCTTCGCGTCGGCTGCGCCGTAATAAACGTCGTAGATGCCATTGCCTTTCGAGTCGATGCCGGTCGGAAAAACGACGTTGTTGACGATGCCGGTTCGCTCTTCAACTGTGTCGGGCGAAAGTACCGGTTCCGGCGAGCGGTAGAGAATGCGGTGCGGCTGATCGAGATCGTGCAACACGATTCCGGCGCTATAGCACAGCGTAATGCGGCCTTCGTGCTCGACCGCGTCAACGCCGTGGAAAAGCGACATCCAGCCGTGCGGCGTGCGCACCGGCGGCGTTCCACCGCCGTTTTTGATGCGTCCCCAATGACCGTCGGGGATCAGCACCTTGACGCTTTCGGTCGCAATCAAGAGATTGAGCGGATCCTTGAGCGCAGCTTCGAGCGGGATGTACGCAATGCGAATGCATTCACGATCTTCCGGATCCATCTCCAAGATAGTCGGAATCGCCGCATGACCGTCGATCGAGCTGATGTGCAACATCGGACGATGATAGAACGCGAGCGATTTGATGCCGGACGGCGAGATCACGGGCTCCGGGAAGAACACACCATCTTTGTCGTCGCCGACGGGCATGAGCTCGCCGACAAATTTTATGCGACCCAGACGCGTCCACTTGTAGCCGTCGTCGGAAAGCGCGAGCGCGCAACGAGGACCTTCGGGACCAAACGCGGTGTACGACATCACGTACTTGTCCAATACCGGAACGAACGTGACGCGCGGATCTTCGCAGCCCATTCCGCCCGGGACGCTGCGCATTTCGTACTCGGCTTCCGGCTCGAGCGCAAAACCGATTCGTTCGAACTCGACTGTACCGTTTGTCTCGACGCCGCGCGAGAGACCGACGCGCGACACGTTCCCACGCGCCACGACGCGCGGATACATTATGAGCTCGTTGTTGCGACCACGCGTAAGAGCGGGGTTGAGGACCCCTTCGATCTCCAGAGCCGAACCATCCGGCTCCATAACTACTCCCAGGCGCTCGACGTCAGCGGCGACTCGCGCCGCAAATTCCTCGATCAATGTCCTAAAGGCGCTCCGCTTCCGTGTGCCTCAAGCCTACAATGAACTCGTGGGGCGTGATACCCGTATGTTCTAAAAACATACACAAGTTGCTCGATGAATCGAGCAGCCGCAGAGTCGCACCGACTCTTTCCGGTTCATTTCGCGCGAGGACCGCATACTGCATCCCTATCGAGACAATATTATTTGTACCGGCTAGTCTTAACGACAAGCCGTCCGAGTAACCAGATCGGACGATCGCCAGCCAAGGTTTACTGACGCGTTCGGGAAGGCGATACCCTGCCGACGGGACAGAATCCGAGCGCAATACGGCAGTTACCGGCGCATCGATCCGGACCGCGCATTCGAGACCCTCACCAAACGCGCCGAAGAGCCCGATGCCGATCCGCACGAGACTTTCGTCACACTTCGGGCGCGCAGCCGCCGCGAGGCTTCCCGATACGTCAATTCCGGCAATGCGAACACCCGCAGCCGCGAAACGCATGCGCGCAGCATCGAAGCGCTGCATCTGCGACGGCCAAAGTTCCGGGACCGTTAGATGGGTCCAGAGCTCGACCTCGACCGGCAGGCTCGCCGCAGCGCGTGCAAACGGCTCGATCGCATCCTCAAGAAGACCGCTCCAGCCCGCCGCAGGGACTATCCCGACACGAATCCGTGCCCGCCGCTCCGCGACCACTCGCCCAACCCGCAGCGGCCGCCAGCGTTTCGAGCGACGCGACGTTCGGGATGACGCCATCATCAAGGAGCACCGCGGTTTGATCGACGGCGCTTCGGCCAAAAGCGCAATAGGAAGGCCGCGTGATGCCGCGAACGCTCCGCGCCTCGTCCGCATCGGCGAGGAAGAAACCGGCAACGTCATCCTCGAGAGCGCGCATAAGGCGCGCCGCACCCCAGCCGTATCCATTGGCTTTGACGACGGCCCAGACCGGCGCGCCCGGCATGTTCGCGCCAACGGCGGGCGTTGCGGCGTACGACGTCCTCGTCGAGCTCGATACGGGGCGCACTAGCGGAGGGTGGTCGATGCGATGGGATCGCCGCTCGGAGTAACGACGTCGACGACCGAACCCGGACGATAGACTGAAATCGGGACGATCCAGAGCGTGTAGGTCCGGTATTCGCGCGTCGGTTCCGGGTCAAGCGACGTCTTCTCGAAGGCCACGATACGAACGCGATCCTCGTTGGCGCGAATCGACTCGATGACTTGGTGATAGCCGGAGTCCTTGTGCGGCCCCATCAGCAGCACGACTCCGAACTCGTGTTTGAACCGCAGTGGCGCCTGAAGGCCGGTTTCAGCAAGCTCTTTGGCGTCGTGAACGATCAGGATCTGAGGCGGCCCGAGGACAGATGTTGTCCCCTGCGCGTATGACTTGACGCGTACTTCACGACACCCGGCCAACAAGAGCGCGACGCAGGCGAGTGCTATCAGCCGTCGCATCGGCCCGACGCTTCTCGGCCGCAGCGAGGATACCCCGGCATCCGGCCGAGAACTCACGTAATCCTTAGAAGCCGAGGTTTTTCCCGGATGCTTGTATCGCTCATTCTCGCCGTCGTACTCGCCACAGCCGCGGCGCCGTCGCCCGAGGTCACGCCGGATCCGAGCGAATCGGCCGGAGGGCTTCGCGAAATTGGGCACGTCTACGCGAACGGTCCCTGCACCGCGATAGCTACGCGGGCGAACAGCGCGATCAGTGCTGCGCTGCGTAACGATCAAACCGTATCGATCATCGTTGCGACGCTTCGCACCGTCGATCTCGATTCGAGCAATCGCATTACGAAGATCAGAGGCTTACGCGAGCTCGAACAATACGCAACCGATTTGCGTATGTCGGCAGAACACGCGAAAGCACAAGTCAAGCAGCTGCGTGGGCTTGCGGACGAATCAACCGATCCGGTGCGCAAGGCGGAACTCACGCAGTTCGCGGACGCGCTCGGTGGCGCGATCGAGCGGCAACGCCATATCGGCGGTGAGATGCAAGGGATGCTTGCACGAATCGCCGGACGCGAATCGACGGTCGACATTTACGAGACGATGGATCAACACCCGGACATGGTGCCGCCGTGGAACTGGGCCGACGTCGATTATCACACCTCGGTCTACAATAAGATGGCCGTCAACGAGGCCGACTATCTTGAAGTACAAGTTCCGCTGATCAGCGGGGATGAGTCCAAGGCAGCCGACCATGTCGTCGGCGCCGTCAACGGCTGCTAGACGGCCTCCGCGAGGAGTCGTTGCCTTTCGCGTTGCTAGAGGACTAGCATTACCGTGATGTTCCGCGCTCTTTCGCTCGCATCAGCGACAGCCGCATTTTTCGCGGCTGTTCTTGGCAGTTGGGTACGCATCAACGGCGCTGGTCTTACCTGTCCGGATTGGCCATTATGCCGGGGTGCAAGTCGTCCCGGTACTCAGCGGCGGCGTTGTCCTAGAGTGGACGCACCGCCTGATTGCTCTCATTCTTTCGGTGCTCGTTGTCGCAACGCTGATCGCGGCTTGGCGCGAACGCGACCGGATCGCATTCGTACGAATGGTCGCGACCGTTGACGACCGCTGTCTTCTTCGTGCAAGTGCTTTTGGGCGCGCTGACCGTACGCTTGGCGAACAATCCACCCTCGGTTGCGATTCATTGGGCGACAGGTATGGCGCTGCTCGGACTTCTCGTCGTGCTCGCAATCCTTGCGAGCGTCCAGCCGCAGATCGGAACCGTCACGCGCCGAACAAACCGACGGCCTGACGTGGGCGGCGGGTGCGCTGGTGCTGCTGGGATATTGCACGATGGATGCCGGCTCGATGCTGGCAACGTTGCACGGACCATTTGCGATGGCGATTCATCGTGCGATCGCGGGCTCGACCTTCATTCTTGCGAGCGATCGTAACCGCATGGGCATCGATCCTTGCATCGGCGCGCACGCGCAACATCGTGTTCGGTGCGTTTGCGCTCTTGATCGTACAAATCATGCTCGGACTTGCAAACGTCGCGTTCCATCTTCCAACGCTATTGCGCGAAGCGCACGCAATAAATGCGATCGCGTTCTTCGTGCTCTGCGTCTGCGCGCTCGCGTCGCGTATCCTAGATGGCGCGCCTGCACATGCGAAAGTGACCACCGCGGTGCGCGCGCCGCTCGAGACCGCATGAACACGCTCTCGCGTGTCGACGGCAGCGCAGTCGCAGCCAAACCGCAGGTCGCCGGATGGCGCGGCATCCTTCTCGATTACTACGAGCTCGGCAAACCGCGTATCGTCTATTTGCTTTTGATCACCACAGCCGCAGCGATGGTGATGGCCGCGCACGGCCTGCCTTCGCCGGAGCTTTTGTTCTGGACGCTACTCGGCGGTGCACTTTCGGCGGCATCGGCCGGCGCATTCAATTGCGTCATCGATCGCGACATCGACCGCGTGATGCGGCGAACGATGTTGCGCCCGGTCGCCACGGGCCGCATCTCGGTGAGCAGCGCGCTGATCGCAGCAGGCGTTGCGGGTGTTCTGGGCGTTGCGATTCTTTATGTGTTCGCCGGATGGCTCGCCGCCGTGCTCTCGCTCGCAGGCAATCTCTACTACGTTTTTGTTTACACCGTATGGCTCAAGCGCCGTACGCCGCAGAACATCGTGATCGGCGGCGCTGCGGGCGCCGTTCCGCCGCTCGTCGGCTGGGCTGCGGTAACGCATCAGATCGGCTTGCCTGCGCTCGGCTTGTTCGCGATCATCTTCTTGTGGACGCCGCCGCATTTTTGGGCGCTGTCACTGATTACGAATGCCGACTACGATCGCGCCGGAATCCCGATGTTCGCAAACGTCTACGGCGTCACGCGCACGAAGCGCGAGATATTGCTCTACACGATCGCCCTCGTCGCCGTGTCGCTGACGCTCGTCGATCTGCACGTGATGGGCGCGATTCTACGGCATCTGCGCGACGATCCTCGGTGCAATCTTCGTTTACTACGCAATCAAGCTCACGCAAGACGAAACGCGGCGTTGGGCCCGCGGTCTTTTCAAATTCTCGCTGCTGTATTTGGCGCTGATCTGCGCCGCAATGGTGATCGATCGAATCCTCGCATAGACCGCTTCTCTTAACACTCGGGCTCGGCGTCTTCGCAGGCGCGCTCGATCTCGGCGTACTTTCACCGGCGCTACCGGCACTCGGCGCAACATTCGGCGTCGGGCGCTCGCCAGCTCGCCTGGGTCTTCACGCTCTACCTGCTCGCGACGGTCGTCGCGATCCCGATCATGACGCAGCTTGCGGATCGTTTCGGGCGTCGTTCGATCTACGTGTTATGCGTTGGAATTTTTGCAGCGGGCAGCCTGCTCGCGATCGTCTCGCCCCGACATTCGATGTCTTTCTCGCTGCGCGCGCGATTCAAGCCGTAGGCGTGGGCGGAATCTTTCCCGTCGCAACGGCGGCGATTGCCGACCGCATCGCGCCCGAACGGCGCGGTGCGGCACTTGGCCTCGTTGCCGCGACGTGGGGACTCGCTGCGATCATCGGGCCGCTCGTCGGCGGCGCGATCACGCATTACTTTTCCTGGCACTGGATATTTGCCGCAAACATCCCGCTCGCGCTCATCGTGATCGTGCTCGCGCTGCGCTACGTACCGGCGTTTGCGCCGGCGGTGCGCGGTCCGCTTGATGTGGCGGGCATTGCGCTTTTAGCGGTGGGGTTGCTCGCTACGATGACCGGGCCTCTTGCGGCTCGACGCAGCTACCGCAATGGCGAACGCGCCCGGCAGCGCTTTCGATTCTGCTCGCAGCCTGCTGCTTTCTCGCACTCGTCCCGGTCGAACGCCGCGCAGCTCAACCGGTGATCGCCCCGTCGCTTCTGCGCAACCGTCAAATCATGATCACGTACGGACTCGAGATTCTGATCGGAGCGCTCGAAGGCGGATTGTTCTTCATTCCGGCTGCGCTGGTTGCCGCGCAAGGCATTTCACTCATTGCGGCCGGGGCGATCGCCGCTATCGGCGCGTTCATGTTCGTCATGGTGATTCCAGGTGCCGGACGCGCGCTCGACGCGGTCGGTAGCCGCACCGTCCTGGCGCTCGGGACCGTGTTGACGTGCGCCGGACTGTTGCTATTCGCATTCGTGATGCAAAATCTGTTCGGTGCGGTCGTATCGATGGTGATTGCGGGGATCGGTTTCGGCGCATTGCTCGGCGCACCGACACGCTATATCATCACGCGCGAAGTTGATGAAACCCAGCGCGCGACCGCGGTCGGTCTGCTCTCCATCTTTCTCATCATCGGACAAATCATCGGCGCGGGACTTGCAGGCGGAATCGCGGGAAGTCATCCCGGCGTGACCGGATATATCCACGTTTACGAAACGCTCGCGGTCGTCGCGATCGTAACGCTCGCGCTCACGTCGCTGCTCAAATCGCGAGCAGCGGAAGTGCGCGAAAGGGTCTTACTTCGTCGGCAGCACCGTCGTAATATAGGGCGTCTTCGGCTCGACCTGCGAGGGAACGTCCTGTAGCGTCTGTGGCCCGGCGCTCCCTAAGCTGCGCACGAAACGGTAAATTGCGCGCTGATCATCGAGTGAAAGCACGCGCAGATCGTGCCAGATCATCGGCGCCGGGCCTTCACGCGTGCGAACCATTGCAAGCCATTGATCTTCCGTGATCTCGGCAAACCGTTTGCGTACGTTGGCCGGATAAATCGTTCCCCAAGGTCCGCGAAAGCCGATGTTCGACCCGATCAACCATTTCGAGACGGGAACGTTACCGAAGGTCTCGCGCCAACCTGGCGTGTGACAATCGTTACACGCGCCGAATATAACTAAATATTTGCCGCGCGCAATCGCTGACGAGTTCGAGCTCGATGCCGCACTTGCGACCGCGCCAACGACGCAAGCAAAAAGCAAACCGAAGAGCAGAGTATAGCGAATCATCTCAACTCCGTTTACGTAAGTACTGGAATTGGCGATTCGCGCAAGACCGCCTCCGCGCAGCTGCCGAGAAAGAAGCGCTCGATACCATGACGGCCGTGCGTACCCATGACGATCAGATCGCAGTTGCTACGCATTGCCGTATCGAGAATCACTTTCGCGGGCACGCCGTCGCGAACGATTGTCTCGACCTCGAGCCCGACAGCCCGAACGCGAGCGGCCGTCGCTTCGACCAGTTCCTTTGCGGACTGCCTGCAGCTCGTCGAGCTCGATCTCCATGACGCTCGTCGAGCCCGCGTCGTCGGCGCTCGTTGCGAGCGTCGCCGGATCGAGAGCGTGCACCAGCGTGATCGTCGACTTCAGACGCCTTGGCTAGATCGATTGCAAGATCGAGTCCGGCGGACGACTGCGGCGATTCGTCGATCGCAACCAATATATGCTTGAACATTATGATTCGCCCGTCGTTTCGCGCTCCGGAAATACGAAGCCCGCTCACGAAGCACGTCGATCATCCGAAGGGCTTCAAGAATGGCGGACAGGCGCTTCGGAGTAGGTTCGAGCTTACCGTCCGCGATCGCCTCGATGTTTGCGATTGCAATCGCGAGGTGATTGCGAATGTCGTGAACGATCGGTCCCGTAGACATGCGGGACGGTTCTCCTTTATTCAAGCCGCCCCGAGCGAAGCAGCACCTTCGACGGGAATATTTGTGCGTCGCCGATACGGTAGTCACTTTCATGCAGACGAACGTCATCAAAAACGAACGAGTCAATACACTCGTACGCGTACATTTTGGCGGCGAGCTCAATAAGGTTCCCGACCATACGCGCCATCGCTTCACGTTTTGGAAGCAAGTCCTGTTCCTGGAATCGCCGGACGATGTCCGCCGCCTCGTCTTTTTCGAACGGACAAAACTTCGAGTCAGCGACGTTTGCGAGCCGAAACGTGATCATTTTGGTGCCGTCGTTCCGGCGGTGTCCGCCCAGTGAGGCAATATGGCCGCCGTCCAAAGGACGCGCGCCTGAGCCCTCAGAGCTCGGTGGAATGATGCTGTATCGACGCAAGAGCTCCGCTACGGCTTCGGACTCCATTTGTGTTGCCATGTCGACAGCATCGCGTACACGCGGGAAGGAGTTAGGAAGAACTTCGTAACTAGTTGACCCCATGAGTCCCACTGGAGAGATATTCCGGGCAGGCTCAGCCGAGGAAACGTTTCGCGGACTCTTAGAGTCGGCCCCCGACGCAATGGTCGTGGTCGATCTGGAGGGGCTGATCGTTCTCGTCAATGCGCAAACCGAGCGTCTTTTTGGTTACGAGCGTGCCGAGCTGCTTGGCAAGCCCGTCGAGGTGCTCGTTCCGCAACGCTTCCATGCCGGTCATGTCGGCCATCGGAACGATTACATCGGCGATCCGCATATCCGGCCGATGGGGATCGGGATGGAGTTATTCGGACGGCGCAAAGACGGCAGCGAATTTCCCGTCGGAATAATGCTCAGCCCGCTCAAGATAGCGTCGCGGAAATTGGTCGTGAGCGCGATACGCGACATCACCGATCGCAAACAGTTTGAAAAGCAGCTTCAGGCGCAAAATGCGGCGCTCGAAGAGGCGAGCCTCGCCAAGGATCGCTTTCTTGCGAGCATGAGCCACGAGCTGCGTACACCGCTCAATGCGATTATCGGGTTCACCGGCACCCTTCTGATGAAACTGCCGGGACCGCTGACCGAGGAACAAGATCAGCAGCTTCGCATCATCCAGACCAGCGCTCGCCATCTGCTCTCGTTGATCAACGACGTGCTCGATCTCGCAAAAGTGCAATCGGGGAAGATCGACCTTCATTTTGAACCGGTCGACGCCAAGCACGTTCTCGAAGAGGTTGTAACGAGCTTGCATGGCGCTGCTACGCAAAAAGGGGTAGACTTCGCCGTCTCGGTACCGCCCACGCCTTTGACCATTACAACCGACCACCGTGCGCTGCAGCAGATACTTACGAACCTGATCGGAAACGCGGTGAAATACACCGAAAAAGGCTTCGTGCGGGCTGTCTTGAGCGAACGCGAACGCGAAGGGAAGCACTATGTCGACTTCGACGTCGTCGATTCCGGAATCGGCGTTTCGGAGGAAGATCAGCGGCGCATCTTCGATCCGTTCGAACAAGTCGACACGTCGAGCACACGGCGTTTCGAAGGCGTTGGCCTGGGACTTTTTCTGAGCAATCGTCTTGCGCAGACGATCGGTGGAACGCTCAGCCTGAAGAGTGCACTCGGGCAGGGGAGCACGTTCACGCTAAGTTTGCCGCAAAACTGATGTCTGCGCGGGTTCTCGTCGTCGAGGATAACCCGACAAACCTTCAATTGATGTTGTACTTGCTTGGCGCGTTCGGTCACCAAGCAGCCGCGGCGACGGACGGTTTGAGCGGTCTTAGTTCCGCGCAGAGCCAGCATTTCGACTTGATCCTTTGCGACGTACTGATGCCCGGCATCGACGGATATGAGTTTGCGCGTCGCTTCAAAACAGGCCCCGGTGCAAAGCCGCCGCTTGTAGCAGTGACAGCTCTCGCGATGGTCGGCGACAAGGAGAGACTGATCGCGGGCGGATTCGACGGCTATATTGCCAAGCCGATCAATCCGGAGACGTTCGTCGCTGAAATCGAGCGTTATCTGCCGACCAAACTACACTCGGAAAAGGCGCTACCTCCGGAATCCACGGCCGATGCGCCGACAATCCGAAACACGGGGCCGGTCATTCTCGCTGTCGACGACATACAGGTGAACCTAGATCTCGTACGATCGTCACTCGAGCCGTTCGGATATCAAATTCTCGAAGCGCACAACGTTGCCGAGGGTATTGAAAAGGCCGGCTCGATCAAGCCTGCTTTGATACTTTGCGACCTGCATATGGCCGGTGGCGATGGTTTCGAGCTGCTTAACGCCGTGAAGACGTCAACGGATCTACACGACGTACCGTTTCTCTTTCTTTCGTCGACCGCATGGCAGACGAGGGAGCAAATTCGCGGGATGCAGCTGGGCGCCGCCAAGTTCATCTTGCGACCGATCGATCCGCTCGCATTGCGCGATGAGATAGCACTGGCGCTCTCTGGTAAGCATGGCGACGATACTCGTCGTTGACGACGATTCAAATAATCGTTTGCTTTTGAAATCGATCTTGACGGTCGACAGCCATACGATAATCGAGGCACAAAACGGAGGCGAAGCACTCGAGTACCTTGCAATGGACGCTCCCGATTTGATCATCGTCGACCTCAATATGCCCGATGTCGACGGTGTTACGTTCGTGCGCAGAGTGCGTGCAAATTCCGCGCTCAACAAAGTTGAGATCGCGCTGTACACCGGAACGATGCTAACGAGCGCGATCGAAGATTTCCTGGATCTCTACCGCGTCAAGACCGTGATCGCGAAGCCGTCAGAGCCGGAGGATGTTTTGCGTCTCGTGCGTTTAGCACTGCATCGACCTTGAGGCGTTCGGAAGGTTCGGTTTCCTCGTAACCTGCGAGCAAGAACGAACGCATCCGTTCCAGAAGCTCCTTGGCGCTTGCATCGGCGATTCGCGAGCCGAGGACTGCGTCGAACACCGCCCCCGCAACCCATCCTGGTGGTGTGTATTTGCCCTCGAGAATCAGCCGGGAGCTTTCGTACGTTTCGTCCTCCGCGACGGTCAGCGTACAATCACAAACCGGATACAAGCCACCGTCCGCCGATTCCCAACGGATCTTGAAGACGATCGTTCGGTTAGGCCCATTTGTTCTCCGAAAACTGAGACGACATCGTGAGCTAACGCGAAACCCCCGACCCCGAGTCCGGCTCCCGGTGCCGCGAGGCGAAGGTCAAGACCGCATCCCCCTGCGAGGAAGCAATGAAGAACCGTTCGATCAACTCGGCGGCTTGCACAAACGGGGTTTGGACGACGATGGACTCTTTTAGCGTCTCATGCCGCGATTCTAGCCGGCGAATATTCCGATTCTAAGAACGTCCCAGCCTTAAAAAGTTCGCAGCCTTCTCAATTTCTTCTCAGGATTTTCTGCGTAACGACAGCTGGACGGATTAAGGTGGAATCATGCAAGAACCGCAATACCGCACGACCTTTGCGTTTGTGATGACGATGCTTGTGGGAATCATCGCCGGCTGGGTCGGCATGCTCTTCCTGCTTTGGAGCCGTCGCTGATGCATATGCCACGCATGGAGAAAATGTGGATCGCGATTGGCGTCGCGACCATGGCTGCATTTTTCGTAACGCTAATAACGCTGGCGGTCGCTTCCGGTCTCAATCCGCCCAGCACCGAGGGAATGACGATCGATCCGACGCGGGTCATGCAAACGCCGCCGTTCGACAAGCCGGGCTTGCATCAAATCGGGCCTCATGCGTTCGAGGCGTATTACGTCGGTCAAATCTTCCAATGGTCGCCCCACGATCTGAGCGTTCCGGCCGGCTCGTCCGTACGGTTCTTCGTGACAAGCACTGACGTCGTGCACGGATTCACGATTCCGACGGCCGACGTCAACGTCGAGGTTATGCCGGGCTGGATCAGCGAGGTCGAGCACACTTTCAAGACGCCCGGCACGTATCTTGTCCTCTGCAATCAATATTGCGGTGCGGGCCACGCCAACATGTTCTCGCGCGTTGAGGTAACACCGTGAGCAAGAACGAGAATCGTCTTATCCTGGCGCATATTTGGGTCGCGCTTGGTGCAATGTTCGTTGGAACGTTCTTTGGACTGCTCCAAGTTTATTCGCGCGCCGGCGCGCAAGTAACTCAATTCTTCGATTATTACCGCCTTCTCACGGCGCACGGAGTACTGCTCGCGATCGTCTTCACGACGTTCTTCATTTGCGGAATCGCAACGTACGCCACGTACTCGACGATTCCGCGCGAAAACCGGTCGCTCGCAATGGGGTGGACAGCTTGGAGCATCATGCTCGCCGGGACGGTCATGGCGGCGGTTGAGATTCTCGCCGGCAATGCGACGGTGCTGTATACGTTTTACGCACCGCTGAAAGCAAGTCCATGGTTCTATCTCGGCGCTACCCTACTCGTCGCCGGATCGTGGATCGTGATGGTCGATATCCTGGTCCAGATAGCGGCATACAAGAAGGCAAAGCTGGGAATGCACGTTCCGCTGCCGGCGTTCGTCGCAGCGATCACCTTCATCATGTGGTTCGTGGCGACGCTCGGCGTCGCAGGCGAGATGTTGCTGCTCATCCCCTGGGCACTCGGCTGGACGAGCGGCATCGACGTACACCTAACGCGCATCCTGTTCTGGTATTTCGGTCATCCATTGGTCTACTTCTGGATCATGGGTGCGTACATGATCTGGTACACGGTACTGCCGCGCATGCTCGGGATTCCGGTGTGGAGCGACTCGCTGACGCGTCTCGCCTTCATTCTGTTGCTCGTGCTCTCGCTGCCGGTCGGGATTCATCACCAGTTGATGGATCCGGGTATCTCCAACATCTGGAAGATATTGCAAGTCGGCTTGACACTCGCAGTCGTGTTGCCGTCCCTCATGACCGCATTTGCAATCTTCGCGTCGTTCGAAACGTACGCCGCAAAGCAAGGCAAAACCGGGTTCATCGAAATTGTCGGATCGCTGCCATGGCGTAATCCGGCCTTCACAGGAACGGCGCTTGCGATGATTCTGTTCATCTTCGGCGGATTCGGCGGGATCGTGAACACGTCGTACTCGATGGACATCTTGGTTCACAACACGATGTGGATCGTCGGACACTTTCACATTACGGTCGGAGGACCGGTTGCGCTAACGTTCCTTGCGACGACCTATCTCTTGATCCCCAAGCTGACGGGCCGAATTCTCATGACACCGCGCATGGCAAATGCTCAAGTCATCGGCTACTTCGTTGGCATGTCGCTGATGTCGATCGGGATGCACGTCGAAGGTCTACTCGGCGCGCCCCGTCGCACGGCGCATCTCGATTACGGAAATTCCGTCGTCGCATCGTCGTGGGAGTCGTGGTCGATCCTTGCCGCGGTCGGCGGCACGATCGTATTCATCAATATCTTGCTGTATGCGTTTTGTCTTCGTGGGACTCTTCAGCATCAAAGCGTACGGCGAAACTGATTTCGCCTTTGCGGAAGCCGCAGACCCGCAGTCTTCACCCTGGTGGCTCAACCGGATGGACATTTGGGTCGTGGCTGCAATCGTGCTAATGCTCGTCGCATACACGGGCCCGATGTGGGAGCATTTCCACGAAGGTCCGATCTACCTCGTCCACGGAATGCGCACGTGGTGAGTCACGAGCGCATTCTGGTAGTCGAGGACGAACCCGAGATCGCGGATGTCGTAAAAGCATATCTCACGCGTGAGGGTTTTCAAGTCGAAGTTCAAAGCGACGGAGCCGCGGCGGTGAGTGCGGCCGAGCGCGAATTGCCTTCTCTCATGATCGTCGACGTCGGCCTACCCGAGATGAACGGTTTCGAAGTTTACCGCAAGGTTTCCGAACGCGCACGTATCCCCACGATTTTTCTGACTGCGCGTTCGGATGAAGTCGATCGCATCGTCGGCCTTGAGCTGGGCGCCGACGATTACGTCGTCAAACCGTTTTCGCCGCGTGAGCTGGTTGCTCGAGTTCGCGCCGTTTTACGGCGCTTGACGGCGACCACGTCAACGGGAAGCGGACATGTTCTCCGCGTCCACGACTTGGTAGTCGATCTCGATGCGCACGACGTGCGTCGTGCCGACGCGCATATCGAGCTGACGCCGGCCGAGTTTCGTATCCTCGCCGCGCTTGCCGCGGAACCCGGTCGCGTCTTTACGCGGGCGCAGCTGCTCGACAAGGTCGACGACGACGGCGGGATTTACGAGCGTACGCTCGATCGCCACATCAACAATCTGCGCAAAAAGCTCGAGCCGCATCCCGAGCAACCGATCTACGTGCTGACGGTCTACGGCGTCGGATACAAGATGCGAAAGTAGTTGAGAACGTCTCAAGAAGGGCTATTCATCGGTTCTTCCACGCGATAGTGCAAGATGTACGCACTATGACAAGCATACGCGACTCGATCTTAGTTGCGAGCCCTCCGTCGGTGGCGCTGAGCGGGCTCGAACGTTACATCGCGACGAAGCAGAACGTCCTTAGCCTGATGGTTCCCTTGAAGTCACTCGGGTTGCCCTCTGAGCTCGGCCTCTCGCAGAGTGTCCGAATCAGCTTTTCATCAGAACGCCGAAGCCCGCTTTCGACCGGCCGTGGCAACGAGGGAATGTCGCTCGAATGGGCCCCGGAAGGCGGCGGACCGTTCCCGACATTTCACGGTACACTAATTCTCCGTCCGCATTCCGGACAAACGGAGCTCGAGCTGAAGGGCGGATATACGCCGCCGTTCGGTGAGATCGGCGCTGCCTTCGACGCCGTCGTCGGCAACAAGATCGCGCGCGCGACGATCCAGATATTGCTCGACAATCTCAAAGCCGCTCTCGAAGTAGAGTTCGCGACTTTTAAAGAGGCTACTCAACGATGAGCAATGTGCTGCAGCGCGTCCTCGTCCCGATCGACGGCTCCGAAGCCGCCGAAACAGCAATAACACTTGCCATTCGTCTCGCGCGCCAACACAGTGCCGAAATCATTTTGTGCAGTGCTGTCGACTACGTCGCACTCGCGGCTGAAACGTCGATTGGCTTCGGCGCCGACTTGGCCGGCATGTTCCAAGCACTCGACGACGGCGCCAAAGAAATCATCGGTGCGGCCGTCAAACGCCTGAAGAACGAAGGCTTCGATGCCAGCGGATACAAGCTCGACGGCCGTGCCGCGAACACCATCGTCTCCTTCGCGATAGAAAAGAATGCCGATGCAATCGTCATGGGGACTCGCGGCCTGGGCGGTCTTCCACACTTGGTGCTGGGAAGTACCGCTGAGGGTGTGTTGCGCATGGCGACCGTGCCGGTTTTCGTTGTGCGCGCCGATTCTGACGTTACGGCCTTCGAGACTCCCACGCTCGTCGTCGCGATCGACGATTCCGAACCGGGCGACGCTGCTGCAGCGTTCGCAATCGAATTGGCGTCAGCCGCATCCGCCCGTCTCATCTTCGAAACTGTCATCGATAGCGAATCGCTCTATGAATACGCCGCACGGTATGGGACCTACGTCTCAACCATTCACGATGAGTGGGAATCGGAAGCCAAACGGCTTGTTGGGGATGCCGCGTATCGAGCCGCCGTCGCCGGCGTTGCAAATGTCGAAAAGAATGTCGTCTTCGGCGAACCCGCCGACGACATCGTCGACAAAGCAAATGCGGTGCACGCCGACCTGATTGCGATCGGTACGCACGGTCGACGCGGCCTGCGTAGGCTTGCGCTAGGCAGCGTTGCCGAAAAGGTCGTACGAAAGAGTAACGTGCCTGTCGTCGTCGTCCGAGCTTACGCAGTTCTCAAGTCTGGGACTTGCGCTGACCAAGTCGACACCCGCGCCGAGCTCATATTGGCTTAGCGACACGGAACGAAACCCGATATGCCGAAGGCGTCTCACATGAGACGCCTTTCATTTGCCCTCGCGTGCCTGCTCGGTGCGGCCTTCGCGTTTCCGGCGGCGGTAGCCGCCGAGACACTCGTTCGAGTTCAGCAAAGCGACGGAACGACGCAAGTCTATCGAAACGTCAACGCGACGCTACGCGGCACGACGTTGTGGCTGCGTAGTCCGGATCGGAAAGATCGTTTGCAAATAGTCAGCGCCGCATGTTCGTTCCCGCACGAGCTGCAGCGTTGCTTACCGTATCAAGTATATTTGCACAAGCCGGATCGCACGCATCAGCTCACAATCACACACGGCATATTCTACGTGAATCTCACGAGCGAACCACATCATTTGCTGCATTCGAGTGAGGTTGTCGCGCCGCACGGCGTCATTGTCTTCCTGCACACGACGCGCGGAACATACATCAGCGCGACCGGCAGATTGGATGACGCCAAGTGAAGCGCATAATTGCCGTACTTCTGCTTGCCGCACTCCCGAACGTCGCGCTGGCGCAACGCGACCGCAGCGGCGGAGGCGCACGTCCCGCGCCACGACCTGCACCTGTCAGCCGTCCGCAACCGCAACCACAAGCGCGTGTCGCTCCGCCCGCTAATACGGGTGGGTTCAACTTCAATCACGACGTCAGCCCGCGACCGCCGGTACAGCAGCAGGTTCGGCCTCAGCCTCAGGCGCGGCAGCAATCTGTTCAGCGTCCGGTTCGCGTTCCACAACCGATTGCGCGGGGGTTCCACGGATCCGTCGTTCACAACCCACACGGATCCGGCGCGCCATGGACGTGGAACCGCGGCGTCGCATGGACGCCGGCACCGATTTATTGGGGCGGCGGCTTCTGGGGCCCGTGGGCGTTCGCGAACGCCTCGACAGCGATTCTGTTCGGTGCGATCGTCGATGCGAACAACGACTCCTATCAATCGTATGAAGTCGAGCCGAACAGCGCAGGCGCTCAGCTGCTTGCCGATTACGGTTTGCAACAGACGCCGTGCGGACCGCCAAACCTTGTGGTTATTTGGGGCCCGGACAACAGCGTTATCTGCGCATTCCCAAATTCGATGGTCGCCCCAGGGAACTATCAGCTCGACCCCTCAACGCTCACGCTTGTCTCACAGTAATCTGGCCCATTTCTGAGCAGCCCTTAAGCATTGATTGTTAAGCTGAATCCCATGAAGAGAACGTTTGCGCTCGTCGCTTTGTGCGCGCTGGCTTTACCATCGGTTGCCTTGGCACAGTCGGCACCGCCTTCGATGCCGATGCGGCACCCGAATATGGCCGGCATGAGACAAGTCTTCGAGCAAGTCGAGAAGATCCACCGCGCCGAGCGTACGCAAATTCTGGCCGCGCTATCCCCGGCACATCGCGCACTCCTCGCAAGCATCGTCGGTAACATGGCGATCGCGGTAAACCCGGATCATAAAGCTGCAGCCGCCCGGCTCGACGCGGCTCTGAGTCCAAGCGAGAAAAATGCCGTGCTTGCAGCGCACAAGACCGCAATGACGCAAGCACACGACGCGATGCATGCGATGATGGCAAAGATGCCGCCTCGTCCGGAAGGCAGCGCGGGTCCGCATCCGATGTGGAAGCACCGCGAGCATCACAGCCCCTCCGCCGGCGAGGTCGTCTTGATGGTTGCGACCGGCCATGGGGGAGAACACGGAAGAATGCCATTTGGGCCGCCGCCATCCGGTATGCAGCGTTACCACAACGGTCCGCCGCCCGCGCCCGCTCCCGCCAATAGCTAAAATCGGCACTCGAGAAAGAATAACAGAAAGGACGCGACCGCTCGCGCGGCGCCGCGTCCTTTTTGTAAGTTATGCTAAGCGGGAGTTTGTGCTGCGTCGAGTTTTGTAGTCGGCACGTTCCGTTGCCATGGGGTCCCGACGTAGGCTAGAACCCAGCGATCGAGCCCGTACCAACCCGCGGTCTTCCAAGCCAAGACGATCAACGACGCAAGCGCGAAGAGGATCGGGTTGATGCTGACCGTGCCTGCGAGCAGATAGCTGCCGTTCATCAACGTGCCAAAGAAGGCCGCGATGCCGGTAAACAGGCCGAGAATCAGACCAATGCCGACGAATATCTCGCCGCACGTAACCGCATAGCTCCACACTGCAGCGTGCGGCAGAACGACTGCTTTGAGAAATGCCGCGTACCACCACTGCACGTCGGGATGTGCGCCCTGGGTCTTGATGAGTGCCCCTGTGACCCATTTCTCCAGAAATGCGCCGGCATGCGGTCCCATCCAAACGGGGGACTGCGCCTTTTCGATACCTTCTTGTAACCATTGCCATCCGACGTAAAGCCGGACGATAAGCCAAATCCACGCGTAGCGCGTGTCTGCGAAAAGCGCCTGCGCGATCGGCGGGTCCTGGATTTTCATAAACGTCTCCTCCAAAGACTGATGACCGCGTCATCGTAGCGTCTTTGGCCGAAGAACATGCGAAGAGTCAGCCGCGATTGGGAAGGACCAGAGAAGGCATCATAGCAACCGACGCGGAGAGGAGCCGCTTTTGGACGTCGTCACCGTCGACCGACTGCAATTTGCCTTTACGGTGATGTTCCACTATTTGTTCCCAATCGGAACGCTCGGGATTGGGCCCTTCATCGCGTGGTACGTTTATCGCGCGAGCAAAGGCGATTCAGAAGCCGACTCGATCGCTCGGTTTCTGACGAAGATATTCGCCTTCAATTTCGCAGCAGGCGTCGTCACCGGGATTCCGATGGAATTTCAGTTCGGAACGAACTGGGCGACGTTCTCCGCAAAGAGCGGGTCCGTCGTCGGACAGCCGCTCGCGCTCGAAGGCATGTACGCGTTCTTTCTCGAGTCGGTCTTTCTCGGAATGTTACTGTACGGGAAGAAGCGCGTCTCGCCGCAGTGGTACGTCGCTTCCGCAATCTGCGTATGGCTCGGCTCGTGGATCTCCGGGTTCTTCATTGTTGCAGCCAATGCGTGGATGCAGCATCCGGTCGGATACCATGCCGACCCGAGCGGGACGATCGAACTAGACAGCATCGCCGCAGTGCTGCTTTCGCCGTTTGCATGGTGGCAATTCGCGCACGTCATCGTCAGCGCGGCCGTCGCAGGCGGGTTCATTCTCGCCGGCATCGGCTCTTATTACGTTTTGTCGCGGCGCGACGAATCGATCGGGCGCCGTTTCGTGCGGGCGGGAGCGATCGTTGCGTTCATCGCCTCGTGTCTTGTAATTTTTCCGACCGGTGACCGCAACGGACACGACGTGAGCGTCTATCAACCGGTCAAGCTTGCCGCGATGGAAGGCCTGTTCGAAACGAAGCGCGGCGCACCGCTCGCAATCATCGGTATGCCGGACGTTGCGAGCAAGAAGCTGATCGATCCAATCGTCGTCCCGCGTTTTCTCAGCTTCTTGGCGTACGGCGATTTCGATGCGACCGTCGACGGCCTCACGAACTATGCAACCGTTCTTTGGCCACCCGTCGAGCTTACGTACTACGCGTACCACGTCATGGTGGGGCTCGGAACGATGTTTCTTGGGGCGAGCGCGCTTGCGGTTTTGCTGCTCTTCCTCAAGCGACTCTACACGGCGCGCGGGATGTTATGGATCCTGATGCTGCTGATGCCGTTCCCATACATCGCAATTGAATCGGGTTGGATAACGAGCGAAGTCGGACGGCAACCATGGATCATCTACGGCGTGATGCGAACCAGCGAAGGCGTCTCCGCGAACGTCGCAACCGGTGAAGTCCTATTTACACTGATCGGTTTTCTCGGGATGTATTTCATCCTGGGCGTAACGTACTTGTACTTAGTTCTTCGCGAGATTGCGAACGGGCCGGCCCACGATGAGTGACGTTGCTTTCGTTATCCTTGCCTTCATGGTCGCGATGTACGTCCTGCTCGATGGCTACGATCTCGGCGTCGGCACGCTTGCGCCTTTCATCTCACGAAGCGAAGAGGATCGGGCTAGCGCCATGCACGCGATCGGTCCGTACTGGAACGGCAACGAAGTTTGGCTGATTGCTGCGGGCGCCATATCGTTCGCGCTCTTTCCGCTCGCTTACGCGTCGGCGTTTTCCGGATTCTACTTACCGTTCATGGTTGTGCTGTGGCTTCTGATGTTCCGCGGAATCGCGATGGAAGTCCGCGAGCACTTCCCAAGCGAGCTGTGGCACGCGTTCTGGGATACTGCCTTCAGCCTATCGAGCGCGCTGTTGATTCTGCTCTTCGGCGTCACGATCGGAAATCTCGTACGCGGCTTGCCGTTGCACGCCAGCGGCTTCTTCTTCGGAACGTTCGCCTTTTTGCTAAATCCGTACGCGATCGCGGTCGGCCTGTTTGCGGTCGCCGCACTCGCGCAGCACGGCGCGACCTTTTTGATGATGGTTGACCGCGGCGAGCTTGCGCAGCGCAGCCGTGACGCGATCGGCCGCATCTGGTGGATCGTCCTCTCGCTCTATGTCGTCGTGACCGTCTTCACGCTCGTCGTTCGACCGGTCGTCTTTGCGCGTCCCTGGCTTGCGCTGATTGCACTGGTCTCGCTCGCCGCGTTCGTGCTTTTGCGCGTCCGGCGTGAATCGCGTGTGGCACCGTTCGTTTGCTCGACGATCTTCATCGCGAGCCTGCTCGTCGCTGCATCCGCGACCATCTATCCGTATCTCTTGCCGGTTATTGGCGGCTCCGGGGGTCTCACGATCTATGCTGCCAGCGCCTCGCCGCAGGCAATGGTCTCGGGCATCGCGGCATCGCTGGTCGGCCTCGTAATCGTAGGTAGCTACACGATCCTCGTCGTCCGGCGCCTTACGTACTTCCGCGCGCAATAATGCGCGCGACGCGTATAACGATCCAGCCCCCAGCTCCGATGATGATGAGGACGACGGCAAGATCGAGCAATCCGGAGAAGCCCGCAACGGAATCTCCGCAGACGGCAACGGCCGCTTCGCTGAGCGCAAGATCGAGACGCGCAATCGGATTGCTCGGCTGATGCTGATCGTGTGCGATAACGGCGGCGATCTGATCAGGGGTCCACGAGCTCTCGGCGATCATCTCGACGATCTTGCCGTGCGGATCCGCGATGACCGTATTCTCGTTGTGAATGAAACCGTAGGTCGGATCTTGGAAAGCCGTCACGCCAACCTCGGCGGCAAAGTCCATGACCGCGTTCGGGTCACCGGTCAGCAGCTCAACTCGCCTGAAATGGAACGTCTTGGAATACGTGGCCAAGATCTTCGGGCGATCGTATTCGGGATCGATCGTGATTTCGGCGAGACGGCTATCGTCACCGAGATGCGTTTGGAGCTGACCGAATTTCGCAGAGGTGAGCGGACATTCGCGTGCATCCTTACAGCGCGTGTAGATGAACGCGAGCACGACGTATTTGCCGCGCCAATCCGAAAATGTAAACGTCTTACCGTTTTGATCGACGAACGACGTCGACGGGAGTTGATCCCCGATCACCAGATGCACGCCGGTGCGGAACGGCGAGAGCGGCGGCTCGGCTGCTTGCGCCGGGACGACCGCGAGAAGCATCGCGCTGAACGCGGCGAATAGAGCGGCCTTGCGTACTAACCGGTACATGACTGCCGCTGAGCGCAGAGCGCTCCTGATTCGTCGACCATGGACATCCGAGGAACGAAATATCGTCGTCCAAGGTTTCTGGGGTCGCGCCGCAATCGCGATCGAGCCTGCGCTCGGATCGCTCGTGTTTCTCGTACTCACGGTCGGCATGATCGTTCGCGGGCTGCGATCGTCTGACGACATGCTTTGGTCGGTGTGCATCGCGGCGATTTTTGCGTTCGGCTTTCTTGGCTTCGTCGCATACGGAATCGGTCTGATGTTCGGTCCGCTGCGAGCGTTGCTCTCCACGTCACAACCAATCTTCATCGTCGATGGTTATTTGCGCTCCCGTCCGCCGGACGCCCGCTCTGAAGAGGATTCGAACGGCTACCTTGCGGTGCTGACCGCGGATTCCGACATCGCGTATGAGTGGCCCGCGCACGGCAATACGCTCCTCGAAACGTCGGTTCACCCCGTGCACGTCGAGTTCAGCGAATACGGCGGCATCCATAAAATCGACGGGAAATCGACGGGCGTCCTACCCTCCGGTATGACGACGCTCAGCATCGGCGTCAATTCACCGCGGATTCGAAAACTCGAAGACTAAGCCTATTTTGCCGAGTCGAGCGGGATTTTGACGCTGTCGGCGGCGGGCCAGATGTGATTGCCGCCGCTGTTCGCTGCAACCAGACCGCCCATGATGAAGATAACGATCAATCCAATCCATCCGCAGAGCCGCACGAAGACGGGAAAGCCGGACGAAATAGGGAGCTGAACGGGTTGACCGTGATCGTGCATCATCTTAGTAGCCCTTCGTTTGCCAGCCGATAACGCCGGTCGACGAGAGGATGACGATTACACATCCGAACGCCATTAGCGCCAGGAGCAGTTTGGAAACTTGAATGTCCAGACCCGGTGTAGTCCAATCGTTGCGGACTTGATAGATGGCGATCAAACCTACGATAACGGCTCCGACGATCGCGATCCCGCGTAAGACAACTGCAAACGTCTGCTCTGTCATTTTGAAGGCGCTCCTCGTAACAACATTCTCTTTTCTTTCACCATACGTAAAATAGAAAGAACAAGAATACCCAGATGACGTCGACGAAGTGCCAGTACAGCGTCCCCGCGACTAAGCCGAAGTACTGCTTCTTGTTGTAGACGCCGGATAGCGTCTGATTCAGCAGCACCGTCAGGAAAATAAGTCCGCAAAAGACGTGGAAGCCGTGCATTCCCGTCAGCGTGAAGAAGGCCGCACCGAACGTCGAGCCGTTCCAGGTTGCGTTGATGTGCGTGTACTCCCAGCCCTGGCCAAACAAGAAGAGCGCACCCAGGACGATCGTTGCGACCATCCAGCGGCGGAACTTCATTTCCGTCCCGTGCTTCCAATTCTCCATCGCAAAGTGCATCGTTGCACCGGATCCGAACAGGATGATCGAGTTGACCGCAGCGAGATTCGCATCCGGCAGACCGACGCCCGTTGGTGGCCAAACCGGTGCCGCATCGCGCATATAGATGTACGCAAAGATGAACGACGAGAACAAAATACAGTCGCTGATCAGGAACAGTACGAACCCGAGCAGTCGAATATCCGCGACTTCGCGGTAGAGCGCTAGCCCCTGATCGTCGTGGTGGCCTTCGTGTCCGATCGATGCTGCGGTCATGAAGCTAATGCGACCCCGCGGGCATCGGTGCTTTGAAGCCGGGGACGACTTCCTCCGCCGGCACCAGGCCGACGTACGGAAGCGGCTGATCGAACTCGTAGGGTGCGTGCAATACGCCCGGCACCTTCACGAAGTTATAGTACGGCGGCGGCGAGCTCGTCATCCACTCGAGCGTGCGCGCGCCCCACGGATTCGGACCGGCGCGTTTGCCGTGCTTGATGCTCCAGATGACATTGATGAAGAATATAGCCATCCCTAGCACGAGGAAAAACGAACCGATCGACGCGACGCGGTTCCAATCGGTGAACTGCGGATCGTAAACCGGGACGCGTCGCGGCATCCCGAGCAGCCCGATCCAGTGCATCGGCAAGAACGTCACGTTGAACGCGATGAACGTGACCCAGAAGTGCACGTGACCCCAGAATTCATTCAGCAAACGCCCGGTCATCTTCGGATACCAGTAGTACGCGCCGGAGAGCAAGCCGAGGATCGATCCGCCGAAGAGGACGTAATGAATGTGCGCGACGACGAAATACGTGCCGTGTTCTTGATAGTCGGCGGGGACTGCCGCTAAGAAGATGCCGGTGACACCGCCGAACGTGAACGTTGCGATAAAGCCCAAAGCGAACAGCAGTGCCGTCGTATAGCGGATGTTTCCGCCCCACAAGGTAGCGACCCACGAGAATATCTTGACTCCCGTTGGTATCGCGATGATGAACGTCAGGATCATGAACGGCAGCACCAGCCACGGCGTCATGCCGCTAGTGAACATGTGGTGCGCCCAGACCATGAACCCGAGCAGCGCGATTGCGATCGAGCTGAACGCGATCATCTTGTACCCGAAGATCGGCTTGCGTGCGAATGTCGGCAGCACTTCGGAGATGACGCCGAACGCCGGCAAGATCATGATGTAGACCGCCGGATGCGAGTAGAACCAGAACATGTGCTGCCACATGACCGGGCTTCCACCGTGCGACGGATCGTAGAACGGAATTCCGAATGTGCGTTCGAGGAAGAGCGCCAGCAGTGCGGCTGCGAGAGCGGTCGTCGCAACCATGTTTAGAACGGCGGTTGCAAGCTGAGCCCAAACGAAAAGAGGCATGCGCGTGAACGTCATTCCGGGCGCGCGCATCTTCAGCATCGTCACCAGGAAGTTGATGCCGGTCAGCGTCGACGATATTCCGATCATAAAGATCGCCACGCACCACATCGACGTACCGGGCGGTCCCTGCAGCGAGACGGGCGGATACTCCGTCCAGCCGGCATCGGGTGCACCGACAAGGAACGAGCTGAATAAAATCAAGCCTGCAGGTGGGAACAGCCAGAAGCTCAGGGCATTCAACCACGGGAACGCGACGTCGCGCGCACCGATCATCAGCGGCATCACGAAATTGCCGAAGCCGCCGGTCGCAAGCGGTATGATTACCAGCCACACCATCGACGATCCGTGCACCGAGTACAGCTCGTTGAAATGCTCCGGTGAAAGGAAACGTCCGTCGGAGTTCATCAGCTGAACGCGGATCAGCTCGGCCAACAGACCCGAGATGATGAAGAACAGCGAACCGACGATCATGTACTGCAGCCCGATGATCTTATGATCGAGCGTGAAGATGTATCGGTTGATGAAGCTCTTCGGAGCGTGATGGACATGCTCTGCGAGAGCGCTGTGCTGTGGTGCTGCGACTGCCATATTATTGTCCCTTTGAGACGCCCTCGAGGTAGACGACAAGATTCGCGATGTCGTCGTTCGAGAGCCCGTTGGTCTTGGCGTTGGGCATCGTGCCCATGTCGCCGGTGAAGCCGTCCTCGATGATACCGGCGGCGTTTTCAGGCGTGGCAGTTGCACCGTCGACGAGCTTCGGATGATCGGTATCAGCGAAGATCTTCCCAAGTCCCGGACCGACGAGCTTCTGCGTGAACGCGCCAAGCGAATGACACGCACTGCACTTTTGCGCGAAGAGCGTCTGACCGGCTCCGGCGTTGCCGCTTGCGAGGTTCACGCCGGGTGGCAATCCGCCGGGGCCTTTGGGTGCGTGCGCTTGCAGATATTTTTGATGGTCGAGAAACGCCGTGAACGTAGCTTTGGGCTCGATGATCAGCTTGCCGACCATAAAACCGTGCCGCGCGCCGCAATACTCGCTGCAGATGATGCGGTACGTTCCGACCTCTGTCGGCGTAATGTGAATAGTCGTGACGAGACCAGGGACGGCGTCTTGCTTGAGCCGCACTTCAGGCGTCCAGAATCCGTGAATGACGTCGCGCGAGGTGATGTGGACCGTCGTCGGGACGCCGACCGGCAGATGCAGCTCGTCGAGAACCGGATTGGAAAGTCCCGGATAACGGAATTCCCAACCGAATTGATAACCGATCGCTTCGACTGCAAGCTGACCGCCTTGCGCATAAAAGATACCGGACCAGTCTTTGACACTGATCCAGCCGATCGCGATGACCAAGATCGTCGGAAGAATCGTCCACCACAGCTCGAGCTGAAAGTTGCCGTGAATTTGAATGCCGAGCGCATCTTCCGGATCGCTCTTCTTCTTACGCCAGACGATCGCGAAATAAACGAGATAGCCGACCGTATAGACCATGACGATGACGCCGAAGAACGTCAGGAACTTGAAGAGCTCGTCGGTTTGATCGGCGGGCGACGCAGCTTCGCGCAGGAACGTCGTCACCGGTGTTACGACGACGTAGTAGTCGCAGATGGCGGTGATGACGCCGAGCAGGATGGTGACCGGCCAGAATCCGGGGCCGAGGCCCTGCTTAGGACGAGCTTGCTGCGCCATTTCCCTCCGTTATTGCGCCGATTTCCTGATGCATCCTCGTGGACTTAGGTATCATGCGATCGAGGAGCCGCATCAGCATAGCGGCGGACGAGAACATCGAGGTTCGTAAGTGCGGTGCCGACGACGACAGCGCTCGCTCCATGAGCAAACGCACTGGCGGCTTGCGCGGGGGAGGCCACACCTCCTTCGCAGACCGTGAAAGCGCCGAGGGTTGATATCGCCCGAACCAGGTCGAGCGCCGGAAGCGTCATTCCGCGGGTATCGTCCGTATAGCCGCACAGCGTCGTAGCGAGCACGTCCGCACCCGCGGCGCGTGCAGTGCGCGCATCCTCGACGCGAGCGCAATCGGCAAATACGATGCTGTCGCGGCTATGAATCACGGCAACCGTGTCCGCAAATGTCTTACCGTCGCTGCGCGGACGGCTCGTTGCGTCGACCGCGACAATGTTCGCACCCGAGTTTAAGACTTTTTCCACATCAGACAACGTCGCCGTAATATACGGCGCATAACCGTCGACGGCGCGCTTGATCAACCCGATGATCGGTGTTTGCGGAAGGCGCCCGCGCACTGCTCTGATGCGCTGCGCACCCTCGATTCGCACGGCGACAGCGCCGTTCTCTGCAGCGCAGACCGCCATCGCTGCAATGATTGACGGGTCGTCGAGCGCTGAGCCGGCCGGCGGCTGAATCGAGACGATCAAACCGCGCAACGCCTCGAGCTTCAGCTGTTCGCTCCTTCCTTATATGCTAGGAGCAGCGCCCCACCGGCGGGGTCCGTGAGCGATGAGACTATCCGCGCCGCCGGCAACGCATGTGTGATCTGCTCGGCGGTCAGCACGCGGAACCACTGCGACTCGAACGTCCCGCCCGAAAGCGCAACGTCGATTCCGCCCCCCACGCTCAGACGTCCCGCGCACGTCGCAGCCAGCGTGCCGAGCGCACGCGCGGCGCCCACGGCGACGTCGCCGGCATCCGGTTCGCCCGCTTTGGCCGCCACGATCACCGCCTTTGCGAATGATGCCAGCGTCTTGCGATCGATGCCGTCCGTGTAGAACGCGCGCGCAATCGCGCGCAGGCTCGGCAACTCGAAATACTTGCGCGCCTGATCGGCCAGCTCGCCGCTGCGCTCCTCGTCTTCGGCTCGCATGGCGGATGCGAGCGCATCGCGCGCGATAGCGAACGCACTTCCCTCATCGCCGAAGAGAAATCCCCAGCCCCCAACCATCACGTCCCTACCTTTGACTCGACCATACGCCACGGAACCGGTTCCGGCAATAACGACGATACCGTCGCGCAGCTCGAATGCACCCGCGTGTGCGATGCGCGCATCGTGTACGTATGAAACGCGGCGCGCGCGCAGCTGCGGAGCGAGACCGTGAATCGCGCCCTCGTAGCCGCTGATGCCGGCGACGACCGCCGCGAATTCCGAATCGGCCGGCAGCTTCGCATCGATCAGCGCAAGACCGATTGCATTTTCGAGCGCGCGCGCAAACCGCAGTGAATCGGAAGCTTGACCGATGTGATCGCACGGACCGGCACCACCCCGCCCGAGAATCTTCTTGTGCTCATCCGCAATGACGGCGATGGTTGAGGTCTGTCCGCCGTCGATTCCCGCGTAGAGCCTCACGAACGCCGCAAATCGACGCCCGCGGCGATGAGCTGGTCGCGCAACATCTGAGTGTCGATATGCCGGAACGGCACGTGGCTTTTCACGGAGATCGAAGCCGCGATTCCCGCGCCTTGTCCGAGCGTCATCACGGTCGGCGTCAAGCGCGTCGTTGCGTGCGCTTCATGCGTTGTCGAAATGCAGCGGCCCGCAACGATCAAATCGTCGACATCGAGCGGGACCAGACACCGGTACGGAATCTCATACGCGCTGCCTTTGGGCAGCCGGACCGTCGTCGTTCCCGAACCTTTGGGATTGTGAATATCGATTGGGTACGCGCTGCGTGCGATTGCATCCGGAAAGCGCCGCGCTTCGAGCACGTCGTTTGCGGTAAGCGTGTACTCGCCGACGATTCGGCGCGATTCGCGGATCCCGATCTGCGTAGCGGTCGCCGCCAGCCGTGCATTCTTAAAGCCCGGCACGCGCGCACGAAAGAAGCGCAACAGCTCCATTACTTGCAGGCGGGATTCGACCTCAGCCCGCGTTAGATCATCCGGATCGAGTGGATCGATGTCCACGACACGCGACATGTTGACCGTCAATTCGTCCGGATACGGCGTTGCAAACAACGAGACGAGCTCGCGCTTGACGGTAACCTCGCCACGCTCGCATGCCTCTTGCCAAATTCTGTAGAGTCCGGCAATCGCCGTCATTCGCTCGGGCGTGCGTTCGTGCGTTTTCAGGGACGTTCGCATCTCTTCGGGATACCGCCGCACATACGTGGAGAGCTCTTCCATATCGACGTGACTCAACCGAAACATCATCGTCGCGGGCTGAACGTTACCACGCAGCGCCGTTTCTTGCATCCGCACACCTGCCGAAGCGGCAACGAATGCGTCCGCCGTCGCGTCGATCGTGCGACCGGCCAAAATCTCGCGCACGCCGCCGACCGTCGCAAACCGCCCGCCGCGCACGCGCCCGTGCTCGTCGCGCACCGCTTCGAGAAAGTACGCGTGCAGCAACAGCCGGACGCCGGCTTCACGCATCATCTCGAAGAGCAGCGCCTTGTGCACTTCGGGATCGAACGGCGTGATCGAATCGACGTAATCGCTTGAATCGGGAATATGCCCCGGCGAGGCCCCGAGCTTGACCAGACGGTCGACCATCTCTTGCGCGATGCCGCCGACGATGCGCTCTCTTCCGGAATGAAACGTCATCCACGGCCCCACCATCGAAGCCGTCGCCGTCCCACCCAAAAAGCCGTACCGCTCGACCAAGAGTACGCTGCTGCCGCTACGCGCCGCCGCTAGTGCCGCCGCGCAGCCGGCGTTACCGCCGCCGACGACAAGGACGTCGCATTGTTCCATCACCGAGTCCTTCGTGGAAGGCTCTCGGCTTTCTAGCTAATCCTTTTCGAGAACAAATCCACGATTGCCGCAATCGCGCGGACCGTTTCCAACTCGATTCGTGAGAATTTGCGCGGAGCCGTCCACAACGCCCCCAGCAGAGCGCGCAACACATCGCCTTTGTGAATGGGTAGAGTCAGCGAGCTGCCGGCAGGCCACTCCAGATCAGGCTTTGCAAGCTGTTGCGGCGTCCAGCGCCACGACTTAAAGACGTTCCGGTTCTCGCCTGCGACCGCAATGACTTGGACGGAGCGCTCGACATTCAGGAATTCGTCGTTGTCGGATATCGACCCCATGATCGCAAGGTGCTCCTTGGGTAAGTCGCGATGCAAATCCCAAAACATCCGATGCACGGAATTGCCGACTTTCTCCGCTTGCGGTCCGGTTGCAAAGCCGAGAAGACTTCCCTCGTTCACGATCGTCACGATTGTCGCATAATCGGGATACAATGCCGCATTCACTGAGTCGGCAGCTACGGTCAAGATGTCATCGAGATGCGAAGCGTTGATGACGCGCTCCAAGAGTTCCGGTATTGCACGTAACACGGACGACGCTGCATTTTCAGTTCGTTGTTGCAAGTCATCGAGTACTTGCGCTTCCGGCAGCGCGAGTCGATAAAGCTCGATGCGATCGTCGAATTCCAATCGCATTGCCTTTGCAATGCGTTGAATGAAGTCGACGGAAACTCGGCGATCGCCGCGGCCTGATTCAAATAATTCGTACCAATTGAGCGAAACCGCCGCGAGTTCGGCGACTTCGGCCTGGCTAGCCCCTTCGCGTACTCGCGGGCGCCCATGAAATCCGACATCGTCGGCTTGCAATCGCCTGCGCCGCTCGACGAGGAAAGCTTTCAGTTCCTTCCGTCGGCGATCGACGCTCGGCGCGAATTCATGACCCAACGAGAGTGAAAATTCGCGTTTCACCATCTTTAAACTTTACACACTCATAGTATGTGCGCCTCACAACGGTTGCCTTTCAGACTTTCTTCATACTCTACCCACTGCGTGTTTGTGGTGCTCCGGTCTATCGCTTGTTAGTTTCGAACAAGGGAGCCCCCCAAATGTCTTACGCCGCCCGTGCACCTGCGTTCCATCGCTATGATGCCAACGCCAATTCTGCTGTTGGCATCGAGGTTTTTCGGGCGTGTGCCACACGTCACGGGGTTGCGTGCCACCTGCGAGCGCGCGAGCTCGAACTGCTGATCGCGCTCGTGACCCGTGGCGACATTGCGGGGCGCGATACGTTCCTTGAATCGCTTTGGCCCGGGGTCCCGCGAACACACGCGAGCGCCGCGTTGCGAACGACAATTCACCGCCTGCGGCAACATCTCGGCGACCCGAATGCTGTCGTAAATGAGAGTGGTTATCGACTTGCTGAAAGCGTTCGTGTCGACATTCACGAGGCGGATCGGGTTTTGCGCAACGTAAATTCGTCGTGTGAACCCGAACCATCCGTGCAAGCCCGCTTGCGCGATTTGTTTCGCGCATTCGACGTCGATTTGCCCCGTCTTTATGATGATTGGGTGTGGTTCGATCGCGTGCGACCAAATCTGATTGCGTTGCGTCGGCGCGTTGGAATTCAAGTTGCGCAGACGAACCTGCGTTTGCGCCGCTTCGGTGAAGCTGTCGACATTGCGGAGCGGCTATTGCATTACGATGCAGGCGACGAACCGGCACTTGAGCTTTTGGTGCAAGCCCTGATTGGAGGCGGCAAATTGGTTGAAGCCAAGCATCAGGTCCGTCGATTCGCCGCGCCGATCTCGCCGGAGATCCTGCGACTCGTGGAATGATGGGCTCGGCGCACGGTCTCGCTGGCCAAGCTCTTCCATTGAGCCCGCAAACGCGGGGTCTCGACCAGCTTTCCGTCGTGGTCGATGCCGCCCCGATGGCGATGGTCATGGTGGACGGGGCCGGGCGCATTGCGATGCTCAACGCTGCTGCTGCGGAGCTCTTCGGATATGGCGACGGCGAGCTCAAAGGTGAATCCCTCGAAAAGCTCATTCCGCAGCGCTTTCGGCCCGGACACCCGAGACTTCGCGCGGATTTCTTGTCCCAACCGGCCGCGAGGCCGATGGGAGCGGGGCGAGACCTGTTTGGCTTGCGCAAAAACGGGACTGAAGTACCGATCGAAATCGGATTGAATCCCGTTCAAACGACCGACGGTTTTTACGTCCTCGCGGCGATTATCGACATCTCCGAGCGCAAGCGCGCCGAAAACCTGCAACGCGCAGTCGTGGAGGCAGCACCGAATGCGATCGTGATGATCGGTGGGGACGGAAAGATCGCGCTCGTAAACGCGCAGGCGGAAAAGTTGTTCGGCTACTCCCGGCGCGAGCTCGTCGGCGAACCCGTTGAACGACTTGTTCCCGAGCGGTATCGAAGCGGCCATTCCACCCACAGAGGCGGCTTCATGACTTCGCCTTCATCACGCGCGATGGGAGCAGGGCGCGATTTGTACGGACTGCGACGCGATGGGAGCGAAGTTCCGATCGAGATCGGGCTGAGTCCGGTCGAAACTCCGGAACACTCATACGTTCTCGCATCAATTATCGACATCACGGAACGTCAACGGACTGACGAATTGCAACGCTTGATGGTCGAGGCATCGCCGAACGCGATGGTGATGGTCGACGGTGCCGGACGCATAGCGCTCCTCAACGAACAGGCCGAACGCCTCTTCGGCTATAGTCGGCGCGAGCTCATCGGGGAGCCTGTCGAGAAGCTCCTTCCCGAGCGAATACGCCGGGGACACCCAGGCCTGCGTGCGGGCTTCATGTCTTCTCCGTCGACGCGATCGATGGGCGCAGGACGCGACTTGTTCGGCTTGCGCGCGGACGGAACAGAAATTCCAATCGAGATCGGACTAAATCCGATAAAGACTTCGGAAGGCTTCTTTGTCCTCGCTGCGATTATCGACATCACCGAACGCAAACGCACGGAAGAGCTGCGGCTCGCAAATGCGGGAATGCTCCAGCATAACGAACAGCTAGAATCGCTCAATAGGGAACTGGAGAGCTTCAGCTATACGGTCTCGCACGATCTTCGAGCCCCCGTGCGCGCGATCTCCGGATACGCTCAGGCCATATCGGAGGATTATGGCGCGCAGTTTGACGACGAGGGGCGCAGGCTTCTCTCGGTTGTTCACAGCGAAGCGCACAGAATGGGCGAGCTCATCGACGATCTTCTGGAATTCTCGCGCCTCGGCCGAACATCGATTCAGACGGAGACGGTCGACATGGCCGCTATCGTCGAAGAGCTCGTAAGCGGCGGCGCGGGCGAGAAGATCAACGACGAAGTAAAGTTCATCGTCGGCGACTTGCCGCCGGCTTGTGGCGATCGCGTGCTGATGCGGCAAGTTTGGGATAATCTCATCTCAAACGCGATCAAGTACTCCGGCACACGCGTCGACCCGGTAGTGCGCGTCAGTGCAAAGCTCCAGCTGAACGAAGCCGTCTATTGTGTCGAAGACAACGGCGTCGGTTTCGACATGCAATACGCCGACAAGCTATTCGCCGTGTTTCAGCGACTACATCACAGCGACGAATTTCCCGGGTCTGGCGTAGGACTTGCAATCGTGCATCGCGTCGTGACGCGTCTCGGAGGCCGCGTGTGGGCCGAAGGAACGGTTGGAAGTGGTGCTCGCTTCTTTTTTTCGCTCCCTACGGAAGCACGCGAGTGAACGACTTTGATAATGTCGAGATACTGCTCGTCGAAGACAACCCCCATGACGCGGAAATGCTCGTGCGCGCATTAAAGAAACACAACTTCCTCAACAAGCTCTTTTGGGTCAAAGACGGTGCGGAGGCGCTCGATTTTCTGCGATGTACCGGCGCTTTCGAAAATCGCGACCCGATGCAGCTTCCGAAGCTCGTGCTTCTCGATTTGAAGATGCCGAAGCTGGGCGGGCTGGACGTGCTTCGCTACATCAAAGCTGATGAAAAGTCGCGCGCAATCCCCGTCTTGATGGTCACGTCGTCCAACGAGGAGCGCGACGTCGTGGAATGTTACGAGCTCGGAGCTAACGGCTTCGTCGTCAAGCCGGTCGAGTTCGCGAGCTTCACCGAGGCAGTCGCGAAGATCGGGATGTACTGGCTGCTCGTGAACCGGACGCCGGGCTAGCGCCGATGCGTCTTCGCAATCGCGTTATGTTGCTAACGGCGATCCCACTAAGCGCGATGCTGACTATGTTGGTGTTGCTTGGGTGGCTGTCGCTCCAAGCGCGATCGACCGAGGCGAAGGATACGCACTTCGATCGCACTCAGCTCCTCTCGCGCAATATTGAGGGCGGGTTGCGGGGAGCCGAAAGTGCGATGCGCGGGTACGTCGCGACCGGGTCGCTGTCCTTTCTTGCCGACTACCGCAGGTTTGCGATGCGAGTCGAAAACCTCACTGGCGAGCTGATCGGGGAGAGTGACGATACCGAACAGCGTGCGCGCGCCGAAGACATTGGGCAAATTGCTTCGAGCAAGCTCGTCGCCCTTCGCACGAACATCTCGTTGGCCGATATCTCGCATGCGCGAGCGGTTGCGTACGTTCTTGGTCACAGCGACGATGCGGTAACGCGACCGGTGCAAGAACGTATCGACCGATATCTCTCCGCAGAGTCCGCAGTTCTAGGAGCGAGCGATTCGGCGGTTACGCGAGGCTGGCAGATCCTCACGATCGGCTTTATTCTGGCGGTAATCTTGACCATAGCGCTCAAGTACGTATTCGCGTCGCTCTTGACTCAAAGCATCGTCTCTCGCTTGCGTCAAATTCAGGAGAAATTGCGGCGAGTGGCAGCCGGCGAGGACCTTGGTCCTATCGATATCTCAAACGACGAGATCGGCGACGTCGATCGCGCGTTGATGCGAATGTCGCAAGAAATCCGGCAGAGCAACGCCGCCCTTAACCGCTACGCGCTTCTCGCGGAGAGCGCACGCGACGCGTTTCTCTTTATCGACCGCGAAACACTGCGCATAATTGAAGCGAACCGGTCAGCGTCCGAGTGGATGGGCTACCAGCACCACGAGGTCCTCAAGCTCAGCATTTACGACCTTCTTCCGGTCGAACGACGCGCGGGCATCGCGGGTGTCATCGAGAACGCCGCGCAACACGGTATCTCCTACGAGACCGAAGCTATGCGGTCGGATGGGACGATTTTCCCGGTCGAATTCTCTGCGCGCGGCGGCTTGGTCGACGGCCGCCAAGTCATCCTTGCAATCGTCCGCGACATGACGGAACGTTACAATCGTCGCAAGGAACTCTCAAAGGCACTCGAGGACGCGCTCGCGGCAGACCGCCTTAAATCGGATTTCGTCGCAACCGTTAGTCACGAGATCCGCACCCCGATGAACGGGATCATCGGCATGAGCGAGCTCATGCTGCACACGCAGCTCGATAGTGAGCAACGCGAGTTGGGGCAGACGGTACACGATTCGGCGCTATCGCTGTTGCGCATCATCAATGACATTCTCGACTTCTCGAAGCTCCAAGCCGGCCGCGCGGAGTTGGAATCGATCGAGTTCGAGATCGCGCCACTCGTCGAGGGCGTGGTCGAGCTGGTGAGTCGTTCGCGGCGACGCGAGGCGGTTTCGATGATGACGTATCTCGCGCCGGACGTCCCGTCAATCTTGACCGGCGATCCCGGACGACTACGTCAAGTGTTATTGAACCTCGTCGGTAATGCTGCAAAGTTTACCGAAGCGGGACATATACAAGTGGCGGTCGACCTGGATCCTCAGCAAGGGAACCGCGGGGCCCTTCGTTTTTCAGTTTCAGACACAGGAATCGGCATGACGCCGCAAACCAAGGAAAAGCTTTTTGAGCCGTTCGCGCAAGGCGACGCATCGACCACGCGGCGGTTCGGCGGTACCGGATTGGGATTGGTCATCACAAAGGCGTATGTCGAGCTGATGGGCGGTCGCATTTCTGTCGACAGCATTCCGGAGGTCGGCACGAAGATCACGTTCACGGCCGCCTTTGAAGTGCCACAAACCACGAAGCACACCGACAAGGCACTCTTGGCGAAAAAGCGCATCCTCATTGTGGAGAGCGATGCGGCGAAGCAACGTCTCTTCGAGAATTACACGCGCGATTGGGATATGATCGCAGTCGTAGTAAATGGCGTCGCCCAGGCAATCGAAGGTTTGCGCGAAGCGGCGGAGCGCGAGACACCGTTTGATTTTGCGATAATTGATTACATGTTGCCGGACGGCGATGGACTCGCGCTCGGGCATAAGATCAAGCGCGAGATGCATCTCGAGCCGATTCACCTCATGTTGATCGCCAGCGACGATGAACCGGGCCTTGCCGAACGCGCGCGCGGCTGTGGATTCGAAACCTTTCTTGCAAAACCGATCGTGCAATCGCACGTCTACGACCGGCTTGTCGCGATGCAGAACGTCAGGATGGTCGAGGTGATGGACGCGGTGCGCGCGCCTGAGTTGTCTCCGTCTGTCTCGGCCGGTTCGTCGAAGCGAATTCTTCTGGTTGAGGACAACGCAATCAACGTGCAGGTAGCGGCGCGCCAGCTTCGGTACATTGGATGTGAGGTCATATCGGTTGACAACGGGAAGGCGGCAGTGGAGATCTTGGAACGCGAACACTTCGACGCCGTTTTGATGGACTGCAATATGCCCATCATGGACGGATATACCGCGACGAGGCACATCCGACAGAACGAGGTCGAGCAGCGGCGCCGGCGCATACCAATTGTCGCGATGACGGCGAACGCTTCCGAGTCGGATCGGCAGCGGTGTATCGGTGCCGGAATGGACGACTTTGTCTCTAAGCCTGTTGTCCTCGATGCGCTCAAATCCGCGATCGATCGTATCCTTCGGAGCGAGGCCTCCATAGAAGCATAGAGCCAAGGAGACCCATGCACACAATAGTCGTTGTTGACGACGCACGCGTGAACGTCGAGGTCTACGCGCGCATCCTCGCGCAAATCGAGGATTCGAAAGTCGTCAGCTTTACGTCATCGACGCTCGCAATGACGTGGCTTCTCGATAACAAACCGGATCTCGTCATCACTGACTTTCGCATGCCGGATCTCGACGGTTTGCAGCTGATCGAGCAATTTCGCACGCAGCCGACGAGCAAGGGCGTGCCGATCGTGATGATCACGTCGACTAAAGAAAAGGAAGTTCGGCATCGGGCGCTCGAGCTGGGCGTTGACGACTTTCTGGAAAAGCCGGCCGACCCGGTCGCCTTCCTGACGCGCTCACGCAATCTCTTGCGGATGCGCGAGCAAGCGTTGCAGCTCGAGAATCGGATGGATTGGCTGGCCAGCGAAGTCAGGCGCGCCACGGCCGATATCATCAAGCGCGAGCAAGAAACAATCTTTATGCTTACGCGCGCGACCGAACACCGCGACAAGGAGACGAAGAACCACATCGTCCGCATGGGCCACTACGCGCGCGTTCTCGCACACGCGCTCGGGATGCCCTCAGACTATCAAGAACTGATCTTGCTGGCCGCACCGATGCACGACGTCGGTAAAGTGGCAATCCCCGATCGCATCCTGCTCAAAGAGGGTAAGCTCACGCCCGACGAGTGGATGACCATGAAAACGCACGCGCAATTGGGTTACGATATCCTCAAAGATACGGACTCAAAGCTGATCCATCTCGGTGCGGAGATTGCACTCTCGCACCACGAAAAGTATGACGGCAGCGGATATCCCAGCGGCATCGCCGGCGATGCGATTCCGATCTCGGGACGTATCTGCGCGATCGGCGACGTGTTCGATGCGCTGCTCTCCGTTCGACCCTATAAGCAGGCATGGTCGCTCCCCGATACGATCGATACGCTCAAGCGCGGGAAGGGAAATCACTTCGATCCCGACTTGGTCGACAAGTTCATCGAAGTGATGCCTGCACTTCAGGCTGTGCGGCGCGAGTTCACCGATTCCGAAAGCTCGTCGTAAAGATAGACGAGCGTCTCGATCCCGCCGAAAAATTGACTGAGCGTGAACTTCTCGTTCGGCGCGTGCGTCGCGTCGTCGGGAAGGCCGACACCGATCAGTACTTGCGGCATGTGCAAGATTCGATCGAAGGATGAAACCGGGCCGATCGTTCCGCCCGATCCGATGAACACCGGTTTCTTGCCGAAACCACGTTCCATTGCGCGCGCAGCTGCCGCGACGGCCGGATGCTCTCGCGAGGTAACGACCGCGCCCGTGTCTCCGTCGTCTTCGATCTCGACACGCACACCGCTCGGCACGATCGAATTCAGGTAGTCGCGCACGACGCGGCGCACGTGTTCGGGATCTTGGCTGCCGACGAGTCGCGCAGTGACCTTCGCGCGCGCCCATGAGGGGATGATCGTTTTCGTTCCGGCACCTTGATAGCCGCCCCAAATACCGTTGATCTCGAGCGTCGGACGATACCAAACGCGTTCCAGAGGTTTGCGATCAGCTTCACCACCGCTCAAGCTCGGAACCCCGAACGTCCGCGCTTCGGCGGCTTCATCGTACGGAAGTGATTCGACTTCACGGCGGGCATCCGCCGAGAGCTCGGGAACGCCGTCGTAAAATCCGGGAACAACGACGTGGCCGCGCTCGTCTTTGAGTTGCGCGAGCATCTGTGCTAGCGCTTCGATCGGATTCTTGATAATGCCGCCAAATAAACCCGAGTGCATGTCGCCTTTAGCGCCTTGCACCAGAATCTCCCATCGCACCAGCCCGCGCAGAGAAATCGTCAACGAAGGCACGTCTTCCGCAAAGACGGACGTGTCGGAGATGATCGCAAGATCGCACTTGAGCAGGTCGCGGTGCGCGGCGAGAAACGCCTCGAAGTTGGGCGAGCCGATCTCTTCTTCACCCTCGACGACGACCTTGACGTTCACAGGCAGGTGGCCGCGTTCGCGCAGATGGGCTTCGATCGCGGCAACGTGCATCATGACTTGACCTTTGTCATCGACGGTACCGCGTCCGTAAATGTTTCCGTCGCGTATCTCGGCTTCGAACGGTGGACTCTTCCAAAGTTCGAGCGGGTCGACCGGCTGCACATCGTAGTGTCCGTAGACGAGGATCGTCGGTTGCCCGGGTGCACCGAGCCACTCGCCGTACGCAACCGGATTCCCCTGCGTTTCCAGGACGTCGCCGCGCTGCATACCGGCTTCACGCATCCGCTCGACGAGCGCCTGCGCACAACGGCGGACCTCGCCGCGATACGCAGGATCGGCGGAAATCGAAGGGATTGCGACGAGTGCTTTTAGCTCGTCGACATACCGCTCACGTTCCCCGCGAACGTAAGTGATGAGGGATGACTTTGCGCTTGACGTCGACATGCTCCGGTGTTCCTTCGTCACGACGAACGTCCTGGGGTTCAGCATCGACGTCGTCGAGATCGATCCGGATACGCAGGCGCAAGCCGGCGATCGTAAGACTGAAGTTGCTGCCAAGGTAACGCATTAGGCTTCCATCCGTTTCCAAGCGTAGATTGCCACGATGCAGCTGACGGCGAAAATTGTGTACACGAGCGCTGTTTGCTCGTTGAAGGTCAGAGGGACCGGCGTCAATCCGAGCACACCGACTTGAAAATCGACATTCTGCGCGTGCGATTGCGGAAGATATGCCATCGGATTGAAGATGTTGAGGACAACGATAAGCTTACCGAGGATTCCGGGAAAGTTGAGCGCGTCGAGGATCGCAAGTGCCCAAAAGACGGCCCACGATACACCGATCATCGCTCGTGCACGCGCACCATTCCACGACGTCGCGACCTCGACAAGTCCGTACCACATGAATGGTACCGCCAACGCGCGCACCAGAATTTGCAAGGTCGAGGCATCCGCGACGACGTGCAGACGCGGTATCGCCGAGAGCGTCGCAACCGATACGCCGATCAAGAGCCCAAATGCGATCACGATTGCAGCGAGATCGACTGCGACATATTCGAGCGCGATACGCTCGCGAGGCGACGGCCGCGTCCAGATATATGCAATCTGGCCGTAGTCCCGGCTGAGCGTGCCGGCCACGAGCGTAGCAAAGACGCATGCGAACCACGACGACCCAAGCAAGATGATGTTGAACGGGACGGCGACGTTCGGCATATCTGGGTTCTGTTGCGGCACGAGCCGCACCGTGGTAACTGCAATCATACCGATGAGGACGACGGCTAGCGAGAACCAAGCGAGTCGATTGCGCACCGACAGCAATTCTACGTAATACATCAGGCCTGCATCCGTTTCCAATTGTACGTCGCGATGACGCAGCCCGCGACGAAGATAGCAAACGCGAGAATCGTCTGGCCGTTAAAATCGAATGGCAGCACCGTCGATCCGGTGATATCCATATGACTGTGCAGGTGAGTCTCCGGGAAATATGCCATGGGATTGAAGATATTGATTACGTAAAATATTTGCGCCAGCGGAAACGGCAGGTTGATCTCGGCGAGAAAGTCGATGCCGAACCCGATCGGCCAAACGAGTCCGCCCGCGGCGGCCAGGCGCATCGGCGCCCACGACGTAGCAGCTTCGACGACACCGTATAACATCAACGGAACTGCAAGCGAACGCGCCAGCAAGACGCCCGTGTGGGCATCGTACGTCGTGCGGTTCTGCGGGGGAATCGCAAGGACCAGCAAGCACACAATGACGACGATAGCGAACGCCGCAATTATCGTCAAAACGTCGACGACGATGTAGCTTAGCGCGATTCGTTCGCGCGAAATCGGCCTCGTCCACAGGTAGGGCAGATGCGATTGGTCGCGATTCATTGTCGCGGCGAGCATGCTGGCCATGATGCATGCGAAGAACCCTGCGAACGCCACCACGCCCGCGAACGGGACGTCCTGACCGTTGTTCACGACGTGTGCGTGAGGCGGCGGGAACGTAACGAAGTATGAGAATACCGCCGCAACCAAGAGCGCGAAGACGGTAAACCAGAAGAGGCGACTGCGGGCGTACAAAACCTCGACGTAATACATCAGCCCTTCTCCGAGACCACGTCCAAGAAGATGTCTTCCAGATTGCGATCGACTATGCGGATACTCGTCGGGTTGTACGGTGCGAGACGCTTCGCGATCTCACCATCGTCGTGCTTGACACTAATCCGCACCATGTTGCCGGCCTGCTCGACGCGGCGCACGACTTCGACGCGAAGCGCGCCGTTGAGATCCGGAATAGCAGACGCGAAGGTCGCCTCGATGACCTTCTCTTGTCCTTTGAGTGAGTCGACGTCGCTATACAACAGCAGACGTCCACCGCGCATGATCGCGACGTGATCGGCTGCGCGTTCGACCTGACCGACTTGATGGGATGAGAACAGAACCGTACCGCCCTCGGCCGCGGCGTCGATCATGAGATCGAGCACGACGCGCTGAAAAACAGGATCGAGACCGCTCGAGGGCTCGTCGAGTACGAGCACGCGCGGCTTGCTCGCAAGCGCGAGCACGAGCGCTAGCGCAGTCTTCTGGCCCTTGGAAAGTTTTCGAACGCGCTTACGGCGATCGAGGCCGAAGACGCCGAGCAGCTCTTCCGCGCGCGCTTGATCGTGACGCGGTTGCGAACGGCGGTTGAGATCGACATGCTGCGCGACCGTCAGCTCGCCGAAGAGTCCGTCTGTCTCGGGTACGTAGGAGAGAGTTTCGAAAGTTTTCGGAGTGACGGGCATGCCGTCGATTGTGACGCTTCCGGAAGTCGGCCGTAAGAAGCCGAGCAGCGTTTTCATCGCTGTCGTTTTCCCGGCGCCATTTGGACCGAGCAGACCACAGATCGAGCCGGCTTCAATGTGCAGCGTCAGATCGTGGACTGCTTCAAAATTGCGATATCGCTTCGTCAGATTATCGAATGCGATGACGGGTGTTGGGTTCATTGGTCCTCTCCGGGATACCAGCGTGTGAGGGCACGTTCGAAAAGACGGCGGACCTCGTTGCCGTCGAGGCCGAGGCCTTTAGCAGTTCGGATGGCGTTGTCGAGCGCAGGTTCCGCAACGTCGCTTCGCAGCTCAGCCGATGCGGTGCCATTGTTGCGGACGAAGGATCCGCGGCCCGGACTCGTCTCGATGACGCCGTCGCGTTCCAGGTCCCGGTAAGCGCGAGCCACGGTATTGGGATTAACCGTAAGCTCGAGCGCGAGCGCCTTGACGGTGGGGAGCTGCTCGCCGGAGGCGAGGGTCCCCAATGCGACGCCGCGCTTCACTTGTTCGATCAACTGGAGGTAGATCGGAACGCCGGAGCGCGGGTCGACTGTGAAGATCGCAGCCAAGGTTAGAGCTTCGGACCCCAGCCTTCGAACGCGGGATTACGGGGCGATGGGATCATCGAGGGGCGGTTCAGTCCTGATTGGGGGCGGTCGGGGCGGCGGACCAACATGTCTCTCTCCTAACGTGTTATTGAACTAGTACACTAGTACAATAGCTTATTAGTATGAGTATGTCAACACCGTGGGATGGACTTTTTTAGGCCGCCCTTACAGCCGTCATCTGACGCTGACGGATCTCCTGGATCTCGAACTGGGAGTCAAGAAACGCTTCCCCCGCCACAGGATCGAATTTCGAGCCGAGGCCTCGACGGATCGCATCGAAGGCTTGAGGCAATGGCCAACCGTCCTTGTACGGCCGCGACGAAACGAGCGCGTCGAAGACGTCCGCGACGGCGACGATGCGTGCCGCGATCGGAATCTGCTCGCCCTTGAGACCTTGCGGATAGCCGGTGCCGTCCCAGCATTCATGATGCGAACGCGCGACATCGGCGGCGGTCTTCATCAAGACGGACGTGCCGCAACGCAGAATCTCGTAGCCGATCTCGCTGTGCGTCTTCATGATTGCAAATTCTTCTTTGCTGAGCTTGCCATTCTTGAAGAGGATCCGATCGGGGATCGCGATTTTGCCGATGTCGTGCAGGGGAGCTGTCAGGTTGACGAGGCTCTGCGTCTTTTCGTTCAGGCCCATCTTGCGCGCCATGAGGCTGGCGTAATCTCCCAAACGTGCGCCGTGAAAACGACCGTCATTGTCGTGATAGCCGGCTAGCGAGATCATCGAGTCGAACATCTCGAGCTCGTGACGATTTCCGTTCAACTCCTTGACTTGCGCCTCGAGCGAAACGGAGCGTCGCCGTAAGGCCTTTTCATGCGCATGTAAGCGCAACAGGTTGCGCGCTCGTGACATGAACTCAACGGGATCGGCAGGCTTTTGAATGAAGTCAGTTGCCCCGACATCGAGAGCACGGCGGCGAACGCCGGCATCCGAGGCGCCGGTGACGACAATAATCGGAATATCCGAGCTACGCTTGCGGAATCGCTCGACGAATTCGAGTCCATCGAGGTCCGGCATGCGATAGTCGACGACGACGAGGTCAGGCTCGTTCTCGCAGACTTCCGAAAAGGCAACAACGGACGATGTGAAGACCTCGACCGCGACGCCTTCCAACTTAGACAGGGCACGGCGATAGATTTCTAGGGTTACGGGAACATCATCAACGACAACGATCTTTTGCATGTTTCTCTCACTTTTCAGAGCTGCTTAAGATCATTTGTAGCCGGCAGATATAACCGGGCTGAGAAGCAACCAAGAGCTTCTTCTTCCCAAGCGTTACACGGCCGTTACATGGGCAAATACGGACCGCCCAGGCGAACGACGACCTGGCCCTTACCCCGTAAAACCTCAAAGACGTGCGGCTTGCCGTCGTACGCACGCTGCTCGGTCTGATAGGTCCCGTACTCCCACCAGTACTTGCCGTCCAGTTTCTGAACGATATCGTTGGTGCGCAAGCCCGCGACGTATGCCGGACCACCCGGACGCACGAAGGCGCGCATGTTGCCGTCGTCGGTTTTGAACAGCGTGTAGAAATACGCCGCCTTCTTCGTGGCCGGATCGTACGCAAGGCCGCTTGCGAGCAGCGCGCTTGCGAACGCGGGTTCCATGTGTAGCCATGTAGTGAAACGCAGCGATAAGCTCATCCCAAGCTTCTCTGCGTCGTTGACCGAAGGTGAATGCGCAAGGACGGTGTGCTCGTGCCATTCATCGATGTTCCAACCCGCGCAGTCGACCAGCACGAGCCCGATGTCGAACGTCCAACCAACGTCGCCGTGAATCACCGTCGACGCGAGCCGCGCCGCTGCAACATACGGTTTGTTCGTGCAATCGCTTGCACTGGGATCGGTATCAATACGGATCGCGCGCAGCGTTTGCGAGGCTTGCACTTGCCGCATAAATGCAACCGCGGCGGGTTCGGCCAGTACGTCGAGCGACTGCACTCCGATGACGCCCCGCGCCGACGAGGGCGCGAGGAGCCCGGGAAACGCAACAGCGACTGCGAGCGCAACTATTGCGAGCGGCGTAGCGCGTTCTCGAATTCCGGAAGCGTCTTGCGCCGCGCGTAATCTTCGCGCTCGGCTTCGTTCAAACGATCCGCCTCGATCGTCGCCTGCTGCTCGCCGAGATGAAACCGCGTCAGCACTGCGCCGAGCGCCTCGGGACGGCTCTCGTACGTCCAGGCCTTTTGATAGAGCGGCTCGATCGCGAGCAGATCGTCGCGCAGCTCCCAGCACAGATATTTCGCGAGATTGAGTCCGCGATAAACCGGACTATCGTTCGTTTCCGCTGCGTGGCTGCGCGCATCGTCATAGTAACGCTTGGCTTCGACGCCGATCTCGAAGCGGCGTCCGAGCGTATCGTACCGCCGCGCTGCTAGCACCATGACGCGCGCCGCATCGGCGTGCAGCGGCGGCGTGCTCGCGCTCAGATCCCGCAGTACTGCTTCGGCATCGAGGCGCAGCTTGGTGACGTCGACGGAGCTACGAACGCGATCGCCAATCTTGGCATCGAATGGATCAGCCCAAAAGAGGTAGTCGCTCGGGTCGTCGTCGGCACCGAGATTAACGTCGATCGAGCGCAAGCGTTCCAGCGACCGCGCGTAGCGCCGATCCTCACTTCCGAAGAATTCGGACGCAAACGCCGCTGGGAATCGGGATTGATCGACGTCACCGATTTGCCAGGCACTGGCGGCCGCGAATGCAAGCGGATACCACGTCGATTCGTAGAGCGATTCACCGTCGTCGTGCCAGACGGTCACGAACATGCCGAGGACGTGCGCCCTGCGCCCATCCGCAACAAAGCGCGCGATGTTGTCGAACGCAAGATCGAGACGCGGAAAAATCTCGTTCCAGTTGTTGGCGCCGGGGCCCACCATTTGATCGAAGCCGGCTGAGGCGAGGCGCGCGATGTACCCGGCATACGATTTCTCGCGGCCGTAGTGAAAATCGACGACCACCGTGTCTTTTGGAATCATGCCGAGGATCGATGGATTCTGCTGAATCGCGTCGTCCCAAATCATCGGGCGCGCCCCGAACGGGCGGACGATCGCTTCGACGCGCGTGACGTGCGCGGCGAACACCTTTGCAACGTCTGCGCTGCGTAGTTCGAGCGGCTCGTCCGAGCCGAGATGGAAGAAGGGAATCTTACCGGCGGCCGCACCGATCTCGCGCAAGAGCGGCGTGAGATACGCATAGGTGCTTTCGCTTGTGGGCGAGAGCAACCACGCGTGCGGCGGCGCCGAGAGCCCGCCGAACTCTTCGAAGCGCAGCGTATTGTGCATGTGCGCGAGCGTTTGCTGCTCGGGGATCAGAGCGACGTTAAAGCGCGCTGCATAGTCGCGCAGCCCACGCAGCTGCGAAGGTGTAATCGGATCGGCCGGCGCGATCAACGGATGTGCCGAATCGGCGAAGACGTGCTCCATATAGATCGAGTAGCCGTTGATCTTCAATGCTGCAAGACCGCGAATACGTTCCTTGAAGTAGCGCATCGTCGGCAGCGGGCCGCGTGAGACGTCGTCGGAAACGATCCGCCAGCGCAGCGCGGGCGCATCGTCGATCTGCATGCACGGCAGCGTGAAGCCGCCCGGGATACGTCGCGCCAGCTGCGCCAGCGTCATCGCAGCATCGAAGACACCTTCCGAATCGGATGCGCTGATCGCGATGCCGCCGCTCGAAATCAATAAGCGATAACGTTCGCGTTCGTTGCTCGCCTGCAAACGTACGGAAACGTCGGACGGCTTGGAAACTTGCAGACGCGGAATGCCCAGCGCCGTCCAGCGCTCGTCGATCAGCTCACGCGCGCCGGAATCGAAGCGCGCATCTACGCGCAACGGCCGGGTGAAGCGATGGACGGCACATGTGAGGGTCGACACCCTCTGGGGCTGCGGGACCAGCATGGACGGCTCGAACGCGGCTGCCGCCTGGCCCCACGACAAAGTGAAAAGGAACGTGGCGGTTGCGAGTAAGCGGCGCACGACGTAGAGTGATTCCTATGGATGAGCCCGCGGTCTCCTTCAACTCGGCTGCTTTTGACATACTTACCGGATTGCCGAATCGCGCACTCTTCGATGACCGTCTGAGTCAGGTCATCGCGCTTTCGAACCGCTCGGGCCGGCGCTTTGCGATTCACATGTGCGATCTCGATGGATTTCAAGCGGTCGCGCGGCGCGCGGGGAACGCCGCCGCGGACGCTGCGCTCAAAATGATCGCCGAACGCTTCGTTGCCGCGTTGCGTGAAAGCGACACTGTCGCGCGTTTCGGCTGGGATGAGTTCGTTGTGCTACAGCCGGAGCTGGAGGACGAAGAGGACGCGCGCGACATGGCCGACCACTTGACGCGCGCGTTGTACGCGCCCATCGCTGTGGCAAGCGACAACCATCAAGTCGGCGTCACGATCGGGATCGCGCTCTTCCCTATAAATGGAGAAACGGGACCGGCGCTGCTCGCAGCGGCCGAGCGAGCGCTCCGGCTCGCAAAGGCCCAAGCAAACGGAGGCGTCGTATTCGCCCAAGGTAATGCAGCTTCGTCCGCTTGATTGGGGTGTAATCGCAGCGTTCTTTGCGATCAACCTCGGAATCGGCGTCTTTTTCGCGCGACGCGGCGGCAAGAGCATGTCAGAATATTTTCTTTCCGGGCGAAACGTACCGTGGTGGCTCGCGGGGACGTCGATGGTTGCGACGACGTTCGCGGCCGATACGCCGCTGGCCGTGACGGGTTTTGTCGCAAAGAACGGCGTCGCCGGAAACTGGGTGTGGTGGAACATGGTGATGAGTGGAATTCTCACCACGTTCTTTTTTGCCGCGCTGTGGCGGCGTTCGGGCGTCCTCACCGACGTCGAATTCACGGAGCTGCGCTATAGTGGAAGGCCTGCCGCTGCGCTGCGTGTGACACGTGGTATCTATCAAGGCGTGATCATCAACACGATCATCATGGGCTGGGTGAATCTTGCGATCGCAAAGATTCTCGGCTTGACGCTCGGCATTCCGAAGTGGGAAGCGATCGGGATTTGCCTCGTGCTCACCGCAATCTACGTCTCGATCGGCGGCATGTGGAGCGTGCTCGTCACGGACGTATTGCAATTCGCCGTGAAGATGACGATGACGATCGTGCTCGCCGTTGCCTCGGTCGCTGCCGTCGGCGGCGTCGTCGCTTTGCGTGAAAAGATCGGCGCGCTAGATGCGGCGCACCACATCACGCAAGGCGGCTTGCTTGCGTTTTTTCCGCCGTTGCACGGCGCAGCCTGGATGCCGCTCGAGTCGTTTCTCGTGTTCATTGCGGTCTCGTGGTGGGCGTCGTCGTATCCCGGCGCCGAGCCGGGCGGCGGCAGCTACGTCGCACAACGTATCCTTGCGTCCAAGGACGAGAAGAACTCGATCTTCGCGACGCTGTTCTTCAACGTCGCGCACTACGCGTTGCGCCCGTGGCCCTGGATTCTCGTCGCGCTGAGCGCGCTCGTGCTATACCCGGCCGGCGTAAAGAACGCAGCCGGCCAGATCGATCCCGAGCTGTTGTACGTGCAGACCATGATCGATCATCTTCCAATTGCTTTGCGCGGCTTGATGATGGCGGGATTCCTTGCGGCTTACATGTCGACGATCGGAACGCACCTCAATCTCGGCGCCTCATACATGACGAACGATCTCTACCGCCGCTTCCTGCGCCCGAACGCCGCGGAAGAACACTACGTGTGGGTCTCACGCGCGGCCACGATCCTGGCGATGATCCTCGCAGCGATCGTGACCGGCTTCATGGATTCGGTCAGCGGCGCGTGGACGTACTTGATCACCTTTACCGCCGGTGTCGGTCCCGTGATGATTCTGCGCTGGTATTGGCCGCGGATCAACGCATGGAGTGAGATTTCGGCGCTTGTGTCGTCCGGAGTAACCGCGACGGCGCTCAAGCTGTCCGGTGCGTTCGATGGGCCGAACCAAGTCGCGCTCAGTCTGCTCGTAACGGTCGCAGTAGCGAGCGTCGTCTGGCTTACGGTCACGTTCTTGACGCAACCCGAAAGCGCAGCGACGCTGGAGCGCTTTTATGCACGCGTTCGTCCGGGTGACGAAAAGCTTGGGATTGATTTACGCGATTGGGTCGCGGGGTGCGGCCTCGTCTACGGGATGCTCTTTGGAATCGGAAAGCTTTGTTTGGGGGAGGTCGGTGTGGGTATCGGATGCTTGGCTTTTGCAGCCGTTTGCTTGATCGTGATCTTACGTGACGTCGCGCATCGCCCGCAGTACGTGAGCGCCGCACTCGCACTCATGCTGATCGTCATCCCTTTCAATGTCCGCGCCGCAAGCGACAAGCTTCTCTCGAACGTGAAAGGCAGCGTCTCGTACGAAGATTCGGGAAAGACGACGCCGGTCGCACCCAACGCTTCGATCGCGCTTGCGGATAAAGAAACGGCCATCACCGGCGATGCCTCGCTCGGCAAGCTGCAGCTGCCCGATTCATCAGTCGTGACGCTCGGTTCGCAGACGCGCGTCCAGCTTGCGTTTTTCAATCAAACCGATGTCGCCAACGCGCAATTCGTCGTCTATCAAGGGAAGACGCGCTTTAAAGTCGAGCATCCGGAGGGCGCCAAAGCCAACTACACGTTCGTCACGCCGACCTCATCGATCGCCGTACGCGGAACCGAGGGCGACATCGGCGTCGACGGCGATTCACTGACGGTGAACGTGTACTCGGCGAGTCAGCCCGTCTCGGTCACGTTCTCGGGCGGGAAAATCCAGCTCGTCAACGCCGGACAATCACTAACCGCAAAGATCATCAACGGTGTCGTGCAGCTCGCGGTCAACAAGCTCACGCAAGCCGCTGTCGATCAATTCTCCGGCGATTTCGGCGTTCCGACCAATTGGGCCGATCTCAAGAACCAGCTTTTGAACCAGCTGCCTTCGCTCCCGCGGATCCACTTCTAAACGCGAGATCGAACGGCGCACCGTACTTCTTGCCCATCCGAATGATGCCGGACTTCGTTTTTCCGAGCAGCGGCGTCATGATCTTGAGACCTTTGCGCTTTTCTTCCCACCCCAGCCCCATACGCGGGATGTTAAGCGTATCGCAATACGCCTGCGCTATCGAAAAGAGGACGCGATTCAGGGCTGAGCTTTGGAAGAACGGCGGTTCTTTCCAGAGCTCGAGCGCGACGCGTTCGGCATAAAATTTCCCGCCGTAGTACGTAGCAATGTTCTGTGCAGCAGCGCGCTCAGACTCGCGCGCGGCTTGTCCGTAATCGATGAACAGCGAATAGGGCGTGAAGCCTTGCGCTTTGAGATGGGCTTGTAGCACCAAACTCTCGATCCCGCCCGAGTTCAGACACAGAACGGGTTTTTCGTACGTCGTTCCGGGACAGCGCTTCAAATCGTACTTGACCCCGTCCCATCCGTGTATTTGATACGCGTTGCCCGGATTCTCGCGACAGTAACGCGGCCGGGCCGAATACACCGTACACTTGAGATCATCGCCGAGAAATGCGCAGCGCGCGCCCTTCTTGGATACGGTGTAGTAACGGCGGCCGTCTTTGCCTTTTTCCTTGGCGCGAACTTTGGCTGCATCGGGATATGCCGCGTAGATCGCCGCGAGCTCGTCCTCGCGAATCGCGATGTACTGTTCGTCCGGATCGTGGACGATGCAGCAGTTCCTCGGACACGTCGCGCACTTGCTTCCGTCGAAGCGTAGTCCTTCGATCTTTTTCAGATCGTGGAACGCGGATTTGGGATCGTCATCCGGCCCAAGCAGACTGTCGATCAAATCGACGTATTCGCTTTGGTCCGTTAGCGTCGGTCCTCCGACCAGAAAACTGCTTGTGCACGGCGTGCAAACAGCTCCGTGAGCTGCGAAAGATAGGCATCCAACTTGGATGCTTCGATCGCGTCGGCACGATCGGCGACCTGAATCAGCTCGTGATCGACCTCGTGCAGCTCTTCGATCTCGGTGTTCGAGAGATGTGCGTGATCGAGGATGTGGATCAGCTGTTGGTTCGAGAATTCGCACATCAACAGCGTCTTCTCGAGTTGCTCGGAGACTGTTGCCGCGAGATCTGCAGCAAGCCGCTCGCGAATCAGGCTCAACGCCTCGCCGACGTAGGCGCGAACCTGTTTATCGACCAGATGACGCGCATCCTCATCGCCGTAGTCGGCGTATGCCGGAATACGCTCTTTTAAAAAGCTCAAGCCGTCCATGGGGGGTTGCCGTTTCGCCCGCGACGCTTGCCTGCCCTTGAAAAAAAGCGTCCTATTCTGGGCCGCACGGCGGGAAGTATCCCCTGCCACCCGATAAGTGGGAGATAATGGGAATAGCGCTCCTGGCGCTTTGTGCGGCCGTAGCAGCAGGCGTGGTCGCATACGTGCAGGCCCAGCGAGTCATCGCGGCCCAACGTGAGACGGTCCGGGTGCGAAGCATCTTCTCCCGCTACGTCTCGCCGATCATCCTCGACGAGCTTCTGGAGCGGCGCGACGCGCGCGCTTTCACCGCCAAAAGCGGCTACGCGACCGTGCTTGTCTGCCGGATCTGGAACTTCGCGTTGTTCGCCGAAACGCTCGAGCACGAAGAGACGCTGCGCTACCTCAACGATTTCTACACGCTTGCCGGACGCTCGATTCAGAAGCACCGCGGCATGGTGGACAAGTTTCTCGGCGACGGGATCAGCGGCGCGTTCGGCTTTCCGCTCGAAGACCCGTTGCAAGAAGAACACGCTGTCCGCGCCGCGATCGACATCATCCGTCTCGTCGACGGGATGAATCAGCGCTGGATACGCGAGGGGCGCAAACCCTTGCGCGTCGGCATCGGAATCAATAGCGGCAACGTCGTCGCCGGCGAAGTCGGCTATCCGCAGCGCCGCGAGTACACGGTCGTCGGAGTGCCCGCGATCGTCGCCTCGCGCGTTCAGGAACGTACCGAGCCGATGAGCGCGTACATCATCGTAACCGAATCGACGCTCGAACCCGTGCGCACGATGTTTGTCAATGTCTCGGCCGGCACCGTTCCGCTGCGCGGCATGAAGCGCAACGAGAAATGCTACGTCATTCGTGGTCTTGCGAAACCGGAAGAGAAAGAGAACCTACTCTTGCCGCCGCCGCAAGCGTTTCCGCGCACGCGCATCGATGATCCGATCGAAGGGCAAGCGACCTTCGACAAACGCATCGCCGGTTTACCCGAACGAGATCCAAGCCCAGCTCCTCGCGAATTCAGCGAGCCGCAACCGCGCACGCCGCTTCCGAAAGCGCCGCCGCCTCCAAAGAAGCGCACGCCCCCGCCACCGCCAACACGGAAGAGACTCGATATCCCGGAGACGGCTGGCTTCGGCGCGTACGACAATTCGCCGGCACTGCCGGATCCTATCGCTGCTGAGGGCTATTACGAAGACGACAGCGGCCGTCCGCCGCTCAAGCTTCCACCCTAAAGGCGCGATTCGATTTCCGTTAGCGCGTCGGATGCGCGCGCGCGGAGTGAAGCGTCGACATGCTCTGAGATTGCCGTCGTTTCCGGATTGATTTCGACGATCCACGCCCTTTCGCCCAACGCACCATTACCGAACGCGAGCGACGCGGCAGGTTGAACGATCGCCGACGTCCCGATGATGATCTTGAGGTCGGCGCGCGAGGCAGCCTCGGCGGCGAGCTTCCATACGCTGTGCGGAAGCGACTCGCCGAACCAAACGACACCCGGACGGAAGAGCCCGCCGCAGGTGTGTTCGATTCGTTCGACGGGCAAACCGTCATCGATTGAGACTACCTCTTCGCAGCGGTTGCAGCGCGCTTCCCGCAGGTTCCCGTGAAGCTCGAGCACGTTGCGTGACCCGGCGCGCAGATGCAATGAGTCGACGTTTTGCGTTGCCAGCGTGAAATCGTCGAAGCGCGATTCGAGGCGTGCAAGCGTGAGATGCGCCGGACTTGGTTCGGCGAGCTTGTGCGCCGCGCGCCGCTCGTTGTACCAGGTCCATACGAGATGCGGATCGCGCGCAAAACCCTCGGGAGAAGCAAGCTGCTCGACGCGGTGCGAGTGCCACAGCCCGCCGACGCCACGAAACGTCGGAAGCCCGCTTTCCGACGAGATCCCTGACCCGGTTAGCACGAAAACCGATTGTGCGCGTCGGAGCCGCCGAGCGACCTCATCAATCATCTGCGCCGGGTTCGCGCCGTCGAATGACGAACCTCGCGACCTTATCTAATGCTCGAACCTCTTAGCCGCGTTGCACGCACAGAAGTCATCTCGTACCTGTCGCGCCGGCCCTACGAGAACGCCTTCATGCAGTGGATCGTTGAGGGTGGACTCGGTATGGCGACGGCATACGACTCGATTGCGGTGTGGCGTTCGTATAATCGTCTCGTCGCCGGCGTCGCGTTTTTTGGCCCGCAGATCGCGGTGGCGGCCGACGACGTCGCGGCGCTCGACGGCTTTGCGTTCGAAGCACGCGAGCGGGCGCGTGCGCGAATGATAGTCGGTCCGCGATCCATCACCAATCACTTTTGGGCACGCATCAAGTCGTGGTATCGAGAGCCGTCGCTCGTCCGTGCTTCACAGCCGCTCTACGCCATCGATCAAATGCCGGCCGGCGGTGACGACATCCCGATCCGGCAAGCGCGCGCCAGTGACCTCGAGATGGTAGCCGCGAACTCAGCCGAGATGATGATCGGTGAGCTCGGATACGATCCACGCGAACATCGTACGAACTTCATGCACGGAATCTCTCGTTTGATCGAGCGCGGCTGGTGGTGGGTGTGGATCGAGAACGGTGAGCTGCTCTTTCAATGCAACATCGGCTCGCGCACCGCGCGCACGGCCCAAGTGCAAGGCGTTTGGACGCCGCCCGCGCAACGCGGGAAAGGATACGCGACGCGCGCGATGCGCGCGATTTGCCGCCGTTTGATCAACGACGTGCCGACGCTCTCGCTCTACGTGAACGACTTTAACACAAAAGCGATCGAGCTCTACGAGCGCGTCGGATTCGAGCGCGTCGGCGAGTTCACGACCTATCTCTTCAACGACCCGTAAACTATTTCTTCATTGGTGCGCGGATCGTTCGGCGAACGACCGTCGCCGGTTCTTGATAGACGATCACGAAGGTGTGCGCAGTCGGTGTTTTGCACGGGACGCTGGCGTCGACGAAGACTTGCACGATGCGCGCGTGCGGATGATCGCTGTTGAAGTCCTCAATCGTGCCCATGCTCTGCGACGGTCCGCAACCTTGCCACACACCGGTGATTTGCCCGGACGGAAAGTACGAAGCCGCCTGCGGTTGGGGGTGGGGATTGTCGATGATGACGTGGCGCGGCGCGAGCAGTGGCGGTGACGGCAGCGGAGCCGGAGCCGGCGGTTCTGCGGCCGGCGCGCTGACGCAAACGAGCACGAACGCGCTCAGCAGGAAGAGCAGCTTTTTCATGACCCGGCGCTTCGCTTCCATGACGAACGAAACATGGCGGGCTAAGCGAACAAGCGGCGCATCGTCCCCATAAAACGAGCTCGCGTTTCGTCGCCGCGCACGTGGCGGCCATCATGTACGAGATGCGTTCCGCCGGCGACGACGTCTTTGACGAGGTCACGTCCGCCGCCGAACAGCCACCCTTCCAAAATCATTTCGGGCGGGCATGCCACAAGCGCGACGTTCTCGAGATCGAGCGCAACGAGATCGGCGCGCTTCCCCATCTCGATCGTCCCGGCGTCGATCGCAAGCGATTGCGCGCCGCCGCATGCAGCTCGCATGTAATGTCGATCGAGAAGCGTTCGGCCTTGATGCACCAAGCGTTGCCCGTATTCGAGCAGACGCAGCTCTTCCGCCGGATCGACCGTGACGTGACTGTCCGAACCGATTGCGATCGCTCCGCCGGCGCGCAAAAACTCTTCGGCCGGGAAGATGCCGTCGCCGAGATTCGCTTCGGTCGTCGGGCACAATCCCGCGACCGCGCCGGTCTGCGCGAGCGTGCGCGTCTCGATCGGCTCGAGCTGCGTGGCATGGACGAGCGTCCATGCACTGTTGACGGGAGCATTCGCGAGGAGCCATGCGATCGGATTGCTGCCGTAACGCCGCACGCAATCCTCGACTTCGCGCCGTTGCTCGGCGATGTGAATGTGAATCGGCGTACCGTTGTGCTTGCCGACCGCGGCGAGTAAATCGCGAAGCTCGTGTTGCGTTACGGCACGCAACGAATGTGGCGCAATGCCGGCATGCGTGCTGCTTCGCAGCGTCTCGAACATCGCGACGAGGTCGTCAACGCTCGTGACGAAGCGGCGCTGCGACGGGAGCGCGGGTTCGCCGCCGAATCCGGAATGACGATAGAGCACGAGGAGCAGCGTGAGCTCGATGCCTGCGTTTTTCGCGGCCGCAACGATGCGATCCGACATCTCCGTACGTGTCGCGTAAGGCGCGCCGCTGGGATCGTTGTGAAGATAGTGAAATTCGCCTACCGACGTGTAACCGGCTTCCAGCATTTGGACGTACAGATACTCGGCGATGCTTTGGACGTCGTCGGGATCGATGCGCGACGCCAAATCGTACATCCCTTCACGCCACGTCCAGAAATTATCGCGTCCGGTTGCCGGTCGCTCGAGACGCCCGGCTAGCGCGCGTTGGAACGCGTGCGAGTGCACGTTGGGCATTCCAGGGACGACCGCGCCGGCTAGCTTCGTTGCGCCGTTGCCCGCCGAATCCGCTTCGACACGTTCGATCAAACCAGTCGCACCGACGTCGATGCGAACGTTGCTCGCCCACCCCGATGGAAGCAACGCGAGATCCGCGATATAGCTCGCCGGCATCAGCTATTGCATCGGTAGATCGAGATCGAATTCCCGCGCGCAGTCGATAGCTTCTTGGTATCCGGCATCGGCGTGGCGCATGACGCCCGTGGCCGGGTCGTTCGTGAGGGCTCGCTCGATACGTTTTGCCGCGGCCTCGGTGCCGTCGCACACGATTACGAGGCCTGCGTGCTGCGAGAAGCCCATGCCGACGCCGCCGCCGTGATGCAAGCTCACCCACGTCGCGCCGCTTGCGCAATTCAAAAGCGCGTTGAGCATCGGCCAATCCGAGACGGCATCGGATCCGTCGCGCATCCCTTCGGTCTCTCGATTCGGACTCGCAACCGAGCCGGAATCGAGATGATCGCGTCCGATTACGATCGGTGCCTTCAGCTCTCCGCGTGCGACCATCTCATTGAACGCAAGCCCGACTCGGGCGCGATCGCCGAGTCCAAGCCAGCAAATGCGCGCGGGCAGACCTTGAAACGCGATACGTTCGCGCGCCAGATCCAACCACCGATGCAATTTTTTGTCATTGCTAACGACTTCTTTGACTTTCGCATCGGTTCGATAGATATCTTCGGGATCGCCGGAGAGCGCGACCCAACGAAACGGCCCGACGCCGCGACAAAATAGCGGTCGTATGTAGGCCGGAACGAAACCTTGATAGGCAAACGCGTCTTGCAGACCTTCTTCGGATGCAACTTGGCGAATATTGTTGCCGTAGTCGAACGTCGGAACGCCCATGCGATGATACGCGAGCATCGCTTCGACGTGCACGCGCATCGAGCGGCGCGCCGCAACCTCGACCTCGCGGGGTGTGGATTTGCGCAGCAGTGCGGCGCGCTCGAGATCCCAACCAGCCGGCAAATAGCCGTTGATCGGATCGTGGGCGCTCGTTTGATCGGTGACGGCATCCGGACGAACGCCGCGATGTACGAGCAGGGGCAAGATCTCGGCGGCGTTACCGAGGACGGCGACCGACGTCGGACGATTCGTTCGCGTCGCCTCTGCGATGCGCGCCAGCGCGTCATCAAGATCGCGTGCGCGAACGTCAAGATATTTTGAATCGAGCCTGCGCTGGATGCGGCTCGGATCGCACTCGATGACGAGCATCGAGGCGCCGGCCATGGTCGCCGCAAGCGGCTGCGCGCCACCCATTCCGCCTAGGCCGGCGGTAAGGATCCACTTTCCGGCCAGACTTCCGTTATAGTGGCGGCGGCCGACCTCCGCAAACGTCTCGTAGGTCCCTTGCACGATGCCTTGCGACCCGATATAGATCCACGAGCCGGCCGTCATCTGGCCAAACATCATCAGACCTTTACGATCGAGCTCATTGAACGTCTCCCACGTCGCCCAATGCGGGACGAGATTCGAATTCGCGATCAATACGCGTGGCGCATCGGCGTGCGTCTTGAAGACGCCGACCGGCTTTCCGGATTGGATCAGCAGCGTTTCATCATCGCCCAAACGCTTGAGCACGTTAACGATTGCATCGAAGCATGCCCAATTGCGCGCGGCTTTTCCGATACCGCCGTAGACGATCAGCTCTGTTGGATTTTCAGCAACCTCGGGATCGAGGTTGTTCATAATCATCCGAAGCGGCGCTTCGGTCAGCCAGCTCTTTGCGTTGAGCGTCGTGCCGCGCGGAGCGCGTATGACGCGATGCGATGCAACTGCGGTCATGATGTTGTCCCTGCGAAATAGCGCCCGCGTTTGACGGTACCGAGGCACCGCGTTTGTCCGAAGCTGTACGGCAACTCGGCCGGATGCTTCGCATCCCACAGCGCAAAATCGGCGTCTCTGCCCTTCTCCAGCGTTCCAGCGCGTTCCCCGATTCCAAGCGCGCGGGCTGCATGCGAGGTTACGGCTCGCATCACTTCGGTTGGCAGCAATCCGAACCGAACGCACGCCATGTTGAGCGCAACGAGCAGCGACGGATTGGGCGACGTGCCCGGATTGCAATCGGTCGCAATCGCGATCGGTACGCCGGCAATGCGCAGGCTCTCGACCGGCGGAAGCACCTTCTCGCCGATGAAGTACGATGCGGTCGGTAACAGCACGGCCACGACGCCGCTGCGAGCGAATGCTTCGATATCCGAAGGGGTGAGATGCTCGCAATGATCGGCCGAGAGCGCATGGAACTCGGCTGCGAGCTCGGGCCCGCCGTTATAGCTCAGCTGTCCAGCATGCAGCTTTACGGGAATGCCCAGCTGCTGCGCTTCGCGGAAAATCGGCTGCACTTCTTGCGGCGAAAACGCGATGTTCTCGCAGAACGCATCGACGGCGTCGATCAACCCGTCGCGCACGCCTTCGCGTAGCACCTCGCACACAAGCGCAATGTATCCGTCGCGATTCGGTGCGAACTCTCGCGGCAAAGTATGCGCGCCTAAGTATGTCGTTTTCACCGTTACCGGAAAGCGTTCGCCGAGCGCACGAGCTACGCGCAGCATTCGCAGCTCCGTTTCTCGATCGAGTCCGTAGCCCGATTTGACCTCGATCGTCGTAACGCCGCCGGCCTGCATCATCGCAACGCGCTGTGCCGCTGACTCGAAAAGCTCCTCAAACGAGGCTGCGCGCGTCTTTGCGACCGTATTCTGAATGCCGCCGCCCGCGTTCGCAATCTCGGCATACGTCGCTCCGCCCAGACGCATCTCGAATTCCGAAGCGCGATTGCCGGCGTAGATCAGATGCGTGTGGCAGTCGATCAGTCCGGGCGTGATGAGCTTCCCGCCGAGATCGACAACCTCGCGAGCGATCCGCTCCGGAGCATCAGGAAGCTCGGAGCGCGAACCTACCCATGCGATGTGCTCGCCGTGCGACGCGATCGCGCCGTCCGAAATCAAGCCGTATTGATCGCCCACCATGGTCGCGATCTCGCAGCCGGTCCACAGTGTGTCCCATTGCGACACGCGCGTTAGCGAACCGGGACGGTTTGCAACGACTCCGCGAGTGCGGTCAGTGTCCGGTCGATCTCGGCTTCACGCATCGGCGTCGAGATGACAAAGGCCCCGCGCGCCATCATCAACACGCCACGATTGAGCATCTCGCGGTGGACGCGATCCGTGAAGGGCGTATTGATCGGGGCGATCGCAACCATCGAGCCGACGCCCTGCGCCTTTGCCGGCGCAGCTGCGTCTTTAAGGATCTTATCGATACCGCGCACGAGCCGCTCGCCGAGCACGTTGATGCGCGCGATTTCCTCTGCGGTCAGCATCTCCATTGAGATCTTTCCGGCCGTCATCGCGAGCGGATTAGCGTTGTAGGTACCGTGGTGATGAAGCTTCGGATGTGCGCTGCCGTCGCCGAAAACAGACATGACGTCTTTGCGTCCGCCGAGCGCGCCGATTGGAATACCACCGCCGATGATCTTACCGAGCGCCGTGAGATCCGCTTCGACCTTATAGCGAGCTTGGGCGCCATGGTAGTCGATTCGGAACGAAAAGACTTCGTCTACGATCAGTAGCTTGTTATTCTTACGCGTCCAATCGCGCAACGCGCCGATATATTCCGGCGTTAGCTCGGCAAATCCGAGGCGGCCGATGATCGGATCGAAGATCGCTCCCGCAAGCTCGGCTTTATTCGCATCGAGAATCCGTAACGCACCATCGACGTCGTTGCACGGAAGCATCACTGCGTCGAAATCGTAAGCGCCGTGGTAAGCCCCCTCGACGCGCGCGACCTTCGGATGGTCCGTGTAGGCGCGCGCGGCTTTGACAGCCAGCATGACAGCCTCCGTCCCGGAGTTGCAGAATTGCAGGTGCTCGACGGTCGGTAGCCGTTCGACCAACAGTTCGGCGAGCTCGATATCGGATTCGGTCGGCATGCCGACCGCCATCAACTTGCCGGCTTGTTGCGCGAGCGCCGCGACGATCTTCGGATGCGAATGTCCGTGAATCATCGAGGAGTAGTTGTTGATGTAATCGATACGTTCGACGCCGTCAGCGTCGGTCACCGTGCAGCCACGTCCGGAGACTGCATAAAGCGGATACGGATCGAACGTGACAGTCCGGCGCGTGCTGCCGTCCGGAAAAACGTGCTTCGCGCGTTCGAATAGCTGGGCTGAGCGCGACGAAGAATCGGGATACGTGCTCATAGTGAACCTCCGATTGCATTTTCCGCAGCCGCGATCAGTGTGCCGGAACGCAACAGCTCCCGTGCGGCGACGATGTCGTCGGCGAGTACGCGATCGTCGTGCAGCGGCGCAATTGTTTCACGCGCGCAATCGTAGGCAGCGCCGGTGCCGGCACCGGAGCGCCGTGGCCGGCGGAAATCGGTCGCTGCAAGCGACGCGAGCAGCTCGCACGCAAGCGTGCCTTCAAGATTGTCGACGATCGCGTCGAGCGTGCGCGCTGCGATCGTTCCCATGCTGACGTGATCTTCTTGCCCCGCCGAGGTCGGAATCGAATCGACGCCGGACGGAAACGCAAGCGCTTTGCTTTCGCTGACGAGCGACGCGGCGGTATATTGCGCGAGCATCAGGCCGGATTGCAAGCCGGGATTCTGTGCGAGAAACAGCGGCAGTCCCCGCTCTTCACCGTTGAGCAAGAGATATGACCTGCGCTCGCTGATGCTCGCGAGCGTTACGAGACTCGCTTTGAGCGTGTCGCTCGCCGTCGCAATGGGCTGGCCATGAAAATTTCCGCCGGTCAAAAACTCATCGTGTTCGGCGAAGACGAGCGGATTGTCGGTGACCGAGATGGCTTCGATCTCGATCACGCTGCGTGCATAGCGCGCGGCATCGCGCACCGAACCGTGCACGACGGGGATGCACCGGAATGAATACGGATCCTGAACGCGTCCGCAATCGCGATGCGAAAGCATGATGACCGACTCGGCCAAGAGCGCACGCAGATTTGTCGCAACCTGCGACTGACCGGGATGCGGCCGAAGCGCATTGATGCGCTCGTCGAAAACGCGATCGGTGCCCAGAAACGCTTCAAGCGACATCGCGCCGATAACGTCTGCAGCTTTGATGAGCCGTTCCGCTCGCAGAAGCGCAAGCGCCGCGATCGCGGTCATCACCTCGGTGCCGTTGACGAGCGAGAGCCCTTCTTTTGCACCAAGCCGTATCGGCTCGAGACCGGCTTTACGTAGTGCGACCGAGCTCGGCAGAAGCTCGCCCTCGTAATATGCTTTGCCTTCGCCAATGAGCGTCAGCGTCATGTGCGCGAGGGGCGCGAGATCGCCGCTCGCACCGACCGAACCTTGCGACGGCACATACGGCGTGACGTCGTGATTGAGCGTTGCCGTCAAGAGATCGACCGTCGAGAGACGCACGCCGGAATGGCCGGCGGCCAGCGTATTGATCCGCAACACGCCCGCCGCGCGCACCTGCGGAATCGCGAGCGGCGCACCCGTTCCCGATGCATGACTGCGAACGAGATTTTCTTGAAGCTTTTCCGTTTCATCCGGAGCGATGAGCACGTTCGCCATCCGGCCAAAGCCCGTCGTCACGCCGTAGATTGCGGTGCCGAGCGCATACTGACGCTCGACCGATTCACGCGCGCGCACGACATTGTTGCGCGCGGAGTCCGTTATTTCAACCGGAACCTTGTGCAGCGCGACATCTTCGATCGCCTCGAGCGACAGGTGTCTGCCGTCAATCGCGAGCAGCATGGCGAGCTTCCATTCTACCTAGCTGCCCCCGACCCCGTGCAAATTCGGCCAGGTGAGGTCATCGTACGAAGCCGCCTTGGAAACGATGCCGATCTTCTGCATGAATTTGGCGAGCGCGGCTTCGCCGCTCGGCACGGATGAGAATTTGACGCCCGGCTGCTGAATCTCGGCGAGCCAATCGGCCGCGCTCATTTTGCCGCCCTGATCCGCGGCCAGAAACTCAGCAGCAGCCTTCGGATTCGCATTCATCCACGCGATCGCGTCTTGGATTGCGTGCACGAGCGCATCGTACTCTTTCCGGCGGTCGTGAAAATGGCCGGACGCGGCGGCGAGAATCGGCATGCAGTCCGCGGCCGCAAAATCGTGATTGCTCAGAATTACGTGCATCCCAGGTTCACGCAGGAGCGTTCGAATGAATGGCGGCGTTGCGAACTCGCCGGCTAGCTCGTGTTTTTCCACGGCCGCAACTGCGTCGGGATGCGAAATCGTCGTCATGTTGCCGTCGAACGCAGCCGGATTGTTGAAATAGGCGTCGCCCGCCATCTTCATTTCCATGGCTTGCAGCGAGCTGCTCGAAACGACGTTCACCTTGTCATCGGGTTTGAGATCGCGAACCGATTTGATGTCGTCGCGATACGTGATGAGCGCGGTCGGAACGAATGCCATCCCGACGGCTATCTTCAGGTCGACGCCTTTGTCCGCGGCCTGAATCACCGGTGCAACGCCGAGTCCTCCGATGTCAACGGTGCCGGCAAGCAACGCGTCGCGTACCGCCGGCCCGCCCGCGAGATGCTGAATGCTGATTTCGGCGTCCGGCAGATACTTGCGAACGAACTCCGGTTTCTTCGCAACGATGTAGAGCGGAGCGTAACCGAGCCCGTATTCGGTGGCGACTCGGATCGCCGGAACGTCATCGGCTCGCACCGGTACCGCGCCGAAAGCCAGCGCGAAGAGTGCGCAAAGGACGGCCCATCGTAGGTTCACGTGCATTCGGTTTAGTTGGGTGGGACGAATCGGCGCTCCCGTTTAAGCCCCAAAGACGTGGATCTTACTTGAAGTGCCTACGCGGAGATTTATCGAGGCCTGTCTCGTAGCATTGACATTCGCGTTGACGGCGTGTGGCGGCGGCGGTTCCTCGACGCCGGCGCAGCATTCGAGCGTAACGGCTTCCCCGGCACCAACGAGTCAGCCGACAGGAAATCCATCCGACATCGACTGGCCAATGTTCGGATTTAGTCTCCCACATAGCGGCGAGAATACTGCAGAGACACAAATTACGCCGGCGACCGCCGGTAAGTTGCATCTACTGTGGTCCAAAAAGATCGGAGATTCGTCCAGCCTCTATGCCGACACACAGCCGATCGTCGCCGCAAACGTATCGATCAACGGCGCGAACATCGACGTCGTCTACGCCGGTGACGAGCACGGATATTTCGTCGCGCTGAACGCAATAAGCGGTGCCTTGCTCTGGAGCAAGCACCTTGGATCACAAGTGACGAGTTGCCAGAACATCCCTGATTACGTCTGGGGCATCACGGATACACCGGCAGTGGACCGCGGCCGTAATCGCGTCTACGTCGTTGACGGCACCGGCGTGTTGTGGGCCTTCGATCTGGCAACCGGGAACGTCGCGTCGGGCTGGCCCTCGTCCGGTGTAGTCGTTGTCGACAATCCGGCGCTCGACCACGTCTGGAGCGCGCTCACGTTCGACACGACTGAGAACCAGCTCTACACGACGACCGCGAGTTATTGCGACCGTGGCCAGTGGCACGGAGCACTGCGCGTGGTGAATGTGCAGACCGCGACGGTAACGAGCGTCTTTTATTTCGCAACCGGTAACTCCACGCAGCCTACGGCTTCGGAATACGGGGGCGGGATCTGGGCCTGGGGTGGAATCGCCGTCGACGCGACAACCCATAACCTCTACGGCGCCGACAGCAATCTGGTACCGACTGAAAACCAACCATTCAGCGACAGCCTCGACGAGTGGAGTCCGGCACTCGCAGTGGTCGCTACGTCACAGCCGCCCATCCCGCGAAGTGACGACGACTTTGGCGGATCGGCCGTCTTATACGATGATGCCGGATCGCAATGCGTGGTTTCGAATCGCAAAGAGGGCACGACGTTTATCTTCGACCGTACGAATGTGAGCGCGGGGCCGACGGTCTCGTTGTCGATGGGCGTCTCCGATATCATCTACACACCGGCCCATTCGTCCGTCACGCACCTTCTGTACGTCAACAATCCGAAAGCCGGCAACTATAACGTCGGTCTGTATGCGTTTCAAACGCAGGCGAACTGCAGGCTCAACGTGACCCAGTTGTGGTCGCAGCAAATTGGCGTTTCTGTCGCGCCGATTACGATAGCGGGCGGCGTTGTCTTCGATCCGGTCGGCTCAAAGCTGCAAGCATTCAACGCCGCTAGCGGTGCGTCGCTCTGGGACAGCGGCTCAACGATTACGGGCGCTATGCGAAACGGTGCGACGATCGTGAACGGACGTGTCTATGTCGTCGATTGGAACGACACGATTTACGCTTTTGGCGTGTAGTGGTTTATTGGCGGGAGCGTGTAGGAATCGAACCTACCAGCCGCCTTGCGACGGCCTCAACGGTTTTGAAGACCGTGCGAGCCACCAGACCCGTACGCTCCCACGCGGGGGCTAGCGGCTTCTCGCGCTCACGAGCCAAATCCCGGAGCCCAGGTGCATCCCCGACTCAGACGCGCGCTTTTGCAACGCGATGCCGATCGCGTCTTCCGCCGTTCGCCGAGCGTTCTCATCGACCGTATCGAGCAGCCGGCCCGCCGGGCCAATGCGCGAGAGCATGAATTTCGCCTCATCTAATTGATCGAGATTTCCGATCAGCAGCTGCTCGTCGTGCGGCGCGATCGCGATATCCGAAAAGCCCGCGTCCCCCAGAATGCGCTCGACGCGCTTTGCATCCGCAAACGCAAGAGGTCCGGGCGCATCGGGCGGTGCCGGTTGCGGCGGAGGCGCGAAGCGCTTTGCTTCTGCGAACGGAACCGAAAACCACGCATTCTCTTCCATCGTACGCCAGCACGCGAACGTAATGCGGCCATTCGGCTTGAGCGCGCGACGCAGATTCGCAAACGCCGCGACCGGATCTTCAAAGAACATCACGCCGAATTGGGAGAAGACGAGATCGAATTTCTCTGTGAACGCGTGAGTCGCTGCATCGGCCAAGATAAGCTCGATGCCCTCGGCACCGGCACGTCCCACGTTCGCGCGCGCAGCATCGAGGATCACGCTCGAGATATCGAGGCCGACGACGCGACCGGGCCGCACCGCTTTCGAAAGCTCGACTGTCGTACGCGCCGTACCACAGCCGACATCCAGGACGACTTCGCCGGGTTTCGGAGCCGCGGCTCGCAAGAGCGCGTCGGTCAGGGGGATGAAAAGGGTCGTCGTACGCGCCGCGAATTTCGTCCAGCGCTCGCCCCCTTCGTTGTTCCAGTACTCGAACTGGTCTACTTGACTTCTATCTTTTCTGCGCCGTCCCACGCGCCCGGACCGCGCTCGTGAACGACCGTGAGCGAACAGCGATCGCGGAAGAACGCAGCAGGCGCGTCATCGGGATTAAGCTCCGCAATGCGTCCGAAAATCTTACCGGCGGTAAGGAACGTGCCTTTACGAAATTCCGCCATCGCGCTATCGAATGCGTCTTGCGTTTTGTCTTTGTGCTCGATCAGGTCGGGCGCATCATTGTTATAGCACTCGTAGATCTCGACACTTTGCGTTTTGCCTTTGGCCTTAACACCACCGAGATGCCGCAGCTTGAACCGATGCGTCGGTTGTAAGCATTCGACGACCGCGCCGCTGACGAGCAATCCGACCCGATACGTCTTCGTGAGTCCTTCGAGGCGCGAGGCGACGTTGACGGCGTCCGCGATAACCGTCGTTTGCATCCGCTCTTCTTCACCGATCGTACCCAGAATCAACTCGCCGCGATGGATTCCGATACCGATCGCAATCGGAACGTAGCCGGCCATACGCCGTCCTTGATTGTATTTGAAGACGGCCTTTTGCAAGTTCACGCCGGCTTCGAGCGCGTCGTCCGGGTCGTTGGGGAAGAGCGCCATGATCGCATCGCCGATGTACTTGTCGATGAATCCCTTGTGCGCGCGAATGATCGGGTTGACGTTTCGGAGATACGAATTGAGAAACTTGAAGTTTTCTTGCGGCGTCAGCGCTTCGGAGAGGGACGTAAAATCGCGGATGTCCGTAAAGAACACGGTCATCTCACGCTGGACGTGATCGCCTAGCCTTACTTCGGAGAGCGACTTCTTATCGAGGTTTTCAAGAAACTCTTTCGGAACGAATCGCAAGAACGCGTCGTCGGCGAGTTTCATGATCGCAGTCTCGTCGGCTTCTTGCGTCGACGAACGGATTTGGACTTTGAAGTCTGCCATCCGCCGGCGTTGTAAGGCAAGCGAGATGCGACGCGTCACCATGAGCGGCGTCTTCGGATCGACCGGTGTGAGAATAAAATCTTCCGCGCCGTATTGCAGACACGACTGAATGCGATCAGTCGCGTTAGACGGTGCGGTGACCACTACCGGAATACGCGCGGCGGTGTCGTCGGCAGGTGAGGCGGCGCGAAGCAATTTGAGGACATCGCCGCTCGATTGCATCAAATCGAGGACCAGGACGTCGCAGTGATGTCCGCTGATAAGCGGCAAAGCTTCGCCCGACGTAGCAAATTTTACGTCGTTCATTCCGGCGGCTTTGAGCAACGCTTCCAGGGTGCGGTTGTCAGCTTCCTGACCACCGACCCTCAGAATCCGGTCCTGCGGCAAACGGACTTCCTCCGAACGCTTATTTTGCGGCGGTAGGTCGCTTGTTTCCCCCAAGATACGCGCGCCGGCGGCCGCAGGAGTGACCGAACGCAACAAATTGCGTGCTCTTGGGCTGCTCTGCTGTTGAGCGGGGGGAAGGGCGTCCTACGAAAGTAGCCACACAGTAATCAAACAATAATAGGGATGGTTAGGCCCTGTGTGGGCACAAAGAAACCGCTCCGACACTTGCTTTCCTTAGGAGATTCCTTTCTAAATGCGGACCTACCGTTACATCGGGTCGCTTATCGGTGTTGCTATCGGCCTTGCGGTTCTGGCCGCATGCGGCGGCGGTGGCACGACAAGCACCGTGAACTTTACGCCGGCTTCTGTGTCGCTTTCGACAAGCGCGCCGCTTTCATCGACGGCGCTGGCACAACAGCCCGTTGCTACTTCAGTGCCGGCACCGGCGGGGTACTCGCAAAGTGTCTCGGCAGCGCTCGTGACTGCTGCAGCCAACACGTCCGTTTCAATCAAGGAAGGCAACTCGAATCCGAGCGGCGTTCCGGCCCTCGGTTTCGCAACAAAGTCTGGCGGTGGCGGCGTTCAGACGATGGGCAAAGTTCGGCCCATGGTCAGCGGCCAGAACAACCCGATCTATTACGACGTGATCACGCCCAGCGCATCGATCACAGTCGCGGGAGCGGTTAGCTTCACGCAAACATTCCCTGCCGGTACGCTAACGACTGGTACCAACTACTATCTTGCGTTCTACGACAGCACGCAGGCGTCGCCGGCGTGGCAGACGATTTCAGGCCCCGTCACGACAAGCGACAGCACGAGCCTCACGTTCAGCGGAACTGTCGGTTCGTTCACATTGCAGCAAGGTCAGGCATACGGCTTCTGCGTCTTCGCCGTGAGCGGATCGTCAACGCCGCCGCCGACGCAAAACCAGGAAGTAGCGTATCTCGCGCAAGGCACGACCGGAATTGTTATCGTCAATACCGGCGGTAGCGTCGTTAGCACGCTGAACATCAACTCCAATTCGGTCGCGCTCGACGATAGCGCGAACGTCTACAACGACTATTGGGCGACACCGGCACCAGCTGCAACGACGCCTCCGCCAACAATTCAGAAGTATGCGGCTGGCTCAACGACTCCAAACACAACCTATATTTCACAAATGCCTACCGGAGTAGCAAACGACTACGAGTTCATCGTTGAGAGCAGCGGCAGCGGTGAAGTCGTGAACTTCTGGGTCGACTACAACCCTTATCCCGCTGTGCTTCACGCTGAAGTTTGGAATCCGGGTTCGTCCGGCGGCGCACCGAACTACACGATGACCGCCCAGTTCGTCGACACGCCGGCATTCGACGTGCAACACGACGGAACGGTCATTCTCGCCAACAATGATGGAACGACTGCGAACTACGCGGTATATGCACCGGGTAGCTCGACGCCGACGCGCACGGTACCGGAAACGATCGCCACAGATCTACCGGACTTTGCTCCAAACTATATGACGGTCGGTCCGGATGGAACGATCTATGTCACGGAGTTCGGCTACTACAGCTGCGATGCACAAGCGGGTCTGTACATCTATCCGCCGAGCGGATCGGAGAAGTTCGTTGCCACGGCGAGTGATACGAACGGTGCGGGACCAACGGGTGTCGACATTGATGCGACCGGCAACATCTATGTTGGAAACAACAACGCGGGCTACAACTGCAACTCCAGCACCGAACAGAACGACGATTTGAACAACATCCAAGTCTTCGCTCCCGGTGGCACTTCCGTGCTCCGCACGATCACCGGAAGCTTTGACGTCTATCCGCTCGTCGTTGCTCCCGATGGGACGATCTTCTTCGGAAGCTTCGTCGGCGCGGGCAACACCGGAATTAACGGAACGTTCGTCGTCGCTGCGGGAGGTAACGCTGCAACCAGCGTGAGCAGCGCGGGTGAAACGTCAATCGTCCTCTACAACGGTTACCAGGAATCGGCCGCATCGACGCGCCGGAAGACGTCCAGCTTCAGTGCTGGCGCGGCTGCAGCGCACTCGGGACATGCAGCGTTTGCGCGCTTCATGCAGCGGATGCACCGAAACATCCACTAGTCACGCTGAATCCAACACGAGAGGGCAGACGGAAACGTCTGCCCTCTTTGTTTCTCATCGTCATGTAATCGAAGTGCGCGCGCAGGCTCGCTCGCTTTGCAGGTGGGCTCCACGGCATGCCATAAACTGCGATTTGAATGACGCTCAAACGGATCGTTTTACCAGCGCTTTTCGTCGCAGCCGCAATTGCAGGCGCCGTAACGACCGGATGCCACGGCAACTCGTCGATCTCCGCGACGGCGACACCGAGCCCGGTTCCGACCTGCGGGACCTGCACGCCGGTTCCGACAGCGACGCCGGGCGGTCCGACACCGACGCCGTCTCCGACGCCGACGTCGTATCAACCGCTGGCAAATAACGATGCGTGGAATTACGCGTGCAACGCTTCCGTGACGGCTTCAAAGAATGTCACGGTCGGCCCGATTCTGCAAGGCGTACAAACGCTTGCGGACACGTTGACGGTGAGCGACCCCGGCCCACCCGCCACATACACGTTGACCGCCGACGAAGCCAATGACGGCCTCGGCAACACGTCGGTTTATCAGTGGGTGTTCGGACCAACCACGACGACGCTGACGACACCTGGTCTCGAATTCGGTACGAACGAGACGGTCGGACAGATGAGCACGTACCTGGCTCCGGGCATCGGCAACTTTACAACAACGTTCCTGGGCCCGATCGCGCCGATTACGACCGGCGGAAACACGTACAGCAGCGTCGTCGAATTCAAATCGGTTAACTCCAGCCCGATTGTCTCGCTCTATGGTGAGATCGACACCAAGACGCAACTCGCTGTTGGTCCCGTCGAGCTGGACTTCCCGGATTACACAACGCCGCTCGTCTGTACGCTCACCGGACCGCCGACGATCAACTCGGTACATCGACGGCCCTAACGGTTCAATAGACTCTATGCCGTCGCCACGGATGCGTCATCCGAACGTGCCGGCCGACTATCTGAACATTATTTCGCGTGCGGTTTTCTCGGCCGGCTTGTCGTGGGCATTCGTTGACGGTAAGTGGGACGGATTCGAAGATGCCTTCGAAGGCTTTGATCCCGCGAAGATCGCCGCGTACGATGACGTCGCGATCGACCGGTTGACCGCTGATCCCCGCCTGTATGCAAGTCGCAAGAAAATGGCGGCGACAGTCGAGAACGCAAAGGCGCTGCTTGCGATCGAGCGCGAGTTCGGATCGATCCAAGCGTGGCTCGATTCGTTCAAGAGCTACGCGGATGCGACTCGCGACGTGAGCAAGCGCTTCAAATACCTCAGCAAGACGTTTGGCGCATATTACTTTCTTTACATTAGCGGCGCCAGGACGCCGGATTTCCCGACGTTCGAGCAATGGTCCGAGCAGACGGGCGAGGCGCATCCGCGCATGCGTGAGCTCGTCGCCGCGAACGAAGATCGCGACGTGGGCGGTCCAAAGACCAAGAAATCGCAACCTTCGAGGCGAAAACCTAGTCCTAGAAGCGGTGCCCACTAGAGCCGATATACGCAACGTCGCGATCATCGCGCACGTGGACCACGGCAAAACGACGCTCGTCGATGCAATGCTCAAACAGGGCGGAGTTTTCCGGGAAGGTCAACGCGTCGAGACGCGCATGATGGATTCCAATCCGCTCGAACGCGAGCGTGGAATCACCATACTCGCAAAAAACACCGCAATCCACTTCGGCGACATCAAGCTAAACTTGGTCGATACGCCGGGACACGCCGATTTTGGCGGCGAGGTGGAGCGCGTGCTGCAGATGGTGCAAGGCGTCTTGTTGCTCGTCGACGCGGCTGAAGGCGTCATGCCGCAGACACGATTCGTGCTGCGCAAAGCGCTCGAGCTCGATCTTCGCGCGATCGTCGTCATCAACAAGATCGATCGCAAAGACGCGCGTGCGCAAGAAGTCGTTAACGAAGTCTTCGATCTCTTCATCGGCTTGGGCGCAACCGACGAACAAGCTGACTTTCCCGTTATCTACACCAACGCCAAAGCCGGCGTCGCACTGCGGAAGCTCGAGGACGCGGGCACCGATCTAGCGCCGCTCTTCGAGACGATCGTTCAAGCGATTCCGACGCCGCCGGCCGATGAAGGCCCCTTTCAAATGCTGGTCTCCGCGATCGACCACAATGCATACGTCGGGCGCATCGGCGTCGGCCGCGTGTTCCGCGGGTCGGCATCGGTGAATGCACCGATTGCGAAAGTCGATCGTGATGGGACGGTCGAGGGCGGCCACCGTCTCACGAAGTTACTCACCTTTGCGGGGCTCGAACGCATCGAGATCGCGGCTGCGGAGGCCGGCGATATCGTCGCGGTTAGCGGCATCGAAGGTATCAACATCGGCGATACGTTGGCCGATGCCGATGCACCCGAAGCGATCGACGCCGTCGCGGTCGACGAACCGACCGTCTCGATGTTTTTCTCCGTCAACGCCTCGCCATTCGTCGGCAAAGAAGGCCGTTATCTCACCTCGCGCCAGATCCGCGAGCGGCTGATGCGCGAGCTTGAAAGCAATGTCGCGCTGCGGGTTACCGAAACTGACTCCGCCGACACCTTTGAAGTGTGCGGGCGCGGCGAGCTGCATCTTTCGATTTTGATCGAGACGATGCGCCGAGAAGGCTACGAGCTTGCTGTCAGCAAGCCAAGAGTCATTCTCAGCGAGCGGCACGGCGTGCAGATGGAGCCCGTTGAGTGGGTCGTCATCGACGTCGCCGATGAACACGCGGGCCCCGTTATCGAAGCCCTCGGCAAACGGCGTGCCGAGATGAAAAACATGGTTGTGATGGGTGACGTGCGGCGCCTCGAATACGTCATGCCGACGCGCGCGATCTTCGGGCTGCGCGGCGAGCTGCTCACACTCTCACGCGGCACTGCGGTCATGTCGCACACCTATTACGAACATCAACCCGTCGGTGGTGAGATCCCCGGACGCAGCACCGGCGTACTGGTTGCAAGCGAGACCGGAACCGCTACCGGCTACGCGCTGATGGGGCTCGAGCAGCGCGGACGCTTCTTCATCGAACCCGGCGAAGCAATCTACGAAGGGATGATCGTCGGACGCGCAAGCGACGAACACGATGTCGCGATCAATGTTGTGCGCGCCAAGAAACTTACGAACATGCGAGCCGCCGGAACCGATGAAAACGTCAAGCTCACTCCTCCCGAAGACATGACGCTCGAACGCGCGATCGAGTTCATCGAAGACGACGAGCTGGTCGAAGTCACGCCGAAATCGATTCGCATTCGCAAGCGCATGCTCGACGAAACCGATCGCCTCCGCGCGCGCAAAAGGGAACAGAAGGCAGTCTAGTTACTCGGCTGCCATTGGTGCAGCAGCCGCTGCGCCTCTCGGTGGCGGGCGCAAGAAAAGCAGCGTCGGCAGCGAGAGGAAGAACAGAATCGCCGAAAAGCGGAACAAGAAATCGTAGGCGATCACCGTTGCGTTCAGCTGTACCATCCCGTTGAGTTGCTGGAGCGCCTGTTGATGCGTCGCCGGATTGCTCAAAAATCCACGGACCATCGGCGAAGCCAGTGTCACACCTGAGGCAAGCACACTCTGCGCCATATCGGTTTGTCGTTCGAGCAGCGTCGCAAGAATCGCGATGCCCAAGCTTCCGCCGAGCTGACGGATCAGAGAAAACAAGCCGCTTGCGTTCGAAATCTCGCCGCGCGGCAATCCGGAAAGCGTGAGCGTCGTGAGCGGCACGAAGAGAAAACCGAGAGCAAAGCCTTGGAAAGCCCGCGGCCAAAAGATGTCCCAATAGCCGGCGTATTGATCGAGTCCACCCATCCACCAACATGCAACGCCGAAGACGATGATGCCGCCGGCGATGATCGGACGTGGATCGACTTTCGAGGTGAGCCTGCCCGCGATCGGCATCGAGATCGCCGTCGCGATTGCGCCCGGCAAAAGTGCGAGACCGGCTTGAAACGCACTAAAGCCGAGAATGCCCTGAAAGAATAGCGGCAAGACGAGATTTAACCCAAAAAGTCCGAAACCGCTAACGACGCCGATGACGTTGCCTGCACTGAAATTGATCGAGCGGAAAACGGAAAGATCGACAACCGGATGCGGAATACGCAGCTGCCGCACGACGAAATAGATCAGCGCGAAAATCGACGTAAATGACAGAATCACGACCGTCGCCGAGCTGAACCAGTCTTCCCGTTGGCCGCGCTCCAGTACGTATTGAATCGCGGCCAGGCCATACGTCATGCACGTGAGGCCGATCCAATCGATGCCGCCCTTCGGCTTCTCGATGTAGTTCGGGTCGCGAACGAACAAAAACGTCATAACGAACGCGATGATCCCGATCGGAACGTTGATGAAGAATATCATCGGCCAGTTCCAATTGTCGACGATGTATCCGCCAAGCACCGGACCTATCGCAGGACCAACCATTGCGCCGAGACCGAAGATCGCCATCGCGTTGCCGCGTTTCTCAGGCGGATACGATTCGAAGAGAATCGATTGCGCCGTCGGCTGAAGAGCGCCGCCGCCGATGCCCTGAAGAACGCGGAAGACGACTAGCATCCAAAGACTGCGCGCGATGCCGCACAAGAATGACGAGATCGTGAAGAACGCAACGCAGGTCGCGTAATACCTTTGTCGCCCAAACATCGCCGTGAGCCAACCGTTCAGCGGCATGATCACGACGGCGGCCAGAATGTAGGCGGTGACGACCCAGGCGATTTCGTCGGTCGTAGCTCCCAGATTTCCGGCCATCGTCTGCAATGCGACGTTGACGATCGTGAGGTCGATGATTCCCATGATCATGCCGAGCATGACCGTTATCGTAACGAGAACTACCGGCGGGTGTTCGACATTGAGCAATGCTCGAAAGCGATCGCTTGCGCCGCCAAACCCCCGGCCGAATGTTCCTAGACCTGATGCCACTTTACGTTACTACCCGAAACGGCGCGAAGCCGTTTCGACTACGCGAGTGTTCCCGTGTATTTCTCCAGCGCGTTCCAAGCCGTCGGGCCGAATTTCGCCTTCCATGTGGCGTAGTACGGTCCAAGCTTGGCTTTGAATGTCGCATCGTCGCACTGGAATTCTTGCATACCTTGCGCCTTGAGCTTTCCGCGCAGCGAACTGTCAAGTGCGGCAAAATCTTGACGTTGCAACGCGGCATATTTCGCCATGTTGCGCGTAACGACGCCCTGGATGTCTTTTCCGAGCGCGTCCCACGCGTCTTTGTTTGAGATCATCCACCAGCACGACCAGGCATGGCCCGAGAAATTCAGCGTCTTCTGAACTTCGTAGAGTTTGGTCTGCTCTATATTGATCAGCGCGTTCTCTTCGGCTTCGACGATGTGCGTCTGCAGCGCGCTATACAGCTCGCTGACGTTGATCGGCGTCGGCGACGCACCCAGCGTCTTCCACATGTCGACGAAGATCGCGCTCGCGGGGACGCGGATCTTCAAGCCATCCACGTCGGCGGCGGTGTGAATCGGCTTGTTGGCCGTAATGTGCCGCATCCCGTTATCAAACGGCTTGGGCAGACATACAATACCTTTCGCTGCAATTGCATCCATGACGAACTGACCGAGTTCTCCGTCCATCGCGCGGAAGGCCGTCGCGGTATCTTTGAATGCAAACGCTACGCCGTCGATCGCGGCTTCCGGAACGACGCCTTGCAAGAGCGCGCCGGGCTCGGTAAGAAATTGCAATGCACCGCTGCGCAGCTGCGTGATCATCTGCGAGTCGCCGCCGAGCACGCTGTTCGGGAACGTGTCGACGTGCAGTGCGCCGTTCGTCTCGCGTTCGATGGTCTGCCACATCTCTTCCGCGCGGCGGGTAACAGGCGAGATGTCGGTTTGGTCGTTACCGTACTTGTAATTGAACTTCGCGGCAGCCGGCGACTTGATAATCGCGATGCTGCTAAACGTCGTGGCAGCTGCTGCGCCCGCGGCAAATTGACGACGCGAGACGGATTTCATGCTTTCGGATCCCCTTCTACTATAAGCGCCCAAGAGGTCCGACTTTGCGCTAAACCGTGCAAAACCTCGCCTGAGCACGCTCGTCGCTCAGCATTCGCGAGAGCTGCCCGCTGAGGCGCCGCAGCTGTTGGTCATCGCCCGAAAACGACGCCGTAATGCGTGCGCCGTCCTCATCCTGTGCCATCTCGCAACGCTCGACGGTACAACCGATTCGCGCAGCGAGGTTAATCACACGTGCGAGCACGCGTCCGTCATCGGCGTCGATCTCGACTTTCATGCTTTTAATGGCTCTGCTTCGATCAGCTCGTCGAGCGCCGCGCCCGCCGGGATCATCGGCCACACGTTCTCGTGCGGATAGCACGCGGCATGCAGCAGCATTGGCCCCTCGCTTGTGAGGAGCTCGTCAAGCGCACCATCAAGATCCTCGAGCCGATCGACCACGCGTCCGGGGACCCCACACGCTTTTGCGATCATTACGAAGTCCGGATTGTCCGAGAGATCCGTCGCGCTATAGCGGCGATCGTAGAACAGATGCTGCCATTGACGCACCATTCCGAGACGCTGATTGTCGATCAGCAAGATCTTGATCGGTGCGCCGGCGCGGTTGATCGTCGTCAGCTCGTTCATCGTCATTTGGAATCCGCCGTCGCCGACGATTGCAACCACGGTCGCATCCGGATTTGCCATCTTCGCGCCGATCGCGGAGGGCAAGCCGAAACCCATCGCTCCGAGTCCGGCCGAGGTTACGAAGCGCGTCGGGTTTTCAGCGTTCTGCCGCTGCGCAGCCCACATTTGATGTTGGCCGACGTCGGTCGTCACGATCGTACCGCGCGGCGCTTTTGCGAAGAACCGGTCGAGGACGCTCGTCGCGGAAAGATGTCCATCTTCCGAACGATCGACGGGCAACGGGCTTGCAAATGCCTCAAGCTCTTCGAGCCACTTCGAGTACGTGCGCGGCGGTTCGCGGCGCATCGCATTCACGAGTGCGGGCAACGTTGCACCGAGACAACCGCGCACGCCAACCGTCGGGTCGACGACTTTTCCGAACTCGCTGCCGTCGATGTCGAAGTGAATAATCTCGGCCTGCTGCGCAAACTTATCGACGCGTCCCGTGACGCGATCGTCGAAGCGCATGCCGAGCGAGAGCACGACATCGCATGCGTTGACGGCACGATTCGCGCGCTTCGTTCCGTGCATGCCGAGCATTCCGAGAAACTTCGGATCGTTGGGCTCGCTGCACCCGAGCGCGTTGATCGTCGCGGTGTGCGGTGCGCCGAGCAGACGCATTAACTCGCGGAATGCACCCGTCGCGCCGCCAAATTTTACTCCACCGCCGGCGATGACGAGCGGGCGGCGCGCAGATGCGAGCAGTTGCGCAGCAGCCTCTATCGCTCTTTCGTCAAACGCCGGCAGTGGAGTGGCGTCTGCAACCGGCACCCACACCGGCTGCACGCGCGTCTTGGTTTTCAGAACATCGGTTGGAATATCGACCAGCACCGCGCCCGGTCGTGGACCGCGCGCAAGCGCGAATGCGTCACGAACCGTTTGATAGATATCGTCGACGTTGCGCACGAGAAACGCGCGCTTCGTTGCCGGCTGGGCCATCGACGTGACATCAGCTTCCTGAAATCCGTCGCTTCCCATCAGCTGACTGCGAACTTGTCCCGTGATCGCAACGACCGGGACGGAATCCATGTTCGCATCGAGCAGCCCCGTGAGAAGGTTCGTTGCGCCTGGACCGGATGTCGCAATCGCGACACCGACGCGGCCCGACGAGCGTGCATACCCGCCGGCTGCAAACGCCGCACCCTGTTCATGACGTACGAGAATGTGCCGCATGCGGCGCTCCGAGAAGAGCGCGTCGTAGACCGGCATGATCGTTCCGCCGGGATATCCGAAGACAACGTCAACGCCTTCGTCGGCTAGCGCGTCCAGTACGAGTTGCGATCCGGTTCTTTCCGTGGCTGCGGCGGACATAAAACTCCCTAGGAAAAATCAAAAACCCCCGCCGGGACCGGCTAGGGGCTTGTGTGTTTGGTTTCCAGCTACCTTACACGCGCCAACCTCAACCGATCCCCACGGGACGGCTAATAAGGAGGACGACGAGAATAAGGGACTGGGCTGACATAAGGTCTTCCGACCTTAGCAGGCTGCCTGCGCCCGTGTCAACCCGTAGGGGGCTCGAAGAAGACGGTCTCCCCGTCCCCTTGCAGGTTGATGTCGAATCGGTACCGCCCGTGCCCATCGGGCTGGGCGAGCATCGTCGAGCGGCGTCCCTCGGGGATCGTCGCAAGAATCGCGTCCTTCGCATTTTCGCTCGAACGGTCAGCGAAGTAGATCCGGGTGACGAGCCGCTTGAGCAAACCGCGCGCGAACACGCTCACGTTGATGTGCGGCGCCTGCCCTTCGACGACTCCCGGCACCACCGTCGTGATTGTAAATTCTCCGTTCTCGCTCGTACAGACGCGGCCAAAGCCGCGAATTTGTCCGTCCGCATATCGTCCCTCGGCATCCGCTTGCCAGAGTTCGAGCATCGCATCGAACACGCCGACGCCGTCACGGTCGAGGACGCGGCCCGTGATCTTGATCGGCGTACCTTTCAAATGCGCGGTCAGGTCTTCCCAATCGGGACGATGCAACGCGCCGCGAAAGAACGGTCCGGCAGTTTGCGACGCCGTCGGAATGAATTCGGGCACGTCAGCTATCGCGAGGTGTCGCGTCGCGCCCGTTGAGCACGATGTCGAAGCGATAACCAAGCGCAAAACCTTCTTCGCTCAGCGCGTCGTGATCGAAGCGGGCAACCAGCCGTTCGCGCGCGCCTACGTCCGGAATGCTGTTGAGCACCGGGTCGATCGGAATGAGCGGATCGCCCGGAAAATACATCTGCGTCACGATCCGCGAGCCGAAGCCCGGACCGAACACGGAAAAATGTACGTGCGAGGGACGCCATGCGTTCGGATGATTGAGCCACGGATATGGGCCCGGCTTGATCGTGATGAAACGAAACGCGCCATCGTCGCCGGTGAGCGCGTAGCCTTTGCCGATGAAATGCGGATCGAGCGGAGCCGGATGCCGATCCGCATCGTGGCGATAGCGCCCAGCAGCGTTCGCTTGCCACACTTCGACTAGCGCGCGCCGTAGCGGTTCACCGCGATCATCGAGCACGCGGCCTGCAACGATGATGCGTTCGCCTTGCGCCTCGCCGCCGAGCGCGTGCGTGAGATCGGTCAGTGGCCGGCCGATCGATTTCTCGTCGAAACCGGGACCGGTGATCTCCGATGCCGTGTGCGGAAGCTTTAGGAGCGGCTGTTTGGGCGCGCGCTTTTCCGTGCTGCGATAGCCCGGATAATCGTAGGGCGGCTGCACCTAGGCGCGGACGATTTCGGCAACCGTCGTCGGAATGACCATGAACGTCAGTTCGCCGCGATTCTCGTCGAACCCAACACTCACGCTCTGACCGTCGCGAATTTCGCCGGCCAGAATCTTCCGCCCAAGCGGCGTCTCCAGTTCCTTTTGAATCGTCCGCTTCAACGGACGCGCACCGTATGCCGGATCGTATCCGACTTTGACGAGATGCCGCTTCGCGGCGTCGGAGACTTCCAGCTTGATGCGCCGGTCGTCGAGACGCTTCTGCACGCGCTCGATCTGAATGTCAACGATCGTCTTGAGCTCGTCTTCGGTGAGCGCATGGAAGACCACGGTCTCATCGACGCGATTGAGAAACTCCGGACGGAAGTGCTGACGCAGCTCGTCGAGCACCGTTGCGCGCATGACCGCATACGCGGCATCGTCGACCCCGCCATGATAGTCGAGGATCCGGTGGCTTCCGATATTCGAGGTCATGATCAAAATCACGTTGCGAAAATCGACCAGGCGCCCCTGTCCGTCGGTGAGACGGCCTTCGTCGAGAATCTGCAAGAAGACGTTGAACACATCCGAGTGCGCCTTTTCGATCTCGTCGAAGAGCACGACCGAGAATGGCTTGCGCCGCACGGCTTCGGTTAACTGTCCACCCTCGTCGTAACCGACATAACCCGGCGGCGCGCCGATCATACGTGCGACCGAATGACGCTCGCCGTACTCCGACATGTCGATGCGAATCATGTTGCGTTCGTCATCGAACAAATATTCAGCTAGTGCGCGCGCAAGCTCGGTCTTACCGACCCCGGTCGGACCAAGGAAGATGAACGAACCGATCGGGCGATTCGGATCCGAAAGACCTGAACGCGCGCGAACGATCGCTTCGGCAACGGCCGTGACGGCTTCGTCTTGACCGATGACGCGCTTGTGCAGCTCTTCATCGAGCTTGAGGAGCTTTTGGATCTCGCCCTCGAGCAGCTTGCTGACCGGAATTCCGGTCCACTTGCTAACGACTTCAGCGATGTCTTCTTCGTCGACTTCTTCTTTGAGCAAGCGCGGCTTGCCGTCGAGCGTGCTTTCTTCGCTCTTCAGCTGCTTCTCCAGCGATGCCAATGTGCCGTAGCGAAGCTCGGCTGCTTTGTTGAGATCGTAGGCGCGTTCAGCTTGATCGATCTCGCGCTTGGCCACGTCGATCTTCTCGCGCAGCTCGCGCAGCTTGACGACTTGCGTTTTCTCGTTGCTCCATCGCGCGCGCATCTCATCGCCCTCGGCGCGCAGCGCAGCGATCTCGGCTTCGATCTTCACAAGACGTGCTTTGCTGCCGTCGTCTGTTTCGCGCTTGAGCGCTTCACGTTCGATCTCGAGCTGCATTTGGCGGCGAGAAATCTCGTCGATCTCCTGCGGCATCGAATCAATCTCGGTGCGCAGCTTTGCCGCAGACTCGTCGACAAGATCGATGGCTTTATCGGGCAAGAAACGGTCGGAAATGTAGCGGTTCGAAAGAATCGCCGCGGCGACGAGCGCGGAATCTTTGATCCGCACGCCGTGGTGGACTTCGTAGCGCTCTTTGAGACCGCGCAGAATCGAGATCGTGTCGTCAACCGAGGGTTGATCGACCATAACCATTGCGAAACGCCGCTCGAGCGCAGCGTCTTTCTCGATGTACTTACGATACTCGTCAAGCGTCGTCGCACCGATCATGTGCAGCTCGCCACGCGCCAGCATCGGCTTGAGCAGATTGCCGGCATCCATCGAGCCTTCGGCTTTGCCTGCGCCGACGACCGTGTGCAGCTCATCGATAAACGGAATGACCTGCCCGTTCGCGCTCGTGATCTCTTTGAGCACGGCCTTGAGGCGTTCTTCGAATTCGCCCCGATATTTTGCGCCGGCGATCAGCGAGCCCATGTCGATCGTGATGACCTTTTTATCTTTGAGGCCTTCAGGGACGTCGCCGCGCACGATGCGCTGCGCGAGTCCCTCGACGATCGCCGTTTTGCCCACACCCGGCTCGCCGACGAGCACCGGATTGTTTTTCGTCCGGCGCGATAGAACTTGGATGACGCGACGGATCTCATCGTCGCGTCCGATAACAGGGTCGAGCTTCCCCTGCGCTGCGGCTTTCGTGAGATCGCGACCGTAGCGCTCGAGGGTCTGATACGTGCCCTCGGGATTTTGCGTCGTAACACGCTGATTGCCCCGGATTGTGCGCAAAGCGACGAGCAGCTTGTCGCGCGTCACGCCGGCATCGCGGAGAACTTTCGCCGCGTCCGTGTTCGCATCGACAAGTGCCAGAAGCAAGTGCTCGACCGAGGTGAACTCGTCGCCGAGCTGCTTGGCTTCGGCTTCCGCCTGCGTGAAGACACGCGGAATTCCGGGCGAGACCGTGACCTGGGCGTTGTCGGCGTTCGAGCCTGACAACCGCGGTAGACGACCGATCGCGACGTCGGCGGCGCGCCGTAGCGCGGCTACGTCGACGTTAGCCTTCTCGAGGATCGCCGGAGCGATGCCCTCGTCTTGGTCGAGTAAGGCTGCGAGCAGATGCTCGGGGGTCGTCTGCGGGTTGTGTTCCGCCAGCGCCCGGGTGTACGCCGAATTTAGCGCTTCCTGGACGCGTTGTGTCATGCGGTCTGCGTTCATGTTATCACTCTCTATGACCGAGTGCTAACGCGCTGAGTTGCGCTAGCGACGCAAGCAGGCGACTGTTAGATTTTCAGGCGTTGCTCTAGGACGAACATCGTACCGCTGAAGACGGGGGGCAGGCCAGTGGGAGGGACCGAGGGGATGCCGCTCAGAGCCGACCAGCGGACGGAAACGAGCGTACCCGTGGAGCGACTCTCCGAATACTCCAAGCCCGACAGACCAACGCGCTCCGCAAAGTCGATGTTGGTGATAGCTTGCCCGAAGCTGCCGCGCATCGCGTAGCGTCCGTACGAAATCGACCCGAGCAGCCGGGAGTTGAAATGGTGCGAGAAGCCCAGGACGTACGAGGGCGCGTCGTAGGAGACGGTATCAAACGGATCAACCAAGCCGGCGTTGCGCCGCATGGTGTCCTCGTCGTAATCGACGGTCAGATCGCCGAGTAGAGAATGCCAGTCGCCCCACAAACCGTATTGGTGCTGACGGCCGAATGACGGATCCGCATTGAGTTGCGGCAAGAAAAATCCGTCGACGAAGCCGGTTTGCATCGCATTGCTGATCGTGATCGGGTCAATCTGACCGAACTTCGCGTACACGGCTTTGACCTGCACCGAACCAGCGTTGAGCGTGGCGTGCGCGCGGTAACCTTCCCGGTTGATGTTGACCGGGGAATCGTTGATCAACTGATAGTTTGATTTCAGCCATTGTCCGGGCCACGACCACGCAACGCTCCAGACGTTCTCGGCCGTTCCGTACGGCAAAAGCGCCTGCGCGTAATACGGTTCATTGCGATATCCATCGATACCGAAGCTCACATGCGCGAAATTCTGTGTGAATCCGACGTGATAATAGTTGCCAGGTCTGCCGGTACCAGGTTCCGCAACATTTTGCGCCATGTATGTTGAGTGCCCGTATTCGGCAACGCCGTCGACTGTTTTCGAAACGTGAAACGCTCCGCGTAAACCGAAGATCGTTTGCTGCTGACCGCCGATCGTGCTTGTCGGCAACGGACCCTGCGGCGAATAGAGTAGGCTTGGACCGGCACCGTAAAGCACGGTCGTCGGAATGAGAGCACCGCCCGTCGAGACGTGCAGCACGTCGCCGGAATAACGCGTCCCCTCACCGTGATCGATGACGAACGACGCCATCGCCAGTTGCGCGCCGGTTCCAGGAAGTGACGGAAGCGCAGCGTCGGTCAGCTCGAAGGTTCCCAATCCTTCTCTGAAAACGCCGTCGATGCCGTGCAGCGGTAGAACCGCATCGGCAGCTTGCCACCAATCGAGATTCGGTGGACCGTTACCAAGCGTCTCCGGGGTTGCGAACGCAATTGCCGGCGCAAAGTTCGTTACCGCCGGTTGGGTGAACACAAAGCTATCGCTCTGCTGCAAATCGAACCAGCCGCCGCGCACGAGGACGTGTCCGTCGTTCGTTGCGAGCGAACCAGAAAGAACCGATGCGGCGAAGCCAGTGCCATCATCTTGACCTGCGTGCGTCGGAAAAGCAATGCGAAAACCGAGCTGCTGAGATCCGAGATGCGGATTGAGCGTGTCGAATAACGGCTCGCCCCAGTAGGACGCATTGGTCGTGCTGCCGGTAACGTAGCCCGCACCGAGCGTCGCCGAAAACACGAGTCCCGGCGTCGTATACGATGGACGAAAATATAGGGCGGATTCCGAGCTGTTTCCCGGCGTCAATGGCGCGCTCGAAAACACGTCGTACGGCGTCAGCGGCGAGAGCGGCGAACCTGCGGCGAAGCCAGGACCTTCGGGCGGCGAGATTCCCGGTCCGCGTGTCCCTTCACTAATAAACGTCGTATGCGCATCGACGCCGATCGTAAATCCGCGCGGACTCGGCGACGGCGATGGGACGCTTTGCGCAGTTGCCGGGCTTAAGACAACGATAAACAGGAGCGCCGCAAAGAGTGCTCTGATATCAGCCCGCGCGTAACGTTCGAATGTCGCCGTTGCGGATCGTAATCCCGGCTGCATCGAACCATTCTAGCAACGGAACGGCGTATTTGCGAGATGTTCCGATCAAATCGCGAAATCGCGCCATTGTCATAGTCCCTTCTTTCCGCAACGCACCCTCGACGCGCGCGCGAGCGTCGGCGACTTGGGTACCGCGATAAACTGCATCGTGAACCTTGACCAGCGCACCCGTCGCGAGAAGCGTCTCATATGCTTCTTGCGCACCACGCACTTTTGTCGCTCGGAGTGCCGAAGTGAAATCATCGAACGCAATGGGGACTAGCGGATTTTGCGGATCGAGCTGCACGGTGGTATCGAAGAATTGCCGCTGTTCGGAGCTGAGTTCCGGCGTAAATCCCGGTGCGGCGTAGTAGCCGTTGCGGTATTCAAGCCGGCCTTCATCGACGTATGTTGCAAGAACGCGAACGATCGTCGTCTCTTGCGCCTCGAGTGCTTTCGCGAGCGCGATCGACGTCAAACCCATTTTCCACGGCGATTCGCGGTGCGCAGCGTTGATCAGCGAAAGCGCTCGCGCATAGAGATCGTCGGCCGCAGCGCCGTCGACGAACGCAACCGGCTTCGCGAGCTTGCGTGCGAGGCCGCGCTCGACGAGGCTCTCGAGAATCGTAACGGTGCGCTCCTCGCGCAGATTCGCACGGGCCGCGATCGTCGTCGCGATTCCCGAGGCAATGGAAAGCGACGTTAATACTGCAAGGACGCTCTGGTGTTCCGGATCGAGTGCAGCATCGTCATCCGTCTGCGCTGCGACCACGCCGGCGCCCACTGTCCCGCCGCCGAGTAAATCTTTCGGCGAGAGCCGCCGCACTACGAACGCTTCGCCCGGATACGTTGCTGCGGCGCGCCGCAGTGAGAGAATGCCGGAGACGGCTTTGGCTTCGCGCGGCGCCTCGTCGAATGCAAGCGTACCGAGAATTTCCGCAGAGCCTAAATATGCGCGAATGGCATTTCTCCGCCGCAAGATCGGCAGCGCGCTTTCGAGCGGCGTGAACGTGACCTCAAACTGCCGTAACACGCCGAACTCCGGGCTTGCCAGAACCTCGCCGCGCTCGATTTCTTCGACATCGATCTGCGGCAGATTGGCGGCGACGCGCGAGCCGCCACGCACCTCTTCTTGCTTCTGACCAAAAACGTGCAGGCTGCGAATACGAACGTCGCGTTCACTCGGCTGCAAACGCAGCGTGTCACCAACCTTCAGCGTGCCTTGCATCAGCGTACCGGTGACGATCGTCCCGTGACCCGAGAGTGCAAAGACACGATCGATCGGCAAGAAGGCCGGTGCATCCGGTTTGCGCGCGGGCAGTGCAACGAGCGCTTCGTGAATCGCAGCTCGCAGCTCATCCATGCCTTCGCCGGAAAGCGTCGAGACGGCATACGCAGGTGCACCCTCGGCAACGGTACCGCGTAGAGCTTCGCGCGTCAGCTCTTCGGCAAATCCAAGCTCGTCCGGATCGACGAGATCGCGCTTTGTGAGCACCAGCAGCGTCTTGCGCACGTTGAGGTACGTGAGAATCGCGAGATGCTCGTGAGTTTGCGGACGCGGACCTTCGTTCGCTGCGACGACCAGCAAAAGAATCTCCATGCCGGCTGCGCCCGCGAGCATGTTGTGCAAGAATCGTTCGTGACCGGGGACGTCGACGATTCCGGCTTCGACGCCGTCATCGTAACGAAGGTGCGCAAAGCCGAGATCCAGCGTCATGCCGCGCAGCTGTTCCTCGCGCCAGCGGTCGGGATCGGTTCCCGTGAGTGCGCGGACTAGCGCAGATTTTCCGTGGTCGACGTGACCCGCCGTCCCGAGAATGTGCATGGTTCGCTTGGGTTACGACGTGCGGCTGCGCTCCACTGCACGGACGACGCCCTCGTCGCTTTGCGCGGGAATCGTGCGCAGGTCGATCAAGTAGCGGCCTGCCTCGGTACGTCCGACGAGCGCCGGCGTTCCCGTGCGCGCACGCCGTGCAAATTCATCGATCTTCGGCGGTGCAAGCTCGAGCGCGACGGACGGAATCGTCATCCCCGGCAGCGAGCCGCCCCCCGCGTACGATTCGGAGTCGACAGCGCGCGGCTTCAGCGACGGATCGATACGGTTTACGAGCGTCGCCGCGCGCGCACGCAGATCATCGAGCGTCGCTGCGAGCATTCCGTAGATCGGAATGCGCGTAACGCTTTGCGGCGAGAGATAGAGGCGCAGCGTCGCACCGAGCGCAGCGAGCGTCGCTTTGTCGACCCGTAAGGCGCGCATCAACGGATCGGCGCGCAAACGTGCGATCAGTGCAGCGCGGCCGACGATGATGCCGGCCTGCGGCCCGCCGAGCAGCTTGTCGCCGGAAAACGCTACGAGCGCGCACCCATCGCGAATCGCGTCGGGGACGGTCCGCTCGTGCGCAAGACCAAACCCCTGCAAATCGACGAGCGCGCCGCTGCCGAGATCCTCGACGACCGGAACACCCACGCGACGGCCGAGCTTCGCAAGCTCGTCGACTTCAACGTCTTCAACGAAGCCTTCGATACGATAATTCGAGCCGTGCGAGCGCAAGAACATCGCTGTTCGCGGCGAGATCGCGTGCTCGTAATCGGAAAGCCGCACGCGGTTGGTCGTGCCGACTTCAACCAGCGTCGCGCCGCTGCGCTCGAGAACCTCCGGAAGGCGGAAACCGCCGCCGATCTCGACCAGCTGATTGCGTGCGACGATCACTTCGCGTCCTGACGCGAGCGTCTGTAAGATCAGCAGCATCGCAGCCGCGCAGTTATTGACGACGAGTCCGTCCTCGGCGCCCATCGTTTCACGAATCAGATTGCGCGCGCGTTCATAGCGCGAACCTCGTTCACCACTCTCGAGATCGAACTCGAGATTGCTGTAGCCGCTTGCAATGTCCGCGATCGCTTCGAGCGCTTCCGGCGCGAGTGGTGCACGCCCGAGGTTCGTATGAAGAACGATCCCCGTTCCGTTCAGAACGGGGACCAGTTCCTCGGATTCATGGTGCGCGAGCGTCCGCGCGACCGCGTCACGTATGGCGTCATACGACGGGGCGCGGTCTTCACGCAACGCAAGCGTTCGCATCGAATCGAGCTCACGCTCGATCGCGCGTTTCACCGTTCCCGCACCGAGCGACACCGCGTATCGCGCGAGTAGCGGATCCGCGGTCAGTCGATGAACGGCCGGCAGCGCGCGCGCTGCAGTCGAGTTACGCGGCGACGGCGTGCTTTGCGATCATCGTTGTGATCGCGTTTTCGGGCACGTAACCGACGATCCGGTCAACGACTTCTCCACCCTTGAACAGAATCAAGCACGGAATGCCGGAGACGTGATACTGACCCGCAAGCGACGGATTCTCGTCCGTGTTGAGCTTGACGAACTTCACTGAGGCCGTCTTCGCTGCGACCTTCTCGACGATCGGGCCTAGCATTTTACAAGGCCCGCACCACGGTGCCCAAAAGTCAACCAAAACGGGTTTGTCGGAATCGAGCACCTCAGTTTGAAACGTGCTCTGTGTTACGTCGGAAAGCGCACTCATCGTTGGCAGAAAACCTCCGTCAGCACCAACCCCCTTCGCCACAGGCCGGTTGCGACTTGCCTGCGGGCGCCCTAGGCGACTCGGGCGTGCGCGGGCGTGCGCGCGATGATCATCCGGCGGCGCATGAACGGCGCGCCTTCGCGCGGGATGTCGGTCGGAATCGCAAACTCGTCGAGCACCGCGCGCACGCGTTGCAAACGCGAGCCGGCGCGCACATCCAGACCGTTACGGCGATGCGTTGCGATCATCTCCCCGAGATCGCACAAACCTGCCCACTGTGTCGACTCGAGCCGCTCCAAACGCACGACAATCGTTGCGCAGTTGGTTTGATCCAGCGTCCGAATGCAGCGATCGAGCATCCTACTCATCGTCGAATCGAGTTCGCCGACCAGATCGATAAGGACGATCTCGCGTCGAGCTTGCGGCTTCACGAAACCACCTTACGCCTCGTCTCTCCGAATTGGCTGAGAAGGAACGGCAGTCAGACAAGCGTCCCAAAGCAGGCGGTCCCAGAAACCTCCAAGGTCGAGGGGACATACTCTGTCCATGGATCCGGAGTCTGCCCGTATCGCCGTCGTTGACGACGAGCGTAATGTTCGGGAGCTGCTGGAAGTAGGTCTCACACAAGAAGGGTACGCTGTTCGGACTGCAGCCGATGGGCAACAGGCGCTCTCGCTTATTCGTGAATGGCCTCCAGACGTTATTGTCCTGGACGTGATGATGCCCAAAGTCGATGGCATCGCACTTTTACCGATGGTGCGCAAGCTGACGGAAGTTCCCGTCATCATGCTCAGCGCCAAAGGCGAAGTCGCCGATCGGATCGAGGGCCTGCGCAGTGGCGCGGACGACTATCTAGCCAAGCCGTTCGAATTTGCCGAGCTGCTTGCACGCCTTGAAACGGCGCTGCGCCGGCCACGGCTTGCAAAGCCTCACACACTTCGTTTCGCCGATCTCGCTGTCGATCTCGACGCGCGCCGCGTGATGCGCGATAACCGCCGGATCGATCTTTCGATGCGCGAGTACGATCTGCTCGTTGCGTTGATTCGTTCGCCCAACCGCGTGTTTACGCGCGAGCAGCTTCTCGACATGGTTTGGGGTAGCGACCGCGAAGTCGGCACCGGAACTGTTGAGACGTATATCTCGTACCTTCGGGCGAAAATCGACACGCCACCGCGTAAGAAGTTGATTCACACCGTTCGCGGCGTCGGATACGTCTTGCGCGAGGAGTAATGCTCCGGACCCTGCGCGGTCGAATCACGTTTTCGTACGTCGCATTCGTGATGGCCCTTTTTCTGCTGGTTGCTGCGATGCTCGCGCGCGAAGCCGTCACGTTCTACACGCGAACGACGAATGACGCGATCGCGGCGGCCGGCAACCAAATTCGTCAGATCGTCGCGAAGAACCCGAATGCTACGTTCGCGTCGCTTGCCGGTGACGTGCACGCTATGGTCGAGCGTCCGGGTTTGCGCATCGCCGGATTCGAGCATCCCGCCGGCGTGAACGTCGGACGTCCACCCCTACGTTTCGATTCGACGCACGCACGCGCCGTGTACGTCCCGCTCTCGCACGGCCCCCCGCCGCCACCGCCTCCTGATGGCGATCGCATGTCCGGCGGAAACCGAACGATTTTTTCGATCACGAATCTGATCGGCATTCATCCGGCGCGCATCGACACCAAGACGGCGACGTTCTTTGTCAGCTCGGATCCCGACGGCTTCCGTTCGTTGCTCACCTCGTACGCAATGATCGCCCTCGGCGGCCTAATCGTATGCGGCGTGATCGGACTCTTGATCGGGCGCTACCTCGCCGATCAAGCGCTGGCGCCGATGATCGCGGTGACCAGTGCGCTGCAGCGCTTTGCGAGCGGCGATTTCGCGCCCCAGCGCATCGACACAAAGGATCGGTCGGAGGTCGGCGAGCTTGCGACCGCCTTCAACGGCGCCGCCGCTCAAGTCACAGCCGCGTTCGACGAACGCCGCCGCGTCGAGGAATACATTCGCCAATTCGTTGCCGACGCGAGTCACGAATTGCGTACGCCGCTAACCGTCATTCGCGGATATCTCGACGTCCTCAAGCGTGGTGCTATCGCGGATCCGGTCAAACGCGACCGCGCGTTCGCAACGCTCGACACGGAAAGTGCTCGGATGCGCGCGCTCATCGACAAGCTCGTCGTGTTGGCACGCCTCGAACGTCCGCAGCCTTCGCAGCTCGCACGCGTCGACGTGGCGGCCGTTGCGCGCAACCTGGCCGAAGCAGTTCGTGACGTTCCGGGGCATCCGCCCGTCACGCTCGCGCTCGACGACGGTGCGCACGTGCTAGCGGAAGAATCCGAGCTGCATGAAGCGCTCGCGAATCTCTTGGACAACGCGCGCAAGTACGGCGCCGGCTCGCCGATCGAAATTCAGGTGAGATGCGAAGGTTCGTTCGTGATCGCTCGTGTCGTCGACGGCGGTCCCGGCATCCCGGACGACGAACAGTCGCACATCTTCGATCGCTTCTTTCGCGGTGAGACGCGCGGCGAGATCGAAGGTTCGGGGCTCGGACTTGCAATCGCCGTGCACGCGGTGAATCGCGCACACGGCACGCTGCGGCTGATCGAAAGCCGTCCGGGCCGGACGGTTTTCGAGATCAAGCTGCCCGTCGCGCCACAGTTGCGGGAAGAAGCGCTGGTCTAGTCTTCGTCCACCGGCAGCGCTGCCGCTTGTTGCGCGAGCACCGGTACAGGCTCGCCCGTGATCTCGGCAATCTCTTTGCTTTGCTGCGTCAGATTGGCCACCGCGAGCACTTCGTCGCCTTCCGCAAGACGCACGAGCCGTACACCCTTCGTCGAGCGACCGGCGCGCCGAATTTGCGAGACCGGGATGCGTGTAACATTGTTCGCGCTCGTAATGAGCAGCAGCTCGTCGCTTTCACGCACGAGAATCTGATCGACGACGTTTCCGATCGCACGCTCGCGTGCGAATGCTTTCACGCCTTTGCCGCCACGTGAGGTATGGCGGTACTCGTCGATCGGAGTCCGTTTCCCGAAGCCATGCGAAGTAACGATCAGGACTTCACGCCGGTCGTCCTCGAGCACATCCATCGCCATGATTTCGTCGCCCGGCGAAAGCGTCATCGCCTTGACGCCGCGCGCCGGACGGCCCATGGCGCGCACGTCCGTTTCATTGAAATGGACGGCCATGCCGCCGCTGCTGGCAAGTATGATGTCGCGCTTGCCGTCGGAGAGATCGACGGCGAGCAGTTCGTCGTCCTCGTCGAGATTGATTGCGATCAAGCCGCTGCGCCGCACGTTTGCGAAATCCTCGAGCCGCGTCTTTTTGATGACGCCGCGCCGCGTGACCATCACCAGATACTTGTCGTCATCGAAGGCTCGAACGGGCAGGACCGCGGTTGCGACTTCGCCGGGCGGGAGCGTGAGCAGATTGACGAGATTGGTGCCGCGAGCTTGGCGCGACGTCTCCGGGACTTCGTAGGCTTTCAAGCGGAAAACGCGGCCTTTGTTCGTGAAGAACAATACCGTTTCGTGCGTGTTCGCAATGAAGAAGTTGCGAACCACGTCCTCGGTCTTGAGGTTGCCGATGCCCATCACGCCGCGGCCGCCGCGATTTTGCTGACGGAACGTGTCGACCGAAACGCGTTTGATGTAACCGCCGGCCGTCACCGTGATGACGACGGGAACGTTGGCGATTATGTCTTCGATCGAGACTTCGCCCTCGGCCGCGACGATTTGTGTGCGGCGCGGGTCGGCGAAGCGCTTCTTGACATCCTCGGATTCGCTTTTGATCATCGCATCGATGCGTTTGGGCTTGGCGAGAATGTCTTGGTAGTCGGTGATTTTCTTTTTGAGATCGTTGTATTCGTCTTCGATCTTCTGACGCTCGAGGCCGGTCAGCGTCCGCAGGCGCATGTCGACGATTGCATTGGCCTGGATCTCGGTGAGCTTGAACCGGTCCATCAGGCTCGTGCGTGCAATGTCAACCGTTTGACTGCCGCGGATAATCTTGATGACTTCGTCGATGTGATCGAGCGCAATACGGAAGCCTTCGAGCAGATGCGCGCGCTCTTCGGCCTTCTTGAGATCGTATTCGGTCCGCCGGCGAACGACGACGCGCCGATGCGCGATGAAGTGCAAGAGCATCTCGCCCAGCGAAAGCACTACCGGCTCGAGCGTCGTCTGGCCGCTCTCGGTCTGCGCCGGGATCAGCGCTAGCATATTGAAACCGAAGCTCGTTTGCAGCGGCGTGTGCTTGTAGAGCTGATTCAAAACAACATTGGGCGTCGCATTGCGCGCAAGCTCGACGGCAACGCGCATGCCCTTTCGATTGCTCTCATCGTGACAGGCGGTGATACCGGCGATGCGCTTGTCGGAGTAGGCTTCTGCGATCGCCTCGACGATGCGCGACTTCGTAACTTGGAACGGCACCTCGGTGATGATGATCTTGAATTTGCCGCGCTCTTCGACGATCTCGGCTTTTCCGCGAATGACTACGGAGCCGCGGCCGGTCTTGTAGGCCTCGCGAATCCCTTCGCGGCCCATGATGACGCCGGCGGTCGGAAAATCCGGTCCCTGAACGATCGCGTGAAGCTCTTCGTCAGTCGCGGCCGGATTCTCGAGTAAGAGCGCGATCGCATCACAGATCTCGCCGACGTTGTGGGGCGGGATGTTCGTTGCCATGCCGACCGCGATGCCGCTGGATCCGTTGACGAGCAAATTCGGAAGCCGCGACGGCAGAACGGTCGGTTCCGTTGTTTGGTTGTCGAAGTTCGGGATGAAATCGACGGTCTCGCGATCGATTTCGGCCAACATTTCGAGCGCGGCACGCGCGAGACGCGCTTCGGTATAGCGATAAGCGGCCGGCGGATCGCCGTCGATCGAGCCGAAATTTCCGTGCCCGTCGACGAGCGGGTAACGCAGCGTGAAATCCTGCGCCATACGCACGAGCGCGTCGTAAACCGACGAGTCACCGTGCGGATGGTACGATTTGAGCACCTCGCCGACGATGCCAGCGCACTTGCGATGCTGCTTTTCCGGCGTGAAACCCATCTCGCGCATTGCGTACAGGATGCGGCGCTGAACAGGTTTGAGGCCATCGCGCACATCCGGAAGTGCGCGCGACGCGATAACCGACATGGCGTAAGCGAGGTAGGATCGCTCCATCTCGTCCTTGACCATAACGGTCGAAATACGCTCGTTTTCTATTTGCTAATTACTCCCAGTTGATAGAACCCCTCAGTCGCCGAGGGGGATGCCGTCTTCATCGGTCGCGACGTCGAGCTCGTCTTTGAACGAGAGCGGCGGTTCGGGAGCGGCAAGTGAAAAATCATCGAACGCCGGCTCAGGCGGCGGCGGCTCTGTTTCGGCTGCAGGTTCGGATTCAAGATCCCAATTCAAATCGGCCGCTTCGGCCGACTCGGCTGCAAGTGGCGAAAGCTCGGAGCGCGATTGCAGATTCAGCATCCCGTGCTCGAGCTTCGACTTGGCTTCTGCAGAACGTGCGCGAACGGCAGCGAGGCTCGCTTCGACCTTGCTTTCGAGGTCGGCAAGCGCTTTGGTTACTTCGTCGTCAGAGCTCATGCTAGCGGCGCTCAGTTCTTAGTCCTTCGTGCGGTTTTACGACCCTGCCAAAGAAGAGTCCGACGATGCCGCCGAGCAGACCGCCTGCTAATGCCACCATAAGTAGTTCCCCGCCGAAAGCCCCAATACGCCCAAACGAAAAAACGCGAACGGTCGCAATGAAGCCTTCGATGAAAGCTGCTAAAACCGAGCACACCGCGCCGGAGATAATGCCAACTACGATGTCGCCCAGCCGCCAATACACGTTGGAAGCGTTCCCCGCACGTCTTACGGTTTCTTCCCTGCAGGCGATGCGCGCGCTGGCTGCGGAGCTCGCGCGTCACGTGAGCCGAGGCGACGTCATCGCCGTCGAGGGGGCGCTGGGCAGCGGTAAGACGGCTTTTGTCGGCGGGCTCGCTGAAGCGCTCGTTGGCGACGACCCGGTCACGAGTCCGACCTTCACGTTCTGGCACCGCTACGGCAGCGGCGAGATCAAGCTCGAGCACCTCGATCTCTATCGCGTCGAGGACGAAGCCGACTTGGCTGAGCTAGGACTCGAGGAAGCCTTCTCATCTGGTTCGATCACTGTCGTTGAGTGGCCGGAGCGCGCTCCGAGTTTGGTCGGAACCCCAAAATGGCGCGTTCAGATTCGCGGGTCGGGCGATTCCCCACGCGAGGTCACGATTCGCGCGGGTGCGTGAACCAATCTTGGCGCTCGAAGGCGCACTCGATTCATTCTCGGTCGCGCTCTTGCGAGACGGCGAGATAGAAGCGGAATCGCTCTCGAAGCAAGCGGCGCTCGAAGAGGGGCTCGGCTTGGTGCGCGCGCGGCTCGAAGCAGGGAAGCTTCGCCTTGGCGACCTCGGTGGAATCGCAGTTGGAACGGGCCCGGGCGGGTTCACCGGATTGCGTATCACGATCGCGTTTGCGAAATCGCTCGCATTCGGTGCGAAGCTCCCGCTTACGGGGGTCTCTTCCTTCGATATATTGGATGCGGCTGCAGCCGCCGAATCACGACTGCCGCGCGTGACCGTCGTTAGTGGCCGGCCCGGCATTGCGTGCATGCGCCGCACGGACCACGCTGGGACACGCGTTGCATGCGGCCCGATCGCGGCGACGCTCGCGCGGGTGAGCTCCGAAGGTGAGGAAATCTCAATAATCGGCGCGACGGAGGACGTGCAGAGCGCGGCCCGCGAACGCGTTCTATCCGTGCATCTCATCCCGGTTGGTACCGAGCTCCCCGCTGCGACCCTCGCCCGCATCGCACGCATGCGTTCACCTGCGGCAAGCGTTCATGAGGTCGCACCCGATTATGGCGAGCTACCCGCGGTACGGGGCGAAGCGCCTTTAAAATGAAACTAATCGGGCAACGTCTGCAGATCGAGGCGATGCGGACCGAAGACGTCCCCGCGGTACTGCAAATCGAATCCGTTTCGTTTACAACGGCGTGGCCCGCGAACGCGTTTTCGAACGAGCTGAGCGAAAATAAGCTCGCGCATTATTTCGTCGGGCGCATCGATGGAACAATCGTTGCGTACGGCGGCATCTGGGTGATTCTCGAAGATTCGCACATCACCACGATCGCCGTCGAGCCCGGACATCGCGGCCGCGGTCTCGGCGAACAGATGTTGATTCACTTGCTCGACGAGGCGATGGAGCGCGGCGCGTCGTGGATCACGCTGGAAGTTCGCGAAAGCAACGACGTCGCGCAGCGGCTCTATCGAAAATACGGATTCACCAATGTGAGCGTCCGGCGTGCGTATTACAGCGATAATAACGAAAATGCCGTTGTCATGTGGGCCGGAAATCTCCGCGGCGAGCTGTATCGTAATCGTCTGCGCGCCTTGCGCGCGGCGCTCTACGGGTGAGACGGGCAACGGCGCTCGCAACCCTTACCGGCATCGCGCTCGCACCCTACGCGACCGAAGCACAACAACTGGCGGGCGACGAGATGCTCGGCCACGGCATTCTCTCCGTCGTCGGCTCACTCGGTATGCCGCAAGACGTCGAATCGCTTGATAGCGGTCATACGTGGGTGTGGCACACGCCGCGCGCCTACTTGCGCCTCATCACTGATGACGCGATGAACGTCAAAGCGATCGACGATCGTCCGCTAGCGCCGGGCGAACGGCTCGCACATGTCGAGCTCTTCGGTTATACGAAAGCGCGCGCCGACGCCGAACGTGGAACTGCCGATCTATCGGGTCCGGATTTTCGTACCTACAACCTCGGCGACGGACACGTCCTCGAGCTGTTCTTCGATGACACCGGGAAGCTGACGCACGCTGTACTCGGCGATCGCGGATATGTTGCCCGCCTGGGACTCGTTCCGGCCGATCGCGACATGCTCCGTGTTCTGCAATACGCCGCACCGAAGATTCGCAAGACGCCGCCTCCTCTCGCCACGACACCGATGACCATCGTGCGCTGCGAGATCGGCAAAGACGGGCGAGTCAGTGCAGTCTCGGTCGTCGCCGGCTCGCTCAACGCCGCTCAAGATCGGCGCACCATTGCGTTCGTACGCAACACGTCGTGGACACCCGCGAAATTCGATAACGTTCCCGTCAAATCGATCGCGTTCTGGATGGTGCGATGACCGGCGTCGAGTTCGCTCGGCTCGGCAAACGCGTGCACGCGCACATCGGCCAACAGCATCGCTACGAACACACGCTGCGCGTTGCGCGCATGGCGGTTCAGCTTGCGCGACGATACGGTGAAAATGTAGAACGCGCGCTGCTTGCCGGCATGCTGCACGATCTCGCGCGCTTGTACTCGCCCGAACGCTTGCTGGCTGAATCGCGCGCGCGCAAACTTTCGATCAGCGCGTTCGAAAAAGCGCACCCGCGCGTTTTGCACTCGCGTCTCGGCGCCGAGCTCGCAAAGGAGCAGTTCGGAATCGACGACGAGCGGATTCTTTCGGCGATCCGCTATCACACGCTCGGCGCTGGATCGATGAATACGCTCGATGCGATCGTGTACTTAGCGGATTCGCTCGAACCGGGCCGGGATTTCGCCGAACGTGCCGAGCTCGAGCGGCTGTCGTTCCGGGATCTGAACGCTGCGATGCGCGAGACGCTTTTGTCCACAACCGCCTTTCAGGGCGCATCCGGAAAGTCGATCGCGCCGGAAACTGCCGCCGCCATCAAACTGTTTACGTCAAAGGAGAAGCAAACTGCCTGAATTGATCGACATCGTGCGGGATGCCGCAGAAGATAAGAAAGCCGAAGACATCACCGTCATAGATTTGGACGGGCGAACGATCGTCGCTGATACTTTTTTGATCGTCACGGGCCGCTCGAACGTCCAAACGCGAGCGATTGCCGACGCGATCACCGAGAAGGCGAAGGCGGAGGGTTTCGGCGTTGCACGCACCGAGGGCTACGCCGACGGAAACTGGATTCTGATCGACCTCGGGCCGGTCGTCGCGCACGTTTTCACCCCGGAAAGCCGCGCATTCTATAACCTCGAGCGGCTCTGGGGGCCGGGCGCCCGAGCGGCCCGTGCCGTCGAATCCTAGTGCCCGGCTATGAGGCTCGTGGCCGGCGCGCATTCCGCCAAGCGCTCATCCGTATGGGGATTTGGGTGTTCCTTTTACTCTTCATTGCAAGCATTGTCGGCGTCGCAGTCGTAACGGTTCGAGCACGCTGAAACTCCACCGGATAGGCGGGGGTATCACCAGCCGGAGACCTCGATGATGAAGTGGATAATGAAGATTTTGACTGCAGTGGGCACGGCGCTCGTCGTCCTTGCCCTCAACCTGACGCCTGCGGGCGCGCGCGACCAATACGTCGTCGACAACGCGCATTTGTTCTCCACGCAGGCGGTCCAAGCTGCGAACACGCGCATAAACGATTTTGCTGCGACGACCGGCAAAGAGATTTTCGTCTATACGACGCCGTCGCTCGATGGTGCGACCGTCGACAGCGCTGCCGAGCGCGTCTTTGCACAGCAGCAAGTAAACGGCGTCATGATCTTCATTTCGAAAGATCCGAAGAAGATCGGCGTTTATCCGGATCGCGCATCGCACGCGTTTTTCCCCGCGGAAACGACGTCGTCGATTCGTTCTGCGATCGTCGCCAGCTTCAATGCGGGTAATTTCGACGAGGGCTTACAGAACGGCGTCTCGCTGACAATGAGCCTGTATCGCAGCCATCTGCCGGCGCGCACGTCGTACAACCCGAACGCTGCTGTTGTTCGGCATCAATCCGGAGGCTTTAGTATGGGCTGGATATTCTTCTTCTTGATCATCGTCGTCGCGTTCTTGGTGCTGCGTGCGCTCTTCCGAGCGCTTTTCGCACCGCGGGTCGCCGGCCCGACAAGCGGCCCCTACCCGATGACTCCCGGCCCGATGGGCTATGGCGCCGGACCCGGATACGGATACGGTGGCGGTGGTGGCTTCGGTGGCGGCGGATTCTGGAGCGGCCTGCTAGGCGGCCTGGGAGGCGCTTGGCTCGGCAACGAGATCTTCGGCCAGCACAATAATTTTGGCGGCAACTTCGGAGACGCCGGTTTTGGCGGCGCGAATCCCGGCGGCGGTGCCGATCAATCCGGCTTCCAATCCGATCCCGGTCAAATCGATATGGGCAACTCGAGCTCGGGTGACTGGGGCGGCGGCGGCGGCGGCGCCGATAGCGGTGGTTGGGGCGGCGGAGACGCCGGCGGCTTCGGCGGTGGTGGCGACGGTGGCGGCGGCGGCGGCTGGTAACCAACTCGATTAAGAGTTTGTTGAGAACTAAGGCTCTCAGCACGGTTTAAGCCCGACAACCTAGGATACTTCAGCATGGTAAGCGTCCGCCAAGTACGGCGACTCGTATCAACATTACTAACTGCGGCTATTTTTGCTGCACTCGGCCTGCAGGCCGGGGCTCGCGTCAGCGATCCGCTGACGGCGCAAGAAGTCGTCTCGAATTTGTCGTCACGCAATGCGACCCTATCGACCTTCCAGGCGCACGTGGATATCCGGCTGCACACCGGCATTCCGTTCCTCAATCCCACCTTCGAAGGGATGACGTACTTCAAGCAGCCCGACCGCCACGAGGTCATCTTCACGAGGTCGCCCTCCTACGCGAAGGGCTTCGAGCAGCTCTACAGTGACGTGAGTGATCCGGCCGTGTGGGATAAGAAATTCATCTGCACGATCGACGGCGAGCAAGATTACAACCGGACGAAAGATATTGCGCTACGCCTCGTCGAGCGCGTGCGCGGCTCGCTCGATCACGAGACGGTGCTGGTCGATCCGCGTCATTGGGTGATCGATGAGATCGTCTACTACTATTACAGCGGCGGACATATTACGGTCGACAAGGTCTACAACTACGAAGACGGATTTGCGGTACTTTCGGAAGAGCACGCGTTGATCGTGATGCCGCCGTTCCCGCACGCGCGCGCCGACGCGCACTATACGCGATACAAGATCAACGTTGCGATCGACGATTCGGTCTTCACGGAAAAAGCCACCAAACACATCGGCGTAGATCCGAAGTAGCTTCAGATGGAGCGTTGGCCCGCGCTCAAACACGACGATTGGCATGACACGCAACTGACGCTACAGTTGTGGACGCAGATCGTCGGCAAGATACGCCTGCGACAGCAACCGCTGGTCAATCACTGGTGGAACGTCACGTTGTACGTCACGTCGAGCGGACTTACGACGTCGATCATGCCGTACGGCGATGGGCGCGATTTCGAGATCACGTTTGATTTTAACAAGCACATCCTGCACATTCATGATTGTGACGGCGGAACGCGCGCGATCGCGCTCGAGCCGATGAGCGTCGCCGAGTTTTACCGGCGCGTCATGGCCGAGCTTGATGCGCTGGGGTTACCGGTTCGCATCAATATGAAGCCAAACGAAGTTGCCGACCCGATTCCGTTCGATCAGGATACGCAGCACGCTTCATACGATAAAGAATACGCCGGGCGATTTTGGCGCGTGCTCGTGCAAGCCGATCGGCTGTGCAAGCAATTTCGCGGGAATTTCCTCGGTAAGGCGAGTCCCGTGCACTTCTTCTGGGGCAGTTTCGATCTTGCGGAAACGCGCTTCTCCGGACGCACCGCGCCGCCACACCCCGGCGGGATCCCGAATCTTCCGGATTGGGTGACGCGCGAAGCGTACTCGCGCGAAGAGCACAGCGTGGGATTCTGGCCCGGCATGCCCGGACTCGATGCGCTGTTCTATGCGTACGCGTATCCCGAGCCCGCGGGCTTTGCCGAGGCGAAGATCAAGCCCGTTGCCGCTTCCTGGAATCCAAATCTCAAAGAATTCGTGCTCCCGTACGAAGCCGTGCGCACCTCGAAGGATCCCCACAGAGCCGTCCTCGATTTCTTCGAATCAACCTACGAAGCGGCGGCCGATCTCGGAAAGTGGGATCGTCCCTCGCTTGAGCGCCAGGGTTGACGACGTAGCCGCGTAACGCATACGTCGTATACATGGCTACCACGCGGCATCGCCGATTGGACCATCTAAGCCAGCAAGCGTACGAGCGTGTCCGTTCGATGATTGCTGAGGGCGGGTACCCGCCCAGTGAAGTCATCCGCGAGATCGATCTCGTCCGAAATTTCGAGATGAGTCGCACCCCAGTGCGCGAGGCGCTTCATCGCCTCGAGGGCGAGGGTTTGATCCGGCGCATTACGCCCGGCGGATTCGTCGCCCACGAGCTCGGACGCAAGGAGCTCATCGACATTTATCAGGTGCGTGAGGTACTGGTCGGACTCGCAGCCCGTCTCGCAGCGCAAAACAGGACGCGGATCGACATCGCGCATCTCGAGGAAGAAAACGACGCGATCGATCGCGCTTGCGCGTTTGGTGAAAGCGAAGATGCCGACAACCGGGTGCGTGCGTTCTATCATGCACTTGCCGCAGCGAGCGGAAGCGAGTACTTACGCAAGACTCTCGATCGTCTCTCCGACCTTTTCCGTTATCGTGCGCTCTCCGTCACCCACCCGGAATGGCGCGATCAACTTTCCGCCCGTCATCGCAGCTTGATCGATGCGATTGCGAAACAGGATGCAGCTCGTGCCGAGCACGCCGGCCGCGAACTCGTCTCGATTTCGCTCGAGATACGTCTTTCGGACAAGGAACCGGCGAGCGCGAAGCTCGGCTAGTTTAGCGCTACCTCGAACAAGCCCGCGGCGCCTTGACCGCCACCGACGCACATCGTCACAACGACGTACTTCGCCTTGCGCCGTTTGCCTTCGATCAACGCGTGCATCGCGAGACGCGTGCCGCTGACGCCGTACGGATGTCCGACTGAGATCGCGCCGCCGTCGACGTTGAAGAGCTCGTTCGGAATGCCGAGCTTGTCGCGGCAGTATAACGCTTGCACGGCGAAGGCTTCGTTCAGCTCCCATAAGCCGATGTCTTCGATTTTGAGATTGTGTCGTTTGAGCAGCTCAGGCACCGCGAACACGGGGCCGATTCCCATCTCGCCCGGATCGCATCCGACGACGACCATGCCGCGATAAAAGCCAAGCGGCTGAAGATTGCGCTTCTCGGCAAGCTTCGCGTCCATTACGACGACGGCCGCGGCACCATCCGAGAGCTGCGATGAGTTGCCGGCCGTGATCGTCGACTTCGGATCGATCACGCCTTTGAGAGCGGCGAGACCTTCGAGCGTCGTGTCGGCACGATTGCCTTCGTCTTTCTTGAGAAGGGCGCGCTCTTCACGGAACGTTCCGTTATCCTTATCCTCGATGAGCTTCCACGTCTCGAGCGGCACGATTTCGTTATCGAATCTTCCGGCTGCTTGCGCTGCGGCCGTGCGCTGTTGACTCTGCAGCGAAAATTCGTCTTGCTGTTCGCGCGTGATCTTGTAGTGCTTTGCGACGTTGTCGGCGGTCTGCAGCATCGGCATATAGATGTCGGGATCGTTGCGCAGAATCCACTCTTCGGTGAAATTCGTGCGATCCAAATTGTTTTGTACGAGGCTGATCGACTCGCAGCCGCCCGCGACCATCACCTGCGCGCCGTCCACGATGACGCGCTGCGCTGCGACGGAAATCGACTGCAATCCCGACGCACAATATCGATTGATCGTCGTGCCGGCCGTCGTGAGCGGAAGGCCAGCGCGCAAGGCCGCGACGCGCCCCAAGTTGTGTCCCGTCGCGCCTTCCGGCAAGCCGACACCGAGGACGACGTCCTCGACTTCGGCGGGATCGACCTTCGCGCGCTTCGACGGCGTGCTTGATGACATGACCGGCCATCGTTGCGCCGTGCGTTTGATTGAACGCACCACGGAAGGCGCGTCCGATCGGAGTACGGGCTGCCGAAACGATCGCAGCTTCACGCATGAGCAAGCTCCTTTGCAGCTGGACGATGATCTGCTAACTTACCGCCGCTTTGCGCGAGCTCCGCAAGTAACGGTGAGGGCTCCCAACCAAATTTCTTGATGTCGGCGTAGACGTTCGCAATTCCGACTTGATCCGCATACCACATCGGGCCGCCGGTGTGCGGCGGAAAACCATAGCCGTAGATGTACACGATGTCCTCGTCGCCGGCGCGCAATGCGATTCCAGTGCGGAGCAATTCCGCGCCGACGTTTACGAGCGCGTAGACCAGACGTTTGACGATCTCTTCGTCGGTCGCCGGCCGTGGAGCGATGCCGGCCGTCTTCGCTTCCTCAGCGAAGAGTTTCTCGACTTCGGGATCCGCAATCGGATCGCGTTGGCCCTTTTCGTATTTGTAGAAGCCGGCGTTCGTTTTCTGACCGTACCGTCCGAGCTGATAGAGACGATCGATGATGTTGGTACGGCGTCCGACCGCTTCTTTGCGATCTTGTTGAATGCGCCAGAACACGTCGACTCCGGAAAGATCGAAGGTTGCGAACGGTCCCATCGCCATGCCGAAGTCTTTCATTACTTTGTCGACGCGATGCGGCGGCACGCCCTCTTCGGCGAGCGCAATCGCTTCACGCGAGTAGTCGAAGAACATCCGGTTGCCGATGAATCCGAAGGCGTTTCCGGAGAGCACGCTGACTTTGCGCAGCTTCTTGCCGAGCGCCATCGCCGTCGTGATCGTTTGAGGCGATGCCGTCTTGCCGCGCACGATCTCGAGCAGCTTCATAATGTTGGCGGGCGCGAAGAAGTGCGTGCCGATGACGCTCTGGGGCCGCTTCGTTTGGGCTGCCATCGCATCGATATCGAGCGTCGAGGTATTGCTTGCCAGAATTGCACCGGGCTTTGCGATGCCGTCGAGCTTTGTGAAGACTTCCTTCTTGACGTCCATGTTCTCGAAGACGGCCTCGACGACGATGTCGGCGTCTTTTACTGCCGCAAGATCGCGCTCGAACGCGATCGACTGACCGCGCTTCCAGGCTTCTTCCTGCGTCATCCTGCCGCGCTGCACCTGATACGAATACGTGCCGAATACGATTTGCCGGCTGCGCTCGATCTGTTCGTCCTTCGGCTCGACGATCGTCACCGGAATGCCGGCGCTTGCGAACGTGATCGCGATACCCGTCCCCATCGTACCGCCGCCGATAACGGCAGCCGTCTTGATCTCAAGCGGTTGGCTCGGTTCGAGTCCTGGAATCTTTCCAAGCTCGCGTTCGGAAAAGAAGACGTGCATCAACGCGTGCGCCGGTGCCGAGCGAACCAGTTCGTCGAAAATACGAGACTCGCGTGCGAGCCCGCGCTGAAATTCGAACTCGAGCGAAGCTTCGACCGCGTCGACAAGCTTGTGCGCTGCGAATCCACCACGATCTTCAGGTGGAACCATCTTGTGCGCTTGGGCGACCGCAAACGGCGCCGCGAAAAGTCCCAGACCCTTGATGCCGAGCTGGGCTTGTTGCGCCGAGATACGCTTACGCGGATAACGAGCGAATCGCATCGCAGTCTCAACGACTTCGCCGTCGACGAGGTCGTCGATGATGCTGAGCTCGTGGGCACGCTTGGCGTCGATCGGATCGCCTTTAAGCATGATTTCTAGCGCGGGTTGGGCGCCGATTAAGCGCGGAAGACGCTGCGTTCCGCCGGCACCCGGAATCAATCCGAGCTTGATTTCCGGCAGGCCGAATTTGGCGCGCGGCGTTGCGACACGATAGTCGCATCCGAGAGCAAGCTCGAAGCCGCCGCCGAGCGCATTGCCGTCGATCGCAGCGATGTACGTCTTCGTACCACGCTCGATCCGCGCGATGACGTCGCGGATCGATTTTGCATCGGGTGACGGCTCGCGAAGAAAATCATTGATGTCCGCGCCGCCGCTAAAGAAGCCATTGCTGCCCGCAAAGACGACTGCAATTACCGACGCATCACCTTCGGCCGCATCGATGGCTGCGACGAGCTCACCCGAGAGCGCAAACCCAAGCGCATTGATCGGCGGATTCTCGAACGTTATGATGCGAACGCCGTCGCGCGTCGCCTCGCTGTGCAGCGGCATTACACCGTCACCGCGGATTTACGGTCGAGCTCGAATTGATCTTCCGAAAGCGCCATGACGCTCGGTGCACCTTGCTGGATCTCGGCTTGCAGCCAGCGTGCCTGCGTGAGCACGTGCTCGGCGTAGAAACGCGCCGTTGCGAGTTTCGCCTTGTAAAAGTCGGTATCTGCATCGCGCGCGGCGATCTTGGCGGCCGCAATTTGCGCGGCGCGCGCCATCTGCCAACCGCCGGCAACGACGCCCCACAGTTTCAGATACGGAACCGAGCACGCGACGCCCAGGCGCAAGTCGCCCATCGCGCTCATGCCGATTGCTTGCGAGGTTGCGGCCAGCGCATCAACGCCGCGTACGAACTCGGCGTGAATTGCTTTCACGTCAGGATCGTCGACGCTTTCGAGCTCCGCCGCAAATTTCTTGAGCTTCCCGATCAAGGCCGTAGCCGTCGTCCCCATGTCGCGAATGAGTTTTCGCCCGACGAGATCGAGCGCTTGAATTCCGGTCGTTCCTTCATAGATCGCCGTGATGCGCACATCGCGGTATTGCTGAGCGATGCCGGTTTCTTCGATGAAGCCCATCCCGCCGAATACCTGCAGTGCCGTCGAGCAGATATCGATGGCCGCTTCCGTGCACCAGCCCTTGACGATCGGAATCATGAACTCGACAAAGGCCCGATGCTCTTTGCGAACGGCTTCGTCGGGGCTCTTGTTCGAGAGGTCGAGCGACGCTGCGGTCACGTAGGCAAGCGCGCGCATTGCTTCGAGCTGCGCTTTCATCCACATCAGCATGCGACGCACATCTGGATGGTGGAAAATCGTAACCGCTTGTGCTCCACGTGTAGCGATGTCTTTGATGTCGCGGCTCTGGACACGCTCTTTTGCATACGCGAGCGCGCTTTGATAGGCTCTATCTGCGATCGCCAGACCCTGAACGCCGACTGAAAACCGCGCTGCGTTCATCATGATGAACATGTACTCGAGACCACGATTCGGCTCACCGACGAGGTAACCGGTGGCGCCGCCCGTTTTCTCACCGTAGTTGAGCGTGCAGGTCGGGTTCGCGTTGATTCCCATTTTGTGCTCGATCGACGCGCAGTGCACGTCGTTGCGTTCGCCGAGCGATCCGTCCGCATTTACGAGGAATTTCGGGACGATGAACAGCGAGATGCCTTTCGTGCCTTCAGGCGCGCCCGGCAGGCGCGCGAGAACGAGATGCACGATGTTCGGCGCCAGATCGTGCTCGCCGAACGTGATGAAAATCTTCTGCCCGCTAATGCGGTAGTGATCGCCCTCGGGGACAGCTTTGGTGCGAACCGCAGCGAGATCGGTACCTGCCTGCGGTTCCGTCAGGCACATCGTCCCCGTCCACTCGCCCGAGACGAGCTTGGGAATGAACATCTGCTTTTGTTCGTGCGAACCGGTGAGCAAGATCGCTTCGATCGCGCCTTGATTGAGCAACGGTCCATTTGCGAAACCGACGTTAGCGCCGTTCCACATCTCGAGCGTCGGACCGAGTATCAACTGCGGCAGGCCTTGACCGCCGTATTCCGCATCAACCGGCAAGCCGATCCAACCAGCTTTCGCAAACTGCGCATACGCTTCTTTGAAGCCTTTGGGCGTTGTGACGACGCCGTCGCGCCACGTGCAGCCTTCTTTGTCGCCCGAATGATTGATCGGATCGAGCACTTCGGTTGCGAACTTTCCGGCTTCTTCGAGAATCGCATCGACGACGTCGCCGGTCTCTTCGTAGCCGGGCAGCTTCGTGAGCTCGTCGATTCCGGCGAGCTCCTTTAGGACGAACTGCATGTCACGCAGTGGCGCGCGATAGGTGCTCACGGTAAAGCTCCTTGTTGAGATTATCAACGGTTGCGGAGATCGCGTCGAGATAGGGACGCATGTTGTTCTTGATCCGTGCCAGTCGCTCTCGGCCGGCCGGCGTAATCGAATAGATCCGGCGCGAGCGTTTGACCGGATGGTCCCATGCGCCGGAAATGAATTCGCGCTCTTCGAGACGCCGGAGCAGCGGATAGATCGTGTTCGTGTTGACGGCGAGCAGGCCGGAGCAAACGGTCTCGATGCGCTGCATGAGGCCGTAGCCGTGTTCGGGCCCGCCCTCCAAGAAGTGGAGGACTAGGACCGGGAAGAGCGTCTTGCTCTTAATAGGTCCCCGGAGGACGTCTTCGACCGCGGGTGTCTTCAGCGAGGGCATGTCGGATTTAGATAATGATACTTTTAATAACGCTCGTCAAGTGATCGACCTTCATACCCACCTCCACCCGCCCCGGCTGTTTGCTGCGATCCGGCGCTGGTTCGCCGAGCGCAGCTCCTGGAGGTTGGACCATCAGCCGATGGAGCCGGCCGACGTGGCCGCGGTCCTGCGCGCGAACGGCGTCGAGCGCTTCGTTTTCTGCAGCTATGCCCATCGGCCGGGGATGGCGCGCGAGCTCAATGCCTGGCTCGCGCAGACGTCCCGCGATTTAGCCGGCTACGGTCTGCCCCTGGCGACGGTCCATCTCGAGGACCCCGCCTATCTCGATGACTTCGAGGTAGCCCTAGCGGACGGGTGCATCGGCATCAAGATCCACGAGGACGTGCAACGCCTGCGCGTCGAGGACGAACGCTTCGACCCGGTTTACGAACGGCTCGGCGAGCGAGGCTTCGTTCTTGCACATGTCGGTCCGATTCCGTGGAGCGAGGACCCGGGTGCACCGAGCCGCGTCGAGCGCGTGTTACAGCGGCATCCGCGTCTGCGGTTCGTCGTCGCGCATATGGGTGGCGAGACTGTTGGCCGCTACATCCCGTTGCTGGCGCGCTACCCGAACTTGTACCTCGATACAACCATGGCGTTCGCAGCGGATTCGCCAATGACGATCACGATCGATCCAAGCCTGATCGAAAAGCATGCGAATCAAATTGTATACGGCACAGACTTTCCAAATATCCCGTATCCCTACGACGCCGAGTTACACGCGATCGACGCGCTCGGCTTGAGCACGGCGGCCCGAAATGCAATCGTTCGCGAAAATGCGCTACGGCTAATCGGCGCGAAGGAAGGCACATGAACCACGAGCTTTCGCGACGCGCGAAGCATTCGCAACCGTCGATGATCCGCGAAATTCTGAAAGTCACCCAACGGCCTGAAGTGATCTCACTTGCCGGCGGCTTGCCCGCTGCTGAGCTCTTTCCGCTCAAAGAATTGGGTGAAGCGCAGGATCGCGTCGTTGCCGAACGTGGCGCTGCAGCGTTTCAATACTCGGTAACCGAGGGGGTTCCCGAGCTGCGCACGTGGGTCGCGCAGCGCATGAACGCGCGCTACGGCAGCGGCATCGAACCTAATGACGTAATGGTGACGAGCGGCTCGCAGCAAGGACTCGATCTTTATGCGCGCGTGCTGATCGATTCAGGTGACACGATCGTCGTCGAAGATCCGACGTATCTCGGTGCGCTGCAAGCATTCGATGCGTATGAGCCGCAATATCTAACGGTCGCAACCGATGCGGACGGCATCATTCCTGAAGCGCTCGACGCCGCACTCCGCGTCGCGAAAGTGCGCCCGAAGTTCCTGTATTTGATCCCCAATTTCGAGAATCCGACCGGTATCACGCTGGCGCGCGAGCGCCGGCCGAAAATCGTCGAGATCTGCGAAGCGCACGATCTTCCAATTCTCGAAGACGATCCGTACGGCGAGGTGAGCTTTGATGCAGAAGGTCCGCCGCCGCCGTTGCTTTCGTACGCGAAGAAGTCTGGGGTCACGTATCTCGGCACCGCTTCGAAAATCGCCGCGCCGGGCTTGCGCGTCGCGTGGACGGTCACGCGCAACAAAACGATGCACGACAAGCTCGTCACTGCCAAGCAGGGCGCGGATCTGTGCAGCAGCCCGTGGGCGCAGTACGTGCTCTACGAATTCGTGCGCAGCGAGCCGCGTCTGCAAGCGCATCTCGACATCGTGCGCGCCGCGTACCGTTCGCGGCGCGACGCGATGATCGGAGCGCTGAGTGCGACGATGCCGAAGGAAGCGACCTGGAATACGCCGGCCGGCGGGATGTTCTTATGGGCGACGATCCCGGGCGTCGACACGGACGAGCTCTTCGAAGTCGCCGCCCGCGACAACGTCGTATTCGTTCCGGGACGCACGTTCTTCGCACATCGCGATCGCGGCGACGGCTTGCGCTTGAATTTCTCCGCGATGAAGGAAGCCGTGATTCGTGAAGGCATCGAGCGGCTTAGCAAAGCGGTACGCGAATTCGAGGGCGCGCCCGCCTAGTTCTTGTAAAGCTCTTCGATCAGATCTGCGTAACGGTTTTCAACGATCCGCCGGCGGACTTTGAGCGTCGGCGATAGCTCGCCGGCTTCAATCGTCAGATCGCGCGGCAGGATCGCGAGGTAGCGAATTTGCTCGAATTTTGCGAGATCCGAGCTGTGTGCGATTACCTCGCGCTGCAGAAATGCGCGCACGTCGTCGCGCACCGAGAGCGCAGCGTCATCCGCATCGGCGCCGAGCATCAGCACATCGCGCAACGTCGGCCAATTCGGAGCAACGAGCGCAACTGGATGCGAACGTCCGTTGCCGACGACGACGACCTGATTGAAGAAGATCGAGCGCTTTAGCGAGGCCTCGACGCGTGACGGTGCGACGAATTTTCCGGTCGAGGTCTTGAAGACTTCCTTCTTGCGATCCGTGATGCGCAGATATCCGTCAGCATCGAGCTCACCGATGTCGCCGGTATGATACCAACCGTCGACGATTACGACTGCCGTCGCCTCGGGATCGCGGTAATAGCCGAGCATGACGTTCGGCCCTCGCACGCAGATCTCGCCGTCTTCGGCGATACGCAGCTCGACATTCGGCAGCGGCTTGCCGACCGTGCCATACCGATTCGTATCCAGGCGATTTTCGGTGAGCACCGGCGAGCACTCCGTCGGGCCGTAGCCTTCGGTAATCGGAATGTCTGCAGCCGCTAATGCCAACGAAACGTCCAGGTGCAGGGGCGCGCTCCCGGAACACAGGAATTTCACGCGATCGAGTCCGAGCGCAGGACGCAATTTTCGCAATACGAGCGCGTGCGCAATCTTATATTGCAAACGCAACGCGAGCGATGGTGAGCTGCCGTCCAGCGTCGTGCGGATGTAGCGTCGGCCGATCCCGAGCGCCCACGGCACCAATTTTGCCTTGAGACCACCTTCGGTTCGCGCTTTGGCTTGCACGCCTGCGAGCACGCGCTCGAAAACGCGCGGCACGCACGACATGAAAACCGGGTGGACGTCACGCAAATCCGCGAGAAGCTCGTCTGCCGTATGGCAGATTGCTACGATCACACCGCTGCGAAGATAGCCGTAGATCATGTGATGCTCGTAGATGTGCGAGAAAGGCAGCATCGAGAGAACCAGCTCGCTCGACTTAATGTCACCGAATCCGTATCCGAACGATGCGGTAACGTTGGACGTGATGTTGTTGTGCGAAAGCATCACGCCTTTTGGATTACCGGTCGTTCCGGACGTATAGATCAAGACCGCCATTGCGTTCAGATCGCTCGACGCGGTGTAGCGACCGGCATCGATTCCCGCGGATGCACGGCGCGCAGCGCCTTGCGCTTCGAACGCGCGGAGCGAGCCGGGTCCGTCGCCTTCGAAGCAGACGATCGGCGGCGGATTTTCGATCCCGTCGCGAAGCCGGCTCGCAAGCAGCTGATTTCCGGCAAAGATCAATTTCGTCTCGCTGTGCGCGACAATGTAGGCAACCTGATCGAGCGCTTGCGTCGCAAAAATCGGCACGACGACGAAGCCCGCGGTGAGCGTCGCCCAGTCCGCAACGAGCCAGTCGACGCTATTCTCGCCGACGACGGCGACGCGATCGCCCGGCGTCAAGCCGGTCGTCTCGCGCAATGCGACCGCAAGATCGTCGATACGCCGCTGCAACTCGGCGCTCGAGCTGCCTCGCCACGCGCCGTCGACGCGCTCGCGCAAGACCTCGGCGCGCGGACTCGCGAGATTCTCGCGGACGAATGCCGGCAGTGATGACATGCCGGTTATCGTACGACGACGTAGCGTCCGAGGCTTGCTAGCCGAGTTGCCGAGATACCGTCGAGATCGCTCAGATCGTCGAGCGTTTCAAACGGGCCGACCAATCCGCGATACGCGACGATGCGCTGCGCGAGGTAATCGCCCACGCCGGGAATCCGCGCGAGCTCTGCAGCGTCCGCGTGATTGAGATCGACCGGATGGAGAGGGACGTTGTTGTGATGCCGCGACCGCCGTTGGTGTTTACGATGCGCGCTGCCCCTCGACGGCGCTTGTCGTGGGACGACGGGAGCAGCCGGTGCGAACGAGAGAGCCGGTTCGGCGCGTGGTGGGCGAACGATCGCAGCGGTCGCGAGGACGCCGACGACGGCAACCGCGAGGGCGGCTTTCCGTATCATGCGCCTCGTTCACGCCGGAGGAGACGACGGCAAGGACAGGCTCCGAGAACCCGTAGGCAAACAAAGAACACAATGGCAATCGAACACGCGCCGAACGCGGCGCAGGGACACGACTTTCGGACGATCGAGCGCAAGTGGCAAGAACGGTGGGAAGCCGACCGCTTGTACGCGACGCGCCTCGACGACTCGCGGCCTCCGTACTACACGATGGAGATGCTGCCTTATCCGTCCGGCGATCTGCACGTCGGTCATGCCAAGAATTACACGCTCGGTGACGCCGTTGCGCGCTTGATGCGCATGCACGGATACAACGTGCTGCATCCGCTCGGCTGGGACGCCTTCGGATTGCCGGCGGAAAACGCCGCGATCCAGCGCGGGATTGCGCCGCGCGGCTGGACCCTAAGCAACATCGAAAACATGAAGCGACAGATTCGCTTGCTCGGCACCGGTTACGACTGGTCGCGTGAGTTTGCGACATGCGATCCGTCGTACTATCGATGGAATCAATGGATCTTTTTGCGTTTGTACGAGAAGGGTTTGGCATACAAGCGCGAGGCTCCGGTCAATTGGTGTCCGTTCGACCAAACCGTGCTAGCCAACGAGCAAGTCGAAGACGGCAAGTGTTGGCGCTGCGGCAATGCGGTCGAGCGGCGCTTGCTCTCGCAGTGGTTCTTGAAGATCACCGCGTTTGCAGACCGGTTGCTCGCAGGTCTCGACCGGCTCAAGGGTTGGCCAGATCGCATCAAGTTGATGCAGCGCAATTGGATCGGCCGTAGCGAAGGCTGCACTTTCTCGTTCGGCGTCGACGGACTCTCCGAGCGCATTCCGGTCTTTACGACGCGCGTCGACACCGTGTACGGCGTGACGTTCGTCGTGCTCGCACCCGAGCATCCGCTCGTCGCGAAGATTCTCGACGTGCATCCAGCACGGCGCGCGCAGGTCGAAGCGTTTGCGCAATCGTTGAAAAGCAAGTCCGAGCTCGAGCGTACCAGCTTGATGGAAAAGCAAGGCATTCCGATCGGCGCCGACGCGATTCATCCGTTGACCGGTGAGCGCGTGCCGATCTTGGTAGCAAACTACGTGCTGGCCGAATACGGAACCGGCGCGGTCATGGGCGTCCCTGGGCACGACGACCGCGATTTCGATTTCGCAACGCAGATGGGTTTGCCGATCGCATTCGTCATCGAGCCGTCCGACGGATCGCAAGCCCCAACGGATCAAGCCTATCTCGTCGACGACGAAGAAGGCCGCCTTGTCCGGAGCGGCGAGTTCAGCGGTTTGCCGGCGCCGGAAGGCCGCCGTAAGATCACGCAGCGCATGATCGATCTCGGCATCGGCGAGTCGACCATCAATTACAAGTTCCGTGACTGGTTGATCTCGCGTCAACGCTATTGGGGAACGCCGATCCCGATCGTCTATTGTCCAACCGACGGCGAGGTGCCGGTTCCAGACGCTCAATTACCGGTGCTCTTACCGCTCGACGTGCCGATCACGGGCGAAGGCTCGCCGCTCGCGCGCGACGATAAATTCATGAACACGACGTGCCCGAAGTGCGGTGGTCCGGCACGGCGCGAGAGCGACACGATGGACACATTCTTCGACTCGTCGTGGTACTACGTTCGTTACATCGATCCAAAGAACGATCGTGCACCGTGGGATCCGAAGGTCGTTTCGCGTTGGCTACCCGTCGATCAATACATCGGCGGCGCTGAACATGCGGTGCTCCACCTGTTGTACGCGCGTTTCTTCTACATGTTCTTTGTCGACATGGGCTGGATCGAAGCCAAGAACGGGAAAAAAGCGGACGACGAACCGTTCACGCGTCTGTTCAATCAGGGCATGGTGCTCGGCGAAGGTCACGAGAAGATGAGCAAGAGCCGCGGCAACGTCGTCGGCATCGATGCGACAGCGGAACGCCATGGCGTCGATGCGATGCGATTATTCTTGCTCTTCGCTGCACCGCCCGAAGACACGATGGATTGGGCCGAGACCGGCATCCAGGGCCGGGTGCGTTTCTTGGCACGTGTCTGGCGTGCGTGTGAACCGCTGCTTTCAAAGGCGCGTAACGTCCCGGTCGACCGGCTACCGGAGATGCGCGGTAAGCTGCAGCGCGATCTTATTCGCCAAGTGCACGCAACGCTCAAATCCGGCAGTGACGAAGTGATGACGCGCCGCTTCCACTTCAACACGACGGTCGCAGAGCTCGACAAGCTGATCAACGCGCTCTCCGACGCGCTGCGCGATGGTCTCGACGACGACCCGGCCGTGCACTACGCGGTGCACGCAATGCCGCTCGTTCTCGCGCCGTTCGCTCCACACATAGCTGAAGAGCTTTGGCACCGCATGGGCCACGAGCGCTCCGTGCACCTAGAGCGTTGGCCCGACTACGATCGAAATGCGCTCGCGGTCGACGAGATCACGCTGGTCGTGCAGATCAACGGCAAGATCCGCGCGCGCATTCCGGCCGTGCCCGGACTCAGCGAAGAAGGCGCGATCTCGCTAGCGATGGCCGACAAGAACGTGCTATCCCATCTTGACGGACGCGAGATCCGCAAGCGCCACTACGTCACGGATAAATTGCTAAGTCTGGTCGTGTAAATGACGCTTTCGACGCGTCTGTGGTTATCGGCGGTCGTCGTACTGATCGCGCTAATCGCCTATTGCGCGGTACTGGTCGAAGCGTTGCACGTGACGAGCGTGGCCGAGACTCTGCGCAACAACACTCGCGAGACGATTGGCGCGGCGAATCGCGTCATCTCCGACCTCAAGGACGTCGAGACCGGCGGCCGCGGCTTTCTTTTGACCGGAGAAATAAGCTTCCTGGAGCCCTACAACTTAGGGCGCAATCTGCTGGCGAGCGACTTGCGCGACTTGCATGGCTTTTCGGCGCAAGCCCCCGCGCCGGTGCAACCGCAAATTGGTGACCTTCAAGCACTGGTGGCGCGGAAGCTGAACGATACTGCCGGCCTCATCGCGGAGCGGCGATCACCGCACTGGAACTTGCGTTACTCGATCGTGTCGATCGATCACGGAAAAGCCGATATGGACGCTGCACGCGCCGCGGTGAACTCTATCGTGAAAGAAAACCGCGAGCAACTCGATACGATCGACCGCAAGCTGGGCATTGCGCGCACCCGCATGGTAGAAATCGCTCTTGCCGGGACGCCGCTCGTCGCGCTTGCGGTCATCGTATCGACGGTACTGGCATTGCGCGCGTTTCGCGCGCAGAGAAGCCGGTTGCAGCACGCTCTCGAGGAGATGGGAAGCGAAGGCGGCGCCATCGATCTCGCGATTCTGAGCGCCAGCGACTTCGCCGACGTCGCGGGAGCGTTTAATGACATGGCGGTGCGCCTCTCGTCTGAAGCGGCGCGTCGTGACGTCGCCGAGGAGAAGCTGACGGAAATCAACACAGAGCTGCGAGGGAAAGCGCGCTCGCTCGAGATCTATTCGAGAACAGTCAACCTGGTGCGACGCATGGCCGATCGTCTTCCGGCCTGTGCCGATGAAGACGAGTTCTCGGCCGTGATCCAGAGTTTCGCGCCGCAACTCACACCCGGGCGGCGTGGCGCACTGTATCTCATGGCGAATTCGCGCAACTTGTTGCACAAGGGAGCCTCGTGGGGCGGTCCATTCACAAGCCGCGAGGAGTTCACGCCGGACGACTGCTGGGCTCTGCGTCGAGGGCAAGAACACATCAGCGGCGCAGGACATATCGAAGTCTTGTGTGCGCACATCATCGGCGATGCACGCAGCACGCACTGGTGCGTGCCGCTCGTGGCACAGAGCGAGACTGTCGGTTTGCTTTATCTCGAAGGTATTGAAGAGATTGACGAAACCGACACAGTCCACGTCTTGAGCGAAACGATCGCGCTGGCGCTCGTCAACTTACGTCTGCGCGAGAAGTTGCGTTCGCAGTCCGTCCGTGATCCGCTGACGGCTCTTTACAATCGGCGCTACCTGGATGAGACACTCGATCTCGAACTGGCGCGCGCAGTCCGCTCGAAAGTTCCAATCGCCGTGATCATGCTCGACATCGATCACTTTAAGAAGTTCAACGACACGTTCGGGCACGAAGCGGGCGACCAGGTGCTCAAAGGGGTAGCCGATATCCTTGCAACCTCCATGCGCCGTGGCGATGTTGCGGGGCGCTTCGGCGGCGAGGAATTCCTGCTGATCATGCCCGGCGCTGATCTCGAGCGCGCGATGTCGCGTTCGAACACGATGCGCGAGACGATCGGACTGCTCGAACTCGCGCAAGGCGCACAGAAACTCGGACGTGTTACTGTATCGGCCGGCGTCGCGATTTTTCCGGAAGACGGAGAGACGGCCCATGAGCTGATACAAGCCGCAGACAAAGCGCTTTATGCCGCGAAAGCCGCAGGCCGTAACCGCGTCATAGCCGCACGAGGCGCAGCGAGTCCGCTAATTCAGCCCTGAGCGCTCGCAAGTTCGACGAGCGTGTTGGTCGCGTCAACGAGCGAGTCGCCGACCGCAAGAATCATCGCTGCGTTCGGGTCGGTGTCAGTACTGAGCTGCTCTTGGGTGGCGCGATACGCTTCACGTAGGTGCGGCGGCTCGCCGTGAGGTGTTGCGTCGCGCAACGCACCTTCGGCGTATTCGAGCGCGCTATCGAGCGCATCCGAAAAGGGTTTGAGTCCGGGACGCGCGTTGTGTTCCGTGTGATCGTAGTGCGCGTTGAGTGAGAGCGTGCCGAGCCCAATCCGGCGCGACGCTGCCAAAACACCAAGCGCGGCTTGCGGCGCGATCGCGTGCGTCGGATGCGGATCCCCGAGCATGCGGTCGACTGAGGCTTCCGCGTTTGCCCGCTGACTCCATGATTTACGCTGCGTCTCGGAGATCTCGATCGCGGAATATTTCGCAGGATCGAGATAAGCAGCGAATACGGCCCGCAAGTACTTGCGTTGTGCCTCTATCAAATCGGCGAGCGCAGAGCGAGCACGCGTGGCTTCCCACGTTGGCCAGACGAAGATCGCGATCAGGGTGAGAATCCCGGCGACGACGGTACCGAGGACGCGATCTCGCAGTGCCATCGCTTCGGGTTGTCCGAGCAGCGCGAGAGCGAACGCGACGTAAGCGGTTATCGCGACCGTGAACAGAGCGTAGTTCGCCTTGAACACGTAGTATGCCAGAGTCGCAAAAATGATGCAGAGCGCGACGTACGTTTCGACACCGGGACGAATGTGCGCCGCGATCACAGTCGCAAAGATGGCGCCTAGAAGCGTGCCGCCGATACGCCCTATGCTGCGCAAGAACGTCTGAGAAAAATCCGGACGCAAGAGGATGACGGCTGTCATTGCGATCCAATAGCCGTGCTGCGTCGGCAAGATGCCACCCAGAATCGTTGCGAGCGCGAGCGTCGCTGCAACGCGCGGCGCAAGCCGGCCAAACGGCGAGTTCTGCGTAACATTGGCGCGCAGCGTTTCGATCGTGTCCTCAATTGCCGGCAAACGAAACGTGATAAACGAACGCTGCTCGAATCCGGTCGTAATAGGGGCGTCGGCAGGAAACGTGGCCAGGCGCCAGGCCGAGCGCAGCTGCCCCGAGAGCGCGTGCGCTTCGCTGCGCACGTGCGCCGCCGCGCTGCGCATTGCTTCGAGAACTCCTTCGGCGGCAGCGATGCGCGTCCACACGCCGGCGGAATCGACCGGTTCGCGCGCGGCATCGAGCGCGTCCGCAATCTCCGTCAGAATCGCAGCACTTGCGTGAATCAGCTCGTCGATGGCTTCCGTGTTGCCACTAAGGGCACGATCGGTCGCGAGCGCCGCCAAGCTTCCCCGAATGCGGTGCAGCTCGTCGAGCAATGATTGAAAGGCTGCGACGTCGCCGCGCCGTGCAAACGGCTGCGGATCTGCAAGCGTTTGCTGCACGTTTGCGAGCGGCTGCGCTGATGGCAAGACTTCTCTCCCGGCTGCAATGTCGCGCGCGTAGAGTGCTAGATCACGCGCGGCCGCAGCGAGCGAATGACGTTCGACCGAAAAGCGGCGAAGCGGCCAGACGCTGACGAGCAAAAACGTCTGCACGACACCGCCGGCAAAAACGAGTAAACCGTTGAGCGCTGCAGGACCAACGCCCGTAGGGAGATGTCCGAAGATGATTAGAGCGATGACGGAATTAATCCCGATCGTGGTCGCGGCTGGGCCCAGACTCGCAATGATCCCGTAGGCGTAACCCCAGAGCATCGTGACGATGACGAGCGCCACAAGCGAATGTCCGGCCAACGCGCCGACGAACGCGGAAAGAGCCATCGCCCCCGCGGTGTACAGCATTGCCGATGCGCGCGTACGATAAACGCCCTGCTGCGACGCAAAACCCGAACAGATCGCACCCATCGCTGCCGGGAAACCGAATTGCGGTGCGCCCGCGGCGAGCGCGAGGATCAGCGGAATTGCGACTCCCGCGCCGGAACGGAGTGCGAAGCGCCAGTCGAGCTGCGTGCGATCGAACGCCGCAGTCGATTTTACAGCGCTGCTAAACCCGCGTGGCTGCGCGTTCGCGGAAATAGTCGTACGTCATCCGCATGCCGTCGGGGAGTGCGACGTGCGGCTCCCACTCGAGCTCTCGTTTCGCGAGCGCGAATGAAAACTGCGCATCGCGAACGTCACCCGGGCGCTTTTCGGCATGTTCGACCGGGGCTCGAAAACCTGAGATCTCGACGAGTGCTTCGTATATTTGATTCACGCTCGTGCGCTCGCCAGTTCCGATCGAATAGCAACCGCCCGAGCCCCGATCGAGCGCGAGGACGTTACAGCGTGCAACGTCGCCGACGTAAACGTAATCGCGAGTTTGCTCGCCGTCCCAGTCGATCCGCACGCCGGTCTTGGCAAGGAACTTCGCCGCGAAAATCGCTATCACACCGGCTTCGCCGTTGGGATCTTGGCGCGGACCATACACATTAGCATATCGCAGCGACGTGAAATCCAATCCGCGCTCATGCCTATAAAAACGTAGGTAATGCTCTCCAACCATCTTCGTGATGCCGTATGGCGACTCCGGACGCTGCGGCGTCGATTCGTCCATCGGAAGGTTCTCGGGCGTCCCGTACGTCGCGCCGCTCGAAGCGTAAATTACCTTTCGCGCTCCCGATCGGACGGACGCATCGAGAACATTGATCAACCCGATCACGTTGACTTGCGCATCGTATTTCGGATCTCGCGAGCCAATCGCTACCGAATGCTGCGCGGCATAGTGGCAGACGATCTCGGGCTTGAACTCGAGAAAGACGCGCTGTACTTCTTCATCGCGGATGTCGAGGTGAACGAATCCGACGCGCGCTGGAAGGTTCTCGCGGCGGCCGCCGCCGTGCGACCACAAGCTATCGATGACGACGATTTCGTGTCCGAGCTCGAGGTAGCGGTCGACGATGTGCGAGCCGATGAAGCCGGCTCCGCCCGTGACGATGATGCGCACCGCCGCGCTTTCCGCCGCCGTCGCCCCCTTTCCTCGGCTGCACGAGTCGCGAACGAGCTTCGTGCGCGCACCGCTCGTGATTCCGGCGCTTCTCGTCCTCGACGCGATCGTGATTGCGCGCGACTACGCGCGCGAGGACGTGCTGGCGCTTGCGACGCTCGCAACGCTTGCACTCTTTTGCAAATCGCGCGCGCACTGGACGGCGGCCTGCGCAATCGCATTCGGACTCACGCTCGGTACGTATCGTGATGCTCCGCCGCAGCTCGAACATGAGATTGAAAACGCGCACCTGCGCGGCGTCGTCGTCTCCGACGTCGCATCGCAACCATGGGGTGATTCCTTCGAGCTGCGGGGTTCGGATGGCTTACGCTACGCGGTCAGCGGCCGCGAGCGTACAGCGGCAGGCGAACACGTCGTCGCAGTCGGACGCTTGGAACCGTTCTACGACGCACGGGATTTTGCGCGCGAACGCGGTCTGTCGGCGCGACTGGCCGAAGCGCACATCGTTGCGCGTGCGCCGCCGCATAACGACATCGAAGCTCTACCAGCGCGCATCCGCGCAGATGCAGGCGACGCGTTGCACCGTTATCTAGCGGAGCCCGACGCTACGATCCTCGCCGGCATGCTGTACGGCGCCCGTGGCTCGCTAGCGTCCGAGCTTCGCGCCGAATTTCAAGATACCGGGAACCGTCCACGTACTCGTTACGGCCGGTTTGCACTTGGGTGTCGTCGCTGCGCTCATCGCATTTCTTCTCTCGCGCATCGGCTTCGGACGCGTTGCAGCCTCCCTGAGCGCGATCCCGCTCGTCTGGGTGTATGCGATCCTCAGCGGCGGTCATGTTCCCTCGTTGCGCGCGGCGGTGATGGTGACGGTCGCGCTCGCAGCACGCGCATGCGGTGAACGCGCGGTCTCGCTCAACACGCTCGCGCTGGCGGCGATCGCCGTTGCTGCGATTTGGCCGGTGTGGGTCGGCGGTGTCTCGTTCGCACTTTCGTTCTCGTGCGTTACTGCTATCGTTCTCTTTGCGGAACCGATCGGCGCTTGGCTCGAACGAGCGCGCGTACCCGGAATCTTTCGTGAACCACTCGCGCTTACGCTTGCAACGCAGCTCGGAGTGTGGCCGCTGACGGCATCGACATTTCTCGTCATCGCGCCCTATGCGCCGCTCGCGAACTTGTGCGTCGTCCCGGTTGTCGGGGTCGCAATGCTGGGCGGCATCGTGCTCCTCGCGGCAACGCCGTTTCCGGCCCTCGCAACGCTGCTCGCGCGAATCGAGAGCTGGCCGCTGGCATGGATTGAAGGCGTCGTTCACGTCACGGCGCACTTACCGTTCGCACACATCATCGCCACGCCGCCGCCGGAGTGGACGCTCGCCGTTTACGACCTCGCGATGATCGCAGTCGCCGTTCTCGTACGCCCTAGCGCGTCACGATAGCGAAGGCAAGTCCGATCGCAATAGCATCTTCGAGGATTGCCGCCGGAAGCGCGCCGATTGCGGCAATTGCTGCGAGACGTGCGGCATGCCCACCGTAGGCGCCAAGCATTGCACCGATGACGCCGGCGATCGCACCCAAAACGGTGCTGCCGCCGTGCGCGCTAGTCACGAGCCATCCGGCGATTGCACCGCTCACGGCACGGACGATGAGTCCGGGCGGTCCCGTTCGCGACGGAATCCACGGCATTGCGTCCGCGACATATTCACCGATCGCGCAAACGCCGAGTACGTATCCCCACACGCCGCCGCGTACCAAAAAGATCGCTGCGAGCGACGTAAGCGTACGAAGCCCGGAAACGAACCCGATCGCAACTGCCAACAAGAGGACCATTGACGTAGCCTTCAGACCGGCGCATTAGGTTCCTTTCTGGCCGCCCGCATAAAAGATGACCTTGAAAATCGCCTGCGGGACGGTGACGAGCGTGTTCGGATTGCCGTACGCCAGATAGAATTCTTCGTTTTTCAAGCGTAAGTGATAGGCAACGGAAACATTCGCGCAACGACCCATGCAGTTTCCACCGCCGTTGGGCTGCGGCGGATTGCCGATCACTTCGCGTACGCCGACGGCGAATGACGAATTTGCGTTGACTTGATACGAGTAGGCGACGCTGTCAAACCACTGGACGTTGTCGGGCGTCCCGTGCGGCAACCATTGCGCCGTATTATCGACGGTAAACGTTACGGAGCCACGATCGCCGAGACGCATCGTTGAATTGCGCGTCCACGTATCCAACTTTCCCAGACCGTATTGTCCCGTGACGTACTGAATCATCGTGGGTGTCGCGGACGCCCCGTGCGTCGGGAAGTTGCCCATGTTGTTTTGCAAACCACTGTGATAGGTCACCATGAAGCCGGACCCTTGCGAGATCGGCGTCATCGTCGGGCCAAAACGCCAGTAGTCGGAGCCGGAGTAGATCTGAAAATCCCACGCGCTCTTCGTGAGCAGATCGAACGTGAGCTGATTGTCGGTTTGTGCGTAGCCGAATTGCGGACCCTGATAGCGGTCGATCACGCCGCTGATACCCATCGACTGCAATTTGTCATTGGGTGCGAACGTCCAGACCTTTGCACTGTAGAGGGCCCATCCGGCGATACCCGGATGAAAATTGAAGCCGTCGGCGGGATTGAACTCGTCGCCGATTTTCTTGGCCGAGCCGAAGAATGCGAAATCTTGATTGATCCAGCCGCCGCCGGCTTCGATCGCCGTCGCGTGGCCCGGCAACAATACGTTCGTGCCGTTGTCGGTCGAATAGTTGGCGTACGCGCTGAGATATTTCAGGCTTTGGTAATTGATCCCGATCTCGTTCGAATCGTCGACGATCCCGGGAATGTCGGCTGTGACGTGCTCGAACGAACCTTGCCAGCGCGCATCCTGTGAGGTGTAATCGAGCGCGGTGGCAGCGTCGGTCCGGTTCGAACCGATCGCGTCAAAGGTGGCTAATCCAAAGTTGCCCTGTTTGCCTTCGAACGCATAGCCTTGCGCCGGCGTCGGAATGCCCGGCGTATACAAGATCGTGCGATAGCCACCGCACACGTCGCAGTTGAAATTTCCGTAGTATTGCCCAGCTTGTGTGAAGAATGGCCGCACTTCGTTGTAGACGCGTTGATAGACCGTCGGCGAAATTGTCTGCTGATCGAGCTCGACGTTCGAATAATCGGGATGCCAGGTCGCAAAGAACGCCGCCGTCGACGAAATCGGTAGAGACGCGTCGGCGCCGACGCGAGAGGTCGAGCCGCCCGCACTCGGTGCCGCGGCCGCGGCGAGTGCGTACGGCGCGAAGCGGGGCTTCGGCCGCACGGCTTCAACCGAAACAATCGGAATCGTGATCGTTCCCGAGCGCGAAGCATCGTCTGCCTGCGTTTGCCGCGGATCGTACGACCATACGTATTCAGATCCCGTCGAGCGCACGTAGCGGATGAATTGTGCGCGCCACGCGCCCGCGTGCAAACCGTGAATGACGTTGAGAGGAATCGCCATCGTCACCGTGTAGCCGCCGTCGTGCATCACTCCGCGCGATTCCCAATGCGGCGCAAATGCGGTGTTTTCGGATGACGCTTCGTTGTGCGACCCGCCCGGATTCGCTTCGAATTGATATTGGAAGCCGGCCGGCCCCGTCGGCCACAAATCGACCCAAACCGCGTCGTCGTTGCTCCACGATAGGGTGCCCCCGTTGCCGTTACTACCGCCGGTGATTACGTCATCGCTGTGCTGCGAGACGACGATCGGCCCGCTTTGCTTGGCGTCGAAGCGCACGTAGAGAAACTTGCCGTCTGTCGCGACGTGCACGTCCGTCGCATCGTTTGCGGGACGCGCGTGGATGACGTCCCATGTCAGCGTCAGATCTGGACTCTCGGGCCACGTCGAAATCTGAGCCGCCGGATCGAGGGCCGCGTTGCTTTGCAGCTTGGGAACCTCGGCCGAGAGCGGCGCAGCTACCGCCCGTCCCGCAAGCAGCGCCGCGAGCAAAAGCGTGAAAAAGGCTGGTAGGGGAAAGCGACGCATGCAGGGATCTCCTAATTCTTTAGGAGAAGGCTACACCGGCGCGGATTCGTTGTCAACTAATGTTTTAGTTGACATGCTGACCGGCCTGCTGCTAAAGTGAGGTCCATGCCTCGAAAGCAATCCCCCACGCTGACCGATGCCGAGCTTCGTGTGATGGAGGTGCTCTGGCACCTTGGTCACGGCACGGTCTCTGAGATCTCCGAAGCCATGCCGCCGCCGGCGCTGGCCTACAATACCGTGCTGACGACCCTGCGGATCCTTGAGACGAAGGGCCATGTCGGCCACGAGCAATCGGGGCGCGCCTACATCTATAAGCCGGTCACGGCCCGGGATGCCGCCGAGCAGACGGCGATCAAGTCCGTCGTTTCGAAGTTTTTTGGAAACAATGCGAGCGCTCTAGCACTACGTGTGATCGAGAATGAGCGTTTGTCCGAAGACGAGCTGCAGCGATTGCGCTCGCTTATCGAGCGCTATGACGAGGAATCGTGATGGCTAATCTGATGCTGAACGACGCTGCACGTGTCGCCCTGGCCGTCCTGGTCAACAGCCTATGGCAAGGAGCGTTGATCGCGCTCGTTGCTTGGGGCGTGCTTCGCATCTTCTCGCGTGCGAATGCCGCGACGCGCTACGCCATTTGGGCACTCGCGCTCGTCGCAATGATCGTCATTCCGATCTTTACGAGTCTTCCGAACGTCAGCGTCGAGGCTCCGGCGCACCACACTGCTTGGATGCCGCCTGCGGCGTCATCGCTCACGCACGCTTCCACACCGGTGCAAGCGCCGGCAACGCATCACGACTCTACGCGCAGAACGCCGTTCCCATTCGGCCTCTCGGTGCCGCAATTCAAGATTCCAACCGTTTTCGCACTAGCCGTCTTCGTCGTGTGGGGTCTCGCCGCACTGGTCGTGCTCGGACGCTTGATCCTTGCGATCGTTTCGCTCGAAAAACTCAAGAGAGATTCGCTCCCGCTCGATGTTGCGTATCGCGACCAAATGCCCGAATGGAGCGCGGCGATCAAAGGTTTTCGTGACGTACGCATCTGCGTCTCGGATGCGATCGAAGTTCCCGTCGCGATCGGACTTTTCGATGCGATGATTCTCTTGCCGCGAGCGCTCGTGGCGTCGCTCGATCCCGAAGAGATCGACCAAATCGCGCTGCACGAGCTCGGCCATCTGCGTCGCAACGACGACTGGACGAACGCACTCCAGCGCATTGCTTGCAGCCTCATGTTTTTCAACCCGGCAGCTTGGTTTGTCTCGCGTCAGCTCGACCTCGAGCGGGAAGTCGCATGTGACGACTACGTCCTCCGAACGACCGGAGCGGCGCGCTCCTACGCGTTTTGCCTCACGCGTATTGCCGAGGTCACGTCGTGGCCACAGCGTGGCGTCGCCGCTCCGGGCGTTTTCATCACACGCCGTAACATCTCGATTCGTATCGAACGCTTGCTGCGCTCGGGCCGGACGATCGGCTCGTCGATCGCCCCGGAGATCGCGGCCACGGTCGCCGTTGCATTACTGCTGGTCTCCGTCTTGTTGCGCACGATGACGCCGAGCGTCGCTTACACGCTTCCCGCTACGAAAGACAAAGACGAGATGGCGCCTCCGCTGATCGTGAAGGTCATCGAGCAACCAAATTCAGTCGCAGGTTCAGCGACGCAGAGGGTACGCTCTACCATTACGAAGGCCGAAGCCGCACATTTGCAGGCGGTCAAGCCTGAAGTTCCCGCATTGCCTACGATGCCGAAAGCTGCGCCGATGCAGCAGATGCAAAAAGTGGCCGAGCTCGGGCCTCTGCCGAACGTGCGAAAGATCGCGAACGACGCAAGCCGCGCAGCCACAAATGCCGAGGCCGACGGCATGGACATCGGCACGGCGATCGGCTCTACTGTCTCGAACGCGGTTTCATCGGCGGTTGCCAAAGCTGTAGCGGCGCAAGGCATCGAGGACATGTGCACGGGCTGCGATTACAGCGATAGCGATCTTCGCGGCCACAATTTCGCGCACAAGAATCTGAACGGCGCGAACTTTGAGGGAGCCAATTTGCGCGCGGCAAATTTCGATCACGCCAGCTTGACGGGAGTGAATTTCGAATCCGCGGATCTACGCGATGCGTCCTTCGATCATGCCGATCTCATCGGGTGCAACCTCGAGAGTGCAAAACTGACCGGTGCCCGCTTCGATCACGCTCGGCTGACCGGCTGTAATGTAGATGCTCAGAATCTCGCACCGGAACAGGCACGCGAGTTTCTGATGTCGTGCACGGGGTGCAACTTCGACGGCGCCAACTTGCGTGGAATGGATCTGCACAATCTGCACATCAAAGGTGCGAACCTCGACGGCGCCGATCTTCGCGGCGCGGATCTCTCGGGATCAACGTTCATGGGCGTAAATTTCGATAGCGTGCGGCTAGACGGCGCAAAGCTGGATGGCGCGAAATTCTACGGTTGCAATTTTAACGGCGTCGATTTTCACAACGTCGACGTCTCGAAAGCTACTTTCTTCGGATCCTCGAGACGCGACGTTCATCAACATAGCTTCCTGCAGAGCCCGACCGGACATGGCCGGGCGAATCTCTGGGAAGACGCTTCTGACCGCGTCTCGCGGTGCGACGGTAGCTCGGCTTAAGCCGTTCCTGCGTAGACCTTTCGTAGAACGTTCAAATCGAGTTTCTTCATCTGCATCATGGCTTGCATTGCGCGCTGCGAGCCTTCTTCGTCTTCGCCCATGATGCAATCGAAGAACCCTTCCGGGACTATTTGCCAGCTCAGGCCGTATTTATCGCTTAGCCAACCGCACCGAACCTCTTCACCGCCGTCCGCGGTGAGCTTGTCCCACAAATGATCGACTTCGTTTTGCGTCTTGCAATTGACCATGAGCGAGATCGCGGGTGTGAATTTGTACTCCGGGCCGCCGTTGAGAGCGATGAACTCTTGTCCGTCGAGCTCGAAGCTAACCGTCATCACTGAACCTTTCGGGCGCGGACCCGCGTCGCCGTAATGCGACGTTCCCGTGATCTTCGAGTTCTTGAAGATCGAGGTGTAGAATCTCGCAGCTTCTTCGGCCTGCGTATCGAACCAGAGAAACGTAGTAATCTTCTGCATATCTCACTATCCCGCTAGAGGTTGCACTGATTGCCGCGTGAATCGCGCCAGCATGACCTTACTCGAGAAAGTCAAAGCTCGCAAGCTTCCGTTCGTCGAGGTTCTCGGCATCGAGTTCCTCAGCGCAGAGCCTGAAAAGCTCGTCGCAAAAATGGTCGTGCGTCCCGAGTTCACTGGAGCGAACGATCGCATCCACGGCGGCGTGCTCATGGCGTTTGCCGATACACTCGGCGGATTTGCGACCTTCATGAATCTACCTGAAGGCTCTAACGGCACGACGACTATGGAAAGCAAGACCAACTTCATCAGGCCAACCCAAACCGGCGCAACGCTGCTTGCGACTTCTACCGCGTTACACAAGGGGCGGCGAACGCAAGTATGGACGACGCGAATAGAAGACGACGGCCACCTCGTGGCCGTCGTCACCCAAACGCAGATTATACTCTGATGTAGTTTACTTGAACAGCTTCGCGGCGTTGTTCAAGGTGTCGAGGACGCCGAGTGCGAGTGGAATCCCCACCCACAGCCAGGCGAGGCCAGAGCATGAGCATGTTACTGTTGCCTTGCTGATTTTTCCATGATAACCGCCCCCTACACCGTCGCCGCTTGCGTCTGCATGTAGTAACGCTCGTTGACCGCTTTTACAGCCAAGTTGCAGATGAGACCAACGATGAGCAAGATTGCCATCAAGTACATGGTGATATTGTATGCATCCGCTTTCGGCACGCCATGTGTAATCTGGTATTCGCGAATGTAGTTGACGGCAACCGGACCTGCAACACCGGCGGCTGACCATGCGGTCAGTAGTGCGCCGTGAATCGCGCCGACGTTGGCCGTTCCGTAGAGATCGCGCAGATAGGCGGGGATCGTCGCGAATCCACCACCGTACATGCTGATGATTATGAGGAACGCGATAACGAAGAGCGCGACGCTGCCGATGTGACCGAACGTCGGAACGAGCACGTATAAGATCGCGCCCAAGACGAAGAAGATCACATACGTCATCTTGCGACCCATGAAGTCGGACATCGAGGCCCAGAAGATGCGTCCGCCCATGTTGAAGATGCTCATGAGTCCAACGAAGCCCGCGGCTGCGACCGCGGTGACGCCGAACATCTCTTGAATCATCAGCGATGCTTGTCCAAGCACGCCGATACCCGCCGTAACGTTCAGGAACAAAACCGCCCACAAGAGATAGAATTGCGGCGTTTTGAGAGCTTGGTCGAGAAGCACGTTCTTATTCGTGATCATGCGAGCCGATTCGACCGGCGCAACATAACCCGCCGGCTTCCAATCGTCGGCCGGCAAGCGAACGATCATCGAGCCGACGAACATCCAGATGAAATAGAGGATGCCGAGCGTGATCATCGTTTGCGAAACGCCGGTACCGGTCGCGTCTGCAAAGCGCTTCATGAGGAACACGGAAAGCGGTGCGCCGATCAGCGCGCCGCCGCCAAAGCCCATGATCGCTGTTCCCGTTGCAAGACCGGGACGATCCGGAAACCATTTGATCAACGTCGAGACCGGTGAAATGTAGGCGATTCCAAGGCCAATTCCGCCGATTACGCCATAGCCGAGATATACGAGCGGCAAGACGTGTAGATTGACGCCGATTCCCGAGATGATGAGGCCGCCGCAGAAAAACAACGCTGATACGAACATAGCCATGCGTGGCCCGACGCGTTCGACCCACTTGCCGCCAAACGCGGATGCCAACCCTAGACAAAGAATTGCGAGACTAAAGATCCACCCTAGCTCTGGGACGGTCCAATCAACGCCCGGCTTTGGAGCCGTTACGCCGATTGCTTGTGCCATCGGTTTCGTGAAGACGCTGAACGCGTATGCTTCGCCGATGCAGAGATGTATACAGAGTGCGGCCGGCGGCACGAGCCAACGACTAAACCCCGGGTTCGCAATAGAATGCGAACGGTCAAAGAAAGCTGCCACTTGGTTCCCCCCTTAGTTAGGGTAGGACTGCGGCGTCTTGTGCTACTTTCCTCGCAAACCCCTAAAAATGCGACGTCTGACTTCTAGGCTTTGGCACGCTGAGGTAGCTTCCAACCCGGCCGTATGAAGTGGCAGGTGTAGCCGCTAGGATACTTCTGAAGGTAGTCCTGATGCTCGGGCTCCGCTTCCCAGAACGGTCCAGCCGGCGCGAGTTCGGTGACAACTTTACCGGGCCAGAGGCCTGAAGCGTTGACGTCGGCGATCGTCTCTTCCGCGACGCGCTTTTGCTCATCGTTCGTATAATAGATGCCTGACCGATAGCTGGTGCCGCGGTCGTTGCCTTGTCGATTGAGCGTCGTCGGATCGTGGATTTGGAAAAAGAACTCGAGGATCTGTCGATAGCCGATCTTGCTCGGATCGAAGACGATCTCGAGCGCTTCCGCGTGCGTTCCATGATTGCGGTACGTTGCGTTGGGAACGTCGCCGCCGGTGTAGCCGACGCGGGTTGAGATGACGCCGGGATAGCTGCGGAGGAGCTCTTGCGTCCCCCAGAAGCAGCCGCCGGCAAGAATCGCAGTTTCATTCATGGCGTAGTTTTAAACAACTTTCGCTAGACCTTAGTTGCCGCAATGATGCTGATCTCGACCCCGAACTCCGGCGCGTGCTAGCTTCGCTTCGACCGTCGCGCGCGCCGGCGGATTTTTCGGATCGACCCACGCGTCCCAAACGCCGTTCATCTGATCGAACGTCGCAATATCGCGTAGGTAGATCGTCGCCGAAAGCAGGTTTGATTTGTCGCTGCCGGCTTCGGTGAGGATCGTGTCGATTTTCGCGAGCACTTGGCGCGTTTGTCCGGCGACGTCTTGGCTCGCGTCCTCGGGAACTTGGCCGGCCAAATAGATCGTGTCTCCGTGGCGCACGGCTTTGCTCATGCGCGGTCCGATGCCGATGCGGGAGATGTTCATGATGCGAGTTTCGCTTTCAAGAGGTCGGTGAGTGATGTCCAGTGGCGTTCGGCGCCCGCCGCGTCGTAGACCGGCAGATCGCGGAATACCCAACCGTGCTTTGCGGAATAGGTTTCGATTTTGTGATCGACGTGCGCGTCCGTAAGCGCCTTCTCGAGCAACGCTTTCTGCTCGTCCGTGAACCCTTGATCTTCGATCGCACCGGCGACATACACGCGAGCTTTCATCTTTGGAGCGAGCAGATGCGGACTATCCGGACTGTCGGTTGCGAGTCGACCGCCGTGGTACGATGCCGCCGCGACGATCTCATTGGGATAGGTGCCTGCTGCGGTGAGGGACATGAAGCCACCCATGCAGTAGCCGGTCGTCGCGATCGGCCCAGGCCTCACGTCGGGTTGCGCGGCGATGTAATCGATGAACGCGCGCGTGTCAGACATGACTCTTTCCGGCGTTGTCGGGCCGATGAATTTTTCCATGAGCACTTTGCGCTTCTCGGGATCGCTAAAGATCGTGCTGCCATCCATTGGCTCGTACGGACCGGCACGGTAGAAGAGGTCGGGCAGCAACACAAAATATCCATACGTCGCTAGCCGCTCGCCAAGCTCGAGCATCGCCGGACGAATTCCAACCCCGTCCATGTACACAAGGACCGCGGGCCACGGACCCTTGCCGCTCGGCCGGAAAACATACGCCGGGCAGCTGCCGTCGCGCGTGGTTATCGAGACCTTGTCCATTTCAGCTTGCTCCTGTGTTGTAGACGTCAGGATTGTGCAGTTCCATGAACCCTTCCGGGCGCTTGAGCTCTCTAAACCCGAACTGACGATACAAACCGTGCGCATCGCGTGTGATGAGAATCCAGCGGCGCAGATGTTGCAGCTCGGGGTGCGCGAGCACGCATTCCATCATCCACTTCGAAAGTCGGCGACCGCGGTGCTCGGGCAGCACGTAGACATCACCGACGTACGCGATCGTCGCGTAATCGGTGATGACGCGCACGAGACCGAGTTGGGCTTCATCGCGATATAACCCGAAGCACAGAGCGTTGCGCAGCGAGCGTTCCACGACGTCGCGCGGAACATTCGTCGCCCAATATGACTGCGAAATAAATGCGTAGACCGCATCTACGTCGAGACGCGCTTGATCGGTCGAGATCGTGTAACCATCGCGGCTCCAAGTTTCCATCGCTACGGATGCGCTCGGCGAACCTGGTCGATAACTTCGTTGATCGCGGAAATGACGACAGCCGGACGCTCGTTCTGAATATCGTGTCCCGAATGAGCGACGATGATGTCCGTACCGATTGACGACGTCGCCGCAATCCGCTCGTGCGCGGCATGCAGTTGCTTCCACAGCGCAAAATTTTCTGCGGCAGAAACGGGCGTATCCGGCGTATCAAAGTCTGTGTTTCCGCGTGTCAGAACGACGAGCGGCATGTTTCCGTAATTGCGCTGCTCGCTTACCACTTCGGTCGAGCTTGCGCCGCCGAAACCCTCATACTCCGAAAGGAGTGCACTCCAATAGGCGCCGGTTCTTTGTCGATCGTTTTGCAACGTGTCGAGCTTGCACATGTCAAAGCCGTCGGTTTCGCATGCCTTGCGAAGACCCGCGGCGTCGAGAAGACCGCACGCGTTAAAGATCGTGGAACCGGGGATAAGCTCGCGGGATACGGCCGCCGCTAAACATTTCGCATCGTAGGTTCTTTCGGAAGCCATGAACTTCGCATACACCGGCGATGCCGTCTGAAGATCGTGAATCTCATTCGGATACACGGGATCGATGAGCACCATGCCGGCCACGTCGTTCGGATACCGATCGGCATAAAGCGGCTCGTACAATCCGGCTATCGAGTGCCCGACCAGAATGTACGGCGGATCGATCGCGGCTCGCTCAAGGAGCGCGTGCAGATCCGTCACGACGGCTGCAGCATCACGCGGCGAGGATACGGGATCACTGAATCCCATTCCAGCGCGGTCGTACGAACAAACGCGCGTCGTCCGCGCGATCGCGGGTTGAATTTGACGCCAGACCGCCGTCGAGCCGCCGAGCCCTGAGTCGAGAATGACCGTCGGCGACGACGGCGTGCCGGAACAATAGAGATTGAGCCGCCGACCCCCGATGTCGATCAAACGCTGCGCGTGTAGATATGGGCCGGGATCAAAGACTGCTTGTTCAGCAGCCGCTGCGGCACTAAATGCCGCGATCGAAAAAAATAGACAGGTCCATGTGCGGGTCCAAGTATTTCTGACGCCACCCTGGGTAAATCTCATCTAACAGCAACGCCTCGCCGGCGCCAACGGCATAGAAACTGGTTCTCTTTTCGTCCTGGAGCGATGGGGTTCGCAGTCGCCTAACGACGTCGTCATACGTCTGCGTTGCATCGTCCGCCAAGTCTCGACTTTCCTGGTCGCTGAGAAAGTTGGGATCAAGCGCATGCTCCTTGCTCGCTAAACGTGCAGTTGCGATTTCGGTGTAACGCGCGACGCCTTCTTGCCAACACTGAAACGCAAAGTAACGATAGTCGGCCGCATTAAGTGTTTTCTTGAACGCCTCTCGCGCAATCAAATAGACATGAACTCGCTTTGCAAGAGCGCTGCTGCCCACGGCCGTCACGGCGTCGGCCAGCGTGTGCGCCATATTGGTGTAGGCTGCATCGACGCGCTCGCGCGCATATGGAAACGGATAGTTCAGCATCCACAGGGCGTTTGTGTCGTTGGAAGGCGCTAGGCCTAGCTGTTCGACGGCGTATTGATACGCTGTCCAAGAGTCTTGCCACTGATGGAAGTGTTCGTGGATGAGGATGACACTCCAACGAGTCGGAGTATCGGCAGTCGTAAATTGCGGCTCGCCGATGATGATTGTCGGAATACCGTCCGAAAGGGGGAACGTCGCCTCGATATTCGGCGGCACGGACGGGACGGCGACCGGTTTATCGATATTGACGAGAACGGGGCCTTTGGGGGTAACCACTGCGATATCGAATGGCGTCTTCGACCAACCGCGCCACATCCTATCGCCGACGCGCGCGATGATCTTCATGCTCAAGTCGATGTTACGGCGATCGGCAAGGCTAAGTGCGGCGCCGTCGCTTGCAAGCGCGGCGATCAGAGCAACGGCAGCAATCATCTCACGCGCGCGTGTAGTCGCAGATCCAATTCGTCTCCCACGTCGCACCGCCGTCTACCGAGAAGGCTTGCTCGAAATGCGGCAAGCCCTTTTTCATGCTCCACTGATAGCGAACGATGATTGGCTTTCCGTTCCACGTATCGTTGGCAAAGAACTGGCCGACGCCGCTTGCGTTGAAGTGTCCGACTTGCTGCGGTGGTGACACGCCCAGCTTTTTCGTTCCCCACCATAGGCTCCATTGATGCGTACTCCGGCTGTAGGCACGCAGCGTCATGCTGTCAGTATGTCTACTCGGGCAGTTCAGGGTACCGACTTCAAGGTTGGCCTCTTTGTCCCAGAACGGCGTAACAACGGCGGCGCCAGTACAACTGCGCCAGACGGTGTCGTGCACGAGAGGTTTGCGCAATCGGTACTGCGTGTGCCAATGGCCGAGAAGAAAATTGAAATCGGAACGGCCGTCATGCAATGTCGGAGTAATGAGCGATGCTGCCTGCGCGGGAACCATACCGAAGCTCACAACAGCGAGTAGCAAAACGCTTAAGATTCTCATGCGCGGGCTTTTTTGCTCAGGTGACCGTCTTTCCCGCGCGAGAACTTGTCGCGATAGAGGTTTGTGCGATTCAGGGTTGCGGCGTTTGGCATTGCGCTCGCCGCGTGTGCGCTCGTACTTTTGCCGCCGCGGGCGCCCCGGGATGACTTGCGGATTACCTTCATCGACGTTGGACAAGCTGATGCGATCCTGATTCAAACGCCGCGCGGGCATGCGATCATGATCGACACCGGCGGAAGACTCGAGCGAAACGAGTCCGGCGACGGTGCGTCCGCAGCGGAATCGGTCGGCGAGAAAGTCGTCGTGCCGTTCTTGATTCGTCAGGGCATCCATCATGTCGACGCGATTCTGCTCACGCATCCACATGGCGACCATAACATTTTTCATGCGCACGATAGCGTGAGTTTCCCAGGGCTCTCGAAAAAGGATGTGCTCGAGACTCTCGCTTGCGGTCTATCTCGAATCGGACAGCGCGTCCCGATAGACGAACTGATATGATCCTCGTGAATCGTCGACGACCATATCGGAGAGCATTGGCGTGTATTCCAGCTCTCGGAGATCGACAGCTGCCTCGCACGGTAATCGGTGCCCTAGGGTCTCACCAGGACTAATCCATGCTTGAAAGCTGGGTGGCGGATCGTGCTCGCAGACGTCTACGAACTTTTCACCATTTAATACGGCTGCGACGTTGGGCGCGATTCCACGTAGCGTAACAATCGCCCGGCGGAGATAGCGTGCGGTCTTGACTGCGACATCGAACGAAACGGACCAGATTTTCTTAAAGTGTTCGTAGCCGTGCTCGATGCCGTTACTTGTTCTGCGCGCTACGTCATATGTCTCGCCGTCGCCCTGGAAAATGAAGTCACGTCGTATGTAACGTAGGAGCTGTTCGTTGGCTTCCTGAGCATCCGCCGCGCTTCCATCGATACCGTATTCCTCCATGAGCTCCGCTTCAGAAGCGTTCCGTACAGTAAGTTGCCAACGAAGCATGGCCTTGCTAAGCGCTTCGACGCCGATATAAAGATGCAAAATGACGAGCGGCTTTGCACCTTCGCGCCAATGACGCAGTGCTTCCTGATAGTGAGCTGCTGCTGCCATAATGCGCTCCCGATCGCTGTGTCCCCATATTGCTCCCGCAAGCTTAATCGTGCTTTCCTTATCCATGAACCGGCCGTTCTGCGGGAGCGACGGTCGGTCGAAGGGGAACTGACGATAGATCCGCCGGCGAGCCGTTGCTGGCCATTCGGTCACAAGTGTTTCCCGGAGAACATCGGCACTTGCATTTGCGCTCAGCATGCACGCAGTGTGCACATACGACGTCATTTCATATAGGAGGACTGCTGCACGCTCGATACCATCTGGACAAAGGATCAGTGAGAAATAGCATAGTTCGCCCGGAACATTGCGACCAATCCCATAGTCTTCGTAGTTCGTTTCCGCGATCGTATACGTCCGTCCAAAATCGTTGCGAAAACCATAGACATACGATGCACTCTCAGGAACGGCAAAACGCGCGTTAGCACGATATACGCCTAGGTATACCGATGCACCGGAGTCCGCGCCTCGAACGTCACGGATAAGACCCTCAAGACTGCTGCCACTGCTTTCGTCCATAAATCCGAGCCCTACCTGGCATTCGCCATTGCTTCGTGTATAGGACATAGAGGCTCTCGCGTGAGTAAGGTCCGGACGCGATCGCTCCAAATCTGTTTCATTTTGGCGTTTTCAGGCCGCGCCTCAACGAACATCCACAATGCTCGCGCAATAAGGTCGAACATCGCTCGGTTATTGATGTCAAGTTGTTCTCGTTTTGATTCGGTCAAGACTCTGCCATGTACCGTATCGCTTCGAACTCGATAAGAAAAGCCGACGACTTCCGAAATGCGATCGCGATCATATGGCGTTTCGTCGTCGCCAAAGAAAACCGAGGCGTGCAACCGCGTGCGCAACGCAAGATCTTCGTTTGACCCTCCCATGCCAAAGCCGAAGAGTATTTCTGCGGCGATCGTGAGATCAAGGTTTATGTCATCTGAGATTGATCGCTCGGTCGCAGATCGGTAGCGATCCAAGGCGCTTAGTATCGAGCGCCCCTCTCTTGTCTCAAAATACTCACTCGTCAGCGTGACGAACAGCCGCTCGAGCAGCTCCTGATCATTCGGTTCGAACGTCACTCGGATGCTTTGACCGGCGAGAGCGGCGACTGCAAAGTCAAGGTGCCACGCCGCTTGCGGTGTGCCGGACCAATTGATTTGGCGAACAATTTGACCTGTCGTACCAATTCGAGCCACGCCGCGTAGAGCGAGCGCGCGGAGAAACGCGTCGACGATTGTTGCGATTCTCTGAAGAAGCAGCTTGCGATTCGCAAGATAGTCTTTACCTGGATCGCTAAATACTTTTGGCGTAAATGTTGTAAGCCTGAGTCCGAAAACGGGCAATACCTCAGAGCCCGCAGATTCGGCTGGTATTCCCAATGGTGTGTGTAACGGGTTCGAAAGGGCGATACCGGGCAGGTTCACATCGAAGATCTTTTCGAGGCGAACATGCGATGCAATGTGAAGCCCCTCGGCCGGAGCAGCTATTCCCGTGAGAGGCGCGAGCACCTCAAGTTCAACCTCATCTGATTTCAGCCAACCATAGACGCGATCGAAAAGGCTCCCGAACACCGAATCGTCGGGATCGATAGGAAGATTAGCGTGTTCTATGACTCGTTCGGCTGCTTCGATGCAGAACGGGAGCGCGAGGTCTCGTGGCATTATGAACATCATAGCGAAGATTGTGCCGACGGGAACATTCAAGTGCCGAGCCACTGAGGCATCATTCGCCATACACCTTGCGACGTCGGTCCACTCCGGTCGTTCAAAAGGCGATTGGCCGAATACATACGCCGCTTGAACGCGTTGTTCGTCGCCTTTCGCCTTCGGGTGCTCGTCCCTGGTATTTGACGAAAGTTGGCCAGCATGCCTGTAGCCAAACCCAAAACGTGCTCTTTAGAAGACCTGCGCTAGAATCTTCGCTCATAAATTGTAGTTCGATTACGTGCGTTCGTTCACCGGCGGTGCCAAACGCTGTCACCGGACCACGGTCCATTCGAGGAAGTCGGATATGGCCAGGAGCCCCCGTCGTTGCTATGATCCTCCCGATGATTTCCAGACAGTTTATGGTCTGTCAGCTCGCTGAGCGTGACCGGTCGGCCCTCGCCACCTTCACGTGACCAATGATGTTAATGCGCGCGACTTCCTCGCATCTGGACAAGTCTTCGCCAGCGATTGCTATAATCGTGTGCCCGTTACGATCAGCGTTCGCACAAATAATCGGCAGCTTTCGTAAATCGCGCTCCAATGCCCCTGAGGTATCGCTGCGAGGCCGGCCTTCCACGACTTACCGTCTGGGGTCGTAATGTCCCAAACGTTTTGATTTGCAATGTGCTGCCGCATGGCAGCATCTAATTGAACGTCGTGCACTACAGCTGCATTGTAGGCACACTGAGTCGTTAGATTTCCAATTAGAAATGGACGCGTGACATGATGTACCACAGACGCGCCTTCGTCGCGAATGGCTTTCGCTGTCAGTAATGCCGAATTGAGTTTCCGGCTGCGCAGCATGGTACGAAGTTGGTCAATAGGAGCGATATCCATGATCGACGGTTCCGCATAGAGTCGATCCAGAACCCGCGAAACATAGTCTTCGGCTTCTGGGCTTTCAAAAAACTCTGGATGCTCTGCAATCTCATTGATCGCCGCAAATGCCATCCCGTCAATTGCTTCACGAACAACACTACTGGAAGGCAACGCAAAGGAACCAGGTGGTCCCGGAACGTTATAAAACGGAAGGCGACGTAGATCCGTGGGAATGCCCTTCGCTTGCGGCCACGCTGGAGGAAGACGGTCTTTATCACCATCTTCAATGAAGCGGAGCAATGCCGGCCAAGGCTGCCCACCGCCGGCACTCTCGAGATCAGCTTTCATCGTCGGTTGCAGCGGAACGATCGCAAGCACTGTCGGGTCAATGCGGTACCGCATGAGCCGCTTCGCAGTCGCCGAGTTAAGTGGTGTGTCGACACTTCCCAATAAAAGGCATGCAAGACACACCCACGACAGAACTCGAGCAAGACGAAGAGCTCTCATGATAAAATAGGGCAGCATGAGCAACGAAGATCCTGACGCTCGCGACGCGCGCAAAGTGCACGGGCCCAAAGCTCTACTCTTCGCAATGCTGTCCGGCTTCATCATTGGTTTTGCATGGTTCTTCGGAACGTACATACCCCCGTGCATCGCCGACGGCGACTTCTGGGACGGGATCAATCGGGCACTCAACGTCGCGTTGGGTTACCTCGTCTATCTGCCATTCATGTTCATTTTATGTGGTGTTGTTTGCATAGCTGCCGCAGTCATTGTTGGCATTGCAGTCTACTTTCGCAAATGGCCCGCGGGCTGGCAGTTCGGATTGATGATCTTCGTTGTTTCGACGGCGATCGCTGTGTTCGTTGGCGAAAACTGGTCGCACGTTAAGGAATGCAGAATAGACTTCATTTGACTGTCGACCAAACGGCTTGCCCTTATCTTCGTGCTCACAAAGCACGCTGTGCAAGAGTCGAGAGTCGATGCGATGCTACAAAATAACGGTCCGCTTGACTAGGGTCCACCGGTGTTACCATCATCGCCACCGCCATAGTCGCCGCCGAAGTCACCACCGGAGTCACCACCTCCGACTCCTGAACCGCCCCCTTCGCCACCCATGTCGCCACCATCGCTCGCAGGCGGCGAAATTACGTAGTACGGATTTCCTTGATCGGCTCCGAAGCCTGGGCTACTGCCGTCTGCGCCTGGATTAACACCTGGTCCGATGTCCGAAATGTAACCCGTTTCCTCGTAAGCGAGGACTTGCACGTTGGCCAACGTATAGTTTTCCAGTTCGCTGTCGATTGAATCGTCGGGACTGTTATTCCACGATTGCTGACCAGGCTGTTCAAGGTTTGCAGGAACGTTCGAGCTTTGGGGCCCTACGACGTACGGATTACCGTTGCTGTCGTAGAGGACTTGGATCGGGTTTCCGCTAGCATCGAGCGGGCTGCCCAGAGAGTCGGTCGGCCAGAAACGTCCGCTTTGATCGGTCCATGTGTTCCAATACGAGTTATAAATGGGGGTATCTAACTTGTTGTAGGAGCCGTCCCCGACGCTTACAGTGTTGACGTAGAAAGAACCTGAAGCAAACACGGGGCCTTGTGTCATCGGCAGGGATGGTCCACCCCAGGACGACGGTGTGAAGATCCATGGCAGATCCACACCCGTTGCGGTAATAGGCGCCGGCGGCGACCCGCCGCCCAACTCGCCATAACCATATTGCTGCAGGGGCGACGGGAACAGCTGGTTTAAACGCGCGCTCAGCACGCGATCTTTGAACGGTATTAGCGGATATTGCGACGCGAACTCGTTCCCCGCTACAACGCGCGTGATTCCAGTGGGGCCAGCCGACACAGGAAGGTAAGGATTCGAACGCATCATCGATACAAGCGAACTGATCGTGTCGGAACTGAAGCCAGCCTTTGAAAGACCTCCGACGAGACCTCCGCTGCTATCAAATCCAGCATTCGGAATTGTCGAATCCGTGTCTGGAACAACCTGGTACTTAAGATTGTCTTTATAGCTGAGCAACGTTTGTAAAACGACGATCCCCGTGTCCCGCATTGCCAAATTGTTTGACTCGTTCGCGAATTCTGGCAGCGCCGGCAGCGGTATTCTTACAGGCGAACTATTGATAAACTTGGCGTCTGCGTTAACGACCTCGACGAGATTCCCGAAATTGAATATATTCGCGCCATTGGAGGGTTCGAAGCTTATCGTGAAGCTTCCGGCATCGCTCGAGAAGGTCAGAAAATAATGCAGACCGCCGGCGATATTAGTGTTGCCATTGAGACCATTTTCCGGTACGTCATGTTCCTCGAGAAACATCGAGAAATTTGCGCCGTTAAAAACGGTATCGAATAAGTTGCTTTCCGCTTGCATCGAATAAGATGGGTAAGGAAGATTGGGATAATTTGTCTGCAACCCGGGGCTGGTATAACCACCCTCGTCGACACCGTAGACGGTGGTCCCATCTTGATTAACGACGACGACATTATTGTTTGCGTCGACTGTTACCGTCGCAGGTGTCCCGGATGGAGCGTTTGCATATTGCCAACCGTTGAACTGTTGGTCCCAGATTTGTACGACCTGCGACGTTGACGATGATGAATCGTCCGGCCCGAGACTTTGCGGGGTCTCTTCACCGGGCGGAGCCACGGACCAGACTTGGCCGCCAGGTCCAACAGATATGCTTATTGCCTCTCCTGGCATCTGTACGAAACCTTCGGTATCGTTCCAGTGGAAAATTTGGTCCTGATTGTTGACGATCCAAGGATCGCCGTCTTGACCGACCGCAATCTGAACGGCTGAGCCCGGAACGATTTGCCAGTTCTTAAGTGTCGGATCGAAACGATAGATGAGATTGCCATCTGAGCCCGTTCCCGGCGACAGAGCCCAAATTGTTCCGTCACCGGCAACGGCAAACTGTACGGGAATCGTCGTATCTTGTGAAGAGAGACGACCACCTCCCGAACTCGGGGACGGCATTTTTATTGCCGTGCCGCCAATAGGCCCTACGCCCGACGTCCCAAGCCCCCACAGCACGCCTGCGCCACCGTTGTATTGCATGCTTATCTGCGTATAGGCTTGAGTGCCGTCTGCCTCCCATTCCGTCCCGTCGTACTTGTACAGTTGCGATGCGCCGTTTTGATCGGTATCGGTTGATAATGCGTAAAGCGTACCGTCGGGAGCTGCAATAACTTGCTTCCACGTACCCGGCAGGTTCATCCATTCAATCGACTGATCGAAGCCATCATCCGGCTGATAGATCGTTCCGTCAGGTTCCACAATCCAAGGTTGTCCTGATGCGTCAATCGCCAAGTTCTGTGCGGGTAGCGACGCAGCAGTCGTCCAGGTCTCGGTTGTCGGATCCCATTTCGAAAGCTGCCGACCTCCAAGAGGCGTATCACTCGCATCCAGCTTCCAAACGCTTCCGTCCGCTCCGGTCGCGAGATACGATGCGGAGCCAAGGACGCTTACAAACGTGGACCCGTTCCAGGTGGAGATGTCATTGTTCTGGTCAACGATCCACGGATTGCCGGATGAGTCAACGGCGATCTGCACACCTTGAGCGTCAACCTGTTGCCAACCGGATCCGGTCCATTTCATCACCGCCTGATCTATTGCGTCATTTCCACCGCCCGTTGGCGTCTGAGTAACGTCAAGCGAGTCGCTATTTGAGATTGCCCAAACATCGCCGTTCGCTCCCGCCGCAACCTGCAACGCTAAGCCCGGCATCTGCACGAAGCTGCCGTTTTGCCAGTGGAAGATTTGCGACGAGTCGTTTACAATCCACGGATCGCCTTGGGAGTCGACCGATATATTAACGGCACCAACTCCCGAAATCTCGTTCCAGTTCCCGATTGTATAATCGTAGACACCGTAGCCGCCGTTGACCGCATCGGTCCCGATGGCCCACATCGCTCCGTTTGCACCAATCGATACCTGCCGAGCGGCGCCAGAGAAGGGACTTCCACCGACATAGATGAGGTCTTGAGCTTCCGGATCAGGAATGTTGTTGAGAAACGTCGCGAACGCCCCTTCGTCCGACAAGTTCGATCCAATGTATGTCGAGGTTATTGTTTGAGGCGGCGTGAGGAATTGGCGAGACGCTCCGATAGCTGAGAAAGAAGTAGTGGATCGAGGAGAAGACGTGACGTCCGGAGCTAGCGTCGACGAAACGGGGAGCGCGCTGTTCCACGATGTTGCGACATTCGCCGCTGCGATCAACGTTTCAATGACCGTACTCGAATCGCTGGGCGCGTTTTCATTCCCGCTCCATTGGACCTGTTCTTGAGATCCGTCAGTGCTCGTAATCGTCTGCGTGACCGTCGCGTTATCCGACGAAATTGTCGTACTCACGGTCGACGTCGCGCCGGACGCCCATCCCAATTGAGCGCTGCCAGAAAGTGGACCGTCGATTGCGCTGATGCCGTCCATGTCCGGAGCGAACTCTCCCATATCATCTCCACCATCCTGTGACGCACTGTCGCTCTCCGCAGTCGCGACAAGAGACGCCCATTGAAGACGTTGAATTTCATCCTGGGAGGGAATGTGGTCGATAGTTGTATCGTCGCCAGATGTCGAAATGGGTGACGCTGGAAGCATTACCAACTCGACATCGTCAATTAGAGCCGTATCACTGCTGCTAAGCCCCTGAAACGTGACGCGGTGCGGACCAGGCCCTGGATCGAAGACTGACGTCGTGAAGGTTTGATATTGACTGCCCGGTGTGAATGTTCCAACCACGGTCCCGTCGACAAGCACATCGAATGTTTGGTTATCGCCTGCGTCTTGCGCCGCTCGGAATGACAACACGTAGTTCGACGCTGCCTGGAACCCGCTTACTTCCTGATCGAAGGAAGCCGTGCCACTCAGGTAAGCCTCACTGTCTCCAACTGGCGAGACCGGTTGCGATGTCGAATCCGATTCTGTACCCGACGTCCCGTTGAACGTCCATGGAGAAGTGCTATCTTGGAACGATCCATCGTCGATCGCAGCTCCCTCGCTTGCGTCGCCCGTTGCGAGAATGCGAACATCGGTGATATCGACCGAATCGCCGTCTCCGCTAGGCCCAATACCAGTGAAAGATATCTCATGCGTTCCCGCTGTAGCTGTGAACGTCGCCGTATACTGCAGCGTAAAATCGGAACTTGTCGCAGTGACTGCATCAAGCTCGGTGCCATCGATCGCAACACGGACGCCCTGCTGGACACTGGGATCCAAGGCCGATACATCGAATGCGACTGTATAGGTCTTGCCAGCTTCAAAACCGCCGACGACTTGCGAGATCGTACCATTCGTCGACAGGTACGCCTCGTCGACCGGACCGCTCGGCGCCGGATATGCCGAGGGATCATCATAGGACACCAACCCTGCAGCACCGGTGAATGACCATGGTGAAGCAAACGGGGTCGTTGAGCCTACTGCGAAGTTGCCATCCTGAAGCGTCGTGCCGCCGCTTAAGACTTCGTCTTGGTTGGCCAACGAAATTTGCATATCGTCAATCAGCGCGGTGCCAGACGCGGTGAAAGACGTAGAGGAGCCTTGTATGGTGATCGTATGTGGTCCGCTCGAATTGATCGCGAAACTATCCGTTACATCGGGACCGTAACTGGTTCCGGGCACAAACGTACTGACGACCGTACCATCAACGAGGACGGTCAGCGCTTCATTGCCTGAATTCTCTGAACTCTGCGCGGCATTGAGTGCGACCTCGTAATCCTCGCCAGGTGTGAGGCCCGTGATCGTCTCGGTTAGCGAGCCTACGCCCTGTATGAATGCAGCATCAAGTCCCGGTGGCGCGTCGTTGCCGTTGCTCAATGAGCTATCGTTGGCCGTGATGCCGGCCGCACCGGAGAACGACGCTGCAGTATTTGGATCGTCGTATTCAACCTGGCCGGCGGCGAGTGAGGTATCGAGGAACGTATCCGGGAGGCTCGCTGTGGCTCCCGGTGTGTCATCGTTATAAAGCGTTAAGGCTAAGCCGAGGGACTCGTTCGTCGATGAAGGCACAACGCCGGTCGGCAACGTCGTCGAAGGGGCGTTGAGCCAATCCTGAATGCTCATGCCGGATTCGATGTCTGGTAAACCCACTATAGCTTGCGAAGAAAGCTGAACGAGCGACGACTCAGGAACCGCCGAAAGTTGAAACGCGCTAAACCCTGACACCTGTGTCGCATTGAACAGCGACCACACACCCGAATCCAGAGCCTCCAACTGTGATGGATTAAGTGCGGCGAGTTGCAATCTCGTAAGAGTCGCGTCTTGGCTTGCGGTAAACTGAGAGAATGTCGCAGGAGTGAGGTCCCGAATGTCCTGTGTTGTGAGCGACGACAGCGTCGATAACGCTTGCAGCTGCTGTGTGCTGAAATCATTAAGGACGGAGCCGAGATAGGAGATCTGATCAGGGAGCAGTGCTGCCACCTGTTCGGTTGTCATCCAAGGTAATTGCGTCGGTGTGAACCGATTGATCGCGGCTCCCCACATATACTCGAGGGCTTGCGGTGTGATCGCCTGCAGCTGATCGGCATCGAGACTTTGTAGATCGCTGTCGTTGTCCGCGACTAACTGTAGTCCCGTGACACTATTTGTAATTTCAATTGCGGATAATGAGGAAATGCCGCCAGGCGGTTCCGAGACGGTACCTACTGGTGTAACTTGGAGCAACTGCAAATTGTCCAGCGTCAGTGATGCCGTAGGATCTCCGTTGGAGTCAAGGCCCTGAATCGTGAGCGTATGCTGTCCGGCGCTACCTACGAATGCTGCCGTAGCAAACTCTTGCCAATACGACGACGCCTCGCTACTGAGATCGGAGAGTTGGCTGGTCGTGAAAACACCCAGATCTTGCCCGTCGAGTGTGACCTTGATCGACTGCGGCGCAGAGGCAACTGTACCGAGACTGACGGTTCCTTCCCAACTTGTATCTGCGGCTTCTTGAATGGCGGACGTCATCGCGGAGAACGAAATCGCGTACCATTGTCCGGCAGTCAGATTGTTAAGCGTCTGAGATACACTTCCCGTCGTTCCGACGAGCGCCGCTTGCGATCCGTTTACTGGGGCAAACGAACTCGAATCGCCGGGGTCGCTCCAAATCCCCGTGTTACCGAGGATGCTTCCACTCGGAGCCGCATTCTGATAACTATTCGTTCCGTCGGTCGATCCTACGGTGACGCCTACGGGGACATAGCTCACCGTGGGGTACTCTAACGGCGCATCTCCATACGCGCCCTGATACGCTTGGTAGGCTGCATCGTAGCTTGACGCGTCCTGGTCACTGACACCGTTCCCTGTGGCAGTGTTCGTAAAATCCCAGGCGAGTGTTTGCGTGTTGTATCCGATTTCAAAATTACTGTCGTTGGGATCCGTCGCGTAATACCATCCGTCCGATGTCGCCGTTGCAAGGAGCGCCCCGAACGGTGTGCCGTTGATATATATCTGATTGGAGGGCAGTGATGAGGCCGGGGCGTTACCGAAGTGATTTTGATAAAGGGCGTAGACGCCGGCATAAGTGCTACGCGATGTGCTGTTCCCTAAACCCGCAGCCCAGACGCCCTGGCCCGTATAAGGGTCAGAAAAGTCCCATTGATTCGTCGACGGATGATAACTGATCTCGAAATAAGGGTCATCTGGATCCGTCGCGCGATACCATCCGGTTCCGTAGTTGGTATTCGTGTCGAGCGGCGCTACGAGATTCGCAAACGGTGTTCCCTGCAAGTATATTTCGTTAGATGGGAGAGACGCGGAGCCAGGAATCGTAACTGGGGTTATTCCAGCGGTGGGCGACGACGAACTGGGTTGAGTTCCACCGACGATCGACGCTTCAAAGCTTCCATCCGGTAAGGTAGATGATGTTGATGGAATTAGCGACTGCGAGCCGTCGGGATTGTCGACGACGATATAGTTAAGACCAGATACTTGCGTCTCGTCGCCGTCAACAATGGCGCCGCCGTCTTGTACGGAGTCAGAGCCCTGGTACGGTGCAACTCCGGCACCAACGGTCTCGATACCAAGCTCAGCGAGCGGCGTTACGATCGCGTTCATTTGCGCAGAACTTAGCGTCGAGAGCTGGGATGTCGTTAGCGATTGCAACTCGATGGGCAGGAGGCTTTGGAGTTGCGTCGGGCTTAGGGCTTGTAATTGCGTCGTCGACAATGACGCGATCTCTGCAGGCGTGAAAGCTTGTATCTGCGTCGCGCTCAGATCCGATACTTCTTGCGCAGTAAGGTCGACAACGGCCGCATCGTTCGGATTCTGCTCGAGATCAAGATTGCTCTTGAGATCTGCAATCTGATCCGGTGTAAGCGCCGCAAGTTGTTGCGTCGTCAAAGCCTGGATTTGGGCTGTCGACATTGACCTGATGAGCGTCGGTTGTAGACTTGCAAGTTGCGTTGGAGTCAGGTCACGGATCTGCCCCGGCGTCAATCCGGCAAGTTGCGGAGAGCTGAGTGCGTTGAGCTGATCCTCACTGAACGCCTGCAACTGACCAGCCGACAATGCGCTGAGCGCGTCTGCCTGAAGGTTCGCGACGTTGTGATCGTCGAGCGCAGCGAGCTGAGCGTTTGATAGTGAGCTCACCTGCGAGCCGTTCAACGAGGCGAATTGAACAGGCGTCAAATTGTTGATCGCATCGCCCGCGAGTTGCGATAACTGCGTCGCGGTTAGTGCACCGGCTTGCGTCGTGTCCATCGACTGCAATACGTCGGTGACTAGTGAGCTCACCGACGGAATTGCCGCGACTTGATCGGGATCGAGAGCTGCGAGCTGCGCGATTGTCAGCGACGACAGTTGATCGCCATTGAGTCCGGCGATCGTCGTCGTTTGGAAGTTTGCGAACTGCATTGGATCGAGGGCGGCAACTTGATCCGTCGTTAAGCCAGTCGCCTGATCGGAAGAAATGCTTGCGAACTCATTCGGATCCAAGGCGAGAAGATTGGAGCCCAAGGCAGTTATCTGATCCGCCGTAAGTGAGCCAATCGTGTCCGGCGCAAGTGATGCGATCTGCTCCGAGTCGAGAGCAGCGATTTGGTCGGGCGTCAGTGCACCGACCTGATCGCTCGTAAGTGTCTGAATCAGCTGAGGATTCAACATCGTCGCAACAGCATTGCCGGTCGTCGCGAGAGCCGCCGGCGATAGTGACGCCAACACATCCGGTGCTAGACTGTTCACCTGATCGGAACTCAGCGCCGCTACCTGAGACGCCGTCAGAGACGATGCTTGAGAAACTTGGAGTCCGCCGAGTTGATCATCCGAGAGCGACGCAATGAGGCTTGGATCGAGTGCTGAAAGCGTCGAGGAAGAGATCGCTCCAAGCTGGTCAGGGGTCAGGGAGGCTGCGAAACCGCTAAGGAGCGCGGTTGCCTGATTGGGATGAAGGACCGCCATTTGTTCATCGGTTATCGCACCGACTTGATCCGTCGTGAGATCACCGATCTGCGTCGATCCAAGCGCCGTCATTGCGGACTCGTTGATCGAACTGATGTCCGATGCGGAAAGCGCTCCTATTTGAGAGGCGTTTAAGGCCTCGACCTCCTCTCCTCCGAGGCTCGTAACTTGATCGCTTGTTAACGTGGCGATCATGTCCGGCGTGAAGTCTTGAACTTGGCTGAGCGTGAGCTTTTCGATATTCAGGTCACCGACAGATTGCAGTTGATCCGGAAGCAGCGCCTGCAGTTGCGCACCCGAAAGTGCTGAGGTTTGCGTAGTCGACAGCGTCGAAACTTCGTCGTCCGTTAAACCCTGTAGCTGTGTTGCGGTCAACGCCGCGATTTGATCCGGTGTTACGGCAGCAAGCTGATCCTGTGAAAGCGCCTGCAGCGCCGGCACGCTCAAGGCAGTAATTGCCGACGGGGTGATCGCAGTAATTTGGACCGTCGAGAGACTTGGAATCTGCGACGCTTCGAGTGCGCCGACTTGATTCGGTGTGAAAGCCCCAACTTGCATATCCGTGAATGCGGCAATCTGCGGCCCGGAGAAATCGTCGATTTGTTCGGGAGTGAAACCGAGAATTGCGGACGTGCTGATTGCTTGAATTTGATCCGCGGTCAGGGACGCAACATTCGCGTCGGAAAACGACCCTAGTTGGTCTGCACTTAGGGACCCCATCGCAACATCGCTTAGGCTCTGAATTGTGCCCCAAACGCCGTCAGTATAGTTCCACCACGGTTGTCCTGCGCCGATCGCTTGGAGTTGCGCTGCAGTTAAGCCCGGTGCGTCCTGTGCACTAATTCCCGCTAGCTGTTCGGGGCTCAGGTATGGGAAAAAGCCACTGTTCACCGCGGAAAGTCCATCAGAGCTGAACGCACCCATCTGTTCAGGACTCAGAGACGAAACTTCTTGGAAAGTCAGGGCAGCTGTCTGGGACGGGGTTAGTGCAAATAACTGATCGTCTGTCAGCGCGGTTATCTGATCCCCGGATAATGTGGATATTGCTGTTGGCGAAAACTCAGCAACCGTCGATGGATCGAGTGCGGAAAGCGTATCGGTCGTGATACCAGCGATGGTGTCGAACGAGGCCAATTGATCAGACGAAAACGTCTGCAGCTGCGCCGGCGAAAATCCGGTTTGTCCCCAGGTTGAAATGCTGGCGATCTGATCGCTCGTCAACCCTTGCAGTTGGCTCGTGGCTAGGGACGCGATTTCCTCGGGACTGAACTCGGACATGTCCTGATCGGTAATGTTCGCATCGCTGAGCGCAGCTGCGGCTTCGGGATTGAGATCGGTGAGATCGCCGTAACCGTACGGGTGTCCGTAGTAGCCGATGTATGCAAGTTGATCGCTGGTTAGCCCGGGAGCGTCCTGCGCGCTGATGCCGGCGATCTGCCCTGGGCTCATATAGCGAAATGCGCCAGGGGCTATACCTGACAAACCGTCGGCACTGAACTCGCCCATCTGATCCGGAGTGAGATCGTCAGTCTGGTAAATGCTTAGACCAGCGGTCTGCGACGATGTGAGTGCAGCGAACTGGTCCGGCGTCATCGCAGCGAACTGATCAACAGAGAGATACGAAATCGCAGGTGCCGAGAACTGCGAAACGATCGATGGGTCGAGTGCAGCTAGTGTATCAGGCGTGACGCCGTCGATGTGCCAGAACGCTCCGATCTGATCCGGAGAGAGCGCTGCGATCTGATCGGACGTTAGACCGGATTGACCGTAGCTCGAAATGCTCGCGATCTGATCGGTCGAAAGCGCTTGCAATTGGTCGGCACCGAGGGCAGCGATCTGGGTCGGTCCGAATGCGTTGATCTCGCTATCCGAGAAGCTTGTGATCTGATCGGGTGTAAATGCGGCAACCGCACTTGCACTGAGATCGGTCTCGTCGCCGTACCCGTACGCGTGTCCGTAATAACCGATGTACGAAAGCTGCCCCGACGTTAATCCCGGCGCATCTTGGGCACTAATGCCGGCGATTTGCGCGGAACTCATATACTGAAATGCTCCAGGAGCTATGCCTGACAAACCGTCGGCACTGAACTCACCCATCTGTTGAGGCGTAAGCGCGTCGGTCTGATAGACACTCAGCCCAGCAGTCTGCGACGACGTCAGTGCAGCGAACTGATCGGGCGTCATCGCAGCGAACTGGTCGACGGTAACATATGAGATCGCGGATGGTGAAAATTGCGCGACGATCGAGGGATCAAGCGCAGAGAGTGTGTCCGGCGTGATCCCGTCGATGTGCCAGAACGCTCCGACCTGATCGGGTGAAAGCGCTGCGATCTGATCCGGAGTGAAGCCAGACTGTCCGTAGCTCGAGATGCTCGCAATTTGATCCGTTGAGAGCGCTTGCAGTAGGACGGTACCAACTGCGGCGATTTGGGTCGGTCCAAGCGCGGCAATTTCACTATCCGAAAAACTCGTGACTTGATCCGGTGTGAACGCCGCAACCGCACTTGCACTAAGATCGGTCTCGTCGCCGTACCCGTACCCGTGTCCGTAGTAGCCGATGTACGAAAGCTCGCCAGCCGTCAGTCCCGGCGTGTCTTGTGCGCTGATACCCGCGATCTGCCCTGGGCTCATATAACGAAACGCACCAGGAGCTATGCCTGACAAACCGTCGGCACTGAACTCGCCCATCTGATCCGGAGTGAGATCGTCAGTCTGGTAAATGCTTAGACCAGCGGTCTGCGACGATGTGAGTGCAGCGAACTGGTCCGGCGTCATCGCAGCGAACTGATCAACAGAGAGATACGAAATCGCAGGTGCCGAGAACTGCGAAACGATCGATGGGTCGAGTGCAGCTAGTGTATCAGGCGTGACGCCGTCGATGTGCCAGAACGCTCCGATCTGATCCGGAGAGAGCGCTGCGATCTGATCGGACGTTAGACCGGATTGACCGTAGCTCGAAATGCTCGCGATCTGATCGGTCGAAAGCGCTTGCAATTGGTCGGCACCGAGGGCAGCGATCTGGGTCGGTCCGAATGCGTTGATCTCATTGTCCGTGAAACTCGCAAGCTGATCCGGCGTAAACGCCGCCACCGCGCTCGAAGCGAGATCCGTTGGATCCCCGTATCCGCTTGGATGCCCCCAGTAACCGATGTACGAAAGCTGCCCCGACGTTAATCCCGGCGCATCTTGGGCACTAATGCCGGCGATTTGCGCGGAACTCATATACTGAAATGCTCCAGGAGCTATGCCTGACAAACCGTCGGCACTGAACTCACCCATCTGTTGAGGCGTAAGCGCGTCGGTCTGATAGACACTCAGCCCAGCAGTCTGCGACGACGTCAGTGCAGCGAACTGATCGGGCGTCATCGCAGCGAACTGGTCGACGGTAACATATGAGATCGCGGATGGTGAAAATTGCGCGACGATCGAGGGATCAAGCGCAGAGAGTGTGTCCGGCGTGATCCCGTCGATGTGCCAGAACGCTCCGACCTGATCGGGTGAAAGCGCTGCGATCTGATCCGGAGTGAAGCCAGACTGTCCGTAGCTCGAGATGCTCGCAATTTGATCCGTTGAGAGCGCTTGCAGTAGGACGGTACCAACTGCGGCGATTTGGGTCGGTCCAAGCGCGGCAATTTCACTATCCGAAAAACTCGTGACTTGATCCGGTGTGAACGCCGCAACCGCACTTGCACTAAGATCGGTCTCGTCGCCGTACCCGTACCCATGTCCGTAGTAGCCGATGTACGAAAGCTCGCCAGCCGTCAGTCCCGGCGCGTCTTGCGCGCTGATACCGGCGATCTGTGCCGGCGTCATGTAAATGAAAGCGCCGGGATTGATACCCGAGAGTCCGTCAGCGCTGAACTCGCCCATTTCGTCGCCAGTGAGTTCGTCGGTTTGCGTAAGAGAAAAACCCGAGGTCTGTGTTGACGTCAAACCGCCATACTGCTCGGGTGTCAGCTCCGACGTAAGCGCGTCGACCTGTTGCGTCGTCAGCGTTCCGATCTGTGTCGGTGTCAACAGCGCAAGCTGAGCTGAATCCATGTCGGTGACGTCGGCCTGCGAGAGATCTCCCAAAGCCTGAAGTTGATCCGCGCTCAGCGAATCCAGTTGATCCGCGGAGAGCGAGCCGATCTGGTCGCTCGTCAGGCCTGAGAGTGCGCTCGGGGACAAGCTATCAAGTTGCGCATCGGTCAAACTTGAAAGCTGAGTGCTTGTAAGACCGGCGGCCTGTGCGGCCGTAATGTCGGTCAGTTGCGACGGATCGAGCCCCGCGACATTGAGACCCGCAATTGCTGAGGCGGTAATCCCGGAAATCTGCAATGCGGAAAAAGACGCGATCTGGTCTTGATCCATGACCGCAAAGCCGCCGGCAGAGAAGCCGGACATCTGATCGGGTCGAAATGTGGCGAGCTGTGAAGGCGTAAACTGCGCGACTTCGTCCAGACTCAAACTCGATATCTGGTCGGTTGTCATGCCTAGGATATCGCCGGAACTTAAGTCCGGTATCTGCGAAGGATCGAGCTGATCCGGCTGTTCGCTATCAAGAAGACCCGATGGCGCCGAGCCATACGCTGAATTCCACGTCGGATCCCACGAAGGGTTCCAACTGGTCGCTCCAACCCACGGGAAACTCATCGCAGGCTCCGGCGGTCCGCAAGCGCTAGCGCGTGGGAACCATCACGTCTCGTTCGATGAACATTACCGTGCGGGTATTGCATCTCGTTCTCGCCTTCTAAGAATTGCAGGCGGCGAACCTCGGCGCTGCGATCGAAACTCAAAGACGCGGTGCGACCACTTGCCCGCGACGTTTCGAGCGCTAACCCTTAGCACGCCATACCGAAACGTCGCGTCCAAAAACGCTTGATTCGTACGACGCATCATGTCCAAGTCCGTGGCACGCCTCCATGCAATCCTTGCGTGTCGCACGTGAGTTATATCACGCCCGGCGACGTGTTCGCACTACTCAAAAGTGCTAATTAAACCGCGAATGTCTCCCAAACGACAGTGGAGAGACTCCGTGATCTAAATCAAGCATAAGGAAAAGACACATCAAAGAACTTAGACGATCTACCGTTACCGCCGAGTAAGGAGCGATTCAGTACGCGGCGAATAGTTTCAGTCTACCGTTCCTTGACTCGCTCCCTCGTTGCGCGCCCAGTATTTCCTGAGATTGTTCGCGTGATGCTGCACGTGTCGGTCCAGACCTTGCAACAAGCCGACCTCATCGACCGATAGATCTGGATGCCAGAGATCTACGATGAGGACAACGCGCTCTTGAGAACTACGATTCCATGCTTCGTGCGGAAGCGAGTCATCAAATATGAGACACTTACCTTCCTCCCACGCGCGCGTTTCGTCGCCAACTTTGATCCCGCAATCCTCTGGAACGTCGATGCCTAGGTGGCAACGCAAGCGCAAGTTCGTGGGACCGCGGTGTTTGGCGATCGCCGTCTGAGCACCCAAGCGAGAAAAGTATACGAGTCCATTCATCGTGAGGATGCTTGCGTGACGCTCGACGAGCGCCGTTGTTACGGGGACGAGCTCACAGCGTTCTAACCGCTTCTTTCCACGTTCGAACAAGAGGAATACGTCCCATCCTCCAACGCGCCTTACGGACTCACTTTCCTCGTGGAATGCCTCACGCGGTATCCGTCTGTACTCATCGGCAATGGCCGCTCCGAGCGATTCGAGCTCCATTGCCAGCGGGAAATCATGCGAATTCCAAAAGGCGCGAGATCTCAGTCTCGGATAGATTCCCATTCGGGGACTCCTAATGTTGCTACGAAATCCCCCAACGTACTCTGCAAAGCGACCCGGAAGTATTGGCGAGTGGCCAATCCGCGACGCCCCCACAGAGCCAACAGAGTCTGTGCGATCTGCGTCGAAAAATCCGACAGATTCCAGTCTTCCCGCTATTCCTGCCGGCTTGTCTCGAGTACTGTCGAGAACATCTCGCATCGCCTTTGTGAGAAATCGACGTTCAGACGTCGAGAGTTGGGCCGACTGCTGAAGAAATCGAGCAATCGTTAACCACTGATCGGCAGACATGCGCTTATCCCAAGCAGACCCCCATGTTTCGACTGCATGTGTCGCATTTGTGCCAAACCGCACCGCCGAAGCAATGTCATCTTCGGCGAACGCGTTCAGACCCAACCAAACGTAAGGCTCGCCCACCCAGGGAACTTCTTCGGCGGCAATCTCGAGATCTCGAACAGCTTCGACTGAACGAGCCCTCAGCGCGAGAGCATATGCGCCGTTTAGGCGTATCTCTGCTTCTCGGTCAACGATCGCCTTACAGTGATTGAAGATCGGTGCTGTAAACGGGAAGTTATCAGCGAAACGCGCAACTTTGCTCGCGTAAAAAAGCCAGTTCGTCGGGCCGCCATTCGGTGCCTCACATTGCTCTACAATATTTGCCACGTGGAGCAGGATGAGATCGCGAACATCATGCCCGGAGAGAAGGAACACTCGATTCTTGGTCGATTGCGAAATTCGGTATTCCGCCTCCGCGACGCTATCATACTTTGCTGCAATTGCAACAAGTGAGGCTCTCGGTACAATATTGAAGAGATAAGCTAACCGCTCTGCCGAATCGCCGACCACGTCTTGGACGATTCGGCGTTCCTCCTGTGTGGATACTCGATTGTTGTTTTTGTCCGTCGAGTACACACCGTGGACAAGTCCAGCGAGTTGAAGATGCACAGGCTGCTTCCAGCATGTCAGAACATGCTGAATTCCAATCAAATGCTTCAACAGCGACCAGCGCGCGTACGGTAACACATGCGCACCACGCGCACGCAGAATATCAATTACTCGCGATCTTTGCTCCGGCAGGAGATCGCTTGAACAATCTACTGTCTCGCGTCTCTCGAAATCGAGAGTGATGGAAGAGCCTCTTGCGGCCAGCATGCTTTCCTACCGCGTAACGTCGATTCGTCCCGAGGGCGACTGAAATGCGTCATCCTGCTCCGGACTGCTATCGTTTGTACCCGCAGCTTTGTATTTATTCGTAGCAAGCTTAAGTAACGCAATTGGCACTCCGGGCCGTTGAGGTTTCGCGGAAGGACCGTTGCGCTGTTTATTTGGCCGATTTGCATTCGGCCGAAGTCTTATTCTGGGTGGTGGCGAACTCTTGATGCGACCAATGCCCTTGTCCGTGGCACGCCCTCCTTGCAATCCTTGCGTTGGTACTCCGACTTATAACACGTCGATGGCGAAGCGAACATAAGCAAAAATGCTAGAACCTGCGTTGAGTGAGTCGCCACAGTAGCGAGGATGCTTGAATTTTTCCGTCTGATATTCTCAGAACAAGAAGCGGCCCCAGGACCGGCTTGAGTCCAAGCTACGGTCCTGGCGATCTTGCTCTTAGGCTGCACGCGGCGATCCGTTGGGATCTGGCGTGACATTCAGTTCTATATCACGTTAGCGACTGAGGTAACAGCCCCCAAAAATGCTAAATCGAAGTGACGCTGGCCATTCGCTGCCGACTTAGGCCGTAGCGTCTTCGATCGTTTCAATATTGGTTTCGAATACGCCATTTCGGAACGCCTGCGCGACCAGATGTGGTCGCGATCTAGCGTCAAATTTCTCGAAAAGGGTACGAATGTGTCCTTCGACTGTCGATCGGGCCTTATGAGTCAACTGCGCGATCTCTTGAGCTCGCGCACCGTCCGCTAAGGCTTCCAAAATAACGCGTTGCTCACGCGATACAGCAACGCGCCGACCTCTCTGCATCCCTGCCATTTGCGACCTTCTTTCACATCCATGCGATGCATCAAGTATACGTTCGCTGCCCGTGCGACTGTCAAGGTTTAGCGCGAAAACTTCCTTGGCTAGCTTCTGTCGACAGCACGCTGCCTTAACTGCAGGTTATGACAAACGATTTCACCATGGCGACGTACGCACTCGAGTTGACGGATCGCGATAAGAACGCCGACGTTGCGTCGACATCGTTGCAGTGTCGACACTCGCCGATGCCTCGCCTATCCGGACATCGTGAAATGAGATTTTACGAACCATTGGTTGCAGCCGCAATTAAAGACCAAGGGGACCGTGCTCGCGTAGACCCATTGAGTCCTTACGCTGAGGCGACGGCCAAAACGGAGCAATGCCGTGCGCATAGTCATGTTCGTCCAAAAGACGCAGGTCATTGATACTGCCCGTTTTGCTCAATTGGTATTCAGCAGCGATTTCATTCGAATGCCTACTAATGAGCTGAATCCATGAATCCCCGCCTACTCGCTCCATCCTGCCCCGATGTTGGGAGATCGCAACGACGATGTAATCGTCACTCATCGCGAAGCCGCGTGCAAAACCTCTCCGCGACAACGTCAAGCGAAACCCCTTATCGGACCGGATGTCTCCGGAATTTGTGCTAATCCAAAAAAGCTCGCCTTGGCAACGTGCTAGGCCGTGAACGGCAGATCCAATGTCATACTGAGTGAGTTCCAACCGAAACGTGTCCTCGTCGTACTGAAGGATGTAACTGGGCTTTCTCAAGTTATGCATGACTACGAACAAGTGGCCATTCGCCCACAGCAGTGAGTTCGTGTGGCTCTTATCGTCACTCTCCGTAGTATCGCGAGGAACGTAAGAAGTGAGTGCGTGCCGGAATAGATCTAGCTCTACGGGTTCGATATCCTCACCTAGCGGGACACCAATTAGCGAATTGGTCCATGGGCTGGTGGTCCATATGCGCTGAGAATGATATGCGATCTGATGCATGTTTACTTGTAGCGTAATTGGCTCAGTACGCAGATATCCAAGATCGGGGTTGAAAACGAGCAACTGCCTGTTGTTTACGACGAATATCTCGTTATGCGTCCACGTTATGCCGAAGGGACGACATTGAGGTCTGCCGACGACCGTCGGATCGAAAAACTGCGGTAGACAGGGAATGTCTCTCGTACGGCCCGTTTCAAGATCGAGGATAACGCCAACACGCGCCATATCGGAAACTGTTGCGAAAACGATCATCTCCTCGACCACCCACGATCTGTCGATACTTCAAACACATGTTTCGTGAATACCTGACGTTGTGAACTGGCACGTAACGGCGTGGGCATTCCTTTCTTCAAATAACCCTGCGCCGCCCGTAGAGATGCCCATCGACTTGCCGAGCTCCGCGCGACAATCCTAGCCCCCTAGTTGGCGAGGACTCGAGACCATCTCGGTCATTCTAAATTGAAACGTTGCGCGGGGACGCTCACAGCTACTCCACGGCTTTTAGATCCTTTGCGCGACTTCGAGCCAATTTCGCGATGTGGGCCGGAACAGCAGACCTTCCCGCATCTAAAGCCGCGTGTACGTATGCTAGATCGACAAACTCCAGGACCGGCCTGATACGTTCAAGTATGTGGAGGATATACGGATCCTCCAGCAACGGCGTCGCGTCAGCCGGATCCGAGCGCTCACCGACAACGTATGTGCCGTGAGTCTTGCGTTGTAACTCACCGGCACGAACGAGTCGCGACAACGAGAAGGTGATCGCACTGGCCTTGCTTTCAGGGAACGCTCCAAGCACTTCTCGTGTTGTGACGTCCCTGCCAGCTGAGGCGACATATTCGAAAACGCGTTGGACAACAGTCTTGTCCATCGTGGACCCTCGACGTAACTGAAGCAGAGCTACATCCGTGAGAGGACGTAACCGATGCCGTTAGTTCACGGGGCACCCCTAATTGAATTGAGAATAACATATATCTCGCGCGCGGGGAATGGGGTAGACGCAATATATTGCGCTATCGGCACGCAAGGACCGTTAAGGTTGCGCCCCTCCCGCGAGCATTCGACACCAGCTGTAGCAGTGATCCGCCGGCTGGGTGACGCGTATCCGTACAAGCATGAAGAACTTTGGCCACGGGAGATTCGGAGAGAGACCCTACCTGAACGCTATTGCACAGGCGCCCTGGGAGATCGGTGGTTTCGAAACTAGCAGCTATTTGGACCGAATATCAGCTTCACTGCGCTCGGCTCTGAATACATCTCAAGCCACAGTTTTGAGTCATCATTCGGGGGCCAACCATACTTCGCCGTGACCGTGTTATCGACGAAGGAGCCATGACCTGGCATCCCTTGACCGGGAGAGAGCGCATCACAAGCAATGATCTTGTCGGTGATTGAGCCATCTTTCTGCTTTGCGCATATGATGGCCGCGTAATGACACGCTCGACTAGAGGCGGGATGAGTATTCGACCAAGCTATAAACTGCGCCGTATTGGATGGACATACGAACGGCATCTCTTCTTTCGACGCCTTTACGACAGCGACGCTAACCATTCCATCATTTGTAAATTCCTGCAGCAGTTCCGGGGACGGCGGAGGATTCGTCACCGCGAAGAAATCTAAGTCAACTTTCGTATTGATAACCCATGGAACCGGCGTCATATTGCCAACGTGCATGCGGTTACAGTCCGGACAAACCGTGGGGCTGTCAAACGATCCGAGTTGTTCGGTTGTGCTCGGCCGTTGCAGCGAAAGCTGCGAGTGCCACACATCACCGGAATACGTTTTCGCCGTACTTAAGATTGTCGCCAAGCGCAGGCTCCCATCGGCTCTCAAGATTGCCTTGGGTTTTGCTAGCGTACAGTCGCCGGCGTGAAGATCGTCGTAGTTCCAAGTAACATACGGCATATCAGGGGTTAGGAACCCTTTGAAGGGATCCGGCGGCTTTGGTTTCGGTTTAGGCGCCGGGTCGTCGACGACGACGAGGTTGCCATGCGCTACAGCGCCCGTGACATCGCCCACCATTACCAATCCCTTTTTGTTCGTTTGGAATAAGGCGTCATCGAGCGAGAACTCCGCATATGTGCCAGAGTTAAAGCAGAGCTGTTCACTGCTGTCTCCTTTTGGTAAGCCGATTGTTACGGGGGTCGCCGATCCATCGGTTGGTAGCGGGACGATGTTATTCGCGTAGGTGATTTGAACTTCGATACCATGACTCGAAGAATTGACGATTGTATAACAGCCGACATCCGCGTTGGCGATCGCGGTGGAAAGCGTAACGCCGCACGACGCAAGGGCAACTACAATGACGGCTCTGACAATTCGCCAACCAGTCGCTGAGTTCAACAACCGGGTGAGAACGACGCGCTGAAGCACGGGCCACATCCTTCGAAAGCAACGGGCCGCCGTTTTTCGCTGGCGGCAACCGAATGCCTATTAGCGCGTAAGGAAAATCGGCGCGCCTTGCGCGAACATCGCGTTCGTTGTGACAATACAGCCGCAATGCCGCAATAACATCGCCCGGGACGTCGTTGCGTCGACGATGCATAGCTTTGCACCTAGCAAATCTACCAGTTCCACACGTCACCCGAGGATGCAGCGGGTGTCGCTCGCGAAGCGCGACGGATGGGTTTGCATGCCATGGCCTTTCCCAAGTCGGCCGTCCTGGCAGTTTGCCGCAAGTGGGGCATTCGTTTCTCCGCAGTGCTTGTGTTCGTGCTGTGTAGCACGAGCGCGTCAATAGCAGTCGACGCACACCCAAATTGCAGAGCGACGCCGGCCCCGATTCCGACCGCGTCGCATTCGGATCCTAGGAAAACGTGCCCGTGCACGGCCACGCCATGTCCGTCACCACCGGTGACGACGTGCTGCCAGCCGACACTGACGGAACCGGACGCCGTTGCCCTCGCGCGCGCGCGCGAACGCGATCGCTTCCTAACGGACGCTTACGGCGGGGTCGGAAAAACGCTCACGGCGTTAGCATGGCCAGCAGCGATTATCATTATTGCGGTCCTGGCATATTCGAGTTGGCGACAGTATCTGCGACCAAAAGTCATCTACGGCGCGCCACTCGAGGGGCTTGAACGTGCGAATAAGAACGACGGATTCGATCCATCAGCGGACGAGATTCAGGCTGCCAATGAGGCCGCTCAACAACTTGTCGATGGTTTTGCTCAATCGACTGCCAGCCAAAAGCCAGCCTTGAGCCAATTGATGGTCTTCCCCCTCACAAAACCCGATGCAAAACTTGAGAATGCTCGGGCGGCGCTTGAGACGTTATTCCAATCGATAATCGCTCACATCCTATCCTCGCAGTTCGAGGCGCTCCTTCGCGCTTCGCGGCAGGTAGTCACAATCAACGAAATGCGCGCAATGTACCGAAGCGCGCGCGACGCAGGCTACAATCGATCGCTAACCGAGTGGTACGACTTCTTGATTGTAGCGGGCCTGATGACGAACACCGCCCCCTCCGACGCTCCCGTTTTCAACCTACAGCAGCTCGGAAGTATTTTCGTCGGTTGGGCAGATGCTCGACGTTACAGCGTGCAATCCGTGCGAAGGATGCCGTAGTATGCGAAACCTTGAAATCTCTCCGCAAGTCTGGAAAGTAATCGCGCTTGTCTGGTTCATCGTTGGGATTTCGGCCGCAATGTACCGAGCATTCGTTGACCGGTTACCGACCGACACGACAACGCTCGGCTTTCTGGTCTTCGCGTTCGCTGCGTTTGTAATCCCTATTGTCAGTTCGATTGCGCTGCCCGGTGGAGCGAAGATCGAATTTTCAAAGGAGGTTAGCGAGAACGTCAGCGCGGTAAATCAAAACTATACGCTGGCCATCGCAGACATCGCACAGCTCTTACGTGACATAATCGCGACTCAGACGAATCTTTCGACGCTGTTTCGCGGCAAGGCGATAGACCAACCAACAGCGTACGCGCTCGCTCTCGAAGTCACCGTCTCCATGATGGTCAGTTGCAAGCGGTGGCTTGTTCCGCAGCAGCTCAATACGTCTGGCACCGAAAAAGAAGAACTTGAGGAGGTGCGAGTTACGCTGTGGCGCTGGGACGACGAACAACGGGGATTGACCTTTGTGGCCGGCACGGTATCAGAACTCCAGGGCGAGGTCCTTAGTCTTGTGAGGCTAAGCGTTGACGATGACGATTACATGGGCCGAGCCTGGCGCGGCGTGCGTATTTCAAATGAGCCGCGCGCGATCAACAACTGGCGCGCTCCCTTCCAGCCATCGCCCGACGATCTCGTGCCGTATCCGGATCCAGTTCCGTTCCAAGGCTTGATGTTCGTCCCGGTTCTGGTTCAGGGCCGACCTTACGCCTTACTCGAGATCGATCGGCAAAAAGCGTTACGCTTTGACATCAACGCTCAGGTCGTCGCCTCGGCGCTCGCCGAGTTCATCAGCGGGGTCTTTAGCGACCCCCTCGTCAACTGGGGACTCTTACTTCAGCAGACTGCGTAATTTAATGCTGGCGGCGTGCGCATTCTCAACTAATCCAGCCCCGCCGAGCGACGGCGTCTGCACGATTATGCTCTCCGGCGACGCGGGCAAGGTCCCTATCGCAGATTGCGACTCAAGCGTGGCGGCGACATCGAACGACGTCCCAGACATGCCCGTGCGGCCAATCCCTGGCTCGCTGACCCCCGTCCCGGCAATCCTGCATGGCCTTCTCATCGCCTAAAAGTGTACCACAGTCGAGAGGCGGTTGTTTCTCCTTAGCAGCGCGTTTGGGAAACGCACTCTGTCGCCCGCCTCTCCAGCAACGAGGCGATGCGTTCCGGCCGCTTAGGTCGGTTATTCCAAGAGCTAGCCTCTTCCCCGTCCCTCCGAGCTCGATCGGCCATCAACAGAGGGAGTCACGCGCTCCGATCGTCGGCGATAAATCATCGGTAAAGGGTCTCGGCCGGGGAACGTGGCTCGAAGGAGTTCGAGGAAGGGTGCTCCCGTCTCATCACGAGAGGCGAATGCTTTGCTTACGATATCTGCCCAACGCGCATTTGGCCCGGCAGCGCATACAGTAGTCCGATAGCGTCCAGAGACCGCGAACCGCGGGCGCGGCACGGCAACCGACGACGTTGGATCATCCATGCGCAGACGCCGGCTTCGAAGTTCCGCGTAAAGACTCCGAAGAGCGGTAAGGACTCGTCGCTGACTCCACCGCGATAGCCTCGCGACCCGAAAGTATCGGCGAATGTCTTCGCTTTGCGCATCCAATACGTCGCGCGGAGAGAGCCACGTTCGAAACGGTGTAACGCTACTCAAATATTGTCGCGGCGTATCGCCGCGCTTTTTGTTGCTCCATTGACGTACGACGTCGTCAAGATTGGCGGTTCTTCGCAAAGCCGCGCGCATTTTGCCCTATACATCGTATACACCTCTATGCTACAATTCATGGTAATGAGGTTCGCGTCGCGGAAGCGCGGACATAATCTGGTCGCCGCTCGGAGCGAAGATCGAGCGGCTCGACCAACCAGTCGCATCTCGCCTGCGGAGAGCGCCGGGAGATTGATGCTGGACGATGCAGGGGAGTACTCGTTTGCGGAGGACGAAAGCCTGATGGGTTATCGCGTAGGACGCGGAGAGTGGACGAACACGTCGGTGCTCGCTCTTGCTGCGGGACGAGACCCGGTAGAAACAGTCATCGAAAAGGCTCGCGAAATCTGCACACGAGCAATAGATGAAGGCTGGCAAGGCCCGCCGTTCGATCCGTTCGAGCTAGCTCGACTGCAAGGAATCGATATTGAAGCGAACGGCGATGTTCGCGATGCACGCATCCGAGCAAGGGACGACGGCAAATTCGCCATCGATCTCAATCCGCTGCAGCCGCGTGTGCGACAACGATTCTCGCTCGCGCATGAAATCGCACACACGCTTTTCCCCGATTGTGCCGAGTCGATGCGCAACCGCCATCCACACGCGGGGGTATCAGACTCCGACTGGGAGATTGAAGCACTCTGCAATATCGCGGCTGCCGAGTTTCTCATGCCTTCCGGGTCGATGCCGGATGAGCTACGCGAAGGCAGCATTGACCACGCCCTCGAGATTCGAAAGCGCTTCTTCGTCTCAAGTGAAGCCGTGATCATGCGAACCGTGCAACTCAGCCGCGAGCCCGTGGCGATGTTTTCGTCCTCTCGCATCGAGACAGGCCAGCTTTCCGGTCGCTACAAACTAGACTACGTGATCGAAAGTGGTGCTTGGGAGCACGGTGAGTTTGAAACCGGCCAACTCGTGACCACGGACTCTCCGATTGAATACTGCACGGCCATCGGGTATACGCGCAAAGGAAGCAGTGATTTCCACGGGCAGCCCTATTACGTCGAGTGTGTCGGCGTTGGTGGATATCCTGGCAGGCTCTTCCCGCGTGTCGTTGGCTTCCTCGTGCCTCCGAACGCAAAGCACGTTCACGACGGACCGATTACGTATTTGCGCGGAGACGCGCTGGAACCGGCGAGCTCGGGAACAAGGGTCGTTGCCTTCATGACCAATGACAGCACGTCAACGTGGGGCGGCGGCATCGCCAAGCAAGTTGCGATACGATACCCAGACGTACAAACTGCCTATCGCAACTTGGCGAAGGAAAACCCTGACACTCTCAAACTCGGAAGCGTTCACCTGCTTAAGGCTACCGATGCGCTCTATTTCGCGCCGATTGTGGCACAGCGCGGCTACGGTAAGAGCACGACTCCGCGAATTAGCTATCAAGCACTACAGGAAGCGCTAAAGCAACTCGGACCACGAGCAGGTGAGCTCGAAGCAACCCTACACATGCCGAAGATCGGATCTGGAGCGGCTGGCGGCAAGTGGGACGTCGTACGCGAAATGATCGAAGAGTTTCTCAGCGGATTCGCAAGCGTCTTCGTATACGAATTGCCCGAACGTACACCGCGTCAGCGGCCACGTATCATCGAACAGGCGCTCTCATTTTCGGATCCGGCGTACTAGGCTTTCATTGTAAGGCCGCCGCAGCACGCGAACCTTTTCCCCGCCGCGCCAAATTTCGAGCCTCTCCGTAAGCCTCCAAACGTTGGGGACGCCGACCTCAACAGTAATTTCTGCGACCGGATCGGAGTTGCGTCGCTCGAATTCCTCGATCGTTTGAAACATGCCGACTGAGCGCGGAAACGCAAAGGGACGAGTCGCTCCGCTATTCATGGGCGATAAACGAATCTGGCTATGATGCTCCGCGACAACATCAGCCATGCGAACGACGAACACCAATTGCACATCGTCACGATATGCCGGCGATCCGTTCATGCGCGACAGTCTGACCTCGTTCGGCCAGAAGAATACGCGTTGGTTGATAAAACGCAGAAACTCTTGCGGCGTTGCGTCCGTCAATGTTGTCGCAATTCGCGCCATACTAAGCGGCTTCTGATCGCGGATGACCGCTAGACCAAAGCGAGAGTGCTCAATGGTCACACTTTCAGGCCGACGTTCCTCTAGAAGCACCCTTCGTCGCTCCACATCAACCTCAAACAAATCAAGCAATGCGTCCGTACTGAGTAATCCGCGATCAAGAATCCCTTGAACATTTCGGGCATCGGCCATGTGCCAACCAAGTGGGTAGCGCCGCAGAAAGTCGCTGGCGTCCACCTACCACTGCCGACGATCGATGATGCTGCGATTGTGAAACCCGGTGGATACCAGCGAAACGGGCGCCTCGCCCACCGCTTCGAGCTCCGATATGAACGCCTGCGTTTCTTTGGAAAGCTGGTTGAATCGGCGCGCTCCCTCGTTTTCCTTTGTGATATAGTCCGCGAACGTCAATGCAATATCGGTCGGACGATTCAGCTGAACGGAATTTCGATACAACACCCAGTCGAACTCGCCTACACGCCGTTTGCGATTCGTTGTCGATGTGCGTTCGTTCTGTTTGATCGTCTCAGCATCTTGACCCGAGCGCTCCGCTACAATGTCCCATGAGATCTCGCGACTCATCGTGCCTGACGTCGTTCCTTCGGCGTCAGGATCCTGTACGCGTATCGGATATGGACGAACCACCATGATCACTTTACGAATCCAAGACCACGCGATACCGGATTCGGCAAGTAAGCCGCCGACGTTCGTGTCTCGCGAGGTTACGTACGGCCAATCACCATGAAAAAGGCTCAGGCCTGCCCCTTGCGTTCCTTCGAGAAAAATGCGTGCGCCTTTCGAGACCGCCTCTTGAATAACGTCCGCCGTCGCTCTCTTGAAAGGTTGCAATTCGCTAACGTCCTCGGCAAAACGTAGCGGGCGACTTGGTTCGAGTGCGCCCCGCATTAGTCGACGTGCTGCTGCGTAGCCGCCCCCTTGAGCAGTCGAAGCAATCGTATCTTTAATCGTCGCAGCCTCAAAATCGCGATCAGCCTGTTCGATCACAACGGCATGCGGATCGATGAAAAGGCGTTGACTGCTGATATTGAGTTTACTGATCTCTTCGCGAAGGCGTTCGAGCGATATCGTCGTGCCGGGTCCGAGGATCAGTTTTGCATGCGGAGCTTCGTCCGTGCCTGAAGGCAAGACATGAAAGACGAATTCCCCACGCGAGAGCACCGTATGGCCGGCGTTAGGTCCGCCAACGCGCATGAGGTAGTCGTATTCGGGCGCGAGGTACCACGAGATGTGTCCCTTGCCTTCACTACCGTATTGGCCGCCAACGAGGATGTCGACGAACGAACCCGCCGCTGAGGCGAGTAATCCGAGAAGTGCCGCCACGCGCATAACAACGTCGTCGGGTCGATCGCGCTCCGTATCCACGTGGATGTCAGCAATCGCGGCGAGATCCTCGACCTTCGATTCGGTTGGATTGCGCCGCGCTTCTTCGTACGTTGAGTCTGGAAAAGCGCGGGGACGCTGCGCGAGCCGAGTGTCGACAATCTCGGGTGACACCGACAGATGGACGTGCGTAACATTTCTGCCGTAGTCCGCTCGGATATGTTCTATCTGCTTTGCAATTCGAACGCCGTCAACAACAACTAGCAAGTTCGGGTCGGGAGCATCGCCGCTCTCGACTCGCTTTTTGTAAAACTCGTTCAGGTCGACGAGAATACCGTTCGATACCCACTTCCCTCCTGACGTCTCATCAAGAACGTCACCGTGTTTTTGAAGCGTCTCACGGCTGAGGGGCTCATCCGGAAAGAGCCTACGAATGATCTCGCGTGTCTTTACGCGGTGCGCTCCGTAACGGCTCACGAGAGCATCGGCAAGCGTGGATTTCCCCGCACCGATGCGGCCTGAAAGCAGAACAATGCGAGGAGGCATTGGGGTATCTTTCGCTGTCCATATGCGTTCAACCGTGCGGAGCCTAGCACATCTGCTAGTCCGCGCTCAAGGCGGATGCAAGAGCAGATCGTGCGCGTGCCGAACGGCGGGTTCAAATCGTCGGCTTGGTCGACGATGGGGGGTTGGAGCGAGATGCCTGAACCGAAGCCGCGCGAGGCGCCGACGCCTCGAGTCAAACTTACGTCCGATCAAATCGTTGCCTTGACGCGTGCCGACACATTTGCCGCAGAGTGGAAGCAGCAAAAAGCCTATGGCGAGTCCTTTAAGACACGCCATCGCCCCACGCAACGTATGATGTCTCGACGAATCGACTTCCGTCCATAGACGCAGCGAATTACTGCATCTTCCCATTCACGAGAGACGCGCTCTTCGCTGCACTCGCGAACAAATGGACTCCACCCGAAGATGTTAAGGCACGGCAAGAGGCGCAATACCTCGCCGGGTACCTCGCGCGTCTCGAGGCCTCCGTCTTAGTCGTTGAGTCACCCTACGTCGACCGCGATTACGTCGAGGACTACACGAGCTACTACGTTCAGTGCTTTTCGCACTACGGCCGCGAGTGCAAGCGTGTACATGCTTTTCGAAACCTTTCCGTCGCTGATGTTGAACGTATGCTTCGAGACGGCAGAACGCCATCGAACGATACGGATGCCGGCGACCTCGCGACACTGCGCAAGGAGTACCTTGGCTTCGTCGTCGCGCGGCCACTACCCAAAGCGGTGATCGGAAGGGCGGTTGTTGCTCTGTACGAGGAAACTTCGCAGCGTCGATACCCTGTCGTGCGCGACTACGAACCGCACCTCTTTGGAATCAAACTGCCAATCAAGTCTCTTGCATTCCAGCAACAGGACTCCGTTGTGGCAGCGTGCGCGACCGTTGCCCTTTGGTCGGCATTTCACAAAACGCAACGACTGTTCGATTCAGCAAGACCAAGCCCCGCGAAGATTACCGAAGCCGCAAATTCGATTCGTGGAGAAGGTCGGACGATGCCGTCATTTTTTCTCCGCGTCGAGCAGATGGCGGAAGCGATCCGCGACGTCGGATTAGAGCCCGAGACCGTCGAGACCGATAACACGTCACCACTTTCTTCCATGATGTACGGTTACGTTGCCATGGGAATACCGGTCGTGTTGCTTCTCGCCGTTCCAGATCATGGTGATCGTGAAAAGGCTATGAGCGGACATGCGGTAACGGTTACTGGCTACTCGTTCGGTGAGGCTCAGACGAAAGAGCACAGTGCAGGCCTGCGCTACATTGGAACGCACTTCGATCAGTTCTTCGTGCATGATGATGGTGTTGGCCCATTTTCCCACATGCGCATTATCGATCATGTCGCGCCGCTTCAAGCAATGAAAGAACGCAACGCCATCACGAAAGAGGAATACGAGGATCTCTGCGAGGCACCGTATGGCCTAGAGTGGCAGTACCCTGACGAGAACGGCCAACTGGTCACCAAGATGCTCGTCCCATGGGGATTCATCGTCCCCCTCGATCGCGAAATTCGCCTGCGCTGGCTCGACGTCCATGCGGCGCTCATGCAGCTGAGGCTACTCCTCGGGCTCTATGAGATTGGGTACACGTTCAAGCTCGATGATCTCGAGTGGGATCTCCGGCTGTGCCTCAGTAATGAGTACAAGCACGAACTACGAAGCGCATTTTCAACCGAAGAGTCGCGTAGGGTCGTCTTTAAACCGTACCCGAAATACATTTGGCGCGCGGTCGCGAGTACGAAGGACGCCGGGCCCATTTTTGAGGTGACGGCGGACGCGACCGGCCTACCCGACGGCTTCCCGTTTCTGGACATTCTCTACTATGACCGCGGAATGCGCGAGCTCTTACGTTACGTCGGAACCGTCCCTGAGGCGGTAAAGGCCTTCGAGGAAGCGCACGGCAATCGCCGCTACCTCAATCTCATAACAGGCCAAGATCCAGATACGGGGATCGACCCCGCACCTCACGCGACGTTTACTCCACTCCCCGAGTTTCCTTAGATCGCGTCTTGAAGGATTCCGATCGAAGTGTTACGCTATTTAGCGGTCAAGCAATTTCGGATAAGGATACCTAGTGAAACGGCGACTCACATTCGGTCAGACAATAGCGACTCTTCGACAGCAAAACGGACTCAATCAGCGCGAGCTTGCTGCGAAGGTCCGCAAAGAAGACGGCCGTGCAATATCGCAGCAATATCTGAACGACATTGAAAATGACCGTCGGAATCCTACCGGCGAGTCGCTCCTTCGCGAAATGGCGAAGGCCTTAAACACTGACGCTGCCTTTTTAATGTGGCTTTCGGGACAGGTTCCTCCGGAACTGCGCGATGCCGTCAGCGATCCACAAGATCTTGCGCGCTTGATCACCTCTGTAACCAAGAACCGGCAATAAGCAGCGGCTGCAGAGGCTAAGCGATCATTCCCGACGCGTATCCGTGAAGGATAACGTGAGGCTGCATTAACGGGTTACGAAAGCGGAATTTGTAATTTCGAGCGCTGCCCTGACGTTCCAATACATTGCCGCGTTTCTCATCTGAGAATTCGTTAAGATGCCGCGCGTAACTCGGGATGTCGTATGCTTTCCCCATAATTTTCGATAGAGGATCGCGCACCGCCGCGGCAGTGAAGAATGCCGAGTCGTTCGTCTCGGCGAGAGCGCACGCGAGGAGCACCTGGCGGTACAAGTGGTTTTTCTGAGGACTGTCCGTCGCCTTGGCGTATGCATCCTTATAGGACTGCTGTGAATCGTCCAGAGCGGTCTTGATCGCGACCTCGACGTCTATGGCTTCGATTTCTTCTCCCCCACGACGCAACGCAGCACGCGAGGCATGTAGCCCGAGAAGGTGCGTGTAGTTCGGCAAGCCGCTCGACAACTGAAGAATCCGGCTAAGTGCATCCGTCTGAATCGTCAAGTTAAGTGCTTGCAGCCCGTTATCAATGATCTGTTTCAACTCGGAATTCTGCATGCGAGGCATCTGCACTTGGATCAGTGCTCGCTCGAGCGACTGGTGGTCGTGGATGAGGCCGGCGACGCTATCAGCGACGCCTACCATGATTAACGTCACCGGGACGCTGTAGTCCGAGAAGTGCTTGGTGGTTTCGGCCATCGCTTTTCGCGTCTCCGAATTGAGCGTGTCGAACTCATCAAATAAGAGAACGACGGCCCCGTGATCGCCAATCTTTGTGAGGATCGACCGCACATCCGTTATCGAAAAATTTTCTGGCAAATGCATCGCTGCATCTGTAATCAGGGAAGCGTCGCCGCGACGAAATCCGGCGCGCTGCACGTCGGCCGCAAGGCTAATCTCGCGAAGAGCTCGCTGCCAAACATCCGCCCATGAATCGCTCGAGAGACAACCGATCCGTGGTGCGATGATGAAGCCGCTGCCTTGCCACTTTTCGTTCAGGACATTCGCAAGCGAGGTTTTGCCGACACCACGTTCGCCGAACAACACCGCGTGTAAGCTCGGCTGGTTGATAGCGTCGACGAGCCTTGCGATCTGCGCCTGGCGGCCGGCAAAGAGCGCCTCCTTTGAAATCGGCGCCCCCGGCGTGAAGACCGTGGAGGCCTGGAAGGTGCGAACGACGCGATCAGAATCCGGCATTTGCTGTCCCATAGCGGCGTACTGTGGGCAATAAGACAGCGTTCCCTCCTCTATTATTAGAGTTCGCTGTATTACTTGCAGCCTTTCTGAATGCCAACCCAGGGTCGCCTAACTCAATCTCGGCCGTTCCTCTAGTATGCTTGACAGCGGAACAGCGGTCAAGCATACTATCTCTGAAGGGAGTGCCCGATGATCGATACGCCACGTGCCTACCGCAAGCCAACCTGCGACTGTCCGCCCGATGCCCACCGCCATCCCCGCGTTGAATTCAAGGTCGACGGCGAGACGCTCGTCATTCACACGGATCATCTCAAGGTTTCGGAGATCATCGAGCTCGTCGATGAGGATCCCGCAGATCACTACCTCGTCGAGATCAAACCCAAGGATGTTACATACCGCGACATCGACGTCACCATCGAGATTCCCGATCACGCCGAGTACGTCACAATCTTCACTAAGGAAACGCCGGTTTCATGAGCCGGCTCGCTGAAGATTTCCGCGCGATCGGTCTTGCAGTTGACACCGGCCCGCAGGGATTTGTCCGCATTCACCATCGCGTTCCAACCGGACGCTACGTTGGACAAACAATCGAGATCGCTCTTATCGATACCGACTATCCGCGCACACCGCCGGCCGGCGTCCATTTGCGAGCGCCATGGGGAGCCGACCGCGCTAATGTTAGCTCTAGCCCGCTCGGCGGAGACTGGCGATACTGGAGCCGTCGACTCACGCGATGGGCCGGCAAACGCGCGCCTCACGCCGTCATAGCCTACATCAATAAGGTGCTGGCAGATGCCTGAGCGCGCGTTCTCGGTCGCGATACCTGAGGTGACCGACCGCGATCTGTGCGCTCATCTGTTGCGCAGTGACGGTCAAGAAGATCTTTGCTTTGCGCTCTATCGCCCGTCCACGGGCGCGCTGCGCTCGACGGCCCTCGTCGTCGAGACGCTCCGTCCACATGATGGAGAACGACATGTGCACGGCAACGCGTCCTTCACCGGCGACTTCGTGCATCGCGCGATCGGAGCTGCGCGAACGGCAGGCTGCGGCCTTGCCTTCCTGCATTCACACCCGCAAGCGCACGGCTGGCAAAGTTTGAGCCGCGATGACGAGATCGCCGAGACCAGGATCGCCGGCGCAGTCCTCGGAGCCACCAGTCTGCCGCTTGTCGGGCTAACACGTTCCAACGACGCGTGGAGCGCCCGCATCTGGCCACGCACAGCACCAAAGACCTATCGTCGCATTGATGCGCAAAACGTGCGGATCGTTGGAAAGCGGCTTGCCATCTCATGGCCGTTTGCGACCGTTCGTTTCTCCGAAGAACTTGCATGCACGTCTTCGGTCTGGGGAATGGACGCACAAAACACGCTGAGCAACATGGTCATTGGCGTCGCCGGCCTCGGTTCGGTCGGCAGTGCCGTAGCTGAGGCACTCGCGCGAATGGGTGTAACCAACGTCGTCGCGGTCGATTTCGATCGCATGGAACGGCGGAACTTCGATCGCCAGCTCAATAGCGAACGCTCCGACATCGGCGTCGCGAAGGTTGAGATCGCGCGGCGCGCGTACATGCGCCATGCCGCGGAAGTTCCAGTCAATTTCCGCGCAGTACCCCTCGGATGCGACGAAACCGCCGGATACTCGGCGCTCCTCGACTGCGACGTCGTCTTTGCGTGCGTCGATCGTCCATGGCCACGTCGCATGCTCAACGAACTTGCCTATACCGCCCTTATTCCGGTGATCAATGGCGGCATTCGCGTGCGCAAACGTCGCGATGTCTTTGTTGGCGCCGACTGGCACGTGCATACGGCTGGACCTGGACGTCGCTGTCTCCAATGTTGGGGCGCGTTCGATCCGAGTGATGCAGCCCTAGATCGAGACGGGCTTCTCGATGATCCATCATACGTCGCGCAGCTTGCCGCCGACCATCCGGTGCGTTCTCGAGACAATGTCTTTCCGTTTGCACTCCATGTTGCGGCCATGGAGGCAATGCAGCTCGCAGCAATGGTTGCCGGACCAGTCTCGAATCTCGGCGATCAAAACTATCATTTCAGTACGGGCACCATTGACTCAACGCGAGATATCGGTTGTCATGCGGATTGCTCTTACGCGGGCATTACAGGTTTCGGGGACGCAAGTATCCCCCCAATGCGTCAACGCAACGGAAGCTTCGAGGCAACTCCTGCTTCAACCGTGGTCGCCGCGAACGCCGGCACAACACCAACGTAAAAGGACCGACAATGAAAAACCCTGACTATTTCGGCGCAGCCGTTACGCTCTTCTTTCTTATCTTGACGATTGAATCGCTTGTAAAGCAGAGCGAGTCGCTGCTCCACAAATTTTTCCGACAAATGAATTGGGAAATCGGATGAACGCGCACCTTATCCGCAAGAAAGAGGGCAACGATGTCAGCAACGGTTCGTGTTGAGCTCCACGGCGTGCATCATGAAGAGGAACCTTACCAGACGCTGCACCGCGCTATGGAACGGCAAGGCTTTTCCCGCCAAGTCACTGCTGCCGGCGGTGCGCGCTTCTGGCTTCCGCCAGCGGAATACCGTTACGAGGGCAGCGTCACTCTCGACCGAGTACGCGAACTCGCGAAGACGGCCGCCTCGCAGACCGGGAGAAACTATACGGTTTTTGCGACTGCCGGCGACTGGGCAGGCTACATGCTTAAAGCCGCGCCGTGATCGGAGATCATCGTCACGATGAGCGCCCAAGTAATGCCGGATGACGATCGAGCGCAACTGATGCGCGACATCGTATAGCCTACCTCGATGACGCCTGGCGCCCTCACCGCCCTCGTCTCTGACGCGGACCTACGAGGACGATATTTCGCTCAGCCAGCCCACAACGGGCATCACATGTGGCTTCCATCTCCGATCCCGCATGAGATCGATTTCGGCTTCCTTCAAAGCACGAAAATTCTCCGGTCGATCGACCCGTTCGGCGGAAGGCGACCGTGGCGCATCGATGCGGCGCATCCAGACGGCCATCACGCCGGCTACCCTATCGCTTACTTTCTGATGCTTGACTGCGATAGCGCGGAGTGCATCGCGAAGTTTCTTACGGGGACACTTGACCGCGACGACGCGCGCTTTGATGATTGCCGCCGTTTCGTCGCCTGGTTATCGATCACACAAATAAACATCCAACCCTTCCCCGCCTTCATCGAGCAGTTTGCGAAGAGTTGCGATCCCGCAGCCGCGCGCCGTAATGTTGCACGCTTAAATCGAACTCTTCTTGAGCTGGGAAGTATGGACGGGCCACACTACCAGGCGACCGGTGTTCGAAGGCTCTCTGAACAAGCGCGCTCGACGTTGCGAGCACGCTTCTCGACTGATAATCTCGATGAGATCTCTCGGATACAAGTTGAGACAATCGGAGCGCCCCCGCGGGACTTCCTTGATCAGAACGAGCGTTGCTATTCCAGGCTACTCAAAGTGGCGCTCCTTGACGCCCGCTTCCCTCGCGTCGATATCGTTCGTAAGGCGCGTTATTTTGCGCAATTTGTTGAGGAGCGATCGGGCTGGTGCACGCCTCACGAGATTGCGGCGGCCTTTCTACAATTCAGCGGGCGACTTGGGAAGTTTCTCTCGCTGGATCCGGCGATGCGATTTGAAAGCGCGCACGACAAAGTGATGAGCGCAGCATGGGACATCAGATACATGCGGTGGCCTGAAGAGATGCTCGGATTCGAAGCATACAGTGTTGCATTGTGCTTCTCGCTTACATGCGACCGTCAGTCCGCGATTGTCCGTGCCGCGACCCGATTTGAGGCTGCACTGAGAACGAATGCGGAGTTCCACGTGCTCTTCCGTCCCGACTGGCCCCAAACGCCCGAGAACGATCGCGGTTTTGATGCAATCTGCGAGGCTATCGACGTCCTAAGTGGCCTTCTGCGACGAATGCCATTCGAGGAAACCAGCATCACAGACACATCCACGCTCAAACGAGAAGTCGAAGATGAACTACGACTCATTCTCCGATAAGGCGGAATAGTGCCTCGGCGAAAGAGTGATGCTTTGATCGCGAGCGAGCTCAATAATCGCACCAGGTTCAGCGTCAAGGTGCCCCTTATAAACGATGGCGGCCAAGCCGTCCGGCCGTTCGATAATGACTGCGGTTATAGACCGCGCTCCAAGCGGGTGTAAGACCAGCCCAGACGACGCGACGCACATCTGTTGCAACCCGACGAGTCGACCTCGATGGTCGGCCTCGTCGGTAATCTCAATAAACGGCTTCGCGATATTCGCAGAGTCGCGCATCCGACGCGCGACCGCTACTGTCGCAGCACTGAAATGCAGCGCTTGGGGGCTGCGACCCGTTGCAAGCGCCACGAGCTCATCAGGCCCCAAGGGCGTAAGCCAGCCGTCAAGTGCGAGGCGCTCATCGGCGGAGGCCGTCCCGTCGCATGGTGCCCGATCTTGGTCGGCGTCGTGCACGAAACGTCTCATCCGCCTTGCGGCGTCCTTTGGCCTGAGCCCGTGCGGAGCTTGCCCTGTCTTCAGCTGCCGCCTCGGCCTCAGCCCGCTCCAGCGCGTCCAGGAGCCGAACCCCCGCGTCGCAGTCGGGGATGACGCTGATCCGCGACGGATCCAACGCGTGCTGGAGCGTCGCCTTGCGAGTGCTGGCTTCCCGCCTCGTGTGGGATCGACGGCGCTCCGACGTGGATTCCACCATCGGTCCACACTTGGATGGCCGGCAATAACTATCCGTATTGCCGGCGATGGTGCGCTTCCACAAAAGCGCAGTGGATTTCACGTATTCATGCGTGGGAACCCACCTCTCTGCGTGGGTTTGGCCAGTGTTGTGGCAGCCGGGAAGGTCGCAGAAGAACTCCACCTGGCTTTGGCGGCTCAGCCAATGAAGGCCAAAGACGTCGAAGCACGGTTGAGATGCGCCGACGACACTCGGTATTGGATGTCCGACGTCATTGGACGCCTTGATCCAGCCGAACGCCTCGCCCTGGAGCTGTCCGAGACAATCCCACTCACGAGACTTCTTGAAATGCGGACGACCGATCCCATTACGCTGATCGACGACAGTATCGTCCGCGTACATCTCCTCGACGGACCAATAGATCTCGATATTGACCTTTGGGCGCGTATAGAGCAAGTACGGTCAGCGTGGCGCGTTCTATCGGCAAGATTCGGCGTAACCCCGCCCAGCGACGGCTACATGTTTCACGATCGAGCAGGGAAGCGTATAACCACGCAACGTCTGTTTACGAAGTTAGCCGGTACAGACGAGTGACAGCGTCGATTCTCGCCGTCTACCTCAGATCGCTACGGCGCGGTACGGATTCTCGTTGCGCGTCGATTGAAAACTGCTATCCAACTTTCATGTTCAGTCCGCAAGAAAGAGATGATCTCGGTTATCACGTGATCGTCGATCGCCGAAGGTGTACCGTGAACAAAACTATTCCGAGCAACATGTACACCCTTCAAAATCACCGCAACCTCTTCAAATCCAGCGTCAATTAAGTCCGCCCAATACGTCGTGTTAAAGAGAATACGGTAGAGCCGCTCCAGCCTCGCCCCTATCGCTGAATACCTGTTGAGGAGATCCTCGATTACTGAGGACTGGAAGTCCCGCATCGCTTGTCTGAGTAGGCGCTCGATCTTCGTCTCGAAGTACGTCCAAAAGATGATTGCGATGACAGCTCGCGGTGACGGTCTGTCGGCTTCGGAGACGTTAAGTAAGAGATCCCCTTCGGTCAGGGTACGTTTCCATTCTTGCTCCAGCATATAGAGGAAGACCCAGTCTTCGTAACGTCCCTCTGCTCCAGCGAAAGCCGTCGACGGAACTTCCACTTCGGATCCGTCCTCGTTCCGAAGCGTCATCATCGACGAATGTGATGCATCGTACGGCGGAGCTCCACACGCCGGGCATGGGGCATCAATCGTTCGGATGCCCTCGCATGCCGCACAATGGATATAACCGTACCAAAGTGCAGCCCAAGATTTCCCTTCGGGGATAAGTTCATACCACACGCGCGATGTCTCGAAGAGTAGGCATTGTTCGTCGCTTCAAGCGTCGACTCTGATGCCGGTACGGCGGTAAGCGAAAGTCGTTCTATCGCTCATGTACATCTCGCTGCTGACTGCCTCGATACGCCTCCACCGCGCGCTCGTAACTTCGGCTCCGCTTTACCATCGCGACATACCATTCAGGCAGACCCTCGAGCTCCTCGCGCGCTTCGCACAGCGCCTTGTCGAGATCTATTTCACGATACTGACCCGTCCAAATACGCAAAATGTACTCCGCGCCAACATTCAAAGCGTCTACCACGTGGTCCGGATTGAAATCGAGATCAATACCGGTCATAACACGACGTACCAGGTACGCGACAAAGGGATCGGTGAAGGGAAACGGCCACACTCGAGAGCCCGGCTTAGCGTAAAGGACGCCCATCGGTGCTGTGGTCATCCACGTGTCCTCTTCGACGTTCCTATCGACGAAAGCAGTCCATTTCGTGCGTACGGGCTCATTGTGATAATAGAGGAAACGCGGCATGAACGTATTCCCGAGCTGCATCGTTGTTTGTTTTGCTCTTACTGAATACGCTTCATTATCTTTAACTACTTTTGCCTCGAAATATTTGACCCCCTGAAAGGGAAGCGTGCCCACTCTCCCCTGAACGACGACACACAAATCACCGTGACGCTTTTCGTCATTCTTTTGCATCGAGTACGTCGACATCCATGTCTTGTAATGCATGCCGGCATTTGCGAACGTAAACGGCGACTCGACATTGAGGCTCTCCACGAGCTCTCCGGTCTTAAGAAACTCCTCCCCCTGACCACCTTTTTTGTGCGTCTTAACCGCATCCTCGAGTACGCGCTTCCAAAGCGACGCAACCGTGTCGATGGATAAGACCCTCGGCTTGTCACTCAATACAGGATCCTCGCAAGTTCTTCTTTGCCATCAAAGCTCTCCAACGAATCGAAACCGATCTGAAATTCTACAATTCTATCGTACACTTCCACTCCTTGCGCACCTAGCAGAACTGCTAGAATCAGCATGGCGTCACGGCGCTACCCCGTTTAGGCCGCAGATCTCTTAGATTGCTTGGTTGTCCGCCCAGGGCCCGATCAAAAAACGACTATAATCCCAGTCTATGCTTGACCTCGACACCGTTACCTTAACTCCTGAAGCGCTTGCTGCTCTCGATCTTGACGCGGCAGTTGCGTCATCAGACCGGCCCGTCATTGACGGCTTCGATGAGGGTCTACGCGCGAAGTATGAAGCGCTGGAGCAAAGCGGCGACAAAGATGCCGCTACTATGGTCAAGTTAATTGCCCTTGTAACTACCTTTGCACTTCGTGAAGGTCATCCGACCGAGCCATTCGCCCCAAGAATCACCTTCACGAATGGACATCGGACGCCTATCGTCCAAGATCTGCAAGACGGTCACTTTGATATGCTCGCAGCCGTACTCGACTTCGTTACGGATCCCGAGCTGCGTGCCCGGATTGCTGACGTTCTTTGGCAACGACAGCGCCGTGATGTCAATCACGCTGTTATTGCGATAGAAGCCTACCTCGACAGCGCGCGTCGTCTGGACGACGCCGCTCGTTGGCCCGAGCCGTTCAAACGCGTGAAACGTGCCTTTGAATTGGCGAAACAAATCCTTCGCGGTAAACCCGAACCTTTCGATGACGTCGAGCAATGGATGCTCCGACGCGCTCAGGAGTTGGACGGCAACGATCCTTTATACTATAGCGAACGCTTGATGTCTCTGTTATTAGAGACCGAGCGGACTTCGGAGGAAATGCGGGCTTTCGCCGAACAGTCCATTCGAACCGCAAAGCAACCTCATCCCTATCCCGAACGGGCTCGCGCATATCTCGAGCTTGCTGCGAAATGGTACGAGCGGCTGGGCGAGCGCAATACTGCAAAGCAAATGCGGATCGACGCAGCCGAAACGATCGTGCAGAACGCGCAGTCGCAGTCGCAAGCCATTGCGAAGTCCGCTTTGCTCGCCGACGCAATTACCGCGTTGCGAAATGCCGGCGCTCCTGCCGATCGAGTTGCCGAACTCCGAAAAGAACTCGATGACGTGCAACGTGAGAGTCTTTCAGAGATGAAGACGATCTCTGCTCCAATCGATCTTGCCGATATGATTTTGGAGAATCGTCGCGCTGCGCTCGGACGCTCCTTCAAAGAAGCCATGCTTAAACTCGCCTTCCGATTTCGTGTTCCGAACGTCGCTGAGCTGCGCGCCGAGGTCGAGGACTCAATGGAAAGGATGCCACTTCGTGTAGCGTTTTCTTCGCGACGACTCGACCGTTCTGGTCGCGTAACCGGTACGAGAGCGGGTGCGTTCGGGGATGCGGAGGATCGGGAAGAGGTCGTCCAAGCAGAAATGCACGAGACCGCCCGGCGCCAACGGATGATCGCTGCAGAGGGCTGTGTTTTGCCCTTCCTATCTGGGATGCGGCTCGAGCATAGGCCAGGCATACGCGATCTGATCGCTCTGGTTCGAGATCGGCCACTTGTGCCGTTTGGCTGTGCCGAGTTTTTCGCGCGCGGACTCTATGAAGGTTATCACGGCGACTTTCTTGTCGCGGCACATCTTCTCGTGCCCGCGCTCGAACACGCTCTGCGCACGCTTCTTTCTTCCAGGGGCGTGATTACGTATAGTCATAGCCCGGCGGGAATTCAAGACTTTTTGGATCTCGGCGCCCTAATAGAAAAAGAGGAACTCGCCCAAGTCCTTGACAGCGACTACGTCTTCACGCTTAAGGGATTACTTGTTAGCCGCTTCGGCGAGAATCTCCGCAATAATCTCGCACACGGCCTGCTCCTACCAAGCGAGACGCGAGGCTACGCGGCGGTGTACTTGTGGTGGCTAACGCTCCATTTGATGTTTGCGGTCAACATCGTTCCGGATTCATCTTCGGCGAATCATAACACATAGCACTATGTCGATCTTGCTTCCTAATTTCAACTGAAGAAGACCGTGCTCCGCTGTTTTGAAACGCACCTCTTCCGGACGTAGTCGGATGCAACCGCTGTTGTTAGTGATTGCTGCGGGCGAATGGACGACTCGACGTCGTAGTTCGCTCCTGCACGACGCTCGAGAGTTGCCTTCTAATTTCTACCTCGAAAAGGTACGATGGACACCGAACTACGATGCCAAAATCAGTCATGATTGCCTTTGCTTCCTCGGAGTGTTTGGAATGACTATCACTCAGCCGGCGGGCGACACCGAACAGCGTCGGTTCGCAATCTTTCTCGCCTATGCCGAAGAGATGGCTGATCTCTTGGAAGGAAAACAGAGCACGATCGCCCCGGTCTTTCGCAGCCCCGTCGTCGTTCTTGGCGCGCTTCGCGATGAAATCGGCGCCGCGCGTTTCCGAAATCGGAACCTGATTGCGTTCATGCGCGACGAGATCACGTCGTTTCTATGCGGCGACACAAGCCTGCGTTCGGATGCCGATCTCATGTTTTACTTCACGCTGTTGCGCGACTGTTTAAAGACTGCATACAGCGACAAAACGCCCGTCGTAACCGCCCGCTTTGAAGAAATCGTTTCAACTACGATGGGGATCATCCGCGAAGGCCGGTACGCATTTGCTGCATTGCGTCGAGTACAAGACCTCGTCACAAATCTAAATGCTGACTTCGACCAAGGAGCGCTTCGAGATGCTGTTCGAAATCTTGCCTTCGCCTTCATCACGCTCGACTACAGCCCTGATGGCTTTCGTAGGGCAATACACGTCATATCAGATACGTACAGTCGGTTTCCTGGCGACGACACTGTGTTCACCACGTACCCGATCCGAACTTCGAGGCGCGAATTCCTCACCGGGCTACGTTTCGATACACGCGCCTTCAACGACGCGATACAAGCGGAACTTGATAATCTCGCTCTGCCTGACCGGTTTGGTGCGCTCCGCGATTACATAACGGCAAGCCCGAAACAATATACGGTCATATTCCGCATTGAACATGTTGTTGGCTCCGCTGACCTTCGCTTCGGCGATGTTCAACTTTACCAAGCCATCGCGGGTCAACCACGCTTCATTTCGTGCGATCACGCGCCTGGACGCGATGCCGAAAGCTTCTTCGAGCCGGGCGGCGTCAATGCCGCCGTCCCTGTTGCCGCAATGGACATGCGCGCCGCAGAAGCGATAGGGCGAAGACAGGTCCTGACAGCCCTTGATGTACTCCGCGCGGGGAAGGAGGCTCAGGTACCTCTGCGCATCGATCGACGACATCTTGTAATCGCCGAGCCGTACGGCCATGTTCGAACCACGCATACGCAAACCGATCCAGAGAAATCCCCGGCTCTTGCACGCGTCTACTCTGCTAGCATCGACGGCCTTGATCAGTGGCACCTACAGCACTTTGCAAACATAAGTGCCCATTTGGGATGGACCTTCGAGTGGCGGCCGATCGCAGTTGGTGACGCTAGGCCCGTCTCGAGCAGAGTTGTTACCGCAGATCCAGCCCGTGTGCTGGCCGTTCTTCGTCACTATCGACGAGCAATTGACGCCGAACAACCTGAGGATCGTCTCCTTTCGGGCTGGATTGGTCTCGAGGCTCTGATGGGGGGAGCGCGCGACCTCCCAATCCTTTCAAGTGGCGACTCGGGGATAGAAGCTCGCGTACGTTCGCTCATTCCCGCTTTGAGCGCCAATCGGTATCGATGGGATGTCGCGATGCGTCTGCGCGACCGAATCGGGGCTGTATTATCGCATCAGCTTTTCAACCAAACGAACGATCGACTCGACATGCCGCAAGATCTGCGAGAGCGCGCGCTCTTCGTTCCGTCGACGGAACGTTCGCTTGTCAACATTTCAGATTTTGTTCGGTTGCTACCAGAGATCTTGTCGCATACGATCGATCCACTGTTGCACTTCGAGATCGACAATGGAATTCGATTTTATTCCGATGCACGATATGCTCTGCGAGAGGTTCAATATCTTGAAGATCGGACCAGAGATGAACTGACGATGATCTACCAGTTGCGCAATCGCATTGTCCACCAAGCCGCGACGTTGCAGACGGTGAGCTACTATGCCGGCCGGGCATTCTATTATCTGAATTCCACCCTGAGCGCGATACTGGCTGAGCCAACCGAAAGCGCTATCGCTCCCTTACATGCATCCGCGCCGATGATCACCGATGATACGTTATTGCGGATTCCCGTTCAAGCATATGTGTTCGTCGAGCGACTCAAAGAGCGACTAAAGGACGGAGGTGTAAGCGCCTTGTTGGAAACCTAATCCTCTGCACTGCACGCACACTTTACTCGATCGCGTTGCTTTGCTCACAGGCTACTCAAATGTGCGAGAGTCAAAGTCCAACCGTCTACAATAAACATTTAACCTTCATCGTGCGACATTCAATGGTGAAGGATGAACGTCGTATGTTGAATGTTCAACGTCGCCATCTACAAATGCTGAAAACTCCCGATTCGCATCGGCAGATGCTTGGCGCGCCATAGTAATAGGCGGATGGTGCCTGCAATTGAGGTGGGATCGGCAACAGTTGTGCAACGGACAAGGCACTCGCCGGCACCTAAACGTCCCGTTGTACTAGCCTCGCATTTTTAAACGGACTCCACGAACGCAGGAAGCTCATCGAACCTCAAGCCGCTGATGCAGCGCCGTGATATGCGTCGCGACGCGCAGGCAGGCAACGTAGTAACTCTGAGTTACCGCTGAACGACTTCGCTCGATTATACTTTCGTTGCTTGCGTGTGGATGACCACAACAAAGAGCGATGTCTCCACATCACAACATTGTGAGAACGCACAAAAATTAGGCTGTTGACAATCGAAGCAACGACGATTAGTATTCTTTCCACGTCGCATTGTAGTTCTTGGATTTGCGATTTGTTCGACACGATTGCGACACGTGTCAACAACGCTCGGGGTACAAAATCCATCATGTCACGATTACGTTGTTCCAGCGTCTCTTCGAGCGAAGAGCCGTCGTCAACACCATTAGATGGCGCACGATACATCGCTATGCCAACGCGCTACTTCATTCCAGAGGTGAATGATTTGGTGCGCGATGTCATCACGGAATTGCCCGACGATCTCGCGTATATTCGTGAGGCCGTCGACGAAATAGCGGCCTCTCAGGCATGCTCGAATACAACGCTTGCGTATGCGTCCGACTGGCGCAACTACGAGCGTTACTTAAAATTCTCCGAGTTCACCGACGCGTACGCGCTTAACCGCGATGAGATGTTAGGATTCCCCGTCTGGGGCGTGTACCTCGATGGCAAGAAGCTCAGCACGGTGACGCGGTGGTTGCTCGGCGTGCGCGCTGGATTCCGCCGTGCCGGTGCTGAGTTTCCTTTTCATTCCGCGACGAGCAGCGTTTCCTGGCTGAGCTGCGTCGTCGCCTTTTTGCTGGCGACGATGCGGAGCGTGCGTCGCTCGAGATCAACCAGAAGGAAGCTTTCGATCTTGAACTTTTCGAAGCGATGCTTGGGACATTCGACCTCGAGACGCTGGCTGGATGTCGAGACCATGCGCTCATGACGAATCTGTTTGCCTGCCTGTTTCGAAGCGAGGAGATCGTACGATTCACGACCGACTTGCGTGAGCGCGACGAGATTGGTCAGATCCTTACTTTGCCACGCTCGAAAGCGAATCAAGTCGGAGCACCCGAGCGGATCAAGGTTCGCTGCAGTAAGCATCCATCGCGCTGTCCCGTGCTCTCCATGGACCGCTACCTATCGCTTCTCGAGCGCGAAGGACCGATCTTTCGGCCAATCGATCGTTGGGGGCACGTCAGCGACGATGGACTCAGCCCGAAAGGCGTAACCTATGTCATGAAGCGCGGCTTGCAGCTGCTCGGATTATCTCCGGACGAGATCACGAAGTTTGCATCGCATTCGGGCCGTCGATCCGGCATTACCTGGCGAATCCTTGCGAATCGGTCGCGCCAAAGCGTCAAGGAGGATGCGCGTATTAAGCGCGACTCGACGCTGGACAAGTACATCTGGATCGTCAACCCCTGGTACGACGTAGCAGAGGATACGGTTCTGTGAGCGCCGAGCGCAGCACTCGCGAGACGGTGCTCTCCATCGCGACGTCCCTCACGGGCGTCGCGTCCAGCACGTTGGAGTGCGAGCGCATTGCTCGGCGGCACTTCGAAACGACACTCAATGCTGCCAAGATCTCCGAGAGAGATTCCGACGCGGCACCCTACTGGATCGCACACTCACTTGACGGTCACCCGGACTGTGATATTTCGCGACCGCTGAAGAGCAGCACGCTCGCGGGCTACGTCGAGCACCTAAACTCGTCGTTTCTCAGATCGGGTCGAGCGTCGCCAATCACCGACCGGGTCCGGGCGTACCTTGCGTTTGCCATACATAATTACGGAATTCCCCCGAAACAAAAACGTCCGCTCTTCCCCGACGATCTTTTGAGAATCGTCCATCGCCTGGATCTCCGTGTACCGATTGAGCTTGAGTTTCGTGCAATGCTGCTCTTTGGATACGAATCATGTCAGCGGTTCTCCGAATGGAGCCGCATCTGGGTTCCCGATCTGGCATACGATGTTGAGCACGGATACATGGCCCAGTTCACGTTTGCGAAAAACAATCAGTCGGGCGAACCTCGCTCGGTTGGCATTCGATACGCTCGACGGCGTGAGTTGTGTCCCGTCATCGCGCTACGTGAATGGCTTGAATACTCTGAATTTCGCGACGGTCCCGCGTTTCGGCAAATCGATCGCCCGTCGTACACGAAAGATCACGGTCAGTTTACATGGGGCAGGTTCCACAGGTTGTTGCTCATGTACGCAGGTCGGGCAAGCCTCGATCTCAGTGACATCGCGAGTACCAGCCTCCGCGCCGGCCGAATGACGACCGCCGCCGATCAAGGCCAAACGGAAAGCACGATCTTCGGTCGCTCCCTTCATCGGACCAAGAGAGGACGTGTCTATATTCGTGGCCTGACGATGCGAATGGATGATTACGACGGTGCTCTCGCCTTATGAAGTTTCGCTTTCGGCACCAACGCGGACGACCACGACGCCGTTCCTCGAGTCGCGTGCGTTCGGATGCGACACGAAGCAAACACAAACTTCTCGTGCGCTCCTTCGAGCGGTTCCTGCGGCGACTGCGAACGTCGTGGAGATCGTGTCGCCCTGAACACTTTCGAATGTTCGCCGTGCATCATCTTACCGATGGGGGAAAACGCAAGCCGTACAACATTCAACGCATCGAGCCGTATGTAGCAGCAATCGATCACACCGCGCGCGAGAAGGGCGTAGAATCACCAATCGACTACCAAACGCGAAAATGGTTGTTGGGGGACCTTCGCGCCGCTGCCGAGAGAGCCGCAGATTTCACGCATCCGCTCCGCAAGGCCCTTATCGTCAAGCTTTTGCGTTCGCTCGATGAAACGTCCCTTAACCAACATTGGCGGAAAATCGCATACGGACTCTTGTGGCATCTGGGGTGCGGTCCGACATCTGCATTGGCAATATGCGGTGGCGACATGCGCGAGCTTCCCCAGGGCGTCGCGGTTACGTGGACCCCTACGCATACCACCATGGCGACGCAACCGATCACAGTAGTTATCCCATTCGGTGCGGATTCCGAAATCTGCATTGCACGCTCACTGTTACACTGGAAAAAACGGCTCAAGATCGGCACGTCTTCACCGATCCTCTTAGCTCTTTGTGGGACCGACAAAGTCAGGAAGAGCTTGCGGAGTCCCAAACCTGTCGTCGTAAGCGTGCGGCTTCGCGATGACCTCGTGAACGCCGGCGTCCCAAAGGATGAAGCTCGCAAATACACAGCCGAATCGTTTCGCGCGGGCCATCTTGTCTGCGCGATGGAGGCTGGCATCTCGCATCACAAGATCGCGGCAAGGATGGGTTACTCAAGCGTGGAGAACATGCTACGGCGTGCGAAGCGCCTTCCGATTTGGTATCCGGATCATGAGATCGATACCGTGCTTTAGTGTTGCACTACGTCAAACCAGGACTGCGCGGAAGACGCTTACGGAGGCTTCGTCATCAATGTGCTCGATGAAAAAAGAGGGCCTTTACTTGCGAAAGCCTGCTTCGTCGCAAGTCACGTGGCGAAGACGGGAATCCGTTCGGTTGTCGTACCGACTTCTGCCTCAATCGTGAGGCTGCCAGGAATGCGATGGTACGGCCGCACGAAACACGGAGCGTACGTCTGTCGAAAAGAGGCAGATGCAGCCGGCGATCGGGACACGCGTAATGGACAGTAAACTATCGAGTTCTTGTGAGCAAAAAACTTTGCGACAAAGCTGTTTCTTTGACTGCCCAGACGATGATCTTCCGTCGGACGCTATGACGAGGTTCGCTTAAATTGGCTTATCTGAAGGATCCGCAAAAAAGAGCCGTTATTGGCAGGGCATTTGCGGACTTGCCCAATCTTCCAAAATCGAGCCAAAAGGCAAAATCGCTCGGTGTGCAGCGCCTCCGACCAAAGGCCGCCGACTTGATCACCCGGGGCAAAATTGGGGCGGGTCAGGGAAGACCGGCGGGAACACGGCTCTTTACTGTCGTCGGCGAGTTTCTACACATCGACTCCATCGAAGAACTTCCTCTCGGCATGGCCGGAATCTATGTGTTATTTGACTCCAGCGCAACGGCGCGATATGTCGGGCTTGCCGGCGATATCAAGAAACGGCTCAAACAACACATGCACGGAAAGGGGGCCGCGAACGTACAGAAGCAGACCTTTACTGAACGCTACAGCATTTACGCGCTTTCCGATGGACGACACGCGAGGGAGCTCGAGTCCGTCCTCATCCGTGCCATAGGATCCTCACTCATCAATGACCGCAAGAATCGAAAACTTTTGGACGTAAGGCCGAAACTCGGCGTTTACGAACCCGGCACGCTCATTCTCGAACCGCGAGACTAAGGGGGGCGTGATCGCGCCACACGGCGGCCCTGGGCACGCAATCCTAGCTCGCTTCGCCAATCGTGACTATCGGATTGGCCTAGCTGGCGCGATCTTTAACTGTGCGAAGGATTGCGAATGCGACCTCACCCCTAAGGCGGTTTTTCTCCGAAATCTCCTCGGCTGAGGCTCCTTCAAAGGTGTCAACCATCGCCGCGGCCATGCCGGCTGTAAGAATCCGTTCAAGAGCCTCTGAAAAACGGCCGGTCTGACTTACCGTTGAACGATATACAAGTAAGAACGTGGCGCCAATAAACTGTGACAAAATCCCCGCAACAATCGAGACATTATCACCCGTCTGGCCTAGTCCGAGCGCTTTCAACGCAACCGCGATGACCAAAACGACAAATCCCAGCATCGTGGCACCGACACTAAGATAGAATATCTGCCGATTCTGCTGTTTGTTCGAATCCCAATAGGTTTCGAGCGTGTTCAGCGCAACATCCCAGGTCGCATAAATCTGATCGGGTGTGCCACCTTTTGTCTGAGCCTGTTTCAGTTCTTCGGTGCGCGCAGACCTGCGCTCTTGATCTCGCGCGAGCTGAATCTCAGGTTCAGCTAGCGCCGCCGATATCAGGGCACCAAACGCTGCTAAGAATACTCCGCCGGCCAGCGATATCAGCAGGGCCCGTACCCAATCAATATTCGATGTAAGTGGATAGTTGAACGCCCAGAGCAGCGCGAGAATCACAACGACGAATGCGACGAGCCATATCAACGTTCGGGCTCGAAAGAGCCTTCGGTACACGACCATGCCAGCTTCCTGGTCGCTCATTTCGGCGAGTGTTTTTGGTGGAGTTTGCGGCCCTCCCTGAGTCATTTTTGATCTCCTAAACGTTCATTTATACAGCGAGGCTTTCGCTTCATTTCCGTAGCCATAGTCGCTTCGGGTTCGGAAATGCTTCAGAAGCTCTAAACCGCCGAGCGATTGCGCAATACGAGACGGATCGCGACTACAACGCACCAAACAGTCGCAAGAGCAATGCAGCCCTCGACCATCAGGAACAACGTATAGACAAGATTCAGATTGGAAAAGTTCAGTGCACTTCGTTGTTTGATCTGAAGACACGGCGCAAGAAGAACCCCGCCCAGGATGATTGATGTTACGGCGACCGGCAATACGTCGTCTCTGAGACACCTGAACTGCTTACCGCGAAACTCCTTACGCTCCAAAGGCCGTGCGGGATCAGGCGTGACCGTCCTGAGTGTTTCTGTAATCAGTGGATATTTTACGCCAAAGAGTATTGAGAGAAACAGAAAAAGCACGGACGCGATCTGGGAGCCGTCCACGAGGGTCTTGTAGAACTCCTGGTCAGTCACTCTTCGTTGTGCGGGATGTGAAAGTGCTCGCATACCGCACGGTAGGTATCAGCTGCGATAAGATAACGGCCAGCCATGTCTTTTACTTTCTTAATCGGGGCAAGCTTTCCGTCGAGTAGTTTCTCGATTACCGGCCGGGATGTTCGACCAACGTCGGCGAGGCACTAAACCGATAGAGCGCTTCGTCCCCGACTGGTTCTTTCGAATCAAGTGCCTTTGTAATTGCAGTCACCCATCCGGCGTCGAAGAGCGTGTTATAACGTCGCGCAAGTTTTGCTATCATCTTGCCGGCCTGTTTCTCGGAGATTCCAAATAGGTCGCTCACCACACTCTCGCTTGGTATCTCGCCATTCAGCGCGTGACGCATAATGCGGTAAAGACGATGCTCTGGCGTCGAGGCTGCGGATTCCGTGCGTCGGCTTATAATGGCGTCGGCGAATTCTCCGATGGCTGCCTTGCAAAACGCTCTGACGGGATCGTCGATCCCTGGAAGCAACTGAGCTATGCGTTGTTGTTCGCCCTTAGTCAGGATCTCATCGAGGTCAATAGTTATGTTGGTCGCCATTCAAGTACCCCTCAGTGCTGAAAGTGGTGCTGTCACGCGCGACGGCAATCATCGTGGTAGTGTGGACTTCTCGTAGGACTCGCAGTCATCCGGGTGCAGCGTGAACCTAGTAATTGTGCTATTCAGTGCACCAGATGAGTAGGGGAAGCCGCCTGTGCTCCACTCTCGCTTGATCGTTGAGCTTGTCGTCGCACTTCTCACCTAAGTGGCCGCGTCACTCTTATCGTCGAGACGAAAGACTTCGGGAAGAATGAGAAACACGCTGATGACCAGCACAGCTAGGCACGACCAGGCTAAGACGAAGATGTTCGCAGTTGTAAAGATCGCCACAGAGAACACGGCGACGAGTGCAAAAAACCACGTACCGTGCGCCGTCCGTTTGAACAGTTCGATGTTCTTCAATTGCATCGCCGCGAGTTCTTGGCGCAGTCTCGCCTGCTCGGGTGTTTCATTAGGCAACTGAGCCGGAACCTTTAGCGTAAATTTGCCCGGCTTCAGCATCTCCAGATTTGACATACTGTACAGTGTATCGATGATGTAGAACCATGCGGCAAAGTAGAAGGCAGTCCTCAGGCCTGCGCCTTCAGCAATCAACCCGGCTAGTGGTGCGAGAATGGCGAAGTTCAGCAGCTGTATGCCGGTCCGCAACGGCGGCGTGTACTTTCGATGGATCGAATAGGCAATGGTCGCTCCCGACCAAAGTACGCCGGCAACACTCGCAAGCGTAATAAGCGCATCGTTGAGGTCCTTTGCATAGGTTGGGACCGATGAATACCAAGGCCACGCCCAATGCATGATCGCTATTAAGATAATGAACGGAAGAATTGTCAGAGCGAGAAGCACAGCGATGATTTCGAGCAGCACTTTCAAGCAGCCACGCAGCACCGGTGCTAGAATAGACGCAGCCGGCGAGGCTTGAGGCTCCGGCTTTAGATCACTCATCGGGAATGTACGTTGCTGGCGTCGGGCACGCATCAACCTCCTACGCCGCGCGGTTCTGCAATGCGAGTTCTCGGCCCCGTGCGTGAGATGTTGACATAGTAGTTTTACTAGCGAGCGATCGCATTGTAGACGAAGATGAGCCAATCCTAATGGGAAGTCACGGCGGCAACGGACAGTGCAGTCACTTTGTTACGCGGCCACGTCCGACCGTATAGAGAACCCACTCGACCTCTCTACCGGAAAGTTCAGATGATAGCCGATCCATGGGGCGAGCTCCGCCGAGAGCTGGAACGGGATGCATCAGCCAACCCCGCGCCTTATCGTCGTCGCCGAACATGCGAGTCGCAATATCCGCGATACGCGCCAAACGCCAAAGGCACTCCGCCTCGCGTATCGGCAGTGAGACTCTCGATGCCAGCCTTCGATTCATGACCCCGTCGCTGACAGACAGAATCCGTGCCAAAGTCTTCTTGTCCAAATCCAACACTCGCATCGCGCGGGCCAACGATGCAGAGCTTGTTCGGCCGCCTAAAATGGCATCATGGATTCGAAGGACATCGGAAGTCCCGAAGATTGTCTTGACTGCTCCCTTCATCTCTTTCAACCGAACGACGAGGGTGTTCGTGAGGACATCATATCGTGGCTACAGCCCACCGAAATCCCGAGAACGTAGCCGCTCGATGTACTTGTTAATTGACTCAATACCCTCGGATCGGAACACCTCGAGTAGACTACGGCCGTTCAACCATCCGTCACCTCGTCGCCGAATCACGACCGGAATGCGCTCGCGGATAATGAGATTGTCGGAAATATCGGAAATGAACTCACTCAGAGAGTCCGTACCCACCGCATCCAGCAGTTCTTCGTACTCGGTTTCGGTCAATCCAAGTACGTTGAGTGCGCAGTCTTTGAGGTCGTTATTTTGGCCGGTCATGCAAGATCAGACAACCTCTCACGCACGACTTGTGCTTTCTGCTCTTGGTGGGCAATGGACGACGTCACCAGAGCTGCTCGCCTCGTTCATATGGTCGCTTACTTCGAGTAGCGGATCCGAGTTGCGGCGCCGACCCCAACCATGTTCGTTTCCCACATTTGAGCACCGTAGTGAGGAACATTTGTCTCGTCGACGACCGCGCCGTACCAAACATTACCCGCACTCGTCGCGGCACTGTACGGCGGGTTTCCGCTCGTATACGAATATCCATCGGTCCAAAGATCGCAGGGATCGAAACCGAACGACGTCGTCAAGTCGACTTCGCTGGCTGAACGGTTCCGTTGATCCGCCCCACAGTGGCGCGGGCGTGTCGCTCGCCTCGGCGTCTTCCTCTTGGTTCCACGCAACCGCGTTTTCCTCGAGGAATTCGTCCGGAACGAGTAACGGCAGACTGTTCGTCGTACGGCCTGCGTTCGCACCCGTCAAGCAGTCCTGTTGCGTAGCCGAGAGCGCCATCAACCGAAGGCCGCCGTTCGTCTGTGCCGAGGTATATGTCACGTCGGCGTATGCGCTCGGCGTCGGAAGCGTGAGCGTATTGCTGCCAGCCGCAAGAACGATACCGAAGTGTAACGTGGCACGTCTGTCGGTCGGCGAATCCGAGCCGATCGTCACCAAGTAGCTACCTGGAGCCACGCTGAACGAGAACTGCCCGCTCGCGTTCGTCGTCGCGATCGGCGACGGCGTCGCGCTCTGCGTCCACCCAGACAACGAGACCTGGACGCCGGCAAGCGGCGTATTCGCCGCTTCGTCGACGACCGTACCGGTCACGTTTGCGGAGATTACCGGCGTTGGCGTCGCGATCGGAGTCGTCGAAACTGGTCCACCCCCGGGCGTGCTTCCCCCGCCTCCTCCGCCGCAACCAGCGAGCACGGCGACAAAGGCGATGGCGGTGAAGGGGCGGACTAAGGCGAGGTTCCTCATGTGCGCAATATATTGCGTGGTGTAAATTGCGCAAGACCTTCACAATCGCCTTGTGGCGACACCGGCCTTCGAAACGTTCGTTCGGCGCCTGGGGGCGGCGATCCGGAAGCGGCGAGCCGAGCTCCGGCTCTCACAGGAGCACGTTGCCCATGAGGCCGGCTTATCGCTGCGTCAGTATCAGTACGTCGAAGCCGGTCGCACGAATCCGACCCTGAAAACGCTATTCAATATCTCGAACGTGCTCGGCCAATCCGTTGAGAAGCTTCTGCGAACTCGCTCGTAACATTTCATCTCAGTGAAAGTCAGGGCGGCGAAAGCAGCAGCTTTGCGCCTCGCACTTCGTCCCTCGTTGCAGGTCGCGATGGTTCAGCGTATCGGAGGACGCGAAATCGAAGAACGAGCCGTCCTTCATGGACGGTTCTCTTCGGAACAGGCACGCTATAGGTGCCGGCGTCTTCACCTGAGCGGACGCCATAAGTTGAGATTACTCCGAGTTCCTGTCCCGAAGCCGTGATGATCTCGATCTCTTGTCCGCGACGAAGCTTCCCAACCTGCACTTGCACGTACAACTGTTGATCGGGGCGCGGTGAGGCCGGTGCTACGAGTATTACGCCGTCAGGCGATGCGGATACGCTCTGCGTGACTAAAGCGATAGTGAGGGAAAGTAGAGCGGCAATAACACGCAGATTCTTACTCGTGATTTCACATCGAAACACTCTTAAGAGCTGGTGCTGCCCCGCGGCCATTTGAAGGCACAACACGAATCTGCAACGTTGCGTTGCGCGCTTCCAACGAGGTCTTTAACGCCGACGTCTTCTTGCCCAGCAAGGGCACCGCGAAGGTGGCTCCCGACATGTTCATGGCGTCCATTGCGGGACCGAAGAATGAGATGGTCCCAGCATAATACGGACTGTCGGCGTTAACGTGCGTCACGCTAGCCGGCGCATTGACCAGAACATCAAACAGACGTGTTGGCGATTGTGGGCGAGATACTGTGACATTTATGATGAGCGGCAGCCCTATGACCGTAGTCGCTTGCATCTTCGCATGCGGAATCAACAACGTCGCCATATTCGCATTAATCGCCGCGCGCGCTGTCAACCCAGCATTCTTGCTAGTCTGCGGAACGTGGGTCTGGCTGATGATATCCTCGCCAAAACCGGGTTCGTATACGTAGCCAAAAACGCTCGTGTTGACGTACGAGCCCGCCTTACCCGTTGCGACCGTGTGGCCGTCGCCGTCAACGGAGAGAAAAGAGAACGGCCCGCTGGAGAGTGCTGTCAATCGGCACCGGTTGGAAGATAAGGCAAGCCCGCATGTCTGTCGTTCGCGCTTCCACACATCCCACAGCCGATCCATGTTTGCATGATGGAGGAAACAACCGCATCCACCGGCGAGAGAAAGTTTGTCATATATCCGTAAGGCCCGGGATCAAGCGGTCCGGAACCACCTATGCAATTGTGAACAATGTTGTGCGGGAATCCCTCGAGAATCGCGAAGACTTGCCCGCCGCCGCCCGGGGGAGTGTTATGCGAAGGCGTGCGCACGCTATTGAAGCTTAGCTTGTTGTCGGCATTCATAAAATCTGTTGGCGCTAACCCGGAATAGACAACACCGGGTGACACATCGAATGCGGTCTTGTCATCGAATTTCGGGTTCTTCCGCGATAAGTAGCGTGCGTTACAAGCTACCGCAAACGCTTGATTGCCAGTGAGCCCGTCTTTGACCTTCGGGCTATAGCCCGTAACGTCGTTCCAGAAATCGTCAAACAGCGAATACCCCCGTTGCTTGAGTTGGGACTATCTGCGGATACGACAGATTACTCCAATATTTATGAAGTGTCGGCTGGATGAAAGACGTGAACGCCCCGAGATTGCTGGTACAGCGCTCGAACCCATCACTGGTCGGTGAGAGTCCCCATCGAGAAGACCGTCAGGCATCTGAGGAAGCTCGGTCCATCCGAATAGGGAATCGTGAAATCGGGATCTCCGCTCATTTTGCGAATTGTGCGCTCAAAGTACCCGAGAAATCCGCGGTGCCAGACAAAGAACCACCAATTTCCGTGCGGACAATCAAGCAAATGGATGAACGCATTCCTGAACCAATTCTGCGGATGATCGGCAGGAAGCTTCAGCATCGCCTCAACGCCCTTAGCATAGCTCGCGAGCATCCGCTGTCCGTTGGGACTAGTGAGGTTAGCATAGCGTACGTGCGATGTTGAAGAACGCACAGGAGCAAAAGGAGCCGCACTGACGCTCGCTATGGATGCAGCGGCGGTCAAGAATCGACGCCGAGAGGAAACATTTCCGGTCGTTCGTTCCATGTGTGACCTCCTTACCAACGCATGATACAGAATGCTCGCGACTCACTGACAAAAAGATCGATGCACAAGCCGTCAGTTTGCGGCAAACGCTTCTATCAGTTGACGGTGGTCCGTCAATCGGAATTCACCGCCTTACCCGCAGCTTGGCAAGTCCATTGCGTCATTGCACTATTCGAACTAGTAGTTTTGCTAGATCAAAGTCGAATGAGAAGACGCCAGCTGTTCGGAGGTTTACGGTACGAAAACGATTCTGTCACTCTCTGACGATCACTAACGAATCGCCGTACTCTCAGTGACTTTTTGTAGGAAGTTGAATGATGGCAAATGGCTTTCCAGCAGTTGGGCACCGCTATTTGGTTGATTTCCAAGCGTTTCGCGTTGAGCTGTACTTTGCATCCGTAACGTCGCTGACATATACCGGAATTAATGCAGATGGAAGCAAAGGTGGCTCGGAAACGGTTACGATCACGGTTGAGCCCATTCGAGATCAACTATATCTCGTGACGTGGCAAGAGTCGGATAAGACGACGGTAATACATCTTGAAGATTACAAGTTGAATACGATCATAACGAACATAACGAACCCCGATCTCACATTCGAAAAATATCGCTGAACTACGACGTTCATTTCTTAGAAAATGAACGCTATCGAGGAAACGCAGCACGCGCGATTGCTGACGCCATCCGCGGTGCTTAGGGACGCGGACCTAGTCGTAATCGAGTGATGTTTCGTCTATCCGCTCTGGCGCTTCGAGATTGCCGCCCTCGTATCCAAACGTCGATTTCCCTAGTCTCGAAGTCCCTTCGCCATGAGCGGTCCAGATTGTCGATACGCCACCCCGTCGTCATCAAGATATTCGACCGTAACCGTTGGTCTCGCAGAGCTGGCTAGGTACGCTTCCTGGTCCTCGAGCGACCACTCGAACGTTCGCGGATCGTCACCTGGCGCAATCGTACCAAGTCGCGTGACGTGATTGGTGCCGGTCATCGCGACACGGACTTTGTTAGCCGCTCCTCTTCCTTTATTCCAGACTTTAACACCGAGGCGATACGATCCGATCTTCCTAACGGGAGTCGTGCTCGTCGCAAAGATCGCAGGGTGAACGATCGAGACTTTCAGGTAAAGTCTTGGCGGAGGAGCTCCCCCTCGTCTCGTACCCGAAAAATTATTTCCCTCGTGTTCGGTCGACCGTGACACGCGAGACTCTACGTCTCGCTCGATTACAGCCGGTTGAACTGGCGGAAGCTCTCTGATCGCGCCGATCGGTTCTGGAACAATTGCCGGCTGTTTTGTTAAGAGGCGTATGAGTGACTCATATTCACCCTTATCCTCTACATCGAAATAGACGCTGTTCGTCAGGTCCGCTGGCACAAACTTACGACACCCTTTACCGAAGCCGATCGGCACAAATCGCTCGTTAAGGCCGCCGGCGGCATACAACGACTTACGAACATGTCCATATTCCCAAATCACCCCAAGGCCATTTCCAGATTCCTCATGACCTTCCGTACGGCGACGGTACACCTCTGACGCCACAATGAGAACCCAGCGACTATCGCGGACTTGTCGCTCCATCCAAACATCCAGCCCCACCGGAAAGAATTGGTGGAATTGATCGAGTTCGCAAGCGATGCCGTCCCGTCGTAATTGCTGCGCTAACTGCAAGACCTTGTTATCGTCCTGCCCGCGAGCATAACTAATCACGGCCGTCGGCGCATCTTCAGACTGGTTCTCTCGCCGCACGTCACTCGTTGACCCCGGATTTACTGGAGCGTTCTCCTCCGTTGACCTTTGCGTCAACTCTAGGGCCCACATCAGTACGCGATTCCGCACGGCCTCGACGATGCCGCGAAGCCGCGACTGGTCAATGAGCACTCTGGCGGTCACCGCGCCGTCGAGGTATTTCGCGACGGTCGGGGACGTATCAAACCGAAAGATACCCGATGGCCCATCAGCCATTGCTTCGATTTCCGCAATTGGCTGCTTCGTCTTGACCGTCGACGCCGTCTCTTCGATTTCACGATCCTCGAAGTTGACCGGGCCCCACCTTCCGAGAGCATCGCATGCTTCCACACGACCTCGAACTGCACGGTAGATTGGAATGTCGTCATCATTGGCTGGATATCCGCTGAGTTCGAGTCGAATCCAACGGATGTCTTCGGTCTGTTCAATCCTGTCGGCGACGATCAGTGCCCGCCGCAGCAAGTCCGTCACACCAACGTTCTTGTCAATTGCCGCCGTCTGAATCTGAGTGACGAGTTCACGCATCTTCAATGCGGATAATCGCCTCGATGGCACATCTTGAGATTGTTACTTGTAACCATCCCTAATCTCAGCAACGATCTCTCGTGAAACGACGACCGGCTCTCGCGAAAAACTCGAATACGGGACGATGGCTGTTTCCTTCGGAAAAAGCATAAGTTTCGATGGAGCAGTTGCCGTCCGTTCTTCAGAGGGTCCGATGCTGCGCGGAACTGCAAGAATCCAATCTTGAGCATCGACAATCGCCGTCTGAATCGCGACCTGAACGGGAGCGACACCGATTTCCTGAAGGAAATCGTGCGCAAAAAGCAGTGTGGCCTCGAGATCCGAGATGGTCTCTGTTAGCGCAAAGCCCTTAGGGTCACGAAAAGCATACAGCGGCCTGCCGAACGTCACGGTGCCCGAAGGATAAATCTTAAGCTCCGCCCAGAGCGCATTCGCGGAACGGACTTTGAAATCGAACTTCCCGTTTTCCCATATTCCGCCAGACATCGACGGAGCGACAATGAGCCATGATCGGTACCGACGGTCTAGTCCTTGAATGCTGATCGCGAGTCGATTAACAACCTCTTGAAAAGCCGGAAACTTCGCAGGCTCAAAACGAATCGGATCGATTGGCAGAGGCGCAATGATGTGCATAACCTCGGGTATTCCTGAATCCGCGCCATACCCAATACTCTTGAAGTAGTTACGCAGTGCCTCGCGTGCTTCGTCAGCCGCCTTTATATCTGAGCCGCGTCGAAGATCAGCGCGAGCCAGATCAATTGCCCTGAGTGCATCTGCGACATGACCCGCTACCGCGGTGCGGAACTTATCCGGCTCCCACGTTTGTGTAGCGATACGCTGCACAGCACTGGAGGCTTCATCCAGACGTTCAAGCGCGGCATCCTCATGTTTCACCGCAGGTACGTCTTTCATCAGAGTACGCTCCATCCACCGAGCCACTTGCGGCTGACACCGTCCCGCTGAAAGGCTTCAATTCCTGACCAGAATGTCCGCAGCAGCTCAAGCGTCTCGGCGAGCGTAGGCGAGGCAAATTTCGCGTGAAGCTTCGATCGATATGCCACCCAACCCACTTCGCGTTCTGCCGTTGCGCGCGCTGGATCGAGGGCCACTGCCACGCTATTTGGACTTGTTTCGCGGTTCGAAAATGTCATGTTCACCGCGGCATAGAGTGCCGACGCCTGAAACTCGCGTGACTTCGCCAGCTGTGCTACGTCGTCATAATCTTTGAACCGCGTGCTGAGCTCTCCAAGATCTGCAATAGCTTCAAATTTCTCCGCGATAACACTTTCGACGCTGTAGGCCCGGATTATTGGAGGCGGCACGTCGTCAAGAAGCGCTGGATAGACGAATTCCTCTTCAGGAAGAAGAACCTTATCACCGAAACCGGCGTCGATCTGGACGTTAAGCCGCGCTCCAGCAAGCGTACCTTGAAAGGTCGCCCGAAGTCCTTGCTGGTCATCGTGGACGATAATTCGTTTGACTCCAACAGACTGAGCATCGAAGGTCACGCCGTCATCATCAACGGGAGTGCCAATGATTTCGATGATTACTCCTCGATAGGAGTCCTCGTTATTGTCTATGTCTGCAAGAACGTCTATGTCGCGGGTCGCTCTCCCAAACCGATCCGTTATGGCCGTAAAAAGAAGGCCACCTTTGAGCATAAGGCGATCGCGATATCCACTTTTCGCAAGACGATAAAGAAAACGTTCTTGCGCGTAGCGCGCGAGCAGGAGATCGAAGCTAACCTCCTCCTTCTTGAAGAGATTATAGAGTCGGTCGCGTATGGACTGTGCGCGACCTGAAGGTATCGTCTTCGTCATGAGGCTCTCAGCGTTTTGAGTACGGGCAGAATGACGTTGCTCGTTTCGGTTACCTCCGCAGCCTTGAGTAGGGCGCGGGTATCGACGTTCGAGCTCGTAACGTAGTTACGAAGGGCCTCGTAGGCAACATCTTCGCCAACGATTTGTTTGTAGCGAAATGCGTCACAGACGGCTCGTTCGCGCGAAAAGACGCGAAAGCGAACTCCGCTCTCACCACGTGCTCGTTCGACGCCATCATGCAGGAGGCGACTTGGCATGACCACCAGGCGAATTCCAATTTCGGGACTATTCCGCGTATAGCGACGCGGGACAGCTACATCGACGGCGTCAGGAATTTGGGTCGTCAGGCCGTGATGGACGAGTGCACTGACCAGCGCGATAACACCCTCGGGGAAGAGCAGCGCAGCTTGACCGAAGGCGAGATCCCCATAGGGAACAAGATCGGAGAGTTTATAGAGCCCTCGGCTCGTTCGGCTTAGGAACTGCTCCTGCACCGCCGAGGCAATAGCTCGGTGGCTGAAGCCTTCCTGGTCCAGCTCGCGTCGCGTCGCGAGACCTCCACGCCGGCGGACCGCCTCAACAAGTCGCTCTTGCTCCGTTGGGCGATGGACAGTTTCCGCATTTGAAGGCGCTTTCGACATCTTTACACGTCACACTTACAGAGTTGTCAACCCCATAGCGACCGATTTGGCTGCGGAAACGCCTCGTTTGGGGGAGTAAGCAAGCTTGAGGCTTGGCTTTATCCCCAGAGTCCACAGAGACACCCAGATTCAGCGCCGTTCAACAACCCTCCCGAGCCGCTAAATCCCCCCTTGTCAGCTAAACCGATCGTGAAATCTGGGCATGCAGTGAGTATTATATACGTATTCCTTGTTGACTGAATACGCCTGCGGTGGGTATACTGGGAGTAACGCTTGGAAGGCAAGACCGCCTCCTGGAGGACGTATGACAACCGCAGCAACGCCGACAAAGTCGCGGACGAGTCGGCTCAACGTTATTCTCCCCACGACACTTCTCGATCAGTTGCGCGAGAAAGCGGAACGTGAACATACCACACTCACGGAATTGCTCCGGTATGCACTCGGCTTGCTCTTTTATGTCGACGCTCAGCGGAAGCAAGGCGCCAGGCTCGAGTTGACCTGGCCGGACGGCCGGAAGACGGAGATTATTCCCCGCTTCCAAGACGACGAAGTCGAGGAGCAGGTCGCCGCAGGCGCCGTTTGACTCCGGCCATTACGTATAGCGCTTCCTGAACCAGTCGACAAAACCGATCTCCGTATCGGGCGCTGATGTCTCCTCGGGAGGCGGGTCAGTTAGCATGGCGATTTCCTCATCAGGAAGCACGAGCTCCAGGATTTTCTCTTGGTTAATTGACGCCGAGCAGCCGTGCCTATTCCCATTGGCAACCCTCTCGTAGATTGCGTCAAAGTATGTTTCGAGTTCCACTAATCCAACGAGCCGCATTTTAGGCCCCCTCTCGCGAACTATATCTGCATCGGCTTTCGCCTGCGTCAGGCAAGCTTTGGCTGGACGTTCTCAATAGCACGTAAAGCCTCGCCGGCACGTTTTACGATCGTATCTTTGGCGAGCTGAGCAACCGCTGCCGCCTGTGCTGCACTTGCGCTGCGGAGAATTCGATCTTGATCGAGCGCTGTGTTAATCGCCGCAGAGGCTGCGCCGAGCGCATCGTAGACTAAGGAGAGCTCTGACTCGGATAGAGCACGAGGAACGTCCGGCTCAAGGGAACGCTCGAGAAAACCGTTTAAGCCGGCTGCCAAAACATCGGGAGCGCGAAGCGGCTCCGCTTCAAGAAGCCGAAGTCTTTCCTGCAGAATTTTGAGAATCGCTGCGATCTGCGATCGGCTGGCGCGACGCGCGCGATGCTGTTCCAACTGATCAAGAGCGATCGGCACGATTGCCACAAAGAACGTTACGACGGCCAATGCTAGCGTTGCGTCGAACAGTCCAACGTCGGCCGATCCGGTGTTTACAGCGCCGCAAAAGAGCAACACGGGAATTTCAGCCGGCGGCAAGATGACTCCGAATTGCGCTTTTCGAAGGCGAAAAGAAGTACGCTGCGGCTTTTGCGATCACGACTGGCGCTCCCATCGCTACACTCGCGATGACCTGTCCGTTCGCATCGTGAAAAATCATTTGCCTCGGCGCGTCCTGCCCGATGACCGGATCGAGACCGGCATTCGCGTCGGGCTGATCGGGCGAGTTCACCCAGACGCGGATCAGATCGTGAAACTGCCTCCCTATCGAGGAGACGTAGCCGACAAACAGTAAGCCTCTGTCTTCGTCTGCAGTCGCCGGTGTATAATCGTTACCATACGGAATTCCGCGACGCAGTATCCGGTGTTGGAGCGTGTTCGGAGCGGCTCCGAAATCGGTCGATTCGTCACGCGGATTCACCTTCCGTATATGCGCCGCAAATGGGCAACGTGCGCCGAATATATCAGCCGTTGCGGCTGGGAAAGTATCCGGCGAAATGCCCGAACCCGGACGCAGCTTGTAGACCGGCGTATCGTTCTCGAAGAAGAAGTTATTACTCGCATACACGTCGTTTGCCAGTGCCGAATCATCAACCGTGACGCGCATGATCGGTGCGCCAGACTTAAATCGTCCGACGATCATTGCGCCTACCTGATCAGGAGTCAGGACTTTGCCTACCGCCGAGAGTTTTTGCGCGGCCCCTTCAACCATCGCGTTGAATACAGCCACATCTTGATGCAGCTTGCGAAAGACAAGAAATGAGCCGTTGGTGGCCCATGGCGGCCCGTCTACGGTTGTGATGCTGTCGATCGGGTCGCTATTACCACCTTTCTGCCGGGGAAGGTTGAGCAGAAACTCGCCGGGCCACACAAGCGGCAAACCGGGAGCGGCAAAGTATTTCGCATTGGGATCGTTCGCATCGAATTCTCTTGGAGTGAAGAAAGCATCACTCGTTGCGCTTGTCCGTCCACGGATACCGGGCTGCGAGATTCCGTCCTTGTAGCCGAAATGTTCGTGACCGGGGGCAGCGGGACGCGTGTGTCCCTCTTCGATGTGAAGCCAGGTCGTGATCGACTGAAGGTCGCTCGCAACTTGGTTCTGTTCATTTTGTACGTCGGACGCATCGTCGGCTGCGAGAACCACGACGAAATCCGGCACCTTAATGCCTGAGCCGAAATCCCACGTTCGAGGATCGCCAGGCGAGCCGTCCGACGGATCCCCAATGGTGGGTGCACCCGTTGAAGCGCCTCCTAAGAACGCTTGATCCGTAAACTTTGCAACATCCGCGACTCCGATCAGTTTCTCGAGCCCCGAGCGCGTGAAAGCAATATTGCGCCAGAGCACCTGCAGCTCTCGTGGCTCGCGCTGCAACTCTGCGCGCATGAGACGAAACGCTGTGTTAAAAGCGCCGACCGACTGTGCACTAGCGATCTCATCGACAAAATGCGCGAGCCACGCTTTGATGCCCTTAACCTGCTCGTCACCGAATGCTCCGAAAACGAACCGCTGATAGTCCTTGCGAAACCCCGCAAGGATGTTGCCCTGGATGTCGTCGAGCGCGAGGATCGGCTCAACGACATCCATTACTGCAATGCTCCTCCGACTCGTACTCATTTCCGCGTTAGCGATCGATCACCCGATTGAGCGACGCTTGTGAGCGCCGCCGTCTTCACAGCCGCCTGGCATGCTTTCGCGAGAGGCACGGACGTGGTCTTCACGCCGCCGGCCGGGCCGGCAACTGCGGTAAGAAACACGATAATGCGATCCGCAATTTGACCGGCATACGTCAACGGCGTGCCATCAATCTTGATATCGCTGAATTTGAATTTCTGATTTGGCACTTCGAATCGCGCCCGTACCGCTGCCGTCGAGGAACCGCGCAAAACGTTCCAGCACGCCCGCGGATCGCTTCCGTCCGGAGTTGTCCATCCGCTGACGTCGAGATTCGGCTTCATATAAAGTCCGACCGGATCCATCAGCGACAAGTATCGGCCTCCTGCGCATAGGCATTCACGAGTTCTGCAATGTGCGGATCGCTCGCTCGCGTAGCCACGCCGAGGCCAGCTCCGTTGCAGAGTCGGCGCCACTCGTAACGATCGAGCCGTCTTTGTCCGTTCGCGTTATTGTTGACGCGGCCGCAATTTTGATTTCCGCCGGCAATGTATTGTTTGTTTGCCGCAGATGCATCGCACCGTCGGTTAGATTCCATTTGTTGTTAATATTGTAGGTACCGTTTACCTTCACCAGATCCGACTTCACAACGGCTGGACCGACGAAGGACTGGTAGAGGGAAACGACGGTGTCCGAGTCCTCCTGAAATAACAGCATCCAATATTCGGGATTCTCACACGTGAAATCAACGGCGACGATGTCGCCGTTGCCGTCGCGATGGATGTACCACTCGAGGTACTCGTCCTGTACGTTCCTTCCGGCCTTTCCCGGCGCGTCGGCGATGCGGTACGCTTCATCGTCCGTTTTGCCAACGCGAACGCTCAGGGGGAAACCGTGCCACGATATTTCGGCTATAGCGAAACTGCTCACGTCAACCTGAGTCGGATCAACGAACTGAGCCTTGCCCTTACCCGTGCAGGCCTCGAGATTCGCGATTGATCCCTGGAAGAACGACTCGACCGAGTCGCTCCACGCTTGCAATCCTTCACCAGAAAGATCCGATACGCCAGCGGGTGGACCGAAGCGGGGCAACAAGCATCCCTGAGGATGATGCAGTGCTTAGCGAAGCCTGCAAGACAAGTGAGTTTGCTTTCGATGCGAACTGCGCGCCTGCAAAGAACTTCGCCGCGCGCTGCACGGGCGGGGAATTCGCCTCGTACATGTCGCTCGGTTTCGTCGGCGTCACGACATTGACGAACTCGCGCAGCGAACGCACGCCTGAGATTGCGCCTGCGGCCTTAAACGTGACTCCTCGCCCGTTGTTAAATCCCTGATACCAGCGGCCGGCAGCAGGGTCTTCGAAACTGATATACCCTCCAGTTAGTACCTGCCGTGGGCCTTTTATCGCACCCGTAAAACTATAGCGCGCACCGGCGGTCTCGATCGGGTCGTGAAAGTGCGGCGTAATAAAATCGGAAACGACAACCCCGTTAACAGTATACGAGTAGTCGCTCGCCTCGCATGGGTCGCAGACTTCCAGCAGATATCGAACCCGGTTGTCCGGAGATGCCGGGTTGATTGAAGGACCGGCCACAAGCCGATTCCCAAATGGGTCCGCCAACATTTCCAGCGCCTCGTGACTCGCCGCGAGCGTCCATGCTGGTTCGAAAAGCACCATTGCGAAAGGTTGATTATTTTTATCGAGATGGTAACCACCGGCGCCCGGATCGTCTAACTTTGCGACGATAATAACTGGCCAGTGTCCTAGGGGAACGTCATCGAGCGACGGAAACGCATCGACCGTCGCATCAACCTCCCAAATTGGCCCGAAATCGCGCGTCGCTTGCGTTTGTATAGCCGACGCGGTCTTTGCAAGATCGGATAGTGACAGCTGGGGAACGCCGTCTGCTACGATCGCGATACTGACGTACGAGCATCGGCAACCTCCCGCTTTATTAAAAGCAGTGTGCATCTTCTTTGGACGCGATTGATTACATCATCGCGTACGAGGCCCTTCATATTCGCAGCCGCGAGTGAAGTCAGAAATAAGCTAACATTATTGTTAGATGATGACAAAATTGCTATACGCGCATTCGGGTCGCGTGAATCATGGTTTAATCGAGCGCGATCACGGAAGGATGAGTGGTCGCCACACGGTAATAATGTCGACACTTCGACTGGAGTTTTCCGGACCGAACGCGTGATGAGCGTTCGAAATCGCAGCGAACCAAATGGTACCGCGCGCTCGCGCCAGTACGTCAGGAACTCCTGATATCAGAACTGCCAACCGAAATGCTATGCTCTCAGTCCGTTTGGAGGGGTCGCCGTACGGAGGTTAGAGCGAGCGGTGGATTGTTACTTCCTGATCTTATCGGCGTTCACTCGTGTCCCACCTGATCCTCAGCACTCGAGACATCCGGATTCTCGAAGGCTTAGCCGATGGTGCCAATAGCAAGGAGTTGGCGCAGTTGATCGATCGCAGCAGGGGGACGGTAGAGGCGGAAATTCGTGCGCTCTACCGCAAGCTCGCGGCGCGCTCGCGGCATCACCTAGTTGCGCAAGCGTTCCGACTGGGATATCTGAGGTTAGAATCGAGCGAGGAGTAACGAAGAGAAACACTCCCACGCCGTCGTAACCGAGCTAATGCGTTCGCAGCCACTCTCGAAAGCGATCCATATCGCCCTCCCGAAGGGAAACGCATTCCCCGGTATGATCGCATCGAATTCCGACGACGGGTCCGCGAATGCCGGCGACATTTTGACTGAGTTCCTCATCATCCTGATTGACATGAAAAACGAGTGCCAGCTCGTCAAGGCCATTCGGGTGGCTACAATCCCGAAGAAATCCATATCGTCGCCGAGGAGATCTCGGAGCGGTTGGTATCCTCGCTTAAGGGCGATCGTCGACTCTGAATGCTGGTCGAAGAGAGCTATCTGAACGGTCGCGGCGCGCGCCTCAGGCGCCCGCCGGTCATGCCGACCCCCGAGTCTGGTCCTTTGTGACTTCTGCATTTCAATGACTATTTTAGCGCGTCGGCGACCACTTACCGAAGTGTCGACGTTCACGATATTCTCTCGAACGAAAATTGCGAGCTCCTTGTCTAGCAATTTTGCTATAGGCGTTGCACTCTTTGAGAGCTCCTGCGATAACGTTGATTAAGTAGCCACAAATACTTTCAGCGCTTTGCAAGCAAAGGCTCAATGCGGCACGAAACGCGCGTCTATCGTCGCCCACACCCGATGGCGGATTGCGACCCGCTATGCGACGATTCGCGCGGGATCTTCGGATTGAGACCCCGCGCGACGTTTTTTAAGGCGCCGCGTCTCGTGACATCATCGCACTGTTAATGGACGTCGAATGCGCTCGTCGTCCGATTCCAACGTTATGCTCCAACGCGCGTTCGACGGTCTTGAAGTGGCGGCGAAGCGCCTCGCGCCCAATGCATACCGTCGCGGCTTGCCTGAACGCCTCCTAGCGCGTCGGTGAGAGCGCCGACTATTTCACGCTTCACCTCATACGAAGCGCGTTGGTATGTCATTGAGAAACGTTTGAGAAGGTCGCGTGCCAATTTAAGGGAGCGGTGTCGTTCCGAGTTGGAGTTGATGGCTGCCTCAATCTCTTCGAGGCGACAGCGACGCTGCGCAAACTCCGTTCTCACACGACCCATCTGTCGACGAAGTTCATTCTCCCCCACCTCCATGCGCAGACCTAAATCGAAGACTCGGTCGAGATTTCGCTGAAGGTTGCCCTCGGAAATCTCCTGTGTGATTCTTTTGTGTTCGCGCTTGAGATTTGCTTGATCCGTCAAGGATCGCGACGGCGCAGTGACCCAGCGGCGAAGAAGATTCTCGTCTGCTGCCAAGCGGCCGATTTCGGCAAAAAATTGCTGCTCTAGCCTCTCGGCATTTAGCGAGTAATTGCAGACGTGGCAAGCGTAGTAGCGTAAACGTTCGCTTTTGATACGACGAATCTCGCCGGCTGCGGTTTTCCACGTGGTATTGCCTCCGCGCGCGTTCCCATGCATCCGACGCCCACAAGATGCGCAGCGAAGCGCCGCCGTTAGGGGATATTCGCGGAGGCGTCGGCTGCCTGGTCGCGGAGTCGTTTCTAGTCGCTGCTGTACGCGATCGAAAAGAGACGCTTCGACGATCGTGTCACGATATCGACGCTTGACGCAGAAGTTTTCCGATGCGGTTTCTTTCCCATTTCGTCGCTGTCGCGTTTCTTTCGAATGCGCTCGCCGTTCAGCCTCGACGCGATTCGTCAGCCACGTATGCTCGGGCGCACCGCGGCAAAGCGCCGCGAAGATCTTATACATCCCCTCGCCCTGCGTCGTACCACTGAAATGCGTGCAGCACCCATTCGGACGCCGGCGGTGATGGAACGTCGCGCTCTGCGCGCAGTTGTAAGACCATAGGGCACTTTGTTCGACGTTGGTTTTCCTTCGGAACGTCTACGATCCCAAGAGGCTTTTGCGCGAATGGCTGCGCCCGTAATTCTCCGCCTCTCCCGCAACGACATGCCCGCGAGTGCCGCCTTTTCCGGGAACGATGCCATGCTCGTAATGCCGTAGCCGCGTTGAAAAGCTGCACTTCAGGTCACCCAACGTCCGACCGACGTTCATAGTGTCGACAATGTCGCGACTTAAACGATCGAGCGCGGTCACGAGCGAAAAATGTTGGCCGTTAGCCTTCTGCGTCTTCGAGCAGTTCGGCCATCATTGCTTGAAAAATCGGCCTTCCCACGGTCGTCTTGGCCGACGCTTTCTCAAGGAACACCCGCGTGTCGAGCCTCCCCCTTTTCACGCGCAAACTCGCGGGCCCAGGCCTGCTGAGCTTCGAGCGACTCCTCTTGCTCTTGCTTTGTCGTTGAAACGCGGCAATAAGCCCAAACTAACGCTCCGCTTTCCATTGATTCGCCATTGTGCCGATAGATCTCCTTTATGCGACCACGTCGGCGGCATCGCCCCCATTCTTCGTACGCTGGGCGCCGATGTATTCTTCGACGGAGGGCAAGAGTACGGAGGGCACGCATACCACGATGCACTCGAGGAAGCCAAGAAACGCCACGTGCACATGATTGCACCGCGCGCGGGCGATCTGTGGCAAACCGATGACGGCGTGCGCCTGCGCTTTCTGACCGACTCCGGAACGCCAATCGACGACCCTACCGATCGCGTCAACGAAAATTCGCTCGTTGCAATGCTCGAGTGCGATTGCGGACGCGCAACTCCGTTTCGTGCGCTCTTCATGGGTGACGCCGGCAAGCTCTCGGAAGACATCTTGCTCGCGCGTCACGCCGATCTTCGTGCCGACATCTTAAAGGTCGGCCATCATGGCAGCCGCTTCGCCTCGTCCCCGGAGTTTCTGACAGCGGTCGGCGCGCGCGACGCCGTTATCTCAGACGGCCGGCACAATCTCTATCATCATCCAGCGCCCCAAACGCTCGAGCATTTGCTCGATGCGCGCATGCGCGTGTGGCGCACCGATCTGTGCGGCTCGATCGTCGTCTCCGTTTCGGCCTCATCAATTGGGTTTTCGGGCAATTGTTTCGAACCAAGCTTGCGCAAAGGACGCGCCCGGTAATAGGTGCCATGCGCGAAGCGCTGCCGCTGCGTCCGGCACGTACCCATCCAGCTGCCGGGCAAGATATTCTGCGATTAATTCCGACCGTTCATAAATCTCGTAGCTCGCGCTGAGCTCGATGCCTTCGAAGTCGCTCGAACGGAGCAGCCCGCCGAGTTTTCTTCCCGCGTAGGGATCCGCACCGTTGGTCGTCATCAGCTCGACATAGCTTTGAATGGCGTGCGCGACATCGCTTGGGTACGGATTCAAGACGAAGCCGCCCCAATCCGGGCTACGCAGTCCAACGAGTCCGCCTGGCCGGAGGACGCGCCGGAACTCCGCGATAACGCGTTCGGGCGCCGGACAATGTTCGATCAATGCATGCGCGAAGACGACGTCAAATGACGAGTCCGCGAACGGCATCGCCTCCGTATTTCCGCTTACAAATCGAACGTTTAAACGATCGCGTTCTACCGTTCTCTCCGCGTCGGCAAATTGATCTGCATTACGGTCGAAGCCGACAACCGAACCGGGATCCACGATGCGGGCGAGGTCGAGCGTTATCGTTCCCGGACCGCAGCCTGCGTCGAGAAGCTCCATTCCGGTGCGCAAGCGGCATGTGAAGAATGCTGCGTGCGTAGCCGCGCGCCGCCGGCCCATAAACGCAAGGGAGTCAACAGAGTGACCAGGGACGTAGGTCATTACGGCGCGAGAACCAACCGGTGGCGCGCCGCAGAATCGACGGCTTGCGTGGAAAACGGCAGCGGCTCAAGCGTTTGCGACGACCAGGCTGCCGAGGCGTCGTCGTGGTGCGCGGATCCCGGACGCCCCGACTCGCCACTCGGAATGACGATCCCGCCCGCGTCCCAATTGCCGACGTCCCAAACCGCGCGGAAACTCTGGCCGGCGAACGGCAGCTGCACGTGGACGGTGTACGCATCGCCGTCTCCGCGCAGCGGAAGTCCGTTGAACCACGGAATCCCAAGGAACGAAAATGCGTGCCGAACCGGGATCGCCCCGGCAGTTTTCCACGGTACGTTTGCCTGCGGCGCTGCCTCGCGCAGTGCCGTCAATAGAAACGCATCGACATTATCGAACGGTACGTATCCCTTCGGATGTTCACGCAACGCACGCATCAACACCACGATCACGTCCGAGCTGCTGCGATACGCTTCGGCTGCGTAGCTCGCGAAGTGCTGGCTGATGAAATCGTTGACGGCGGCTTGACGCAGCGCGAATGCGAGACTCGCCGCTGTTGAATCCGGCTCGAACCGTCCATCCCAGTGTGCGAGCTGATTCAGCAGCGGACCGAGCTGCGGATCGCGCTGCGCGTGCTGACGCTTCGCCGCATCGAGTGTCATCTGCACAAGCTCTTGCTCGGGCAGTGAGAGCGTGTCGGCTTGCATTTGCGAGAAGTACGCGACGTCATATTGCTTGCGCGCCCGCAATAATTGCGCGATGCGCGCCGCACGGTACGGCGGTGCGAACCACGCGGATAGACGATATTTATAATCGCGCCCATACATGCGGTTGTTGGCGGTGAACACGACCGCATCGCGCGACGGCGCAACTTTCGGCAGCTGATCGAACGGAATCGGCGGATAGTGCGGATCGGACGGCGGATGCGTACGCAGCCCCCAAAGGGGATCGTTCGGAATCTCGCCGGCGAGATGGTAGGTCGCTTGTCCGTTCGTGTCGGCGACGACAAAGTTTTGCGTCGGACCCGGATAGTCGCGCAGTGCCGCGAGGGCGCCCGCGACATTGGTCGCGCGATTCAATTTCTCGAACGTCTGCTCGGGGGAAACGGGATCGGCGGCTGCCGGCCAATCGACGGAGTAACCGGTGTCGCCGAAGACCGAGAAACCGTGTGTCTCTTGGTTGTACGTTTGCTCGACAGTATGCCCGAAGCGAACGTGAAACGTTTCATCACGCTCTTGCTCGCGATAACCCGAGACATAGACGCTTTCCGATATAACGTTCCCGTTCGTTGCACCCCATGCGATGCGTTCGTTGTGTCCGAGAATCACGCCGGCCGTGCCCGCGAGTGTTGCGCCTGCCGCGTGGAAGCCCGGCGCTTGCAGGTCGATCAGATACCAGATGCCCGGCATTGTGACATCGAGATGCGGGTCGTTTGCGAGCAGCGCATGACCGTCTCTCGAACGTGCGGCGCCGACTGCCCACTCGTTGCTTCCTCGCGCACCACGCAACGGCGGACGCTTGTACACGTGCAGCGGCGGCAACGTCGGAACCGGTGCGGGCGGGCCGTCCGTTATCGGCACGTCGTAGCGCGGATCGGTAATCGAGTACAAACCGTCCGTGCCGGATTGTCCCATCGCATCGAACACGCGCTCGCGTTCGATGACGTCGTCCCATGGATCGGTAAGCGTAAGCACCGTCGCGAAACCGACTGCGAGCGTGTCTTCGGGCTTCCACGGTTGCGGCCACAGCAGAAGCAGCCGGTATTCGACCGGCAACGTCTCGCGGTGCATGGCGGCATTTATGCCGCTTGCAAACGCGACGAGATCGTCCCGCTCTGGCTGGCTCAAACGTGAATACTCGGTTGAGATGACGCGCTGCACGTCGAACGTGCGCGCCCGCATGTCCGGCTCTAAGAGCTTGTCGCCGAACCATTCGGCAAGCCGGCCGTAGACGAGATGGCGCACGAGGTCGATTTGAAAAAGCCGATCCGAGGCCTCGACATAGCCTTGCGCGACCATCAGATCGTGCATCGACTGCGCGCGGATGTGCGGAACCCCGCGCCCATCACGTAAGACGACGACCGGAGCATTTACGGGTAGACCCGAGAGCGTCCCGTCCAGATGTGCCTCAGCGTGCCAGCCCACGGCGACGTATACGATGTAGGCCACGATGGCCACGACGATCGCTGCGAACGCGCTAAGCGCACCGCGCAGCAATAGACGAAGAAGCACGGAGGAACCGCTTTGGCGGAGAAGGAGCCTCACCCTGGGCGCGCTTTGGAGGTTTTCGTGAAACGGACTGGACTTCGTTTTCTGATCGCGGTCGTATTGGGCGCGCTTGTACTCGCGCCGCAAACCGCATCCTCGCAAGCTCGTCCAGGTGACTCGGCGTCCAGTCCGCTCGTCATTGCGTATAACGGCGGCGCCGTCACACTAGACCCGATCATGCGAGCAGAGAATACGTCGTTCGCCTGGCAGCGTCACATCTTCGATACGCTAACGATCCAAGACGGAAAGAACGGCAAGCCGCTGCCGCACATTCTCACTAGCTGGAAGATCGTCGGACAAAATCGCTGGCGCTTCGAGTTGCACAAAGGCGTCAAGTTTCAAAACGGCCGGGCGATGACGGCGCAGGACGTCGCCGACTCGATCATGGACACCGCATCAAATCCCAAGGCCCAGATCCGCTATTACCTTACTTCGGTCGCGAACGCCGCAGCGGATGGTCCGAACGCCGTTATCGTCACGACGAACACGCCGAACCCGCTTCTGCCACTCGACCTCGCGAACGTTCCTGTAATGCCGGAGCTCGAGATCAAGCGCGACGGCCGCGGTTTCATGGATACGCATCCGATCGGTACTGGGCCGTACGAATTCGTGAACTGGCTGGCGCAAGATCATCTGGATCTGCACGTTTGGAGCGGATACTGGGGCACCAAGCCGGCCTTCAGTTACGTGAAACTCGAGAACATCCCCAACGGCGCAACACGTCTCGCGGCACTTCTCTCCGGACAAGTGCAAGTTGCCGAAAAAATCGACCCGCAAGACTTCGATCGCGTCAAGCACAGCGGCAGCGCCTACATCACCGCGGTCGGCGGCGTGAGAATCATCTACCTCGCGATGGATGACTGGCGCAAGAACGACACGCCCGGAATCCCGGGCGGCAAGAATCCGTTCATCGATCCGCGCGTACGCGAAGCGGTCTATCGAGCGATCGATGTGAACGCGCTCAAGGAAAAGATCTTTAATGGTGCTGCCGTCCCGGCAACTCAGTGGACGGGAATCCAGCTCGAATCATACGATCCGTCGTTGAAGCGATTTCCGTACGATCCAACTGCAGCCAAGAAACTGCTCGCCGATGCCGGTTACCCGAACGGTTTTACCGTACGGCTCGACGCTCCTAACGACCGCTACCTCGACGACTCGCTTGTTGCGCAAGCTATTGCCGGAATGCTCGGTAATGTTGGAATCAACGTCCAAGTCAATGCTGTCACAAAAGCGGTCTTCTTTCCGAACATGGACAAAGGCGATTTTTCGATGTATCTGGCCGGCTGGGGCCCAAACGATCCGATCAGCAACTGGGCGGCCGTCTTTCATTGCAAAGATGCGGCCCACGGGTACGGCGTCACGAATCGCGAGCATTATTGCAATCCCAAGGCCGACGAAATCATCGCGCGGGCGGCGAGCATCTTCGATCCGACTTTCCGCATTCCGGCCGAGCGCGAAGCTTACAGACTTGCCGATCGTCGCGACTTCGCGTACGTACCGCTATATTGGGAAGACGTCATCGCGGGGGTCAATAACCACATCAACTGGGAATCGCGACCTGCCGACGAGCTGATTTTAGCGTGGATGATGACGCGTAAATGAGCGCTTGGCGCAATACGTCGTAACGCGCTTACTCCAGGCCCTCCTCGCGCTTTGGGCTGTCGTCACCGTCGTATTCGTACTCTTGCACGTAACCGGAGATCCAATCTCGGTTCTTGCGCCGGAGACGATGAATCAGCAACAGCGCGCACAACTGGCGCACGCCCTTGGGCTCGATCTTCCACCGACCACGCAGTACGTGTATTTCCTCGGCGACGTTCTTCATGGCAATTTAGGCGTCTCGTTCTACACAAACCAGCCCGCCATGCAGCTGGTGCTCCAACGTCTGCATATCACGGTCGAGCTTGTTGTCGCGGCGATGGCCGTCGCGCTTGTGTTCGGCGTCCCGTTCGGCATTATCGCGGCGCTACGGCCGGGGCAATTCGTCGATCGCACGCTGCGATTCATCTCCGTGCTAGGCTCGTCGATCCCGACGTTTTTTCTCGGAATCTTGCTAATCCTGATCTTCAGCGTCGAGTGGGAACTCTTTCCTTCGTCGGGTCTGGGTGACTGGCGCAACTTCGTTTTACCGGCGTTCACGCTCGCGTTCTATCGCATCGCACTCTTCACGCGGCTGATCCGTACCGCACTTATCGGTGAGCTCTCGCAAGACTACGTACGAACCGCACGCGCAAAGGGACTTCCCAACATCGTCGTGACGCTCAAACACGCGTTACGCAACGCGCTGCTTCCGTTTGTCACCGCATTCGGCTTGCAGTTCGGTCAGTTGCTCGGCGGCGCGGTCATCACCGAGACGATCTTCGCGATTCCGGGCATAAATCGCCTTGCACTAGATGCGATCATGCGGCTCGATTATCCGATCGTCATCGCGTACGTGATCGTCATCGCAGCACTCTTCACGCTGATCAATCTCGCCGTCGACCTCACGTACAGCTTCCTCGATCCGCGGGTCGCGTATGACTAAGCTGCGCGATCTGCCGCACGTTCCAGCGATCGTATTGCTCGCGATGATCGTGCTGGCGGTCTTTGCGCCGTTCGTCTCACCGCACGATCCGCAACATCAAGATCTGCTTTCGCGGCTGACGCCGCCGCTGGGTCACACACCCTCGGGATTTTACTTGCTCGGAACCGACGAGCTTGGACGCGATATCTTCGCCAACGTCTTGTACGGCTTGCGCGTTAGTCTCTTGGTCGGATTCTGCGCGGTTACGATCAGCGTTGTCATCGGTGCCCCAATTGGATTGCTCGCCGGTTACCGCCCAAATAATTGGTTCGCCCACATCACGATGCGCGCGGCGGACGTGCAGCTTTCGCTACCGGTCGTGTTGATTGCGCTGGCAGTCCTGGCAGTGCTCGGCCGGGGTCTCGACAAGGTCATTATCGTGATCGGACTCGTCGGCTGGGCGCAATACGCGCGTCTGATACGAGCCAGCGTGCTCGCGGAGCGCACGAAAGAATATGTCGTCGCTGCAAGCGGTCTGGGCGCATCGCTCCCCCGCATTCTTGCGCGGCACATCTTACCGAACGTTGCCGGACCTTCGCTCGTGCAGATCGCGGTCGACATACCGCGCGCGATCGAGCTCGAAGCGACGCTGTCGTTCCTGGGACTGGGCGTCGCCATCACGACGCCGTCGCTCGGCATTCGCATCGCGCAAGGTTATCAATATCTCTTCAGCGGCGCGTGGTGGCTCGCAGTCGTGCCGGGGCTTGCGCTCGTCGTCTTGGTTCTCGCCATCAATTTGCTCGGTGACTGGCTGCGCGATACGCTCGATCCCGTGACGCAAGGCGCGATTGCGGCCGAGCGCCAAAACCTTGCCGCATGAAGACGTTCGAGCCGGTACGCCTCACCGAGGACATTGCCCAGCGAGCGGTCGCGACACGCCGCGATTTCCACAAATTCCCGGAGCTCGGACTTACTGAATTTCGCACTGCAAGTACAATAGCGGCGCGTCTCGACGCGCTCGGCATCGAGGTGCAAACGGGACGCGACGTTATGGAAGCGCGCAGCCGCATCGGCGTTCCAAGCGATGATATCGTGAGCGCAGCGTTTGCGCGCGCAAAAGACGAAGGTGCCGATCCGAAATGGCTGGCGCGTTTCGAAGGCGGCTTCACCGGCATCGTCGGTACGCTGCGTGGCGCACAGCCAGGACCGGTCGTCGCGCTGCGCTGCGACATCGATGCTCTCCCGATTATCGAAGCCGACGACAATACGCATTTGCCCGTCCGCGAAGGCTTTGTCTCGTCGCACAAAGGCATCATGCACGCGTGCGGTCACGACGTGCACGCCGCGATCGGCCTGGCCGTCGCCGAGATGCTCGCGGCACAACGCGGCCGGATTCGCGGGACGGTTAAATTCATTTTCCAGCCGGCGGAAGAAGGCGGACGCGGCGCCGTCCCGATGCGCGATGCAGGCGTCGTTGACGATGTCAATTCGTTCATCGCAATTCACGTGGGCATGAATTCGGAAAGCCACGTGTTCTATCCGATCGTCACGGGACAACTGGCTAGTGCGAAACTCGACGTTACGTTCAAGGGACAGGCGGCGCACGCGGGCGGACATCCGGAACAGGGACGCAACGCGCTGCTCGCAGCGGCGCATGCCGTTGTCGGCCTGTACGGGATCGCGCGACATAGCAGTGGTCGTTCGCGGATTAACGTCGGCGTGCTCGAAGGCGGGTCCGGCCGCAACGTTATCGCCGATCGTGCCTTCTTTATGATGGAGGTTCGCGGCGATACGGAAGCGATCTGCGATTACATGATCGAGCGTGCGAGCGCTGTGATCAAAGGCGCTGCAGAGATGGAAGGCGTCGACGTCGATATCGTCTTGGCGGGCCGGACAACGACGGCTGAGTCGAGCGTTTTGCTAGGGGAGGCCGTTGCACGCGCGACCACGGGAGTTCCGAACATTCAGACGACGCTCGAACCGAAAGCTGCCGTCGGCAGCGAGGACGCAACATTCTTCATGAAGCGCGTGCAAGAACGCGGCGGTCTTGCGATCTACTCGTGCGTCGGCTCTCCGACGAAGACCGGACATCATACGCCACACTTTGACATCGACGAATCGACCATCGCCCCTGCTGCGCAAGCGCTCGCGACCGCGCTGCTTTCGCTCGGCGAAACGCCGCCGTGAGCGCAATCGTGCTGCTCGCCGGCAGTCCGTCGTCGCCATCGCGTTCGACGGCTGTGCTGCGGGTAGCGCGAGAGCTCGCCGGCGCCGAGCAAACGACGCTGCTCGAGCTGCGCGATCTTCCACCCGATGGCCTGCTCTTCGGCCGCGCCTCGGATGCGCTCGCGCGAGCACACGCATCGATCGCGGACGCACGCGCGATCGTCCTCGCGACTCCCGTCTATAAGGCGGCGTACTCCGGCTTGCTCAAGACGTTCTTGGACTATCTGCCGGACGGCGCTCTGCGCGGCAAATCGGCGTATCCAATTGCAACGGGTGGCTCGAACGCCCACATGCTCTCAATCGACTATGCGCTCAAACCTGTGCTCTCGGTGCTCGGGGCGAGCCACATCCTCGAAGGGTTGTATCTGACCAATGACGCGATCGAGCTGCGCGACGACGGTAGCGCGTCCCTCGCTGCGGAGCATCACGAGCGTTTAAAGGCAGGTATGCAGGCGCTCTTGGGCTAGAGAAACAGACCACATGTCGCAAGTCAATTCGCAGATGGCGCTCGTTGCATTTCTGCAGGCACAGAATTGCTCGAACTACGTCTACTCGTGGCGGCACCCCGACACGATGAGCGATTTCATGACGCCCGAGTATTATCAACGCATCGGGCGAACGCTCGAGGACGGGAAATTCGACCTCGCGTTCTTCGATGACCGGCTCGCGATGCCGGATAAATACGGCGACGACTACATCGAGGCGGTCGCCAATGGAATTCGCACCGTCAAGATGGACCTCGTCCCGGTCATGTCGATGATGGCTGCGACGACGACACGCCTGGGCATCGGCGGGACATATTCGACGACGTACTTCGAGCCGTTCCACGTCGCGCGCGTTTTCGCGACGCTCGATCTCATGACGCGCGGACGTGCAGCCTGGAACGTCGTGACGTCCCTAAACGATTCTGAAGCCGCAAACATGGGGCGCGACGAGTCACTTCCGCACGACATGCGCTACGATCGCGCCGATGAGTTCATGCAAGTGGTTCACGGCCACTGGGACACGTGGGAAGACGACGCGATCATCGGCGATAAGAACGGACGCTTTGCGGATCCATCCAAAGTCCATCCGCTCGAACATCGCGGCGATTGGTTCATGTCGCGTGGTCCATTCACGGTTCCACGTTCGCCGCAAGGCTATCCCGTCATCATTCAAGCCGGGCAAAGTGGACGCGGGCGCGCGTTTGCCGCGCGGTGGTCCGAGCTCGTCTTCGCGCTTAGCCCGGATTTGCAGCTCGCGAAGAAATTCTATCAACTGTTCAAAACGCAAGTGCAGCTGCTCGGACGCGAATCGACGCTCGTCAAGATTTGTCCGCTCGTGGTTACGGTCGTGGGCGAGACCCGCACGGCGGCCGAAGAAAAGCTCGCACTGATCGAAACGCTTCCGAAGCCGATCGACGGCGTCGTCTTGTTATCGGAAGTCCTCAATTTCGATTTCGCCTCTAAAGGTCTCGACGAGCCGTTCACGGACGACGAGCTCGCGAATATCAGCGGCCTGCAAGCGATCCGCGATCAGGTTGTGGCACTCAGCGGAAAGAAGAATCCGACGGTTCGCGACTTTGTCGACGTCAGCAACCGCGGCAACGTGCGCGAGCATCCACTATTCGTCGGATCGGGGAAAGACGTCGCCGACGGACTCGAAGAGTGGTTCAGCGATGAAGGTTGCGACGGATTCGTGATCGCCGCGACGCACATCCCCGGCGCTTACGAAGATTTCGTACGGCTCGTTGTCCCTCAGCTGCAAAAGCGCGGTCTATTCCGTAAAGAGTACAGCGGCTCGACGTTGCGCGAGCACTTGGGTTTGCCGAAACCGCCAGTCGGCGCCTGGAAACTGCCGGCGCGCGCGACGAGCTAGACCCCTAGATATTGATGCATGACGTCGGGCTTCGATTGGAGCTCGGCGGGAGTAGCTTCGAGTTCGACGTGCCCGCGATTGAGGACGTAGGTGCGATGCGCCAGCACAAGAGCAGCGCGCACGTTTTGCTCGACGATGAGGATCGTGCGGCCTTCGGCCGCAAGGCGCTTTGTCGTCTCGAGTAGATCGCGGACGATGATCGGCGCAAGCCCCTCGAACGGTTCGTCGAGCAAGAGGACGCGGGCGTCACGGATCAGCGCGCGTGCGATCGCGAGCATCTGCTGCTCCCCGCCGGAAAGCGAGCGCCCCATGAAACCTTTGCGCTGCTCGAGTCGCGGAAACGTCTCATAGACTCGCTTCATGGTCCACGGCGACTTTGCGGTCAAGGCAGCAAGCTGGAGATTTTCCTCAACGGTGATCGTCTTGACGATGCGGCGCGTATCGGGGACAAGCTGCACGCCGAGCTTCGCGATCTCGTAGGGCTGTTTGCCGCTAATCGTCGTTCCGGCAAAGCGAATTGCTCCCGTGCGCGGCGCGAGAATACCCATGATCGTGAGCATCGTCGTCGTCTTGCCCGAGCCGTTGCGGCCCAACAACGCGACGACTTCGCCTTCTTCGACACGCAGGGAAACGTCGAAGAGCACATGCGACTCATCGTAGTACGTATTGATTTGTTCGACTTCGAGCAGGCTCACTCGTCGCTGCCTGTTCCGAGATAGGCTTCTTGGACGCGGGGATTGGCGCGAATCTCGGCGGGCGAACCTTCCGCAATCTGACGTCCGTCTTGTAGTACGACGACTCGATCCGCTAGGCCGAAGACGACGTCCATGTCATGCTCGACGATCACGATCGTCACGCTCTTGCGCAATTCTTGCAGTAGCTCAACCATCGCCGTACGCTCGGAAGGACTCATTCCGGCGGCAGGTTCGTCCAGAAGGAGGATCTCCGGTTGCGAGGCTAGCGCAAGCGCAACTTCGAGACGCCTCTTCTCGCCATATGAAAGATCGCTCGCGCGCAGATCGCGGCGTTCGAGCAAATCGACTTGCTGCAAAACTTCGACTGCGATCTCGTACGCCTTCCTCGCGCCCGATAGCGGAACGAACGCATCGAGCTTGAACGCGCCGCGCGTTGACGCAAGCGCCGGCACGAGCACGTTTTCCTCGACCGTCAACCGCGGAAAAATCTGCGTGATCTGAAAGCTCTTCGCTATGCCGAGCTGTGCGACGCGTGCGACATCGAGTCCGGTGATACGCTTGTCTTTGAAATACACGTCGCCCGTCGTTGGCGCGAGCTCTCCGGCGAGTATCTTGAAAAATGTGGTCTTGCCGGCACCATTAGGTCCGATCAAAGCCGTTACGGTCAGAGGTTCGACTACGAGCGAGACGCCGTCGACTGCGACGAGGCCGCCAAACCGGCGGGTGAGTTGACGTGCTTCCAAGAGCGCCATCTATTCGCCGCCTGCGACGCTTGAAGGCTCATGCCGGGTCGTGAGCTGCCGCAGCCAAATGATCACACCACCTGCAATTCCGCGCCGGAAGCCGGTGATCAGCAAAACGAACACGACGCCGAGCAGCAATTTCCATAACCCAGCGATAGCGCTGAAGTTTTGCAGCACTTGTGAGAGATATATCCATACGATTGAGCCAACCAACGGGCCCACGAGCGTTCCAGGTCCGCCGATAACTTCGATGACGATAATTTGTCCGGACGTGTCGATGGTGAACATATCGGGCGGAAGATAACCCTGAAAAAGGCCCAACAATCCGCCCGCGAGTCCAGCATAGGCGGCCGCTATCGTGAACGCAACGACCTTGTAGATGTACACGTCGTGTCCGGCGGCTGCAGCTCTTTCCGGATTCTCTAGAATTGCGCGCAACACGTGGCCGAACGACGACCGCACGATAAGCCACATCATTGCGAAAGCAACGAAGTAAACGATGGCGATGAAGACGTAGGCTTCGTTGTTCGATCCGAAGTGGAACCCAAAGACTTCGGCACGCGGCACACCGGGGAGGCCGTTCTCACCACCCGTGTAATTGCGAAGCGCCGAGTTATCGAGGAAATAGAACATCTGCGCGAACGCAAGGGTCAGCATCGCGAAGTATACGCCGACTTGACGCAGGCTAAGCGCGCCGATCAAGAGCCCTGCGAGGGCGGCGGCCGCCGTGCCGATCGCGAGCGCTTCGATGGTGTTACCGACGGTCTTGGTTATCAAGAGGTATCCGGTCACAAAACCGCCGGTACCGTAAAATGCGGCTTGGCCGAACGACAGCAGCCCGGTAAAGCCGAAGATCAAGTCGACCCCGAGCCCAAAGAGGGCAAGAACGAGGATACGCGAGGCCAACGCTACACCGCCGCCCACGTGCTCTAATACGATAGGGAAGACCGCCAAGAAAATCGCCATCGCCGCGAGTCCTGCGAGAACCCGCAGCGTGCCGCTCTTCATTCTAGGCGCGGCCTTCGACGCCCAGGAGGCCTTGCGGCCGAACGATCAAGACGATCGCCATCGCGACGTAGAGCATCACCGACGCGTAGTCGGGCGCGAACGCCGTTGTAATGCTGACGATCTCACCGGCAATGACGCCACCCAGAATGGCGCCGAAGAACGAACCGACGCCGCCGATCACGATCACGACGAACGACTGCACGAGAAGATCGTTGCCCATATCGGGGTTCACTGCGACGAGCGGCGCGTCGACGATTCCCGACAGTCCCGCAATCGCCGCGCCGAGTGCAAAAACCAGCAAGAACGTGCGATTGACGTTTATACCGAGAATGTTGACGATAACGGAGTCGTCGATACCGGCACGAACGATCAATCCGATCCGGGTGCGGAACAGAACAAGGTAGATGATCGCGAGCGTGATTGCAGCAATCGCCATGACCGCGACGCGATACTGAGGATAATAAATGTGGCCGATCTGGACGATTCCGGACGCCCAGCTCGGCGTCTGAAGAAGCTTTGTCTGACCCGTGAATACGGCGCGGACGGTTTCGACAAGGACGATAGCAAGGCCGTAAGTGACCAGGATCTGATCTTCCTTCGGCCGCCGGTAGTACATCCGTATCAATATTCGCTCGACGACAAATCCAGCGATGAATGCTACGGCAAATCCCGCGGGAATGGCGAGAAAGAAATTGTTCGTGTTCGAGTAGACGAGCCAACCCGCGTATGCTCCGACCGTGAAAAACGCGCCGTGCGCGAAGTTCACGAACCCCAACAACCCGAACACGATCGTCAGCCCGAGCGAAGCGAGGGCGAGTATTGCACCAAGCGCAAGCCCATTGAGGGCTTGCGCTTCGATGAGATGCAACGAGGTTTGGTCCCTACGTGTAGGAGGGCATGGTGCAGCCTGTCTCGCTCAGCGGCTGCATGCACTGTTCGCCCGGGACGACGGCGACGACGTCAAAGAAATCGTCCTTGCCTTTCATCGCGCTCGCGCCCTTACCGCGAACGACCGGGCAGGGGCGAACCTGTTGATGATCGCCTGCGCGGTAGTAGACCGGCCCGAGCATGAGGTCGAGTTTCTTGCCGTCTTCGAGCGTCTTGATGACCTCAACGGGATCGAACGTTTTGGCTCGCGCTACCGCATCGGCCCAAATCGCCGTTTGCGCGTAGGCGATGTGCGCCGTCCAACGCGGAAGCACGCCGGGGAACTTCGCTTTGAAGCTGTTCAAGAACACCTTCGAGAGCGGGTAACGATCCGCTAGCGTGTAGTACCAATCTTGCGTTCCATAGACGCCGTCCATGATCTCGGGGCCAAGGCCATCAGGCAAGTAGGTCGAGATGTTCGGAATCACCAGCTTCATCTTCTTGGTGATGCCAAATTGCACGGCTTGCTTCGTCGACGAGATACCGTCGTTACCAAACTCGATGTTGATGAACACATCGGCGTCGGAGTTCGCGATATTGGTGAGATACGAACTATAGTCGCTGGTCGGGAACGGCGCCACGACGTCCGCGACAGTCGTCCAGCCCAGCCTCTCGAGATCCGCGCGCATCGAATTGGTCAGTGAGTGCCCATAACTGTAGTCCGGCGTCAAGAAGATCATCTTGCGCTTCGGCCCATATGCTTTGACGAGATATGGGTCGAGCGCTTTGGCGACCATGTACGCGTCGAGCTGCGAACGGAAGCCGTAGCGTTGACAATCTTTCCCGGTCGTATCGTTCGAGCCGCTCGCGCCTACCATATAAAGGACCTTTTGCTGCTGGGCCAGCTTCTCGAGCGCGATATCAACGGCGCTGCTCACGCCGCCCGAGATCATGATCGCTTTGTTCTGCGTGATGAACTCGGTTGCGCGCTGAATCGCAGGATCGGGCTTCGTTTCGGTATCGGCGACCTTGTAGGTGATCTTCTTGCCGAGCAAGCCCTTTTTGCCGGCGAGCGACGGAATCTTCGCCATGACCCCGGCGCCGTCGTTGAGATCCTCGATTGCAAGAACGTAACCTTTTCGTTCGTCCTCGCCATCCGCCGAATACGACCCCGTCGCCGGACACAAGAAACCCACGAAAACCTCGGGGCCGCTCGTCCCGGCGGGAAAGTTCCCGATGGCGGCAGCTTCGGCCTCACTTCGCCACGGTGACGCCGTTGCAGCGACCGACAAACCAGCCGTCGCTCCTAGGGCGGTTTTCAAAAACTCCGTACGGTTGACTCCCAAAGCCAGCCTCCTCTCTCGTTGAAAACGCCCACGCCACGCAGGCTCGCCGGGCTTCGCGCGGGCGCACCTTAAGTCATCTTAAAGAGGGAGCACTTGCGGAATCGGCGCAGTTGCTTGGGCCGCACCGCGCCCAAAATGGGCCGCCATTTGCTATGGAGACGGGATGATCAAACGAATCCTCTGCCTTGCGTTAACGGCCGCAATTCTTACGCTGGGAACGACGCACCCCGCGAAAGCCGCTCCGATCGAGATTCAATTCTGGCACTCGATGGGATCGCAGCTCGGCATCTACCTCAATGACATCGTTGACAAGTTCAACGCATCGCAAAGCGATTACAAGGTCGTCGCACTCTACAAGGGACCTTACGATCAGAGCATGGCAGCCGGTATCGCCGCGTATCGTGCCGGCGACGCGCCCGCAATTTTGCAAGTCTTCGAGGTCGGCACGGCGACGATGATGGCGGCGAAACAGGCCGTCATCCCAACGTGGGAAGTTTTCCAGAAGGCCGGCGTTGGCCTCAATACGAGCGCATTCATCCCGACGATTGCAGGCTACTATAGCCAAGGAAATCCGTCGCGCCTCGTCTCGATGCCGTTCAACAGCTCGACTGCGGTCCTCTACTATAATAAGGATGCATTCCAAAAGGCGGGCCTCGATCCAAACAAGCCGCCGAAAACGTGGGACGAAGTCGCCGCCGACGCCGCGAAGCTCAAAGCTTCGGGAATGTCGTGCGGATTCACGACGGGTTGGCAGGGCTGGATTCAGCTGGAACAATACAGCGCCTGGGAAGGGCTCCCGTACGCGACCGAAGACAACGGCTTCAACGGGCTGGGTACTAAGCTTGTATTCAACGGCCCGATGCAAGTGAAGCACATTGCGCTCTTGCAAAAGATGGCGAAGGACGGAACGTTCACCTACGTCGGGCGCAAAGATGAGCCAACACCGAAGTTCTATAGCGGCGATTGCGGCATTTTGATGGAGTCATCCGGTTCGCTTGGCGACATTTCGAAGTACTCGAAATTCAAATACGGTGAGGGTATGATGCCGTACGATCCAGTCAAAGGTGCGCCGCAAAACGCGATTATCGGCGGCGCAAGCCTCTGGGTGTTGAACGGAAAGTCTCCGGAAGTCTACAAGGGCGTGGCGAAATTCTTCAACTTCCTCGCGTCACCCGATATCGCGGGGTTATGGAGCGCAGAAACCGGCTATCTCCCGATCACAAAATTCGCGTACGCAAATCTTCAACTCAAAGGTTTCTACGCGAATCATCCCGAGACGCCGATCCAGCAGATGCTGCTGCATCCGCCGCTCCCCTGGACGCGCGGCTTACGGCTCGGCAACATGCCGCAGATCCGCACCGTCGTCGACGAAGAGCTCGAGAACGTGTGGAGCCAAAAGAAATCCGCGAAGCAAGCACTTGACGATGCCGTCGCGCGCGGTAACGACCTCTTGCGGAGTTTCCAAACAGCAAACGGCGGATAAATGAAGCGATCGAACTTTGGAAGCCCGTGGCTTCCATACGTGTTGATCGCTCCACAGATCATCGTCACGATCCTTTTCTTCTTATGGCCCGCCGGACAGGCGTTGCTTCAGTCCGTGCAGTCGCAAGATGCATTCGGGATCTCGACGCATTTCGTTGGTCTCGCTAATTTCCGCGGACTTTTTTCCGATCCACGCTATCTCGCGAGCTTCCGAACGACGCTCGTCTTCAGCGCTTGGGTGACGATCAGCGGTCTCGTTATCTCACTCGTGCTGGCCGCGACGGCAAACCGTGTCGGCCGAGGTAAGGTCGTCTATCAGACGCTGCTGATTTGGCCGTACGCCGTACCGCCCGCGATCGCGGCGGTGCTTTGGGCGTTTCTGTTCAATCCGAGCCTGGGCGTCATCACGTACGCGCTAGCTCGATTCGGCATTGTCTGGAATCACGCAATCAATCCGGGGCAGGCGATGTTCCTTGTCGTCGTGGCTTCGGTCTGGCAGCAGATCAGCTACAATTTCGTATTCTTCAGCGCAGGGCTGCAAGGGATTCCGAAATCACTCACTGAGGCGGCTGCGATCGATGGTGCGGGGCCGCTGCGCCGCTTCTTCGACGTCGTCATGCCGCTGCTCTCGCCGACAACGTTCTTCTTGCTCGTCGTCAACATCGTCTACGCGTTCTTCTACACGTTCCCGATCATCGACGCGGCGACAGGCGGCGGTCCCGTTCAGGCCACGACCACGCTCGTCTACAAGATCTTCTTCGAAGGCTTCCAGAGCTTCGATCTTGGTAAGTCGGGCGCGCAATCGGTTGTTTTGATGGCGATCGTCATCGGGCTGACCGTCATTCAATTCCGCTACATCGAGCGTAAGGTCCAGTACGGATGATCGAAAACCGTCCGCTCACGAACGTGCTCTGCCACGCCGTCCTGATCTTGGGCGTGCTTTTCGTTGCGTTTCCACTCTACATCGCGCTGGTCGCAGCCACGCTAACTGCAGAACAAGCCATCCACGTACCCCTTCCGCTCATTCCCGGAACGCAGCTGTGGGCAAATATCGCCGATGTTTGGCAACACGGTACGGGCAACGCCGCGTATCCGTTCCGGAGCATGATGGCGAATAGCTTCATCATCGCGGTTGGTGTAACGGTCGGCAAGCTTCTGATCTCCATCACTTCGGCGTATGCGATCGTGTACTTCCGCTTTCCGCTGCGCAACCTGTTCTTCTGGGCGATCTTCGTGACGTTAATGCTTCCCGTCGAGGTCCGCATTTTCCCGACGGTCGAAGTCGTCTCGCATTTGCATCTGATCAATACATACGGTGGCCTGATCATCCCGCTCATCGCATCGGCGACCTCGACGTTTCTGTTTCGCCAGTTCTTTCTCGCGCTGCCGGATGAGCTTGTCGAGGCTGCACGCGTCGACGGCGCAGGCGCAATGCGATTTTTCTTCGATATCGCCGTTCCCCTCACGAAGACCGTGATTGCCGCACTCTTCGTGATCGACTTCATCTACGGTTGGAATCAGTATCTATGGCCGATTCTCGCTACGAACGTTCCGCAGATGATTACCGCCGTCGTCGGCGTGAAGGGCATGATGGGGAACGGCGACGTCGCGACAGCCTGGCAACTCGTCATGGCTGCAACACTGCTCACTATGTTGCCGCCACTACTCGTCGTGCTCGTCATGCAACGCTGGTTCGTTCGCGGTCTCGTCGAGTCGGAGAAATAGCGTGGCAAGTCTTACGTTTGATAGCGTCGCGAAATCCTACAACGGCAAAACGTTTGTCTTGCGCGACGTCAACGTCGAAATCGGCGACGGCGAGTTCATCGTCATCGTCGGACCGTCGGGTTGCGGTAAGTCGACGTTGTTACGCATGGTCGCGGGGCTCGAAAGCATCACATCCGGCGAGGTCCGCATTAACGGCAACGTCGTCAACCGGTTGGAACCGAAGGATCGCGACATTGCGATGGTCTTTCAGAACTACGCCCTGTACCCACATATGTCTGTCTATGACAACATGGCCTACGGACTGAAGATTCGCAAGATGAGCAAAGACGAGATTCGGACGCGCGTCGACAATGCGGCGAACATTCTCGAGCTCAAAGATTATCTGACGCGCAAACCGCGCGAGCTCTCGGGTGGGCAGAGGCAGCGCGTTGCGATGGGGCGCGCGATCGTCCGCGAGCCCGCCGTTTTTCTTTTCGATGAGCCGCTCTCGAACCTCGACGCGAAGCTGCGCGTGCAAATGCGCTCTGAGATTCAGAGCTTGCACGCGCGCTTGCGCACGACCAGCTTGTACGTCACGCACGATCAAGTCGAGGCGATGACGCTCGCACATCGCGCGATTGTGATGAACAAAGGGGATGTCCAGCAAGTCGGCACGCCGACCGACATTTACGAGCGCCCCGCAACGCTCTTCGTTGCCAGCTTCATCGGCTCGCCTCCGACGAATCTGCTGCAAGGACGCCTTTCTCCGGACGGGATTACATTCGTCGTCGATGGCGGACCGGCGCTCGCGCTTGCGAAACCGGCGAAAGAGCTGGCCGGACGCGACATCGTCCTCGGTATCCGGCCCGAGCATCTTCAAGCCCCAATCGAAGGCACCGATGCGGTGCGCGTCGATCTGAAGATCGACTATTGCGAGCGGCTCGGCGCCGAGAATCTTGCCTACGGACACTGGGGCACCCAAAGTGTGATCGCGCGCTTGCCGAACGAAACTTTGCCGGCATCGGGCCAGAATTTTTCGCTCGCTCTGCGCCCGGATCTCTTCCATCTCTTCGATCCCAGTGATGGTAAGCGAATCGAGACGTGATGCGAAGCTGGCCGTACGCGGGCGTCGTGGCGCATCGCGGCGGCGGATCGTTGGCCCCTGAAAACACGCTCGCAGGTTTTGAAATAGCAGCGCGCCTCGGCTTCAGGCTCGCCGAGTGCGACGTCAAGCTGAGCGCCGACGACGAGCTCTTCTTGCTGCACGACGACACCGTCGACCGCACGAGCAACGGTCACGGAGCGGCCGCCGACCTTTCCTACGACACGATTGCCACTCTCGACGCCGGATCGTGGTTCGACGCAAAATTCCCGGGCGAGCGGATGCCGACGCTTACCGCGCTCGCGGAGACGCTCGAGCGCCTCCAAATGCGAGTCAACATCGAGATCAAGCCGTCGCCGGGCCGCGAGGCGCGCACGGGAAAAAAGGTCGCGCTCGAAGTTGCGCAGCTGTTTCGCGGTCTTCCATTGCTATCCTCATTCTCCGAAGAAGCTCTCGAGGCAGCGCGCGACGCCGTCCCCCAGATTCCGCGCGGACTGCTTGTCAAGAACGTCCCGCCCGATTGGCAAGAGCGTGCCGAACGCTTGAAATGCGAATCGATTCATGTCGCGCACACGTCGCTCGATGCCGATTTGGTGCGCGGGTTCAAAGCTGCGGGCTTGTTTGTCATGGCTTATACCGTCAATGATCTCGAACGCGCTCGCACGCTCGCGGCATGGGGTGTCGATGCGATTTGCACGGACCGGATCGATACGATCGGACCCGCGTGGAGCGATCTGACATGAAGCAGCTTACAGTGCTGTTCGTCGTCCCTGCGGTTGTGATCGTCGGACTGTTTCTCATCCTGCCGCTCGCTCGCGACATTCAGATCAGTTTCTTCGATTGGAATCTGATCTCGCCGGATCGCAAATTCGTCGGCCTTGGGAACTATTTTGCCGTTGTTGGAGATCCGGCATTTCTTGCCATGCTTTGGCAAAGCGCGCTCTACGTCGGTTTCGCGCTCGCCGGGAACGTTGCGCTTCCGCTTTTGCTCGCGACGCTGACGTTGCGCGCCGGGCGTCGCGAAGCCGACGTGTATCAAACGTTGATCTTCCTACCGACCGTCATCCCGGTCTCCGTCGGCGCGCTGCTCTTTCTGTGGCTTTATCTTCCGTACGGCGGGCCGTTCAGCCGCGCGCTCGCGCTCGTGCACATCGCGAGTCCGAACTGGTTCACCGATCCGCACTGGGCGCTTCCCGCCGTCTCGTCCGTCGCAGTTTGGAAATTCTTCGGCTTCAACTATCTGATATTGCTTGCGGGTCTCAAGGCGATTCCAGAGTCGTATCTCGAGGCGGCCGAGATCGACGGCGCAGCCGGCTGGCTGCGATTCCAACGCATCATCTTACCGCTCGTGATGCCGACGCTGCTCTTTACGATCGTAACGACGATATTGCAAGCGCTCGACCACGCGTTCGTGCCGATTCAGATCCTTTCCGTGGGTGGACCGAGCGGCGCGAGCAGCAACCTGTTTTACGCGATCTACCAAGACGCGTTCCAGTTTTTTCAGGCCGGTCGCGCGAGTGCGCTCGCCGTCTTGTACCTTGCTCTGTTCGGCGCTTTCGCGATCTGGCAATTTCGCATGCTCGAACGGAACACGCTCTATGATGCTTAGCCGCGTCGTTCTGATCGGTGCGATCGTCGCATTGATCTTGCCGTTGTTCTACATGTTCGGGACGGCACTACGGCCGGAAGCCACAATCTTCGAGCACGCGCTGATGCCGATTCCACTCGATCCGACACTCGAGAATTTTTTCATTGCCGCCAAGACGATGAACTACCCGAACATGTTGCTAGTCAGCATCATCTATGCCGGCAGCGTCACGCTGGGACAACTGCTCGTAGCCGTGCTAGCCGCATATGCATTCGGCTGCAGGCGTTTTCCCGGTGATGGCTGGCTCTTCGCGATTCTCCTGGCAACGATTCCGATCCCATTTGTCGTGACGTACGTACCGAACTATCTTCTGATGGCGAAGTCGCACCTACTGAACACGTACGCCGGTTTGATAATCCCGCAGGTCGCGAGTGCCTACGGTATTTTCTTGCTTCGCCAGCACTTTCGCGCGTTTCCGCGTTCGATTCTCGAAGCGGCGGGAATCGATGGCGCCTCGAGCTGGCGCATCTTGTGGCGAATCGTCATCCCTGCGAACCTTCCTGTGATCTTCGCGCTCGGTGTTTACATCTTCGTAAACGCCTGGAATCAATACATTTGGCCGTTGATTGCGATGTCCGATCCGAGCATGCACACGCTGACCGTCGGCGTGCAGGACTTCGCAGCGGGCGAAGGCGGAAGTCACTGGGGCGCGCTGATGGCAGGCGCGACGCTCGCGACACTGCCGACGCTGCTCGTTTTTCTCTTTGCACGCAAACAGATTCTCAATACCTTGATGGAAGGCGCCGTCAAATAATGCGCATACTGTTCTTCGGTGACGTCGTCGGAATGGAAGCGACTCAGCTTCTCGCCCATCACATGCACGAGTGGCGCGCGAAGACGATGGCCGATGTGATCGTTGTGAACGTCGAGAACGCGCTTGTAACGCAACTGGAAGATCCCAATGTTGCGTATGGCTTGAGCGACGAGCTCGCCACGACGTTGCTCGATGCGGGTGTCGATGTCCTCACCGGCGGGAATCATTCGTGGGACGCTCTCTCGCCTCAAGGCGTTTACGAGCGCGATAACGTTCTGCGCCCGCACAATATGCTAAAACCACACGCCGGGCGCGGCGTGTACAAGCTGAATATCAAGGGACAGAGCCTCGTCATTGTCAACTTGATCGGATATACGGCGCTCTATCCGCCACTTGAAGCGCGCAAAGCGCTCGACGTCTTCGAGGAACTGACGTTTCCGAAGGGCGCCGTCGTTTTGGTTGACCTTCACGCCGAGCGCGTCATCGAAAAGCGTACGTTCGCGCATGCCGTCGACGGACGCGCGCATCTCGTCGTCGGAACACATACGCACGAGCCGACGCTTCGCCTCGAGCGTTTCCCGAAGGGTACGTTTTTCTGCGGCGACGCGGGAATGTGCGGCCCAAGTCTCGGCGTGGTTGGAATGGGGCCCGAATGGTACGTGCGTCGAATGCGCGGACAGAAAAGGCCTGGCTTCACGCTCGCAACTGGACCGATTCAGATCGGTGCCCTCATTCTCGACACTGAATCCGAACTGCTCGAACGCTTCTTACCCGATCTGTGAGCAAATACGTCCTCGCCCTCGATCAAGGGACAACGAGCTCACGCGCGATCGTTTTCGACGACGCCGGCAGCGCGCGCGGTTTTTCGCAACAAGAATTCTCGCAGCATTTTCCGCAGGCCGGCTGGGTCGAGCACGATCCCGAGAAGATTTGGACGACGCAGCTGGCCACCGCGCGCGGTGCTATCGCCGACGCCGGGATTTCGCCGAGCGAGATCGCGACGATCGGAATCACGAATCAACGTGAGACGACGATCCTGTGGGATCGCGCTACTGGCAACGCGGTTCATCGTGCGATCGTGTGGCAAGATCGCCGCACCTCGGAGCGCTGTGCAGAGCTCGAAGCGGCGGGGCAAGGTAAACGCCTTGCGCAGGCCACGGGACTCCGGCTCGATCCGTATTTTTCCGCGACCAAGATCGACTGGCTTTTGCGCAATATTCCGGGCTTGCGCGCGCGAGCACAGCGCGGCGAGCTTGCGTTCGGCACGGTTGACACTTGGCTCTTGTGGAAGCTGACCGGCGGCACAACACACGCTACCGATTACACGAACGCCTCTCGCACGCTGCTCTTCGATCTTGAGAAACTCGCGTGGAGCGACGAGCTGCTTGCAATCTTCGATATTCCACGCAGCCTGCTGCCGGATGCGCGCCCTTCGCTCGCAACGTTCGGTGCGACCGATCCGCAACTGTTCGGTACGTCTATTCCGATCACGGGTATCGCGGGGGATCAACAGGCTGCGCTCGCTGGTCAAGCCGGTTTTGCCCCGGGCCTCGCAAAGAATACGTACGGCACCGGATCGTTCGTGATGCTGCACACGGGCGAACGCATCGTTCGAAGCCGGCACGGCCTGCTGGCAACGGTCGCCCTCGGAACGGAGCCCGGCCGTGCAACATACGCGCTTGAGGGTTCGATCTTCGTCACCGGTGCTGCGGTGCAGTGGCTACGCGACGGACTCGGCATCATCACATCAGCAGCCGAGATCGAAGGACTTGCGGCTCAAGTCGAGGACAGCGACGGCGTCGTTTTCGTCCCCGCGTTCACGGGTCTCGGAGCACCGTACTGGAATCCGCATGCACGCGGAACGATCGTCGGTCTAACGCGCGGAACGACGCGCGCGCACATCGCGCGCTCCGTGCTTGACGCGATCGTGCTCCAATGCGCAGAGGTTGTCAGCGCGATGACGCGCGACGCCGGAATGGAGCTCGGCGAGCTGCGCGTCGACGGCGGAGCCGCTGCGAACGATTTGTTGCTCCAGCTGCAGGCCGACATGCTCGGCTGCGACGTCGTCCGCCCGGCAACGCTCGAGACGACGGCACTCGGCGCCGCCTACATCGCCGGCATCCAGGCCGGAGTGTGGCGTGACTTCGATGAGGTCTCGCGCCACTGGCGCGTCTCCAAGCGCTTTCATTCAAAGATCGATAACGCAACCCGTGACGAAAGGCTCGCAGCATGGCAGCGCGCGATCCAAGCAGCAACGACCGCTTCGACGTCGTAATCATCGGCGGCGGCGCGACGGGGCTCGGGTGCGCGGTCGATGCGGCGGCGCGCGGTTACCGCACGGCGCTGTTTGAAGCCAACACCTTCGGCGCCGGTACGTCGAGCCGCTCGACAAAGCTGATTCACGGCGGCGTTCGCTACCTCGAGCAATTCCGAATCGGTCTCGTCCGCGAAGCGCTCGCGGAACGCGCGATCCTCCGTCGCAATGCGCCCGATCTCGTCCGGCCGATCGGCATCATCGTCCCGGTGCGCAACGCATTCGAGCGCGCGTACTACGCCACCGGCTTGCGCATGTACGACGCACTGGCCGGAAGCGCGAATATCGAGCCGAGCCGAACGCTCTCTACGGCTGAGACGCTCGAGCATCTGCCGAATTTGCGGCACCACAACATCGCCGGGGGCGTCCGCTACGTCGATGCGCAGTTCGATGAGATGGGCTTGCTCGCGGCGCTCGCGCGAACGGCCCGTAATCTTGGCGCCGAGCTTCTCGAGCACGTTCGCGTCGTGCGGTTTATTTCAACGAACGCACGTATCAATGGCGTGATTGCGCGCGCGGAGGGCGGCGAGGAAACTATCGTCTCCGCGCGCGTCGTCGTAAACGCAACCGGGCCGCGTTCGGACATTATCCGCCGTCTCTCGGATCCGAATGCGAAGCAGATGCTCGCACCGAGTCGCGGATCGCACGTCGTCTTTCCCGCGGACGTTCTGGGCGGCAGCGACGGTTTTATCATCCCGAAGACCGACGACAAGCGTGTGATCTTTGCGCTACCGTGGAAAGGCAAGACGCTCGTCGGCACGACCGAGATCGCCGGTGCGCCGCTCGATGACGATCCAAAAGCATCGGACGCCGAGATCGATTATCTCATCGCGCATCTCAATCGCTACATCGAGCGTCAGGTTACGCGCGCGCAGATCCTCGACACGTACGCGGGTCTTCGGCCACTCATACAAGCCGGCGGCGGGAACTCTTCTTCGCTTTCGCGCGAGCATCTGATCGAATCGGATTCGCAAGGCTTGCTCAGCGTACTCGGCGGCAAGTGGACGACATATCGCCGCATGGCAAAGGACGCAATCGACGCTGCAGCACGCAGCGCAGACCTCCCGATGGTGCGCTCGCGAACCGAGGAATTGCCGCTTACGACTGCAAGCTAGGCGCATGAAAATCGCATTGTTCGGGGCCGGAAGGCTCGGTAGCGGCATGGCTGAGCGGTGGTTAAAAGGCGGCGATACCGTTCGCGTCTGGAATCGAACCGCAGATAAAGCACGTGCGCTCGAATCGTTCGGCGCTAAAGCATTCGAAGATCCGGTTGCTGCGCTCGACGGTGCCGAAGTCGTGCATATCATTCTGTCCGACGATGCGTCGGTCGACGGGCTGCTCGATCGTATTCTCGAGCGCATTCCAAAGGGAACGCTCGTCATCGATCACACGACCACGTCGCCCGCCGGTGCGGCGGAACGCAGCGCGCGCGGCGATGCGGCCGGAATAGAATTCCTGCACGCGCCGGTCTTCATGTCGCCTCAAGCCATGCGCGAAGGTGCAGGCTTGATGCTGGTGTGCGGTCCGGCGGCGCGCGCCCGGAAGGCCAACGATCATCTGAAAAAGATGACCGGCGAAGTCTGGAACGTCGGAGAGGATCCGCGTCACGCTGCGGCTTTCAAACTCTTCGGCAACGCGATGATCGTAACGATCGTCAGCGGGCTTTCGGACGTGTACGCGATGGCCCGCAGCGTCGGCGTCGATCCGAGTAACGCGCACACGCTCTTTTCGCACTTCAAGGCGACGAACTCGATCGACATTCGCGGCAAGAAAATGGCGGCCGGTGATTTCACGCCGTCTTTCGAGCTTACGATGGCGCGCAAAGACGTGCGACTGATGAATGAGATGGCCGAACGTTCAGACGTTGAGCTGCACGTTCTGCCTACGATCGCGGAGCGCATCGACGAGCTGATCGCACGTGGGTTGGGCGATCGCGATTTGGGCGTCATGGCAATCGACGCCGCGCCCAAGGCGGCCCGGGCTTAAATCGCCGCCTTCATCCCGCAGTTGTCGAGCAATCGGCCCGGACGATGACCGTTGTGCGCAGGCACGTTGTCGGTGACGACGCGGGTTCCGTTCACCCACACGCCTGCGATACCGCGGCCGTCACGAATCAAGCGGCTATCGCCGCCGGGAAGATCGTAGACGCGGCGCGGGCGTGAAACGCCGATCGTCTCGGGATCGAAGAGCAGCAGATCAGCGTACGTGCCGACGGCAATCCGTCCGCGGTCGCGAATTCCATAAATCTCGGCCGGCCATGAGGTGATGCGCCGAACCGCGTCTTCGAGCGTAAAGCTCTTGCGCTCGCGCACCCAGTGCCCGAGCATGTGCAATCCGTATCCGGCGTCGCACAAGAACGTCAGATGCGCACCTGCATCCGAGAGCGCGATGATGCTGACGTCATCTTTGAGAAGCTGCTCGACCGCATCTTCATCGTAGTTGAGGACGTGTGCCGAATACAGCGTCGCCAAATTCTCATCCAGCGCCAAATCGAAGAAAACGTCGAGCGGATCCTTACCTTGTTTTTGCGCGACCTCGGCAACCGTGAAGCCTTCGAGCGCGTTGTTTCGCTCTTCGGACACGGCTGAGATCCAGACGCGATCCCAATCACCGTAGAAGAGCTTTCCACGCTGTCGCTCTGCGAACGCTTTGCGGAGCCCGCTACGGAATTCCGAATCCGAAACTTTGCGCCGAACGACATCTGGTTTGCCGCCGCGCAGCTCCTTCCACAACTCGTAGCTTCCGAACGGATAGGCGTTGCAGAGCGTGAATTCCATCGTCAGCGGTTGGCACGAAACTTGTGCGTACATCGGATGCCCACGATCCGTGGCTTCGGTGCAGCGGCGCAACAAACCGTAGCAGCGTTCGGGATCGGCAGTACTGTGCAGGGCTGCCGCCCAAATCACCGGACGCCGCGTCGTCGCAGCCATCTCTTCCAAGAACTCTCCGGACGTACCCGGTCCGCCGGTAATCATGAAGACTCCGCGGCCGATCTCTCCGAGCGTACCAATAAGCGTTCGAAATTCACGCTCGTCGGCGAGGCGCGACGGCATCGGCATGCCACCGTCGCCGAAATGGCTGTGACTCTGCGTCGAGGCAAGACCGATCGCGCCCGCGTCAAGTGCTTCGCAGAGCAGCGCGCGCATCTCTGCAAGCTCTTCATCGTTCGCGGCGCGCTTCGAAGCGTCTTCACCCATTACGGCCGTGCGCAGCGTCGAGTGTCCGGCGAACACAGCCACGTTCGGCACGAAGCCCTTGCTGCGAAGCATCGCGAGATACTCGGGAATGCTTTCGAAGTTCCAGTCGATGCCGTTCTCGAGAGCCTTAAGAGACATGCCCTCAACGACTGCCAGATTGCGCGCGATCAACGAGCGCAAGGCGGGCGGCGCAGGCGCGATCGTGAATCCGCAATTCCCCATCACGACGGTGGTGACGCCGAGCGACGGTGAGGGCGATGCGCTCGGATCCCACGTGATCTGCGCGTCATAGTGTGTGTGCACGTCGACGAATCCCGGCGAAAGAACGCGATCTTCGGCATCGATCACCTCACGCGCGGGTGCCGTGATCTTGCCGATCTCGGCAATACGATCGCCTTCGACACCAACATCGGCGCGATATTCGGGTCGCCCCGTACCGTCGACGACGCGCGCATCCTTGACGATCAGATCGAACATTCGCGTCTCTCCTAGACCGGGAGACCGGCGATCGTAAACCCGATGCCGACGAGGGTCGAGACCGCGGCCATAGCGGGAAGAATAATGGTACCTACCAGGGTCGAGATCGATAGAATCACGATCGCTACTTCAAGGAATGTAGCGCCGATCTCGAGCGTCTCGTACGAGTGGATGAATTTCTCACTCTTAGCGTCGCTCTGATCGGCCTGTTCTTCATAGATGCGCGCCTTTTCGAGTACGGCCGCTTTAGAATCGCGCTCGTGAGCGGCGACTTTACGCAGCGCTTGGTTCGGATGGGCACTCGTGACGAGAGCGACGGTGTATACGTCTTCCTTGATCGATTTCGCTTGATAATAATTGTATGTATCGCTCGCATGCGTGAACGCCAAAATTGCATCGTTCTTCGCTGTGAGAGCTTGATTCGAACGCTGATGGACTAATAGCGTAACCAGCGCTGCAAATACAGCAACGACCGCGGCCGAAATCGGCACCCAACGTGAGCCCTCGCGGTGCTCCCGGGTCCCGGCGATCTCTTCCAACTATTACCTCTATTTGGCCAGCGCCGGCTCTCCGACGATTCTGCCGAAGCGCGTTGCGAACTCCTGCGGTGAGAGTGAGGTCTGCACGGCTAAGCGCGACAGGCGCGGCTCTTCAAGGTCACTCCGCTCGAGGCGGATCATGTATTTGCGCGCGACCTCGTACGACTCGGTTGTAACATCGACGAGCCGTACACGTATGCGACCGGTGCTGGGATCGGTCAGCTCTTCGAGCGTAACCGGGACCATGTGGCCGCCGGAGAGCGCAATTAGCGCGCCGCTGCCCCCGGCCAACAAATGCCGCACGGCGCCGTAGCCAAGCGTGCGCGTATACTCGACGTCGAACGGGACCGGCTTTGCGCAGCGCAGCTCGTAGCCGATGTCTTTCGTGACGACGGTGTTGTCGAGACCGAGCTGCGTGAGCCTGTCGCGGACGGCGTCGCGCAGCATCATGCCGATCGGAATATCGGCGAGCCGTGCATGACCGTACGCATCGCGCGAGACGTGGTCGGATTCGAGCTTCTCAATGTCCATGCGCTCCGCGATCCCTTCGGCGATCACTGCCACACCATGATCGGCGCCCAGCTGTTTGCGTTTGATGATCGAGCCGCAAATCGTATCGACGACGTCTTCGAACAAGATCTCCTTGCCGAACTCTTCCGGAATCACGGCGAGCGTTGCACCCGCGGCCCTACAGATCCCGAGCGCGAGCGCACCAGACTTGCGTCCCATCGTGACGGCCAGATACCATCGTGACGCGGTCCGCGCATCTTCCATCAGGTTTTCGAGGATGCCGGTCCCGACCGTGCGCGCCGTTTCGAACCCGAACGTCGGCGCATTATCGGGCAGCGGAAGATCGTTGTCGATCGTCTTCGGGACGGTAACGATCCCAAGGCGGCCTTTCGTCTGTGCAGCGATTCGCGCAGCACCGTACGTCGTGTCATCGCCGCCGATTGCGATAACGTAGCGCACGCCCAGCTCGAAAAGCGAGCGGATGCAGCGCTGCAACGTCGCGTCGTCTTTGGCCGGATTCGTGCGCGAAGTGCGCAAGTACGAGCCACCCGTGAAGTGCAGCCGTGAAACCGTTTCGATTGTCAGCTCGCGGACGTGCGAGATGTCACCCTGCGCGATGTGCATGTAGCCGTCATACAAGCCGATGACACGCAAGCCGCTATTGATCGCCTCGATTGTCGCCGAAGCAATGACGCCGTTAATCCCGGGCGCAGGACCGCCCCCCACGAGGATGGCTAACGTGTCGTCATTCACGGAATTGCTACACTGCCGCGGGAACCTTTGATACTACGGGGTTGCGTAGGATGCCGAGTTTTTCGATTTCGAGCTCGATGATGTCGCCGTCTTTGAGGAAGAGCGGCGGTACGCGCTTGAAGCCGACGCCTTCCGGTGTCCCCGTCGCAATGACGTCGCCGGGTTCGAGCGTCATGAAGTTGCTCAGAAACGCGATGATCTGCGCGCAGCTGAAGACCATGTCCGACGTATTCGAATCTTGCACGACCCGTCCGTTGAGCCGCGTCTTGATCGCAAGCTTTTGCGGATTGCCGATCTCGGATGCCGGAACGAGCGCGGGTCCGAGCGGCGCGAACGTATCGACTGCCTTACCGGCGCCCCACTGACTGGTCTGCATTTGCAGATCGCGTGCGCTGACGTCATTCATGATCGTGTAGCCGGCCACGTAATCGAGCGCTTCAGCTTCCGTCACGTACTTGCAGCGTTTGCCGATGACGATCGTCAACTCGTTTTCGTAGTCGACGTTGCCCGGATTGTTGCGCGGCAACACGATCTGCGCGCCGTTCGCGATCAGCGAATTGCGATACTTCGGAAACATCGTCGGAACCGTGGGAAGTGGTTGTCCCGTTTCTTCAGCGTGCTTGCGGTAGTTCAAACCGATGCAAATAATCTTGTCCGGATCCGGAATAACCGGCCCGATCTCGACGTTTCCGCTCACCGGCTTCCCGCTTTTTTCGCGCGCAGCCGCCGCGTCGAGCGCAGCCTTTCCGCCCGCGAGCAGCGCCTTGACCGAAGGATCGCCCCCGCCGGCGATATCGATAACTGATCCGTCGCGCTCCGCGCCTGCGCGCCAGGAGCCGCCGCCTACTCGATAACTCACAATTCGCATGGCCGCCCCTTGCGCCGCGGGTCGCGCGGTTCCCTATGCCCACGAGGCCCAATACCGTGCAGGCGAGTATGCCCCGGCATGGCCGTCTCTCCGGCACCCAAGCTTGACTATGACGCAGCGCTTGCGTACGCCGAACGACACAAGCTGCACGCGTTCGTCGTCGCGCGCGGCGGTAAGGTCAGCTTCGAGTGTTACGGACCGATGTACGCGTCGGATCGGCCGCACGCAATCTACAGCGGGACGAAGAGCTTCTGGGGAATCACCGCGGCCGCCGCACAGCAAGACGGCTTGCTGCGCCTGGACGAGCAGGTTGCGCGAACGATTCCGGAGTGGGAAGAGAATCCGCGCAAAGAGCTCGTTACGATTCGCGATTTGCTGAATCTAACCGCGGGCTTTGGCTTCGGAGGGCTCGGCAACGCCGTTCCGAGTGCGAGCGCAGCAATCGCATTGCCGCTCCAAACGATGCCGGGCGCGACATTCACGTACGGTGGCATTGCGTTGCAAGTCTTCGGCGAAGTGCTGCGGCGCAAACTCGCAGCGCGCAAGATGGAGCCCCATGATTATTTGCGCGAGCGCATCCTCGATCCGATCGGCCTGCAGATCGAAACGTGGCGCAAGCTCAAAGACGGTACGAACCCGCTTCCAACCGGCGCGACGCTCGGACCGCTCGAATGGCTCAAGTTCGGTCAATTCTTGCTCGGACGCGGCACCTATAAAGGAAAGAACATTCTGAGCGAAGAGTCCGTGACGGCGTGCTTCGAAGGCTCGCGCGCGAATCCACGCTATGGACTCGGCTTCTGGCTCAGCCCATTTCCCGATACGCCCGGAATCGTTTACTCAAGCGGCTCAGGCGGGCAGGCGCTTTATGTTTTGTTCGCCTCTGACACTGTCATCGTGCACTTCGGCGAGAGCAACTCGTTCAAGCACGAAACCTTCCTCAAAAAGTTACTGTCGCGGTCATAAACCGCACCCCAAAACACAGCGAGGAGCTAGACTGCCATGAGCACCACGATCGCGACCTCGATGCCGCGACTCGGCGACACCGCGCCGGATTTCGAAGCGGACACTACGCAAGGTAAGATCCGTTTCCACGATTGGATCGGCGATAGCTGGGCGATCCTGTTCTCACATCCCAAAGACTTTACGCCCGTATGCACCACCGAGCTTGGCTACGTTGGCAAATTGCTTCCGGAGTTCAAGAAGCGCAACGTCAAAGTGATTGGCCTCTCAGTCGATCCCGTCGACTCACATAGCGGCTGGGTGAAAGACATCGAGGAAACGCAAAACACCAAAATCGACTACCCGATCATTGCGGATCCCGATCGCAAAGTCGCCGGCATGTACGGGATGATGCATCCTGCGCACGACGAGGTGTTCACCGTACGTACGGTTTTCGTGATCGATCCGAAGAAGAAAGTCCGGCTGATGATTACGTATCCGCAAACGTGCGGGCGCAACTTCGATGAGATTCTGCGCGTGATCGATTCCCTGCAGCTCACCGACAAGCACTCGGTCGCAACGCCGGTGAATTGGAAGCAAGGCGACGATGTCATCATCACGACCGCGGTTAGCAACGAAGACGCGGACAAACGCTTCCCGGGCTACCGGACCATCAAGCCGTACCTGCGGATGACGCCACAGCCAAAATAGACGCTCTGTGCCTTACAGGTGGCATCGGGGGCGGGAAGGATGAAACTCCTTTCCGCTCTCGCTATTTCTAGGAAGCACCGTGATTGAGTTCGACCCGATCGTCCGCGACTGGTTCGCGCAGCGTTTCGGCGAGCCGACTGAGCCGCAACGCTTAGGCTGGCCCGAGATTCGCTCGGGGCGCGACGTGCTTATCACGGCCCCGACCGGCTCAGGCAAGACGCTGGCCGCCTTCCTCTTGTGTCTCGACGAGCTGGTGCGGCGCGCGCAAACGCCGGCCGGCCTTCCCGATCAGACGCTCGTCCTCTACGTTTCACCGCTGCGCGCGCTGACCAATGACGTCCGCCGCAATCTAGAGACGCCACTGGGTGAGCTGAACGCGCTCGCGAGCGAACGCGGCATCGGCCTGTGGCCGATTCGCACCGCGGTGCGGACCGGCGACACGAGCGAAAGCGAGCGCGCCAAGATGCTGCGCACGGCGCCGCACATCTTGGTGACGACGCCGGAATCGCTCTTCATCTTTTTGACGGCCGAACGTTCGCGCCAGCTCCTTCGCTCGGTCGGCACGATCATCGTCGACGAGATTCACGCGATCGCAGATGACAAGCGCGGCTCGCATCTCGCGTTGACGCTGGCCCGTCTCGATCACCTCGTCATGTCGAGCGGCGGACGGAAACCGCAGCGCATCGGACTTTCCGCAACGGTCAAGCCGCTCGAGAGCGTCGCCGAATATCTCAGCCCGAATGCAACCGTCATAGATATCGGTCATCGCCGCAAGCTGGAGCTCTCAGTCGAGATTCCGGGCGACGAGCTGGGACACGTTGCGAGCAACGAGATGTGGGACGACGTCTACGATCGCATCTGCGAGCACATTCAAGCGAATCGCACCACGCTGATTTTCGTTCCGACACGGCGCATGGCAGAGCGCGTGACGTTCGCGCTGACGAAGCGCCTCGGTCCGGATATCGTCCTACCGCATCACGGGAGTCTTTCACGACCCGCGCGCTTCGTCGCAGAACAGCGACTCAAAGCCGGCGAGATTCGCGCTGTCGTTGCGACCGCTTCGCTCGAGCTCGGCATCGACATCGGCACGATCGATCTGGTCGTACAACTGGGCTCACCCCGTTCCATCGCAAGGGCGCTCCAGCGGATCGGACGCTCCGGCCACTGGGTCGGCGCAACGCCAAAGGGCGTGCTCTTTGCGCTCACGCGCGATGAGCTGATCGAATGTGCTGCGCTCGTGCGCTCGATTCGCACCGGCGAGATCGATGCGCTTTGCATTCCGCCGCAGCCGCTCGACATACTCGCACAACAAATCGTTGCTGCCTGCGCGACCGACGAGTGGAATGAAGACGAGCTCTTCGCGCTCGTCCGCAGGGCTTATCCGTATCGCAATCTTTTGCGGGCGGAGTTCGATGAGATCGTCGCGATGCTGGCCGACGGAATCGCAACGTCGCGTGGACGCAGCGGCGCGTTCCTACATCACGATCGCGTCAACAAAGTCATGCGCGGCCGCCGCGGCGCGCGGCTTGCCGCGATCACATCCGGCGGGGCTATTCCTGACGTCGCATCGTACGCGGTGATCGCTGAGCCCGATGGTATGACGATCGGTTCGCTGGATGAAGATTTTGCCGTCGAAAGCATGGCCGGCGACATCTTCCTCTTAGGGACGACGTCGTGGCGGATAAAGCGCGTCGAGCAGGGTGTTGTGCGCGTCGAAGATGCGCAAGGTGCGCCGCCGTCGATTCCATTCTGGAACGGCGAAGGACTGGGCCGTACGGTCGAGCTTTCACGCGAAGTTTCGAATCTGCGCGAAGAGATTGCAAAGCTCGCGGCCGGCGATATCACGGCCGCGCACGCGATGCTCATGGAACAGTGCTCGCTCGATGAGGGCGGCGCGGCGCAAGCGATTGCGTACGTGCAAGCCGGTAAAGCGATCCTCGGCGTGGTTCCCTCGCAAGACACAATCGTCGCGGAGCGGTTCTTTGACGAAGGCGGCGGGATGCAGCTGATTCTGCACGCGCCGTTTGGTGCGCGGATCAATCGCGCGTGGGGGCTGGCGCTGCGCAAACGCTTCTGCCGCTCGTTCAATCTGGAGCTTCAAGCTGCTGCGACCGACAACGGCATCGTTCTCTCGCTCAGCGATTCACACGCCTTTCCGCTCGATGCGGTCTTCGAATTCTTAAAGACGGCAAGCGCAAAGGAAGTGCTCACGCAAGCCATGCTGCCTGCGCCGATGTTCGCATCGCGCTGGCGTTGGAACGCGATGCGCGCGCTTGCGATTCTGCGCTTCACCGGTGGACGAAAGGTTCCGCCGCAGCTGCTGCGCATGCGCTCGGAAGATCTGATGGCGGCGGTATTCCCGGATCAAGCTGCGTGTCCGGAAAATCTCGACGGTCCGATTCGCATTCCAGATCATCCGCTCGTGCGCGAAACGATCGACAACTGCTTGCACGAAGCGATGGACGTCGACGGTTGGCTCGAGATTCTTGGCCGTCTCGAACGTGGCGAGCTGCGCACCGTGGCGGTCGATACTCCCGAGCCGTCGGCATTCTGCCACGAGATCTTGAACTCCAATCCGTACGCGTATCTCGACGATGCGCCGCTCGAAGAGCGCCGCGCGCGTGCCGTCACGCTGCGCCGCACGATGCGCACGGCGATTGACGGCAGCGACGGTGTCGGAGTCCTCGATCCGGCGGCGATCGCCGAAGTCATTGCGGAATCGTGGCCGGTGGTTCGCAACGCCGATGAACTGCACGATGCGCTGCTCTCACTCGTCGCTGTTCCGCCGCACGATGAATGGTGCGCGTTCTACGACGAGCTCGTCGCGCAGCGGCGTGCCGCGACACTGTGGGTTGGCGAGCGCGCATTCTGGACGAGCGCCGAGCGGCTTGATATAGCGCAGCGCATTTATCCCGAAGCAGGACTCGACCCCGAAATCGATGCGGTGCCGTCGTCACGTCCGCTTCCCGAAACGAGCGAAGCGGCGTTTGCCGAGCTGATTCGTGGCTGGCTCGAAGTACTTGGGCCCGTGACGATCGCCGAGCTGGTGGCGAAATTCGGACGTCCCGACGATGTTGTCGAGATTGCGATCGCGCAGCTCGTCGGCGAAGGTCAGGTTTTGCCTGGTCGGTTTCGCTCACAAGACGAAGACGAATGGTGCAATCGCCGGCTGCTCGCGCGCATCCATCGCATGACGCTCGGCAAGCTGCGGCGCGAAATCGAGCCGGTCACCTCAGCCGAGTTCGTGCGCTTTCTCGTGCGCTGGCAGCACGTCGCGCCGGGGACGCGTCTGCACGGCGTTGAGGGCACGCTGAACGTTATCCGCCAGCTCGAAGGCTACGAGATTCCGGCGATCTGGTGGGAGACGCAAATTCTGCCGCGTCGCATCGCGGGCTACAAACCAGAGTTCTTGGACGAACTTTGCCACACGGGCGAAGTGATGTGGGGACGGCTCTCCGCGCATCCGTCGGTCGACTCGGTCGATCAGCAAGGGCGCAAGAAGCGCATTCGTCCGACACGACTTGCACCGATCGCATTCTTTTTGCGCGAGCACGCGGAAGACGTGATCGTCGGCGGCGACGGCGAGCGTGCGCCGTTATCGGCAGGCGCACGTGAAGTGCTTGCCGCCATCGATCGTCGCGCTGCACCCTTCTTCAACGATATCGTTCGCGAGACGGGACGGCTGCCGGCTGAAGTCGAGGAAGCGCTTTGGGAGCTTGCAGCGGCTGGTCTCGTCAGCGCCGATCGTTTCGATGCGCTGCGCTCGTTGATCGACAGCAAGCGCCGTCTCGGCGAAAAAGGCTTGCGTCAGCGGCCGCGCGCCGCGGGCGGACGCTGGACGCGACTTCCCGTCGTCACCAGCGAATCACACACGCTCGATCCCGAAAGCGCCGTGCATATGCTGCTTGCGCGCTGGGGGATCGTCTTCCGCGACATCGTTGCGCGCGAGATCAACTTGCCGCCGTGGCGCGAGATATTGTGGCAGCTGCGCCGCATGGAAGCGCAAGGCGAAATTCGCGGCGGACGTTTCGTTGCAGGCTACGTCGGCGAACAATTTGCATTGCCCGAAGCGCTCGATGCAGTCCGCGCCGTTCGCCGCAGCGCACCGAGCGGTGAAGAGATCACGCTCGCGCCAAGCGATCCGCTGAATTTGATCGGCGTCATTCTCCCCGGCTCACGCGGCAACGCCGCAGCCGCCGGCCGCGTTCGTTTGATCGACGGTGTTCCCGCCGAGCTTGCACCGAGCGACGTCCGCTGGTTGCCTAACGCAACAGCATCAGCCTAGACTCGCAACGTAAACTCGTCGTCGGCGCTGCTGCAATTTTGCGAGCCGGGCGGCGACGGTTGACGGAAATCCAGCTTGAAGTGTAAGCGCGAGCTGCCGTCACCGGCGTCGGACGAGCGCTTGAAGTCATAGCCGAACGTATATTTCTGTCCAGGTGCAAGCGGCGGGATGCCACGATCGTCGACTTTACCAGTGCCGCCGATATCGATGTCGACGAACTGCAGCACGTTCGAAGCCTGTTTGGCTTTACCGACGTTCTGGACGACGCCGCTGAGATGGTAGATGGTGTTTCCAGCTTGTTGTGAGCTGCCCGCGACGCGTACTGAGACGATCGCCGGGTCGGCGCCGCCACACGTCAGCAAGGTGCTCAAAAGTACAGTAAGAATCATGGGTCGCTTATACCCGCATGGAGAGATTTGAAGGCTTCCCCCCACGGGGGCTCCGTTTTCTGCGTGATTTAGCCAAACACAACGATCGCGTTTGGTTCCAAGAGCGCAAGCACGTCTACGAAGAGGACTTGCTGCTTCCGATGCAGCGGCTGGTCAACGAGCTCTCCACCCGCTTCGAGCGCAAGCGCATTCCAGTTTACGGCGATCTACGCCGCTCGATTTTCCGGATCTACCGCGACGTGCGCTTCAGCCGGAACAAGCTTCCGTACAAGACGCACTTTGCGGCGTATCTTTCACCCGACGGCGGACGCCACACGCCGGGCGGACTCTACATCCACGTCACGCCGAAGGATCCGTTCCTCTCGCTCGCGTTCTACGATATGCACCCCAAACTGCTGCAGCGTTGGCGCACAGACATCGCCGAGAATCCGAAGAGCTTCACCAAAGTTATCCGCGCCCTAGGGCGCACGAAGCTCAAGCTCATACATCCGGACGACGAAGACGATTCATTGCAGCGGATGCCGCGCGGTTTCATGCACATGAGCGACACGCCCCTCGCGCCCTATTTTCGGTTGCGGCACTTTTTGATTCACGACGATCTTCCGGTGAAGATGCTTGGCTCGCGCGCACTCGTCGAGCGCTCCGTCCGTTTCGTCGAGCGCTGCTTGCCCTTGCTGGCGTACGGCTGGCGCTTGGCTGCCGAGACCTTCGAGCCAAGCGACTATGACGATTTCGATTGAGCGGCGGTTAAGAATCTGGGTGCCGACAAGCTGAGTCCCAGAAATCTATGTTAGGAACAGAGTATGGCCGTTCGCTTGTTGGCCGTCATTGCGGCATTCGTTTTTCTTCCGACGCTCGCGCTCGCACAGGCAACGCCGCCCGACGGCGCGCCGCCGCAACGCGCGATCTACGCGCCGGAACCCGGCACGCAGTTCAGCGGAAGCTTATTGCAGAGCATAAGCTCGAAGACCGCAAACGTGGGCGATCAGGTCGTGCTCGTCAACGTGAACTCGCTCGACGGTTCGATCACGGGCGCCCGTTTGTTCGGACGCGTCGCCGCCACACAGCGCGCGGGTCAAGGGCAGAGCGGGCAAGTCTACATTTCCTTTGATACGTTGCAGCTCGCGAACGGCGCGATTTACCCGATCGCCGGCGAAGTCACGCAAGTCAACGTCAAGACCGCCAACAACGGCGCGAAGGAAGCGCTCGGCGCACTGGGTGGTATGATCGTCGGTAACATTCTCGGCAAGTGGATCGGGACGAACTACGGCGGACTCTTCGGTGCTGCGGGAGGCTATCTCGTTGCGAAGAATAATCGCTCGGACGTCACCATTCCGGCAAACTCGGGTGTGAACGTGCGTCTGGTTCCGCCGCATCCGCAACAGGATCGCGGCAACGGCTATGCTCCGGCTGAGCCGCAACCACAAAACGCACCGCCAGCGCCTCCGGCGCCGGAAAACTCACAGACCTTTCGCTAAGATCTCGGGTGCGATTTTACGGGCGATACTCCGACCATCGTCTGTAGAACCGAGGAACGTGGCTTTCTCGACGACTTTCTTTCCGCGCAAGATCGTCATCGACGGCCAGATCGCGGTTTCGTAACCTTCCCACGGCGTGTAATCCGATTCGTGTAGATTCTCTTTCGCAATCTTACGCGACGCCTGCGGATCGAGAATCGCCAAATCGGCGTCGCTGCCGACCATGATGGCTCCCTTGCGAGGGTAGAGACCCATGATACGCGCGGCATTCGTTGCGATAACGTCGACAAAACGTTCGAGCGTAGAACCGCGCTTCGCGACCATCTCCGTGTAGACGATGCTGACACGCGGCTCGACGCCGACATTACCGCCCGTCGTGTCATCGATTTGGCTGCGTGCTATCTTCACCGAATACGGGGTGCAAACGCCGTCGGTCGACATCGTGCTGATCGCACCGGTTTTCGTCACTGCCTCCCATAAGGCGACGTGATCCGCTGCAGTCTTCAGAGACGGATAGGTATGGTATATCTGTCCGTTCGGCCGCTTGTAGTCTTCGCTCGTAAACAGCGCGAACTGATGCAGCGTCTCTCCATATATGGGGAATCCTTTGGCTCGCGACTCCGCAATAGCGCTCACTCCCGTCGCGGCGCTCACATGCATGAGATATATGGCTGCACCCTCGACGTTCTCTGCAAGCCGGATCACGCGGCGGAACGATAGGTCCTCGGACAACGTGCTGTGCACTTCCGCCATATTGGAGAAATGCGCGCGTCCTTGCGTAAAAAGCTTCTCGTACATATGCATGACGAGATCGTCGTCCTCAGAGTGAACGCACGCAAGGCCTCCATGTTTTGCGAGCTTCTGGAGCACTTCCCAAATATCTCCGAAGTGCATCTTCCAATTCTTACGCGCCGGGCGTACGTCCGTCGTGTACATTTTGATCGTCGGATAGCCGGCGTCGACGATCTCGGGAATTTGAGCGATGACGTTCTCCGGTACGTCTCCATGCAACGTCACGTGAAAGGCGTAGTCGCAAGAACACTGGCCTCGGAAATCGCGATCTCTTCGCTCGATCGCCTCTTGCAAGGTAAGCCCGTCGTCCCAAACTGCAAAATCGACGAGCGTCGTCGTCCCTCCAAACAAAGCGGCGCGGCTGACGACGTCGGCTCCGGCGCTAACGGTTCCGACGGGCGTTCCCCATTTGCAGTGGATGTGTGGGTCGATGCCGCCGGGGATAACGATCTTCCCCACCGCATCGATTACGGAATGCGCTTGATCGTTTCTGAACGTGCCACGCGGAGCGACTGCAACAATCTTCTCTTGTTGTACGGCAATCTCGTAGTCTCCGACGCCGTGCGGAGTTACGACGGTGTCGCCGCGAACGATCAGATCAAGCACAGTCTTTCTCCGAGGAGAGGCACAAGGCAGCCTGAATCATACTTGGATGCAAGCCTTGAGGACAAGGGGCACGAGCGATATCATCGGCGGCTTGCTGATGTTCGCGATTGGTGTTGCCGCCGCGTATCAAGGCTCCTCGTATCAAGTCGGTACCCTCGAGATCATGGGGCCGGGATTCTTTCCGGTGACGCTCGGTGTCGCGCTTGCGCTCGTTGGTGCGGCAATTGCGATCAACGGTCTTCGCACTCAGACGACCTCCGGGACAAGAGCTCGGCCGGAATGGCGCGGCTGGTTCGCGATCGTCGCAGGCGTCTTGTCCTTCGCCATCGTCGGAAAGCATCTCGGACTCGCTCCGGCGAGCTTTTCGGTCGTCCTGATTTCCGCCTTAGGCGATCGTCAGAACACATTCAAGGACGCTGTGATCCTCGCGCTGGCGATCGTTGTCGTGTGCATACTTCTCTTCTCCCTTGCATTAAAGGTCGAGTTTCCGATTTTTAGCTGGCAGTGAGCGACGATGCATCAAGCCGTCACCGATCTGCTCTACGGATTCAACGTCGCACTCGAGCCGCACAACCTGATCTGGTCGCTCTTCGGAGTTCTGATCGGCAACTTGATCGGTGTCTTGCCCGGAATGGGCGCGCTTTCCGCCATGTCCCTGCTGCTCCCGCTCACACACACGATGCATGCAGTGCCTGCGATTCTGATGCTTGCCGGCATCTTTTATGGGTCGCAATACGGCGGCGCGATCGGAGCGATTCTGCTCAACATTCCGTCCCACGCCGCGCACGCAGTGACGTGTATCGACGGTTACCAAATGACCAAGAACGGAAGAGCCGGAAAGGCACTAGGAATCGCGGTCATTGCCTCGTTCTTTGCAGCATCGGCCGGCATCACGGTTATGATTTTCGCGTCTCCGCTTCTGGTGAAGCTCGCCTACAAATTTGGACCGGCCGAAATTTTCTCGATCATGCTCTTCGGACTCGTCACCGGCGGAACGATGGCAGGCAAATCCCCGCTCAAGGGCGTCGCGATGACGATTCTCGGCATGATCATCGGAATCGTCGGAACGGACATCAATAGCGGTACGCAACGCTTTACTTTCGGCTTCATCGATCTCAGTGACCGTGTCGACCTCGTCGCGCTGGCACTCGGGCTGTTCGGGATCGGTAACTTTCTGCGCGGCATAAACCGTACCATCGTCTCCGCAACAAACGCTATGGTTCGTTTGCGTGACCTCCGGCCGTCGCGCGCGGAGATGAAACAAGCGTTCTTCCCGATACTGCGGGGCACGCTGATCGGCACGATGTTCGGCGCAATGCCGGGAACCGGCCCCGACATTACAACGTTTGTCGCGTATTCAGTCGAACGCAGGGTTTCCCGAACACCCGAACGCTTCGGACATGGTGCCATCGAAGGCGTAGCAGCTCCGGAAGCGGCGGCACATTCGAAGACGCAAGTCGACTTCATTCCGACGATGACCCTCGGAATTCCGGGAGACGCGGTTATGGCATTGATCCTCGGCGCGCTCCTGATCCAAGGCATTCAACCTGGTCCACAGCTCATAACGGAACATGCGGACATCTTTTGGGGACTTGTCGCAAGCTTCTGGATCGGCAACGTCTTACTTGTGCTGCTCAACCTGCCGCTAATTGGCGTGTGGGTCAAGCTGCTTCAAGTTCCGTACCGCTTCATGTATCCTGCGGCGCTGTTCTTCATGTGCGTCGGCGTGTATTGCACGAACAATTCGTTGTTCGATGTTTACGAAGTGCTGTTTTTCGGGATCGCCGGCGCGATATTGTTAGCACTAGATTTTCCACCGGCCCCGATCTTGCTCGGTTATATTCTCGGGCCGCTCGTCGAAGAAAACGGCCGCCGCGCTTTGTTGCTTTCGCACGGCGATCTTCGAATATTCCTGCAGCATCCGATCAGCGAATGCTTTGTTATTTTATGCGCTGCGCTCATCGTATCGCAAATCTTCGTAGCGTTTCGTGATGCGCATCGCCGCGGATTGCAGGTCTCTCCCTGAACCGACAGTCAGGGCGTTCTCTCACGATTTTCCTGACTCCTTTTCGGACGAAAAGCGATGTACAATGTACTTGCACCTTAAGCGCCTGAAAGGCGAATAATATGGCCACGAAAATGTTGAGCGTAGTCGTCCCGGTCGCGGAGTATCAAGATCTCGTTCAGACTCCGGCTGCGACGCCGCCAAAGCGACCTGCGAGTATCAAGGGTAAGACCGTTATCTGCCTGCCTAATTGGAAGGCAATATCGCCGCCCTTCATGGAGGCGTTTGCAAAGCGTCTCAACACGGATACTGATGTCACGAACGCTATCTTCCACAATCCCGATTGGCAGTTCACGCATCCCGAGCGTGTCGCCAAGATCGGCCCGGAAATCGATCAGCTCTTGCAGGGCATCGATTTGATGACGTCCGGCGTCGCCGATTGAGGAGGATGCACGCTGTGGAGTTGCCACGCATGTGTCGAGTTCGAAAAGAGGGGCATCCCCGCGACGGTTATCGTCACGGATGTCTTTGAGACAAGAGCCCACCAACTACTGACGTCGCTCGGATATCCGCATATCCCGGTTCTCGTAACGGCCAACCCGGTAATCTATCTCGATGATCCGGGAATCCACGAGCGTATTAATACGCTGCTACCGCAATTGGTCGCGTCGTTCGAGGCGAAGAAATGACCAGGACGGTCGACGTACCGGTAAGCTCAGCTGAAAATCCATATGACGACTTCTTTCAATACGCCGTCGATAACCACTGGACCGATGGCCTCCCCGTCATACCTCCGACCTCCGAGCGCATCGAACGTTTCCTCGCAATGGTCGATCGGGATCCGGACGAGGTCTTCTACATCATGCCGCCGCGCAAAGGCCCGTGCACAGTGCGTGGCATTGCAGCAAACGCCGTCATGGCGGGGTGTCTGCCTGAGTATTTTCCGACCGTCATAGCGGCCGTCGAGGCGATCGCTGACCCGCTCTTCCCACTGGGAACGCTCGTCGGTCTTCGTCCCGAGACGCCGTTCTTCTTGATCAACGGCCCGGTGCGCAAGGAACTCGATCTCAATTGTGCACGTGGAGCACTTGGTCCGGGTTGGCGTGCGAATGCCACTATTGGGCGTACGATACGTTTAGTCATGATCAACATCGGGGGCTTTTCGCCGGGCGGTTACGCACGCACGTGTTTCGCATCCCCGCTGCAATATACGTTCTGCACGGGTGAAGACGAGGAGAGCTCGGCATGGGAACCGTTTCATGTCGAATTTGGATTCAAACCCGAGCAAAGCACGATCTCCGTCTTTCGCGTAACGTCGTACATCGGGTTGCTGGCGCCACTCGACTGGGATCAATCGCCGGACGGACTTCTGCAGCATACCGCGCTGTCGATGGTCTCGTTAGGTAACACCGCACTTTATGCCGGAAGCTTGTCCGCCGTCTTGCTCTTCAATCCGGAGCGCGTGCAGCTCTTGGCCGATGCCGGCATATCGAAAGCAAAAGCCAAAGAGATGATCTACGAATACACGCTGCTTCCGACATCATTTTTTCGAAGCAGCGACATTCCGTTCTTGGAAAAGAAGGGACGGATCAAAGACGGCAAGGTGTCGCTGGTTGATACACCCGAGGATATCTATCTCGGCGTTCTAGGTGGAACGGGAATTCACACCGTGTATCTTCCGGGGTTTTCGCACGAACAGATTCCCCACGTCCCCGTTACAAAGGTCATCGCGCAGACCCACTAACCGATTCCCACATCGGAGGACATCATGTCCGAGAAGCGATTGAACCGACGCGCCGCTCTAGGCCTTATCGGCGGCGCAGCGTCCCTTGTTGTCGCGTCGCCATCATACGCAGACTCCTTTCCGACCGGCCCAATCCGTCTGATCGTTCCATTCCCGCCAGGCGGCGGTGCGGACGCCACGGCGCGCATCATCCAACCGAAGGCAAGCCAGATCGCCGGTCAGGATTTCGTGATCGAGAATCACGGTGGAGCAAACGGAAATATCGGCGCGGAATTGGTCGCACGAGCCAATCCGGACGGCTATACCGTTTTGCTTGCAACCGCAAACTGGACGATCAGCGAGAGCATTTACAAGAGCCTCCCCTTCAACGTCATTAGCGATTTTGCGCCCGTCGCGTACCTCGCACGCACGCCGAACATTATCGCGCTCAATCCTTCGTTCCCGGCCAAGACGCTGCGGGACTTGGAAGCACTTGCGAAGGCATCGCCCGGCAAAATCAATTATTCGAGCGACCAAGGTGGCCCGCTTCGTCTCGGCGTTGAGCTGCTCGACAGCGATACCGGGATGAACCTCATGAATGTGCCGTACAACGGCACCGCTGCTGCTATCCTCGGAGCGTTGCGCGGTGACGTCGCAGTCGTCATGGCACCGGCTCCCGCCATTCTTCCTTACGTAAAATCCGGCAAGCTCAAAGCACTCGCGGTATCGAGCGCGGAGCGACTCAAATCGTTACCCGATGTGCCTACCGTCGCCGAATCGGGCGTCCCCGGCTTCGATGTGAATCAGTGGTATGGAATCGTCGCGCCCGCAAAGACTCCGAAACCAGCCATCGATGCGCTGAACGGAATCTTCACCAAAGCCCTGCGCGCTCCCGAGCTCGAAGGACCTCTGCGCGACGCCATCTTGATTCCGGTTGGGGGTTCGCCGCAAAGCTTCGTGGAGTTCGTACGAAACGATGTCGCCAAATGGGCGAAAGTCGCCAAGGCCGCGAACATTCCGCTGAGCTAGCGTGCTGAGCATTCGTCTGAATGAGCTGACCGCATCCGACATCGTTCGGGCGGTACGTCGCGGCGACGTAACCTGCGAATCGATCGTGCGCGCCTGTCTTGAGCGAATCGATGAACGCGAAGACGCGGTGCAGGCTTGGGAATACATCGATCGCGACGCCGTTCTGCGGACTGCGAGATCTCTCGACGTCCGCGGAGCACGCGGCATACTTGCTGGCGTCCCCTTCGGTGTCAAAGACATCATCGACACCGCGGATATCCCAAGCCAGTACGGCTCACCGATTTACGCTGGGCATCAACCGAAAACCGACGCGGCGTGCGTCGCGCTCAGCCGCAAAGCCGATGCCGTACTCCTTGGGAAGACGGTGACGACTGAGTTTGCGAACCGGCATCCCGCACGCACGCGACATCCGCTCGATCCCGCACGAACGTCCGGCGGATCGTCGAGCGGCTCAGCCGCGGCAGTCGCCGACTCGATGGTCCCCGTCGCGCTCGGAACGCAGACCACGGGCTCGACGATCAAGCCTGGTTCATTCTGCGGAGTTTTCGCCTACAGGCCGACGTTCGGCGAGTTGAGCTGCGGCGGTGTTAAGCAATCCGCGTGGTCGCTCGACACTCTCGGCATCTATGCACGCTCGGTCGAGGACATCTCGCGTTACCGGGATGCGCTGCTCGGACGCGAGCGAGAGAGCATATTGCACGAAGTCGCCAAGCCGCGCGTCGCGTTTTGCCGGACGCACAAGTGGGACGAAATAGAACCGGCGACGCGCGCGCTGTTCGAGGATGCAGCACGTCGGCTGCGGCAGACCGGTGTCGACGTGCGCGACGTCACGCTTCCGACTGAATTCGACGAGATGGAGGAAGCACACAAATGGATCTCGAGCTACGAGTTTTCACGTAATTACACGTGGGAGATCGAGAATCACTGGGAACAAATTAGCGAGACGTTGCGGAAAGGTCGACTCAAAAACGGCCTCAGCTGCACGTTCGAGCGCTATTCGCAAGCGAAGCTTCACGTCGAGCAAACGAGTGGAATGCTCGATGGAATCTTTGACGACTATGACGTCTTGCTGACATCGCCCGTGGTCGGCGAAGCGCCCGTCGGCTTTGGCGATACCGGCAATTCGTCGCTCTGCGGGATGTGGACAGCTCTTCACGTTCCAGTCGTCACCATACCGGTCTTCCGCGGACCCAACAATCTGCCGATCGGCGCACAACTCATCGCGCGCCGCGGCAGCGACGAGGCGCTCTTCGGAATCGCAGATTCGATTTACAAGATTCTGACCTAGAAGGTTACGTCTTAGAGACAGCTACCCAGGAGCGGAAATAACCGGCGTCTTCGATTGAAAACGCCGGCTCGGCTATGCGCAGCGGCGCAAAGCAGTCGACGGCTACGGCCAGCTCGTCCGTCGCAGATTTTCCAAGCGACGCTTCGACCGCACCCGGCTGCGGACCATGGACCGCGCCCGCTGCGTGCAACGTGATCGAGCGCTCTTCGATACCGCGGCGGCTCATGAAATTGCCGCTCGCGTAGTAGATGATCTCGTCGCAATCGACGCTGGCATGATTGTACGGCGCAGGAACCGCTTGCGGATGATAATCGAACAACCGTGGCGCGAACAAAATAAACGCCGCGCCGGCCGCCTCGAAGATGACGTGCGTTGACGGCGGCTGATGCAGCTTGCCGGTCACCGGTGCGTAGTCGTCGGCATTGAACGCAACCGGATAACAATATCCGTCCCAGCCGACGACATCGAATGGATGGTTCTGCATGACATGAATTGCTGTTCGCCCGCGCGCGCTGATGCGCACCTCAAACTCACCCTGCTCGTCGTGGGGTTCACGCAAAACCGGAGCGCGGAAATCGCGCTCGTAATACGGCGCATGCTCTTTGAGCTGGCCGAACGGATTGCGAAACTTCGCGGGAATCTCGATCGAGCCGCTGCACTCGGCGACGAATAACTCCGTCTTGCTGCGCGGTTGCAAACGATATGCGACGCCGCACGGGATGATGAGATAGTCGTGCGCACGATAGGCGATCTCACCCAGCGGCGACTCCAGAATGCCGTCGCCGGCTTGCACGAAGAGCAGCTCGTCGCCGCCCGCATTGCGGAAGAAATACTCCATCGGTTTCGTTGCAGTCGCCGTTGAAATGACGATGTCGTCGTTGCCGGCAAGCGGGACGCGGCCTTCGACGGCGTCGCCCTCAGCTTTCACGCGCGCCGCAAACCAGTGACGGTTCTTCAGCGGATCGTTGGGCATGAAGCGCACAAACGGACGTTCCCAGGCGCGCACGTCGAGCGTCGCCGTCGGCGGCCGCAGATGGTACGCGAGCGAGTAGATGCTCTCGAAGCCTTTGGTCGAGATCAGCTCTTCGGCATACAATCCGCCATCCGGCTTACGGAACTGCGTGTGACGCTGCGCTGGCAGCTTGCCTTCTCGAACGTAAAACGGCATGCGGGCGCCTTCGGCGCGGCTAGGGCAATCGCTTGTCGGGAACCTGCGCGGTTACTATACCGAAAGTCTCCGAGAGATACGTCGCGACGATGCGGTAGTCGCGCAGAGCGCCTCGCGCTGCGATATAGCCGTCGGGACGAATCAAAACATACTGCGGCTCGCCGTCCGCACCATAGGCGCGAAAGACCGCTCCTGGCCGGTCGACCATTTGCGCACCAGCGACCGAATCGTCGCGCGCCACGATTTGCACGTCGACCAGATCGGCATGGAGTTGCATTGCGATCAACATCTCGTGGATGAACTGATCGCGCCGGTACGTGAAGACGAGCATCAGGTGCCGCAGCGTCGAGAACATTGAAGAAACAGTCGTTTCCTCGCCGTCGGTCAGGCGAATCAGGGCTCCGTCCGGTGCGTGCGCACCCGGGCCAGGCTTCGGAGTCGACGCGCGCGTGACGATCGGGCTACGCTCGTAGATGACCGGTTGCTCGGTGAGTGCCGCCATCCTATCCTTGGGCGAACGAACTTTGCGAACAAGCTTGGCTGCAATGGCCTCGCGCTCGACTGCGTAAGACGCCAGCACCGGCGCGAATGCACCGTGCCGGTATGTCAGCGCGATTTTCCACGCAAGATTTTCAGCGTCTTGAATTCCAGAATTCATTCCTTGCGCACCGAGCGGTGAATGCGTGTGCGCTGCATCGCCCACGAGAAACACGCGGCCACGCGCCATCGTCGACGTGCGCCGCTGGTTCGTGACGAGCTGCGAGATCCAGACCGGATCGCCATAGCTGCGGGCTGGGATTCCGGCAAGATACAAAGCCGAGCGAAAATCGTCGAGCACAGGCAACGATTCGAACCCGCTGGCGCGCTGGATGATGACGCGCGTCAGATCGTTCGGTAACGGAAAGATCGCAACCAAGTTTGCAGGCGTCTGAAAGATCGACACGGCATCGCGCGGAAAATCGGCGTCGATCTGCAGATCGGCGAGCGCAAAGCTTTCCGAGGCTTGCTCCCCCGTAAACTGCACGTCAAGCAAGTGACGTACCGTGCTGTTCGCACCATCGCAGCCGATGACGTACGAGTAGTCGGCGGATGTCTCGCCGTCCCGTCCACGAAAATGCGCGCGGACTTTTCCGGGCTCTTGTTCGAGATGCACGAGCCTCACGCCGCGCTCGATTTGGTTTCCGGTGCGAACCGTCAACCATTCACCGAGAATGCGCTCGGTTTCGCTCTGCGGCACGGCGAGCAAGTCGAGCTCCTGATGCACGATCGCCTTTTGTGCCGTGTGCACGAACACTTCGCGATAGTGCAGACCACGCTCGACCAGCAACGCCGCGACTTCAATCCGTTCGAAAAGCTGCATGCTTCGGCGTTGAATCGCGACGGCGCGTGATTCACGCATCGGCTCCGGCACCCAGTCGACGATGCGAACGGGCACTCCGTAGCGCGCGAGCTGAATCGCGAGCGTTAGTCCGGTAGGCCCCGCGCCTACGATCAGGACATCTGCCATTACCTCAGCCCTTCCCGGCCGAGGTTAGGTTTTCTTAGGTCCCGTAGCGGCGCCGGCGCCGTTCGTAATCCGCGAGCGCGGCCACCAGGTCGGCTTCGCCGAAATCGGGCCACAGCGTCTCGGTCCAAGAAAACTCAGCGTACGCGGACTGATACAAGAGGAAGTTGGAGATCCGGCGTTCGCCTCCGGTACGAATGACGAGATCCGGATCGGGGAGACCGGCCGTGTACAGCCGAGTCGCAATCGTCTCGTCGTCGATCGAGGCCGCCGTCCGAACGCCTCGCTCGACTTCACGCGCCAGCGCGCGCACTGCGTCGGCGATCTCACGCCGTCCGCCGTAGTCGATCGCGAGGTTCAAAGTGATCCGCGAATTCGTGGAGGTTGACGCGCACAAGCGTTCGAGCGCTTCGCGCGTCGGCAGCGGAAGCGCCGCAAGCCGGCCACACAGCCGTACGCGCACGCCGTCGCGGACGAGATCGTGCACCTGCCCGATTGCCGCGAGGCGGCACAGCTCCATGATGCCGCGCGTTTGATCGACAGGGCGCGACCAATTTTCTTCTGAGAACGCGAAAACGGTCAGCACCTCGATGCCCGCGCGCGCAGCCGCTTCGACGGTGCGGCGAAGCGCGTCGACGCCGAGCCGGTAGCCATCACCGATGGGGAGACCTTTAGACTGCGCCCAACGGCGGTTGCCGTCCATGATGATTGCGACGTGCCGCGGTACAGTCGTTGTCATGTAGCTGAAGCCTTCCGAAAAGTCGCCGCAGCGTGTTCGTGCACGTCGTTGACAAGCGATTCGAGCTCATCGACGTATGCAAGGAAGCGCGCACGGCCGGTGCGAGTAATGCGATAAATCGTTTGTGGACGGCCACGTTCGCCGCGCGCGCGGCGGGCATCGACGACGCCCAGCTCACGAAGCGCGAAGAGATGACGGTTCAAATTTCCGTCGGTCAGTCCGCACGCCGCTTGCAAGTCTGCGAATGAAAGCCCTTCGGTGTTTGCGACGAGGCACGTGCACACGGCCAGCCGTCCGCGCTCGTGAAAGATGCGCTCGAGACCCGTGTAAGCAAACGGCGCTTCTCTCACAGCCAGAACTCCGCGCGATCGCGCGCCAAGCACAAGCCGATGATGATTTGCCCGAAGCCGAAGCCCAGCGGCATCACCCACCATGCAAGCGAGAATGACGAAAACGGCAGCAAGAGCGCAATTGAAATCACGCCGAACGCACCGGCAACCGTCATCACGCTGGCTGGGACGAGCGAGCGCGACGCAAACAAACCGACCGCGTACGCGCCGTACCAAATACCGGGAAGGAAACTCCAGACGTTCGCGGTCGCAAGCGCGAGCGTAAGCGTCCCGCCGAATACGAGCGCAGGCAAAATCGCCACAGCGGCGATCCGGCTCTGCTCGACCGCATGCCGGCCGTGATTGCGCAAAAGCCAGAAACCGACGGCGCCGTAGTTCAGTGCAAGCGCGACTGCGAGTGTCGACAGCCAAATCGTGTCGTACATGCGCAGCTCCCCGGCCGTCGAGGGATGCGGCGCGACGATACTTTGCAGCACGCCGGCGATGAGGCCGACGATACCGCTAGCGATCGCAGCAACCCCCGAAAATCCGGGGAAACGCTGTACGCTCGCGAGGCGCAGACGGACTTCGGCTAAATCTGCGGCTGCTTGCTGGCGATCCACCCTAGCTTTGTAGCACAAAGCCAGGGGGACCGCAAGCTAGACCGCGATTTCGTCTTCGGCCGCTAGCCGTGCTCCGATCGCGATTATTGCGCGCCCGATCGCGAACGCGACGCCTGCCAGACGTTGCCTCGGTTTTCGTGCGCCGGAATTTGCCGCACCGGCGAGTCGCGCTTGACGTGCTTCATCGAGCAGCGCTTCGCGACGCTCTTCGCCCAGTGCGGAGAGGGAATGCGGAAACATCTCGGTGCCTTTCATGAGAACGCAGTATGAAATAATCTGCCGAAGGCCACAGCAGCGAACGCCTATGCGCTCATTAAAAAAGCCTCCGGCATTTCGCGGAGGCTCATCGTCAGTCTATTCTGTGTTTAATAGACTGCGGAAAGCACCCGCGAAAGAAGATTCGTGCCGAACGGATAAACGCAATTGAGAAAGATCGACATCGTTTAGACCTCCTTTCTTGGTGTGCGTCTTACGCTATCAGAGCGTTGAAATAAAGTCAACCGCTACGCTATCCCTCGACTTCGCTCGGGATGACAAGAATTAGTGCGCGGTCCAACCGCCATCGATTGCGATAGCCGCACCTGTGATTGACTTAGCAGCGTCTGTACACAAATACGTAATGAGCTGCGCAATCTCGTCGGGCATGATGAAACGCTGCGTCGGCATGTTGACGAGGAACGCGCGCTTGAGCGCTTCCTCTTCCGTGATTCCGCCGTACGACCGCGCGAGATCTGCAGCCTGACTCTTGACGAGATCCGTGAGGACAGCGCCCGGACATACTGCATTCGCCGTCGTTCCGATCGCCGCGCCCTCGAGCGCAGTTGCTTGGGTGAGTCCGATGACGCCGTGCTTTGATGCGACGTACGCGGGCTTGTACTCCGTTGCGATGATGCCCTGAACACTCGCAAGGTTCACGATGCGTCCGCGCCCGCGTGTCTTCAAGTGCGGCCAGATGGCCTTCGTCATGTTGAACACGCCGTCCAAATCAATCGAACGCACGAGATCCCATTTGTCATCCGGGAACGTTTCGAGCGGACTGACGAACTGAATTCCGGCGTTATTGATCAGGTGGTCGATCGCGCCGAAATCTTCGGCGATCTTCGCGACCGTGCGCGCGATGCCGGGGCGATCCGTTACGTTCAGAACATACGATCGCGTTACGACACCGGTTTGGTCGGCGACGGAGCGCGCGGTTTCCGCAACGACTTTCTCGTCGATGTCGAGCAATGCAATCGCAGAGCCGGCCTTTGCAAGCTCGAGCGATGCAGCCGCACCGATGCCGCGGCTCGCGCCGGTTACGACGCTAACCCGGCCATCGAGCGTTATAAAACTATTAGCCGTTCTCTTTGAGGACGCTGATGATTGAGGCGAGGACATCATTGGCCTCTTCGGATTTGGGTTGGCATGTCCCCGCGCCGAAGTGACCGCCGCCGCCGTGTTCGAGCAACAGCTCGCCGACGTTCGTCTTGCACGTGCGATTCAAGATGCTGTGTCCGACTTGAATGCTCGTAAACTGTTTGTTGAAACCATCGGCAACACGCACCGAAACGTTCTGTTCCGGGAAAAGCGTGTAGATCAGAAAGCGGTTTCCGTGCGGTAAGTCTCCCTTACCGCGAAAATCCGTTATGACGACGTTACCGTCGGCTTTCGAACTCTCTTTGAGCGACTGCAAGAACGAAGCTTCTTCCTCACGGAGCTTCGCGACGCGCTCCTGAACCTGCGAGTCCTTGAGCACTTCGTCCGCGTTCTTGTGCTTGACCAGCTCCATCACGTGCCGGAAGTACGGACGAAAGTCCGAGAGTCCGGTCCGCGGATCGAGCGTGTAGCCGACGAGGATCCAGCCTTTAGGCGAAACGATGTCGTCGCGCGTCAGCTCGGCAGCATCCATCTTATCGGTCGCCTCGAGTAGGTTCTCGTACTTCGCAAACTTTGGCGACTTGTAGTGGTTCGCAATCACGCGCGCTGCACTCGGTGCAACGTCGTACGCACCCGCGAAGTCGTTCCACGACGCATCAGCTTGACTGATGTGGTGGTCGAACCACAATCCCGCACGTTCGTCGAATGGAAGATTCGCCAGGATGTCGTTTTTCGTGAGCGTAGTTTTGCCGTCTTGGACATCTTTCGGATGCGCGAAATCGACCTCGTCGATCGCTTCGACTTCGGAGAGCAAAATCGCACAAGTCAAGCCGTCTAGATCGGCTCGCGTTACTAGCCTCATAAGGCGCCCCTTCGCTAATGAGGGAATGGCTCCTTATGGCGCTTGAGGTCGACCATGTCCGGCGTTCTTTCGGCTCGGTCCCGGCCGTAAGAGACGTTAGCTTTTCGGTCACGTCGGGGACGACGTTCGGGCTGCTCGGACCGAATGGTGCCGGTAAGACGACGACAATGCGGATGATCCTCGGCATCCTGGTCCCCGACGGAGGTTCCGTGCGGTGGAACGGAGCGCCGATCGACCGCGGCAGCCGGCGGCGCTTCGGCTATCTGCCCGAAGAACGCGGACTCTACGGCAAGCTGAAGGTTAAGGAACAGATTATCTACTTTGCAAGGCTGCACGGTTTGCGCAAGCCCGACGCGGCCGAAAAAGCCGACTGCTGGATCGCAGACTTGGGCCTGACCGAGTATGCGGAGCGTCCCTGCGGCGAGCTCTCGAAGGGCAACCAGCAAAAAGTTCAGGTCGCGTGCGCCGCAGCACACGGTCCGGACCTACTAATCCTCGACGAACCGTTTTCGGGACTCGACCCCGTCAACGCGCAGACCGTCTACGAACTGCTCGAAAATTTGCGCAAGAACGGGACGACGCTGGTACTTTCCAGTCATCAAATGTGGCAGCTCGAAACGCTCTGCGATAGCTTTTGCATCATCGCGAACGGAACTGCGCGGGCCTCCGGTACGCTGGCGTCGTTGCGCTCTACGTGGCCGACGCGCACGATCGTCGTCCAACCCGACGATGAACGCCTGCGTACCGTTTTCGGAACGTTGAACGATGCGCAGGTTCTACCGTCTACGAATGGCGAGTTGCGCGCCCGAGTACCAAGCGGGACGGATTACGCCGCACTGCTTCGCAACCTCGTCGCGGCTGCACCGGTAAGCCGCTTCGAGCCGCTCGAGCCTTCGCTCGAGGAAATCTATCGTCGCGCGGTTGTGGAGCCGGCGTAGCGTGTTCGCAGATTTCGGGATTGTTTTCGGCGCCGAATTTATTCGGCGCGTTCGCTCGCGACCGTTCATTTTCGGCACGGCGATCGGCGTTTTGATGATCGCTGCATTCGCAGTGCTGCCCAGAATCATGGAGCGCGGTTTTTCAGACTCCGCGAAGCACGTCGGTGTCAGCGGACCGGCCACACTACGACCGCAAGCCGAAACTATGCTCCGGGACGACAACCTCACGATCGTGGACATCGATAAAGTGCCGCCGGCGGTGACGCGCGCATTTCTGCACGATCACGAGAACATCACTGCGCTCGTGGACGTGGAACGCGCACAAAACGGCTTGCATGCCATCGTCTACGCTGACGATCCGGGAACGTTTCAGGCGCAACGCATCGCGAGCGACCTTGCGCCGCTAAATATCGCGCTCGGAACCGGCATTCCAACTCAACTCGTGGCGAAGCTCCGTGACGTTAACATTGTCGTGCATGGTGTCGGAGGCCGCTTCGATAGCGCGACAGGGGCGGATGCCACGCGCGGCGTCACGGTGTTCCTCATCTTCCTTCTATATCTGACCACGTTGCTCAACAGTCAAATGCTGATGGCGTCCGTCGCGGAAGAGAAGACCAGCCGGATTGCGGAGCTGCTGGTTGCGTCGATCTCGCCTTCCGCGCTGCTCGGCGGCAAGGTGCTCGCGACCGGACTCGCAGGAATCTTTCAACTCGCGATTTGGTCGCTCACGGAAATCGTGGTCGGAACGAAAGCCGGCGCCATCCAAAACGTTGCGGTTCTCGTGAACGCGATCACGCCCGAAATCGTCGTCGTTTTTCTGATCTTCTTCGCGATCGGATTCCTGGAGTATTCACTGCTCTTTGCGTCGGCCGCGTCTCTAATCAGCCGGACGGAGGATCTCGGATCGTTCACGTTTCCGCTTGTCTTACCGGTGATCATTGCATTCTTTATAGCGCAGTTTGCGATTGGAGCACCGAGTGCGCCGACCGTGGTGATCACGAGTTTCATCCCACTATTGTCGCCGTTCGTCATGTTTACGCGTTTCATGGTCGCAACGATCCCGTTCTGGCAAGTCGGTCTTGCGGTATTGTTCAACATCGCCGCGCTCGCCGTAATCATCCCGTTTGCCGGGAAACTGTACCGCGTCGGATTGCTGCTCTACGGCCGCACGCCCAAGCTCTCGCAAATCTGGGCGGTACTGCGCACCTGAGCCTCATTCTCGTACCAACACCGCTCGGCAACTTGCGCGACATCACGCTGCGCTCGCTCGACGTGCTGCGCGCAGCCGACGCAATCGTCGCTGAAGATACGCGTGTCGCGCGTAGGCTCTTGAGCGCCCTCGACATCCCTGCCCCCAAGCTCTTGCACTATGACGAACATTCGGCTCGCAGTACACTGGATGCGATTATCGAGCGCGCACGAACCGAAACGATTGCAGTCGTGACCGATGCGGGAATGCCCGGTATCTCCGACCCGGGAATGGAGCTGGTACGGCACGCGCGCACGAAGGGCATCAGCGTCGAAGCGCTTCCGGGGCCGAGCGCATTTGTCGTCGCGGCCGTGCTCTCCGGATTCGATCTTGCGCGGTTTTCATTTGAAGGGTTTATACCGCGAACGCAACGCGCACGGCGCGAAGTTTTTTCGCGCGCACTCGAATCGGGATTGACGACGCTCTGGTACGAATCGCCGTATCGCGTCGCGGCGACCCTCGAAACGCTCGCTGAGCTCGCACCGCGCACACCGATCTTCCTCGCACGCGAGATAACGAAGCTACACGAACAGCATTTGCACGGAACCGCAAGCGAAGTGCTGGCCGCGCTCGAGAAGCCGGTGCGCGGCGAGATCGTCCTCGTGATATCTCCAGCCGGAATAGACGCCGCCAAGCCCGCTCCGTCCGCCGACGAAATCGACCATGCGATCGACGTTGCACTTTCGGCCGGACGCTCGATCACGGACATTGCCAAGGAGCTCGCAACGAAGGGGCTCGGCGAGCGGCGCGAGCTCTATGCGCGGGCCTCGCGGCGAAAGCAAGCGAAGTGAAGGCGCGATGACCGATCCCAAAGCGCGCCCCCCGTTTTACGTCACCACGCCGATCTACTACATCAGCGGCAATCCGCATATCGGGCACGCCTATACCGAAATTGCAGCCGACGTGATGGCGCGGACCGCGCGCACGTGCCGGAAGACATTCTTTCTCACCGGGACGGACGAGCACGGCGGAAAAGTCGCGAACGCAGCTGCGCAAGCCGGCTTGTCCCCCAAGGAGTGGACCGACCAGCTGATCGGACGCTGGCAGGGCTTGGCTTCGACATACGAGATCTCGTACGACGATTTCATCCGCACAACGCAACCGCGTCACATTTCGGCGTGCATAAAAGTATTCGAGAAACTCAAAGAGTCCGGTGATGTTTATCTCGGAACGTACGAGGGCTGGTACTGCACGAATGACGAGACGTTCTGGCTCGAATCCGAGCTAGTCGACGGCCATTGTCCGAATCCGGAATGCCGTCGCGAAGTGCAGTGGGTCGCAGAAGAAAACTGGTTCTTCCGTCTTTCGAAGTATCGCGATCGTTTGCTCGCGCACTTCCGCGCCAACCCAAATTGGGTTCGACCGCAGCGCGTCTACAACGAAATGGTTTCGTTGCTCGAGGAAGGCCTCCACGATCTCTCGATCTCGCGCGCAAATCTCGCGTGGGGGATTCCGCTTCCGTCCGGCGGCGTGATGTACGTGTGGTTCGATGCGCTCTTGAATTACATCACGGCACTCGATTGGGAACACGACGGCGAACGCTTCAAGACGTTCTGGCCCGCAAACGTTCAACTGATCGGGCGCGAGATCGCGCGCTTCCACACGATCATTTGGCCCGCGACGTTATGGGCGCTCGGCCTCCAAGAACCGCGGCTCGTCTACGCGCACGGCTGGATCACGGTCGAGGGCGAAAAGATGAGCAAGAGCAAAGGGAATGTCATCGATCCGTTCGAGGCCGCCGCCGAGCTGGGCGCCGATTCGATCCGGTATTTCTTGATGCGCGAAGCGCCGTTCGGCAACGACTTCTCGATCTCGCGCGATAAATTCCGTCACCGTCATAACGGCGATCTCGGCAACGATCTCGGCAATCTGTTGCGGCGCTCGTTGGCAATGCTGGCGCGCTATCGCGAGAGCATCGTCCCGGCCGCGGTCGAATCGACGCTTGCCGAGCGTTTCGCCGGACTCGGTGATGACGTGCAAGCGCGCATCTTCGAGCTCGACTTCCGCGGCGCGCTGGATCGCATTTGGGAGCTCGTTACCGAGCTGAACCGCGCGATCGAGGAGCGCAAGCCGTGGGTTCTTTTTAAGGAAGGCCGCGACGTCGATCTCGATGCCTTGCTCTACGAGCTGTGCGAAGGTCTGCGTTGGCTGGCACTTCTGCTGCATCCGTTCATCCCGGAAAAGGCTGAAGCAATTTGGTCGCAGCTCGGACTCGAAGGCAAACCCGAAGGCGCGTGGAGCGAGGAGCTCACGTGGGGACGGCTCGGCGCCGGTACCGTCACACGTCCGGGTGATGCTCTTTTCCCGCGGATCGAAACGGCGGTCGAAGCCGCCAGTTAATTTCCGCTGTCTGCGTCCGGGAATCGATCCGGGAAGTACGCGCGCAGCACACGATGCGCTGCGATGACGGGCCACTCGTTTGCTGAGGGGATCCATCCGGGGGGCGGCGGCGGTAATGGGAAGTGCTGGAAATTGTTGCGGAACGGATCGTTTCGCCGCGTGTAGCAGATCGGCCAATACACCGGACCTTGATCGAGCGAGCCGTCGCTGAAGTTCATCGAGAAATTCACGTAGTAGCACATCCCGTGCGAATCGCCGTCCACGCTGGCGTAATTCGCCTGCACCGGCGTGAGAATGCCTTCGCCATGCGTGAGCATCTGGTTGATACCCGAGATGTCGAGGTGCGCGCGCTTCATCGTTCCGGGAGCAGCGGTTGACGGCACAACATGCGTTGGATCGTTGGCGGCGCGAGCCGCATCGATCGTTTGCGCAAAGCGCGCATTCATTTCGTTGATCTGGCCCTGCGTCAACTTATTGGGATTCGTCTTTGGTACGGCGATGCGCGCGACGACCTGCGGCTTGTTGACGGCAACGTGTTCTTTTGCGCGCGGCACGATCTTCGCGAGCTCTTGCGGTGCGGAGCGTGGGACCGGAACGATGCGCGGAGCCTGCGGTTGAACCTGCGGGCGCGGCGGAACGGGTTCCGGCTTGAGGGGCTGTGGTTTGGGCTGAGGGCGCGGCACGGTACGCTTCTCGATCGTGATCGTCGTGGAGAGCGCGACGTCTTTCTCTTCCTTTTTCTCCGCCTGCTGCAGCAGCTTCGTGATCGAGGCGCGATGAAACATCGCGATGCCTCCGAACAGCAAATGCAACACAAACGAGATCACAACGGCGATCTCGAGTAGACGGTAGCTGCGTTTCTTGATGTCGGAGCGGGAAATCATCTGAACTTTGGCGTGCTTCGGCACCCTCGCGCCGGGGTGCCTTTGATAAGGAAGCGGCCTTTGCCTTAAAAGAGCCTGGGAATAGGCAAGGATTGTTGCGAATCGGGGCTGCGTGATCGATACACACACGCATCTCCACGATCCTCAGTTCGACGTCGACCGCGCCGACGTGCTCCGGCGCGCGAAAGATGCCGGAGTCGAGACCATCGTCACGGTCGGTTGCGATCTCGACGACAGCGAGCGAGCCATGCAGCTCGCCGACGACGCCGGCCTGGCTTGGACGATGGGAGTTCATCCGCACGAAGCCAAGGACGCTCCGGCGAATCTCACCGAGGCGTTCGACGCGCTGCTGGCGCGGGCACCCGTGCAGCCGCGTGCAATCGGTGAGACCGGCCTCGATTTCCACTACGATCACAGTCCACGCGACATCCAGGTGAAAGTAATGGAAGCGCAGCTCGCATACGCGCGCGTGCGCGATATGCCGCTCGTCTTTCACCAGCGCGAAGCATTTCCAACCTTCGTTGAAACATTGCGTAAGAACAAGTTTGATGGAATGCGCGGAATCGTGCACTGCTTTAGCGGTACGGCCGCCGAAGCGCGAACGCTCACGAACGAATTTGGATTCTTGCTCGGAATCGGCGGAGTCGTCACCTTTAAGAATTCGGATCGACTGCGCGAAGCGGTGCGTGCAGTCGGTGTCGAACACATCGTCCTCGAGACCGATTGCCCCTATCTCGCTCCGCAGCCGAAACGCGGCGAACGAAACGAACCTTCGTTCATGTCGTACACGCTCGATCGCTTGTGCGAGGTGCTCGTCTTCGATCGTATCGAGCTGCTCGGCATTACGAGCGCGAACGCACGGGAATTGCTCGCCCTGTGACAAAGCAGGTCGCCTTGCAAAAAGGCACCGCAGTCCGGGAAATGTTCGCGGCGATCGCGCCCCGCTATGACGCCGCGAACCGAATCCTCACCGCCGGCGTCGACGAATCGTGGCGGCGCCGAGCCGTACGCGAGCTGGCTGCACCGCCAGGAGGAAATGTCCTCGATCTGTGCACCGGTACCGGCGATCTTGCATTTCATTTGATTCGCAGCGACACAGCGATGCATGTGACGGGTCTCGACTTCTGCGAGCCGATGCTCGCCGGCGCTCGAGAACGTGCCGTGCGCGAAGACCAGCAACATCGCGCGACTTTTCTGTGCGGCGACGTGCTTGCGCTTCCGTTTGCCGATCGATCGTTCGACGGCGCGACGATGGGTTTCTCGATGCGCAACGTCGTCGACATCACCGCAACGCTGAGTGAAATTCGACGCGTGCTGCGTCCAGGCGCGCGCTTTGTGAATCTCGACGTCTCCAAAGCCACCAACCCGCTGATCAAGAGGCTCTTTGATATCTACTTTTACCGGCTCGTTCCGTTGATCGGAGGACTCATCGGAGGCTCGCGCGCCGCATACAGCTATCTGCCGCAATCGCTTACGAACTATCCGGACGCCGAAGGCCTGGCCTCCCGCTATCGTGATGCCGGTTTTCACGACGTCCGTATCATCCGTCTCGGCATGGGCGCAATCGCAATCCACGTCGGAGTCGCGCCATGATCGAGCCACGTAGCGCGAGCGAACGCGATCTATACGCGCTGGTCGAGGATTTCTTCCGGCATCGCTTTCAAACCGACAATCCGCTCATCACCGAAGCCGTGCGGCGCATGCTGGCTGCCGGCGGAAAACGTCTGCGTCCGCGCATCACGCTGCTCGCCGCCGAAGCGATGGGCGGAAACGCCGCAGATCATCTCGCGCTTGCATCATACATGGAGCTGATCCACGTCGCGACTCTGATCCACGACGACGTCGTCGACGGCGCGCAAACACGCCGCGGGGTCAACGCAACGGCCGTGGATTTCGGAAATCGCATCAGCGTACTCGCCGGCGATTATCTCTTCGCTTGGATATTCAAGAACGTCACCGCAAGCTATGACGCGCCGATTCCGCACATACTCTCGGCGACGCTAGCCGACATCTGTGACGGCGAAGTTCTGCAGCTGCGCGCGATGGGAAATCTAGATTTACCGTTTGATGAATACGTCGAGATCGTCGACAAGAAAACCGCGACGTTGTTCGGTGCGTCCGCCGAGTGCGGCGCGATCTGTGGCGGGCAAGGTGCGGGCGTGCGTGCGCTGCGCGAATTCGGGATTCACTACGGGATCGCGTTCCAGATGATGGACGATCTGCTCGACGTCACATCGGATGAAGCAGCGCTCGGCAAGCCGGTCGGCAACGACCTGCGCGAACGCAAGGTCACCATTCCCCTCATCAGCGCGCTGAAAAAGGGCGACGCCGAGTTTCGCACGCGTGTCGAGGAGTTTTTCGACGCGGAGCTGGACGAGCAGGCTGAGTCAGCCGCGATCGCCGATCTAATCGCGCGCATGGGGCGCATCGGCGCGTTCGAGGCTACCCACGACGCGATCCACACGTACGTCGAGCGGGCAAAGCTGGCCCTCGGCGGCCTGGGCGATAGCCCAGCCCGCTCAGAGCTTGCCTCCCTTGCCGATCGGCTCTCCGGGAACTCTTAAACTCTTTTCAAAGTAATGGTGATGGACCGAGCCCAGTGGTATCGTGCAATGGCACCCATGCTGTTGCGAGGTCGGCTGGGGGGCCCCACGCGAAGCGTGGGGGGCGCGCAGGCGGGGCCGGAGCGCCTCTAAACCGGAGGTTTTTTAAAACTATGTTTGGGAGTCCAATGGAGATTGCGCTCGTAGTCGGCGCGGCGGTTCTGCTCTTCGGAGCCGACAAGTTGCCGAAGCTTGCGCGCAGTCTCGGAAACGCGAAAAAAGAATTCGTGGTCGGTCAGGCTGAAGCCGACGTCGCTGCCGAACGCGCTCGCGAAGAACTGCGCAAGCAAGCCGATGAAAAGAGCGCGGGCACGACGACCACTACCACGACGACGCCGTAGTAAAGCTTGTTGCTTGAACGCCGCCGTCCCACGGGCGACGGCGAATCCGAGTGGGACCAAAAGGAGATGACGTTCACGGAGCACCTGCGGGAGCTCCGTAATCGTCTCATGGTTTGCGCGATCACGATTACCGTGATCGGGATCGGCATGTTCTATCCGTCGATCTACGTCATCAACTGGATGAAGCGCGAGTATTACCCGAACGTTACGCTTCACGCGTTCGGTCCGGTCGACGCGGTCGGGACGATGTTCCGATTCTCGCTCTACAGCGCGATCATCATCGGTTTGCCGGTCATCATGCAACAGATCTGGATGTTCATCGTGCCTGCGGTTAATCCGAAGACGCGACGCCTGGTTTATAAGTTGATCGTACCCGCGATCGGTCTTGCCGTCGTCGGAATCTTGTTTGCGCACTTCGTCGTCATCCCGGTCGTCATCAGAGGGACAACGCTTTTGACGAGCTTGATCGCAACGGAAACGTACGGCATCAGCTCGACGCTCAATCTCGTGCTGCTGCTCTTTCTTGCGTTCGCGTTGATCTTCCAATTGCCGATGATCCTGATCATGCTGGCACGCATCGGCCTCGTCAGCTCGAAATCACTGCGCACCTTCAGGCGCTACGCAATCATGGGCTCGCTCCTGGCCGGCGGCATCGCCGCGCCCGACGGCCAGCCGACCACGATGATGCTGATGGCAGCACCACTGTACGTACTCTACGAAGCCAGTATTTGGATCATCATCTTACTGGAACGCTCGTGGCAGCGCGAGAGCGCGGTTTGACTGCCGCCGAGCACCTGCAGGCCGGCCTACAGGACACCGTAGACGACTTCTTGCGCTTGTTCGCGAGCGTTTATTTCGCCGTGTCTCTGTTCGCCGTGTGGGGCTTCCTTACGTTGATCGGCGTGATCGTCGAACAAGGCAAGACGCAAGATTTTTACTGGGCGAATTATGCGCCGCCGCTCGCCCGCTTGATCTTACGCCTCGATCTCGACAACATCTATCACAGCGTCGCATACGTTGGAATCATCGCGCTCATTCTCACGTCGCTCGCCGTGTGCACGTTTAAACGCGTGATACCGGCACGGCTTCCGCCATTGCGCGCGGTAACGATCGATCGTATCCCGCTCCACGCAACGATCGCGGTCGAAGGCGACGAGCGCGAGATTCGCGATCGCATCGAGCAGTTTTTCCGCTCTACGGGATGGTTCGTGCGCAAGCGCGAGCTAGGCGGCGAAGAATGGACGTTCGCAGATCGCCATAACTGGGCGCGGCGCGGCGTTCTCGTTGCGCACATCGGTTTCGTGATCATCGCAGCCGGGACGACATGGTATTGGGCGCGCGGATTCAGCGGTGAGATGCCGATCCTCACTGGAGCGACGGCAACGATTCCGCAAACCGGCGCGCAGATCAAACTCGACCACTTCAACTATCGTTACGATCCGATTCAAACCAAAGCCGGACTGGTCTATCAGCCAATCGACTACGTCTCGCAGGTGCAGTACGTCGGGAAAGACGGCGTCGCGCGCTCCGCGACGATTCGCGTCAATCATCCGCTCGACATCGACGGGACGCTTTACTATCAGGCCGCCTATGGATTCGGCGCTCAGTTCGTTCTCACGAAGGACGGCCACGTCACGCCGAACTCGCCGAGCGACCTTTTAAAGGAAGGCGATTCATTCTCGGTCGGCGGCGACCGCGCGCTCGAGTACGATCAATTCATCGGGACGATCGATCCGAAGACCGGACGTCCGACCGCAGATCCCCGTCCGAACAATCCCGCAGTCGTCGTGCGAATGATCGCGGGCGACACTGCGATGGCGTCCGGTATGATCCCGGTTGGTTCGTCGATCGATCTTGGCGGAGGCTACCGCCTCTCCGTTCCGCGCTACGCTATCTATAGCGGCTTTCAGTATCGCTACGATCCCGGGATGGGACTGGTTGGTATCGGCGCTCTCGTGTTGCTGACCGGCTTGTGCACGGCATTCTATTTTCTGCCCGCGCGCTTGTACGTGAAGCTTAGCGGCGGCGGACGGAAATGGAATCTCGGCATTGCCGCGACAACGGTAAAAGGTTACGAAGTCTTCGAAGATCAGTTTCGGGAGCTAATCGCGGCCTTACGCCGCGCGGTCAAACGAGAGGAACCAAAGGCATGCAATTAGACCAAATCTTGCTCGCCATCGCAATCGCCGCGTATATCACCGGCGCGCTCGTGTTGATTGCGTATTTCCTCTCACGCAGCGAGCTGATGCTCCGCATCGGGACGCCGCTTGCGATCGTGGGATGCGTCGCACAGTTTGCCGAGCTGGGTACGCGCTGGGCGATCTCCGGGATTTGGCCGCTCACAAATCTCTACGGATCGCTTTCGCTCTTCTCGGCGATGGGTGTGCTGATTTTCCTGATCTTCGCCTTTCGCTACCGATTCTGGATTGCGGGCGGCTTCGTGCTGTTGATCGCGGCAATCGCGCTCGGCTACGCAACGACCTGGAACGAAGGCTTCATGCCGCCGGTCCCGGCGCTGCAATCCTATTGGATCAAAATCCACGTTCCGCTCGTCGTCTCGTCGTACGCTGCGTTCATGCTTTCGTTCGTCGTCTCGGTGCTGTATTTAATCAAGTACTACGGCGAACAACGCTTCGCAAGCGGTTCTTCCATAAATGCCACCGCCGCAACATCGGCCGGCTCGATTTCGGTAACGATGCAAAGCACGTATACGGCACTCGCGGACGACGAGATCGTGATCGGCACGCCGCGCGGCGATACGCCGGCGATTGCCGCCGCGGCGGAAAACGGCAGCGCGGTTGCGCAGTGGCTCGCGTCGCTGCCGAGCCTCGCAAAGCTCGACGTGATGATCTATCGCGTCGTCGGGGTTGGTTTACCGTTGCTTACGATCGGAATCATCACCGGTGCGATGTGGGCAAAAGAATCGTGGGGCGCCTACTGGCAGTGGGATCCCAAAGAGACCGCAGCACTCGTCTCGTGGATCGTCTACGCTTCGTACATGCACTTGCACACGCGCAATGCATGGCGTGGCATGCGTTCGGCGTGGCTATCCGTCTTTGGATTCGCGACGATTATGTTTTGCTATCTTGGCGTGAACATTTGGATCAGCGGACTGCACTCATATAAGGTCTAGGGTAGCGAGCGCAGCAGCTCGACGACGAGCGCGGTGCGCTCCGCCAGACCATCGACAATGACGTGCTCGTGCTCCGCGTGCGAGCCTTCACCAAGCGCACCGATGCCATCAAGAACGCTTGCGCCGACTGCGGCTGCAAAATTTCCGTCGCTCCCGCCGCCGACCGATGCTTCCTCGAGCGTGAAGCCGAGACGCGATGCCACGTCGCGAGCGCGCGTGAAGAGCGCGGCGATCTTCGGCGAGCGCTCCATCGGCGGACGATTGAGTCCGCCCGTCACCTTGAACTTCGCCTCGGGATGATGTGGCCGCAGCGCGCGCATCGCTTTTTCAATACGCTCGGCTTCCGCATTCGTCGCAACGCGCATGTCGATGTCGCCGCGCGCGTACGCGGGGATCGTGTTGCGTACCGTCCCGCCTGCAACGACGTCGACGTTGATCGTCGTTCCCGCGGCGGGATCGTTCAGCGCGTGAATCGCGAGCGTGGCGCGCGCCAACTCGTCGATTGCGTTGATGCCATTTTCCGGTTCGGAGCCCGCGTGCGCGGCGCGGCCCTCAACCTCGACAGTATAGATGCCGACGCCCTTGCGTGCCGTCTTCACCTTACCGTGAAACGACGGCTCGAAGACCAGCGTCGCGCGCGACGTGCGCGCTTCTTGTTCGATTCGTGCGCGTGAGGTCAGGCTACCAATCTCTTCATCCGAATTGACGACAAAGACGATCGACGGCGCACTCGTATCTTCGTGTAAGAGTTTCGCGGCCCACAGCGCTTGCACCAAGCCGGCTTTCATGTCGAAGATGCCTGGGCCGCGCGCAACGCCATCCGAAACCGTGAACGGCTTACGCGCAAGCGTTCCGGCCGGCCAGACCGTGTCGTAATGGCCGACGAAGAGAACGGGCGCTTTCCCGGAGCCCCAGCGCAGGACGACGTGATCGCCGCCTTCGGCGTTTGCTATGCGCTCGCAGCGCGCTCCGTATCTGGTTGCGAGCTCGCTGAAAAACGGGATGAACGAATCACAGCGCGCTTTATCGCGAGAGGGCGTCTCGATTTCGACGCAGCCGCGCAGATCTTCAAGCATCTCGCCACGGCGCTCGCGCAGCCTCTCAAGTGCAGTCACGAGCGCGCGTTTCTGCAACGAGAACGCGACTCCCCGGGGTTGGAAGCGACATGATTGGCGGTCCCTCGACTTCGCTCGGGATGACAAAGGCAGGCTACACGCAACTGCCGGGAGAGTTCTACGAGCAACGCAAGCCCTCGCCGCTGCCCGATCCATATCTCGTCGCGATCAGTCCCGACGCAGCGCAGCTTGTCGGCGTCGATGCTGCAGCTGCCGCGGATGATCCGGATTTTCTCGCCCTTGCCGCCGGCAACGAACTGCCGCCGGACGCACAGCCGATTGCAACGATCTACGCCGGACATCAATTCGGCGCGTGGGTTCCACAGCTCGGCGACGGGCGCGCGATCACGCTCGGCGAGAAGAGTGGCTACGAGTGGCAGCTCAAAGGCGCCGGCCTGACGGCGTTTTCGCGTTTTGCGGATGGACGCGCGGTGCTGCGCTCGACGATTCGCGAATTCTTGTGCAGCGAAGCGATGGATGCGCTCGGAATTCCGACGACACGCGCGCTCTGCGTCGTCGGCAGCGATGAGAAAGTGTATCGAGAGCGCGCCGAAACTGCGGCAGTGCTCACGCGTCTCGCGCGTTCGCATGTCCGTTTCGGAACCTTTGAAGTCTTCCACTACCGCGGCCGCGCGGATCTCGTCAAGCGACTCGCCGATTATCTGCTCGAGCGCTACTATCCGGAATTGCTTGAAACCGATGCCGCACAACCGTATCTCGGGTTGCTGCGCGAAATCGTCGCACGAACCGCGCGCTTGATCGCCAAGTGGCAAGCTGTTGGTTTTGCGCACGGCGTCATGAACACGGACAACATGTCGATCCTCGGATTGACGATCGACTATGGTCCCTACGGATTTCTCGATACGTATAAGCCCGGCTTCATCTGCAATCACACCGATGAGACGGGTCGCTACGCGTTCGACCGGCAGCCGACGATCGCGCTGTGGAACTGCTACGCGCTGGCCGAGGCGATGAGCTCGCTGCTTGAGCTCGACCCGGCGAAAGCAATCCTCGAAGCATTCGAGCCGATCTTCCGTGACGCGTATCTCGGCGAGCTGCGTGCAAAGCTCGGATTACGCACGATCGAGGGTGAGGATACGCTGCTGCTTGGCGACCTGATGGAAGCGATGGATCTCGACGAGAGCGACTATTCTCGTACATGGCGCTCGATGGCGACAGTCACGCAAACCAACGATGTCGAATTCAGCGGATGGTTCATCGACCGCGAACGCATCGCGGCGTGGCTCGAGCGTTACCGTGCCCGCCTCGCGCGTGAAGGCAGCGTCGACGCCGAGCGTCGAGCGCAGATGAACGCGGTCAACCCGAAGTTCGTACTTCGGAACTATCTCGCGCAAACCGCGATCGAGAAAGCCGAGCAGAAAGACTTCTCGGAAGTCCGCCGGTTGCTCGCCGTGTTGCGGCGTCCGTTCGACGAACAACCTGAGCACGAGGCCTACGCCGCGCCCCCGCCTGAATGGGGCCGGCATCTCGTAGTAAGTTGCTCTAGTTAATTTTGTTGACAGAACAACAAATGTAGTTACGAGCCCCCTCGGGGAGTGCGACTTTTGTTCGTATGATGATGGGCTCGTACTTTTGGGGGCCCCACGCAAAGCGTGGGGGGCGCGTAGCCTGGGGCGAAGCGCCGTTAAAACGGCAAGGGTGTAGGTCGCGCATGGCTAAGTCGCCTTGGTCGCACTCCTTTACGTCTTAGGAGAATTAACTTCGTGTCACAAGTCCACGCGGAGGCGTACCTCGATCCGGGAACTCCGGAAGAGCAAAGCCGGCGGGCATTCATGGCGAATGCCACGATCGTTCTCGGAACCGTCATCGGTCTCGTCATCGGCGTTCCGCTGCTTGCATACAGCGTGCCGGGTAAAAAGATCAATGAGCTTTCCGCGGAGGCATGGTCACCAGTCGATGCAGCAGACTGGACGAAGCTCACGACGAGCGACGCGCCGCTAAAGGTCTCGTTCACGCGCAAGACCACCGACGGCTACTTCGCGCCCGAAGGTGCGTCCGACTACGTTTGGGGCGTGAAGATGAGCCAGGCGCAGTTCGACAAGATGAAAGCGGAGCGCACCGATTTGTTCCCGCCGGACGCCTCGAAAAGCGAACAGGTTCCGTATGTGAGTCAGATCTACACGGCCGGATATGTGATCTTCTCATCGATCTGTCCGCACCTCGGTTGCCGGTTCGCGTGGGACGACAGCAAGAGTATTTTCTTCTGCCCGTGCCACAACTCGACATACGATCGCAACGGCGAACGTACGGCCGGTCCTGCGCCACGCGGACTCGATCCGCTTCCGCTACGCGAGCAAAGCGGCAAGGCTGAGGTCACGTGGATCCGTTATAAGAGCTCGACGCCTGACCGCGTCATCGTCAGTTACAGTTAAGCGCGCATCATGTTGAATTGGCTAGAATCACGCACCGGCTTCGTCAGCATGACGAAGAATTTTCTCACCGAGGATGTCCCCGGCGGGCCTTCTTATTGGTACGTCTTCGGAAGCGCAACGCTCTTCGCGATGATCTTGCAGATCGTCACGGGCATCTTCCTCACGATGTACTATTCGCCGTCGTCGGCGAGCGCATGGGAATCGACGCTCTTCATCTATCAAAAGGTCCCGTTCGGCCAGTTCATCATCAGCCTCCACTACTGGGGCGCGACCGCGATGATCGCGCTCGTCGCGATGCACCTCGTGCAAGTCGCAGTGTGGGGCGCATATAAGCGCCCGCGCGAGCTACAGTGGGTTGTCGGCATCGTCCTGTTCATTCTCACGTTGGTCCTGGGGCTTACGGGCTATCTGCTGCCGTGGGATCTCAACGCCTACTTCGCATCGCAAGTCTCGCTGAACATCACCGGCGCGGCTCCGATCGCGGGTCCATTCTTGCAGAATTGGCTGCAAGGCGGCCCGGTGATGAACACGCTCACGTTAAACAAGTTCTTCGGCATTCATGTATGGCTGACGCCGCTGCTGTTGATCATGCTCGTCGCCGTCCACCTCATCATCTTCCGGCACAACGGTTCGGCTGGGCCCCCGAAAGACAATCGCGCGAAGCTCAAGCCCGGACGCTTCTGGCCAAACCAGATGTTCATGGACACGATCGCATCGCTCGTCGTATTGATTGTTATCGTTATTCTTGCCGTACTTTCGCCGGCTCCACTGGATGCCAAAGCCGATCCGAATAACGACCAATTCGTCCCGGCGCCGGCCTGGTATTTCATGGGCCTCTACTTTTTGCTCGAGATTTTCCCGGGACAATTAGGCCAGCTGATCGGCACGATCGGCATACCGACGCTCGGTGTCCTGTTCCTGATTCTCTTGCCCTGGCTCGATCGAAATCCGAGCCGTGAAGTTCACAGGCGGCCGGCGGCCATGGTCGTCACCGCAGTCTTTATCCTGATCGCAGCGGGACTTTCGATCGGCGGTCAATCGACCGTAAATGCGAAGGCCGCAGCGCGCGGACAAACTGCACCGACCGTTCCCGGTGGTGCGGACGCTGCGAAAGTTGCAGCCGCTGCGAGCGCGCCGCTAGCTACAGGCGGAGCCTCCGGTGGCGCAAGCGGCGCCGCAGCCGCCGGCGCAAGCGTCTACAGCGCGAACTGCAGCGCGTGTCACGGCGCGGAAGGAAAAGGCACGCCCGGTGCGTTCCCGCCGCTTGCCGGCAACGCCGCGGTTACAGCGGCTGATCCGAAAGACATCATTCATATCGTTCTCGACGGAAAGAGCGGACCGCTCGACGTTGGCGGAACGACGTACAACGGAACGATGCCGCCGTGGAAGGCGCAGCTCAAGCCCGACGATATCGCGGCCGTACTTTCGTACATCCGCAGCTCGTGGGGAAATTCAGCGCCGGCCGTTAGCACCGCACAGGTTCAGGCCGAGGCGAAGTAAACAGCAAGAGCACGTCGTTGCCGGAGGTGGCGACGACGTGCTTTTCGCGTCCGTCGATCGCATCCGAACGCGCGCGCTCCCTCGAAGTAATCAAGAACGTACGGCTCGCCGAGCAAATAACGCCGCGCGCGTCGGCATTCGCAGCGATGATGTTTACGTGCGGATGCGTATAGAAAATCAAGCCGTTGCCGCCGGCGACACTTTGAATCGCAATCACGTCACCCTCCTGCGATTGCGCGTTAATGACGGCGGCGAGCTGCGGAACGGGCTTGAAACGTTCGGCATGCGATTCTGCGACGACGATCGTGTAGGTCACCATCACAATCGCGGTTGCTGCGAGGACGTACGGCGCAATTTCCGTCCGGTGCATCCATAGAAAAACCAGCGTGGCGATCGAGCCGACGAAGATGATCGCACCCATGACCGAGAGATCTCCGATTACACCTTCGGTACCGGCGAGTATGTGCGCATCGCGCGCGAAGAGCGCGATTGCAATCGCGACGGCACCGATCGTGAACGGGATGACGGCCGTTGCGATCAGCGCGCTGCGTCGGCGTTCGCCGAAGGCGAGCTGATCGAACCACAGTGCAACCAGCATTGCAAGCGCGGGCAGCTCGACCGCGATGTAGTTCGGAAGCTTCGTGCGCGCAAAGCTGAAAAACACGAATGGCACGATGGTCCACACGAGCCCAAGCCGTGCGATGTGAACGCTTAAGCCGTTCGGCGTACGCGCTTGCCGCAACGCAACTCCGATCGCTCCGGGCAAGTATGCGATCCACGGAAAGAATCCGAGAATCACGACCGGGATGTAATACCAGATCGGGCCGCTTTGATTCTCGATCGTCCCCAGGTAACGACCGAATGTGTAATGACCGATCAATCTGCCGAGCGCGTGCGGTCCGGCACTCGCAACGAGCAGCGCGAACCATGGCATGTCGATCGCGAGCAACAGCGCGAGCGCCGCGAGCCACGACCAAGCAGGCGGGTACGTTAGACGAGCGCCGGCGTAGCGTTCCCACGCGAGCCACGGCACGATGACGATTGCGACGACGACGAGTGCAACCGGACCCTTTGCGAGAATTCCAAGCGCAATCGCAATTGAAGCCCCAAGAACCGAAAGAACCGGCCGTCCTCCAGTGAACGCGCGGAAGAGTGCGAGGATCCCAACGGCGACCGCGAGATCGAGCAAGGCGTCCATGATCGCCATACGCCCGATCACGGCTTGCATCAAGCTTGTCGAGAGAACGATCGCTCCGTACATGCCGACGCGCGAACCGGCTAGGGTCGTGGTCGCGTAACCGATCGTCGCGCCCATAGCAACCGTTGCGAGCGCGGATGGAAGACGCATAGCGAAAGATCCGACGCCGAAGACCTTCGCGAAACCAGCTGCGATCCAAAAGTAGAGCGGCGGCTGCACGAACCAGGGCGCCAAGTTCAAATGCATGACGACCCAATCGCGGGTCAATAGAATCTCGCGAGCGACCTCGCCGTAGGCCGTCTCACTATTGTCCCAAAGTGTACCCGTTCCGAGACCCGGAAGCGTGGCGATCGCGGCGACGAGCCCGCCGAAGAGGGCCGTGCGCATGGCGCCTGACATGGACGGCGAGCTTCGTTCGGGGGCGTAGCGCCTCCCGGCGCGAACGGAAATCGCGTGTATCCTATCGCGCTGAACATGCGTGGCCGTTTGGCGGTCGTCATCGGCGGCGGCAGCGTCGCCGAGCGAAAGATCGCCGCTCTCTTAGATGCGGGCGCAATCGTGCGCGTCGTTGCACCCTCGTTGACGCCGGCGCTCGCGCAACTTTCCGACGAACGTCGCATCGAATCGTCGCGCAAACGATTCGAACCCGAAGACGTCGAGGGTGCCTCGCTTGTCTTTACGGCGACGGATGACGAAGCGGTCAACGCTGCGGTTGTAGCAGCAGCGCGTGCGCACGGGATCCTCGTCAACGATGCGAGTCAAGCCGAACGCGGCGATTTCTCAACGCCGTCCGTGCACCGCCGCGATTCGTTGACGATCGCCGTCGACACGAGCGGGACGTCACCGGCGGTCGCCAAGCTCGTCCGCGAACGCATCGGTGCGCTGGTCGAGCGCAGCCTTTCCGAAACACTCGTCTGCGCATCGCGCGCGAGCCGTCTTGCAATGACGCAAACGCGCCTCGTCATGGCGAAGCTAGCGCGCAGCGGCATTGCGTCGACCGTCGTCAATATCACAACGAAGGGCGATCAAGTCCAAGATCGTGCGATTACCGCGATCGGAACCGATAACGTTTTCGTGCGCGAGCTCGAGCTTGCACTGCGCGATCGTCGCGCCGACTACGCGGTGCACTCGTGCAAAGATCTGCCGAGCACGCTTCCCGAAGACATGGAGATCGTCGCGATCGTGGAGCGCGCCGATCCCCGCGACGTGTTTTGCAGCGATCGCTTCGAGAGTTTCGATGCGCTCCCGAAAGGTGCACGCGTCGGTACCTCGAGTCCGCGACGGCGCGCGCAGCTCGCGGCGATGCGCGGCGATCTTGAATACGCTACGATCCGAGGTAACGTCGACACGCGTTTGCGCAAACTCGTCGAGCGCGAGTTCGACGCGATCGTCTTGGCAGCGGCGGGGATCGATCGGCTCGGCGAACGCGCGCGTTACTCCGTTCCGTTTGCGACGGATAGGCTGGTGCCGGCCGCGGCGCAGGGTGCGCTCGCCGTCGAGACGCGACGCGACGATCCGCTCGGGGCCATCTTGCGGAGCGCGCTCAACGACGAAAACGCTGAGCTCGAAGTCCTAACTGAGCGCGCCTTCATGCGGACGATGCGGGGCGGCTGCTCGGCGCCGATCGGGGCCAACGCCGTCCTCGACGCAGCCTCGGGCACCATGATCGTTCGGGCCGCGGTCGGTTTGGAGGACGGACGTGTCCTGACGGCCGAGCGCAGGGGCACGGCCTCGAGCGCCGCGGATGCCGAACAGCTGGGGTCGGCCCTGGCGGCGGAATTCGCGAGGGCACCCCTCGAAAGGACCACCTAATGCAGCTCCAAGATAAGCGGGTCCTCGAGCTCGTGACCCGCCCCCGGCGCCTGCGGTCGAGCAGAGCCATGCGGGACATGGTCCGCGAAACACAGGTCAATCTCGGCGGTCTCGTCCAGCCGCTGTTCATCGTCTCCGGAACCGGCGTGCGCGATCCGATCTCGAGCATGCCGGGCGTGGCCCGCATTTCCGCCGACGTTGCAGTCTCGGAAGCTAAGGAGCTCGCCAGCGCCGGCATCCGCGCGGTGCTGCTTTTTGGAATTCCAGATTTCAAAGATGCGAGCGCCACCTCGAATTACGATCCGCACGGGGTCGTGCAGAACGCGACGCGCGCCATCAAAGCTGCGCTTCCCGAGATGCTCGTGATCGCCGACCTGTGCAATTGCGAGTACACCGACCACGGACACTGCGGCGTGCTCGATGCGCGCGGCGACGTCGAGAACGACGCGACGGTCGAAATTTTGGTTCGCACCGCGTTGACGTACGCGCAAGCGGGCGTCGATGTCATCGCACCGTCAGATATGATGGACGGGCGTGTCGGCGCGATTCGGAGCGCGCTCGACGACGACGGTTACACGAACGTCTCGATCATGGCGTACTCGGCGAAATATGCGTCCGCATTTTACGGACCGTTCCGTGAAGCCGCTGATTCGACGCCGGCGTTCGGCGATCGGCGCAGTTATCAGATGGATCCCGCCAACGCACGTGAAGCGCTACGGGAAGTCTTTCTCGACATCGACGAAGGCGCCGACGTCGTCATGGTCAAGCCGGCGCTTGCGTATCTCGACATCGTACGGAGCGTGCGCGACCGCGTCGAGCTTCCGATCGCCGTCTACAACGTTAGCGGTGAATACGCGATGGTGAAAGCCGCCGCGCAAAACGGTTGGATCGACGAAGAGCGGATCGTCGACGAGCTGCTGCTTTCGTTTGCGCGCGCGGGCGCCGACATCATCATCACGTACTTCGCAAAGGATTACGCGCGGCGGCATGGCTGAACGCCCCGAGATCGGGGTCGTGATCCTCGCCGGCGGCGGCGCGACGCGGCTTCCCAATAAGCTCGAGCTTGAAGCGGGCGGCGTTCCGATGCTCGTGCGCGTCTATCGTAACGTCTCTCCCGGCCGCAAAACGTACATCTCGTGCGCCGGCAGCTTCTCGCCGCAGGTCGACGCGCTGCTCGATTGTCCGATGGTCGTCGATCGCTGGCCGCAGCGCGGACCGCTCGGTGGGCTCGTCACGACGATGGAGGTCATTGACACGCCGCTCGTCTTTGCAGTCGCGGGCGACGCTCCGTTCATCGACTCTACGTTCATCGATCGTCTCGCAAACGCGTGGCGACCCGGCGACGAAGCCGTTGTTCCGTCGCATCCGGGCAAAGCGCGTAAGCCTCTAGAACCACTGGCAGCACTCTACGATCGCGCCGCGTTCTTACGCGAAGGAACGCTAGCACTCGGAAGCGGTAACGAATCGCTGCACGCGACCGTCGAGCGAATGCGCATCCGCAAGTTTCCCGTAAGCCGCGAGGATGAGCGGCTCTTCACGAACGTCAATACAGCCGAGGATTACACCGCGGCGGCTATAGCCTGGATGGCTTAGAAAACGAGACGATGGCAACCTACGAGCGTTCGATAAACGCGTATCTCCGCGCGAAGCGCGTTATTCCCGGCGGCGTCGATTCACCGGTGCGCGCATTCCGTGCGGTCGGCGGCTCGCCGCTCTTCGTGCGCAGCGCGCAAGGCGCGACGTTCATCGACCTCGATGGACGCGAGTATATCGATTACGTGATGTCGTGGGGACCGCTGATTCTCGGACACGCCCCGGCGAGCGTCGTTCGTGCATTGCAAACCGCTGCGTCGCGCGGAACGTCGTACGGGATGCCAACCGAGCTGGAAACCGAGCTTGCGGAGCTGATCGCAGCATCGATGCCGTCGATCGAGCGGATTCGTTTCGTGTCCAGCGGTACCGAAGCGACGATGTCGGCGCTGCGTTTGGCGCGCGGCTTCACCAAGCGTGACAAGATCATCAAGTTCGCCGGAAACTATCACGGACACGGCGATTCTTTCTTGATTGCGGCCGGAAGCGGCGCACTGACGTTCGGTGTTCCAAATTCACCCGGAGTCACCGAAGGCACGGCGCGCGATACGATCGTCGTCGAATACAACGATCTCGACGCGGTCCGCAGGGCCGTCGCTGCGAATCGTGACTCGATCGCGGCGATCTTTGTCGAGCCGTACGCGGGCAACATGGGACTCGTTCTTCCGACGCCCGGGTTTCTACGCGGTCTGCGTGAGATCGCGAACAGCGCTGGCGCGCTTCTCGTCTTCGATGAAGTGATCACCGGCTTCCGCGTTGGACGCGGCGGCGCACAAGGACGCGAGAACATTACGCCGGACCTCACCACACTCGGCAAGATCATCGGCGGCGGCTTGCCGGTTGGTGCATTTGGTGGGCGCGCGGATATCATGAGCGAGCTCTCACCGGATGGGCCTGTCTATCAAGCCGGAACGCTCTCCGGAAACCCGCTCGCGATGACGGCCGGGATTGCGACAATTCGCGGATTGACCGACGATGTCTACACCGAGCTCGACCGCCTCGCGACGCGGCTCGTCGAGGGACTGGCGCACGTCTTCACGCGCTATCGCATCAAGCATCAAATTTCGCGCGCCGGCTCGCTGGTTGGATTTTTCTTCACCGACGTCCCGGTCGTCGATCTCGAAACCGCGAAGACGTCTGACACCGCGCTATATGCACGCTTCTTTCATCAGATGCTCTCGCGCGGCGTCTACTTCGCGCCCTCGCAATTCGAAGCCGGATTTTTGTCGGCGGCGCACACCGATACGCACGTCGAGGCAACCCTAGCGGCCGCGGACGCGACGGTCAATGAGATCATGCAGGTTGCGGGATGATCGAACCCGGAGAGATTGAGCCGTGCCGCTAGTCTGCCTGGGTCTCTCGCATCGAACAGCGCCCGTCGAGGTGCGCGAACATCATGCGTTTCCGAGCTCGATGCTCGGTGAAACGCTCGTTGCATTGCGCGACTACGAAGCCGTCGTTGAAGCCGTCGTGCTCGCAACGTGCGGACGACTCGAAATCTATGCTGAGCTCGAAGATTACGAAGCCGGCACCGAGCAGATCAAAGCATTTCTCGGAAACTTCCGCCACGGCAACGTCGAGTACGATTTGGAATCGTACATGTACACGCTGCTCGGACGGCAAGCGATCGAGCATCTCTTCCGCGTTTCGACGGGCCTTGATTCGATGCTGATCGGAGAAGCCGAGATACTCGGTCAAGTCAAGGAAGCGTACGTGCAATCCCAGCGAGCGGGTTCACTCGGAAAATCGTTGCACCAGCTTTTCCGTGAGGCGCTAAGCGCCGGAAAAACTGCGCGCTCGCAAACGAAGATCGGCAACGACTCTGTCAGCATCGCAACCGCCGCGATCGAGATGGCGAAATCACATGTCGGGAAGCTTGACGGCAAAACGGTCGTGGTCGTCGGCGCCGGTTCAATGGGCACGACGGCAGCGCGCCGTTTGAAATCCGAAGGTGCACGTCTCGTACTCCTCAACCGCACGCACGAGCGCGCAGTCGAGCTCGCGGATCGTCTCGGTACCGGCGAAGCAAAACCGCTGCCGGCGATCGCCGATGCCTTGCGCGATGCGGACGTCGTGATCACGTCGACAGGAGCATCGCATTTCATCATCGATGCGCAAAAAGTTACGGATGCGATGGCAGCGCGCAGCGACCGTCCCCTCTTTATCGTCGACATCGCCGTCCCGCGTGACGTCGATCCCGTCGTTGCTGGAATTCCCGGCGTCGCACTGGTCGGCATCGACGCGCTGTCCGCCGTAGTCGACGAGACGCTCGAAGCGCGACGCGAAGCGGTTCCTTTCGTCGAAGAGATCATCGAAGAGCACGCTCGCCGCTTCGTCGATTGGTATCAATCCCAAGCGACGGTCCCGGTGATCGCCTCGCTCACGCAAAAGGCAGATTCGGTTCGCGAGGCGGAGCTCGAGCGGCTGTTCGCGCGTTGCCCGGATCTCACCGAGCGCGAGCGCATGTTGATCACGGGTATGTCGCTGAAGATCGTGTCGCGGTTATTGCATAATGCGATCGCACGCATTCGCGAGAAAGCGGTCAGCAATCAGCCCGAAGCGCTGCTTCACGCGCGTGTCGTCGACGAGCTCTTCGATTTAGGCGTCGCGAAACCGTAAGATGCCCGCGGGCAAGGTCTTCTTGGTCGGCGCAGGCCCGGGTGATCCCGGGCTTTTGACCATCAAGGGTAAACGCGCCATCGAGAGCGCCGACGTGCTTGTTTACGACTACCTTGCGGCGGAGCCGATCGTCGCGCTTGCACCGCCGGATTGCGAACGCATCTACGTCGGTAAGAAAGCGACGGCGCACACGCTCGAACAAGAGGATATCAACGCGCTGCTCGTGCGTTTGGCGCGCGAAGGCAAGAATGTCGTACGGTTAAAGGGCGGCGATCCATTCGTATTCGGACGCGGCGGCGAGGAAGCGCAACAGCTGCATGCGGCCGGCATCGCGTTTGAAATCGTCCCGGGCGTAACGTCCGGTATCGCGGCACCCGCGTACGCCGGAATTCCGGTAACGCACCGCGACTACAACACCGCCGTCACGTTCGTCACCGGACACGAAGACGTTCAAAAACAGCTCTCGACACTGGATTGGTCCAAGCTGGCCGCGCCCAATCATACGCTCGTCCTCTATATGGCGATGGGCAACCTCGCTTCGATCGCCGCGGAGCTGGTGCGCAACGGTCTTGCAAAGTCGACGCCGATCGCGATAGTACGCGAAGGGACGAAGCCCACGCAGCAGACGCTCGTCGCGACGCTCGAAACTGTCGCTGCCGAAATCGAACGAACGCCGATCGCGCCGCCCGCAATCGCGATCGTCGGCGAGGTAGTGCGCTTGCGCGACGAGCTGCGCTGGTTCGATCGCTTGCCGCTGTTCGGAAAGCGCGTGCTCGTAACGCGCATGGCAAGCGGCAGTCTCGAATTCGCGGCGCGCTTGTGGGAAGCCGGTGCCGAGCCTATTCTGGCACCGCTGATTCGCATCGTTCCGCCCGAAGACACGCGCGAGATCGCGCGCAGCGTCGCGGCCGCGAATACATACCCGTGGATCGTCTTCTCGAGCCGCAACGGCGTCGACGCGTTCTGGGCAGAGCTGCAGGCGCACAGTCGCGACTCGCGAGCGCTAGGCGGAGCCAAGATCGCTGCGATCGGACCGAAAACGGCCGAGACGCTCGCCGGGCACGGCATCGTCGCCGATTTCATTCCGTCGCGTTACGTCGGCGAAAGCGTCGGCGAAGGATTGCTGGCGCGTACCGAACCGAACGACCGCATCCTGCTTTTTCGCGCGCAAGAGGCACGCGATGCGCTTCCCGACATGCTGCGCGAACGCGGGCGCAACGTGGAGATTGTGGCCGCTTATCGTGCAGTACGCAACGACGTCCCCGATTTAGCCGAACGCGTTTCGAATAGCGACGTGCTGACGTTCACGAGTGCAGGCATCGTGCGCAGCTTTGCTGCGCAGCTCGCGAATCCGATCCAAGCCGCGCGCGGCAAGATCGTCGCGTGCATCGGCCCGATCACGGCCGACGCGGCGAAAGCGATCGGGCTCGAAGTGAGCGTCGTTGCAGAGGATTTCACGACCGAAGGATTGGCGCGCGCGCTGATTGCCGCGCCAATTCTCCGCTGAGCAAACCGCTTCCACTCACTACCGGCGGCACCATGGGCGCGCTCGCCGTCGGCGTACTGACGTATGCCGGCGGACGTTACGGTTGGGCAAACGTTGTGCTGCCGCTCGAAGTGCTATTCGCGTTCTTTATCACGTCGGTTGCATTTTCGTACGCCGGACGAAAACGCAAAGCGCTGCTCGTCGACATTCCGAAGGGCGGCCCGCGCGACGCCTGGCAAGTTGCAGCCAACGGCGGGATCGCAACGCTGTGCGCAGCCGTCGCAGCGGTGATAACGCGCGGCGCAGCGCCTTCGCATCTTTCTTATGCGCTGTTGTGGGCGTTTGCCGGTGCATACGCGGCGGCGACGGCCGACACGTGGTCAACCGAAATCGGCAGCGCATTCGGGGGCAAGCCGCGCTCGATCATCGGCTTGCAGCCGATCGCGACGGGGCTGTCCGGAGGCGTCACATTGCTCGGCACACTCGCGATGCTCGCGGGCGCAGCCTGGATCGCATTCGTCTTCGCGCTTGCTCTACCGCTGCAGGGCGGGCGCGCGTTCTGGAGCGTGACGCTGGCGGGCGTCGCCGGCGCGCTCGCCGACTCGCTGCTTGGAGCAACTTTGCAAACGATCGCGTTTTGCCCGAGCTGTAAGCGTCCGACAGAAACGGCGACGCATGTTTGCGGTACGCGGACGACGAGCTGGCGCGGCCTGGGTTGGATGACGAACGACGCCGTCAACGCGCTGGCGACGCTTACCGGAGGTGTTGTCTCGGCCGGTATATTCTTAGCGGGATGACAGCTCGCGCCCGTACTTCTTTTCCAGGTACGGGATGATGTCATCATCGTCATCGAGGATGACCTCGCCGTCGACCATGACCGGAATCGACGTCTGACCTGAGACCTTGACGACCTCGTCGCGCGAGCCGTGGTCGCGCGGCACGTTCACGATTTTGTGATCGAGCAAGAGATCGGTGAGCTTCTTGCGGACGCGTGCGCAATAAGGGCACCACTCCGCTTGATACAGCACGATTTCCGTCGTTCTTCCCATGACTTCACACCGAAACTCTAAGCCCGGTCCTGAAGGTTGCGTCCCCGGCCTTCGGGTAGTGTCTGTGACTGCCGCCGGGAGCTTGGCCGCATGATCTCCATTGCGAAACAACCTTCATACCGCACGCCTGCGTTCGCGCTCTCGATCGCGCTGCACGTTTGCGCCCTCGGCTTGGTCGCCGCGCTCGTTCCGCTCTGGCATATCAGCGTGAACGGCTACGGTTTACGCGATGTAGCGGCGATGTGCGCGTCACCGTGCGGCCGCGTTTTCGCGATTCGGATCGAGCGGCGCGCGCGAGCCGCAGCAACCGAAGGAATCAAACGGATCGCGGAAACGATCATGCCGTCGGTTGCGCATCAAACGGCGATCGCGCAGCGCCCGATTCCCGCCTACCGTACCCTTTCAGCGTCGCATCGCGTTGCACCCGAGCACGCAACCGCCGCAAAAGCGGAAGTCGTAACGACGGGTCTCGAGGGAACCAATCCAAACGTGAGCCTCGCAAAGCCGGCCGCGCAAGCTGCGGCGTCGCGCCTGCAGGCCAACACGATCTCCGCCAATCCATCGAGCGCGCAGACACCGCCGGTGACACAAGCCAGGAGCGTCGAATCGCAAACCGGTCCCGCGAATTGGGGTACGCATTTCGATGCGCCCGTGTTGCTCGACCGCGCCTTATATAGCGATGTGATTGCGCAATTGCCGAAGCGCGGAACAATCACGATTGCCGTCGACGATCGCGGCCGAGCGACCGACGTGCGCATCGATGCGCCCGGCCTCGATCCCTCGGTTATCGCCGATTTACGCGCACGTCTCTTGGCTGCGCGCTATGCGACCGTCGAACGCGACGGCATCTCGTTTGATGGCACGCTTACAATATCGTCTTCCCTAGCGCGCTGAGAATCAACTCGACGGCAAGGCTCGCCGTGCGATTCTCGCTGTCGAGAATCGGATTGATCTCCGTGATCTCGAGCGAACCGATGCGTCCTGATGCAGCGATCTCTTCGAGTGCGAGGTGCGCCTCACGATACGTGATGCCGCCTTTCACCGGCGTTCCGACGCCCGGTGCTTCGCTTGGATCGATTGCATCCATATCAAACGACACATGCACGGGTCCGGTGCCCACGATCTCGAGCGCGCGCGCAACAACCGCTTCCATTCCAAGACGGTCGATATCGGTCATCGTGAATGCCGAGATCCCGAGCTCCCGGATCGTCGTCTTCTCACCCGGATCGACGTCGCGCAAGCCGATCAACACGCTTCGTTTCGGATTCATGTCGCCGGATTCAATTGCGTAGTATACCGGCATGCCGTGGACGTTTCCGGAAGGCGATGTTCTGGGCGAATTGATGTCCGCGTGCGCGTCAAACCAGATCAAGCCCGGCGCCTCGCCGCGCGCTCGGCGCAATCCCGCGAGAGTGCCGATCGCGATCGAGTGATCGCCGCCCAAAACAAGCGGGAATGCTCCGTCCTTTACTGATTGTTCGACCGAGCCGGCCAGCACGTCACAGACGCTTTGGATCAAACCGAAATATTTCGGATCGCCCTGCTCGATTTTGGCGAGATCGCGATCGGGGACGACGAGATTTCCGCGATCGAGTATCTCGGCGACGCCCTGCGCACGCAAGCGCTCGTGCAGGCGCGCATAGCGAATCGCCGACGGTCCCATGTCGACGCCGCGGCGATCGGCGCCCAAATCCATCGGTACGCCTAAGATGTCGACGCGGCGTTGGGCGCTAGCTAACACTCGAGATCTCGTCCTGCAAGCGAAGCGACTCGTCGCGCGGCGTCGGTGGAACCTCTTCGGCTTCGACCGGCGCGGGCAAGAAATGCATCTTCAAAACCCGGATCATCGCGGCCACCGGTACGGCGACGAAGGTCCCGACGAAACCGAACAGCTCCGTAAATCCGAGGACGGCGATGATCACCCACAATGGCGAGAGTCCAACGCTGTCGCGCATGATGCGCGGCGCGATCACGTTACCGTCGAGCTGATGAATCGCTATAACGGCGATCGCGACCGCCAATGCATTCCCGTCGCCGTTGTAGATCAGCGCGAGTGTGACCGCCGGAAAAAACGCGACGACCGCACCGAGATATGGAATTACCTGAAAAACACCCGAGAATACCGCGATCAGGTATGCGTAGGGCACGCGAAAGATCGTCAGGACGATGAACATCATGACGCCAACGATGACGGCGTCGATCATTTGTCCGCGGATGAATCCGCCCAATACGGAATCGAGATCGAGCAGAACCGCTTTGGCCTTCGGACGCGAGCGGCTCGGAAACAGCCCGAGAAAGACGCGCGTGAGATTTTCTTGATCGAGCAGCATGTACGCCGTCAGAATCGGCACGACGATCAGCGTCGCGATCAGCGCGACGGCCGAAACGAGATACGTCGCGATCTCATGGATCGCGGTAAATGCGTAACGCTCGGTGAAACCAACGAGCTGTGCCGGCAAGGTTGCAAGGTAGACGCGTATGGGCGGCGGCAGCCATGCGAAAAGCGGGTTACGCGGATTGACGATGTCATTCGAGACCTCGACGATCATCCGCGGGACCCCGCGCGCAAAGGTCGCCGTATCGGCGATCAGCGGCGGAATCATGAAGACGATGACCAGCGCCAGGACGATTGCAATCATCAGATAGACGATCAGAATCGCGAAGATCACCGGCATGCGGCGCGAGAGCCAGTGCACCAGCGGAAAGATCACGTAGGCTAGGAAGATCGCGGCGATCGCGATCACGACGACTGCCTGCAGTCGCACCATGAACATCGAGATCCCGTAGACGAGTAAGCCGGTCAACGCCAGCGTCGCAAGAATTTGCAGCGCCGTCAGACGTTTTGACTCGTCGTTAGAAGCCATGTCAGGTCCTTATCCCCCGTGCGCGAAGGCCCTCCGAAGAAATTCTCGTACAAGGCCTGCCATGATCGCTCGCACTGCGGTTTTCCTCGCCGTAGCTTTCGCGTCGAGCCTCGTCCTCACGGCTTGCGCCCACCAATCGACGACTTCCGGTCCGGCGTCGTCAGTGAAAGTCGGCATGGTGACCGACATCGGCGGCCTCGGCGACCGTTCGTTCAACGACGGAGCGTACAGAGGTTTGCTGGCGTGCAAGAAAAGCGTCGGCGCGCGCGTGCAAGTCTTGCAGTCGAAGTCGGCGGCGGATTACCAACCGAACTTGACCGTTTTCGCAACCGAGAACTTCGATGAGACGTTCGCGATCGGATTTCTGATGAATCGCGATCTCAACGAAGTCGCAAAGCGTTTCCCGAACAAGCATTTTTCGATCATCGATGCCGTCGTCGACGATCCAAACGTCGAATCGGTGACGTTTAAAGAGGAGGACGGCTCGTTCTTGGCCGGTGCCCTGGCCGCGCTCGTTTCGAAAACGCGCACGATCGCGTTTTTGGGCGGCATCGACATCCCGCTGTTGCGAAAATTCGAAGCGGGCTATACGGCGGGCGCACACGAGATCGATCCGAAAGTGAAAGTGCTCGTCAAGTACGTCGGCTCATTCGAAGACGTCGCCTCTGGCAAAGAGCTTTCGGATGTGTTGTACTCGCAAGGCGCAGACATCATTTTCTCGGCTGCCGGCAAATCGGGGCTAGGACCGTTCGAAGTCGCGAAAGACCGGCCAAACAGCTACGTGATCGGCGTCGACTCAAATCAAGACGCGCTCTTACCGGGCAAGGTTCTCACCAGCATGGTCAAGCACGTCGACAACGCCGTGCAGCGCGTGTGCGAAGACGCTTCCGCACACCGGCCACTTTCCGGACACCTCATTCTCGGATTGCGCGAGAACGGTGTCGGCCTTACCGATTTCCAATTTACGAAAAACCTGATCGGCGCAGCTAACATAGCGCGCGTCGCTCGTATTCGCAGCGCAATCGTTACCGGTAAGATCGTGCCGCCCTCGACGCGCGAAGATCTCGCGAAGTTCAAAGCGGTGCCGATTCCCTGATGCCGGCACTCGCGCTGCGCGGCATCGTCAAACGCTTCGGCGATCTCGTCGCCGTCGGCGGCGTCGATCTCGATCTCGAATCGGGCGCGATCGTCGGGCTCATCGGCGAGAATGGCGCCGGAAAGTCGACGCTCGCGAATATCGCATTCGGCGCAATCGCTCCGGACGAGGGAACGGTCGAACGCAACGGCGTCGTCGGTCTCGTCCACCAGCATTTTCAGCTCGTTGAACGCTTGAGCGTTTGGGAAAACGTACTGCTCGGACGCGAGCCGCGCAAAGGCTGGCGGCTCGACGTCTCGGCGGCGCGCGCGCGTGTCCGCGAGCTGGGCGAACGTTACGGTTTGCACGTCGATCCCGACGCCATCGTCGAAACGCTTCCGATCGGATTGAAGCAGCGTGTGGAGCTCTTGCGCGAGCTCGAGCGCGAGCCCGCGGTCTTGCTGCTCGACGAGCCCACTGCCGTGCTGGCGCCGAGCGAGATCGAGTCGTTCTTCACGACGATCGCCGCGCTTGCAAAGCGCGGGATAGCAATTCTTGTCGTAACACACAAGCTCGCCGAAATCATCGCCTATACGTCCAAAGTTAACGTCATGCGTGCCGGCACGATCGTGGCACGCTACGAGACCGCGCAAACGAACGCGGACGAGCTGGCGCGCGCCATGGTCGGTGGTGAAATCCCGCCGCTTGCGCAGCGAACCGCGCTCCCGCGTCAAGTCTTGCCGGTCTTGCACATCCGCGGATTGCGCGCCCGAACCGAATCGGATGCAATCGAGGGGCTCGAGCTTGCGATTCAATCCGGTGAGATTCTCGGAATCGCCGGCGTGGAGGGCAACGGGCAGACCGCGCTTGCCGACGCGCTCGCAGGAGTGACGGATTACGAGGGGACGATCCGGTTTCGCGACGAGGATCTTCCCGCGGCACTCGGGCCGCGCGCACGCATCGCGCGCGGCATGCAGATCATCCCGCAAGACCGTCAACACGAAGCGCTCGTCCTCGATTGGAGCATCACCGAGAACGCGATACTTGGCCGCGAGCGCAATCCGGAGCTGCGTCGCGGCGTCCAAATCGATCGCACGGCTGCGCGCGCGTTCGCACAAACGATCGTCGAGAGATTCGATGTTCGACCGCCGCGCGTCGATGCGCGCGTCGGCGGACTCTCCGGCGGAAACCAACAGAAGGTCGTCGTGGGACGTGTGCTTGCGGGCCAGCCTACGTTCGTGCTCGCGTATCAACCGACGCGCGGAATCGACGTCGGTGCCGCTGCGCTCGTGCAATCACGCCTGATCGAAGCCCGCAATGCGGGGACTGCGATTCTCTTGATCTCGTTTGAGCTCGATGAAATCTTTGCGCTCGCGGATCGCGTCGTCGTGCTCTATCGCGGAAAGATCGCCGGCGAGTTCGGACGCGATGCGTTCGATCGCGGACGCATCGGAGCGCTCATGGCGGGATCGGCGTGAAGCTTTCACGCGGCGCACGCGACGCTGCGATCGCGTTTGCCATCATCCTCGTCTTCGGCAGCCTCGCGATGCTGCTGGCCGGCGTCAATCCCATCGAGGGGTTCACAGCACTCCTGATCGGCGCGCTCGGAAATGTACCGGAGACGGCCGAGACGCTGGTCCAAACGACATCGCTGCTTTTCCCTGCGCTTGGAATCGCGCTCGCGTTTCGTGCCGGCTTGTTCAACATCGGCGCTGAGGGACAGCTGCTCATGGGCGGTCTGCTCGCGGGCGTCATCGGCGAGCGCTTCATCGCGCCCGGCATTATTTCAATACCGCTTCTGCTGCTCGCGGGAGCGGTGGGCGGCGGCGCATGGGGGGCGCTTGCGGGGTGGCTGCGTGCGCGGTTTTCTGCAAACGAAGTCATCGCGACGTTGATGCTCAACTACGTCGCAATTCAAGTCGCTGCATACGCGATTACCGGCCCGTTCAAGAGTGCAACCGGCGCCGGCAATGAAACCGGAGAGCTGCCCGCCTCATCGTGGCTTCCGACGATGTTGCCGGATACGCGCTTGACGATCGCACTCGTGCTGGCGCTCGCGCTCGCGTTCATTCTGCGCTGGGTACTGCGCTCGACAGTCGTCGGTTATCAGCTGCGTGCCGTCGGCGATGCACCGCGAACGGCGCAACGGGCAGGGATCGATTTGGCGAAGATGCGCTTTTGGACGATGACGTTCTCGGGTGCGATCGCCGGCTTCGGCGGGGCCACGATCGTGCTCGGCGTCCTGCACCGCTTCAATCTCGCGCTCTCGCCCGGCTATGGATTCATTGGAATCGCGGTTGCGCTCGTGGGCGAGCTCGATCCGCTGTGGGTAACCCTCGCCGCATTCGTATTCGGCATCTTGCAGAACGGTGCGATCGGGATGCAAGCCGCTGCCAATGTCCCACGCGACGTCGTCACGGCCATCGAAGGTCTGATCATCCTGGTCCTCGCCGGCCGGCGGATCATCACCCGGAGCGGAACTGACTGATGCTTCCATTCTTGTGGTTAATGCTGATCAAATCCGCACCGCTCGTGTACGCGGCGCTCGGCGGCGTTTTGTGCGAACGCTCGGGCGTGCTCAACATCGGACTCGAAGGGATGATTGCAATCGGCGCCTTCAGTGGCGTCGCGATCTCGTTTGCAACGGGAAGCGCACTTCTCGGAGCCGTCGGCGGCGTCGCGTCGGGCGCAGTGCTCGGCGCAATTCTGGGTCTGGCTGCAACGCGTTTTCGTGTCGAGCAGATCGTCGCGGGAACGGGAATCAATCTGATAGCGCTCGGCGGAGCCGCGTACGGACTCGTTATCGTCTTTGGACAGCCCGGCGCATCGAAAGAAGTTAACGCGCTTGGCCCGGCCGGTGAGATTGCAATGGTTTGCTTGGCGCTCGCACTCGCCGGTCTCTTACACGCTTTCCTTTATTGGACGCGGGCCGGCTTGCACGTGCGCGCCTGCGGAGAGAATCCACGGGCGGCCGACGCCGCCGGTATCAATCCATTGCGTGTCCGATTCTGGGCAACGGCTGCGGGCGGAGCGCTCGCTGCACTCGGCGGCGTGTTCCTCGCAATGGCCGAGCTGGATCTCTATTCCGACGGGATGAGTGCGGGACGCGGCTTCATCGCACTTGCAGCCGTAATCTTCGGAAGGTGGAATCCCCTCGGCGCAGCCGCTGCTGCATTGTTCTTCGGTGCGTTCGAAGCTTTACAATTCACGTTGCAGCGCACCGGCATTCCGGTCGAGTTCATGCAGGCGCTGCCGTATGTCGCCGCACTGATCGCACTCGCTGGATTCGCGGGCCGAGCGCGCGCGCCGGCCGCTGACGGCGTCCCGTATAGAAGATAACGACAGGAGACGAACGAACAAGTAGTCTTTGGGCGCCTGGGGGTACAAGGCTCTGAACGTCCGTTCGTTCCTCGTTCTTACTCTTGTGACATCGTTGTTTTTGAGCGCGCCATGCGCTGCGATGTCGAACCCGCTCGCGGATTTGCAGACGCGACTCCGTTCTGCGGCACAACGGTTGCCTGCGCGCGTCGGAATTGCAATCGAAGATCTTGCGACCGGAACGGTTTCCGGCATCAATGCAAATGCGAGCATGCCGGCCGCATCGACGATCAAGGTGCCGGTGATGGTCGAAGTTTTCGAACAGATGGCGCAAGGCCGCGTCTCGCTGAACAAAAGGATTCATTTGATGGCGAGCGATCGCGATTGGGGCTGGGGCGAGCTGTGCGACGCGCCGCTCGGAAGCCGCTACACCGTTTCGACGCTCCTTTGGAAGATGATCACGCAGAGCGACAACACCGCGACGAACATGTTGATTCGTCTCGTCGGACGTCAAAGCATCAACGCGACGATGCAGGGACTCGGATTGACCAACACGCACGTGGCCGACTACATTCGTTCCGACGGCGACATCCGCTCGCTGCGCTCCAGCGCCGGTGATATGGCGCACTTACTCGATGCAATCGCACGCGATCAGCTGATCGATCAGTGGAGCTCCCGTCAGATGATGCTGATTCTGGAAGGGCAGACGCACAATGGCTTGCTGCCCGAGCCGCTGCCGCGCGACGTGAAGATCGCGCACAAAACCGGCGAGCTGCACGACACGCTCAATGACGTCGGGATCGTCGAAGACGATCGCGAACCATACATCATCGCCGTCATGACAACTTCACTGCCGACGCTCGACATCGGACGCAGTTTCATCCAAGGCGTCTCGCGGCTCACGTACAACGCGATGATCCAGTACGCAAGCTGGCGCGAGGCGTCGGGAGTGGCGCCGGTCGATACGCTTACCGCGCCTCCGCTCTCGCCCGATCTGCGCATGTGGCTGCCGGCGGACGCCGGTTCCGGGTCTAAGGAAGAAAGCGCCGGCGCCGACTGATCTTCCCGCGCATTATGCGCGGCTTGCGCTTGAGATACAGCTCAACGAGCTGGACCTCGAGCTCGTCCTCGATCCCGACGCGATCGAAAAAGCATTCGAGCGCGCATGCATTCTCGGCGCGCTCGGCCGAATCGACGAAGCGAACCACGCGTACTACGAAGTGCTGCGCCGGCGTCCGGACCATTTCGGGGCGCTGAACAATCTCGCCGTCCTGCTCAACGATCGCGGCCAACGACGCAGCGCGTTGCACGCCTATACGGTGCTTGTCGAGCGCCATCCCGACAGCGCGACTGCGCACACGCATCTCGCCTCCGTCCTGCACGATGCGGGACGCTCGGACGAAGCTCTCGCCCATTACGAACGGGCGATCGCTCTCGATCCGACGATCGCCTCAGCGCATCACGGGCTAGCTTCCATTTTTTCCGAACGTGGTGACGAGCAAGCCGCAACGCGCGAGCGCCGTTTAGGCTACACGCACCGGCCGGTGACATTCGGACGGTTTCGCGGCGAGGGCGAGCCGGTGCGCGTTCTTGTCCTCGGCGTCGACGGCGAAGGCAACATTCCGACCAAGAGTTTTTTCGACGACCGCATCTTTGCTATCGCATCACTGCTCGTCGGATTCTATGATGTCGAGCAGGCCCTGCCGCCCCATGATGTCGTCTTCAACGCAATCGGTGATGCGGATCGATGCGCACTCGAATTGACCGCAGCCAACGTCCTGCTTGCGAACACGAACGCGCCTGTGATAAATCCGCCCAGTTCTGTACTCGTAACCGGCCGAGTCGCGAACGGCGAACGGCTCGGAGCGCTCGAGAACGTCGTCACGCCGCGCTTTGCAATCTTTCCGCGCTGGCTACTCGACCGCACGCAAGCCGCCGCCGCGCTCGAAGCCAGCGGTTTTGAATGGCCGCTCTTGCTGCGGGTTCCGGGCTATCACACGGGACAACATTTTCTCAAAGTCGAGAAGGCGAACGACGCAGCGGCTGCTATCGCATCGTTGCCAGGGACTGCGGTCATTGCAATCGCGTTTCTCGACACGCGCAGCCCGGACGGAAGCTTCCGGAAGTATCGCATCATCACGGTCGACGGAAAAATCTTTCCGCTGCACCTTGCCATTTCACGCGACTGGAAAGTGCACTACTTCAGCGCCGACATGGTCGAGCGCCCGGAGCATCGCGCCGAAGACGCCGCGTTTCTCGAGGATCCGCGCGGCGTGATCGGCGAGCGCGCTTATGCAGCCCTGGAGAGGATCGTTGCGACGCTTGCACTTGATTACGGCGGCGTCGACTTTTCGCTCGACGCCGAGGGCCGCGTCGTCGTATTCGAAGCGAATGCGACGATGATCGTCCAGCCACCACCGCCCGAAGCGATCTGGGACTACCGTCGTAAACCCGTCGATCGAATTATCTCGGCCGTTCACGGCATGTTACGCGAACGGGGATTGAGAACTCTCTCCTGATGACAACGGCCCCAGCTGCTCGCGCGCTCGTCGCCGAGGACCTACGAAAGCGTTACGGTTCGAGATGGGTCGTCGACGGCGTAACCGTCCGCGTCGAGCCGGGAGAGATCGTCGGACTACTCGGGCCGAACGGCGCCGGAAAAACGACCAGCTTCGGCATGATCGTCGGGAACGTCAAGGCTGACGGCGGGAAGATGATCGTCGACGGAACCGACATCACGGAGATGTCGATGTCCGAGCGCGCCCGGCAAGGTCTCGGCTATCTCTCACAGGAGCGTTCGATTTTCCGGCGGCTCAGCGTCGCCGATAACTTACGTCTAATCCTCGAGATGCGCGATTCCGAACCCGAACGGCGCGTCGCCATCTTCGATCGTGTCGTCGAGCGCTTCAATCTTCAGCCGATCATCGACATGCGCGGCGATACGATCTCGGGCGGACAACAGCGCCGCGTCGAAGTCGCGCGCGCACTGGTCACCGAGCCGTCGTATCTGCTACTCGACGAGCCGTTCAGCGGCATCGATCCCCTCACGGTCTCGGAGCTGCAGCGGCTGATCGCGGAGCTCCGCGGTGACGGTTACGGCATCTTGATCACCGATCACAACGTGCGCGACACGCTCGCGATCACGAACCGCTCTTATGTCATTCACAACGGAAAGGTCATTGCGTCCGGAGTCCCCGAGGAGCTCGTCGACAATCCCGAAGCGCGACGTTTCTTTTTAGGCGAGAACTTCCGGATGGCGGGATAAATATGCGACTGTTTGTGCGTACCGCTGCTCTCTTTTTATTTTCGTTCTGTGTCGTTGCTGCAGATACGAGCGCCGCGCCGACCGGTGAGTCCCAGGTTGCGGGCCTGCGTTCGAAGATCAACCACATCATCGTTATATATGAAGAGAACTGGAGCTTTGACGGGCTCTACTCCGAGTTTCCGGGCGCCAACGGCGCGCACGGCCGCGGAACGCCGCAGCTCCAATGCCCATCGGGATCGTACGATTACGCCCCGATGACGGGACTGCCGCCGGCGCTGATTCGTGCCGGAAAGCCGACCGGGCCATGGCCGTGCGGTTGGCAAGGGCTCGCGGGCGGCGAGCAAGATCCGCACATTCCGCTCGGGCTTCCAGTCCGGCCGTATGACCTGACCGATTTCATTCCGACTTCGGCGCTGACCGGCGATCTGTGGCATATCTTCTGGCACGAGCAATTGCAGATAGACAACGGTGCGCTCGAAGCCGCCGGCGCCGCACCGATGGACAAGTTCTCAGCGTACGCGAGCAATCCGGGACTGGTGTTCGGCTATTACAACGCGACGCATCTTCCCGAAGGTGTTATCGCGCAGCACTACACGCTTGCAGACAATTTCTTTCACAGCGCGTTTGGCGGCTCTTATTTGAATCATCAATGGTTGATCTGTGCGTGTACGCCCGAGTGGAATCAGCCGTTGCCTGCCGGCGCTCCGGCGTTCGTCTCCTCGTGGGATCCGAAGACGAAAACGCTTAACGATTCGAATCTCACGACGATGCCACGTCCTGGAGCAAATGGTCAGCTCTGGGTCGTGAACACGACGTTTACAGAAAACAGTCCCCATCCCGCGAGCATCAAAGCCGATCAACTGCTTAAGCCGATTCCGCCGACGCAGAAGACGATCGGTGATCTGCTCGCGGACCACTCACCGCCGATCTCGTGGAAGTGGTATTCCGGCGGTTGGGACCTTGCCCTCGCGCACGATCCGCGTGCCAACGGATGCCCGAACCCAAGCGCAGCCGATCCGAACCCGGCACCGAAGGGTTTGTGCTTTCAATACCATCATCAGCCGTTCGCGTATTTTCAACGCTGGGGCACCGATGGTTCCGCGGCCAAAGCCGAGCACTTGCAGGACGAGACGAAATTCTTTAGCGATCTGGAGAACAACACGCTACCGGGCGTTACCTTCATCAAGCCTGTCGGCGTCGATAACGAACATCCAAATTATTCGACGCTTTTGCGCGGCGGTCAACATCTCAAGAAGCTGATCGCTGCGGTTTGCGCGTCGTCGTATTGGAAAGATTCCATCGTCATCGTCACGTACGACGAAAACGGGGGACGTTGGGATCACGTGGCGCCGCCGAAGGTCGACGAGTGGGGTCCCGGAACTCGCGTCCCCGCGATCATCATTTCTCCGTACGCAAAGCCACACTTCGTCGATCACACGGAATATGAGACCGCGTCGATTCTTGCGCTGATCGAGCGCCGCTTCGGACTCCCTAATCTCGGCTCGCACGATGCGCACGCGAATCCGTTGCTGAACGCCTTCGACTTCGAGCAAACCCCACTGGCTTGCCACTCGTCCTAGCGTTCGTTCTCGTCTTCGCCGCGCTACTCGGTTGGCGCGGGCCGTCGACGCTGGGCGCTCCCGATCTTCCGCAAATACCTGAAGTGCGCAGTCAGGGTGGTGTCGCCACCCTGACGTTGCGCGCCGCTCTCGATTCACACGGACGTCCGGCATTCTTTTGGAATGGACGCGAGATCGCACCGACGATCCGCGTTCGTCCCGGCGACGTAATCCGCGTGCACTACGTCAACGCGCTTCCGGAATTTTGCGGGCTCGGGATGATCTCCGATTCGAACCTACATTTTCACGGGTTGACAACCTCGCCGTTGCCGCCGGGCGACGACGTGCTCACGACGATGGTGGCTCCGGCACGGACGTTCGATTACGTCGTGCGCATCGGGCGCAATCAGCCGCCGGGACTCTACTGGTATCATCCTCACCCGCACGGACTTTCGAATTGGGAACTCGGTAACGGCATGTCCGGTGCAATCGTCATCGAGGGAATAGCGGACGAAGTTCCGGGCATGGCTGGCTTGCGCGAACGCGTCATCGTCTTGCGCGACATTCCGCGCGATCCGAGCGTCGGCGCTGCGGAGAGCAAGACGCAGCTGACCGCGGGTCCGCTGCCGACTGCGCAGGCGCAAACGCATGCCGGTATGGATGACGAAGACTATCAGGGCGACACGCCCTGCGGCGTCGACGCGGATGCGCAACCGACGATCAACGGAATTCCCAGCGCGTCGATTGCGATCGCTCCCGGTGAACGCCAACTGTGGCGCGTCCTCAACGCGTCCGGCAAACGTCACTACGACCTTGCTATCGCGGGCGTCCGCATGCAGGTCGTCGCGCGAGACGGCGTCCCTATCAAGCTGCTGGAAAAGACGCCGGAACGCGACGTCGATCACGTGCTCTTACCACCCGGCGGACGCGCCGAGATCGTTGTTACCGGCGCCGCACATCCGCAACTTCTGCTCTCGCGCTGCTACAACGCAGGCAAAGGCGGGGAAGCGAATCCAGGCGTCATCTTCGGCGAGCTCGTCGACGATCGCGGCATCGGTGAGGCGACGCGCGTCGCATCACCGTTCGGCGTCGCGAGCGACCGCGCGTATTCGCAGTTACCCGCGCACGTTGCCGAACGCCGCACGATTTACTTTCGTGAAAACGCGAAAGGCTTTTCGCTCAACGGCAAGCGCTTTTCGCCGCGCGATCCCCCGATGTTCGTTGCGCACGCCGGAACAACGGAAGAATGGACGCTCGAGAACGATAGCGACGAGGTCCATGCGTTTCACATCCACCAGGTGCACTTCGTTGTCGAGCGGACCCACGAATGGCGCGACGTCGTCGACATTCCGCCCCGCGCGAGGCTACGTATTATCGTCGACTTTCGCGATCCCGTCATCCGCGGAACGTTTCTCTTCCATTGCCACCTGACCGATCACGAAGACGGCGGAATGATGGCCAAGATCAAGGTCATCTAGGGGTCGATTCGGCCGCAAAGGTCTGATACGGCACCCTCAGGAAGCGTCGGCGGAAGCGTACGCTTTCCGGGAGGGGCACCCTTGGCTAAGGTGACACGGGGAGATTTCTTCAAACTCGCTGGCGCTGGCGCCGGAGTTCTGCTAACCACTTCCGAGCTCGGCTTCGACGTTGCAAAAGCAACGGAAATCAAGAAGCAGCTGCGGATCGCCGGCGCAACGGAAGCGCACTCGGTCTGTCCGTACTGCGCGGTCGGATGTTCGATGATCGCGTACACGCGGCAAGAGGCCGACGGTAGCGTCAAGCTGCTCCAGATCGAAGGCGACCCGGACAGCCCGATCAACGAAGGCCGGTTGTGCCCCAAGGGTGCGACCGCAATGCAGCTCGCAGTCTCGAGCCGCCGGGTCGAGGCTCCGCTGTACCGCGCCGCCGGCGCGACTGAGTGGCAAAAGACATCCTGGGACGACGTGCTCGACAAGATTGCACGGCACGTCAAGGACTCGCGCGATCGGACCTTCGTTCAAGTCGACAAGAAGGGCAATCTCGTCAATCGCACCGACGGCGTTTCGTTTGCCGGCGGCGCGGCGTATTCGAGCGAAGAGGGCTACTTCGCAACGAAGGTGATGCGCACGCTCGGCCTCACGCATCTGGAGCAACAAGCCAGGGTTTGACACGGTCCGACGGTGGTCAGTTTGGCCGCCACATTCGGACGCGGAGCAATGACGAACCACTGGCGCGACATCAAGAATGCCGACGTCATCTTCATCGCCGGCGCGAACCCGGCCGAAGCGCATCCGGTCGGATTCCAATGGTTCATGCGCGCGAAAATGGACCCGACGAAGGGTCTCGGCAAGGGCGGGGGCGCGAAGATCATTCACGTCGATCCGCGATTCTCGCGCACGTCGGCCGTGTCTGACATGTACCTTCGCATCCGCACGGGCACCGACGTTGCGCTGTTCGGCGGCTTGATGAACTACGTACTCCAAAACAACAAGTTCCACGACGAGTACGTTCGCAATTACACAAACGCCACGTTCATCGTCAACGAGAAGTACGGATTCTCAGACGGTCTCTTCAACGGATACGATCCGAAGAAGCGCAGCTACGGGGCGACGGCCTGGAACTACGAGCTGGGGGCGGATGGCTTCGCGCATCGCGACATGTCGATGCAGCATCCCCGTTGTGTCTTCCAGCTCATGAAAGCGCACTATGCGCGCTACACGCCCGCGATCGTCGAGACGATCACCGGAATTCCGCAGGCGGATTTTCAGAAGATCGCCGATGTCGTCGGCGAGATGGGCCGCCCTGATAAAGTCATGACGATCGTCTACGCGGTCGGCTGGACTCAGCATACGACGGGCGTTCAGATCATTCGCGGGGGCGCACTGCTGCAGTTGCTCCTTGGCAATATGGGCCGTCCCGGCGGCGGCATGAACGCCGAACGCGGTCACGCCAACATTCAAGGCAACACGGATCACGCGATCTCGTGGGATATCTTACCGGGCTATCTCAAAGTCCCGATGCCCGGTCAAACGAGTACCGACGACTACGTAAAGAAAAGTGCGGCGAAGAAGCTTGATCCGAACTCCTGGAACTACTTCGGGACGAACTACAAGAAGTTTTTGGTCAGCCTGCTCAAGGCGTGGTACGGCGACAACGCGACCAAAGACAACGACTTCGCTTTTAGCTACTTGCCCAAACCGGACGGTAATTCGTCATGGATGACGATCTGGGATCAAGCCATCCAAGGCAAGATGGAGGGCGTCTTCCTTTCGGGGATGACTGCGACTAGCATCGGGCCCGACACGAACCAAGTTCTGCAAGGTCTCTCGAATCTCAAGTGGCTCGTCGTGATGGACGCGTTCCCAACGACGACCTCGGAGTTTTGGCACACGGCTCTCGACATGGATCCGGCCAAAATTCAAACGGAAGTCTTCATGCTGCCGACAACGCACTGGATCGAGAAATCCGGGAGCTTCACCAACAGCGGCCGCTGGTGCCAGTGGAAGGATCAAGTCATTCCGCCGTCAGGTGAGTCTGTGCACGATCACTGGATCACGGCAGAAATTTTCCAGCGCGTCAAAGCGCTGTACCAAAAAGAAGGCGGCAAGTTCCCAGATCCTATCATGCATCTGACGATGGACTACAAGGATCCGCGCAAGCCGGATTTCGACGAACTAGCCCGCGAAATCAACGGCAAGGATCTGAAGACCGGAAAACAGATGGCGACCTTCGCGAAGCTGGCGGACGACGGCTCAACGACGTCGGGTGACTGGATTTACGCGGGGAGCTACACGCCAAAAGGCAACCAGATGAAGCGCCGCATGGGTGTTTCCGATCCAGCCAAAAACGATCCGACCGGGATGGGCTTTTATCCGCAGTGGTCGTGGAGCTGGCCCGTCAACCGCCGCATCATCTACAATCGTGCGTCGGCCGACCTCAATGGAAATCCCTGGGATCCGAAGCGTCCGGGCATCAAGTGGAACGGTGCCAAATGGGTCGGCGACGTTCCCGATTATCCGCCGGCAATGAGTCCGCACGATCCCAAAGCGTGGCTACCCTTCATCATGAATGGTGAGGGCACGGGCCGACTATTCTCAAATGCGTGCGTCGATGGGCCGCTTCCAGAGCACTACGAGCCGATGGAATCGCCGGTGCAAAACGCGCTCCATCCAAGCGTACAAAACAATCCGGTGGTGTACCTGTACGATAAGAAGGGAGGTCGCGCGAATCGCTTTGGGACGAGCGCCAACTATCCGATTATCGCAACGACGTATCGTTTGACCGAGCACGAGCACTTTCTGACGCAGCAAGTGCCATTGCTCGTCGCGCTGCAACCCGAACCGTTCGTCGAGATGCCGCCGGGTCTCGCGCAAGAGAAGGGCATCAAGAACGGCGATCTCGTCACGGTGAAATCGATGCGCGGTCAGATGACCGTGCGCGCCCTCGTCACGAACCGCGTCGGTCAGCTGACGCTCGGTAGCACGAAAGCGTGGCAGGTCGGCATTCCGATCCACTGGGGCACGGTCGGCATTCAAGCCGAGAAGAACCCTGATCGTTCGAAATATTGGCTTGCCAACGCGCTGACGCCATTCATCGGCGACGCCAATTCGCGAACGCCGGAGTTTAAATCGTTCCTCGTCGCCATCGACAAGGCGTGATGCTGCAATCGGTCCTCGACAAACGTTGGTCGGAACGGCGCGAACGCGCAAGCGAGCTTGCGGAGCGCTGGAGCTTCGCGGCAGAAGTGCTCAGCTTCTACCGCTCGCTCCTGGACGTTCAAGAGCGTGCGTTCGACACCGCACTCTCCGACCGTCCCGCTCGCGACCAGATCGCGGCGTACGCGACCGAACGTGTGTTGCCGAACATCATCGACACAAGCGTTGCGAGCGGGCCGCCCGCAATGACCGAGTCGGTGCTGACCGCTTTTCACGAAGCCGAGCTCGAACCAATGATCGATGCCTGGCTGCGCGGTGAGAATCTCTCCGCCGTCGAGCGCTATCTTGCACGCGCATCCGCGGGCCCCGTGCTCGAAGCACTGAGCTCGTCCTTCGAAAAGAACGACGCAGTCAACGACAACCTGTGCCCGAATTGCGGCGGCGCGCCGCAGCTCAGCTACTTTGCACCGTCCGAAGAAGACCTCGTCACGTCGCATCGCCACTTGCTTTGCTCGCGGTGCGCGTGGGCTTGGAAGTTTCCGCGCCTGATGTGCGCATCGTGCGGCGAGACGGAGGGCAAAGAGCTCACGATCTTTGGAGAGATCGGAACGACGCAGGCCGAGCTTTCCGAGAACATCATCAAAGCGCGCGGTGGCGGAGCCGCACCGAAACTGCCGCCCGCGCAATTCCCGCACATGCGCGTTGACGGTTGTAAATCGTGCTCGAAGTTTCTCCTGAGCCTCGATCTCGAACGCGACCGCCGCAGCGTCCCGGTCGTCGATGAAATCGCAGCCATTCCACTTAGCCTCTACGCCGCCGAACACGGCCTCAGCAAAATCGTGCCGAATCTGATGGGGTTTTAAGCAATGCCTGAACAGGTTGGATTCTTTACCGACACCAGCATTTGCATCGGATGCAAAGCCTGCGAAGTCGCGTGCAAGGAGTGGAATCAGCTCCCCGGCGATCCACCCAAGTACCTCGACGGTTTCGACAACACCGGGAAACTGGACGCGGAGAATTACCGGCACGTCAAGTTCATCGATCTCGTTCCTGAATCGGCGAACATCATCACGGGCAACGGCGCAGCCTGGCTGATGATGTCCGACATTTGCAAGCACTGCACGAATGCAAGCTGCATGGAAGTGTGCCCGACGAACGCGATCGTCAAGACCGAATACAACACGGTCTACATCCAACCCGAAGTTTGCAACGGCTGCCGCGATTGTATCTCGGCGTGTCCCTACGGCGTAATCGGCTTCAACGAGCAGAGCGGCGTCGTCTCGAAGTGCACGTTCTGCTACGACCGGCTGCAGGCCAACATGACGCCGGCCTGCGCAAAGGCGTGCCCGACACAATCGATTCAATTCGGCACGCTCAGCGATCTGCACAAAAAGGCTGACGCGCGCATGGCTACGCTTCAAGCGCAGGGCTACGATAAGGCACAGCTCTACGGCCGCGACGATTCAGTCTACGGCGGTCTCGGCGCATTCTTCTTGTTGATGGATAAACCCGAAGTCTACGGCTTGCCCAACGCGCAAAACGCAAAGCTTCCAAGCCGCAACAACGCCAAAGGTTACCTCGGCGCGTTCTTAACCGCCGCCGTCGGCGTCCTCGCGGGCCTGATCGCAATCCGGCAAAACTCCGACGACTCACAGAGGGGCGCATAATGACCGAGCATTTCGTTCAGCCTCCGCATTGGGAAGTCTGGATCACGCTCTACTTCTTCTTGGCTGGCATTGCGGGCGGATCGTATGTTCTGGCAACGATGCTGCGGCTCTGGGGCTCGCCGCGCGATGAAGCCACTTCGCGCGTTGCGTTCATGTGGGCGTTTCCGATTGCCGTGGTCTGCGGCATTCTCTTGACGATCGACCTCGGCAAGCCGCTGCGCTTCTGGCACATGATGATCAATACGACGCCGGGATCGGTCGGCTTGAACTTCAAACCGTGGTCGCCGATCTCGCTCGGTACGTGGGCGCTCTTGCTCTTCAGCTTGTTCGCGTTCGTCTCGTTCTTGGAAGTTATGACCAAGCGCGGCAACGATCGCAACGTCAGCGGAGCGATGGTCATTTGGAATGTTCTCGGCTCGCTCGTCGCGCTGTTCCTTGCATCGTACACCGGCGTCGTGCTGAGCGTTTCCAATCAACCGGTCTGGAGCGACAGCTACGCAATCGGCGGACTGTTCGTTGCATCGGCGCTCAGCGCGTCTGCGGCGTTCCTCGGCTTCATGTCACGCTATCGCTCCGACGACGCGCTCGCGACCGAAGGCCGCCTGGCAGCTGCGGACGCCTGGTTCGTGCTGCTCGAGCTGATCATGATCATCGCCTTCTTTGTAACCCTTTCGAGCGCCGGGCAGCTCTGGCGCGAGACAACCCCGATTTATCTGATCGGTTGGATTCTGATCTTCGCAAGCTTTATACCATCGCTTCGCATGCTCGCAGGCGGCGCCCGCGTGCGTTATGCGACAAGCGGAGGAGCAGTGGCGGCCACACGCGCGGTCGTGGGGACGGGAACCGGAGCCATCATCGTCATAGTTGGGGTTCTCATCCTGCGGTTCGTGGTGATTTACAGCGCACAATTCCAATGACACAACCTGGGAGCCGGAGCGACCGGGTCCAAAAACCGAATTTCGTATTGATGCCGTCGAAGACGGCGCGACGCGTCAGCGTTTTGATGAGGTAGCGACCGAAGAACCGCTCGAGATTCGCCTCGTTCTCGGCGGCGAGAGCCGTACGGTTGCGGTAACGATGCGCACCCCCGGCTCCGACTTCGAGCTCGTCGCCGGATTCCTGAACAACGAAGGCGTCATCACGAATAAGGACGAGCTGCGTGGACTTTCGTATTGCGTCGATCGCGACATCGACGCCGATCAGCGCTACAACATCGTGAACGTCGAACTTGCGCGCAGCGCTTGGCCGCAGATCGATCGCCTCGAACGCCACTTCCTTACGACGAGCGCGTGCGGCGTGTGCGGAAAGGCCAGCATCGAATCGTTGCGCATGCGCAACGTCCCGGATCTGGGCACCGGACCTTCACTGAATGCCGAGCTCGTGACGTCGCTGCCGGATAAACTTCGTGCCGCTCAAGGCGTTTTTGCGTCGACCGGCGGTTTGCACGCGGCCGCGCTGTTCGATGCGAATGGCTCGTTGCTCGCGCTCCGCGAAGATGTCGGGCGCCACAATGCGCTCGATAAGCTGATCGGCTGGGCGCTGATGAACGGAAAGCTTCCGCTGCACGACGCGATCGTAATGGTGAGCGGGCGGACGAGCTTCGAGATCGTACAGAAGGCGCTCGTGGCCGGCGTGCCGGTCGTTTGCGCCGTTTCGGCGCCGAGCAGTCTTGCGGTCGGGCTCGCGCGCGAGTTCGGGATGACGCTGATCGGGTTCTTGCGCGGCTCGCGCTTCAATGTCTACGCAGGCAACGAGAGACTGGCAGCATTTTCAACCAGCTGAATCTGATCGTCGAGGATGTCGACGCTACGATCGGCTTCTATCGCACGCTCGGATTGAAGATCGATGATGATGGCAGCGAGTGGCCGGCAGGCAGCGGAGCACGGCACATCGAGGTCGAGTTTTCAAACGGCAACCGCATCGAATTCGACAGCGCCTCGATGGCAAAGGTCTGGCGCGGAGACTCAAAGCCGGGTGTCGTGATTGGATTTTCGGTCGAATCGCGCGAAGCTGTCGACACTTTATATTCGAAGCTCACTAGCGCCGGACACAAAGGCGTCAAACCACCGCACGACGCATTTTGGGGTGCACGTTATGCAATCGTTAAAGATCCGAGCGGCAACGACGTCGGTTTGATGAGCCCCATCGAACCGTCGAAGAAAAGCTCGATGCCGACCGAGTAAGCCTTGCGCCACGCGCGTATTGCCTTTGCGTTCGTGTTCGCAGTGGCTGCGCTTTTTTTCGCCGCGCATCAAAACGCAAGCGCAACGGTTGAATATTGCCCGGTAAACGTTGTCGCTCCATATCACTTCACAACGCCGAATGGTCAAGTTTATTCGTTTAACCTTTTCGCGCGGTCTCGACGTGCCGTTAACGGAACGCTTCTGATCCAGACAAACGACGGTTGGTACACGGCAGTGTTTCCGAACACACCCCTTTCAGAATTCACCGGACATTTCCACAACGCGTATGCAAAATGGGAGCGCACCGGATATTTCTCAGAGCCTCTCTATGTTCGTCTCCCGCCGATAGTAACCAAATTGACGAAATCGACGATTCTCCAGGCGCAAGCGACCGGCGATAATGTGTTTCACTGGGACGAACACGGCATGGTTACGTGCCGGATTTCCGCGACAGGTTTAATGGATGCGCCATTTTTCGGAGGAAACAGCTCAGACATCGTCACGGATTCTCCGCCGCCTGGGGACTACGGGAAGCCGCCTGCACCTTCAGACCCGATTATCGACGCGTTGCCGGTCAACCTGGAAGAGAACACGGCATGCGAACATCCTTTGGAAGAGGCAGTTGCGACGCGCAAGGTTACTCCGGGATGGCCAAATGACGCAGGCTTTCCGACGCACGCGGTAACGATAAGAGTCGTAGTCGCGATCTCGCACGACGGTCGCGCCGACGATGCATGGGTGCAGGACCCATCCGGATATCCGGACTTCGATCGCGCTGCGTTAAATGCAGCTGCGAACTCGACATATCGTGCGGCAAGGGAAATGTGCGTGCCAACGCCAGGGTATTACCTATACATTGTTACGTTCGCACCGCGCCCGTAGCTTAGCCCGCGGCGGCTTTTACACGCCGATTCGCGTAGACCGGCGTGACCCAGTCGCGATATTTCGGCTCTTTGCCGCGTACTGCGCGTTCGTAGACGTCCATGATCGCCTTAGTGATCTTACCGGTCGTGCCATCGCCGACGGGACGGCGATCGATCGATTCAACCGGCATGACGCCGGCCGCGCTTCCAGTCAAGAAAACTTCGGTTGCGGTGTAGAGCTCGCTGCGATCGATGCCACGTTCGATGACGTTCACGCCGAGGTCGCGCGCGATCGTCATTGCGCAACGGCGCGTGACGCCTTCGAGGATGTTTTGCGTTGGATCGGGGGTGATCAAATCGCCGTTTTTGACGATGAAAATGTTCTCGGCTGAGCCTTCGGAGACGTGTCCATCGTGTGAAAGCATGATCGCTTCATCGAAGCCGTTAGCGATCGCTTCGCTTTTCGCGAGCGCTGAGTTGATGTAGATACCGGTGATTTTGGCGCGCGCGGGCGCGACGGTGTCGTCGATGCGGCGCCAGGAGCTCAAGCACGTCCGTAGGCCTTTCGCTTCACCAAAGTAACCGACGAACGGAATTGCAACGATTGCAAACTCGTCGCTGACGCCTTCGAGACGCACACCGATCGCTTCGTCGGCTTTGTAGACGAAGGGACGCAGATAAACTTCGCACTCGAATTTGTTACGCGCGCAAAGTTCGAGCGTGATCTCCACGAGCTCGTCCGGTGATTTTGGAACCTTCATCATCAGAATCTTGGCGGAATCGTGCAGGCGGCGATAGTGATCGCGTGCGTGCAAAATGTAGAGCTCGCGCTTGTCCGCCTCCCAGAAACCGCGAACCCCTTCGAAGCATCCGGTTCCGTATTGCAGAGCGTGCGTAAGCAGGCCGATTTTCGCATCGGCGTAGCGCGTAAATCCGCCGCGGGCATACACGATGAGATCGTCGAGTTCCATGAGACGGCGGTTCGAGCTTTCGGGGTCGCGGCCCCCGGGGAGGCAAGCATCCCGGGCGCCAAGATCGTCGTGATGATCGCCATCTCCTGGCAAGATATCGTCGTGCGGCTTCTCGCCGCGACCGTTCTCGGAGCGATAATCGGAATCGAACGAGAGCGGGCGGAGCATGCGGCGGGACTTCGGACGCACGCGCTCGTTTCGCTTGGCGCGGCACTATTCATGATCATCTCGGCATATGGCTTCGCGCCGGTTCTCGGCGAGCACGTGATCCTCGACCCTTCACGAATTGCGGCGCAAGTTGCCAGCGGCATCGGTTTTCTCGGCGCCGGGACGATCATTCTTCGCCGCGAGATCGTTCGAGGTTTGACGACGGCGGCGAGCGTCTGGACCGTCGCGGCGATCGGACTGGCGTGCGGCGGCGCCATGTATTTAGCCGCGGTCGCCGCCTCGGTACTAGTGCTCGTCGTCCTGGCAGCGATGCGCCCGCTCGAAGTCATTCTTTTTGGCTCGCGCCGCAGCGTCCACATCATCATGACCTGCTCCGCACGCGGATTTCAGGAAGCGCAGGTCCGCCGAATTATCTCCGACGCTGGGGCGCGCCTTCAACGCATTCACTTGCATTTTGACAATGAGAAAGACCGCGATCGGGTCGAGCTCGTCATGCGCTACGATCCAGCGCAGGCGAACAAAATCGCAGAAGCATTGCGGGCGTTGGACGGAGTTCGTGAAATTCGCACCATCGCGCAAGGCGCGCTGCGCGAGTGATGAGCCTAAAGCCCAGGGTTCCCATTAACTAACGAGAAGTCGCTTGGTTAGGATTAGGGCGAGGCGGCCCGGCCGGACTTGCAACGACCGGGTCGTTTCGCGCCTAGACCTTTTTAGGTCGCGCGCACCTGACGCTCGACGGCCGATTCGATCGCCGCAAGCAAATCTTTGCTGAGGAACGGCTTGCCGAGCACGCTGTCCCAGCCTTTTTCGCTGGTTGCGCCGATCCGAATGAAGGCAACCTCGCGCCGAATGCGGCGCGGAACTTTCTTGAGGATTTCTTCGTCGTCGCCATCGATCAGCGCCGCATCGAAGCGCTCGTCGGCCAGCAGCACCAGGGCTTCGCCGACCGATTGGACGACGCGCAGACGGTAGTGTCCGCCGCGTAGCGCGTGCGCCGTGAACGAACGCGTCTCGCCTTCCGGGTCGACCAGCAGCAGGCGGTTCGTGCGATCGTCCTCTTCTCCCAGAACTGCAGCCGGAAGCCGGACGACAAACGTACTCCCTTTGCCCTCGACGGTCTCGACGCCGATCGTGCCGGCGTGTTTCTCGACGATCAGCCGCGCCAAATAGAGGCCGAAACCGGTACCGGTGATCCCCAGGCGGCGTGCGTTCGAACCGCGCGCGAAGCGCGAGAACAAATTCGCGACCTCCGGCTGCGGGATACCGATGCCACGGTCCCTGACCGAGATCTCGATCCAGCCGTCGATACTATGAACCTTAACCGCGACCGGCTCGCCGTTGGGCGAGTACTTGATCGCATTCCCAAACAGGTTCTCGAGGACTTGGCCGAGGCGCTGCATGTCGCCGGTGACGAGGGCGTCGGCCGCATCGATCTCCACGTCGATCTGGCGGCGTTCGCTGAACGTTTGCGCGACGTCGCGAACGAGATCGCCAATTTCGATCGGTTGACGCGCGAGCGAGAAGTCGCTGCTTTCCAGACGCGAGAGCGAAAGCGTATCGCTGGCGAGATTGGAAAGTCTCATCGCGTTCTGCGTGATCGTGTCGAGGAACTGGCGCGATTGCGCATCCAGCTTCGGATCCTCGGCCAAAACTTGCGCAAAGCCGACGATCGACGTCAGCGGACCTTTGAAATCGTGGGCCAGCATCGCAATGAGATCGGCCTTGACTTGGTTCAGCTCGACGACCGCGCCGCGGCGCGCGTCGAGCTCGCCGTACAGCTCGACGTTGCGAACTGCGACGGCAGCATATTGCGCGAGCAGTCCGAGCGCAAACACGCTGCTGGTTGCGAGCGGTTCGTTTCCGCTCGAACGCGCCTCGAGCAGCCAGCCCGGACCGTCCGGCGTTGGAATGCGCGCGACCGCACGATGCGCGGCGTCGTCGACGAGGACGACTTCCGAGACGAAAGCTTCGCGCAAGAAATCGTCGCCTTCATCGGGGGTGTCGGGTGGTAGGCTGAGATCCTGACTTTGCGCAAGACCACCGTTCGGCAACGCGACCCAGAAGCGTACCGTCGTGCCGGTCATCGCCGCCGCACCGACGAGCAGCCGGTCGACGAGCACGCGCGGGACGAGCGCAGCGAAGAGCTCCCGGGCTACGCTGGTCAAGGCGGTCAGAATATCGTTTTGCGTCGCAAGCGCGGCTTCGTGCATGACGTCGGAAGTGACGTCGCGCCGAACCGCGATGATGTGCGAGACTTTGCCCGCCGCGTCGACCATCGGCCGGAGCGACTGCTCGCTCCAGAACGTCGAGCCGTCTTTGCGATACGTACGCGTGCGGAAACGTGCGGTTTCGCCGCGCAGGACACGAGCGCGTACGTCCTCGACGGTTTTACGGTCGTTGCCCTTACCGACATACATCGAGCTATTCTTGCCGATGATCTCTTCGCGCGTGTAGCCGACGCTCTGCAAGAACGCATCGTTGACGTAAATAATCGTCGACGGCTTTTTGGGATCGGGCGGATCGGACGGCGCGTAGATCGCTACGGCGTCGCTCGCGTTTTCGACTGCGGTCGAGAGCAAGCGAATGCGGTCTTCGCTTTCGCGGCGTTCCGACATATCGACGCCAAAGACGTAGACGAGCGGGCGCGAGAACGAGCGAACCAGTTCGACGCGCAATTCAATCGGATAGATCGAACCGTCTTTGCGCTTCGCGACGGTATTTACGACTATCGGCTCGCCATCGCGCGCCGCGATGCTGCGCATCAAGCGTTCTGTCGAGAACGGTGATTGCAAACGCGGCAAGAGCGACTCGACGGGGAGATTGCGCATCTCTTTAGCGGTGTAGCCAAGGTTGCGCAGTGCGCCTTCGCTCGCGAAGACGATCTTCTGCGATGAGAGATCGAAGTGATACAGCTCGCTGCGTGACGCGTCGACGAGTCGCATAAGCGTGCGGCGTGCATCTAACTGTTCGATCACGCTGGCAGCCAGCGTGCGCAACACGCCGCACTCTGCTTCGGTCAGCGTGCGTGGCCGCTCGTCCATCACGTTGAGCGTTCCGATCACGTAGCCGCCGCGCGTAATGAGCGGCATGCCGGCATAGAAACGCACGCGATAGTCGCGCACCAGCGGCGAACGCCGGAAACGCTCGTCGGTCTTGGCGTCGTGAACCTCAAAGAGATCGGCGCTGGACAGGGTAGATGCGCAGAACGAATCTTTTCGCGGTATCTCGCCGATGCCGATCAATCCGACCAGCGATTTGAACCAGATCCGGTCTTCATCGAGCAGCGCGATCGATGCGATCGGAGTGCCGCACAATTGCGAAGCCAACCGGGTGAAGACGTCAAAGACTTCCTCAGCCGGGGTATCGAGGATCTGGTAATCGTAGAGTGCCTCGAGCCGAGCCGACTCCGAGGTAAAAGTACCGGAGATCATACCGAGATTTATTGCTTATTCGCAGGAAGAGCCGCCGAGGCCCGTTTTCGGGCCACGAACGTCAGGACGTCCTCGACCGAACGTGTGTTCAAGACGTCCTTGGCCTCGAGCCAGGCACGCCGGGCTTGGCCGACTGCGTACGAGACGTTGCTGAGGGCCACCACCGAATGGGCATCGGAATCGCAGGTAAATGTGACGCCGAACGCCTTTGCGCGGCGGGCCAGGGCACTTGGAAGATCGAGCCGCGCCGGGTGTCCGTCGATCTCGAGCGCGGTCCCGGTACGCGCAGCCGCCGCAAAGACGGCATCGTAGTCGAACTCGTAGCCCTCGAATTCCGCGGTCTCGTCGACGTACCGGCCGGTCGGGTGACCGATGATCGAGACATAGGGATTCTCGCAGGCTGCGATGATCCGGCGCGTCATCTCATCGCGCGACGCATTCGTTCCGGTGTGCACGCTGGCAATGACGAGATCGAACTCCGAGAGCGTCGGTTCGTCGAAGACGAGCGAACCGTCGGGACGCACGTCGACTTCGCTCGCGCATAGCGTTCGAATTCCAAAGCGCTCGCCCAAAGTGCGCACGTGTTCACGCTGCTTGCGTGCGGCTTCCGGAGTCAAGCCGACGTCCCCGCCGCGCATCGGAAATTGCGAATGGTCGGAGATCGCATGATATGCGTAACCACGGGCTGCGCAGGCTTCGATCATCTCCTCGAGGGTGTTAGCGCCGTCGCTATAGCTCGAGTGCATGTGAAATTCACCGCGCAGGTCACCGAGGTCGATCGAGTCGGGCAGCGTGCCGTTGCGCGCGGCATCGATCTCGCCGACACCGAGTCGCAGCTCCGGCGGAATGTATGCGAGCCCAAGCGCGGCGTAGACTTCTTCCTCGGTTACGCACGTGATATTATCGCCGGTTTCGAGATTGAGAATCCCGTTTTCGCTGACGCGCAAACTCTTGCGAACGGCCATCTCACGGAGCTGAATGTTGTGCTCGCGGCTGCCGGTGAAATGCTGCAGCAGGTTGCCGAAAAGATGCGCCGGCAAAACGCGCAAATCAATCTGCAGTCCGGTCCCGAGCCAAATACTTCCCTTGGTCGAACCCTCCGCGACGACGGCTTGCGCACGCGAAAATGCCGTAAAGGCTTTGATGACGGCTTCCGGTTCGTCGGACGTGCAGATGATGTCGATGTCGCCGACGGTCGGTTCGTTGCGCCGCAAACTCCCGGCCGCTGTGAGCGTGAGATTGCGCGCCGGAACGTTTTCGCGCAGATATGCGATCAGCTCGTCGGCTATCGGTCGCGCAATGCCGAGCGGCCAACGGCGCGATCGTCCCTTTGACGCCAAGATTCCGCGACGCAGATTTTCGAGCGACTTTTTACCGAGGCGGGGCGCGCCTGCCAGAATTCCGCTATCGAGCGCGCGCTCGAGATCGGAAAGCGATCCGATTTCGAATTGTTCGAAGAGCATCCGCCCCGTCTTGATGCCGATTCCGGGGACGGTCAGGACTTCCATTAGACGCGGGGGGTATTTCGCGCGCAGCTCCTCGAGGTGGTCGCAGGTCCCAGTTTCGAGGATCGTTCCGATTTTCTCGGCGATCGACTTTCCGATGCCGGGCAGCGACGTGAGCTCGCCCGCGGCGACGAGATCGGCGAGCGGCGGCGCATTGTAGACGGCGTCGGCGGCTCGCTCGTAGGCCATAAATCGAAAGTAATCTTCGCCCGCAAACTCCATGAGCGCACGAATCTCGCGCAAGCTTCGCGCGACATCGGCGTTCGAGCGCTGCTCCCGCGGTAGGCTGTCGCTCGTGCTCACACAGGACCTCATTCGCCGCAAGCGTAGAGCGTTTCATGCCGGCCAGGCAACGTTTATCACCCGCGATTTTTCAGCTGCCCGTCGAGAAGATGCGTGAAGGTTACTATTCCGACACGTATTTCAATCGCGCCAAAGAAATCATGATCGCGGACGGCTACTCGCCGCGCGTACGCATGCAAGTCTTTCAGCGCAGCCATTCATACCTGGGCGGCATCGACGAAGCGCTTGCGATCTTGCGGTTGTGCAGCGGACGTGACGCCGGCGGGACGTGGGCCGACGGCTGGGACCAACTCGATGTCTGCGCGCTCTACGACGGCGATGCGATCGGACCGTATGAGACAGTGATGACGATCGAAGGCGACTATGCGCTCTTCGCGCATCTCGAAACGCTCTATCTCGGCGTTCTCGCGCGCCGTACGCGCATCGCGACCAACGCGCGGGAAATCGTCGACGCAGCCGACGGAAAGGACGTCCTGTTCTTTCCCGCACGCTTCGATCATCATCAGGTGCAGACGGGCGACGGTTACGCTGCCTATATGTCGGGAGCGCTCGGTGTCTCGACCGACGCAAACGCCGAATGGTGGGGAAGCCGCGGGATGGGGACCGTACCGCATTCCTTGATCGCGGCATATAACGGCGACACCGTTCTCGCAACGCAAAAGTTCGCGCAATATATGCCGCCGGGCGTCAACGTCATCGCGCTGGTCGATTTCGACAATGACTGCGTCGGAACGTCGCTCAAACTCGCGCGAGCACTCGGAAACCGCTTGTACGGTGTGCGCATGGATACGAGCTCGACGCTCGTCGACAAGTCAATCTGGCCACAAATGTCGACGTTTACCCCCACTGGGGTGAATCCGCAGCTCGTCCACAACGTTCGCAACGCTCTCGACGCCGAAGGCTTCACGCAAGTACGCATTGTCGTCAGCGGCGGATTCAATGCCGAGAAAATTCGTATGTTCGAGAGTCTGAAGGTCCCCGTTGATGCATACGCCGTCGGCAGCGCGTTTTTCGACGGCAGCGGACACTTCGATTTCACCGCCGACATCTCGGCGATACGAGTCGACGGCGAATGGCGCGAATGCCACAAGGTCGGGCGCCCGGAGCGGCCCAACCCGCGGCTTTCAGCCGTTGCGAAAGATTACTAGCGGGCGCCGATCTTGCGCTTTAGCCCGAGACCGTACGACGGTGAGCCCGGTGCGTACGGATCGGCTGCATACGCGGCCGCCACGCTGACGGCCGGTATCGTCGTTCCGAACTTCGCATTGATCGCAGTAATCCACGCATTCGCAATGATTGCGTAACCCGTGTACGACGGGTGGAGCATATCCCACGACGTGAGTCCGCCGAAAGGCGTGAGCGTGCAGCATTGTGGAGAAACGGCGACGCCGCTTTGCGCAGCGGTTACGAAGAGCGCGTGAATGTCGACGAGCGCCGCACCCGTCGCGGACGCGACGGCGGCAATCGCTGTGTTGTACGCGGTGTTTTCCGTTTGCACTTGGGCGGCGAACGTCGCGGTGAGCGCCAAGTTAGTCGCGACGAGGTTCGTCGGCACGGGTCCGCCGGTCGCGATCGCGAGTATCGAACCCATAGCAGAGAACGTAATATACGAACCCGCAGTGAGGCTGTTGCCGCTGACAACGGCGTTCGCGATCGTCTGCGCGGTTGCTGCAGGGATGAGGCCGCCGCTTAGGCCGACGATCGTCAATGTCAGCGGATCCGTGATTAATACCGGGACGTTAGGAACCGGTATGAACAACGGCGTGAACAGAACGTCCGGCAAGTTTGCGATGGCTACTTGCGAGCCGGCCTGCTGCATCGTCTGCACGATTGTCATCAGATCGCTCTGAATCGACGACGCCGGCGTCGGTCCGAAGGCTCCGCCGGAGAGGCCGTATTTCAAGACGTCGTTCGCGCCCAGCCACACGGTCGTCAACGTCGGGTTAAGCGAACGCGCGGCTTGAACTTGCGTTTTACCGCCGAAGCCCCCGAGGATCGGTAAGAAATTCGTAGTCTCCGCTTGGAAAAGCGAGCCGGGAGCAACCGCAACATCTTGGCAAGGGCCTTGCGGTCCCGTTTGATAGAGCGCTTCGTGCACCAACTGCCCAGGTACCGCAACGTCGAGCGGCAACACCGACGGACTCACACGCGTCTGCGACGCAGTCGTAGCACCGAACGCAAGCGCATTGAGTCCGCTACAGCTCGTCTGTGTCGAGGTCAAGCTTCCGGTGTTCGTGAGCAGCAAAAACGTTCCGAGGCCCGGAGACTGGATCAGCGGCAGAACTGCATTTGCGCTGCCCGCGCCGTTGACCGAATTGTAGAGATCGGCCCAAAATCCGAACGGCTGGCTGGCGGGGATGAGCGGCTGCGGCGAGGTGCCGGGAAACAGTGGATTCGCGCCGTTGACGCCGACGAGCCCGTCGGATTCTTCACCCGCAGTCAGGCTGTCGCCGATGCCTACGATGCGCGCGAGAACCTTGCTCCCGGATGAGCTCGGTGCCGTATTCGTCGTCGGATACGGATTGGCGATTGGATTGTTTGCCGCGCCGCCGCCGCTGCACGCAACCAGCGCAAGAACGGTAGCTGCCGCGAGAACGGAATTGATCGGTGAGCGTTTCATAAATCTCGCGGTCCTTTACAGCGGGATGATGTCGGGATGGCCGATCCCGACCTTCAATTGAAATTGGGCGGCATGATTACCGCCGAGCGCCGGCACGAGCTCTGTCGGAGAATTGCACGGCAGCGACTGGCAATACAGCGCGCTGATGCCGAATGGACTTCTGTTTATCGCGCCGCCCATGCTTACGGTGGCTTGGATAAACGGAATGATCCGGCTCGTCAGCGGCCGGCCCCACGGATCGGTGACGTCGTGTCCAAAGATGTATGAGGCGCTGTAGATCATCGTCAGATAGTGCTGCGGCGATATATCCGTCGGTAGATAGTTCGGATACAGCGACGGAGCGAAATCGAGTTGAATTTGTTTGGTCGGATGATAGACAGTGTGCAAGATCTGCACGAGCTGCGCGTTGTTAGTGGCATTCGCTCCCGCGATTCCGGTCAGCCATTGCGGCGAGATCGTGTACGTCGTAATCAGTCCGTGCTTTGGTTGCGTGAGGAACGGTACCGGAATCGTCATTCCGAATCCGTAGTACGTGCCCAAGCGATAATGCAGGACGTATGGCAAGCCGTTTTCCTCGACCGGCAACAAATCGGTGCCGCCGCCGACCGATCCCCAGCGCTGCGTGTAATTCGGTGAGAACGTTACCGGAAAATCCTGACCCATCAGCTTCGTCCACACGACCTGATCGAGATGGACGTTGACGATGCTGTTCTTGATTACAACATTCTCGGGAGCCGCGCCGAGGTTTGCGGTCGCAATCGGTGTCGCAGCCCCTTGCAAATAAACCGGTACGACTCCGGTGTCGAATCCAACCGGATACTCTTGCAAATCGTAGTAGCCGATCACGAGACGCGTGTTGGGTCCGAATGCGTAGCGTCCGATGATATCCATTCCGCCGGGAAGACCCACGCCCGACGGCTTGCCGGTATTGCCGAACGGCCACGCAATCGACGCATCGATCGTGTAATCCAACCCGTCGCGCCACAACGGCAAATGAGCGGGTGGCTGCACTTGCGTTTGCGACTGGGCAACTCGGATCGGCTTAACGTCTAAGCTAATCGGTTCGATCGGTGCGCTCGATGCCGCCGGCGCAGGCGCTACAATCGGCCATGCGTTCGCAGACGCAAGCGCCGGCGTTAACGCGAAGACGAACGCGAACGGCACCAGCAGCTTGCGCTGAATCGATCGGGTCATTATTTCCCCTCTGAAAGAAGCTTCTCGCCGCCTCCTACGGGGTTCGGAAAAACTAACCTCCGCGTTATGCGGAAGCGACCGGAACTGCGCTCGCGAGCTTCTCGAGGATCGCGCGTGTGAACACGAGCATGTCGGATGCAGTCCGCGTCGTCACCCAGTTCCCGTCTTGAATGACGGGCTGATCGCGATACAAACCGCCTGCGTTGCGGATGTCGTCGGCGATCGAAGGCGCGCCGGTGAGCTGACGCCCGCGCACGACCTGTGAAGAAATCAACACCTGTGGTCCATGGCCGACCGCAAAGATCGGCTTCTTCGCGCCATCGATCTCGCGAACGAGCCGCTGAATGTCGCGGTTGGTCCGCAACCGGTCGGGTGAACCCCCGCCTGGGATGAGGAGCGCGTCGAAGTCATCGCCGGTCACATCAGCCGCGAGCTCTTCGGCCTTCTGCTGGCCGCCGTCGTCAAGCCCTCGCTTGCCTCGTATCTTCTGGCGCGATTTCTCATCAGCACCCACAATCGTGACGATCGCGCCGGCACCCTCGAGAGCCTTGAGCGGCTCGGCCAGCTCTGCTTCTTCGAATCCGTCGCCGATCAGCGCGGCGACCCGCTTCCCTTCAATCGACATGCGCCCGTGAATACGCCTCCGGCGCGCATTCCCCTAGAATGTCGGGAACGCCGTAGTAAATGTCGAGAAGACCAGCCCCTCGAGAACCGCGTAGCCTTGGTCGTTGAGATGGAAGAGGTCCGAGGCGTAGTAATTCGTCGTGTAATACTGCGGGTTCGCGGCAAAATAATTGTACCAATCGACGTACGCGACGGCTTTGTCGGTCGCATCCGCGATCGCGGCCTGCATCGCTTGATTCGCGAGCTGCGAGTCCGCAGTCAGCGTTGCGCGCTGCCCCGACGTGAAATTCGCGATCGAGTACGGCAACGAACCGACGTCGGGGACGCCGACGATCAATGTCACTTCCGGCGGGCCGCCCGTCAGGGCGCTCAAGTTAGAGAGCATCGTGTGAAACGCACTGTACAACGTTCCGTTCCGCACATTGTTGCTCGAATCGGCAAGTGTCGTTCCCGAAGCGGTGCAGGGCGCCGATTGCGTTGCGCTGCCGCCGCCGGTGACCGTACCGCCGTTTGTGACGCACAACGCCGAATAGTACGCGTCGAACACATCGTTGATGCCGCTTTGAACGATCACGATCATGCGAATGTTGTTCGAGCGAATGCTCGTCGTGAGCGAAGTGAGATCGGCAAACTGGGTGCTGTTGGCCAGCACATCGCCGCCAAAGCCTTCCGGTTTCGGCGCTTCACCGCTCAGTGCGCCGCTAACGCCGAGAATGATGCTGGCAGATGGGGCATACCTTGGAAGGCTGAGCGCGCCCGAAAAGCGTTGCGACCAACCCGTCGGATTGATTCCGGGCGTTACGCCCGCAGCCGTGGGCGAGGTGCTGCACGGCCCGCTCAATGAGATGCCGCAGAACGAGGTGCCAATGCCGACCGTAAAGTCGTCGCCGAACGCGACTTCGTCCGCGCCGCCGCGGGCCGATTGCGTCGGGTACGGGGTCGGATTGTTCGAGGACGATCCTGACCCTTTGCACCCGGCCGCGATGCCGACGGTCGCAAAGATCAGAAAAAGCAGCAGCCAGGTTCTCATCGCTCCCGGCATTCCTCGTAGGCGAGGTGTATCTTGCCAAGCGTTCTAAAGGCGGCATGAGATTTCGCGTGAGCACCGAGCAGCGTAAAACCCGGCACCTCGACATTTGCCTGAACGACGATGTCGCCTCGACCCTCGAGGCAGGCTTCGGCGCCGTGCGTTTGCGGCACGAAGCGCTGCCCGAGATCGCGCTTGAAGACGTGGTGCTGCAGACAACGTTCCTTGGAACGACGCTGCACGCGCCATTAATCATTTCGTCGATGACGGGCGGAACCGAGCGCGCCGCGGCGATCAACCGTAATCTTGCGATCGCAGCGCAGGCCGCGGGGATCGCGCTCGGACTCGGTAGCATTCGCGCCGCGATCGAAAACCCGGCGCTCTTCGCGACCTACGACGTGCGTGAGGTCGCTCCGAAGATCATGCTGTTCGCAAATCTCGGCGCCGTCCAGCTCAACTACGGCGTCGGCATCGAAGACGCGCGCCGCGCCATCAAGGCGATCGGCGCGAGCGGCCTCTATCTACATTTAAATCCCTTGCAAGAATCGCTTCAGCCGCACGGCGATACCAACTTTCGCGGTTTGCTTCCTAAAATCGGATCTCTGATTCGCGCGCTCGACGTTCCGGTTGTAGCGAAAAGCGTCGGTTCCGGGATTTCGCCGAGCACCGCGCAGCGTTTGTTCGACGCCGGCATCGCTGCGATCGACGTCGCCGGCGCGGGCGGCACGTCGTGGGCGCGCGTCGAGGGCAAACGCTCGGAGGATCCGCTGCGTGCGCGCTTGGCCGAGCAATTCGCCGATTGGGGCGCTCCGACTGTGCGTGCGACGCGTGCCATGCGTCTTGCGTTTCCGAACGCAGCGATCGTTGCGAGCGGTGGGATTCGAACCGGCATCGATGTTGCAAAAGCGCTTGCGCTTGGCGCCGACTTGGCCGGAATGGCGTTGCCGCTACTCGAGCCCGCGACGCGATCGCCGGATGCAGTCAGCGAAGCCCTCACCGAAATCATCGAGGGATTGCGTATCGCAATGTTCGCAACCGGCTCGCGAACGATCGCGAACCTGCGTGGGGCGCTACTTACTCCCGAGGCTTCGGGTTGATCGCGACCATGCCGCCCTCGATGCGGACGTCGTACGAGGCGACGCCTTCCGTCTCGAGCAGCACCATACGTCCCGTTTCGAGCGAAAAGCACCACGCGTGCCACGGGCACGTGACCGTTTTCTCGTGGATCCAGCCTTCCGCGAGCGGACCGCCCTGATGGGGGCAATTGCCTTCGAGCGCATACCAATCATCGTCGACGTGAAAGAGGGCGATCTGATCTTCGCCGACGGTGACGTTCTTAGCAGTCCCGCTGGGTATGTCGTCGACGGAAGCGACCGTTACGTACTCGTCGATCACACCGAACGTATTTCGACGAACGGCTGACCCGCCCTACGAAAGGAAACACCATGCTTCGTGATTATCGCGACTGGCTCGAATCCGAGCTCAAGTTATTGGGAAACGCGAGCCACCACGCATACTCGTTCGGGCAAGCCAATATGGCAAAGCGCGCGCTCGAACGCCTCGATGACGAGTTGAGCAAAAACATCTACGTTCCGGTCGAGCGACCGGACGCGATGGCCGTTCTGACCGCGCTCGAGATGCTGGCGCAGCAGAATACCACGCTCGATCCCTCGCTAGCGACGCTCCGCGATCGTATACGAACTGCGCTTACGGATCAGGCCCCAGAGATGAAGGCTTAGGGCTTCTTTCGATTTAACGTCGTCCGCCTCGGCTTCCTGAAAGGCGGGTTTTTTGTGATCGGCTCAGTCGCGCGCATTTGCGCAATCCTTATCTTCGCTGGATTGCTTACAGCTCAAGCCGGTGCGCAAACGCCGCCGGCCGGCGGACCGACCGGATCCGCGCCTCCGCTCCCAGCGTATTCGGCGTGGACCAAGGATGCCGAGAAGCAAGACGGCTTGTTTACCGTTTGGCGCAAAGACGGCAAGATTTATCTCGAACTGAAAACCGATCAGCTCGACAAAGACTATCTCGAGACTGCGGTGCCGGCCAACGGACTCGGTGGTTACGGAATTCAGTCGGGCCAGATGTTCATGCAGGAAGCGCGCTTGGTGCGCTTCGTTCGCGAAGGACGCACGGTCGCGATTGTGTGGCCGCAAACGCGCTTCTCCGCGCTCCCGAACACGCCGCTTGCCGATGCCATCCGTCTTTCGACGGCCGACTCCGTGATGGGCATGGCGCCCGTCGTCAGCGAGAATGCAAAGGACAGCATCGTTGTCGACATGAGCTCGCTGCTCGGCGACGTCTTGAATATGACGAGCACGATGCGGGAGACACTTGCCGATCCCAAGGATCCGCTTACGCAATATCATCTCGATCCTGCGCGGACGTATTTCGGAAAATCGAAAGCCTTTCCAAAGAACGTCGTGATCGAAGCCGACGAAACGTTCTCGTCGCTCAAGCCGCCCGAGAAGATGAACACCGTTCCCGATCCGCGCAGCTTGCAGATGCGGATCACGTACAACTTCATTACTCTGCCCGAGAACGACGGCTACATGCCGCGGCTCGCCGACGATCGCGTCGGCTATTTCGAAGATACGCACATCAGCTTCAATCAAATGAGCGCACCAGACGATTTCGTGCACTACGTCATCCGCTGGAACATGCAGGCGTCGGATCCGACACAGCGCGTCTCGCCGGCGAAAACTCCAATTGTCTTTACGCTCAGCAACACGATTCCGGTTGAATACCGCGATCCGATTCGCCGCGCCGTACTGGCCTGGAACAAAGCCTTCGAGCACATCGGCGTCTCCAATGCTGTGCAGGTTCAGGATCAGCCGTCGGATCCCGCATGGGATCCCGACGACGTGCGCTATAACGTGATTCGTTGGCTGACGGAAGCCAACAGCGGCGGCTTCGCCGAGGCGCAGCTCGTTTGGGATCCGCGGACGGGTGAAGTCTTCCGCGGCGGCGTGTTGATCGACAGCGATCTCGTGCATTTCGGCAGCCGCGCACTCGAAGTCTACGCACCGCAGAGCACGGCGCTCGAAGAGATGCCGAATCCGCGAGAATTCATCGCGCACAACGATGGCGCGCTAATGGCGGAACAGTTTGCATACGGGGCGTACGCGCAAGCGGTTATGAGCGGCGAAGATCCGCAAGCGATAGCACGCAGAGAAGTCGGCCCGTTCCTCTATTCGATCGTACTTCACGAAGTTGGACACGATTGGGGTCTGATGCACAATTTCATCGGCCACGGTGCTTACACGCTCGCGGATCTGCGCAGCAAGAAATTCACGCAAGCGTGGGGCTTGTCTACATCCGTCATGGATTACATCCCGTTCAATCTCGCACCGCGCGGCGCATCGAACGGCGATCTGTTCCAACCGGTGCTGGGTCCGTACGATTATCACGCGATCGAATACGGCTACGGGCGCATTCCGGGCGCAACAACGCCGGATGCCGAGCTGCCCGCGCTGCACCGTATCGCATCCGCTTGGAGCGATCCGCGCTATATGTTTGCATCCGACGAAGATGTCGAATGGAACACCGGACACGCGGTCGATCCTCGCGTCGCGCAATTCTTGCTCACGGGCGATCAACTCGGTTGGTGCGAGCAGCAATTGTCAATCGAGCACAACGTGTTGACGCGCCTCGACAACCAGTTTCCGCGGCCGGAACACAGCTGGGATGACGAGCGCGCAGCCTTCGGCACGGTGCTCTCGCAGTATTCGCGCTGCAGCCTTGCCGCGTCGCACTTCATCGGCGGCGAATATCTCTCACGCGCACGCGTCGGGGATCCCCACTCGACGTTGCCTCTGACCGCCGTCTCGCGCAACGATGAACGTCACGCCTTCGAAATTCTCGATCGCTACATGTTCAACGATTCGGCTTGGCACTTCTCGCCGACGACACTCCGCCGCCTGGTGTACAGCGAGCACGAACCGTTCCTCAATTTCGGCTACACGGAACTTCCACGCTTCGACGTTTCGGTTGCGACCGTTGCGGCGCGTTTTCAAGACATTGCGCTGGGATATATGTACTCGCCCATCGTCTTGCAGCGCATCGCCGATCTTCCCAGCAAAGGCGCGGGAACGATGACGATGGCCGATCTCTTTACCTGGAATCAAAACGCGATCTTCGGCGACCTGCGCACGGGCGCGATCGCACACGCGTCGAGCGTACGCCGCAATCTGCAGCGGCGCTACACGGCGCTGCTCGCGAAGCTGACGTCGGTTCCGACGAAAGGTACGCCGTACGACGCGCAAGCGCTCGCGCGTTACGAGCTCGGCGATTTGGAAGCCCGCATCGACGCCGGGCTGCACAAGACGACCGACGTTCAGACGCATGCGCACCTCGAGGCGATGCGTGCCGACGCGGCCCGCGCCTTGCGCGCCCGTGAGGTCTACCAGCAAGCGGGCTAAGCGAGCAGAGTACTTGGCTGGCGGCGGCCGGGCGTGCTATGATGCCGCGGTCGCCGGCCCGGCCGCCTCTTAGGTTGTGCTGGAGCCGAGCGAGCCTATCCTGAGTCAGGAGTATCATGCCGCTCACTAAGGAGCAGAAGGCCGACGTTTCGGCCAAGTTCGGACGGAAAGCCGGAGACACCGGCTCGGCCGACGTTCAAATTGCGGTCCTCACCGCGTCGATCAACGCGCTGACCGAGCACCTCAAGGTGCATAAAAAGGACCATCACAGCCGCCGCGGCTTGCTCATGCAAGTCGGGCAGCGTCGACGCTTGCTTAACTATCTGCAGCGCATCGACTTAGAGCGCTATCGCAAGCTGATCGGCGACCTCGGTCTGCGCCGTTAAGGCCGGACCAGGGCGTTGTATTGCGATACACGAAGGCGCTCGCGAAATAATAATAGGTAGAAGAAAAGAAATTTAGGAGTACACGTGCCAGAATCGATCTCAATCGAGATCGGCGGCCGTACGCTGGTCATCGAGACCGGCGAACTTGCGAAGCAAGCGAACGGTTCCGCTCTCGTCCGTTATGGCGACCAGAATGTTGTTCTGTGCGCCGTAACCGCCTCCGCAAATCCGCGGACAGGCGTCGACTTTTTTCCACTCACCTGCGATTTTGAAGAGAAGATGTACGCAGCCGGTAAGATTCCGGGCGGCTACATCAAGCGCGAAGGCCGTCCCACCGAACACGGGACGCTGAGCTCGCGTCAAATGGACCGGCCGCTCCGGCCGCTGTTTCCCGAGGGATTCCGCAACGACGTGCAAGTCATTGCGACCGTGCTCTCGATCGATCCGGAGCTTGACGCCGACGTCCTAGCGACATGTGCAGCCGGTGCTGCGCTCGCGTTTTCGGATATTCCGTTCGAGGCGACCGTCGCTTCTGTTCGCGTCGGACGCGATGAAGAAGGCAAACTCGTTTGCAATCCGACGCTTCCGCAATATGAAACCGGCGGAATGGATATCGTCGTTGCGGGCACCGCCGATGCGATCATGATGGTCGAAGGCGGTATGAACGAGCTGAGCGAGGAAGATTTTCTCGCCGCGATTTCATTTGCGCACGACAACATCAAGCTCATCGTCAAAGCAATCGACACGCTCGCGAAGCGTGTCGGTAAGCCGAAGCGAGAGTATCCGGTTCATAAGCCGGACGCCGAGCTCAAAAAGTTCGTCGAGAAAACCTTCTCGAAAGACGTCGCCAAAGCAATGCGGATCACCGAGAAGCAAGAGCGCAACGCTGCTTTCGCTGAGATCACGCGCGACGTTGCAATCGCGAAGTGCAAAGACCAAGACCTGCGTGCATTGCTCGAAGATTCCGCCAACAAGGATTTCGAAAAGATCCTTAAGACGATGGAAGAGGACGAGCTGCGCACGATGGTCGTCGACGAAGGTCTGCGTCCCGATGGCCGCAAGCCCGACGAGATTCGCCCGATCTGGAGTAAGGTACACTACGTGCCGCGCGTCCATGGCAGCGCGGTGTTCCAGCGTGGACAAACGCAGGTCTTCTCCGCAGCAACACTCGGCTCGATCAGTGACGAGCAGCGTTTGGATTGGATCATCGCCGTTCCGAACAAGCGCTACATGCACTTTTACAACTTCCCGCCGTACTCGGTAGGAGAGACGCGTCCGATGCGCGGCCCAGGCCGTCGCGAGATCGGACACGGCCATCTCGCCGAACGCGCGCTCGTTCCGGTATTGCCGGATGTGAACGACTTCCCGTACACGATGCGCGTCATGAGCGAAACGCTCGAATCAAACGGCTCGTCGTCGATGGCGTCGGTGTGCGGAAGCACGCTCTCGCTGATGGACGCCGGCGTTCCGATCAAGAAGCACGTCGCGGGCGTCGCGATGGGACTCATCCTCAAAGGTAAGAAGCATCGCGTCATCACCGACATTCAGGGCATCGAAGATGCCCTCGGCGAGATGGATTTCAAAGTCGCCGGCACGGTTGACGGCATCACCGCGATCCAGATGGACATCAAGGTCACGGGGATCACGATCGACATCATGCGCGAAGCGATGACGGAAGCGAAGAAATCGCGCTTGTTCATCATCGAGAAGCTCAAGGAAACGATCGCGGAACCGCGCGCCGAGCTTTCGAGCTACGCACCGCGAATGCTCGTGCTGCAAATCAATCCCGAGAAGATCAAAGACGTCATCGGACCAGGCGGAAAGATCATCAACAAGATCATCGCCGACACCGGTGTCAAGATCGACATCGAGAACGATGGCCGCGTGTTCATCGCATCGCCGGATGGCGAAGGCGCGAACAAAGCCAAAGCGATGGTCGAAGCGCTCACCAAAGAAGTGCTCGTCGGCGAGACGTACCTCGGTACGGTTACGCGACTGATGAACTTCGGAGCGTTTGTCGCATTCTTGCCGGGCAAAGAAGGCCTCGTCCATATCAGCCAGCTCGCGCCGCAACGCGTCGAGAAGGTTGAGGACGTCGTCAAGATCGGCGATCAGATCATGGTCAAGGTGATGGAGATCGACTCGCAAGGGCGAGTAAATCTGTCGCGCAAGGCCGTGCTCAACGGCGATGCCGGAATTCCCGACGACTACCAGTCGCGCGGTCCGCGTCCGGACGGCGGTGGCGGCGGCGGAGGTCGTCGCGGCGGAAATAACGGCGGTGGTGGTGGCGGCGATCGACTCGGCGCACCCGCAGGCCGTACCCGCCGGCGTCGTCCAGACTAACGCCCGACCGGCCCGTATTCGATCATGTGGACCTCCGCGTGCGCAGCATTGCGGAGGCCACATCATTTTATGACGTCTTCATGCCGGCCGTCGGCCTGCATCACAAGCGCGCAATCGGCGATCACGTGCTCTACTATCGTAAAGTCGGTAAGATACCGGCCGAGTGCATTATTCTTTTCGAGGAGCCGGCACATCAGGCGACCGAAACGGTGCTCGCATTTTATGCAGCAACGTACGATGAAGTGGACGCCGTCGCAAACACGATAAAGACTGCCGGCTTCACTGACATCGAAGGCCCGCAGCGTTATCCCGAATATTCGGAAACGTATTACGCGGCATTCTTCCGCGATCCAAGCCGCAACCGTCTCGAAATCGTCTGCCGCAAACCCGCCTAGTCTTTGCGCTTGTACGCCATTGAGCGATCGGCGACAAAGCCCATCCTCTCGTAGAGCGGACGACCCATTTCGCTTGCGCGTAAAGCAACGCGCGTGTAACCGTTGTCCTTGCACCAATCGAGCAGCACTTGCATGAGGGAGCGTCCGATCCCGCGATTGCGATACGCGGGTTCGACATAGAGATTGTGCACGTAAGCTTCTTTGCCGATGAGATCGAACTCGCGCGGGCTCGTGTCGCGGATACGGCAGCTGACCGTTCCAATGATTTTTCCATCACTCTGGGCTAGCCACGAGCGCATGATCCCGCGCTGCGTGTTCTCGCGCAGCCAACGCCGCGTCGCGTCGACGAGCTGCGCGCTCAGCTTTGTCGCGTCCGTCTCTTCTGCCATCCTCACGCGCAAGCTGACGACGAGGTCGAGATCATCCGGTCCGGCTTCGCGTATGGAAAACGTGGACATTGACCGGGGTTTGTGCGGGGTGCGTCCAAGCATCCTGCGATGCCCTTCGACTCATTGGATGCATTCGTTTCGGAATTGCAAAATCGCGGCGAGCTCGTTCAGATCTCCGCCGAAGTCGATCCGTATCTCGAGATGTCAGAGATCACGAACCGCGTCGTAAAGGCCGGCGGTCCGGCACTCTTATTCACGAACGTTCGGGGTAGCGACGTCCGCGTTCTCACAAATCAGTTCGGCAGCGAACGCCGGATGGCGATGGCGTTCGACGCGCAGGGCTTGGACGAGGTCGCCTCGCGTTTGCGTCGTCTCCTCGATCTCTCGGTTCCGGAATCGCTTGGGTCGCGTATAGCAAAGCTGGCGTCGTTTGCGCCGCTCATGAACGCCGTACCGAAAACGGTGAGCGGCGGCTCGTGCCAAGACGTCGTAATCGAAAATCCGGATCTCAAGCAGCTTCCGGTGCTCACGACATGGCCGCTCGACGCCGGACCATTCATCACGCTCGGACTCGTAATCACGAGCGATCCGCAGACGCACGTGCAGAACGTCGGCGTTTACCGCATGCAGATCTTCGATTCGAAAACGGCGGGCATGCACTGGCAGCGCCACAAGCACGGCCGTGCGCAAGCCAAGAAGTGGGGCGAACGCGTCCCCGTCGCGGTTGCAATCGGAACCGATCCGGTGGTGACGTACGCAGCAACTGCGCCGCTTCCGCCGATCGTCGACGAGCTCGCATTTGCCGGACTCTTACGCGGCAAGCCCGTGAAAGTTACGCACGCAAAAACGGTCGATCTCAAAGTACCGGCCGATGCCGAATTCATTTTGGAAGGTTACGTCGACAACACCGATCTGCGCACCGAAGGTCCGTTCGGCGATCATACCGGCGTCTACAGTCTCGCCGATCTCTATCCGACATTCCATTGCACCGCAATTACGCATCGCCGCAAACCGATCTGGGCTGCGACCGTCGTCGGCAAGCCGCCGATGGAAGACGCGTGGCTTGGGAAAGCTACCGAACGCATCTTCCTGCCGCTCTTGCAGATGGTCGTTCCGGAGATCGTCGACTACAATCTTCCGGTCGAAGGCGGCTTTCACAATCTGTGCATCGTCTCGATTCGCAAATCGTATCCGGGCCACGCATTCAAAGTGATGAATGCGCTCTGGGGGCTCGGCCACATGATGATGTTGACGCGCACGCTGCTCGTCGTCGACGCCGACATCGACGTTCACGACATTCGGCAAGTCGCGTGGTTCGCACTGAACAACGTCGACCCGAAGCGCGACTTGGTCGTCATACCGGGTCCGGTCGACGATCTCGATCACAGCGGCTCATATCTGGCTGCGCTCGGCCACAAAATCGGAATCGATGCAACCCGCAAAGGCGCCGACGAAGGCTACGAGCGTGAATGGCCGCCCGACATGGTGATGGACGAAGCGACGCGCGGCTTGGTCAGCTCGCGCTGGAAGGAGTACGGATTGGACAGCGTTCTAGAGCGTAAGGGCACCTCGAACGCATGGTCCGGCCAAGGTCCGGACGCACTACGGCGCTTGCTGGATCGCCCCTAACCACATGCATTATCTTCGACTCTTTCTGCGCGATATTCGCATCGAGCACACGCTCTTCGGTTTGCCGTTTGCGTACGTCGGCGCAGTAATGGGTGCGCACGGGCTACCGACCCTGGCGCAAATGTTCTGGATTACCGTTGCAGTCGCCGGTGCACGCACCGCTGCAATGGCGGCGAACCGCTTCTTCGATCGCAAGATCGACGCGAACAATCCGCGCACGAAGAACCGTCCGACGGCAAGCGGCGCGCTGCCGCCCTCGGTAATGGCGACAGCGATTGTCGTCGGCCTGCTCGTAACGCTACTCGCGGCATGGCAGCTCAACCCGCTCTGCGTCGCGCTGCTTCCGCTGGCTGCGCTGGCACTGATCGTCTATCCGCTGTGCAAACGCTTCACATGGGCATCGCACTTCTTGCTCGGCGCAGTCGACGGTTTTGCGCCGCTCGGCGCTTTCATCGCCGTCACGGGGACGATCACGTTCCCCGCGTTGCTGCTGTTCGTCGCGGTCACGATTTGGGTCGCCGGCTTCGATATTCTCTACGCGCTCATGGATTACGACGTCGACGTCGCACAGAATCTGCGCTCGGTGCCGGTTCGCTTCGGCGCGCGGGCGAGTCGCGTGCTCCCGATTGCGCTGCACGTATTGATGGTGCTGAGCCTGTGGTCGGCCGGAATACTTTCGGGCGCGACCACCGATTTATTTCGCTGGCGTCTTGCTGGCGGTACTGCTTGTCGTATACGAGAGCAGACTGATCGCGCTCGCATCGAACATCTTCGCGCTCAACGACCGCGTCTTGGTGACGAACATGGCGTTCTCCGTAGGATTCCTAGCGACGACCGTCGTCGCATACGTCGCGAAGCGATGACGAGCCGCCGCACATTTCTGGGCGGCGCGGCTGCAATCACCGCCGGAGCCGCTGCAGCCGCATCTCCGGCATCTGCACAGTTGGCGCCGCTCGCGAGTGTTGCCGTCATTGGCCCGGAAAGTGGGGCTCAGGTTGCGCTCGGGCAGCAGATGGTCAACGGCGTACGCGGTTGTTTCGATGACATCAACGGCTTGCGCACGACGGTTTCGACGCGGTTCTGGGCCGTTCGGCCGTTCGACGATCAGAACGCGCTCGCGAATGCAATGCTCGTTTCGCGCTTCGCAATCGACGATCAAACGCAGTGCGGCGCGATCGGACATCTGAGCGGCAAGATCACAAGCCAAGTTTTGCGATATTATGCCGACGCAAACATGGGACTAATCGTACCGGCTGCGACGACTGATTCGATCACTGCGCAAGGTTACCGCAATGTCTTCCGCTTGACGACCAAGGACTCAACCGAAGGAACGTTGCACGCGAAGTTCGTCGCCAAGGAAAAGCGCGGCAAGAAAGTCGCCGTCGTGTACATGGACGGCGACTACGGCCCGGAAGTCGCCGGAACGTTTCTCAAGCAAACGAGTGGCGACGGTTTGAACCCGGTCGACGTCAAGCTGTCCAATGCTCGATCCCGACATCGAGGGCGCTGCCTCGACGATCGTGCAATCGCAAGCCGACCTCGTTTTCTTCGCGGGCCTTGCGCCGACGCTCGGCCGCGTCATTCCGGCTCTACGAAATGCAGGCTGGAACGGACAATTCGATGGTTCGGCGGCCTTCTTCGATGCCGGACTTTGGCCGTCGTACGGAAAACAAATCGAAGGCTTGATCGTATCAACGTCGATGCCGCCGTTACAGATCGTCCCGGCAGCGCTCGCCATCAAATCGCAGTACGAAGGAACGTACGGTCCGATGTCACCGATCGCGGCATTTTCTTACGCGGCTGCGCAGATTTACGTCACTGCCGTCCAGCGTTTCAGCTCGACGTCGCGCGTGCTGGTCGCGCGCGCGATCGCGCAACCGATTCCGATTCAAACACTGGTCGGCACGTTCACCTTCGATGCGTTCGGCGACCCGATGGATCCTAACGTCTACTTCTACCGCCTTGAAGGCGGCACGTGGCACTACGTGCGCGCCGCGCATCCGTCGAGCTATATCGTTCGATGAGAGATCCGCTGCTCAGCGGCCCCGAATCTCTGCGCGACTCCGGCGAGCGGCGAGGCATGATTTTTTGTATCTTCATGTTGCCGGTCTCGCTCGCGCTTGTTACCGCGTTGCTGTCGGAAGCGATCACGCCCTCGCGCCTCGTCTTGATCGCAATCGGCGCGCTCTTGTACGTCTCGATTTCGCGTGGACGCCTGCTGGGCGACAGCATTCACGTCCACGCCGGGCAGCTCTCGCACGTTGCGAACTTGGTTGCCGACTGCGCGCGGCGCCTGGATGTCGCGCATCCGCAAGTCTTCATCCGCGACGACGTCAACGTTCCGATTGCGGCGGTCGGCGTTGCCGAACCATATGCGCTCGTGATCTCGAGCCATTGGCTGCAGCATCTCAAGGACGATGAGCTTCGATTCTTGATCGCGCGCGAGCTGGTACACATTCGCGCCGGGCACACCCGCATCTCGTCGATTCTTTCGGTCAACGGCCGCGAGAACACGCCGGTCTCGATCGTCTTCGGTGCGTACTTGCGACGCACCGAGTACACCGCCGATCGCGTCGCACTCTGCGCCTGCGGCTCGATTGAGAGCGCGATCATGGCCATCGCGATCGCGAGCTTCCATCATCTCGGACGCGAAGTCGATCTTGCCGTTGTTGCCGATCAACTGCGCGAGCTGCGCCTGGAGCCGACGCTGCGCGCCGGTGAGTGGCTCGGTTCATCGCCGTACGCCGCGCGGCGTATCGCCGGACTGTTGCAGTTCGCATCGACGCCGCTCGCGCAAACGTGGGTGTCGCGTTTCCGTTCCGCCCCAGTTGCATTGCCCCGGGCGCAAGTCGAGCCCGCATCGCGCCGGATGTTCGCCGGATGGTGGCGACGTGCGGGCGCGTGGTTGATCGACATCGCGATCATCACCGCGATCATCCCCAAAGTCGTGCAAGTGTCGCAGAACGGCAAGCAGCTCGGTCTCGGGGAAGCGCTAAAGTTCATGCCTGCGATGATAGGCGGCATCATCTTCTCGCAAAGTCTCTTCTTGCTGTGGGTCTATTCGATCGTGCTCGTCGCAGTTGTCGGACGTACGATCGGGATGATGATTCTTGACGTCCGCGTCGTTCGCGCTGATCTTGAGCGCCCGACGATCTGGAACACCATCGCCCGCTATGTGCTGGCTGCGATGAGCGTCGTCTTCGTCTTCCCCATCTTCGTCTGGGGCTTACGGCGGATTCAACCGTACGACCGTCTTTCCGGGACGCGCCTCGTCTCCGCGAGTGCTCGGGTCGAATCGCAACCTGCCCTGACCCAGTAGCGTTTTGTGGTCCGCAAACGCGAATGAACGAAAGGAGCCCTCGTGAACGCGATCGTCATCGAACAGGTTGGCGGCCCCGAGTCTTTACGGCTTAAGGAAATCCCGAAGCCGACTCCGCGGGCAGGCGAAGCGCTGATCAAGATCGGCGCAGCCGGCATCAATTATATCGATACCTACTTCCGCTCCGGTATGTACAAGAAAGACCTCCCGTTTACAGCCGGACAGGAAGGCGCGGGGACGATCGAAGCGGTCGGCGACGGCACGGATCTCGCCAAAGAGGGAATGAAGATCGGCGATCGCGTCGTCTTCGTGTTTTTCGCAGGAACGTACGCGGAATATGCAGTCGTCCCAGTCGACAAGCTGATTCCGATCCCGGACGGCGTCTCATTCGCGGATGCATGCGTCGCGATGGTGCAAGGTATGACCGCGCACTACTTGAGCGTCGACACCTATCCGATCAAGCAAGGTGATACGGTTCTCATCCACGCAGCCGCGGGCGGCGTCGGACAACTGCTGGTGCAAATGGCGAAGATGCGCGGCGCGCACGTTATCGGAACCGTCGGCAGCGAAGCCAAGGCGAAACTTGCGCGCGGCGACGGCGCGGACGAAACAATCGACTATGCGACGCAAGATTTCGAAGCCGAAGTCAAACGCATCACGAACAACGCGGGCGTGCCGGTCGTCTATGACGGCGTCGGAAAGACGACGTTCGAAAAGAGCCTCAACTGCCTCTCGCCGCGCGGTTACATGGTGCTCTACGGCGCATCAAGCGGCGCGGTACCACCGTTCAACTTGGCGGAGCTCGCGCCGAAGGGCTCACTCTACGTCACGCGGCCGACGATCGTGAACTACACGCGCACGCGCAAAGAGCTTCTGTGGCGGGCCGGCGAGGTGCTCGGCATGATCAAGAGCGGCAAGTTGAAGATCCGCCACGGCGGCGCGTATAAGTTGGCAGACGCCGAACGCGCGCATCGCGACCTCGAAGCCCGCAAGACGACCGGGAAGCTAATCCTCACGCCATAGAACGCCGGGGGATGGGTACGCTGCCGGACATGACGTTCCGGCGCTTCCTCGTCCCCTTCGTTCTTCTGACGCTTGCCGCTTGCTCGTCCGGCAGGGGAAGCACCAGCGCGAATCTTCCAGTGCAATCTATCGCGCAAACGTCCGGCATCACGTCGCTGCGCAGTTTCCAGATCGATCCGAGCAAGGTGTTCGTCGCTGGAATTTCCTCGGGTGGTTTTTTCGCCGTGCAAATGCAGGTCGCGCACTCGGCGACTTTCAAAGGCGCCGCCGTTTACGCGGGCGGCGTCTACTATTGTGCGCAGAACAGCGTCGCGGTCGCGCTTGCCGCGTGCGGGGGCGAAGGCTTATACGCAAGCACTCTGACGGAATCCGAAGCGTATCTCGATCTCGCGTCTTCGCAAGGCCTGATCGACAACAAATCCAATCTCACCGGCCAACCCGTCTATCTCTGGTCCGGAGCCAACGACACGGTCGTTAACCCCAAAGAGATGAACGATCTACAAACCGAGTACGAACACTACGGCGCGCGTCCGCTCGTGTACGACAACAATTATCCGGCCGAGCATGGCTGGGAATCACCCGACGGCTCACTCGCGTGCGGCACGCTCGGTGAACCCTACATGATCGCGTGCAATTCCGGGTCGAAAGTGTATGATTCCGAGCAAACGTGGTTGCAGATGTTTCTCGGCCACTTGAACCCACGTAATGACGGAACGCTCAGCGGAACGCTGCAGCAGTTCAATCAAACCGAGTTCGGCGCTACCGCGAGCAACTCGATGGACACCACAGGTTGGGTCTACGTTCCGCGTTCGTGCGCGCAAGGACGACCTTGCAGTCTGATCGTTGCGTTCCACGGATGCCTGCAAAACCAAAGCAGCATTGGAAATGCGTATGCCGCCGAGAGCGGAATCGATCCGTGGGCGGACAGGAATAACATCATCGTGCTGTATCCGTACGCGATTGTTTCTGCGACCGTTCCCTACAATCCGCAAGGCTGCTGGGATTGGTGGGGCTATGACGACCCGAACTACTCGGTGAAATCGGGGACCCAAATCACCATTGTGTACAAAATGGTTCAGCGTCTGATGGGAGAGTAAAGGCACACCGCGAAGCCCGAGCCATGGCCGAACGGTTAACCTACGGCTCGTATCTCAACATCGACGAGCTTCTCGCGCTACAGCGCCCGCAATCGGAGCCTGTACATCACGACGAGATGCTCTTCATCATTATCCATCAGGTCTACGAGCTGTGGTTCAAGCAAATGCTGCACGAGGTCGAAGCGGTTGTCGGCTATCTAAACTCCGACGATCCGCTCAAAGCAACGCGCGCGTTCGCGCGCATCCATGCAGTGCAGCGCGTCATCGAACAACAGGTTGACGTTCTCGAAACGATGACGCCGCATGAGTTCAACGCGTTCCGCAATTTGCTCAACCCGGCCAGCGGCTTTCAATCCGTCCAATTTCGTGAGCTCGAATTCATGTGCGGCGTCGGCAAGACGGCGTATCTCGAGCTCCTCGAGCAAAATGATACCGAGCGCCTGCGTCTCGAGCGCCGGCTGCAAGAGCCGACCGTTTACGATGCTCTCAAGAGTTTCTTGACGCGACGCGGCTACGAAACGGGCGATCACGACGCGCTGATCGAGACGTTCCGCGCAATCTATGACGACGCCGACAACAATGTCGATCTGTACGTCTTGCTCGAAGCCTTTATCGAATTCGACGAACGCTTCTTGTTGTGGCGCGGACGGCACATTCGAATGGTCGAGCGCATGATCGGCTTCAAACCCGGCACCGGCGGCTCGATGGGCGTGCGCTACTTGGAAACGACGTTGCAGAAGAAATTCTTCCCTGAGCTTTGGGAAGTCCGCACCGTGCTTGGAACGGAGGTTCCGGTCAAATGATCGCCGTCAATCAACCGCGCCTGCGCGAGCGCTTTGCGGAGCTGGATTCGTGCACGTACCTGATCAGCCACTCGATGGGCGCTGCGCCGCTCGCCGCGCGCGACGCGCTCGTTGCATTTTGGGAAGACTGGTCGCACGACGGACCCGAAGCGTGGGAACGCTGGCTTCCGGCGATCGACGAGGTCGCGGACGGCATCGGGAAAATCATCGGCGCACCGGCCGGCAGCGTCGGGCTTGCGCCGAACGTCTCATCGCTGCAAGAAACGCTTGCATCCGCGCTCGAGTTCAGCGACAAGCGCAACGTCGTCGTTTACGAAGCGCTGCAGTTTCCGTCGCTGACCTACGTTTGGGACGCCTGGCGCCGCCGCGGCGCCGCGCCGCGGTGCGTGCCGACTGATGACGGGCGCTCGATTCCCACCGAGCGGATCATCGCCGCAATCGACGAGCGTACGCGCGTCGTCGTGCTCTCGCACGCCTACTTTCAATCAGGTACGGTCGTCGACGTTGCACCGATTGCAAAGCGCGCGCGCGAAGTCGGCGCTTTGGTGGTGCTCGATATCTACCAAACTGCAGGCGTCATCCCGGTCGACGTACGCGCACTCGGCGTCGACGTTGCCGTTGGTGGAAGCCACAAGTGGTTGTGCGGCGGCCCCGGCTGCGGCTATATCTACGTACGCCCGGAGCTGCGCTCGAACTTCGAGCCGACGGCGACCGGATGGATGGCGCACGCATCGCCGTTCGCATTCGAGCCGCCGCCGATGCGCTATGCCGAGGGCATGAAGCGTTTTGGAAACGGAACGCCAACCGTTCAAGCGTTTCTGCAAGCCCGCGCCGGACATCAGCTAATCTGTCGAAGTCGGTCAGCCCGCACTTCGCGCGCACAATCTCGCGCTCACCGAGCTGATCTTGGCCGAAGCCGATGCGCGCCGAATCGAAACGCCGACACCGCGCGATCCCTCCCGTCGAACCGGCTGGATCGGTCTCGCCGTCGAGAACGGAGATCGGCTCGTACAAGAACTCGGCCGGCGTCGTATCTTCGTCGACTACCGGCCGGGCTGTGGGATTCGAGTCGGTCCGCACTTCTACACGTCGGCCGACGAGATTCACGCGCTCTTCCGAGCGCTCGACGAGCTTCGCTAGCTACTTCATGTAGCGCTCGACCCACTCGAGGGTCGATCGATTGTAGCCTTCGATGTGCACGGGATCGCGCGGGAAGTGAAACGCGTTCGGAATCGCAATGAAGCTGACCGGAACGCCTTGATCCGCGAGCGCGTGATAGAGCTGAAACGAGCCCACCATCGGCGCTTGATCGTCGGCGGTGCCGGAGATGAGTCGTGTCGGCGTCTTGATGTCGTGAACGTACGTGATCGGTGAACCGTCGCGGTAGATCTGGGCGTTCTGCGGATTCCAGGGTGAGCCGCCGAGCGAATCGCGCGTCCACGCCAAGTTGCCGGTCGCAGACAAATCGTAGGCTTCAACCCAATCGAAGACGCCGTCACCGATGACGGCGCTGCGCCAGTTGTGATAGTGCCCGATCATCCACGCGGTCATGTAGCCGCCGTATGAATGTCCGGTCACTGCTTCGCGCGACGTGTCGACGACGCCGAGTTTCTCGATCGCTTCGACACCGGCGATGACGTCATGCCCGGGACCAACGCCCGGATCCTTATAGATCGCATGTTCGTGCGCGGTACCGAGATTGTCGCTGCCGCGATAGTTTGGTTCGAACACGAGGTAGCCGCGTGAAGCGAAAAGCTGCCGCAGATCTTGCCACGCGAGGCTGCTCGCGCCTTCGGGTCCCCCGTGAATGCGCAACACGAGCGGATACTTCTTCCCGGGCTGAAAGCCGATCGGATAAGTGATAATTCCGTCGTTGCGTTCGCCGTCCGAAGCTTTCCACGATACTTCTTCGCTTCGGCCAAGATCGAGTGCCGCAACGGAAGCGTTCAGATTGGTCAGCGTTCGTGGAACGGCGCTGGGGCTATCCATCACGTAGATCTCGGGTGGAACGTCGGTGGCGCTCGCGATCATCGCAATCTTGCCGCCGCTGGACGTGCTGACGCCCGTGGGATTGAGCCGTCCGAGCGAAAGCCGTCGCGGTGCACCACTGGGCAGCTGCAGTACGTAGAGTGCGCGCTCGACGCCGTCGTTCGCAGCCAGCAACATTTGCTTGTTCGAGAGCCACCAAACGCCCGTTACGTCGTGATCGAACGTTTGCGTGATATCGGAGTTGCTCGCACCGTTGGCGACGTACACGTCGAGAACACTGACGGGACCCGGCCCGTGCGGATAGAGATAGGTTATCGCTTGTCCTTCGGGTGCGAACTGCGGTTCGTATTCGTACGTCGTGCGCGAATCGAGTTTCGTTATCTTGCCGGTGCGCACATCAACTTCTGCGATCGAGGTTCGATCCGAGTCGGAATTGTCCGCGTTGGCTTGCATCGTGAACGTGATCGTGCGCCCGTCTGCGGACCACGACGGAACGGTTGCCGCACCAACGAACGGCGGATCGCTTTCCAAATAGCTCCAAGAGCCGTGCGTCAGACGGCGCGCGATGCCGCCTTGCGAGCTGACGAGCCAGATGTGCGACGGACGCGAATCGTATTTTTGCAAGAATCCAACGTCGTGAACTTCCCACAAATCGTCGTGACGTTTGGCCGCAACCGGATCGCTTGGGCCGTCTTCGGTTACATACGCGATCAGCGTGCCTTTCGGATTCCAAGAATATTGCTCGATGCTTTTCAGCGCGTGCGTGATCTGCCGCGGCGTCCCGCCGGCGGCCGGGATCGCGAAGACTTGCTTGATGCGATGCGGCCCGTTTGCGAGATATGCGATCTCGGTGTCGGAAGGCGACCACGCCGGCGAGCTGAGCGTATCGAGCGCCTTTACAAGCGAATGAACCGCGCCGCCGCTGGTCGAGACGACCGTTAGCGTTCGCAGGAAGTGATCGCGCTGATAATCGCCGAGGGAGCGAACGAAGACGATCTGCTTTCCGTCCCGTGAAATTGCGACGTCCGAGAGGTGCACGAACTTGTGCAAGCTCTGCAGCGTGACGGGCGCAGCGCTCGCCGCCGTAGCGCACAACACGAATACTCCCAAAATGAGCAGACTACGAAATCTCATCACAATGCCTCAAGATCAAGATCTGCAGCCGGAATGATTCGCACATCGTCGGCGAACGCCCCCAACTCGTTCGCATAAATACCGGTGTCGCCGACGAGAATAATCGTCGGATCGGGAATAATATGCGCTCCTGCGAATTGTCTGACGTCCTCGGCATCGATCGCCAGAATACTATCCGAGTATCGCTCGAGCTCATCAAGCGGAATGCCGTAGAGCGCAAACTCTGCGAGCGCCCCGATCAAGCCTTCGGGGGTCTCGATCGAGCGGTTCCAGCCACCGAGCATCGAGGCTTTGCGCGTCGTCATCTCGCGCTCGTCGGGCGGCCGGCTCGCAAGCGATTCGATCGTATCGAGGACGACGCGAACGGCTTCGATCGCACGTTTGTGATCGACTAGTGTCGAGGCGACGAACTGTCCGCTGTCGCGACGCCAAATCATCGACGCCCCCGCACCGTACGAAAGCCCGCGTTTGACGCGCACTTCCTGGTTGAGCCGCCCCGAATAACCGGAGAACATCGCGCTCGTAACGGCGCCCGCATAATACGCGGGGTGATTGCGTGGAAGTCCCGGCCGGGTGATGATCACGGCCGTTCTGCCTGCATCCGGTTTATCGATCGCGACGACGCGCCGCTTTGCCGCGGGCTGCGGCAGCGCGACCGGGTCGTCGGGCGGATGCGGATCGGTATGCCAATCACCGAACATCTTCTCCGCAAGCGCGAATGCGTCGTCGATGCTGATGTCGCCGCCAAGCAACAGCGTTCCATGTTCGGGGCGAAACGCGTGCCGGTGAAAAGCGACGACGTCATCGCGCGTGAGCGCTTCGAGCGAACGCGGGGTCCCTGAAACCGGATGACCGTACGGCGAATCACCGCCGATCAAACGTCCCGCAGCAAGACGAGCCAATGACGATGGCGAGCTATATGCTAAGCGCAGATCAGAAAGCGAACGGGTGCGCGTGCGCTCGAACTCGTCCTGCAGAAACGTCGGTTCGCGCACGGTTTCCGTGACCAGCGCGAACGCTTGCGGAAAGACGGCCGTCGTCGATCCCGCACCGGCACTGTTCGCGTCATAACCCGCCGAGCGATCGATACGCGCGCCGATTGCATCGACTGCCAGGTCGAGCTCCGTCGCGGTGTGCTTCGCCGTTCCTTGCCGCATCAGCGTTGAGGTCATGGCCGCAACACCCGGCAACTTCACGGGATCTTTCGCGGCGCCGCGATTCACCATGAGGAGCGCGGATATCAGCGGAATGTGCAGGCTTTCGCGCATCTCGCCGCGCGAAAATGCAATCACGCGCAAACCGCTTGCAAGCCGGATCTCGCGCGAATGCGGAAGCGGAACGATGCGTGGCGGACCCGCTTGCGGCATTCCGGATGCGATCACGCGCTCACCGCCAAATATTCGATCGTCGAACGCTTCTCCGGAACGAACGTCTTGGCCGCCACCTTCCGAATCGTATCGGCGTCGACCGCATTGTAGCGCGCGATGTCCTCATCCAGAAGGTGAGCTGAACCGCGTACGACTGCCGAACGCACGATCGTCTGCGCGATCTCGTTGTACGTCGAGAGTCCGCGCACCGTCCCCGAATACAACTGCACTTTGACTTTATCGAGCTCCGCCGTATCGGCGAGACGCGTAGTTATCAGCGCGACTTGCTCTTCGATCAACGACTCGATGCGCGCAAGCTCGACTCCGGTCGCCGCGATCGCACGAATCGCGAACATGCCCGGATCGTCATTCCAATCCGCACCCGCCCACACGCTCGTCGCAGCTTGGTGTTCGTACACGAGCGAACGATACAGCCGCGAACTTTTTCCCGTGCCGAGCAGCGTTTCGATCACGTCGAGGACCGGCATTTCCGGATCGCGCGCGCGCCCGATATGCCAGCTCAAGCTCAGCGCCGGGAGCGGCGCACTCGTCGATTGATACGAGAGCCGGCGCTCGCCGCCGTCTGCCGGCTCGAGCGTCGTTACGCGAGGAATCTCCGCTTTCGGCTGAACGAGCGAGCCGAAATATTCGTCGATCCATTTGTCGACGGTGTCGCTTTCAAAATCTCCGACGACGACCAGCGTCGCATTGTCGGGACGATAATAGGTCGTGTGAAACGCGCGTACGTCTTCGAGCGTCGCCGCGCGCAAGTTTTCCGGATCGCCGATGACGCCAAGCCCGTAGGGATGAACGCGATACGCTTCACGCGACGCAAGCTCGCCGAGCATCCCGTACGGCTCGGCTAAGACGCGCTGATCGTATTCGCTGATGACGACTTCGCGTTCGGTCTCGAAATTCGTCGCGTCGACGATTAAACCGGAAAGCCGGTCAGCTTCCGCCCATAATATTGTCTCGAGATAATTCGACGGAATGACTTCGTAGTAGTTGGTGTAGTCTTCGGTCGTGAACGCGTTGTTGAAACCGCCGATGTCTTCGGTGAGACGATCGATCGTCTCGGCTCCGGTACGCTTCGTCCCTTTGAACATGAGATGCTCGAAGAGATGAGCGAAGCCCGAGCGTCCTTTCGGATCGTCTTTACCGCCGACGCGGTACGCGATGTTGACGGCAGCCGTCGCGGAGCGGTGATCCTCGAGCGTGATCGCTCGTAGGCCGTTCGGTAGGACGCGCTCGCGAAAGGGCAGAGGGTCGAGGTGTAGGCGCTCGGTCGTGGGGCTGCTGGGCACCTGAGCGGATGCGCCCTTCGACTTCGCAACGCCTTGGCGTTTAGGTCTTACATGGGCACAACATACTTGACGCACCATACGCTATACGTGCGGCTGGTTTGCCGTGACAAAGAGCAAGAAAAGCCTGGCGTTGCTTGCATTGGTTTAACCCACACAATATCGACTTGGATACCAGGACAGCATGGCGTTTGACGCGATAGAATAGAGGCAGAGCCGGAGTCTCCGACCGGCCGAGGGCGCACGCTCTCGAAAGGGGCGTCGCCCGTCGCTCGTACGAGTGGCGGCCTGCCCAAATAGGAGGGTCGATTAATGGCTACCAAGCCAAAGAAAGACCGCCGACCAGCATGGGGCTTTTGGTTTGATCGAAAGATCGGCAAAGTCCGACCGCTGTGCGGCAAGCGAAAGAGCCCTAAAAAATAGGGCTCTGTAGAGACTGACTTCAGTTGGTCCCGAGGGCTCGGCGGATAAAACGCCGGGCTCTCGCTTTTAATTTGGACGAGGGCTCTACGCTGAGCGAGGGCTCTACGCTGAGGCCCTGGATCGCTCCTTTCCTTGGCTGTACAAGGATTCCTTGAATATTTTTGTACTAACCCTTAAGAGTGCGAAAGCCAGGCGAGAAGCCCGTTCAGGTCCAGCTCTTGGAGAAAGACCATGAGAGCTTGGAAAAGCTTGCGAACCACCTGCATTACAGCGCTGGGCGCCTGGGCACGATCCTCATTCTCTACGGAATGCCACGATGGCAAGAGGCACAGCGAGAACACGCCGCTCGCGTTGCTCAGGAGCGTGGAGAGGAGCCGCTTAAATGACGCTTCCTGGGAGCCAGACTACAAGGGCACCACTATGGTGGTCAGGGAGTGGCGCACTTGACACTCTTTTACCGCCGTGGCGTTATAGCTATAGCAACCCTCTCACCAAAGGACGACTCTATGGGCCCCAAAGAGACTGAGCCGCAGGCCAAGCGCCTGACGGCCTTTGAGCGTTTCACCGCAGCTCTTTTGCATGTGCCTAAGGCCGAGTCTGATGATGCGCTAGATGCTAAGCGCACAACGCACAAGCAAGTCGAAGCTGATAAGCGAGCTAACAATGCTCGCTGAACTTCCCTTCAGTATCCAACACCGCGCTAGGGTTGAATATCCAGATGGGACGCCGGTAAGTGCGCGGACGCAAATAGAATTTATCTCCCGATCGTGGCGAATGCGTCGCGACTTTATTCACCATTGGGAAAACCTGCCATGGGAATTTCGCGACCACGTACGTCGGGATCTATCCACCACTCGCGTTTCTGAGTGGCGCGAATACCTTTCGTCTTTGCGGACCCCGTTAAAGTTCGTGACGCTTTCTTACTATCTTGGCGCCGCAATTTGTTCAGTCGCAGACGTGGCAGAAAAAAGACTTGCGGAAGAAGAGAAAAAGGCCATCGCTCTTGCAGACGATCTGCGTAGTAATCCTGAGCAACAAAGCCAGATTAGTGAATCTCGCGAAGCATTTGCCCAAGGAAACTTCGTAAGGCTGACAGCCGAACAAATCCGAGACCGTCGCTGGTAGAGATTCCGGACCCACTATTCGAGCGCATTCAGGAATGGGGTTCGGACGAGCTTTATGATCGCCTCGCCGATCTCGCTGAGTATCCTCTCCCTGGGCAAGGATGGAAGTACCGAAATCCCTACGCCACTTGCGATGACGATGCGTACCACTTTGTAGTAACTGATGGCCCGCGCATATTCAAAGGCACCTATGGTGTACGTATCGACCCAGGCCCGGTCCTTATAGCAAGACTATTTGCAATCGTGCCTGCTACGTTTACCGGTCCGTTACCTTACTTGTAAGTGAGCCAGCAATCTTCAACCGCTTTGAAGGGCTTTCGCGAATCGTAGGCCGTCCTTTTTTAGCGGTTATTGAAACCGGAAGATTTGCTCATCCAAGTGACTTCGAGGTGCCAGGTCAGGCACGATATAGATGCCACCGATCGCACCCGCCGCGAATCTCGCCGCCACGGTACAGAAACGCCAAGAATCAACCTCTTACCGCTTGACATCGAACATATGTTCGATTATTCTGGGCCTCCCATGGCTAGCTCAGCAGCCTTTGCTGCCCTCCGGGACGCCCTGGACAGCCGATACAGGTCGGCGTCCGCAGGGGCGTTCGAGCTAGCCGGTGGGTCCATGCTCGAGACCGGCCTACTTCATTTTCCGAAGGGGGCGATCTCGACGCTTGAGGGCGCGGCCAGCTCCGGCCGCAGCGCACTCGCCGCGCGGGTCCTGGCGAATGCGACTGCCGATGGCGGAGCTGGTGCGCTCGTCGAGTGGCACGCGGATCCGAACGGCTCTTTCTTCCCGCCGTCGCTCGAGACGGCCGGAGTCGCGCTCGAGCGGCTCGTGATCGTGCGCGCGGGTGGGCCGCTCGACGTCGTGCGCGCCGCCGATATTCTGCTGCGCTCGGGCGCGTTCAACGTCATCGTAATTCCGGCTGTTGCGTCACGCGCGGCTGCTTGGTCGCGGCTCGCAAATCTCGCGCATCGCGCCGGTGCGGTGCTGCTTGCAGTCGGCACCCAAGCCTGTGACGAGCTGCGCTATTTTGCATCGTTGCGTGTCGAATGCGCGCTCGGAAGCGTCGATTGGACCGGCGCACCCGGACCGTTTCGCAAGCTCTGCGGTTACGACGTATGCACGCAGATCTGCAAACACAAGCGTGCGATTCCTAGCGGCCGTACGCGCGTCAAGGTCGGATGATTCTGTGCGTTCGCGTGGCGGCGGATGTCGAAGCGCGATGGGAAGCAATCCTTGACGCGCTTGATGCCCTCTCACCGCTCGTCGAAAACGGCGGGACGGCAGCGTTCTGCGAAATGCGCGGTATCGCCGGCGATCCGATTCGTTGGCTGCACACGGTAACGCATGTCCTCACGCCCTTCGAGATTCCATTCGCCCTCGGCATCGGTCCGAATCGTTTCGTTGCAAGCGTTGCCGCGCGCGGTAAACGCACCTGTGTGCGCGGTGAAGAGGCGGAATTCGTCGCGCCGATGCCGCTCGATGTTTTGCCGATCGATCCGCACACGTGCGAGCGCTTGCGCATGCTCGGCGTGCGGACGCTAGGCGAGCTGGCTGCGCTCCCGCACGGCCCGTTCGTGCGGCGCTTTGGCCCCCAGTCCGCACGTTGGCACGCACTCGCGCGCGGCATCGACGACGTTCCATTGATTCCGCGACCGCGCCGCATGACGATCGAACGCACGCTCTTTGGCGAAGGCAGCGCCACCAGCGAAGAAGCGTTGCTCTTTGCACTGCGCTCGCTCGTTGCGCGAATCGTCGATGATCTCGTCGTGCTCGGGCAACGTGCGGCCGAGCTCGTGTTGGATTTGCAATGCGAAGACGGTCAGCTGCACGAGATCCGGATTCGTATCGCGCATCCGACCGCACGCGAAGGAATGCTCTTCGATTTGACGCGCGCGCATCTCGAAGGCGTACGTCTTGAGGCGCCGGTCGAAGGTTTGCGGTTGCGCATCGAACGCATGGAATCCGGCGGAACTCCGCTCAGCTTGTTCAGCACGCAAGATCCGGATGCCGAAGCCGTCGAGCTTGCGCTCGCGCGCATCGAAGCTGCGCTCGGCGAAGGCGCCGTGCTGCGCGCCTTCTCCGTCGATGGTTACCGCCCTGAGAAGCGCGTCGTTTACGAGCGTTTTTCAGCCGGCATGATGATCGATGCAAATCCGAAGCCGCCCAAGCCAAATTCGCCCAAGCCAAATTCGCCCAAGCCAAATTCGCCCAAGCCAACTATGCAGCTGCGTATCTTCGAGCCGCGCGCGATCGATTTGGTCATGCAAGCCGGCGTGCCGCGCTTTGCCGGAACGCCGCCGCAAACGATCGTCGATTACGCCGGACCGTGGCGAACAGTTGAAGATTGGTGGTCGGACACGCCGCTGACACGCGACGACTACGACATCATGCTCGACGATGGGACGCTCTATCGCATCGCCCATCGCGAAGGGGGCTGGGTCTTACTCGGCGTCTACGACTGAATTACGACATGTATGGCGCGTCGATCGCAACCGGACGCAGCGCCGCATCGAACTGCGCCATCACGTTCGGATCGACCCGAAGCCCCGCCGCCTTCACGTTCTCATCGACGTGCGAGGGTTTGGTTGCGCCGACGATCACGGCTGAGATCTCACTGCGGCGCAAACACCACGCAAGCGCAAGCTGACCAACGGTCACGCCGGCGCCTTCGGCGATTGCTTTCGCACGCTGCACCGCATCGAGCACCGGCTGCGTGAAGTAGTCTTCCATCATTCCGGCCGCAGGCCCGGCTGCGCGCGAACCCTCCGGCAACGCTTTCACCGAGGTGTACTTTCCGGTGAGAATTCCTTGCGCGAGCGGCGACCATACGACGTTACCCAAACCGTACTGCGCGCACACCGGCAAGACACTACGCTCGATGCGGCGCCAGAGCGCGCTGTACTGCGGCTGATTGCTGACCGGTTCGGCCCATCCCATCGCGCGGCACAAACGCACCGCAGCACCGATTTGATCCGCGTTCCACTCGGAAACGCCCCAATACAGAATCTTCCCGGCGCGGACCAGATCGTTCATCGCGGCGCATGTCTCTTCGAGCGGCGTCGCCACGTCGTAGCGGTGGCATTGATACAAATCGATGTAGTCGACACCGAGACGCCGCAACGAGAGATGCGCTTGTTCCATGATGTGCTTGCGCGACAAACCGTGATCGTTCGGACCGTCGCCCATCGGGAAATAAACTTTCGTCGCGAGGACGATGCTGTCGCGCCGGAATCCCGCGATCCCGCGGCCGACAATTTCTTCAGCAACTCCGCGTGCGTAGACGTTCGCGGTGTCGAAAAACGTAACGCCGAGCTCGTATGCGCGTTGTATGCAAGCGCGTGCGCCCTCTTCTTCGACGCTCCCGCCGTACGTCAACCATGAACCGAGACCGACGGCTGAAACCTTCGTGCCCCAGCGTCCAATACTGCGATATTCCATATACAATGCTTCTTCTACGGCGTGCAGAAGGGAAGCCCCGCCGATGACCGCCTTTATCGAAACGCCGCGGATGATCTTACGGTCGTGGACGCGCGACGACATGGAACCGTGGGCCCGTCTGAACGCCGATCCCAAGGTAATGGAATATTTCCTGCGCACCTACGATCGCGATGAATCCGTCGCTACCGCGCAGCTGATGCAAGTCGAGCTAGAGCACGACCGCTTCGGCTGGTTCGTCGCGGAGGTGAAAGACCGTTTTCCGTTCGCGGGTGTGATTGCATTGCAAGACGTTCCGTTTCAAGCGCAGTTTACGCCGGCGTACGAAATCGGATGGCGTTTTCTTCCAGAAACGTGGGGCAACGGCTACGCGACGGAAATTGCCGCTGCGACGATCGATTATGCGCTCGATACGCTGGGATGGCGCGAAATCGTCGCAATGACGGCAAAGATCAACTTACGCTCGCAGCGCGTCATGGAACGCCTCGGGATGACATACGATCCACGCGACGATTTCGAGCATCCGAAGATTCCCGAGGGACATCCCTTGCGGCCGCACGTGCTCTACCGAACTACGCACGAGTGATTCGCCGGCTCGGTCCGTCCGATGGTGTGGCGTCGCGCGCCTTTCTCAGCGCGCGCTTGCAAAGCTCGTTCATCCTGCTCGCAAACCTCGCAGCGGCCGGCTTCGTGTACGAGGGAAAGCCGTATCAAGGCGTTTACACCGGCGCGTTCGAGAATGACGAGTTGATCGGCGTTGCGGCGCATTACTGGAACGACAATCTCATCTTTCAAGCGCCACGATTTGCGGTCGAGCTTGGTGCCGCGGTCATAGGGTACAGCGGCCGGCCGGTTCAGGGACTCGTCGGTCCATGGGAGCAAATCACCGCGGCGCGCGACGGGCTCGGGCTCGTCCACCTGCCGACGCGCTACGCGAGCAAAGAGATTCTCTATGCGCTCGAACTTGCGCGGCTCCAAATTCCGCACGCTCTCGCGTCCGGCGCAGTACAATGCCGGCGCGCGCAAGTTGCGGACCTTCCGTATCTCGTCGACTACGCGATCGCCGAAGCAACCGAGACATTCGGCGACCCGGATATGCTGGAACGTCGTGAGAAACACGAGGCGTCGCTACGGCAACATATCGACGAGGGGATTGTCTTCGTGCTCGAAAGCGGTTCGAGGATCGTTGCGAAGTCCGAATTCCACGGCATCGCAAACGGGGCCGTGCAGATCGGCGCGGTCTTTACGCCGCCCGCGTACCGTGGCCGCGGTTATGCCCGCTGCGTCGTGGCCGGATCGCTCGACATCGTGCGCCGAACCGGCGAAAAAAATGCGTTTCTGTTCACGGGCGAAGAGAACGTTGCCGCACAACGCGCTTACACTGCGCTAGGATTCACGCCGGTCGGCAACTATGGAATCATTCTTTTTCGCTAGTTGAAATGTTTGAAGCCGGCCAGTTCTATGACGTAGCTGTGGTGTGCGGGCGCGTAACGCACGCTATACCGAGTCGGATAGTATCCGGGATAGCTATACTTCGACGGCGTCGGGATGGAGAACGAAGCGTTCGGGTGCGATCGTAGGAACGCGCGCGTGATCATCGGTTCGAGAAAGATCAGCCGGCCATTGTAATAGCCGTAGATGAACGAGGCGGTAAAACGCTGGCCATGAAACTCGGGCGATGCCGGATTTATAGCGTGCACGCCCATCTGATCCACGACGGACTCCGGTACAACCTGATATCCCGGCGGAACGATCGCTGCGTTGGTGACACGTGCCGCGGGATCTTTTTCTTGTTTTGGAAAGGCGACCGCGAGCTGATGCTTGCGATCGATCATATAGAAATGAAAGTCGAAGTGCGGAACCGTGTAGATACCGGGTGGAATATGGCCGTGCGGATTCCAGTCGATCGTGACGTGGTCGATACCGGTGTTCGGTCCGGGCGGCATCTCAACCAGGTACTCCCACTCGCTGCCGTCTTTCTTTTCGTTCGCCGGTAACCCGGCTAGCGCGCCTTCGTCGAGCACGAGCGAGAGCGATGTCGGTTTGTTGTTGGAATCGGTGAGCAGCACTAAATGCGCCGTCCCATTTCCAAGCGGCGCTATAGGACCGCTATACGAGTTCGCGCTCGCAATGCTCGTGCACAACAGCAGCGCGAGAAGTGCGTAGGCAATCCGGTTGAAATTCACGCGTTTTCCTATTCTTCGCCGTCAAAGTAATCAAGGGGTTCGGATCGGATGATACTGCGTTTCGGCAACGAGACCCCCCACTTTTTACTATCGGGGAAATACCAAAACTCACCATAGGGGTTATCGGCGACGACGTACACGAGCAAGTCCTCGGTGCCGTCGTTGATGAGCTGGTGCGCTTGGCCGGGTGGAAAAATGAATGCGTCTCCGGCTTCCACCGGCGTGTTGCCGCTCTCGTCTCGCATGGTTCCACGGCCTGAGATGACGTGATAGAACTCCCATTGCGCGCTATGCATGTGGTAGCTGTAAGGCTTCTGACCTGGCTCGACGCGCAAGACCTCGACATCGAACGGATGACGCTTCATCACGTCGGTCGACTTCGGATCTCGCCCGAGCGCCTCCGAGATCTCCTTGCCGGCGCCTTTGAAGCGCCCTTTGGGTGAGTCCCACTTAATCTCTTCGATGTCGCGAACGTTGACTTTGAGCATTTTTGCCTCCAGGATGTTTGCGTGAACTACGAGGTCATACAAGTCGATGCATTCGCCTCGAAGCCGCTCGAGGGTAACCCCTGCGCGGTCCTTCCCGATGCACGCGGCTTGGACGATGCGCTGATGCAGCGGATCGCGCGCGAGATGAACCTTTCCGAGACCGCGTACGTCTTTCCGGGAGAGCGCACCGATTTTCGCGTGCGTTACTTCACGCCGTACTCCGAGATTCCGATGGCCGGGCATCCGACGGTCGCGACCGTGCACACGCTTTGCGAGGTCGGTATCATCGGTGCAGATCGAGCCGGCGTCACGCTCGAGATGCCGGCCGGGATCATCCCCGTCCGGATCGAGCGCGAACATCCTAAGACGCGCTACGTGATGCGTCAGCTCGCCCCGACTTTCTTACGCAAGTATCCGCGCGAGCTCTTCGCGCAAGCGCTCGATCTCGGCGAAGACGATTTCCTAGACGATCATCCCTTGCCGCAAACCGTTTCAACCGGTACGCCGCAGTTGATGATTGCGCTGCGCGACGCCGCAGCGCTCGAACGGGCACGGCCTGACGTGCGCAAGCTCTTCAGCGACGTCGACGGCAAGGATTACTTCAGCGTACATGTCTTTGCTCGCGAGGAGAAAGACGACGTCGCATTGATCTCGCGGCACTTCGCCGATTTTGGCGGCAGCATCGTCGAGGATCCGTTCACCGGCTCAGCGAGCGGCGGGATGGCCGCATATTGCGCGCATTATGGTTTGATCGAGGAAAGCAGCTATAAGATCGCGCAAGGCGATCATGTCGGACGCCCGGGACGTGGGTACATCCGCGTCATCGACGAGGGCGATAAGATCGAAGCCGTCGAGGTCGGCGGCGAAGCAGTTACGGTTTTACGCGGAACGCTTAGCTTGTGAGGCAGTTATGAAGATTGGATTTATTGGTCTAGGAACAATGGGGCTCGGCATGGCGCAGTGTTTGCTCGCGGCCGGCCACGACGTAGTTGGTTACAATCGCACCGCCTCGCGCGGCGAACCGCTGAAAGCGAGGGGCGGCACGCTCGCAGCGACGCCGCGCGAAGCAGCCGCAGGTGCCGACATCGTGATCACGATGCTCAGCGACGATCCCGCGGTCGAGGAAGTACTGCTTGGAGAACGGGGCGTGATGAAGGGCGCCAAGAAAGGCGCGCTGTTCATCGATTCGAGCACGGTGACGCCCGGGCTGTCGCGACGCTGTGCGCAAGAAGCTAAACAAAACGGTTTGCGCTTTCTCGACGCGCCGGTCACCGGCAGCCGCAACGAAGCCGCGAACGGCAAGCTCGTTTTCATCGTCGGTGGCGAGAAAAGCGATTACGATGCAGCCTCACCGCTTTTCGACGTGATGGGCCAAGCGCGTTTCTACTTCGGACCGTCCGGCTCGGGCGCGACCGTCAAACTGTGCAACAACGCGATCTCCGCAACGCTCACCGCCGCAATGGCCGAGAGCGCGACGCTCGTGAAAGCCTCGGGCGTCGATCAGAAAACCGCGCTCGACTTTCTGAGCGAGCATGGCGCATTTGCCTGCCGTCTCTCACGCTCGAAGCTGCCCAAGATGTTCAGCGGCGACTATTCGCCGAATTTCCAACTGAAGCTCATGGCGAAGGACGTGCGCTACTTCATCGCACTTGCAAGCGAATTCCATCGCATGACGCCGGCCATCGCAACCGTCAGCGGCGTTCTCAACGATGCGCAAGCGCAGTACGGCGACGAAGATATCGCCGCCGTACACGCCTACTATTTAGAATCGGATAAAGTCGCGACTTAGACCGAGCAGCGTTCACCCGCGATCATCGCCGACACGCTAGCGGCTGCCTCGTGCAGTGCTTGCTCTGCGGGAGCTCCGCCGAGCGAGCGTTGCAATGCAGCGAATAGAACCTGCTGCGCTTGCAAACCTTTGGTTCCGGGAAACGACGTCCACGGGACGACGTACTTGGTTTGATCGATCGCGACGCGCTCGATCGGATTTGTTTGCAAGAAGTCGCCCAAGACTTCGGGTGTGTGCACGTTGACGGGTATGTAACCCGTACCTTTCGTCCAGATCGCAAAACCGGTCGGCGATTCGAGATACTCGATGAACTTGAGCGCTGCGAGACGCTTGTCAGGATTCTGCGAAAAGACCATCAGCGCGTTCCCGCCGGCAGGTAGGCGCAACGGCTTTTTGCCGAAGCGCGGAAACTCCGTCGCGCGCAGATCGAATTTCACGCCTTCCTGCAGCGTCTGGCGCTTTGCGATCGTCGTGATAAACGTAGCGACCTGTCCTTGACGAAACGCCTGCTCACCCTGATTCCAAAGTACGTTCATCGCGAGACCTTGCTTCACCATATCCGACCACATTTGAATCGCCTGCACGCCTTGCGGTGAGTCGAACCCCGGTACTGCACCCTTCGGCGTACACTGCAGCATCCGTCCGCCGTTCGATTCGATCATCGCCTGCGTGCTCCAGTTGTCGTCCAACACCTGAACGTAGATGCCGGGCTTACCGGTCGCAGCTTTGATCTTCTTTGCAGCGGCGATCCACTCGTCCCACGTTCGTGGCGGCTTGGCCGGATCGATGCCGGATTGCTTGAGCATGTCGGCGTTGTAGAACGTCACGATGTTCGAGATCGCATACGGCATGCCGACCAGCTTGCCGTCGCGGCGTCCGAGCGCGAGCGCAGACGGTGCCGCATTTCGAATCATCCCGCGGTTGTGCTCTTGATCCATGAGATCTTGCACCGAGACGTACGGGAAATTCTTAGCGGCGTAATCGACGTATAGATAGCCGATTTGCGCGACGTCAGGCGGATTGTTTGCAGCAATGCGCGTCTGCAAATTCTCGAGCAGCCCCGTGTACGTGTTGGGCTGAAAACGTTCGATGACTTTGATTCCGGGATTCAGCGCTTGAAAGCGATCGACCAGCTCTTTTACCGCCGGTCCACCGAAAATCGCCGTGTTGACGTGCCAATATTCGATCGTTACGGTTTTTGTTTGCGCAACGACCGCGCTTCCGGTGCTTGTAAGCAGCGTAAGTGCAGCCAACAATGCGACAACGAGACGCATCACAACAAACCTCTTCCATTAAGAACGGTTAATCTCAAAGCGGCGTGGGCGCAGACCACGTTCCGATTCGCGCAGCTATATCTTTCCGGAAGAGAGACCTTGACGTATCGAACACATGTTCGATACCATGACCGCCCATGTCCTCGCTGGCGACCTACGCCGAGCTGCATGCCTGGTCGAACTTCACCTTTCTTGAGGGCGGATCGCACCCCGAGGAGATGGCTGAGCGAGCGCGCGCCCTGGGACTAGCCGGCCTGGCTCTGACCGACCGCGACGGAGTCTACGGCGCGGTGCGCTTTGCGAAGCACGCCGGGATCGTCGGAATCCCCGCGATCTGCGGCGCTGAGCTGACGCTCGAAGACGGAGCGCGCCTCGTGCTCTTGGCCGAGAACGAGCGCGGCTACGCCAATCTCGCGCATGCGATCTCGACTGCGCAGCTGCGCGGACGCAAACGTGATGCGCGCTTGCGTCTGGGTGATCTCGACGGCAAAACGGATGGGCTCATCGCGCTCTCCGGCGGCCCGCACGGACTGTGCGAACGCGCGCTGCAAGCCGGTGACGAACGCGGTGCTCTCGAGAGCGGCGCGCGTTTGCGCGATCTCTTTCCAGGCGCATTTTTTTGCGAGCTGCAGCATCATCTGCGCCCCGAAGATGGGACGCTTGCGCAAGGGATGATTCGCATCGCCGAGCAGCTGGGCGTCGCGTACGTCGCGACCAACGGCGTTGCGTACGCAACCAAAGACGATGCGCTGCTCGCCGACGTTCTTGTCTGCATCAAACACAAAAAAGTGTTGCAGACGGCCGGGACGCTACTGCGTCCGAATCACGAACACTATCTGAAAAGTCCGGCTCAAATGGCGCATCTTTTCGCTGCTTTTCCGCGCGCGATCACGACCACGCTCGAAATCGCCGAACGCTGCCGATTCCGGCTTACGAAGCTGGCCGGACAATTTCCGCACTTTCCGGTTCCACCCGAAGAAGGCACACGGCACAACTATTTGCGTACGCTCGTCAATCGCGGCGCAGCCGTGCGCTACGGAACGCCGCTCGAACCCAAAGTCGAACGCCAGCTCGAGTACGAGCTCGGCATGATCGCACGCATGGACCTCGCCGGCTACTTTTTGATCGTGTGGGACATCGTGCGCGCGGCGGAAGAGATCGGCGTTTTGTGCCAAGGCCGCGGCTCGGCCGCAAACTCCGCAGTCTGCTACGCGCTCGGCATCACCGCTGTCGATCCGGTCGGCATGGAATTGCTCTTCGAGCGCTTTCTCTCCGAAGAACGCGGCGAAATTCCGGACATCGACATCGACTTCGCACACCAAGACCGCGAGAAAGTCATTCAATACGTTTACGAACGGTACGGACGCGAACATGCTGCGATGACTGCCGAAGTCATCACGTATCACGAGCGCTCCGCAATACGCGATATCGGTAAAGCGTTGGGACTCACGCTGGATCAAGTCGAGAACGTCGCGCGTGAATACGACGCGCAAGATGCGCTCGACGGCGCGACCAGGGTCATCGATCCGGAGATCCAAACGCTGATGAATACGTTCTGCCGGCGGATCGACGGCTTTCCGCGCCACATGGGGATTCATTCGGGCGGAATGGTGATCACGCGCGATCCGCTGGTGTGCGTCGCGCCGGTCGAGTGGGCGACGATGCGCGACCGCACGATCGTGCAGTGGGACAAAGACGATATGCAAGATCTCGGCCTGATAAAGATCGATCTGCTCGGGCTCGGGATGCTCTCGCTGTTACGCGAAGCATTCACGCATTTCGGGAGCGTCTATCCCGAGCGAGCACCGCTTTCGCTCGCGACGATTCCGGCCGACGACACGGCAACCTACGAGATGCTGCAACGCGCCGACTCGATCGGCGTCTTTCAAGTCGAATCGCGCGCGCAGCAATCGATGCTCCCGCGCCTGAAACCAAAACGTTTTTACGATATCGTCATTCAGGTCGCGATCATTCGCCCCGGGCCGATCCAAGGCGACATGATCCATCCGTTCTTGCGGCGGCGCAGCGGCATGGAATCCGTCACCTATCCGCATCCGAAGCTCAAACCGATCTTGGAACGGACGCTCGGCGTCCCGCTCTTTCAAGAGCAAGGAATGCGCATGGCGATTGAAGCGGCTGGCTTTACGCCGGGGCAAGCCGATCAATTGCGCCGCGCTATGGGGCACAAACGTTCGCATCAGCGCATGGCGGAGATTTATCCGAAGCTCGTCGGCGGCATGGTAGGAAACGGTATCGACAAAGAGGCGGCCGAGCAGCTTTTTCACATGCTCGAAGGCTTTGCCGATTACGGTTTCCCCGAATCGCACGCCGCCAGCTTTGCGCTCTTGGCGTACGCGTCGGCGTACCTAAAATGCCACGAGCCCGGAATCTTTCTGGTCGCGATCCTCAACGTGCAGCCGATGGGATTCTATTCGACCGAAGTTCTCGTTAACGACGCGCGCCGTCACGGCGTCACCGTCAAACCGGTCGAAGTGAACGCCAGCCGCTGGTGGAGTTTTGTCCAGCCTGACGGTGCAGTGCGACTTGGCTTTCACATCGTGCGGGGTCTCGGCGAAGGGCAGAAACAAGCGTTGGAAGCAGCGCTTGCCGGCGGTGCGTTCGGTGACATCGTCGAGTTCGCGCGTCGCACAAAACTTTCGCGCGAGGTGCTCGAGAATCTGGCCGCGTCCGGCGCATTCGCACCCTGGTTCCGTGCGCGGCGCGAAGCGATGTGGGCGCTGCGGGGTCTGGACGAACGGGAAGCGCGCGGCGAGCTTGGACGCGGAATGGAAGTCGTCGAGCCGCAGCCGCACTTGCGCGAGCTTGCACCGCTCGAGCGCACGCGTTTTGACATCTATTCACTCGGGCTCACGACCGGCCCGCAACCGATCGCGCATTTTCGTGCCGCACTCGATCGTGCCGGCGTGCTCGCTGCACAGCGTTTGGAAGCGATGCCGAACAATCTCGTCTGCAAAGTCGGCGGGATGGTGATCACGCGGCAGCGTCCGGGCACCGCCAAAGGTTTTGTTTTTCTCACGCTCGAGGACGAGACGGGACTCGTCAACGTGATCGTACGTCCCGATGTTTTCGAACGTTACCGGCGCCCGATCAAGCTTTCGCAGGCATTGATCGTCGAAGGCAAGCTGCAAAAAGAATCCGGCTGCATCGATCTGCTCGCGCGACGTTTCTGGCCGCTCGATACGGAAGGAACGACCGACAAAGTACGCGCCCGCAACTTCCACTAGCGTTTACTCGCACGCTCGACCGGGAAGTCAGGAAACGTGTACGCCGGGCTTCGTTACGTCAATGACGCGCATCCGGGCATCAGCCGGCGGCGGCATGGCCGGCACTTTTCCTATTTCTATCCGGACGGCAAGCCCGTCCGGGACAAGAGCGAGCTCGGCCGTATCAAAGCGCTGGCTATTCCACCTGCGTACGAACACGTTTGGGTTTGTCCGATTCCCAACGGCCACATTCAAGCCACGGCGCGCGACGCGCGCGGACGTAAGCAATACCGCTACCACAAACGTTGGCGCGAGGTGCGCGACGAAGCCAAGTTCCATCGCATGGCCGCTTTCGGCGCAGCGCTCCCGAGGATTCGCAAAGCAGTTGCGCGCGACTTACGCTCCAAGGGACTCACGCGCGAAAAGGTTCTAGCGGTCGCGGTTACGTTTCTGGAACGCACCGCAATCCGGATCGGAAACGAAGAGTATCGCCGTTCGAACGGTTCGTTCGGACTGACGACGCTGCGCGCGCGGCACGTGCGCGTCCGCGGATCGACGATTCAAGTCAAATTTCGCGGTAAGACGGGCAAAGAACAAACGGTCGCGCTCGACGATGCGCGGCTTGCGAAGATCATCCGGCGCTGCCGCGATCTCCCCGGCCAAGAGTTATTCACGTTTCAAGACGACGACGGCACGGCCCACGCGATTACGTCGGAGGACGTGAACGCATACATCCGGGAGATTTCGGGCGACGATTTCTCAGCCAAAGATTTTCGCACGTGGGCCGGGACGCTCGAGTGCGTCCGGAATCTCGCAAAACCGGCCGCAGACGCCGCCGAAGCGAAACACAACGTGAAAGAGGCACTCGCGTGCGTCGCCTCGCGTCTCGGCAACACGGCCGCGGTCTGTCGCAAAGCCTACGTCCATCCCGCGGTGCTCGACGTCTACAGCCGCGATTTACGTTTGCCGTCGACGCCGCGCAGCGAGCGTGCGTGTTTTACGGTCTGCTTAAAGCTTTGTGGTTTTAGCCACTTAAAAGCGTGCTGCGCGTTCCCGGTCCGGATCGTGTACGAGATCCAGAGCATCGCCATCGCTTCTAGGTAGCGCGACGCTTCGATCGGCCCGGCATCGACGACGTGCCAGCCGAACGACTCTGCAATCTGTTCGACGATGTTCTTGGCTTTGTCGTCGTTGCCCGCTACGAACATCGTCGGCGGCCCGTTCGGAAACTTCGGATCGACGAACTGCGCGTGTCCGACGGTGTTGAACGATTTGACGACGTTTGCATCGGGGATCCAGCGCTGCACCGATTCGCCGGCCGAGTCATTTCCGGAAATCGCGAGCGTCGCGGGCTTTCCCGCTTCGAATTTCAACGGGTTCGTGACGTCTATGACTACCTTGCCCGCAAAATTCGCCGCGCTCGCCAAGTCGATCGCGTCCTTCGCAACGTCGAACGCCGTGGCAAGGACCAGCAGCTCGCCTGCGCGTGCCGTTTCTTCGAACGTCGCGGCGTGCAGTTTGTCGCGATGCTCGTGTACGAATTCCGCGAGCTTCTGCGGCTCGCGCGAAGCGATCGTTACAATATGTCCGCGTGAGACGAAACCGCGCGCGAGCGCCTTACCGACTTCGCCGCTGCCAAGAATTCCTACGTTCATTGATTGAGCCTCTCTAATATGAAGTTTGCGATCAAATCGCCGAGTCGCTGGTAGCGCACCTTCAGCCATGCGCGTTGGGCCGGGCACGTGAGCTCACCCATCTCGAGAACCAGCGTGTTCGGATTCGGATCGACGGTTCGGTATCCGTAGTAGTGCGCGAGACCCTCGGTAAAATTGTCCGGCATGAACCTGAACGGGAAGACGCGCGAGTAGGCATCTCGCCACGCATGCGCCGCATCGGCGCTGCCGCGCGGATAGCCGATCGACGCGCCGCTCGTACAAGCTGGATCGGCCCCGTCCAGGTGAATGAAAATCGCAGCGCGGACGCGGTAGTGCTCGTGATAGTCGGCCGGAACGCGAACGACTCTCAATCCGGCAATCCGCAGCCGGCGCGCAGCTTCGTCCGCGATGATTGGGGTATTCTCACGTTCTCCGACCGCGCCGAGATTGCACGCGCGTTTCGGGAACGACGCGCAGCTCGCCGGACGGCCTTGATGCCCGGCTTGAATCAGGACGTCGGCGGTTTGTGATACCGGAGTCGCGGTTACAAGGAGAATAGCCAAAAGAGGGGTCATGAAACACCTATTATGAGCAATATACGCTTCGCTGCGACCACAATCGTCGCCGCACTACTCGCAACTGCCCTACCGGTCCTCGCTCAGATGGCGCCGGGTGATACCGGTGCCGGAGTCGCGCGCGGAGTTCAGCAACTCGATCAATCCGGGCAAGTCGGAACGGTTACGCTTTTCAATGGTGGCGGGAGCACGCATGTCGTTCTCAATATCCATGGCGAGCCGGCCGGCCGCGTCGAAGCCGCGCACATCCATCGCGGTAAGGGCTGCGGACCCGGACAAATCGATCCGGCTCCCGTCTATCCGCTCAACAACGTCGTCGGCGGGCACAGCACGACGTCCGTCAACGCGTCCGAAGACAAATTGCTCTCCGGAAACTACGTCGTCATCATTCACGCCGGCCCGATGCCCGCTGAAGAACCAGGGATGATGGGCAAGAGCATGGGCTCGATGAAAGGCATGATGATGAGTAAGGCCTCGGAAAAATACATGGCCTGCGGTTACCTCTACCGCAACTAACCGTCGCGTCTTTCGGCTGGTGCCAGCCACATGGCACCCGCCGGGCGCAGCCTGGACCCCATGACGCTGGTTTGGGGGCTCATTTTTCTCATCGTCGGTCTTGGCGATCGGCGCCGTCGCCGCGTGGATGACGACACGCGCCGAGGTTCGCGTTGCGCGCGAAGAGCTAGCAGCCGAACGCGCCGAGCGCCGGACCGAAGCAACGGCCGGCATCGGCCGGATCGCAGCCGATCTTTCGACGCATCTCGATAACGTCCAGAAACAGATCGTCGATCTCGAGAAACAGCGCGCCGCCGGCGAAGCTTCATTGAAGACGACGCTCCAAGGCCTGCACAGTAGCGATCAAGAGCTGCGCACGGCGCTCGTCGCCTCGACCAGCGAGACCGCGCGCCTGACCACGGCGCTGCGTGACAATAAGGTACGTGGACGCTGGGGCGAGCTCTCGCTGCGGCGTATCGTCGAGCTTTCGGGGATGGTCGAACACTGCGATTTCAGCGAGCAGCAGGCCGTCGACGGCAAGCGTCCCGACGCGATCGTGCATCTGCCCGACAACATGACGATTCCGATCGATGCGAAAGTGCCGCTCGATGACTACTTAAAAGCGCTCGAAACACACGACCCCGCCGAGGTGAAGCGGCTACTCGAAGCCAATGCCGCCGCGCTGCGCGCGAAAGTGCGCGAGGTCGTGCGCCGCGATTACTCCGCATCGAGCGATGCACGCTTTACGATCCTCTACATACCGCTCGAATCGGTACTCTCGGCAGCGCTTTCGGTCGATCCAAAGATCTTGGAAGACGCACTCTCCCAAGGCGTGCACATCGCAAGTCCGATGACGCTAATCGCAACGCTGCGTGCATTTGCGTACGGTTGGTCGCTGAACAAACAGCAACGCAACGCAGAAGACATTCTCGCGCAGAGCCGCAAGCTCGTCGAGCGGCTCGGCATCTTCGGCCGTACGTTCGCGCAAGTCGGCAACGCGCTCGAGATGACGGTCAAGCGCTGGAACGAAGCAGTCGGCTCGTTCGAAGGACGTCTCTCCGTAACGGCGCGCGAGATCGCGCAGCTCTCAGGAGAAACGGCCGAGCAAATCGATCCGAAGCCGGTCGAAAGCGCCGTGCGTCCCGTCGTGAAGACGGAGACGCTCGAGCTGTTTAATGGCGAAGTTCATGCTATAGGAAGGATATGATTTAGTTAGTACGAGGCGACAAAAGGCGAAGTTTGCAAATAGCAAATGAGCCTTTTGGCAACGAAGTAATAGCTAAATCAGGACTTCCTATTTTTTCTGGAGTTTCTCTAGGGCTGCGAGCGTATTCGCGACGTGCAGGGTCGGATCGAGCGAGCTGTACTCGTACACGATCTTGTCGTCGGACGAAATCACGTACGAAACGCGATTCGCGTACAAATTCTCCTTGAAGTTGATCGTTGAGTCGTAGCTCTTCGCGATCGCCAGATCGGCATCCGAGGCAACCGGGAATTTGCTGCGGCACTCGCTCGTCCCAAATTCTTTGAGCTTCGCAATGTCGTCTTTGGAGACGCCGATGACCGTTGCACCGAGCGCTTTGTACTTGTCGATAGCGTCGGCAAAATCGTGGGCTTCCGCCGTGCAGCCCTTCGTGAACGCTGCCGGATAGAAGTACAGCACGACGGGCCCTTTCTTGAGCGCATCGGCCAAGCTGAAGGTGAACTCTTTATCGCCGAGTGTTGCTTGCGCGGTGAACATCGGTGCCTTCACGCCCGGCGAAAGCTCTGCGCGGGCAGGGCGGTGCGTCAGCGCGAGAATGCCCAGCACGGCAAATGCGATGATGATGATGACTGCGATGCGGCGTACTACCATGTGTACTCCTTAGGTAAGAAGTATGAAGGAAGTCTGAATCACAACCCGATGTGACGCGCGATCACCAATCGCTGCACTTCGTTCGTTCCTTCGCCTATTTCATTGATCTTTTGATCCCGGTAGAATCGCGAAACCGGATATTCCTCCATGAATCCATAGCCGCCGTGGATTTGTACGGCCTCGTTGACGACGCGGCGCGACATTTCCCCAGAATAGAGTTTCGCGAGACTGGCCGTAAGTTCGAAGTCGCGGCCGTTGTCTTTTTCCCAGGCTGCGCGCATCACCATGAGTTTGCCGTGTTCGATCTCGGTGAGCATGTCGGCAAGCTTGAATTGGATCGCCTGAAACTTAGAAATCGGCCTTCCAAACTGGTGACGCTCGCGCGCGTACTTTAGCGCTTCGTCGTACGCGCCCAGAGCGAGTCCAACGGAAAGCGCCGCTATCGAGATCCTACCACCATCGAGGATTGTCAAAAATTGCTGGAAGCCTTTGCCGCGTTCGCCGAGCAAGTTCGCTTCGGGAACTTTTGCGTCAACAAATGACAACTCGCGTGTGTCGGACGCGCGCCAACCCATCTTCCGGTATTTCTTGGAACGCGTGAACCCTGGTGTATCCTGCGGGACGATGATGGTGCTGATCTCGGACTTCCCATCGCGCTCACCGGTAACGGCCGTGATCGTGGTTCCGCCCGTCATATCGGTCCCGGAATTGGTTATGAAGGCCTTGGTTCCGTTTATTTTCCAGGAACCGTTCTCAAGAACAGCTCGGGTCTGGGTCCCGCCGGCATCACTTCCGGCGCCCGGCTCAGTCAGCCCAAAACCCCAGAGCATCTTGCCCTGAGCCATCGGGACGAGATAACGCTGCTTCTGCTCTTCCGTTCCAAAGAGGTAGATGGGCGAGGCCCCTAGCGAGACGTGTGCGGCCATCGTGATCGCGGTCGAGGCGTCGACGCGCGCCAGCTCCATGATCGCGAGCGCGTACGAGACCGTGTCGGCGTCCGAGCCGCCGTACTTCTCGGGGAACGGGAGTCCCAAGAGGCCGAGCTCGGCCATTTTGCGGACGAGATCGTACGGGAACTCTTCGTTGCGATCCATCTCTTCGGCGCGCGGCGCGACCTCTTCGCGTGCAAAATCGCGGCACAGAGCTTGGATTGCTTTCTGTTCTTCGGTTAGGTCGAAATCCATCAGCCGGAGGTATCAGCCCCTGCGGACCCAAAATCATTCTACAATGGCGCTTGTATCCAGGAACTGCGCCTCCGACGCGTGCGTGGTTAACAGCGCACCGGCTCTTTTTATGACGGCGGACCGAAATTGATTCGACTTCGCGGCGTTAGCCTCGTCTATCCGAACGGTGTCCGCGCTTTGGACAACGTGAGCCTCGAAATCGAAAAGGGCAGCTTCATTTTTCTCATCGGCTCGTCGGGAATGGGAAAGTCGAGCATCCTTCGTCTTATGTACCGCGAGCGCACGCCGACGGATGGTGAAGTCCACGTCGATGGAATGCGCGTCGACACGATGAAGCGTTCGAAGATTCCGTATCTGCGCCGGAACGTCGGCGTCGTGTTCCAAGACTTCAAGTTGCTGGCCGACAAGACCGTTTGGGAGAACGTCGCATTCGCGTTGCGCGTAACCGGCGCGCGCTCGAAAGATGTCATGCGTCAAGTGCCGCGCAGCCTCGAGCTGGTCGGTCTCTCGCACAAGAGCCGGATGTTTCCACACGAACTTGCCGGCGGCGAACAACAGCGCACTGCGATTGCGCGCGCACTCGTCAACAATCCCAAGATCCTGCTCTGCGACGAACCGACCGGAAACCTGGATCCGGCCACGACGAGCGAGATCATGGAATTGCTGCTGCGCATCAATCTCAAAGGCACGACGATCGTCGTTGCCACGCACAATCAGGGCGTCGTCGACCGGATGCGCCGCAGAGTCGTCCGGATCGAGAACGGCCGAATCGTCAGCGACGAAGAGCGGGGTTACTATTTCCTTGGATTGGGGCAGACTTCAGTTCTTTCTGGGTGAGGTTCTCTCGAACTTCGCTCGCAGCAAAGGAATGCAGATCACTGCAATCGCGACGGTTGCCGTCACGATTTTTATGTTGGGCTCATTCCTCTACGCACGTGAGACACTAAGCAAGCTTTCCTCCGGAATGCTGAGCCGGATCGAGATTTCGGTCTATCTCGCAGATCGTGTCGATGACAAGGAAGGCCGCTCGATCTCGGAAGTAATCGGCGCCGATCCGCGTGTCTCCGCGGTTACCTACATTCCGAAAGGCGAAGGCCTGCGCCAATTGCAGGACCGCTTGAAGGGGCAGATCGACACCTCGCTTTTGACCTCGAACCCTTTGCCGAACGCGATTCGCGTGCGCGTGAAGAATCCGGACTCCGTTTCGGGCGTCGCGCAAAGCATTCAGAAAATGCGCGACATTGCAAACGTCGAGTACGATCAAGCCACGATAGCAAAAGTGTTGCGTTTGACGGAGACGATCGCCAAGCTCGGCTTGATCATGATCGTCGTGCTGATCTTCGCCGCCGCCGTCATCATCTCGAATACGATTCGTTTGACCGTCTTCGCGCGGCGCCGCGAGATTGCGATCATGCAACTTGTCGGCGCAACCAACAGCTACATTCGCGCGCCGTTCATGGCTGAGGGTTTCATCGCGGGGACGCTCGGCGCGCTCGTTGCGATCCTCATCTTGGCGGTCTTACAGGCCGAGCTGCTTCCCAAAATCATGGTCACGCTTTCGTTTATACCGTTCTCTACCGCACACGTCGACGAGCTGCGCTTGATGTTCGAGCTGCTCGCGGCCGGCGCGATCGTCGGCGTGATCGGCGCCTGGATCTCGGTCAGCCGCTACCTTCGCGTGTGATGAACCTGCGACGCTTCATCTACAGCGCGCTTGCGTGCACGCTCGCGTTTTCGTTCACGCCGCTTGCAAGCAACGCGGCGCATTCGAACGTGGACGCAAAGATCAAGCAGCAACGCCAGAAGCAACAAGCGATCAACCAGCAGTTGCAGCAGAAGCGCGGCGAGCTTGACAACGCGCGCACGCGCTACGTCTCTGCGACGCAGCAGCTGCAAGATACCAACCACAACATCACCGTTGCGAACAATCAGCTGTCCTCGCTGCAAGCCCAAATGCACTCGAACCAGCAGCGCCTGGCCTGGAATCAAGTTCAACTCAATGCGGCGCAAAAGACCTTGCAACGCCACACGGATGCGCTCAACCGGCGCTTGGTCGACGCATACGAGCACGGTCAGCTCAGCTACCTGACTGTTTTGTTCAGTGCCACGTCGTTCTCGGATTTCGTCGAACGCTGGGACGACATCCGGCTGCTCGTAAGCGCCAATCAGAAAGCGCTGCGCGAGCGCAAAGCTGCCGAAGCCAAAGTCAGCGACGTCGAACGCGCACTGGTCGGCACGCGCGAGCAGCTCTCACAGAATCAGGCCGCCGTTCAGCAAACGGAAAATCAGCTGACGTCGCTTGCGCAAGAGCGCATGCAACTCGTCGCCGCGGCGGATGCGCAAAAACGTCAGGTCGCGCAAGAGGTGACGCAGCTCGAAGAAATCTCCGAGCAAACGGAGCTTGAAGTCGAAGCGCTGATCCGTCAGAAGCAGGCGGAAGAAGCGGCCCGCCAGCAAGCCGCTCGCAGAGCCGCACTACTCTCGGGTCAACAACCGCCGCCGCTGATCGGCGCCCCCGGAGCTCTGTCGTGGCCGGTTTCCGGCCGGATCAGCTCGCCCTTCGGGATGCGCTCGAACCCGGTCAGCGGTCGCTTCCTAATGCACACCGGCATCGACATCGCTGCTGAAATGGGGACGACCATCGTCGCTCCCGCCGATGGTAAAGTGATATCGGCGGGCTGGAACGACGGCGGCTACGGCAACATGATCATCCTGGACATGGGCGGCCCGATGTCGACCCTCTTCGGACATCTTTCGCAGATTTTCGTGGCGCCGAATCAAGAGGTAAAGCGCGGCCAAGCAATTGGCGCTGTCGGCTCGACCGGCGAATCAACCGGGCCTCATCTCCACTTCGAGGTCCGCATCGACGGCAAGCCCGTCGACCCTATGTCATATCTGCACTAAGCTTGGGCCCAGAGAACTGCGGTAAGACTGAAATCGGGGTAGGCTTGTCTAAAGACTAGGACCCCGCTCGCTGCTCCCTTACTAGAGGACCAAGACTAAGTGTCGTTTCGAATCCGCGCTATCATCGCGGGATTGGTAATTCTCGTCGCGACGTTTGCTGCTGCGGCGTACGTGTCGATTGCACAAGCGCGCGCCGGAATGACGGTCGCGCTCGGCGAGCCGACTCTCATGCTCGGCAATTTCGATTCGCTCGGCATCATCGATCAAACGTACACGCGGGTTGAAGACGTCTTCTACCGTCCGGTCGATTTGCAAGTGCTGCTCAACGGCAGCCGGACGGGAATCAACGCGTATCTCAAAGCGCGCAAAGAACCGTTCAAGGCCCCAGCGCTGACGAGCACCGGATCGCGTTCGGGCGATGCGGCGCTCGTGCGCAAGGAAGTCGTCGAGCTTGCTGCACGTGATACGAAGCTGACTCAAGACGACTTGAGCCGCGCGGCGATCGCGGGAATGCTGAATGGACTCGACGATCCATACACCGTTTATCTAACGACCAGCCAGATGCGTGCGCTCAACGAAGAATTGCAAGGCGGCGATTTCGGCGGCATCGGCGTCTACATCATCCAGGATCCGCGCACGCACGATACGCTCATCTCGCCGATCCCGGACAATCCGGCGATCGCAGCCGGCGTAAAGCCCGGCGATATCGTTCTGGCCGTCGACGGCGTCAGCGCGCACAATCAACCGCTCGACACGATAGAGCACCGCATCCGCGGACAGGTAGGAACGCGCGTCGTGCTGATGCTGCAGAATCCCAAAGATCGCGCGAAGCGCTCGGTCGCAATCACGCGTGCGCGCGTGCACGTTCCCTCCGCGGTCGCAAAGATGGACCACGGTATCGATTACATTCGCCTGGCCGATTTCGGAACGACCTCGTATGACGAAGTTCGTAAGGCGCTGCTGGATGGACGTGCGCATGACGCCAAGGGTTACGTCCTCGATCTGCGCGCCAACGGCGGCGGCCTGCTCGATGCGGCCGTTCAGATCTCGAGCCTCTTCATTCAAAACGGCACGATCGTCGCAACGATCGATCGCGAAGGCGATCGCGAACCACGCTCGGCACTCGGTGTCTCCGTTGCCGCAGCACCACTCGTGGTGCTCGTCGACAAGTACACGGCCAGCGCCGCCGAGATTACCGCGGGGGCGATTCAGGACTATCGCGTCGGAACGCTGGTCGGCACAAAGACGTTCGGTAAGGGCGTCGTGCAGAGCATCTACAATCTGCCGGATCATTCCGCACTGAAGATCACGACCGCGCGTTACACGACGCCGCTCGGCCGCGACATCAATAAGAAGGGCATCACGCCCGACGTCGTCATCCCGGATCCCACGACCAAGGGGCTTCCCGATCTACGCAAGTTCGGAACGGCGAGCGATCGCGTCTATGCGGAAGCTCGCGCTCTCATCGCCAAGCAGGATGCAAAATGAAGACCGCAGCCGCACGCGTTCTCACCGTTCTGGCCGCAGTCACGGTTTTGATCGTCGCGCAATTTTCACCGCCACCCCTGGCAGCGACGCCCACGAGCGGCTTGACGCCGGTTCAGCTGTACGAGCTGCGCATGAGCTATCTGCGTCTTACCGAAGATTTCTATCAGAAGATCGACGACCAGGCGCTGCTCGATGGTGCGTATCAAAAACTTTCCGACGATCTCGAGCATCAGGGAATCGCGCGCGCGGCGTTCCATAAGCCGCATGCCGTCAACAACGATCGCTCAGATCGTAATGCGTTCGTCGACGAAGCGGAAACTGCGCTCGCGCTCGCAGGCGCGAAACTTTCCGGCACGCAGATCACGTACGACGCGATCTCCGGACTCTTCGGTGCCGTTAAGGATCGCTATACGGTTTTTCTGAATCCAAAAGAGTACGCGGCGATGGAACAAGGCCTCACCGGCGGCGACGGCTTCGGAGGTGTTGGACTCGTAATCGGGCTCGAAACGACCGGCGCCAAGCGGGCAACGGTCGAGTGGGTCGCGCAAGGCGGTCCGGCCGACCGTGCCGGCATTCAATCCGGCGACGTGATCGCGACGATCAACGGAACGGCGACCGACGGGATGCAGATCAAAGCTATCTCGTCGATGTTGCGCGGTGACCCCGGGACCGTCGTGCGTTTGGGTATCGAACGCAGCGGCGAATCGCTCGGTGATGCGCTTTCCATCACGCGCCGCGAGATTCACACGCCGTCGGTGTTCGCGAAGATGCTCTCCAACAAGGTTGCATTCATCGCGATTACCATCTTTGGACAAACGACGGCGGATGAGCTCGGCGACGCGCTCTCAAAATTCGAAAAAGCTGGTGCGCAAGCGTACATTCTCGATCTCCGTGACAACGGCGGCGGATATCTGGACTCGGCCATCGACGTCAGCTCGAAATTCATCTCGACGGGACCGATCGTGAAAGTTACCGAGCGGGCGGGTAATTACAAGCAGTATGACGCGGACAACGACGCGATCAGCCCCAAGCCGCTGGTTGTCCTGGTGAACGGTAATACCGCCTCGGCGTCTGAGATTACATCAGGAGCGATTCAGGATCGGGGAGTCGGAACGTTGATCGGGACCCGAACGTTTGGTAAAGGCGTTGTCCAGTCGATCTACCCGCTTCCTGACGGATCAGCCATCAAGATTACGACCGCTCGTTACTACACGCCGCGCGGACGCGATATCAACACGGTAGGCATTCAGCCTGACATCGTCGCCGAGGAAAACACGTCGCCGATTCCGGGCGATCCGAGCAAGGATGCGCAACTTCAAACCGCGCTTACGTTTCTTTCGCAAAAAGTCGCACGTAACGCTTCACGATAAGAATTAGAGGTCCCGGCCCCATGTTTCGTCGATTCGCCATTCCGGCGCTCGCTATCGCCCTCGCATCTCTGAACGCACCTTACTCCGCGAGCGCAGCACCCGGACTCACCGCGCTGCAGCGCGACGAGCTGAGCTACAGTTACCGTCAGCTCCTCAATCAATATTACAAGGATGTCGATCCGCAGCACGCGCTTGACGCCGCGCGCAGTCACATCATCGTGCTGCTGCGGCATGACGGCATCAAAAAGCCCGTGCTTCCCGCTTTTCATGCCACGAACAATCCGACCAGCGATGAACGCGCCTTGACGAGCACGGTCAACATCGCCGTCACGAAGTATGGATCGAAAGCATCGGCGCGTGACATCACGTACGCCGCGATTGCGGGTTTGCTCAACTCGACGGGCGATCGTTACACGACGTTCCTGAGCCCCAAAGAATACGCCGAGCTCAATGCGGGTTTGGATGCGCAGGCATTCGGCGGCGTCGGTCTTTCGATCGGAATCGACGATGCGACCAAACAGCTCAAGGTCGAATCGGTGATCGAAGGTGGACCGGCCGAAAAGGTTGGGATTCAGTCCGACGACATGGTCGTTACGATCGACGGCAAGCCCACCAAGGGCAAGAGTCTCGATGACGATTCGAAGATGCTCCGCGGCAAGCCGGGAACGCTCGTGCACCTACTGATCGTCCGCGACGCTAAGCCGTTGCCGGTGATCACGATAACGCGTGCGCAGATCAAGCCGCCGAGCGTAACTGCAAAACTGCTCGACGGCGATATCGGCTACGCGCGACTCGCCGTGTTCGGCGCGACGACTGCCGACGAGCTCGGTGCGGCGCTCAGGAAGCTCAACGCCCAAGGCGCGAAAGCGTACGTCCTCGATTTGCGCGACAACGGCGGCGGTTATTTGAATTCTGCTATCGACGTCAGCTCGCAATTCATCTCGACCGGCCCGATCGTTTCGGTCGCCGAGCGCTCCGGGTCGACGCGTGAATACGATGCCGACGACGTGGCGACCGCGCCTAAGCCGCTCGTCGTGCTCGTCAACAAATACACGGCATCCGCTTCCGAGATTACCTCGGGTGCGATTCAAGACGACGGCGTCGGTACGCTGGTCGGTACGAAGACGTTCGGAAAGGGTGTCGTGCAAACGATCTTCCCGCTCCCGGACGGCGCAGCCGTGAAGATCACGACCGCACGCTATCTCACGCCGTCAGGCCGCGATATCAATCATCTCGGCATCACGCCCAACGTGTTCGTTGCGGAAGCCAAAGACGCCAAACTCGGCGATCCGACCAACGACACGCAATTGAGCGCAGCGATCTCGGTCCTACATCAAAAACTGGCTGATAATTCGAATAGCTAAGTCCAGCCGCCGAAGGCGGTCCAACCCCCGTCAACCAGCAGCGTCGTCGCATTAATGTACGACGCTGCCGGTGAGGCCAGGAATCCGACTGCGTTTGCGACTTCTTCGAGTGTTGCGAGGCGTCCGACCGGGCTGCGTTTCTCGATGTCTGATTTACTGAAGCGTCCGGAGCGCATCGCTTCTTCGACGAGAGCCGTCGCGACGTAGCCGGGATTGACCGAAACGACGCGAACGCCGCGGCGCCCCCACTCGATGCCGAGCGTTCGCGTGATACCGTCGACGCCGTGCTTGCTCGCAGCGTACGCAAGCCGTCCGGGAAGACTGATGTGCGAAAGCATCGATGAGACGTTGACGATCACGCCCTCGCCGCGCTCGAGCATGATGCGGCCGGCGGCCTGCGCACACAAGAACGGTCCCGTGAGATTGATCCCGATAATTCGCTCCCAGTCTTCGTAGGCCAGATCCTCGGACGGCTTGACGACGATTTGACCCGCGTTATTGACGAGAACGTCGAGCGTGCCGTGCGCTTGCAACGTGCGCTCGAAGACGCGCGCGACGCCGGCCGGCGTCGAGACGTCACCGGCGGCAGCCGTCGCAGCGATGCCCTCACCGCTTAGCGTCTTGGCAGTTTCTTGCGCGCGCTCGTCGCTGCGCGAATTGACGGCAACTTTTGCACCGAGCGCGCCGAGCCGGCGTGCGATGGCGAGGCCGATTCCCGAGCTCGATCCCGTTACGAGCGCGATCTTGCCGTCGAGACGGTTAGGATCCATGCTTTTTAAGCTCGATGCGTGCGATTGCCCGCCGGTGGACTTCGTCGGGTCCATCGAAGATGCGCAGCGCACGCGCGTGAGCGTATGCGCGTGCCAAGAAAAAGTCTTGCGACACGCCTGCGCCGCCGTGGGCTTGAATCGCGCGATCCAAAACGGCAGTCAGCATCTTCGGAGCGACGACCTTGATCATCGCGATCTCGGCTTGCGCAGCCTTGTTGCCGACCGTGTCCATCATCTCCGCAGCTTTGAGCGTCAAGAGCCGCGCTTGATCGATCTCCATTCGCGAATCGGCAATCCATTCGCGAATCACGCCGTGCTCGGCAAGTTTTTGCCCGAACGTCGAACGCGCTTTCACACGCACGCACATCGCTTCGAGCGCGCGCTCCGCCATTCCGATCGCACGCATGCAATGATGAATGCGACCCGGTCCCAGCCGTCCTTGCGCGATCTCAAAGCCGCGGCCTTCGCCGAGCAATACGTTGCTCGTGGGAACACGGACATCCGTGAAACTCACCTCGGCGTGTCCGTGCGGCGCATCGTCGTAGCCGAAGACGGAAAGCGAACGTTGGACTTTGACACCGGGCGCGTCGAGCGGTACGAGAACCATCGACTGTTGCAGATGCGTCTCGGCGTTCGGATTCGTTTTTCCCATGAAGATCAGCAGCTTGCAGCGTGGATCGGCGGCGCCCGACGTCCACCACTTGCGACCGTTGATCACGTAATCGTCACCGTCGCGTTCGATTCGCGATTTGATATTGGTCGCGTCCGATGAAGCAACATCGGGTTCCGTCATCGCAATGCCGGATCGAATCTCGCCTCGCAGCAACGGCTCGAGCCAGCGTTTCTTTTGGTCGGCGTTACCGTAACGGACGAGCGTCTCCATGTTTCCGGTGTCCGGAGCCGAGCAATTGAAGACCTCGGGACCGATGAACGAACGGCCCATGATCTCGCACAACGGCGCATATTCCACGTTCGTTAGTCCGGCGCCGTACTCGCTTTCCGGCAAGAACAAATTCCACAACCCGGCCTTGCGCGCTTTGGCCTTCATCTCACCCATCAACGGCGGCACTTCCCAACGCGAGGTTGCACGATCGAGATCGGCTTCGAATTGTTCTTCGCCCGGATAGACGACATCGTCCATGAACTTTTTGAGCGCTTCACGCAGCTCGGAGACGCGCTGGCTTGGCGGTGCGATCATCTTAGTGGCCTAGGTACGATTTGCGTACACGATCATCCCTCGCAAGGACCTCACTGGGACCCTCGGCGGCGACGCGTCCGGTTTCGAGAACGTAGACGTGCGACGCGGTTGCAAAGGCCATCGCAGCATTCTGCTCGGCCAGCAAGATCGTAACGTTTTCTTCGCGATTGATCGTGCGCAATAGCGCAAAGATCTCCTCGACGATACGCGGCGCGAGGCCGAGCGAAGGTTCGTCGAGCAGCATTAGCTTCGGCTTGAGCATCAGCGCGCGGGCAATCGCGAGCATTTGCTGCTCGCCGCCGCTCAGCGTTCCGGCTTGCTGTTTGGTGCGCTCCTCGATCCACGGAAAATACGAAACGACGCGCGCGTAGCGCTCCTTGGCCCGCGCAGTGTCCAGCAAATATCCGCCCAGTGCTAGATTTTCCCAGACCGAAAGCTCGGAAAGCGTCCCGCGCCCTTCGGGGACGTGCGCAATTCCCAGACGCACGATATCTTCCGTTTGGCGCCCCGCGATTGCGGCTCCATCGAAAGTGATCGAGCCGGAGCGCTTGACCGTTCCCGTGATCGCACGCAAGCAGGTCGTCTTCCCCGCGCCGTTTGCTCCAAGGAGCGCGACGATCGCACCCGGCTCGACGGTAAACGAAACGTCGCGCAGCGCTTCGATCTCACCATAGCTGGCGCGAAGATTGCGGACTTCGAGCAGTGTTTGCGTAGCGATCAAATCAGCAGCCGCCGCCCAAGTACGCATCGATGACTTCGCGATTGTTTGCGATCGCAGCAGGGTCGCCGTCAGCGAGCTTTTTGCCCGAGCACAAAACGATGATTCTGTCGCAAATCCCCATCACGAGCTGCATTTGGTGCTCGACCATCAGGATCGTCGTGTTGAAATCCCGTCGAACCCGTTTGATCGTTTCGCCAAGAACCTCGATCTCTTCGAATCCAAAGCCGGCGGCCGGCTCGTCGAGCAGCAAGAGCTGCGGCTTCGCGGCGAGAGCACGCGCTAATTCGACGTTCTTGCGCGCACCAAAAGAAAGGCTGCGCACCGGACGATTAACGACGTCGCCCAAACCAACGTAGTCGAGCATCTCACGGGCTTCGCGCGCGCCGCCGCGCGCGCCGACTTGCACGTTGTCGAGGACGCTCATCGAGCCGAACAGTTCCAGATTCTGAAACGTACGCGCGATGCCGCGCTCGAGAACCTTGTGGGCGGGCACGCGCGAGATATCTTCACCGTTGAAAGTGATCGTCCCGGACGCGGGCTGGTACAAACGCGTAATGCAATTGAAGCACGTCGTCTTCCCGGCACCATTCGGTCCGATCAAGCCTGTAATCTGGCCGGGGACGACGTCAAAGCTCACATCGGCAAGAGCCGCGATGCCGCCGAAACGTATCGTCAGATTCTCCGCTGTAAGAATGCTCGCGCCGTTCACGATCGCGCCGCCTTGATCCGCATAAGCGCGCCCGCGATTCCAATCGGCATGAACATCATGATCGCGACCTCGGCAATACCGTACACGACCGAAGATAGCGCGGGATTGACGCGCTGCGCCCAAAGCGGCAAGAACTCGATCGCGATGCCGCCGATCACTGCGCCCCACATGAGATCCAAGCCCCCCATTACCGCACCCGCAAGCAGCGTCAATGAGAGTGGGATGCCATACACGTCCGGGCTGACGTACGCGGTGACGACCGCGAGCAACGCTCCCGCGACACCGGCATACGCGGCACTCCATCCAAAGGCGAGCGTTTTGTAGAACACCGGATTTACACCGAACGCGATCGCTGCAATCTCGCTGTCGCGAATCGCACGCAGCGAGCGCCCGACGCGGCCGTGCAATCCGGCGTACGCGATTGCGAACAGCACGGCTGCAATTCCCCACGTCAGGTAATAAAACCACGTTTCGTTCGGGATGACGTGTTGCAGGGCTTGCGGCGTATGGGCCGTGGGCATCGAGATTCCCTGAACGCCGCCCGTAATATGTTTGAAGCGTTTGAGCAACGGCGACACGGACGCAGCGAGCGCGAAGGTCGCGAGCGCAAGATAAACGCTTTCCAAACGAAGGGCGACCGCGCCGATTGCGATCCCGAACAAACCGCACACGAGCGCAGCAATCGGAATCGACAGCATATACGGAAGCCCGAGACTTTGCAGCAAGACCGCAACCGTATAGCCCCCAACGCCGACGAAGGCTCCGTGACCGAGCGAGATCTGGCCGCTGTTGCCGATCAAAATGACTAGGCCAAGAATCGCGATCGCATACGCACCGACGTACGTGAACTCGAACGTCATGAACGCGGGTATCATCCACGGAAGCACGGCGACGAGCAACCCGAAGGCGATAGTGATGATGAGGCGTGGATTCATACGCGTCGTTGCCGTACGTGCCCGAACAACCCGGAAGGACGAAAGAGCAGCACGATGATGATGATGCCGAACGCGACCGGCAGACGCAAATCAGTCCCGATGAAGTCGACGTATGCGCCGAGGAGCGCGAGCGCGACACCCAAGAGAAGGCCGCCGACGACGGCGCCGAGCGGGCTCTCGATTCCGCCGAGAACCGCCGCAGCAAACGCGTACACGATGATGCCTTGCATCATGTTCGGATCGAGAAATACCACCGGTGCAATCATTATGCCGGAGATGGCGCCGACGACCGACGCAAGACCCCAACCGAGCGCCATCATCCAGCTGACGCGGATTCCAACGAGGCGGCTTTGCTCCGGATAGAGCGCGGAGGCGCGCAATGCCAGGCCGAGCTTCGTCCGGGAAAACAACAAGTAGATCAAGAGCAGCGTCCCAAGCGAAACGCCGATAACGCCCAGATCCTGCGCGGAGAAACCAACGCCGCCGATTTGAATCGGCGTTGATGGAAACGGACTCGGAAACGCCTTCACGACGTAACCCCACGTCCAGCCGGCCAAGCCGTTGAACGTAATCAAGAGTCCGAGCGTGACGATCACGATCGTCAGCGGCGCGGCACCTTCGACCGGACGAATGATGACGCGCTCGAGCAACACCGCCCCGAGAAACGCGATGATGAGCGTCAGCAGAACCGCAAGCCAAATCGGAAGGCCGTGCTGCATGAACTGCCACGCGATGAAGGTTGTAAACATCGCCATTTCGCCTTGCGCGAAATTGATTACGTTCATCGAACGATAAATCAAAACCAAGGCCAAAGCCATGCTCGCGAAGATGGAGCCGGTGGCTAGACCGCTGACAACTTGCTGCGCCAGTTCCTGCAAGGCGGCCGTCCCCTCAGCGCGAAGATGCTTTGCCTTTTCCCTTCTGAAAACCGGAAGCGAGTTCCCTGCGCATGATGACCGCACGAACGCGGCTCGATCTCACGAACGGGATCGCGGTAATCACGATCGATAGTCCGCCGGTAAATGCCCTCGGCGTTGACGTTGTTGCCGAGTTGGCCGCGCACGTCGATTCCATTTTGTCGAACGGTGACATCGTCGCCGGCGTTCTGTGTGGAGCGAACGGAATATTCAGCGGAGGCGCCGACATCCACGGGTTCGGAAAACCGACGCCGAGCGGCCCGACGTTGCGCGACGTTATCAATGCAATCGATAGTGGCTCCAAAGTCTTCGTCGCAGCGCTCGAAGGGATTGCGTTCGGCGGCGGCCTCGAGCTCGCGCAAGCGTGTGACTATCGCGTCGCGCAAAAAGCGACGCGCGTTGGCCAACCCGAGATCAAGCTCGGACTCTTGCCGGGAGCCGGAGGCACGCAGCGTCTTCCGCGCTTGATTGGACTCGATGCTGCACTCGAGCTGGACGTCGGCGGCGAACCGATCTCCGCGGAGCGCGCACATGAGCTCGGGCTCATCGATGAGCTCGTCGATGGAAACGTCGTTGATGCCGCAGCTGCGTTTGCGCGCTCGCATGCCGCGCGTGGGCGTCGCCGTGCGCGCGATCTCCAGCTCCGTGGTGAGATAAGTGCGATCGATGCTGCGCGCAAACGCGCCGAACCCGCGGAGCGCGGGGGTCTGGCCGCGCGGTACACGATCGATTCGCTCGAAGGCGCGCTCATGCTGCCGTTCGATGATGCAATCAAACAAGAACGCGCGCTGTTCGAGAAGCTGCGCGAATCCGAGCAATCCAAAGCCCGCATACACGTTTTCTTCGCGGAACGCGAGGCCGCGAAGGTACCGGGCGTGCCGCGTTCGAGCCTCAAAGTTAAAACTGCGGCCGTGATCGGGAGCGGGACGATGGGTGGCGGAATCTCGATGGCGCTGGCCAACGGCGGCGTCGACGTTACGATCATCGACCTCGAAGAAGCTCTCGTGCAGCGCGCAAAAGAGACGATCGCACGCAACTACGACGCGACGTTCAAGAAGGGCCGCCTTTCACAAGAGGAGATGAATCGGCGTCTCGGGCGCTTGCACTTCGCGACCTCGCTCGATGCCGTTGCCGACGTCGACTTGATTATCGAAGCCGTCTTCGAAGAGATGGACGTCAAGAAAGACATCTTTCGAAAGATCGACAAGCTGGCACGCAAAGATGCGATTCTCGCGACGAATACGTCGACGCTCGACGTCGATGCGATTGCGGCTGTAACGTCACGACCCGAGCGCGTCATCGGTACGCACTTCTTCAGCCCCGCCAACGTGATGAAGCTGCTCGAGATCGTGCGCGGCGCGAAAACCTCGCCGGAACTGATTGGTGATGCGCTCTCGCTTGCCAAGCAGCTTGGAAAAGTCGGCGTCGTTTCCGGCAACTGCGACGGTTTCATCGGGAACCGCATGCTGGCACACTACCGCCGTGAAGCCGATTTTCTGCTAGAAGAAGGCGCGACGCCGCAGCAGATCGATCGTGTCATCCGCGAGTTCGGTTTTCCGATGGGTCCATACGCGATGGTCGATCTGGCCGGCCTCGACATCAGCTGGCGCGTGCGTAAACGCCGCAACGCTGAACGGCCGCCGCTCGGACGTTATTCGAAAGTTCAGGACCGTTTGTGCGAGCTGGGGCGCTTCGGACAAAAGACCGGCTCCGGTTTCTATAAATACGAAACCGGAAATCGCACGCCGGTCCCTGATCCCGCGGTCGACGAATTGATTCACGCAACCGCACGCGAGAGCGGTATCGCACAACGCGACGTCACTGACGACGAGATTCGTAAGCGCTGCATGTACGCGCTCGTCAACGAAGGCTGCAACGTCCTTGCCGACGGGATCGCGATTCGTGCCGGCGACGTCGACGTCGTTTGGGTGTACGGCTATGCATTTCCATCGTGGCGCGGCGGGCCGCTGCGTTACGCGCAGAGCGTCGGATTACGCGCGGTCTACGATGACATTCTCGCCTTTGGGAAAGAGCACGGTGTCTACTGGACGCCTTCCCCGCTACTCGAAAAACTCGCGCTGAGCGGCGGAGTCTTTGGCTAACCTGCGATCGTCACGCCGCCGTCGACGACGATCACTTGCCCCGTAACGAACGCGCCCGCACGTGATGCAAGAAAGATCGCGGCCCCAGCGATATCATCAGGCTCGCCGATGCGGCCGAGGGGATAGCGTGCCACTGCGTCTTTATAAGTCTCCGGATTCTCCCACAGCGCGCGCGCGAAATCGGTGCGCACGATCGAGGGCGCAATCGCGTTGATGCGCACGTTGGCGCTGCCCCATTCGACGGCGAGATTGCGCACCAGCTGGAACTCGGCGGCCTTCGAGATTCCGTAAGCGCCCAGCATCTCATTGCCCTTGAGGCCCGCGATGCTCGAGATGACGACGACTGCGCCGTCCTTGCGCTCGGCCATCTGCGGGATCACCATATTACACAGCCACAAATTGCTGCGCACGTTCGACGCCATGATCTTATCGAAGGCGGAATCCTCGATCGTGCGCATCGGACCGAAATGCGGATTGATCGCCGCGTTGCAGACCAAGATGTCGATTTTTCCCCATTTTGCGATGGTACGATCGACCAGCTTCTGCAGCGCGTCGCGATCCCCGATGTTGGCGGGAATCGCGAGTGCGGTTCCGCCCGTTTTCGTTATGGCGTCGGCGACCTGAATGCACGCATCTTCTTTTCGGCTCGAGATGACGACGTTTGCGCCGAACTCGGCCATGCGTTGCGCGATTGCGAGACCGATGCCCCGTGTCGAGCCCGTGATGACAGCGACACGGCCGTGTAGATCGAACACACGGCCGTAGTACCGCTAGGCTATCTTGGTGCCCTCTAAGTGCGCGGATTTCATTCGCATTTCGCACAACGCCCAGTCGACGTTCGCCAGAAAAGATTCGACGTAGTCGGCGCGATCGGCCGGCTTATAGTCGTAGATCCACGCGTGTTCCCACACGTCCATCACGAGAATTGGAATGAACCCGGCAATGTTACCGTTTTGGTGCAGATCGATCCAGTGGTTCGAAAGATCGCCGCTCTGCGGATCCTGCCCAAGCATGACCCAACCAACGCCGCGCATTTCGCCCATGGCCGCAAATTCTTCACGCCACTGCTCGACGCCATCCCAGTTCAGTTGCATGGTGTCATCGAGCACGGCGCCCTTCGTAATCTCGGTCGGCGTCGTCGTGAGATTGTCGAAATACAACTCGTGGAGCCGCATGCCATTGTACTCGAATGCGAGGCGGCGTTCGAGCTCGGCAAAAGTCGGATCGAGGCCTTTGGGAGATTTCGCTGCGATCTGCTCGCGTAAGAGATTCGTGTTCTTGACGTAGCCTTCGTAGAGACTGAAGTGCGTTTCGAGCGTCTTATCGGAGATGCCCCGCAACCCCGAGAGATTCCAAGTGCGCACTTTGAAAACAAACTGGTCGATCATGCCAGTTTGTTTCCCCAGAACTTCGAGCCTAAGCGCTCTTCTTGCGAGCGCTCGCCTTCTTGGCCGGTGTCTTACGCGTTGTAGTTGCGCGGGTGCGACGCTTCGGCGCTTCGGCTGATTCGGCGTCCTGCGTTGCATCCACAGCGGCCGCAGCTTTGCGCGTGCGGCGCTTCGGTGCGGGAAGCGCGCGGACTTCTGCACCGGTTTCGATTTCCTGGTCGGCAGCTGCGGTGCGGCGGCGACGCGCGGGGCGAGTCGTCTTCGCAGCTTCCGCGGGAGCGGTCAGACTTGGCGGCGGCGCTTCGATCGCAGGCGGATAGACGCGCTTTTCGGGGACGTTCGCGATCGCACGCGACGGTTCGCGCGGCGCGACCTCACCGGTTGCGTGCGCTCCACCGCCACCGTCGACACGGAAGATGTGGCGATCCGGAACGACGCCGTTCGGCGACTGATCGCCGCCCTCGACACCGAGTGGCGGACGTCCGCCGCGGCCACGACGGCGACGGCGACGACGCCGGCGGCGTCCGGGTTGTTCTTCGCCATCCGGACCGATGCGCGGCGCAATTTCGGCTGCGCCTTCAACGTCAGCGGTGCTTTCTTGCGCAGGCGCGCCTTCGGGAACGTTCGTTTGCAGAATTTGATCGATCGAATGGCGTGCGCGGCGGCGGCGGCGGCGACGCCGGCGCCCGACGTGTTCTTCACCGTTCTGTCCAGTAGACGCAGACGAAGACGTGAACGACGCTGCTTCAGCGACGCCAACGACGTTTGCTTCGTCGGCACGGCGTTCGAATAACTCGGCCGACGACTGTGAAGCTTTCGTTTTCTCGGCTACAGCTTCGCTCTCGGCTTCCTCGGCGGTCGAGATGCCGATCCCGGCACTGCGCGCCGAGAGTCCGCGCTCGGCCTCTTCGGCCAATTCGCGCAGCTCTTCGGCTTGCTCGGCAGCGGTGAGCGGGCGCTTGCGTCCGCGTCCACCACGGCGACGACGGCGGCGTGACGACGCTACTTCTTCAGCGAGCGGCGTCCGCAGCTCGGCAAGAATCTCCGTCTCGTCCTCGTCGATGTCGAGCACCTTGATCTTCATGCTCTGGCCGACTGCGCCCGCGGCGTTCTCTACCTCGACCAAACGTCCGTCGATTACGGCCAACCCGGAGCTCGGATTGGGAAGCCCGGCCGAGATGATATCGACCTCGAGCTCGTCACCGACGCGTACGGTCAGCGGCAGCTTCCTGACCTCGCCATTGCTGACGATCCGCATGCGGTCAGGACCCAGCGCAGTATCGACGCGAACGTCGATCTTGCTGCCAAGCTCGGTTGCAAGAGCATCGAGCTCGTCTTCGTACCAGTGTTCGATCTGGGCGGCAACCGTCGGCGACGACACGACGTGAATTGGTTTGCCGTTCGCCGTGGCATGCGTGTGATGGTGTTCGCGAATTTTCCGGAAGGCATCGATTGCGACCGTCTCCGGCGACATCACCGTGCCCAGGCCGCTGCACGACGGACAAGACGAGCGCAGCTGTTGTGCCAGATCGCGTCCGACGCGCTTGCGCGTGAACTCGAGCAGACCCAGCGCCGAGAACGATTGGATGGTCGAACGCGTGCGGTCGCGACGTAAGCCTTTCTCGAGCATCTCGATGACTTGATTGCGGCTCGTTTCGCGCCGCATGTCGATGAAATCGCAAACAATAATGCCCCCGATGTCGCGCAAGCGAACTTGACGCGCGATCTCGGAGGCAGCTTCGAGGTTCGTCTTTAGGATCGTATCCTCGAGATTGCGGCCGCCTGTGAACTTGCCGCTATTGACGTCGATGACGGTGAACGCCTCGGTCGTCTCGATCACGATCGATCCACCGGAGGGCAGATTCACCTTGGGCCGCATCAGCTTGTTGACTTCGTCGTCGACATGATAGTCGGTGAAGAGCTTGCGACCGTCCTTGTACGTCTCGATTCGGTCGAGATACTGCGGGCCGAGTAATCGCATGAAATCGCGGATCTTATCGGATTCCTCTGCATCGTCGACGAGCACGCGACCGACGTCGACGGTAATGAAGTCGCGCGCTGCTTTGAAGACGAGATTCATGTCTTTGTGCAGTAGCGAGGGCGACGGGGCGCGATTATATTGTTCGACGATGCCGTGCCACATGCGCAACAGCACGCCGAGATCGGCGATCAGCTCCGCGTCGGAGACGCCGGACGCCGCGGTGCGCACGACGGTTGCCATACCTTCGGGGCGAATGCGCTGCACGATCTTGCGCAAACGCTCGCGTTCGGTTGCGTTGTCGATCTTGCGCGAGACGCCGCTGTATTTTCCAGTCGGCATCAAGATCAAGTATCTGCCCGGCAGCGAGATATTCGTCGAGACGCGCGCGCCTTTGAGCCCGCGCGGTTCTTTGACGACTTGCACGAGCACGTCGTCGCCGCGGCTGACTTTCTCGTTGATCGTGAATCCGCTGCGGCCTTGCGTTACTTCGACGTCGCCAATGTTCAGCGGTTGCTTGTTGATATCGTCGACATAGAGAAACGCGTTACGGCCGAGGCCGATGTCGACAAAGCTGGCTCCCATTCCCGGAAGTACGTTCTGAACTTTTCCTTTATAAATGGAGCCGATTATTTTTTCTTCGCGCTCGACGTAATATTCGACGAGCTTTTCATCCTCGAGGATCGCGACGCGGTTCTCCCACGGATCGCTCGAGATCAGGATATCGGTTGACAAAGGGGCCTTTCGTGGCGGAGTCGCCCCGGCGCGCGCGGACCTCTCGTACTCGAGGGTCTGCGATTACACGCGAGCGACGTCGCGCTATATATGTAGTTTTTTAAAAAGTCTTTCGGCGGAGGGCTACAGTCCAGCCACTACCGCGCGACCACACTTTCCGTAACCCACGCCACGCCTCCTTTGCCTCGCTTGCCTTGTTCTACCCACGTACAGCGGGATACTCAGGCTCCCGAGGGCCAGAATGGATGGCATGCAGAACGTCTGACCTTCGCCTTACTCAGGGGAAGCCACGTTTTGCCGTCACCACCGAAGATCGTTTGGGTCGGAGGCAAGGACACCGACCGGCTAATACTCGAGACGTTGATCAAGGACTCCAAGCTCGGTGAGCTCAGCTACGCTGCGCCGGCCGAGGCCAACGAGATGATCCGGACGCGTTCGATCGATGTGTTATTGGTCGATGTGGGACAGGCCGGCGCTGATATCCAGTCGCTCTTGCGGACCGCTAGCGCCAGCAACGGCACGCCTTTCCACGTTCCTGTTCTGATCACGGCACCCGCGGGCAACCCCGAACGCGTTCAGGCCTGTCTCGCGCGCGGCGCCGAAGATTTCCTGATCACTCCGTTCGATGAAAAGAACCCGCTGATCGTGACCCGCCGCTTGGTGTTCGCACTTCAGCGCAAGCGCACCCCGAGCTTCAGCGTCCAAACGACTTCGAAAGATCCTGACGAAACCGCCGTGCTCCAACTCGTCACCGACGCGTCGGCACGTTTCGTCCCCCGCGAGTTCCTCGATAACCTCGATAAGCAGACGATCGCCGACGTGAAGCTCGGCGACCACGTGCAACGCGACATGACGGTGTTCTTCACCGACATTCGTGACTTCACGGCGCTCTCCGAGCAATTGACGCCGCAGCAGAACTTCAATTTTCTCAACTCGTACCTCAAGCACGTCACGCCGATCATCCGTAACCATCACGGCTTCATCGACAAGTACATCGGTGACGCAGTCATGGCGCTCTTTCCGAGAAACGCCAACGATGCGCTCAACGCCGCGATCGAGATTCTGAACCAAGTCAATCGCTACAACGCGGGGCGCCGCCGCGCGGGCTACGTTCCAATCGAAATCGGAATCGGAATGCATCGGGGCGAACTCATCTTGGGGACGGTCGGCGAAGGTAGCCGGATGCAAACGACGGTCATCGCCGACGCCGTCAACGTCGCATCGCGCATTGAAGGCCTGACGAAAACCTTCGGTGTCGGCCTGCTTTTGAGCAAAGCCGTCGTCGACGGCGTCGAGGCCGATCACAAATTCATGCTGCGGCATCTGGGCGCCGTCAAAGCCAAAGGCAAGAAGAACAGCGTCGAGATCTACGAGTGCTTCAATACGGATCCGCAAGAGCTCCGGGAGCACAAAGCCGCGACGGTCGAGCAGTTCGAGCTCGCGATGGAAGATTTCCGCAAAGGGCTATTCTTGAGTGCCGGCAAGACATTTTCGCGCATCGCCGAGATGAACAAAGATGATACCGTCGCCGCGTACTACCGCGACCGTTGCACGCTAACGGTCGTGCGCGATCGCGGTCAAGGGCAATGGGACGGCGCGGAAAGTATCGAAGTCAAATAGGCTCTAGGCTTTAGCCAGGGCGGCTTCGCGGTTCTTGGCGAGACGCGCATCCACCATCGCGACAATATCGTCGAGAACTTGCAGATGCATGCCTTTTTGCGCCGCGATGGCTTGCACGAGCCGGTCGACGCGTTCGATGTTCGGTGCGCCGGCGAAAAGCGCGCGCGCGGCCGACGACGGACGCGAGAGTCCGAGCGCGGCACTCGCGTACTTTTCGAACGGGACGAGATCGCTGGGTGCTGCACCGAGCGAGATGCACAACTGGCGAACCCAATCGTAGACTTTCTTCGACGTATCGGGGTCGGCGTGCACCGCATCGCGAATCGAGCGCGCTTCGTCTTGCTGGACGCAACGATAGTTGCCCGTAATCAGCATCGCCCACTTGGCTAGAGGGACGAAGATCGAATCGTGCACCTTGAGCTTCACGGGAAGCTCCAGATTTTCGTCCCCGTAGCGAACGTTCTCGATGTCTACTTGCATGTCGCGCAAGATCTGCGTGTGCGCGTCGGAATCGAAGCGCGCGGCCTTAAAGTTGGTCGGAAGCGTTACTTGCAGAACGTTGGGTGGTTCATCGGGCGGACGAAACGCTTGCGGATCGGGGCTGCACAACGTGAAAACCGCGGGATCAAAATTTTTCCATACACTCGCATCGGTATACGCAGCCTCGAGCGGTTTGTAGTCGAGACCGCGGATACGTTTGACGTATGTGAGCGGCGGCATGTTCATGATCGACATCGTCGGGACGTGCGAGAGCGCGACTGCATCGAGCAGCTCGCGGGCACCAGGCGTGCGATACTGCGGCTCTTGCATCGCCAGCGCGATCAAATCGTACTCGCCCGGCTTTACGCTGCCCGGGCCGTCCGCGACGATCTTTCCTGGGAGCGTGCGCGAGTCGATCTCGACCTGCGCGTCTTTTCCTTTTATAGGAAGCCGGACGCGGACGCCATCGCGATTGATCGCTTCGACCTCCGCCGGAAGGCAAACAAGCGTAACGTCATGGCCGGCAAGCGCCAGCTTCGTACCGAGCAGCGAACCATAGGAAGCGCCCATGATGAGCGTGCGATATTTTTTCACACGCGCCTCGTTCGCGGGTGACCTTCCCAGGCCCTTAGATGCAAATTACATCTAGAGGGAGACGAGACAGTGATGCGTCGCCATCGTGCCGTCGCCCCAAATGTGTAGCGCGAATCCCGGCGGTTCGAGCACGATTCCGAGCGGGTGTAAGCTGCGCAGCTCGAGCGCAAACTGATGCGCGGTGCTGAGTGCCGTGCAAATCGTCGTCCCGTTCCAACGCCTCTCGATCGCGCGATGGATATGTCCGCAAATGATCCGGTCTATCTGGGGATTGCGCCGCACGATCTCACCCAACTCTTCGGCGCCGCGAAATTCCAGCGCATCGAGCGCGCGAATCCCGGTGCGAAACGGAGGATGGTGCATGAAAATGAGCGTCGGGCGAGTCGGCGCGAGCGCCAGCTTTGCATCGAGCCATGCCAAGCGTTCCTCGTCCAGGATCCCGCCGGCTTCGCCGTCGTTCATCGTGTCGAGCCCAATCAAACGCACGGGATATTCTTCGATCGTGTATTGCAGCGGACCGTACGCCGGCAAATAGTACTGATCCGCAAACGCTTCGCGAAAGATCTCGCGCCGGTCGTGATTCCCTGGAATGACGTACAGCGGAATCTGCAACGGTTCCAACAGCTCGCGCAAACGTTTGTACTCTTTGCGCTTCCCCGATTCGGTTAGATCACCGGTCGCAAGGACGACATCGGGCTTCGGATCGAGGATGTTGAGCTGCTCGATCGCTTTGCGCAAACGCTTTCCGGGATTCACCATATGGTGAAGCAACTTCCCTTTACGGCGAATATGCGTATCCGTGATCTGCGCAATGATCACGGTACGATCACGCGTCCCTTAGCGAAGGATGGCCCGAGCCGTCACCGTCTTGCGTCCGATACGCGGACGCTCGGGCTCTCCGGGTTGCTCGAAGATCAGCTTGTCGCGTTGCATCGCAATGTTGAGCAGAATCCCGATCGCGGCGTAGTCGGTCAAGATGGCCGACCCTCCGTACGACATGAAGGGCAGTGGAATCCCTGTGATCGGCATGATCCCAATCGTCATTCCCACGTTGACCAAAATGTGAAAAAAGATCATCGTCACGAGACCGCCTGCGAGCAAGAAACCAAACCGGTCGCGTGCTGCGTACATCGCGCGTATCCCGCACACGATAACGATACCATACAGCGCAATCAGGACGACCGCACCGAGAAACCCGAGCTCTTCGCCCAGGACCGTGAAGATGAAATCGGTTGAGTGCTCGGGGACGAAATTCAATTGCGTCTGCGTCCCGTGATAGAGGCCTTTGCCGAACAGGCCTCCATTGCCGACGGCGATCTTCGACTGATTGAGGCTGTAGCCGGAGCCTTGCGGATCGAGCTTCGGATCGAGAAAAACAAGCAACCGCGCTTTCTGGAACGGCTTGAGAATTTTATCGCTGCCGATGACGTACAGTGCCGCGACGACCCCGGTTACCGCATAGATCAAGAAATCGAGTAGGTTCTCGACGCCGAAATAGAGCTGCGCCGTAAGAATCGCAAGCAGCACGAGTGTCGTTCCCAAATCCGGTTGCCTGAGAACGAGCAGCGCCGGGACCGCGACCGCGACGATCGGCAGCCAGAGATCTTGAATTCGCCGGTACGTGCCGCGCGCAAGCAACGCCGCGATCGAGATCGCGATGATCAGCTTCGCCGGCTCGGACGGCTGAAATTGAAACGGACCGAGCGCGATCCAACGCACCGCGCCATGCGACGTGTTACCCTTGAACAGAATGAACGCGAGCAAGATCAGCATCACGATATAAAGCGGTAACGCGAGACGCTGCCATCTCCGGTAATCCATAAACGCACAGCCGGCCATTAGAGCGATACCGCCGACGGCGTAGACGATTTGTTTCTTCGTTTCACCGAGCGCGGCGCTGCTATGCGACGTGGCCGAATGAATGCAAACGATCCCGATCAGCGTGATCATCACGCACGCGATTCCAAGGGGCCATTCGAACGAACGATACCAGGGCCGATCCACGATCTCTCCCTACTTGAAAATCGTGGACCGGCCCTCGGTGAGCGACCAACCCGTCACGTTTCCGGCCCGCCCGGTGGCGGCTTCAGCGGCGGCGGGATGGGCGCTATTGCGCCGGAGCGGTTTGGGACGCTCCGGACGCTTTTCGCCGGCGACGTTTGCGCGGTCGCCGGCCGTAATTGTCGCTGTTGTGACCGTTCACGCTGACGGTCTCCAGCACGCTTGTCTCCTCTTTAGGTTCCGGATCGCGCGGCTTGAGCGAGAGAATCGGGATGTTTGCGAGCATCGCGATCCCTTGGTCTTTGTGCTCGAAGCTGACGTCACTGTGCGCTTCGTCGACCTCGACGTAGCGTGAAATAACGTCGAAGATTTCGCGTCGCATCGACTCGATGACGTCGGGTGCGAGCGCGAGGTGATCTGAGAGCAGCACCAGTCGCAAACGGTCTTTTGCAACCGAGCTGGAGCTCGGACTTCCGAAGAACGTTCGGAACCATTCCATAACTCGCTTGCGCATTAGCGGCGACCTCCAAAGAGCGAACCCAATTTATCGAGGAATCCTTCCGGCTCTGCGGCCTGCGGCGCGGCGACGTCATCACCCGCGATGCGAGCCGCGATCGCACGGTAAGCTGCACCCGTTGCGGACGCTTCATCGAGCGCGACCGGCTCGCCGCGATTCGTCGAGACGATCACGTCGGGTGCATCACCCAGTACGCCGAGAAGCGGAAGACGTAAGATCGAATTCACGTCTTCGACCGAGAGCATCTTGCCTTTGCGCACGAGCGCCGGGCGAATGCGATTGACGACCAGTTGCGCATTGATGTGATTACCGAGCAATCCGATGACGCGATCGACATCGCGTACTGCTGCGACTTCCGGCGTGCACACGACGATCGCTTCATCGGCAGCTGCGATTGCGTTCTTGAAACCCATTTCGATCCCAGCCGGCGAATCGATCAAGACGTAGTCGAATTCGCCGCGCAGCTGTTCGACGAGAGCAACCATTGCATCGGTCGCGACTTCGTCTTTTTCGCGATTCTGCGCGGCTGCAAGCAAGTAAAGCGTCGGAACGCGTTTATCGCGAACGAGCGCGTCAGCAAGGGAAACCTTTCCTTCCAACACGTCCAGGACGTGATGGCGGACGCGGCTTTCTAAGCCTAAGACCAAATCCAGATTGCGCAAACCGACGTCCGCGTCGATCAAGACGACGCGCGCACCGCGGGCTGCGAGCGCGACGCCGAGATTCGCTGTCGTCGTTGTTTTACCGACGCCGCCCTTGCCGCTCGTGACGACGATCGAGCGTCCACGCGTTTTCGGTTTCTGTTGTGACTCGACTGGCGTTTGCGGCGCATGCACCTCGAGTTGCGGAACATCGACGGGCGGCTGGCTGAAGACTCTTTGCGTTTCCATATCGCTCCTATCCCGCCCGCAGCGCTTCGAACAAACGGCCGAAGAAGCCGCCGGTTCCGACCTGAGTAAACGGAATGATCTCGCCCTCGAGACGCCGCGCGATCTTCGTATAGATCGCACCAAGCCGTTGAACGGGATCGAGAACAAGCGGCACACCGCGATTCGTCGTGTCGATCACTTCCGGATCGTCGGGGACTATACCGAGCAGCTCCGCCGAAAGAATGTCGCAGACGTCGTCGACCGACATCATTTCACCGGTGCGAATCATCTCGGGGCGCACGCGATTGACGATGAGCCGCATCGGCAATCCGCGCTCTTGTAACTTTCCAATCACACGATCCGCGTCGCGAATCGCGCTGACTTCCGGCATCGTAACGACGATCGCCTCGCTCGCCCCGGCGATCGCGTTGCGGAATCCGTGCTCGATTCCGGCGGGTGAATCGATCAACACGTAGTCGCACATCTCTGCGAGATTGGTGACGACCTCCGCAAACTGAATTTCGCTTACGGCCGTTTTCTCGCGCGTTTGTGCAGCGGGCAGAATTGCAAGGAACTCACCGAAACGCTTGTCGCGCACGAGCGCCTGGCGCAGCTGGCAGCGACCTTCGACGACCTCGACCAGATCGAAGACGATCCGCTTCTCGACACCGAGCACGAGATCGAGATTCCGCAGGCCGATGTCGGCGTCGACCAAGATGACGCGCTTGCCGCGAAGGGCGAGCGCTGCGCCGAGATTTGCCGTCGTCGTCGTTTTACCGACGCCGCCTTTGCCGCTAGTGACGACGATCCGCCGTGCTTTCATTGTTGCTCCGCTGTCGATTTGAGGTGTGGGGGTTGACCGGCCGGTGCAATCGCGATGCGATCGCCGGCTTCCGCTAAGAAAGCTTCCTCGGGGACCGGCGGGCCGGTGCGCTCGGCCCCCGCCGCGATCGTCGTTGCGATTCGAAGCTGTGTCGGTTCGAGGACGAGCGCGTAGACGCGCGCACTGCGATCGCCTTGCGCTCCCGCATGTGCGACGCCGCGCAGCGCGCCGAAGACGACGATGTCACCGCCTGCGACCAGCTCGGCGCCGGGATTGACGTCGCCGACGACCACGATGTGCCCGACGTTTGCGAGCGACTGTCCGCCCCGCAGCGTGCCGCGATGGTAGAGGACTGCCGAGGGAGGTTCCGGCTGCGGCGCGGGAACGGCGCGTGGCGCAACTGGGACGAGCGCGGGCTTAAAGCGACGTTCGCCGCGCTGCCGGCGGCCGGCCAGATCTTTGCGGGCGCCTTCGAAATCGGCGACTAGCGAACGCGCGCTGTCGGAGAGTTCGACTTCGCGGGGCGGCTCGCGCTTGGGTAGCGGAGCGACACCACCCTCGAGGCCGTACGCACCGTCCCATTCGATCCCAGCCTCGCTGAGCGTCGACGCGATTAGGTGAAGGTCGCCGGCCGAAGGCACCTCGGCGAGCACGACAGTCGCGCTCGAGCCGCGATAGAAATCCGGAGCCGCGGCGAGCCGCTCGCGGAGCTCGTCATGTGCATCAGCGAAGAGCCGGCCGGAGAAGATAATTTCCAGCCCGCCTGCCTTGGCGCGAATCATCCGGCGCGTTTGCCTACGCGCTGGGCGCTCGCCCTGCTCTCTTCACAGCCGGTGCACAAGAAACTCGGCTTACTCACACTGCGTCCACGGGCGCTCCACACGGCAGAACCTGATGAGGCTCCCGTCGAAGCCAACGCTTCCATCGCGGCCCGATCGGGGAAACATGCCATGAGACGACGCGCGCTAGCCATTGCACTCATTCTGATGCTGCTGTGTGCCTACACCCCGGCACACCCGGCCTTCGCAACCTCGACGGGCACCGAAATTCAGGCCGGCCAGCAGACCGACCGGCAGGTGCAAGACAGCTACACGATCATCAAGGATCCGCTCGAAAACGCGTGGGTCAATGACGTCGCGAAGAAACTCTGGGCGCAAGTCGCACGCAAAGATCTCCCCTATTCGATCAAAGTACTCGACGCGGGCGACGTCAACGCGTTCACGACTATCGGCGGCTTCATCTACATCAATGAAGGCACGCTTGATTTCGTACAGTCCGACGACGAGCTGGCTGCCGTCATCGGCCACGAAACGGGCCACAACGAGCGCCGTCACGTCGTGATGCTCCAGAACAAGATGACGATCGCGAACATCCTCTTTTCGATCGGCTCGCTGTTCTCGCCGCTGATCTGGCAGTTCGGGCAGTTCGCCGAAGCCGGACTCTTCGCCAAGTGGTCGCGTCAAGACGAAAGTGAGGCGGACGCCTACGGCGTCCTGCTGATGACGCGTGCGGGCTACGATCCATACGCGGCCGTCTCGTTCATGCAGCATCTGAACGCGACGCATGCGGAACACAACAGCATCATCGACCGGTACTTCGCGGATCATCCGGCGGCGCCGGAACGCGTGAAAGCGCTGCTCGCGAATCCCGACGTCAATTTCGAGAAACGCTCGAACGATCAGCTGCTCGTCACCGCGCTGCACAATCAGAACGAAGGCCGCTACAGCATGGCTTCGATCGAATTCGCGCAGATCCTCAAGCGCGAACCGAACAACGCGCAAGCCGAACTCGGCATGGGCGACATGCAGCTCGCACTCGGTCAGAGCTCCAAGAGCGAGCAAACGCTCTCGCAAGTCGCGGCGCTCGGAAACGAGCAAGCCACGCAGCTGGCAAACACGCATTTGCTGGCGCTGCGCGAAAGCGTCAAGAAGACGGATTTGCTCAGGGCTAACCTGCAGCCGCTCAAAGATCAGTTCGCCATGGCTCAATCCGACGAAGCGCGCGCCGTCACGCTCCTCGAAGCACGACGCACCGCCGCTCAGGCCCAGCTCAAAGCAATCAAGAATCGCATCGAAGCGATCGCTTATAGCTTGCCGTACGGCATCTGGCAAGTACAGCCCAAGCCGCATTCGCGTCTCGAGGTCGTCATGAAGAACCTCTACGCGATGTCACGCGCGCTCGACGCTACGCTCGGCAAATCGTCGACGACGATTGCCGATATCGGAACGCTGCAAAAGAACAAAGAATCGGGAATGGTCAAAGACAATGCGGCAATCTTCGACGAGATGGGCGCGCCGCTCAAGCTCGATCAGCCGCCGCCTTCGTCACTCGCGCTTTTCCCGAGCTATCCCAAGCTGTTCAACGACATGTCGGTGCAAAACGGCGAGTCGATTCGTGCCGCCGATGCGGCGCGCGCCTCACTCGCAGTGCTCGACGTTGGCCTGGGAAAAGTCGACCAGTTCTTCAAGTATCTCTCGCATCTGCACAGTGACGGCTTCGGCGACATCTCGGAGTGGGACTTCAAGGCGCTGACGCCGACGATGAACGACGCCGTAGCGGCGCTCAACGATGCAGCCTTGGCTGCTTCACAATCCGAACAGCTCGTCGACATGGCGCGCGCGCAACAAGTTCAGACGCGCATCACGCTGCTTGGGCTCGGCTTCCCGAGCGAACGTTACGAGACGTTGCGGCGTGCGCTCGCGATCCGCTTTCCCAACATGGAGCTGACGTATGATGAGATCGTGCAGTACGACCTAACGCCCGGCGAATCCGTAGCCGCGACGATCGTTGCCGCAGGCACCGATGCAACGCCCCAAAGCATCGTCAAGGAAGCGAAGGCCGAGAACCGCTCGATCATCGAGGTTGCCAATGCGCGCGGCATGCGCGCAAAATCGCTCGAGATATTTTTGGGTCTGACGTATTTGGACTACGTGGACGATCCGGCCAAAGAAGCTTCGGGTCATCCGGTTTAGGCGAAACACTGACGACTGCGTGCGGGTAGAGTAGCCACATGAGATCCACCGTGCTCGGGGGAGCTGACTTCTTTCGCCGAATTCGCGGCGGCATCGACGTCATGTCGATTCGCGCCGAAGCGAAGCGTCCGTTCCGCATCTTTTTGTGCGGCGATCTCGCGCTCGTCGGCGACCTGCGCGCGCTCTTGCTCTCGGGACACGACGGTATGATCCCAGCCGATGCGGCCGCGACGATCGAGACCGTGTTCGTCGGGCAACCGCCGGTCTCGCCCGAGGACGCAAAAGCAATCGTTTTCCTCGGGCGTCCGGGCGATCACGAAAGCGTCGATTTTGCGCCGATGCTGGCGCTGAAGTTGCCGCTCTTCAAGCTGACCGTCCATCCCGAGCTTGTAGCCGCCCATCCGCTGACGGCACCCGAGAACGGAAAGATCGGCGAATATGCCGTCAGCGCGCTCTCTCTTGCCGAATTGCGCACCGCGTTTTTCCCGCATCTCGTGCAAGCATGTTCGGGTTCCGAAGTTGCGGTCGCACGCCGCTTACCGGTACTGCGCGAATTTTGCGCGGCGAAGCTGACCCGCGATTGCGCGCGGCGCGCGTTGACAATCGCGGCCGCGAGCGCAGTGCTCGATCACGTTCCGCTTGCGGGGCTCGTAATCGGACCGATTGCCTCAGCCGGCGACATGTTCGCGATCACCGGATTGCAGATGGCGCTTGTGCTGCAAGTGGGCGCGTGCTACGGACGCGATCCCGATCTGCAGCGTTTGTGGGAGCTGGTTCCCGTCATCGGCGGCGGTTTCGGTTGGCGCGCGCTCTCGCGCGAGCTCTCGGGGTTCATCCCCGTTGCGGGAATTGCAATCAAAGGCGCAATCGCATACGCCGGTACGATCGTCGTCGGCGAAGGCACGATGTTCTTCTACGAGCACGGACGCCAGATGAGTGCGACCGATGCCGCGCATCTCTACGAAGAAGCCAAAGATTCGGCGATGACGTTTGCGCGCGAGATGGTCGCGCGCTTTCGCAACCGCAAGTAGCGCGCTAATAGACGGGCGAGGTCGGTGAACCCGGCGATGCGCTGCCGTCGTCAGGGGCAACGATCAAGCGCACCGGATATGAGGAACCCCCTTCGGGCATCGTGACGATCGTGATGCGGAACGTCGAGTGCGGCGGGACGCGATATTCGCGCAATTTCCATTTCGTGAAGGCTGCGACTGCATGGGATTGCACGAGCGTGCGATCGATCAAATACGTCCCGGTCGCGCGGCCACCGCGCGGGTTTTCGTAGAGCGCAATCGGTACTTGTCCGGCCGTCGGATTGACGATCGTGAGGTTGATCGACTGCATGACGCCGTAATCGCCCGCGAGCGCTTCGCCTTCGCGCAGATTCGGCAGCGGCAGCTGACCGATCGGCATCTCCAGATCGTTGCCGCTCGGGTCGATCGTGTACGTGTAGTCGAAGTAGAATTCAGGTACACGATAGACTCCGCGAGCATGCTTGACCTGACTTTCGAGCAGCGTCGCGGAGTCGACGGCTCGGTCGAGTGGGTCGGTTGCGTTCTGCGCGACGAGCGTTAGCGCAACCGGATCGCCGTCGAGCTCGCGTAGCTGTATGAGATTGCTGACGGACGTTTGAGGCGGCAGCGATTGATTTACGAGCGTCACCGTGCTGTTCGGCGGAACGACGACGACGTTGCCTTCATTCTGCGCCTCGCGCACGAGGAAACGAACCGTCGATGTGTGACCGATTTCCATTTCGTTCGGCCCCGGGCCGGCTTCACCGGTGATAAACTGCAGCGTCGCGGGCTGCGACGATGGATTTTGCGCGCGCAGCAAGATGCGACGTGCGGGCTGATCGGCCGGATTGTAGTGATAGTAGAGAAATCGTTGCGGTGCGGTCCGATCGACCGTCGCCGTGAACAACACGCCGTTCTCGTGCAGCTGTTCGGGATAATCGCTGACCATCAAACGCGACGGCCGGATGTGGGGCAGCGCAACGTTCTCGAAATGAACGCGCGTCGTCCCCGCGACGGAGAAATAGTCGGTACCGTTGAGCTGCAGTGGAACGTCGACGCTCATTAGGTCGCTGACGGACAAATCGTGCGAGCCTTGAACCGAACTCGGATCGACCGCGACCGTCGCACCCGGGCGTAAGATGGCGGCATTGCTCGCAGCTTGCGCCGCGATCTTTCGGATGAAACGCGTCGTCGCGGGATTTCCGGTAATGCGAACGGACGTCTCAGACGCAATTGATCCCGCGAGATATGCGATGCGTATCGGAACATCGTGCGTTATTCCGCGGTCGTCGCTCAAAGTTACGGCCGTCAACCCTGGAGCCACGCCGGCGATTGCGACGGTGCGTGTGGCTTGATCGATCGTGCTGATAATTGCAAGCGATGGATCGGCGATCTTCGCAGCCAGCGTGCCGAAAACGCCATTGGCTCGAAGGGTCGTCGTGTTGCCCGGCGAGACGGAGAGTGAAGCCGGTTCGGCCGTGATCGGTACCGGCGTTGGAGTTGGTGTTGGAGTCGGCGGCGGAGTGGGTGAGCCCAGTGGCCCGGGCGTAGCCGGCGGCGTTTCTCCGGGTGGCGGCGTCGGCGTTGCCGTCGGCGCCACGGGATTTACCGGTCCGCTCGGCGCCGGGACGGGGGCGTTTTGCTGCGCGCGGACGATGCCGGCAGCACAAATACAAGAGAGAACGCCGAACGCGATCGACGCGAAGAGTACGCGCAACGAACCTTCCTATGTGTCATGCAATCTTCTCGGCGGCCGGCATCGCGCTCTCGCGCGTCACGGCGGATGCGAGCAGCGTTTTGTAGCCGACGCTCGGGAAGAGCACCGTTACCAGGTCTTTCTCGCTACGCTCGACCGTGCCTTGCCCGAACTTTGCATGTGAGACCGCGTCGCCGATGCGGAAGCCATTCGTTCCGTTCGACTGCTTGACGTTGAAGGTTGCGCCCGCTCCAAGCGGAGCAGCCAATCGCCGTTGCTGCTCGCGCGCGCAGTTGTCGCACGCACCGCAGTTCTCACGTTCGTAGTCCTCGCCGAAATAATTCAGGATGAACTTGCGGCGGCAAGATCCGGACTCGCAGTACTGCAGCATCATTGCGAGCTTGCTCTGATCGTATGCTTTCTTCGTCTCGTAATTGGCGAGGTCGAGGATCCGCCGGCGCTCGGTCGCGGGCGGCAACGCATATTTGCCGCGGGCGCTCGCCAGAATGTAGCCGCTCTTCTTGAGCAGGGCCAGGACGACTTTGAGCTTGGTGAGCGGCAGCTGCGAAATCTTACGCAGATCGGTCAGCGATACGCCGCCGGGCTGATCGCCGAACAGCTCGAGGGTCCCGAAGACTTTCTGCACTTCTTCGATATCCGGGTACTTGCCGGTCAAGAAATAGTTTTGAACGCGGGTGTCGCTCATGCGGTAGAGCAAGATGCAGCGCGATGGATCTCCGTCACGGCCGGCGCGGCCGGCTTCTTGCGTGTAGGCTTCGACCGAACCCGGCAGATCGTAGTGAACGACGAAACGGATGTTGGCCTTGTCGATGCCGAGGCCAAACGCATTGGTAGCGACGACGGCACGAATCTCTTCGGCTTGGAAAAGATTGTGCACCGAGACGCGATCGTGCTTTTGCAGCTTCGAATGATACACGGCACACGGCAGGTCGAGGTGCTCGTGCAGATAGGCCTGGACCTCGAGCGCATTCTTGATCGTCGCGGTATAGATGATGCCGGTCCCGCTCAGACCGCTCTTAAAGAGATCGCGTAAGGTCCGCAACTTCGCACTTTCCGATTCGGCCCGAAAGACTTCGTAGCGTAAATTCGGACGATCGAATCCTTTGACGATGGCTTTCGTCCCGGGAATGCCGAGCTGCACGAGAATGTCGTCGCGAACGGCGGGAGTCGCGGTCGCCGTCAATGCCAACACCGTAGGATTGTTCAGCTCCGCGATTACATGGCCGAGTCCAAGATACGCGGGACGAAAATCGTGGCCCCACTGACTTATGCAGTGCGCTTCATCGACCACGAAAAGAGGGACGGCCAGTAATTTTAAGACGCCGACGAAAGCCTCGTCCTCGAGTTTTTCCGGCGTCACGAAGACGATCTTGATCTCACCGCGCGCAATGCGCGCAATTGCCGCCGCTTCTTGGTCTTCCGAGAGCGTCGAATTGAGGGCAACGACTTCCGTAACCCCGCGCTCGCGGAGCATGTCGAGCTGGTCCTTCATGAGTGCGATCAGCGGACTGACGACCACGGTCGTTCCGTCGAGCAACAGAGCCGTAAGCTGATAGCATAAGCTTTTTCCAGCGCCCGTTGCGAGGATCGCAAGCGTATCTTGACCCGCCATGACGCGGGAGATGACGTCTTCTTGTCCTGCGTGAAATGCTTTGAAGCCGAACTTCTCTTGTAAGGCGGCTAGAAGATTCAACGTCTGCTCCAGTTAGGCGGTAGCAAAGAAACCCACTAGTAGAGAAAATTCCCAGGGTCTAGACAACAAACCAAGCGCGGTCTCTACCGGCGCGTGCGAATTTCCTACCCACGAAGCACGAACGCCAAACCGCGTCCGGCCCCGGGGCGAGGGGGCTTGGGACGACATCACAAACTCCCGCGGCGTGTCCCTTTATCGCACCTGGCGGCCCCGTACGTTCGCAGAGCTGGTTGGTCAGGATGCCGTCGTGCAAACGCTCTCGACGGCGCTGGAGACGGGACGCCTCGCGCACGCCTATCTTTTCTCCGGGCCGCGCGGCTCGGGGAAGACGTCGGCTGCCAAGATCTTGGCACGCTGCATCGACTGCGAACGCGGTCCGACCGCAACGCCCGACAACACCTGCGAGAATTGTCGCTCGATTCTCGACGGCACTGCGCTCGACGTGCTCGAGATCGACGCCGCGAGCAATCGCGGCATCGATGAGATTCGCGCGCTTCGCGACGCGGTGAAATTCGCACCGACGACGATGCGGCGCAAAGTCTACATTATCGACGAAGCGCACATGATCACACCGGCGGGCGCAAATGCGTTTTTGAAAACGCTCGAAGAGCCGCCCGAGCACGCCGTGTTCATTTTGTGCACGACTGCACCGGAAGCACTCCCGCCGACCGTGCTCTCGCGTTGTCAGCGCTACGCGTTTCGGCGCATCGCCGTCCCCGCGATGATCGCGCGCATGCGCACGATTGCGGAAGCGGAAAATATTTCGATCGACGATGCCGCACTCGGCGCGATCGCGTATCGCGCGGAAGGCGGTCTGCGCGATGCGCTGACCATGCTCGAACAAGCCGCGGCGTTCGGGGGCGGGAACGTCGACCTGGCAGCTTTCGAAGCTGCATTCGGCTCGAGCGGTCAGCAAACGGCGCAGGAGCTGCTCGGTGAGATGCTCGCGGGCGAAACTGTCCGGGCGCTGCGTACGATCGAGCGCGCGAGCGATGAAGGCTTGGACATGCAGACGCTGCTCCGGGGACTCATCGCCGAGCTGCGGCATCTGCTGGTTGGGCGCATCGATCCGGAGCTACTGGATCACGATCTCTCAGCGGACGATGCCGCGCGAGCCGCCGAACGCGCCGGCGTAACGCCGCAAGCCCGGATCGTTCGCGGTTTGCGCCTGACGATGGATGCGCTCGCCGCAGCACGCCTCTCCGGCAACGCACGGCTCGAGCTCGAAACGGCCGTCCTGCGTTACATGCTGCAAGGTGAGGATCCGACGCTCGACGCGTTGGCCTCGCGGGTTGCCGCACTCGAAGGCGGCGCACCGCCCGCGCCCACTCCGGCAGCCAAGCCCGCGCCCAAAACCGCCGCGCGCGCCGCAAAGCCCGCTGCCGCAGCCCCAATCCCGATCCCCTCACCGCCTGCGCCGGTCGAGACGCTGACGCTGCAACGTCTCGAACACCATTGGCCCACGATCATCGATCGCATCCGCGCAAAGAAGCCCTCGATCTCCGGCCATCTGGCGCGTGCCCGGCTCGTCGATTTTGAAGGCGACACGCTCACGATTGCGGTTCCCGACGAGACTACCTTGAATATGCTGCGCGGGGAACCGCTCGAGATTGCCGGTCAGTCGCTTGCCAACGTTACGAAGCGAAGCATTACGATCAAGACGATCGTCGCCGCGAGCACCGAAAAAAAGGCCGAAGGCGACGACGATGCAGCCGATCTGCTCGGATATGCGGTCAGGAAGTTGAGCACATGAATCAAGCCCAGATGATGCAGCAAATTCGCAAAATGCAAGAGCAGATGGCGAAGGCGCAAGAAGAGCTCGCGAACACGACCGTTACGGGAACGGCGGGCGGCGACGCCGTGACCGTCGAGATGACCGGGGAGTTCAAGACGAAGGCCGTGCACATCAAGAAAGAAGCGATCGATCCCGAAGATGCGGAGACGCTCGAAGATTTGATCGTCGTCGCCGTTAACGACGCGGTTACAAAAGTGCAAGACCTCTCCGGTAAAAAGATGGGCGCTCTGACCGGCGGCTTGCGCATTCCGGGATTGATGTAGCATCAAGAACGGTATTGTTGGACCCGTCCAAGCGCTGATCAACGAGTTCAGCAAATTGCCGACGGTCGGGCAGAAAACCGCGGCGCGACTCGTCTTCCATCTGCTCAATCGTCCGCGTGCCGACGCGCAAAGTCTCGCGGATGCAATCGTTGCGCTCAAAGACCGCGTGCGCTTGTGCTCCAATTGCTTTGCAATCACGGAAGACGATCCATGCTCGATTTGCGCCGATGCCGAGCGCGACGCGACGCTGCTGTGCGTCGTTGCCGAAGCTAAAGACGTGTACTCGCTCGAACGGACCGGCGTCTATCGAGGGCGCTACCATGTGCTGGGCGGTTTGATCTCGCCGATGGACGGGATCGGGCCGGCGCAGCTGCGCGTCAAGCAGCTCGTCGAACGCGTCGGAAGAGAAGCGCCGAAAGAAATCGTGATTGCGACCAACCCGAACGCCGAAGGTGAAGCGACCGCGATCTATCTCTCGCGGCTGCTCTCGCCACTTGGTCCCGACGTCACGCGCCTTGCGTACGGATTGCCGATCGGCGGCGATCTCGATTACGCCGACGAGGTTACGCTTGCGCGCGCGGTCGAGGGACGCCGTTCGCTTTAGTTAGCGCTAGTAGAGAATGCGCACGTCGTCGCCGCGCTGTACTTCGCCGGTGCGCTCGACGTCGCAGTAGACTCCCATCTGATTGTCGCGTTCGCGTGCGACGAATCCAAGCACGTCGGGATCGCGATCGCCGGTGACTTGATCGTAAGTCGTCGTGACGCAGCGCCCGATTGACTTTCGGACGGCGAGCACGACGCTGCCGAGTCCGAGGCGCTTTCCGACGAGATCTTCTTCTTTGAGGATGGCTTGGCTGCGTACGTAAAAGTTGGGGCGCCAGCGCAGCGGATCGAGCGATTTTCCAAGTCCCTGTTCGACTTCTTCGATCCAGCGATCCAAAATCAACGAAACGGCACCTGCATCGAAATACCGCTCGCCCGCCCGCACTTCGACGTGGACGCCGCGTGATTCGGCCTCGTTTCGTGCTTCGTCCGGCTCGACGATCAGATGGAGACGATTGTCCTCTTTACCGCGGTATGTTTTCCCGGTGCGCGCGTGCTCCGAGTTGATATAGAGCGCCGCGCGCCGATCGCCGGCCAAACCATCTTCCTGAACCGCGACGACATCGTGCTCGACGCGATGCAAGCTCTTGACCGGATAGGTCCAGATGTTCGCGATCTTTCCAAGCTCGCTCAATCGTCTCTCCATAGGCTTTGTGATGGAATGCGGAGTGCACGATTGAACTTGCTCGATGCGTTTTCCCACGCAATCGTTTCGGTGAGTTCGACAATCGTGTCGTCATCGAACCGTGCGCGCAGGCGCTCGAAAAACGTATCGTCGACGTCACGATCCGAGAGCGTGATCAAATCTGCGTACTCGAGCGTAAGGCGTTCATCATCGTCGAAGACATCCGGCATCGGATTCGTAGCGACCCCGAGCAGCTTGTCCTTTCCTAGGCCTAATTTGCTGCCGACCGCAGCATTGATATCCTGTCAAAATGCACAATGATTCAGGTAAGCTACGCGCCGGTTGAGTAAGGCGCGAAGCGCCGGCGTAAGCAGACCTGATTGGTCGATCGCGCTGAACATCCCGCGGACGGCGCGGAAAATTGTTGGACGACGCGCATAGACGCGATTGTTGACGAGGGGCGCGCCCCAAAGCTTCGTCTGCGCCTCGAAAACAGAGCGCGCGTATGTGTCGGCGTCCTCGGGAGAAATTCCGGCGATTCGTTGGCTCATAACCCTCACAGTATCATCGCATTGCGTTCCGGTAAACGCCGGCGGTCTCGACCGCTGCACGCTGCCAGGCGAAACGCGTGGTCGCGCCCGAACGAACCTCGGCTGCACGCCGGTTCGCGTTATCTTGTGCCTCGACGATGGCGCGTATAGTGGCGCTCCATGCTTCCGGTTCATCGGGCGAGAGCAATGGTGCGTCGTCTTGCACGACCTCAATCAACGACGACGAGCGCGCTGCGATGAGCGGCATTCCGGCGCACAGCGCCTGAGCCGCGGCGTAGCCAAAACCTTCGTAGCGTGATGGTGCAACGGCCAGCGTCGCCGTCGCGTACAGGTCGAGTAGCTGCGAGCGTTCGAGATACCCCACAAACCTGACGCGATTCGCAATCCCCAAACGCTGCGCGAGCGCTTCGCATTCGGCTTGATACGGAGTCGGAGGTCCGGCGCAGACGAGCTGCACGTCCGGCACCTGCGCGAGCGCCTCTATCACGACGGCAGCGTTCTTGCGGCGCTCAACGGTTCCGACGCACAGCACGAGGGGCGCCGGTGACGGCCGGCGAGCGACTTGCGCGAAAACCGCATCGACGCCCGGATGCACGACTACGACACGCGCGGGGTCGAGCTCCACGAACGCCAGCAGCTCATCGCGCGTGAAATTTGAGTCGACGATGACATAGCGCGCGGTGCGCCAACGCTGCGCGCTGAACGGACCGAAGTACCAGCGCGCGTAGGGCGGCGTGTGAGCTTGAACCCCACGCAGCCACGCGACGTCGTGCACGGTGACGACGATCGGAAGCGATGCGACCAGCGGAACCGAACCGCTGGTACAGTGCAGAAGCTGCGCGCCGCTTTGCAATGCACGCAGCGGCAAGAGCGCTTGGTCCCAGATGACGCGCCGATCGAAGCGCCACGGATCGAAGCCCGGCATAAGCAGCGGCACGGCGTTGATACCGGCAGCGGGCAAAGCCTCGAGCAAGCCGCGCGTATACACGCCGATGCCCGTCGCGGTGCCGACCGTTTGCTGTGAATCGACTGCGACGCTAAGCGCTTGCGTTCGCCCTAGAACCGAATCGCGTAGATGACGTCTTCGCGATTAATATTCGTGTCATACGAAGGGACGACGGAGTCAGTGTACTTCATCGTGCGGAAAAAAAACGTCAACGTGCTTGGCGTGTTCGGAATCGTATACGTTACCGCGCCTTGCGAAAACGTCTTCTTCTGACTGATGTTCGCAGAAAGCGTCTGATAGTCTCCGGTAAACGACTGTTCGTTGTACAAACCGCTGAGAACAACACCTTTGGTGACCGGCATAGCAGCGCTCACGTTGGTGGTGATGTGATGAACGTTGATGTAGTTCGGAGACCAGTTGGCTAGACTGCCCACAACCGGGTTGAGCGTCAGCGCCGCAGCGACGGAGCCTGGATCGTTGCCGCCGGTCGCCGGATTGAACGGATAGTACTGGAACTGCGTCGGATCGTTGCGATACAAACGATCCCAGCCCAAACTTCCGCCCAGCGCCAAACTCTTCCCGAATGCCGGAACGGTGAAGTTGAGGGCGGCTTCGAGCCGGTCGAAGTTTTCTTTGACATTCGACTGATACGACGGTCCGTATTGCATCGCGGCGACCGAATTCGGTGTGAGCTCGCTAAGATGCGCACCGGAAATCCGCCCAGTGACCGGCAGCGAACCGATGCGGAACGGAACGCTGAGATTTCCGGTGATACCCTGCGTGTTGGGTGTAAAGCTCGAGAACCACTGCGGACCGCTCGCGATGAACGGATTGAACATCGGCGTATCGTAGTTGAGCGTCGTATTTGCGCCGGGACCGTACGCAGTGAATGGTGCCGCGACGGCCGAGCCCACAAATTGCGTGAGAAACTGCTTGTTGAGCGCGACTGTATTCGCAAACCCGTAGAATGCCGGAAAGTACGGCAACTTCCAATACGCAAACGTCGGCGGCGGACTTCCGTAATAGCGGAACGGCGCGCCGGCCATATAGTTCGCGCCGATCGACTGATACTGAATCGTGGCGCTGGCCTTACCGAGTGCAAGATTCGCACCGGCAACCCAGGCGCTCGAGCTGATGGGTGCGACGTTCTGAATGTCGGGCGAATATTTACTGTTCGAAACTTCGCCGAAGAGGACGGGTTGCGTTCCGGGGCCGGTGAGGTCGATCGGGATCGGGAGTTGCGCGTCGAGGCCGAAAACCGCATCGCTGACAAGGCCGAATCCCCAACCCGGCGCGGCAGTCTGCGCAAGACACAGCGTCGGTACGCCGCTGTTCGAGGAACATTGCAGATCGTTCACGTCGAAAATCCGACTGAACGATGCGCCGATCTCGGCACCCGGAAGGCCCTTGATTTTCTGGTTGACGCGACCGCCGACGTGAAAGCGTTGCGGCAGCGTGTAGTCTTGCGTCGTCAGTCCCACGAACGTGATCGAGACGGTTGATCCCGCGGGCAACGGATTGGTAAACGACACCGCGTTCAGCGCATCATCGTAAATGAATGGCGGCGCAGGATTCGCGCCGCCGCCTATGATCATTCCCGAGCTGTTGTAGAATGTGCCGTTGTAGGCGGAGACGTAGACCGTTCCGATCAGCGCCTTCGTTCCGAGGTACACCATCGAGAGCGGACCTGAGCCGGCTCCGAACGTGAGCGTTTGCGTCGCGGTCCCGCCGGGACCGGGATAGCCGTTTTGACTGTAACCGGTTTGATTCGGAACGACGAGCGTCAGATAGTTATTTGCGCCGGTCGACAGACTGTAGCCCTCGGGATACGTCGTCTGCGTTGTCAGCATCAAGTCGTCTTCGCGCGTAAAATAGGCTTGAAAATCAGTCAGCCCGTTGAGCGTTCCCGCGATGCTGAAGCCGTGCTCGAAATCTTGCGGCCCTTCACCGAATGTATATTGATCGGAAACATCCGGGGCCTTGTAAGTCAAGCCGGTACGCGATGATTTGAGGTTGTCCTGAATCCCGTACTTGATCCACAAGTTCGAGATGTTACCGGTGCGTGCAATCGTAATATCAACGCCCGGATCGACGCCGACTTGCGTTCCGTTGCCTGAATACGGACTGCCGCTGCTCCCGAGCGTTCCCGTAAACTCACTCCCACCGGCGTCATAGGTCGTGATGCGTAGCGGAACCGAGACGGTGAGATTGTCGGTGACGTGATAGACGAACGTGAAACGATCGTCGTAACGAAATTGATCGAGCGTGTTCTGCTGCGTATAGGCGGCGTTCGTAAAATCTGTCGAGACAAACGCGTTGAAAATCCCCGTACCCGCGTTACCGCCCGAAACGGTTTGTGGAAGCGTTTCGCGTTGCCGCAGCGTGACGTCGGGCTGCATGAAGCCGTGAAATTCGAGCGACTGCGCGAGTTTTGTGCGCTTGTCGAGCGCGTCGAGTGAGTCTTCGAGATTCGTGACGCGTACGCCGAGCGCATCGAGCTCGTCTTTGAACGCGTCGATCAGTTTCTGCAGCTTGTCGAGATCGGCACGCGACGCGTAACCGGTCGGCATCGTCGACTGCACTTTGGCGATCACGCGTGCGATCAAGACCGCCATCTCGTAACGCGTGAGCGGGCGATCGCCCTTGAAGCGGCCGTCCGGGTAACCTTCGATGAGGCCGTCTGCGGCCAAACTCTGAATGGCTTGATAGGCCCAGTGGTTCGCGGGGACGTCCGAAAACGGCGTGGCCGACCCGCTCTGAGCCCCGAGTGCGAGCGCGCCGATGGTGAACGCCGTTGCGAGGATCAGGGCCAACAGACGATTCATGACGCCGCCGGTGTTGCCGCAGCCACGAATCGCTCCGCGATAAGAAGCGCCGCGTAGTCGTCGATCGGCCGCGGCGGCAGCAGCATCCCGCGTGGAACCCAGCGCTTCCAACCTCGCGGCGGATGGTCGATGAAGTAGCGGGCGCGCGCGCGCAGCGTCGTTTCATATTCGTTAACGACATGGATTGGGACGCCGCAGCGCGCTAACTCAGCCGCGACCGGCGGCGCGTGCGTCCCGCTGCCGAGCGCAATCGCCTCGATCGGATACGTGCGCAACAGCTCGACGACTGTCCCGGCCAGCGAGCCCGTTTCGACGATCCCAATTTTCGCGGGCGGTTGCCCCGGCTTGGTCATGACGGCGTAGCCGCATTTCCGTGTGCCGGGGTCGATCCCCAAAATCATTTGTATGGCGCTTCGCCCCCGGCTGCGCGCCCCCCACGCTTTGCGTGGGGCCCCCAAATGTACGAGCCCGTCATCACTACCCTGGTTCGCGATTCCCCGAGGGGGCTCGTAACAACTTTTTCCTGTTACCTCGCTCCCACTTTAGCCACCGCGATGTGAAAGGCCATGCCGGCGGTGCCGTCGTGGGCGTAAGATTCTCGAGCTGCGAGCAGCGTTACACGGTACACGCCGTTCCCGTGGAGCACGGCGGTCTCAGCCCTTTGAACGGAGCCGGCTGGGACGATCTGCGGAAATTGCGTGAATGGCCCAGGCATCCCGAGCTGGATGGCTTTGAGCTGTCCGAGCGTGATCAGACGCCCGAGATCCGGAACGTTGCCGCCCAAATAGTCGAGCGCCGCGACGATCTGATCTTTCGCGAATATAAAACGATCTTGCCAGGTGACGAACTCAAAGCTAATACGATCGCCGCGATATAAATTCTCGGGGAAGACGGCCAGCACCAAGATCGAGTTGCCGGTTCGTAGATTGCGTTGAATCGCCGAATCATCGAGCTGCTGCCGCAGCTTGAGCGCAACTTCCCGATCGGTCGAACGAAAAGGCAACGGACGCAGATTGTACGGGTTCTGCGTGAAGACTTGGTTCGCGACGCTGACGGTATCGTCGAAGTACGCGCTCATCTCTTTGAACTGAAAATCCGGCGATTCTTTGGGGTGCAACACTAAATACCGGTATTGCAGCGGCGTGTCTTTCGGGATCACCAGCTCGCCGTTGCGCGTCTTGTTTTCGAGCGCATCGGATTGGGCTTGCAGCTGTTGAATGCGCGTGGTCAACGAGTCGATGCGGAAGAACGCGTCTTGCACCTGATGCGAGAATCCGATTGCGATGCCCGTAACGCCCAGCGCGATCAGCATCCCGGTTCCGACCGCAACGATCGTCGACGTATACCGCGGCCGCAAACCGAACATCGTCAAGCGCCGCCGCCCAACTTGATGTCCAACGCGATCTCCGATGTACGCAATTAATCCGGCAACGATCATAATAATTATGACCGTCAGGATGCCTCGCAGAATTTCCAAGCTAGCCGGCCCCGAACGACGCGCGGCGCAATAGCACCATGCCGATCGCGAAGAACAGTACGTTCGGGAACCACGCCATGATAAACGCCATGAAATCGTTGAGCGTCCCCAATGAATTTGAGATCGTCATCACCACGTAGTAGATGAACACGATCGCAACCGCGAGGCCGAATCCGACGCTCGTCCCGCCACCACGCACCCGCCGAATCCCGAACGGAACCGCCAAGAGCGCGAAGACGAGACACGCGAACGGTCGTGCAAGCTGCGATTGATATTCGGCGACGTATTGTCCGAGCTGCGTCGACGTCAATTGTCCGGTGCGGATCACTTGCGCGATCTCGCTGCGGCTCATCTCTTGCGGTGCCCCCTTGGCCCGCTTGAGCAAGCTTGTTGGACCTTCTCCGATATCGATAATCAACGTACGCTGCGTGCTTTCTAGAGTGGAACCGTCGGGATCAAACCGGTACGTACGCGCGCCATCGAACGTCCATGAGGTGCTCGATTGCGCGGTCGCCCGGTCGCCGAAGATGATGGTTTGCGGCGCACCGCTCCCATCGTACTGAATAACGGTCACGTTGAGCAACGACTGAGTCGACGCGTCGTAGCCCGTCGCCGCCGTTAGCTGCCGGCCGCCGCCGGGCAGTGGTGTATAAACCGTGAGATTTGTCCCAAGGGAAGCTGCATGCCGAATCGTCACTTGTAGGATCTCGGTCGCGCGATCGTTCGCGTATGGAACGAACGTCTGCTCGACGAAAAACGTGAAGACCGAAAGGACGAATCCGACCAGCAGCAGCGGTACGGCGATGCGTTCCAGCGAGAGACCGCCGGCTTTCATCGCCGTGATCTCGCTCTCGCCCGAGAGGCGCTGCATCGCAAGCAATACCCCTAAGAGCACCGCCATCGGAACGACGTAAGGGATAACCTGCGGCAGACCCCACAAGAAATATTCGATCACTGCCAAGAGCCTAGCGTGCTCTTCCGAGATCAAACGGCTGAGCGCGAGCAAGTTCGTCGCAACGAAGATCAACATGAAAGCCGAGAATCCAAAAGCGAACGGTCCGGCCAGCTCCCCGATCATGTAACGATCTAGGGTGGTCATGCGCAAGGCGTCGACGCGAATTCGCTCTCTCGTAACCGTTCTTGCGATCATCTGCTTCCTGACAGCGTGACGTGCTCGAACCCGGGATCGGTCTGCAGCGTCTCCCCTGTCGCAGTTTGATTGGTCTTGGTATCCGTCAAGACGACGTTGCCGACGCACAGTATCTGGGCTCGGCGCTCGTCGTACGTCAGCGTCGTGCACGTCAGGACCTTGCTGTCGCTGGTCTTGGCGTGAACGCCACCGATCATTACGACGCTTTTATCCCTGTCGTGGGCGACGGCCTTCGGCGAGTCCGCGATAACGACTCGACCGTCCGGCGCCGAAAACGTCACGTGCGGCGTCGTGAACGTCGCGTCGGCCGTGCCGTCACTCGCCCGGTTGTAGACAACGGTCGAGGAGAGCACGTCATACATTACTTGACCGCGCGGATTGCGCACGATGTAACGCGCCGGCTCGCGCGAGGTCCCACGACTTATCGCGCGCACCGGCTCTTCGTCCGTGAGGCTCGGTGCCGGCGTTGCGGAGGCACTCGGCGTCGCGGCCGCCGTCGGTGACGGCGAGGCTGAAGCCGATGCGGGGCTCTGGGGCGGCGGCTTGGGTGCGCATCCTGCTGCAAACGCGCACAAGAGTCCGGCGCAGGCCAGGAGCGCGAGCTTAGGCGCGGCCATATTCCGACCGCGCGATTCCGAGCATCAAAGCAGCCATGACCACCCAAAGAACGATAGCCAGCACGAACCCATTGAAGACAAGGTGGCAGGCAATCGCGAGCAATCCTGCGAGCGTGACGATACCGAACCTTCGTCCGTCGTCCGAAGCAAGCGCGAGCACGTCGCGCGATTCGCGCACGAAAGCGACGATTGTTAGGATGAACGCGCTCAGGCCAAGCAAACCCGTCTCGGCTGCAACACTAAGATAGAAATTGTGTGGATCGTACGCGATCGGATCGCCCGGACCGGGCGCGTCCGGACTACGGACGAACGGATAGACACGGTAGAACCCGCCGATACCGACGCCCGTCAGCGGAAAGAGCGCGACGGTTCGGACGCCTGCGCTCCACGCTGCGAGGCGCGTATCGTTCTCGCCAGGGTTATGCCGGCTATCAAAAGCGAGACCGAGGCCGATTCCAATCGCGACGAGCACGACGAGGGCAACAAGCTGCAGTCTCATATGTCGTCCGCGCAACATGATCGCGAGTGCAACGGCGCCGATCAAAAAGGCCGCTTCACCGGACCGCGACCCCGTCGCGATTAGCGCGAGCGCGCCGAGCACAAAGGTCGCGATCGCAAGCCTGCGTCCACGGTAATGCGCGAACATCGCCGCCGCGGCAATCGTGCAAACCGCAAGCGCGTAGAGTGCGAGCTCGTTCGGATTCTCGAAGATGCCGACGGCACGCCCGTGCGCGAACGCATAGAGACCTGCAGGCCGGCGCAGCACCAGCGCGACGAGCGCAAGCGCGCACGATGCCGAGCCGGTCCAAAGCCACGCCGCAAGCATCGGGTTCCAAGCGCCCTCGCGTACGTAGCGATAAGCCGCGCCGCCGGCTAGGCAAACTACCGCGAGAAACACGCCTGATGCAATCCCGGAAACCGGATCGAATCCAAGGATCGACGCGGCGATCGCGACCGCTGCAAAGATGATTCCTGCGCGATACGCAGGCGACGGTTTGCGCCGGCCCAGGATCTCACCGAGCGCAAGACCACCAGCGATGAGCACGAAGATCAGCGCGCCGATACGCTCGAACGGAAATGGAACCAGCGTCACGAGAGTTGGATGCGCGGCCGATGCGCTGACCAGCCACGTCGCAAACGGGGCGACGATGACGAAAGCAAGCGCGGCTCTCATGCGCCTGCGTCTAGGATCGCACGCGCGATCGCTGCAGCGCCGCCCGGATTGCCCATGCGCTCCTGGCCGGTCGACGACATCGCCTTGCGGCGCTGCGGATCGTCGATGAGCGAAACGATTTCGCGAGCGGCTCCATCCGGGTTGGAGGGAACGATCGCGAGTGCACCGTCGAGCAGCTTGCGCTGACGCATGCGATACCAATCTTCTTTGCGCGCCGAATCCGCGAGCGCAACGACCGGAACGCCCGCAGCAGCAGCCGCTTCATTTGCAGTCCCGGCTTGTCCGATTGCAAGCGTCGCGTCGGCGAAAAGCGCCCCCAGATCGCCCGGCCAAGCCCGGGCCGGAACGCCGAGCGCCGCCAGCAATCGCGACTCATCGATGCCGGGCGCGATCGAAATCGCCACGTCGATCTTCCGTTGCGCGGTCATGTCGCGAAGGGCATTTCCTATTGCGGCGGCGTTTGCATACGCACTGGCACGGCTACCGGGAAGAACTGCAATACGCACCTCACCGCTCCATGGAAAGCGTTCGTTACTTTGCGCGAGATCGGCGATCACGTTCCCGGGTGCTTCGGCTGCAACGCCGCAGGCTTGAACGACACGCTGCGTTGCAGCGTCCCGGACGAAAACGCGCTTGGCGCTACGCATGAGCCGACACTCGCCGCGGCCGTACGGCGCGACATACGCGCTTTTTGCCGTTCCTACGAAGAACGTCGGCGTGCGGGCACGTAGCGCCATCCACAAACAGTAGACGTCGCCGACGGCGACGACCGTGTCGTAGCGGCCGTGCGCATGGCGTAAGAATCGCATGCCTTCCAACCAAAACGGAATGAATCCGGCGACGACGTCTCGCGCGAACGCGCCGATGTTGCCCATCGCAACGAGCCCGCCGCTCGGCATGCTGCGCCGAGGTCCGACCGTCACCAAATCGCCTTCGGCAAAATCCGCACCGACGAGTGCGAGATGATCGGTCGCAATATCGCCTAAGCGATGGACGTCGGCCGCAATCCGCGCGGCGATTGCAATCTCGCCGTGACCGTTCGTGACGAACAGGACGCGTCGCGCCGGCATTCACCGCTCCAAGAGCGGCAGCAGCGCGAAGTTCTCGAGGCGCGCACGGCCCGTCGCGGCATCACGCCCGAGTTCGCTCCGCGAGATGAATTTTCCGTACGGACCCGCATGGATGATCGGGACGTTGCCGACGCGTTCGGGCTCCGCGAGTGTGTCATGACTGTGACCGCCGAGCAGCAAATCGATGCGCGGTACCCGCTCGGCGAGCGCGCGATCGGCGCGCAAACCGAGATGCGACATCACAACGAAAAGCTCGTCGTGCGCAACCATCTTTGCCGCAGCCTCGACGACTTCGTGCGGGCTAAGAAACCGCCAGCCGAAAAACCGCTCCCATGGGCTGCCGACCGGATACTGCGGGACGAGCAGCGCGCAAAACCGCACGCGCCACCCGTCGGAATCCAGCGTGTAGTCGCGCGCAAACGGAAGGGCACGTCCTTTCATGTCGATCAAATTCGAACAGAGGAGTGGATGACGCATCTGTGCGATTCGCGCCCGAACCGCGGCGAAGATATAATTGAATTCGCGATTTCCCATGGCCTGAAGCTCGCATCCGGCTGCGTCGAGCTCGGCAAGAATCGGTTCGCGCGGGTAAAACATCGTTTGGCTACCGCGCAGAGAATCGCCGCAATCGACGTACAGGCCGGGTTCGCGTTCGCGCAGCGCGCGGATTTTCGGCGCAATCCCGCGATGATCGTGCAGATCCGAGGTGTGATAGATACGCATCACGAGGGTATCCGCGTCAGAACGAACGCTGCAATCTGCTCGAGCGCATCCGAGGGTCCGAGCGCTTCGCGCAATCCCGCAAGCTCAGCCAGCTGCTTTGAAGGATCGAGCAGAATCTTGCGCAGCTCCTCGACCAGCGCCGACGGCGTAGCGTTTTCTTGCCACAGCTCCGGGATTACCGAACGCTGCAAGACGAGGTTGGGCAGACCGATCCATTTGCCGCCAAGCTTCGCGTACATCCGCCGCGCCATGTGGGCTTGCGTCTCCGAGGTCACGTAAAACAGCACGGAGGGAACGCCCAGCAGCGCCGCTTCCAATACCGCCGTTCCTGAGGCAATCCAGGCCGCATCGGCGAGATCGAGCGCGGCGCGCGCGCCGTCAACGACGCGCAGCTTGATGCCGGGCGTGCTCGCAACGTGTTCGTCGATCAGCGCACGCACGTCAGAATTCGCAGCACTGAGGACGAATTCCAAGCGAGGTCGTTCAATCGCAAAACCGCGTGCCGCATCGAGCAACGGACGCATGTGGCGCTCGATCTCGGCACGCCGGCTTCCCGGCAAAATAGCAACGACGCCGGCGTCATGCGGCGGTGCCGGACGGGGCGCACGCTGTGAAATGAGCGACGCCAACGGATGACCGAAGAATTCCGCGTGCAATCCGAGGCCGGCGTAGAAATCGCGTTGATGCGTGAATACCGTCAGAGGCGTCGTCGCCTTCGCGACCATCTGCGCAGCCTTTGTCCGATCGAGCCACGCGCCGGGTGGAATGTAGTACACGATCGGTCCGCGGTATCCGGTGCGTCGAAGCTGACGCGCCATGCGTAAATTGAAGGCTCCAAAATCGACGAGGACGACCAGATCCGGCGGATGCAGCCTCAGTCGCAGCGCGGTGAGGAGCATGATCGTGAGCAGCGACGGAATCTTCGCAAGCGCTTCGATCCATCCGAGGGAAGCCCAACCGCGCGTATCGACGCGGACGTGAAATCCGGCGTCGCGCATCCGCTGTGCGCCGATTCCCTCGCACTCGATCTCACCTCCGAACTGGCGGCGCATAGCGCCTGCCAACTCGACTGCGTGAAATTCGCCGGACGGTTCGCCGGTCGAGAAAAAGACGCGCATGCGCGCGCCTACTTCAGAATCCCGCGCGCCGACTCGGCTTCGACGAATGCGACGAGGTGCCGGCCCGCATCGGTCTTGACGACGTCTTTGAGCGCTGCCAGCGCTTGCGACGTGTTCTTATCCGAATGATACATGATCTTGTAGCACTCTTTGAGCTCCGAGAGCTCTTCGGCCGGAAATCCGGCCCGCCGTAGACCGACCGAATTCAAGCCGTACACACGCGCCGGGTTACCTTCGACGAGAAAGAACGGCGGAACGTCACGCGTGAGCTTCGTGAGCCCGCCGACGAACGCATAACGCCCAACCCGAATGAATTGATGCGCCCCCGAAACGCCACCGAAGCTCGCGTTGTCTTCGACGATCACATGCCCGGCAAGCTGCGCAAGATTCGACATGGTCACGCCGTTACCGACACGACAATTGTGCGCGATGTGCACGTACGCGAGCAATAGGCAATCGTCACCGACGCTGGTGATCTCGCCTTCACCGGTCGCGCGATGAATCGATGCGTATTCGCGGATCGTCGTGCGATTGCCGATCGTCGTGTAGGCGAGCTCTTCGCTGGCTTTGCGGTCTTGGGATGGAAGGCCGATCGTGCAGAACGGATAGATCGTCGTGTCTTCGCCGATCGTCGTGTGTCCGTTGACGACAACGTGCGAGAGCAGCTTGGTGCGCGCTCCGACGACGACATTCTCGCCGATCAGGCAGTAGGGCCCGACCTCAGCATCTTCCGCAACCTTTGCGCCCGGATGGACTATCGAAGTCGGATGCGTCGAGCCCGGCCGCGTGCGTCCCGCGGCATCCAGGATGCTTTTCATAGGTGCAAAATCGACGCATCGAGCGCGAAGCCGCGACCGGCAACGATCGAAAACATCAACTCGCCGCTGCACACGAGGGTATCCTCGATGCGCGCTTCAGCTTCGACCCAACCCATGTTGCGTTTCGCGCGCAGCATGTTCACCGTCATCATCAGACGGTCGCCGGGAACGACGGGCCGCCGGAATTTCAGCTTGTCGATCCCCGTGAGATACGGGGTAAGATGTGAGAAATCGCCGGCCGCAAGAATCATCGTCCCGCCGAGCTGCGCCATCGCTTCTATCATCAGCACGCCCGGCATCACGGGATTCCCGGGAAAATGTCCTTGAAAGAACTCCTCGTTCATCGAGAGATTCTTGTAGCCTACGGCGCGTTTGAGCGGCTCGAGCTCGAGAATACGGTCGATCAGCAGCATCGGATACCGATGCGGCAACACGTCCATGATCTCGCGAATACTAAGCTCTTTCACGCTCGCCAACTTTTTCAGATGTGCGCAGCTCGGCCATCACGGCTGCATGGAGCTTGTGGCCGCTCTTGAGGGCAACGACCTCGCACTGTGGATACATTCCGAGCAACGCGAAATCGCCGATCATGTCGAGAACTTTGTGACGCACCGGTTCATCCGGCCACTGCAGCGGCTGCATCGGTCCGTCCGGCGCGAAGACGATCGCGTTGTCGAGCGTACCACCGCGCGCGAGCCCACGTGCCAGCAAAGCTTCGATTTCGTGTAGATAGCCGAACGTGCGCGCCGGCGCAATTTGCTCGCGATAGAGCTCGGGCGTGATCTCGGCTTCAAAATATTGCGTTCCGATCGGAGCCGGATACACGACCGTAAATTTGATGCGCCACGCAATGGACGGAATGATCGCGACGGTCTTGTCGTCGTCGCGAAAACCCATCGCGCGATCCGGACGGAACGTTTGGCGCGGAACGTCGGACGTTTCTACGCCGGCCGCGTGAATCGCATCCGCAAACATTTTCGCGCTGCCGTCCATCGCGGGTACTTCACCGCCCTGGACCTCAATGCGCGCGTTGTCGATCCCCATGCCACGCAGTGCGGAGAGCAAGTGTTCGACGGTCGAGACGCGCACGCCGTCGCGGCCTAGGACCGTTGCGCGGCTGGTGTCGACGACGAATTCAGCCAGCGCGGGAATCGTGACGCCACCTTCGAGCACGAATACGAGCCCTGTATTAGGCGACGCCGGTAGGACGGTCGCGTGCGTATCCTTTCCGGTGTGCAAACCGACACCCGTGAAGCGCAGCGGCTCACGCAATGTGCGTTGTCCGCTCAAAACGCGCGCGTTCACGAAGATTTTCGCTCCAAAGCGTCCACTCGCTCGATCAATTTTGGTACTTTGCGCAGGCTGGCCTGCCAGCGCAGCTCGTCACGATGATTTTGCGCCGGATCTCCGCTAATGATTGCGCCATCCGGTACGTCACCCCACACCATTGAATGGCCCGCGATCGTCACGCGCGAGCCGACCGTAATGTGTCCGCGAAATGCGGACATCCCGCCGACGCGCGTCCCATCACCGATCTTCGTCGAGCCGGCAAGACCGCTGTGTCCGGCGATTGCAACAGCGCGTCCGATGCGGCAATTGTGACCGATCTGCACGAGATTATCGATCTTCGTGCCGTCACCAATTCGAGTTGCACCGGTTTGTGCACGATCGACACAGCTGTTCGCGCCGATTTCGACGTCGTTGCCGAGAACGACCGTTCCGACTTGCGGAATTTTCACCCAACCCTCATCGCCGAAGACGTAACCGAAACCATCACTTCCGACGACTGCACCCGCATGCAGTATCAAGCGGTCACCGGCGATGCAGCGATCGAGGAACGCAGCGCGCGGCGCGAGGACGGCGTCGTCGCCGATAATTGCGTCGGCGCCGACGATGGAGCCGGCACCGAGCGTCGCACGCGCACCTATCTTCGAGCCCGCACCGACCACCGCGTGCGGACCGATGATTGCATCGGGTCCGAGCGTTGCGGACGGATCGATGACCGCCGTCGGATCGATCTGCGTCCCTGGCGTTCGTAGCGGCGAATACGAACGCAATAGCGTCGCAAGCGCTGCACGCGTCGAGGCAACGACGATTGCGGGCTTGCGCGGTTCTTCACCCAGCTCGTCGAGCGCGCTCGATTCGGTCAGCACGGCGATGGCCTTCGATTTGAGCGCGATCCGCAGATATCGCGCATCGGTCGCAAACGTCAGCACGCCGTCAGCGGCTTCTTCGATTGCCGCGATGCCGAGAACCCGCAGGTTTGCGTCGCCGATGACGCGCCCGCTCAGCCGCGTCGCGATTTCTCCGAGCGTCCCTAGATCGCGCGCGGCGACGTCGGGTTCGCCCGAGCTCACGGCTTCGGCGTCGCCTTCTCTATAATGTTCAACGATTTCTCGACATCCGGAGTGATGTCGACGCCGCCGTATCCGACGCCCTGTCGCGTGAAAACCAACTTGAAGTTCTTTTGGGTCGCGACTTGCTGCGCGGCGCCACGAATGTCGTTGGTGATCTCTTGCTGGTACTGGGCGAACCGCTGCTGCAACTCGGCACGCTGCCGGGCCTTTTGCGATTCCGGCTCTTTGGATTGTTCGATCGCGAACGCGTCGGCTTGAATCTGATTGTTGTAATTCTCGAACTTCGGCCAATTCGACATGATACGCGTCAGGTCGACGATGCCGATATTGCTCTTCGGTTGTCCGATGCCGCAGCCGGCCAATGCCAGAGCGACGACCGCGAGCGCTATCCCATGTGTTACGTAACGCCTATTCATGCAGGCTTTCGATCTCTTTCTTCGCGGCTTGCGTCAGATCCACACCGGAACCGTTTCCGATGACGTCCGAGAGCACGGTCGTGACGCCTTTGGTCTGGGCTAGAATCCGAACTTCACGGTTGATCTGATCTACGATCTCCGAGTACAGCTGATCGTGTTGCGCTTGCAACGCGGCCAGCTCCTTGCTCAGGCTTGAATTGGCCCCAGAATCGACCGCATGGAGCTCGTTGTAGCGTTTCTGGAGGTCATCGCGGGTCTTCGTAAACGCCGCAATCGTCGCACTAGCGTCGCTCGTGTACCGCAGCTGATACTCTTTGTGCAGCGCCGCGATCTTCGCTTTGAGATCAGGCGGTAGATTCGTTGGCGCAACGACGCCGCCCGGCACGGCCCCGGTGTTTCCCCCGGCCTGCGAGCCCGCCTTCGCGCCGTTTTGCGACCGGATCTTCGAGATGCCGCTGTTGACGTCTCCCTGCGCCTGCGTGCGCAGCTGTGCGCGGAGCTGCGCGATTGTTTGCTGATCGCGGTTGCGCATCGCCGCGACCTGATCGGCTTCGCCCTTGTCGAGCGCGTCGATCTGCGCCTTGACTTGGTCGCGCGAAGCTTGATCCATCGCGAGATTCGAAAGCCGCGTTCTCAGCTCGAGACGTTGCGGGGCGTCCTTCGTTTGCAGCTGCAGCTCGAAGTTCGCTTCTTTGTTTTGCAGCTCGTTGGATTTGGCTAGCAGCTGCCGGTTGAGGCGATCGGAGACGGCCCGCGTGTAATCTTTCTCTTGCTGCTGCTCTTGCGAAGAGAGCGTGCGCCGGTACGTCGCGACATCGCGGTTCATCTCCGCATTGACGCTGCCGACCTGTTTTCCAGTCGTCGCATTGACGTTGCCGCCGACGCTACTCGAGGCCGCGGCATGACCGCCCGCCGCGAGCGCAGCCGAGATCGCAGCATTTTCTTCGCGCTGATACTCCGTTTGTTTTTGACTAAGGATTTGGCGCGTGCGAAGGCTCGCGTCCGTCAGCTCTTTTTGCAGCTCGGCGTCTTCCGAAGCAAGGCTTGAACCCGTCGACCCGACGCCGGGTCCGAGCGAACGCAGGTTGAGCGCGTCGATGCTGCGTTCGATTTGCGCCAGCTGCGGATACAACGGATGCACTTTGACGAGCGCATCGATGTCGACGTAGCCGATCTTACCTGCCCCGCCGCCCACAGGCGCCGCCGTTTGCTGCGCCGGTTTCGTGCATCCGGCGAGCAATACGAGTCCGAGCGCGATGGCTGCGAAGCGATCCCTCAGAACCGGTTAGCTCTTTTTGAGGATGGCGAGGACGTCAGGCGTGACGTCGGTCCCTCCGAAGATCAGATTGCTGCGATCGATGACGAGCAGCAAGCCTTTCTTCTTAGCGACTTGCTCGATAGCTCCGCGCGTTTGGTCGACGAGCGGCGTCACGATTTTTGCGCGTTCATCGTCGATCGCTTTCTGATAGTCGGCGTACACTTTGTTGCGATCGGCGTCGGTTTTCGCACCTTTGAGCTTATCTTGCGTGCTGCTGCGCACGTCCTGGCCGAATTTGAGAAACTGCTGTTGCGCGTTCTTGAACTGGTCGAGCTGATCGATCTGCGTTTGATCGACCCATCCGACTGTCGACGGCGGCGGCGTGCTGACCGGCGGCACCGGCGAGCCCGGGCTGCTCAAAAGATCCATCACGTTTTTGGTGATGTCTTGCCCGCCGATAATGATAATGCGCTTGTCGACGACGACCGAGAGGCCTTTGCTCGATGCAACCGAGGCCACGGCAGTTTGCGCCGCTGCAAAGAGCGGTCCGAAGACGCGCCGCTGCTCGTCGGCGAGCTGGCCTTGAAAGTCATTTGCGAGCTTAGCCTGATCTTGCTGCGAGCGCGCCTTGCGTGCGCGGCCGATGAACTGTTTCTGCAGGTTGGCGCGAAACGACGCCATCTGCTTGTTCGCGTTTTGAAACGACGGCAAGTTCGCGAGCGCACCCTGGTCGAGAAAGCCGATGTCTGTCACGTCGGCGGCGAGCACTTGCGGTGCACCGAACGTCGCGGCGGCGAGGAGGACGGCGAGGGCGAGCTTGTAGGCTCGAGGCGTTCGTAATCTCAAAAGCTCTGTCCGATTCCAAAAGCAGTGTGGAAGCCCTGGTTCCCGCGGGCGAAGTCGAGGCGCAGAGTTCGCAGACCAAGCTGCGGGACGTCAAAGCGCAACCCGATACCGGCATCCGGATAGAACGTGAAGCGACCTGGGTCCTCGATCAAATTGCCGAAAGCGTTGTATACCGGCAGGGCTCCGCGAATCAGCACGCCGCCGTCGTCGACGAAGGCCGCGAGCGTGAACTTGCGGTCCTTGGTGACCGGGAGGCGCAGCTCGGCTTGGAACAAGGCCTCGTCGGTCCCGTAGAAGACCGTGTCGTACCCGCGCAGCTGCTGGTCGGAGAACGTATAGAGCCGATTGGGCGGAATCGCGCCGGTGCTGGCGCCGAGCACGCCGTGCAAACCGAACGTCGAGTTGCTGAAGACCGGGAAGAATTTGGCGACGTCGAGCGTCGAGAGCGTGTAGTTGAATTGCGACGTCAATATCGCGGCGCTGTACTCCTCGCTGAACGTGGCGTTGAGTCCGCGCCGCGGATTGAAGACGTCGTCGCGTGTGTCCTCATTGAAGCCGAGCACGACGCTGCGCAAGTTGTACGGCGCAGTCGAATTGAGATTTGCGATCGAGGGCGCGCTGACACCGAGGGCTTGAGAACCGGAAACACTACCGCCGAGCAGCTCGTTGATCGGTGTCGATATCCCGGGCGCGAACGTCGACGATCCGTTCGTCGAGAAGAAGTACGGTGAGGGGACCGTGACACTCGAGCTGACTTGCTCGATGTTGATTCCGCCCGTGACTCGGAAGTAATCCGAGAAGCGGCGTCCGACGTTGAACGTGACGCCGGCCGAGGCAGCCTTGTATGTCGAAACGATGCCATTGACGATAGACGGATTGCTGGGGTCCAGCGGAACCAGCGTTACCGGGATCGCACCGAGGATGCCGCCGCCGCCGGATGACGCCGCCACCGCTGCCGCCGCCGATAACGTTTGAGCCCGCGCCGTTGGGAATCGAGTAGACTGGATAGTAGTTGGTCTGAGCGTTTGTGAAGATGCTGCCGCCGACCGAGTAGTGCTGCGATTTTTCCGTCCTACCGAAATACGGAATCGAGAACGAGATCTGCGCGTCGCCGTAACGCGCGCCTTTCTCAAATCGGATGCTCGCGCCGTCGCCGGTACCGTTGATGTTGTTTTCAGAATACGAGATGTTGCCGGTCAGACCGGTACCGGTCAAGCCGCCCGAATAACCTGCGCCGACCGTCGCCGTACCGGTGCGCTGTTCTTTGACGTTCCAATCGACCGTGATGTAGGCGGGTTTCTTCGGATCCGGACCCGGCTTGGCGGCAAAATCGACTTTTTCGAAAAAACCCAAATTGTTCAAGCGATCGTAATCGCGCTTGAGCGACGATTGCGTGATGACGTCGCCGACGTGCATGCGCAGCTCGCGGCGCACGACGTCGTCGTGCGTCTTCGTGTTTCCGGTAATCTCGATTGCGCCGACGCGTGCGACCGAAATGCTGTAGCGCACGTCCGCGGTCCCGGCTTTCAAGTCGACCGTCGACGGATCGATACCGGCTTCCAAATCACCGATCTGGAAATCGTATTTCTCGTAGAGCTTCTTCAGATTCTCAAAATCTTTGTCACGCAGATCTTCCGAATATGGTTGCCCGGGCTTAACCGAAAGCACCGGTAAGATCACGCTCGGCTTGAGCAGCGGATCCGCGTTCGGCGGCTCGACGATGATGACGTGGCGAACGATAAGACCTTCTTGAATCTTCAGCGTCAACACGCCGGCCGGCGTGATCGAGAGATCCGGGACGTGCGTCGCAAGCTGTCCGCCGTAACCGATCTTGTTGTAATACGAATTGATCTTCAGAACGTCTTGATGGAACGTGTTGCTGTTGAAGACTTGCCCGACAGCGGAATCCATCAGTGCGAGCAGTGTATCGGCCGGTACGTGTGCATTTCCGTCAAACAAGATTTTCGTCACGACCGGATTTTCGATGACGCGGAACGTGATCGCGATACCGTCTGGGCGTTGTTGTATGACGGGCGGAACTTGGTCCGTGAAATAGCCGAGCGCGAAGATGTTCGCGAGATCTTCTTGCACGGTGCGCTCATCGAACGGATCGCCGACTTTAGTCTTGACGACGGAAAGAATGCGATCCGTCGGAACGTGCACGTTGCCCGTAACCGAGACCGCTACGACCTTGAGTGTGCTCGGCGTTTGCGCGTCAACGACAAGAGCCGCCGGCGCGAGCACCGCGAGCATGGCGACCAAGGAGAGAACGACGCGGAGCGCGCGAACGCGCACAATACGATCAATCAAAAACGAATGCATTCTAGTGGGAACGACGCTGGATATTCACGGTGAAGCCGTATGTCCCCCCAACGTCCGCAGCTGATCCTAGCAACGGGTTTGCGCTAAGATACGAGTCCGGCCTTACCTCACCGAACAAATATAGTCCCTGCTGTGTGAAAGCCGTGAACACAACCGACGTCTCAGGTGTCGGGCGCGATTCTAATCCGAATGTCATGCGATACGGATAGTTCACCGACGCACCGTAGATCGCTGAAATGTTGTTCCCGAGTAGACGACGTGCCTGAACCCCGACGGTGCCCGTCGGCGCAACGTTAATGGAAAGATCAGAGAGGCCGAACGCTGAGCCGAGGCCCTGTTCGATCGGCGCCAGCAGGCGCGCAGTGAATTGTGCGTTGATCAAGGTTGAGGCTTCCTGAGAGAGTGCGAACGTTCCGCCGGGTGTTTGTTCAAATGCGTTTGGCGGCAAGAGAATATTTGTCGTCGGCGCAAACGCGTTGAGCGATCCGACTTGCGCGCCGAGCGCGGTTGCATTGAAGAGTAGTCCGACGATTGTGCCTTCGTCGTAAGGCGGGTTCGAGGCGTACGAGAGTTTGATGTCGGGAATCAAACCCTGCGCGGTTACGGTGACGTCGATCGGCTGGAAACCGCCGACAGGCTGTATCTCCGTCGTGGCCCGGGCGTAGAGAGCGGGCGCAATACCGTTTGTGGGCGAGAAACGGACGGATGCCTCCTGTAGCTTGAAAGCCCGATTCAGGAAGAGCGATCCGCCCGGGGTTGCGGACAGCTCGCCCGCCAGCGTAGGATCCCCCAACCGGCCGCCGATTTGGACCGAACCCTTGCCGCCGATGTCGAGGATCGGCGAGCGGATCCGGACGTTGTTCCCGGCCTCCAGCCGCAGGTTGAGGCCCAGATCACCGAGCCATCCCGGGACCGGCAACGCCGCCAGCGGGGAGGCCGGACGCGCCGGCTGAGCCGGGGTCGTCAGGGTGAAGGTTCCGCCCGTCGGTCCGGCCGCGCCAGCACGGAGGAAGTCCGTCAGCGGGATCGAGGCATCCGAGATCCGCACGTCGCCGGCCAGGATCCCCGCCCGATCGGAGCCGCGCTCGAGCGCGATCGACCCGTCGGCACGGAACGAGCCGTACCCCGGAAACGCCATGCGCATTGCGTCGGCGGAAAACGTTACGGAATAATGGGGCGGCCCGGTCACGCTCGGCAGCTGAAGCGACCCGCTTCCATCCAACGTTCCACCGCCAATCGAGGCCGTGAAATGCGAGAGCGTTACCGACGTTTCATTGAAGGCCAGCGTCGCTGCGATCCCCTTGATCGCCTGCGTTTCGAGCGGTCCGGTATAACCGCCCGCGGTGAGCTGCATCCCTCCGGAAAGCCGTGGAGCGCTGACCGTTCCGTTGACGTGAACGTCGCCGTCGAGTACGCCCTCGAGCTTGGTCTGCGGCGGACCGAGGATCGCGAACTGATCCATCCCGATCCCGTTCAGCGCAAGATCGAAGGAAAGGGGTAGTGTGGGCGGGATACCGCTCGGCCCAGCGATCAACGGAATGCCGCCGCTCAGCGTAACCTTCCCGGTCGGCAGAATCATGGTGGTATCGCGTAGAGCCAGACGCTCCGGATCGAGCACCGCCGTGCCGCTAATACTCGGAATCTGCAAACGTGAAACGCGCAGCGGTGAAATCCTGAATGCTGCTTGCGCGGTCGGATGCGACGGCGTCCCGCGTAATGCAACGTCCACGTCACCGACGCCGGCCAGATCGTACGTTTTACCGGTCAAGCGCTTCACCAGGTCGCCCAAGTCCCCGGCGTGCGCGCTCAAGTCAAGCGTAAGCGGATCTTGCGGACGAAATCCGAGCGAGCCGCTGCCGTGCAAATCAACACCCGCAACCGAGATGTCCGCGGAGCGGATCTGCGTGCGCATTGTTTGGCCCGGTCCGGCCTGCGCCGCAGCCGAGATACGTATGCGGTCAATCGCCAGACGCCCGATGCGAGCGTCGTCCATCTCGCCGTCGAGATCGAGTGCGAGCGCCGGATAACGCCCGCGTATTGCACCGGATGCGTTCACGTGTCCGAGCACGGGCGGCGTATAACCGGCCGCCGGCACCCAAACGTTGAGATCGATGTCTCTCGCGGTGCCGTGGATGTCGACGCGCGTAGCATTCGCTATGTTCGTCAGCTTTGTTCCGTTAGGTACGAGGATGCTGCCACTGCCGTCGAACGAGCCGGCGGGACCCCCAATGTGCGCGCTTCCCGCAATGTCGCCGTTAACGCCGCTCCAGGTGGCTTTCGTATCGCCGAACGGAAAGGCGAGATAACGAAAATCGCGGAGATCTACGTTTCCATCGCTGGCGACGGCGTCTTTGCTGCGCGCGAAGTGCGCGTGGACGCTTCCGCGTCCCGAGAACGTTCCGGCGCGCGGAAAGTAATCGTTGAAGTCGGCGAGATCGGCGTCATCGGAATCGATACGCGCGCCCATGCCGCTCCCCGAAAAAACGCTAAAACTTGCGCGCGTCGAGCCGACCGTAACATTGCCGTTAGCTTTGATCTCGTCGCCCGCAATGCCGACCTGCGCATGCATGTCTTCGAAAGCGAGGCCGTTTACCGATCCGATCGGAATCTTCAGCGCTCCGCTCGCCGTCGGTGAGTTACCGTAGCCGCGCAGCTGAATATCACCAGCGGCGAAGCCTTGCAGATACGGAACGGGGAAGTGGAACTCGTGCGAAAGCGACCCCAGATCTGCGTAAGCCAGATTAGCATGCACGTTGTAATGCGGCAGCGATCCAAGATCGTCGATCCGTCCGTCGATGAACGTGAGCGCGTTCGCAAGCGAGACGGAACCCGAATCCAGGCCGATCGAATTGTCCGCAAGCGCAATGTTTGCGCTGCCGTCGATGCGGCGACCAAGCACGCGACCGTCATCCAGCGCGACGCTTCCCGAAAATGCGGGCGTGTTCTCACGCGGCCCCGTCAACCGCAGATCGCCTGTTCCAAGGATCGTGCCACGAGAAACGGGCAAACCCGCGGCGCGTAAGTGACTCGCATCCAAACCCGAAGTTGTCAGCGCGATGCCGTCGCGGCTGTTTCCGCGCGCAACGGCGCGACCACCGGCTACGTCGACCGCGGCAGCATAGACGACGATCCCAGACGGTTTGACTGCGAACGTCCCTTCAATGCGCTTCATCGGGATGCCGTGAATGCGGCCGCTGACGAGTCCGACGCCCGGCGTTTGAACCAGCGTGTTCGTTCCGTCCGAGAGCACCGCCACGGGACCGTGCACGCCTCCGAATGCGCCGAGGTCGCCCGTCCAGCGCCGCATGCCCTCGAGCGTTCCGTCCAAATTCCCCGCGAACGCAAATCCCGGCGCGCGCAGCGCACCGCGTCCGACAAAGTGTCCGAACTCGCCGTGCGCGTCGATGCTGCCGAGGGCGAGGCGATCGATCGGGCCACCGAACTCCGCGCGCGCATCAGCAATTGGAACGCCCTCGAAGTTCGCGTGCGTCGCAAGGCCTTTGCCAAGTAAGATGACGCGCTGATTGAGGTCGAGGCCTGCGACTTGACCGTCGAAGAGTCCGCTAATCGGTGGAAAGCCCGGGAGCTCGACACCTTCGAGCGCAGCCGCCGGATTTGCCGGATAGATGCGCAAGCCGGCGGCATTCAGCCACAACGCGCTGGTGCCGCGCTCGCGGTCCATGACGAACGCTCCGTCGACGCCGCCGCTCGGCTGCCGTGCCACAAACGCCCCCAATTCACCGACGCCTTGCGGGTTGAGCGCAAATGTTGCGCTGACTTTCTCACCCGGACCGGTTGCATTCAGCACCGCGTGCGTATCGAGCAGCAGATTGAGGCCGGCGCCTGTGATCGTAATGTGCGTCCGCGCGTGCGGCGCGATGCGATCGAGATACGGCATCCGGCCCGCTGGAGCATCGGCTGACAGCGCGAGCTCGGAGTCGACGTCCTTCCCGCCGACGAGGAACCGACCGGCGACGCGCGTCTGAACGCCCCCGACTTGCGCGTGCACGTTTCCGGCGAAAACCATGCCGCGGTGATATGCGATCGTGGCCCGAAAATTGCGCACGGGAATTGCCTTATAGTAGACCTCCTTGGCCGTCGCATCGGCGAGAATCAATGGATCGCCGATCGCGCCCTCGAGCATGCACGTCGCGGCTAGCGGGCCCGCCAGGGGCTCGGTGCGCAAGAAATTGAAATCGCGATGCAAGACGCGTAAGTCTTCGCGCGTGAGCACCGCCAAGCGGAATTGCGGTTGTGAGAAGTCATACATCCCGCCCGCGAGCACGAGCGGCGTCGCGCCGATACGTCCGTTCATCTTCGGTGAAACAATCGTGTCGTCGTCGAAAACCAGGGGGCCATGCAGATCCTGTACGGTCTGCGTTAGCACGTCGAGCTTTACGCCGATGTCGGTTAGACGCGCACCGCCGCCGAGATGATACGTAAATGGGACGTCAGGCCGCACGCCCAGCGCATAGACGCGCAGATCGAGATCGCGCAGGTCGCCGCGTTGAATTAGCGCGACGCCGGAGTTGATCAAGAAATTGCCGAGGCCGCGAATCGGGATGTCGGCGGCGCGCACACGTTGCATCGCGTAACCGCGACCGACGTCGATTGTCGCTTGCGCGTGAACCGGAAAGGCGTGACCTTCGATTACGAGCGCACCATCGACGCGATACCGCGTGAGCGCCCCCGTGTCGACGCGCGCCCAGAAGTCGATGTTCTGCACTTGCAGATGGCGTGCCGACGGATCGAGGTTGTTGTCGTCGATCAGATCTATGCTGCCGTTCGTTGCACGCGCCAGCATGATGAGCGGTCCGGCGGGACCGCTTGGCTGCGTTTCCGAGTGCGGGATCGAGATGTTGAACGAGCCATCCGTCCGGCGAATTACGTACAGACGCGGACGCTGCAGCGCAACGCCGGTTAGACCGTAGCGGCGTTTCCCTCCGGGGAAGAAGTCACGAAAAACATAGCCGACGTCGACGACGTCGACGTCGAGGACGCGATCGCCGCGGCGCGAGAGATGCACGTCGTGCAACGTGAGGTGACCGCCGCCGGCGTGCAGGCTTCCGATCCGCAAATGGTAGCCCGTCGCGAGCGCAACACCGCCTTCGAGTGCCGCGCGCAGCAATACGAAGCGCGCAAACCAGCCCGTCGTAGCGAGTAGCACTATCGCCGCCACCCATATTGCGGCTTTGCGCCAGCGGTTGCGCATGCTTCTGATCTTCAGCGGCGAGCCCCCGAAAGACTTTGAAAGCCCTGGGAAAACGCTGAGATTCTAAGAGAATTTACAGATCGAGGTTGGTGACGTTGCGCGCGTTCTCTTGGATAAAAATCTTGCGCGGTTCAACCTTGTCGCCCATCAACGTGACAAACGTTCGTTCTACTTCTTCTTCGTCGCCGTCATAGTCGCCCAATTTGACTTGCAGCAAGCGGCGATGTTCCGGTTCCATCGTCGTCTCGGCGAGCTGATCGGCGTCCATCTCGCCCAAGCCCTTGTACTGCTGTACACTGTAATCGCCGGCCTCATTCTTTACGAAGAACGCTTTGAGCTCGGCTTCATCGAACAAGTAGGTCGTCGTCTTGCCTTTTTTCAGGCCATAGAGCGGCGGCTGCGCGATGTAGACGCGGCCATCTTTGATCAAGCCTTTCATTTCTCGATAGAAGAACGTAAGCAAGAGCGTGCGGATGTGCGAGCCGTCGACGTCGGCGTCCGTCATGATAATGATCTTGTGATAGCGCACCTTCTCCGCATTGAATTCGTCGCCGAATCCGGTGCCGAGCGCCGTGATCATCGTGCGAATCTCTTCGTTCGAGAGCACTTTATCGAGACGCGCCTTCTCGACGTTGAGAATCTTGCCGCGCAGCGGGAGAATCGCTTGCGTGTTCGGATCGCGTCCGCCCTTAGCGGTACCGCCGGCTGAATCACCCTCGACCAAGAATATCTCGCATACGGCCGGATCGGAGCTCTTGCAATCGACCAGCTTGCCGGGCAAACCCGAGCCTTCGAGTGCGTTCTTGCGGCGGGTGAGATCGCGCGCTTTCTTTGCAGCTTCACGCGCTCGCGAAGCTTGCATGCACTTCTCGACGATCGCGCGTGCGTATTTCGGATTCTCTTCGAAGAAGAACTCGAGTCGTTCGCCGACGAGACCGTAGACGATCGAGCGCACTGGGGCGTTACCGAGCTTGGTCTTGGTCTGACCTTCGAATTGCGGGTCTTGCAATTTAACCGAGACGATCGCGCTCAAGCCTTCCATGCAATCGTCGGTCGAGAGCGCATTCTCGTTCTCTTTGAGCATCCCGCGCTTGCGCGCGTAGCTGTTGACGGCGTTGGTGACGGCCGTGCGGAAGCCGGTGAGATGCATCCCGCCTTCGGTCGTATTGATGTTGTTCGCGAACGAAAGCACGAGCTCGGTGTATGCGTCGACGTATTGCATCGCGACTTCGACCAGCACGCCGTCGCGCTCGCCATGGGTTGCGATCACGGGATGCAGTGCGTCTTTGTTTTCGTTCAAGTATTCGACGAAGCTGACGATGCCGCCGGCATAGTGAAACTGGCGTACCTTCGGCGGATCGACGCGTTCGTCGCGCAGCTCGATCTTCAGGCCCTGATTGAGAAACGCCAGCTCGCGCATGCGGCGCACCAGAATGTCGGTTGAAAACTTTGTGGTCTCGAAAACTTCGGGATCGGGAAGGAACCATTGAGTCGTCCCGGTGCCTTGCGCCGGCCCGACTTTCTTGAGCTTGCGTACGACGTCACCGCGTTCGAAGCGGATCTCGTACAAGATGCCGTCGCGCTTGACGCGCGTGATCATTTCTTTGGAAAGCGCGTTGACGACCGAAATCCCGACGCCGTGCAAGCCGCCCGAAACCTTGTAACCACCCTTGCCGAATTTACCGCCGGCATGCAGCATCGTCATGACGACTTCGACCGCGGGCTTGTGTTCTTCGGCGTGAATGTCTACGGGAATGCCGCGGCCGTTGTCTTCGACCGTCACCGAGCCGTCGGCCCCGAGCGTTACGTTGATCTCGGTCGCATAGCCGGCCATCGCTTCGTCGACTGAATTGTCAACGGCTTCGTACACGAGCTGGTGCAGCCCGCGTTCCGCTGTGTTTCCGACATACATGCCGGGACGTTTACGAACGGCTTCGAGGCCGCGTAAAACTTGGATTTCTTCTGCGCTATATTCTTGCACTATTTTTTATGATGTTTCTCGTAAAGAAGATCGTACACGTCGCCGAGCTCGTTGCGCGCAATGAGTGGCGTAATCCGATCCGGTTCCCATCCCGTCTTGAGCAGCAGATAGGAGCTTGCTATCTGACGTTCCCGACTGTCTGGTGATACTTTTCCCGTTTTGCGAACACGCTCCAGCGCTTCCCACCACCGTGCGAGCAGGGCGGTTTTGTTCATCTCGTACTCGTCTTGTAAGAGTCCCTCGACCAGCGCCGAGATGCCTTTAAAACCGAGCCACGGCGCATCGAACATGAGCCGCTGCACGAGAGTGGACCGCTGCGAGATTTCCGCCGTCGTGCATGCTGCACAACGCTTTCCCTCCGGCAGCATGGCGCCGCACTTAGAGCATGGATTCCACCCATCCGCACGCTTTGCATCCCGGTCCCGGTCGACGCGCTCGCGCAATCGCGAGAACGCTTCTTCCGCGGTGGACGTCGAGACGGACGCGCTCGGAACTTTTGATTCTGGAGCCTTGCGGTGTCCGTTCGCAACGATGCCGAGGGGACCGCGGCGAACGCGTCCGATTCGGAAACGCAAACGCTCGATCCCGTCGATTCCGGACTCGCTCAGCGCACACACGATATGACCCGAAAGCAGGGACAACTGGTTGCTCCACGCGCTCGAACTGGTCAACACTACGAGCGCATCGCCTTTGCGTTCCAGCGGAAGCGTGTGTTTTGCAACGTCTTCGCCAACGATCGCCGGCCACAGCGAGAGTATCGCGCCGAGCGCGTGCTCGGCCGGCGTCTTCGAGCGACCGGATCCGGGCGTCCATGCACTGACGGCGCGCGCGAATGGCGTCAGCACCGCACCACGCGTGCAGCTTCGATCCGCCACGTCGTCGCGCCGGTGACCGGCCGTTCCGGTAAGTGCGTCGCCGTCACGAAGACCTGGTCGAGCCCTTCCAAACCGGCGAGGAACGCAGCAGAGCGCTCGGCATCGAGCTCGGAAAGAACGTCGTCGAGCAAGAGTACCGGTGCTTCACCCGCGATGTCGCGCAGCACCGCGTACTCACCCAACTTGAGCGCAAGGACGGCCGTGCGCTGTTGCCCTTGCGAGCCGAAACGCGCAAGCGCTTCACCGTCCAGCAAGAGCTCGATCTCATCGCGATGCGGGCCCACGAGACATCTTCTTCGAGACAACTCGCCAGGACGCTGCTCGCGCAGCCGCGTTTCAAACGCATTGCGAACGCCGTCCTCGGTCGGTGTTTCGGCGGGAACGTCGGGGACGTAGCGCAATGCAAAGCGTTCACTCGGAATCCAGTGCCCGTAGACGCTCGCTGCGGCCTCACCAAGCGCAACCAGATAATGACGCCGCGCCAAGATGATCTCCGTACCGCTGTCGGCCATGACGCTGTCATAAATTGCGAGCAGCTCCGAATCGGCTGCTCCGCCGGCGGCGCGCAAGAGCGCGCTCTTTTGCAGCATCGCTTTGCGGTAGCGTGCGAGTGCGTGATAGTAGCGGCGATCGGCGAGCGATAGCGCTTCGTTGATCATCGCGCGCCGCAGCGACGGCGCACCGGAGACCAGGCCCAGATCCGACGGCACGAATGCGACGATTTTTACGCTGCCGAGAAAACGCGCGTAGCGTACGCCCTCCCCGTTGAGCGTATATGTTTTACGCGTACCGCCCGCGCTGGCTGCGATCGTGCAAGCCAGATTGAGATTGCCGGCGGCCACGCGTGCCACGCCGACGACGCTCCCTAGCGCTTGTCCGAAACGAATGAGCTCGCTTTCACGAGCCGTGCGAAACGATTTGCCCGTCGCGAGCATTGCGATCGCTTCGAGCAGATTACTTTTGCCTTGTGCGTTGGGGCCGACGAGCAGATTCAGTCCCGGCGCCGGCGTCCATTCGAGCGACGCGTAGTTACGCAGGTTTGCGAGAGCGAGGTACTCGAGCTGCAGCTTATTGCCGCAGCGGCATCAAGACGTATAAGAGCGCGCTTCCGGAAACAGGTTCCAGCGGACGGATCGCTGCCGGGGAAAGCGGCCCCAAAAACTCCATGACGGTTTGCGGTGAATCGACGTGCGTCAGAATCTCGACAAGATAGCGTGCATTGAACGCAATAGCGAGATCTTCACCGGTTTGCTCGACCTCGAGCTCTTCGAACGCGTTCCCCGCGACATCTGAGTTGGCGGTGATGATCAAGTTTTGGTTGGTGACCTGCATCTTCACCATGCTGGCGCGATCGCCGGCCACGAGCTCTGCGCGCCGGAGTGCTCCGATCAGGGCGCTCGTGTTGACGGTCGTCGAGCGGTCGAATTTTGCGGGGATGACTTGCTGATAGTTCGGGTACTGTCCGTCGACCAAGCGTACGACGATCGTTACTTCGCCGGCGGTCAGCGAGAGTTGATTGCCCTGCGTGCCCAGTGCCGTCAGCGTGACGCTATCCGCGTTGCCGAGATTGCGTGCGGCTTCGGCGAGGGCGCGCGAGGGGACTATGAACTTGAGTGCAGTGCCTTTGTGCGGCTCGTCGAGTGTCGTCTGCCATTTCGCTAGGCGATACCCGTCAGTCGCGACCATCGTGAGAGCCGAACCTTCCAGCTCGAGCAGCGTACCCATGAGGACGGCCCCGCGTGCCTCTTCACTGGACGCCGCGAAGATCGTCGAATTCACGCCTTCCCGGAAGCGTTTTGCCGGGAGCGTAAACGTCGCGCCTTTTTGCGAGGGCGGGAGCGGCGGGTATTCGTCCGCAGGCAGTGCGTGAAAATCGTAGTTAGAACGCTCGACCTTGACGCTGGCACGTGTCGGCGTGCCACTTAGCTCCAGCATCCCCGCCGGCAGATTCCCAAGATAGCCGCTGAAGAGCTTGGCCGGAATCGTTACCGCGCCGGCTTCCTGCACCTCGGCCGGAAACGCGTGTTCGAGGGTTAGCTCGAGATCCGTTGCCCGGACTCGGATCTGCCCCTCATCGCTGGTCAACAACACGTTCGAAAGAATCGGCACCGTCGTGTGCGCGTTCACGATCTTGCTCGCCGCGCCGACCGCGGATGCGATGTCCTTAGTGCTACAAGTAAACTTCACTATCCACCGTCAGCGCGTCTTACGTCTATTATAAGAGTATATATAAATGTCGCAGTACCAGCAGTAAGGCAGTGAAACGTGTGGAGAACGCCGCCGCGCTATATTCTATCAGGGTTTGCGTGCGCGGATGAGTGTGGACGAGGAAGCCCGAGCCTCCACAGTTTCAATGATGTTACGTGCGCCGGAATGTTATCCACCCCCAACCGCTCGCCCTGTGTAGGCAACGGTGGACGCGAAAAGGCACCCTTTTTACTCGCTTTGGACCATTGCCATTAGGCTGCGAACCTTGTTGCGGTAGACCTCGTCCCGTTGCATCAGCTCTTTGACCTTGTCGCGGGCGTACATGATCGTGGTGTGATCTTTCTTACCGAACTCGCGGGCGATGTGCGGCAGGCTGCAATCGGTAAGCTCGCAGGCGAGATACATTGCGATCTGCCGCGGGACCGTCAGGCGTTGATCGCGCCGCTGATTGTCCATCTCTTTGACGGTAAGCCCGTGCGCTCGCGCTACGCGTTCCTTGATCAAGCTGATCGTGATCCGGCGAAGTGGTGCTTGCGCGATCTGATTCTTGAGTACTTCCGAGGCCAGATCGACCGTGATCGGCGATTTCGTCAACGACGCAAAGGCGACGACGCGGATCAGCGCGCCTTCGAGCTCGCGAATGTTGGACGGAATGACCTTCGCGATGAACATGCTGACTTCGTTGGGGACAGGGACTTTTTCGCTCTCGGCTTTCTTACGCAAGATCGCTTCGCGCGTTTCCAAGTCCGGAGGCTGAATATCGGTGAGCAGTCCCCATTCAAAACGCGAACGCAGCCGGCTCTCGAGCGTTTGAATCTCTTTAGGCGGACGGTCGCTGGAGATCACGAGCTGGCGTAGGGCTTCGTGCAGCGAGTTGAAGGTGTGAAAGAACTCCTCTTGGGTTTGTTCTTTGCCTTCCAAGAATTGAATGTCGTCGATCAAGAGCACGTCGACGTGACGATACCGGTTGCGAAACTCGACGGTCTGATTGTTTTTGATCGCGATGATGAATTCGTTGGTAAACTTCTCGCTCGAAACATAGACGACGTTCGCATTCGGATTCGCAGAGAGGACGCGGTGGCCGATCGCATGCATGAGATGCGTCTTGCCAAGCCCTACGCCGCCGTACAAAAAGAGCGGATTGTAGGCGCGGGCCGGCGAGTCTGCGACGGCTTGGGCAGCCGCGTGCGCAAAACGGTTGCTATTTCCAACGACGAATTCTTCGAACGTGTAGCGCGGATTGAGGTTCCCCGGGCGCAGGTCTTCGGGTCCAGGGGCACGCGGGGTCGCGACGACGGGGACGGCAGGAGCCTGAGCTTGCTCCTGCTGTTCCGGCTCATTAGCGACCACGAATTTCACCTCGATCTCGTAACCGAGCAGCTCACGTAATGCCTCAATAATCGGTCCGCGAAGGCGCCCCTCAACCCAATCGCGGGCGAACGGAGTCGCTACGGCAAGCGTGATCTCGCTCCCGGTGATGTTCATCGGGCGCATAGGACGAAGCCACGTCTCGTAGACCGGCTTGGAATATCTCGGCTCAAGAGCCGAAAGCACCGATGACCAGAGCTCGGCACCGGTGATGCCGCGATCGACGAGTGAACTCATCCGTATTTCTCAACCGCCGTTTTAAAATAATGCATCCGTGCTGCCGGCAATGCGAAGATGGTTAATCCACTAAATTAGGCCGCTCGGAGTAGGCGGTAGCGTTAGCGGCCATAGGAGTGACTCCTGCGCAAAAACCGGAAAATCTTATCCACTTATCCACAGCCTTAATCTACGCAGAAAATCCTTATATTTTGGCCTTTTTTGCAAGTTGTGGACGCAATGTCAGATCCCTCGATGGGGCAAAAATGCACGCTCTTGCGGGGCTTTGTGAGAAATAGGCACCCGCGTTCTCCACAGCGTTGTCCACAGGTGTGGACAGACGGCGAAAAGCTCTCATTTCCGGACCGGAACTTGACCGCACCGACGCTTGGCCGGTATAATCGCACGCTGTTGTTCCACAGCCCTAGGAGTGATCGTGAAGCGGACGTTCCAGCCCCACAATCGGCGACGCAAGCGAGTACACGGCTTCTTGTCTCGCATGGCGACCAAGAATGGCCGGCGCGTTATTGCTGCCCGCCGGAAAAAAGGCCGCAAGCGCCTCTCCGCCTAGGCTTATACGAGAGCCTGCGCGGCAGTGAGTTCGCCCGTCTTCGGCGGCGCGGACGCCGTGCGCAAGGCACCCACTTGATCGTCGTGGCTGCGCCGAGCCCTCAGGGCGAGCGGCCGCGCCTGGCGGTTGTGACCACCAAAGGCTTCGGCGACGCCGTGGATCGCAATCGCGCGCGACGGCGGCTGCAAGCTGCGTTTGCCGGCCTCGAGCGGCCGCCCGCTGGGTTTGACCTCATCTTGACGGCGCGGATCTCGGCGCGGACGGTGGCCTTCGCGCTGCTTTGCGAGGATCTGCGTGCCACGCTCGGACGGCTATAGATGAAATCCGCGGTCTTGCTTCTCTTGCGAGGCTATAAGACGGTCGTCTCGCCGTTCTTGCCCGGGGCGTGCCGCTACTTTCCAAGTTGCTCGCAGTACGCGTTAGAAGCTATAGAGAAGCACGGCGTGTTGCGGGGAACGCGCCTCGCCGCGCTGCGTCTCCTTCGCTGTCATCCGGGACACCCCGGCGGGGTCGATCCGGTTCCTTAGCCCACCGAAAGGCCGTTTGTTGCTGCTCTTGCTGGCGTTCACGAATCCACTCGATCCGATCGTGAACGCCCTCTCGGATGTTCTGATTCTGCTCAACAGGCAGACGCACAGCTTGGGCTGGAGCCTGGTCATCTTCGCGTTGCTCGTCAAGCTCGTGCTCTGGCCGCTTTCGCAGATGCAGTTCAAGTCGATGGCCGAGATGCAGCGGATTGCGCCGCAAGTGAAAAAACTTCAGGCGCAATACAAGGGCGATCCGCAAAAAATGAACTCGGAAGTGATGGGGCTCTACAAAGAGCACGGCGTCAATCCGATGGCCGGTTGCTTGCCGCTCTTAATTCAGCTGCCGATTCTGTTCAGCTTGTACCGCGCGATCAACACGCTGCACGATCAGTTTGCGCAACAAGGCTGGTTGTGGATCGGAACACCGATCTCACACACCTATCCGCAAATTCTCGGAACGAGCTTGGCTGCGCCCGATATGATTTTGCTTGCGCTGTATGTCGTTTCGATGTACTTCAGCGTGCGCTACGGAACCGCGCCTGCCGCCGATCCGGCGCAAGCGCAACAGCAAAAGATAATGGCGTTCGTTTCGCCCGTTATCATTGCGTGGGTCGGACGCTCGTGGCCGTCGTCGCTGATTCTCTACTGGTTTTGCTTCAACGCGTTTTCGATGGGGCAATCGTTTTATCTACTGCGTAAATACGGAATGTACAGCCGGGCGGCTGCGGCCGCGGCGGGCGCCGACGGCGCAAAAGATGTGACCCCGCTTGAGGGTGCGAGCCGCCCGAACGGGAAGCTGACCGGCTCGAAAGGTGAAAGCGCGACCGCGCCTCGCAAAAAGCGATCGCGGCGTTAGGGACGAGAATGGACGAAGATTTACAAGGCGATTCAACTCGCGACGAAACCCCCGGTGCACGGCCGTACGGCAATCGCCGCCGAGGCGGCCGGCAGCATAGTCCCCGAGCAGGAAACGGCGACGTGCCGCGCCCTGCGCCCCAACGTGACCCAGCCGTCCCGGAGCCTGAAGAGGTCAAGCCGGCGCGCGAGCTACTCGAGCAGATCCTCGAGCGGATGGGGATTGAAGCCGCCGAGGTCGCGTACATCCCGCGAACGGAAGGCGAATATCTCGAAGTGCGCGGCGCCGATCTTGCAAATCTGATCGGACGTCACGGCAATACACTCGAAGCGCTCAATCTCGTCTTCAACAATATTTTGAATGTCGGCGTGCGCAGTGCGCGCCACTATTACACGATCGATGCCGAGGGCTATCGCGCACGTCGCGCCGATCAGCTCAAGACGATCGCACTGCAAACGCTCGAGCGTACGATTCGCGAGAAGCGTCCGATCAAGTTGGAGCCGATGCTGCCCTCCGAGCGGAAAATCATCCATCTTGCCCTTGCGGATAGTCCGTTCGTGCAAACGGAATCCGAAGGCGTCGAGCCGGAACGGCGGGTCGTCGTCTCTCCCAAATAGAGACGATCGCCGCGATCGCGACGCCGCCTGGACGCGGCGCGGTCGCAATCATCCGCGTCAGCGGTGAGAGGACACGCGACGTTGCCGCGCGCGTCTTTAGGTCGCAGCAACCACTCGAGCCACGATTGGCGACGCTCGGCGACGTCATTGACGAGCGCGGTGCACCAATCGATCAAGGGCTCGCGCTCTTTTTTCCCGCGCCGCATTCCTATACGGGCGAAGACGTCCTCGAGCTGCACGTGCACGGTTCGCCGGTCGTTGCGCGCGAGACGCTCACTTCGGTACTGGCTTGTGGCGCGCGGCTTGCCGCGCCCGGCGAATTCACGCGCCGTGCGTTCTTGCGAGGTAAAATCGATTTGTCGGCAGCGGAAGCCGTTGCGGATCTGATCGATGCCGAAACGCGCAGCGCCGCGCGTGCCGCGCGCGCGCAGCTGGCCGGCGGCTTACAAACCGAAGTCGCATCGGTGCGTGCGCACGTCGGAACGATTTTGGAAGAGCTGGCTGCGACGCTGGATTTTCCAGATGAAGTCCTCGAGCCGTCGCGCGAACGCTTACGCGGCGAAATCGAAGGGATCTGCGGATATCTCTACGCGATGTCGCGGAGCTGGGAGATCGGGCGGCTCGTGCGCGAGGGTCCGAGCGTCGCGATCGTCGGGCCTCCGAACGCCGGCAAATCCTCGCTCCTCAACGCACTGCTGGGCGATGAACGCGCACTGGTCTCCGAGCACGCCGGAACGACGCGCGACACGATCGAGGAGTCGTTCGGAGTCGACGGGGCTCGCGTTCGTCTGATCGACACGGCGGGGATTCGCGCGCACGCCGATCAGCTCGAAGCGGCCGGCATTGCACGCACCGAGCGCGCGCTCGAAGACGCGCGGCTGGCGCTCGTCGTCGTCGACGGCTCGCGTCCGCTCGAACCAGATGATCTCGTCCCTTTGGCGCGCACGCGCGGCAAACGCCGCGTCGTTATCTTTAACAAGCGCGATTTGGGGACGGCCGGATATGATGCACGCGAAAGCGACGAGGATGACGCTCTGCTGGTCAGCGTGCTCGATCCCGGCGACGTTGCGCGCGTTCGCGAAGCGATCCGGCTTGCATTCGATGCTCTGAATGAAAACGACGTCGATCTCGAACGGCCGCATCTTGCCACGGCGCGCCAGGCCGATTGCGCGCTCGCGGCACTGCGCGCGCTCGGGGTCGCCGTGCAGACCGTCGAAGCGGGCGAGCCAATCGACCTGATCACGCCGGATCTCGTCGAAGCTTACGGGGCGCTCGGTGAGCTAACCGGCGACGCCGTTACCGAAGAGATTCTAGACGGTATATTCGCGCGCTTTTGCATTGGAAAATGAGAGGAGATAAGAAGTGGAGCACGGCGGAGCCACAGCGCTCATTTACGTCCTCGTCATCGGGGCAGTCGTCTACTTTCGCTTGCTGCGACCGGTGCGGATGCGCGCCTCGCGATTGTGGGTGGGCCCGACGCTCATCGCGCTCGTTACGCTGCTGTTAGTTTGGCAATCGTTCGACGGTAATGTACCGATCCCGATGATCGCTCTGGCGGTCGTACTCGGAATCGTCCTCGGATTTCCGCTTGGACTCTTGCGCGGCCGGCACACGAAGGTAGAGTCCACCAGTCAGCCGGGCGTCTTGATCGTGCAGCCTTCGATCATTCCGCTCGCAATTTGGGGTGTCGCGTTTTTGGCGCGGTTTGCCATTCGCTATTTCTTTGCAGGACAAACGCAACCGGAAGCGCTTGCGGCCAGTGATGGCCTGATTGCATTCGCACTCGGCTCGATCATCGGTGCGCGCTACGTGATCGCGCAACGCTTCCGCGAGCTGGGCGCCGCATGAACGAACGCGTGCTGTACGAGCACCGGCAAGTAGGTTGGTTGACGGTCATCTTCTTGTTTGCGATCGCCGTCTTGATTTGCATTGCGGCTGCAATCTCGGCGCCGTCCGAACGGACGATCTCATATAGTCTGGTTCCGATTTTGTTTGTTGTAGCCGCGCTTTTTTCAACGCTTACGGTGCGCGTCACGGAACGCCACATAACGTGGTTTTTCGGCGTATCGGGGATCGGCCGCCGCATTCCGCTCGCGCAGATCGTATCGATTCGGCCGATCAAGACCAGCATTTTGGAGGGTTGGGGCATCCACCTGACGTGGCACGGCTGGGTCTGGAATGTCTCAGGTTTCAACGCCGTGCAGATCGTGCTGCGCAGCGGCACGCGTTTTGCAGTGGGAACGCCGGAACCACAAGCCGTGATCGATGCGGTACAATCCGCAAGTGACGGTAGCGGTAAGGGAACGTAGCGGCGTAATCGTCGTCGGGGGCGGGCATGCGGGGCTGGAAGCAGCTCTTGCGAGCGCACGCCTTGGCGTTGAAACGCTGCTCGTCACCGGCGAGCCGTCGAAGATCTGCACGCTGCCCTGTAATCCGAGTGTGGGTGGGAGCGCAAAGGGCCAGCTCGTCCGCGAGATCGATGCACTGGGCGGCGAGATGGGCGTCTTGATCGACGCGACCTCCGTGCACGTCCGCTGGCTGAACGAAAGCAAAGGCGCAGCCGTCCGCGCGCTGCGCGCGCAGGCCGACAAACCCGCCTACGCACGCCGAGCCCGCGAGCATATCGAGCGTCAACCGAATCTGACGATCGTCCCGGCGATGGTCGAGGGCATCGTGACCGAGTTTGGCGCGGCCGTTGGCGTTCGGACGACCGACGGCCGGGTGTTGCGCGCCGGCGCAGTCGTTCTAGCAACCGGGACGTTCCTGGGCGGCAAGACCTTCCGCGGCGATGACGTGAAGGCCGAAGGCCGCTTCGGCGAGGCGCCCGCAATCGGACTGTCGGCCAGCTTGGCCGAGCTTGGATTTCCGCTGCGCCGGCTCAAGACCGGGACGCCGCCGCGCATCGACAAGACTACCGTCGATACGGCCCCCATGGCGGCGCAAGAGCCGAGCCCAATTCCGCTGCCGTTCAGCTATCGAAGCAAACCCGAATTCGCAGGTCCACAGCTCGCGTGCTGGATCACGACGACGAACGAGTCGACACATGCGTTGGTGCGCGACAATCTGCATCGTTCGCCGCTTTACGGCCTCGATTTGATTCGCGGAATCGGGCCGCGATATTGTCCCTCGATTGAAGATAAAGTCATCAAATTCGCGCAGAATCCGTCGCATCAGATCTTCATCGAACCCGAAGGTTGGGACGAACCGACGTACTACGTCGGCGGTTTCTCGACGTCGCTTCCGGCCGACGTGCAAATCGAAATGCTGCACACGTTGCCGGGACTCGAAAATTGCGTGATGCTGCGCGGCGGCTACGCAGTCGAGTACGATTTCGTACAGCCGACCGAGCTGCTGGCGACGCTCGAAACGCGCCGCATCAAGGGACTTTATCACTGCGGTCAGCTCAACGGAACGTCAGGCTACGAAGAAGCAGCCGCGCAGGGGCTGATCGCCGGGATCAATGCGGCGCGTAGCGTGCGCGGCGAGACTGCTTTTTTGCTGACGCGGACCGATTCGTACATCGGAACGATGATCGACGATCTGACGACCAAAGGCGTCGATGAACCGTACCGGATGCTGACCTCACGCGCGGAACATCGCGTCCTCTTACGGCACGACAACGCCGATCTGCGCTTGACGCCGCGGGGCCGCGAGATCGGGCTCGTCGAGGATGCCGCATGGGAAGATTTCGTCGCACGCCGCCTGCGGCTCGAGACGACGATCGTGCACGCCGAACGCACGCGCCTCGATGTGCAGCGCATCGGCGATTCGAGTTTCGAGCGTGGAGCGACGGTTGCCGACGCTTTGCGCCGCCCCGAAATCAGCGCTTCCGACGTTGCCGGGTTTTTGGGTTCCGATGAGGTCGTGGAACGTGCCGCGATCGAGATCAAGCTCGCGGGGTATGTGCGGCGTCAAGAGCTCGCGATCGAACGCGCGCAGCGTGCCCAAGGCGATCCGATTCCGGATGATTTCACCTACGATTCGATTCGCGCACTTTCACACGAAGCGCGTGAAAAACTCATACGCCATAAGCCAGAAACGATCGGTGCTGCTGGTCGCATCCCGGGCGTGACACCGGCGGACGTTGCGATTCTTTCGCTGTTCGTGCATCGTCACCGGAAGGAACACGTCGCGGCTCTGTGAGTGACGTAGCGAGCGCGCTCGCGCGTCACGGCGCACCGCCGGAAGCGCTCGAGCGGCTGTCGCGTTACGGCGAGCTTCTACTCGAGCGCAATCGAGAATTCAATCTGACGGGCGCGCGTGATGCGGAGGCGATCGCAAAACACATCGCCGATGCGCTCACGCTTGTTCCGCTGATCGCAGCCGACGAGGAGCTGATCGACGTCGGCGCCGGCGGCGGCCTTCCGGGGATTCCACTTGCGATCGTGCGCGGGATTCGCGTGACGTCGGTCGATGCGACCGCCAAGAAAATCGCGTTCGTCGTGGACGCAATGCAACAGCTCGGCATCGAAGGCGAAGCAATTGCCGCACGTGCGGAAAATCTCGCACGCGATAAGGGTTTTCGGGACCGATTTACCTACGCGACAGCACGGGCGCTGGGATCCGCAGCGGCCGTCGTCGAGCTGACGCTGCCGTTTGTGGCAATCGGCGGACGCGCGCTCTTACAGCGTGGAACAATGCTCGATGCAGAGCGTGCACTGGCTGCAGAAGCTGCGCTTGCTTTGGGAGGCGAGTTAAGCGATGAGTTGCCGCTGGAAGGCGAACGTCGTATTCTGATCGTCACTAAGCGATCTCCGACGCCCGAGCGCTTTCCGCGCCGGGTCGGCATCGCGCAACACCGGCCACTCTCTTCGTGATGAACGCTCTCGATGAATCGCTCGCAGCCTGGTTACCACCGGGCTCGCTGTATTCGGTCGGCGGACGCGTCCGCGACGAGCTGCGCGGGACTCCGGAGGGCTCGAAAGATTTCGATTATGTCGTGGTGGGGGTGCCACAGGACGAGTTGATTGCGCGCTTGGCCCCGCACGGCAACGTCGATCTCGTCGGCGCCGCCTTCTCGGTCATCAAGTTCTCGTCCGACGTAGGAAACGCCGATCTCGCGCTTCCCCGCCGCGAGGTCTCGACCGGGACGGGACACCGCGATTTCAAAGTCGTGTCCTCACCCGAGATCACGCTCGAAGATGATCTCGCGCGCCGCGATTTCCGCATGAACATGCTGGCGCGCGCGTTACCGTCCGGGGAGCTCGTCGATCCGTACGGCGGCGCCGACGATATTCGGGCGCAGCGAATCGACATCGTGCGCGCCGAGACGTTCGAAGAGGATCCGCTGCGGATGTTTCGCGCGGCGCAGTTCGCAGCGCGATTTCGATACGCGCTCTCCCCGGCTGCGATCAAGGCGATGCGTGCAGCCGCGCATCTCGCCAAGACCGTCTCGACAGAGCGCATTTCGGACGAGCTCCTCAAGCTCCTCGAGCGCGGAGCGTCCATCGATCGGCTTTGCGCTCCTGGCGGAGACGGGCGTGCTCGAGCACGTCTGGCCCGAGCTGCTTGAGGGTGACGGCGTCACGCAAAACCGTTGGCATCGTTTTGACGTGTGGCGCCATTCGCTCGCGACGCTTGATGCAGCTCCGCCCGGCGATCCGGTGATTCGCCTTGCTGCGCTTTTGCACGACGTCGCAAAGCCTCGCACCAAAGAGGGCCCGCACTTCTACCGCCATGAGATCGACGGGGAAACGATGAGCCGCGACATGCTCGAACGGCTGCGCTTCCCATCGCAGACGTCCGAGGCGGTTGCGGCGCTCGTCCGTCACCACATGTACGTGGCCGATCCAGGGTCTCGCGCCGGCGACGATCCGGCGCTTCATCCGGCGCGTCGGTCCCGAGCATCTGACCGGTCTCTTTGCGTTGCGCCACGCCGACGTCGTCGGAAGCGGCCTTCCCGATCGGGGAGGTAACGACGTTTTCGAATCGCGGGTCTGGAGCGTGCTCTCGGAACGCCCGCCGATGAGCGTCAAGGATCTTGCCGTTTCCGGCAATGACGTGATCGAGGTACTCATCGCTGAGAATGTTTTGCCGCCGGATTCGAAGGGCGGCCCGGAGGTCGGGGACGTTCTTCAACGCCTTTTGGACGCTGTTACCGAGCACCCCGAACGGAATGAGCGCGAGCTTCTTCTGGATATCGCGCGGAATGCGATCGCCGACATTCTGACGCGCTGAATCCTTGCATTGTTCCCCGGGGAACATTCGCACCCGGAACGAACGGCGGCAGCGAGGGAATGGGTCGCACGGTCGCGGTTGTCAATCAAAAAGGCGGTGTCGGAAAAAGTACCACCGCCGTTAATCTAGGCGCTTGCCTTGCCTTGCTTGGTAAGCGTATTTTACTGGTCGATATCGACCCGCAGGGGAACGCCACGACCGGACTCGGCATCGACAAGCGCGGTATTGAGAATGATTCTTATGCGCTGCTCCTCGGGGAGATCGGCGCGGCGTCGGCGATCATCCCAACCGACGTCGAGAATCTTTCGATCATTCCCGCGACGGCGAATTTGGCCGGCGCCGAGGTCGAGCTGGTCTCCGCAATGGCCCGCGAGAACCGTTTACGTCAAGCGCTTGCTGGGGTCGTTGACCAATACGACTATATTTTCGTCGATTGCCCGCCTTCGCTCGGTCTCCTAACGATCAACGCGTTGGTCGCCGCGGACCAAATGATCATTCCGATTCAAGCCGAGTTTTATGCGCTCGAAGGTCTCTCGCAGCTCACTGCAATCGTGCAGCGCGTCAAGGAAGCGCTCAATCCGCGCTTGGAAATTCTCGGCGTTCTCGTCACGATGTACGACGGCCGCACGCGGCTTGCCGTCGAAGTCGTCGACGAAGTGATGCGCTATTTTCCCGAGCACGTTTTCAAGACGCAAATCCCGCGCAATATTCGACTTTCCGAAGCGCCGTCGTTCGGAAAACCGGTCGTACTTTTCGACGTGCGCAGCCGCGGCGCACAAGCGTATCTTGATCTCGCGCGCGAAGTCACCGCGCTCGAAACCGTATCGTAATGGCGAAGCGCGGACTCGGCCGAGGACTCGGTGCGCTGCTCGGCGATTCGCAGCCCATTGCACGCGAACGTCCGCAAGGCGCAAGCGAAATTCCGATCGATGCGATCGTTCCCAATCCGTATCAACCGCGCACGACGTTCGATGCCGGTGCGCTCGAAGGATTGCAAAGCTCGATCGCAGCTTTCGGCGTGCTGGTTCCGATTTTGGTTCGAAAGCGCGGAGATCGTTACGAGCTAATTGCCGGCGAACGGCGCTGGCGAGCCGCGGCAGCGGCGGGATTACGAACGATGCCTGCGATCGTTCGTGAAGCGGAAGATCAGCAGAGTCTCGAGCTTGCGATGGTCGAGAATTTACAACGCGAAGATCTCGATGCGCTTGAAGAAGCGATGGGTTATCAACATCTGATCGACGATTACGGCTACACGCAAGAGCGTGTCGCCGAGCGCGTCGGGCGCGCACGACCCTCGGTTGCAAACGCGCTGCGCTTGCTGGTGCTGGCCGAGCCGATCCAAGCCCTCATTCGCGCGCGCCAGCTCTCGCCGGGCCACGCCAAAGCATTGCTGTCCTTCCCCGAAAAGGACCGCGTCGCGATCGCCGAGCGGGCCGCGCGCGAAGGCACGTCCGTTCGCGTCCTCGAGCGCTTGGCGCAGCGGCTTGGCTTGCCCCCGAAGAAGCGCGCTGCGACCAGCGCCGACGATCTGAACGACGTCGCCGACCAGTTGCGACACCGGCTCGGTTCGCGGATCACCTTTGTCCGGGCGAAGAAGGGCGGCCGTATCGAGATTCGCTTCACCGACGAATCCGATCTGATTCGAATCGTCGACATTCTCTTAGGCCAGGCGTGAAGGGGACGCGGGCTCGCGGCGCTGCTCGCGATGCTCGCACTCTTGGGTGCAGCGCCGCCACCCAGAGGTGCGGCCGTCGACGTTGCGCTGGCTTACGCGCGTGCCGTCGGCCGCAGCGAGTATGAAAAAGCCTACGCGCTACTGGCCACGCCCATGCAGCGTTATTTCGGCAGCCTGCGCAACTACAAATCGGTGTTCAGCGCGGAACGCTTCAGCGCGAGCGACCCCAAAGCGCTGCGCGTGGAACAAGCGAAGGACGCGCAGATCGTGACGCTGCGCGAAGCGATCGTGTTTCTAAATCACGGGACGCAGCAGCTCGGGCACGGCCGCCTCGAACTGCGCTATCGCATCGTTCGTGAAAACAACGCGTACCGCGTCGATGACGAGGGACATCCCTATCGTTCGTACGTTCCCGAGGGCACGAGCGTCGATCGCAACGGCGCGAAGATCATCGTACGCGAGCTGGCGTTTTATCCGCGACGCATCGAGCTGGCGTTGACATTCGAGAATGACGGCAATGCATTCATCACGTTTTTACCGTACGGGCGCACGCTTTTGCGCGACGGTTCGAACGTCTATCATCCGCTCGACACGCGCAACTGGTTGCTCACGGATCGTCAGCTTTTTCTCGGGTTACGTTTGGCGCCCAATGCGCGCTATACCGGACAAATTGATTTTTTGACACCCGGCCGGCTCGACGATCGTGCACGCACGTACGATCTCACCGTCGCGCCCGCGTTGCCTGAGGGCGCGGACCAACCAATTGAATTCGTTTTGCCGCCGATTGGCGTCCCCCATTAGCGGGCTGCGCGGCATTTACGCGATCGTCGATGCGGCGGAAGGCGACATCCTTGCGCAGCTCGATGACGTTTTGGCGGCCCGCATTCGGGTCGTGCAGTACCGCAGCAAGAGCGGGATCGATCGCAACGTGCTGACCCGTGCATGGGAACGGACGCGAGCCTCCGGAGCGCTGTTGATCTTGAATGATGACCTCGGACTGATCGATTGCGCCGACGGCGTGCATCTCGGACAAGAAGATCTCGCACTGCAGGGTGCGACCCGGCTGCGGGAACGGGCGCGCGGCAAGATCATCGGCATCTCGTGCCCGGATGTCCCGAGCGCGTACGCCGCGCTCGCGCTCGGCGCCGACTATATCGGGGTTGGCGCGATGTACGCGACCGGAACCAAGCACGACGCCGGCGAGCCGATTGGGCCCGATGGAATTCGGGCAGCCGTTCGTGCCGTCGACGTCCCCGTCGTAGCGATCGGCGGCATCACGCTCGACCGCATACCGGAGGTTCGCGCGACCGGTGCCGCGATGGCCGCCGTGATCACCGCGATATCGCGTGCGCCCGACCGGATTGCGGCGGCGCGCGCGTTGGTTGATGCATGGGCGCGCTGACACTCTGCTCGATCGGGACGACGCACCCGCTGAACATCGCAGGTATCGGCCTCGATGCCCGAGTCGCACAGCGGCTCGAGACCCGGCACGTCATGGTCGTTGCGGGCGTCTCCGCTCAAGGCGCCGGCGAACACAGTGCCGAGGCGACGGATCCGGCGATCATTGCCGCCCAACTTCGCGCGATTCGCCCCACGCGTCCGGACGCGTACCGTATCGGCGCGCTGCTCTCGCCTCAGAGCGCCCGGGCGGTGGCTGCCGGACTCGAGGGCGCTGGGGTCCCGATCGTCTGCGATCCGGTCGCGGCGAGCAGCGACGGACTCGTCTTCGCTGACGACGCAACGCTGGAAACCTTGCGCGAACAGCTCTTTCCGTTATGTACGCTGGTGACGCCGAACCTGGCTGAAGCCTCGCGCTTGTGCGGTTTTCCCGTGAACGATCGCGCGACGATGTCCGGCGCGGCGCATACGCTGGTCGAGCGCGATCACGCGCGCGGCGCGCTCGTTACGGGCGGCCATCTCGATGATGAGGCAAGCGACATACTCTATTCGGACGGCAAAACAACGACGTTCGAGGGGACGCGACTCGCGGGCGGGATGCGTGGAACGGGCTGCGTGCTTGCGGCCGCGACCGCAATTTATCTTGCGCGCGGCGAGAACATCATCGATGCAATCTCCGCTGCGCGAACGCTCGTTCGCGATGCGATCGCGAATAGCACGCAGTGGAACGGTGAACGGGTATGGCCGTACTGATGCGCGAACGGGCGCGAAATTGATGAGGGTCATGTCAGGAATGCGCTCGACCGGCCGTTTGCATATCGGTCACTTGGTTGGGGCGCTCACGAATTGGGCCGAGCTCTCGCGAACGGCGGATGCGTATTTCGAAATCGCGGATCTGCATGCGTACACGACGCTTTTTCAACATCCGGAGGAAATTCGCGCCGCACGTGAAGATATGGTGCGCGATTGGATCGCAGCCGGCGTCGATCCGCAGAAATCGACGATCTTTCTGCAGTCCGGGGTACCTGAGATCAGCCAGCTGCACGTGCTGCTTTCGATGGTCACGCCCGTCTCGTGGCTCGAACGTACACCGACATATAAGGAACAAATCGAAGCGCTCGGCCCTGACATTGCGACGTACGGATTTCTCGGTTATCCGCTCTTACAGCTGTGCGACATCGCCGTGTTCCGCGGCGAGAAGGTTCCGGTTGGGCGCGATCAGGTCGCGCATCTGGAGCTGGGGCGCGAGATCGTGCGGCGCTTCAATCGCTACTACGGCGACACGCTGGTCGAACCCCAAGCGCTCTTGACGGATTTTCCGGCGGTACCCGGCACCGACGGACGCAAGATGTCGAAATCGTACGGCAACACGATCGACATCGCAGACGACGAAGAAACGACGACCAAAAAGGTTCGTTCGATGTTTACCGATCCAGAGAAAATTCGGCGCAACGATCCAGGACGTCCGGAGATATGTCCTGTCTACGCGCTGCAGCAAATCGTCAACGCCGTGCGCTCGCCTTGGATTGCGGAGAATTGCCGTACGGGAGCGCTGGGCTGCGTGGATTGCAAGAGCGAACTTGCCGTAAAGCTCAATGACTATCTGCGTCCGATACGCGAGCGCCGCGCAGCGATCGACGACGCAACGATCACAGAGATCATTGCAGAAGGCACGGAAAAAGCGCGCATCGTCGCAAGCCAAACGCTTGCCGACGTGAAGCGCGCAATGCGGCTTTAGCTAAATTTCGGAAGCGTCTCGCGGATGCGGTCGAGCGCGATGCGGAGGTTCTCGATCGAATTCGCGTACGAGAAGCGGATATAGCCGCGCCCGCCTTCACCGAAGCACGAACCACCCAGACCCGCGACGCCGCCTTCTTCGAGCAAGAACGTCGCAAGCTTGCGATCGTCGTGCGTGATCTCTTGCACGTTGACGAAGGCGTAGAACGCGCCTTCGGGTGACTTGCAGTGCATACCAGGAATCGAGTTGATTCCGCTGATGATCTCATCGCGCCGTTTGCGGAATGTTTCGGTCATCTCGAGCACCGGCTCGTCGGGTCCATTGAGCGCTGCGATGCCGGCGCGCTGCACGAAGGTCGCGACGCACGAGAACGTGTTGTTGTTGAAGAGCGAAACCGTGCGCGCAAGCTCTTCGGGCATGATGCCGTAGCCGAGGCGCCAGCCTGTCATCGCGTAGGCTTTCGAGAAGCCGTCGATGATCACGCTGCGTTCGCGCATACCGTCGAGCTGTGCGAGCGAGACGAACGTGCTGCCGTAGAGCGTGCGGCAATAGATCTCATCGGAGATGACGATGAAGCCCCACTTGTGGGCGAGATCGGCGACGACTTGAAAATCTTCCATACCGAGCACGCCGCCGGTCGGATTGTGCGGTGAGTTCAACACGACGACTTTGGTCCTATTGCTGACTTTCGCGGCGAGCTCGTCGAGATCGAGTCGCCAATCTTTCGATTCGAGCAGTTTGACCGGGACGAGATTCGCCTGTAAGTACGATGCGCAAGACGCGTACGCCGGATAGCTCGGATCGGCTGCGATCATTTCGTCGCCTGGATCGAGCAATGCGGAGAGCGTGTTCCAAATAATCGGCTTTGCACCCGGACCGACGACGACGTTCTCACGCTTCCATGGTTCGATACCGCGCAGCTTTGCAGCGAACGAAGCGATCGCGTCGCGCAGCTCGGGGATCCCGGCCGACGGCGTGTAGTGCGAATAGTTTTGTTCTATCGCTTGGATGCCGGCTCGCTTGATATGCTCCGGCGTGTCGAAATCAGGCTCACCGATCTCGAGGTGAACGACGCTGCGTCCTTGTGCTTCGAGCTCACGCGCGCGTGCGAGAACTTCAAACGCGGCTTCACTTCCGAGTCGATCGACTGCTTCACAGAGCAGACCGGCATGATACGCAGACAGGGTCGTCATGCCCGGCGAATTCTCCGAATGAAAGTACCCCGCCTTTGCCGCGCTGTGACGTGCAAATTTTGATCGGAGGGCGCACATCGTAACGGCCGAACCCGGCCGCCTATGTTCGAGTTGGAGGCCACTCTCGAAAAATCGACGCTCGAAGCCGGCGAGCGGACGACGTTACGAATTCACTTCCACAATCCCGGCGATGATTGCACGAGTCTCGCGAGCATCGTGGTTCGTGCGCCGCTGTCGATCGCGCTGATCTCGACCGGACCATACGTTCGTCCGAAGGAATCGCCGAGCGAGCTCGAGTTCACGCTACCCTCACCGCTGCGCGGCGAGCGCCACGATATTGCAGTCGACGTGTATGCGCTCATGCCCGGGGATGCGGAGATTGCGGTGTCGTTCGAATGCGATAGTGCGCGCCGCGAGCACAGCTTGCGCTGCACGATTTACGGGGATGCGGCGTTTGCTCCGAATGCAAATCGCATTGAGTTTTTCGAGAGCGAAGCTGCAGCCGGCGACGCCGTGCGCGGACGCGCGATACTCACCAACACGGGCAGCGCACCGGCGCACGTCGTGACTCTGCACGCCCTTGGCGACCTGCAAGAAGCCACGTTCGATGCGACCTTCCCTTTGACACTCGATCCCGGCACGCGCCGCACCGTCGGAATTCGCGCGTGCGTTGCGGAGGAGGCGCTGGATGGAACGCATCAATCGCTGCGCGTAGCCTGCCGCACCGCGACGCAGAGTGTCGAGCTCGGCGAAGCGCACGTCCTGGCGCGCAATCACGCGCGTCTCGAAGGCTCGATCGAACCGCACGGACAGGTCGACGTTGCAATCGTACCGGGCGAGCGTGCCGAGTGGAGCGTGCGTTTGGCCAACGCCGGCGGCGCGCCCGCGGATTTCACGATTGCCCTGCATGTTGCGGGCGGCGTCTATCTCGCGGGCAGCACGCGTATCGAGGGTGCGCGCCTGCTCGAGATTGGTGGAACCTCACCGCTCTGGTCGCGCGACGGAATGCGAATCGAGCATTTGCAGCGAGGTGCCGGAATGAGGCTTGAGTTCGCGACCGTCGGCGACGCGGGCGCCCCTATGATGAGCGTCTTGGCTCGCGTGTGCTGTGAGGGCCGTGAATCGCTCATTGAGTCACCGGCCATCAGGCTCGACGAGTGTGGCGATGTGCCGACACTTCCTTTTACAGTCGATGGTCTCGCCTTGCGTCGCATCAAGCCGCCGTCGCTCCCGGAGCCGGCGTCGCCGTCGCCGCGCATGCAGCGTTCTGCAGCTGCAGTCCTCGAAGCAGCGATGGCGAGTTACCTCACAGGTCTGGCCGGACTGATGCGCCACCTATGGGCGCTCGCCGTTCTCTGCGCCGACGCGTGCGACGAGCCGGACCTCGACGCGCATCTCAAGGTGAACCGGATTGCACTTCGCAGCGTCTTCGATCGCCTGGCGATCAAGTTGCGCATGCCGCACTATCCGGTACGTGCCGACGACGTCCTCGATTCGGCCGCCGAGGACGCGCTGGATGCGTGCGGGATCGGTGCGGGTTCACTCGGGACGCGCTTGGCGCACGCAGCGAAGCTTATCGCTCCCGAGCGCGACGAGTACCCGGAATTTGCGGGCTATCGCGACGCGCTGCACACGACCTTGGAGGGTCTGCGCGACGACGCGGCATTCATCGACGCCCTCGTCAAGGCACAGCCTGGACTCGACGAACGTCTGGATGCCGTCGTGGAACACGAGATCGGAGTGCACGCATGATCGTGAAGCTCGTAATCGTCCCTTCGTTCTTCGTCATTATCGGTTTGGTGTTGCTCGGCATCGCGATGCTCAGCCCGGTGCGAGTGGAATCGAAGCAGGTAAGCGGGCAGGCCGCGCCGTTTGAACGGATTCGCGAGCTCGAACGACTTGCGCGCGGACCTGCAGCGGAACACGCGCTACGCGGTGCGCTTGCCGACCCCGACCCCCGGGTTTCCGAAGTCGCAGCAATCCTATTACGGGATTGCAAGACGTAGCACAAGCGGGTCCCCGCTTGGAGGCGATGACGCCCACCGGAGGGAAGCGCCGAACCGTGGAAAGCGTCGAACCGACCGCGGTCGATTCAGGCGAAAAGCCAAGAGCCGCGGGTGGCATACCAGACTTCGCAAAAGACGCCGCCACGATCGCAGAGTATGACGCTGCAAAGGCGCGCTTTGAACGGTCGGAGATTTCGCACGCCGAAAGCGCAGTGCGCGCTTCGTACACACGCAAGCGTGCCGGCGTCCTCGCCGAGATTGCGGCTGCCGCGAACGCGCTCGAAGAACGGAAAAAGATTGCCGAACGTAACCTGAAAGGTTACGCCGAGGCGTATCCGCGTCACGTTCGCGGGAATCAAATCGAGCGTCCCGGTTTCTTTGAATGGCTGTTCAGCTTCGGCGGCGCGTCACGGCTTTATAACTCTGCAGCTCGGTCTTCGCAAGACGTCGTCAATGCGCAAGCGACCTATCGCCGGCGTCAGCGTTGGGAAGAAGAGCTCGAAAACTGGCTGCGCCGTTCGATTCATCGCGTCACTGTTGAATTAAAGGAACGCGCGGGCTCGCAAGAGTGGCTCGACAAGTTTCATTCGCGCCCAGAAGTCGCCGATTTGTTTCGGCGTGTGCAACAGATCCGCGAAGATCGGGAAGCCTACGGACAGCGTCTGGCCTCCGGCGACGTCTCGCCGATCGAACAGCGCGATCGCTTCATCGGTGAGAACAAGATTGCGCCGCTGCGTCCGCCTTTCGACGGAATGATGATCGACGACATCATGAACTTCGGCGACATCTCGATTTGGATTTTCCTCGATTTGCAAACAAACAAATATTGGTTGCCCTACGATCGGCGCCTGGAAAACCTGATCGACTCCGTTTTCGATACCTATCGTCTCGTCGACGATCTCAAAGCGAAGTTCAACCGTTCGGAAGATGGACGCCGCTTCACGCCGCTCGACCACTACCTGCGCCGTCTGCGCGACGAAACCGATTCGCGCGTCGAGTGGCGCAAGCGCACGACGAATCTGCGCACGCAAAAAGACGTCGCGCGGGATTCACCGATCGAAGAGACCGAGGACAAGAAAATCCTCGATCTGCTCGCCTCGCTCGCAGCCACGAGCCCGCAAGAAGGCGGCGGCGGCTAGCCTAAATCTTCTTGCGGAAGTATTCCGCGAGGATTCTTTGGGCGATGGGCCCGGCCACGTTTGCGCCGTAACCGCCGGAACGTTCGACGAAGATCGCCATTGCGAGCGTGGGATGATTTGCGGGCGCAAAGCAGACGAACCAGGTCGTATTGGGTCCGTTCCCGCCGTCGGTTTGCACGGTGCCCGTCTTACCGCCGTAAGGTAAGCCGGGGATCGCGAGGCCGTAGCCGGTTCCGATCGAGCTCGTCACGCGGTCCATGCCGGTACGGACCTCTTTGAGAGATTCTTGCGTAACCGGGACTTCGCGGATGATCTCGTTGTCGAAGCGCTTGATGACGGTCCCCGTCGGCGTGCGAATCTCTTGGACGATGTGCGGACGGTAGAGCGTCCCGCCGTTGACGACGGTCGCGGTGACGTTAGCCATCTGCAGAGGCGTGGCTTGCATCGCACCTTGTCCTATTGCCAGCTGGCAGACATCGCTCGGCTCGAGCGGGACGCCGTAAACCTTGCGCGTCCATTCGTCGGTCGGCCAATTACCGGAGTATTCGCCGGGAAGATCGATCCCGCTGAGAGCGCCGAGGCCGAACTCAAGCGCGTAGTACCGCAGCCGCGTGTGACCAAGGCGATCGCCGAGCTGGTAGAAGTAGCCGTCGCTCGACGCGGCTAGGGCCTGCGTGAACTCGGCGTTGCCGAGTCCGCCGGCGGCAAGATCGACGAAGTGCACGCCGTGGCAATCCCACGCACCCGAATCGTAGAGCACTTGGTGTGGCTTGATGACGCCGGATGAGATTGCTCCCGAGCCGGTGACCATCTTGAACGTCGAACCCGTCGGGGTCGCCGCGCCGATCGCGCGATTGTAGAGGGGTCGCAGCGGGTCAAGTATGTAGTGCGCGTACTCCTTCGGTGAGATCGGCGTTGCGAAGTCGTTCGGATCGAAGGTTGGCAGCGAGGCCATCGCGAGAACGCCGCCGCTGTACGGATCGAGGACCACAAGCGCGCCCGAGAGCCGTTTTACGTTGCGGGTTTTGGCCCACGACCGCAGTCCGTCGGCAAGCGCACGCTGCGCGATTTGCTGCAAGCGCAGGTCGATCGTCGTAATGATTACGTCGCCGGGCTTTGACTTGACGAATTTTTCGTCGCCGACGACTGCGCCCCAGGCGTTGACCATAACTTGCTGGCCGCCCGGCGTTCCTTTCAAATACGCGTCGTAGGTGTATTCGAGTCCGTCTTTGCCGACGACGTCGTTCGGCGTGTAGTGCTCGCTCTTGCGCTTTTCGTATTCTTCTTCGGAGATCTGGCCGACGTAGCCGAACACGTCGGCTGCGAGCTTGCCGTACGGATAGTTGCGAACGGATTGCTCTTCGAGATCGACGCCGGGAAGATCGGGCTGCGTTTCGGCGAGCCGCGCCATTTGCGAGGTGTGCAAATCGCTTGCCAAGATGACGGGCCCATATGGCTCATAGACTTGGACTTGCGCGAAGTTTTCGTAATTAACGTCGTGATGATGGTAAAGACGATGCCACAGCTCGTCTTGCGGAATCTCCAGCGTCGAGGAAAGATCGGCGATCGTCGACTTGATGTCTTTAACTTGCGAGGGAATCAGCGCGACGACGAACGATGGACGGCTCCGCACCATGATCCGGTCGTTGCGGTCCAAGATCAACCCGCGCGGTGCAGCGACGGGGATCAAGCGGACCTGGTTCGCACGCGCAGCGGCGGCATACACTTTGCCGTCGATTAGCTGCACGTACGTCAAACGCGCGACGATCGCCGCAATCGCGATCACCACGATGAAGAAGAACCCGCCCATTCGGGAGATGCCGCGATAGATCACGTGCTCACCGCGTGATGAATCGCCAGCGCGCCCAGACGACGATCATCGCAATCACGCCGGTGTAGAGCGCCGAAGCGATTGCGATCTTCGTGTAGTGCATGCCGAGGCCGATTTGAAAGCCTTCGAGCGACAGAACGGCCCAATAGAGTCCTTCGCGCGCCAGTACCGCAACGACGAGCAGCGCGGCGAAGATCGAGGGTGAATCGGCGAACACCAGGCGTGCCGCACCGGAGATGCCGAGTGCCGTGATCGAGGTTGCAATCGTCCACGCCGCACCGGTGTTCCCGCACAGCGCGTCTTCGATCAAACCACCGGCCGTGCCGAGCAGGATCGCGCCGGCCGTTCCGGAGCGCAACGCGTACGTCGCGACGACCAAAAAAATCAGACTGGGTACGGCGTTTCGGACCGCGATGTAATGAACTAGCGTGGCTTGCAGAAAGCCGGCCGCTATCAACCAAATTGCGGCAGCACGCCAATCCGTTGGAAGCTGGGCGGCGTGTGATTGCGCGCCGCTATTTCGGAAGGATAACAACATGATCGAGGCGTCCGAACGCGACAGCGGGTTCGACGATTGCCTGCTGATCGAGTGCACCGGCGGGCATCGGCGTTACCGACGCGATGCGTCCGATTGCGAGACCGGCGTGGAACGAACGGCCTTCGCCGGTAACGACGGCATCGCCGGCGTGCAGATGCGCATCTTGCGAAACGTAGTGTAAGTTCACGCGTGTCAGCGTCCCGGTCGCTATTCCCCACCAGCGTCCGTTTTGCAGAATCGCCGGCAAGTTGCTGGTGTAGTCGGTGATCAGAAGGACCTTGCTGCTGAGCGCGTCGGCTTCGATGACTCGCCCAACCACGCCCTCGGAGTTCACGACGCCGTCATCGAGCGAGACGCCGGAACGCGTTCCTTTGTTCACCGTGACGACTTGCGATTTGTTTTCGGGATCGAATCCGATCACGAGCGCGGGAATGCCGGTCGGATAGAGCGCAGCCGCGTCCTGCACGGCCTCGCGCGATGGGACGCGCGCAAGCGTCTCTTGCAAGGTTGCATTTTCGGTTTGCAATTTCGCGTTGTCGGCGCGCAGCTGTGCGTTCTCGCGTTCGAGCTGCGGCAGCGCGATCACGTACCCGGCGGCATCGCGCGAACCCGAGATCGACGCGCCCAGCGCAAATTCGAGATAGGCGTACGTCGAGGTTATTGCGTTGCTGAGAGGACTGGTGCGTCCTTGCCGGGCGAATTCAAGTTGAACGAGTGCGACGAGAGCGGCGGCGATGATCGCGCCGATTACGGCGAATAGCTTTCTCTCATCCCGATACGTAAAGATTGATACCACCTCGTCAAACGATCCGCGGACGGACCGAGACGCTCGAGCAACGTTGGAATTCCGAGCACTTCACCCGCTCCACGTGCAACGCACTCGAGTGGATCGGGTGCGACGATCGTGGGAACGTTGGTGCGCAAACTGAGTTCGCCGGCGAGTCCCGTAATTTGCGCGCCTCCGCCCGTCAGCGTGATACCGTTTTCGAGCAAATCCGCGGCGAGATCCGGTGGTGTTTGCTCGAGAACCGACCACACTGCACGGGTGATGCGATCGATACCGTCAGCCATCGCTTCGCCGACCAGTGCTTCGCTCACTTCGCGCGCGCGCGGCGCGCCCGCCGCGCTGTCGAAGCCGCTGACGCGAACCGCCGCTCGCCCGGGCGGGCGACCGGCAAACCCTAGCTTGATTTTTAACGCCTCCGCCGTCAGTGCACCGATGTGAAAACGGTCGTGACGCAGCCGCGTGATGATCGCATTGTCGAGATAGTCGCCGCCGACTTTGACGGAGTGCAGCGCGACAACGCCTGAGAGCGCGAGAACCGCGATCTCGGTCGTCCCACCACCGATGTCGACGACCATTTTCCCGCTGGTGGTCGTAATGTCGAGCCCGGCGCCGAGCGCTGCGGCGACGGCTTGCGGTAAGAATGTCGTGGCGCGCGCTCCGGCGGCTGCAGCCGCCTCCTCGACAGCTTTGCACTCGATGTCGGTCGCGCAGCCCGGGACGCAGGCGACGACGCGCGGCAGCAGTTTCGGGCGCGCGGTCGAGGCGCGGCTCACCATCGTTTCGATCAAGACGTGAGCGGCTTGAAAGTCACTGATCGTCCCGCCGCGCAGCGGATGGACGACGCGGATCCGGCTGGGCGCGCGGCCTTCCATTTCTTTGGCGGCTCTACCGACGGCGATCACACGCTCGACGCCGCCCGAGAGGTCGTATGCGACGACCGATGGTTCCGAGACGAGCACACCGGTGCCGCGCTCGTAGATGAGCGTGTTGGCCGTTCCGAGGTCGATTCCCAATTCGGGACTTAACGTTGTTCGGACTGCGCGTAGAAATGACATTAGCGTGTACCCCCGAGGATCACGCCGTGGTCGCGCAACGTCCGCACGAAAAGTCCAAGCGGGAACCCCATCACGGTGTAAAAATCACCGTCGATCCGCTCGACGAGGGCTGCCCCCCGCCCCTGAATTCCGTAGGCTCCGGCCTTGTCCATCGAGTCACCCGTCGCGACGTACTCGGCTATTTCTTGCTGCGATAGCGGCGCGAAACGGACCTCCGTAGAGGCGGTGCGCTCAATCACATCATCTTCAAGCGTGAGCGCGAACGCGGTGTGCACGACATGGCGGCGGCCGGAAAGCGCACGCAACATCTCGCTGGCGTCATGCGCATCTCTCGGCTTTCCCAGGGGCGTTCCGTCGAGATCGACGACGGTATCCGCGGCGACGACGATCGCCTCCGGGGGTTGCCCGAGGACGCCATAAAGCTTGCCCAGCGCGTGGGTGCGCGCCAGCTCGATGGGCGTCAACTCCGGCATGTTCATTTCGTTATAACTGCTTGGTACGACGTCGACTTTTACGCCGAGGGAAGCGAGAAGTTCGCGGCGCCGCGGACTTATACTCGCCAAAACCAGCGCCTTTACGAGGCGTGGCTTGATCATACTACATCGTTGCGTAAAACGTCTTCGAAATTTTCACGCCTTATGACCAATTGATGGCGTCCCGATTCGACTTCGGCAACAGCCGGGCGAGCGAATCGGTTGTAGTTGCTTGCCATCGCATACGTGTACGCCCCGGTCGTACAAAGTACGAGCAAGTCACCGGTCCGCAAATCATCGGGTAGGTCGGCGTCGAGCATCTCGTCGTTTTCGCACGAACGGCCCGCGATCGTCACACGTCTTAGCGGTCCCCGCGCTTGTGAGCTCGCAACCAATGGTTGGTGGAAGGCTCCGTAGATCGCCGGCCGGGGGTTGTCGGCGATGCTGCCGTCGATGACGACGAAGCGGCGGGTGCCGGAGTCCTTGATGGCAGCGACCCGGTAAAGCGTCGTCCCCGAGTTCGCAACCAGCGAACGGCCCGGCTCGATTCCTAGGCGAGGAACGGGGATGCCGGCCTGCGATGCGGTCTCCCGCATCCGCCGTGCTAGGTCCGCGAGCGTCGCCTCGATATCGAACGTCTCGGCCGCCGCCACGTCCTCATCGATGCCGAATCCGCCGCCGAGCAAAAGCGAGGGGATCGTTCGTCCCCGCGCGTGCGCGCGTGCCGCAAGCTCGGCGAGCACGTCGAGGTTCGCAGCGTACGGCGCCTCATCGAATATCTGCGAACCCATGTGCGCGTGCAGCGCACCAAGCGCAATGTTCGGGTGCGCATCGAGAACGTCGAAAGTCCGCTCGAGGTCGCCGGGCGCGATGCCGAACTTCGTGTTCTCGCCGCCGGTCCGCACGAAATCGTGCGTCTGAATTTCGATCCCGGTGTTGAAGCGCAATCCGATCGAAAGTGCGCGTCCGCGTGCGCGCGTAGCGAGCACCTCAAGTTCGTCGATGCCGTCAACGACGATGAATGCGACGCGCCCTTCGATGGCAGCATCGAGCTCGGCATCGCTCTTGCCGCAACCGTGAAGATACATGCGCGAAGCAGCGAGCCCACCGCGCTCCGCGGTTGCAATTTCGCCGCTCGAACAGACATCGAGCTTGAGCCACGCATGCCGCGCAATCCGCCGCACGAGCGCGACGAAGAGTAACGCCTTGGCCGCATACGCGATCGAGATTCCGTGCGGATCGGCTGCACGATGAAAACGTTCCAGCGTCTTCTCGAACGTCGATGCATCGAACACGACGAGCGGCGTCCCATACTTCTTCGCGAGCTCGTCGACACCGACGTCCGCGATCGCGAGCATTCCGTTTGCATTACGCGTGTGTCCGATCGCGCACAGCACGCGCGGATCTGCGGCTGCGATCATTTCGGAACCGCGCCGTTCATGTACAAACCGTGCTCGACGATGTACCGCCAAACCGCCTCAGGAACCAAATACCGTACGGTGTCGCCCGATTCGAGCCGGTCGCGCACCGTCGTCGCTGAATCCATGTGCAGCGGCAAGTCGATGAACTCTATCTTAGTGCGCAGGTTCGGCGGAATTGCGGCAAGTGCTTGATCGAGTTCGATCCGCTCGACCTCAGGTCGCGGAACGACGAGAAAACCGTCAAGGTGCGCGAATATCTCCTCGAGCCGCTGCCAGCCGCCGCGGACGAGCGAGTCACTGCCGGCGATAAAATAGAGCTCGTCGTTCGGATAAATTGCACGCATCCGCGGTAAGAGATCTGCCGTATATCCTGTTGCGTCTTCTTCTGTATCGGTCAAGTCGAGTGAAAATGCCGGGTTGGACGCGATCGCGAGTCGCAGCATGCTTGCACGATGTTCGACGCTGCCGCGCAACTTATCGCGATGATGTCCGGAGCGCATCGGCAAGAAAACAACACGATCCAGATTCTCCGCGGCGCGTACGGCCTCCGCAACGAACAAGTGGGCATTGTGTACGGGATCAAACCCTCCCCCAAATAAGCCTATTCTCATGATTGCTTTGAGATGGGCTGATACGTCGAGCAGCAGGCTCCGACGAGGAGCGGAACCATGGATGGTGAGAGCGACGAGCGGAGCCCGCAGCAAAATTCGCACGACGCGAATTTTGTAGCAGTGCGGCGAGACGTGTCAGTCCATCGAAAAACAGTCATGAATAAGTAAACTCAGTGGCGCCGACGCGCACGGTGTCGCCTTCGCTGATTCCCATCTCGCGCAAACGCTTCTCGACGCCGAGCTTCGCGAGGATGCGTTCGAATCGTCCGAGCGCTTCATCGTTGTCGAAATCGGTGCTTTCCGCAAGCCGTTCGATGCGTTCACCGCTGATCACGTACACGCCGTCCTCGATGCGAATCGCGAACGCCTCTTTGGCACGCAAGACGATGCGCGGCGGCTCGGGCGCTAACACTTGGACTTCGGGGCTGGCGCGAATCTCTTCCCAGACCGCATAAATCAGCTCGCGGACGCCTTCTCCGACGACTGCGGAGATGCCGCGCAGGCCCTCGATCACGGACGACAGCTCCTCGAAATTTGCGCGCGCGTCGGGGACATCGAGCTTTGATATGCAGACGATCATTCGTTTGTCGAGCAGACCCGGACTCCACGCGCGCAACTCGTCTTCGATCGTTTTCTTGCTTGCAAGTATTTCGCCCGGCGGATTCGTGCCGTCGATCAGATGGATCAGCACGCGCGTGCGCTCGACGTGGCGTAGAAAACGGTCGCCGAGGCCGGCACCTTGGTGCGCGCCCTCGATCAATCCGGGGACGTCGACCATGACGAACGATTGAAACTCGTCGACGCGTACGACTCCGAGCTGCGGTTCGAGCGTCGTGAACGGATAGTCGGCGACTTTCGGACGCGCCGCCGAGACGACGGAAAGCAGCGTCGACTTTCCGGCATTTGGAAGGCCGACGATACCGCAATCTGCGAGCAGCTTGAGCTCGAGCTTGAGCTCCGCAGACTCGCCGGACTCGCCATACTGCGCGAAGCGCGGTGCTTGGCGGGTCGCGGTCGCAAAGTGCTGGTTCCCTAGGCCTCCCTTGCCGCCGCGGGCGACGACGAGCCGCTCGCCCGGGGCAGCCAGGTCGGCGATGCGCCGGACGCGTGGGGCGTCGGGCTCGCCTTCATTTTTATAGACGATCGTCCCGACGGGGACCCGGACGATCATATCGGCCCCAGCCCTGCCCGATTTGTTCGATGTGCCGCCGTTTCGCCCGGGCTCGGCGCCAAAGTGCTTCTTAAAGCGGAAATCAACCAGGGTCGAGAGCCCCGGATCGGCCTCGAGGGTGACGTCGCCGCCTTTCCCCCCATCGCCGCCGGCCGGCCCCCCCTTGGGGACGTACTTCTCACGGCGCCACGCGACAATGCCATCCCCGCCCTTTCCGGCGGCGACGGTTATCGCGACTTCGTCAATAAACTGCGTCTAGCCGACCTTAGGGGACGACGTTGACGTGCTTGCGGTTCCGGGCGTTCGAGAACTCGACACGGCCCGCGACGAGCGCGAAAATCGTGTGGTCCTTACCGATGCCGACGCCCTTGCCGGGGTGGAATCGCGTTCCGCGCTGGCGGACGATGATGTTCCCCGGAATGACCGCCTCGCCCCCAAAGCGCTTGACGCCCAACCGCTGTGCGTTGGAATCGCGGCCGTTGCGGGTCGAGCCCGCACCCTTCTTGGAAGCGAAAAGCTGGAGGTCGAAAACGAACATAGCGGAGCGAGTATAGCAGGGCACCGGGAGGGGGCGCAACCGCACCGGCTTAACTTGCGGGCGTTTTGTACAAACCCACCGAGACTCTCCAGAGACGCCGCGTCGTGGTTACCGGGATGGGGGCGATCACCCCGCTTGGGAACAGTCGCGAAGCCTTTTGGGAGGCTTTAATTGCCGGGCGAAGCGGGGCAGGCCCGATCACGGCGTTCGATCCTTCGCAGCTGCGTGCCCGAATCGCGGCTGAGGTCAAAGACTTCGATCCCGATGCCTTGATCGGCAAGCGCGAAGCCCGGCGCATGGATCGCTTCGCGCAGTTCGCGATGGTCGCAGCCGATGAAGCGATTGCCGACGCGAAGTTCCCTGAAGATCAAGATCTGCGAAATCGCACCGGCGCTCTGGTGGGCACCGGGATCGGCGGCATCGTCACGATTCAAGAAACGACGTTCAAGGTCGCCGAGTCGAAAGATATCTCGCGCGTTTCACCGTTCTTCATTCCGATGCTCATGTCCAACGCGGCCGGCGCACAGATCTCGATGAAGTACGGCCTGCGCGGGCCTCTCTACGCGGTCTCGAGTGCATGCGCGAGCGCCAATGATGCAATGGCTGCCGCATTCGATGCAATCGCACGCGGATTGGCAGAAGCGGTGGTTACCGGGGGTGCGGAAGCGACCGTCATCTCGATTGCCGTCGGCGGATTCGATTCGATGAAAGCGCTTTCGTCGCGCAACGACGAGCCCGAACGCGCCAGTCGTCCGTTCGATCGCGATCGCGACGGATTCGTTCTGGGCGAAGGCGCTGGAATTCTCATCTTCGAGGAGCGCGACGCAGCGATCAAGCGCGGAGCCAAGATTTATGCGGAAGTGCTCGGCTACGGACAATCAGCCGACGCGTACAATCTCGTGCAGCCGGATCCCGACGGGATCGGCGCGACCTTTGCGATGCGGCGGGCACTCGAAAGCGCGAACTTGGAAACGAGCGAGATCGATTACATCAATGCGCACGCGACCTCGACGCCGCTGGGCGATCCCTCGGAAAGTGCCGCGATCGAGAAAGTCTTCGGTGAGGACGCCAAGCGCCTCGCGGTCTCCTCGACCAAGAGCATGCACGGGCATTTACTCGGTGCCGCGGGCGCAATCGAAGGGATCGCGGCGATCCTGGCGGTCGAACGCGACATCATCCCGCCCACGATCAACCTTGAAAATCCCGATCCCAAGTGCCGCCTCGACTACGTTCCGAACGTTGCGCGCCGAACGCGCGTGCGGGCCGCGATGTCGAACGCGTTCGGGTTCGGCGGTCACAACACGGTCGTTATCTTTGGAAAGCATTCTGCCGCTTAGGAGCACGGATGGCCGGTGAGGCGCGCCGCCGGCGCCTGCGTACGCTGCTTCGAACCACTGGGCTCTCGCGGATCAAATCTGCGGCGGTCGAGCGCGCCTTCGTCCATGACAGCGCGGTCCTGGCCGAGCGGCTCGTCGACGCAAATGCCAGCAATCAGCGGCTCGAATTTCTCGGCGACGCGGTGCTTTCGCTCGTCACAGCCCGCTGGCTCTATGTGCGTTATCCCGATGAGCGTGAGGGCGAGCTTACCCGTCGTCGCGCGGCACTGGTGAACGATGCGATGCTGGCGCATACGGCGCGACGGCTCGGTTTTGGCGAAGTGCTGGTGCTGGGGCCGGCCGAGGCCGCGGCCGGCGGTGCCTATCGCGAGTCGATCCTCGCCGGCGCATTCGAGGCGTTCATCGGCGCGCTCTATTTGGAAGCGGGGCTCGCGACCGCCGAGCGCTTCGTCGTGCGCGCGCACCTGACGAACGTCGAGCACGCCGAGATGGCCTCGGCCGACCCGAAGACCGCGCTGCAAGAACTGACGCAGGCGCGCATGGGGACGATGCCCACGTACGTTGACGCCGCGAGCGGCCCGGCGCACAGCCGCACGTTTACGTCGCGCGTGCATGTGCGCGGTCAGTTGCTCGGTGAGGGAACCGGCAGCAGCAAGAAGGCGGCACAGCGCGCGGCCGCGCAAATTGCTCTCAGCGTGCTATCGGCCGAGGACCATGCAAATCCGTGAGACTCAAACAGCTTAGAGTCTTCGGTTTCAAGACGTTCGCAGAACCGCTCAAGCTCGATTTCGAGCCGGGCATCACTGCGATCGTTGGTCCGAACGGTTCGGGAAAATCGAATCTCGTTGACGCCATTCGTTGGGCGCTCGGCGAGCAAAGCACGAAACAGCTGCGCTCGAATCGCACCGACGACGTCATCTTTGCCGGCAATACGAAGCGCAAGCCGCTCGGCATGGCCGAAGTCTCGCTTGTTTTCGACAACGAGGACCGGCATCTGCCGGTCGACTTCAATGAAGTCGAGATTTCTCGCCGCGCGTACCGCGCCGGCGAGATCGAATATTATCTCAATCGTTCACACGTGCGCTTGCGCGACGTCATGGACGTGCTCATGGGCAGCGGGCTAGGACCGGGCTCGTACTCGATCGTCTCGCAAGGGCACATCGATGAGATTCTTTCATCGAAGCCGACCGAACGGCGCGCGCTCTTCGAAGAGACTGCGGGCATCGCACGTTTTCTTGCACGCAAAAATGAAGCTCTGCGCCGGCTCGAGCACACCGAAGCCAATGCGATTCGGATTAGCGACCTCATTGCCGAACTCGAGCGCCGCATTCCGGAGCTCGAAACGCAAGTGCGCCGCGCCAAGCGGTTCCGCCGGCTCTCGACCCGCGTTCGCGATCTCGAGCTGCTGGGGTACATGCGTGCCAGTAAGAGCCGCCGCGAAGAACGCGACCGCGTCCGCAACGGTCTCGGAAAACTCGACGAGCGTCAAGCCGGTGCCGCCGCGCGCGCTGCAGCGCTAGCGGCTGATCTCACCTCGCTTCGTACCGCGCTCTATCGCCACGAGCTCGCGCTCGAAGAACAGCGCGTTGGGGCGCAAGATGCTCGCGCGAAACTTGCCGACTTGCAAACGGCGCTGGCCGCGACGCATGCACGGCGCGAAGCACTCGAAGCCCAGAGCAGCGCTTCGGTCGCCGACGAAGCGCGCGCGCAGACGGAACTTGGACAGCTCGAGCTCAACTTGAGCTCGCTTTCCGAACAAATCGCGCCGCTTATGGTCCGCGTGGACGAAGAACGTGCGATCGAGGTCCGCATTACCGCGACGCTTTCGCAATCGCGCTCTGCACTTGACGCCGCCTTCAACGCGTTGCGCGCATTCGAAACCGCTGCAGCCGAAAAGCTCGCGAGCGAAGCCGAACGCCGTGCAACGATTGCGAGCGCCGACCGCGAGATCACGCGCTTCGGCGACGAGCTCGGACGGCTGCGCGATGCGCGGCGGAGCATCGAAGGCAACGTCGCGTCCTCGCGCGAGCGGTTTGTGACCGGTGAGCGCGAGCTCGCCGCGCTCGAACGCGATCTCGAAGCTCGTGCCACGGCGATAACGACGCTTGACGTACAAGTGCAAACGGATGCGGACCGGATCGTTACGCTGCAAGGACAATTCACCGAATTGCACGGTGCGGTCGCCAGCGACGAAGCGCGCTTGCACACGATCGAAGAGCTCGAACATTCGCTCGAAGGTCACGTACCCGGTACGCGTGCCGTCATGGAAGCCTCGTCGCGCAGCGAGCTGCACGGCGTGCGCGGCGTAGTTTCGCAGCTGTTGCAAGTTGATGAACGTTACGCGCAAGCGCTGGATGCCGCGTTCGGCAACGGGCTTTCGCACATCGTCGTCGAGACCGAAGGCGATGCGGAACGCGCGATCGCGCTTTTGACGCAACGCGAGCTCGGACGGGCGACCTTCTTGCCGCTCGATGGTCTGCGGGCTCGTAAAGGCCACGAGCTCGGCGCGCGCGTTGGACGCGAGGGCGTCATTGGATACGCGCACACATTGGTGAGTACGCAAGCACAGTACGCTGGTATAGTTGCGTTTCTCGTCGGCCGCACGCTCGTCGTCGAGACGCTCGCAACGGCACTTGCGCTGGTGCGCGAGGAAAACTTCCGCGACGCGATTGTGACGCTGTCCGGCGAACGCATTGAAGACGGCGGCGCGATCACGGGTGGCCGCTTCACGCGCGAGCGCTCGATCCTGGCGCGCGCCGCGCAAGCCGAAACGCTGCGCAGAACGCTCCCGCAGCAGCGCACGCGTCTCGAATCGCTCGAAAGTGAGATCGACGAAGCGACGGCCGCTGCGGAATCGAGCACCGAGCGGCGGGAAGCGGCACGCAAAGCACACGCCGACATGCTCGTCGCCGTCACCGATGCGCGTACGCGTCTCGAAGCGTTGAATGCGGAGATCGAACGGCTCGACGGCGACATTGCAAGCGAAGCGGCGCGCGAAACCAGCACGCAAGAACAAATCGATCAAGTGCGCGCGCGCAAGACCGCGATCGAGCGGACGCTCGAGGCGGCCGGCGGGCTCGATGAGCCTGCAGAGCGTAAGCGTCTGGAAACCGCGCTCGAAGCTGCGCGCGAACAAGTGGCGCGCAGTGAGGCCGAACAGCAGAGCGCCGCTGCAACGCTGTCGCGGGCGCGTGAAGAAGCTTCAACGGCGCAGGCCGAACGCGATGCCGCGCAGGCGCGCCTTGCGATGCTCGATCAAAATGCGCAACGAGCGGCCGATGCGCGTTCTTCGACCGCACGCGAGATCGCCTCGCTCGTCGAGCAACAACTTGCGCAAGAACGCGAGGTCGCTACCCTCGAAGGCGCGGTCGTCAACGCCGACAACGCATTTGCAGGCGCGCGAACCGAGCGCGAACGCCTTTCGGATCGTGCGACGGTGCTCGATGGCGAGCAACGCGGAGCCGAGAGTGAAGAACGTGAGATCGCGGCGCAAGGTGAGGAGGCGCGTACGCGCCTGGCGCAGATCGATGCGGAGCTGGGGATGCTGACCGCGCAATTCGCGCAAAATCCGGCGACCGAAGATGAGCTGCGCGACGTCGAGTCGCGCTATACGCAAGACTCGGACGACATACTCGAAGAGCTTCCGCGCTTGCGCGAAGAGCTCGCGCGTCTTTCGGCAAACGTCAACTTGAACGCCGAGTCGGAGCGCGAGGAGCTTGCGCAACGCGAGACGTTCTTGCGCGAGCAGCTCGACGATCTCGCCCGCGCTCGCGAAACCCTGTTCGCGACGATCCGCGAGATCGAGCTCTCGACGCAAGCTGAGTTCAATACCGTGTTCGAAAAAGTGGCGGCGGCATTTGCCGAGATGTTCAAGCGGCTCTTCCCGGGCGGCGAAGCGCGCATGTGGCAGACCGAACCCGAAAAGCTTTCGGACAGCGGGATCGAGATCTCGGTACAACCGCCGGGCAAGAAGATGACGCCGCTGCAATCGCTCTCGGGCGGCGAACGTGCCATGACGGCGGTCGCGCTGATCTTTGCGCTGATCGCAACGCGTCCCTCACCGTTTTATCTGCTCGACGAAGTCGATGCCGCGCTCGATGAAACGAATGTCGATCGTTTCTCGGCGATGGTGCGCGATGTCGCGAAGGATGCGCAAATCGTCATCGTCACGCACAATAAACGCACGATGGATCTCGCGCAGCGCCTATACGGCGTAACAATGGCCGAGCCGGGCATCAGCTCGATCGTCTCGGTCGCTCTGGATGAAGCCCCGGCGGCCGCCGCCGGCGAACGACTCCCGGCGCGCCGGGAGAGTGCGATTGCGTGATCGTCACGTGCAGAAGGGCGGAGCACTTTTCTCGGTCCATGACCGCGCCGGCGCTGCGGAGCTTGCCCGCGCTCTAAGCGCCGCCGGAGTTCCGATCTACGCGACGGGCGGAACGCGTGCGCATCTGGTCGAGAACGGAATCGACGCGCATGACGTCGGCGAGCTGACAGGTTTTCCGTCGCTCTTCGATGGCCGCGTCAAGACGCTGCACCCCAAGGTTTTCGGCGCGATTCTTTCGGACCGCCGCAACCCAAAACACAATGAGGAGGCTGCGCAATACGAGATTCCGCAGCTTGACTATGTCGTCGTCAATCTGTACCCGTTCGAAAAAACCGTCGCGCGTTCGGGCGCGTTGCTCGAGGAAGCGCTCGAGCAGATCGATATCGGCGGTGTTGCGTTGATTCGCGCCGCGGCCAAGAACTTCGAGAACGTTACGGTGCTCTGCGATCCGTCGCAGTACGCTGAGGTCGCAGTGGCCTTGCCGGACGGCGTCGATGCCGCGATGCGCAAACGGCTCGCCACGCGCGCCTTCGAGCGCACGGCCGAATACGATTCCGCAATCGCGCGCTATCTGGAAGCCGGTTTGCTCGCACGCGAGCTTCCCGGTTCGCTCGCCTTGACCGTTCCCGTCGCGCAGCCGCTGCGATATGGCGAAAACCCACAGGATCGCGCGGCCTTCTATCTTGCCCGCGAAAGAACGCTCCCCGAACAGCTGCACGGCAAAGAGCTTTCCTATAACAATTTGCTGGATCTCGATGCGTGCTTGCGGCTCTTGGCGCGCGCACCGGTTGCATTTCCGAAGGCGGCTTTGCCGGGCCGCAAACAGCTGCACCGCGTCGCGATTGTCAAGCACACGATCCCGTGCGGAGTGAGCGAGCACGAGCACGTTTCCGGTGCGATCCGGGCTGCGCTGGAGACCGATCCGGTCTCGGCATATGGGGGTATCATCGCCAGCGATGGGACCATCGATGCAGCCGGAGCAGACGCGCTCGGCGAGTTCTTTTTGGAAATTGTGGCGGCGCCGGATTTCGAACCCGCGGCGCTCGAAGCGCTTCGCCGCAAGAAAAATCTTCGCGTGATGCGCTACCCCAAAGAGCTGCCCGTCCAATTGATGGCCGAGCTGCAGGTCCGCAGCGCCCTCGGCGGCGTGCTTGCGGAGGATCGCGATCCGAAAGCCGTGCCGGAGCAATGGGAAGTAGTGAGCAAACGGCAACCGACGAACGACGAGTGGCTCGATCTCGCATTTGCCTGGGATATCGTCAGGCACGTGAAGAGCAACGGCATCGTCATCGTTCGCGATCGCACGGCACGCGGAATTTGCGCCGGACAAACAAACCGTGTCAGTGCCGTGAAAATCGCAGCGCACCGTGCCGACGAGAATGCAGCGCGGTGCGGCCTGCGCGAGCGACGGCTACTTTCCGTTTCCCGACGGATTGCTGGCTGCGGCCGATGCAGGCTGCACGGCAGTGATCGCACCACGCGGATCGATTCGCGACAACCTCGTCATCGAAGCCGCAGACGAGCGCGGCATAGCCCTCGTCTTTTCGAACTACCGGTACTTTTTGCACTGATGCGCTTCGCAGCGTTCATCGTGCGATTTCTCGCATACAGCCTCGTACTCTGGCTTGCATATGCATTTGCGCAGATGCAGTGGACGAACGCGGATCTCGATCTCAATGACGCGCTTTCCGGCCTGCACGCGCTGGGCGTAGCGATTCTCACGATCGCGCCGCTGGTGCTCGCACTCGTTGCGATCTTTGCTCGCCCCCTGGCTATTTTCGTTCTGTTCTATCTGGTCGGCGTGGTCGTGACCGCGCCCTTCGCATTGGCAAGGTTTGGAGGCTAAGCCCCGAAACCGCGGTCTCGGCGAACGAGAAGGAGAAACGCGTGGCTCGTTACCTGCACACCTCGATCTTTGTGAACGACATGGCTCAATCGATTGACTTCTATACGAAGAAGCTCGGATTGAAGCTGCTCGACGGTCCGGTCCACTATCCGGGAAACGCAGACATGGCGTTTGTCGGAGATAGTTGGGACGCATATATCGAGCTCGTATACGATCTCGAGGAGCATCCGCCGTACGAGGTTGGCAATCGCTACGAGCATCTCGCCCTCGAAGTTCCGGACGTTCCCGCAATAGTCGAGCGTCTGCGTGGCGCCGGCGTGCGCATCGTAAAAGAGCCCAAGAAATCTCCGAGCGGTACGCGCACGATTGCATTTGTCGAAGACCCGAACGGAATTCCGGTCGAGCTTTTGGAGCCTCGCTAATCGAGATCACGGCGCCGCGCGGAACGCAGGATGTCTATCCGCCCGAGAGTCGCCGCTGGGAAGCGTTCGAGTCGGAGGCGCGCGAGCTAGCGACGCGATTCGGTTACGGGGAGATTCGGACGCCGATGTTCGAATCGACCGATCTCTTTGTGCGCGGCGTCGGCGATACGACCGACATCGTCGAAAAAGAGATGTACACATTCGAAGACAAGGGCGGACGTTCCATGACGCTGCGCCCGGAATGGACTGCGCCGACCGTGCGCGCGGTCTTGCAGCACAACTTGCTCGCGCAAGGTCCACTGCGTCTGTTTTACATCGGTCCGTTCTTCCGGTACGAGCGTCCGCAAGCCGGACGTTATCGCCAAGCGAACCAATTTGGGATCGAGTGCTTCGGCTTTCCTGGGGCGGAGGCCGACGTCGAGGTCATGCAGCTTGCGATGCTGCTGTTGCGCCGCTACGGAATGGCGGATGCGACACTGCGGATCAATTCGATCGGCGATGCGGTCTGCCGTCCACATTACCGCGAAGCGCTGCTCGCATATTTTCGTCCTTTTGCGGGACGGCTCTCGGCGGATTCGCGTGCGCGCCTCGAACGCAATCCGATGCGCATCCTCGATAGCAAGGACCCCGAAGATCAACGTCTCGTGGAGAACGCGCCGACGTTCCTGGATCAGCTGTGCGATGCGTGCGACGAGCATTTCGCGGAAGTTCGCGGCTATTTGGATGCGCTCGGTCTGCCGTACGTCGTCGACCCGCGCATCGTTCGCGGCTTCGACTACTATACGCGTACGGTCTTTGAGATCGTCTCGCCGTCGCTTGGCGCACAGAATGCTGTCTGCGGCGGCGGCCGCTACGACGGTCTCGTCGAATCGCTCGGTGGCCCGCCGACGCCGGCAGTCGGATTCGGGATGGGCGAGGAACGCTTCCTTATGATTGCGCGCGCACACGAGACGGAACCTCGACGTGAGGGACTGCAAGCGATCGCGCTCGGCGATGCGGCGCGCGCGTGGCTGATGCCGGTCGTCGGTGCGTTGCGTTCACGTCCCGGTACGGGTCCGGTCCACATGGACTTTGCGTCGCGCCGGATTGCAGCGCAATTCAAGATTGCGGATCGAAACAACGCGCGCTGGGCCCTGATCGTCGGCGACGACGAGCTTGCGTCCGGCAGCATCGTCGTTCGGGATCTCGATGCGCGCAGCGAGCAGCGTATAGAAGTGGGCGTCGGAGGCGAAGCCACAGCAGTCGCCGCCGCGATATTGGCGGCAGTGTCGGGATGACCGACTATAACAAAGATATCGAGGCGTTGGCCGCAATCGCGCGCGAGTTCGATCTCGACGCAGTGCGCGTGCGTGTCGGCGAGCGCGAGATCGAAGTCGTTCGGCGCAGTCCGCGTCCGATTGCGGCAGCAGCTCCAGCACAGCCGGCGTCCGGCGCTGCGGCGCCGGCTTCAGGCAGCGGACCCGTCGCGTCGGCGCACACGAAGAAGGTCACGGCGCCGCTGATCGGCGTGTTCTATCGCGCCGCCGCGCCCGGCGATGAGCCGTTCGTAAACGTCGGCGATCGCGTCGAGGCCGGCGACACGGTCTGCACCCTCGAGGCGATGAAGATTTTCAACGAGATCACGACCGACTTTGCGGGGACGATCGTTCGCGTCGTTCCCGAGAACGGCGAGCTCGTCTCGCTGGGAGATGATTTGTTTTGGATCGAGCCATGATGACCGAGCGGCGCGATTTTCGCACACTGCTGAGCGATCGCCGTGGTCTTCTCGATGCTCCGCACTATCAGGGGCAAGTCGAAGCCATCGCGCAAGCGATCATAACCGCATTTCGCAGTGGCAAAAAAGTCTTGTGGTTCGGCAACGGCGGAAGCGCGGCCGACGCGCAACATCTTGCCGCGGAGTTCAGCGGCCGGTTCTTGCGCGAACGTCCGGGTTACCCGTCCGAATCGCTTTCCGCAAATCCCTCGGCCGTGACGGCAATCTCGAACGACTTCGGATTCGAGAACGTGTTCGCACGGCAAGTCGAAGCCTTTGCGCAGCACGGCGACGTCGTCATCGGAATCACAACCAGCGGCAATTCGCGCAACATCGTGTACGGACTCGATGCTGCCAAGCGGCGCGGTGCGCTCGCAATTGCGTTCACCGGCAACGGCGGCGGTAAGGTCGCCGAAATCGCCGACCTGATCTTGATGGGTCCGGATGGCTATTCCGCGCTCGTCCAAGAAGTTCACATCACGATGGGTCACATCATTTGCGACCTGGTCGATCAAGCGCTTTCGCATGGCCTCGGCTGAACCGCTAGCACCACCGAATGCGCGTGAGCTATTCACGCGCATGCAGGGCAAGCGCATCCTCGTCGTCGGCGATCTGATGATCGACGAATGGATCTGGGGCGACGTCTCGCGCATCTCGCCCGAAGCGCCGGTTCCGGTCGTCAAGGTCGGCCGGCACACGTTCACTCTTGGCGGCGCGGGAAACGTTGCCAACAATTTGCGCGCCCTCGGCGCCGCGGTCTCGTTCGTCGGTGTCGTCGGCGACGACGGCGAGGGGACGCGTGCCAAGGAAATGTTCGGAGCGCTCGGCGTTGACGCAAGCGGCGTTTTGCAAGTCGCGAACCGTACGACGACGCGCAAAACGCGCATCGTCGCGCACAATCAACAAGTCGTGCGGGCCGACTGGGAGACGACGCTAACGCTGCCGGCCGTCGAGAACGCGCGCGTCGTCGAACAAGTCCGCAAGCGCGCCGGTCAGGTTGACGCGGTCGTGCTCTCCGATTATGCGAAGGGGCTGTTTTCGCGATCGATCGTTGAAGCGGCGCTTAGCGCGCCGATCGTCGTCGCCGATCCGAAACCCACGAACATCGATCTATTTTCCGGAGTGACGTGCGTTGCGCCGAACTCCGCGGAGACGGCGCAAATCACATCGATGCCCGTCAACTCGGCGGCTTTGCTCGAACTTGCTGCGCGCGACTTGCTCAAACGCCTGGCCTGCAAGTACGTGCTCGTCACGCAAGGCGAACACGGGATGACGCTCTATGGTCGCGACGGCGAGCATCTCACCGTTCCGGCTGCGGCGCGGACCGTGTTCGACGTAAGCGGCGCCGGCGATACGGTCGTCGCCGTTCTTAGCGGGGCGCTCGCTGCCGGCGCGCCGATTCTCTCGGCGATGCAGCTGGCGAATTTCGCCGCCGGCGTCGTCGTCGAAAAACTTGGGACTGCAACGGCCTCGCCGGACGAAGTCGTCGCGTTGCTCGAAGCGAGCGAGCGATGAACGAAGATTCTCGCATTCTCTCGCTCGACGCGGCGGCCGCGTGGCGCGACTTGCAACGCGCCAACAAACGCGTCGTCGTGTTCACGAACGGTGTCTTCGATTTGATTCATGCCGGCCACGTCGGCTATCTCGAATGGGCGCGGCAGCAAGGCGACGCGCTGATCGTCGCGCTCAACAGTGACGACTCAACACGTCGTCTCAAAGGTCCCGCGCGGCCGTTCGTGCCGTTCGACGATCGCGCGCATGTCATCGCGGGACTGCGATGCGTCGATGCCGTCGTCCGTTTCGAGGAGCTGACCCCCGAGACGATTCTCGACCGTTTGCGACCCGACGTTCACGTCAAGAGCGCGCAGTACCGGGTCGAAGATTTGCCCGAACGGATTGTGATCGAGCGATTCGGCGGACGCATCGTTCTGGCGCCGCATGCCGCGGGGAAGAGTACGACCGACCTCGCGGCGCGGATAATCGACCGCCAAGGCCGGTAGCCGTGAAGATCGTCTTCACCGTCAACGGTCCCGGTGAATACGCGGGCTGGCTGCGACCGCTGCTCTGGGCGCTCTATGCACGCGATCCGAGTTTACAAGCCAGCGTCTTTTTCGTACCCGACGATTTTGCGACCGGCCGCGAACCCGCGGTTGCGCGGGCCGACTTCCCGCAGCTGCAAATCTTCCCGCCGTACGAGTACATCCGGTTTGCGCTCGGCGGGAAGGTCGAAGGGATGCCTGCGCGGGTCGACCGCGTGCAGTACCTGGGCGGGGATTTGATGCACGCCGCGCACCTCGGCAAGCGCCTGCGCGCGGAGGTGACCTCGTATAAGTTTTCGCGTCCGCGCTATCGCACGCGATTCGCGCGCGTGTTTGCGGTCGACGAGCGCAATCGCGCGCAGCTCATCGAATGGAAGACACCGCCGGATCGCATTACGACCGTCGGCAATTTAGCGATCGATGCAGCGTTTCGCGAGGTCGAGACGGGTGATGAAGCAGCGGCCGGGTTTGCAACCGACGGTGTCGTGATCATGCCGGGTTCACGGCGCGCCGAGATCGCAAACGGAATTCCGTTCTTTTTGCGCGTCGCAGAGCGTTTGCGCGAGCTCGACCCAGCCATCCCGATCGCCTTTGCGCTTTCTCCGTTCACGACCACCGACGAAGTTGCGCGCGCGCTTGCGAAAGGCGGACTGCCGACGTTCTACGGCGCTCGCGGTCACGTCGCCGAACGTGACGGCATCGTCTATCTTCAAAGCGAGGATCGTTCGCAAGAGTTTGCGGTCGTGCGCAACGCCATGCGCGCGGCCTCGCGTGCTCGGCTGGTCGCGACGATTCCAGGGACGAAGACGATCGAGCTTGCGGCACTTGGGGTACCGATGGTTGCCGCAGTCCCGTTCAACGCACCCGAGGTTGCAGTCATCAACGGACCACTGCAGTACGTCGAACGCATTCCCTTCATCGGAACGCCGATCAAACGTCAGCTGGTCCTCCAATATACGAAGCGCTTTACGTTCTTCACGCAGCCGAACATGGACGCGGAACGCGAATTGATCCCGGAGCTCGTCGGAACGTTGACACCTAGCTACGTCGCGCAGCGCGTCTTCGAGCGCTACGGCGACGCGGCGTGGCGTTCGTCGACGTCGGATGCTCTGCGCTCGCTATACGCATCACATCGCGGCGCGGCACAGCGTATGGCGGAAGCACTCGCGGCATGATCTCGATCGTTATCGCAACCAAGGACCGCGCCTTGTTCTTGCAGCGCGCACTCGAATCGCTTGCACAGCAGCGTAACGCGCCCGAATTCGAAGTCGTCGTGGCTGACAACGGTTCGACCGACGGGACGCCGCAAGTCGTTGCGGACGCCATCGAGATCGTCCCGTATCACCTGCGCCGCATCGAAGCCGGACACGCGAACCGCGGATTAGCCCGCAACATGGGCGTCTCGGCGGCGGCCGGCGAGCTGATCCTTTTTGTTGACGATGACGTCTGGCTGCCGTCGCATTTCATCTCCGCGCACGTCGCGGAGCACCGGCGAGGACGCGCAGCGCGCGTCGTCACCGGTCCGATCGTCAACGTTCCGGACTACGAGCATCGTCCGCGTCCCGGAGCAGCAAACTATTCGAGCGCATTCTTTTGCACGTGCAACGCATCGGTGTCAAAGGTCGCTCTGGATGCCGTCGGCGGCTTCGATGAAGCGTTCAACCTGTACGGATGGGAAGACACGGAGCTGGGCCTGCGTCTGCGCAATGCGGGGATCGAGCATTCATTTGCGTGGGACGCCTTCTTGTATCATATCAAACCGCCCGAGCCGCTCGAGCTTGCGATTCGCCGTACCGTCGAGAAGGCCGCGATGGCCGCGCAGTTCGTACAGAAGAGTCCGTCGATGCGCACGAAGTTTGCAACCGGCGCATACGCGATCAATCTCGCGCGCGGAAAACTCACGGCGCCGTTGCTTCCGCTTTTTGCGGGCGTCGCGAGCAGCGACGTGCTGCCCAAATCCGTCGTCGCATTTGCCCGCAGCCGCTTGCTCGATGGGCTCTACGTAAAACGGCTCGCGGACGAGCTTGCAGACCGTGAAAATCCTACTAGTTAGACTCGATGGGATCGGAGACGCGCTCGCCTGCACGCCGCTGATCGCCGCTTTGCGATCCGCCGGGCACGAGCTCGGCGTCGCGCTCACGCAGCGAAATGCCGCCGTCTTTGCGCGCGCGACGTTCGCGTGGACGCACGTTCTTCGTCGCAATCCGTGGCCGGCGCACGGCCATGCTGCGGGCGACGTAGCAGCAACCGTTACCGCTGCAGATGCGATCGGCTACGATCTCGCGCTCGTCGCCTCCGAAGAGCCGGACGCGTACGTGCTCGCGCGCCGGTGCGCAAAACGCAGTGTCGGATTCATCAACGGATGGGAGAAGCCGCTCAAGAGTCTGACGGTGCGCCGGAATCTCGATCGCGCGATCGTACGAGCGGCGTCGGCAAAACGCGCGCGCGAACACGAAGTCGAAACGCTCTTTCGTTTGGGCCAAGGATTGCATGGCGAAGCGACGCCCCCGCGCGATGCCGCGCGCCTTTCTCGTCTTGTGATAGACGGAGACGGTCTCTCGGCGCGGGCTGCAAACGCGCCGATCGCGGTGCAGCTTGGGCCGAAGTGGGCGAGGGTGGGGATCGAACGCGCGCAGCTCGGCGAGATCGTGCGCAACCTGCGAGCAATTGCGCCAGTGCGTCTCTTGGTCAGCGGTGAGGAAGCCGGCGAGATTCGCGCCTTGCGCGAATTTCTCGATGACTCGGAGTCAATCGACGTAACGGTCTTCGACGGCGATGAAGGGATGCGCGCGTGGAAACGCGCGATCGCAGAAGCCCGCGTCCTTGTTTCCACCGACACCGGTGCTGCGCATGTAGCCGGGATGACCGGGACAGCGTGCGTCGATCTCTTCCCGGATGTTCCGTGGGTGCGCGCCGAGATCGTGCGATGGGAACCGTGGGCCGCGCCGCACACGTGTCTCGTCGCGGGTCGCGATGCGCCGGCTGTTGCTGCCGTACGTGATTTGTGCGCGCCCTTCTGATCTCAGCCGGCGGTGGCGCCGGTGATTCGTTTCTCGCCGGCGTTGTTGCACGCGCGTTGCGCACGCGCTACTCCGAAGTCGATGTGCTCGCCGCGCCGGCGCATCGCTCGATTTTGCGCGGCAACCCCGACATAACGTTGCTCCTCGAGGACGCATCGGCCGCGGCCTTACGTACGCGCGCCTACGACGCGTCGGTGTGTACGTGGGCGACGTTCGAAAACGCAATGGTTCCGGTGATGGCGCGCGTTCCGGTGCGTGTCGGCCAGGCGCGCCGAATGTACTCGATCCTGTTCAACAAGCGTGTCACGGTGCGCAGCGAGCTCGGCGATCGCACAACGCATTGGACGCAGATTTTGCTCGACTACGCTCGCGCGCTGGGATGTGACACGACCGATACGCAGCCGCGCATTAGCCTGGGTGCCGATGATCGCGCGGAAGCGCAGCAGCTCCTGGATCGCGCCCGCATTACAGGGCAGTTTGCGATGCTGCACCCGACGCGCGGGATCACGCGGCCGCAGCGCTGGCCGCTTGCGCCCTTTGCGCGGCTGATAAATGCGCTCGTCGAACGTTACGAGCTTCCGTTGCTCGTCACGGGCTCGCGCGAAGATCGTCCTTTAATCGAGCGTATCTTTGCGGAGGCGCGCACCGAGCCGCGCGCCTTCACGCAGCGCAGCGCCGCCGCGATCAATATCGCCGGAACGACGTCGCTGCGCGGATTTACGGCCCTCGCCGAGCGTGCGCAATTCGTCGTCGCGATGGACAGCGGACCGATGCACTTGGCGGCATCGACGGGAACGCCGACCGCCGGCATCTTCGCGCTGCGTTCCGACGAGCCGAATCGCTGGGAGCCGCTCGGCGCGCACGCAACGGTCGTGCGCGGAACATATGCCTGTCCGCCTTCGCATCGCAAAGAGACGTGTCCTGACTTCGCGTGCGTAAGCGCGCTCGAGTTTTCATCCGTCGCCGCGGCCATCGACCGCGTGCTGGCGGGTCCTACGTCATCGCCGTGATGCTGCGCGACCGCAAGCGGTCGCCGAGCGTGTCGAAAATCAAGACGATCAGCCATGTGATCGCGACGTATGCCGCCATCGTCTTGTAAAAGAAAAGCTGTTGCGCGAGGAAGAGCGCCTGACCGAGGCCGCCCGCACCGATCATCCCGACAACCGCCGCGGCGCGCGCATTCCATTCCAGACGAAACAGCGTGTTGACCGCAATCGGACCGAGCGCGAGCGGGACGATCGCGAATGCGACAGTCGCCGGCATCGGCGCGCCTGTTGCGACGATCGATACGACCGGCGAGCGGTCGACGTTTTCGAAGGCTTCCGAATAGAGCTTTCCCAGCACGCCGCCGGAGTGCAATCCGAGCGCGAAGATACCGGCCACCGGTCCCACGCCGACACTGACGACGAGAATCAAACCCCAGATGATCTCGGGGATCGCGCGCAGCGTGTCGAGGATACGCCGCGTTATTGCGACGACCCAGAGCGGAACGATTCCGCGCGCCGCGACGAGTGCGAGAGCGAATCCGATGAAGGCGCCGAGCGCCGTGCCGAAGATTGCAATCTCGGCGGTTTGCCACAACAGTTTTGGAAGTTCCGCGAGCTCTTGCAGGCTCAGCTGCGGCGGAAGCATCGCACCGAACGTCGAGAATGCATGACCGACCGCGAAGATTTGCGGCCGATCGATCCACAACGTGATGATGCCGAGCGGTATGAGCGCGAACGCAGCTTGCGGATTACGCCGCACGAATATTCCGAAGACGTCGACGGCAGCGATGCACGCGACGAGCACGATGATCAGCGTCGTCGCGCGATGATAATCGAGAGCGTTGATCGTTCCGACCAGCTCGGTTCCAAGTCCGCCGCCGCCCACGGCGCCGACTATGATCGCCGCGCGCATCGCGCACTCGAACGAATACATGCCGAACGTGACCAAGTCGCCGAACATCATCGGGATCATCCCGAATGCGGCAACGCAGGCGCGCGGCGCACCGGTCGCACGCAGCGCGTCGATGGGTGCGGGCGGCGCAGCCAGGAGCAGCTCGGCGAAAACCTTACCGATCATCGCCGTGTAGAAAATCCAGAGCGCAGCGATTCCGGCCGCGGGGCCGAGCCCCAGCAAGACGACGGCGAGAATGGCGAGCGTCAGATCGGGAATCGCGCGCAGCGCCGCGAGTACTGTGGAAATCGCGCGCGCGCCGGGTGCACGCGTTGCAACGATTATGGCCAGCGGCGTACCAAAGATAAGCGCGAGCAGCATCCCCGCGCACGCCATGCCGATCGTTTGCGCGACGGGGACGATGAGATACGTCAGGTAGTGCGCCGAGAGGTCCGGCGGAAAAAAGTTCACGCCGCGCGCAAGAGGCGTCCGCGCTCGAGCCGCACGATGCGATCGAAATGCCGCTCGGCCAGCTGCGGTTGGTGTACCGAACACATGAGTGCGAGGCCGCGTTCGCGCGCCAGCGCCGTGAGCAGCTCCAGGATCTGATCTGCCAACTGCGGATCGAGAGACGCGACCGGTTCGTCGGCTAAGATCGCATCCGGACGTTGCACGAGCGCGCGCGCGATCGCGACGCGTTGACGCTCGCCGCCGGATAGCTCGGAGGTTTTCGCGCGTAGCTTTTCCGGGATCTCGACGCGCGCCAATGCCGCACGTGCCTCTTCGAGCTCGGGCGCAAGCGGAATCGCAAGGTAGCGCAGCGCGTGGAGCACGCTCCAGCGTCCAAGCGCGCCGGCCATGACGTTTTGATGGACGCGCAGCCGATCGACGAGATCGTGATGCTGTGCGATGAACGCAAGACGCGTTCGCATCGCACGCAACGCTGCCCCGCGCAGCGATTCGACCGGTGCGCCCTCGACGATTACGCTTCCCGATGTGATCGGGACGAGCGCGTTGATCGTGCGCAGCAACGTCGTTTTGCCGCTACCGCTGGATCCGACCAGCGCGACCGTCTCACCTGAAGCAACCTCCAGGTTTACGCCGTCGAGCGCGGCCCGAGCCATTCCCGGATAGCGCACGACGACGTCCCGGAGTTCGATCACAGAAGCTTGAGTTGGGTCGCTACCGCTCGAAGCGTGGCGTATTCCGCGTCGTCGGCTCGCACGAACGACGTCCCTCGAAGAATCGAGAGAATCTTGTCATCGCCGGGTTCTTTCAAGGAAAGAAAGGCATTGCTGAGCGCATCTCGATCCGATTTTGCAATGTCCTTGCGCGCAGCCCAAACGTAGTCGACGAAGGGAGGCGTCGTAAAGAACACTCGCACTTTCGTTTTATCGATTTGACCGCCATCGATCAGCGACTTGTAGACGCTCTCATCGAGCGCGCCCGCATCGACCGTACCCGACTCGACGGCTTTTGCCGTCGCCGGATGATTGCCGGTGTAACGCACGCTAAGATCCTTGTCCGGGTCGATGCCCGCGTTGCGCAGCGCATAGTCGGGCATGAGGTGTCCGCTCGTCGATGCGACGTCACCGAACGCGAACTTCTTTCCACGCAGATCGGTCAGCTTTTCAATCGGCGAACCGGTTTGTGTGATAAACAGTGAGTGAAATTGACGGTCGCTGGCGCGTTGCACGAGCGGGATGACCGCATAGGCTTGATGCGCTTTGACGTATGTGAGACCGCCGAGATATGCGAAATCAAGAGACTCGTTTCCGAGCCCTTCGACCGTAGCATTGTAGTTGGTGGGGATCACGAGCTCGACCGGCTTGCCGATTTTCGCGCTCAGATAATCCCGCAGCGGAGCCTTCTCGTCGATTGAGACCTGCGTTGCGCCCGCATCGGGAATCATCCCAATCCGCAGCGCCGTAGCCGCGCCGACCGGCACGGTTCCACTGCCCATGAGCAAGCCGGCGCCAACAACCTGGAGTAGGCTTTGACGCGTCAGCCGATGTGTCAAGGGACCTCCTTTATAAGTGAGAGAGTCGGGCGTTTTCCGACGGACTCATCCCATGCCTTCCCGAAACCGCATGTCGTGTCGCTCGTTGCAACGATCCAGCTGTGTACCTACAACCGCGCGCATCTGCTTGCGCGCGTCCTCGACGCGTGTTTCGAGCAAGACGTTGCGCCCGACGCATACGAAGTCGTGCTGGTTGATGACGGCTCGAGCGACGGCACGCCCCTCGTCATCGAGGCCGCCAAAGCGCGTGCACGCGTTCCGTTTACGGTCGTCTCACAAGCCAATGCGGGTTTAGCGCGGGCCCGTAACGCCGGCATCGCTGCGTCCAGCGGCCTTCGCATCATCTTGATCGACGACGACGTTCTGCCGATGCCGAATCTCGTCGCGGAGCATCTGCGTGCAGCAGTTCGCAATTCGGATTTGGTCGTACGCGGTGCGGTGATCGAGGTCGAAAGCTTCGACCGGCTTCCCGCGCCGTATTGGACGCCGAAAAACTACAGCGCGAATTGGTTTTGGACGAGCAATGTCTCCGCATCGCGCAATAGTCTCGATCTCGTGCGTCTCGGTGAACGGCAGTGGTTCGATGAGACCTTCTCGGAATATGGTTGGGAAGACATCGAGCTCGGCTTGCGCTTGCGAGAGGCCGGTATGCACGGCGCGTTCAACCGGAACGCCGTTGCGTTTCACTACAAACCGAAAGCCGAACGCGTCCGCGCCGTCGACGATATCGTTCGTCAGAAGCGCGCGCAAGCGCGCACGGCTTTGATCCTCGAGCAAAAGCATCCGGGTTGGCGCGTTCGCCTGGCAACCGGCAACACGAAAGTACAGCGCTCGCTTCACCGCCTCGGTCACGCGTTGCACTTGCGGCGCGGCGTCGATCGGGCGGCATCAGACGCGTACTTCGACGAGCTCGAACGCGGAAGCTAATGCGGATTCTGCTCTCGCGTACCGATCGCGTCGGCGACTTGATCTTGTCCACGCCCGCCATCGCAACGCTGCGGCGTTCGTTCCCGGAGGCGCGCATCACGCTTGTGTGTTCGGACTACAATCGTGTCGTGGTCGAACGGAATCACGACGTCAATTATCTCGAGACTCTCCCGAAGGGCGTCGAACCGGCGGCCTTTGGGCGCACGTTTCGTGGGCAATTCGATCTGGCAATCGCGCTTGCTCCGCGCACCGCAGACTTTCGGCTCGTCGGTGCAACGCGCGCCCGCCGCCGCATCGGCTACACCTACGTGTCCCGAGTTTTGGCGCGGATCGCCGCGCACCGCGATCTCACCGACGTGCTGATTTCTGAAGCCGATCCGCGACTCGCGGACCGCTACGATCCGTACCCCGTGCGGCACGAAGTGCTGCAGGTGCTTTCGCTCGCCGAACGCGCCGGTGCGACGCGCTTCGTCTACGATCTTGTGCTGCCGGTTTCAGATGCCGACCGCGCGGCCGTCGCGGACTTACCGGAAGGCGCCGTCACCGTACACTTTGCGCAGCGCTGGTTGAGCGAAGGAAGCACGTTCGAGAATTTTGTCGAGTTGATCGCGGAGCTGCGCGTACTCGGCCGGCCGATCATCGTTACGTATGGTGATGAGATGAACGAATATTCGCAGCAACTTTCGAGCGCAGGCGCCGATCGTCTCGCGGGCGGTCTCTCGTTCGGTGCGTGGGCCGCAGCTTTCGAACGCAGTGCGTGCATCGTGACGGTCGATACCGGCGCAACGCATGTCGCAAGCGCGGTGCGCAGGCCAACGGTCGTGCTGTTCGAACACCGGTACTTCCGGCTCAACTCGCAGGAGTGGGCGCCATGGGGCGTCCCGTACGCGCTGGTGCGAAAGCCCGCAAGCGGAGATACAGCGGCGCTCGCAGCCTTGCGCAGCGAAATCGTCGATGCGGTACGCCGGCTTCTAAAGTAATGCTTGACATTTCCGTCGTCATCCCGACCTACAATCGTCTCGAAACATTGCAGCACGTCATCCCGTCGCTGATGTCGCAAAGCATTGCGCCGGAGCGCTACGAAGTGATCGTCGCAGATTCGAATTCGAACGACGGAACGGCGGAATACTTGGCGCGCGAGCCGCGCGTCCGTCATCTCCCGGGCAGCTACACCGGTCGCGCCGGTGCGCGCAATGCGGGGATCGCGGCTGCGAGGGGACGGCTGGTCCTGTTTAATGATAGCGATATCATCGCGTCGAGCGATTTGCTCGAACGGCATCTCGCACGTCACGACGGCGAGCGTTGTGCGGTCGTCGGACTCGAAGTCCAAGTCCGTTCGTACGATGAGTTTCTTGCGAAGAGCACGGCGCCGCCGTCGCGCGACTCGCTGCACCCGCCGACTCGCAAGCGGCTTTCGTGGCTCTACTTTCTCACCGGCAATGCCTCCGTCGAAAAGCGCGATCTCGACGCAGTCGGCAGTTTCGATGAAAGCTTCACGGGCTACGGTCATGAGGATCTCGAGCTTGGCTACCGCCTTGAGGAGAGTGGCGTGCGGATCGTCTACGAGCCCAAGGCCGTCAATTATCATCTTCAAGACGTCGGGTTCGAGGATCAGAAGTCGAAGATGGAACTGGCCGGGCGCTCGACGGTGCGCTTCTACCGCAAGCATCCGGCATTCGCGGTCAAGCTGCGCTTGGGGATGACCCCGCTCTCGCTCGGCGTACACAGTCTGCTCGAGCGCACGCCGGCGATTCGGGACTGGCTCGACCGGCGTTCCGCAACCTGGCCCCTGGCTCGAACGATTGCCTATCAATATCACTACGTCTCAGGAATCAAAGCTGCACTCAGTGAGTAAATTCGCCAAACGCACCTGTGGCGCGCTGCGCGCCGCCGACATCGACAAAGCCGTCGAGCTCAACGGTTGGGTTCATCGCCGCCGCGATCACGGTGGATTGATCTTCATCGACCTGCGCGATCGCGACGGAATCACGCAAACCGTCTTCGATCCGGCCGATCCGGCGACGTTTAGTTTGGCGGAGTCGCTTCGCAGCGAAGACGTGGTGCGAGTGCGTGGTTCCGTGCGCGCGCGTCCGGCCGGAACCGAGAACAAGAAATTGCCGACCGGCGAAATCGAGCTGCCTGTGGGCGAGATTCACGTCTGGTCGCGCGCCGAGACACCGCCCTTCCAGATCACCTCGGACGAACGCGTCGACGAGAGCCTCACGCTCAAGTATCGCTATCTCGATCTGCGCCGTCCGCGGATGCAGCACAACCTCACGCTGCGCCACAAGATCGTCAAAGCGATCCGTGATTTTTACGACTCCCGCGATTTTCTCGAGATCGAGACGCCGATGCTGATCAAGGCGACGCCGGAAGGCGCGCGCGATTATCTCGTTCCGAGCCGGCTGTATAACGGACAGTTTTATGCGTTGCCGCAATCGCCGCAGATGCTCAAGCAGATCTTGATGATCGGCGGCGTCGGCCGCTACATGCAGATCGCGCGTTGCATGCGGGATGAAGATCAGCGCGCCGACCGGCAGCCCGAATTCACGCAGCTCGACGTCGAGATGTCGTTCGTCACGGAAGAAGACGTCCTCGAGACGATGGAATCGGCGATGAAATACACCTGGAAGCACGCGCTCGGTATCGAGCTTCACGAAGCGTTTCCGCGACTCACGCATGCCGAAGCGATGCAGCGCTTCGGCAGCGATAAGCCCGACCTGCGCTTCGATCTCGAGCTGGCCGACGTAACCCAAGCATTTGCGAGCTCGGAATTCAGTTTGTTCCGGGAACTTAAAGGCAGCGTGATCGGCGTGCGCTATCCCGGCGGCGGCTCGCTCTCGCGCCGGGATTTCGATGCGCTGGTCGAGACCGCGAAAACGCTCGGCGCAAAAGGCCTCGTCTGGATCGCGCTCGGCGAAGGCGAGACGCGTTCGTCGATTCAACGCTTTCTTACCGACGTGCTTACGGCGCAATTACGCGAACAAACGGGCGCGCAACAGGGTGACGCGATCCTGCTTGTCGGCGACGCGACGGAAGAAGCATTGCTCGTCGCGGGACGGCTTCGCAACGAGGTCGGCGAGCGCATCGGCGCGCGCGATCCGAAAAAGTTTGCGTTCTGCTGGGTCGTCGGTTTCCCGTGGTGCGAACGCGATCCGGAGACGGGAGAGATTGCACCGGCGCATCATCCGTTCACGGCGCCGGCACCCGGACAAGAGAGTTTGATCGATACCGATCCCTTAGCGATGCGCGCCCAGCACTACGACATGGTGCTCAACGGCTACGAGCTGGGGAGCGGATCGATCCGTAATCATGATCCGAACATGCAGCGCAAGATCTTCAAAATGCTTGGGATGGGCGAGCAAGAGATCGAGGACCGTTTTGGGTTCTTCATCCGTGCGCTCGATTTCGGCGCGCCGCCTCACGGCGGAATGGCGCTCGGCATCGACCGCATCGCGATGCTCGCGTGCGGTGAGACGAGCATTCGCGACGTTATCGCGTTTCCAAAAAATCAGGGCGCCAGGGATCTGATGATGGAAGCGCCGTCCGGCGTCCCGGAAAAATCGCTGCGCGAGCTTGGAATTACCGTAAAGGAAGCTACGGCGCGACCTTAGCTCCGAATCGATAACGGTATTCGAATGTAACGGCGCCGCCGACGTTTCGGTCGACGAGCGAGCCGTTGTTGGTGTTGCGCGTATGATAGCTCAGGGCCGCCAGGCCGAGGAGCATCGTCGAGCGTCCGCGCGTCCAGCCGTACGCGGCATTGTAGTAGACTTCGGCGCCCTGTTCGGGCTCGCTCGGTTGCGCCACGCCGGCAGCGTTGAAGACGGCGAGGTTCGTTCGGACGTTCGGCAATACGTACGCCGTTAGCTCGAGGAAATGATGATTTGGCAGCGGCAGCGTCGAGCCGGCCGCGTAGATGACGTTGGCGAGATGCGCGCTATTCGTGCTGCCGTCGTTGCCGTTGAAGTTGCGCAGATTGATAAACTGAGTGCCGGCGCCGAGGCGGAAGCGGCGATGCGGATCGACATTCACCATCAGAAGCGCGTCGAGCAAGCTGATCGTCGCAGACGAACGCCCGAACGGTCCCGCAGCCCCAACTCCGGTCGCCGTTATCGTCGGAACGCCTTCGACATGCAGCTGAACGTTATTGATGTATTGCGTCGCTTCGATCAAGGCTGCGGGCGCAACGCCGTTGACCGGCGTCGGATTCCCGGCACCGACGTGTTGTCCGTAGGCAAGCGCGGCGAGCCCGCCGATATCCGTTTCGCTGTCGGCAAATGCCGGCGCCGTCGCCAGCCCGGTCAGCAAAATTATTGCAATTAGTTTTCGCATAGGAGCTCCTGCGCACGTTTGAAGATACGATCCAACATCGGTTCGGTTAGTTTTCCGGTATTCGTGTTTTGGCGGCTGGGATGATACGACGCTAATACCACAATCTCGCGTCCCTTCGGGGTTTGCAGGCGCGTTTCGGCACCGTGTTTGAACGGCGCGCGCGTTGCCAGATAGGTGTGCTCCTCGCGCAACAGCGCGTGCACCGAATCGTCCGCAATTTTGCCGAGCGTGATGACGACGCGTGGATGCAACGCGTCATACTCGCCGCGCAGATAATCGAAGCAGCGGCGGCGTTGGTCGGGAGTCGGTTTGTTTTGCGGCGGCGCGCAACGGATCGCAGCCGTGATGTACGCATCGTTTAAATGCAAACCGTCGTTGCGATCGATCGATTCGGGTTGATTCGCGAAACCGGCGCGAAACATGGCGCGGTACAACCACTCGCCGGAGGCATCGCCCGTAAACGGCCGTCCCGTGCGGTTCGAGCCGTGTGCTCCGGGAGCCAAGCCGACGATCAAAACGCGTGCCTTCCGATCGCCCCAGCCGGGGACGGGCCGGCCCCAATATTCGAACTCGCGGTGCGCGCGTTTCTTTTCCCGGGCGACTGTCGCGCAGTAGCGACGCAGCTCGGGACACCGGCGGCATTCGACGATCGTGCGCTCGAGCAAGCTCAGGGACGGCGAAAGTCTTTGACGGATCGGCGAGCGCGTGGGAACATTCCCTCCATGGCCGCAGCAGCGACGCTCGTAGCGCCGTCCTCACAGCCGCGTCCCCTTGATCGCCGTGGGATAGGCTTCCTCGTCGCGGCGCACGCCTTTAATGACATGAACCAGTCGATCGTTCCGGCGATCCTGCCGTTCTTGATCGCGCAGCGGCATCTCTCGTACGCAGCGGCGGCAAGTCTCGTCCTCTCGTTGACGATCGCGTCGTCGGTGATCCAACCGCTATTTGGTTACATCACGGACAAGCGTTCGATCCCGTGGCTCATTCCGGCGGCGCTCTTGTGCGGGATGTCGGGGACGGTCTTGCTCGGCTTTGCACCGACGTTCATGTGGTTGCTGTGCGCAACATTGATTGCCGGCATTGGTAGTGCGGCATTTCATCCGGAAGCCGCGCGCGCTGCAAACGCGCTTTCGGGCTCGCAGCGCTCGACCGGCATGGGCTTCTTTGGTCTTGGCGGCAACATCGGTTTCGCGGCAGGACCGATTCTCGTAACGCCGGCTATTCTTCTAATTGGTTTGCACGGTACCGGGCTGATCATGATCCCCGGCGTGCTCTACGCGCTGTTCTTCGCGTTCGTTGAAATGCGCCGCTTCGCATCGCTGCGTGATGCACCCAAGAAATTCGCAAAGGCGAGCGAGCGTGGCGATCGCTGGGGTGCGTTCGCATTGCTGACGACAACGATCGTGATGCGTTCGGTTGTATTTTTCGGTGTGATGACGTTTACGCCGCTATTTTGCATCGCCGTTCTCGGCGCAACGAAGGCGCAAGCCAATGCCGTCCTCGCGATGACGCTTGTCGCTGCGGCGACGGGTGTCATCACCGGCGGCCGCCTGGGCGATCGCGTCGACCGTCGCAAGCTAATCATGATTTCGATGGCCGCAGCCGCAACGTTCACGGCAATCATTGCGCTCGCGGCGGGTGCCGGCGCATCTCTGGTCGAGATCGCGCTCTTGTTCATCGCGCTCGGTTTCCTCATGCAGCTCAGTCAGAGCGTGACGATCGTGCTCGGCCAGGATTACTTGCCGACACGCATCGGCACGGCATCCGGCGTGACGCTCGGACTCGCGATATCAATGGGCGGATTCGCGATGCCGTTTCTTGGACGGCTCGGCGATACGCACGGCTTGACGCCGGTAGTATTTGCAATCGGCGGCTTTGCGCTGGCCGCACTGATTGCTGCGTCGTTTCTCCCGCCGATCTCAAAGGCGAAGAACGATTACCGGTCCACGAGCATGGTCGATGACGAAGCGCGCAACGTGTCCGATCGATTTGGGGCCGATCCCGCCGCGGTGCCCGGCAGCTAACAAGAGCGTAACGTTCGGTTCGGTCGCGGACGCGAGCGCGTGACCCGGATCGCGACCACCGAGAATTCGCGTGGTCCCCGTAATTCCGCGGGCGTGAAGCAACTCGATCCCGCGCGCGGCGATCGCCTCGGCTTGTTCGCGGTCAGGGTCGGGCCCGTGCGGGGGGTGATGATTCGCGGGCGGAGGCGGACGTCCGTGAAGCTCGCGTTGATGTTCGAGCTCGCGCATGGCACGATCGCCATACGCGCACCAAACCTCGACGCGTTCGAAATGCGAGGTCCAAGGCATAGCGGCGTCGATCAAACCTTCGTCTTCGATGCCGTCGAGCGCGAGGGCGAGAACTGCCAATGTTTCCTCCGTCATTTGACGATCCAGAGCCAGAGACACGTGACGACCAACGCGGCCGGGACGACGCACAATCCGAGCCGCAGGTATTCGAACGGACTCACCTCCACTCCGCGCCGGCGGACGATCGAGAGCCAGAGAATCGTTGCGAACGACCCAGTCGTGGACATGTTGGGACCGAGATCGATTCCCGCGATGAACGGATAGGCTAGCAATGTCGGTCCGGTGTGCGCGACGAGAGTACCCGACATTGCCGCAATGGGAAGATTGTTGAAAAGATTCGCCGCAACGGCGGAGCCGAACGCCGCCGCGAGTAACGTGCCGAGCGGTCCACCGCGCGCGGCATCGTGCAAACCCGTGAGCGCCCACGCGACGGCACCTTGATGCACAACTGCGTCGAGCAGCACGAACAGCCCGGCTAAGAGCATAAACGTACTCCAACCAATCTGTGCAAGCGCTGCAGGTAGCTTCGCGCCGGCTGCGATGAGGACGAGAATCGCGCCCGCAAACGCGACAGGGCCGAGCGGAACATTCGCATACATTGCCGCGAGATAGCCGAGCGCGACGACAAGCATTGCAAGCAACGTTGCGCGCATGCGTCGATCGAGGGGCTTGGGCTCTGTGCGCTCGTATCGGCCGCGCAGCGGACGGCGAAAGATAATGAGAAACACCCCCAAATTAAGCGCCGTAGCGATCAGCATCGGAACGAAGAGATGTACGGCGTAAGGGATGAACTCAGGTCGAGCGATGACGAGCAGATTCGCCGGGTTGGAAAACGGAAGGCCGAACGAAGCCGTGTCCGCGACAAAGGTGCAGGCGTACAAGAAGGGCAGCGCGTCGATACCACGGCCGGCTACAGCGCTATAGACGATCGGTGTAAACACGATCGCAGTCGTATCGTTCGCCATGATCGTGGTAAGCAGTGCGCCGCTTCCGAAGATGTAGCAGAATAATCGCCGTCGCGAACCTCGTGCCGCAACGACGAGCGCATCCGCAACCCATGCAAACAGTCCGCTCAGCTCTGCAACTGCCGAAATCAGCATTAGGCCGAAGATAAAGGCGAGAACGTTCCACTGTGCTGCAATTGCTTCGAGCGCGGCGCTCGGTGTTTCGAAGTGCAACGCAACGAGAACGAGCGCGCCGCCGACGGGCCAAATCCAGGCTGGTATCCGGCGTGGTCCGAGCGCAACAAGCAACATCGCGCCGAGCGCGATTGCGAGAACTATTCCAGCGATGGGAATCCGAGTCGCGCCAGAGCCGCGTACGCGACGATGCCGACGGTTGTCGAGAGATTGAGACTGCGCACGGTTCCGGCGCGCATCGGTACGCCGACCACACGCTCGGGTTCGCGCTCCAAAATCTCGCGCGGCAAACCTTTGGTCTCGGTGCCGAAGACTAGTGCGTCGCCGAGCGCATAAGGCGCTTGGTCGTAGCGCTGTGCCGCGCGCGTTTCAACGAACCAGCGCGGCGGCGTAGCGCTTGCGAGATAGGCGTCGAGCGAATCGTGAACCACTACTCGGACGTGTTCCCAATAATCGAGCCCGGCACGCTTGAGCTCGCGATCGTCGATCGAGAAACCGAGCGGCTCGACTAAGTGCAAGGCGCAGCCGGTCGCAGCGCATAGGCGCGCGACGTTGCCGGTGTTCGGCGGAATCAGCGGTTCGACGAGCACGATGTGCAACGGCGCAGCAACGACGTCGCCGCTGGAGACGACGCGTCCCTGCGGTTGCGCCGTCACGCGTTGGCGATCTCGACTATCGGTTTGTCGGGCGGCGCAATGACGTACGCGATTCCACCGTGAGCGAGCCACAGGCGTTGGAATTGCGCGTGCGGATACGTCACGCGAATCGTCGGTTGGGCCGGATCGTTGATGATCGGATCGCCGTCTGCGTCGAAGCCGCACAGTACAACGAAGTGCCCGTCGGTTTCGGGAAGCGGAGGGTCGTCGAGCTCGCCTTTTTTCCACGCGAGCGAGAGCGCGAGCGGGACGCCCTCCGCCAAGAAACATCCGCGCGTGCGTGAGATCGCGCAGAAACGCCACGAACGCGCGCAAACCAAAGCGGCTTGCGTAGGCAACGTTGAACGCCCAGTTTCCGGTGCCGCGATAGGCTTGATCGAACGTCGCCGCGGCGGCTTGCCCGACGTCGATGTCGATCGAGTTGGCACCGAGCAACATCGCGAGCGACGCCGGGCTGCACCAACCTTTCCCGGGGTCGCCGACGTACTGCGAGAAGCGCGGAACGACGAGCTCGATCGGTTCGAGCTTTGCGTCCCGGGGCGCACCTTCGGGCGGCGTCGCGAGCACGACGGCGTCGAGTTTCGCCGACGATTCGGCTTCAATGGCCGTGAAGGGCTCTTGCGCGAGCAGCATGTCGATCTCGAAGTGCGCGCGCGGCTCATGTCCGCCGAGCGAAACGCGTTCGTCACCGCTCCAGCTAACGTAGGGAAGCGGCGCGCTCCAGCTCTCGTCGGTGAAACGCGTTCGGATCGAAAGGCCGCCTTCAGGCTCGGTCCCGTTCCACGAGATGATTCCGCGGCGCGTCGGCGGGCAGCGCAAGACGACTCGATCGCGAGGCTTCGGATCGAAGATCAGCGCCATTCCGGTCTCAGATCTCCCACTCCCAAGAATTCCATAGGTTCACGAAATACTCCGCAGGTTCGTAGTGCTTCAAGTCGTTGTTGTACGCGGCGTAACCGTTCTCCCAATAAAGGAAGATCGCCGGAATCAGTTCGTGAATGCGCGCTTCTTCCTTTTGTACGATCGCTTTACGCGCGCTGCGGTCGTACGTGAGGAGTTGCGCCTCCGATGTCTCGTTTACGACCGGATCGTTTAGCCACGAGGTGTTGGCGCCGTTCGGCGGGATGAATTTCGCGCTCCACGACCCTTCGTTATCCGGATCGGGCCCTTGCGTGTCGGTCGACCATGAGGTGTCGTAGTTGCCGCTGTAGAGCGGGCCGTTGCGGGCAAAGAGCAGGCTGACCGGATAGTTGCGAACCCGCATGTCGATTCCGATCGCGCGCAGCTGGCTCTGAATCTGAACCTCGGCTTGCTCGTTGGGTTGGTTCCCGGTTGCGCTCGCGATCTCGATCTGGAGCCGCTGCCCGTCTTTGTGCCGGAATCCGTCGGCTGCGAGTTGCCAACCCGCAGCATCGAGCAATCGCCGCGCATCCGCGGGGTCGTGCGGATAGAACGGCACGTTCGGCGCTGCCCACGAGTTGGGCGGAATGTCACTGCGTGCGCGTTCGTTCGTGCCGTGATAGACATCGGAGTTGATGCGGTCCCAATCGACCGCTTCCGCAATCGCGCGTCGCACCCGAACGTCGCGCAGATTCGGGCGCGCAAGATTGAGCTGCATGTGCTTGATATTTGCGACCAAACGATGGACGATGCGAATTTCGCCCGTGTCTTTGAGCTGTGCGATTTGGGGCTGCGTGATCCCGTCGTAGACATCGATCTCGTGACTTTGTAGCTGCGCGAAGAGCGTCTCGGTATTTGGGATGACTTTCCAGGTGAAGCGGTCGAGCTTCGGACGTCCGCGCCAATAGCGTGGATTCGCAACGAACTCGAGCGATGCACCGTGATTCCATTTCTCGAGCTTGAAGGGACCGCTTCCGACCGGGTCGCTCGCGTACGCGCTGCGTTGTAAATCTCCGGGTGGGATTGTCGCAAGCAAATGTTGCGGCAGCGGCGGATAGGCCGTCCCGCCGAAACACAAGCCTATGATGTCGGCATTCGGCCGGCGCAAGTGAACGATTGCGGTGTAGTCGCTCGGGACATCGAGTCTGGCGATGTCGTCCCAACCTTCGCGCAACTTAACGTTGGTTCGATCGTTCATGACGAGCCCGAACGTAAACGCGAGATCGTGCGCGGTCAGCGGCGCGCCGTCAGCCCACTCGACATTTTTGCGGAAGTGTAAGACGATCGTCTTGCCGTCTTTCGAGATCCCACCGTTCGCGTAGGTCGGAACTTCGGTTGCGAGCTCGGGGAGAAAATCGCCGCGCGCATCGTAGCGAAAGAGCGGCGCAAAGAGAAGATTGTTGACCTCATCGGAGGCCGCCGCGTGCGCGTAAAACTCGAGTAGCGAATCCGGCTCGTCAGGCGCACCATAGCGCACGTGGCCGGGCAGCGTCCATGCATGCCGCCCGCCGGCAAGGCTTACATTCGAAGGCGCGACGCATCCGGCCAATAGCGCAACGGCAAGCGCGAAAAGCGCGATTCTCACGTGCGTTCGATGACGCCGAGGCCCGGCGCCGTCGGAAGCACGATCTTTCCGCGATTGTAGACGATGCCGGCGAACGGGTCCGACGCCACCAGAAACGGTCCGTCGAGATCGGCCCAATCGACGAGCGGCGAGAGATGTGCGGCCGCGGTCGAGCAGATTGCGCTCTCCACCATGCAGCCGAGCATGATGCGAAAACCGAGCGCGCGCGCCGTGTGAATCATCGCGAGCGCGGCTCGAATCCCGCCGCATTTCACGAGCTTGATGTTGACGCCGTCGACGCACCCGATCAATGCGGCGAGGTCGTTTGCATCCTTGCTGTCTTCGTCGGTGACGATCGGAATGTTCGTCCGCTCGCGAATGTAGCGTAGCTTATCGGGTGAGCCGGCCGGAATCGGTTGTTCGCAGAATTCGAGCTCGAAGCGTTCCAGCTCGCGCAAGATCGTAACGGCTTGATCCGGAGTCCAACCTTCGTTTGCATCGATCCGGATCGCACCGTTATAGATGCCGCGAATCGCTTCGATCGTCTCGATCTCTGACCCGAGCCCGAGCTTAATCTTGAGAATCGGATGCGCACCGGTCTCACGAACCTTCGAAAGCATTTCATCGATCGGCGCGATTCCGATTGTGAACGAAGTAACCGGCGTACGTGACGGATCGAGCCCGAGCAGCTCCCAGAGCGGACGACCGATGTCTTTGCCGATCGCGTCGTGCAACGCGAGATCGAGTCCGCAGCGCGCTGCGGGCGGGCGGCCGTCGAGAATTGATTCGAGAAGATACGGCGAGTCGCCGGCAAGCGGTCGCTGAGCGAAATGTTCGCGAATCGTTTCTTCGCTCTCGTGATACCGCGGCGTCGGTGCGGATTCGCCGAGCGCGTCGACATCGTTCCAACGCAAGCGAAAGACGATCGTGTGCGCAACATCTTCGCTGCTTCGCGCAATAGTAAAGGGATGCTTAAGAGGAAGCTCGAGTGGCTGCAGCTTCAGGTCGAGGGGCACAAAAGCGGGCTTGCTCCGATCCGTTTGTCAAGCCCTTGACCACTTGACGCCAAGTGGGATAATGAGGGTCGCTGTTCTGCGCGTGATCGCGCAGGTGTCAGATGCAGGGCCAACGTTAAAACCACCGGGAGCACAAGCTCCGGATACGATAGGTGGGACGTCACACTGATGTCCCCTAGCGCCCGGGCCGCACCCACCTGCGAGAGCAGGTCCGCTAATCAGGCATCAGACGGCACGTGCGGTTCGGCGACTCTCGATTATCGTGCTTGCAATTCTGCTTCAGCAAGCAAGCCGCGCCAGGCGTGCAGACGTCGCTTGACGGCAGCTAGTTGGCCGGATCCGTCGATCCAGTCGACGCACAAGAATCCGCCAAAGGATGCGAGGCGTTCGAGCACTGCCGGATCCGCATCTGAATCGGTGTAAGCAAGCACGAGATGCTTGCGCACTTTTTCGTCCACAGCTGGCGCCGCGCCGAGCGCGAGCGGATCGAGTGCGAAGCACAACCATGCGGTGTCGCTTTCTTTGCGCAAGCGTCCCATTTCGAAGTTATCTGCAACAAGCGATCCAGGCACGTTGCGTACGGCGAGCGTGACGTTCACTTTCTTGGCTACGGCGGCGCAACGCGCGATGATTGCAAGCGCCTCGTTCCAGCGCATCACCGGATCGTTGCCTTTCTCGGGCATGCGCGTGAGAACGTAGGGCGCTCCGAGATGCGAGGCCATCACGAGCGCGTCGCTCTCGCCCACAGTTAAGCCGTCATCACGAACGGCGACGATAACGAGCGCAAGATCGGCACAGAATTTCTTGACTTGCGCTAAATAATCGATGTCGCGCCGTGGGAACTGCGCCGCATCCAGCACGACGCCGTCCACGCGCAGCTCACCGGCGCAGGCATCGAGCAGCTCGAGTTGAGTCAGCTCGCCGGCGGCAAGCGCGCGATCGAACGCGGTCGACGATAGAGCCAGGCGCATCGGGGCGACCTTCGAAATAGCCCGCAGTGAATCCGTTCTTGCCGCTGCGCATCGTCGCGCTCGTTCCGCTGGCATTCTTCGGCATCTTCGGGGTCTTTACGCTGACCGGTGCCATCCTGCTTGCGCATCGCGATCCGGCGAAAGCGCTGATCTTTGCCGCGATCGCGCTCCTATCGACGCTCGCGTATCCCGCGATGATCGACGTGGAGCGGCGATTCTTTCCGCCGCCGTCGCCGCATGCACCGCGCTTGCCGCTGGGGGTCTACGATGCGTTCTTTCTCGGCGGCGGATTGTTCGCGACATGGCGGCTCGCACCGCAGGTCGATCCGTTCGAGTCGATCGGCATCGCGCTCCTGTTGTGGATAATTGCAGCCTCTGCCGCGCGGCGTCGCGCGGCGGAGCTCAAGGGTACTTCGCCGAAGCGAAAAGCGTGAAAATGTTGGAACATTCGGCGCTGAGTGCGACCGATCCGAAGATCGCCGAAGCGATCGCGAACGAAGAAACTCGCCAACGCATGAACCTGGAGCTGATCGCTTCCGAAAATTACGCGAGCCGCGCGGTGCGTGAAGCGACCGCGTCTGTGATGACCAACAAATACGCAGAAGGTTATCCGGGTCGGCGCTACTACGGTGGTTGCGAATTTGTCGACGTCGCCGAGTCGCTTGCAATCGAGCGCGCAAAGAAATTGTTCTCGGCCGAACACGCAAACGTTCAGCCGCACGCCGGCGCTCCGGCGAACATGGCCGTGTTCATGGCGGCTCTGAAGCCCGGCGAGACGGTGCTCGGGATGTCGCTTGCGATGGGCGGTCATCTCACGCACGGAACAAAAGTCAGTTTTTCCGGCAAGCTGTACAACGCGGTTGCATATGGCGTGCGCAAGAGCGACGAGCTAATCGATTTTGACGAAGTCCGCAAGCTTGCGCGCGAGCAGAAGCCCAAGCTGATCATTGCGGGCGCGAGCGCCTATCCGCGTACGATGGAGTACGCCCCGTTTCGCGAGATCGCAAACGAAGTCGGCGCGACCTTCATGGTCGACATGGCGCACATCGCCGGCCTCGTCGCGACCGGTTTGCATCCTTCACCGGTCCCGCTCGCCGACTACGTGACGTCGACGACGCACAAGACGCTGCGTGGTCCGCGCGGTGGTCTAATTCTGTCCAAAGCCGAGCGTGCACAAGAGATCGACAAGAGCGTCTTTCCCGGAATCCAAGGCGGACCGTTCATGCACTTGATCGCTGCTAAAGCGGTCGCATTCGAAGAAGCGCTGCGGCCCGAATTCAAACGTTACGGCGAACGCGTCATCGAGAACGCGAAAGTCATGGGCGAGGAACTGTTGCGCGGGGGCGTGCGGCTCGTCGGCGGCGGAACCGACACGCATCTCTTGCTCGTCGACCTGACGCCGAAAAGTCTCACCGGCAAGGCGGTCGAAGAATATCTCGACGGTATCGCAATCACTGCAAACAAGAACGCGATTCCGTACGATCCTCAAAAACCGGCCATCACGAGCGGACTGCGGCTCGGCAGCGCGGCGATCACGACGCGCGGCATGGGCAAAGACGAAGCTCGCGAGATCGCAAGGATCATCGTCGAAGCACTCGGCGACATCGAAACGAAGACGAAGCAGCCGGAGCTGCGCGCACGCACCTTGGAGCTTACATCCCGCTTCGACGTACCGTGAGCGCAAATCTGACGATCGTCGATCATCCGGCGGTCGCCGACCGTTTGGCGCGCCTGCGAGAAAAAACGACGCCGACGTTCGTTTTCCGGCAATTGGTCGAAGAGCTCGGCGGGTATCTTGCGTACGAAGCGACGCGCAATCTGAAAGTTCGCATCGAGCGCGCGACCACGCCGCTCGAAGAAACCGACGTCACGCGCATCGATGCGCGACCCGTTGTCGCCCCGATCTTACGGGCCGGTCTCGGGCTCTTGCCCGGCTTTCTCGACGTGATCGACGACGCCGTCGTCGCGCATCTTGGATTCTATCGCGATCCACAAACGCTCGCGGCGATTCCGTATTACGCGAATCTTCCCGACGATCTCGCCGGACGCGAGGTCTTCGTCCTCGATCCAATGCTGGCGACCGGTCACTCCGGTTCCGCAGCACTGCGATCGCTTGCATCACGCGGCGCGACCGGGATGACGTTCATCTGCATCATCGCTGCACCCGAGGGTGTTGAGGAAGTGGTGCGCGCACAGCCGGACTGCCGAATCGTGACTGCGGCTCTCGACCGCAGGCTCAACGATCATGGCTACATCGTACCAGGATTGGGCGATGCAGGAGACCGGATGTTCGGCTCAACGAGCTCCGTTCCGACGATGGTGACATAAGTGATGGTGAAATAAGCAACACATGCGACCCGGGTGGGACGAGTACTTCATGCAGATCGCGCATACCGTCGCGACACGTTCGACGTGTCCGCGCGCGGCGGTCGGTTGCGTGCTGACGCGCGATCGTCGCATCCTGACGACGGGATACAACGGCGCGCCGAGCGGAGTCCCACATTGTACCGATGTAGGCTGCTTGACCGTGAACGAGCACTGTCAACGTGCGACGCACGCGGAGGCAAACGCGATCGTGCAAGGGGCGTTGCACGGCGTCAGCGTCGCGGGCGCGACCGCGTACTGCACGCACCAACCGTGCGTGAACTGCACGAAGCTCTTGATCAGCGCCGGTATCAAGAAGATCATCTTCGACTTGCCGTATCCGGATCAAATCGCGACGGATCTGTTGCGAGAAGCCGGCGTCAGCATCGTTCCTTTCAAGACGCTCGAAGGCGTGCGGACGTGAAGCAAGTCATAATTCTTACGGTCGTTGCCTTCGCTGCGGCGCTCGTCACGGCGCTGCTCGTTACGCCGCTGGTGCAGCGGCTCGCGTCGCACGTCGGGATGCTCGATGAGACCGGCGAGCGGCGCATGCACGACACGCCCAAGCCCCGTATCGGCGGCATCGCCGTGTATCTCAGCTTCGCGCTCGCGCTCTTCGTCGCAACCGGAATCGCGATCACGAAGGGAACGTTCGGCGCAGCCGAAGTGCACGCGCTCTTGGGATTGCTTTTCGGCGGCACGCTGATCGTGTGCGTCGGAATTTGGGACGACATCATGGGCTTAAGCCCGCGCTACAAACTGCTGGCGCAAGTCGTCGTCACCTTACTCTTGATGTTGTACGGACCTGACTTTCGAATTCACGGTACGAGCAACCCGCTTCATCACGGGCGCTGGATCGAGATCTCCGGCTTCCTCGGCGTCGCGCTCTCGCTGCTGTGGTATCTCGGAATGATGAACGCGATCAATTTCGTCGACGGCCTCGACGGATTGCTCGCTGGTCTAACCGCAATTTCGGGGACGTTCTTGTTCGCGATCGCAATCACCAAAGGTCACGTCGTGGTCGCGCTGGTTCTTAGCGCACTCGTCGGCGCCGTCATCGGTTTCTTGCCGTACAACTTCAATCCGGCCAAGATTATTCTCGGCGATTCAGGCGCGCTCTTCATTGGTTTCATTTTCGCGGCGGCGTCGATCGTCGGCGACGCGAAAAGCGCGGTCACGATAAGTCTCGTCGTCCCGGCTCTGGTCCTTGCGCTGCCGATCGTCGACACGTTGGCTGCCATCATTCGCCGCACGCGTGCCGGGCGACGGATCAGCGAAGCCGATCGCGAGCACTTTCACCACGTGCTCGTTTTTCGATTCGGTCTCAACGTGCGTCAAGCCGTGCTCCTGATCTACGCGGTCTGCCTGGTCTTGGGCGCAACGGCGTTCGTTCTTTCGAGCGCCGCCGGCGGTCCGATCGGCGGAGCGGCGTCGCTCGCACCATGACGCCGCTTCGCGTCATGTCCGTGTTCGGAACGCGCCCGGACACGATCAAGATGGCGCCTGTCGTCGCGGCGTTACGCGCCGCAAGTCCGGCAATTGCGCCGCTCGTCTGCGTGAGCGCGCAGCATCGCCAGATGCTCGACACGCTGCTTCATTTTTTCGAAATCGTCCCTGACTACGATCTCGACATCATGCAAGAAGTTCAGAGCCTAACGGACATCACGACGCGCGTGCTCGAAGGGATGGACGGAGTGCTCGAACGCGCGCGTCCCGACGTCGTGCTCGTGCACGGCGACACCACGACGAGCACGGCCGCTGCGTTGGCTGCATTCTATAAGAAAATCCCGGTTGGGCATGTCGAAGCGGGCTTGCGTACCTCGACGCATTGGGAGCCGTACCCCGAAGAGCTGAACCGCCGCTTGACCGGACGCATCGCCGATTTTCAATTTGCACCGACCGGGCAGGCGCGCGAGAATCTGCTGGCCGAGAACGTGGACGACGCCGACATCATCGTCACCGGCAACACGGTCGTCGATGCGTTTCTGGCCGCGAGCCGGAAGCCCGGGCACTACCCTGAGCTCGACTCCCTCGACCCGGCGCGCCCTCTGATATTCATGACCGCCCACCGCCGCGAGAACCACGAGGCGATGCCCGGGATCTGCGAGGCGGTCGCCGAGATCGTCGCCCTCCCGTCGCGCCCCCAGGTGCTGTGGCCGGTCCACCCCTCGCCAATGGTTGAGCCCGTCGTCCGGAAGCGGCTCGGGAACGTCCCCGGGGTACGCCTCGTGGCCCCGATCGACTACCCCGACCTGGTGCAGGCGGTCCGGCGCTGCCGCTTCGTCATGACGGATTCGGGCGGACTGCAAGAAGAGGCACCGATCCTGGGCAAGCCTGTGCTCGTGATGCGTAACGAGACCGAGCGGCCGGAGGGGATCCGCGCCGGGAGCCTCGAGCTAGTAGGCGCGGAGCCGAAGGCGATCGTTGCCGGCGCTCGCCGCTTGCTCGATGACGAAGAGCATTACGCGCGAATGGCCCGCGCCCGAAATCCGTACGGCGACGGGCACGCTGCCGAGCGCATCGTGCAATGGCTTCTCGCTCGTCTCCGCGGTGCTAGCGCACCCAAACCGTTCGTCTTCAGCGACGCTGCGTGACCTCGACAAAGATCGAGGAGGGACCGCCCAAAGCTGAGACTAACGGGACTCGCGCCGGTGCAGCCTCCGAAATGCACGCGTACAACGCGCGCAAGCGGTCGGTTTGCGCCAGTTCGCTGCTCCTCATCGTCCCTGTCGCCGCCTTGGCGTCGACACGAGCACCGGTTCTCGGACTCGATCTGCTCCTAGGCGTTTTCGGCGGCATCGCATACGCGCTGCTTCTGATGCGTACGAACGAACGGCTCGCGGAAGGGTTCTCGCTCGGAGCACACGCCCGGAGCAGCGTGCTGCGCGTCTTCGCATTCGGCGCTCTTCCGGTGTTGACGGCTGTCATAGGCCCTGTGTGGGGAATGGGGCTGTACTTCGCCGGGTTCTTTACGCCGCTGGCACTCTATGTGATCGCGGTAAAGCGGGAGATATCGAGGCAGCCTTAGTGCACCAACAAATCGGTGAACATCCCGAGTGGGTTTGGCCTATCGTCGGGACCGTGCACTCCGACACGCTCATCACAACGTGGGGCGTGATGCTGTTGTCGTTGATCTTTTTCGCGTGGCTCGGATCGTCGTATCGTTCGCCCGATCGCGTCGGCCGCACGCAAGCGACGTTCGAAGGCATGATCAATTGGCTCGGCGACTTGGCGATCGGCACGATCGGAAGGCGCGGCGAGCGTTTCGTCCCGGTTTTCGTCTCGATATTCATGTTCATTTTCATGTTGAATCAGATCGGATTCTTTCCGTTCAAAGAACTGGGCTTGCCGTTCGGCGGCTCGCCAACCGCCGATTTGAACACGACGGTCGCGTACGCGATCATCGTCTACGTCGGGATTTGGGCTACGGCAATCGCACGTGGCGGCATCGGTGCATTCAAACATCTCACGCAGCCCTTTGTAGCGCTGGCGCCTTTGAACATCATCGAAGATCTTGCGCGCCCGATCACGCTCTCGCTGCGGTTGTTCTTCAATATCTTCGTCGGCGAGCTGCTCATCTACGTCGCCGTGCAGATCATCACGTCGGGGATTCACATCGGCGCGTTCGATCTTTCGCTCGCCGCGGCCATTGCGCCGTTCCTGATTCAGTTCTTCAACTTCTTCGTCGGAACACTGCAAGCGTTCGTGTTCACGCTCTTATCGATCGTTTACCTATCCTTGGCAACGGCCGAGGAACACTAGAAAGGCAACATCCTTGAACGAGAGTATATTGCTGTCGTCGGTCGTGATCGGCTTCTCGCTGATCGTTGCGGCCGTCGCATTCGGATCGGCGGTCGGTGACGGCATCGTATCGTCGAAGGCTGTTGAAGCGATTGCGCGTCAACCCGAAGCCCGCCCTAATATCTTCACCTTTATGTTCCTGGGCGTCGGCGTTCTGGAAGCGTTCCCGATCATCGCATTGGGATTGGGGCTGTATCTGTTCTTCGTCGTGAGCGGCGCGCCGGCAGGCATTCCGCAAGTCCTCAAGTCGCTCTCGGGACACTAATACCGCCCAATGTTCCTCAAGCTCGACGGCACGTTTTGGATCCAGATAATAAATTTCTTTATTTTCTACGCGATCCTGAACGTGGTCTACATCAAGCCCGCATCGGCTGCGCTGCGCAAGCGTCGCGCCTATATCGACTCGGTTCACAACGAGTACGAAGCGGCGCTGCGTGAAGTCGAGGAGCTGAAGAACGAATCCGACAACAAACGCGCCGAAGGCCGGCGCGAGGGCGATCATGTTGCAGCAACGATTCGCGGCGAGGCAATGAAGCAAGCCGAAGAGATCGTCACGAAAGCGCAAACCGAGTTCGCGCGGATCGTCGAGGAATCCGAGACCAAGATCGACCGCGAAATGAGCGTCGCGCGCGCAGAAGAGCATCGCCTCGTCCAAGAGCTCGCCGAAGAGATGGTGCAGCGCGCGGTGGGCCGTCTATGAACTACGAAGCGATCGCGCTATGGAGCCAAGTCGTCGCGGCCGTCGTCTTTGCGGCCCTGATCGTCATCGGGTTCATGCGTTTTCTTACGCCCTCGATCGAGCACATGACCGCCGCGAAGAACGATGAGATCCAACAAAATGAGAAGCGGCGCGACGAGGCGGTACAGCGCGCCAATGCAGCGCGCGCCGAGATCGCGGAAGCCGCTACCGATGCCGCACGGATCAAAGAACATATCGAGCGCGACTCCCGCCGCGATGCCGCGATCATCGTGGCCACCGCACACAGCGAAGCGCAGCGTCTCGTGCGAAATGCACACGCGGAATACGAGCGCTCCCGCGCCTCATCGCGTGACCGGCTGCGCATCGAGATGATCGACAAGGCGCTGTCTGCTGCACGCAAGACCGTTCTCGCCCGAATCGACGAGAAGGCCGAGGTGACGCTGGTCGGCCGCTTCATCGACGAGCTCGAACGCAAGGGAGACGGCTAGTGGCCGACGAGACTCTCGCCCGTCGTTACGCGCAAGCCGTGTTCGATCTCGCGAAGGAGGGCGGCAAGATCGCCGACACCGGACGCGATCTGCGGACGATCTGGGATGCAATGAAAGAAGACGACGGCGTCGTGCGGTTTTTCTTCGCGCCGATCGTCGATCGCGGCGAGAAGCAAAAAGTGCTGCTCGATGCCTTCAACGGAAAAATTGAGACGCTCGCGCTCCACACGCTGCTCTTGCTCGTGCGCAAACGCCGCGAGCGCATCCTCCCCGAGCTGTTGCGCCAGTACGCCGATCTCGAGCGCGCGTCGCGCGGCGAAGATTCGCTGATCATCGCGAGCGCCCACAAGCTGCCGCGCAAGGAGCTCGACGATCTCGTCGCCGCGCTTTCAAAAAAGTACGGCAAGAAGTTCGACGTCGAGGAGCGCGTTGACCCCAGCCTGCTCGGCGGCGTCCGCGTCCGTATGGGCGACGTCTCAATCGACGATACCGTCGCAGGCAAACTCAACGAACTTATGAGGACCTTACAAACACGATGATGTTCTTACGAGCCCCCTCGGGGAATCTTCACTCTTTCGAAATGCTTCTGGGCTCGGCGCTTTGGGGGCCCCATGCGGAGCATGGGGGGCGCGCAGCCTGGGGCGGAGCGCCTTTAGAATGATTAACGCAGACGAAATCGCCGGTATACTCAAACAGCAGATCGCCTCGTTCAATACCGATCTCAAAGAAGATCAGGTCGGAACGGTCATCGAGGTCGGCGATTCGATCGCGCGCGTCTACGGTTTAGATGCTGCGCAGTTCTCGGAGCTGGTCGAGTTTCCGAACGGACTCGAAGGCATCGTCCTCAATCTCGAAGAGGACAACGTCGGCGTCATTATCATGGGCCCGGACGAGGATATTCAGGAGGGCGCTCGCGTTCGCCGTACCGGCCGCATTGCGTCCGTTCCCGTCGGCGAGGCGCTGCTCGGACGTGTCGTCAATCCGCTCGGTCAACCGATCGACGGCAAAGGTCCGATCGACACGAAAAAATATCGGACGATCGAGAACACTGCGCCGGGAGTCATCGAGCGGCAACCGGTCAAGCAGCCGTTGCAAACCGGCTTGCGCGCAATCGACGCGCTCGTCCCGATCGGTCGCGGACAACGCGAGCTGATCATTGGGGACCGTGGTTCCGGCAAAACGGCGATCGCGATCGACACGATCATCAATCAGAAAGACCAAAACGTCTTCTGCATCTATGTTGCAATCGGTCAAAAGAACTCGACGATTTCTGCGCTCGCGCAAACGCTCGAGAAGTACGGCGCGATGAAGTACACGACGATCGTCAACGTGTCTTCGTCGGAGCCGGCCGCGCTCAAGTACATCGCGCCGTTCGCTGGCTGCGCGATGGGCGAAGAGCTGATGTATCAAGGCAAAGACGTTCTGATCATCTACGACGATCTCACGAAGCATGCACAAGCCTATCGTGAAGTCTCACTGCTGTTGCGCCGCCCGCCGGGCCGCGAAGCCTACCCGGGCGACATCTTTTATCTGCACTCGCGTCTTTTGGAACGCGCCGCGAAGCTCTCAGATGAAAAGGGCGGCGGTTCGCTGACCGCACTGCCCGTCATCGAGACGCAAGCCGGCGACGTTTCGGCCTACATTCCGACCAATCTGATCTCGATCACCGACGGTCAGATCTATCTCGAGTCGGGACTGTTCTTCCAAGGCATCCGGCCCGCGATCGACGTCGGCATATCGGTCTCGCGCGTCGGCGGTTCGGCGCAGATCAAAGCGATGCGCTCCGTCGCGGGACGACTCAAGCTCGATCTCGCGCAGTATCGCGCGCTCGCGGCATTCACGAAGCTGGCCGCCGATCTCGACAAGAACACCCAGCAGCAGCTGACACGCGGTGAGAAGATCACTGAGATTCTCGTACAGCGGCAATACCATCCGCAGCCGGTTGAGGATCAAGTTGCGGTCATCTTCGCGGCGACGCGCGGCTATCTCGACGCGCTGCCGACCAACAAACTGCAAGAGTGGCAATCGCGCTTCGTAGCGTTTATCCACGAGAAGCACAACGACATCACGACGTCTATCAAAGAGAAGAAAGCCCTCGACGACGACACGGAAAAGAAACTCGAAGCCGCGATCCAGGAGTTCAACAAGAGCTTCTAATGGCGTCACTTCGAGATCTTCGCGACCGCATCAAGTCGCTGAAGAACACGCAGCAGATTACGAAAGCGATGAAGCAAGTCGCCGCGGCAAAGATTCGCCGGGCCGAGCTGCTTCAGAAGCAGTCGCGTCCGTACGCGGAAGCGATGACGGAGATGCTGCGTGATCTGATCTCCGCAGTTGGTGCGGTCGATCACCCATTCATGAAACCCGGAAAGGCCGGCGCTCCGGCCGGCGTCATTCTGATGACCGCCGACAAAGGCTTGGCGGGTTCGTTCAATTCGAACGCCATCTCGGCAGCCGAAGAATATCGCCGCAACTCGGAAGGCGGCGTGAAATGGTACAGCGTCGGCGTCAAAGGCCGCAATTACATTCGCAGACGCGACGAGATCGAGCAGTACTGGCCGCAATCGACGGGTGTGCGGCTCGAGGTTGCGCGCGAGATTGCTACCAGAGTCGGTGATGATTTCACAGCCGGGAAAATCTCGAAGATCACGCTGATCTCGCAGCACATGCAGTCAATGATGGTGCAGCGCCCGGAGTCGCGCGAGCTGATTCCGGTAACGCGCGAGAAGACGGAAGCCAAGAGCGGTCCACGCGGTGCGGTCGAGTTCGAGCCGAGCCCCGAAGCCGTGCTCTCCAAGCTGCTCCCGAAGTATCTCGAGTTTACGATCTATTCGGCGATGCTCGAGACCGACGCGGCCTTCTTTGCCGCGCAGCTGATCGCGATGAGCAATGCGACCGACAACGCCGGAAAGATTATCGACGAGATAACCCTGGAAATGAACAAAGCGCGCCAAGCGGCGATCACCAAGGAGATCTTGGAGATCGTCGGCGGCGCCGAAGCCCTCGCCTCGTAGCATTTGAAAGAAAAGGCAATTATGTCCAGCACCGCAACAGAAAAAGCCACCGGAAGAGTCGTTCAAGTCCTCGGTAACGTCGTCGACGTCGAATTCACGGCGGAGACTTTGCCGAAGATCGACGACGCACTCACCGTCGGGGTCAACAGCGAGCACAAATCGAAGGCCAATGGTAAGGCGGACGGCAGCGGTATCGAGCTCGGTGGAACGGCGATGATGCCGCGTCAACTCGTTCTTGAAGTGCAAGGCGAGCTCGGCAACAATCAAGTGCGCTGTCTCGCGATGGGCTCAACCGACGGTCTGGTTCGCGGCGCTCCCGTTACGAGCACCGGTGCGGCGATTACGGTTCCGGTCGGCGAAGGGACGCTAGGGCGCATCTTCAACGTGCTCGGAGAAACGATCGACGGCGATTCGACGCCCGTGAAAGCGGCCGCGCATTGGCCGATTCACCGCGAGCCGCCCGCATTCGTCAAGCAAGATCCAACCACGAAGCAGTTCGAGACGGGCATCAAAGTCATCGACTTGATGGCGCCGTATGCGCGCGGCGGTAAAGTCGGTCTCTTCGGCGGCGCCGGCGTCGGCAAAACGGTTTTGATTCAAGAGCTGATTCGCAATATCGCCGCCGTGCACAAAGGCTTCTCGGTCTTTACCGGCGTCGGCGAGCGGACGCGTGAAGGCAACGATCTCTATCTTGAAATGAAAGAGTCGGGCGTTCTCAAGCAGACGACGCTCGTATTCGGACAGATGGACGAACCGCCGGGCGTGCGTTTCCGCGTTGCGCAAACCGGAATCACGATGGCGGAGTATTTCCGTGACGAGCTCGGCGCGGACGTGCTGCTGTTCATCGATAATATTTTCCGCTTCATGCAAGCTGGTTCGGAAGTCTCGGCGTTGCTCGGACGCATGCCGTCCGCCGTCGGCTATCAGCCGGGACTTGCAACCGAAATGGGACAGATCGAAGAGCGCATCACGACGACGCAAAACGGTTCGATCACCGCGGTGCAAGCCGTGTACGTCCCCGCCGACGATTACACCGATCCTGCCGTGGCAACGACGTTCAGCCATCTCGATGCGTCGACTGCGCTTTCGCGGCAGATCTCGGAGCTCGGAATCTATCCGGCCGTCGATCCGCTGGCGTCATCCTCGCGCATTCTCGATCCCGCGATCGTCGGCGACGATCATTACCGCGTCGCGCGCGGCGTTCAAGAAACGCTGCAGCGCTATCGCGATCTCCAGGACATCATCGCGATTCTCGGTATCGAAGAGCTTTCGGAAGAAGACCGTGCCGTTGTCGGCCGTGCGCGCCGCCTGCAGAATCTGTTCTCGCAGCCGTTCTTCGTCGCGGAACAATTCACGGGCCGTCCCGGTAAGTACGTGAAGATCGCGGATACGATCGCGTCGTTCAAGGAAGTCCTCGACGGTAAACTCGATCATCTTCCCGAGCAGGCCTTCTACATGGCAGGCGACATCTCGGAAGTCAAGGAGAACGCCGAGAAGATGGGCGTCAAGGTCTAGTCTTGGCGAGCGTTCCGTTCAAGCTGATCACACCTATCGCCGTCCGGTTCGATGGCGAGGCGGAGCTCGTGATCGCCACAGGCACTGAAGGCGAGACGGGCATTCTGCCCCATCACGCGCCGTATCTCACGACGTTGCGGCCGGGCGTACTGCGCGCCAACGTCATCGAAGGCGGTGCAACGAAGCGTCTGGAGCTAGCGACCGGCGAAGGCTTTCTGCAAGTGCTTCCGGAGCGCGTCACGTTGCTCGTTGACTCCGCATTCGAGCACGGCGAGGTCAACGTCGATGCGACCCGGCGCGATCTCTCTGCCGCGCAAGAGCGCCAGCGTTCAGCCGGCGGCGATCTCGAAGCCTACCGCCGCGAACAGTCGATCATCGACCTCGCAAACGCGAAATTGCACATTGCCGGCTTGAGCTGATTGTGGTCATGAAGCGAGCGCAGCAGCATGGTGCAATGGCAACTTTGTAGTTGCGAGCTCGGACCGGGGGCCCCACGCGTTAGCGTGGGGGGGCGCGGAGCCTGGGGCGGAGCGCCTTAAATCAAAAAAAGAAAAAGCCGGCTCTTGCCGGCTTTATTATTTCTGACGCGGGTTAGCCGCGCCGGCGCTCGGAGGCAATCTGGGCGTTACGGTCGATGGCTTGAGCCATCAGGCCAATCGCTTGAATTCGATCTGCGTTCGCTATCAAATATTCGAGACGCTCGTCGGGATGCTTGACCAGGATGACGCCGTGTGCACCCTCTTCCATCGCACGAAGCATGCGCTCTATGAGCGAACGATCGTCGGTGGAAAACCGGCGTTGGGTGCTGGTGGTTGGACTCTCTAAGAGTCCGCGCAAGAAGGCGTCAAAATCCTCAGGTGCTTGCAATCCAGTACTCCGGTGAATATTTGCGGACCGGGTCGGAATATAGGAGGATTAGGAGGACCTATATCCGACCGGCCGCACTAATTTCATCGGCCGTTGGACTGGGGGACTTGAGCCCCGCACGGCCGAGCCTGGCAACCTCGTCCTGGACCCGGTCCTGGAAGCGGGCGTAGGCCTCGCGGTAGGCAGCAGAGACGTCGCGATTCGGCCGGTGCACGCTTGAAATCTTGATCTGCGAGCGTATGTCGTCGAGCGAATGCAGCACGCCGGTTGCGAGCCCTGCATACATCGCGGCACCGAAGGCCGAAGCCTCGTCGTGATCGGAGACGCGAGCTTCGCATTCAAACACATCGGCGATCATTTGACGGACGAGCGGCGCGTGCGTGAGTCCGCCCGAGAGCAAGAGCGCTCGCGGATCGATATTCAGCTCTTGCATGACACGACCGACGGAGTAGATCGCGAACACGACGCCTTCGAAGGCAGCCCGAACGATGTGCTTGGGCGCGTGCGAGAGGTCAAGGTTCACGAGCACGCCGCGCAGATCGCCGCGCCAATACGGCGCACGCTCGCCGGAGAGAAACGGCAACATCGTGAGCCCCCCGGCTCCAGGCTCGCACTGGCTCGCAAGCTCGACCGCACGCGCGAAGCGTTGTTCTTGCGGCATGCCGTCGAGAAGCAGCGCGAAGAGCCATTCGAGCACCGCCCCCGCGGAGCTCGTCGGGCCACCGACCAGCCAATGGTTGTCATCGAAGATATAGCAGAACGTCCGGCATTCTTTATCGAGTGCGGGCTTGTCGGACACGATCCGGACTGCGCCGCTCGTCCCGAGCGTCAGCGCCGCAACATCCGTCGAGATCGCACCCGAGCCGAGGTTCGCGAGCGCGCCGTCGCTCGAAGCGAGTACGATCGCCGTCCGCTCGTCAAGGCCGAGAGCGCTCGCGACTTGGGCGCTCTTGATGGTCCGTTGCGTCGAGCACGCGACCGGCTCCGAGAGCCGATCCGGTTCGATGCGCGCAGCGGCGAGGGCTTTTGGATCCCACTTGCGCGTGCGCGTGTCGAGCATCCCGGTCGCGGTTCCGATGGCTTGATCGACGAGCCATTCTCCGGTCCAGCGATGGATGAAGAGCTCTTTCATTCCGACGAAGCGTGTCGCGCGCTTGAAGAGCGCCGGATCGTTTTCCGAAAGCCAGCGCAGCTTGCACAGCGGCAGCATCGGATGCATCGGGGCGCCGGTGCGTCCGTAGAGATCGGCCGCCGTTCCGTCTTCGCGCCAGCCGACCGCGATATCGGCACTGCGGCGGTCCATCCAATTGATGAGCGGCGAGAGGGGTTCGCCACGTGCGTCGACGGCCAGCACGCCGTGCATTGCGGCAGAGAAGCCGATTGCGATCGGCTGCTCGGCGCGCAGCTTGATCTCGTCGACTACTTTGCGCAGACACTCCATTGTCGCTCGATAGATATCGTCGGCATCCTGTTCGACGTGACCCGGCTGCGGCGTGAAGAGAGCGTACCGTTTCGAGACTTCAGACAGCTCGCGTAAATCTGAAGCAGCGTTCGCGACGACTTTTACGGCGGTCGTCCCGAGATCGATGCCGATGAGGGCGCCTTCGCCCGGCACGTTACGCGGGTTCCGGAATCGGTTCGATCTTGCCGAGCAAGAACAGGTACGAGAGAATTCCGATCACCAGCACGACGGCAGCAATCAAGAACGCATTCGAAAACGATTGCGTCCCGCCTACGATGTAGCCGGTGATGATCGGCGCCGCGATGCCGGCGACGTTGTTCATGAAATTCATGATCGCTCCGACGGTACCGACGCTTCCCTTGGGTGCAATCAGCGCCGGGATCGACCAGCCGATAGGCGCTGAGAACGCGAGGCCGCCAAGCGCAATCGAAATCCAAATGATTGCGATGTTCGGATCGGTCGTCGTCGTCGCACCGGCGATCGCGAGGCCGCACAACATTCCCAGTACGAGGAAGAACTTGCGCACGCGTGTCGATTCCATGCCGCGCGAGATCAAGTGGTCGACGAGCCATCCGCCGATGACCAAATCGGTAATCGTCGCGACGCCCCACGGAATCGCAGTGTAAAGCCCGGATTTGAGAATGTCCCAGTGCTGCGTTTTCACGAGATAGCTCGGCAGCCACGTCAAGAACAAATAGAACGAATAGCCATACGCAGAAAATCCGATCGTGAGTCCCCACACTTTGGCTTTTGTCAGGAGATAGCCGAGCGTTGCGCCGCTGCTTGCAGACGAGACGCCTTCGGGCTGCGCGCCGCCTTCCACGATGTAACGGTGCTCTTCGTCGTGCAGACGTTTGTCTTGACTCGGGTTCCGATAAAAAATATAGAACAGTGCGAAGTAGATGAGACTGACGAAACCTGTGACGATGAACATCGCGCGCCAGCCCCAAAAGAACGCGATCGCTGCGACGATCGGAACGCCGATCACGTTCGAGAATTTTGCCGCCGCATCGAAGAGTGAGGTCGCAAGTCCACGCTCGTTAAGCGGGAACCAATAGCCCGTTGCTTTCGAGCTGACGGGGAACGCCGGTGTTTCCGCTACGCCGAGAATCAACCGGGAAATGAAGATGTGCCAAAATCCCGATGCGGCAGCCGTGATGAAGCACGCGATTCCCCAGAAAAATGCGCCGATGCGACCGACAGTAAGCACACCGTAGCGATCGAGTACGATGCCGACGGGAATCTGCAAGATCGCGTACGTCCACGCGAATCCGCTCGAGAGATAACCGAACTCCACGTCGGTGAGTCCGAAATCGTGCGTGAAGGCCGGATGCGCTACGGAGAGATTCACGCGGTCGAAATAGTTGATCAGAATTCCGAAACCGAGCAATAGCCCAATCAGCCAACGGAGATTCGTATTTGGCCGAGCCCGGCCGATCGAGGCGGTAGCCATTAACACCCTCCCGGGCAAAACACCCTCGAACAGGGTACCAGGTTACCCGTTGCGCGGAAACTCTATTAGGGAAAGCGAATTAGCAAGTAAGTGAATTTCTTAGATAGGCTGGAGACCACTCTGCGTATTCGCGGGGGGTACCAGCTGAATGGTGAGGTCCGTACACAAGGCGCTAAGAACGCCGCCCTGCCGATCATGGCAGCGTCGCTGTTGGCAAAAGGCCCCGTAACGCTCCATCGGATTCCGCGGATCACCGATGTTTCGGTGATGTGGTCGCTTCTCGAGGCGCTCGGTGCGCGCTTGAAACTCGAAGACAGCCACACGCTGACGATCGACTCGACCAATGTCGGGACGCATCGGGCGCCGTACACGCTGGTCCGCAAACTGGCCGCATCGTTCGACGTCACCGGCGCGCTCTTGGGCCGGTTCGGGCGTGCCGAAGTCCCGCTTCCGGGCGGCTGCGTTCTGGGGACCCGGGCCACCGACATGCACGAGTCCGCGTTTCGCTCGCTCGGCGCCAACGTCAAGAACGAGCACGGATACTTAGTCGCGGACGCCGGCGGAAAACGGCTGAAAAGCGGCAAGATCTCATTGCGGACCCCAAGCATCGGCGCGACGAAGAACGCCATGCTGGCCGCCGTCACCGCCGACGGCGAGACGGTGATCGAAAACGCTGCGCTCGAACCCGAAGTCGTCGACCTCGCGCAATTTCTCGCACTGATGGGCGCGAAAATCAAAGGCATCGGGACGGAGACGCTCGTCATCGACGGCGTCAAAGAGCTGCACGGCGTCGAGTACACGATCATCCCCGACCGTATCGTGGCCGGAACGCTCGTACTCTGTGGTGCTGCGACCCGCGGTAAAGTGACCGTTACCGATTGCCGTCCATCGCATCTCGAAGCGCTGCTCGGCAAGCTGACTGAGTGCGGTGTCAAAGTCGAGACGGGTGACGACTACATTCGTATCGAGGCCGACGCCGTGAAGGGCGGGACCGACATTCTAACCGCGCCCTATCCTGGTTTCGCGACCGACTTGCAGCCGCCGATGCTCTCGTTCTTGTGCACCTGCCCCGGAACGAGCGTCGTCGAGGAAACAATCTTCAACGCGCGGTTCTCGTACGTGAACGAGCTCGCACGTATGGGCGCAGACGTACGCGTTTCGATGGAAAGCAACACCGCCTTGATCAAAGGAACCGAGCGCTTGACCGGGGCCCCGGTCGAGGCGCCGGATATTCGCGCCGGTGCCGCGCTCGTCGTCGCAGGCCTGGCAGCCGCCGGCGAGACCGAGATCATGGGCCTCGAGTATATCGACCGCGGGCACGAGCGCATAGAAGAGATGCTGACGACACTTGGCGCACAAGTACGGAGGAGCAGCGGCATCACGCCCCTCTCCGAGCCTGCCGGCCTTTTCGAAACGAGCGAGTATCCCAAGGTCGCGATGTAGCAATAACCTGATCTCGCGTTTCAAGGCCACTATTTAGGAGCTTTTACTCTGGAAATCGGAATCGATCTCGGTACCGCCAATGTCTTGGTGTATGTCAAAGGCAAAGGCATCGTTCTTCGCGAGCCGTCCGTTGTTGCCAAAGATATTCGCACTAATAAAACGCTGGCGGTCGGTGAAGAAGCCCGGCAAATGCTGGGCAAAACGCCGAGTAACATTCAAGCCATTCGTCCGCTTCGCGACGGCGTCATCGCCGATTTCGAAGTGACCGAAGCGATGTTGAATTATTTCATCAAGAAGGTCACAAAGAATCGTTCGATTTTCGAAACGCTTTTCAAGCCGAAACCTGCTGTTACGATTTGCGTTCCCGCAGAGATCACGAGCGTTGAGGAGCGCGCCGTTCGCGACGCTGCGAAGCTCGCCGGCGCACGCACCGTCGACATCATCGAAGAGCCGATGGCAGCGGCAATCGGTGCGGGCCTTCCGATCGATGGGCCGTCGGGAAACATGGTCGTCGACATCGGCGGCGGTACGACCGACGTAGCGGTGATCTCTCTGGGCGGCATTGTCGTCTCGCAATCGATTCGCGTTGCCGGCAACAAACTCGACGAGGCGATCATCCGGCACATTCGACGCGTGTACAACTTGATGATTGGCGAACGCACATCCGAAGAGATCAAGATCAAGATCGGGTCGGCGTATCGTCTCGATCAAGAGCTCGCGATGGAGATTCGCGGACGCGATTTGATCAATGGTCTTCCCAAGACTGTGAAGATCACGAGCGAAGAAGTGCGTGAAGCGCTTTCCGAGCCCGTGCAGGCAATCGTCGAAGCGGTGAAATCCGTCTTAGAAAAGACTCCGCCCGAACTCGCAGCCGATATCATCGATCGTGGCATCATCTTGACCGGCGGCGGCGCGCTGCTGCGCGGTCTCGATACGCTGCTCGGCGAGGTCACCGGAATTCCGGTCATCGTTGCCGAGGATCCGATGTCGTGCGTCGCGATCGGAACGGGGCAGCGCGTTCGCGCGTAAAGATCGGTCCATGCGAAGCGCCGTTAAAGACGTTATCGACGCGCGTAAGGAGTCGCTGGAAGTCGTTTTAGACGCGGTCGCTGCCGTCGTCGAAGGCGGCGGGATTGTCGTTTATCCGACAGATACCGTTTATTCGATCGGATGCGATCCGTACGAGCGGGATGCAATCGCAAAGATCTACGCGAGCAAAGCGCGTCCGCACGAAGGCGCGCTGAGTCTCTATCTTGCGAGCGTGCAAGAAGCGCTCGAATACACGAGTGCAAATCCGCTCGCGGCCGTTGCGGTGCGACGCACGATGCCCGGTCCGATTGCGCTCGTCATTCCGCGGCCGGCTTTCATCCCGGAGGGCGTGACGTGGGGCAACGATGGTCTTGGGTTGCGCGTTCCCGATCATCCGTTGGCTTCTGCAATATTGGATCGTTGCGGGCCGCTCGCGGGTACGAGCGCAAGCCGCGGCGACGAACCGCCTTATTGGGGCGATGACGACCTCTTGCTTCTTCCGGACTGCGATCTCGCCGTGCTCGACGGACCGACGCCGCAACGCGCACGCTCGACGATCTTAGACATCACGCGACCCATAGTGCGCATCGTGCGCAACGGTGTGATTCCCGCAGAGGTCTTGGAAGAGAAGCTAGGTACCACAATAGCGCGACCCTACGATCCGCATCAGTGAAAAAAGCGCATAAACATTTCAAGCTCGTCGTCTTGATCTCGGCCCTTTTGGTGTCACCGAGTGCGCTTGCGTTGGCCGCGTCCACGCCGTCGCCGTCACCGGCGCCGACGCATCCGCCAAGCGCTGCGCCTTCGGCCGGTGCAACGCTCAACGATCCCGGCGTCTACACGATCAGCGGACAGAATCTAACCTGGAATCAAAAGAACGGCGATTTCACGATTCCAAGCGATGTAAAGTTCACGCAACCGGGGACGGACGTAACCGGCGATCACGCGACCGGCAATTCGATTACGAAGAGCGTGAAGATTACGGGCCACGTCATTCTGCACAACGCAAAACCGGTCTCGACAGTCGGTATCACGGCGAAGGGCGCATCGAGCGAGCCGCAAACGCTGACGAGCGATGAGCTCGACGTCGATGGTCCGACCAAAAATTACACGGCGATCGGGAACGTGAAGTTCACGCAAGGCACGAAAGTCGTCACGGCGACACGCGGTCAGCTCGATCAGCTCAAGCACATGCTAGTGCTCACCGGCAACGTGCATATCGACGATACGGCGACCGGTCAATCGATGATTGCCGACAACGTCACGTACGACACGGCTAGCGAAACGGTAACCGCTACCGGAAAACCGGGCGAGCCGTTTCAAATTCGCGCTCCGGTACAGACCGCGCCGCCGGGTTCGCCCGGTCCGACGAAACCGCCGAAGCGGAGATAAGCACGCAGCCGCTATTCGGCGATGCCGTCGAGCCGCGGCGTTCGCGCAAGCAGCCAGCACCGAATGCACCGCTCGCAGCGCGAATGCGTCCGCATTCGCTCGACGAGTTCGTCGGACAAGAACATCTGATCGGTGAAGGTCGCGCGTTGCGGCGCGCGATCGAATCGGACACAGTACCGTCGATGATCTTGTGGGGCCCGCCCGGCACGGGAAAGACGACGCTTGCCGAGATCATCGCGGCCACGACCGGCGCGCGCTTCGTTGCGCTCTCAGCCGTAAGCGCAGGCGTTGCAGATCTGCGCAAAGTTGCAGCGGGCGCGCAAGAGCTGCAAAAGACGGGACGCCGTACCGTCCTGTTCGTTGATGAGATTCATCGCTTCAACAAAGCACAGCAGGACGCGGTGCTGCCGTATGTCGAGGACGGAACGATAACGCTGATCGGCGCGACGACGGAGAATCCGTCGTTCGAGGTTATCTCCGCATTGCTCTCGCGTTCGCGCGTCTTCGTCTTGTATGCGCTCGGTGACGAGCAGATCGCGACGATCGTCGATCGCGCACTGCACGATGCGGAACGCGGGCTCGGCAAATCCAAGATCGTTCTCGAGCCGGCGGCACGCGATGCGCTCGTCAATCTCGCCAACGGCGATGCGCGCGCGGCGCTCAACACGCTCGAGTTCGCGGCCACCATCTCGAGCGACGAAACGATCTCGCCCGCCACGGTCGCCGAAGCAATGCAGCGCCGCGCGACCGGCTACGACAAAGCCGGCGAGTCACACTACGACACGATCAGCGCATTCATCAAGACGATTCGCGGCAGCGATCCGGATGGCGCGCTCTATTGGCTGGCGCGTATGATCGACGGCGGCGAGGATCCGCTCTTTATCGCGCGACGTCTCGTTATTCTCGCTAGCGAAGATATCGGACTGGCCGACTCGCGCGCGCTTTCCGTTGCCGTCGCGGCGCAGCAAGCCGTGCACTTCATCGGAATGCCCGAAGGCTTCTATCCACTGGCCCATGCGACGTTGTATCTCGCGCTTTCGCCCAAGAGTAACAGCATCGGCCGCTCCTACGGCGCGGCTGTCGCCGACGTGCAGAAGACGCGCAACGAGCCGGTGCCTTTGCACTTACGAAATGCGCCGACTTCGTTGATGGAAGAGCTCGGCTATGGCGAGGGTTATCGCTACGCGCATGACGACTACGCCGTAATGGGCGAAGGCGGCGATCTTCCGCCCGCGCAACGCTTGCAATCCTATCTTCCCGACACGCTGCGCAATCGTGCCTACTACGATCCCGGCGAACAAGGCGAAGAGCGTAAGTATATCGAGTGGATCAAGAAGCGACGTGGCCGCAGTGCATCGCCCGCCGAGCGCGATCCGTTTGAGGACGAGCAGTGAGCAATCGGCGCATCTATCTCGATCATGCAGCGACGACGCCGCTTGCAGCCGACGTACTCGAAGCGATGCAGCCGTACTTTGCGCAAGACGGTTACAATCCGAGCTCGATTCACGCCGAGGGCCGGCGTGCCCGTGCGGCCGTCGATTCGGCGCGCGAACGGATCGCTGCGATTCTGCACTGCAAGCCCAAAGAGATCATCTTTACGGCGAGCGGAACGGAAGCCGACAACATTGCGATCATCGGAGCGGCGCGCGCCGCACGCGCGCGCGGCAAACACATCGTCACGTCTGCAATCGAGCATCACGCGGTGTTGCACGCCGTACGTGCGCTACGCGATGAAGGTTTTGAGATAACGCTGCTTCCCGTCGGTCCCGACGGCATCGTCGATCCCGCGCGCTTCGGCGATGCGCTACGCGAGGACACCATATTTGCGGCAGTGATGTACGCGAACAACGAGATCGGGACGATTCAGCCGATTGCGCAGCTTGCCAAGATCGCGCGTGAGCGCGGCGTCGTCTTCCTTACTGACGGCGTGCAAGCCGCGGGCGCGCTCGACCTCGACGTCACGGCCCTCGGGGTCGATGCACTCGCGATCTCGGCGCACAAGTTTTACGGGCCCAAGGGGGTCGGGGCGTTGTACGTCCGCGACGGAACGCCGCTCGAGCCGCTGATACACGGCGGTGGTCAAGAGCGCGGCCGCCGCTCGGGGACCGAGAACGTTTCCGGGGTCATCGGGATGGCGCACGCGCTGGAGGTCGCCGATGGCGCCCGGGCTGCGATGAACGCGCGGGTCGCAGGTCTACGCGACATGCTGGAGGCCAAGCTGACCGCCGCGCTGCCGCGCGTCCATGTGAACGCTAAAGCCGTGGAGCGGCTGCCCGGGATCTCGAGCCTGTCGTTTGCGGGAGTCGATGCCGAGTCGCTCCTGATCGCTCTGGACCTTGCGGGAGTAGCCGCGTCGGCCGGAAGCGCCTGCGCTGCGGGCTCGCTTGAGGCGAGCCACGTCATCGCCGCCCTTGGCGGAGCCGCGGCTAGCGGCGCGACGCTGCGCCTGTCACTTGGCCGCGGAACGACGCCTGAAGAAATCGAGCGCGTCGCTGCCTTGCTTCCCTCCTTGGTCGCCTCTCAACGCGAGGGGGCTGCCCTGTCGGTGTAGACTCTACAGTCTCAGGGTAACTCACATCTGTGTTCGTCTAAACGAGCACGCGGAGGTTTTTTGGCTTGACGGGCACCGATTCGGCCGTCGTGTTTCGTGAAATAGCCGTTGGACTCGGCGTTCTGCTCATCGGGATCGGGTTTTTATATGCCTCGATCCAGCTGGGCCGGGTTCTCATGCGCCTGAGTACGACGCTGGACGAAGTCGATCGCCAAATTGCCACGCTCGGGGTGCCGCTCGCAAAGACGCTCGAGCGCGTCAGTGGCATCGCGACAACCGCGGACCAAACACTCGACCGTGCTAAGAGCGCCGTCGGGCAGTTGGAACGCGTCGCTGCGACGCTTGCGAAAGGCACGAATTTAATCTCTGCGGCAGTCGAGCCCGCATTTGTGAGCTTGGGATCGACGGTTGCCGGAATCACGGCAGGTTTGCGACGGATCGTACGGGGCGAAGCCAAGCCGTGAAGTTCGCGTTGGGTTTACTGGTCGGGCTCGCGATCGGCGCTGGGATTGCACTCGTTGTTGCACCAGGCGAAGCGATCGAATTGCCGTCCAGTGTTGCGGAATTGATAGGACGGGGAAAAGCAATCCTCGAGAGCGCCATAGATGAAGGGCGGCGTGTAGCCGACGATCAGCGCCAAACATTGCAATCACAGGTTACTAATTAAGCCGCCAAAGAGCAGGAGCGATTGTGGATATCAAGGTGAACGTCCGCGAATCTGAAGGAGATGCTTACGTCGTCGATCTCGCAGGAGAGATCGACGTCTATACGTCCCCCAAGGTCAAAGACGCGATTACGGAGCTGATCGATCAGGGACACTACAACCTGGTCATCAATCTCGAAAAAGTGCGCTACATCGATAGCACCGGTTTGGGTGTGTTGATCGGTGGGCTCAAACGCGTCCGCGAGCATGGCGGATCGGTAAACTTGGTCTGCACGAACCCGCAGATCAAGAAGATCTTCGACATTACGGGACTCGTGAAGATTTTCGGAATCTTCGATGACGAACAAAGCGCAATGAAGGCGTTGGTATAACGATGAACGCGCCCGAACCCGAAGTCCAAACAATTGGTGTCGTCGAGCTGCGCATTCCGGCTCGTGCGGAATGGGTTGCGGTCGCGCGTTTGGCGGCAGCCGCCGTCGGCAGCCGCATGCGGTTTTCCGTCGATGAGATCGACGATCTCAAGCTCGCGATCGCTGAAGCTTGCACGAATATCATTCAGCGTTCGGAAGCCATCGAGAACATCGATCTGCGCTGGGAAGCTGGCACCACCGAGCTCCGCATAACCGTCTGCGGCGACGGACGTGCGCCGAAGCTCGAAAGCGTCAAAGGCGCCGAAGAAGACAACAAAGTCGGTGGCCTCGGCGTGTTCCTTATCCGCGCGCTGATGGATACCGTCGAGTATGACGTTGACCAGCAGCGCGGCGCGCGCCTGGTGATGATCAAGACCGTAACGCAGTAACGGATCGATCGTTATGCAGGCCCACACAATGGACGGCGAACGTTGGGACCGACAGCGCACGCGCGAAACGTTCGCGAAGTTTGCGCGTTTGCGCAAAGAGCGCGAGCTGGGAAAAATCACCGCCAAAGGCACGGCCGACTACGACCAGTTGCGAGCCGATCTGGTTGTCGCGCACCTCAATCTTGTTCGCTATCTCGCGGTCAAATTTGCGAATCGCGGTGAAGCTCTCGACGATCTGATTCAAGTCGGAACCGTCGGCTTGCTCAAGGCGATCGATCGCTTCGATCTGGAACGCGGCGTCGAGTTCACGACCTACGCGACGCCGACGATCGTCGGCGAGATCAAGCGCTACTTCCGCGACAAAGGCTGGGCAGTCAAAGTCCCGCGCCGTCTTCAGGAGCTAAATCTTGCAGTCAACCGCGCGCTCGAGAAGCTGACGGTAAAAATTGGCCGCAGCCCAACGGTCGCCGAGCTGGCCTCGCATCTCGGGGCAACGGAAGAAGACGTCCTCGAAGCGCAGGAACTCGGACAAGCCTACAATCTGCTCTCGCTCGATACCGAACTCTCCGGCGAGGGCGATAAAAAGTCGCAGACGCTTGCCGACTACGTCGGACAGAACGACGCCGCGCTCGACTTGCTCGAAGACAAAGCGAATCTCGAGCGTGCCTTCGAGGTCCTCACCGGACGCGAACGCGTGATCTTGTACCTACGGTTTTACGAAAGCGTCAGTCAGACGGAGATCGCAAAGCGACTCAACGTTTCACAGATGCATGTCTCTCGCTTACAGGCAAAGGCTCTCGATAAGCTCAGATCGGCTTTGCAAGAGCGATAATCCCCAGGGGTGAAGAACACCCGGGTCGGTTATGAAGAGCCAAGAACTACGCGCGTCGTTCGTTGATTATTTTGTCTCGAAGGGGCACAAGATCGTCGCGCCTGCGAGCTTGATTCCGGACGAGATGTCGACGACGCTCTTCACGATCGCCGGCATGGAGCAATTCGTCCCGGTGTTCTTGGGCGAAGTCCCGGCGCCGGCGCCGCGCGTCGTCACGGTACAGCCGTGCTTGCGGGTTGCGGGCGCGAAAAGCGACATCGAAAACGTCGGACGCACCGGACGCCACGGCACATTCCTCGAGATGCTCGGCAACTTCAGCTTCGGCGATTACTACAAACGCGAAGCAATCGCGTTCGCGTGGGAATACATCACGCAGGTCCTCAAGCTCGACAAGCAACGCTTGTACGTGACCGTGCATCTCAGCGACGATGAGGCGCAAGAGATCTGGGAACGCGAGATCGGTTTGTCGCCCGATCGCATCACGCGTTGGGACGAAGACAACTTTTGGACGATGGGTCCGACGGGTCCGTGCGGACCCTGCAGCGAGATCTTTTACGACACCGGAGCGGAATACGCGTCGGGACCTGACGATACCGGGCCGAACAAAGGCGATCGCTACTTAGAATTGTGGAACGTCGTCTTCCAACAATTCAATCGCGGAGCGGACGGTAAGATGACCGAGCTACCGCGCAAGGCGATCGACACAGGTGCCGGGTTCGAGCGCATGCTCGCGGTTGCCAACGGCAAGGTCTCGATGTACGAGACCGATCTGTTCACTGATTTGATCGCGGCGCAACCCGCTGTCGAGAACAAAGGACTGCACCCGCAAGAGCAAACCGAGCGTCGCCGCATCATTGCGGATCACGCACGCGCCGTTACGTTTCTGATCGCGGACGGCATCTATCCGTCGAATAACGACCGCGGCTACGTGCTTCGCTTCTTGATTCGGCGCGCGATTCGTAACGGGCGTATCCTCGGCTACCCGCGCGAGTTCATGCCGCAACTTGCGAACGCCGTGGTCGATTCGCTCGCATCAGGCTATCCCGAGCTGCGCAAGCGCCTCGCCGACGTGCAAACGACGCTCAGTCGCGAAGAGCAGAACTTCATCCGTACGCTCGATCGCGGCAATGCACTCCTCGAAGGATTGGTCGACGACGCGATCGCGGATTGCACGCGCATGATCACTGGCCACGACGCGTTCACATTGCATGACACATACGGCTTCCCGATCGAGCTGTCGCGCGAGATCGCGATGGAGCGCGGCGTCGCAATCGACGTCCCCGGCTTTGATGAGGCGATGCAAGAGCAACGCGCGCGTGCGCGCGCTGACGCAGCCGAAAAGCGCGCGGTCGTAGACGTCACCGATCTACCCAGCGTCGTCAGTATATTCCATGGTTACACCGGACTCGAGACCGACGGCGAGATCGTGATGATCATGCGCGACGGACAACCGGTCGACGAGCTCGTCGCCGGCGAAAACGCGCAGATCTTTTTGGACCACACATCGTTCTACGCCGAAAAGGGTGGCCAAATCGGCGATCACGGAGCACTAACCGGCGGCGAGGCGACCTTCGATGTTACCGATACGCAGTTCGTCGGCGAAGCGATCGCGCATCACGGTACGCTGCGCACGGGGATTTTGCGCCGCGGCGAACGCGTGCACGCGGCCGTCGATCCGGTCTGGCGCGAAGAGATCCGGCGTCATCATACGTCTGCGCATCTCTTGCAGAAAGCGCTCAAAGAGATTCTTGGCGGCGAAGTCGCGCAAGCCGGTTCATGGGTCGGCATCGACCGAATGCGCTTTGATTTTCGATGGCCGGGCGGCGCGCTGACGACCGAGCAGCAAGATGAGGTCTCGCAGCGCGTCAACGCGATGATCCGCGAGGATCATCATCTGGTCACGCGCGAGCTTCCAATCGAAGAGGCCAAGAAAACCGGCGCGTACTGGATGGCCGGCGAGAAGTATGGTGAGCTCGTGCGCGTCGTACAGGCGGGCCCATCGGTCGAATTTTGCGGCGGCACGCATGCGCACACGACCGGCGAGCTCGGCATGTTCATCATTCTCTCGGAGTCTTCGATCGGCAGCGGCGTGCGGCGTATCGAATCGTGCGTCTCGCGCGCGGCCGAGACATTCGTGCAGAATCAGCAGCATCTGCTCGAGACACTATCGGAACGGCTTTCGAGTAAGCCCGATGAGCTGCTGGACCGCGTCGGAAAAATGCAAAGCGAGATTCGCGATCTGCAAAAGGAAGTCGGCGAGTTGAAGTCCCGCTTCGCGGCTGCGGAAGCGCAGGATATGAAACCGGAAAAACTACCGAACGGCCGCGCGATTGTCGTCGCGGAGCTGAAGGACTATTCGAACGACGATCTGCGCAGCTTCGTCAACGCGGTTCATCAGCGTAACAGCGATGCGGTGATCGCGGTGACGAGCACCAGCGGCGATCGCGTCAGCATGATCGTGAGCGTTCCGGAAACACTGACCACGCAAGGTGTGCGCGCCGGCGATCTGATGAAGATTGCAGCGCCGCATATCGGCGGCAAAGGCGGCGGCGGGCCCACGCAAGCGCAAGGCGGCGGCAACAATCCCGCGGGAGCCGGCGCAGCGCTCGCCGAGCTCAAGGCGGCAGTCGCCGCGAACGGAGCCGCGCGCTGATAGCCTTCGTTCTACTCGCGCTCTTGCTCGCACCCGAGCAAGTGCTGGCGAACTACGTGCAGGCGCTCGATGCGATCAAAATGCCGCCGGCATATATCTTCGAGTACGCGTTCGCGCATCACGGGAGCCATCCGCAGGAAGTCGAGCACCGCATTTTTCGGCAAGGCAGCCGTGAGCGCGATGAGATCATTGGATTCAACCACGAGAAGCTGCCGCGTCCCTCGATTCGCGTCTTTCTCCTTCACCATGACCCGTATGACGTTGTGGCACTTTCGCCGCGCACGGACTCGTACGTGTTTACCTACTCCGGTGAGGGTAAACAAGGCCATAATCTCGTGTACGTTTTCAATGTGTTCGCGCGCGGAACGCCCAAGTACGAAGTTACGCGCATGGTCATCGACGGTAAATCGTTTTTACCGTTGCAGCTCGACTATAGGGCCACGATTGGCGCCGTTGTTGGAACGGGAACGGTAACGTTCGCGAAGACCGACAAGTACTGGATGCCGCAATCGGCAACTGCGCGCGCCGAAGTGAGCGGCGACCTGCAAACCGAGCGCATCGACTGGTCGAAGTATCAATTCTATGAGGGGCTTCCACCCTCGACGTTCGCCGAACCCCGCGCGCCGCTCGTGACACCCTCGGGTTAGCGATGCCAATCACGGTCGAAGTCACCGGAGAGTTTCTGGTCGAATCGTCCCTTGCTCGCGTCAATCGCGGTCTCTTCGGAGCGCTCGCACGTCGTGAAGAAATCGAACTGGGCATACTTCCCGAGCCGACGGTCGCTCCGCTTATCGGCAACGAAGACGATGAGCTCTTGCAGCAGCGCCGATCGTGGCGTTTTTTGCCGGAACCACAGATTACTGTGCGTCATCGCTGGCCGGCGGTCTTTCCGAAAACGCATACGAGCGCATACGTACACATGCAGCCCTGGGAATTCGGTAGCTTGCCGAAGGCGTGGGCCGAAGGCGCGAAAGCTGTAGCCGATGAGGTGTGGTGCTACAGCACCTACATTGCGGACATGTATGTGCGCGCCGGGGTCGCACGCGAGCGCGTACACGTGGTGCCGCTCGGTTACGATCCGAAGATCTTCAAGCCTGGGCCGGCACCGCTCTCGGCGACGTTGCGCGATCGTACCGCATTCCTGTACGTCGGCGACACGATCGCGCGCAAAGGCGTCGACGTCGTCGTCAACGCCTATCTCGCGACGTTTACCCCGCGTGACCAAGTCGTTTTGATCGTCAAGGATTTCGGCGGCAAGGATCCGGGAGGCGACACACGCTTGCGCGATCACGTCGCGTCGCTTGGCGGACGACGCGATATTCCACCCGTCCTATATATCGACACGTACTATACGGATAGCGCGCTCGCCGATCTGTATCGCGCTGCAACTGCGCTCGTAGCCCCGTATCGCGGCGAGGGTTTCGGGTTACCGATTCTCGAGGCGATGGCGTGCGGCGTTCCGACGATCGCAACGCGCGGTGGCGCAAGCGACGATTTCACGACGAAAGACACGACGATCCATATCGATGCCAAGCCGATTTCGCTCGGCCAGACGTATGGCGGACTCGAGCTCGTCGACGACGCGTTCTTACTCGAACCCGATGAAGAGCAAGTCGGCGCCGCTATGCGGCGGATCTATCAGAATCCGAAGCTGGCGCAAACGATGTCCGCAAAATCCGCGGAGCACGCCCGCGATTGGACGTGGGAACGCGGCGCGGAACACGCACTCGGTCGCATCGAAGCGCTCGCCAAGATGACGCCGCTCGCGAAAAGCCGGACCGGGGGGCCAAGCGGAACGGAGACGTTCGAGCTAAGGATTGCATCGCGCGGCGGTGAAGACGGCGTGCTGCTCGAGCTCATGCGGCGGCTCGGCGTCGAGGATCCCTTTTACGTCGAATGCGTCGCGCCGGGCGAGAGTGAGTCGATCAGTGTGTTCTTCTCGCGCGCACTCGGCTGGCGTGGCAGCGTCATCGAGGGCGACTCTGCGGCCTACGCCGAGTTTTCAGAAAAGTTGAAATCGGTGAGCCCGCCGGCAGAATTCGAACTGCTCGTACTCGGCCCGAATAGTGATCCCGCATGGTCGCGCCTTGCGCCTTACAAACCGAAAGTAGTCGTCACGCCCGGCAAAGACGCGCCGAAAGCGCTCGCGTCATCCGCCGGCTACACATGCATCGGCATCGAGAGCAAAGGATCGAGCGCGTTCTTCGTACGCACCGATCTCGTCCAACGCTCGCGGTTTAGCGCGCGTTAAAGCGCTTGGCGCGCGATGTCGGCGCGGAGGCCTTGCAAGTGCGCGTTGACGCAGGGTTCGAGTAGCTTCCAACCATCGGGAGTTGCATCGAACTTCGCATAGGCCGCGTTTTCCATCGGGACTTTCCACATGTCGTCGATCGTGAGGCCTTGCGCTAAGACGATCGCCGAGCGGACGACGGCGTCGTGGGTGACGACGAGGGTTGGAGCGCTCGGAATCGTTGACGCGAACGATTGCCAGCGTTCCATGACTTTGTGCATCGAGTCGCCGGACGAGAACGTGATTTTGCTCGGCTCGTTCTTCCAGAGATACCAATTCTGCGGCTCGCTGCTCATGATCTCGTCGCGCAGGCGTTTCTCCCAATCGCCGTGCCCGATCTCGATGAGCCGGTCGTCGATCTCGACTTCCAAGCCGAGGCGATCGGCGCTGTATTGCGCCGTCTGCGAACAGCGAATGAGCGGGCTCGAAACGATCCGCTCGATGCGCGGTTCGAAGTGCTCCATCGCTTCACCGAGCGCCTGTGCCTGACGAATGCCCAGCTCGGAAAGCGGTGACTGTTGGCGACCTTGATAGCGGCCTTCCTTATTCCACGTCGTCTCACCGTGGCGTGCGACTAATACGATCACTAGATCTCGATCGCGTGTACCGCGCTGATTCCGGGGATGGCGCGCAATTGTGCAATCGCATCTTCGGGTGTGCGGCGATCGACACCGAGCACCATGATCGCGGCGCCGCCGGCATCCATCGTTCGTGAAACTTGCATCGCGGAGATGTTGACGTCGGCGTTTCCAAGGATCGTGCCGACTTTTCCGATCATGCCCGGAACATCGCGGTGCTTCGTGAGCACCATGGCGCCGACCGGTGTCGCATCGATCTCAAATCCATCCAGATCGACGATGCGCGGCGTCGAACCAACGACCGTTCCGGTGATCGTCGTCGAGCCGCATATGAAACGCAATGTCGACGCGTACGCTCCGCGGCGCGGACCGGTGCGCGCTTCGACGCGCACGCCCAGTTCTTTAGCGATTGCTTCGGCGTTAACGATCGTGACCCGGCGATCGGTCGTGGCTTGCAAGAGTCCCGATAAAAACGTCGTGACGAACGGCCCGGGATCGAAGTTCGCAAGCTCCCCTTCGGCAACGAGCGTGAACGACGGCAGCGACGTCGGCTGAGCGTATTGCGGGTAGAAACGTCCGATCCGATACGCCGCTTCCAAGAATGGCTGAAGCCACTCGCTCTCGGGGCCATCAAAGCTTGGCGCGTTGACGGCACCGGCTGCCGGACTTCCGACCAACACGCGCGCTAGATCGTGCGCGAGCTCGACGGCGATCCGTTCGAGCGCTTCGACGGTCGAGCCGCCGAGATGCGGTGTGGCGACGACTTTCGGATGCGCTTGCAGCCGCTGCGCGGTGCCCCCGGCGGGCGGCGGTTCGTTTTCGAAAACGTCGAGCGCCGCACCGGCAAGCTTTTCCGCATCGAGCGCATCGAGCAAGGCGCGCTCGTCGATGATCCCGCCGCGTGCACAGTTGACGACGTACGCATGCGGCTGCATCAGCTGCAGCTCGCGTGCACCGATGATGCCGCGCGTGCGATCGCTGAGCGGGACGTGCAGCGTCACGATATCGGCGCCTTGCAAAAGCTCATCGAGCGAGACGAGCGTGACATCGAACGCGTCGGCGCGCGCTTGCGTAATATACGGATCGTGCCCGAGGAGTCGCATCCCGAATGCGCGTGCGCGTTGCGCAACGTTACCGCCGATGCGTCCGAGGCCGACGATCCCAAGCGTCTTTCCGTAAAGCTCGGTGCCGACGAACGGTTTGCGATCCCAGCGGCCGGCGCGCAGCGCGGCGACGGCGTCCGGCGTATGACGCGCGAGCGCCAGCATCAGCCCGAAAGTCTGCTCCGTTGCGGCGAGCGTGTTCGCGCTGGGCGTATTGAGGACGACGATGCCGGCTTGCGTCGCAGCATCGACGTCGATCGCGTCGACACCAACGCCCGCACGGGCGACGGCGAGCAATCGTTGGCCGGCCGCCAGCAATTCGCGGTCGACTTTCGTCTCGGAACGCACGATCAGACCGTCGGCATTGCCGACTGCTTCGATCAGCGCAGTGCGCGATTTGCCGACGAGAGAGTCGACCTCGATCCCCGCGGCGCGTAAGACGGCAAGCCCACTCTCAGCGAACGGTTCTGCAACGACGACGCGGCGCGCGTTCAGCATGAGGCGGAGTAGTTGCACGCCACCGTCGAACGGCCTTTCTTCGTGAGGGTATGGTTAGGCGCGATTGCTGCGACAATCGTGACATTTGTCGCGATGCTGATCGTCTATCACGCACGCGCGACGCCCTACAACAACTACGTTATCCTCGCGAACGCGATCTTGCACGGGCACGTGTGGGTCGTCACGCCCGGACCATGGATCGACGCGCTCGTCTATCAAGGGCGACAGTACATCATCGAAGGGCCGCTGCCCGCCATTTTGCTTGTCCCCGCGGTCGCGATATGGGGACTGGGCGCCAACCAATCGCTACTCTCGTACATCCTCACCGCGCTTGCAATCGGCGCAGGCTGGGGACTCGCCGCGCGGCTCGGTGTGCCGTGGCGTTCGCGTTTGCTGCTCGTGCTGTTCTTGCTGCTTGGCACCGACTTGTTCTTTTGCGGAATTTTCGGCGACGTGTGGTATATCGCGCACGTCAGCGCGGTGTGCTTCACGCTCTTTGCTCTGTTGGAGTTGACCGGCAAGAAGCGCGCATGGATCGTTCTCGTTTTTGCAGTCTGTGCAGCGTTCTCGCGATTTTCACTCGTGCTCGCGATTCCGGTTTATATTTTCGTCTTGATGTACGGCGCTACGCCCGAAGAGCGGCGCGGACGCATGATGTCGATCCTCAGCATCGGCGTTATCGCCGCCGCATTGTGGCTTCGCTACAATCAGGAACGTTGGGGCGTCTGGTACGACATCGGTTACGCCGCGTGGTATCACCAAGATCCGGTCGGGCAGCCGTTCGGCTCACCGTTTTCCATCAATTATCTTCCGATGCAGCTCTACGCGTTTTTCTTGTATCCGCCGATGTTCTTCCGCGGATGGCCGTACGTCGGCGTGACTCAATGGGCGACGGGGCTCCCGTTCACGAGTCCGGCCTTGATCCTGGCGTTCTTTGCGCGTCGGCCGGGCGTCTTAGTCCTCGCATTTTGGGCGGCCGTCGTGCTCGTTGCCGCACCGAACTTCCTTTACTACGTGGTTGGATTCACGCAATATGGAATGCGGCACGCGCTCGACTTCGAGCCATTTTTGTTCGCGTTGATGTGTCTTGGTTCGCAACGCGGCGTGCGCTGGTGGGGCGCCATCCTGTGCCTGTATTCCGCACTTGCCGGCGTTTGGGGATTGTGGTTTTGGATAACGTTCGTCCGTCGCGTCTAAACGATCTGCTCGATCGTCACGGTCAGCTGCTCGCGACGCTCGTCGCGCTGCTCTTGGCGTTTGCAGCCGCACACGGACGCTCGACGGAGTACGACAACCTCGCACGGCTCGCGCAAGCGATCCTTCACGGCCACGTCTGGATCGATTGGCCGGGCGCGACCAGCGACGCGGTGCTTTGGAACGGACAGCACTACGTGATCGAAGGGCCGATCCCGGCGCTCTTGATGATTCCGCTCGTGCTTTTGTATCACGCGGCGGCGAACCAGACGGCGCTCGCCATCATTCTCGGAGCGATCGCGGTCAGCGCAGCGTGGGATGTCTTCCGGCGGCTTGGGGTCGGCGTCCGGGAAACGATGTGGCTGTGCGCGTTTCTCTACGCCGGTACGACGCTGTGGTGGTGCTCGATGCTCGGCGACGTCTGGTTTATCGAACATTGCTCCGCGGTCGCGTTCACGATGCTCGCACTGCGCGAACTTGCCGCGGAAAAACCCAAAGCCTGGCTCGTCGCTCTGTTTGCGGCGGCCGCGATCGGCTCGCGCCCGACGATGCTGCTCGCGCTGCCGTTCTACGCGCATTTCCTTTGGCACGGCGGCTTTGTGCCGGGAACACCATCGCCCGATCCGAGTCAGCGGATCGCGCGTATGCGTAACTTTGCGCTCGTGCTCGTGCCGTTTGCCGCTCTGTGGGTGTGGTACAACTTCGCGCGCTGGGGCGTTTGGTACGACATCGGCTACAGCGAGTTCTATCATCAAGACGGTTGGGGCCAGACGACCGGATCGCCGTTCCGGCTCGCGTATTTTCCGTACGAATTCTATTCGTTTTTCTTCCAAGCGCCCGTGCTCGTCGAGTATCGTCAGCTTGCGCAGTGGCCGATCTTCAAAGTTGACGTTCACGGAGTCGCGCTCACGTGGAGCAGCCCGGCGCTCATCTTCGCATTTTGGGCGCGCGCACCGCGGATGTATCTCGCCGTTATCTGGACGACGATCGCGCTCGTCGCTCTACCGAGCTTCCTTTATTATCTCAACGGCTGGTATCAGTACGGCATGCGCCACGCGCTCGACTTCGAGCCGTTTCTGCTCGTGCTGATGGCGCTTGCTGCGCGTGCCGGACTCCCACGTTGGGAGAAAATCCTTATCGGTTGGTCGATTGCGATGAGCGTGTGGGGCGTCTGGTATTGGGACGCGTTCTACCGCACCGGTAACTGACGCAGCGCATCCCACGATTCTTGGAGCGTCGTCGCATCCGTTGCCGGCGCAGCGCAACGCGTCCCCGAACAGATCGTCGCGATCGGCGCTTCGTTCGAGATGGTCGTGTGGACGACGGCAAGCGGATCTGGAATACGCAGCGCAGCATCGCGCAGCGCCTCGCTGCGCTCGGGCGCTCCCGCAATTGTAATCGTCAGCGGCTCCTCGAGCAGCCGCAAGACTGCGGCACCGTACGTTGCAGCGAAGGAGCCTGCGCGCTGCCACTTGCCGGCGAACGATTCCAGGATTGCGCGGGCAACGTCCGTGTAGCTTTCCTCGTGCAGAATTGTGCCAAGCCGGAGAAGAGCGTCTGCGAGCTTCGCGTTCTCGTCAAGCGGCGCATGCGGAATCCGAACGTTGCCGAGTGCTGAGGTATCGTCGTTGTCGACGAAGCCCCCGTCATCGCCTTGCAGGCGCGCAATCGTAGCATCCGCGAGCGCTCGCGCGCGATCCAGATAGCCCGGCATGCCCGTTGCCGCGTGCACGGAAAGCAGCGCATCGAGCAGGGCGACCTGATCGGTGAGAAGGCCGCTGATTTGCGTTGCGCCGCCCGGTGCGCGGAAGTGCATCGCAAGTCCGTCAGGTCCCATCATCTCGCTGGAGAGCGCATCGACGGTGGCGCGCGCTTCGTCGAGCAGCGTATCGTCATCGAGCGCGATCGATGCCGCGATCAGAGCGCTTGCGAGGCCGGCATTCCAATTCGTGTAAACCGTGCGATCGACGTACGGAGGCGTTCGCTTTTGGCGTGACGCGAGCGCAAGCGAAAAGTATTCTTCGTCCGCATCTTGACTGCCGCCAAAGAGCGCACTATCCGGATTGCGCAGCACACCGCGCAGCCATCGCAGCGCTGAACGAAGTGTTTGCGCAAACTGAGGGTTTGCCGAGACACGGTAGAGATCGGCATAAAAGCGCAGCAAGCCGGCGTGATCTTCCGCCATCTTTTCGAAATGCGGGACCGACCAATCGCGCGTGGTCGAGTAGCGAAAGAAGCCGCCCTCGATGTGATCGTACATACCGCCACGCGCCATCGCGAGCGCTGTACGCGCGAGAATATCGTACAATCTTTCATCGGCTTTGCCTGCGACGCGGTCGCGACGGTGCAGGAGTAGAAGATACCGCAGCGCATCCGTTTGCGGGAACTTCGGCGCGGTTCCGAAGCCGGCAAACTCTTCGTCGTAGCCGTCGACGATCGCACTTGCGATCGCAGCCGGCGCATCCGGATCGATTTTTCCGGGTGGATGCGTGTGCGTGTGCTTCTTGGCTTGCATGCGCTCTTCGAGATCGTCGCGCTCGTTTGCCCAAAGATTTGCGACGTGTTCGAGAACGCGGACGAAATCATCCGGCGGAATGTACGTCCCGCCGGTGAGGATATCGCCCTTCGGTGAGAGGAACGCAGTCGTCGGCCAGCCGCCCATGTTGTAGCGTGCATTGACGTCCGGACGTTGGTCGTTGTCGACGCGAATCGGAACGTAGCGCTCGCGAATCAAGTCGATCACGCGCTGATCTGAATATGTCGTCTCGTCCATAACATGACACCAGTGGCACCAAACCGCCGAGATGCCGAGCAAGATCGGCCGGTTCGTAGACGTCGCGCGCTCGAACGCGTCGTTCCCCCACTCCATCCAGCCGATCTCGGCAGCGAGATTCGCGCGCGGGCTGAAGCGGTGGCTCACTCGTCCTCTCCTTGTGCCCCGCGCGCAAACGTCGTTATGTACAGCACGGCGAGGACCACGTAGGCCGCAAAGACCGGGAAGATCGGGATAATCGGAAAGGCACCGAGGATTGCGAAGAGGCCTGCGAACGCCAGGCTCGCGGTTGCGAAACGCCGGTGCGAGATCGCCGAGAGCGTATACACTTCCGATTCAAAATACCCAGGCTTGTCGGTGCGGCTGCGCGCCAAACCGAGTGCCGCGCCGCCGAGCGCCAGGATGATTCCGATCAGAGCCCACATCGGTGGCCTGTATTCGCCGGTGTGGCGGCGAAACCGCCGCCGTGCAGCCGCGCAATCCCGTATACGTTGCGGTCCTCATCGCGATCGCCGTCATCGTGGTCGGCCTCTTCGTCTGGCAGCCATGGAACTCGAACGGCACCTTGTGGGGTAAGTAGGATCATGCCCAAGAGCAACCAGCTCAAGGAGTACAATCGCAAGCGCGATTTCAAGGCGACCCCGGAGCCGGCCGGCAAGGTTCGCAAGAGTCGGGGCAAGCTGGTATTCGTCATTCAAAAACACGATGCGACGCGCTTGCACTATGATTTTCGCCTTGAAGCAGACGGCGTGCTCGCATCGTGGGCCGTTCCCAAGGGTCCGTCGCGCGAGATTGGCGAGAAGCGTCTCGCGATGCACGTTGAGGATCATCCCTTTGAATATCGCAAATTCGAAGGCATCATCCCGGATGGCCATTACGGCGCCGGTCCCGTCATAATATGGGATGAGGGTACATACGAGCTCGCAGAAGGCGAAGATCCCGCAAAAGAAATCAAAAAAGGCAAGATCAAATTCATCTTGCACGGGCACAAGCTCAAAGGCGAATTCACGCTCGTAAAAATACGAGCGCGCGGTGGTGAAAGCGGTGAGCCTTGGCTGCTGATCAAGGATAAAGACCGTTACGTCGACCCTAAATGGAGCGTCGACGACCAGCCCAAGAGCGTCGTCAGCCACAAGACGATCGAACAAATTGCTCACAGCCGCACTGTGAAGAAGTGGATAAGTCCGCCTAAAAAAGGCAAGTCGCAACGTCCTCTTAAGCCAGTTAAGCTTCCCATAATATCCGGCATCCAGCTGGCGACGGCCGTCGATGCCCCGTTCGACGACAACGAATGGCTCTTCGAGATCAAATGGGACGGCTTTCGCGCCTTGGCGACGATCGAATCGGATGGCACGGTCAAGCTGACATCGCGCAATGCCAAAGATCTTTTGAGCAAATTTCCCGAGCTTGCCGATATCGGAGGGGCGTTTCGCTCGCTGCCAATCATCGTCGACGGCGAAATCGTTGCGCTCGACGACAAGGGCCGCTCGTCATTTCAACGCCTACAGAACCGCATCGAAAGTATTCGAGGGCCGCGCCGCCCCGTCGGCGGCGGCGAGATCGCGTATGCAGCGTTCGACGTGCTCTTTGCCGACGGACGTGACGTACGCAAACTCCCGCTCGAAGAGCGCAAGAAGATTCTCGAAGGACTAATCGTCGACGGGCACCGCGTCATTTTCTCGAAGCATGTCATCGGCGACGGCAAAAAACTTTTCGCGCTCGCCGAAAAGCGTGGCCTCGAAGGCATCATGGCTAAGCGCCGCGACTCCGAATACGAGTCGGGACGCCGCACGCGCACGTGGCTGAAGATCAAAACGCAGAAGCGTCAGGAATTCGTAGTTGGCGGATTCACCGATCCGCGCGGCAGCCGTTCGGGATTTGGTGCACTGATCGTCGGCTATTACCAAAAGGGTAAGCTGATGTACGCCGGACACGTCGGCACGGGTTTCGATGCGAAGCTGCTCGCCGCGCTCCACAAACGCTTGGTGAAGCTCGAGCGTAAGACGTCCCCCTTTGCAACGACGCCGCCGAAATCGGCTGCGCCCGCGCATTGGGTTTCACCGGAACTCGTCTGCGAAGTGCGCTTTACGGAGTGGACGGATGAAGGCAACCTGCGCCATCCCGCATTCATGGGATTGCGCGAGGACAAAGACGCAAAGGGCGTCGTACGCGAGGCTGAAGTCCCGCACGACGAAGTCGCATAGCGAGCGCGAAGACGGCGCTAGCGGTTGGGAAACGCACGCTCGCCGTCACCAATCTCGACAAAGTGATTTTCCCCAAAGACAAGATCACGAAGGGTCAACTGATCGCATACTACCGTACAGTTGCGCCCTACATTCTTCCGTACACGAAGGGCCGTCCGCTCACGCTCGAGCGCTATCCGAACGGCATCGACAAACCCGGCTGGTGGGAGAAGCAGATTCCCAAGGGACTTCCGGATTGGGTTCCGACCGTTCACGTCCAAACCGAATACGGCCGCACCGGCAAAGTTGAGTTCATGATGTGCGACGACGAAGCGACGCTGGCATACGTTGCGAATCTCGCTGCGATCACGCTGCACGTCTGGACGTCGCGCGAACCGAAACTCGATCATCCGGACTTTCTCTTGATCGATCTCGATCGCGGCGACGAGTGTACACTGGCGACACTGTGCAGCGTCGCGTTACTCTTCCGCGACACCGTCCTTGAGATCGGACTCAAGGCGCTGGTGAAGACGACGGGCGGCAGTGGGCTGCACGTCATCGTCCCCCTCGAGCCCAGCTACGATTACGAAGTAATCAAAGGCTTCTCGGAGCTGCTCGGACGGCGCATCCACGAACAGGCCCCGGAGACGACGACGCTCGAAAGGTCGGTGCGCAGACGTCCTTCCGGCACGGTCTATCTTGACTATGTCCAGGTCGGCCGGGGAAAGACGCTGGTACCGCCGTTCGCGGTGCGAGCACGGGATGGGGCTCCGGTCTCGTTCCCGCTGACTTGGCCGCAGGTCGAGAAGCTTCGCAAGAAGCGGGTCCCGGATCCATCAAAAGAATGGGAACGCTGGAATCTCGAAACGGTGCCGGCGCTCCTCCGGAAAGACGGCGACGCCTGGAAGGGACAATGGCGCGGGCAGCGCCTCGAACGGGCGCTTCAAAAAGCACGCAAGCTCTGGGGGTAAACAGTGGCACACGCAATCTGGTCGGGCGCTATAAATTTCGGGCTCGTCACGATCCCGGTGAAACTCTTCACCGCCGTGCGCTCGCGCTCGAGCGATATTAGCTTCAACTTCATCCACAAGAAGGATGACTCGCGTATTCGCTATCGCACGTTTTGCGAGCGTGAAGACAAAGAAGTCCCCCGCAGCGAGATTGTGCGCGGCTACGAGTACGAAAAGGGCGAGTGGGTGACGTTCAGTGATGACGAGCTCAAGCGCCTCGACGCCGAAAACACGCAGTCGGTAGACATCGTGCAGTTCTGCGATCTCGATGAGATCAATCCGATGTTCTTCGACACGCCGTATTATCTCGAGCCCGAGAAAAAGGGCAGCCACGCGTACGCGCTCTTACGCGACGCGCTGCGCGACGCGAACAAGGTCGGCATTGCGAAAGTCGTTCTGCGCAATCGCGAGCATCTCGCCGCAGTTAAACCGAACGGCGACGCGCTCGTACTCGAGTTGATGCACTTCAACGAAGAGCTGGTCGATCAGTCCGACTTCGCATTCCCGCCGCTCAAAGCCGAAGTTCCACCCGCCGAGATGAAGGTCGCGAAGCTGCTCATTGACACGATGACCTCGGAATTCAAGCCGGAAGTATTCGAGGATACGTATCGCGAGAAGCTGTTGGCGCTCGTCGAAGCGCGAGCCAAAGGCAAGGCGATTCCGGCGGCCCGCGCCAAGGCGCCGGAAGCGACGAACGTCGTCAACCTCATGGACGTGCTCCAACGCAGCATCGAGGAATCGAAGAAGGGCCGCGGCGCAGCAAGTGCGCGTAAGAAGAACGGCGCCAAGAAGACGCGTAAGCGGTCGGCGGCATAGCCGATCGGCGCGTGGTCTAACTTCTACGTGATGATGGGCTCGTCGGCGGCAGCGCTGACGGGCTTGATGTTCGTCGTCATCACGCTTGTTACGGACGCGATTAGAAACAGGCCGAGACCCGAAGACGGCCTCTCGACGTTCAGTACGCCGACCGTCTATCATTTCTGCGCGGCGCTCTTAGTCTCGGGAATACTTCTTGCGCCGTTTCATTCGCTCTGGGTTCCCGGTAGTGCGATCGCATTGCTTGGACTCGTCGGTTCGGTCTACATCGGCCGCATCGCGGTGAGGACGTGGGGCCTCACCTCGTATCGCGCGGAACTGGACGATTGGATTTGGTACGCAGTTTTGCCCTGTATTGCGTATCTGGCGATATTCGGATCGGGACTGTTCTTAGTGCATTCGCCAAGAATCGTGTTGTTCGCACTCGCCGCAGCGACGTTTCTGCTTGTCTTCATCGGCATACGTAACGCGTGGGACGTCGTGACGTATCTTGCAATACGACCAACTCCCGAAGACGACGAGAAGCCTTAACTCGGGGTCGGAATCGGAATTGGTGACGGCGTTGGATTCGGGAGGACGCCGACGGGACTCTTGATTCCAATGACCGAGTTCGGATAAACGGCTACGCTCACGGGTGAGACCACCGATCCAATTGTCGTCGGCGACGAGAAAGATGGCGCCGCGTATTCCTTGATGCCTCCACCCGAATTCGTGACGAAAACGTTTCCGAGCGAATCGGTCGCAACGCCGGCCGGGCTGCCGCCCGTAATCGAGGTGATTTGCGTGCCTGCCGGATTGATCTCGACGACGCTTGTGCCGGCTACGAACCAGATGTAGCCGTGTAGCGGATCGATCGCGACTCCGTTCGTCGACGTGCTGCCCGGTCCGTAAAGCGTCGTCCCCGAGCTCGAGCCTCCGGGGTAGCCGACGACGGAAAATTGCGAACTCGATGAGTTGTAGTAACTCACGTAAATCATTCCGTTGCTCTCGTTGAAAGCGATGCCTTGCGGATCGAGATTCGGATCCGACGAGTACGTGAACATAGAGCTAGCAAAGTCCGGTGTATTTTGCGGCGAGGGCGCGTTGAATTGGACGACACCGCGCGGAGAGCCGTTCCCGACGAACGCATCTCCGGATGAATCGAATGCGATTACGTACGGTTCCGCGAACCCCGAGGGCCCCGGACTGGGATCATTTTCATTCGGTGGCGACGCCGGCTGCGCGCTAAATTCGATGACCTTGTTATTGCCGTAGTCTGTGCCCCATACGTTTCCGCTGATATCGGTTGCTATGTTTAGCGGAGTATAGCCCGTGTCGTACACGTTGTATGACGGCGTCGTGTTCCCGTCGAAATAAACGTAAATCGAATCCGTTCCCGGCGGCGACGGTGGGCTACCCGAAACGTAGAGGACACTGTGCGTAATCGCGATCGGCAAAACGACATTCGCGGTCAGCGACGTGTTCGGGACCGCAACCGAAAATGCCGGTGATACCGTCCCGCTCTGCACGACTTGAACTCCGCCAACCAGTGTCGTCACGGGCGCTAGGTGCAGCGTGTAGAGTCCCGATCCGCCGCTTGTCGTCACCGTCGCGGTCAGTGTGCTTGCAGTGTTGCCGAGCGACGTGACACTCGGCGCCCCCGCGCCGATTATGACGTTGTGGTCTGCATCGAGAAACTCGAAGGAAACCGTCTGCGGGCCGGGACCGTAAACGGTAATCGCGCTGCCCTGGGCGGAGATGTAGCCCGAAAGGAGCTCGACCGGCTGCAAATATGCGGGGATTCCCCCGAGCGTCAGACTGATCGTGCTGCCCGGAGTAACGTCTTGCGGCAGGTTCGAGATCGATAGTAAATTGCCTGAGCACGCCGGCGTGCCCGATGGCGCGCACGTTGCAGTTTGCTGCGCGTCGTACGTAGCGACGACGACCGTGTATGTTCCGGCAGTGGCGATCGATGCATTAACGACGACCGTACACGTCACGCCGCCGGCACCGCTCGCGCAGCCACTTGCGCCATTCGAGCCGGTCGCCGTGACGTTCACATAGTTATCGCCTTGTACGATTTGCGTCGAGCCGCTGAAGATCTGCACGACGATCGACTGCACCGACGGAGATACGTACTTCGCGCGGCGTACGGCGTTCGATGAGCTTCCGGATGCTGACGGAATCTTGACCTTTACGGTATACTGCGCGCCCTTGCTCGAAGTGTTGCCGCTGCTGGTGCCGTGTGGATTCGATGACCCACCACCCCCGCACCCTGCGAAGATAGAACCAGCAACGAGAACGATTCCAGCGATCTGCAACGCGCGCATGTGCGACCTCCCTGTGGCGAGGTCTTCACACTATTTCATGCGGAATGGTCAGACCTGTTGCTTCGTGTGTGCGCTAGGCCGCAATAGGACGGCACGTCGCGCACGGCTCGAGACCCATCGCAAGAGCCTCGTCAACGCTGTGCAATTCAACGTGCGGCTCATGCGCGTCTAAGCGTTCGATCAAATCTCCGCCGCACGACGGCAGGCAGAAGCAATTATCTTCCGGTAGGCCGATGTAGCGTACACCGCGACGCGCCAGCGCCTCGATCTCGTGCATGTGCAGCCCTTCGTGTTCGAGCAACGCGTCTTTCGCGGCGACACCGAAGACGTAATCCCCTGAGGTATAGTCGCTGCGGACGACGCGATGACACGGAATGAGCAGCGGTACGGGGTTCTTCGCGAGTGCGCTGCCGACGGCGCGCACCGCGCGCGGATTGTTCAGCTCGCGTGCCACCCACGCATACGGGCGTGCATGCCCGCTCGGAATCTCTTGCGCCTTGCGCAAGACGGCGGCCTCGAACGGCGTGCAGTCGCGAAGGTCGATGTCGAGCTGCACGTTTTCACCCGCAAGCGCGCGGCGAACGTCGTTGACGATCTGTGGAGTACTCGTCGCCGGAAGCGCGCGGCGCGCGAAGCGCTTGCGGAACCAGCGTTCAAAGCCTTCCGTATCATCGGCTTGACGAATCGCGGAGACTCCGCGCGGATTCCAGGCAACGTAGACCGGACCGATCGCGCTTTCGAGCGTCGTGTAGCGATCCGCGAGTCCAAGACGGTCGAGCGTCGCCGAAGCAAACTCGGGCGATGCCGTGCATTGGGTGTTCGCGCGAAAGTCGTCCAGACACTGGCGCAGACGTTCGGTCATGATTGTTCCTCCAGGAAAACGCGGACGTTCATCAGGCCGCGATGTGCATTGGCCTTGACCGTTCCGAGGGGCTGCGAGAGCGCATCTGCGATCTCGTCATACGAAAGCTCCTCAACGTAACGCAAGACGAATGCGTCGCGTAATTTTGGCGAGAGTTGTGCGATCGCGCCGCCGACGAGCTGCCACTCATATTTAGTCTCGGCTTGCGATTCAGGTGTTGGTTTCGGATCCGCGATCGGTCGCGCGCTGCCGTCATCGCGTTCCAGGCCGACCGTACGCAAGCGCTTCCCGCGAACCGCATTGCGAATCAGGTTGAGCGTGATCGCGTACAACCATGAACGCAGGCGCAGCTTGCGAATCCGCGGCCGATCGTATGTCCGTAGTGCGCGGTAGGCGCGCACGAAGACGTCTTGCGCGACCTCTTCGGCACGCTGCCGGTCGCCGAGCGCCCGCGCCGCCACGGTGACGATGCGATCTTGATAGGTGCGCACGACTTGCTCGAACGCCAAGTCGACGTCGTCGGCGAGCGCATGTGCAAGCAACTCGCCGACTTCGTCAACTGATGTTACGGGTTCGAAATTCGGCAGCGCAGCCGTCATGTTCAGCGGAGGAGCCGGCGTTCGACGTCGTCACTCCAACATTTCACGTCTTGCGTTCGGAGAGACGGCGGACGTGAGACCTGGAGCAAGATCACGATGAAGATCGCAAAAATCGCGGCATCGAAGAGTTGGGCCATCGGAGTGTTCCTTGTAGTGTTGAGCTAGTTGCGTGGGAAACACGAGTCGAGGCCTCAGCGTTGCATCTATTTTGCGTCATGAAAGATGATACCGAGCGCGTAACGGCGCCCGCTCCTGACGCGACTGACGCCGTGCCGGACGACAGTCCGATACGTGCCGTTCTTGCCCTGCACGGGCCGGTAGCGGTTCGCGAAAATCAACATCGAGCCAAGCTCGGGGACGATCACTTCGGGACGCGACTGCGCTCGCGGGCGTTGCTCGACAAGCACGAACTCGCCGCCGGTGAAATCCTCGCCCGGACGGCTGAGGAAACACGTTGCTTGAAACGGGAATGCGATCTCGCCATACAGATCCTGATGGAGCGCGTTCCAATCACCCGGCTCGTACGTCAGCAAGAGAGCAGTTGGGCGTGTCTGTCCACGTGCGGCGCACAAATCGAAAAGCGCTTGCTGCGAATCGGGAAAACGATCCGGCAAGCGCAGCGCTTCCATCCATCGATTGGCAATCGGCGCGAGCCCCGCATACAGCTCTTCGCGCAACGATTGAATCAGATCCGGAAGCGGATACCGGAAATAGCGATATTGTCCGCGGCCGAATCCGTGCGCTTCCATGTGCACGCGGCTGCGAAAGAAGTCGTCGCTTTGATACATCGCGGCGACGTCGCTGCACGCGCGTGCGTCGATGACGCTCGGCACTAGGACGTAGCCATCGGTGAAAAGCGCTCGCTCGAGCTCATTCCAGTCGAGCTCGCGGACACGATGCTGCATCGAGGCGGCCAACACGGTTTACTCTGCGGGCGTTGCGTTCGGGACGGGCACCTTCGCGACTGATGCACGAATGCCCAGACCGAGCGCGACCGCGACGCACATTGCTGATATCGCCGCTGGGCCGGCCGTGCCGACTGCGCCGAGCACGCCGGTTGAGATCGGCGGCATGAAGCATCCGGAGAACGCCTCGAGTGATGCTGCGCTGCCGAGGATCGTGCCGCGCATGTTGGCTCGAGAATTTTCGGTGAGTAGCGCCGGGATCGTGGCGTTGACGTGTGACATTCCAAAGGAGAATGCTGCGACCAGCAGCGCCGCGCCCCACAAATTGTGCATGAAGGGTGCGAAGCCGAATGCGATGATCAGCGAGGCGAAGCCGATGTTTGACATGGTGCGGTTGCCGAGCGCGTCGGTCAGGCGCCCGACGATGAAGATTTGCACGATGACGCTGCAGATTCCGAAGATGGAAAACATCCGCGAGGTGTCGCCTGCGCTGAAGTGCAGCTGCGCACCGACGATGAGTGCGAAGACGCTAAACCATCCGTAGAGCCCCATCGAATTGAACAGGTCTTGCACGAGAACCGGCGCAACCTGTGGATCGCGCAGTGCGCGAAGGATCTCGGGGAGTGAAGCGGGCGTCGCCTCCTCCTCAGCCTTCGAAAGCGATTCGGGTAAAAAGAAGATTGTCGCGATCAGCGTGACGACCTGAAGTGCCGCCGCGGCCCAAAATGGCGCCGAGAATCCATAACGATCGACCAGAAAGCCACCGATGGCCGGCCCGAAAATCAAACCGCCGCTGAACGTCGCGCCGATGTAGCCGAAGGCGCGCCCACGTTTTTCGGGCTCTACCAAATCTGCAACGTAGGCTTTCGTGACGCTGATGTTACCGCCCGAGATGCCTTCGATGATCCGAGCAACGAACACCCATACGATCGAGCTTGCGAATCCGAGCATTGCCCACCCAATCGTCGCACCGATCTGACTGATGATCAGCACTTTCTTGCGGCCGATGCGGTCGCTGAGATTTCCCCAAAGCGGACTGCCGATGAATTGCGTCAGCGCAAAGGCGGTGAACAGAAATCCGACGACGATGTCGCCGACGCCGAAGTGTCGCACAAAATACGGCAGTAGTGGAATCAGGATCGAGAAGCCGAGGATATCGATGAACGTGATTCCGAGAATCGGCGCGAGCCGAATCAGCATTAGAAAATACCCGAGTCCACGCGTGTGCGATCGAGAATGCCGGGCAAGCAGCGAATGTTGAGTGCGCCGACGCCCGCGCCGTCGAGCCCGGGCAGACGCTGAACGACATCGAGAAAGCGGCGGCTCTCGCCGGGATCGACGCGATCTTCGGTCAAGGTCGCAAACTTTGCAAGATACTCCGCGCGCGCGAACGGTTTTGCGCCGTTCGGATGCGCGTCGGCGACGAGCAGCTGATCTTCGATCACGCGGCCGTCATCGAGCGTGATCTCCGCCCGTGCGCCGAACGCTTTGCGGCGCGGATCCTCGAGGTGATATCGCTCGGTCCATTCGGGATCCTCGACCGTTTCGATCGAGCGCCATAGACGGACCGTCGAGGGCTCGTTTGCGCGCTGCGGCGTGTACGAGTCGACGTGATGCCACTTTCCGTCTTCCAGGGCCACCGCAAAGATATAGGGCGCGCTATGATCGAGTGTTTCACGGCTGGCTTGGGGGTCGTACTTTTGAGGATCGTTCGAGCCGCTGCCGATCACGACGTGCGTGTGATTGCTGGTCCGCAGCACGATCTTTGCGACTCGGCCGACGTCGCCGATGCGCGTGCGCATGCGAATCGCGAGATCGATCAGCGCTTGCGCCTGATATTCGGCCGAATGCGCTTTGGTGAATGTCTCGAGGATTCCGCGGCGCGGTTCGTTGTCGTCGGGCAGATCGATCTCGTAGCGCGCATCGGTGCCGTCGAGCATCCAAGCGATGATGCCGTCTTCGCCTTCGTAGATGGGCGCGGGTGACGTTTCACCGCGCATCGCGCGGTCGACCGCTTCGATCGCCATCTTTCCAGCGAACGCCGGCGCATACGCTTTCCAGGAGCTGATCTCGCCTTTACGCGACTGACGCGTTGTGGTCGTGACGTGCAGCGCGTGACCGATTGCATGAAAAATAACATCAGGCGGAAGGTGCAGCAGCGTCCCGATTCCGGCTGCCGTTGCCGGGGCGAGATGCGCGATGTGATCGATCTTGTGACTGTGCAGCGAGATTGCGCGAATTAGCGCGACGTCGATTTCGTACGCCGTGAGAATGCCGCGCACCAAGTCGTCGCCGCCGCGCCGCATCTGCTGGGCGACCGCGAGAATCGCTGGAATAGCATCGCCGGGATGGCCCATTTCAGCTGCGAGATACGTATCGTGAAAATCGAGCTCGCGCGCTGCGACGCCGTTTGCCCATGCCACCCACTCGCACTCGTAACGCCGATCGCCCGCACCCCAGATCGTCGCGCCGCCTTCGCGCGGATGCGCGAACGCTTGCGCGCGTGCGCTTGCGACCGGATGGCGATCGATCGCCGCGATCGAGACGGCAACGTCATCGATGATACGGTCGACGACGGTCCCAACCGCGCCCGTGTCGAGCTTCGGACGGGCGTTCGCAATGAGAGCGAAACGATAGGCAAGCTGCTGCCGAGTTGGCAAGCGGTCACGCGACGGATGGACTCGGATGGTATGGCGGCGCACAGCGCCGTTAGTTTGCGACGCGGGGTAACGCTTCTACTGGTATGACCTGAAGACGCACGCGCTCGTTCTTCCGGAGGATGTCGAGCGCAGCCGGTTCCCCGAGGGGAATCTCCGTGAGGATACGGTGCAGGCTGTCGATTCCGGCCGTGCGCCGTCCCGCGAGCGCGAGCACGACGTCGCCGTCCTGAAGCCCGGCTACCGCGCCCGGACTCTGCCGCTCGACAGAGTGAACGACCACGCCGCGCGGATCGTCGAGCTCGAGCAGGCGCTCGAGATAGCGCGGCAGCTTCAAATCGGCGCCGGCGATGCCGAGGTATCCGCGCCGGACGCGGCCGTCGCGAATGAGGAGCGCACTTACGTGCTTGGCAGTGTCGATCGCGGTCGCAAAACAGATGCCTTGCGCCCATGCGATGATTGCGGTGTTGACGCCGATCACGTGTCCGCGTGCATCGACGAGCGGGCCGCCTGAATTTCCTGGATTGAGCGCTGCGTCGGTCTGAATGACGTTGTCGATCAAATGTCCCGACTGCGAGCGCAGCGTGCGGCCGAGCGCGCTGACAACACCGGCGGTAACAGTTGTCTGCAAGCCGTACGGATTTCCGAGCGCAACGACCAGTTGGCCGGGCCGAATCGTTGAGGAATCGCCAAGCGTTGCGTGCGCGAGATCGTTGCCCGCGATGCGAATGACGGCGAGATCCGTCGCAGGGTCGTCACCGATCAACTGCGCTTCGTAACGGTGTCCGTCAATCGTCGCGACGCCAAGTTGTTTTGCGTCGTGCACGACGTGGCTATTGGTTAGCGCGAAACCGTCCGGCGTGATGACGAAGCCGGAGCCTGAGCCCGAGCGTCCGCCTGCTGCTTTGACGTCGATTCCGATTACGGATGGGCTCGCGACGTCGACCGCGTTCATGACGGTCTCGGAATAAGGATCGTTAATCTGGAGTACTGTGGGCATTTGGGATGCTGACAACCGCGCGTCGAGGCGCGAAGGTTTCAGGTTGCTTTACCGCGCAACGCGTCCATGTGTTACTGAACGCACCGAAACGCTTACGCGAGCTGATGAAAACGACGCCGCTTATCTGGGCGCCGGGCGTTTTCGACGGTTACTCTGCTCGCATCGCCAACGCCGAAGGCTTTCCCGCACTCTACATGACGGGCGCCGGTACTGCCGGCAGCCGCCTCGGTCATGCCGATCTCGGCTTGACGACGATGACGGAGATGGTCGAGAACGCGCGCATGATCGCGTCCGTGATCGACGTCCCGCTGATCGCCGACGCCGACACCGGATTCGGCGGCTCGATCAACGTCGCTCGCGCGGTGCATCTATACGAGCAAGCCGGCGTTGCCGCAATTCACATCGAGGATCAGACCTTCCCGAAACGCTGCGGACACCTCGAGGGCAAAACGGTCTGCTCGCTCGACGAGTGGCACGCGCGCATTCACGCCGCGACGCGCGAGCGGTACAATACCGATTTTGTGATTATCGCGCGCACTGATGCGAATGCGGTAAACGGTTTCGACGACGCGCTGAACCGGATCAAGATCGGATTTTCCGCCGGCGCCGACGTCGGCTTCCTGGAAGCGCCGACCAGCATCGAGCAAATCGACCGCATCATCAAGGAAGCGCCCGGACCAATGCTGCTCAACGTCGTTGCAAACGGCAAGACGCCGATGTTGACGGTCGATCAAGTCCGCGAGCTCGGATTCAGGTTTGCGATTTGGCCGGGCGCGCTCAACCGAGCGGCGATCGCGGCGATGCAAGCTGCAGTGCGCGAGTTCAAGAAAACCGGAACCGACCAACATACGTCCGTCGGTCTCGGACCAACTGAGATATTCGAGATTCTCGGGCTCTCCGAGACACTCGCAATCGACACGCGCGCGCAACAACGATAGAACACACCGGTCGCTACCGCGCACTAGCGATCATGACGGCCGCCCAAATCGGCGGGGCCGTCGTGCAGCAAGGTTACGGTTCGCTCGCGCCATTCATCGTTGAGTTTTTCGGCATCAACAAAGCTGCACTCGGCGCATCCTTCACGCTGATCATGCTTGGCTCGGCGTTCACAGTCGCGCTTGGCGGAATGGCGGTCGACCGCTTCGGCGAGCGCAATATGACGATCTTCGCCGGTTGCGGGATCTTCATCACGCTGTGCGCGGCGGCGCTAATGCAGTCGTACGGCGGAATGATCGCGTGTCTGTTCCTCATGGGCCTGACATACGGCGCGATGACGCCCGCAGGCGGACGCGCGATCCTAACCTGGTTCACGCGCGATCGCGGCTTTGCGATGAGCATTCGTCAAATGGGCGTGCCGATCGGCGCGATGCTCGGTGGATTCTTGCTACCGTTGCTCGCGGTGCATTGGAACTATCGTGCCGCTCTGTTCGGCGGCGCAATCTTGGCGCTGGTGCTGACGGCAGGCGCGGCGCTGCTCTATCACGATGCGTCGGAAGATGCGTTTCCCACACCGCATTTCAGTCAGGTCTTCGGCGGCCTTCGCTCGATCGTACTCGATCCACGCATGCTATGTCTTGCAGCGACGTGCGCACTGCTCGCCGTCGCGCAGCAAACGATGGTCGGATTTCTCGCGCTGACGGCTGTGAACCGCGCGCATCTCTCGATTGCAATCGCGGCGGCGGTATTCATCGCGGCGCAAGGTGCATCGATGACGGGGCGGCTCGTGTGGGGTCGCGCAAGCGACATCATCTTCGGCGGCGACCGCGTCATCCCGATCGCGCTCTCGTGCGGACTGCTGATTTTTGCGGCGGCAGGCTTGGCGATGACGAAGCCGGGCGGGACGCTGTTGCTCTTCGCAAGCGCACTGCTTTACGGTTTCACCGGCGCGGGTTGGAATGGACTCTTTGCTGCGGCGATGGCAGAGATCGGCGGCGCACGCTTTGCCGGCAGTGCGATTGGTATTGGATTGACGTCGGTCTTTTTCGCGGGCGCAGCCGGTCCGCTCGCATTCGGCGCATTCGCCGACGCATACGGACTCTCGTCGGCGTGGTGGTTGATCGCCGTGCTCGCGGGAATCGGCATCATTCCCGCAGTGCTTGCTCGTCGCGCCTTCGCAGCGGCGGAGCTGCGCGAACGAGCCTCACTCGGCTAAAGGCGGCTGAGCTAAGGTCGGCTAACTACGGGCGGCTATCCGTGCCCAGGTGGCGGAATTGGTAGACGCGCAGGTTTCAGGTACCTGTGGCCGAGAGGTCGTGGGGGTTCGAGTCCCTTCCTGGGCACCAAGATTTCAATCGCGGACTGGGTTCGGAATATTCCGCTGGGTAGTCTCGGCGGCACCGAGGACATCGCTGAAGTCGTCGCGTTGTTCGCATCGGATCGCGGCAGGTTCATAACCGGCGCAAATTATCGTGTCGATGGCGGAATGACGGTGCGCTGAAATGCGTTACGAGGAGTTACACACTTGAAAATACAGCTTACCAGTGTCTGGCATTTCAGCTTCGCCGTCAGTGACCCGGAGAAGAGCGCCCAGTTTTGGACCGAGAACTTCGATCTAAAGGAAATGTTCCGCTCGGATGAGGCAGTCGCGCTGACAAACGACGCGCTCATCATCGGGTTCTTCAAAGGCACGCCACATCCGGACACGATGGATCACTTGTCGTTTCGCCTCGACAGCATCCGCGCGCTGCGCGAAGCGCTCCAGACGTTGAAGAACAACGGCGTCAACCTGGAAGATCCGGGCAACGAGATCGGCCCCACATCGCCGGACTCGCCGCATATGGGCTTGTGGTTTCACGATCCGGACGGATATCGTTGGGAGCTCTCGGTTCAGAATGGCGCCCGCGAGCACTAGACGCGTAGTCCTTTAGCTTTTGGCAGCGGATAGAATCAGCTCAGCGATTTCCTTAGGGCGCGATACGAGGGACGCGTGGCTGGCCGGAAGTGAGATTGTCGTCGCGTTCAGGTTCGAGGCAAACTTTTTCTCCAGCTCGGGCGGAATCATCATATCGTCCTCGGAGACTTGGTACCACGACTTGATCGACTTCCAAGCGGGTGGTCCCATCTTGTCTCCAAAGATCGCGCCGCCCACCGGACGTTGCACGGCGCCGAGAGCTGCAGCTTCATGGGCGGGCACGTCGCCGGCGAAGCACTCGGGGAACTTCGCGCGATCGATGTAGAGCAGTCCGCCCGGACCGGGTGCAACGAACTTGGCTCCGGGACCCGGCGGGAAGCCACCGAGTGCCTCTCCCTCGTCAGGTGCGAACGCAGCGACATAGACAAGTGCTTTAACGTTCGGTGCGCTGTAAGCCGCCGAGGTAATAACGGCTCCGCCATAAGAGTGTCCGACGACAACTGTAGGACCTTCCATCGAGTCGATGACGGATCGCGTATTTGCCGAATCGCCGGACAGACTAACCATTTGATTCTGCACTGAGACGACATTGTGGCCAGCCGCTTGAAGAATCGGTATCACTTTGATCCAGCCCGTGCCATCCGACCACGCGCCGTGGACGAGCACGATATTAACACCGGTACCGGTGGAAGCCATTACGGGGACTCCTTTGCTGTAAGCGAGGACTGCGACGCCGGTGGCGGCGCAATTACGGGACCGGGCGACGACTCAACCAAATATGGGACAGGTCCCTTCGGGAATCGAAATTTGGATCAGAGCCGGGTGGCGCTGTGACCCATATTTTTCACCTTTTGAAGTCTAAATTTTGGGACAGGCGCATATTCATCCGCCGGGCTTATCTCGATGTTCACTTACAATTCAGTTGGAACTACCCGTCCGTGATACTACAACCCGTGGATCATGAGGGTTCGACGGGATCCGGCTCGACTTGCAACTGGGCGGGAGTAATTGGAAACTTTTCGGTGCAGGCTTGTTGCATTGAGGCTACATGGAAAGCATGCACCATCGCATCGTCCGCCCACACGCATCCTTTGTGCAGCTGGAATTGGATATTCGTCGGATCAAAGCCATAGACGTCGGCGTAGGGACGCGGTGGCCCGATGATCACCATGTCGTACGGAAGCGTGGTCCCGTTCGGTCCCGGATTTGCTGATCTGATCGGGAAGTCATCGGTAGCGGGACGCATGGCCGGATCGATCTTTGAGAGGTACCTTTCTCTCCATCTCAGCATCTCGTTGGCCGTCACAGCGAAGTTCAGGTCCCAACGGTATGAAGTTGAAGTGAGAACGTCGATAGTTTGCTGCAAAATCGGCATACCACCCGGTACAAGTGTCGGCTCGCTCGTTGGCAGGGGGCCTGGATTGGGAGACCGTTGGTCGTACGGGTTTGCGATGACGACAAAGAGTTGTTTGAGCGATGGTTGATGAGGGTTCGAAGCCTTCACGCAGTCGTTGGGCGGCAGAGCGTCGACCGATAATTGAAGCTGGATAAAATTGCATGGGCTAAAATATCCTACTAAGGGCGTTGCGTGACTCACACCGCCGTCTGCGTACTGCAACGTCGCGCGGATTCCATTATCCAGAGTCGTATCGATTACGGGTAACGGTGCATATACCGGGATCGCAGTGCTCGCCAAAATGTACTTCCGAAAAACATCGTCCTTAACGCCTTGAGGCTCAATCTCGTGGTAGGTTCCATCGAAGAATGACGTCACGCCGACTCTCAGTTTGCGTTTGCCCGCTCGAATCTTTGAGGGATCAATTTGCAGGGCGATGATATTCTCGAGTCCCTTGAAGTCGTTGAAACTGTCTAAGCCTAAAAGAAAGAAGCGTACTTCTCCAAGGAACCGCGGTTTCAGAACTTCATCCGGCCCTGTGATTCCCTTCCAGAATTCCACGAGACCATCTGCAGCGAGCTTGAGGTTTGCCAATGAGTCGCCGTCTTCGGATGCTTGCGCCAGGTAGGATCCGTTGAGGGCGCCGACTGAGACGCCTGCGATGTCGCCGAAATCACACCCGCGCTGGTAAACAAGATGATAGATTGCGCCGGCTTCAAATGCGCCTTTCGCACCACCACCGCTCAATACGAGCGCCCGATCATGCCCACTACCGCACGGATCGAACTGTGCGTATGCTGCGTAGTTTGGCATTGACGCCAAAAGCAAAGCAGCCGCCAGAAACAAAGCTGTGACTACGAAGCGGTTTCCCACGCCACACCCTCCGCTCGCACGCTGCTGAAAGATCCGCAGGCCTCAACGAGAGGTCGCTTGGTTAAAGGTTAGAAAACGCGCATCCTTCATCGTATTTGTTCTGGCAATCGCCATGCGCGCATTCAAGGTTGAGCAGGTATTTGACGAGCCCGAACGCTTTAGTAATGTTGCGCGCGGTGTTGCCGCCGCATCGGCTTCCTGACTATGCAAGTGATTAATATGGACCACTGACTTTGCTTTACAGCAAAGTGGCTGCATGTTATGTTGTTGCGCAATCGATTGTTTGGTCGATTTGTTCTCACGGGTGTCGACACTTGATTCAGCGGCGGCGATTGATAAGCGCGCTCTTTGCGCTGTTTCAGCCCGGTCTCGAACGAGTATGAAACGGGGCGCCTTTCTCGGCACAAGTGCTGCCGGCGCACTTGCAACAACCCTTCCTTCAAACGCACAGATACCAAGCCCGACCACCTCGCCACCGCTGCCTCCGCCAGTGCGCGCCTTAGTTTTGAGCGGCGGCGGCGCTTACGGCGCGTTTGAAGCTGGCGCCATCCAGGGTCTGCTAAATCGAACGTCACCAGGTTTTTTCAGCTTCGTATGCGGGACCTCAATTGGTGCACTCAACGCGGCTTGCTTCGCTGCGGCAGCAGAGGTTGGGTTGCATTCAGTTTGGGCGACGTTGGCAAAGCGAAAGATCATCCGTTACCAGCCGATTGTGAAAGCTGCGTTGTGGGAATCCGCGCATGTCGGAGTCTTGACGCGCCTCTACGATGCCGTTCGCTTTCTCTTCGGGGCCTTCGCCGGCGACTACAAATCCATCTATCGATCCGACACCATCAAAGCACTGCTACAGGAAGTGCTCGCGCCCGGCGGTGTTCAGCTTCCCTTCATGTGCGACGTACTCTGGACCGCTACTGACTTGACCAGCGCGTGTAGTCGCGCATTTATTCGCAAAGGTCTCACCACTAAGGATTCCTATTACGATCTCGGAAACGAAATTCGGAAACGTGCACCAAATGGACCTCCGGATGTCTCGCCGACGGAAGTGACGCCTGCGAATTATCTGGAGTTACTGCGCGCCTCCTCGGCGATACCATTCGTGTTCGATCCTGTGTCCTATACTGACACAATAACAAACGAAACGGTTTACTTGGTCGATGGCGGCGCACTGAACAACGTGCCGGTGAGCTTAGCTCGCTTGGGTGGAGCAACCGAGATTTGGACGATCATGCTCGGTCCTCGATACGCAGGCGCAATCAACAACGATAACATGCTGCATATCGCCGGTAACCTTTACAGTACCATGGTGCAGCGCATACTCGATGATGCCATGATGATCGGGGTCTTGATGGACGAGGCTCCAAAAGCGCGTGCACAGTTGGCGGGAGGCAAATCGGTACAATCGCACAACGGACGAGGGTCTCTCGATCGCGTTATGTTTGCCGCGCAGCTCCCACAAGTGACAATGTACGTCTTGGACGCCGTCGGACTCGCCGGTGGCGGCCTCGACTTTAACGATCAGTGCTCGATCAATACGAACTACAACGCCGGCTATTCCAGTGTGATGAGCGGCCAGGATCACTACGGCTTCAGCCCGTACGTGATCCCACCGTTTGATTGCGCCACACCACTGAGCGCAGCTGCTCGAGTAGCCGAACCGTGTCCCCCGATTCAACCACTTCCCTAGATGGAGAATCACCGCGAGATGGAGTGGCTTAGGACTTGGCGGCAATTCACCGCCTGGGCTCGAAAATACGGGACAGCATGGGCCGGACAGAAAATTTGGTCCGGAGCCCCAAGATTTGCTACGCGGTGCGGCGTGAGACCAGTCGTATAACGAATAGCAGCACGACGGCTCCTACGAACGCGACGACGATGCTGTAGAGATTGATTCCGGTAACGCCTGCGCTTCCGAACGCATTGAAGATCCAGCCGCCGATGAACGCACCGACGATTCCGACGATGACATCGCCGACGATCCCGCCGGGGCCCTCACCCGGTACGACATACTTTGCTAAGAGGCCGGCAATAAGTCCGACGATTAGCCACGCGAGAATACTCATGTGTATTAGTTGTCCAGCTGTACGTTCAACCAAACCTGGGTTTGAATGCTTGCCTGCCCGGGTAACAACAACGGATGGCAGTTAAAAGAAAATCAAAAAAAGTTGCAACGCGCGCCAAACGTACATTGAAACGCGCGCTCAGCACAGCAAAGAAAACAACGCGAACCGTTCGCAAAGTCAGCCGCACCGCAAAAGAGATTAGCGGTATGGTTGAAGCGGGCGCAGCTTCACTCGAAGCGGCGCTAGAGAAGCCGCGAAAGCGTTAGCTAGAAGCGTTCGAGTATGGCGCGACCAGACGCGCCGATTTGGGACTTCCACGCAGCCACGGCAGCCGCGCCGGCAACCGTGGCTTTCTTGCGCAGCTCCGGGGTGATTTCAGATACGATCGTTACGCCGTTTGCGCGCATCGTAATTTCGTTAACCGCAAGACGTGTTTCGATGGCTTTCCATTGGGCGTTTTGCGTTAGGCGCGCTGCCGCGTCGACCGCGTCGCGCAGATTCGGCTCGAGCGCCTCGTAGAGCGTAAGGTTCATCGTCGCGAAGCTGAGCGGAAACGCGTACTCGAGCTTGGTGTAGACCGGCAAGTACTCCCACAGTTTACGGCCCGCGCCGCCGTCGCCTGACGAGAGCACGGCGTCGATCGAACCGTCTTTGAGGAGCGGCATGGCTTCGTTAAACGTTAGCGACTGCGCGTGCGCTCCGAGTGCGTTCATGACGGTCGTGCTGGTTGCGTCGTACGTGCGAATGTGCAGGCGTGCAATGTCGTCCGTTGTACGCACCGGAATCTTTGCCCAAATTCCGGACGGCGGCCACGGCGTCACGTACAGCAGCTTGAGTCCAAGACGCGTAAAGGCGGCGTCGTACGACGTTCGCGCGGCGTCATACAACCGGCGTGCATCGGCGCTCGATTTCGTGAGAAAAGGAAGCGAGGACAGCAAGAAGAGCGGATCCGTAGCTCCGGCCACCCCTCCGAAAACATCGCCGGCTTGCAGGCTGCCGCCGCTGATTGCTGCGAGCGCCTGTGACGCTTTGCCACCGCTGCCATTAAACGCCGGCGTGACGATCAGCTCGTTGTTGCTCGCGCGCGCGAGCTCTTGTGAGAACGTAACGATGCCTGCGCCCGAAACCGAATCGCGCGGATAATCGGTCGCCATCGACCAGCTGACTTGCGCCGCGACGCGCGCGCGCAGGCCGCAGACTGCCGCAGCGGTCAAGGAAAGAAGAACGGTAGCCCGCTTCATCGGCTACCGTTTCCTTACGGCTTTACCGCTGGATTCGCGTACGAGAAAGCGCCCTTGGGATTGGGCCGAACCCAGACCATCAAATCCCAAAGGGCGGGGAAGTTGAAGATCGTCACGACGTCGCTGGCGTGCTTGATCTGGTGCATGCGCACGAGCGTCGCCGCGCGCGGATGCGCGAGGCTACCGCCGGCATTCAAGAAGTCGTCGTCAGCGACGTATTGATCGTACGTGACTTTCCCGGTTCGCGAATTGCGCGTCACGTAGTGCATGTGACGATCGAACTCCCACCAGCGACCGGGATTTATTCCCCAAATATTCGGAGGCGACTTTGAGGTCTTGAGACGCGAAAAGTCCGCCCCCATCAATTTCCCGTGCTTGTCGTACCAAAGCTGGCTCGGATGCTGGGCATCGGCTGATTGCCAATTTTGATTCGCGTAGCTGATCGCGCCGGTATCGTCGACGCCCGTGTACCGCACGTATCCCGCGGCCTCGGCCTCGGCGGCCGTCGCAAAGCGTGACATCAGATCCGATTGGATCGAGGCAACGAACGCTTTTTCGCTCGCGGTCATCGGGCCGTGATAGGTCGGCTTCTGGAATCCCGGATGCTCGTTGGCCAACGCCACGCATCCCATGGATAAACTCAGGACGACTGCTACTAGCCAGTATCTCATGCCGAAGTAACTCGTGACCCGTTCGAAGATACCTTTTCGCGGAGCACGGGTACGGGCGGCGCGGGAAGTGGCGCCGGAGGCAATACTGAGACCGGCGTCTGCCCGCGATAGCGCTTGAGCAAGAACGGCAGCGCCGCCGCAAAAATCGTCGCGACTGCAAAGAAGCGCGTCGCTTCGGTGGCTGCGAGATTTTGCGCTTCGCTCGAGACCAGCTGGCTCAGTTGCGCGATCGCCTGCGAGCCGTGCTCAGCGATGTACGCGGCAACCGCGTTGTTGCCGAGATTCACATTACCCGCAAGTCCGCTCAGCGCATTGTTGTAACCGCGATCGAGCAGCGTTGCCGCGTACGCCGATCCGGCCGACGCGCCGATCTGCTGAACGAGCCGCGTCAACGCAAGCGCCGAAGGAATCTCCGTTTGCGGAACGGTCCGGAACAGAACGACGCTGAGCGGAACCCAAATGAACGCGTAGCCGACGCCGCCGAGAATCTGCATCGGTATGAGCGCAGCGAACGTCGAGTGCGTCGTCATCACATCGGCTTGCACCCAAGTTGCGATTCCGGCCAGCGCGATGCCGCCGGCGGCGACCCAGCGCATATCCCAATCGGCGTGCGACGTGACCCACGTCGTCAGCGGAAAGAGTACGACCAGCGTCCCGGCGCGGACCATGAGGAGCAATCCTGCGAGCGTGGTCGTGAAGCCGAGCGATGTTTGCGCCCACTGCGGTTGAATGAAGATCAGTGCGAATATTCCGCCAGCGACTGCAAAATAGATAATCGCGAGCGCCCAAACCGTACGATGCCGGAACGTGCGAAGCGCGACACCCGGAGTGCGCGCACCGTAGAGCTCCCACAGCACGAATGCGACGAGCGCGACGACGGCGGCGATCGCGGCGAAGCAAATGCGCGAGTCGTCGAACCAACCATTGCGTTCGCCTTCGTCGAGCACGTATTGCAAGGCGCCGAGTCCAAGTGCGAGTAGCCCCACGCCGAGCACGTCGAAGGGCATGCGCTTCGGCGGAGCCGGATCGCGAATGAAAAGCAGCGTCAGAATCGCCGCACCGATACCGAGCGGAACGTTGATAAAGAAAACCCAGCGCCACGTCAAGTCGTCCGTGAGTATTCCGCCGAGCGTCGGACCGAGGGTCGGCCCTAAGATGACGGCAAGCGCGAAGAGCGATTGACTCGTCGCAAGCTGTGTGGGCGGAAACGTATCGCGGATGATTTGTTGTGCCGGGACCATCAAGCCGCCGCCGAACGCGCCTTGCAAAAAGCGCAGTCCGATCTCGGTGCTCGTGTCGTTCGCAAGCCCGCAGAGAACCGACGTAACCGTGAAGCCGAGGATCGAAAGCGCAAAGTAATTCTTGCGCCCGAGCATTGTCTGAAACCACGGCGAGAGCGGGATGATGATGACGTTCGCAATGATGTAGGCCGTGATGAACCACGCGCCTTGATCGACGGAGGCGCCCAGGGCGCCGTCGATCGTCGGCAATGCGACGTTGACGATTGTTGTGTCCGCAAGCTGCATGAGCGCAGCGAGCATGACTGCGGTGACGACGAGCGTTCGACGCGCGCCGTATTCGACGACGACCGGCATCGGTTTTAGATCAGGTCGTCGTTCTCGCGCGTAATTTGTGCGAAGAAATCATGTGCGGCGCGCTCGCGCGCATCGAGGTGAACAATGGGATCGACGCTCTCGCTGTGGCGTACGAGCGATGCGGCATCGGCGACGAAGGTCGCCCACGCCTCTTGGTCGCCCTTCGAAAGAGCGAGGACGTAGGATTCCATGACGGCCTGGGCCTCGGTCTGAAAGCTGGCCGAGAGGCTGCCGAGCGTCGCGGCGTACTGCCGAAGGCGCTGGAACGACCCCAAGGCGTCGGATGTGAGGGGCACCGTAGACGGAGCGCCCTTGGGTATAGTAAAATACATCTTGTACTGATATTAGTACAACGGATGTTTTACTGTCAATATGCCAACCCACGAAATTGAAGCCCCGGTCCAACAGCGCGAGTTCTGGTACCCCGAGCGTGAGGACATCACGGTCTACGGTGTCCTTGCTGCGCTCAGCGATCCGACGCGCCTGGAGATCGTTCGCGCTCTCGCGCGCCAGGAAGAGTGCTGCCCCTTCGAATTCCTCGACATCGGCAGCAAGCAGAATCTACGCCACCATTTCAAGGTGCTGCGTGAGGCCGGCCTCGTTAAAGCCCGGTACGAGGGGCGCAATAAGTTCGTCTGGCTGCGGCGCGAAGATCTCGACGAGCTCTTCCCAGGATTGCTTGATGGATTACTCAAGGCAGTTGAGGCTTCAGACGCTCGCTAGGCTACGGTTTAGATAAGCGATATACTCGGGTACACCAAGTAGACGACGCGGGGGTGACGTCTATGTTGTCTCCTGATTCCGTTACAATTTTACTCATCGACGATTCCCGGACGAACCTGGCGGTCTATCAGACCATCCTTCGTCAGTTGCCGCGCGCCGTTTGCGTGCCGTACGAATCGCCGGAACACGCGCTCGCCTGGGCCGCGGAGAACAATCCCGATCTCGTTCTCGTCGACTATCAAATGCCGAAGATGGACGGGCACGAGTTTATCAAGCATTTCCGTCTGCTTCCGGGGCACGGCCTCACGCCGATCGTGATGATCACGGCATCCCAAGATAAAGCCGTCCGGCACACAGCGCTTGAATTGGGAGCGACCGATTTCCTAAACAAACCCGCCGACCCCGTCGAGTTCATCGCTCGCGCGCGCAATTTGCTCGCGCTGCAGGCCGGTCAGAAGAAGCTGGCGGACCGAGCCGTGCATCTCGCCGACGAGGTAAGGAAAGCGACGGCGGCGCTCGCGGAGCGCGAACGTGAATCGATTTTGCAATTACTGTGCGTTGCGGAGTTTCGCGACAAGGACACGGCCAGCCACATCGTCCGCATCGGGCAACTGGCGGCGGTCCTCGCGCGCGTTGTCGGCGAAACACCGGAGCGCGTCGAGATGATCAGCTTGGCTGCGCCGATGCATGATATCGGCAAAGTCTCGACCCCCGACAATATTCTGCTCAAGCGCGGGAAACTGACACCGGAAGAATGGGTCATCATGCGCGGTCACACGACGGCAGGCTATGAGATTCTCGGAAAAAGTAAATCCGAATTACTGCGCGCCGGCGCCGACATTGCGCTGACGCATCACGAGAAGTTCGACGGCTCAGGCTATCCGCGCGGAATCAAAGGCAAAGACATTCCGTTATGGGGCCGGATTACAGCGCTTGTTGATGTGTTCGATGCCCTTACGTCCGAGCGTCCGTATAAGAAGGCGTGGTCGACGAGTGAAGCCCTCGAGCGCATCAAAGCCGATAGCGGGTCGCACTTCGATCCGGAACTCGTTGAAGCGTTCTTCGGTGCGATGCCGGAAGTCACCGCGGTTCGCGTGCGCTATCCCGACGCGCGCGTCGCTTAAACTACTTCGACTCCATGTGTTCGACGCCGTCCCAGTCGAGCGCTTGAACCGCTGAAGCCATAATCGCCGCGCGATCGCGGTAGTACGTCGCAGCGCGATCGCCCTTCTCGCGCGCAACCGCTTGAAAGTGACGGTACGCTTCGGTGAATTCGCCGCTTGCGTATGCGATCCGGCCAAGCTCGAACGCACCCATAGTGTGTATCTTGTGCGCGAGAAGATCCGCGGGATCTGCGTCGCAGACTTCGTAGACGGTCACCGCATGCGTCGCGCCTTTGAGGAGCACGTCACCAAGCCTGCGCGTGGTGAACGCCTCGCGGTTGACGCCGTCCACGACGTTCCCGGTAGCCAAGATCAGGGAACCGAAAACTTTGGTAAGGCCTTCCATGCGGGCTGCAATATTGACGGCATCCGAGATGACCGTTGTTTCGAAGCGTTGCGATTCGCCGATCGTTCCGAGCATGATCTCGCCACTGTGGACGCCGATTCCGATCGTGATCGGGGCGTAGCCGGCTCGGGCTCGCCCTTCGTTGTACGTGACAACCCGGTGTTGCATCGCAATTGCCGCATCGACGGCATCCCCAGCACGGTTGGGAAACAGTGCAAAGATTGCGTCGCCGATGTACTTGTCGATGAAGCCGTGCTGCTCGCGTATGGTCGGCCCGATCTGCGACAGATAAGAGTTCACGAAACGGAACGTTTCGTCCGGAGTCATCCTGCCCGAGAGCGTCGTGAACGCGCGAATGTCGGAAAAGAGCATCGTCATCATCGTTTCACGATGGTCGCCCAACTGCAGACTCCGGAGGTCGCGGCGGTCAAGCAGTTCCAGAAACTGGCGCGGAATGAAGTGGGTCGCCGCGTCATTATGTTGCCGGATATGCGTGCGCATCGTCCCGAACGTCTGTGCGAATTCTTCAATTTCGGTGATGTATGAATGCCGTTCAGGTCGTTCACCGAAATCAAGATTGCGCAACGCCAGCGCGTCGCTTCGGAGCCGATTGAGTGGTTGAGATACGAGCCGCGAAAACCAGTACCCGATCGGAATCATCGCCAGAAGCAACGCGCCGCAAACGATCAAGGCGTCGTTGCGCACCCGTGTCGCATTCGCGATGATTTCGTCCTGGGGAGCAGCCATCACGAGAACGGCGCGTGGGAGATATACGGCCTTGCCGTTCTGCGTCTGGTGAAACAGTAGGACTGTCCCGTCGGCTGCCTTTCCCGGTGTAACAGTGTAGAGCCATACTCGGCGATGCGAATCTCGGTACGAACCGTTCGCCTCCATGAACGGCGGTTTGGCGCTTGCGAATGCTACCGCGAGCGCCGGGTCGAGATCGTAAATCGTCGCCGGAGTCGAGCGGTGCGCGTTTGCAGTCTCGATCTTCTTCTCATCGGAAAGTGCGAACACGGCTCCATTGGATACACGCACGGCCGCAGCGATCGCGGAAGGTGTTGGGAGAAAATGCGCCAGAACCGCCGCCGTCGACGCCAAGGTGACGTCGACTCCAAAGACGCTACCCGCGGCCGAACGGAGCGAGACGGAGTATCCGAGGCGGTTCTTCGCATCGACGTATGCGAGAAGGTAGGGTGCCGTCACGGCAACGGTGTTAGTCCCGACGTCAAACCACGGTCGCGTCCTTGGGTCGTACTTCGTTTCCGGGCCTTTGACGACGGCAAGCAATTTTCGATTCTTATCGTAGAACCAGTATCGCCCGATAACACGGCCGCCGCGGTTTTCAATCGTACGCAACGTGTAGAAAGCGGAACTGCGAAGTGATGGGGGCGCACGGTCGGTGGCCAAGATTCTGCTGAAGCGAATGTAATCGCCGTTCGGGTAACCGACGTACGCAGAGAAAACGAGGCCACTGGCATGCAGTAGCGGCCAAAGATCGTCTTTCTCACCGACTCGGTCTGCGAAGGAGGGTGCCTTCGCGAGCTTTCCCCCGACCGCTAGCGCTAGTTCGTTTTGGATTTCCAGCCGAGACTGCAAAACCTGTTGCGCAATATCGGTGGATATTCGATCGAACGACACGACTGCATCGCTGATGCTCGCAGCCTTCATCCGGTCATAAAAGAACGCGGCTGTCGAAACGCCGATCACCACAGTGATCACTGCAAACAGCGAAGTTAGATACGGTTGAATCGGTACGTTCCGGCGCAGGTTCACATCGATTCCATGTGTTCGATGCCATCCCAGGTGAGGGTCTGAACCGCTGACGCCATAATGGCCGAGCGGTCGCGGTAGTACGCGGCTGCACGATCGCGCTTTTCCTGCGCGATCGCGTCGAAGTAGCGGTGGGCTTCGGTAAAGTCGCCGCGAACGTACGCGAGGTGCCCAAGATCGAATGCTTCCTTCGTGTGCATCTTATGCGCCAAGACGTCTGCGGGGTCCGCATCGCAGATGTCATAGACCGTGACCGGATGCGATGCGCCTTTGACGAGCACGTCACCAAGCTTGCGCGTGCAGTACGCGGTACGCTCGACATTCTCAAGGGCCGCGCCGGTGGCTAAGATCAACGAACCGAAGACCTTGGTGAGATCCTCCATGCCAACGGCGATGTTGACCGCATCCGAGATAACCGTCGTTTCAAAGCGCTGTGATTCGCCGATCGTTCCAAGCATGAGACTTCCGCGGTGCACTCCGATGCCGATCGCGATCGGCTTGTAGCCGGCTCGAGCCCGTCCTTCGTTATAGATGACGACGCGGCGTTGCATGGCGATCGCCGCATCGATGGCGTTATTCGCAGCATCGGGAAACAGCGCAAAGATGGCATCGCCGATATACTTGTCGATGAAGCCGTGCTGCTCGCGGATGGTCGGTCCAATTTGCGACAGATAAGAGTTTACGAAACGGAAGGTTTCGTCGGGAGTCATTGCACCCGAGAGCGTCGTGAACGATCGAATGTCGGAGAAGAGCATAGTCATCGTCGTTTCATGATGATCGCCCAATTGCAGACTCCGCAGGTCGCGGCGTCCAAGTATCTCCAAAAATTGACGCGGTATGAAGTGCGTCGCGGCGTCATTGTGTTCGCGGATGTGGATGCGCATCGTCCCGAATGTCTGAGTAAATTCCTCAACCTCGGTGATGTACGAATGGCGTTCGGGCGGCTCGCTGAAATCAAGATTGCGCAAGGCGAGTGCGTCGCTTCGCAGCCGAATCAATGGTCGAGCAACCAGGCGAGAAAACCAGTATGCGAGTGGGATCATCGCCAGAAGCAGCGCGGCGCAAACGAAGGCCGCGTCGTTTCGCACGCGCGTCGCGTTCGCGGTGATCTCGTCCTCCGGCGCGGTCAACACGAGTACGGCGCGCGGAAGGTAGACCTTTTTGCCGTTTTGGAGTTGGTGATATAGAAGAACTTTGCCGTCGGCTCCCTTTAGGGGAGTTACAGCATAGAGCCAAACCCTGCCGCGCGCGTCTCGGTACGAACCGTTCGCTTCCATGAATGGCGGTTTGGCCGCCGTGAACGCAGCTACGAGCGGCGGCGAGTCGAGATCGTAAACCGTCGCCGGAGTCTTGCGGTGCGCATTGATGTTCTCGATCTTCTCGCCATCCGAAAAAGCCAACACGATTCCGGAGGCTGCACGAACCCCCGCTGAAATGGCCGAAGGCGTTGGAAGGTATCGTCCGATTATCTGGGGCGTCGCAGCTAAGGTGACGTCTGCAGCAACAACGCTACCGGAGTCGGCGCGGAGCGAAACTGAGTATCCAATTTGAAACGTGGAGGCGAAAAGAAACGGTTCGGTGACCGTAACGGAACCGGGCGACGTCTTATACCATGGTCGCGTGCGCGGGTCGAACGTCTCTTTTTGTCGCCGTGTGACGGCCAGCAGTTTCAGATTTTTGTCGTAAAAAAAATCAAGCCCAATCTTGGGGCCGCCGCGGTTCTCAACCGTGTGCATTACGTATGCTGCAGAGCCGTGAGTGGAGGGCGGCGGCCGGTCGGTGGAGAGAATTCTGCTCAAGCGAATATAATCGCCATCCGGATAGCCGACAAACGCCTCGGAAACGACGCCATTCGCGTTTAGCACCGGCAAGAGGTCGTCCTTTGCTGCCACGCGTGCGGCGAACGAAGATGCCTGCGCGATCTTACGTCCGACTGCCAGTGCCAGCTCGTATTGGATTTCCAGTCGAGACTGCAAGCCTTGTTGTGCAATATCCGTAGTAATTCGATCGAACGACACCGCCGCGTCGCTGATGCTTGCAGCCTTCATGCGTTCGTAGAAGAGCGCGGCTGTCGACAAGCCGATCACCAGCGCGATAACCGAGAACAGCGCCGTCAAATATGGCTGAATCGGTATGTGCCGATGCACCCCTTACTTCGAGTCCATGTGCTCGACTCCGTCCCACTCGAGCGTCTTAGCGGCTGAGGCCATAATCGCCGAGCGGTCGCGGTAGTACGCGGCCGCGCGATCGCGCTTATCGCGCGCGACTTCGCGGAAGTAGCGATACGCCTCCGTAAAGTCGCCGTGCTTATACGCTACGCGTCCCAAATCGAAGAGGTCGCGTGTTTGCATCTTGTGCTCGAGCAAATCGGGCGGGTCGGCTTGGAAAACGTCATAGATCGTGACGGGATGCGTCGCGCCCTTGGCCTGCACGTCGCCAAGTCGTCGCACGCAGATACGCGTCGTATCAATCTCTGAAATAACCGCGCTACTTGCGAGGATCAGGACGCCGAACGTTTTCGTTAGGCTCTCGAGCCGTGAGGCGATGTTGACGGCGTCGGAAATGACGGTCGTCTCAAAACGTTGCGTTTCACCGATCGTCCCGAGCATCAGATCGCCGGTGTGCACGCCGATTCCGATTGCGACGGAGGGGTAGCCCGCGCGAGCGCGTTCTTCGTTGTATACGACCACGCGTTTCTGCATGGCGACCGCAGCTTCAACGGCTTGGCCAGGCGATTCTGGAAAGAGCGCCATGATCGCGTCGCCGATGTACTTGTCGATAAAACCGTGGTAATCGCGGATGATCGGCCCGATTCGCGTCAAGTAGGAGTTGAGGAACTTGAACGTCTGCTCAGGCGACATTCCGCCTGAAAGAGTCGTGAACGATCGGATATCCGAGAATAAGATCGTCATCGTTTGTTCGTTGTGATCGCCGAGCTGCAAGCTCTGGATATCGAGTCGTCCGAGCTGGCTAAGGAACTCGCGCGGTATGAAGCGTGTCGCAGACTCGTTGTACTCACGAATGTGCTGTCGCATTTTGTCGAAGGTTCGTGCGAATTCGTCGATCTCGGCAATGAACGAGTCATTGGGCGGCCGATGCGAGAAATCGAGATTGCGAATTGCGAGCGCGTCGCTGCGCAATCCGTTCAGGGGACGTGCGATGATCTTCGCCAGCCAGAACGCGAGCGGAACGGACGCCAGGATTAAAATGAGGCAGGCGATCAACGCGTCGTTGCGCACACGTACTGCCGACGTCAGCAGCTCGTCCTCCGGAATTGCGATTGCGAAACCACGCACTGCGCCTTGTCGACGCAATACCGGCGTCATCCGGTAGAGCCATACGCGCCCGTGCGCGTCAACGAAAGTACCTTCGGATTGCATCGTTGCTGTCGACGCTGCGTGAAACGCGGCGATCAGCGGCGGAGCGTTCATCTGCGCTAGTGTCGCCGGTGCCGCGCCCCGATGTTGGTTGGCTTTCTCGAGCTGCGCGGGATTCGAAAACGCGAGCACTTCCCCAGTCGGCTCGATCACCGCAGCGAGCGTCGACGGTGTCGTCTGCAAGCGCGCGAGTTTTTGCGAAATCGAATCCAAGTCGATGTCGACTCCGAAAACGCTGCCGAACGGAGAACGTTGCGAAAGCGTTATGCCGAGATGGTGCGTCGTGTAGAAGATATACGGCGACGTAACGTACACGCCGTCCGTTTTCGCCGCAAACCACGGACGTTTACGCGGATCGAAATCGGGGGACGGATCCGGGTGCGTGCTCAGCAATGTTAGATTGCGATCGAAAAAGGAATAGCTGCCGGTCGTTTTCTTCCCAGCCATCCGATCGATGCTGCGCAGAAGGTACGTGGCGTTCTGCGGCACGGAAAGCGCGAGCGGCTTCGAGCGATCGAGCCGCAGCAAGAAGAAGAAATCGCCATCCGGATAGCCCGTGTACGCGGCGACGCTCAGCTGGTTGGATTTGAGAATCGACGCCAGGACGTTCTTCGAATGCAGACGCGCCGCAAAAGTCTTTGCGCTTGCGAGATCGCTGCTCGTCGCGAGCGCTAGGGCGTAGCTGACTTCCCAGCGCACTTGCCCGATGTCTTGGGCGAGAACGGTCGTCGTACTATCGAACAGCAAACTCGCCGTGCGAAGGCTCTCGCTCTTCATGCGCTCGTAGAAGAACACTGCCGTCATCAGGCCAATTACGAGCGTAAGCAGCGCAAATAACGCCGCCAGATACGCCTGAATCGGGACGCGCCGGCGCGATAACAAGGACCTAAGCTTCCGTCGCCTCGCCTATAGGTCCCTCGACCTGACTATCCGTCGTGATCCACGCCACGTATCGAGAGTCGCATCCATATGGCGTAGCGAATGATTCGAAGAAATGGTGACGACAGCATGGCGATGACGGGGGCAACGGTTCAAGTCCAGCTGCCCGAGATGGGCGAAAGCGTTACGGAAGGTTCCGTTGTCGAGTGGCGCAAGCGTGTCGGAGACTGGATCGACAAGGGTGAGACCTTGGTCGAGATCACGACCGAGAAGGTCGACGTCGAGGTCCCCGCATCGGCATCAGGCGTTATAACGAAGCTTCTCGCGAGTGAGGGCGCGACCGTGACGGTCGGCGCACCGCTGGCCGAGATCGACACGGCCGCGAAACGCCCTGAGGGCGTACCGGTTTCGAAGCCCGCCGCGACCGAGGCTCCTCCAGCGGCGACTCCCGCACCCAAAGCGCCCGAACCGGCCGCCGGAAACGGCGCGACGAACGGCGGCGTCGCGACGCCTCAAGCCCGGCGGATCGCCGAGCGGCACAACGTAGACCTCCGCGGCATCCGCGGAACCGGGCCGGACGGCCTCGTCGTACGCCACGACGTCGACGCCGCGATCGAGAATGGCAGCGCCAAACCCGCCGCAAGCGCAGCGCCGGGCGGAATGCCGCTCCCGCCCATCCCCAGAGATGCGAAGACAACGCCGCTGCGCGGTCCTGTCGCGATGCTCGCTAGCGCCATGGAGCAGAGTCTCGCGATTCCGACGGCGACCAGTTTCCGCACAATCGGCGTTGGCGCGCTCGATGTGCGCCGCCGTCAGCTCAACGAAGCGTTAAGCGCGGCCGGCAAACCGAAGAAGATCTCGTTCACGCATCTGATCGCGTACGCGATCGTGCAAGCCGCGCGTGACGTGCCGGGAATGACCGCGAGCTTCCGCCGCGAGGACGGAACCCCGACGCGTATCGACGGACCGATCAATCTCGGTCTTGCCGTCGACGTAACGCGTAAAGACGGAACGCGATTCCTGATAGTTCCGGTTATCAAGGCCGCAGATACGCTGAATTTCGTGGCATTTCACGATCGCTACGAAGAGCTGATCGCGAAGGCGCGCGACAACAAGCTTGGCGCCGACGACGTCACCGGTGCGACGATGACGCTCACAAATCCGGGCGGCATCGGTACCGTTGCATCCGTGCCGCGACTCATGGCGGGACAAGGCGTAATCGTCGCGACCGGTTCAATCGCTCTGCCGCCGGGTTTTGCGAAATCACCGCCGCAAGCACTTCAGCTGCTCGGCGTCGAGAAAGTCATGACGATGACGAGCACCTACGATCATCGCGTGATTCAAGGTGCGCTCTCGGGCGAATTTTTGCGTCGGATCGATCAGCTGCTTGGCGACAACGCGTTCTACGATGCGATCTTTACTGCGTACGGTGTGACGCCGTCTGCGCGCGGCCTCGCGCCGGCGAGCGAAGCTGCAACGGGCACGCCTGTTTCCGGAAGCGCGCCCAGCCTCGAGCTTTTGCGCGGTGTTGCGGCCGGAACCGCGATTCTCAACGCCTATCGCATGCACGGACATCTCGCGGCGAATCTCGATCCGCTCGGATCCGAGCCGCCGGGCGACGAAGGACTCGATCCGCGTAGCTACGGTTTGACGCCTGCGCTCATGTCGGCGATTCCCGGTGCGGCACTGCACACCAAACTCCAAGGCAATTCGCTCGCCGATATTCTGCCAAAATTGCGCGACACGTACGCGGGTCAGATCGCGTACCAAATCGAGCACATTTCGAATCGCGAACAGCGCCGCTGGCTGCGCGAATACATCGAAGGCGGATTGCATCGCATCAAGCTTTCGAACGAACGCATGGTGCAAGTGCTCGGACGCCTCACGAAGGTCGAGGCGATGGAGCGCTATATGCGCAAGAATTTCCTCGGCCAGAAAACGTTCTCGATCGAAGGGCTCGACGTGATGATCCCGATGCTCGAGGAGATCATCACGATGCTGGCAGACGACGGTACGAAAGCCGCGGTCATCGGCATGGCGCATCGCGGCCGTCTCGCGACGATCGCGCACGTCGTCAACCGTCCGTACCAGGAGCTGCTGGGCGAGTTCGAAGCCGCAAAGATGCGCGGCGAACAAGAAGAGGGCAACGACGCGCTCGGCGACGTCAAGTATCACCATGGCGCCGACGGAGTCTACATGACGCCCAGCGGCACGAAGATCGACGTGCACCTCGCCAGCAATCCGAGTCACCTCGAAGCCGTCAACGGCGTCGTCGAAGGCATGACGCGCGCATACCAGACCGATCACGACGTGAACCCGCCCGTGCAGCATATGCACAATGCGGCGCCGATTCTCGTGCACGGTGATGCGGCGTTTCCGGCGCAAGGCGTCGTCGCCGAAGTTCTCAACATGCAGTCGCTCGCGGGCTACACGACCGGCGGCACGATTCATCTGATCGCAAATAATCAACTCGGATTCACGACCGATCCGGATCAGGGGCGCTCGACGCGTTATGCAAGCGATCTCGCCAAGGGCTTCGACGTGCCGATCGTGCACGTCAACGCGGATGATGTTGAAGCGTGCATGAGCGCCGTGCACTTTGCACTCGATTTCCGCGTCAAGTTCGGACGCGACGTGCTCATCGACGTGATCGGATACCGGCGTTTCGGACACAACGAGCAAGACGAGCCGGCATACACGCAGCCCGGCATCTACGAGAAGATCAAGAATCATCCGACGGTGCGCGAACTCTTTGCTGCGAATCTCGTTGCGCAAGGAATCGTCACGCAGCAACAAGCCGATCAGCTCGTCGAAGCGGCTAATGACCGGCTCGCGGAACAACACGCAGAGGCAAAACAGCACGCTACGTTGCTGATCAACAAGTCGACGACGGACTACGCGACCGATGAGACAACCGACACGCGCGTCGCGCGAGAGAAACTGCTCGGCTGGAGTCACGAGCTGACCCGGGTCCCCGAAGGCTTTGCGCTCAGCACGAAGCTCGAGCGCCAATTCAGCAAACGCGAGGAAGAACTCGAAGCAACGGGCGCCATCGACTGGGGCCTTGCCGAATGGTTTGCCTACGCGTCGATGATCTCGCAAGGTACGCCGGTGCGCCTGACGGGCCAAGACACCGAGCGCGGAACCTTCAGTCATCGCCACGCCGTCTTGCACGATGCCAATACCAACGTGCGCTACGTTCCGTTGCAACATATTTCGGGTGCCAAAGCGTCATTCGAAATCTACAACAGCCCACTCTCGGAATACGCATGCGTCGGATTCGAATACGGCTACAGCGTCGTTTCCGAAGAAGCCATGGTGTTGTGGGAAGCACAGTTCGGCGATTTCTCAAACGGCGCGCAGATCATTATCGATCAATTCATGGCCGCTGGTTTTTCGAAGTGGGATCAGAAGTCGCGTTTGACGTTACTGCTCCCGCACGGTTACGAAGGAATGGGCCCGGAACACTCGAGCGGACGTATCGAACGCTTCCTGCAGCTCTCGGCCGAAGGGAACATTCGCGTCGCGGTTCCGTCGACGTCAGCGCAGTACTTCCATCTCTTACGAATGCAGGCGCTCGACCACCACGGTTTCCCGATGGTGATCTTCACGCCGAAATCGCTGCTGCGCAATGCAGTCTCATTCGGGACGCTCGATGAGCTCGCGAAAGGTGGATTCCAACAAGTCATCGACGATCCGAAGATGTCGAAGAATCGCAAAGCCGTCGAGCGCGTGATTCTTTGCAGCGGAAAGATCTATCACGACTTGGTCGCCGATCCGGGCTATGCGAAGATGCAGAAGACCGCGATCGTGCGCGTCGAGCTGCTCTCACCGCTACCGCGAAAGCAGATCATCTCGGTCCTCGAGGGATATCCGAACGCGAAAAAGATTGTCTGGGTTCAGGAAGAGCCGAAGAACATGGGCGCGCGCGCTCACGTGCGGCGGCGTCTCCTCGAAAAGCTGCCGAAGAAACTCGGCGACATCGAGTATGTCGGCCGTCCGTATCGTGCAAGCCCGAGCGAAGGTTATCCGGGCGCGCACGCTGCGGAACAGGAACGCGTCGTAAAAGAAGCGCTTACGGAGTAGTGAAACTATGGTGAAAGATATCGCGTTCTGCGCGTACTCGGTTAAGGACGTGCCCGCCGCGAGGGCGTTCTATCGCGACATGATCGGCTTACAGCCTGGACAATCGTTCGGCGATCACTGGGTCGAGTTCAACGTCGGCTCCACGGCATTCGGAGTCGGTGACGGTACGCCGCTCGGATTTATGCCCGGAAAATCTACGGGCGTTTCGTTCGAGGTCGACAACATCGGCGAAATGCGCGACAAGCTCGTGCAAAACAATGTCACGGTCAGCGAGCTTCACGAGTTTCCGAATTGTCAGGCGTGCTTCGTTACGGATCCGGAAGGCAATCGCTTCGCCCTCCATCAGCTAAAGAAGTAAGCTAGACGGTGTGCTCGGGAAGCGCGCGTTGCTTCGCCGAGAGTAAAACGATCTCTGCGGTTACGCGCGCGATGTAGCCGTCGGCAATCGGCACGTCTTCAATCGTCGCGCGGCAGCGCGCTACGACGCTGTGGTATCCAATTGCTCCACTGATTGCATCCATGTGTCCGCGCGGCTCGTCGACCTCGATCGTGATCAATGGATTGTCGCCGATCAATCGCGCCAGACGTCCGCTGCGTGAGAAGTGCATTACAAAGGCCTCGCCGGTAAACGAATAAGTCTGCGCGACGACGTAAGGCCACGGATCTTCGTTTATAGCAACGCGGCAAAAGCTTTGGCTATCCAACCATGCGCGAACTTCGTCCCAGTCGGTCCACGCGAGGTCGGCTCGCCGTGTGTCGGGATGGAAAAACGGCGGCGTCGTCATGTAAAGATTGTACGTCAACGCTTCTGGGCAAACCCGCCCTCAGATATGGCTAAGATGTGTGGCATAATCTAACCCGGTGAGATCGATGGTCGGGGGACTGACCGCCTTGCTATTGCTGGCGGCACTCCCCGTAGGGGCGGCCTCGGGTCCTGTTGAGCTTGGCATGCTCGATGCGACGTGGGCAAAGGTCAATGATTACCAGGCTAACATCGTCACGGAAGAGTTCGATGCGGACCAGCCTACGGCGCGGCATTTTCATTTCAGCTATATGCGCCCCGATCACGTTAAAGCCGAGGTCATGGATGGGCCTCTGCGCGGGATGGTTGCGATCTGGAACGGCGGCGATAAGGTGATCGTCTTCCATCACGGGATGCTGGCCGGCGTGCGCGTTCCGTTTCCGCTGCACGACCACATGGTGACGTCACCGCGCGGCAATACCATCGCCAGCGCCAATTTCGGCGAAGCGCTGGCGTGCTACGATGCTCACGCCGAGTTCGTGCGCGAGCACGACGGTCCAGTGATCGACGGTATTCCGACGATCGAGCTGGTGCTCGGCGGCGACGCGCCGATCGCATGTCCCGGCTATTCTGACAAAGACGTCTTAGCAGTGACGAAAGATGCGCTTATCGTCGATCCGCACACGAATTTGCCATTACGGCGCGTGCGTTACGCGGGCGACACGCTGCTCGAGCAATGGGACATCCATGATCTTCGCGTCAATACGGGGCTAACGCAGGCCGACTTCCGTTAATTCCAGCATGCGTTCGATCAGCTCAGCCGGTTTCTCGGACTCGAGCACGATCTCACGATTTGCATCGCTGATGAATCCGTGCTCGACGGCGTAATCGAACATCGCGATTAAGTTGTCGAAGTAGCCGGCGACGTTCAAGATGCCGCAGGGCTTGGTGTGAATCCCGAGCTGCGACCAGGTGATCACTTCGCAAAACTCTTCGAGCGTTCCGAAGCCGCCTGGCAGGGCGATGAAGCCGACGGAAAGCTCGGCCATCAGTGCCTTGCGCTCGTGCATCGTTTCGACGACGTGCAGCTGCGTGAGATCCGAATGCGCAATCTCGCGCTCGGCGAGCGATTGCGGGATCACGCCGATCACTTCGCCGCCGGCGGCGCGCGCCGCATCTGCCAGGATGCCCATGAGTCCAACGCGTCCGCCGCCGTAGACGACGCCGATGCCGCGCTCGGCGAGCAACGTTCCGGTTTCAGTTGCGGCTTGCGAAAAACGCGGGTCGTCCCCGGTCTTCGAACCGCAGAAGACGCAAAGACGCAAAACTACGCCGTTACGAGATCGCGCAGCGTCGCACCGGCATGCTCGAGCGCGGCTGCGAGCATCATCTCTTGCTGCTCGGGAAGCTTCCAGCGTGCTTGCGCGGGCGTGCTGAGTTCTTGGATCGGATCGAAGTAAACGAAATATTTGCCGGGCTTGACGCTCGGAGCCGTATAGACCGCGATGCCGTTCTCGCGATCGTAATATTCGAGCGAGTGCACGTCGCGTTTGCCGCCGCCGCCCGGGGCGTCGCAGACGAACGTCGGCGTATTGAAGCCGGCCGTCGCGCCGCGGACATACTTCTCGATATCGATCGCGCGCTGTATCGTGGTACGCAGCTCTTCGACGCCCTTAACCAGATCGTGCATGTACACGTAGTACGGGTGCACGTTGACGTACGAGAGCCGCTTCACGAGCAGCTCCATCGTTTGCTCGTCGTCGTTGACGCCGCGCATCAGGACGCTTTGATTGCGCACGATGATGCCGCGCTCGAAGAGGCGCTGCATCGCCCGCTGTGTGATCTGCGTAATCTCTTTAGGATGATTGAAGTGCGTGTGGATCACGACTTCTTTGCCGAGCACGCGGCCTTCGGTGACGATGGCGGTCAGCGCATCGAGCCACGGATTGTCGGTCAGCAGCTTCATTGGCATCACGGCGGGACCTTTGGTCGCAAAGCGCATGCGGCGGACGTGTGGAATCGCCAGCAATGCCTCGCCGATCAGCGTGATGCTGCGTGGCGGAAGCTGATACACGTCGCCGCCCGAGATCACGATATCCTCGAGCTCCGGCCGCGATGCAATGTAATCGAAAATACGCTGCCACTCGTGCGGCGTCGTCAGATGCACTTTCTCGACGTCGCTCGTGTCCGGCCCGATCGCGTATGAACGCGTGCAGAAGCGGCAGTACACGGGGCATGTTTGCAGCGCGATGAACAGTGCTTTGTCGGCGTAGCGGTGTACGAGCCCGGGGACGGGCGCATCGGCGCGCTCGTGCAGCGAATCGAGCGTCAAGCGCGGATGATCGGGACGCATGCCGGATTTCAGCGGGATAAATTGCCGGCGAATCGGATCGTTGTACGGATCGTTCCAATCGATCAGCGATAACATGTACGGCGAGACGCGAACGGCCATCGGCGCATGCGCAAATCCGTTGCGTGCATCTTCGATGAATGCAGGCGGCGCGTGACCTTTGATCGTTTCGAGCAGCTCTTCCGGCGTTTTGACGGAGTTGCGGCCTTGCCAAACGTGATCCAGGAACGTCGCTTCATCGACGTCACGGAATTTGGGAACGGCACGCCAAAACTCGCCGCCGAGAAGCTCGCGGTGCTCGAGTGACTGAACTGGACGATCGAGTGAAATCATGCTGACTTGCCGTAGGTCTCCGTGAAGTAATCGAGCAACGGACGGTTCGCGCGCAACGTGCCGAGCGCGAGCTCGGCGTGCCCCTTGGTGTAACCGTTTCCGACGATCATAGTTACGTCTTTGCCCACGCCTTCAGCGCCGAGCGCGGCTGCGGTGAACGACGTGCACATCGAAAAGAAATAAACGGTTCCCTCGTCGCGTGCGCACAGAATCGAGGCTTGCTCGGTACCGGGCACGTTCACGCAGTTAACAACGAGGTCTGCCAGCCCGGGGATGCGGTCGGGCAGGATCGCCAGCAGCGAACCAGCCTTCCGGGCGTCGGCTTCGATGAAGTCGTCGACCAGGTTGAGCGAGCGCAAGAGCTGTGCCCCAGGAGAGCCGGCATCCGGTGCGATCCCGATGACGCGGCCGCTCGAACCGACTCGCGCCTTCGCTTGCGCGCAGGCCAGCAATCCCGATTTGCCGTCCGCGCCGATGACGACGACGGTAGAACCGGGCTGTGCCAGCCGCCGCACTTGGGCGGGCGCCCCCGCGACGTCGAGGACGGCGAGCGCGACACCCGTCTGAATGTCTTCGGGCAGCCGGGCGAAGTGAGCACAGGCAAACAAGATCGCGCGACCGTCGACATCGACGCGCGCAGTCTTCATATCGATGCCGCGAATGCGTTCGAGCGAGAGAGGCGTGAGCGTCAGCGAGACGAGGGATGCGATGCGGTCACCAACATGGACCTCGCACGCGCCGGCGAGGTTGGCGCCAACGTCGAGGACGCGGCCGACGAACATGCCGCCGCTGCCGGTAACGGGATTGTGCTGCTTTCCGCGGGACGCGACGGTCTCCATGATCGCCTCGCCGACCTTATCGGGATCATCGCCGGCGGCTTCGCGCATTTGACGGAAGCTCGCGGAATCGATAGAGAGCGCTTCAACTCCACACAAGATCTCATTTTCGAGCGCCGTGGGAGTGTTATCGAGGCGCCACGCGCCCTGCGGCAAAGCGCCGGCCGGCTCGATGACGCGATGCGTCCCGTAGCGGCAGCTCTTGGCCACGCCGGGTGCGGGCGCGATCACGAGACGTTCACGGCGATACCGCCGCGCTCGAAGGGCGTGGAAAGAACAACGGTCGTCTTGGTGCGGGCGACGCCCGCAATGCGCTTGAGGCGACCGAGGAGTTCGTCGAGGTGGGCGGTCGAGCGCGTGACCGTCTTGATGATGAAGCTCTCCTCGCCGGCAACGCTATGGACTTCGCAGACTTCCGGGAGCGCGGCGAGGTCCGCCACGAGGGCGTCGTAGTTCGCGTCCGGGGCCGAGTAGCAGCCGATGAAGGCGACCAGCTCGAGCCCGAGCAGCCGGCCGTCGAGCCGAGCGCCGTATCCGCGCACGTAACCCCGGGTCTCGAGTCGCTTCACTCGGTCGTGGACGGCAGGGGGCTTCAGCCCGACGATCTGCCCTAGCTCGGCGTAGGTGGAACGGGCATTTCGTTGGAGCGCGTCCAAAAGCCGGACGTCGAGCTCGTCCAGTTCAGAGTTGCCGAACAGATCGGTGCTAATCATGATTGAGATAGTCGATTCGTTCGATCTTATACCCGGACCTGCGGCGGTTTATTCATGGGTTTCCGGCCGTCCGAGTACGTTTAAGGGAAGAGCGCCGTAAGCTCTCCGAACGGAACGCCGGTCGTCGCGGGTTTGAGATCGCCCGCGAGCATTGCTTTAGCGGTTTGCTCGAGCGCGGACATCGCAACGCGATAGAGCGCACCGCCGAGGCTGATGCGTTTAACGCCGGCGGCTGAAAGCCGGCTGACCGGAACGATACCGGTTCCCGGACCGATTAAAACGTTGACCGGTTTTGGCGCGACGGCGGCGATGACTTTCTCAATCGCATCCATGTCAGGCAATGCGGGTGCGTACAATACGTCGGCGCCGGCTTCTGCAAATGCGACGAGGCGGCGGATCGTGTCGTCGAGATCCTCGCGTCCGTTCAGGTAGTTGTCGGTGCGGCCGGTCAGCACGATTTTGCCGCGCGCAGCTTTGGCAGCAGCACGCACGCGCGCAACAGCTGCATCGAAGCAGTGAATCGGTCCAGCGGGGTCTGCCGTCGTGTCCTCGATGCCGACTCCACCGAGACCCGCATCGATCGCAGCTTGAACCGTTCGGGCGCAATCATCCGGACTCGGACCGAATCCATCTTCCAAATCGCCGTTGATCGGAAGACCGCTTGCGCGCGACAACAATTTGGCGTTGTCGATCGCTTCCTCGAGTGAAACTGCGTGGCGCCCGTCTTGCCGGCCAAGTGCGAATGCAATCCCCGCTGACGTGCTGCCGAGCGCGCGAAAACCTGCGCGCTTCAGCAATGCGGCCGATGCTCCGTCCCATGCGTTCGGCATGATGAAAGCTTCTTTGCCCTGATGTAGTTTGAGAAATGTTTCGTATGCGCTCATTCGTCCACCCAATGTCGAGTTATGTACAGCCAAAATGCGAGTCCTGCGTCATTTCGATAGCGAGCGAACCTTCGGACGATCGTCGAGTCCTTTGCCTTGCGTCCCGAAAGCTTCGCGTAACGCGGGCGTGTTGCGGAATCGAGCACGAGACGATGCCGTCGCCCAAACAGCATCATGATGTGCGCTGCAGCGTACGGACCAACGCCCGGCAACTCGCGCAACTGCTCTTCGAGTGCTTCGTCGTCGAGCCGTGTGCGATCTGCAGCGCGCAACGCTTCGAGGTCGACCTCGCCGCTCACGACGGATTTCGCCAGCGAACGTAGATATGGTCCGCGATAACCCGCACGAACGACATTTTTGTAAAATGAAAGCGGTGCTTCGGCCATTGCTTGCGGCGTCGGAAATGCATGCGCACCACCCGGCGCGACCGTGCCGAGGTGCTGCACGAGCGCGTTGTTCATCCGAATCGTCGCCGACCACGCGCAATTCGTCGTGAGAATCGTTTTGATGACGTCTTCGAAGGCAGTGGGGCTACGATATAAACGTCCCGCACCTTTGGTCGCCCACTCGAGCGCCGGATCGCCGGCAAGGAGCGCGTAGAAGGCCGAGAGATCGTCGTCGAGTGCCAACATCGCGTGCACCGCTTGCTCAATTTCGGTGCGAGCGGCGGCGCTCGACCGCGGTCCCACGACGTCGATCGCGAGTGTCCCGGGCGAGAATTCCGAAAAATGGATCGTCCGCGCGCCGCCGCGCAGGGCGAGCGTCGTCGTCATCCCGCGATAGTCGTCGTCGGGGACATTAGGCGCCAAATCGACGAAACCGTGCGAGCAGAGCGTGCGACGAATGTCGATCGGCTCGCCGCCTGGGCCTTTCAGCGGAAGCGTCAAGCGTTCGTGCGAAACGCGTCCAGGTGAAGAGGATCGCTCTATTCGTTTTCGTGCTTGCATTCTTGACGTTCGGTGCGGCCGGCCCGGCTCCGGTAGTGCGCTTCGATATCGCCGCGGATCCGACGAATCTCAATCCGCTCTTCGCGCACCCCGATGCGGCCTCCGTTGAAGCAGAGCTGGCACGCCTGGTGTTCGAGCCGTTCATCGACGTGGATGAACACGGGAACCTGGTCCCTGCGTTGCTTTCGCAGATCCCCAGCTTACAGAATAGTGGGATTTCGCATGATGGGCGAACGATCGTCTACAGGCTTCGGCACAACGTCACGTGGAGCGACGGCGTTCCCGTTACATCCGCCGACGTTCTCTACACGCTTGGCGCGATCGCCAACCCGCACAATTCGGTTCGATCGCGCGAAGGCTACGATCGGATCGCAACCGCGTACGCACTGGACAAATACACCGTCGTTGTCCGGCTCAAGCGCCCGTGGGCGCCCGCGGCCGTTTCGTTTTTCACGATCGGCGCGTCGTCGCAGTTCGTCTTACCCGCACATCTTTTGATCCATCAAAATTCGCTCGAGCAGTCGCCGTTCAACCAACATCCCATCGGCGATGGACCCTATCAGTTCGTCTCATGGCAACGCGGCGAGCGTTTGGAATACGTCAGCAATCCGCGCTACTGGCGCGGCGAACCCACAATCAAACGTCTCGATATCGGCATCGTCCCCGATCCGGGGACGAACCTGATTTTGTTGCAATCAAAAAACATCGATTGGAATTTGATCGCGCCCGATCAACAAGCGATCGTCGAGCGGCAACCAAACATCACGTTCCGCTACGTCCCGCTCGCTCTTGTGGCGGGAGTCGTGATTAACACGACGCATCCGCCGCTCGATGACGTGCGGGTTCGCCGCGCCATCGCGGCGTCGATCGATCGACAAGCAATCAGTCAAAAGATCACGCTCGGCCGTTATGCAGTGATCGACACGATGCAACCCTTATATTCGTGGGCGCGCGATCCATCTGTGCACGAGCCGGCGTACGATCCGATTGCAGCCGACAAGATGTTCGATGCGGCGGGATGGTTGCGTGGACGCGATGGGATGCGCGAGAAGGACGGCAAGAAGCTTTCGCTCGTCTACGTACAGTTTCCGGAATCGCGTACCGGGGTCGCGACCGCGACTTTCATTCAAGCCGAGCTTCGCATTCGCGGAATCGACGTAACGATCAAGTCGATCTCGAACGCGCAGCTGTTCATGCCGCAAACCGGCATTCTTGCGTCCGGTAACTTCGATCTCGCCTACGTACCGTTTCCCGTCGGCGTCGATCCGGACGATAGTTTTCTCTTTCGCTGCGGCGGCGTCGCGAACTACGCGCGCTGGTGCGATGCGCACGTCGATGGCCTCGAGCAAGAGGCTCTGATCAACGTCAGCATCGCGCGCCGCAAGGTGATCTACGCGCAGATCGAGCGTGCCGTCGCGGATGCCGTCCCGATCGTGTACCTCTTCAATCCGTCGTACGTTTATGCGTACGACAAGAGATTGTCGGGTTTCGCGCCGAGCGCTTTCTCACCGACGTGGAATGCCGGCGGATGGCAATTGACGAAGTAAATCGCATGGCGCAAGCTCCTCCGCTGACCGGCATTCGGGTGCTCGAGGTCGGCAACTACATGGCGGGTCCGTTCTGCGGGATGCAGCTCGCCGATCTGGGCGCGGACGTCGTGAAGGTCGAGAATCCCGACGGCGGCGACATGTCGCGTCAGGGCGGCCCGTTCGTCGACGGAGAGGGCGCGAATTTTCTGCGCATTAATCGCAACAAGCGCAGTCTCGCGCTCGACCTGAAGACGGAAGAAGGCAAAGACATCTTTCGCAAGCTGGTCGCTCGCGCCGATATCGTCGTCGAGAATCTGCGTCCCGGGACGATGCGCGGACTCGAGCTCGACTACGAACGCTTGCGCGCGATCAATCCGCGTCTCATCTACGTCGCTGCTTCGGGCTGGGGCCAAGACGGTCCGTACGCACCATTGCCGGGTCTGGACATCATGGCGCAAGCGATGAGCGGCCTGATGAGCATCACCGGCGAGGAAGGCGGCGGTCCGGTGAAGATCGGCGTGCCGATGTGCGACCTCGTTTGCGCGCTGTACGGTGCGCTCGGCGCCGTTTCGGCGCTACGCGTGCGCGAAACGACGGGCGAAGGACAGCTGATCGATGTTTCGCTCTTCGAAGCGGGGGTCAGTTTCTCGATTTACGAGGCTGCGAAATATTTCACAACGGGCGAGATTCCACGCCGTCATGGCTCAGCGCACCAATCGAACGCCGTCTATCAAGCCTTGCGCAGCTCGGATGGCTACTTTACGGTTGGTGCAAACTCGGAGAAGAATTGGAGCGCCTTTTGCAAGGTCCTCGACCTAGAGCATTTGATCAACGATCCGCGTTACATCGGTCCGCATTTGCGGCGCGAGCATCTCGCCGAGCTGCTGCCGCCGATCGAGGCGGTGACGACGACGAAGCCCGCACATTTTTGGGTCGACGAATTGCAGAAAACCGGCGTTCCTTGCGCGCTCCTGCAGAACTACGATCAGGTCTTCAACGATCCGCACCTCTTGGCGCGCAAGTATTTCGTCGACGCCCCGCACGCGAAAGCCGGGCCGGTACGACAGCTCGGCTCACCGATGCGGTTCTCAGACTCACCGGTGCAGATCAAACGTGCCGGTCCGCTGCTGGGCGAGGATACGGCAGACATTCTCGCGGAGTTGGGCTTCGACAATCAAGCGATCACTAAAATGAGCGAACGTGGAGTAGTGGGGTTGGCATGCGTTCTGTCCTAACCGACGAGATTCTCACCGAACGAAAAGGTCACGTCCTATGGGTGACGTTCAATCGTCCGCAAGCGCGCAACGCGATGAAACGCGTTATGTACGACCGTCTTGCGGAGATTGCCGACGAGGTCAATGCTGATGACGACGTTCGCGTCGTGATGCTAACCGGCGCCGGCGACAAAGCCTTCGTTTCTGGGACCGACATCTCGGAATTCGAGAACTTCAAGAAACCCGAAGACTCGATCAACTACGAAGTGCAAATGAACGCGGTCATGGATAGGCTCGAACGCGTCCGGGTTCCGATGATCGCGGTCGTGCGCGGCGCCTGCACGGGCGGCGGGATGTCGATCGCAACGATGTGCGATCTGCGGATCGCAACGCCGGATGCGCGTTTCGGATATCCCGTAGCGCGGACGCTCGGCAACTGTCTATCGATTGAGAATTACAAACGGCTCGTCAACCAGCTCGGCTACACCGCAGTCAAACAAAACGTTTTCACGGCGAAGCTGTTTGATGCGCAGCGTGCGTACCAGCTCGGGTTTTTGAGTGAGATCGTTGAGCCCGACAAACTGATCGAGCGCGCGACCGAGCTCTCGGAGACGATTGCCGGGAATGCACCACTGACAATCCGTGCGACAAAAGAAGCGCTGCGCCGGATCATGCACGAGGGTGCAAACGCCGAGGGCCAAGATTTGGTGCTCAGCTGCTACATGAGCCAAGATTTCCGCGAAGGGATGACCGCATTCTTTGAAAAGCGCCCAGCCAACTGGACGGGGAAATAGCCTCAGCTCATAGACTGTAGAAAGCCGTTGCGGTTCCGCCCATAACGGCGCTACGATCGGCTTCGTCGAGCTGTGAGATCAGCGCGCGCGCCTGATTCCAGGTCGTGCGGTAGTCGGCGCCGAGATTCGAGACCGGCCAATTGCTCGCGATCATCACGCGTTCGGGTCCGAAGTACGTGAAGACGTGCTCGACATAGGGACGGAACTGATCTTGCGTCGCGTTTGCGAGCGTCGCAGCATTCAGAAATCCCGAGAGCTTGACGTAGACGTTCGGATAGTACGAAGCTCGTCGAATTGATGACGCCCACGGCTCCCACAGGCCTTGCGTCGCCGCGGGTTTGCCGAGATGATCGATGACTTGCTTGAGATTCGGCACCCGCTCGGCAATCGTGCTGACATGTTCGAGATGCGCGGGGACGGTCGCGGTCGTGTCCCACGTGTAGCCGCGCTCGGCGACGAGCGCAAGACTTTCGAGCACCGCGGGACGCACCAGCCAATCCGGATCCGGCTCCCAAATGATCATGTGACGGAAGCCTTTGACGCGCGGCGCTTTGTCGTAGATATCCAGAGCTTCTTCGGTCGCCTTTGGATTCTCGAGCGGCGCCCACGCAACGACGCCGGCAATAAACGGATACTGGTGAGCGCAGTCGATCATGAATGCCGATTCCGCCAGCCTGTCATTGGCTTGAATGATGACCGTGCGATCGATGCCGTTCTGACGAATCAGTTTCTGCAGCTCATCGCCGAGAAAATCGCGACGCAGCGGCGCAAGCTCTTCCCTGGCTTCCATCCAAGGCTTGAACCCGGGACGATAGCGCCACAAATGATGGTGCGCGTCGACGACGACGCTCATCCCTCGCGGATTGCTTCAACGTCTAGGGTGATGTCGATCTCGCGGCTGACGACGATCCCGCCGCTCGGAATATTATCGTTCCAGCTCACGCCGAAGTCGTAGCGGTCGATCTGTGTCTTCGCAACGAACCCGGCGCGCAGCTTTGGCCCTTTATCGACGCCGTCTTCCCACCACGGGGTTTGCCACGATCCGAGGTAGCGAACGGTGAGGATTACCGGTTTCGTCGTGGCGCGGATCGTCAGATCGCCTGTCACGCGATAGTCTTCGGGACCAACGAGATCGGCCGAAGTGCTGACGAAACGCATCGTCGGATATTGCTCGCACGCGAGAAAATCGTTGCTTCGCAGATGGTCATCACGCATGTTCTCGCCGGTCCAACACGTCTTCGTTTCGATAGAAGTTTCGACGTGCAGCTTCGCGGGGTTTTCGGGATCGAAATCAAGAGTGCCGTGAATGTTCTTGAACGTCCCGCGCACCCAGGTCACCATCATGTGGCGCGCACGAAATTCAGCTGCGCTATGTCCAGGCTCAAATGTCCATTTCATTCTAGACTCGATTCATTACATGCACGCCTGTTGTGCAGGCGCTTCATCGATCTTCGTAAGGCTGTCATCGTCATTGAAGTCTAGTCGGACGCTCACCGACGTACCACAGGCGAAGTTGTAGTTCGTGCCCACGTCCACAAATGCGCTCGGGCTCTTGGGCACTTTTTGAAAATCCGCGCGAAGACGGTTGGACACTGGCCCCGGACAACCGTCGGGGGGGAGCTGTTCATTCAACGCGGGCCAGTACGCCTGAGCACGTGTTGACTCGTAGTCGCAGCCATTGGCACCGAACGGTTTACCGGGATTGTAGAGATTGTTGTACGCTATCATTCCGAGTTTTCTTAACTCGCCGTAGATGTCGGCACGAGTCGTTCCAATCTTCAGCGCGTGAAGAAGGCGAAGCTGCTCAAGGGACGTCGTCGTGGCCTTGTCGTGCATGAGCTCCAAGGCTCGCTGTGCGAGAAGCGCAAACTCTAGTTTATTCGGAGCGGCGTCATAGCGAGATTTCCAGGAAGCCCCTGCGCTTCCAGAGTCCGCAGCGTACATTATCATGTACACTGACGGTGACGGATTTTGCCACCAATTTATTATGCGTGCTAACTCGCTCAAGTGTTGTGGGTCGATATAAAACCAGAGATGGTACTTCCCGTCCGCACCACGACCCGCGTAATGCAAGTACGGTTCATCGGAGGGCATTTTATCGGCAGGCATCTTGTCGTAGGTCATCTGTTGGGCGGCAGCCGCGACGTAGATGCCCTTGAACAAGTTGGTTAGGTCCGTTGATGAAATTGCTCGTGCGCGTCCATCGAGAGTGGGATTTGGAGTGCTCGTGGCCTGAGAGCTTTGCCCAAGCACTATCGATGGTGAAATCGCGATCAGCATTAGGACGATTGCCCAAAACCAACCGCGCACGCTTACAAGCCTTTAACGACCGATGTTAGGTTATCGATGGATTTCTTAGCGTCGCCGAAAAGCATCATCGTTTTCGGATTTTCGTAGAGCGGGTTGTCGATGCCGGCGAAGCCAGGATTCATACTGCGTTTGAGCACGACGATATTCTGCGCTTTGTCGACATCGAGAATCGGCATACCGTAGATCGGCGAGCTTTGGACGTTGCGTGCCGCGGGGTTCGTGACGTCGTTCGCGCCGATGACGAGCGCCACGTCGGCGCGCGGGAATTCCGGATTAATGTCTTCCATATCGTACAGCGAGGTGTACGGGACGTTGGCCTCGGCGAGCAAGACGTTCATGTGCCCGGGCATGCGTCCCGCGACCGGGTGGATCGCGTACTTGACTTCGACGCCTTTTTTCTCGAGCTGATCGGCGAGCTCGCGTACGCTGTGCTGCGCTTGCGCGACCGCCATGCCGTAGCCCGGAACGATGATGACTTCTTTTGCGTACGCGAGCATAACGCCGATATCGTCAGCTGTTCCACTTCGCACGTGTCCGCCGCTAGCAGTGACTTCGGGGCCGCCGGCCGTCTTCGAGACCGCACCAAACGCACCGAAGAGCACGTTCGTGATCGAGCGATTCATGGCTTTGCCCATGAGCACCGTGAGCAGCGTACCGGACGCACCGACGAGCGCGCCGCTGATGATCAGCACGTTGTTGTCGAGCACGAAGCCGGTCATCGCAGCTGCAAGGCCCGTGAAAGCGTTTAGCAGCGAGATGACGACCGGCATGTCCGCGCCGCCAATCGGCAGCACGAAGAGTACGCCGAGCAGCAGCGCTGCCACAAGCAGCACGTAGAACGCCAACTCCGGCATATAGCTCGCGCAGACGGCGACGGCGGATACGACGATCACGAGCGCGATCAGAGCGTTGACGACTTGCTGTCCGGGATATTGAATCGGACGGCCGGTCATCAATTCTTGCAGCTTGAGAAACGCGATAATACTGCCCGCAAAGCTGATCGAACCGATCGCGCACGAGAGCACGATCGGAATGCCTTGATCGACCGGTACCGTTCCGCCCGAGTCGCGCATCAAGCGAAGAATGTCGCCCAGCGCAACCATCGCAGCCGCACCGCCGCCCATTCCGTTGAAAGCGGCGACCATTTGCGGCATCGCCGTCATCTTCACGACGCGCGCCGAATAAATGCCGATCGCTGCGCCGATTGCAATGCCGATCCCGACTTCCCACCACCCGACGATCCCTTGCGTCAGCGTCGCGACAAGCGCGATCAACATGCCGGCCATCGAGATGCGATTACCCAGACGCGCCGTCTTGGGTGAGTTTAGATAACGAAGGCCGATGATGAAACAGATGCCGGTGATGAGATAGGCGACGTCGACGGGATTTGCGATCTGGCTCGACGTCATCCGCGCTTCCCGTCGGTTGGTGCGGGGGTCGCTTTGGGTTTGAACATCTCGAGCATACGTTCAGTCACCGTATAGCCGCCGAAGACGTTGAGGCTCGCCATCACGACGAGCACGATGCCGAGAATCGGATGCAGCGGCGGATTCGGCAGTCCGGCGACGAGAATGGCGCCGACGAGAACGATGCCGTGAATCGCATTGGTCGCCGACATCAGCGGTGTGTGCAGCGTCGCGGGAACTTTCGAGATTACTTCGATGCCGACGAAGAGTGCCAGAACAAAGACGGTAAGCTCGGTGAGAAGATGTGCGCTCACGTGCGTCCTCCGGCGAGCGCAGTCTTTGTCGGCTCGTGTAAGATCTCTCCGTTTTCGGTCAGGAGCGTGTCGCGCACGATTTCGTCGCTGCGATCCAAGTTGAGCTTACCCTCCTTGACGATAGCGTCGAGCAACGAGAGCACGTTGCGCGAATAGAGCTGGCTCGCGTGCAACGGCATCGTCGCCGCGAGATTCTTTATCCCGACGATCGTTACGCCGCCATCGACGACGACTTCACCCGGTTTGGTGAGCGCGGAATTTCCGCCCGCATCGGCTGCAACGTCGACAATCACCGAACCCGGACGCATCTTGCGCACGGCCTCTTCGGTGATCAGGATCGGTGCACGCCGTCCGGGGACGAGTGCCGTCGGAATCACGACGTCCGAATTGCCGATGTGATCGGCCATCCATTGACGTTGCCGCTCGGCTTGTTCGGGCGTGAGCTCCTTGGCATATCCGCCCGAGCCTTCGGCGCTTTCACCGAGGTCGAACTCGAGAAAGGTCGCGCCAAGACTCTGCACTTGTTCTTTGACGGCCGCGCGCACGTCGTATCCGGAAACGACCGCACCCAGGCGGCGCGCAGTCGCAATCGCTTGCAATCCGGCGACGCCCGCGCCAAGAACCAGCACCTTCGCGGGCGCGATCGTCCCTGCCGCGGTCGTGAGCATTGGAAAGAATTTCGGCAAATATTCAGCCGCGAGAATTACGGCTTTGTAACCTGCGATGTTGCTTTGCGACGAGAGCGCGTCCATGCTTTGGGCTCGCGTGATGCGCGGAATCGCATCCATCGAAAGCGCCCGGAGCTTGTGTGCTGCGAGCGCTTCGACATATCGTGGATCGCCGAGCGGTGCAAGAAGTCCGAGCAGCGCCGTTCCCGGCGGAATCTCATCGAGCTCCGCGTCGCTTGGCCGGCTGACGTGCACCACCAAATCTGCGCCCGTGAAGAGCGCAGCATGATCGACGACCGTTGCGCCTGCGGCGGTGTACGCGTTGTCGGGAAAACCCGCGCGCGTGCCCGCGTCTCGTTCGATGCGAATCGTGTGCCCGGCTTTGATAAGCCGGCCAACCGTGTCGGGGACAAGGCCGACTCGCCGCTCGCCTTCGGCGGATTCCTTCGGAACGACTATCAGCATTAGCGAGCGCTGGCGACGGGAGCGCTAAGACGAACGCTATTCTTGAGCGACCCGACGTTCTGGATCGTGATCTCCATGACGTCGCCGTCGTTCAAGAACTCGGGTGGCGTGCGCGCGAAGCCGACGCCTTCAGGCGTCCCTGTCGCGATTACGTCACCCGGTTCAAGCGTCAGTCCGGCGCTAAGGCTTTCGATAATCTTGGCAATCGAGAAGATCATCTTGTCCGTGTTCGAGCGCTGCTTCTCGACGCCGTTGACCGTCAGTGCGATCTCGAGCTTTTGCGGATCCGCAATGTCGGAGGCTTCGATGATCCACGGTCCGATCGGGCACGTGTTATCAAGCGTCTTTCCTTTAAACCACTGCACGTGCGCTTTCTGCAGATCGCGCGCCGTCACGTCGTTGAGGCATGAGTAGCCGAAGATCATATCGAGCGCTTGCTTTTCGGAAACGTCGCGGCAACGTGTGCCGATGATGACGGCCAGCTCGGCTTCCCAATCGTATTGCGAGGAGAGTTTCGGATCGAGCTCGAGCGTTTGATCCGGATCGGCGATTGCGGTTGGGGCCTTCGTGAAGAAGGTCGGGACGTCAGGAAGCTTGAGCTCCTGTCCGCGCGCGCGAGCGCCTTCTTCGGCATGTGCGAGATAATTGCGGCCGACGCAAAAGACATTCTTGTGCGGACGTACAGGCGCTAGCAGACGCACCTCGTCGAGTGAGATCGGGCTGCCGAGATTTTTCAGCTCGGCTGCACGCTGATCGGGCGCAAGCGCGATGAACGCGCCAAGATCGAGCCCGGCTCGAAACGGGCGAACCGACATTCCTTCGATGACGCCTGATGCCGCATCGCGGCCTCGCGTGTAGCTAACGAATCGCATTAATTTCATGCCCCTGGGAAAAATGTTGTTGAGGGCCCCCTCGGGGAATGCTTACTTTACTCCAATTATGAGGGGCCCTACTGCGTGGGGGGCCAAGGGGGTCCATCATGGCAACAATCGTCCCGGCCGATTCCCTGGATCGTCTTCTCTCAGATGTATCTGCGCAGGCGACGGCACCACTCTGGACGGCGATGCGCGCGATGGTTCCGCCGAAGCCCGCGCCCAAAGCAGTCCCGCACGTGTGGCGGTACGCGCAGCTTCGCGAGTTGCTGGGACGCGCCGGTCATCTAATCTCAGCAGACGAAGCCGAACGGCGCGTACTGATGCTCGTGAATCCGGCCTTACGCGCGCCGTTCACGACCGACACGCTCTTTGCCGGCCTGCAAATGATCTTGCCGGGCGAGACCGCGCCTGCGCACCGTCACACTGCGTTCGCGCTGCGCTTTATTATTGAAGGCAGTCGCGGCTTCACGGCGGTCGGCGGTGAGAAGGTGACGATGGAACGCGGCGACGTGATCCTCACGCCTTCCTGGGAATTCCACGACCACGGGCATGAAGGCGACGGTCCGATGATCTGGCTCGACGGTCTCGATCTGCCAGTCTGGCAATTCATTCCGGCGAACTTTGCGGAAGGCTATGCCGACCCGCGCTTCCCGTCGAGTCCGCCCAGCGGTCCATCGCGGCTGAAGTACCCGTGGGCGGAGATCGTCGCGCTTGTCGATCAAGGTTCGCAATCGTTTGCATCGGTCGACTACCTGCTGCGCGACACGCCATGTCCGATTTCGCGCACGATCGGCGCGTCGGCGGAGCGCGTCAATGCGGGAACGTCCTCACCGGAGCGCTGCGAGACTGCGAGCGCCGTCTATCACGTCGTCGAAGGTTCGGGGCGGAGCCGAATAGGCGACGCAGTCCTTGAGTGGAAGCGCGGCGATACATTCGCGATTCCAGCCTGGATGCCGTACGTCCACACCGCGGATGAGAAGGCGTATTTCTTCCGCTTTGACGATCGTCCGCTGCTCGAAGCCGTCGGTGCGTATCGTACAATTGGGCTCGAATTTCCGGAGGCCGATCTGCGCGCGCACGCGCCGCGCTCGCCGCACGCCGAGCTTGGTGGGCTTGTGTTGCTGGCGCGCACGATCGACAAAACGAAAGCCAAGCTGCAAGGAACACTGGGCGGCTACAAAGTCACGCCGGGTCTTTCCGGCTACCTCCTCGAGTGGCTCGGGATTGCGGAAGATGATTTCACGCAAGCCGTGCGCGAGCTGCGCGAGGATGGGAAGATTGCGAACTGGGTGCGCACCAAGAGCGATCCCGACAAGTTCCCCGGGATCAACGAGAAGCTCTCGTCACGCGCCTTCCGCGACGAAGAGCATCGCAAGCAATTCGTTGCGCGCTATCCGTGTCTCGAATCGCGACCCGAGCTCAGCAATTTTTTCGATCTCATCAAATACGACGACGAGATAAGCTTCACACGCTAGAAGCAGGACCCGGGCGCCGCGTGAGGTGCCACTGCTTGCAATAAAAGCATTCGTAGGTAAAGAGCACGTTGGCCATACCGTTCATTGCTGCGACGGCGCGTGCGTGCGCTTCGGTCGGATAGGCGTCCTTTGACGCGCACGATCGCTCGAGGTCGGCGTCGGAACGCTTTTCGAAATGCTCGCGATTGCGCAGATAAAACTGCATCAAGTCTTCCGGCGTGGCCGCCGCCTCGCGTTTTTGCGGCCTGCGCGAACGCCGCGGCATCTACTTGGCCGAGCTGGACGCTTGGGGGTCGACGATATTGTTGAAATCCGGCAGATTAGAATTCGTCCCGGCCGTAGTTGCCTTCTTGGCTTCTTGCATCGGATCGGGTGTGGCGCCCGGCACTGATTTGGCCTTCGAGAGCACGGTCGTCACGTAGCCCTTCGCATCCGGATCGACGCCCCCGGCGTGCACGAGCTGAACGTCGCGTCGCACGTCTTTCGTTTTGGGTGAGTAGTCGTAGGTGAGCTTGTAGACGCCCGCAACGGCCGTACCGTTGGGCCGGCGGATAAACGCTTGCAGTGCATTGCCGCGCGTTGCCTCGTTGAAGCGTGCATCATTCGTAGCGTTCGCGGAAACGACGCGCACGACTTGTCCGAGCTTGTTCGTCTCGACGGTATACGTCGCGTGCAACTGAACGATTGGCACGGGCACAGGCGCCGGAGATGCGCCGAGCAACACGAACGCGAGGGTGAGAAAAGCAGCGCGCGCGAGCATCGCGTTCAATTCCGAGCGATCGTGGCGAACGGGCGGTGACAGGCTGCACATAGCACGATCACTTGATACACATCCGTTTTCCCACTTGTTGCTTCTTGCTCCGATCCAGACGGAGCGGCGTCTGCATCGTTCCCGCAGTAACGACACGGTACGGTTGCTGGTTCCGGGGCGGTCTCGTCGTTCATGACTCAGAGCTTGTACCCGTTGATGCGAGGCGCAACCTTCGCGCTCCGCGAAGACCGCCCGCATGCCCCGACGGATGTCCGCAGCGCTGTTTGCGCTTGGTCTGCTGACCGCAGGATGTCAAGAGAAACCGACGCCGGCAAGCCTGTATTCCTCGGCTACCGACATTAAGATTCTCGACAACCGCTTCGTGAGCAGCAACGACGCAGCGGTCGGTACGGTCGGAGGCGCGTCGCAATCGTATTTGATCTTTAAACTCGAATTGACCAACGATATTTCGTCGCAGCTCTTTCCGGTGGCGACGCACTTCATTTTCACGGCCAGTGACGGGAGCCGCTACGCCGGCATCGATAGCGGATCATCGGCACTGATCGGAATTAGCAACGATTACTCGCCAATGAAACGCGGTGACGTCCGTAATTTCGGAGTCGCGTTCAAGATGGCGTTCGAACAAGCCGGCGCGATTTCTTACGAATACTAGAGCATTTGTCCGCATCGCGCTGATCGTGGTCATCGCGATTGCGCAGACTGCGCCGCCGGTGCGCGCCGCGCGTCCGCTCCTCGACACGCATAAGCTGGACGGTGTCTTCGCGCTCTATGCGCGCGACGTATTGGTTCCGTGGAAGGACGTTACGGTCCGGCTCGACACGTATTCGGGTGCGCCCGTTGATTTTACGGCGTACGAAACCGATCCAGCGGATGTTTTGATCGCGGGAAGCTCGCGCATGCACGCGATCGATACGTCGCACGCTCATGCCGTCGCGCGTTGGAAGTTCACGCCGCCCCAAGGCTACAGATTCGAATCGAACGACGTCAGCGTCCCGCTCGGCAACCGTGAAGGTTTCTTCGTGATCGAGGCACGGCGCGGCGAAGCCTCGCAGCAGACCTGGATTAATCTCACGCGGATCGGCCTTGTGACGAAAGAAACGCCCGAAGGCTGGATCCTGTACGGTATGGATTTGCGCACCGGGCAACCGCTCTCGGGAATGCGCGTGACCTTGCTCGCCGGTGGAAAGTTCGTCGACGTGAAGACGGGCGCCGACGGAATCGCGCACGGAATCGCGGGCGCGCGCTTCGCGCTCGCCGAGTGGGGACGCAGCAAAGCGTTCATTTCGCTGACGCCGCAGGCACCGTTGCCGCTCGCGATCGTCGGCGTGCGTGCCGACCGTGGCGTCGTCCGCGCGGGTGAAACGTTGCGCGTCGTCGGGTTCGCGCGAAAACGCGACGGTCCCACATTCAAGCCGATGCGCGGCGACATTCATGTGAGCGCGCTCGTGAGCGGACGCACCGTCGCAAACGCAACCTTCGCGCTGGAACCGAGCGGCGGCTTTTGGGGTGCGCTGCCGATTCCACAAGATACGGCGGCCGGTGAGCTTGCGATCATCGCGACTGCAGGCGGCGGTACGGGCGGTACGGCCGTACACGTCGACGCGGCCGGCGACTACACGCTGAATATCGCCGCATTGTGCGGCGCGAGCTGCTCGGCATCGTCCGCGGTTCCACTGCGCGTCTCATTGCGTAGCCAAGGCAAACCGCTCGCCGGGCAAGTCGTACAAGTGCGCGTGGTGCGTACGCCGCACGTCATCCCACCCGGCGAAAGTCTCGATGTTCCACGCTGGGGGACGACGACGATTCAAAACACGTCGGTTCGCACAACGATCGATGGTACGGCACTCGTCACGCTCCCGGCGCCGACGGACGGGCTCTCCTCGACGTACGGTGTGGTTGCATCGACTCAAAGCGCGACGGCAACGACACAGATCGTGGTTCCGAATGCCTCGACGGTCGTCTCGATCACGCCCGATAACGCGCAGCTCGACGTCGGACAAGCCGCGGTGTTCGACGTTCACGGCTTTGATGCAACGGATGGACGCCCCGCCGCCGGCCGTCAAGTGAAAGTCGTGTTGATGAAAGGGCCGAATACGTCGGACGATACCGTCACGCTCGACGCGCTCGGACACGCGCAAGCCACCTTCGCATCCACGCAGCTCGGGACGAACATCGCAACCGCGCAACTGGTCGACAACTCCGCGGCAATGGACGCAACGGCTGTTACGGTGGCGCCAACCACACTCGGCGCGCGCCTTGCCAGCCGCAGCGGCGATATCATTGTGACGCTCGATAAGGATCGCTACAAACTCGGCGATCACATCGATGTGAACGCGACCCTGAACGGTGCCTACGGAAGCGCGCTCTTCACCGTCGAAGGTGCGCGCATCGCGGATTCGCGCGTTGCAAGCGCGTCGGGCGGCCACGCATCAGCACGACTGGCGCTCGCGAACGCGGTCGGCACAGTTCGCATCGGCGTCGCCTTCGTCAAAGACGGCGCGGTCTACACGAGCGACTTTCCCGTTGCCATCGACGGACCGGGCTATCCGCGCGTAACCGCACTCAGTGCCGATCGCGGGAATTACGCGCCGGGCGCGACCGCCCACATCTCGATTCAGGACGGCGGCGAACAAGGCGCTTCGCTGCTCGCCGTACGCGTCTCCAACGGCCGCCCCAGCGCCGGTGCATCGTTCGACAACGCGCCGGCGATCTTGGCCGCGGGTGGAACGACGACACAAGATCCTGCATCGACCGATCCGAGCTGGCACGCGTACGTCGCGCCCGCCGGTTCGAAGGCGCAAGATATTTTCGGCGCTGACAACGCGCGCACGGTCGCCGCTCCTGATAACAGCCTCGCGATCTCTGCGCCGCAAGCAATCGTGTGGCGGGTTGGGCAGAATGATGGCGATGCATTCAACGTCGACCTTCCGACGCAGCCGGGACACTACGTCGTCTCCGTGTTGAAGATCTCCGACGACGGCGACGTCGGCGCCGCGTCATTGGCTGTAAGCGTACAGTGATTCCGCCGCCCGATACGGCGACGCTGATGCTACTGGATACGTACGGACTCGTCTATCGCGCCTTCTTTGCGCTGCCGGTGATGACGACCGCAACCGGCATGCCGACCAATGCAGCTTACGGCTTCATCATGATGCTGCAGAAAGTGTTGACCGACGAACGGCCGACGCACGTCGTCGCAGCCTTCGATAAAGGCGTTCCGCGCGCACGGCTCGAGCGCTACGCCGAGTATAAGGCGAACCGTCAGGAAACACCCGACGATTTGCGCAGCCAATTCGCGCTCGTACGGAACGTGCTCGCGGCGTACGATATCCCGATCGTCGAGATCGACGGCGAAGAAGCCGACGACATCATCGCGACGCTTGCGAAGAAATCGGAAGAAGCGCATCAACGCACGCTGGTCGTGACCGGCGACCTCGATCTTTTGCAGCTCGTCGACGACCGCACGACCGTTCTGATGACGCGTCGCGGCATCACCGACCTCGGACGTTATGACGAGCCTGCGGTGCGTGAGCGTTTCGATCTCGAGCCGAGTCAGCTCGCCGACTATCGCGGACTAAAAGGCGATCCGTCCGACAATTTGCCCGGTATCCCCGGTGTCGGCGAGAAGACCGCCAGCAAATTAATCAACGCAGCCGGTACTCTGGACGCGCTCGTTGCGAATCCGGCACTCGCAGGCACGCCGAAACTCGAAGCTCTGGTGCGCGAATATGGCGCGCAAGCGCAACTATGCCGCGACGTCTCGACGGCGCTGAGGGATCTTCCGGTTGATGTCGATTGGGATCACGCGCACTACAAAGCCCCCGACAACGACACGCTGTACGTGCTCTATCGCGAGCTCGAATTCAAGTCGCTGCTCGCCAAGCTCGAAGCGCCGAAAAACGCCGCGGCAATCGAAGCTGCACCGAAAGCCTTGGCCGGCAAGTACACGACCTTCATCGCGGATTCGGATCTGGCCGCGACGCTGCGCGAGCTTGCGAAGAAGCCGCGCTTGGCGATCGCGCTCAAGCCGGGGATCACCGATCGCGGACTCTTGCCAAGCAGCGAGTCGATCGGCGTCACAGCGGAAGAAGGCTCCGGCATTTCATTTTTGGTCGCTGCGCTCGAATTCGAAGAGGTCGGTGCCGCGTTTGCGGAACTGTGGATGGGCAAAGCGCAGATCGTCGTGCACGACGCGAAGGCGTTGATCGCTGCGACCCGGAGCGATGTTCGTCACGTTGTCGACGATACGATGATCGCAGCGCACTTGCTCAATCCGGCACGAGCGTACACGCGCCTGAGCGATGCTGCCGAAGAATATCTCGCGCTCGCGCTTCCCGAGGAACCCGCGGCGTGGTCGGATGCAGTTTGGCGCCTTTCGGGAGTCCTTCGACACGAGCTCGCGTTGCGCGAGCAGGTTCCGCTCTACGAAGAGCTCGAGCTGCCGCTGGCGACGATCCTCGCGCACATGGAGAGAATCGGCATCAAGCTCGATCCGCGCGAGCTCACGAAAATGTCCAAAGAAATCGACGCACGTGTAACGGAGCTGCAGGATGAAGTCTACGAGCTTGCCGGTGAGACGTTCAATCTCGGCTCGCCTTTGCAGCTGGGGCGCGTCCTGTTCGAAAGACTAAGCATTCCCGGCGGAAAGAAAACGAAGACTGGTTGGGCGACGGGAATCGAAGTTCTGCAAGGACTTTCGCGCGACTATCCGATTTGCGCACGCATTCTCGAGTTCCGCGAAGCCACGAAGCTCAAGAATACCTACGTCGACGTCTTGCCGTCGCTCGGGGATGCGAACGCGCGCGTGCACACGGAGTTCAATCAGACGTCGACTGCGACCGGGCGTCTTTCGTCGACGAATCCGAACCTGCAAAACATCCCCGTGCGCAGCGAGCTCGGGCGCCGGGTTCGCAAAGCATTCGTGGCGCCCGCTGGTAGATTGTTGCTGGCTGCGGACTACAGTCAGATCGAGTTGCGCTTGATGGCGCATCTTTCCGGCGATGAGGCGATGCGTGCGGCCTTTGCGGAAGGTCAGGACATTCACGACTTCACCGCCCGCCAAATCTTTGCGGTGCCGAAGGACCAGCCGGTCGATCACAATCAGCGCCGCATCGCTAAATCAGTGAACTTCGGGCTGCTGTACGGCATGTCGGAGTTCGGACTCTCGCAACGTCTCGAGATCCCGAAAGCAGAGGCGCGCGCGATGACCGACGCATACTTTGCACGCTTCCCGAGCGTGCGCGCGTGGATCGACGGCAATCTCGAGCAAGGCCGCGAGCAAGGCTACGTTAGTACGCTGCTTGGCCGCCGGCGCTACATGCCCGATTTGCGTGCGCGCAACTTCGCGCTGCGCGCCGCGGCCGAACGCGAGGCAACCAATGCACCTCTGCAAGGCAGTGCCGCCGATCTCATGAAGCTGGCGATGGTTAAGGTCGATGCCGCTCTGCGCAACGCCAAGCTCGATGCGATCATGCTACTGCAGATTCATGACGAGCTCATCTTCGAGATTGCGGCCGAGGAGCGCGAGAAGGTCGCGCGTCTCGTGAAGAGCGAGATGGAAGGCGCGATGCAGCTTTCCGTCCCAGTCGAAGCGACGATCAAAATCGGCAGCAGTTGGTACGATATCGCCGCCTACGATCCCGATGAAGCCGCAGCCCAAGGAGAAGAAGTCGCATGACCGTTCTGCTTGCGTTGATGCTCGCGCTGGCGCGCACGATTACGGTCCAGGCGCCGAACGAAAAGCTAACGCTCGAGATCGCCGATACGACGTCGACGCGAGAATATGGTTTGATGTTCCGCACGGAGCTTGCGCCGCGCAGCGGTATGATCTTCGTTTTTTCAGATGACGAGCGGCAAGGCTTCTGGATGAAGAACACATTGGTTCCGCTTGACATGCTATTCGTGCGTGCGAACGGAAAGATCGATTCGATTGCGGCCGATGTCCCTGCGCAATCGGCGCAAACGCCGGGCGAGGAAGTTCGCCGCGACGGTTACGGCAAATACGTGATCGAGCTGGCTGCGGGTGAAGCCAAGCGCGCGGGTCTGCGTCCGGGCCTGAAACTGACGATTCCAAAACTGGAGCCACGCGATTCCGGAGCTTCCTGAAGCCGAGACGATCGCTCGCGGCCTAGCAAGCACGATCGTTGGCAAGATAATCGCCGGCGCGCGCGCGCTGCGTCCCGAAATCGTCGTTGCGCCGGCGCGCCCTGCATTCGGAAAGCAGCTTGCCGGCGATCGTATCGCGCAGGTCGGACGGCGCGGCAAATATCCGGTGATCGAGCTGGCGTCGGGACGCAAGCTCGTCGTCTCGTTGCGGATGACGGGCCGGTTGATCGTGCAGAAGCAAACCGACGCGATCTATCCTTATACAAACGTCATCATCGATTTCACCGATGGGACGCGTTTGGCGTTTGCCGACGTGCGCCGGTTTGGACGAATGCGGCTTGTTCAAAAGGACGAGGCGTGGGACGCGGAGCTCGGGGTCGAACCGCTTTCACAGGAATTTGACATTGCGAGATTTACCGCAATTCTCAAGGGGCGGCCGACGCCGATCAAGGCCTTTCTGCTCGATCAGCGGCGGATTGCAGGCGTCGGAAACATCTACGCAGTCGAGGCTCTCTGGGACTCGCAGATCAAGCCGACGACTGCGGCGGGGAAACTCTCGCGCGAACGGATCGCGCGGCTTCACTCGGCGCTCCGAGCCGTTCTTCTCAAGGCAATCGACATGCGGGGAACCAGCTCGCGCGACTACGTCGACGCCGAAGGTATGGAAGGCGGCTTCCAAAACGTGCTGTCGGTTTACGGTCGCGCCGGCGAGCCGTGCCTGCGTTGTAAGAGGCCGCTCGTTCGGACGGTGCTTGCGCAGCGCGGTACCTGGTGGTGCCGGAATTGTCAGCGCTGAGCGGCGGAAACCCCAGGCGTCCTAATCGGATTTGACGAGGGGAGCTTATATCGGTTAGGCTCCTTTGGCCACTTATTGTGATCGGCTCTCGACTACTTTGCTCGTCCCGGGCCCCGACGGGGACCACCTCGTCCGGGACGATGACGGGTCGGGAGATTTCCGGGGCTCACGACAGACGGTCGTGATATTGATAGGAACAAACAGATCTCTACAACTGAAATTGCTCCGCCGAAACCGGCGGTAACTGAAGAAGACCAACTCGCCCTCGAGCAACGGCTCTACGAAGAGAGCTTGAAAGTACTTGACGAAGGTCAAGTCCTGACCGGCGTCATTGTCGCCAAGTATCAAGAAGAATTGCTGGTCGACATCGGAGGCAAGTCGGAAGGTACGCTTCCGTTCCGCGAGCTGAGTCTCGCGATCGATCCGAAGGCGCTCAAGGTCGGCGACAAGCTCGAAGTGATGATTCATCGCATCGATGATGATGGCGAGCTGCTTCTCTCCGAACGGCGCGCACGCGCGCTGAAAACGTGGGAGAAAGTCATAGAAGCGCATGAGAACGACGAAGTGATCGAAGCAACGGTCACGCAAGTCGTCAAAGGCGGCGTTCTCGTTGATCTCGGCATGCGTGGATTCGTCCCTGCATCGCAGATTCGCCGGCAGCCTGTCGGCAATCTCGACGAGCTCGTTGGAAAGCGCCTGCGCTTGAAAGTGATCGATCTCGATCACAAGCGTCATCGTGTCGTGCTATCGCAGCGGTTGGTTCTCGAAGAAGAGCTCAACGCCAAGAAGCAAGAGCTGCTCGGAACGCTCGAAGTCGGACAGATTCGCGAAGGCGTTGTCGTCCGGCTCGCGGAGTTCGGCGCATTCGTCGATCTCGGCGGCGTGGATGGTCTCATTCACAATAGCGAGCTCTCGTACGCGCGCATCAAGCATCCATCCGAAGTCGTCAAGATCGGTGACGTGGTGCAGGTCGAAGTCATGAAGTTCGACCCCGAGGCCAAGAAGGTTAGCCTGTCGCTCAAGCACGCGCTGCCCGATCCGTGGCTGCAACACGCAGATCAACTGGTCGAGGGTAACAAGCTCGTCGCGCAAGTCGTCAAGGTTACGCCGAACTACATCCTCGTCGAAATCGTCCCCGGTGTTCTGGCGATGGTTCCGAAAGGTGAGTTCGATCCGGCCGCACAGTACAGCCCCGGCCAAGAAGTCGAGGTCACGCTGCTGACGATCAATCAAGGCACGCGACGGATCACGGGCTCGATCCAACACGTTGCCGACGTCTCTCCGGAAGAGATCGCGGACTACGCAATCGACGACGCCGTCCCCTTAGGCACTATCGCGGAGACCGTCGAAGTCGAATAAGCGAAGGGCGCGATGACCGAAGTCTACGGAACGACCACCGTCAACGCGCCTTATTCGGTCGCACTCGATTCGATTGTTCGGCGCCTGCGTGTCAAGAAGCATCGCCTCAAATTGAGCGTCCCTCTCACGAAGCTCGGATTCGGAGCGAATCTAGGCATCGATCGCGACGTGGACGTTTCGTTTGTCCCGCTGCACGGACACAAAGGCGAACGCCTTCTGCACGATGAGCTGCAATTCGTTTGGGAGCCGGTCGGAGGCGGACCGTTCCCAACCTTCACCGGCTCGCTGAAGATGCGTCCGCTCGGACTCAAAACGGAGATCGTGCTCAGCGGCGAATACAAACCGCCGTTAGGGATTGTGGGCGAAGCATTCGATGCCGTGATCGGCAAGCGCATCGCGGAAGCGACGGCCAAAATGCTTCTCGAAACTCTGCAGCAAGAGTTGGAAGCGGACTTTTCCGCGGTCAAAGACACGATCGAGGAAACGCCTAACAAGCCCTGATGCTGCGCGTTGGGCTCACCGGCGGAATCGGTTCGGGGAAAAGCGAGGTTGCGCGGTTTTTTGCGCAGCTCGGCGCGACGATTATCGACGCCGATCAGCTCGCACGCGAAGTCGTTATGCCCGGGACACCGGGCTTTGCTGCGATTGCAGAGCGTTGGCCGCAGGCGATACGTGACGGCGCGATCGATCGCGCTGCGCTGGCTGCTATCGTATTTGCTGATGCCGGCGAACGCGAAGCGCTCAACGCCATCATTCACCCGCGCGTGCGCGCGCTTGCCGCCGATATCGAACAAGAAGCCAAAGACGGCATCGCCGTCCACGTCGTACCGCTCCTATTCGAAGGCGATTATTGGAAAGAGTGCGATGTGACGGTCGCCGTCATCGCGCCGGTCGAAACTCGAATCGCGCGCGTAGAGGCGCGCGACGGCATTAGCCGGGAGGACGCTCTACGCCGGATGGCTGCGCAAATCGATCCGGAAATTGCGCGCCGCCGAGCGACCTACGTCATCGAGAACGCGGGAGCGCGCTCTGATTTGGAAGCGGCATCGCGCGCGGTATGGTCGTCGCTTCAGGATCGGAATTATCCGACGCCGGGGCAAACCGGTCGATGACGAACCTGCGCTGATTTAAGACCGTCTGCATGATTCCGCGAGCGATGAAGGTTCCTTGCGGGCGGATACCAAGCGGCACGGAGATCGCGACACGTCCGGTGTCGTCGCGCAAATACGTGATCCCGCCTTCGCGTTCGGGCGTCCCGGAGATCGTCGCAATCGCCGGCTTCGCCGCAGCAACAACGGAGTCAATCGTTTGTGGTGCATCGAGCGTGATGGGAACGTTCGTCGCGAGTGTCGAGGTGGAGCTCGCCATCTCGACGTGGACGGTGTATTGCGCCGGCGCTGCGAGCGCGCGACGATCATCCGTCAGCCCGCTCCAAGCGTAGGTTGCGATGTTCGTACGCCCCACGGGAAACGTCATCTTTCGATGCAGGTCGATCGGATTGTGTCCCGTTCGCGAATCGAACAGAACTTGTCCGCCCGAATCCAGGATTTGAATTTCGAAGAGATCCGGTGACGGAAACTCTAGTGTGATCGGCGTGCGCGTCCGGTTCGTAACGGTGAGCGAGATCGCAACCGGGACGAGCGAGGCCGTGTGCATCGGTATAACCGAAACGGTCATCGTCAGCGGTTGCGGTATCACGGCGGCGAGTAGCATTGCGAAGATGAGCGCGATCACAGTGCTCCGCCTCCACGTAGCACGCGTCCCGGACGCGCTTGCGTCATCTTACCATCCCGCATTACGGGCGAGCCGTTCACAAAGACATGTGCGATTCCTTCGGCGGCGACATAGGGCTGCTCGTACGTCGCCCGATCGCCGATCTGCGCGGCATCGAAGACGACGAGGTCGGCATACGCGTCCGTCGCGATGCTGCCACGCCCGCGTAAATTGAAGAGGGAGGCCGGCAACGAGGTCATGCGGCGCACGGCTTCCTCGTTCGTGAGCGTCTTGCGCGCGCGAACAAATCTGCGGAAGACGCGCGGGAAACAGCCGAATGCACGCGGGTGCGGAACGCCGTGCCGCGTGACGCCTGAAAATCCGCGCGTCGACGCGTCGCTTGCGACGGCGCAGAACGATGCCGAGAGGACGGTTGCAACGTCGTCTTCATCCATCGCAAAGAACGCAGCTTGCACGTTCAAACGTTCCTCGAGCAACAGATCGAGCGCGGCGCGGGCGGGCTTCACGCCGCGCATATCGGCGATCTCGTCCAACCGTTTTCCGGCCAGCTCCTCGTTTCGGGCGCTGCGTACGTCGGTAATCAAGATGTCGTTCCACTCTTGCGCCGCAAAACGCAGGTCCAGCGCGAGAAGGACGGCCGTCGCCGTCTTCGGATCGCGCAAACGTTCGAGCGTAGCCTCCGGTCCACCGTCGCGAATGTCGTCGGGCAAGATCGTATCGAGATCGGTCCACATCGCAACATACGGATAGACGTCGCACGCTATGGCGCGTCCGGCTGTACGGACGCGATCGACGAGCTCGAGCGAACGATGTACCTTGCCCCAATTGCGGCGCCACGCGGCTTTGTGATGCGAGAGCTGTACCATCACGTCGGCGCGCGCTCCGACGTTCAGCGCTTCTTCGACAGCCTCGATCAGCCGATCGCCCTCATCGCGAATGTGCGATGCGTAGAGCGGCGCACCGGATTCGCGCGCCGCGATTGCGCAGCTCGCGAGCTCATCCAAATCCGCATAGCGTCCTGGTTCGTAGATCAAACCGCTCGAAACACCGACTGCACCTTCCTCGATCGCTTCACGCACAAGACGTGCTTGCGAATGAAGCTCGTCGCGTTCCAGACGGCGGTCTGCCGGACCGGCGATGCACGCGCGCGTCGTGCCGAGTCCGACGAGTGATGCAACATTGAGCGCGACGCCCGTACGTTCGATCTCCCCGAAGAATCCGTCGAATGAGGACCACTCGACCTCAAGATCAATCCTTTTGGCCTCAGCGATCTTGCGTTCGCGCGCATATCCATGCAGCGGTGCAACCGATGAACCGCAATTGCCGCCGATTTCCGTCGTGACGCCTTGCGTTATCTTGCCGGCGGCTGCGCCATCAATGAGCCAATTCTCATCAGAATGCGAATGAATATCAATGAATCCCGGCGCGAGCGCGAGACCGCTACACGGAATGCGTTCCAACGCGTCTCTCTGAGAAAGTTCGCCGATGAGCACGATGCGATCGCCGAATACTGCAACATCTGCGACAAATGGTGGCTTCCCAGAACCGTCGTAGATGCTTGCTCGCTCAAGTATGTAGCTGAGCATCGGCGTTTAGTCGCTTGCCGCGGGGGGAACGAACCACGGAGTCGCTTCATGCGGTCCGGGGGAGTCAATGGCAACCGACAAAGACAAAGACGTGAACCAACGTGCAGACGAAAACGACGGCGGTGAAATGTCGGTGCGTGAAGCTGGCAAAAAAGGCGGCGACACCGTTCGCGATCGCTATGGCTCAGGTTTTTACGAAAAGATCGGCCGAAAGGGCGGTCAAGTAACGCGCGAGCGGCACGGTGCTGAGTTCTACGAAGCGATCGGCCAAAAAGGCGGCAAGGTCGTCAAGAACAAGTACGGCTCTGACTTCTATGAAGAGATCGGCCACAAGGGCGGTCAGAAAGTCAAGAAACTGATCGCGGAAGCGAAAAAGTCGCTCGAAGCCGCAGCAGACAAAGACAAGCGCTAACGGCACGCGCCGAGACGAACGAGCCGGCGCGCTTCTTCGAAGGTGTCGCGATCGTTGGCGCTGCCCACCGCGACGAGATTGAACGCGATGCCTCCGTTTGACCACAGCGCTCCTTGGTGTCCGGTCGCCCCGCCGTTGATGTCATACGACGTGATCTGGCAGTTGTCGATCGTCGCGACGATGCGTGGTCCGGGTAGTCCGCTTCCCGGCCATTCCTTGAGAACGTACGCTTGGCGCTTTGATACGTACTCGAACCCGATGCCGCGATTCTGGCGTATGTCGTCGCCGCCGTTGTAAGCCGGAAGCACCGCCGTCTCGACGATTTCACGTGCGGGGATGAACGCGCGAAACGCAACGCCACCAAGAGCACTGCGAAGCGGCATCACCTCGCCTCGATGCGAGAGATACGTGTCGCTCGTGGGCGTCGCGTCTGGCTCGGCGCCGCCGCCGCCCTTTCCGCCGCATGCGGTCACCAACAGAACGAGAATGAAGCACGCGATGAAGGGCTTGCGCATGATGTTCACGGTTGGGCGGCCCCCTGAATCTTCCCTATGGTATATTGCCCCTTGCTCAGGTCAACGGTGATGTCGGTGACCGTCAGGTGCTGATTGCCGCTTCCGACCGTCGCGGTGCCCGGGATGCGCAGCGTTTGATTGATGTCCGTCCAGACCGCGTAGTCCGTTTCGAACGTCCGGGTCTTCCCATGGTCGTTGATGTCGAAGTGCACGAGGCCGTTCACCGTAAAATCGTGGGTTAGCGAGTTGTACACGGCACGCTCCGCGTGCATGCGGATGAACGGCTTGCCTCCTTTCAAATAGACGCCGTCGTGGATGCCGTCGATCTCTTGAGTGACGCCGTCTTGCAGCGTCGTCGCGTTATCGTACGTGAATTGCCAGGATGCAAATTGCGCGCGGCGTCCCTGCGCCTCACCGGTTTTCATCGTTTGCGTTTGCGTTGGTGGCGGCAGATCTTCTTCGCCGGCACGCCACAATGCGAAGCCGAGACCCAGCAGCAAACCGATCGTCGCGATTAGCGTGAGGCGTCTGGCCATCGCCAACCTATGAAGAGCGCGAGTAAGTAAAATGCGAAGAGCGCATAGACGACGTTCCAGGGCCCGATCGTTGCGAACAGCGTTGGAGCCGGCGGCCCGACGAAGCCGTTTACCACCACTTGCTCGTCGAGTTCCGAGCGCTGCGTCCAATGTCCGTCGGGCGCAATGATCCCTGAGATGCCGGTAGCCGCGGCGCGCAGCACCCAGCGCCCGGTTTCAATCGCGCGTATTTGCGCGATTTGCGCGTGCTGATATGGTCCGGCGCTCTCACCAAACCAGGCGTCGTCGGTCGAGATTGCGAGCATGCTCGCGCCGCGTGCAATCTGATCGTGCACAACGTCGGAAAACGCGGATTCCCAACAGATCAGCGGCGCAACGTCGAGCGACCCGACCGGAACGACGGAGGGATCGCGGCCCGGGACTTCCCTCCCCATCTGGTCGAGATACGGAAACCATTTGAGCAGCGAGCTGCCGACCGGAATCCACTCGGCGTACGGTACGAGTTGGCGTTTGCGATAGACCTCGTCGAGCATGCCGTTCGGCCCAAAAAAGTAAAGCGAGTTGTGCAAACCGTCGCGTGACACTTCGAGCGATCCGACAGCAATCGTCGTGTTCAGGTTTTGTGCGAGCATCCCGAAACGTTCCCGGACCGCTCGCGTTGCCGGAACATCTCTGTGTGCAATTGCGTCATCGTCTCCGATCGCAGCGGTGATGACGGTTTCGGGCCAGAGCACAAAGACCGGGTGCGTGGCTTGCGTAGCTTGGGTCAATTCAATGTAGCGATCGAGCGCGAGAAAGAACGACTGGGGATCCCATTTTGTTTGCTGCTTGATGTTGCCCTGAATTGCGGAAACGGCGATCGTCGCGGACGCAGCGTGGCGCGCCGGCCAGAATGCATATGCAGCGGCCGTTAGGAGCGCGATTCCGAGCAGGCCGCCGATCGTCTGCGCGATGCGCATGCGATCGATGAGATACGATGCGAACACGGCTCCGGTCGCGCCCACGATGAATGTGATGAAGATCGATCCGCCGTACGCGGCGAGCGGCCCGAAGAGGCTCGATGCTTGCGAGTACCCGATCTGCGCGAACGGCACGCCGAGCATCCCGACCGAACGCACCCATTCGGCAATCGCAAAGGCCGCAGCTCCGGCAAACGCTCCCAGAAGCCCCGGGGCGCGTGCGAACGCGATCGACGCTGCGGCTCCCGCGCAGGCGAATGCGAACGCGTCACCTATTGCGGGGCCAAGCACCGTCACGAACCCGTAGGGGCCGACCAGACTCGCCGCCGTTACGCCAAACCACGAGTACATGATCGTGAAAAATAAAGAGCCGCTGAGAAGCCCAATCCAAAACGCGGTGCGAGCGGGAGTCACGAACCATGACCAAAAAAGCCCGGCCATTGCAAACGGCGCGATCCAAGCCCAGTCCAGCTTCGGGAATGCTGCCGTCAACGCAACTGCGGATGCGACCGCGACCAAGAATGCAACGGTACGCGTTGAGGTCAGAATGTTACGCTCGATCGGTTTAGCTCTCTCTCTCGTCGCGATCATGCTAGCAGCGTGTGGGCGCCAGGTGACGTTCCCCAAACCAGGGACCATTGCCGGGCTTCCGGCCGGCAACATGCTGATCCGCTACACCGTTCAGGGGACCTTCGACTTCACTAACTACACCTACGCTATCGTATTCAACACGAGCGGCAGCGGCGGTACCCCGTACGCGAATACGCAGTTTAATGGCGGCTTCTTGAACTACTCGTTTGCGTGGTTCGTCGGCGGAAAATTCGGGACCGTCCAGAGTCCGCCGGTTTTGCTGCAATACTATCTGACGCCCGGCAGCACGACCAACGTGGGGACGCAGCAAATCGTCGTCCCGCTGAATCTGGCGACGCTTACTCTGAACAGCAACGGACAGAATAGTCAATTCACCTTGTTGTTCTCGCGTTTGCTGTTCGATCGCCCGCCGATCGGTTCGCCTACGCCCTCGCCCGTGGCGACTCCAACACCGTTGCCCTCGGGAGTGACGCCCTCGCCGAGCCCGACACCGCTGCCCTCCGGCGTAACGCCGACGCCCTCACCGGCCGCGACCAATTCGTGCAGCGTGCAGTACTCTTATATCTGCGACGTCTGGTATGTGAACTTTTTTGTCTTGGATCAAACCGGGACACCACTCGACGCACTCGGACTCAATGGCCGCAACGACACGAGCTTTTCGCTGCCGCTGCCGACCAACATGGTGTTCGACTACATCAATCAGCTGACCGTGCCGGCCGGCGCTATTCCCAACGGTAACCCAAATGCAAGCATCGCCGGCGGAGAGATCAAGAACGCCCCATGAGCAATCAGCAGACGATCGAATGTGCGAATGCAACCTGCAACTGCATGGTTACTGAAGTAATCGACACCGAAGCGTTTTGCAGCGACTACTGCAAAGACGCGGATGAATCCGAAGAGATGGAGTTCTGCGAGTGCGGCCACCCGCCATGCGATGACCGCTAATAGAGAACGCTAGAACGAGCCGGTAAGATTACCGGGCACGATCGAGCCGACTTGACCTAAGCCGAAGTTGACTCCGTACGAGGGGAATGCGAGCAAGTCGAATCCGACGGAGACGAGCTTGAGATCCTGGTTGTACGAAACTCGTACGTCGTAACAATCGCCGATAATACGCCGCAGATAGACGACCTTATCGGTTATCTGCCCACGCGCTTTCCAATTCTGCGTCGCGGCGAATTGCAAATCGGTTTTGTAGCCGAAGGGTGTGATGAGCTGATATTGCGTCGTCTGAAAGCCTTGCCCGGATCCGGGTGCCCACGAGCCGCTCATCGTGAAATACGAACGCAGCGTCGGCCGCACGGTGAACGAGTACGAAATCGGCTGGGCTTGGCGGTTGAAGCCGGTTCCGCTAGCGAGACGCAGCACCCAATCATCCTTATTGTAGAACTGCAACACGTCTTGCGCGCCGTGCGATCCACCGGAAAGTAAATCGAAGGTCTGGAACGGTTCGCTTTCCGGGCCGTTCGAGTTCGTTTCGGTGTAGGTGAGCGCGTTGAGGACGTGATTTCCGAATGGCGTCGTGAACGACGCTTGCTGGTCGATTTCGGCCTTCATGTCGCCCGTCGCAAACGCGTATTGTTGCACGCGCATGGTCGCGGAAAAATCACTGCCCCAGAAGTGCGCAAGCGCGGGACCAAAGTTGAGCGAGAGGTCGCTGGCGGCCGTCGAGAACGGCGTTGCAGGCTCGGTGTATTCGCCCGCGACGAACTGCGCCGTAATCGGTATCACTTTGTCGTTCGGAAAGATCGCGCGCGGTTGAATCGAAAACTCGGGCTCGATGTCTTTGCCGCTGGGCTGCAGTGAGAACGTCTTGTTAAAGTTCATGCTGTACAGCGCCCAAGGCGTCGTGTAATTCAGTAGCGATTGAAGCGTCGCTGAATCAACATTGCTCGACTGTCCGGCGAGCGAATTGAAGTTGCGGGTCCAGCCGATATTCAACGCTTCCGTGATGTTCTGGCGGAAATTAATCGTCTCGGTGTAGCCGAGGTTGTCAGAGCCTTGCTCCGAGCCTTGTTGATAGCGCTGGAAGGTAAAATCGTCACTCGTTCGCGCGCCGGTATACGCGATGCTGCCGCCGATCGTCTCTGAAGGCGGTTGACCGGTAACGAGCGGACCGTAGTTGCTGATGTATTGCACCTGAAATTGCGCTTTGAGCTTTGAGCTCAGCGCTTCTTGATCGTTCAGATTGAAATTGTTGGCACCGCCGCTCGGTTTAGGCGGCGAGCGGTAGAAATCAATCGTAGTCTGTCGCCGGTGATTGCGGGTACCGATGACGAAATTCGCACCGAAACCAAGACCGAGCTTCGTAAAATACTCGAGCCTATAATAGCCGTAGAATTGTTGACTATTCCCGAAGCCGAAACGAGTCTTGACCCAAAAGCCTTCGGCTTGATCGTAACCGAAGAGCGGTAAGAACGACGTGTGCGGCGGCCCTTTGTCGTGCACGAGGCTAATAACGAGCACCGGAAGATAGAAGATCGCAAGCGGGCCGAGAAAGATGGTGACCTTGCGCGCTATGATCTTATCGTTGGGCCGCACCTCGAATGTCTTGGATTCCATGTGATAGCCTGCGTGCGGATTGTCGCACGTCGTCCAGCTGGCATTCTTACCGACCGTGTGTCCATCGCTCAGCGTGACCATCTCCGCGGCTGAGAAGTGCAGTTTGCCTTTCTCAACGCCTTCGGTCGTATCGCCGGTGCCGTGGAACATGGTTGCACGCTGCGTAAATTTATCGAAGCGAATGAGGTCGGCGCTGAGCACCGTGTCGCCGGAATAGTTACGCAGATACGGGTGGCCGGTGAAATCGAGGTAGCGTGAGCCGTCGTAGTGTGCGTGCTCTGCGACGATTACGCCTTGATCGTAAAACAGGTTAACGTTGCCGTCGAAATCTTGTGGTTTCGACTCATCGCTCGAACCGGAATAGCGATCTGAAAGCAGCAGAATCTGACCGGGCTGCAAGGGCGCGATCGTCGGCGACGGTCCGGGTGCCGGAGATCCAGTCGGGAATGGCGTCGGCGAATTGCTTTTCGGCTCGACGGTCGGGACGCCACCGGTCGGGCGTGTGATCGGAATCGGACCGAGCGATCCGGTTGCGGATGGTGAAGGCGGTGGAACCGGCGGTGGCGCGGGTGCGGACGTCGACGGCGGCGTGGTTGGCGGCGGAATGACGCCGGGGCCGATCGGCGGCTGCTGACTGAACGGCGTCGGCGATACTCCCGGGATCGGCGTTCCATTTCCCTCGCCGGTTGGTGCCGGAGCGGGTGAGGCGCTTTCTTCAACTTGCGCGACCTGCTTGTTGAGATACAGGCTGCGCCGGCCGGCTTGTTTCAGCAACGACTTGATATCCGGAAGATGCTCCTTGACGTCCGAATCGCTCGCGCACGAATGATCGAGAATCGCGAGCGCTTGTAAGGCCTCCGGCGTCTGATAGGCGTTTTGACTACTGGCGGGAAGCGCATAGACCGCGAACACCGCGATCACCAAGCAACAAGCTAACCACCCGCGCACGTTGACCGCCGACCGCTTTAGCGTTCGACTTTGCGCAAGAGCACGGCACCCGCAACTCCGACGATGATATTCGGCGTCCACGACGCGAGCGTAGCGTCGACGACACCATTTCGCCCGAGCGCCGCCATTGCTGACGCTGCTAGATAATAGACGAACATCACCGTCAGCGAGAGCGCCATTCCGAGCTCGCGTCCGCGGCGGCCGAAGACGACGGCCAGCGGCAGCGAGACGAGAATTGCGATGAAACAACCGAACGGCAGCGCGCGGCGCGACGCTAGGATCAACTGCAAGTTGTCGATCGCTTGTCCGCCGGTGCCGGTTGCTTTGAGTGCTTTGATTTGCGAAGAAAGCGTCTTCGAATCAAGCGAGGTCGGATCGCCGCCGGATTGATTGAAGAACTCGTCGGCGTTGATGTCGAGCGGTAAACCGATGACTATTTCCTCGCTGTGGTTCTCAACGTCGACGAAGCCGCTCGGTTTGAAACGGATGATCGTTGGACTTTGCAAGTGCAGTTTGGCGTCTTTGATGTACGCCTTCTTGGCAGTCATGACCGAATCGAACGGCGAGCTCGTTCCGCGATCGAAAATCATCACATCCGACATTTCGTGCGTGATCGAATCGACAGTGTTTACGAAGAAAACGCGTCCCGTCGTCGGATCCTTGCGGAAGATTTGCGGCTCGATCGGCAACGCGGCGGTGTGATAGATGATCTGATAGAACGTCCGTGTCGAGAGCTGTGTGGCTTTGGGCGCGAGCTGTTCGTTGATGAACCACGACAACAAGAATGCACCGAGTCCGAACAGGAGCGGGACGCGCGCGATGCGCCAGAACGAAATTCCGGACGTGCGCAGTGCGGTGATCTCGTTATCCGCAACCAGGCGTCCGAACGCGAGCATCGTTCCAAAGAGACAGCCGAAGATAAACGCTAGCGGCGCAGCTTGCGGGACGCGCAGAATCAAGAAGCGCAGCACCAAGAGCATCGATGCATGCTGGTTGATCACGTAGTCCGCTGCGAGAAAGAAAATATTCAAGAACTGGAACAGCAAATAGGCGCCCAGACCGATTACGAACGGCGGCGCCATTTCGCGAAAGATATAGCCGTCAAGAATCGGGACCGTTAATTTTCGCCGTGGCGATGCGGTGAACGAGGCGCTCACGACGCCCGGGAATGCTGCCATAGAATGCGGAGAGCCTTAGAGGCTTTGGAGTTCCGCGCTCACCCGCGCGACGTATGACCGCGTCTCGGCGAAGGGCGGAATTCCGTGATAGTACGCAACTGCGGCAGGGCCGGCGTTGTACGCCGCAAGCGCGAGTTGAATGTCGTTATGATACTTCGTCAAAAGATCGTGAAGATAGCGTGTCCCGCCGTCGACGTTGGCCGCGGGGTCGTACGGATCGCAGACGCCGTAACGTGCCTGAGTCGCGGGCATGAGCTGCATCAGGCCTTGCGCGCCCGCACGGCTGATCGCGTACGGATTGCCCTTCGACTCCGCGTCGACGACCGCGCGCACGAGCCCGAGCGGAACGCTGTTTGCTCGCGCATACGTTTTCTCGAGCGTCGCCAGCTTTTGCGGATTCATCGAGTAAGATGAAAACGGCAAACTGCCCGAACCGGAGCAGGCTGTCAAAAGAGCCGCGATCGTGATCGGGGCCAGCCACGCAAAGGCCGACCGAAGCTGATTGCGCACGACCGGGCTCGCCTTCGACTCTGCGCGGCGTACCGGCCTGCTGCGCATGATGAGCGGTGGCTTAAGCTCTCCGGGGAGGCGCGCCGTGACGTCGCGCGTCGTCGCCTTCCTTAAATCCATCCAGCTCGCGAAGCAATTCGGCTTTAAGATCATCGGGGATATCGAGATCTTCCAGCGCGACCTCATTTTCCGAGTGCTGGAGTTTCTCGATGTCGTCCTGATTTGGTTCGTTCTCAGGATGGTCCATCGGCCTCTGTCTTAGCTTTCGACGGTCGGCAGCCTACCGCCATTAGGCTCGAACATTTGTTCGTCTCTTCTCTTAGTGTACCCCGCGGTCGAGACGTTCCTGCGAGATATCGAGCACGTGCTGCAGGCGGCGCAACACGACATTGTCGATGCTACCCTGCTCGCGCATTTCAAGCAACGCTTGCAGCTGGGCAGCAAGGAGGCGCTGCTCGGCGTCAACGATGTCATCTTCGTCGGCGGATTGGCCGTCGACGTCCTGGCGCCGATGTTCGTAGCGCCGGCGCAGCCGCGCAATGGCTTCTTTATCGAGTCGACCCTCTGCTTCGATCGTGCCGAGCTCTTCGAGCGCGGCCTCCGTCATGCCGCGCAATCCATCGCGCACTTCGTCTTCCTCTTCGCTCGCATCTTCGGGAACCGAGAGCGCTTTCACGATCCATGGCAGCGTCAAGCCTCCGAGAACGAGTGTCACCAAAATCACGCTGAAGGTGAGAAAGATGACGAGATGACGATGCGGGAGCGGAGCGCCGCTCGCGAGTGAAACGGGAATCGCGAGCGCCGCCGCGAGCGAAACTGCACCGCGTAGTCCCGACCAGCTTGCGATGACGGCGTGACGCCAATCTCCGCGCGAATGTTCCGACGATGCACCGATAAACGGGATGTATTCGACGCCGAGAATCCACGCAAATCGTATTCCGACGACAGTGACATTAATAATGAGCGCGTACCACAGGACGGTCAGCCACGAATATTCCAGGAAAACGTTGTGCGCAATCTCGTGCAGCTGCAGGCCGACGATCAAAAAAAGCACGGCATTGATCAGGAAAACGATCGTCTCCCAATAGCCCAGACCTCGAAGTCGCGTCGCCGGCGTAAGGACGCGCGGTGTAAAGCGATTGACGTATATGCCGCCATACACGACTGCAAGCACACCTGAAAGCGCGAAGCGTTGCGAGAGTAAGTACGCGAGATACGAGAGCTCAAACGAGATGATCCCTTGAAGCTGCGTATCCTTGATGCGTCGCCAGCCTTCGACCGCAAGCCGGCCGACAAGCAGTCCGACGGCGACTCCACCCACAGCCGCGACGATGAAATGTAACACAGCATTTCCGAAGATGAAGCTGCCCGTTACGACCGCAACGATCGAAAAGTTGTACAATATCAGCGCCGACGCGTCGTTGAGGAGGCTTTCGCCGACGACGATCGCGATCAGATGACGCGGCATGCGCATCCGCTCGAGCACTGGCGCAGCAGCGAGCTCGTCGGTCGGTGCGACAATCGCACCGAGTACGAACGCCATCGCCCACGACAAGTTCGAGATCGTCGCGTGCGCGATGGCAGCCACGACGACTGCCGTCGCAATCACGAGACCAAAGGCGAGGACCCAAATCTGCGACCGATTTTGGCGCATCACATCTGTCGGCGCGTTGATCGCTTCCCAATACAGAAGCGGCGGCAGAAAGATCACGAGGACGAGATTGGGATCCAGCTCGAGATGCGGCAAACCCGGAACGAATCCGAGGACAAGGCCGCCCAGCACGAGCACGATCGGATAAGGAATGTTCGCACGGCGCGCAAGCGCGATCAGCGGTATCGCGGCGCCGAGTAAGCCGACAAGAATCCAAAGATCGTTTTGTTCCAGCGCCTACACCTCGCTCGAGCGCCTACCTACGTAAGCATCGCAGGCGCTATCTCGGTAAGTCAACAACATAGCGCGGTCGTATGAAACGTATACGGGCCGCGGGCCCTATCGTTGCCTTCGCTATCTTGCTAGTGGTTGCCATGGCCATCCTGGCTGTCGCAAGCGCATCGGTTAGCAGACTAATCTCATCGAGTTTTGCTAGGGAGGCCACGGTTCGGACTGCGCGCCACCTTTCGGCACAAGCTTTGGCGCTGCAGCTCGACGAGGAAACCGGGATTCGCGGGTTTGGCGCGACGCAGGCGCGTTCGCTGCTACAGCCATATCAAGAGGCGTTGCCGGTTCTGCCGCGGACGTTCGATCAGCTCGACGCCGTCTTGACGAAGCTGGGCGTCGAACGGCGTGCGGCCCTGAGCGATGCGCGGGACGCGAACTCACAGTGGCTGCGAGTGGTCGCGAGGCCCGTTCTCGCGAGTCCGCGGGGAACGCGGGCAATGCAGCGTTATGGAAAACAGCTTATCGATCGGTACCGTATCGACATAGGGCTGATCGAAGACGGGCTCGATCTCGTTGAACGGAAGACGGACGTTGCGACACGCACCGCGATCGGACAGAATACATTCGTAACCGTCTGCGCGCTTATCGCCCTCGCGCTGACCGGCCTGATCGTCGGTGTCGTGCAGGTGCGCTCGAACGAGCAGATCGCTCGCCGTGAGACCGAGTCTGCGCGTCTGCGCGCGGCGTACAACGCCGAGCGCCGTGTTTCCGATGCACTACAAGAAGCGTTTCTGCAGAAGCCGTTGCCGACGCTTCTCGGCGTTGCGTTTAGTGCAACATACATTCCGGCCCGCGAAGAAAGCAAAGTTGGCGGCGATTGGTACGAAGGAGTCGAGCTTCAGGATGGTCGCGTCATGTTCGCGATCGGCGATGTTGCCGGTCACGGACTCGAAGCCGCGGTTTCGATGAATCGCGCGCGGCAAGCGATCGTCTCTGCAGCACTCGTGCATGCTGATCCGGCCAAGATACTTCAACGCGTCAACGACGAGCTGATCACCGATCGCGGGCGCATGGTCACCGTCGTGTGCGGTATAGCCGACGCGAGCAAGTTTTCGTTTACGTACGCGACGGCCGGACATCCGCCGCCGATCCTCGTGGAACCGGGCCGCGCGCCGCGCATTCTGCCGATCGGTGGCGTTCCGCTCGGCGTGCTTGCCGGGCGCGAATATCGCACGCATAGCATTCAAACCGTGCCGGGTGCGACGCTCGTTCTCTATACGGACGGTGCGGTCGAGTTTGCGCGCGATCCAATCGAAGGCGAAAAAGTGCTGCTCGAAGCCGTGCGGCTCGCGCTTGAAAACGGAAGCCCGGAGCCCGCCGGCGCGATTCGCGACCACATCTTCGGGTTTCGCGAAGCCGAAGATGACGTTGCAATCCTGACGATTGCTTTCATGCAACCAGAACAAGGCGCCGGCGAGGGACCGCGCGAGGCACAGATCGTTGCCAGTGCATCTCGTGGAGGGTCCACGCCCTCGAGCTCGTCATCGATCACCGGATCGCGGGCCGCATGAGCAGCGATTCCTCGGTCGTCGTCATCGCGCTTTCAGGCGAGCTGGACGTCGCGCGTGTCAACGAAGTCGCCGGCGCTCTCGCATTGCCGTCGCACGCAACGCCGGTGTTGCTCGACCTCTCGGACGTATCGTACGCGGATTCGACCGTGATTTCGGCGCTGTTCCATTTCAGCGAAAAGGCAACGGCGGCGAACACGCCGATCGCCGTATTGATCGTGAAACCGCAGCTCATCCGGCTCTTGGAGTATGCCGGGCTAAGTGAAGCCTTCCCGGTTTTCAGGGAACGTTCAGCCGCCCTGACGTATTTAACGCGTAATGGCTGAGGGCGTTGCCGAGCTGCGTATGACGCGGACGGCTGCGCGTGCAAACGTGCGGCCGATGCGTCATGCATTGCGCTCTTTTCTCGAAGCGCTCGAACTCGCTCCCCAGACCGTCGAAGATGTTCTAACGGCCGTCGGTGAAGTGCTAGCGAACGCGGTCGAGCACGCTTACGTCGACGGAGCCGCGGGGAGCGTCGAGCTATACGCGCGCGCCGAGGGCGACGCAGCACTCGAGGTCGACGTGAGAGATTCGGGGACGTATATCGAACGCTCGGAGCGCGCCGGACGTGGATACGGTTTGCGGATCGCACGCGCGATTGCGCGCAGCGTCGACATCGACCGCTCGCGCGGCACGCACGTGCGATTGTCGTTCGATACCATTCAACGGCGGCGGCATATTCGCGCCGTCAAGTAAGGCGCTAGTGTTCCGTGGAGCTCTTCGTCGGAACGGTAAGGCCGCCGAGCGAATCGGCGCGCCGGACGCGCCCGACTACGACACGCAACAGCTTCAGCGCGAAATCCGGCGATTCGCGAACGAGCTTGAGGAATTGCTTGCTGTCGATGCGCAGAAGACTGCCTTTCGTGCGCGCGATTGCGGTGCCGGCGCGCGGACGTTCATCTACGAGCGCCATCTCACCAAAGAATTGTCCGGGACTCACGACGTCGACGACGCGATCACCGATGCGAATCTCGATTTGTCCGTCCAGTACGACGTACATGTGCGTACCAATCGAGCCATGCAAAAAGATCGTCTCGTCCTTGGCTATTGAGACTACGTCGCCACCCGCGTGACTTATCATCTCGCCATTGGTCATGCACGCATCTTAGCAGCTTCTTGACACTGCATAAGTGCCTGGGATTACATTTGCGGGCTGATCTCGAAGATTGCCTCGATTTCAACGGTGATTTGCATCGGTAAACTTCCCATGCCGACTGCAGATCGTGCGTGGCGCCCGTTTTCACCGAAGATCTCGACGAACAGATCCGAGCACCCGTTGATGACTTTCGGATGATCCGTGAATTCTGGGACGGCATTGACCATGCCAAGTAATTTTACAACACGTTTTACGCGATCGAGTGAACCAAGGGCGGTACGGACAATACCTAGGATAACGATTCCGACGCGCCGTGCGTCCGCGTAGGCGTCCTCTGCAGATACGTCGCGACCGACTTTCCCGGTGCTGAACTGACCTTCCGGTAGGCGCGGACCGTTGCCGGAAACGTAGAGTAGATTTCCCGTGATGACGTACGGCACGTAATTGCCGGCGGGTTTCGGCGGTGGGCCGAGATCGATGCCAAGCTGCTTGAGTCGTACTTCAGGGTTATCGCTCATCAACGTTACTTCACGCGCGGAAGCGTAGTGTCGGCGTCGGCGAGTCCATACGCGACGACCGCCATCACCGCGGAGCTTTCAGCCAGCTCGCGCGGCACGATCTTATCGAGCGTGTCAGCCGGCGTGTGATGATAATCGAAGTAATAGCGGTCATCTTGCATGAGACCGATCGTCGGAACGCCGAGCTCGCCGAGCGGCCCGATGTCGGTTTCAGGTGAGTCGTCGATGCGACGGATCGCGGTTGCGCCGATCGGTGCGAGCACATTCATCAGAGGACGTAATGCGCGTTCGCCGGCCGTTGAGACGTTGATGATGATTCCCAGCGGGTGCGATGCACCGGTATCGGCTTCGATCGCCACGACCTGATTCTGCGGTTTGGCTTTCTCCGCATCGGCATAGCCTTGGCCACCGCGCGTGCCGTTTTCTTCGTTCATGAACGCGACGATGCGAATCGTTCGCCGTGGATGCATCTGGAGACGCGCGAGGATCTGCGCGGTCTCCATCGCGATTGCAACGCCGGCACCGTCGTCGGTTGCACCGTCACCCAAATCCCATGAGTCGAGATGCCCGCCGATCGTCACGACCTGCTCGGGATGTTCGCGTCCTGGAATTTCCGCAATAACGTTGTTGCTCGGCGCATCAGGAAGTGTGCGCGGCGTGAGGATCAGACGCATGCGCACGACGCCATGCTGACTTAGGCGCGCGATCTTGTCGGCGTCTTCGGCAGCGAGTGCGCCGGCCGGAATCGGTTTTGCCGTGCGGAAATTCGTTTGGCCCGCGTGCGGTATGCGAAATTCCGCACCACCGACGCTGCGAATCACGGCCGCAACGGCGCCGAGCTTCGATGCGGCTTCGGGTCCGCGGCCACGATAAACGACGGCATTTCCATACGCTTGTCCGGCAAAGCCGTCTTTAGCCATGCGATCGTCGAACTTCTCGTCGAAGAGCACGATCTTACCGGCGACCCCGGCCTGACCGAGATGTTCGAGCGTCGCGAAATCCGGAACAACGACAACCGGCGCTTCGATTCCCGTTTGCGGCGTGGCCGGCGAACTGCCGAGCGCGGTAACGATAATCTTTTGCGTAAGGCCTTGCGGCTGCCCGGGCCATGCGGTGAGCTCGGCGATCTCTGCACCGCGAACCCAATGCGGCACCATGATCGGCTGCAGACGCGTCGTCACTCCGAGTGCCTGGAATTGTTTCTGCACGTACGTCACCGCAGCGGCCGCACCCGGTGAACCGGAAAGTCGCGGTCCAATCGTATCGGCGAGATCTGCGACGCGACGGTATGCATAATCGTCCTCGAGTACCGCGTCGCGAATCTTTGCGCATGCGGCGAGCGTGGCAGCCGAGAACATCGAGGGTGCTTGCGCGATGGCGGGCGGACCGAATGCTGCGATTGCTACGACGAGTACGGCGATTAAAACAAGGCGCGTCTGCATGATTCAGCGTTCCGTCGGAAGCTCGACGAATCCCTGGACCTCGTCCATCGTATCGATGCTGCGCAGCGCCGGAAACAATCTCATCCAAAGAGCAGCAACAACGATCGTTGCGGCACCGCCCAAGACTACGGACGGAATCGTTCCGAGTAAGGCCGCAGCAGCTCCTGATTCGAACGCGCCGAGTTGGTTCGACGTGTGCACGAAGAGCATGTAGACCGAATTGACGCGTCCACGCATCGAATCCGGCGTCGCAAGTTGCGTGAGGGCGGCGCGAATGTACATGCTAATCTCGTCCGACGCGCCCGCAACGATCAGCGCGACAAGCGACAGAACAAAATTGCGCGAGGCCCCAAAGACGATGATAGACGCGCCGAAAATCGCAACGGTCGCAAACAGCCACGAACCGACGCGCTGCGTCAAGCCCTGCCGCGCGAGATACACTGCCGTTACGATTCCGCCGGCGGCCGCCGCACTGCGAAGAATCCCGAGACCAACTGGACCGACGTTGAGGATATCGTGCGCGTAAATCGGCAAGAGCGCCGTCGCACCGCCGAAGAGCACCGCGAAGAGATCGAGTGAAACCGCGCCAAGCAATACCGGGCGGTGCTGCACGAAGCGTAAGCCTTCGCGAACGCGCGCAATTCGGCCGGAGAGCGACGCGGCCGCTTCCGGCTCGAGCCTTCGGACCCGGAGTGGAACGATGCCGGCCGCTGCGGCTAGTGAAGCGACCGTGCATATGACGTATGGCAATAGGGGTGAAACGGCGAAGGCGATGCCGCCGACCGCCGGGCCGACGATGACCGCGACGCTCATCAGCGACGAGTTCAGCGCAATCGATTTTGGCAACGCGTCGCGGTCAACGAGGAAGGGCAGCATCGACTGAATGGCCGGCGCGAATGCCGCACTCGAGATCCCGAAGAGGACAAGGGTGGCGAAGAATGGCCAAGCCGAGGTCGTGCCGCTGAGGGTAAGCCACAGGAAGATCGCCCCGCAAAGCCCGTCCAGGGCCATGCTCGCTGCGACGACGCGCTTGGGCCCGAGCTGGTCGCAAAGCTCGCCCGCGGGGAGCGTGAGTATAAAGATTGGGACAAACTGGGCTAGGCCCGCGAGCCCCAGAACGAGCGGCGAATGCGTGATTGTGTAGAGCTGCCAGCCTACGGCGACGGACATTACGAGGGAGGCCAGCTCTGAGAGGGCCCGTGCTGAGAGGAAGAGCGGTAGGTCGCGGGCGCGGTAGGGCAGCTAAAACCCCCTTTCCGGGAGGCCGATGAAAAAGAAACGGGCCGGAGGGCAGTTCTACGTTTCTTTCACGTTCGTCTCAAGAAGCAAGTGCGCTGAAATGCTGCGGTAATCTCGCAGCGGAGCAGCGCCCCGAGAATCCACAAGCGCTACGCCTCGAACTGAACGCCGAGATCGTTGTTCATCTACACGATCATGGCCGTCAGGTCAAGATGCATCTCGTCGACTTGTCCGAAAACCGGGCGCGTTTCCGAACGGGTGTTGTGCTGCCTCCGCAAGCCGGACTTACCTTTAAATGGATGGGCCCGTCGCGCGACACGCTCGTCGTCCACGGCCACGTTGCCGAAACTCGCATGATCGACAAGCGTACCGCCGAGTACGACATCCTGTTCACGATGACGGATGGCGTTCGCGATCGGCTCGGCTTCGAGCTCCACGAAGTTCATCGCCGCCGGCGCGACAAAGTAATGAACGCAACGGCCGAGATGATGGGCGACTTTGCATTCGAGCGCGTCGCCGATCGCAAAGCGTACCGCACCGTCGTGCAATTCCCGGTCACGGTACAAGTTAAGAAGAATGCGCAGACGTGGATACCGCTGCGCGGTGAAGCGCGCGATCTTTCGATCGGCGGCATGATGCTCTCCCTTCCGGAAGAGTTCGAGAAAGGAACGGAGCTGGAGCTCTCGTTCTATTTGCCATTCGATCACGAAGCACACGACGCGCAGGGTAAAGTCATCGTCGAGATCACGCCGTTCGGTGAACGTCGCCGCTCGACGTCGGTGGCGGTTCGTCCGTTCGAGCAGATCCAAACGCGTGCGCGCATCATCAAGGTGCTCGGCAACGCGCGAAACGGCTCGCCGCTCTACGGCGTGCGGTTCGTCGGACTCTCGGGTTTGCTCGAAGATGAAGTTGGACGCTGGATCCACTCGCACCAGCTGATCCAGCTGCGCAAGTCGAAAGAGCCGAAGAAGCATCGCCGAGTTCCGCGCGCCGCGACGCCGGAACGCCAATCGACGCTTGCAGCGAAACATCGCGAATACACTGTCGCCGCGCGGACCATCAACTTACGTCAAGCAGTCGGCGAAGTGTTTGCAGCAGCTGCGCTTCCGAAAATCGAGCACGAACGACATCGCGAGCGTGTGCAGCAACACCAAAGTCTGCGGCTTCCTGTTCAGGCGCCGCGCCTCGCTCCCGCAAGCGAAGACATCTTCGGATTCAGCCAGCCGATGCCGGCTGCATCAGCACCCGCGCAGGCCGAAGGGCTCTTCGACCTCACACCGGTCGCGCCGGTCGTTGATGAACTTGACGTGTTCGGCCTCGGGAAGGTAACCGCGTAGCCAAGTCGCGTGTGAAGATGGTCGAGTGCAGCGGTCTCGCTGCGCCGCTCGGCCTATATTCGCACGTAAGTCGCGTCAAATCGGGAAGCCCGATTTATATTGCCGGGCAACTCGCAATCGATGCGCAAGGCCAGGTTGTCGGCGCAGGCGATTTTGCCGCGCAGATGCGTCAGGTTTTCGAAAACATCGGGACCGCGCTGAAATCAGCCGGCGGCTCGTTCGCGGATGTCGCGAAGTTCACGACGTTCGTGACGCGCGATACGGATATTACGGCGTTCATGGAAACCCGCAAAGAGCTGTACGCAAAGCTCTATCCGTCCGGCGGATATCCGCCCAACACATTGCTCGTGATCAGCAGGCTCGTCAAACCCGAGTGCCTGATCGAAATCGAAGCGATAGCCGCAATCTAAGCGGTCGCGCGCACGCGTGAGTGCAGTTGCGTGACGACGGCGCGCGCCGACTCGAGTGCACCGGCCTGCCAGCCCGGGAGATAGCTCATGTGCTCGCCCGCGAGATAGAACGGGCCTTCGCCTTCGCATAGAGTTGGGAAGTAGGTTTTGCGCAAGCCGCGCGTGTACGCACCCCAGCCGCCTTCGCTATACGGAATGCGGGGCCACGCGACCGAAAATCCATTCGCGTATTCAGCCGGATATTGTTTATGGATCTTGCTGCCTTGCTCGAGTGCCGCTTTGATCCGATCTTCGGGTGAAAGTGCGACGAGACGTTCCGCAGGCTTATCGAATGCGTACGCCGCTGTGAGTATTCCATGTTTCGAGAAGAAGTCGAAGTTCGGATACCAGATCTGCGTGATGTCGTCGTTTGTATTCGAGATGCCGCCGTAGATGCGATCGTCTTCTTCCCAGAAGCGCCGTTTGAATTCGAGCCCGACCTTCATAGTTTGCGCGTAGGGGATGGCGCTGATCGCGGTTTTCATTCGTGTCGAGAAGTCTGACGGGATTTTCTTGAGCACGGAGAGCGGAATCGTACAGATGCAGTATTTCGCTTCCGCCGACTTCTCGGTCCCGGATTTGTCGCGGTACACGATGCGAACGCCGTTCGACGTGCGCCGGATTTCGCGCACCTCGGTGCTGTAGCTAATGCGATCGCCGAGTCGTTTTGCAAAGGCTCTGGGTAACGCATCGATCCCTCCGACGGGTTGGAACATCGACGGCTGTTGATCGTACTCGCTCGTGAAGACGCTGTTTAATCCGAAGCGCGAGTGAATGAGCGGGATCAGTCCGAGCGGATCGAGCGGCGTTCCCGGCACATCGCACGCACCGGGCTGCAGGGAGTAACCGGCCTTCCCTGAGCCTTTGTAGATCATGTTCGGATCGAGATTACCGCTCGCGCGCAAATAAGTGAGCAGCGCATCTCTATCGTCTTTCGTCATCTCGGCGTCGAGCGCGTCTTGCGAGAGCGCTTTCGCGAGCAATTCTGAGGTGTAGCCGAGCATATCGAAGCGCGCTTGTCGCGAGCGGACGCGCAAGCCGCCATTGATAGTCGAGTTGTAGTAGTACGCGTTGAAGTTGTCGTTAATGAACGGCTGTATCGCGATTTTTAGCTCGCGATAGTAATCCATCGTGACGTGATTGTGCGAGACGCGCGCCGGTCCGGGGTTCCAGTACAATCCGTTCGAGAACGTCGAGGTCTGGCGGCCGCCGCCGATCTCGGTCTCGCTCGTGCCGCCTCTGATGGTCCACACGCGCCCACCCGGGCGCGATCGCGCTTCGAGGATGTGGCAATGGTAGCCGTGCTTGCCGAGCTCGTACGCGGCGCACATTCCCGCGACACCGGCTCCGAGGATTACGACAGTCGTCCCGTTCCCCGAGCCCTGGACGTCGAGTGTTGCCGCGTCGGTCCGTTCGGGCGCCAGCATTTCTAGAGCCGCCATCGCTGAATATGCAGAGCCGCCTGCAACAGCAACTTGCGCGACAAAATCCCGCCGTTTCATAATGGCGCTAATTCCCGAGCGGATACTAAAAAGCCCCGCCGGAGCGGGGCTTTTCATTTGTCGCTGTTTTACTAGTGCTGGTCTTTTTTATCGTTCGGTGCTGCTTTTTGTGGCGCAGCCTTCGCAGGAGCCGCATGTTGCATCGGCGCTGCATGCATTGGCGCAGCATGTTGCATCGGTGCTGCATGCATTGGCGCTGCGTGTTGCATTGGTGCTGCATGCATAGGCGCTGCGTGTTGCATTGGTGCTGCATGCATTGGCGCTGCGTGTTGCATTGGTGCCGCATGCATTGGCGCTGCGTGTTGCATTGGTGCCGCATGCATTGGCGCTGCGTGTTGCATTGGTGCCGCATGCATAGGCGCTGCATGTTGCTGCATTGCCGGAGCTGCGTGACCTCTGACAGTGGCTTGAGCCGCTGTGCGATCTTGCGGCGTTAGCGGCCGGAAGTTCGCCGGGCGCGTTGCCGCTGTATACGGACGCGCGACAGCCGCGGCGGGCGGACGTCCGCCGTTGACGCGCGCGTAGTAGGCTCGGTTTTGCGCGGCTACCTGCGCATGCTGAACCTGCACAGAAGTCGGCGGATAGTGATGCGCGTGCATGTAGGCCGCCTGCTGAGGTGTCGGACGCGTTTGTAATCCGCCCCGGCCACCTACGTAGCTGGTACGATACGTTGGGCGCGGATAGCTGTGAGAGTAGACGTTCCCCCTAACGACCGAGCGGTTTACGTTATAGACAGATGTGTTGTAAACGAACGCGTTGTGCCGCCAGTAACCGCCGCCGTAGCCATTACCGTAATAGCCACCGCCATAATTGACGCCGCCGTAATAACCTACTTGCGGCCCCCAATATCCGGAGACAAACGCGAACCCGAATCCGGTCCAATTCCAGTAGCCGGGAGTCCAATACAACCCGTATTGCGGGGCGTACACCCAGGTGCCGGGCACCCAGTAATAGCCGCCGGGTCCCCACGCCCAGTAGCCCGGCTCCCACACGTAATTGGGTCCGGGCGGACCTGGCACGTAGTAGACCGGGATCGGGGGCGGTGCTGTCCCGATCGAGATCCCGACCGAAACTTGCGCTCGCGCGGACATAGGAAAAGCCACGAATGCGAGCGCTGCAATCATGACCGCAAAAAGACGTAGTGCTTTCATATACTGACCTTGTCCCCCAAACAAGGGGCTAACAATCGCCGGCGAGTGAAATCTTCATAGTGTTTGATTTAACCGGTAAAGTGGCCGTCGTAACGGGCGGCAACGGCGGCATAGGTCTCGGAATGGCAGAGGCCATGGCAAAGGCCGGCGCCGATGTCTGTATCTGGGGGACGAGCGAACGAAAGAACGCGGAAGCCCTGGAAAAACTGGACCGCCATGGGACACGCGTTACGGCTCTGCAATGCGATGTTGGGGATGAAGGAGCGGTCGAAAGAGCTTTTGCTGAGTCGCTTTCGCAGCTGCAACACGTCGATGCCGTCTTTGCCAATGCGGGCGTTATCGGGAGTCACGACGTGAAGTCGTTCGTCGACATTACGGCCGAGGAATGGCGGCGCGTTCTTCGCGTCAACCTCGACGGTGCATTCTTCACGCTGCGTGCTGCCGCGCGCCACATGATCGAGGCCAAACGCGGCGGCTCGCTCGTCGTGACGTCGAGCCTCGCGGCTGTCTCCGGACCTCCGCGCAATCAGCACTACGCTGCGAGTAAGGGTGGCCTGATCGCAATGATGCAAGGTCTTGCCGTTGAGCTTGCGCGCCACAAAGTGCGCGCAAATGCAATCTTGCCGGGCTGGATCGATACTGCCATGACGCATGAGACGTTGCACGGACAGGCGTTTACCGAGAATGTGTTGCGCCGAATACCGGTTCGGCGCTGGGGAACGCCCGACGATTTTGCCGGAATCGCGGTCTACCTCGCAAGCGACGCCAGCTCGTATCACACCGGAGACACTTTCTTGATTGACGGTGGCTACACTAAGTTCTAATGGTTCGCTACTGCGTCAACCGTCTGCTGCTCATGATTCCGACGCTTTTTGGCGTGAGCGTCTTGGTCTTCGCGATGCTGCGTTTGATGCCGGGCGATCCCGTTGCGACGATGTTCGGCGGGACGGCCGTGACCAAAGACGTTCTGGCCGCTGAACGATCGCGCTTGGGTCTCGACCAGTCCGTTCCCGTTCAATTCGCGAGTTGGTTTTGGGGCGTCATTCACGGCAATCTCGGGCTCTCGATGTGGACGGGGCATCCGGTCTCACACGAGATCGCGATTCGCTTGCAGCTCTCGTTGCAAGTCGTCGTGATGGCCGCGGTCTTAGCCATCATCATCGCGTTGCCGCTCGGTGCGCTTGCGGCGGTTTTTCGGAATAGCTGGATCGACTACGCCGTGCGCCTTTATGCGATTAGTGGATTGGCGATACCGTCGTTTTGGATCGGCATGATCATCATTCTCACGTTGCTCGCGCTGTTCTCCTACACGCCGCCAATTACGTTTACGCCGTTCTGGGTCGATCCGAAAACAAATATCGAGCAGCTGATTTGGCCGGCGATCGCTGTTGCCTACCGCTACTCGGCAGTCGCAACGCGGATGATGCGCTCGTCGATGCTGGAAGTGCTGCACGAGGACTACATCCGCACCGCGCGAGCGAAAGGCGCCTACGAGTGGCGGGTGATCGCGCGTCATGCCTTGCGCAACGCGCTGCTTCCCGTTACGACGGTGATTGGTATCGAATTTGCTTTCCTGATCGGTGGTATGGTCGTCACCGAGCAAGTCTTCAACCTAAACGGCGTTGGAAAGCTGCTCGTTCAGGCTGTCGCGCACAGCGACTACACACTGATCCAGGGTCTACTGCTTTTGATCGCGACTGCGTTCGTTATTGCGAACTTCATCGTCGATCTGATGTACGCTGTTCTCGATCCGCGCATACGGTATGGCTGAAATGTCGATTGCAACGAGCCTCGAGACATCCGAGCGGCGTGGATTCGTCGCGAGCTTCATCAGACATCAGCCGCTCGGGATGCTCGGCCTCATCGTCATCGCGATCATGGCATTTGCCGCCGTCTTTGCTAAATGGGTGGCACCCTTCGATCCGATCGCGGTTGATTACGGTGCGATGTTGGCGCGGCCCGGGCCCCACCATTGGCTTGGGACCGACGCGTTCGGTCGCGATGTCCTCTCGCGAATCATCTACGGCGCCCGGACGGCGCTCGCCGTTGGCTTCATTGCATCGTTTACGTCTGCGACTCTTGGAGCGATCATCGGAGTCTCTTCTGCGTATTTCTCCGGCAAGATCGATATGCTGGTGCAGCGAGTGATGGATGTCATGCAGGCGATACCCGTCATCGTGCTTGCGCTGGTCGTCGTCGCGATTCTCGGACGACACCTCGTCGGTGGCCTAGATATCAATCTGGTTATAGCAATTGCGCTGCCGATGATTCCATCGATTCAACGCGTCGTGCGTGCGGCGGCCCTGCTCATTCGAGAACTTCCGTATGTCGAGGCCGCACAAGCGACGGGCTGTTCGCACATGCGGATCATATTTCGTCACATGATTCCGAACGTGGCTGCGCCGTATTTGATTATGTTGACGACCTTTATGGCACAGGCGATTATCGCAGAGGCCTCGCTCTCGTTTCTCGGACTCGGTGTCGCTGAGCCCACTCCGTCGTGGGGCTTGATGCTCTCCGGCTCCGCGGCGGATTTCTATGCGCAGGCACCGTGGATGATCGTCTTCCCCGGGCTCGCTATCAGCGTCGCAGTGCTTGCCTTCAACGTTCTCGGTGACGCGCTACGCGACTATCTCGATCCGCGCTGAATTCCGCGCAAGAAGATATTCATGAATTGCCGGCTCAGCTCGCGTGCGCCGAGGCGCCCACGCGGATTGAACCACTCGAACGTCCAGTTATGAATCCCCAAGAAGGTAAGAACGGAGATGCGCGCATCTTCCACATCGAACTCACCCTCGGCAATGCCCAAGCAGATGACTCGTTCGATCAGATCTTCGTACTCGCGGCGCCGCTGAACGAGCTTGGCAAGTCGCGCCTTCGAAAGCGCGCTCATCTCGCGGTGAAAGATTCTGACGAACGGCCGGTATTCGTCGAGCATGTTCAGCAATGTCTCGCTGAGGGCGCGCAGCTTTTCTTCGGGCGTCCCGGCGCCGCTTTCGATGTTGTGCGCAGATTCGAGAATCGGCTCGATGAAAACGTTGTGACATTCCCAGAGCAGATCTTCTTTGCTCTTGATGTGGTAGTAGAGCGCGCCTCGGCCAAGACCGGTCGCCTCGGAGATGTCGCTCATCGACGTCCCGTGGTAGCCGCTCTTCGCGAAAAGCTTAGCGGCGATCGAGGTGATCGTGCGCAGCTGTCTCGAGGGTGCCGTATTCAACCCGTTGACCTCTCGGGAAGGACTGTGTACCGTTCGGTCAGTACAGGCCCAACCTATCACCCGGGTCGCCGACCGTCAAGCACAGGTGAGCCATGCCGGATTTAACGCTCGAGCAAGTCCGCGATGCCTTAGCCGCACTCGGCCTCAAACCCGGTGAAGATGATCTCGCCGACGTCACGTTTCGCGTAAATGCGACGCTCGAACGCGTACGCGATCTAGATCGTGTGGAGCTCGACGAAACGTACTTCCTAAACGATAAGGATCTGGGGAACGCGTGAGCGTTCTCGATCTGTCCGCGCAGCTACGCGCGCGCCGCCTCGGAAGCAAGGAGCTCGTATCCGCGTGCCTTGCCGACATCGAGAAGCAGAACGCCAAGCTCAATGCGTTCATAACGGTTTCCGCCGAAGCTGCGCTAGAAGCCGCCGCGCGTGCCGATCGGGAAATCGGTAACGGCGATCATCGCGGACCGCTCCACGGAATCCCGTTCGCGGTCAAAGATCAATTTTGGACGCGCGGGATTCGCACGACGAACGGATCGCGTCTTTTTTCGGATTTCATCCCGAATACCGACGCAACTGTCGTCGCACGCATGCTGCATGCGGGCGCAATTCTCGTCGGCAAGCTTAACATGATGGAGCTCGGATTTGGTCCGACGCTCGATCCGCCATACGGCGTTCCACGAAATCCGTGGGATCTTTCACGCACACCGGGCGGCTCGAGCAGCGGCTCTGCCTCAGCGGTTGCTGCCGACCTCGTGCCGGTGACCCTTGGTGCCGACGCGGGTGGGTCGATTCGTTTACCCGCGGCATTGTGCGGTGTTGTCGGGATGAAAGCATCGCGCGGGCGCGTGAGTCGCTACGGTTTGATGAGTTTCGGCGGATGGTTTGATTGCGCCGGACCGCTCGGGCGCACGGCTTCGGATTGTGCGATCGTGCTCGGCGCGATCGCGGGCATTGATGCACGCGACCCGCAAAGCAGCCAAGCTGCCGTTCCCGACTATCTCGCCGCTTGCAGCGAGAGCATCAAAGGAATGCGCATTGGCGTCGTACGCGAATTTCTCGAGACCGATCAGCTGCAAGCCGACGCGCGTGATGCGTTCGAGGCGGCGCTGGGAGCTCTCAAAGAATTGGGTGCGTCCGTCCAAACGGTGTCGATTGCGAATATTGACTTGGCGTCAACTGCGCAAACCGTTATCGCCGAGCCAGAAGCTGCGGCCTGGTATCGCTCGCAGTTGATCGAGCGTCCAGGAGATATCGACGTCTTGCCGCGGTGCCGTCTTTTTGCAGCCAGTCTCATCCCTGCGTCGTTTCGGGCACGTGCGCTCCGATTCGTCCAGCGCTTGCAGCAACAAGTCGACGAGGCACTCGAGAACGTCGATGTACTCGTTTCGCCGACGACGACGGGTGCCGCGCCACCGCTCACGGCGACGCGAATCCGCAGCAAAGAAGAGGCGTGGCGGACCGTCTTCGGCGGACGCAACCTTTGCACGAGTCCGTTCAGCTTGTCGGGTCATCCCGCGGTTTCGATTCCGTCCGGGTTCACGCGCGAGCAGCTCCCCGTCGGTTTGCAAATAGTTGGCAAGCTATTTGCGGAGGCGACATTGTTCCGCGTCGCCGCAAACTATCAAAGTGTCACCGAGTGGCACCGCGTTTCTCCACACACGATTACGAGGTTGCAAAATGCGTAAATTAAATCGGGCCGAGTTTGCGGCGATTGCAGGCCCTTTCGCGACTGCGATGCTGCTTGGCGCACCGGGTCGCGCGGCTGCGGCCGGCGATCAACCGCAATATGGAGGCGAGCTCGTTTACATCGTGCAGACCGGCCCGCCGACCTACGATGCGCACCGTGAAGGAACGTTTACGTTGATCGACGTCGCGGCGCCGCATTACAGCACGCTCCTGCGGGTCGATCCCTTCGATAAGCTCGGCATCAAGATCGTCGGCGACCTCGCCGAGCGGTGGACGGCCTCCGATGACGGCAAGACGTACACGTTCAAGCTTCGGCGCGGTGTGAAGTTTCACGACGGCTCGCCGATGACGTCGCGCGACGTCAAGGCCTCATACGACAAGATCATCTTTCCGCCGGTCGGAGTCGTGTCGCTGCGCAAAGGCGAGTTCGTCGGCATGCAATCAGTCGATGCACCCGATCCGAATACCGTCGTCTTCCGACTGAAATATCCGATGACTTCGCTGCTCTCGTCGCTTGCCTCACCGTTCAACTGGATATACAAAGCGGATTTGCTCGAAAAAGACGTCCATTATTACGAGACCAATATAATGGGGACGGGTCCGTTCACGTTCGTCGAGCACGTACGCGGCTCGCATTGGATTGGGAAAAAGAACCCAAACTACTGGGACAAGCGCAAGCCGTACCTCGACAGCTTTCAGGCGATCTTCGTCGGCGACCCTTCGGAGCAAGTCGCGGCGATTCGCGGGGAGCGGGCGATGATCGAGTTTCGTGGCTTTACGCCCCAACAACGCGACACGCTTGTGAGCACGATGCACGACAAGATTGCCGTGCAAGAGAGTCCGTGGGACTGCTCGGTCGTGCTCGCGATCAATCACGAGAGGAAACCGTTCGACGACAAGCGCGTGCGCCGTGCGCTCTCGCTTGCGCTAGATCGCTATCAAGGATCGGAAGCGCTCTCGAAGATTGCGATTCTGCGCGACGTAGCGGGCGTGCTCGTTCCGGGAACCCCGTACGCGGCATCATCCTCAGAGCTGCAGAGTCTGGCCGGCTACTCGCACGACATCGAGCGTTCACGCGCCGAAGCGAAGCGACTCTTGCGCGAAGCCGGCGTTCCGGACGGATTTTCATTTACGTATATGAATCGCGGGATTCCGATGCCGCTCGAGCCGCTGGGCATTTGGCTCATCGATCAATGGAAGCAGATCGGTTTGAACGTGACACAGAATGTCGTGGAGGCATCGAAATTCTACGGCGAGCTTGCCAAAGGCAACTATGACGTCGCAAGCGACAACAACTGCGGTTACATCGTCGACCCATCCCTCGATCTATTCAAGTATCAGTCGAAGGACGTCAGCGATTTTAACTTCGGGCGATATACGGATCGCACGCTCGACGATCTGTACGTCAAACAATCGCGAACCTCGAATGTCGGTGACCGGAAGAAATTGATCCGAGCCTTCGAGAAGCGGCTGATCGATGATGAGTGTCACTACATCATGACGATTCAATGGCACCGTATCATCCCGTACAACGCAAAAGTGCACGGCTGGACGATCACACCCAGTCACTATCTCAATCAACAGCTCGATACGGTATGGTTGTCGAAGACATGAACATCGATCTCAACTGCGACATGGGCGAGTCGTTCGGAGCTTACGCGATGGGGTACGACGAGGCGATCATGCCGCACGTAACCTCCGCAAACATCGCATGCGGATTTCATGCCGGCGATCCGCAGGTGATGGGCAAGACGGTGAAGCTCGCTCTAACGCACGGCGTCGCGCTGGGCGCGCACCCGGGTCTGCCCGATCTCATGGGCTTCGGGCGGCGCAAAATGGACGTTTCGCCAGGCGAGATGCGCGACTACGTGCGCTACCAAATCGGCGCGTTGCGCGAGTATGCGCGCGCGGCCGGCAAATCGCTTCAGCACCTGAAGCCGCATGGTGTGCTTTATCATATGATGAACATGGAGGACGAGCTCGCAGCCGCGATGGCAGAGATGGCAATCGAATCGGATCTCATTCTCATTGCGCATTCCTCGAGCCGCTACGCACAGGTTGCGACGAGCAAGGGTGCGCGCGTTGCAACGGAAGCCTGCGCCGATCGCGGATACAACGCTGACGGGACGCTCGTCTCGCGAAAAGCGAAGGGCGCTCTGATCACCGATCCGGCGCTCGCGGCAGCGCAAGCCGTTCGCATGGTGCGCGAGGGAAAGGTTCGCGCGATTGACGGCAGCGAGTTTTCTGTATCGGTACAAAGTGTTGCGTGCCACGCCGACACCGATGGCGCAGATGAGATCGCTGCGGCCGTGCGTACTGCGCTCGAGCAAGCAGGCTGCATTGTCAAACCGCTGGGAGAGTGGTTCCGGTAAACCAAGCGCAGCCTCTGTAACTCTTGCCGAGTTACAGGGGAAGTATGAAGGCCCTAACTTCGCGCGTTTATTACGGCTGGATCATCATTCCGCTGACGTTTATCGTGCTGCTGGTGGCCGCCGGTGCGCGTTCGACGCCCGGTGTGCTGATGCAGCCGATGGAACACGAAATGGGCTGGACCGCGGCGACGATTTCGATCGCCGTTGCGATCAACATCGCACTCTTTGGGCTCATGGGTCCGTTCGCGGCTGCGCTCATGCAAAGCATCGGTGTGCGCAAAACGGTGCTCCTCGGACTCGTCGTCGTTGCGATCTCGACTGCGTTGACGTCCTTCGTGCATACGCCGCTGCAACTCGTGCTCACGTGGGGTATCGGCGTCGGACTCGGCGTCGGCATGATCGGTATCGTTCTTGCAGCCACCGTGTCGACGCGCTGGTTTGTAAAGCGCCGCGGGACGGTGACGGGAATTCTGACGGCCGCGAATGCGACCGGCCAGCTCGTGTTCTTACCGGTCCTGGCCGTCATCGCGCAAAATTTTGGCTGGCGCAACGTCGGCCTTTTCGTCGCAGCCGCAGCACTCGTAACCGCAATCCCTATTGCGCTGCTGATGCGCAATCGTCCGGAAGACGTCGGCCAGCGTCCCTATGGTGCGACGGCTGATAACGAAGGCGGCGATCCGCCGCTTCTGCGCAGCGGTAATCCCGTTGGTACGGCATTCTCGACACTGCGGGACGCCTCGAAGAAGCGTGACTTCTGGCTACTCTTCGGGACATTTTTCATTTGCGGTGCAAGCACGAACGGATTTATCGGTACCCACTTCATCCCCGCCTGCGGCGATCATTTCATCCCCGAAGTTCGCGCGGCGGGTTACCTCGCGATGATGGGTGCGTTCGACCTCGTCGGCACGACGCTCTCGGGCATTCTCACCGATCGGCTCAACAGCCGCTACTTGCTCTTCTGGTACTACGGTTTGCGCGGACTATCGCTGTTCTTCGTGCCGGTCGCGTTCACGATCTCAGGCCCGTTCGGTTTGCCGCTCTTTGCCTTGTTCTACGGACTGGACTGGGTCGCGACGGTTCCTCCGACGGTGCGACTCACGGTCGATGCATTTGGCCGCGACAAAGGCCCGCTCGTGTTCGGTTGGATCTCGGCTGGACATCAGCTCGGTGCAAGCTCGATTGCGCTTCTTGCGGGTATCATTCGCACGACGCAAGGCAGCTACGATAATGCGTTTTATGTCTCGGCCGGGATGTGTCTGCTTGCCGCAGGCGCGTCGCTCGCGATCGGTTTCAGCCGCCGTCGCCCGACGCTCCAACCGGCCGCCGCGACTTAGGCCTTTAGGCGCTTTTCGAACCAGTAGTGCGCGTAGTGCTCGTCGTTGAACGGCGGGACTTCGCGGTAGCCGCACTTCCGATACATCGCGATCGCTTCAAGCAGTGAGCTGTGCGTTTCGAGGCATGCCGTCTTCGAGCCGGACTCCCTTGCGAGTCGTTCCAGTTCCGAGAGCAGTCGCCGTCCGAGGCCCACGCCGCGAACCGCGTTGGAAACCCACATCCGTTTGAAGTAGGCGCGCGATTTTTCCAGAAACAGGATCGCTCCGCACGCCACAGGATCGCCGTGTAAGCGCGCGACGACGAAGCATCCCTCGGGCGGCTTGAAGTGTTCGGCAGTGCCGAAGATGCTTTTCGCGGGTTCGAATCCGCCTTCGAATCGCGTCGCAAGCTCGGCGAAATATTGCTTGAGGCACCACTGCGCATCCCGTGTGTTCGGATCTTCGACTGAGAACGATACGAGCGAGGCGCCGAGGAGAATCTCGACTTCGTGCATAGCCGTAACAAGGCGTTCGCGTTGCTTTGCATCGAGCGGCTCGAGCAGCGAGCGTGCTGCATCGTTCGCGCGCCGATCGACCTCCTCGCGCTCCTTCCGCCCCGTAGCGGTGAGCGTCGCGCGTCTTACGCGTCCATCCGTTTCGCTCGTTTCAACTTTGATCAGACGCTGCTTTTGCAGCGAGCGCAACACGCGGCTGATATAACCTGAATCGAGTCCGAGCTTGGCGCGCAAATCACGGATGTCGCTGCCGTCGCGGCCGATTTGCCACAGAACGCGCGACTCGCCGTAGGGGCGTGGCCGATCCAAGAAACGATCGACGACCGTCCCGGTACGCTCGGCGACGATCCGATTGAAGCTCCGAACCCGTTCGACAGTGGCCCGGTCCATTCTCTGACCTTAGTCAGGTAATGGCGACAAGCCTTCGAAGGGCGGCGACGAACTCGACGGGGTGAAGCCTGGATTCCCCGATGACGGCGTCATTCGTGTCAGCCGCGAGCGGCGTCGCGCAAGCAGCGTCACCATGATCCATGGTCTAGCGCCGCACGAGATCGATGCGATCGGGACCGCACTGCGCAAACTTTGCGGTACTGGTGGAACGGCTAAGAACGGAATCGTCGAACTCCAGGGCGATCACCGGGATCGTGTCGTGACTTGGTTTGAAGAACAGAAACGCAAGGTCAAACGTGCTGGCGGTTGATCCCTACTGCGTGAATTGGCCGCCCAGATCGCTCCAATCGCTGGCGCGCTTAGTCACCGTGTCGACGATCTGAATCTGCAGCGTCCCGAACGCATCGTCGTGTAGAAGGTCTCCGGCCGCAAACGTAATGTTCGCGCTCGACCCGGAACCGCGATGCACGTCAGCCGGTGGTACGGCGATTGCGGTCGCATCGTCGCGCAAAGCATCGCAAGGCGTCGTAGTTTGGGGCTCTTGACGGATTCGAACTTGAAAACGGCGCGGCAAGATCTGCGCGCCCAGATTGATCGTGAGCGCATCGCTTGCGTGATGAAGGGGAGCCGCCGGCGTCGTACCGACCGTGGCGAGCTCGGGGCGCTCGCCGCCGAGACCGAGCGCAAACGCTTCTCCGTTTCCCCCCGCTGAGGGAACGAGTTCAGCCGTCACGACGCTGCCTTCGCGCACGTCTTGACCACCGATCGAGGGTCCGATGAAGCACGCAGCGTCCGCTTGCGACGTCGGTGTCTTCTTATAAACGTTCGGACCAATCCGCATTGCGCTGATCCCATCAAATCCGCTACCCGTCAAGAAAATCTCTCGATCTCCGATGTACGCGGTCTGTCCTTGCTTTGCGTCGACCTCGGCCGGCGCCGGTGCAACCGCGAACGTCGTGTCGTCGGCGATGCGGCGATGCTGTGCGGCGTCGGCTTGAAAAAAGTGAATGTGTGCGGTTCCGGCTGGAATTGCCGCGAGTGAACCCTTCAGCTCGATGCGCCGATCGTCGAGACGATCGATCGTGAGCGGAATCGGCGTATTACCCGCCATTTGCAATTCTGCGCCCGACAAGCACGGTGCAGCTTCCGAGGATGCGATTGCGTCCAGTGTTCCGCCGGCCAGCGCCGGATGATATGCGACCGTCTCGATCTTCCAGGAAGCACTGCCCGGGACTGCGATGTGCGCAACGGTTTCTTGCGACCGCGCAAGCGGAGCGAATCCGAATCGGCCGCCGAGTTTCACATCGTAGGCCTGACCGCCGCGCAGCAGCGAGCGCTCGATTGCGGGTGCGGCAGCAGTTCGCGGATCGATCGGAACGTGTATCGCTGCATTCCCGGCACTCAGCGTCGCGCTCGTGTCGTTGACGTATTGCGATGTTTTGCTCAAATGCACTGGAAGCTCGACGCGCGATGACGTTGCGCACATCCCGGTGCCCTTGTCATCGCTGACAACCGCCGGCGGATTCGCGAGCGCATCCGGATCGCCTATGGTGAAAAACAAGACGCTCGAGTAGGCTGCCGGCGGACGGAGCGTGGGAACTTTGAGTCCCATCAAGAGTTGTTGCGGCGTGGCTCCCGGCATGACTGGTTTTGTCAGTCGCAGCGAAGTTGGCAGATATTCGTATTCTTTATGACCGTCTTGCGAGAAGATCTTCCAAATCGCGAGAAGCGGTTGCAGGTAAAGCGCAAGCTGAACCGGAGTCCCCGCGCTTGCAACGCCGCCGAAAAACTGCGCTTGTGTCGGTGCTTCGATATTGGTTTGGTATTGCACCGAGAGTAAGCTGTTCTGCACGCAGTTCGCGACTTCACCCGACGTCGCACCGGCCGTGTAGCACGCGCTGACCGAATCGGGCGAAGCGCCGAGTGCGGTCGCAATCCCTTCGACACGCTCCTGATCGGATATAGGATCGATCGCACCTTGCGCAAGCGAAGAGAGAAAGTCGCTAAACCAGCTATAACGTTCGACCGCGTCGTTTGAGGAAACCGACATGTCTTTGAAATCCGTCGGATGCGCTTGCACGTAGTCGCGCACGCCGTCCATACCACGTGTCTTGCTGTCTTCGGGGACGATGAAGAAGACGGGAATGCCGCGGTTGTCGCCACTTCCGTAAACGAAATGCGTCGGGGACGTCGCCGGTGTTGCGATGCGGCGCCCGTGTGGGTTTGAAAAGAGCCGGTCGTTCGTTCCGCTCTTCGCGTAGAGCCAGCCGACCGGTGGCGTTTCGGTGATGAACGCGACGTTGACGTGATAGTTCACTTTGGCGGGCGGTCGCGTGTAATCCACAAACCGAACCGAGATCTTGTCGCCGGGTGCGAGCGCCGGCACTGCGGCTGCCGGCAACGTGACCGGCTTTCCGTCGACCGTCCGCGTGACGGTCGCTTCAATGCGCGATGCAGCGGCCGGTCCGACGCTGGCTCCAAAGGCGAAAGGCTGGGCTTGATCTGCGCCCGCCGCAAGTGGTCCGACAAGACCCGCGATGACAAACGCACTGATAAGACGTCGGAATCGCATCTTTCTCTCTAACGCTGCTGCGAGCACGACTGTTCCGGAAGCGACCGTTTACAGTTCGACCGCGCTGCGGTAGGCCTCGAGAACGTCGCGGCGCGTAATCATCCCGATGAAGTTTCCTGTGGCCGGGTCCGCAACGGGAAGCGCCGCGATCCCTGGGTCAGCGAGAAGCGTCGCTGCGCGCTCGAAGCTGTCGTCCGGTACGAGCGTTTGGGTCGCTCGCGCAATCGTATCGATCGATGTGTGCGGCTCGCTTCGCAAATGCTCGATAAAGTCCGGGAACGGGACCATGCCGACGCAACGTCCATCACGCAACACGGGAATTGCGCCCTCAGCGGTCGTCGAAATGCGTTGCGCGATCTGCGAGAGCGGTTCGCCCGCATAGCCGACCGGCGGCAGTTCTCGTTGAATAGATGCAACATTGCGCCGCGTGAGCAAGCGCGGGTGCCGCACGGCCGCCCAGTTAATGCCGCGTCGAATCAACTTGAGCTCGTAAACTGTGCCTCGAATGAGCCGTCGTCCGAGTACGGTCGCAATTACCGTAGCCACCATCAGTGGCAGTACGATCAAGTAATCGTTCGACATTTCGAACACGATCGTGATTGCCGTTATCGGGGCTTCGGCTGCCGCCGCGAAAACTGCGGCCATGCCAACCAGACCGTACGCGGCGCCGGTTGCTGTCCACGTTGGTGCAAACGTGTGAACGATTCGGCCGAATGCATCGCCGAGCATCGCGCCTGTGAAGAGCGACGGTGAAAACACGCCGCCGCTTCCGCCCGAGCCGAGTGTGAGCGCCGTTGCAACCGGTTTGAGCACCGAAAGAAGTAGCGCTTGCGAGGGTGGCACGTGCGAGCGCAGGACCTGATCGATTGCTCCGTAGCCAACGCCAAAAATCTGCGGCCTCCAAAGACCGATGATCCCAAGCGTTCCGAAGCCGATCGTCGCTTTGATCCAGCCGGGTACCTTTAGCGCGTCGAATCGGTCCTCGACCGCATACAGCAGCTTGACGAAGCCGGCGGCCCAGACCGCGCAAACTACTCCGAGGATCGCATAGAAGACCAGTTCAGCCGGAGAAACGAGATTGAAGGCTGCGGCCGTGAACGACGGATGGTTGCCGAAGTACGCGCGTCCTATTACGGCTGAAACGACACTCGCAATTACGATCGCTGCAAACGAGCGGGGCGCGAATTCACCAAGGATGACCTCGCTCGCGAAAAACACGCCGCCGATCGGTGCATTGAACGTTGCAGAGACGCCGCTTGCGGCGCCGCATGCCACCAGCGTTCGCGCGATCGGCGCCGGAACGCGACCGAGCTGTCCTAGCATGGAGCCTATCGCCGACCCAATTTGCACGATTGGCCCCTCACGGCCGCAACTGCCACCGAACCCGATGCAAATTGCCGACGCGACACTTTTGACGGCGATTATGCGGGGACGCATTCGACCGGCGCGTAATGCGACTGCCTCCATCACTTCAGGCACGCCGTGACCGCGCGCTTCGGAGGCGAAGCGAGTCACGATCGCTGATGTTGCAATGCCGCCGATGATTGGAACGATTACGATTGCCAACCATCCGAGGTGTCCGAGCAATCGCGTGCCGATGAGATCGAACGCGAGGTACCCTGCGCCATCGATCATGTGACGAAAAATAACGGCACCATAGCCGCCGCCTATGCCGATGAGTACGGCCGCGCAAAGCATGAACGTGCTCTGACTGACATGCACGCGACCGAAATAAAGCGCGTAACCTTTGTCAGTTTCGACGTATCTGGGTAGAAAAACGTGTGGCTGCTGTACCGCTGTCGCCATGTGGATATGCTCTAAGCATACCCGGTGGTCGACATCTGACGTCTGATTTGAACGGTTTTTCGTGAGGTTACGAGAGTTTGGTGCGGACATTTGGATTGCTGACGGTCCGCCCGTCAGTGTTCTCGGCCCGTTCAAGCTTCCGACACGAATGATCGTCGTCAAACTCACCGACGGAGCGCTGTGGATCAACTCGCCGATCGTGGCATCACCGGAAGAGATGCAGGGCGTTTCGCAGATCGGACCGATTCGCTATCTCGTTGCGCCGACGCCGCTTCACAAGTGGCGTCTCAAATCATGGAAGGCGATTTTCCCGTCGGCCGAGCTTTGTGGACCGTCTGCGAGCGGAACGGCATGGGCGACCGATATCGATCAAGTGCTCTTCCGAGGAAATGCTTTCATCGAAGAGCTCGAGTTCTTCCACGCAGAATCGAAAACGCTTATTTTTACCGACCTTATCCAGAACTACCGGATGTGGAGCGGTGTGCCGCTGGATGCCCGCTTTACGTTCACGCGTCGAAACCTGGCGCGCCAATCGTTGGCGAAAATTCTGTCCTGGGATTTCGAGAAGCTGATCGTCGCTCACGGAAAATGCATGGATCGGAACGCGAAGGAGTTTGTGGAGCGGTCGTTTGCATGGTTGGCGCTCAAGAGCTGGTAACGTATACTGTACCGGCTGAAACCCGCACCTCTTAAAGAGGTGGACGTGTGGCTGGCTCAGTTCCGTCAATTCTGGTCCGCTCATGTCGATGCTCTTGAACGTCACCTCGACCATATGTATCCGACATCGACCAAAAAGAAGAAAAGGAGAAAATGAGATGAGCACTCGCGAGCAATATGCGCCGGGTCCAGCCAACATGGCGAAGGTAGAGAAGGACGGAGAGAAGTGGACGCTCGTTCTCACGAAAGAGCTGCATCACTCGCCGGAAAAAGTTTGGCAGGCGCTCATCGACCCCGCGCAATTGCGCGAATGGGCACCCTTCGACGTAGATGGAAGCCTCGGTGAGGTTGGCGCTACGGTGAAGCTCACATGGATCGGAGCACCTACGGCAATCGAGGCGAAAGTTAAGCGAGCCGAGGCTCCAAAGGTTCTTGAGTATTCGTCGGGCGAGAACGAGACGCGGTGGGAGCTCGAAGCCGCGGGCGGCGGAACGCGCCTAACATTGTGGACGGTTATCGATCGCAGCTACATCTCGATGGGTGCAGCCGGATGGCACATTGGACTCGATGCGTTGGATCTGTATCTGAGCGGAACTCCAATCGCGCGTATGGCAGGCCCCCAAACGATGCAGTTTGAGGGTTGGCAGCGGTTGAACGCCGAGTACGCGAAGCAGTTCGGCATCGAACTGCCTAAATGGGGTGCCTAACCGATTTTCTTCGATACGGCCGCAGTTGTGGTCGCCGTTGCGCTCTCAATCGGCGTGCACTACGTCGTGCAACGTTGCGTCCGTCCCCGAATACTCGTGGAGCAAAACAATGTTGCCGGCTTCATCTATTCGGCCATCGCCGTAACATATGCGGTCGTACTGGGCTTCGTCGTGGTCGTCGTTTGGGAGAAGTACGGTGAGGTTCAGAACCACGTCGATGCCGAGGCTGCTGCGATTTTCGACCTCTATCACACGGCCGAGGCCTTTCCGCAACCGCTCCGCCACCAAATTCGTGCTGACTTGCGCGGATACGTCGAAGACGTCATAACGAAGGAATGGCCGGAAATGACGAAGGGAACGCTGGCGCTCAGCGCCGTTTCCGATGTCGAAAACATTGCCCGAGAGATCGAAACATTTTCGCCGGCAAACACGGGGCAACAGGATGCGCATCAGATCGCGATGCAGGAGCTGCTCCGCACCTTCGACGCGCGACGAGAGCGCATTCTTGCGACAAGCGCTTCCGTATCCCCGATTCTTTGGTTTGGCTTGATCGCGGGAGCGACGGCGACGCTGGGTTTCACATTTTTCTTCGGCGTCCAGAACCGTATCGTGCAGCTCTTGATGACTGGAATTCTAGCCGCGCTCATCACGATCATGTTCGTCGTAATCAAGGAATTCGACACTCCTTTTAGCGGAGTGAACGCAATCACGCCAAGCACGTGGCTCTTTTACGAAAGCCGCATGAAAGCGCTCGAAAACCAAGCTTAGTTTTCTTGAACTAGATTGATGTTTCCATCGCCGGTGTGAATGTCGAGGCTTCCGTTTCCGGCGCCGACGCGCACGGTCTCTGACGATGCATCATCGTCACTTTTTCGGGCGCCGGCGACGGACGCACCGTCACTAAAGCCGGTTGCCGAGATTTTTCCGTCGTCCGTATCGGCGTTGATGATCGTATTCGTCCCGGATGCAAGCCCAAGCGTCACACGGTCGCCGCTTTCGATGGTACCATCATGAACTCGAAGCGACGTCGCTTCAACGCGATCGTTCCGGGCGCTTACATCGAGACGTTCGACCGAGACGGCGTGCATGATGATCGGACCGTTGGCTGCCGTCGCGTGCAACGAGGGGCCATCGTAATCTTCAATGTGGATGAAACCATTGCCACGACTCGTAAAGGAGGCCTCGGCGCGCAAGCCGCTCGCCTTTATGTCGCCCGCATGGAACACCGTAACTTTTGTTCCCTCCGGAACGACGACCGTTACCATGCGATTGTCACCCGTTGTCAGCCCATGCTCCGAGGTTGCGACGCGGACCGTCTGCCCGTCCAAGTTTGCGGTAATCGGGGCCTTTGAGCGGAAGATCCCGTAGTCGGAGCTTGGGCTCACGCTGACGTCGATCTGCGGTTCCTTGCCGCTCAGTATCGTCAGATCGGCATAGCCGATTTCAACTGTAAGCGAGGGGTGCGGGCCGACGGCGAATATCTGATGTGGACCGCCCTCGATCAGGTGCGATCCGTGCGTGAACTGAGCGAAGGCGGGCGACGCAAAGGACGGGCCGATCTGGTCGCCCCGAACCGCCGTGATGGCCATTCCGACGATCGCGAGCTCCAGAACGAGGATCGTGGCAAGGATCGTCCCTCGTGAAATCACGTCCCATGTACGCTCCGACCCCTCGCCTGGTTTCGCTTGTGGCCGAATGGCTGAAGCAGGCTAGCCGCCGGCAGCGAATGGGCGCTCTCAGAATGGATTCGAAGATTCTCGGCGCTCTTTTGATCGTCGTGATAATGACGTTCTCTGGTGGTTTGGCGAGCGCGGCGCAACCTGCCAAGGCTCCGCGTTTGACGATCCTCGAGGACGGGGCTCGCATTGCGCGGGTAACGATCGAAACCTACGGCCTCGCGAAGCCCGACGTCGTGCGGCGGTATTTGTCGCTGCACGAGGGCGACCGGCTGCAGCAGAAATCGGTCGACCGCGACTACACGAATCTCAGGAAGCTTGCCGGGGTGGCCCCGCGCCTGACGATACGGCAAGATTCAGCGACACATGACGTGACGCTGCACTGGATCGTCATGTCGAAATGGTTCGACGTAACGACGCACCCGGTCTACGCACAACAGCCGCTCGGGTTTCCGATCCAAGGCGTTGGATTCGACGCGAGCACCGACCCATTCGATCGGCACGGTTCGACACTCTCGATGTACACGCAGTTCGCGCTGCGGGCCGATTTGGCGGAGCTCCTCTACACGATGCCGGTCGCGGTTGATGCGGCGACGGGCCGTGAACGAGACGTGATCCTTGAAGCGCTCGCGGCCAGAGGCACGGTTCGTGCGAGTCAACCCGTTGCGGAAGACATCCACAGCTATTTCACGGGCGTTGGCGCGTCGTATCTCATACGCGGAACGGATGGAACGCAACTTGAATTCGGCTTGCGACAACGTCATGCGACGAGCAACGTGCCGACGTATATCACCGCACCTGCCGTTTACGACACGTATTACAAGGCTGCGAAAGTATCGGTTCTGGAAGCCGGTTTATCGCATGGATGTACGGTGCCGCCGACGCAATGGTATCCGCCGTATTGTTCGTTCCAATACAAGGTCGAATTCTTTGACGGCATCGGCGCGCTCGGCGCAACGAGCGAATATCAAACGTACATCGCCGACCTTGCGCACTACACGCGCGTGGGCGACTCAACGCTCGCGGTGCACGGGATGCTCTTGGCAACCGGCGGCACTTTGCCAACGAGCAGTCTTGTCTGCGGTGTCGGTATACGAGGTTATCCCAAGCCGTTCTGCGGAACCGACGCGCGCACGATGCAAGCGGAATATCGCATCAACGACGCGCTACCAAGTCCGTTCAAGGTCATCGTCTTTACGGAAGACGCGGCCTCTCGCGTCCGCGGTGGAATGCAGCCATTCGCTCCATCTGATTTCATATGGCACGCGGACTCTGGCGTCGGCGTGATGTATCATGGGGTGCGACTCAATCTTGCCCACGGTTCGCAAGGTAATCGTCTGACGTACGAGATCCAGGGCCAATTGTTTTAAAGAGATTCATGACGGATATTGGTTTGCAGAAACACACCGACGCGATCGTCGCAGCACTGGGCTCGGTGTCCGGGCTCGACGTGGTCGACGTCGGCAGCGGCGAGGGCGCGAACGCGCGAGTGCTGGCAGCTTATGGAGCGAACGTTACCGGCGTTGATCCGTTCATCGAGCCGGCAGGTTGGACCGTCGAGGGAACGGGACGATTCCGTCTCCTTAAGGGCCCGGCTGATGTTCTGCCCCTCGATGATCGCTCAGCCGATGTCGTTCTGTTCGTCTATTCGCTGCATCACGTTCCAAAAGAAAAGCTGTCGAGCGCCCTCGCGGAGGCTCGTCGCGTTTTGAAACCGACGGGACGTTTGTACGTCGCTGAACCTCTCGCCGAGGGGCCGAACCATTACGTTTCTGCGCCGTATCACGATGAAACCGCCGTGCGTGCTGCAGCTCGTTCGGCGCTCGACGCATTCGCTGCGCCGCATTTCGTCGATCGTCGTTGCCTCTCGTACTATGATCGGCGGCCTTACGACAACTTTGATGCGTATGCGAAACGCATGATTGCCAATCGACGCTTCAACGGTTACAGCGAGGAAGCGGTGCTCGCTCCGGAAGTTCGGAGGCGCTTCGATGAAGTCGTCGCGAGCGGCTTGCCCTTCGATCAGTCGGTGAGAATCGATCTCTTTTCCAAACCCAACGACTGAACGACGCCGTTATTGGAGTCGTCGCGCAAGAATGTTGCCGATGACGGCCATGGATGGAATTGCGCGTTCCGTGAATGACGCGACGACATCGGCGATCTCGGCGCGTCGCGCGTAGACGCTCGCCGGAGCGGTTCTCTCCTGCGGGCCGAGCCTCTGCGCGGCGATGCTGGCCCCGGCGCGGACGTGCTCGACACGCTCTAAAATGGTCCCGTCACGTAATGGACCGATAATTGCGTCATATGTCGCGCTAACTGCGCCGGGGACGCTTGCGAGGTGGAGATAGAGAGACGGAATCAGGCCCGTTCCCTCGAGACGCTGGAGCGCTGCGAGTTCGAGCAAGAGCTGCTGCGTGTGCTCGTCGAGGTCGACGAACTTCGGCAGTGGCGGAACAGTCGTCGCGGGAACGCGCCGTTCGGTTGACGCGAGGAGGCTTGGAATCGCCTCCGATGGTTGAAGTTCGGGATCGCGCAAGACCCTCAGCAGCGCTGTGAAGACGATGACGTTGCGCGGATTTTGGCGGTTGTAGATCTCGACGATGCGCGCGGCGATCTCGCGAGCGTGGTTCGGTAACGCTACGTCGGCGGTAACGGGAATTTCATCCAGCCTCGCCTGCACCATCATCGTCGTCACCCAGCTGTCGAGGCGACCATCGAGGCATGCGTCCCGACCCAGCGCCCACGCGTACTCAAGCGCACCCGGTATCGTCGCGAGATAGCGGTGTATGAGGTTCACGAACGGGACGCCCAAGGTATTGCAAATGTCGTTGTAGATCGCAAGGATCCCCGGCGACGCGTCGGCTTCGCGAACTTCCTGAAGCAGCTTCGTCATCGGTTTCCTGCATCGATTCGGAAGCTCGTCGTCATCTAAATTCATTATTAAGCCGCAAGGATGTCCTGACGTTCGGTTCGTACGCTGACCAGAGTCGGCAGCTGCTCCACGGCCGCCCCTGTTTCTCTTTTTGTTGATTTTCTTTGATTTTCAAGGAGATTCTCGTGCGATCTCACCTCAAGGCTTTGCTGTGTGGTCTTGTACTGTGCGTTTCGATCTCGGCGCCGGCCTGGGCGCAGACTCCTGCGTCGATGGGGACGATTAGCGGCACCGTGCGCGACGACGCCGGAAAGCCGCTCAGTAGTGCGAGAATCGGCATCTCAGGGCCGACAACGACGCAAACGACTTCGCAATCCGACGGCACATACAGGGTCGTGGTCCTGCCGGGCCTCTACAGCGTGACGATCTCGGCGGCGGGCTTCCGATCGACGCAGCAGGATGGGGTCACGGTCCTGGGCGGTGCGGGCGCCACGCTTGTGACGACGTTGCTCCCGGCGTCGCTGACGACGATTGCTTCCGTTTCGGTGGGCGGCGCGACCTCGGTCGCCGACTCGCCGGCCGCGTTGACCCAGCTCACGGCAGCGACGATCCGTAGCCAAGGGCAGGATCAGATCGTCAACATACTCGACCAGATTCCCGGCGTCGAGATCCAGCGCGCCGGCGGCGGTTCGAACGAGCCCGGCGCGAACACAGCGATCTCGATTCGCGGTGCCCAGCCATACGAGTCGCAGGTGCTCATCGACGGCCATCCGGTCGACACGATCGGCAACGGCGCCTTTGGCTTCAACGCCACTTTTACGAACGCGATTCTGCTCAGCGGCATCGAGGTCAGCAAAGGCCCCGGCAATATGCCGAATACGGTGGTTGACGCCGTTGGCGGTACGCTCAACCTCAAGACCGCACCGATCACCGCTGCGCTGAGCACCGACCTCATGACTCAATACGACTCGTTCGGCGGTTGGACGTATGGTGTGCGCGTCTCCGATACGATCGGCAAGATCGGCCTGCTCGTCGCTGTCGCGCGCGAAACGACGCCCGGCTATATGTCGCCGCAGAACATCTTTGGTTTTGGACGCGCGAGCTTCTTTTCTCCGTACACCTCGCCGACATTCCCGCTCACCGGCAACAATCAAGTCTATCCGTCGGGAACGAGCTACACGGGTGTTCTGAACTACGCCTACCCCGCTACCTCGAATTTCTCGAACGACGGCCAGCTTTTCAAGTTGGCCTACAACTTCTCGCCGGTAACCTCGCTCGAGTTGAGCAGTAACTCGACGCAGACGTGGCTCGACGAGACCGGCAATAACGTCGGCTACGTCTACGCAAAGATCGCTCCTTGCATCACCAATGGCCTCGCCGAAGGTTCGGCGCCGGCGGGACCGACATGCGTGGCTGGGACTAACGTGTATGATGAAAATTACACGGCGACGCCGTATCTCGGATACGTCGGCAAAACCGTCCCGATCAATCTCTACGCCGGCTACCCGAACACATACGAGCTCGACAGGGAGCCGATCTTCACCGCGGCTTTCCGCACCGTCATCGGTCCCGGGACTTTCCTCGCCCGTGCCTATGGCGGCAGCATCACGCGCGATATTATCCAGAATCCCGCTCCGACTGCTATCGGCCCGTGTTATTCGCCGGCTTGTCCCTGGGTCGGAAGCAGTCCCGCGCTCTCTACGGATGCGGGAAACAACTATGCAGACGATAACGGCTACGCGGGCGAGCCGTACTACGAGCTCACGACCGACACGCTGCATGGCCTCGACGCACAATACTCGCTTCCGATCGGCGACCGCGGCAACATAACGCTCGGTTTCGATACGCACAGCGACAGCTTCAATTACACCGAGGCATACTCGAGCGGTTGGTACTGGTATGGGAGTGGGACCGTGGCCGATCCGTATGGCGGATGCGGCTACCCCGGTCAAACGGCCGCACAGATCTATTCGTGCGCATACACGATTGCGTACCACGCCCAGCCGCAAATTCTCGTGCGGAGCACAACGGAGAACCTGCGCGGCACCTACGAGATCGCACCGAACTTGCAGCTTGCGTTAGGCGGCTACGTCTCGAATACAACGTACGTCGGTTCGCGCTTCGACCCGCGAGGCGGTTTGACGTGGCGGCCGAACTCCAACTTCAGTCTCCGCGCGTCCGCGGGCAGCGCATTCGTTACCCCTTACCAAGGCGTGATCAACACCACCACGTACCTCGGAAGCCATGGGACGCTATACCCGGCAACGCAATTTACGGCGGAGACCTCGACGGGATACGATGTCGGCGGCGATTATAAGTACAGCCGCGACAGCATCGTCTCAGCCGATCTCTACTCGACGACGATCTTCAATCGCTACGCACTTTACCAGTGCGTTACCGCCGCGTGTATGGGCATGTTCAATGGGAGTGCGTACACGTCCGAAGTTATTCCCACCTCACAAGGACAAACGGCCAACCGCGGCATGGAGCTCACGCTTCTCCACCAGCCGAAATACGGCTTTGGATACCAGGCTGAGGTTGATATGCTGCGCGACTACTCTTACGATCAGGCCCCAGTGACGTCGGGCGGCAGCCTCTTTCTCGGACCGTTGCCGGCCAACGGTGTGCAGATTCCCGGTTATCCCTACAATAAGATGCGCGGCAACATCTGGTACACATTCCAGGATGGCAAGAACATTCGCTTCGGTAGTACGACCTACGGAGCGAACAACGCGTATGGTCAACCCGGCTTCACGGTGTTCGACGGATCAATCAACCTGCCGGTGAAGGGCGTCAACTTCTCCATCGGCGCGTCGAACGTGTTCAACAAAGATAACGGCATGGCAGGCGGCTTGTACTTCGGCGGTTACACCTATCCGGGTCTCGGCGCTAGCGGCGTTGGTCCGACGAACTATGAATGGGCCCAGCCGCGTACGGTCTACGTCCAAGTGAGTACGTTAAAGCACTAGTACGTTGTTGCGGATTTAAGCGGGATCGCCGGCAGGCATCGCACATCGCCTGGCCGACCTAGGCGTGTAGACTAGGGCGGCCTCATCGTAAATTCGATCATGTTGATTCCTAAATTGGGACGCTTAATGCTGGCGTCCGAGGTAGTGCTGGCAGCGTAAGCCGGAGCCCCGGTTATGTTCGTCGTGATGCTCGACTCGATGCTCTGCGTCGATCCTGCCGCGGCGGTGAGCATAACGAGCCCAAACGCGAGCATTGCAATCAGTCGCGGTTTCACTTGTTGCTAAGCGTTGACCACGCTGTTCGTCCCGGCTGCAAAGCCAAGCGTAACGCGCCGCTTTCGACCCTGCGGTCGCGAACTCGCAGCGCACTTCTTGCCGCATTTCCCGACAGGAGTGTCAGTGAATATGAATGCTAGCCGATGTTGACATTACTGCCGAAGACGTAAGTTGCCACTGCAGCCAACTCTTCGCAGCAGTAGACCTTCCGCCGCTAGTACTTTTTGCATCCGGCATTACTTTCGCAGGTCCGTTTTGAATGCACCGCTCCTCAGATCTTCGATCTCCCCGAGGTGGCTATCAACGTACGCGGGGTCGCAATCCCGGTGTTCACGCAGGTATCGCGCCTCTGTTCCGTCCTCCACGTCGGCACTGGTATTCCCCGCGATGTATGCCTGTTCATATCTTTGGAAACTCCAGTATAAGGCCCATACTGGCGTCATAGGCTTCGGACAGGGATCGTCTTTAGGAGCTGCCGTCGCCTGCGTCGCTTGGGCCGTCGTACTCGCGATTTGCATATTGCATGCTACTTTGCCCTGATTGCGGTACGTCCATGATTTTCCGTGACAGGCCGTCGCTAACGCTCCGTCGTCGGCTTTCGCAATCTTCGGCTCCCGACCGCATGGCCAAGAGCCGTTAAAATTGCCGACTTTATTGGTTGCGACATATTTCACGGCAAGGCTTTCCAAGAGCAGAGCAGTCTTGTTAAGACATTCTGCCGTTGCGCCGCCCAGATCGCCGGCCGCTACATGAGCGCGAATATTGGAGGCTTCCCAGCGCGCTCCGCATGCCGCGACGATCGCGTCATTCGGACCCGATTCGCATTGATAGGGGCTCGCCGCGGATACAGGCGTAACCGATAAGCATGTTCCGATGATACCGGCGACCAAAAAGAGGGGAGCCGTTGAAAGCTTCGGCACGGAACCTCCTTAGATATTAGCAGGGCCTAAAAAAGTTGGGGTGCTATCAGCAACCTGGGTCGGACGTGCCATCAAGGTGTGCGGGGATGGAACCTCGTTCGCCGCATCGAGACTGCGGAAAGTGAAGACTCGGATGTCCGTAGCCGCGGGTGTCGATAGCCGTTATCATCAACTCGCAGCGGGCGCCGCATGCGTTCACTATCGCCAGATTGCCACCGCCATTGTACTGAAAGGCATTGTCCGTACTGGCAGTTACCGGCAGCGAACACGCGATGACAAATATAAACGAGCCTGCTGTCAAAAGGCGAACAATAGTCATGGCCTCCAGCACTTAGCCGCGGTCCCCCGGTGGCGGAGATGTTCGGTCGAGGTTCTCGTTTTTCGGCATTAATGCGGAATTACGCAATTAATACGGACGTCCATTTGTGTCAAGCACTGTGAATCGCACGAGTGAACGCATACTGGATGGGCCGAGAAGCTCGCTTTTCGCGCGAGTTGGCGCTACTCATCACCGAAGTCAGCGCTACTAAATGTCGATTTCGCAGGAGTGGGCGCTACCAAAATTCTGCAGGTTTCGGAGAACGCGGCTCCTCGATCTTATATAGGATTCATGCTCTAAGCGGGAGGCCACGCTTGCAATCTTAGCTAAGATTCGATATTTTAGGGCTATGCCCGCTTACCAAACCAGGACTGGGGAGAAAGCCCGCCCATACGCGATCTCGATGTATCCGTCCACGATAGGCCTGCTTCAAGAGATCCATAGCGTTACCGGCGAGTCCCACGGCGGCATTGTGCGTCGTCTTGCCGATCGCGAAGCGCAGCGGCTGCGTCGGAACGGCATGCCGACTTGCGAGGTGCTGACCTTTCCTTCTTATGTTGCGACTTCGGACCCGATCGATACGATCGTCGTCTTCCGTCGACCGGGAGCTGAGGACGAGACCATCCGCGGCAAAGGCGAGCGTCTGAAACCGACGCCTCCGAAGCCGAGCTTCGTTTGGATCCGCCGTTCTGCCAATCAGGGAGGCGATCTGCGCGGACAACTCGCGGACGTTCAGTTCGAGGACGGCGAGGAACCTCGCATGACCATGATTGTCGATGCGTTACCCGACGTGGGTACGGATCACGGCGAGCCATACCGTGATTGGGTTGAGGCAGTCTTTCGCGGAATTGGCGAACGCCTAGGATTAAGGGTGCCAGCCGGAGGCTCGGAGCGTCTAATTGGGCCGTATCGAGTTACGTACAATGGTCCGCTCAGCAATGCCGGTGACGTAGGATGGTCGATCACGGCACCGGGCCGGCTATGCGGCAATTTCATCCGGTTCCGTGGCATACGACGCATGCGCATGATGTGGCAGCTCAGATCGCCGTTTTGATTCGCGAACTCGAAAGCGACGCTGGATAACACGGCGGATGGGAAAGCGCAGTTCGGATATTAAGGCGCTGATCAGGCGCGGCGAAATCGACCTGAAAAAGATTGAGCAAGCCTATGCTAGCGCTCTCTACCAGAAGATCATTCCATCAGATCTCCAAATTGACATCAAGAACTTCTGCGAGAACCAACGATCTGTTCTTGATTATCTCGCGCATGACATCCGCGAGATGTGCTGTCCCGGAGCTAACTCAACGGACAGGTTTTACTTCCCGATCTGCGGTGATGCGAGGCAGTTTGAAGGCGACGTCGCCAAATCGTATCCAGGGCTCAAAGCGGTGTCGCCGGATCTATGGGGATTCTTAGAGTCTATTCAGCCCTATCACTCCGAGTGGAGTTGGCTCGGCGCATTTAACAAGTTGAATAACGAAAATAAGCATGGGCGCCTCGTCGCGCAAAAGCGGCAAGAGACGCCGCAGGTACAGCATCACGCGATGGAGGTGGTGTCGTCAGCTGGCTGCCGAATCAAGTTCGGTTCGGCTCGGGCGTTCGCATCAATGGCGTCCCAGTCGATCCCAGGACCCAAATGCCCGTGCCAGACGCTTCGCTAAAGATAGAACGAGTCGTATGGGTTGACTTCCGCTTCGATGGTACGGAAATCTCGGCTCTGGCGCTTATTCGTGAAGTCTCGAGCGGCGTCAGGAAGCTTGTGGATATTGCCGCGAAATGGGTGTAAGTCTTTCTTGATTATCGCGCCGATAGGGAGGAGCGAGCGTGGCTGCAGGCTGGATCTACGTGCTCGTTAATAGCGCGATGCCAGGGCTGGTTAAAGTCGGCAAAACGACGCGCGACCCGCTTCAAAGAGCCAACGAACTTTCTGGGGTTACGAGCGTTGCAACCCCGTTCGTCCTCGCTTTTCAGGAGTATTTCGCAGACTGCGATGCTGCTGAAATGCTTGTGCACAGGCAGCTGACTCGTGACGGTCATCGCGAAGCCGACAATCGAGAATTTTTCCGAGCAAGTCCGTCGGATGTGATCAAAACGATCTTGGCAATTGCGGAGAACGTTGGCGGCCTCGACGTTCCTAGCAGTCTAGCGATGGGTGCGGCGGGAGGCATTTCGCCGAATTCGCCTCCTTGGATGACGATCGAATCGGAAGCTGACGCATATTACTTCGGACTTGGTAATTGTCTACAGGATTACGACGAAGCACGCAAGCTGTACCTCGACGCGATGCGACTCGGTTCTAGCGTTGCGTGTGAGCGCGTTGGAGACATCTATCATTACGGCGAAGGCACGCCGCAAGACGATAACAGGCGTTGCGCTTCTACAAAGAAGGAGCAAGACGCGGAAACTTTTTCGCCATGCATCTATGGCCGTGGTCTACGCATCAGACGGCCAGGACGAGAACGCCTCAAAGTGCTGGCAATCCTTCTTCAATCAGCGAGACGAAGTAGGTGCAAGCGGCTTCGCTGGTTGGGAGAGTCGATACTCAAGGCCGGCGAAAGGGCGCTGGTATGTGTTAAACACTTATGTCGGTAACGAGCACACGCTAAAGGCGAACATCGAGCGTCGCATCCAGTCGATGAACATGCGAGACAAAATCTTCCGCGTCGTCGTCCCGATGGAGCCCGACCTTGAGTTCAAAGATGGCAGGCTGGCGACCCCAGTTTTTCCAGGCTATGTCCTGATCAAAATGAACTGGAGTGACCAGTCCTGGGAACTGGTCCGAAGACCCCCGGCGTCACGGGTTTCGTCGGCGCGCCAGATTCGGTTCAAAGCCTGCTCCGTTGACCGACAAAGAGGCTAAGTTAATCGTCGATAGGCTGTAAGATACCCGCTTGCAAGTTACGCTATTAGGCTATGCCATCGTCGCACAGACGGAGCAGAATACGGAATCCGCTTAAGGACTGCTGAAGCGAGAAAACTATTGCCTTCCGCCGTTATACGCGCCATGACGGCCTTTTGGTGTCCCCGCAATGCCGCACAATTTGTACTTGTGAGACAATCAGACGTAATTTTCCTAAATTTCCCAGGTACTGTCTTGCAGTGACTCAGCTCGACGTATCCAGCCTTCTCTGAACAAATCACTCTATAGAGAGTGCTCGGAGCATTTCTAGTAGCGGTTCCAAGCCATTCTTCGGGATCGCCCACCACCGTCTGACGCCAATTATACGCTATCGGAACCTGCTCAATAGCATGTCTGAAGTCTGTAAGCGTAGCAAATCTTCTTTTCGGATCGAGATTCATGCCTCTATTGATCACCCTAATCAGTGATTTTGGGATGAACGGCTGATAATTATCTCGCCTAGGAAATCGCCCCGCTAGGATTGCTCTTTCCAAGTCATCGTCTGATCCAACCCAATTGAGAAAGTTCATGCCATTTACAATTTTAAGAAATATAAGTGTCAACTTCCAAAGGTAGTAAACATCGCTTAAGTTGCTTGCGCTGGCGCTACGTAAGACCTCCGGCGCGTTGTAATAAGGCGTACCCGCGCCGGATCAGCACCGTGAACCATTGCAGTGCACAATCCAAAATGGGACAATTTCGTTATGCTATCGGACATCAGTATATTCGCTGGCTTGACGTCTCGATGCACGTAGCCGCTTGCGTGCGCTCTTTTCGGCGCCCCGACAGGCGGCAGCCGATTCGTTGGATCCCTTCCGCCAACGGAATAAACCCACTACTCAGGCGATCCTCGAGCGAACCGTCCTTCATATACTCCATGACTATCGCGTACATCCCGACATCTGGAGAGGATCCGGTCTTTGGCCCTATTTCTGTTCCGTAGACTGAAATCACATTTGGGTGCTGCAGCTCGTTGAGCAATTGTGCTCCATTGTTATACATTGCTAGATTTCAAATCAACTTCGGAGATACCAATTTTACAGCTCTAAAATCGTTAACCCCTAAATCCTTTGCGAGCCAGACCTCTCCAAAAGATCCTCCGCCCAGTCTGCTCACGTAAGAAAGATTCGACACCTACGGCAGACCGGATAACGCCACAATGGCGGCCTCAGAAAACTTTGGTCTTGGCAGATTCGGAAAACTCGGCTGACGCAAACAGATCGAACACGTGGTTAGCTCGGCCCTCAAATTGCAGTGCAGCCTTTAAAGCACCAAAGCCTCTCCTTTTGACATTCACGGATGGAGAGTGCGAGAAACACGCTTCTTGGAAAACGCCTTCTAGCTCTGCTCGCGCAGTATCCGGTCTCTTTGCGATCTTTTCGGCAGCTCGGTAGAGTGCGACACTTATTCGTCGCTCGCTCAATATGTCTAGCACATCGCGCCTGAAGCTGGCGAGTTGTGCCCGATCGACCTTCGTTGACGGGAAGCTTCACCTCGCGTGCATGGACAACCACAAAACTTGCTTTTGTGCCCGAAAAGAACGACGTAGCTAAAGCGGTCACTCCAGCATCGAACGCCCAGAACTGTCGACACTCGCAACCTCCACGGATGCGCGTCCTTGCGTCTCCAGAACTTGTACTAGACGCTAAGCCCGATTCCGCTGATTGTGAAATGGGGAATCCGCTCGCCGATGGAGACGAGCGCAGACCTAGACGCACTCACATCGTTGAGCAGCGACGGTTGCATCCTCACTCCTCGTTTCCGTGAGTCCCCCTACGAAGACGTGCTGATGACCGTGAAGAAGTCGGCCCGAGAGGAGCACATGCTGATCGACACTTCGTTTGACTTCAGGACTGACGCGTCCGGAAAGGACCCTGACGCGTACAGCCCCACTCTTCGGCAGTACCATAAGCTCCTGTGGAGCAAGGCACTACCGAGTGGGGAGCGTGTTCGATCTCGATGACAGGGTCCGACGGCCACCTACCTTGTATCACCGCTCTGAGCTTGGTGAGTTCTTCGCTTATCTAGCGACTCCGTCATCCCTTCGTTTACGCGGTGGGTTTCGACTGAAGCGGATCACGGAGCTGTTTGCTGAGGAAGAGCACGAAGCGTTCAGGGCAATAGGCTACACGATCGGCGGCATGATCATTTTTCCCGGGAACCGGATTGATGGCAAGCAGACAATTAACGGCGCCCGCGGGTTCAACAGGAAGATTGCAGACCGGTTCGATCTTCACGCTCGAATGCATCCGCCGGCACTACCTCGGCCAGCGCAGCCCACTCGGTGAGACGTTGGTCACTTACCGCGACTTTTTCGCATTGTTCGACGACTTCAGAGGTTACGTCGAATTCTTTATGCTGCAGGACCTCGTCACCGCCGAGCGGCTCCGCGGTGAGGTTTTTCCTTTCCGTTCGATGACTTCAATACTCGATCGGTGCCATGGGACGGCGACTCTTCCCAGGAGTATCGGCGCCTTAGCAATCGGTTCATCGAGGCTAGAAACCGGCGGATCGGCCTACACGTAGCAGCGTTATCGCTCCGCAGCGTGCCTTTGTCATCGCACCGTAAGGTGGTCCAGAAGGCTTCGGCATATTAATCCATACGGGAAGTTCCAGATTCTGAAGGTACGCTCGGTGGATTCGTGCCAGCTAGCTTGGCAGAAACCGCTGAGATCATCTCACGCGAGCATTGATCTGCGGCGAGCTATGCTCAAACGACCCCGTTTGCGCTGACCATCGCGCATCTGATCAGAACGAGCGCCGCTTTCTGCATCGCGCCCCTTCTCACGGGTGTCTTCTGATGGCCAGAGCCGAGCTGCGAGCAACGGAATGACCTCCTCGATCGAGGCCTAGTTGTCCCCACAGTGAGCGTCGCCGACGCAGCAGTTAAACCCGGCGCCCTCGCACGACTGACGCGCGATGTTCGCGGGCCAAAGCAGCCAAGATCTGAGGTCGCTGGCTGCTGGCACTCGACAACGGACGTCTTGCCGAGCCATTTGGTGAGATCGCCGTAAGCGGCATGGGGTATTCCGGGCTCTAAATCCGTAGCAAACGAACTCGTTGCGCTGGCGGCCCTAGCATTTTCAGCGAAACAAATGGCTCGTCTCATCGAAGCCCTCGCCGATTGAGCGAGCGACTGTCGAACGCGACCGCGGAAAAATTGAACTCGTCGCCACGGGTCCGGACCCTCATGAACAATCGCGCAACACGGCCATTGTCGTCGAACAACTCTTCCGTGTAGCGCGCGAACGCGTGCTAATCGTCGGCTTTGCACTGTATGGCGGACGTGAATACTTTAAGGCACTCGCAGCGCGTATGGATGGTGATCCGAACCTTGCCGTGACCTGCTGCTTCGACATCTCAAGGCAGCGCTCCGACACCACCAGTGAACGCGATATAACGGCTCGGTTCGCCGACCGATTTGTAAGGAATCAATGGCCCGGGCAGCGCTTACCGAACGTGTGCGACGATCCTCGTGGTCTAGCAACCGAAGATTCGAAACGAGCCGTGCTTCACGCGAAAGCTGTTGTGGTTGACAGTAGCAAGTCCATCGTGACGTCCGCAAACCCCACGCGCGCCGCGTACTTGCGAAACATTGAACTGGGTCTAATCGATAACGTGAGCCTGTTGTTTAGCGGTATTGAACAGCACCTTCGGCACTTGATCGCAGATGGAGCGCTAAAACCACTCGAGTTTAGCTAAACGAGCGCTCTGTCTCCTGCAGTCCACTCAGTGCTTTTGTTGCAGCGGTGTCCGGGCCTAAGAGACGCCTTGGAGACTATTGCCCTCGCGGTTCCCAGAGGTATCGCCTATCCGATCCTTCGATCGCGCCTGGATAGGTATTCCCTTGATAGAGGGAAATGGTGACTTCAGGCATCGCGAAAAATCAAAGGCGCCGACGACCTTCACGCATAGCCTAGGTTTTCAGTGTGAGTGTCGTTGATCGTAGGCAGTCTTACTTACCATTCGAATGCTCTGCGGGACGCCTTTAATGCCGCCCATCGCATTCAGCAATCCGAGTGGGATGGGGTCCTTGTGGGAATCTTTGCCAATTACCAGAAAGTTTCGCACCTTAACGGATGAATCTCTAAGCATCGCGATTTGCTGATCGGCGCTGTAAACCGAGCGCCGTCCCGTGGCACGCAATAGATTCTCGGGCCGGCTGATCTCTTGGTATCCATCCACAATGCCCACCGTACGAACATGTCCCGATCCGATTTCATTGCCAGACTGATAGAAGAGCAAAATGTCGCCGGGATTAACATTCTTGATTCGCGCTTTGCAAAGGTACACTTTACAGGATCGTGTTACCGGCCGTGCGCCCTGCATCGGCCTGATGCACTCCCGCCCGTAACAACGGTTGCGCAACGTTCTCCGGGAAGAGCATCCGGTACCACTGCGGCTGAATGGGAACGCATAGGGCCTGCACTTTGGAGTCTTCGCGGAAGCACGGGTATTGCGCGTAGTCATCGGTCAGAGGAAGCGACAGTGCGCGTGCTGGCCCGTGGCAGAGCAACTTTTCGTAAATGCTCTCGCCGCTATGTTTCGTTCCGGTTTCTTTGAAACCATATTGAAGCAACAGGTCTACAAGAACTTCCTGTTGATCCTTGAATGCGGTGAGATAGACGAGATCGTAGTGATTGCGTTGGGCGTACCAAAGTGTTTGCTTCAGCAGGTGTTCGCCAAGTTTCTCGCCACGGTATTCCTCCTTGACTTTAAATGTCGAGATTTTAAGAATTTTATCACCGGAAAGGATTGCATCGGTTTCGCGACGCGGCTCGTTATCTTTACGAATGACAATGCCGGCGATCCGGCCATCTATCTCTAAGCACCAGCATGGCCTCTGTCGTGCATCCGCGAACCACCGATCAAACTCTGGATAGCCTTCTCGAAGCGTCTCAAATATGGAGTCCGTTGTGTCGAGTTGGTAGCATCTACGCTCGACGATATGTTGAAGAGCGACCCTGGCCGGCTCGAATGCTGCGATGAGCCAATCAAGCGCTTCACGAACGCGAAGAACCCGGTCCTGAAGGCCTGCCCTACGTGCGCGTTGATGAATTCCAAGATCTTCAGTAACGAGAAAATCTACAACGTTGCGATCGACGGAATTTAATAGTTCAACGTCGACTCGATCGTGCTCATTGGCGATTGCGCCAAAACGGCTCTCCAACACGTTAGCTGGCGGAGTTGGTACTCCACTAATATGCGGGAATTTTGCAATCTTCGAGAGCGTTACCGTGCGCCGCTGCGCATCCCGATCGCGCCTGATATCCTCATGGGATACCTCATGGACGTATAGCGTGACTGCGTGCTCGTTACAGCGCCGTACCATCTCCGAAAACTCAGCCTGTACCGGCGAATTGTCTTCGAGTTTGATGATAATGTTGGTGTCGATCAGGAATGACCGACCGTGTGCCATGCTACCTGATCAACGCGCGGTACTCGGCGCCGGCGTACTTGTACGATCGGGGTGCGCGGAACCCGAACCGCTCCCGCAGATAGTGAATGCTGGCAGAGATCTTGAGGCGCTGCGGGTCGCGCAAAGCGATGACGTAGCCGTGACTCAGACCACGGAAATAGGACTCGAACTCTTGGCGTGAGACGCCTGTCTGGTCGGCGTATTGCTCCCATATCTCGTCGACCGGCAACCGCCGGACGTCTGCGATCGTGGCGTAGCCGACCATGGCTTTGGTGGGCGTTGAGGAGTAGATGAAAGCGCATGCGCCTATGGTGGCTTCGTTTGTAAAACGCCGTCGCAATTCAACTCTTTTTTTTGCCCGCCATAATTTGGTCAGCGTACTTCGGCTTGATGCTGAAAATCACATCGCGATTTACGAGGTCGAGCACGAGTTGTACTCCTCCGTTTGGGTGCATGCGAGTCACTGACGGTGCTTTCGTAAAGGAGCTGTGTCTAAACGCTCTTTAACGTCGTCCTGCGCTTTCGCCGCCAGAAGGTCATCGAGCGCCGCGTTTATGATTGCGCTCACGGACGTGTCATGACGTTTTGCCAAGCGCCGGAGTTCACCGTGTCGTCCGGGTGTGACGCTCACGCAGATCGGTATATAGCGCCCCATTTTGGTCGTCTTGCGCATTATTATTAGCTAGTAATATTCGCCGAGAAAACCTTTGACGCCTCCGACACCGCCGGTGACCGAAATGGAAAACCCTTGACCGAGGAGTCAAGGGCTTTCTCTAATTAGCGGCGCGCGCGTGACACTGCGCCAAGCTCCCACAGAAGCTTGCGGAAGTTAATGTATCTTTGCATAAACTGGTCGTCTCTTTCTTGTGCCGACCAGCATTGCGGTACGTGTGTTAGCGCAGCTATTTGTATTAGATAAATATTTGCTGGACGCCGGCGCGAAAGCGCGGCGTCTGCGCCCACATATAAAGTATGCAAGCGAAAGTGCTTTGTAGCTTTTCTCAGTTGACTTGTTCTAGGTCAATAGAGGCGGGAGGACGAGCTCCAGCAGCGAGCATTCTCCGGTTGTCAGGGTCAATCTATGGTCGAGCGTGATCAACCTTCGGTTGGCCATGTTCGAGCTCAACCGAAAAACAGTGAAGTCTTTCAGCGTAATCTCCGTCGTAGACGTTCGAAAACGTACGATGCGAGTCGATATTGATGAACACGATGATTCGATATTGCAGCCTCGCGCAGAACTCATCCAACTTATGAAAATCGTTCAGGGCCTGGAGCGGACGTGCTCTTCGCTTCACCTCTATAGCCATCACGTTTCCGACACGCGGATCGCCGGTTTCTTCCCTGGGAAGATGGACGATGATGTCGGGCCGCTTCTTTGTTCCGTGCACGCTGATGCGCTTTTGGTGTTCCGCCTCCAGAATCGTGCCAGGGATCAGAAGCGCGAAAGGCATCCGTCTCCGCAGCTCAGAGTACAGCTCATTGTTGTAGCCACGTTCCGTCGCAAAATACCGTGGATGCCGAACGGACCGAAGCGCGGCTTCGAGTTGTCGCAGCACCAAAGCATCGACATTTCGTAACGCAACGCGTCGTCGGCGTTTACGGCTTGGTCGTTGTGACGTCGCCGGTTTTGGGTTCATGGCAATTGCTTGTTCGGTGCCTTCGCGATCGCATCCACGCGCGAAGGGCTGGAGTTTTGGAGGTACGCGCCGCAAGGCGCTCGGGACCCGGTACTCATCCTTGTAATGGCCGGGTTCGCGGACGGATGGCAGAGTCTGGTTGAATGCAGCTGCCTAGGAAGCGGTACGGCGCGATGAGCGTCGCGGGGGTTCGAATCCCTCTCCGTAGTCCCTGAACGCGCTCCCGCCGGCGGTAGAGCGCGTTTGGGCTTTCTCAAGGACGCATTGCCCGAAAAGCCAGTCTCCGCTATACGCCAGTCTCCTACGCTTGGCGCCCGCGACGTATGCGGCGAACTGCCCCGGTCTACTGATAATCACAATTCGGCCAGTCCGGTCCTCTATACGCCAGTCCGTTTCACTAGGCGCCCGCGACAC